>NZ_JBEJGX010000003.1:6617133-9116766 GCF_040253635.1 Streptomyces sp. Edi2 | reverse complement strand
GTTGCCGACGGCTCACCGCGACAGTACAACTACGTGATGCCAGGGAGACGTCATGTCAAGGGAGTTGCAGGTCCTCCACTTCGACACCAACGAGGTGCGCCGGACCAGAGCGACCAGGTCGGGGTGGTCTCGGAACTGCTGCTCGCGTGCCCAATCGGCGAGGTCGGCTTTGTGAGCAGCCCGCACGGCGTCGGGGCTGATGCCGGTGAGGGTGGCGATGCCCATGTTGATGTCGTCGAGGCCGTGGTATCGGTTGGCGGGCGCGTAGATGCCAGCGGCGTCGGCGGCGTACTCACATCCGGCCGCGGCGAATTTCTGCACGAACAGCCATCGCCGGAAGGGTGTCCTGGGTCTCCCAGGCGGAGTCGTAGTTGTCGACTCGGGGTCGTCGTAGCCGGGACCGATGATGGGCATGAGGTCTCATTTCCCCCAGTCGGTGATCAGCAGTAATGGAGTGGAGCTCCGGGCAACGGCAGTGCATACACCTGGTACGGCACGGCGGTTGCGTCGTCGGCGGGCCGGTCGGAAGTGCGGGTGCGGGTGAACCGGCTTTGGCCAGGACTCGGCCGGAGGCCGGATTGTCGGGGTGTGCATGGCCTCCCGGCGCTCCAGGCCGGCGGTGGCGATGGCGAAGGCGGTGACGTGCTTGACCGCTTCGGTGGCGTAGCCGTTGCCCCAGGTGTCCTCGCGAGAGGATGAGCTGAGGGTGCCCAGGGACGGGGCCCGTCGCCGCAGGGCGATCAGGCCGATCATCTCGTCGGTGGCGAGGATGCCCCAGCTCCACTGTGCGCGCGGTGCTCTGGCGGCTCTGGCGAGGGCTGTGCGGATCTCTTCGTGGGCCTGGTCGAGGGTAAGGGGCTTGCCGGTGGTGTGCCGGATGGAGGCGCCGCTGTAGATGCGGGTGAGAGCTGGTGCATGGTCGGAGCCAGGGCGCGCAGGGTCACCATGAGGCAGTCAGCTCCTTCACGGTGGGGCGGTGGGGCGGGGTCGGGGCCAGGCAACCTGGATGAGCGTCCTCGGGTTCGGGAACGGCCACGGCCGAGACGTCGCGCAGCGCTGTGGTGGTGCCCTTGGCGATGGCGGCCGGCTTCTCCAGCCGGTCGGTGGTGTCGTCGTAGGCGACGCGGCAGTAGCCGGTCGGCGCAGAACAGGGAGGCGCCCAGGCTCCAGATGCCGGCGGGCGGCTGGGCGGGAATGTGGGTGTCGGCGGGGGTGAGGATCGCGGTGGCGACTCGGGGGCGGTGCCGGTGAGGGCACCCGGTGCGGGGGCGCGAGCGGGTGTCGGCGGCGGGGCCGCAGGCGAGGGCGTAGTCGATCAACGACAACGCAGTTCGGCGGTCAGGCTGCGGATTCGTCGAGGGTCTTCGTCGGGTCGGACGTCGGCGTAGGCCCGGCCCGGCGGCGTGCAGGCGGGCGAGGCGCTCGGTCCAGGTGCGTGCGATGCCCGCGAGCCAGGGGCGGACTGCGGCACGGTCTCCTTGGGGCCGCGGGCGAGGGTGAGGGCCCGCCACAGGGGTACGCCGTCGATCCAGGTGACGGCCGGCCGGCCGCCCTCCCACGTTCCGGCGCTCACCCGGTAGTCGGGGCTGCGGGCGCCGGCGGCGGTGAGGCGAAGGAGGTGGTCGTCCTCCTGGGCCATCTCGGCGGCCTTGCGCCAGGGCGTCGCCGTCGGGGTCGTTGGCTTTCGGCAGGGCGGCAAGCCTGGGCCTTGGATTTCCAGGCCGGGAGCCGCGCCGAGATCGCTCAAAGGATCAGCGCAGCACAAGAGCGCCGGCACCTGTCGAAGTCCCGACCAACCAGTCGAAGACCGTCGGACCCTCGCCGGCACGCGCCGCGGCAAGATCTTGCGGGACTGTCGGTCGGATGGTCGGCGACCGGAGCGAATTCGTCTTCCAGGTGCAGGGGATCAGCTGCTGAGGTCGAACACGCCCCACGCGGTGGACAGGGTCGGCCCCAGACGTAGATCCTGCTTCCTCTGCTGACAACCCGCCGGCGGCCGGGGGCGGCGCCCTCGGGCAGGGTGAGCAGGCCGACGTCCGTTGGCTCGACTGATGTTTGGTGAGCTCTCCGCGGGCGAGTCGGTCCCGCTCCTCGCCGTAGCCGCCATGGAAGGCGACCTGCTCGCCGTGGACAGCCACCGCATGGGCGCCCGTACGCGGTTCGCCCACACTCTCACGGGCCGGTCACGGCGGTCGGGGCGCATCTCGACGAGTGGGAAGCCGTGTACGGGCACGCCCAGGCGGCGGTGCCCGACACGTTCAGGGCGTAGCAGTCGAAGAGACCGGGGATGGGGGCGCCGTCTGACGTCCAGGCAAGCCGGCCCGTGGCGCTCCAGCGGCGGATTCCGGCCGGGTTCTCGTCGAAGTGCCCGACCCAGATATGGCCGGACTCGTCCACGAGCAGGTGCTCGATGGCGTCCCCGACGGAGAAGGACGAGGTCTCGCGGCCGAGCGCGTCAAAGACCTGGACCTGGTCCGCGTCCTCGTACCGGCGGGCGCGAGACGCAGCGACGACGAACCCGCCGTCGGGCAGGCGGTCCAGGTGCGGCCAGCGGGCCCGTACCGCGCGCTCAGCTCGGTGAGTTCGACGTTGCCGCCCGGATCGACGGAAACGACCAGCGCGTTGAAGGGCAGGACATCGCCGCCGGGCTGCGGAGCGCGCGTTCGGCGAGCAGCCAGTGGGCGGCGCGGACGTTGGCGGTACTCAGGGTCAGGACGTGGCGGTCAGTGGTGCGCTCGGGGCAAGGTGGGCGTAGGGAACGAGGGCGGTCTTCTGCACGGGCGGGCTCTCCTGGGTGGGCGGTCGCGGGCCATCGGGCACTGCGGCAGTCGGTGGCGCGCGAGCGGTGGAGAGCGGAGCAGGGCGCCTGTCAGTGTACTGATCGGGGAGGTTGATCAACCGTGAGAACAGGGGGCTGGTTGCCGCAAGCGCTGTGCGGACGGTGCTGGTTGTACTGGTGCAGCCACGGTGGCAGAGCGTCTCGGCGTTGTTGCTCGCTGGTGTAGCAGCGGGCGTAGGCCCAGCCGTCGGCCATGGTGCGGTGGAAGCGTTCGACCTTGCCGTTGGTCTGCGGACGGTAAGGGCGCGTGTACTTCGGTGTGATCCGAGGTTGTGGCACCGTGTCGCGCCACAGGTAGGACCGGTAGGCGCCGCCGTTGTCGGAGAGAATCCTCTCGATGGTGACGCCGCGCTCGGCGAACCACTCCACCGCGCGATGCAGTCACGCCGATCTGCGGCCACGGGCCGTCTCGTCATCGTGGACCTCGGTGTAGGCGACGCGGGAGTGGTCGTCGATGACGGTGTGCACGAACGCATATCCGAGCTTCGGGCCGCCGTAGGCGTTGCGTGACTTGCCCGGTGTCGCGACGCGGTGCTTCTCGCCTTGGCGGCGACCGACGTACCGCCAACCGCCTCCATCGGGGATGTTCCCGAGCTTCTTCACATCCACGTGCACGAGCGATCCCGGGTGGTCGTGCACGTACCGGCGGACGGGTTCACCTGTCGCTCGATCGACGTAGGCGAGTCGGTTCAGTCGGACCGATCGCAGGATTCGGTGCACTGTCGACGGGGCGATGTCGAGTCTCGCGGCGAGCTGGACGGGCCCTTCTCGCAGGCGCAGTCGCAGGCTGACGCATCACTTCGTCACGTTCTTGGGTATTTTGGTCGGAGATCTCCGGGGTCGTGAGGATCGGTCCTGCATGGACTCGCCTGCAAGGTAGCGATCGGCCCAGCGCTGTACGGTTGGCCAGGACACCTGGAATCGGGCCGCGACTTCGCTGGTCGGCCAGCCGTCGTCAACGACGAGTCGAGCGACTTTCAGACGGTGGCGCGGGGTGAGGACGGCGTTCGGATGTGACATGTTTGAGCTCCTGGGACAGCCTGAAGGGCCGACCATCGGGTGCGGGCGGCCCTTCGACAACGTGTGGGTAGAGGGCGTGAAGATCAGTCCACCGGGGAGACCCGGATGAGGTTGCCGTCGGGGTCCGTGATGACGAACGTGCGACCGAAGACAGCGTCGTGTGGCTCCTCCGCGACATGGACTCCCTTCGAGACCCAGCTCGTGAAGATCTCGTCAATCCCGGTCGCTCCTCCTGGGACCATCAGTCCGACTTCGCTCGTTCGAGGGGTGTTCGGGACCGCACGCTCGCTGTAGCCCGTCCACAGCGCGAACAGGACGCCGGGAGCAACCTCGAAAGCTACGTAGTGGGGACTGATGAAGGTCGGTTCGATCTCGAACAGGTCGCTGTAGAAGGCGGTAGCGGTCTCGGCGTCGCGGACGCCGATCAGGAACAGGTTGGGTGCGGGCATAGTGCGCTCCTCAGATCGTTGAATTCTCGGTACTGCTCCAGTTGACCGCCGCATCGCGACAGAACCTGTCACCTTTTCTGCAAAGGTTGGTCAGTATGAAGGCTTCGAGGCTGTTGCATCTCTTGCTGCTCCTGCAGGCCCGTCAGCGCATCACCACCACCGAGCTCGCCGGACGTCTGGAAGTGTCTCGGCGGACCGTGCTGGGATGTCGAGGCGCTCTCGACAGCAGGTGTGCCTGTCTATGCCGAACGCGGGCGGAACGGCGGGATCGTCTTGCTCCCCAGTGCGCGGCTCAACGCATCGCATCTGGAACCATCAGAGCTGGAGGCACTCTCCGTAGCCGGTTTGGACAGCGCGCAACTTGAGCGTATGGGTCTGTCTGCGGTGTGGGAGTCGGCCGCGCGCAAGATCGCCGCTCGGCAGGCTGCAGCACCTGGATCGCCGAGCCTGCTGCAACTGGCGGACCTGGTGCTGGTAGACAGCACCGCGTGGTTTGCTGACTCAGAGGCAGGGGTCGACGTATCGGATCTGGCCTCGGCACTGCGACACCGCCGCCGGCTGCGAATCCAATACCGGCGCAGCGCCGAGAATCAGGCCTCAACGCGGGTGGTCGACCCGTACGGGATCGTCGCGAAATCCGGTCGCTGGTATCTCATCGCCGATGACCAGGGGAACGGTCGGCTGTTCGCTCTGGAACGACTCTCGTCCTACGAACAACTCGACGCGCCAGCTGCTCTCCGACCAAGCGAAACCCTCCGCACCAGATGGGCCGCGTTGAAGGAACGCACAGAGGGGCAAGGTCGCGTGAGCGTGACCGTCCGCCTGCCAGAAAATGGACTCGACCTGGCGCGGCGCATCCTCGGCAACCGCATCCACGACGTCTCCGACGCGGAAAACGGCTGGTGCACCGTCGTCGTCCGCTACCCCGACATCGAGTCAGTGCGTCAGCTCCTCCAGTTCGGCGACCACATCGAGATACTCACCCCAGAGACAGCCCGCGAACGCATCAGTCAGCTCGCCAGAGACCTGGTTGAAAGGCACTCAACCCCGGCCTCGTGACTGCCGAGCGGAACGCCCTGCTCTCAATCAACGTCTCCGGTCAGTACACCGGCATGGCCCTTTCTGGTCGTCATGAGGTGATCAACGTCGACATCCGACCTCGTGACAAACCTTTTCGGCGCGCCACCCCAACCGAGACCACCTCCCTCTGGAGGGGACGTCGAGCTGAGCTCTCGATCTACCGGGCAGTCCCAACTGCAGTGCTCAGTCACAGCGGTTACCGTGACTGAGCACTCCAGCCGGCCGGCGCAGGGCGAGGGGCGCGCGGGACTTACGGCAGAATCACGCTGTGACGTCCATGGGGCTCCTGGCCGAGCTGGAAGCCGGCATGGCAGAGCTGTCCACACCGATGCGGGTGTACGTGGCCGCGGGACGCTTCACCGAGCCGGAAGCCGACCTGCCACAGTTGGCGGCCCGGATCCGCACACTGCTGGTCGCGATCACGACGGACGAGGCCTGGCGGCGCTTCCTACCCGGGTACGCCCCACCGTCCGTCCCTGAGATCTGCGCTGCTCTGGAACCGGTGGACACGCACAGGGCCGCCCCGTTCCTGGCCCAGGTCGCGGCCGTCGACCTGCTCTGGCCGAGCCACCGGCACCTGCCCGCCGAGAGCGCCGAACCCGCGGCGGACCGAGTGGTGTCCCTGCTCGGATCAAAGGCCAGCTGGTGGACCAACCACGACGCCGAATGCGGCGCAGTGAACGGGCTCACCCCTCTGTTCGACAGTCTGCTCGCAGGAACGGACGGTGAGCACTTCGCGCTGGCCCTGCAGATCGCCGACGACTGAGCGCCCCATCTGGGCGGGCGCACGGCCAACCGTCAACAATGCCCGCATTCCTCCTCATCGACGCCGCAGCGCACTCAGCCCAGCTGGCGACTCGCCGCAGCCGTTCGCCTCACCGATCCCAATCCCTGCATCCGCCAAACGGGTCGGGTGGCCTGGTGATGAGCCGCGGTTCAGGCGTCGTCGGCTGCCTCGGCAAGAAGACCTGAGCCGTGTTCCGCACGCTGTTGACCGCGCTGGACACCGCGCTGGCGCGATCACTGTGCGGGCTAGTTGGTGCAGGTGTCGAGCATGGAGGTCAGCGCGGTCTTCTCGCTGTCGGTGGTGGTGAGTTTGCACACGGACTTCACATGGGTGCAGTCCTCGGCGTAGGTGCACCACAAGGCGTGCTTGGCCGGCTTCCAGTCGGCTGGGCCGCTGTCGCTCTTGGAGCTGTTGGAGGACTCGGAGGCGACGACGAGCTGGGGTCTTCGAGGTCGTTGCCGAAGGCTTCGCGCTGGTCCGTGGTCCAGGCGTCGGCGCCGGAGCGCCGGGCTTTGGGCGAGGGGACCATGTGGTCGATGGTGGCCTGGGCGACGTTGGTGACGGTGGCGTCGTCGTATACGGAGTACCACTTGCCACTGGCCAGCTGACGACACTTGTCGGACTCGTCGACGACCTCCTTGCCGCCGCGGGCGGCGTCAGCCCCCTGGGTCCACCCGCAGCGCCGGGCACATCATCCTTGGGCCGGTGACCGGTCCCCTTCTGCCGCAGTCGGTGCGGAGCCCGGCTCATGGCGTTCGTGTCTGTCCGAGGCCAGGTCTGAGGTGCGGCGGTGAGCTTGTCGAGGACGTGCGGGAGCAGGGCGTTGGCGTAGGCGCGGTGTGGCAGGTCGTGGATGGTGATGCGGCTCGAATGGGTGGAGAGCGGACGGTGGCGTCGTCGGCGGCTTCGCGGACATTGGCCAGGCGTTGAACGGAGGCCCTGTCCGTCTTCCCCAGGACGTCCTTCGACCACGTGGTCGAAGGACCGGTGCCCGAAGGCCGGTGGGATATGGCCGAGGATCGCGCGCAGCAGCATGTGGCAGGCGTAGGTGCGCTGTGCGGTGTAGTTGGCGTTGAGCTCGCGGGCGAGGCGGGCAGCTTGTCCAGCTGCCCGGTGGTGCGGGCGGCTTCGAGGCCGCCGATCAGGCCTTCGTCGATGTAGGGCCGAAGGCGGGCTCGGCAGCCGGGCGGCGGTCCGCCCCTTCTTACGGAGGGACGGACCGTTTGAAGTACCTGGATCAGCGCAGCAGCAGGTACAGGTGGAAACTCCTGGACGAGGTCCAGTCGCAGCGCCACCGTATGACGTTGGTGTGGTTGTCCTTCCACCACTGACCGCTGCGCTCGCACGCGGCGCTCTTGTTGAATGTCTCTTTGGTGTCGTACCAGGACGAAGAGACCGTTGACGGAGCAGCAGTCGCCGTCGCTGGCACGGCGACAGCGGCAGTAGCAGTAGCACCCAGAACAGCCGCCGCGACGGCCAAACGCATTCTCATAGGTGGACTCCCCTTGCAGTGAGGGACGTGGGACGGTTACCCGTGCTCGGGATTCCCGTCGGGCCGGATGTTGCGAGCTTGCTCCCTCGGTCTGGGGATGTCAGCACACAACCTGTCCGGGACATGTTCGGAACAGGTGCCGGACATGTCCGGGCTGATCAGCCGGGCAAGTCGGACTGTTGTCCGCGTTCACTGTCGACGACCGGCGCGTCGGCACAGTCCCCACCGCTCCTGTTCTTCACCATCCGTACGCCGGTCCAGTGGTCACCCGTCTTGCGGTTGACACCGACGTCTCGGCACGCGGCGAGAGGGCGCAAACCAGAGAATCTTCCCTCAGGCGTCGAAGACCGCCCCTGCGGTCCCAGTACGGGCAACCCACCCTCCCCGCCCCGATTTGCGATCCCGCGCCCCGAACAGCTCGATTTGCTCTTGTGTGTCCAGCTCACGCTTGCGAGCCTGTCCGGTGTTCCGAACACGGGGGAAAGCGGAGGGAGTGGGCGGACATGCCCGACGAGCAGCCACCCGATCCCCGGCGAGCCAGGACTCCGGCGGAGTTCGTCGTGGTGATGCGGCTCATGAAGGACCGTTCAGGCCTGACGTACCGGCAGCTGGCCGTGCACGCCGAAGAACGCGGGGACGCGCTCCCGGCCAGCACCCTTGCCGGTACCCTCAGCCGCGGTTCCCTTCCCCGCCCCGAGGTCGTGGAGGCTTTCGTCCGCGCCTGCGGTGGTTCTCCGCGCGACGTTGAACGCTGGCTGAGGGCCCACCGCGACCTGACCCGCAGCAGCCCCCATACCACCGCCCCCGAGGACACCACGGCGGCGGGCGACACCGACACAAGCGGCACTCACCAGGGAAAGCCGTCCCCTGAACAGGGGACGACTCCGGGACCGAGGAGGCCGGCACACGGTCGCCTCATCGGCAGCGTCTCCTTGGCCCTGCTGGCCGTGACCGGCGGCTCCCTGGCGCTCACGCGCCTCACCCGGGAGGAAACAGCCCCGGCACATATCATCGGTGCGGCTCCGGCCTCCGCCACGCCCCGCGCCGCGCTCCCCGGACCCCAGCCGGGCATCTACCGCATCCGTTCCGCTGCCTCGTCGCTCTGCCTGTCCGAACGAGAAGAGGAGAGCAGCGGCCGCATCTACCAGGCCACCTGCGCCAAAGCCGTCCCGGTCTACTCCGTCGAGCCGATGGAAGACGGCACCTACCGGCTCCGCTCCCTCCACCCGGTCTTCGGCAACGGCTGCCTCGGCGTGACGGGCGGGAGCACACACACAGGCGCCCAACTGACGAACGACTACTGCGGCCACCGCGGAAACGCCGAACACTTCCAGCTCCAACCCGCCGGCCACGCCCGCTACCGACTCGTCCCCACCCACACCGGCGCCTGCACCTCGATCCACGGAAGCCCACCGACGCAATGGACCCCCGTGATCCAGCTTCCCTGCCGCACAAAGGACCCAAAGCAGCTTTTCCTCCTCGACAGCCGCCCCCCACCGACACCCGCACCCTCCATCACCAACAACTGACCCAACCGCACCAACCCCACCACAACGCCACAGCGCCACAGCGCCACAGCGCCACAGGCACCACAAAACAGCCAAAAACAGACCATTCTCGTGCGACATCAACACAGATGCAGCCGCACCGGGTTCAAGACCAGCGTCTTCCGGCGCACGCTCGCGTGGTTCATCGCACGACGGCCCGGCGGAGCCGTCGCCGGCGCCGTGCAATACCGCCACCACAGCATCCAGATGTTCGAAGGCTATGCAGGCACCAGTACCTCCGGCTTCCGGGCCGAGGTCGAGAGCGAACAAGCCCTCGCCCGGGGCGAGATCTACATCGCGATGATCGACGCCCATGAGCACACCGATCTGACCAGCCCGTCGGCCGAAGAGGTTGCCCGGCGACTCGGAGAGTTCGGCGAACGAGACCAGTTCCAGGGGCAGATCGCCCTCCACAAGCACCGCCTGAAACGGATCATGAAGCGGCATGATCCAGCCGTCTAACCCGGGCGAATACATCACGTGCGTCCGCGACCCCGCCAAAGCCCTCTGCGAGAAAGCAAAGCGCGGCGGAAGCGAAGGGCTACCCGACCACGGCGGATGCAAGCCCCTGGCCTGCAGAAATGTTGCCCTCACCTCGGAGAACGTCGCTGCCTGGGGTCGGAAACTGGCTCGCCTGGAGAAGAGGATGGTCGCGCGGCCGGCCATGCCTCCCCTCCTGCGGCACCGCATCCAGCAGCGTCACGCTGAGATCACCGAGTTCCTGGCCGCCAACACACGTACAGAGTCCTTCACGTGACCGCCCGCGTCTCTGACCTGCCCGAGGCCCTGGTCCGCAAGCGGATGGCGGAGATGATCGTGACCTGCCGACAGACCAACACCAAACCCAGCGTCCTGAAGCTGGCCCGTCAACTCGGCCTGAGCAACACCACGTTCCGCCGCCGCTTCCCCGACATCGCCCAAGAGCTCGGCGCCCTCCGGTCCACCCCTGCCGACCCTGCCGACGGGCCAACCACGCACGACAGGCTCATCGCCCGGAACGCGAAGCTCCGCCGCAGAACCAGGAGTTGACCTCAGACCTTGCGCTCGCCGTCGCTCAGCTCCAGCAGCTTGCACTGACCAACGAACGGCTCCGCGAGGCGCTTGAGGATGCTTCCAAGGTTACGAGCATCCACTCCAAGAGAGGATGTCGGTGAGAGGGGGAAACCCGAGGAAGATGGCGGTCACTTCTGACATCATCACCATGACTCGATAGCGGCATTGAGACGGAGTTGCTAGTGGGAAGTGCATGGCGGCTGCTACTGGGAGAGCGGCTGATTCTGTGGGGAAAGAACGATATCCCGTCGCGGCTCATGACTGTCTTCCAAGAAGAAGACAAATACATGAAAGCCGATTGGGCGCAAAAGGTCGACCGACTCAACAGCATTCCAGATAGTCAAGCGATTCCGCCGGAGCTGCAAGAGTTCCAGACTTGGGATGGCCACTATGAGGACAGCGCCGACCGTTTTGGATATCGCAGCACAGTCGCAACCGTCCTCACGCGCCTAAGGCTTATGGGATTCACGCCGGAGGTCAGCAGGAGGTCGATGGCAGAGACTCGCAGATCGCGACTCAAGGACGATGGGCAACCGGAGGACATCCTCCTCGTGAGCTCGGCCCGTGGGGCCCCGGCGACACCTCACCAGATGTCCTGCGAGCAAGTGATCGACACCGGACTCGCAGCCCACATTAAGTCATACGATCACGACGGGCCGAGGGGTGCTCACCTAGATCCGATCGCGGTGGCATGCTTGGTGGAATTGGATTCATACCTTGAGTACGAAGCCGATGATCCAAGGCTCTTCCTCGCCGCACTTCTCCACGGTCAGGAATCGCACACCCGGGCGACGATGGACTTGTCGGACCTCCTGGCGGCTGGCTACTGCAGCAGCTATGAAGACCTGTCTGCTCAAGCCGTCCGCGAGTTGAACGCCATGACTGCAAGCACGGGCCCCATCATTGTGATCACCGAAGGGAAATTCGATGCGCAGGTTATACCCCGGGCGCTCCGGCTTGTCCGTCCGGAGATCGCTGGATACTTCAAATTTTGGGATCTTGAGAGCACAAAGGCTGCTGGCGGCACAGATCAGGTCGTCAAGAACTTGAGGAGCTTCGCTGCCGCAGGCGTCATGAATCGAGTGATCGGCATCCTGGACAACGACACAGCAGGCCGTCAAGCAGAGAGACAGCTGGCCAGCGCATCTCTCCCAGACCACTACGGGGTCTGCAGGTTGCCCGATCTGGATTACGCACAGTCCTACCCGACCCTCGGTCCCTCTGGCGCTTCGACCGATGACGTCACGGGTCGAGCCTGCTCCGTGGAGTTCTACTTCGGCCAAGACTGCCTGGTCGGGCCGGACGGCAAGCCGGTCCCAGTGCGTTGGAAGACCCACATCGACCCGATGAACGACTACCAAGGTGAGCTTGTCAACAAGCCCCATGTCCAAGGGCGCATCAAGGAGATGCTCCGAGAAGCAGAAAGGGGTGAGACGGCCCTGGGGAGCGAGTGGAATCCGATGCGTCGCCTGGCCGAGACGCTCATCAGCCTGGCAGAGCCCAAGCCCGAGTAGGGTCTGCAGCCTTCTCGCCGGTCAGTGGTCAATCCTCAACACCGGCCACAACCTCGCCTACCAGGCATCCTGGCGGAACGACCCCCGTACTGCCTCCGGCATCCTGGAACGAGCACTCTCCCGCACACGGCATCCGGCCGCCCGGTCTCTGCTCCAGCTCCGGCTTGCCCGGGCCTTGGCCGCACAAGGCGAGCGACGCGGCACCCTTCGCGCCCTCGCCGCTGCCGAACACCTGCTCAACGCCGCATCCGGAGAACCAGTGCCGACCTGGGCCGCATGGTTGTCCGAGGCGGACCTGGCGGTGGATTCCGTGCAGAGCCTCCTGTCGCTGGGCGACATCCGCAGCGCTCACCAACTCATCAGGGACGGACAGAAGCTCCTGCCACCGAGCCGGTCCAAGACCAAGCGAATCTTTCTCGCTTACCAGGCGAAGAGCCACCTTGATCTGCGAGAGCCGGAGCGCGCCGCCGCAGCAGCTCGGGAGTCCCTTCACCTCGCCCAGCGCATCGGCGCGCCACGGTGCGTGCGACTCGTACGTGATCTCGTCCCCGATTTTGAGAACTACGCAACAGCCCAGGGCGTACCCGAACTCCTGCACAAAGCCACTGAATGATGCGTGCGGCCTCCCAGCCAACTGCTTTGTCAGCTCGCTGGCGATGGACGAGCGGCGCACAGAGCCCCGGTTCAGACCTGCGAGCCCGGCGCTGACACAGCGCAGAGTGCGAGACTCCCCTCTGGGGGGTGCCGAAGCGGTCGACGCGGATCCTGGTTGCGCCGTGGCCCATCACGCCACCAGCCTTTTCTGGCACGTCGCCGCTACTGCACCGCCAGGAGGATGCCCCACCCGTCCCTCGGTCGGGGGTCGGGTCGGTGGAGTCGGTGGGGGCATCGAGCCATTCTTGGTCCAAGTACGCGGCGGCGTGCCGCGCACTCGGGGCGCGGATATCCGGTCGGGCGGATGACCTTGTTCCCACCCGTGCGACACCGGTCCCCCGGTCCGTGCAACAGTTCCGGCAGGACCTGCTGTTCCCGGCAAGGCCGCTCGGCCTTCCCAGGCGTCGGCGTGAGAACTCGAACGGGCCGGGAGCACAGGGTGAGGGCCGGGAGCACAGGGTGAGGGCGGTGTGCCAGCGGGGGTGCAGGCCGCGGACGGCGTAGCCGTCGGGGTCGGTGAGGCCGACGACCTCGGGCCGAATCTGCCATTTAGAGCACCAGTTACCGACTGTTAAATACATTCCAGACCTGCATCGTTCCCCAAAGCGGCCCCTCGCATGAGGGGCCGTTCGCCCTTACTGGGCTTCGTTGTCAGTGGTGGGCTCTACTGTGGTGGCACGGCGCTGGACGGGTCAGGAGACGCTAAGGGGGAGGCGGCATGCCCGAGTGGGCTCTCGCAACACTCATTCCGGTCGGTCTGCTGGCTGTGGGCCTGGGGACGTTCTTGGTCTGGGCCCGCCTGGGGACGAAGGAACCGCTGAATCACGACAACCGGATGCCGGAGACCCATTTTCGACAGGGTGATGGTACCGGCGGCGGCTGACCGGCGGCGACCGGCTCGGCATGGCCAGCCTTTACCGTGGCCGAGCCGGCCCTCGCTGCCAGCCCCTCCCAGCCACGCAGCGTTATCCGAGCCACGCCCACCAGCCCACTGTCGGCCCTCGCGTCGCGCAGCAGCCGGTAGGGGCGGGCGCCGGCTCCCGCCGCCCCCAGGTGACGGCCGGTCCAGCCCACACCCTCGACCACATCCTGCACTGGTCACACCGGCGCCGAAAACGACAACACCAGGCCCGCATCAGCCACTACACACGACGCGGACACAGCCCATAGAGCTGCCCCATCAGCACAAACACCGTTGCAGTACCAGGGCTGCCGGCCTACCAGGCTGGACTGGTGTACATGCCGCTGGCCGTCGCCATGTTCGTGGCAAGCCTGGCCTCCAGCCGGTTGACGCCGCGCTTCGGCCGCCGGGTTCTTGAGTTAGGAGGGGGCATCGCTACCGTCAGTTCCGGGGCCACGGTGGCCGCGGCGCTGCTGGGCGGACCTCGGCTGTCCATCAGAGTGCTCGTCGTCTGCCTGTCCCTGCAGGGGGCCGGCCACGGACTGCTGCAATCCCCTCTGATCGGTGTGATCCTCACACCCGTGGACGAGGACAATGCCGGGCTGGCATCGGGGGTGCTGTCGACTGCTCAGCAAGTTGGCGGCGCGTTGGGGGTCGCGGTCATCGGCGTCATTTTCTACGGGTCTCTCGGATCGGCAGAAACAGGTGCGGCGGCGGCCTACACCCATAGCTTCGGGATCACGGTGGTATTCACCCCCGCGCTGGTGTTCCTGCTTCCCTGAAGCGCACGATCAACGCCGGCCGCCCCACCCGCACACAGCCAACCGCCGGCCCCGACCAGCCAACTGATCAGCCCGGCTCCACACCCCAGGCACCGGTCAAAAAGAGCGAACGGCGGCAGGCGGGCAGCGTGGGGTTCAGCCCTGCTGACGGTCTGCGAGGTCGATCAGTGCCCCGGCCACGGCCCGGGTGACGTCTGCCGCAAAGTCGAGGTCGAGGGTCGACAGGGTGTCGGTGGCCTTGTGGTAGTGGGGGTTGCGCAGGTTTGCCGTGTCGGTGACGAGGAGGCCGCGGCGGGCCGTCCGCCAGTAGGGAAGGTGGTCGCTGCGGGCGGCGTCGCGGAGCAGGCCTCCGGTCCTCTTCAGGAGGTAGGTCTTCAGGCCCGGGACATACCGGCGGGCGCTGCGCTGCACCGCGTTGGCAAAGGGCAGCGAGCGCAGATCGGCGATGAAGTCGCCGGTCCGCGGCGGGGAGAAGACTCCGGGGATCCGGAGCGGGGCGCGTTGCGTTCCCGTGCGGGAGTCCCGGAAGCCGATCATCTCCAGTGCGATGAGGCCTTCCACGGCCTCGCCCGCGGCGGTGAACTGCTCGACATGGGCTCCGCTGCCGGTCATCCACTCCTCCTCCTCGCCGAAGAGACAGAAGCGGATCCCCCGTTGCCGCGGGCCGAGCCCGTGCAGTGCGCGGGCGATTTCGAGCACACCGGCGACTCCGCTCGCGTTGTCGTCGGCTCCGGGGCTGCCTTGCACGGTGTCCCAGTGTGCACCGACCTCCACCAGGGGCGCCGCGGGGTCCCGGCCCGTCAGTGAGGCGAACAGATTGATCTGGTGCGGCGCTTCGCCGTATCGCTCCTCGACGACCTCGTACCCGGAACCGGAGAGTTCGTCGCGCAGGTGCCGCAGGGTGGCGGCGATGTTCTCCCGGTCCTCGCGCCAACGTGGCCCGGCGTCGGCCAGTGCGGCTATGTGTCTCCCCAGCGTGGCGGGCGCCACGGTGGCCAGCGCGTCGGCGAGCTGTGGGGAGTACGGGGGGGTGCACGGTGAGTTCGCTGACGGTGTCGATGATTGCGCAGCGGAGCTCCGACCAGCGAGGGAGCAACCGTCGCAGCGCGCGCCAGGTCACTCGGCACCGCCCGCGGCCGCGACGGCGTTTTGGGAGCCGCGTGCCGCGTCCTCGGCCTGCGCCGCCGCCCGTTTCGCGAGGGCGCGGTTCGCCACCGGCACCACTGCCAGCCCGGAGACCAGGAACACGGCCGCGATGGCGAGCCAGCCCGGGGCACCTTCGCCGACGCCGAGGGACGCGGTGGAGACCGGGCCGACCGTCTCGGCGAAGGCCATGCCGAGCGCATAGACGCCGAGGTATTCGCCCCGTGCGTGGTCAGGGGCCAGGCCGTAGGAGATTCCCCAGCTTCCTGCCATGTGCAGCAGCTCACCGGCAGTCAGCAACAGGACGGCCAGGATCAGGAAGGTGATGGCGAGAGCCGGTGAGCCGGCCGCCGCAGCAGCCGCGATGCCGACGCACGACAGCGCGAGCAGGATCCCGGCCCGGCGTTGGGCGCGGGCTCCGCCCGCCACCGTGTCGGCGCCGCGGCTCAGGCGTACCTGGAAGATCACGACCAGAGCGGTGTTGGCCGTGACGAACAGACCGGCCAGTGCCTTGGGGATGCCGTGCCCCGACATGATCATCAAGGGCAGTGCCACGGTGAGCACGATCCCGTTGACGGCGAGCAAGCCGTTGAGCACGGTCAGCACGACGAACGGAACGTCTTTGAGGGCAGGCGCCTTGGAGGCTCCGGCGGGCCGCTGCCGGGGCTGCACGGCCGGGAGCCGGACCAGGGTGGCGGCGGCCAGCAGGTAGGACAGCACGTTTCCGGCGACCGGCTCGCCGCCGGCGAGCACGGCCCCTCGGTACGGCGGCCGACGGCCACCCTGGTACCGCAGCTCGCCGCCGTACTGGCACGGAGCGGCGAGCGGACGGCGGTCGAGGCGGCAGGGCGGTCCGTCGGTTATCGCGAACTCGCCGCCGTGGCACGGGCCTGCGGAGCGGCGGCCCGAGCACATCTCGCAGCCGCGGACGCCGGAGCCGAGCCGACCGTGACACTGCTGCTGCCACGCGGCATCGACCTGGTCACGGCCGCCGTCGGCTGTCTGCTGTCCGGTGTGCCCTTCGTGGTCTGCGATCCGGGTCAGGAACCGGCACGGCTACGGGGCATGCTCCTCGACGCACGGGCAGGCCTGGTCATCGCCGCCGCACCCGACCGGATCACGGCCGCGCTGCCACCCGGCGTGCCGTGCCGCACCCCGGAGTGGCTGCGCACCTCGGCCGCGCCGCAGCCGGACGCCGAGCCGCACCCCGAACACCTCGCCTACCTGGTGTTCACCTCGGGCAGCACCGGTCGTCCCAAGCCGGTCGCGGTGTCGCACCGGGCGCTGGCCAACCGCCTCGGCTGGTCGCAGCGGGCCTATCCGCTGCACGAGGAGGGCCGTGTGCTGGCGCTGGCGGCGCCGGTGTTCGACTTCGCGATCTGGGAGCTCTTCGCGCCGCTGCTGGCCGGAGCCTGCCTGGTGTCGGCGCCGGAGCTGACGGAGAGCAGTACCGGCCTCGGCGAGCTGCTGCGGAGCACCGGTACGACGGTGGCCCACCTGGTGCCGTCCTTGCTCAGCGGGCTGGTCGGCGACCCCGCGCTGGCCGGCTGCGACCGTCTCAGGCTCCTCCTGGTCGGGGGTGAGGCGTTTCCCACCGCGCTCCTGGAGGAGTTCCGGCGGGTTCTGGGGTGTGAGGTGATCCACCAGTACGGCCCCGCGGAGGCGGCGATCGACGCCACCTTCCATCGCGCCGGGACAGCTGGAAAGGCTCCGGCCGCCGGGGTGACGGCCACCGTGCCGATCGGCCGCCCGATCGACAATGTCTCGGTCCACTTGCTCGGTGAGAACCTCCTGCCGGTGCCGCCCGGCTGTATCGGTGAGCTGTTCATCGGTGGCGAAGCGCCCGCCCGCGGCTACCACGGCAGCCCGCGCCGCACCGCCGAGGCGTTTTTGCCCAACCCCTGTGCAGCGGTCCCCGGCACCCGTATGTACCGGACCGGGGACCTGGCCCGGCTGCTGGCCGACGGTTCATGGGAATTCCTCGGCCGTGCCGACCACCAGGTGCAGGTCAACGGCGTCCGGGTGGAACTCGGCGAGATCGAGGCCGCGCTGTACGCCGGCGGGCTGGTCGCGGAGGCGGCGGTCGTCGCCCACCGGGCCGACCGTGGTGGTCTCCGTCTGGTGGCCCACATCGTGGCGAAGCCCGGTGTGCCGGTCACGGCGCAGGAGACGCTCGCGAGCCTGGACGGTCTGCCCGACGCCCTGCGCCCGGCCCAAGCGGTGGTCCACCCCGCACTGCCCCGCACCGCCAGCGGAAAGACCGACCTGCTGGCCCTGCGCGCGGGAGAACTCCCCAGCCGTCCTCGCCCCGCTCCGGTCGCCGCGGAAACGGAGCCCGAACACCTGCTGAGGGCGCTGTGGTCCGAAGTGCTCGACACCCCCGGACCTCGGCGTGGAGGACGACTTCTTCGACCTCGGTGGTGACTCCATCGTCGCGCTGCAGCTGGTGGCCAGGGCCCGGCGGGACGCGATGGCGCTGACCCCCCGGCTGATCTATGCGCACCGCACCATCCGGGCCCTGGCGCGGGCCCTGGCCGAGGCGGATCCGTCCCGGCCCGTTGCCGCACCGGCCGGCACCTCCATGGCCGCACCAGCGGCGCTGGTGGCACTGAGTCAGGAGGGCGGCGGCACACCGTTCTTCTGTGTGCACGCCAGCGACGGCTCGGCCGCCCCGTATGCGGCACTGGCCGCCGCGCTCCCCCACCGCCGGCCGTTCTTCGGCTTGGACGCGGAGGGCCTGCGGCCCGACGGCCCGGAGCTGGCCTCGGTACCCGCCCTGGCGGCCCACTACCTGGCCCAGGTACGGACACGGCAACCGCACCGTCCCCATCTGCTCGGCGGCTGGTCGACGGGCGGTGCCGTCGCCTTCGAAATGGCGGCTCAACTGCGGGCACGGGGCGAGCAGGTCGATGCCCTCGTGCTGCTCGATCCGGCGGTGCCCCCGAGGCTGGACGAACCGCCGCAGCACGCGCTGCTGCTGTGGCTGTTCCTCCGCGACCTGGCAGGCATGGCCGGCCGGCCGATGCCGCCACTCGATGCCGGGCAGTTGGAGCCGCTGGCCCCACAGGCCCGCACGGAGGCAGTGCTCGCGGCGATCCGGGAAGCCGGCCTGGTGCCCGACGAGGTCATGGAGCAGGTCGCCGCACGCATGGCGGTCTTCTGCGCCATGGTCTCCGGGGCCGCCGTCTGGGGGCCGTCCCGCTACGACGGCCCGCTGACCCTGCTGGTCGCCGGCGACGCCACCGAGGCGCGCCAACGCCTGTCCGGATGGCGTCCGTTCACCACCGCAGAGCCCACCGTCCACCCGGTGGAAGGCACCCACCACAGCATGCTGCGCCACCCCGCCCTCGCCCGGCTGGCGAGGACGATCGACGGGTGTCTGCCCAGGGACGCGGAGGGACCGACGGGTGCCTGACCACGGGTACGGAGCGCCCGTCCGGTGCCTGGCCCCGGACGGCGAGCGAGCGGGAGGTATCCGGCCCCGAACCTGAGGACGTCACCGTCCGCCCCGCGATCGCTCGCGGGGCGGACGCTCCACGGTGCCCGGCATCCACCGGCCTGCTCACGCCGTGTGCCAGGCGCCGATCCGGGGCGCGGCCGCTGCCGGACCCCGGATCGTGTGGCGGCCACCGATGTGGACGTGAGACTTGTACATCTGTTCTTAAGGCTTGTACGTTTCACGCATGCCGCACATCGAACCGCCGTCGGAACCTCCTGCAGCTGCAACAGCCAAGGAAACAGGCGACGGTGAGCGTCAGGCATCCGCTGGATCAGGCGGCGGACGGCGGGCCCGTCGCAATGACCCCGGCCGCAAGACGCACATCCTGGACGCCACCCTCGACGTCATTGCTGATCTCGGGGTGGCCGGGACGACGCATCGGCACATCGCCGCCCGGGCGGGCGTGCCGCTCGGGTCGGTCACCTATCACTTCGCCAGCTTGACCGATCTCCGGATGCAGGCATTCACCCGGCATGTCGAGCTGCAGTCCGCGGTGTTCGAGAACCGTTTCGACGATGTCGAAACGCACGAGCAATTCGTTGACACCCTGGTCGATCTCGTCCACGGAGGCCCTGCCAGGCACCGCAGTGCGGTCCTCGGCTTCGAGTTGCACCTGGCGGCGCTCCGCAACCCCGGACTGCGAGCCCTGACGCAGGAATGGACAGAGGGCAGCCGCACCGTTCTGGCCCGCTTCACCAGCCCGGACAGCGCCGCCCGCCTGGACGCCCTGCTCGAGGGAATGATCATGCATGCTCTGCTCACCACCGCGCCGGAATCGCGCGAGAGGACACGGGACGCGATCGACCAGACTCTCTGCCCAGCCGGCCGACCGGGATCGTGACCAGGGCGTCTGCCGCCGTCCCGACGACGCCAACAGCACGAGAGGTGACGGCCGGTGCAAGGGCAACCTACGCCGTCTTGGCACTCGGGCCGTCCACCGGCCGGCATGGCGTTCGCCGGAACACCGGTCTAGGGGATAGGTGCGGCGCCCGGCCTTGCGATCAGCATGAGTGCCGGGACCGACGAGCCTGCTCGTGCCGCCGGCCGCGGACCAGCCCGCTCGTGCCTTGACCCTCTGCACCAACGCGCCGGCGCCGACCGGCTTACTGATCGTCGTCGGCGTCCGGATCCCACCAGGGCCGCAGGCAACCAGGCAGGTCAGGGAGCTGGAAGGACTACCGGCCGTGGCCGTGCACGGTGATGTGATGCCGCACGAACGGGGAGAGGTGGGCGCCGTCCTCGTGTGGAACAGCGCTGGATCGGCTCGACCGGCTCGCGGTTCGCGCGGCGCCGGAGCACGGTGTGCAGCATGTCCTCGGTGATGGCGGGCCGCCGCCCGCCGTGCTTGCCCTTGCCGGCCGTCGCGTCGAGCCCTTCTGTCCCGTCTCACGAGACCTTGCCTCCGTCTCACCTGACCTTGCCCGGTGCGCACTTCAGAGACCCGGCTCGCACGTCAGGAACAAGGCAGGTGAGACAGTCCGGGGCAGGGCATTGCCGTAGGCAGTCACCGGCTTCGAAAACGCGGCTGACCGACAACATCACGTGAGACGACCGGGCTTCGGCGTCTCACCCGGCTTCGCATCTCCGAGGTCAGGCCGTCGCGAGGCAACAACATCCAATGAGGGCCGGGGGCGGGTCAGTCCGGCCGGCCTCGGAGGTTCGGGAGACTTGAGCGTCGCGGTGAGTTCCGTTCTCACCGCGCCGGGCCGGTCTCCGGTCTTGTGGTGCCTGCGGCGTGGGCGTAGCGGGCGGCGAGGTCCCGGAATGCGGTGGCCAGTTGGGGTGGGCCGATGACTTCGATATCGGTGTCGAAGCGTCCGATGGCGGCGGCGAGTCCGGTCCATGACCAGGAGCCGAGGGTGAGTCGGCAGTGGTGGGAGCCGAGTTCCTCGACGACTCCGTCCTGGGCGAAGGGCGCGACGTCGGCGGCCGGGAGGCGGAGGATGACTTCGCCTTGGCAGGGCCAGTCGGTGGTGGTGCCGTCTTTGCCGCGGAACCGGCTGGTGATGAAGGCGGAGACGTCGCCGCCGGGAAGTTCACGAGGGGTGAAGCGGGGGCCGGTGGGTGTGCGGGGCCGGATGCGGTCGACGCGGAAGGTACGCCAGTCCTCGCGATGGAGGTCCCAGGCCACGAGGTACCAGCGCTGATGCCAGGTGATCAGGTGGTGGGGTTGCACCCGGCGAGGGCCATCGGCCGAGGTGCTCGTGCCTGGGGCGTAGTCGCTTGGGGCGTAGCCGTTTGGGGCGTAGTCGAAGCGCAGTTCCTCGCGGGCATGGATGGCGCGGCTCAGGTCCATCAGGACCTCGGCGCCGGCCTGGGGAGTGTTGCGGGCCGTGGGCGGCTGGACGGTGGTGATGCGCAGCAGGTCCATGCGGTGGCGCAGGCGAGGCGGCATGACCTGGCGGAGGGTGGCCAGTGCGCGGGCGGCGTCTTCGGCGAGGGTGGTGCCGGTGGCTGCGGTCTGCAGCGCGACGGCCAGGGCGACGGCTTGGTCGTCGTCGAACAGCAGGGGTGGCAGGTGCGTGCCGGCCTGCAGGCGGTATCCGCCGGCGGGTCCTTTGACGGTCTTGACCGGATAGCCGAGTTCGCGCAGGCGGTCGATGTCACGGCGCACGGTGCGCGTGGTGATGCCCAGACGCTCGGCAAGGTCCTCGCCGGGCCAGTCACGGCGGGCCTGGAGCAGCGAGAGCAGCGCGAGCAGCCGGGAGGACGTCTTCTGCATGTCCTCCATTCTGCGCGCAGTACCGGACACAACCTGTCCTCTACCGCTGTGATCGTGGCATACGAGCCGTTCGGGAGGCACCTCTCACGGCCACCGCCGCCCGGCTCGGATCGCCGGCGGCGCGTATCCGGCACATCGAGGCAAGGAACAGCCATGTCCATCGCAACCACCACTCACCTGAACTTCCGGGGCGCCGCACGTGAGGCGCTGGACTTCTACCGGTCCGTCTTCGGCGGACGCACCGTTGCCGTCACCTACAAGGACGCCGGCAACGTACACAGCGAGAACGAGGCCGACTGGGTGATGTGGGGCGAGGTGGTCGGCGACAACGGCTTCCATGTCATGGCCTACGACGTGCCCTCGCAGCTGCCCTGGAGCCAGGGCGAGAACCGGTTCTTCGTCTCCGTGCGCGGTGACGACACCCAGGAGATCAGCGCCCTGTGGGCCAAGCTCGCCGAGGGCTCGACCGTCGTGCGCCCGCTGGAGCCCGCGCAGTGGGCACCGCTGTACGGCATGCTCACCGATCGGTTCGGCGTCACCTGGGTCCTGGACGTCACCGCCCCGTACCACGGCTGACCCCACCGGTCAGGCTCGACAACGTGTCCGGGCCGCCACCGTGCGCGGCCCGGACACCCCGTCACCGAACCTCTAGAGAAGCGGAAGGAAGCACCCGCATGCGGATGCGGCACTTGGGACGGACCGGCATCGAAGTCAGCGCCTACTGCCTGGGCACCATGATGTTCGGCCCGGCAGGCAACCCTGATCACGACGACTGCGCGCGCATGATCCACCGGGCGCTCGATGCGGGCATCAACTTCGTCGACACCGCCGACGTCTACGGCCACAGCGAAACCGAGGAGATCGTCGGCAAGGCCCTCAAAGGACGCCGCGACGAGGTCGTGCTGGCAACCAAGTTCAACGGACCGATGGGCGAGGGCCCCAACCGCAGCGGCAGTTCCCGGCGCTGGCTCAGCCAGGCGGTCGAGGGATCGCTGAAGCGGCTGCAGACCGACTACATCGACCTCTACCAGATCCACCACCCCGACCCGCACACCGACATCGAGGAGACCCTTTCCGCGCTCACCGACCTCCTACGAGCCGGCAAGGTCCGTGCGATCGGCTCCTCCAACCTGCCGGCCTCGGACATCGTCGAAGCCCAGTGGGTGTCCCAGCAGCGCGGCCTGCACCGCCTGCGAACCGAGCAGCCCACCTACTCCATCCTCAACCGCGGCATCGAACGCGAGGTCCTGCCCACCTGCCGCCGCCACGGCATGGGCGTGCTGGTGTGGAGCCCGCTGGCCATGGGCCTGCTCACCGGCCGCTACCGCAAGAACAGCCCGCGGCCCGACAACGAGCGCATGCGATGGGTCCCCCAACACCTCACCGATGAACGCAAGCTCGACGCGGTCGAGCAGCTGCTCACCCTCGCCGACGAAGCCGGCCACCCCCTCACCCACCTGGCCATGGCCTTCGCCACCAGCCACCCCGACGTCACCTCCGCCATCATCGGTCCACGCACCATGGACCAGCTCGACGACTTGCTCGCCGGCGCCGGCCTCACCCTCAGCGACAGCCTCCTCGACACGATCGACACCATCGTGCCGCCCGGCACCGATCTCAGCCCTCTGGACGTCTCCTACACACCCGCCGCCCTCACCCGCACCGACCTACGCCGACTCCCGCCCCACGAGCGAGCCGCAGCCTGAGAACACCATGACCGTCCTCGACACCCGGGCCCTCAACCGCGCCACCCTCGCCCGCCAGCACCTGCTCACCCGCAGCGACACCACCGTGCCCCAGGCGGTGGCCCACCTGTGCGGCCTCCAGGCGCAAGAGCCCCAGGAACCGTTCACCGGCCTCTTCGCCCGCCTGGCCGGCTTCCGGCACACGGACCTGGACGATGCCCTGACCGGCCGCACCGTGGTGCGCACGCACCTGATGCGCCGCACCATCCACCTCGTCACCGCCGACGACGCGCTCGCCTGGCGAGCCCGCCACGACACCATGCTGCGCGGGCGGGTCCTGGGCACCTACCGGCGTGAACTGGCCGGCATCGACGTCGACGAGGTCGCCGCCGCAGGCCAAGCAGTCATGGCCGACCAGCAGCCCCGCACCATGAGTGAGCTCGTGCAAGCCCTCGAAGGCCGCTGGCCCGGCCCACCACGCCGGGTTCTGGGCGAGCTGCTGGTCGCAGCGCTCATCCCCATGGCCCAACTTCCGCCCCGTGGCCTGTGGCACCAGGCCGCGGGCGTACGCAACCTCCCCTTGGGCACCTGGCTCGGGCGCGACATCGACCCACTCTTCCCTGACGAGACCGACCCGACCGGGCAGCAGCTTGTACGGCGCTACCTCGCCGCCTACGGGCCCGCCACCACCACCGACATCCGCTCCTGGTGCGGCCTCGCCGGACTGCCCGCCGCCGTCAAAGCCCTCCGCGAAGAACTCGTCACCTTCCGCGACGCACGCGGCCGTGAGCTTCTCGACCTGCCCGATGCACCGCGCCCACACCCGGACACCCCCGCACCCGTGCGGTTCCTACCGGCATTCGACAACGCGATCCTCGGCTACCACGACCGCAGCCGCATCATCGACGACGCCCACCTCGGCCTCTCCGTCGCAGGCCAACGCGCCGTCCTCGTCGACGGACACGTCGCCGCCACCTGGACCGTGCACAACGAACACCTCGACATCACCCCACTTCGCCCCCTCACCCCCCTGGAACAAGAAACCGTCCACGTCGAAGCCCAGGACCTGGCCACCTTCCTGGACGAAGACATCAAGCACATCCACCTCGACACCGAGAACTGACGATCGTGCCCCGCTCTCCACCTGACGGAACGGTCCACCGACCACGAGCGGGGGCGCAGCCCGCGGATAGGGACGAAACCCGGCGACCTTGCGTCATCGGGAGTCGTCAGGGCGCCTGTCCGTGCCGAAGGTTCCTTCAGCTTCGGGCGCCGAACGGCGCGCGCCGGGCCGGCCGTCACGCTGCACAGCACCGGCAACGGCCGACGGTGCCGCCCGCTCGGCGGTTTCGTTCGGACACGCGTGCTTCGACGCGCGCCATGTAGTCCTGAATGAGGGAGACGTACGCCTCCCGAAGGGGCTCCTCCTCCAGATATCCCATATGGGCTGCGCCGGGCTGCGTTACATGCTCGGAATCCGGAATTCTTTCGGCGATATCGGCGAGATGCGCGGGAACACATTCGTCGAACTCGCCACCGAGAACGAGTGTGGGAACCTGGATCCGCTCAAGTGCGTCGAAAATGTCCCAGTCCTTGAGAGTGCCGGTCACGTGGTAGTCCGCATGCCCGGTCATTGTCCGGAACGTCGTCAAACTCATGAGCTCCGGGTCCAGGCTCACGGAAGAGGTGCGCAGCACGCACGCGCGCATGTACTCCTCTTGGGCAACCCAGTAATCGGGGTCGTCTGTCTCGCCTCTCAGTTCCCGGCCATAGGTGCGGTCGAGTACGTTGCCCGGCAGTTTCGCCATCAGGTCCCGGACCTCCTGCTCGAACCGGGGCACGCTCGCCAGGCCATTGGCGCAGACCAGGCTGGTCCATTCCGGCGCCCGCTCTGCGGCGTACTGAAGGCCGAGCATCGCTCCCCAGGAGTGTCCGTAGACGTGCGGGCGTTCCAGGCCGAGCCCCTCGATAACCGCGCCCAGTTCGTCGAGAAAGCGGTCCACCATCAGCAGCGAGATATCGTCGACCGGATCCGAACGCCCTACACCGAGCTGGTCGTACCAGACGACCTCGCGCTCCTGGGCGAGTGGCGCGAAAGCGTCGAACAGCAGGTCACTCGGGTAACCCGGCCCGCCGTGGACGAGCAGCAACGGCGCACCACCACTGCCCGTTCTGCGGTACCACACCTTGCCCCCCGGTACGGAAATCCTGCCTTCCGTCATGCCGCCCCCACCTCATAGGAATACTCCTTCATGCGGTCGATGAGATATCCATCGAACCGGAAGTACATCGCCGCGTGGACCTCACTCCGCGACCCGTCCGGCATGGTCAGACGAAGAACGTGCTGCTGAAGTACCTCGTTCGCGCTGTGGAATTGGCGTGCTATGTCGAACCGCAGCGAACCGACCGTGTCGGCGAGGGGCTTGAGCTGCTCCAGTTTTTCGTCGATCGTCTGGTCTCCCTTACCGTCGTTGTGCCATACGGTGGCCGTCTCCGTGCACATGGCCCGCACTTCCTCGAAGTCATAGGATTCCAGGTGCCGCAGGCACCGGGTCGCCATCTCGCCGATGTTCTTCCTCATGTCACATTCCTCTGAGGGGACTGGTTCGGTGACCCCAAACATAGGAAAGAAAGCCCGCAGAGATAAGTCTTGACTTGGTTCCGCACTTCAGGCAGTTCGACAACAAGCACGAAAAAACCGCAAGTCAGAGGGGTGGCAGCACGCCCGAGAGGACATCGCCTGAGGGAGAATCGATAGTTGATCCCGCAGGAAGCGCTGCGGAAGGGCGCCTCCGCGGCAGCCGGTTGACGACCCGCTGAGCAGGTTGGAGCGCACCGCACCTCTCGTATGCCCGTCCGCCACTCTTGTCAGCGACAGGCCCCCTGGCCTCAAGGACGCGTGCGGCGTGGGCGCCGCGAGGACGGCGGGGCTGCGTTCGTGTCGTGCCAACTCGCAGACTGTGCACGCGAGCTTTCCCGCCCGGTCTTGCCAGCCGTGCGTGGAGCGTGGCGGTCGCATCCCGTCCCCCGGTCCTTGAGGTAGAGCATTCTGCACGGTGAGCCGGCGCTGCTCGGGGCCAGGCCAGCCAGACGCCACCGAGATCCCGGTGCGTTGGGGCACGACCTGACATCAGGTCACCTCAGCGCCCGATGCGGTGTGCGTGGGCAGCGCTTACCCCTGAGTCCGAGGCCGGCCGCTGGTTAGACGGCTGGGTTCGAGTCCCCGGCAAAAATGTCCCCAACACGCAGTGGTGTGCCTCAGCCTTCGTCCAGCACCGCTCGGATCACGCGCCGAGCGTTGTGCGCCATCCCGGGGTTCGTCATCCGGTACGGCAGGCCCTGGCCGTGGAACCCATCCGGATCAGAAGCCATGGTCGGCGACTCGAACGCGGGACGACCGTCGATCTCGGCGAAACCCGTCTTCAACGCGCCTGCTGTGACAATGTCCTGAGGGTGAGGAAGAAACCTGGCCCTCAACCGGTGGGATGTGTCCCCACCTGTATGTTCGAGGGGACGGATCGAACCGTGCGGCTCCGATGGGGAACGCGGCATGTGGGATTGCTCTGGGCAAGGGGGACGCATGGATGCCGCAGCGGTTTCGGCGCAACTGGCCGGGGCACGTGACTTGGACACAAGGGACTTCGGCCGTGTCTGCGACGAGGTGTCCGCCGCACTGGTGAACGCCGGGACCCGCCCGTGTTCGAGATCCACTCCGCCGACTTCGACACGGACCCCTTCTTGGTGTGCGCCGACCGCTATTGGCGCCAGCGGTTCCAGAGTCACCCATCGATTTGAACGGCTGTCGAGTGTGCCCGGTGGGTTACCGGACACGTGGTGGACGACTGCCGTGCCGCGGTCGTTGAGCAGTGGAGTCTGGGATACGCGTTCATCAATCGAGGCAGCATCGAATCCACGGTGCAACTGAACGCCCGGGGTACTGGCCGTCGACGCAGGCTCAGGCGGAGCTCGTAGCCGGTCTGCGCCGCCGCCGGGTCGGCGCGGCCGCCGGCTGGGTGCCGGGGTGTACGCGCCGGGCACCCCCGCGCCCGCGCCCGTCGACTGGGCGGTCCGCCAGATCCTGGACTCCGGCGTCTACATCGACGAGCACCAGGCCACCGCCGACGACTACCACCTGCGCGCGACGCTGTCCGAGCTGCAGGTGCTGCAGGTGCCGATCCACTACCTCCACGGTGAGCTGGACACCTCGGTCCCTCTGGAGGCGGCCCAGACCTGCACCGCCCTTACGCCCAGCGCCGCGGTCAGCGTGATCGCCGGCGCCGGCCACACGCCACACCAGGAGCGCCCCGACCGCTTCAACGCCGCACCGCGCGCCGCGCTCGCCCGGATGACGTCGGCCGCCCGCGCCACCGCATAGCCCGCCCGGACGAGCCCACCGAGAACGAGAACGCCCGCGTCCGAAAGAAAGATGCCCATCGGCGCCGGCCCACCCTTCCCCGAACGGAAGGGTGGCCAGGTACTGCGTCACCGGGCGAGCGGACTCCGTCCGCCCCCCTGCCCACGGGCTGTCCCTCATGGACGCACCCGACCTGCCCGGCCGGCGCCGGACGTTGCGGACCCTGCCGCCAGCTCAAGCGCTCAGTCACTCCTGTGCAGAAGCACGATATGTGTCACCATCAGCACCCACTGATGACCACCAGCTTCTCCACGACGGCCGGCGTCCTGAACGTCGGCTCAGCGGGGTTCGCCGAACCAGCGGTCGAGCGCCGGTTCCGGGTCGTCCGCGCCGGCCCAGCACACGTAGCCGTCCGGCCGGATCAGCATCGGTTCGGTGTGGGCACCCTGGCCCACCCGCTCCACCCGGTCCGACCAGGGGCCGACGGCCCTGGCGAACGTGTCGGCCGGGTCCAGCAGGATGCCGTGCCCGGAACGCAGCAGTTCGTGCACCCGGACCGGGCCGAGGTCCAGGTCCGGTGCGGGCCGGCCGACGAGCGGATGGGTTTCGGTGCCCGGCATCGGATAGCGGATGGCCATACCGGACATCAGGTCGGCGAGATAGCGCTGGGCGTCCGGCAGTTGGGCCATGGCCGTGAAGGTCTCCCGGGCGGCCAGCACGTCCGGATCGCGGGTGCCGGCCCAGTCCATCAGCAGGCTCTGTGCCCGGACGTTGCGCAATACGGCGGCCCCGGCCGGATGCCGTTCCGCGTGATACGTGTCGAGCAGGTCCTTGGGTGCCCAGCCGTGCACGGCGGCGCCGAGTTTCCAACCGAGGTTGAGCGCGTCCTGCATCCCGGTGTTCATGCCCTGCGCGCCGAGCGGAAGGTGGACGTGGGCGGCATCGCCCGCCAGGAACACCCGACCGTGCCGGTACTGCTCGACCTGCCGTGACGCGTTGGTGATACGGCGGGCGTAGCGCAGTTCGAGCAGGTGCACCCGCGTTCCGAACACGGTGCTCAGGCCCTGGCGGATTTCGTCCTCGGTGACCGGGATCTCCCTCGGCAGTGACCGGCCCGGCCCGCCGAGGACCAGTCGGCGCAGCTGCCTGCCCTGCGGATCGGTGCCTAGGGGGAACAGCGCCGCCCAGTGCCCGTCCTCGTTCCAGGTGTGCGACGTGGACGGATCGACGCCGCCCAGCCGGACGTCGGCGGCGGTGATCGTCAACGTACCGGGCTGACCGGGGAACCCGGCCCGCAGCAGCGACCGCACGGAGCTGTGAGCGCCATCGGCCGCGACGAGGTAACGGGAGCGGAGGGTAGCGCCGTTGGCGAAGGTCGCGGTGACACCGTTGTGGTCCTGGACGAGACCGACCAGTTCGTGGTCCCGCCGGGCGTGGAGGCCCTGCGCGGCGAGATGTTGCTCGAAGAATCCCTCGATGACCACCTGCGGTACGGACCGCCATGGCAGACGGTGCCGGTTGGAGTGGACCGGGAGTGGGATACCGGCGAAGTGGCCAGTGGTGACGGGGTGGTCGCCGGTGGCCAGCAAGGGCTCCAGCAGCCCTCGTTGGTCGAGCGCCTCCAGTGTGCGGGACTGCACGCCGCCTGCCTTGGACAGGTCGCTGCGCTGCGACAGCTTGTCGACCAGCACGGTCGACACCCCCGCCATCAGCAGCTCGTTGGCCAACGTCATTCCGGTCGGGCCGGCGCCGACGATGAGCACATCGGTGTCCATGAACTCTCCTCTGGATGTGTCGATCAGGACAACAGCAACGCTCCGTCGGCTGAGTCGCCCGAGCCAGAAGTCAGTTCGATTGCGCAGATATCTGACACCGCCTAACCTCAGTTCGGTGGAATCCGACTACGACGAGCTGGATCGTCGGCTCGTGCATGCCCTGCAGATAGACGGCCGTGCTCCGTTCAGCACCATCGCCGAGGTTCTCGGCGTGTCGGATCGCACCATCGCCCGCCGGTACGCCCGATTGCGGTCGGCCGGGGCGGTTCGGGTGCTCGGCGGGGTCGACCCCACCGTGCTGGGCGCCATCCTGTGGTTCCTGCGGGTGCGATGTGCGCCCGCCGCGTCGCTCCCGGTCGCTGAGGCGCTGGCCAGGCGCCCCGACACCTCCTGGGTGAGTCTCAACTCCGGCGGAACCGAGATCACCTGCGTGGTCCGTACCGAGAGCGAGGCGGACAGCGAGGCACTGCTGCTGGCCAGACTCCCCCGCACTCCGCGCGTGGAGGGCGTGACCGCGCACTCCGTGCTGCACGCCTTCTACGGCGGCCCGGACAACCTGGTCGGTAAACTCGGGGCGCTGGACGAGGAGGCGATCGAGCGACTGAGCCCGCCTCCGGTGCCGCGTCGACGGGGACCGTTGCGGCTCGACGACGGTGACCGCAAGCTCCTCGCCCTGCTGGCCACCGACGGCCGGGCCGGGTTCGAGCAGTTGGCCGCGGCAACCGGCTGGTCGCCGACGACAGTGCGGCGCCGGATGACAGAGCTGCGCGAACACGGCTTGCTCTATCTCGACATCGACGTCGACTGGCGCATGTTCGGCGTGCACGCCCGAACCTTGCTCTGGCTCTCGGTCGCCCCCGCGCACCTGGAGGAGGCAGGTCAGGCGCTGGCCGGGCATCCGGAGATCGCGTTCGCCGCCGCCACGACCGGCCCGACCAATCTGTACGCGAGCGTGGTGTGCACGAACCAACGGGAGCTGTACCGGTACCTGACCACCCGGATCGCCGCACTCCCAGCCATCACACACCTCGAAACGGCACCAGTGATCAAGACCGTCAAGCAGGCAGGGAACCAGACGTAGCAACCGACCAGCTTTCTGCTGTTTCGATCACAAAAAACACACTGCTGGTCACCGGGTCGGCGCGCTACCTCTCACCAGCAGCGCGCGGAACATGGTGGATGTCACCGACTCCGGCGCCGTACCGGCCGGCTGGCCGGCTGTACAGCGGCCCCCGACAGGCCAGTCCGGCATGCTCCGTCCGACAGCCTTTGTGACAACACTCTGCCTTGGTGACACCTATCGTGCTTCGGCTCAACTCCGCGGTTCCGGCCCCGGCGCATGCCGGTCCGTCACAAGTCGAGTTCGACACAGTCGATGTCCGTGAACTCGACCAGGAGGCCGTCGGCGCGGCGGCTGCGGTCCTTGGAGCAGATCGCCTGCCTCCTGCAGGCCCTCGGCGGCAACGTTCTGCAGCTGCTGCTCGGTCGTGTTACGAAAGTCCCGCCTGCCTCTCGGTCGAACGACGGGGCCTTGACAACAGGCCTAGGCATACCGGCAACTCGGCGGGGCCCGTCAGTCCGTGGCCGGCAGCGCGTTGTCCAGGAGGATCTCCGCCGCCGTCCGCGCGTGCCGGCCGTAGTCCGCCTCGCCCAGCACCATGGCGCGGCTGGCGGCGCCGTCCGCGAGGGTCACGAGCTGCTCGGCGAGGACGGTGGGCTGGCGGCAGCCCAGTTCCGCTACCAGGTTGGCCACCAGTCGCACCATCAGCAGTTTCCGTTCGCGGGCGTAGGAGTGGACCGCGTTCTGCGGGTCGGGGAACTCCACGGCAGCGTCGATGAACGGGCATCCGCGCAGTGGATCCGTGCCCGCCGGGGGCGGATCGAACAGCGCGAGGATTCTCTCCTTGGCCGGGACGTCCTCGCGTACCAGCGCGCCCTCCAGGGTGCGCCCCGTCGAGGCGAGGTCCTTCAGGTGGGCGAGGACAAGCTCCTCCTTGGTTCGGAAGTGTGCGTAGAGGGTGCGCTTGGACACCGGCGCCCGCTCCGCGATCTGCTCCATGCCGGTCGCGTTGATCCCCTGGACCGCGAACAGTCCGGCCGCGGCGGCCAGGATGCGCTCCCGCCCTCCGCGCCCCTGCCGTCGAGATGCCGTCGTCAGTGTGGCCATGACGTAAGTATACGTTCTCGTTTACTTCAGAGGGGGGCGGCTGGTTATAGTGCGTTTCCAGGTAAACGATTTTGTTTACTTAAGCGATCCTGAGGAGAGTTCCATGAGCGGGCCGGTCTTCACCCAGATACGCACGAGCGAGACACCTACCGGCGGGACGCAGACGGGCGGGACACCAACGTGGGAGTACGCCGAGCAGCTGATCCGCGGGCGCCGCGCGACCCGCGCGTTCCGGCCCGACCCGGTGCCCGAGGACGTGTTGCGCGCGGTCTTCTCCCTCGCCGGCGCCGCGCCGTCCAACTCCAACGCGCAGCCGTGGCGGGTCGAGATTGTCTGCGGCGCACGGCGAGACCGTCTGGCCGACGCCCTGCGGGCGGCCCACGCCGAGCGACGCGTCACGGCCGACTACCCGTACTCCGAGGACATGTACGCCCCCGTCCACCAGGAACGGCGGGCCGCCTTCGGCGCCGGTCTGTACGGAGCGCTGGGCATCGGCCCCGACGACCACCCGGCCCGCGCGGCCTACGACGCGGAGAGCATGGGCTTCTACGGAGCGCCCCACGCCGCGTTTCTGTTCGTCACCGGCGACGGCGGGCCGCGACTGGCCGCCGACGCCGGCGCCTACCTGCAGACGTTGCTGCTGGCCATGACCGCGTATGGCGTGGCCAGTTGCCCGCAGGGCCTGCTCAGCTTCTACGCCGACACCGTCCGCGACGAACTCCGCGTAGACGAAGGGAAGCTGCTCGTGGGGATCTCCTTCGGCTACGCAGACGAGAACGCGCCGGTAAACCGGGTCGCGACCGACCGGGCGGCCTTGGAGGCGACCACCACCTTCCACAGCTAGAGTCCGTCGCGAAATTGCTGGTCGCAGCCGCTCATTGAGGACTGCGACCAGTACGGTCGCCTCGTATCGGACGGCGAGTTTGTCGTATCTCGTGGCGACAGCACGGTGGCGCTTGAGGCGATTGATGCCGCATTCCACCGCAGGGCGCTCGCGGTAGTCGGCCGGACCAAAGCGCGGCGGCCGGCCGCGGCTTCCGCGGCCGGCCGGCCGCCGCGGAAGCCGAGCTTCTGGCGGTTGCGTGCCGGGTCGGCCGCCAGCAGTTCAGTCGAACGGGTCGTGATCGACCTGACCCACTATGCCGCCGTGGCCGACCGGCTGCGGAGTGTCCCCTCGCCGAAGCAGGAGGAGAGTCCGGAGTGAGTACGTCACCGATGCAGGTGAGCGAAGCCCGCCGATTCCAGCAGCTCAGAGGCCACCTCTCCTACCTCAAACTCAACGACGCAGCTGAGGCATTGAACAGGGTCCTGGACCAGGCCCGCACCGAGCGGATGTCACTGACCGCAGCCCTGGAGCGGCTCCTGGAGATCGAGGTCGAGGCCACCGAAGCCCGCAAACTCGCCGCCCGGGAACGGTTCGCCTGCCTGCCCGAGCCCTGGACCCTGGCCGACTTCGACTTCGCCGCCCAGCCCGGCGTCGACGAGAAGCTGATCCGCGACCTGGCCACCCTCCGCTTCCTCGACGACGCCTCCAACGTGCTGTTCGTCGGCCCGCCCGGAGTGGGCAAGACTATGCTGTCCGTCGCGCTCGGACGAGCAGCCGTCGATGCCGGCCACCGCGTCTACTTCACCACCGCCGCGGAACTCGCCGCCAAGTGCCACAAGGCCGCCCTCGAAGGCCGCTGGAAGACCTGCATGCGCTTCTTCGCAGGTCCGAAGCTTTTGATCATCGACGAGCTCGGCTACCTGCCGTTGCCCGAGGACGGCGCCTCGGCCCTGCGTCGGGATCGCCGACTGGGCCGGAGCCTTCGGCGACGCCACCGTCGCGCCGCCATGCTCGACCGGCTCCTGCACCGGGCTGCCGTCGCAGGAATCGACGGACCCTCCTACCGACTTCGCGGCCACCAGAACCAGGCCGACGCCATGCGCAAGGGAGTCAACGCACGTGTCTCCTGGCCCCAACGAACAGCTCATCCCAGACCAGTCAACTGCCCACCCAGGCTGCGACTGCGAGTTCACGCCGAGCCCGAGACAGATCTACTGCTCTCCCCGCTGCAAGAGCGCCGCCCACCGACGCGCTCCCGCCGGCCTGGCCGCACACACCTGCCCGGCCTGCGACGGCGTCTTCACCGCCAACCCCCGACTCCGCCAGGTCTACTGCTCGCCCCAATGCCGTCGCGAGTCGGAAAGGCAACGCAACCGGACCCGCGACGAAGAGCGAGCACGCCGCCTCGGCGAACACCCCCGAACACTACCGCCCGCCTCGCAGCCGACAGCCCCCGGACCCATCGACCCACTGGCACCGACAGCCGTCCGGAACTGTCCCCACTGCGACCAGCCCGTCACGATCGTCGCCCTGCTCGCCACCCCAGAAGCCGCCCGCCCCACGATCACCAGCCGCGTCACCGACATCGCCCCGCTCAGACGCCTCCAGTGAGCTCCAGCTGACCGTCACCGATCACCGGGCCCGCCAACCTGACGGTCGGCGGGCCCACAACGCGGCTCCGTCCACGAGTTCAAGCAGACGGCGCGACCGGGGACCGCAAGCCGAGCCACTGCTCGGCACCCCAGGCTTGGAACCGCTCTACCTCGGTGAACCCCAGCCTTGCCGCGAGACGCATCGAACCGACGTTGGCGGTCTGGGTGGCGAGCACCACCGGCTCGCCGGGAAGGACACCACCGAGCCAATCGAGTGCCGCCGCGCACGCCTCGGCGGCATACCCGAACCCCCACGCCTGCGGCAGGAACAGATAGCCGAGATCGACCTTCCCCACAGCAGCCGGGCGAAGATGCTCCGTTGCCCTCCTGAGCAGGATCTGGCCGATCATCGCCCCGTCGAGATCAACGACGAAACTCCCCGGCCATCGCTCGGGCACCCCAGGCATCTCACGCTCAAGCTCGTCCCGCGACCGGGGGCCGCCGAGATAGGCGTGCACCTCTGGCGACGCCAGCAGCTCGATAAACGCTGCACGGTCCCGAGCCTCAGGCTCTCGGAGCACGAGCCGCTCAGTCTTGATCGGGGCAGGCGGCCAGGCGACGGGTCCGAGTTCAGTCATGCCGACCAACCAATCAGCAGGCTCGGCAATGATCAAGGCTCGCGGACCGATCAAGCCAACGGGGCCACGCAGACCCGTTGCGGTGACCAAGGGCCGCTCACCACTCCCCATCTTCCCCAGACAGTTCACAGACCAAGCAAATGGGGCGAGGAGCACCCCCGGCCGTTTTCAAAGGTTCCCATCAGCGCCGTACGGGCCCGTAAGCCGGAGAGCCTGGAGAGCCCAAAGTGCGGATGGATTGGATTCTCCGGCGTACTCGCCACATGGCCGCCACGGGCACCGCCGCTGCCGCACTCATGCTCGGTGTCGCACCGCCGGCCTCCGCCAACGACGCATAGCCGTCCGCCGGGCAGTCCCACGCAGTAGCGGCCCACCACACCGCCGCCCTCGGGGCGCTCATGGCCGGCAAGAAGGCCAAGGTCTACCAGGCCGCCAAGTACAGGCACAGGAACAGGATCTTCACGGAGGCCATGTTGGTTCTGCACGGGGACTGCTGGGACAACACGATCAGCTCCGCCGAGAACCTGGGAACCCACATCACGTGTCCGACCCATCTGCCATGTGCCATCTGCCATGCGGGGCACCGTCCTGCTCCCCTCGCCGACCGGCACCGTCAGGCCGCGGCGCCCGGCGAACTCCTCAGCGCCACACAATCGGGCCAGACACATCAGACACCGGGCGCGGTGTGGAAAGGCCTGGTTGCCGGGATACTCGCGGCGCAGGGGTGGCGGTTGGGGGGAGGGCGGAACCGGACCGGTGTTCCGGCCTGCTGAGCAATCCTCGAGCCGGCACCAACAAGCAGGCCGACTCGCGCTGACAGACCGACTCCCGTCGGCAGGCCGTCGTCCTCGCTCTCCGTCCCTTCGGGTAGCGCGCCATGTCGCCCGGGCGCATCTGCACTGCGCGCTTAAGGTGATGTCCGGAGGTGGAGCATGCGAGTCGGGTTGCACGCGCTCGGTATCGGTGACGGTGCCCGTCCCGAGGTGATCCGTGCGGTGGCCACTGCCGCGGAGGCGCACGGCTTCGCGCGGCTCTGGTGCGGCGAGCACGTGGTGCTCGTGGACGCGCCCGCCTCCCGTTACCCCTACTCCCCGAACGGCCGGATCGCCGTGCCCGCGGACGCGGACTGGCTGGACCCGCTGCTTGCCCTGACCTTCGCGGCAGCGGTCACCAGCCGGATCGAGCTCGCCACCGGCGTACTCCTGCTGCCTGAGCACCACCCGGTTCTGGTCGCCAAACAAGCCGCCACACTCGACGTGCTCAGCGCCGGACGGTTCAGCCTCGGGGTCGGGGTCGGCTGGTCGGCCGAGGAATTCGCAGCGCTCGGCGTCCCCTTCGCCCAGCGCGGGCGGCGCGCCGAGGAGTACCTGGCCGCGATGCGCGTCCTGTGGGCCGAGGACCCGGCCTCCTTCGCAGGGGAGTTCACCCGCTTCGAGTCGATCCGGGTCAACCCCAAGCCGCTGCGCGGCGGCCATCTCCCGGTCGTGGCCGGCGGCAACAGCAACGCCGCCTTGCGCCGTGCGGCCACGCTCGCCGACGGCTGGTACGGCTTCAACGTCCCGGCGGCCGACGTCCCGGCGCACCTCGCGGTTCTCGCTGAGGAGTGCGCCCGCCACGGTCGCGCTTTCGACGAGCTCACGGTCGCCGTCGCGCTGAGCGACGGCCTCCCCGAGCACCTGCCCGCACTCGGTGAGGCGGGCGTCACCGAACTCGTGGTCGTCGGCGCGCCCCCGCCCGCTCCCGACGCGGCAACCACCTGGGTCGCGGAACTCGCCCGGACGTGGATCCGCCCGGAGGAATAGCCAGGCGGCCGGCCGGAGCACCAGCCCCATGCTTCACGCCCGCAAGGCGCCCCCGGGATACGAGACGGGACGGACCCCGGCGGCCGGGCCTGCGGACGTCGGCTGACCGCTCCCCCACCCTGGGCCTGGCGCCTCCTGCGAGGCCGCCGAGCACGCATATGGCCCCGGAGGATGCAGGAGCAGGCGACGGGGACCGGGTCCGGCAGGCTTTCCGCGGCCGGATAATCTGGGCCGGTCAGCGACGATCACAGAAGGGCGGAGACATGGCAGACATCATGGAGACGGCAGCGCGGAAGGTCTTCGAGCGCTACGACATCGACGGGGACGGCCAGGTCACCGCGGATGAATACCGCAAGGTCGTGGCGGAGTTGGAAGGCTCGCAGATCACCGAGTCGCAGGCCCAGGAGCTGATCGACTCGCTCGACACCAACGGCGATCGCCAGATGTCCTTCGAAGAGTTCTGGGCAGCCATGAAGGGCTGATCACCCGACCAACTGGTCCGGACCGGCACGTGACCGTGTCGCAGGCGGCGCGGCTCATACCCGTACGCGCATGACCGGTGGTGGGCTCAAAGCGAATTTACGCGACAAGCTCGCCCCCGGGCGAAGCAGAGCAGGCAGGCGTTCCAGCGCGGCTTGGCGGCCCTCACGGAGTGGGTGGAACGGGAAGGCCCCGACCGGCCCGTACCCCACGGCCACGGCAAGCAGAGCACCATCGAGGGCGATACGGGAGCCGGCGGTCGTGAACCGTGCGGATGGATCTCCAGCATCAGGCGGCGCTACGACTGGCCGACCTCGAACAACGCGCCGGACTACGGGAACTCGGCGTTCGGGGGCGGGCCCGGCACCAGCGCCGGCCACCGCCCAGGCCGTCCCCGTCTGCCCTGCGGACGACGGCTGATCGCCTCCAACCCCGCCTGGCCCCGGGCCCGCCAAAGGCCCGGGGTCCGGTTTGGCGGGGAGGCCCCGCGGGGTAACCCACCGCGGCGAAGAGAGCCAGAGGGCAGAAGCGGGCTCACCTTGCTAAGTGCGTGCACCAGCGCCCATGACCTTGCAGGTCTTTCCCTCTTCCCAGGTGGTCAAAGTTGCTGTGTACGCTGACGGAGGGCCGGAACGCCGGACCGGCGATACTCCCTGCCTGAGTACGGGATCCAGCGGGACATGTGGGTGGTCGAGCGCCCGTGGCCGCAGGTCAGTCCTGCAACGCGCTGGACAGAGCCTCGGCAATCATGCGGGTGGCGAAGGCGCGGTCGTCGGTGAGCCGGTTGATGTGCTCGGCGAGCAGGAAGGCGGTGGCTTCCAGGGGATTCATCTCCGCTGCAGTCCAGCCTCCGTACTGCTTACGCCACAGGCTGGGACTCAGGCCCGTGCCTGCCGCGATGACCAGGCCCGCCATGGTGGGGATGGCCTCGGGGCGGACGCTCTTGGGCATCATGCGCATCGTGGCAACGAGGTTCGGCACCACGCACTCGATGACGTCCTTCTCGTGGTCCTCGTACGCCATCCGCAGCCAGTTCATGAACATGTAGATGAGCGTGCAAGCGCCGTCCAACACGTCACTGGCTCCCTTGGGACCCAGGGATGCAGTGAACTGGTCGATTAACTCCTGCTGTTCGGGGCCGGTCTCCGTCATACCGTCGTAGACGGCTTTGAGCCGGGAGTCGATCACCATGAGCGCTGCCCCCACATCGCCGGCGGGAGCGTGCTGGGGGTCGCAGGACGATGACACAGAATTCCTCCTCATGTGACCACGTTACGTAGCGTGGCATATCCGTACGGTAGACCGCCGATCACAAGCGGGGCAGGCAATTCCCGAGCGAGAACCCTCGGACACCCCTCAAACCGAACCCGCGAACGACCTCCTCCCTCTGCTCCCCTCTGCCCCGTGGACGCGGGGACGCGGGGACGCGGGGACGCGGGGACGCGGGGACGCGGGGACGCGGGGACGCGGGGACGCGTACGTGGCGCGGACCGACGGACAACCTGCCTCGCCAAGGCCGAGCAGCGAGAGCACGTGCAGCACAGGGAGCGCGCGTCAGGCTGCCCCGCGCTCCCCGACGCCGGCCTGGACAGTGCGACGACTTCGCAGGCCGGTGAGACCCTTGAGTCAGGAGCCTCTGACGCGATCGGGAAGCCCCAGCGCGCCGGACAAGTCAGGTGCTGCCTCTCACAGACGACGGTGTAGTGCACATGGATACCTCCGACAGCGATACCTCCGACAGCGCAGGTGCAGCCGGCCGCAGCCCGGGGCCGACGGACGAGTGGTGGCATGCGAACCCTCCGATGCTGGAGCGGATCCTCGCTCTTTCCCCGGCGGGTATGGCCGTGCTGGACCGGGATCTGCGCTTTGTCTGGGTCAACGAGGCCTTGGAGCGCCTCGGGGGCCTCCCGCGTGACCAGCGGTTGGGGAAGCGCCTGCGGGACGTGCTGCCGCGCTTGGACCTCAGGCTGGATGCCGAGGGGATCGAGTCCCGTACACGAGGCGTGCTCGATACCGGACGGCCCCTGGTCGATCACCTGCTGCGAGGCGGCTCAAGGGCACACCCCCATCGGCCGCACGCCTATTCGCTGTCCATTTTCCGGCTCCACGACGCCGCGGACCGGGTGCTGGGCGTGTCCTTCATCGTCCTCGACGTCACCGACCGCTGGCGGGCCCGGGAGCGGCTCGCCTTGCTGAACGAGGTCGGAGCTCAGACCAGCAGCACCTTGGACGTCATGCACACCGCGCAGACCCTGGCCGACATCAGCGTGCCGCGACTGGCCGACTTCGTCGCCGTCGACCTCCTGGAATCGGTGATACGCGGCGACACACCGCGTCCCCGGGCTCCCCTCAACCCGCCGCCGCAGTTGCGCCGTGCGGGCCAGCAGTCGATCCACGCGGGCTGTCCCGAGTCGGTCGCGGCGACCGGGCAGGCCGTCGGCTTCCACCCCCACTCACCCGAAATGCAGTGCATGCAGGACGGGCGCTCCCGGCTGGAAGCCATGCCGGGTGCGTCGACCAGCAGCTGGTTCGCGACAGACCCGGCCCGGACCGCGAAAATCCAGGAGTTCGGTTTCTGCTCCCTCATACTCGTCCCGATCCGCGCCCCCAGCGATGTCCTGGGCGTCGTCAGGTTCATCCGCTGGCAGCTGCGCGACCCCTTCGAGCAGGACGACCTGCTCCTCGCGGAAGAGGTCGTGGCCCGCGCGGCGGTGAGCATCGACAACGCGCGCCGCTACACCCGGCAGCACAGCACCGCGCTCGCTCTGCAGCGCAGCCTGCTCCCGCGCAGTCTCACCGGCGGCAGCACTCTCGATCTCGCCTGGCGCTACTTGCCCGCCCATGCCTCCGATGGCGCCGGCGGCGACTGGTTCGACGTGATCCCCCTGTCCGGGGCCCGGGTGGCCATGGTCGTCGGAGACGTCGTGGGCCACGGGATCGACGCCGCGGCCACCATGGGACGGCTCCGCACCACCGTTCGCACCCTGGCCGACATGGACCTCCCTCCGGACGAATTGCTGGCCCACCTCGACGACCTGGTGCTGCGCCTGATCGACGAGGAGCAGACAGCCGACCCGTCACTGAGCCCCGCCGCGCTCGGCGCCACCTGCCTGTACGTCGTATACGACCCGGCCACGCGCATCTGCACCATGTCCCGCGCAGGCCACCCCCCTGCCGCAGTCGTCACCCCGGACGGCTCGGTGACCTTCCCCGAACTGCCCGCCGGGCCTCCGCTCGGCCTGGGCGCCCTGCCCTTCGAATCCGCCGAATTCGACATCGTCGACGGCAGCGTCCTCGTCCTGTACACCGACGGCCTGATAGAAACGCGCGACCAGGACATGGGCCTGGGCCTTTCCCGGCTGCGTACCGCGCTGGCCTCCCCCGGGGCGCAGCTCGACGAACTCTGCGGAACCGTCCTGAACGACGTACTCACCGGCGGTCCCGACGACGACGTCGCGCTGCTCCTGGCCCGCACCCACGCCCTCTACGAGGACCAAGTGGCCACCTGGGAGCTGACCTCCCACCCGTCGGTCGTCGCGGACGCCCGCTCCCTGACCGCCGACCGCCTCACCGCCTGGGGACTGGACAGCCTGATCTTCACCTTCGAGCTCATCGTCAGCGAGCTCGTCACCAACGCCATCCGCTACGGCAACGGACACATCCGGCTGCGCCTGATCCGGCAGGATGCCCTCATCTGCGAAGTCTCCGACGCCAGCAGCAGCTCACCACGCATGCGCCACGCACGGACCACCGACGAAGACGGTCGCGGCCTGTTCCTCGTAGCGCAACTGGCCCGCCGCTGGGGCACCCGATACACGACCGACGGCAAGATCGTCTGGGCAGAGGAACACCTTCCGGCTGACGGCGCTCGGCATCGGGCGACCTGACTCCTGCCGAACGCCGGTCACCTCCTCCTACTCCTACTCCTACCGAACGCCGGTCACCTGGCACCGTCGCGGGCGGCGAGGGGGCCCGAGGGAGCTGCCCGCGGATCCATGTCCAGTTCCCTCTTCGGGCCCGGGCCGCTCTTCCAGCACCGCCACGGGGCCTGCGTTGACAAACCCCACTCAGCAGTCGCGGTCCGGCCGGCCGACATCGACCTCATGACCCGCTCGCCATCTCGCCGCCTCGCCGCCTCGCCGCCTCGCCGCCTCGCCGCCTCGCCGCCTCGCCGCCTCGCCGCAAACTGTCGTGAACCGGCAGCCGCTAATGACCAGGCCCGCGGGACCACGGTGAAAGCTCCGGGGCGAACCCAGCGGTCAAAGCCAGACGGAACCGTGCAATCCTCGACGTCGACCTCAGGGAAATCCGCCGCCAGATGGATTGCACGGCCCCTGGCACGGCACCGCAGTCTCCGTGATGTGGTGACCCCACATACGCCTAAGGTCCAGGGCACCCCGGCGTCTGGTCGGCAACCGGCCTCCAGGCACGGTGCCAACGAGGGCAGTTCATTGCTCCCCGCACGCACAGGGATGGCTCCGAGCTGCTGTACAGACATGAAGGCCGACAGCCGTTCCCCTCCCCATAGAGAATGCAGGACATGAAGACTCGAAGAACTCCGGCTGGTCGGCAGCACTGGCTCAAGGTCGCGACCTGGGACACGGTCTCCGACGGAGATCGACGGATCTGCGGCGCCTGCGGAACGCCCGTCCGCTCATACCAGTACCGCGTCCATCCGCGTGAGTCCGCCATGTTCGAGCGGTGTGTGGGACTCGCCTGGTGTTCTGGCTGCCGGATGCACTCCGGCCACATGGTGCACGTCCCCCGGAAGCAAGTCCTCGTCGACTCCCTCGCTTCGCTTCCCCGTGAGCAGCGGGAACGGCTTGCGCGTTCAGAATCCCGGCTGGTCGAATTCCTGGACCATCAGCCTGATGGCTTCTTTCATCGCTAGAGGCAACGCTTTTCGAGGGTTCCGGAGGAAGTTGGTGATCAACGGGCCTGCGAATGTCGAGCAGAAATGACGGGGCACGCCCGCCGACTGTGCCCTGCGCGCCGCCGTCGAAAGCATCGGGCCGAACTCGAAGAGCGCACCACCGCAAGCCTGAGCAGTCAGGACCACGACATCGCCCTGCGCATCCTCGACCGCCCCGAAGCGCTCCTTACCGTCGTCGCGCTGCTGCACGAGGCGCCTGCAGCGTCCCCTGATGTGACGTCAGGCGGGGCGACGAGCGGCGGGGCCCCTACTACGGGCGGTCGCACCATGCACTCTGCGCTCGTCGGCGCGACGGGCTCCGGGCTCCGGGCTCCGGGCTCCGGGCTCCGGGCTCCGGGCTCCGGGCTCCGGGCTCCGGGCTCCGGGCTTCACGATCACGCCTGCCACCCATTCCTGCGCAAGTACTCAGCCAGCGTCAGCATCCCGGGATGCAGCGCACGCAGCCGACTTACGTCGGCTTCATAGCCGGTGGTCTCGAACCAGCGGTTCATCGCGTACATCTCCTCGCCCTGCTGGGCGCGGAAGTCCTCCCAGGGGATCCGCTGCACCTCCACCTTCCGCTGCAGGGCGCCGGCGAAGGCCTCGGCGGTCTGCGCCATCGACAACTCGTCGCCGGCCAGATCCACCGCACGCCCCTTCCACTCTTCGGGCCTGTTCAGGGCCAACAGACAAAATGCGCCGATGTCTTCCACGCTGACCTGCTGCACCGGTCGCTCCGGCGACAACGGCGTCACCAGGGATCCCCCTGCGATCTCCCGCCGCATGGCCTCCCAGTTCTCCATCAGGAACACCGGCCGCAACACAGTGAAAGGAACGGCACTCTCCGCCAGGTATCGCTCGACCTCATACTTGCTGTCGAAGTGCGGAATACCGGTGTTCCTGTCGGCGCTGCCCACCGAGCTGAACACGAAGTGCTCCACGCCGGCCTGCGCCGCAAGGTCCACCATGAGCTTGCCCTGCCGTACCTCGCCCTCGTAGCCGGCCTCGAAGAACTGCGTTACGCAGAACACCGCGTCCACGCCCGCCAGAGCGCCGCGCAACGACTCCGCGTCCCCCAGATCTCCGGCGACCACCTGCGCACCTTGATCCGCGAGGGTACGCGCGGCCGGCTTGGCCGGATTGCGGGTCAGCGCCCGCACCGGCCGGCCCGCCGCGAGCAGATGCCGGGCCACGGCCCCTCCCTGCTGGCCGGTGGCTCCCACTACCAACACCACGCCGCGCGGCTCATCCACATCAGACATCATCGACGCCCATCTCACGACACTCTCGGCGTGACCACCCGTCCCGCGACCGCGGCCCAGGCCGCCACCTGCGGCAACGGCCCATCGGTACCACCAAGCCACTCACCGGCAAACCCATGCCGTCACGCCACGACGGCGCCCCAGCCGCCCGAACAGGTCGTGGGATCTCTTTCTTCGTTCCCGTCCAGAGGCTGTCGGAGCGAGAAGCGGGATGAGTGCGGCCTGCCTTCTGTAGTCGGCTTCTGAGGTGGCAACATGCGGTGTCATGGCGGACGACAGCACCACCAGATTTCAGGCAGGTCAAACGGGACTCATCGTCAGGCTCCCGGATGCGGAGCCGGCCGTCCGCGCATGGCGTGAACGGTTTGATCCATCAGCCCGAGCAGGAGTACCGGCACACATCACGGCGCTGTTCCCGTTCCTCGACGAGAACCGAATAGATGCGCATGTCCGCTCGGCTCTCACTGATGTGCTCGGCAGGCATCATGCCTTTGACCTGCGGTTTGAGAACTGTGGGCGGTTTCCCGGGGTGCTGTATCTCGCTCCTGAGCCAGACGCGCAGTTGCGGCGTCTCACTGAGGTGATCGCTGACCGGTGGCCCGAGGCCCCTCCCTATGGAGGCCAGTTCACCGAGATCGTGCCTCACCTGACCGTCGCTGCTGGTCAGGACGATGTCGTTCTGGATGAGATTGAGGCTGATCTGCTCGGCAAACTCCCCTTTGCGTGCAGGGTCTCGTCAGTTGAACTCATGGTGCACGACGGCGCGAAGTGGCAAGAGCGGGCGTCGTTCGCACTTCTTGAATGAACGGGCCGTGAGCTTGACTGGCTCGCCGCGTCGTCGGCCGGGTCGATGTTGGGGTTGGCGTCGAAGTCGAAGGTCCGCGGAGACTTCTCCCACGGGAAGTCGGTGGCCTTGATCAGCCGTTCCGAGCGGCGGCGGGCTCGGTCGTCCGCACTCCGCCATCAGCAGCCCGGCGAGGAAGCCGTGGTAGGTCATCTGGTCCTTGGCCGCCCGGTCGGCGATCTCGGCGGACCCGTGACGAACCAGTGTCTGCGGCAGCTGCGAGATGTGCCATTGAGCGGGCACGAGGAATAGAGCAAGGTTGCCATCACCTCCAACGGAAGGCTTTTGCGCGTGCCGTCGTCCGGATAATGGGGCGGCATGGTGAGCAATCACGATGAGGCGGCGGCTGTCCGACCGTTGACCCTGGCTTGGGTGAACTGGCACCTGGAGGTCGGCGAACGGGTCGTCAGAACCGAGGCACTGCAAGGCGGAATCACTGCCGACATGCGGAGGCTGACCATCGGCACACGGGACGGAGGCACCCGTGACCTGGTGCTGCGGAGCTTCGTCAACGTGGAGCATGCCGAGGACTGGCTGAACAGGGAGGCCGACGCCCTGGCCCTGCTCACGGGGACCGGCGTGCCGGCTCCTGGACTGGTCGCGGTTGATCCGACCGCCACGCATTGCGAGTATCCGTCGCTTCTTATGACGCATTTGGTGGGTCGGACGGTCCTGGACGATGAGGGATTGGAGACGCGCCTTCCTCTGCTGGCCCGTCAACTCGTGGCGATCCACGCGGTGCGCCCCGCCGTGCGGCCCCGGGAGTATGTGGCGTGGACGACCGCCGGCACCGTCGTGGTTCCGAAGGGCGCCGACACGGCGGCATGGGCCGCGGCGATCGACGTGATCCGCAGGCCCGCGCCGCCCTATGAAGGGCGATTCCTGCACCGGGACTTCCACCCCGGCAACGTGCTGTTCGACGTACCGCCCTCAAGCCCGGCAGGTCCCCGGATCACCGGCGTCATCGACTGGGCACAGACCTCCTGGGGCCCGGCGGACCTCGATGTCGCGCACTGCTCCACCAATCTCGCGCTGCTGCACGGCCCGGCGTGGGGCCTGCGGTTCGCTGAGGCCTATGAGGAGGCCGGCGGGGTGCTGGCCTCGGCCGCGAGCGAGCGGCTGTACTGGCAAGTCCGCGACGCGCTGGCGTTCTCAGAAGAAGTGCAGTTGGTGGCGCAGCCATGGCGGGAGGCAGGGAGGACAGAGCTGACGACGCGAGCCGTGGAGGCGCGGCTGGATGTCTATGCCACTGCCCTGATGGACGCTCTGGGCTGAGCCGAGTCGAGATGGTCAAGCGCCCCGTTCGGCCGGGCCAACTCCCGCTCCTTCGCCAGAGCGTCCTCCTCAGCACATCCTCCTCACCGACACCCGCCCGCCCGCCGGCAGAGCCAGTAATCACAACCGGACATGTTCGGTGATTACTGAGAGAGACATAAAGTGATGGCCTCGACGACCCGGCGGGAGTACGTCATGGAGATCACCGTCCAGTGGATACGGACATCCTGGACGAAGGAGTCCCGGGGAGGAGAGGCTGCCTCGCGCAGGAACTCGGCCCCGGTCGGCTTCGCTCTCCCGCGTGGCGGGACCGCCACCTCCGCCCACGTGATGCGCATGCAAGAGCGTGACGGCTTCAAGCCCTGTGCCGCCCAGGAAGACCCCGCCAAAGTCGATGTCCAGCTTATGGAAGCCGGCGGACGACTGCGGGTCTTCCCTCGAGTCCAGCCCTTGTTTGCCGTGCCGCCCCGGCCGCGGCGGCCCCCGGCGGTGCGACTCGCCCCCGGTCAGTGGGTGCGCTGGCAGCTCAACTACCGCTTCAGCAGTGCACTGGGGATCCGGGGATGGTCGTACTGGCTGGACACGTTCAACGTCGCCTACGGCCCGGTCAGCACCGAGGTGTTCCTGTCCTCGCCCACCGCGTTCATCGACGAACGAGGGCCGCTCCGATAACCCTGTCCTGAGCGTCGACTAACGGTCTCGGGTGACGTTGCATCACCGAGGCCGAATGCCGTGTATCGTCCGCACGGAATGTGTGCTTGGTCTTCCGCACCTCATGAACAAAGCCATCAAGGCCGCTCTCACGGGCTATGAGCCTCCCATCACGGAGATGTGCTGGAGGGAGAAGGCTGCTGTGTAGCCCGCGCCGCTTTCCGCGCTCGCCCATGCGACCGAAGCGAGAGCACTGTACGGGGCGATATGACGGTACGGCAGGCCGGCAATTCCGGCCATGTGCGGTGCGAGGGTCCGCAGCACGGGCACAAAACGGAAGATCAGGAGGGTTTGGCCGGCACGCTTGTTCATGAGGGTTTCGGCACGTTGCCACGCTGAGGCAGGAATGCGGCGGCCGAGCTTCCCGGTACGGAGACGATTACCCAGCAGGTGACCGGTCCGATGGCCGAGTGCGTCCCCGATCATGACAGCGCCGGCGGCGACTGCGATGACCCACAACAGATTCATGCTGCCGGCCCGGGCCAAGGCTCCCGCTGTGAGCATGAACGCGAGAGTGGGGATCAAGGCACCTACCAGCAAAATGGACTCCGCAATGATTGCCGCGGCCAGCACCATGTAGGCGGTGGCCGGCGGAATCTGGCTGAGCAGACCGGGGAAGGCCTTCATCGCGCTATGTCCGGCTGGGCGTTCATGACGCCGGAGGCATCGACAGCATCGAGGGGGCGGCGCAGTTGCCACACCTGCGCGGGTGGCAGATTTCCCCACACGGTCCAACAGCCGGTCGCGTAGCGGTGGTGATACCGGTTCAGCAGATCCTTGACCTGGCGTTGACGACGGGCCTCAGGGCGAGAGGTCAGAAAGGTACGGACCCAGCGACTGCCGCAGTAAGAAAAGTAGGTGAGAGTTCCGCCGGGGCGGAGCAGATGAAAGTAGTTCCCCATGATCTCTTCAACCTGCCGGGGGGAGAAGTTGGAGAATGGCAGGCCAGAGACGATCACGTCATAGCGACGGTCGGTGGCGAGCTGTTCGACATATACGTTATGTACGCGCACTTGCTCCTGCTTTTCCGGCAGGTTCGGGTAGCCGTGAACCAGACGACGCAGGTGTGCGGCAAAATGAGGGTTGGCTTCCACAATGTCCAGGCGGCTTCCCCGAGAAATCCGGGGAAGCAGGACTCGTGTGACCGAGCCGGTACCCGCGCCTACTTCCAGGACGTTCGTGGTCCGCGACGCTTGTTCCCGCAACGGGTCGGCCAGCAGGCCTGCCAGCGACTTACTGCTGGGGGCGATGGAACCGACCGTGCGGTGATTCCGTATCGACTCAACCAAGAAGGCCCAGCCTTCGGTCGCGCGCTGAGTCCGGACATGACTGTGAGTGGTGTTTTCATTCATTAGGGAAAGGAATACCTGAGGGGATTCAAGCGGATGTGTCCGTCAAAGTGTCGTTTGATGGCAAGGGTTCGCCTCTTGGCGACAAGGGGTGCTCGTGTTCGTGATCGTAATCGTGTTCGCACCCTTGATCATGATCACGTTCGTGTTCTTGATCGGCGGCAATCCTTTGTTTTTACCTGGCCGTCAGGGGCGGGCTTGGGGTGTTCTCAGGCGGAATTGTCAGGCGGCGGGTATGCAGCGCTCGACTACACAGTTCCCGCAGCACCGGCCCTGGTTTTGTGCCGTGGTTCTGTGCCGTGGTCAGTGCAACCAGGGCGCGAGGATGTAGAGGTTGGCCATGGCGTCGGCGGGGATCTCGCGGTGGGTTGAGGGGGGACCGGGGAAGCGCGGAGCACCCGGGAGGGGTGCCGTGGGGGGCATGCGAACTCATAGCTCCTGGAACAGTTGCGGAGGCTTCGATGTCCCCATCCTCGAATGCACAGGTCAGTGCCGTCCTCCCCCACAGGACCCCAAAGGCGCACTGTCCTGAAGTGCCACTACCGGCCCCCGCGTCATTCTCTGGACGGACAGCCGCCCGACCTGGGAGCTACGGGCAGCCCGCACGCCCCGGCGGCTACGGCCTCGTTCAGAGCAGCTGATCGACGGAGGTGATCGACGCGCTCACCTGGAGGTTCGGACGGTCACGCCAACCCCGACACAAGAAGGCCAGGGGTGGCTACCCGGCCCGACTCCTCATCGCAGCAACTGCCTCCGGTTGCTCGGTGATCCAAACGAAACTGCTGCCTAGCTCGACGGTGTGGCGCACTGGGACCACTTCGGTGTCCAGGTCCCGCCGTTGGGACGGCCGGGGTATGCGGAGGTGAGGTGGTGGCGGAGTGCGGTGAGGGCGGGGTGCGGGTTGTCGGTGCGCCAGATCAGGGAGTGCGGGTAGACCGGGGTCGGGTCGTGCAGGGGGATGCGCCGCAAGTCATGGCCGGCAGGCCAGACCAGCGGAGTCTGCTCGCTGACGAAGGTGGCCAGTGTCGAGGAGTCGGCGATCGTGTCGAGAAGGTGCTCGATGCCGAAGTTGGGACCGATTGCGTCGATGGTGAGACCGAATGTGGCGGCGAGTTCGTCGTAGTAGGCGGCCCACTCGGTGCCAGGCAGGTTGCCGGGCATCCAGATGCGGCGCCCGGCGAGCTGGGCGGGTGCGATGGCGCGGGCGGCGGCGAACTCGTGGGCCGGTCCGGTGAACAGGTGGAGCGGTTCGTCAAAGACCGGAATGGCCTCGATACCGTCGGGGAGCTGCCGGCCCGGCATGGTCACGGCGCGGAAGGTCGCGTCGATCATCCCGGTCCGGACGGCGGCGATGGCCGTGTCGGAGTCGAACAGGGTCACGACATCAAGCTCGGTCCCGGGATACGCGCGGTGGAACTCACGCAGCAGACCCGCCACCGAGAGCCGGCGGCCGATCACGTCGACTCGCAGCGCCCGGCGCCCTGGCCGCACGGAAGCGGCTGCCCGTTCCTCGGCTTGGAGGAGAGTCCGGGCGTAAGGCAGGAACGCCTGCCCGTCAATGGTCAGCCGGGCTCCGCGGGCCGTACGGCTGAACAGCTGCACACCGAGGTCCTTTTCCAGCGCGGCGATGCGCTTGGAGACGGCCTGTGGGGTGATCGACAGGTGGGCGGCGGCTTCCTGGAATTGTCCCGCGTCCACGGCGGTGACGAAGGTGCGTACGGCGATGAGATCCACGCCGGCCATCCTAGGCGGACAACCAATCGTTGAGTCCGGTCGGTGAAATGGTTGTTTGATTCCGGTCCACCGCGCTCGCTTTGATGTCTCTGGTCAACGTGTGGTTTCGCAAAGAGCGCGACAGGAGCCGTGCTGCCTCGTAGCTGGGTTACTGCAGGCCTGGACTTCGAGAGGGCTCGGACTGATGGCGCGCGGGTGATGCGGCCCTTGGCCGTCCCGTCGGCGCGGCCGCACCGCGACGGGCTGGGCCGGGCCGTCCACCCATCTGCCGATGCAATGCAATACGGCGCGATGCGATGCGGCTCGGCACGGTCGGCCACCGACAAGGCCACCATCGCGTCTCGGGCCGGGATGGGGCTTCCTACTCACCCCGGAGGTGACCCCGATGCCGGATTCCTTCGTCCACCTGCACAATCACACCGAATACTCCATGCTGGACGGCGCACAGAAGTTGCGGCCGATGTTCGCCGAGGTGGCCCGGCAGAAGATGCCCGCCATCGCCATGAGCGACCACGGCAACATGTTCGGGGCTTACGAGTTCGCGCAGGTGGCGAAGGGATTCGAGGGGATCAGGCCGGTCATCGGCATCGAGGCGTACGTGGCGCCCTCCTCCCGTTTCGTACGGAAGCAGGAGTTCTGGGGGCCGGGAGGCCGACGCGCCACGGGCGCGGACGGTGAGGGGTCGAAGGATGTCTCCGGTGGCGGCCGCTTCACTCACATGACCATGTGGGCGCGGAACGTCCAGGGCCTGCGGAACCTGTTCTGGCTCAGCACTCAGGCCAGCTATGAGGGTCAGTTCCCCGCCGGAAAGCCGCGCATGGACCGGGAGTTGATCGCGCAGCGACCGGAGGGAGTCATCGCCACCACCGGCTGCCCCTCCGGCGAGGTCCAGACTCGCCTGCGGCTGAACCAGTATGACGAGGCGAAGGCTGCTGCCGCGGCCTACCAGGAGATCTTCGGCCGCGAGAACTACTTCCTGGAGCTGATGGACCACGGCCTGGACATCGAACGTGAGGTCCGTGAGGGCCTGCTGCGTCTGGCCGGGGAACTGAAGATTCCCCTCCTGGCCACCAATGACGCGCACTATGTCACCGAGGACCAGGCCGACGCTCACGACAGCCTGCTGTGCATCGGTGTCGGCAAGAACAAGGACGACCCGGGCCGCTTCCGTTTCCACGGCTCCGGCTACTACCTCAAGAGCGCCGCCGAGATGCGCGGTCTGTTCTCGGAGCTGCCGGAGGCCTGTGACAACACCCTGTTGATCGCCGAGCGCATCGAGTCCTATGACGAGGTCTTCGACCACATCGACGAGATGCCGCAGTTCCCGGACGTGCCCGAAGGTGAGACGCAGGAGTCGTGGCTGCGCAAGGAAGTCCTCCAGGGGCTGGCGATGCGCTACCGAAGCCCGGTCCCCCGGCACATCGTGGACCGCTTCGAGACCGAGATGTCGGTCATCGGCCCCATGGGCTTCAGCTCCTACTTCCTCGTCGTGGCGGACATCTGCCGCCACGCCCGGGAGAACAAGATCCCGCTCGGTCCGGGCCGGGGGTCGGCCACCGGCTCCCTGGTCGCCTACGCCACCCGCATCACCGAGCTGTGCCCCCTGGAGCACGGCCTGTTGTTCGAGCGGTTCCTGAACCCCGAGCGCATCAATCCGCCGGATGTGGACCTCGACTTCGACGACCGTCAGCGCGACCGGATGGTCCGCTACGTCACCGAGAAGTACGGCGAGGAGTACACGGCCATGGTGAACACGTTCGGCAAGATCAAGGCCAAGAACGCGATCAAGGACTCCTCGCGCATCCTCGGCTACCCCTATGCCCATGGCGAGCGGATCACCAAGGCGCTCCCGCCGGACCAGAACGGCAAGTCCGCCCCGCTAGCCGCCGTCTTCGACTCCTCCCACGAGCGGTACGGGGAGGCCGGCGAGATCCGGCAGATGTACGGCAACGAGCAGGATGTGCAGCGGGTCATCGATACCGCCCGTGGGGTGGAAGGCCTCACCCGCGGCACCGGTGTGCACGCCGCGGCGGTGATCCTCTCCAAGACGAAGCTCACCGACCGCATCCCGCTGCACATGCGGGCCTCGGACGGTGTGAAGATCACTGGCTTCGACTATCCGTCCTGCGAAGACATGGGTCTGATCAAGATGGACTTCCTGGGGCTGCGGAACCTGGGTGTCATCGACCAGGCGATCGAGAACATCCGCGAGAACCGGGGCATCAGCCTGGCCACCGTGGATCCCCTGGACGGCGACCCGTCCACCGTCGTGATCCCGCTGGACGACGCCAAGACGTACCGGCTGCTGGCCGAGGGCAACACTTTCGGTGTCTTCCAGCTCGACGGTGGCGGCATGCGCGTACTGCTGAAGCAGATGGAACCCACCCGGTTCGAGGACATCGCGGCGGTCAACGCCCTCTACCGGCCCGGCCCCATGGCGGCCAACGCGCACACCCACTACGCGCACCGCAAGACCGGCCGCCAGGCGATCACCCCGATCCACCCCGAGCTGCGCGACGCACTGGAGCCGATCCTCGGCAATACCTTCCATCTGCTCGTCTACCAGGAGCAGATCATGGCCATCGCCCGGGAACTGGCCGGGTACACCCTCGGCGGCGCCGACCTGCTGCGTCGTGCGATGGGCAAGAAGAAGCCGGAGGTGCTGGCCGCGGAGTGGGACAAGTTCCACGACGGCATGCGGGGCAACGGGTACAGCGAGGAAGCCGTCAAGGCCCTGTGGGACGTCATGCTCCCGTTCTCCGGCTACGCGTTCAACAAGTCCCACACCGCCGGCTATGGCCTTGTCTCGTACTGGACCGCCTACCTCAAGGCCAACTACCCGGCCGAGTACATGGCCGCCCTGCTCACCTCTGTCGGCGACGACAAGGACAAGGCCGCGATCTACCTCGCCGATGCCCGCAAGAACGGCGTCCGGGTTCTCCAGCCCGACGTGAACGAGTCCGTCGCCGAGTTCACCGCCGTCGGTGACGACGTGCGGTTCGGGCTGCGGTCCGTGCGCAACGTCGGCGACCACGTCATCGAGGCCATCGTCGATGCCCGACGCCGGAGGGGGAAATTCACCTCCTTCTCCGACTTCCTCGACAAGGCCGACCTGCCCGCCCTGAACAAACGAGCTGTGGAGTCCCTGATCAAGGCCGGCACCTTCGACTCCCTGGAGCATTCCCGCAAGGGCCTCACCGCCGTCCACGAGGCCGCCATCGACGCGGTCATCCCCGTGAAGAGAGCGGCGAGCTTCGGGCAGGACGATCTCTTCGCCGGCCTGGGCCGCGAAGGAGGCGGTGGAGGGAACGGTGAAGGGAGCGGCGGAGGAAACGGCGGACCGGCCTTCGGCCTCGATTTCCCCCTCGACGAGACGGAGTGGCCCCGCAGGCAACTCCTGGCAACCGAACGCGAGATGCTCGGCCTCTACGTCTCCGCCCACCCCCTGGACGGCGCCGAGCACATCCTCTCCGGCGCCCGGGACTGCGCCATCGCGGAACTGCTCGCCTCCGGCCGCACCGCCGGGGAGGTGCGGCTCTCCGGGCTGATCACCGGCATCCAGCTCAAGATGACCAAACAGGGCAACGCCTGGGCCATCGTGCAGCTCGCGGACCGCGATGCCGGCATCGAAGTACTCTTCTTCCCGGCCGCCTATCAGCTCGTGCGGCACGCGCTGGCCGAGGACAACGTCATCTCCGTCAAGGGCAAATTGGAGGACCGGGACGGAACTGTGAACGTCTTCGGCAGAGAACTCGCGGTACTGGATGTGTCCTCCGCCGAGCATGGCGGAAAACCCCCCGTACGGCTCGCCCTCCCCGCCCACCGGATCACCGAACAGTCCGTCAGGGAACTCAAGCGCATCCTTGCGGACCACCCAGGCGACAGCCCGGTCCACCTCAGCGTCCGCGGCGCACGCAAGACGACCGTGTACGCCCTGCAGGCCAAGGTGGACGCCACCACCATCGCCTCCGACGTGAAGGGCATGTTCGGAGCGGAGGCGTGGGCGGGCCCGGCGTGATGGCGGGGCAGGCGAGAGCTCCGTTGCATCGATCGTGACGCGTTCGGTGACCCGGTCATGACGGGCTACGGGCTGCACCAGCAACGGTCGTTAGGGCGTGGACTGTCCCGAACACACCGGGGTTGTTGCGCACGGGCTCGGCCCCCCTTCCGGGAGGCGGTAACGTCAACAAGTGCGCATCGAACGTTGGATAACCCGGACGGGGTGAGTTCTGTGGACGGAGCTGGCGGGGGCGGCGGCCATCATCACCGTGACGGTGCTTCCGACAATGGGGACGGTGGCAGTGGGGGCGGCTCCTCCGGCCTCTGGGTCTTTCTTGCCTCCCTCGTGACTGCGGCCGTCATGTTCCTCTGGGCCCACCACTGATCAGGGGGTGAGGATGGAGGCCGACCTCGTGACCCACGAGCGACTACGCGGTGTTCTCGACGATCTCGTCCGTAGGGAACCGCTCTTCCACCGAACCGAGTTCGGAACGACACGGGCCGATTTCGAGGCCATGACAGCGCCGGATTTCTGGGAGACAGGCGCGTCAGGAGAGCGCTACAGCCGAGCGTATGTACTCGATGTCCTGGAGGAGCGGTGCAAGGCCCCGCAGGTCGAGGAGTGGGAGGCGTCCGACTTCCGCTGTCAGGAACTTGCCGCGACTGTCTATCTGCTGACGTACACCTTGGTCCTCAACGGACGCAGGACACGGCGGGCGACCATCTGGCAGCAGGAAGCCGACGGCTGGACGGTCGTCTACCACCAGGGAACCGTGGTTCGAGATCAAGGTCCCTGAGTGTCCGGCACGCAGTCGGCCCTGGCGGGCTTCTCGGCGCGCGTCCGGGTGTCTGGGTACCGGCCCGGGTTGTCTGCGTGTGCCCATGCCCCGAAATATGTGGCAGCGACGGCGCCAACCGGCCAGGATGGCGACGTGATCCAGATTCGCACCGCTGTTCCGGGCGATGTTGTCCTGCTCGCAAGCCTCAACCACATCGTTCATGACCTGCACACACGACAGCGTCCCGACCTGTTCGCCGAGTCCCCGGAGGCGGCTGCCGTCGAAGCCTTCTTCCGCGCTCAGCTCGCCGATCCCTCGGTCACCGTGCTCCTCGCCGAGGGGACGGAAGGCGAAGCCCTCGGGTACGCCGTCGCCCGAGTCAAAGACCGTCCCGGCACCGCTCTGACGCGCTCGGACGTCATCGTGTCGCTGGATCAGATCGCCGTAGTCGCCGATGCCGCTCGTAGGGGTGTCGGCGCAGCTCTGCTCGAGGCCGTACGTGAGGTGGGGCGCGCGGCAGGCTGCCGACGCCTCGTCACGGACGTCTGGCAGTTCAATGTGGGTGCTCGTGAGTTCTACGAAGCTGCGGGCTTCCGCCCCACGACCGTGCACCTGGATCAGCCGCTCTGACTTCAGAGTTGGCGCCCACGTTGGCGCCCACCCGTCCGACGGGCCTCCGAGCAGCGGATGGACCTCGGCACCACGGACGGACCTCGGCTTCTCAGCCCTCGTGCGCGTCGTCCGCCGGGTGGGGAAGCAGAGGGAACAGCCGGGTGATGAGGGCAACCGGCCGGGCGTCCTCGGGGCGGGCCAGGGGTCGGTGGTCGCGGTCCTGATAGGGGGCAAGTGCTCCACGGATCACGGCTGCCATCCGGCTCATCTCCTCGGGTGTCAGATAGGCGACGGCACTGAACGCTTCGTCGTGGCGCCACTCGGCCGGCGCCTGCTCTCGTTGGTCGAGCCAGTGCTGCCAGCTCTCGTCCTCCAGACCGCGGGCGAGGTCACCGAAACCCTCGGTGGACGGGTCGGACTCGGCAGCGGGCCGGCGCAGACGCCAAGGACGTGCGCGGCCTCCCCGGTGAGGGGCTTCCTCGATGTGGCCGTGGCGGGCGAGCTGCCGGAGGTGGAATGAGCAGAGCCCGGAACTGTAGCCCAGCCGGACGGCCGCTTCGGTCGCCGTGACGGCGCCGACCTCGGCAAGCAGGTCGAGCAGGGCCGTGCGGACCTCGTGCTCGCGCAATCCCTCACCGGCCGTGGAGGGACGGCCGGTCGGGCAGTCGACGTTTTCTTCAGTCACTTTGCAAAGTCTGCTACTTTGCAAAGAACTTCGCAACTGGCCGTACTCCGCGAAGACTTCCGACCGTCTATACCATCACCTTGGCCCCACACGAACACGAAGGAACCACGATGTCCCTTCCGCACGATCGACCTCGCGCCGACGACCAGCGGGTCCGAGTCCAGGGCGAGCCGGTCGACTCCTATCCGGCTCTGCCTCCGGAAACCGGCCGGGGTTCGGTACGCCGGATCACGGTGGTGGGCGAGGACATCCTCAACCGTCGATGTCGTGAGGTGACGGAGTTCGGCACCGCCGAGCTGTCGGCGCTGATCGACGACATGTTCCTGAGCATGTGGGTGGCCGACGGTGCCGGCCTGGCTGCCAATCAGGTCGGTGTGGACCTGCGGCTGTTCGTGTACGACTGCCCGGACGACTACGGGGTTCGGCATGTCGGCCACCTCGTCAACCCCGTTCTCGACCAGCCCGAGGCCGGCCGCCGTCGGCTCGTCGACGACTTCGAAGGGTGCCTGTCCGTGCCCGGTGCCTCCATGGCGGTCCCGCGGACCGATCGTGCCGTCGTGCGTGGCTTCGACAAGGACGGCGCTCCCCTCGTGATCGAGGGAACGGGGTATTTCGCCCGGTGTCTGCAGCACGAGACCGATCACCTCCTCGGGCACACCTATCTCGACCGGCTCTCCCGACGGGACCGCCGCGAGGCACTTCGGCAGATGGACGATCGCTGCGAGGACGTCCTTGCCCGACGCGAGGTCAAAGCCGCCGACTTGGGCCGGTGAACTGACGGCAGCCGGGCGCGGTCGCCGTCACCAGAAGGGGGCCTGGAGGGCTGATGGGGCCGAAGGAGCTGAAGGGCACGTCCGAGGCAACCCAGGGTTCCTGAGCGCTGAAACCCTCCTGAAACCGCGCTGAATGCGCCCTGCCGCAATCTCTGCGGCATGACGACAACGACATCGCGCTCACTCGCCATCGCGGCCAAGGGGTTGCGCAAGGCCTACGGGGACAAGACCGTCCTGGACGGCATCGACCTGGCGGTGCCGGCCGGCACCATCTTCTCCCTGCTCGGCCCGAACGGTGCAGGCAAGACCACCGCCGTCAAGATCCTCTCCACTCTCGTCACCGCCGAAGCCGGCGATCTGCGCGTCGGCGGCCACGACCTGGCCGCCGACCCACAGGCCGTGCGGGCCGCGATCGGTGTCACCGGGCAGTTCTCCGCCGTCGACGGCCTGATCACCGGTGAGGAGAACATGCTCCTCATAGCGGACCTGCACCACCTCTCCCGCCGCGAGGGCCGCCGCACCGCCGCCGAGCTGCTGGAGCGCTTCGACCTGGTGGAGGCCGCGAAGAAGCCCGCCGCCACCTACTCCGGCGGTATGAGGCGCCGTCTCGACATCGCCATGACGCTGGTCGGCAGCCCCCGGATCCTCTTCCTCGACGAGCCCACCACCGGCCTCGACCCGCGCAGCCGTCACACCATGTGGGGGATCATCCGCGAGCTGGTCTCCGGCGGCGTCACCGTTTTCCTCACCACCCAGTATCTGGCGGAGGCCGACGAGCTCGCCGACCGCATCGCGGTGCTGAGCGACGGCAGGATCGCCGCCGAAGGGAGCGCCGGCGAACTGAAGCGGCTCGTCCCGGGCGGGCACGTGCGGCTGCGTTTCGCCGACCCGGGCGCGTACCGGTCCGCCGCCGTCGCGCTGCGCGAGGTACCCCGCGACGACGAATCCCTGGTGCTGCAGATCCCCTGCGACAGCAGTCAGCGCGAGCTGCGCGCCCTCCTCGACCGGCTGGACTCGGCCGGTGTAGAGGCGGACGAGCTGACCGTGCACACCCCCGACCTCGACGACGTGTTCTTCGCCCTGACCAGCGGCACCGGCGTCCCCCACCAGCCCAAGGAGACTGCCCGATGAGCTCCCTCTCGCTCGCCGTACGTGACTCGTCCACGATGCTGCGCCGCAACCTCCTGCACGCACGGCGCTACCCGTCGCTCACCCTGAACATCCTGCTGACGCCGGTCGTCCTGCTGCTGCTCTTCGTCTACGTCTTCGGCGACGTGATGAGTGCGGGCCTGGGTGGCGGCGGCGCCGACCGTTCCGCATACCTCGCCTATCTCGTCCCGGGCATCTTGATGATGACCATCGGCGCCACCCCGGCCGGGACCGCGGTGTCCGTCGCCATGGACATGACCGAGGGCATCATCGCCCGCTTCCGTACGATGGCGATCCACCGCGGGTCGGTGCTCATCGGGCATGTGGTCGGCAGCGTGCTGCAGGCAGTCATCAGTGTGGTCGTCGTCGGCGCCGTCGCCGTGGCCATCGGCTTCCGGTCCACGCACGCCACGGCACTGGAGTGGCTGGCGGCGTTCGGGCTGCTCGTGCTGGTCGCCACGGCGCTCACCTGGCTCGCCGTCGGGATGGGCCTGGCCGCCCCGAACGCCGAGGCGGCCAGCAACAACGCCCTGCCGCTGCTCCTCCTCCCGTTCCTCTCGAGCGCCTTCGTCCCGGTCGACGCGATGCCGGGCTGGTTCCAGCCGATCGCCGCCTACCAGCCGTTCACGCCGGCCATCGAGACGCTGCGCGGCCTGCTGCTCGGCAGCGAGATCGGCAACAACTGGTGGATCACGATCGTCTGGTGCCTGGGCCTGGCCGCGCTCGGGTACAGCTGGTCGAAGTCGTTGTTCCACCGCGCCCCGAAGTGAGCACGCGGGCTGCCTCCCGCAGCTCGTCCCGGCCCAGGGCGGCGTACTCCGACACCGCGTCGGCGTACGCCGCCCGGTCGGCACCCTGGGCCGCCTGCCGGGCGCGGGCCGCCGACATGGTCGGCTGGAACTCGCGCAGCACCCGCAGCCGTTCGGACAGCGCGATCATCCGTACGGCACGGGCGTCACCGGATGCGAGCCCCGCCATGCCGAGCGCGTGCAGCACCGTCCCGAAGACCGGGAGCTCCATGCGCGAGTGGGACGGGCCGGAGAGCAGAGTCCGCAGCCGCTCCCGCAGCCGGTCGACCGTCTCCGCGACGGGCCCGAGACGGCCGGCGTACGCATGCGCGGTCACCGCTGCCGACTGGATCTGCAGCGCCCACGGGTCGCGCCAGGGGTCGCGGCTGTACATCGAGCCGGCCCCGGGCAGCCGCTCCACGGCGCTGCGCCACAGGCCGAGTCCGGCCTCCGGCAGCCCGTGAGCGAGCGCGATCTCGGCGCGCACGCCGAGGTCGGGACTGTAGAAGATGTCCTGCTGCGGAGTGCCGTCGCCCTCCGCCTGCCGCAGCCAGAACCCGGCCTCGTCCGGGTCACCACACTGCAGGCACGCAAGAGCGAGGCCCCAGCGGATGCCGATGTAGTCATGCGCGTCGCCGAACCGCGGCAGCGCCTCGAGCGCCGCCTTGAGGGATACGTAAGCGGCCTCGCCCTGCTCCGCTTTCAAGCACAGCTCGCTCAGCCGAGAGTGGCCCACGACCTGCAGGGACGGGCTGTCGACCGGTGCCAGTGCGGCGGTCATCCGGCGGGCCGCGGCGAGCGCGCGGTCGAGGTCGTGCTCGTACTCCCAGAGGTAGGTGGCGACGCACTCCGCGATACCGGCGACCAGCGGCTGCTCGCTGTCGCAGAGCCTGTGCAGCACTTCGTAACCGGGAGGCAGCATCTCGGGGACCGCGCTCAGCACCACAGCGGCGGCGCGCAGCAGCGTGTCCGGCGGGGCCGGGGGCAGCCGCCGGAGGGTGACGAGCTGGCGGATGCCCTGCGGGCTGTAGTTCATGAACAGGCTCGCCGTGCACAACACCGCGGCGGCGCGGGCGACTTCGACGTATGTGGGCTCGGGGTGGTAATGCGACAGCGGCGGGCCGGTGTCGGCCGCGAGGGCGACGAGGCGGGGGTAGTTGGAGTCGGTCGACCACAAGACGGCGAGGACGGCGGTGACGGCGGCGGTGGCGGGTCCGTCCGTACGGGCCAGGGCGTACCGCAGGGCCGCCACGAGATTGTCCTGCTCGGCCCTGATCCGCTCCCGGGCGGCAAGGGGGTCTTCCCTGCGCAAGGAAGTCTCCCCCGCCCGGGCGGAGCCGGAAGCCGGGGGATGGAGCCGAGAGCCCGGGGCAGGTTCTGGTCCCGAGCCGAGGAGCACGTCGTGGTAAGCGACCCCGAAGTTCCGTGCCCAGGCGAGGAATTGGCCGACGGCTTCCTCTTCCCCACCCGCCTCCGCGCGCCGGGCCGCACTGAACTCCCGTACGGTCTCCAGCATCCGGAACCGCACGCCGGCCGGGGTGTCGGCGACGGTGAGCAGCGACTGACCGGCCACCTGCTCCAGCAGGAACAGCGCGCCCTCGCCCAGCACCTGTTCCGCCGCCTCGCCCGAGAAGCCGCCGGGGAAGACGGACAGCGTGCGCAGCGCCGCCCTGGCGTCCTCGGCGAGCAGGTTCCAGCTCCACTCCACGACCGCGTGCAGCGTGCGGTGCCGCTCCGGCACATCCCGCGCCCCGCCACGCAGCAAAGCGAACCGGTCACCGAGCCGGCGGGCGATCTCCGGCACCGACAGCACCCGCACCCGCGCCGCGGCCAACTCCACGGCGAGCGGCAGCCCGTCGAGCTGGCGGCACAGCCCGGCCACCGCGTCCGGCGGCAGCTCCACGCCGGGCCGGGCGGCCCGGGCCCGCTGCGCGAACAGCTCGGCCGAGGTGTCGAGACCGAGCTCCGGCAGCGCGTACACCGCCTCCGCGGTGAGGCCCAGCGGGGCCCTGCCGGTGGCGAGCACCCGCAGGTCCTCCGAGGACGCGAGCAGGTCCCGCACGAGGGCGGCGGCGCCCCGGATGACCTGCTCGCAGTTGTCCAGCACCAGCAGGGCGGGCCCGGAACCGAGCGCGCCGAGGATGCCGGTCAGCGGGTCGGCCGAGGCGCGACCGCTCACGGCGCCGTGCCGCCCCTCGCCCGCGCCGAGTGCGGAGGCCACCTCCGCGGCCACGTCCTCGTCCGCGGTGACGCCGGCGAGCGGCACGGCATACACCACGCGCTGCTCGGCCCGGCGGCTGACGGCGTATGCGAGCCGGGTCTTGCCGAGGCCTCCGGGGCCGACGACGGTGACCGCGCGGGAGGCGCGCAGCAGCCGCGCCACCGCCGCGATGTCCTCGTCCCGGCCGAGGAGTGGATTCGGCTCGTGCGGTACGCCGTGCCTGACCACAGGTGCCTCGCCGCACAGCAGTTCCTGCTGTACCGCCTTGAGCCCGGCGCCCGGGTCCGTGCCGAGTTCGTCGCGCAACGCACGGCGGTAGGCCTCGTACCGCGCCAGCGCGGCGGACGGGCCTGCCGTCGCCGCCTCACCGCGCAGCAGCTCGGCGAGCACTTCCTCGTCGCGCGGATGTTCCGAGGCGGCGCCGGCCAGCGGCCCGGCTGCCTCCGCGTGCCGGCCCAGCCGGGCGAGCGCGAGCGCCTGCGTGCGGACGAGCGTGCCGCGGACGGGGACACGCTCGGCGCGTAACGCGGCTATGGGGTCGCCGGTGCCAACGTCCCCGTCGGAAGTGCCCTCCCACAGCGCGAGTCCGGCCTCGGCCGCAGCGAGCGATCCCGCGTGGTCGCCGGCCCTGGCCCGGTCCGCGCCGGCGGCGGCGTGCAGCAGCAGGGCGGAGCTGTCGACCTGCTCCTCGGCGAGGGCGAGCCGGTACCCGCTCGGCGTGCTGACGAGGACGCCGGCGCCCAGCTGCGCCCGCGCCCTGGACACCAGGACCTGCACCGCCTTTGCCGGCCGCTCCGGCAACGCGTCCGGCCACAGCCCTGCCACCAGCCGTTCGGTGCTGCAGCCGGTGCGCAAGTCGCCCGCGAGCAGCGCGAGCAGGCCGCGGAGCCGGGGCGCGGTGACCTCCTGTCCGCGATAGGCGACACGCGGCAGCAGGGTCAGGTCGATGGTCACCCGAGCAGATTAGCCAAGGCACCGGGGACCGGGCTCGTGCTGCGAGCCGGGATCCTGTTGCGGCCGGGCAGCCGCCTCGCGGGCCGGGCCCGCGTTACAGTCCTCACGGGCCTGGGTGGGTGTCAGCCGACGAAATCGCGAACGAATATCTCAGGATCGGGCGACAAGTCGATCGGTTCCGGCGTCGCGTCGCACTCCGTCCACCAGACGGCGGGGACATCGGGTGCAACCTCGCGTAGCAGCCGGTGCACGATGCGCGCGGGTTCGGCGAGGGGATCCTGGTCGGGGAAGCGGAGTACCTGGTGTGCGATGTTCCAGTCGAAGGTCAGTGTCCGGCCATCGACATGAACGTCCATTTCAAGGACGTCCCCGTGCCCGCCTCCGACGGCGCTGCTGGGCCACAACCGGGTTATGGAGTCGACCAGTTGATCGGTGGAGAACGGCCAGGAGGCACCGTTCGGCTGGTCGGCGCTGACGAAGAAGCTGGATCCCATCATGTGTCCTTCCAGGATGCTTCAGGGCCGTTCGGCTGCTTCACGATATGGGTTTCGCCGGGAACGCCCTGGCCGGCCCGTCAGTGCCCTCGGGCTTCACGCTGCCGGCCGCCTTCCGCCCCCGAAGGCGGCGCACTACTCAAAATCGGCGGTAGCCGCGATAGTGCGGTCAACAAGGTGGAATGCACCACCAACACCGTTGTCGGACAGAGGAGTTGCACTGGTATGAAGCCGCCCAGATCAGCGGTCTTATCCACCGCGTTCACCATGCTCATCGCCACGCTCGGTATCACTCTGGGCCTCTCCGCCGCCCAGGCCGGTACCGCGCAGGCCGCAGACAACTGCTCGGGCCTGTCCTGCCTGACGTTCACGTCGGTCAACGGCGGACGGAACCTGGATGTACAGAACGGCAACACCGGAGACGGCGTCTTCATCGTCACCAACTCCGCCCCCGGCTACCACCAGAAGTGGGACGCCCGCCCTCAGGGGTCCGACTCGTCCTTCACCCTCGTCAACGACGACACCGGCAAGTGCATCGAGGCCGGGCTTCCGCTCAAGCAGCAGTCCTGCTCCGGCACTTCCGCGCAGCGCTGGTACTTCCAGCCCGTCAACGGCGCCACGGACACCTTCATGATCCGCAGCGCCGGGGACAACAAGTGCCTGGACGTGGTCCGCGCCGCACAGTACGACGACGCCTGGACGCAGACCTACGGCTGCAACGGCACCAAGGCCCAGCAGTGGAAGATCCCGGGCAGCGCAGGTGACGCGGCGCTCAAGGCCGCTGTCGACTACGCGTCGAAGCGCTGCCAGAAAGACGGCTCCACGTGTGCGTGGACCAAGGGCTCCCAGGAACCGGCCGCGCCGCTGCCGAAGAAGTGCGTCTCCCCCGTCTGGTACAACGGCACCGAGGCGCCGGTGCCGTGGACGTTCTCTCTCAACACCTCCACCGGCTGGTCGAGCCAGCTCGGTGTGACCTTCACTTCGGGCCTCGGGACGGGTGCCGCGAGCCCTGTGCAGACCAGCGTCAGCCTCACCATTTCCGGTCAGGTCACCTATGACGTGCGGGAAGAACTCGGCAACAGCCTGACGATCACCGTTCCGTCGCACCAGTACGGGTGGGTGGCGCTGTCGGAACTGGCGACCAAGGTGACCGGCGAGTGGACCTTTGACGCGAGCGGGTTCCCGTGGAAGGCAAGGGACACCGTCACCGTTCCGCTGAAGAGTGACGACCAGGGCCGGTCCAGCATCTATCTGGCCCAGACCAGCCCGAACTTCACGACCTGCAACGACTGAACCGGGTTATCCGGCAACCGGGAGACTGGACCGGAATACCGGAGAACGGGTGGGCCCGAGCGACCGCGCGGGCCCACCCTGTCTCAGCGATGCAGGGCGGACGGCACGCCCGGACGTCACAGACGAATGGTCTGCCCTTGCGCGGCGCCTTCCACGGCCGCCACATACGCCCGGGCCACCTCACGGACGGGAGTGCCGTCGTCCCCGTCCATACCCATGCTTTCCAGGGTTTCCTTGATCCAGCCAGGGCTGACGAGATTGATACGCAGGCGTCGCGGCAGCTCATCGGCCGCATTGCGGACGAAGCCCTCCAGCCCGGCGTTGATGAGGGCCCCCAGCGATCCGCCCTCCAGGGGAGCGGAGAACGTGCCCCCGGTCAACGTGATCGAGCCGCCCTCCGGGAGATGGCGCACGGCTCGCCGGGCCAGCGCGACCTGTCCCAACAGTTTGCCGCGCACTCCGGCGGCGATCTCCTCGTCCGACACCGACTCCAGGTCCACCAGCGGGCCACCGGCGGCACAGCACACCACCGCGTCCAAGTCCGACACCCCCGCGAACAGCGCATCCAAAGAGGACGGATCCGCCAGATCCGCCTTCACCGGCCCGCTGCGCGACGCCTTCACCACCTGATGAGAAGCCTCCAACGCGCTGACGACGGCGCTGCCGATCGTCCCTGTCGCCCCGACCACAAGTACCTTCATGCCGTCGATCATGTCAGCGGTGACATTACGGGCGCCTGCATTATCCGACGAGGAAGGGGCCTGGCCTACGGGCACCGTACTCGCCGCACCGTCCGCGGTCCCCGGCCCCGCTGCCCAGGGTCTTGTCGCAGCCTCCGTTGGCTGGTCTCCTGTACTCGCGCAGTCCCTGTGGTCCCGGTGGCCTCAGTCGTCCCCGTGGCCCGCAACGCTGCGACGCCGCGACGCCTGCGGCCGTCCGGTGGCCCCGGCATCCGGAACGGTCACGGGACCGAAGACGGGCAGGGGGCACGGACACCGGCGCGGGCGCGGCAGCGGCAGCGGCGGCAGCAGCGGCAGCAGCAGGCAGCAGCAGGCAGCAGGCACGAGATCGAGGAGCGGCACGGCGTGGAATCGGTGGCTGGGCGGGGCGTACGGGGCGCGCTGCCCGACAGGCAGGACGTACAGGACGCGCTGCCCGCCAGGCGGGACATACGGAGCCCATTGCCCGATGGGCTCGCTGCGGCCATACGCGAGACCGCCGCGGACATCGCCGCGCTGCTGCACCGGGGTGCCGACATGGGGCTTCCGGTACCCGGGTCGGAGTGGAACGTCGGAGAGGCGGCAGCGCATCTGGCGCAGGCCAATGAGCTGATGGCCGACATTGCGGCCGGGCACGCCCGCAGTTACGGGGACGGCACCCCGCAGAGCCTCGCCCAGGCCAATGAACAGGCACTCGCCGAGTTCGACGAGCGGAGGGCCGAGCCACTGGCCGCGATGATCGTGGCGAAGGCCGATGCCTACCTGAAGGCGTGGGACGAGGGCCCCACGGAAGAAAGGGTCGTCACCCCGCTCGGCCCGATGGCCCCGGCCGAGCTGGGTTCGTACCTGCTCACACACATGCTGGGCCACGGTTACGACCTCGCCCGTGCACTGGGCCGTCCGCACATGATCGACCGCACCCGGGTCGGGCTGACCCTGCCGTTCCTGATCACGGCCATGCCGCGGGTGACCGACACCTCCCGCACGGCTGGGCTCACCGCCCGCTACGAGATCCGCTTGTGGGGTGGTGCCCGCTTCGGCGTGACGGTGACCAACGGTGCGGTATCCGTGGGCTCACCGCCGCCGGCCCGCCCTGACTGCACGATCCTCATCGAGCCGGTCACCTTCCTCCTGATGGCACTCGGCCGCCGCGGCCAGTGGGGCGCCCTCGCCCGGGGCCGTATCCTCGTCCGAGGCCGCAAGCCCTGGCTCGCTCCGCGCTTCCCTGCGCTCTTCAAGGCACCCTGAACCCGGCGGACAACGCACGCAGCACACCGACCGGGCCGCGCGCGCACGCGCTATCTCCCCATCTCCCCATCTCCTCACCTCCCCCTTAACTCTTCTCGTTCGGCTCCTTGTGTTGGATCGCGTTCACCAGTCCGGCAACCAGGTTGGCCCGCTCGGTCATGGCGTCGACCACCAGGTACTCGTGGTCGGCGTGGGCACCGCCCCCGACTGCTCCAAGGCCGTCAAGTGTGGGCACCCCCAGGGCGGCCGTGAAGTTGCCGTCGCTTCCGCCGCCGACTGCCGTGCTTTCGAGGTCAGGAAGCAGCTGCTGTGCCACGGCGAAGAGCGTGGCCGACGCCGACTCGGGCATCGGTGGCCGGCTGACGGCTCCCTGAACCGTGATCTGCGCCTCATCGAGATGCGGAGTCAGCGCCGCGAAAGCGGACTCGATGCGCTCCTTCTCGTCGGCCGTCTCGACCCGGACGTCGACGATGACGGTCGCCTCGGCGGGAACGACGTTGTCCAGGGTTCCCGCGGACGCGACGGTCGGGGTCACGGTCGTACCGATCCCGGGGCGTCCGAGCGCTGCGATATCCAGTACCTGGTGGGCGGCTTCGATGAGGGCGTTGACCCCGGCCGCGGGCTCCAGGCCCGCGTGCGACGCGCGGCCCGCGATGGCGATCCGGAACGTGCCGCAGCCCTTGCGGCCGGTCTTCAGGGCTCCGCCCTCAGCGGCCCCCTCCAACACCAGCACAGCACCGCAGGCAAGGGCTCGTTCTTCGAGGAGAGCGCGAGAAGCACCGGAGCCGACCTCTTCGTCGGCGGTCACCAGGATCTCGACACCCGACCGGTCGTCGAGCGACGCCACGCCGTGAACGGCCTGTACCAGTCCGCCAAGCATGTCAAAGACCCCGGGGCCGGTGGCATGCCCGTCCTCGACCATGAACGGACGGCGTTCAAGGGTGCCGAGCGGAAACACCGTGTCGTGGTGACCGAGGATCAGCACGGCGGGATCGCCGCCCCCTGCCCAGTGGACATGCGGCCCGGCTTCGCTCTCGACGAGGGCGGCCCGCCCGCCAAGGCGGTTCTCCAGGATGGCGGCGACAGCTTTGGCCGATGCCGTCAAGGCGTCGAGGTCGCGTGAAGGGGACTCGGTTTCGACGAGTGTCCTCAGGTCCTCGAGCATCGCGTCGACACGTACTTGGACGGCCTTGTGCATCGTCATAGCGCCAGGGTAGTCGGCATGCTGTGGCGGACTGGCGCTGTCGGTGGAGGGGTGGCGGGCCGAGGGGCGGTGGGGTGGGAGCGCCACGGGGAAGCTCGGTGGGGTGGGAGCGCCACGGCGGCGCCGGGACGGCGGCGCCGGGACGGGCACGGGTATATGCGCCATGGTCCGCGGCGCCCGTACGCCTCCTGGACGCAACGCCGTACCGAGCCCAACCGCGCCCTACCAGCGCCCACCGCGGCCCCGCGCTGCCTACCGCGGGCGGAGGGTGAGGACCTGACGAGGCAGCCGTTCACGCTCGTCGTAGGCGAAGTCCACACCTGCTGCGCCGGCAGCGGCGAACGACGCCATAAGGGCCTCGTCGGATGCGAACTGGGCCGTGGAGACCACGGCGTCGTCATCATCCGTGACCCAGCATGCGGCGGACAGGCAGCCCGGTGTCGTCCGCAGTACTTCCACGGCCTGGTTCACGCGCGCGATGAAGTCGTCGAAATGCGTGGGGTGCGGGTAATGAATGCCGACGAAACCGACTGTCATCCCGCCACCTCCTTTCGTCGGCACGGGGCGTTCCCGCCCGGTGACTTCCCCCTGCACCGCGAAATATACGGTGCCGTATGCTTCAAGAGTAGGCCACCGCGAAACGCTGTCAACACCACACGCGATACTGAGGACATGCCTGCCGTCACCCGCACACCACGCAACAGCTGGATCGAACAGGGCCTGTCGGCGCTGGCCGCCGGCGGCCCGGACGCCGTCCGGATCGAGAGCCTTGCCCGGGCGCTCGGCGTCACCAAGGGTGGGTTCTACGGGCACTTCGCCCATCGCGATGCGCTGTTGGAAGCAATGCTCGACACGTGGGAACGCGAGAGCGTCGACGAGGTACGCGACCGCGTCGAGCGCGAAGGCGGTGATGCACGGGCGAAAATCCAACACGCGGGACGGCTCGCCTTCTCCAGCGACCGTCTGCTGCCGATCGACCTCGCCATCCGCGACTGGGCGCGGCGCGACGAAGCGGTCGCCGAGCGCCTGCGCCGTGTCGACAACCGGCGCATGGACTACGCGCGTGAGCTGTTCGCCGGCATCTGCTCGGACCCGGAGGAGGCCGAGGCCCGCAGCCTCCTCGCCTTCTGCCTGGCGGTCGGCAACCACTTCCTCGCCTCCCACCACGGCAACCGGACCCGCGCCGACGTCCTCTCTGACGCCGCCGACCTCGTACTCAAACGCCCGCACGATCGCCGGGCCTGAGGGACGTCCGCGCCCGCCGCTGGCGCGCCCGCCGCGCCGCTCGGGGGCGCGGAACCTCCCTCCTCGGCGGAGTCAGCAAGGCGACGGCAATGAGACCGAGGAGCCGGCCGAGAGACTGGGGAGCCGGCCGAGCGGGCCGGACCCCGTCCCGGCTGCGGTGCGGGGCAGCGCGGTGTAGTGCAGTGCGGTGCAGTGCCTCGGATCGTCGGTACGGGAATGCCGAGTATCACTGCGGGCATCGCTGCTCACAGACGGTCTCCGGCCGACAAGAGCGGCCGCCGGTCTCGACCGCAGCGACCGGCCTGCAGCAGCCGGCCTTCGCCGTACGCCCATGCCGCTGGCGGAAGTTCCTCCTCCCGCCCGCTCAGAATCACGGTCAAGGTGCCCTCTCCGGCATTCCCGGTGGCGGGCTGTTGGCCGATCCGGCGCAGCGCCTGGGCGGCGACCGCGTCGGCCGTACCGTACAGAGCGAGCGGTGGCCGCCCGGGGCGCTGCACGGCCGCGCGGATGCGTTCGGCGATGAGCTCGTAGTGGGTGCAGCCCAGGACTATGGCCTTTGCCTCGTCCGGCGTGCGCTCCGCGGCGGCGGCGACCGCACGTGCGATGGCCGCTTCGTCCGCGCGCTCGACGGCGTCTGCAAGTCCGGGGCACGGCACCTCGGTGACGCTCACATCGGCCGCGAACTCCTTGATGAGACCGCACTGGTAGGGGCTGCCTGTGGTCGCGGGGGTGGCCCAAACAGTGAACGGCCCGCCGTCCGCGGCGGCCGGTTTGACCGCCGGGACGGTGCCGATGACGGGCAGATCCGGCTCCAGACGGGCACGCAGGGCGGGTAGGGCATGCACGGAAGCGGTGTTGCAGGCGACGATCAGCACATCGGGCCGGTGCGCGGCAGCCGCTTCGGCGACAGTGAGGGCACGGGCCGTGAGCTCCTGCGGGGAGCGTGGACCCCAGGGCATGCCATCGGGATCGGAGGACAGGACGAGATCGGCGTCGGGCCGCAGACGGCGTACCGCGGCGGCTGCCGCCAGCAGTCCGATTCCCGCGTCCATGAGCGCGACCTTCACCCCTCCCTCGCGCCGCGGTGTCGGTACGGCTGCCGGGTACTCCTCGTGACAGCGCTGAACGTCGCCCTCGCGCCGATCCCTGATGTCCTGCTCCACGCCACTCGCCTCTCGTGTGCCTGTTGCTTCATGCCACTGGCGGAGAGTTTGTACCGTCATTGGTCTGCACGGCATGACCAATTCCGGGAGAGTGGTACGGGTTCGGGTCGGAGTTCCGGTTCGGTTTCGGGGTTCAGTTACGGGTTCGGGGGCGGAGGGATTACGGCCGCGCAGGGGCCGCCGCCGCGGGGCGGCCGATAGCTCCGACCCAACTCACACCCCTTGAGCGACAGTTGAAATTTGAGAGTTGCGGGTTGCGGGTTGCGGGTTGCGGGTTGCGGGTTCGACCGCGGAGGGCCCCGGTCGGGCCATCCGCCGGATCAGCCCCCACCGCCTGGGCCGGGCCCCACCGCCCGGCCCAGGCGGGCGACGTCAGTCGACCGGCTCGTGCGGAACAGGTTGGTCGGAGCGGACGCCCGGGGCCTTCGGAACGCCGGTCCGCCCGGTGCCGGCCTGATCGGTGTCGGGAACCGTCTCGTCAGGTCCCTCACCTTCGCTCTGCGAAAGTTCGGGATCCCACGGATCAGGCACTTCACTGGCGGCATCAGCCTGGTGGCTCGGCAGGTCATGCGGCACCGGAGTGCCGTCTTCACTGGACGTGTCACGACGGGACATCGGTTGAGGCGCCTCCTCTATGGCTGTGCGGTGTGGAGGGTGGTGCGTACCGCGCGGTGTCCTGAGCCGGTACCCGGGCTCCACTACGCCATGCTCGACGCGCGATGAGACACAGACCACGCCGCTCACGCACGCCGACCCGCCAGGGGACGAGCAGCCAGACGCGCCTGGCTTCGGCCGGTCAGCCCCGTGCGGTCAGTCCGCCCCGTCCGGCCAGTCCGACCAACTGGTGCGTTCGTATGTTCTGGCCCGCCCAGGCCTACCCCCTGCCGTGGCGGGTGCGCGACGATGAGGCATGCCCGATCCGCACTGCTCGAACTGCTGTCCCGTCACCCCGCCCAAGCCCGAGGCGCCTGTCCCGTGGCCGGTCGGGGCGCTGCTGTGGCTCGCCGTCATCGGCGGGGCCGGGGCGGGCCTGTACGTACTCGTCATGTGGATGGCGTCCCACCTGTTCTGAGCTGTCGTATCACGACGTGGATTCGACAGTCCGCCGGCCGGTTTTCCTCACCGGTCTCCTGGTCGGGCTGCCCGCTCTCCGCCGCAACATCAAACTCGGCGTACGGGCCGCGCTCGACCAGCGAATCACCATCCGCGACAACACGCCGCCCGTGACCAGCGTCCTCACGCCGGCCAGGCATCGCCTTGGACGCGCGCATGCAGATGCTCAGTACAGGAACTCGGCGCTGCCCCCGACGAGATCGAAGTCGGCCAGACCGATCAGGCCGACAGGGCTGCCGCCGCGAGGCCCACCGATCGCCCAGATCGCTGCCTTCTCGGCCTGCCAGCGCTGCTGCCACCGCAAGATCCGGTCACGGGCCTCGTCCACGGTCAAGTGTCCAGGCCGGTTCCAGTGCTGGATGTCCGGGTCCTGGCCTGCGTCCGCGAGCACCTCGGCGTCATCGAGGGACCACGGTCGCAGCTCAAGATTGCCGGCCAGGCCGAACACGGGCTGGCCGGCCTGACTCATCCGGTCCGAGGGCACCACGGCAGGTATCGGAGCAATCATCGGAGCATGATGTCAAAGCCTTGAAAGGATTGACGGCATTCCGAGCATCCCGGTGAAACCATGAAGGCCAACGAGGCCCACCGAACACCCACGGCGGGGCCCTCCCGCTACCCCGGACATGCTCACCTCGAGTGGCAAGCCCATGTCCCCATCTTGACCGGCACTCAACACCCAAGCTGCAAAGCAGTTCCCCGGCGCGTACAAGCTGCGATAGCGGTTCCCCGGCGCGTGGGCGTCGGCCCGGTCGAGGTGGATGGCGGCGAGCCCCACGCCGAGGAAACCATCCGTATCCGCCTCTCCGAGGGCATGATGTTCCACGCCTCAAGGTGGCCGCCGACGATGGGTCCGAACGAGCGGGCCGACTCCATCTCCCCGGCAATTATGTGGTGCCGGGAAGATGGAGTCGACATCGATCAGCCGCCGAAGTCCTGCCCCACCGTGAGGGCGCTCGCGGCGTAGGGGAGAGACGGCAGCTGGGCACCCGGGGCGATTTTCCCGAGCGTGGCGTACTGATAGCAGGGGAAACGGACGCAGATCGCCCGCCGGGCGGGACCATAACGAAGAGTGAAGTGTGTCCCGTTGACGAAGGACCGTGCCGAAGCCGGCAGCTTCACACCATCGGTGCCCGCCTTCTCGATGTTCGAGGGGGGAATCACGGTGACGTCGCCCGAGAGCGCAGGCCCGCTGTAGGAACAGAGGCTTCCCGCCGGGCAGCTCTGTGCTGCCTGTGCCGGGGTCGTGGAGCCGACAGCGCCGAGTAGCAGGGCGACGGCGAAGCTTGCAAAGGCTCTTTCACGCTTGCGGAACAATGACCTACTCCGAATCCTTTGAGTGATGGAATGGGTACTGCGTGAACGGCTGTGAACGGTGTGTCCGGGCCGACCGGTAACGACTCATCTGACAGTGACGGGCGCCTGCTCCCCATTCACCAGAAGCGCAGCATCCGGGGGTGGAGATACCCAATTTACCGAACCTGGGACGCTTTTCTATGAGCCCTGCTCGGTCAATGAACTCATGGGCGTCATTGCGCCTCGCAGAATTGCGTTGCCGGGTGCTGAATTTTTGTTCGGTTGCGCGCGTCCTGCGTACTTTCCTTTGTGCCGACTTCACTCCCGCCGAGGGGGCGCCCCGCCTTCCCGCTCCCTCTCCCCCCTCGCACACCCGTCCAACGATGACCGAATCGCCTCGCCGAGCAAGACGACGCCGGGTGGGTACACGCCGTGTCCCCGCCCACGCCCGGGCGGGTACACGGTTCATTCAGCAGCGGCCACGGTGGTCACTCCGGCGGGTTCCTGGCGATCCCGTCCGTCCCGGATGTTCCGTCCCTCCCGGAAGTCCTGGCCATCGTGACCGTCGTGGCCGCGCCGGTCTTCCGCGCCCTCCGCGCCTTCCCTGCCCTCCGCGCCATCGCTGTCACAGTCGTACGACGGGCTCCGTACCGACGCTGGAGTACCACCGCGGCCGGCGCCCCCAGCACCATCAGCACGGCCAGGGGCAGCACCCGCAGAGCGCTCTACAGCGGGTCCAGCCCGAGGACATCCTGGAGGAAGTAGGTGCTGACGAACAGTGCACCGAACATGGCGGCCGACGCGGAGAGCAGAACGGCCAACGCCGCGGCGACGGGCGGCGAGCCCAGAAAACCGAGTGGCAGCAAGGGACTTGCACTACGTCGCTCCTGATGGAGGAAAGCGGCACAGGCGGCCGCGGCCGCAACCGCTCCGGTCGCCGTAACCACCGTCCAACCCCTCTCCGGCAGCGCGACGAGGGTGTGCACCAGACACAGCAGCGCCACCGCGAGCAGGCAGGCCCCGGGGAGGTCGAGTCGGGCGGAGAGGGAGCGGTCCGTGGCGCCGGCCGAGGGTGTCCGCGGAGCCGCCTGCGTCGCAATCGGGACGCGTACGGCCAGAGCCAGTACGCCGGTCACGAGCGCGGGCAGCACCGTGAGGAAGAAGACGGCTCGCCAGCCAAGGTGGGCGACCAGCACCCCGCCGATGACGGGGCCGGCGGCGGCCGACAACCCGGTATGCCACTGACTGGTGTGCCGCCGGCCGACGCACAGGGGGGCGGATCGAGCCGCAGCGGCTGGTCGACTCTGCGCGGTCGCCACCGCCGACCGGATCACCTTCCGCTGCACCCTCATCCAGACCGACACCGAGTCCTACCGCTTCCAGCCCACCGAGTCCGAACAACACACCCCAGCGTGTTTCCCGGGTGCAGCTCCCGGCGCGTTTTCCAGCGCGTTCAGCAAACGGGACTGATGTACAACGGTGCCCTTCAGTAGTCTGATGCGCTGGACAAAGGAGTGCCGCAGATGAGTTTTCGCCTGAAGGCGATCACCCGCGAGGAGCACCTGGCCTTCGTTATGGCCCGGCCCTCAGCGAGTCACATGCAGGTTCCCTCCTGGGGGGATGTGAAGCCGGACTGGCGGGCGGAGAGTCTGGGCTGGTTCGACGGTAACGGCCGTCTCGTCGGCGTGGGACTGGTGCTGTTCCGGCCCCTGCCGAAGCTCAAGCGGTACCTGGCATATCTGCCTGAAGGGCCGGTCATTGACTGGGCTGCGCCCGATCTTGAGCAGTGGCTGAAGCCGATGCTCGCCTATCTCAAGGCCCAGGGCGCGTTCTCGGTGAAGATGGGCCCGCCGGTCGTCGCCCGCCGCTGGAGTGCGGAGGCGGTCAAGGCTGCGATTGCCGACCCGCAGGCCAGGCGGCTGGGGGATGCCAAAGCCACCACGCACGAGTCGCCGGCTTTCGACGTCGCCGACCGGCTTCGGCAAATGGGCTGGCAGCAGACCGAGCCCGGCAACGAGGACGGCTTTGCCGCCGGTCAGCCGCGCTATGTCTTCCAAGTCCCGTTTGCCGGACGGTCGCTGGAGGATATCCAGCGTGGCCTCAACCAGCAGTGGCGCCGCAACATCAAGAAGGCAGAGAAAGCAGGCGTCAAAGTCGTCCTCGGCGGCTACGACGACCTGCCCGCCTTCTACGACATCTACGTCGAGACCGCCGAACGCGACCGCTTCATCCCACGCCCGCTGAGCTACTTCCAGCGCATGTGGACCGCGCTGACGGCCGAGGACCCTCACCGCATGCGCCTCTACCTCGCCCACCACGAGGGCGAAGTACTCGCGGCGGCGACGATGCTGACCGTCGGTGAGCATGTCTGGTACTCCTACGGTGCCTCTACCAACCGAAAGCGCGAGGTTCAGCCGAACAACGCCATTCAGTGGCGGATGATGTCCGACGCCCATGCGCTCGGCGCGAGCATCTATGACTTCCGAGGCATCACCGACACCCTGGACGAGAGCAACCACCTGCTGGGCCTCCTCCGGTTCAAAGTCGGCACCGGCGGCCAGGCCGTGGAATACCTAGGCGAGTGGGACTTCCCCCTCAACAAGCTCCTGCACAAGGCCCTCAACCTCTACATGTCCCGCCGCTGAGCCCGAAAGGCGCGGACTTTCGAACAGCTTCCCCGGTCGACGTCCCACCCGCCCAGGGCGACAAGGACAGCGTCCGCGACGTCATCCACCAGTTCAACGAGATCGGGTCGGCCTGCCCCTCCGCGGGCGGGATGCCGTCCCTGCCTGCAGACGCCTGACCTGACGCCTGACGACGAGCACTTCATCATCGAGACGGCCACCACCCACCCGACAAAGCTCGGCAAGCCCTTCACTCGCTGGTCAGTCCGGAAACTCGCCGATCATCTGCGGCGCAACCTCGCCTGTCCGATTCGGATCGGACGCGAGGCCGTTCGATGCCTCCTCGCCCGTCGCCGGGGCACCTTCCAGCGCACCAAGACCTGGAAGGAACCGAGCCCACCACCAAGCCGGCGAATTGCTGCGGTCGCAGTTCTAGCCCCAGGTGAGCGGGTCGAGATGGAGGTAGAAGCGCAGGCGGTCATGGTCGAGGGTGATGCCGTACTTCTCAGCAAACGCCACGTCCGCGGCCCGCGCCTGCTCCTCGTTCGGCCATGTCTCGCGCGCGTTGGCGAGCAGCAGCGCAAGGTCGGCGTAACGGTCGGCCAGCCCGAGGCGGCCCAGGTCGATGAAGCCCGATACGTTCAGGGTCTGCGGGTCGAGGATGATGTTGGGCAGGCACAGATCCCCGTGGCAGACGACCGTGTCGGCGGCCTCCTGTTCCCGTCGCCGCGCGACCTGCGCGACGAGGCGGGCCAGCAACTCGGCGGCCGGCGTGTGCTGCTGCTCGACAGGAAGGAACTCCGGGTTCACCGCCTCGCGGGTCACGACGTCACGCGCGACGGCGACCATGCCGTCCAGGCCCCGGCGGAACGGGCACTCCCCCACGGGCACCTCGTGTAGCCGGCGGACGGCGTCCGCGATGCGTTCCCAGGCGACTCGCAGGTCCACGGCGGACACCTGGTCAGCCGGTACGCCGGGGACGGCGCTGGTCACCAGGCAGGCACCCGCGTTCCCGGAGCGCCAGTCGAGCACCCGCGGCCCCGGTATGCCCCGATCGCCCAGCCATGCGATCCGGTCGCGCTCGGCCTTCAGGTCGACGGCGTCCGCAGCGGGCACGCATTTGGCGTACCGGGCAGCGTCCGCACTGCGAAAGACACCGGCTCCCGACTCGCCCGCAGTGACGGGCAACCAGTCGCCGTCGCCGCCACCCGCGCCGAGCAGCACCGACGATACGGTCTGAGGTCCGGGATGCTCGCTCATAGCAGCCACTTTAGCCAGCCGGCAGCCAGGTAGCCCGGTAGCCCGACATCCGGCTCGGACCCACGACTGGGTGGAGGCACGGACATCCGAGAAGACGTTTCATGCCGCGTGGGGGGTCCGGCAACCTGACCAAGGCTCTCAAAAAACACTGTTCCGTCCCTGGGCGGCCATGCGCATCCCGCGAGTGCTCCGAGCGGCGAAGCCGTCATGCCTGGAGCGCGCAGGTCTGGCGCCCCGGTGGTTCACCTTCTCTCTGCGAATGCGGGGTGTGTTCGTGTGTTCGCGACATGGATCGGCGAGCGCGTCGGGGTGACCAGGTGACGGGCGTTGGTGTTGCGTCGGTTTGGTGGCCAGCCAGCCTGTACCCAAGCGCTGTACGTAAGCGTTCGCCGACTGCCCGTCCGACGGGGCGAGAGTGAGGGCCACATGCCTGAGCCGGCCGCCAGGGAATGATGATGCAGCCGGCTGCCGGGACCAGTGTCTGACGCACTGACGGACGCTCGGCGGGCCGCGGCGGGTGCTACCAGGCGGTGATGGCGGCGCTGGACCGCAACCTGAGGTGGGAAGTGCCGCCGCAGAGCAACCACCGCAGGCTGCAGGCTCCTGGCCGGCGCACGCACCGCCGCGTCATATACATGGCTCTCGGTGCCGCTGGGCTCGCGAATTCACGTGTCGCACGTGCCAGGTGTATGCACGGGCTGCTGGTCGCTGACCGTGCCCGCCAGGAGTCGTACCGGCCGGGTCGTACCGGCCGGGAGCCGTGCCGGGCGGGCCGGCGTCGCGGGACTGGTGGCTACGACTCGGCCACGACGAGGTAAAGCGTCACCGCCGCGAAGAAGGGGCCGGTGGAAAGGTGGTCAAGCCAGCGTTGTGCGCCTTCCTCGGTGAGGTAACCGGCGGCCACCGCGCGCTGTGTGGTGCGCTCCAGTCCAAGGATTTCGTCGGCCGCCCGGGCATCTCGGAATACGGAGGTGATCGGGATGACCGCAGGGACCGCGAATCCGGCCTCTGTTGCCAGCCTGGGGAGCTGCCTGCCGATGCGGGCGTTGCGGACGACCTTGTCCGTGACGAACTGGGTGTAGGCGCGCGAAAGGCCGCTGTCCGGATGGTCGACGGCCAGGGTGTCCCAGTCCGGCTCACCCATGATGAGCCGCCCGCTGGGTCGTAGTACGCGGTGAATCTCCCGGAGCGCTCGGACAGGGTCGGCGACGTGTTGCAGCACCCGGTCGGTGCGGGCCCGGTCGGCGGTGCGGTCCGGCAGCGGCAGGTCGTGGATGTCGCCGAGTCGGACTGTGACAGTGTGCTGCCCGGCGGTGCGCTCCCTGGCGGCGTCGACCGCGGCCCGGTCGTGGTCGACACCGATCACAGCGCCTGTCGCGGCGGCAGCTTGGGCGAGCGAGGCGAGATCGGTTCCGGGGCCGCAGCCCAGGTCGAGCACCGTTTGGCCCGGGCAGATGTCGAGTTCGTCGCGCATGCGCCCCTTATAGGAGCGGCCGTGGTCGGTCGCGGCGACCCGATCGAGGTAGACGATCGGGTGGGGAGTGTCGGTCTCGAACGCGGATGAGGTCATACGAAGCAGTCAACCAACTCCGGTAAGCCGACGGGGTCGGTCTCGGGGTCGGTCGGTCTCGGGGTCGGTCCTGGCAGTAAGTTTGCGGCGGTGGTGGCCGCCAGTGCTTCCCATGCCCGCGGGGGATACGGAAAGAGGCCCCTCCCGGCCGGCGTGGCCGACCATCTGCCACACGACGTGTTCATCGCCGCTGCCTACGCTCGCCCGCCTGGCCGCTCCGATGCCGGTGTGAACACAGGACGGGAACAGGCCGCGCAGCACCAGACAGGGCAGGGCAGGGCAGGGCTACACCAGGATCAGGACCCAACTCACTTAGTCCGTACGGCTCTTGGCACTCACTGTCCAGGACGAGGCGCGATACTCGACCAGTGGACTCTATCTACCGCAGTACGACGGGCAAGGAGCTCATCCGACGCTGGTGCCTCGACCAGCTTGATGCCTGGCAGGTGCCGCACGAACGCAAGACCACGACCGCCAACGGCGCACAAACCCACATGGTTCTCGCCGGCTCTGGTGAGATGACGGTCGTGTTCGTCCCGGGCACCAACTTCAACGCCGCCACGTCCCTGCCGCTGGCCACCGCCCTGGTCGCCGCGGGTTACCGGGTCCTGCTGGTGGACGTCCCCGGCCAGCCCGGTCTCAGTTCAGGCGAACGTGGACTCTCCCGCGGCCGGTTGTCCTGGTATGGCGCGTGGCTGAGCGAGGTCATCGAGAAGCACTCGTCCGGGCCGGTATCGGTGATGGGCCATTCGTTCGGTGCCGGCATCGCCTTGTCCAGCGGCTCCCCCCGGATCGACCGGCTCGTCCTGGTGTCCCCTGGCGGGCTGACCAAGCTGAGGTTGACCCCCACTGTGCTGGCTGCCTCGGCCGCCTGGTTTCTCCGCCCCACGCCGACGCACAGCGCCCGGCTCCTGCGCGCCATGCTCGCGCCCGGCCGGCGGCCCCGCGAGGAACTGGTGCACTGGATGACACTGGTCGCCCGGCACTCGCGCTCCAGCGGGGCACCCGGCGCCGCTGCCCTGCCCGCCCGGGCAATATCCCGCCTGGCTGTCACGGGAGAGCACGATGTCTTCCTCCCTCCGAGGCGGCTCGGCCCCGCGGTGCGGGCCGCCCTCGGCGCCGATCTGGGCGTGATCCCCGGGACCGGACACCTGGTGGTCGAAGAGTGCCCCGGATATCTGGCCACCTTGCTGAAGATCCCGAGCCGGCCTGCCTCCGATGCCCCGGTGGGGTAGCCGACATCCGAGCGCCGTGCCCTACCGTGCTGCGCTGCACTGTGCCATCCCGTGCCGTGTTTACCGCCCCCTCCCGGATGGAGATCCACCCGGCGGAGCACGCCCGTCGTTCCCCAGGCATGAGCGTATAAGCAGATCCTCAAGTGACGCGCCGTGCTCGATACTTTCGAGGGTTCGTGTCATCGAGGCCAGAGCGGCCAGGAGTCGCAGTGGCCCGGGAGTCCAGGAATTTCAGGGGCGCAGGAGTGCAGTGGTGCAGGAATTCAGAGGTGGAGGGGTGTCGATGGAGGAACTCGCGGCTCCGTACGAGCAAACGGGCTTTGTGTTCGCCAGTGACGCGTCTCATGAATGCCTGAAGGCACCGACGCCTGGTGGGCGGGTGATGCTGCCAGTGTTCACACCGCCGTGGATCGTGGTCGAACACTCACTGGAGCGGGTATCGGTCACCCGCTGGCCTGGGCGGCTCTTCCGGGCCCGGGTGGTGCCACCGGTGACGGATGAGGAACGTACCGCGATGGCACGAGCCGCGCGAGGTCTGTCGTCCGGCGCCGGCTACACACGCGCCATCGCTGTCGACCTGCTGGAGGAGCTCTCCCCGTCGGTCCTCTTCGGCTCTCACGGCGACCACGTAATCCGCGTCCTTGAAGCCGGGCTCGTCCTGGACGAGGAAGGCGCACGGGAACTTGCGTCCGCTCGACACCCCGAAGCCGATGAGGAGTACCACAAGGCATGGGGTCGGTGGCTCGTGAACCAGCCGGAAGGCAAGCACTACCGGAACCAGGATCACGCATCGACCTTGTCGATCGCCGGGGCCGGACCTTCCCGGTCACCCGTCGGGCACGGATTCTCGCTGATCTATTGGGTGGTCACGAAGAGTGCCCAGCAACGGGCAAGAACCAGTTCCTTCCTCCTCGATGAGGACGGGGAAGCAGTTCTCGCAGATCCGTGGGATTCAGCCCTGAGCGCTCTGCTCGATACCGCGATGGCCTTCGGTGGGCCGCACTTGTTGGACCGCGATGCCGCCATCGTGCTGACTGCCGCCTGGCACGCAGTATTTGACCCGGAAGACGTCTAAGGGGAGCTCACAGGATTGTTGGCAGGACCGTGTCCCGCTCCCGCTGCCCGTCGCCTCGTTGGGCAAGCCCCGGGGGCGGGATAGGCCTCGCAGCGGCGGCTGATGAGGGATGACCCGTGGAGTCGGGTCGAACCGCTGACGTCGGTTTCGCACTCGATCGCCCCCTCCCTCCCCTTCCGCCTCCCCCTCACGGTCAAGCGAGTCCCACGACAGTCAGCCAGCCTGCACAGTTGCGACCCACCGTGGGGGTGAAAGGTCCGGTCCCCGCATACGACCCGCCTCTGTATACGCCTCGCCGCGAGATTCATTGGGTGTATTACCCATCTCTCGTTTGAAGCGTTTGAGGGGAGGGGTGTAAGCTCCACATAAGAGGCACATATGCGGCAAATCCGACTCATCCGGGGCGGCCGCCAGGAGGCGGTTAGCCCAGGGAACTCCCGAGCCTCTGGTTCTCGCCTGTGGCGAGGACTCAATCATCGGGTGGCGGGCCGCCAAATCCCTAGCAATAAGAAGGTGTGGACCTATGTCCACCAATCGATTGACACGAGCCATCGCGCTGACCGCAGGAGGGCTCCTGCTGGCTGGTGGTGCAGCGGTCGCCACTGCAGGGACGGCTACCGCCGCCGCCCCGACACATGCGCCATTCAGCTACTCCAGCCACGTGGGCGACGGCCACGGCTGGGGCGACCGCTACGGCCACGGCTATGACTACGGCTATGGCGACTACTACGACTACGGGGGCTACTACGGCTATGGCTTCGGCCCCAGTGTCATCGTCGTCTACTACGGCTGACGGCAGCCGCTGATGGCCGTCACCTCCTGACGGCCAAGCGTGCACCCCCTGGTGCCCGGGATGTCCATCCCGGGCACCAGCCATCCCGGGCATCCGCCATTCCGTCGTTCCGTCGTTCCGTCGTCAGCCAGGACAGCGTTCCGCCGGGGCGCGCCACAGTCGTGCGGCCTGGGCGGCTGCGACATCGCCGCTGCGGTGCGGTGACGTATTGAATTTGCATGACCGGGGCGGACTAATACGGTCGGTGTGCGAGTCAGCACAGTGAGTTTGCTGCGGTGTGCGGCCGCCGGCGGAAGGCCGTTGAACGTGGCCTGTTCGTATCGGGCCGCGGCGGACGCAGCGCAGATGGGGCCGCCAAGGACCCGACGCAGAGTGAATGCTCCGTTCACGACCGGGCCGCCCGCCTGCTCATCCATGAGGAGAGGGACGTGTGGCGAGCCCGGAGCACCGTGATCACCGCCGCCACTGTCATTCCCATGACCATTACCACCACGATTCCGCTTGCCCAGAGCGCCGGCACGGCCTCGCGCCGTAGTGCGCGAGGCCGTGCCAGCACATGGGTCATGCGATCGGACGCGAGGGCGCAGATCGCGGGCGCCTCCGGGAACTTGGCGCCGCAGACTCGGGCGTCGGCTCGAGCGCCGAGCCAGGCGCCGAGTGGGGCGGCATCGGAGTGCGGAGAACGGTCAAATTGTCATGTACCTGTCATGCATACGTATAGAACTTGGTGTGATCCAGCAAGTCGGCCGGGGTGACGTCGTTCCATGGCTTCATCGTGTCGTGGAGGTCAACGACGTCGGGTGTGTTGCCGGTCGGCAGATACCCCGACTTGGGGTGCAGTCGCTGCCAGTCGGCCCACAGCTTGTCGATGAAGCAGTGGTGCAGCCAGAAGACGGGGTCGTTGGGCGAGGCGCCGGTGGTCATCTGGCCGCCGACCCAGACGTGCACGCGGTTGTGCAGATTCGGGCCGCGCCAGCCCTCGATGTTGTTGCGGAAGCCGTCCGAGGAGCTGTTCCAGGGAGCGGCGTCGTAGGTGGTCATGGCGAGCACCCGGTCGACCTCGGCCCGGGTCGGCAGTTCGCGGACCCCGGTTCCGAGCGAGCGGCGCAGGAACGTCCGGCCGTCCACGCGTATGTTCATCGGCCACTTGCCGTTGCTGAAGGCGAACGGTCCCGAAGACACCCGGCCGTCGCCGCTCCGCCCGTCGCCGCCGAGGAAGTCGTCAGCCCAGATGGAGCTGCGGGGTGTGCGGTCGACGGTCCAGTCCCAGTAGGGCAGGGTGACCGACGGGGTGATGCTCTGCAGGGCCTCCTCGAACTGCAGGAGGAACCTGCGGTGCCAGGGGAGGAATGACGGGGATCGGTGACCGGTCCGTTCTCCGTTGTCGGTGTCGCCGATGATGAAGGCGTTGTGGGTGCTGATGAACTCGTCATAGCGGCCGCTGTTCTTCAGCTCCAGCACCGCATCGACGAAGTTCCGCTTTTCGGTGGCGGTGAGGTCCGCCTGGTTCTTCCGGACTGCCATGTCGAGGACTCCTCGGTGGGGGGACGGTCAGGGGAAGACGTCAGCCGGTGACGACTGGGACCAGATCGGCGCCCTGCAGTTCACGAACGGCGGCGCGCGCCACGGCGCGTGGCGTGGTGAACGTCTCGTAGTGGTTCACGAGGCTGATCCAGGTGCCGTCCGCGTTCCGCATCACATGGAGGTCGTCGTTGTCGATGCGGACGACGAAGTCCATGCCGTCGTGGGGTCCGGCCGGGCCGGCCTGGGCATCTGTATGGCTTCCCTTCCGCTCGCGGCTTCCGTGGCTTCCGCGCTCCGGGTTCTGCTCGTCCGCCGGCCAGCCCTCGATGTGACGGCCCTGGTACACCTCGTCGAAGGGCTCCGGCATTTCGTGACCGCCGGGGTGTCCGTTGCTCCCGGGGTTTCCATCGCCCGCTGGGTGCTTGTGGCCGCCGGCGGGGCGGGCGACGGCGGTGTCGGCCAGGGCAACCGGTGCGGCGAGCGCCGCTCCGGCAAGGGCCGCGGCGCTGCCGTGCAGCACCTGTCGTCGGGTGGGACGCGACATGTTCCACTCCTCTGTTCTGCTCGTCTCGGCTCCTCCTTTGTTGCGAGGCAGCAGAGGAGGTCTTCAGCCGGCGCGCCGAAGACCGGCCCGCGCCGCCACATGCTGGCAGGGACGAGGGGATCATCAAGTGGCACCGTCGGATCAGGCAACGAACGGGCCAACACCTTAGGGAAGGTGCAGAGTTCAACGGCGGTGATCGTGCTCATGCCCCGGCGCACCAGCGCGCGGAACCGGATATTCCGCGCGGTGGAGCGCTATCAGCCGGAGATTCTTTTCTCCCGCTGCCGAAACCGTGAGACGTCGCACGGCCGGAACTCGGCGCGAATGCACGGGCCTTGGGGTGGCTGGTGTTTGGGGCCTGTGCTTTCGCATCAGTGGAGATTGGTGGGTGGTGTGTGATGTGTGGTGTGGTGTGAGTGAGGGGCAGTCGGCCGACGCGGCCTGGAACGCGACCGCTTCCGGGGTCGGCGCCGGGTCCGACGCCGGGGTCGGGGCCGGGGGTCGGGCGCTGAGGCCGACTCCGCGTCCGCCCGTGGGCTCGTAGCGGGTGAACATGCGGACCGTCGGCCAACTACTTCGCGCGTAAGGAAGACAGCGCTCTCGGCCACCGCAAAGCTCTCAACGACGAGTCCCCTGGCCGGAGCCCTCGCCGTCACCGGCACAGTAACTGCTGCCGATGCTGCCACTGCTGCCGCTGTCGTAGACCCCCTTGCCCGCTCCGGCTCTCGACGCCCCCGCCGAGGGGGTTACGCCCGCCCGCACCGCTCACGACACGTCCAGCGACGGGCGAGGTCGCCGAGACCTCAACGGCAAGCCCGTACCCGCGGGGAGTGACGAGGCGTGGCGTGGTGCGGCGGCGTGCGCGAGCCTCGTGCGCGAGCGCGTCGTGCGGCTGGAGCCGACGCCGTCACCCGACCCTTCACCGGGAGGCGTCGGGCCCCACCGACGGCAGGTAGGCCGGTGCCCGCCAGGCGTCCAGCCGGTGCTGCACCGCGGCACCCAGCGACAGGAGCTTGGCATCCTGATGGTCACCGGCCATCAGGAGCAGGCCGACGGGCAGCTTGTTCACGAACCCGGCGGGCACCGACAGCGACGGATACCCGGCGACGGCGGCGGGGGTCGAAGACGGGATCACATCGTTGTCGCCGCGGGCACAGTCGGTCGTCCAGGCGGGCGGGTTCGTCGGTGCGGCGATGGCGTCCAAATGGTGGGCGCTCAGGGTCTCGTCCATGGAGCGCCGGGAAAGGTCCTTCAACTCGGCGCGCTTGGCGCGGTATGCGGGGTCGGTGGTGGGAGGCGCAGCGAGGGCCTGCTCGAACAGCTCCTGGCCGGCGAAGCAGGTCCGCTCTTCTGGGTGGGTGCGGTGGAAATCGATCAGTGCGGCGAGGTTGCGGGGCCCGTGGCGAGTGGCGAGGTAGGCGTTGATGTCCCGGTGGAACTCGCTGAACAGCGCCGGGAATTCGAGTTCGGCGAGACGTTGCTGATACGGCGGTGTCACCTCCACGACCTCAGCTCCCGCGGTACGCAGATTCTCTGCCGTGCGGGTCATCACGGCGTCCACCTCCGGCCCGAGCGAGGGCAGCCGCCACAGGCCGATCCGCTTGCCGCGCAGACTGCCGCGGTGCGTCAGCTCACCGAGGAGGTCGGAGGAGCCGAGGGGGCTCGTGGGACTGACAGGGCTGGTGGAGCTGGTGGAGCTGGTGGAGCTGACGAGGTCGGAGTGGCCGCCGGGGTGCGAGGCGTCGCCAGGACGCGGGGCCTCGCCACCGCCGACGAGGACGGAGAGGGTGAGCGCGGCATCGGTGACATTGCGGGCCATGGGCCCCGCGGTGTCCTGTTCGGCGGAGATCGGCACCACGCCGGCCTGGCTGACCAGTCCGCGGCTGGGCTTGTGGCCGACCACCCCGTTCATCCCGGCCGGGCACACGATGGAGCCGTCTGTCTCGGTACCGATCGCCACCTGCGACAGCGAAGCGGCGAGCGCAGCAGCCGAGCCGGAAGACGAGCCGCACGGGTTCCGGTCCAGTACATACGGGTTATGGGTCTGTCCGCCCACCGCCGACCACCCCGATGTCGGCTTGGCCGCCCGGAAGTTCGCCCACTCGGAGAGATTGGTCTTGCCGAGGATCACCGCCCCCGCGTCCCGCAGCCGGGTCACCAGCGGGGCATCGGTGTCCGGCGGGCTCCCGGCCAGCGCCGACGACCCAGCCGTTGTCGGCATGTCGCGGGTGTTCACATTGTCCTTGAGCAGGACGGGGATGCCATCGAGCGGGCCGCGGGTATTACCGTGCCGGTGCCTGGCATCGCTGGCGGCGGCCTGGCGCAGAGCCGTCGGGTCGGTCCGCAGCACCGCGTGGATCTTGGGGTTGATGGCCTTGATCCGCCGCAGGTAGGCGGTGGTCAGTGCCGACGGGGTGAGTGAACCGTCCGCCATCCGGTCCTGTAACTCCGGGATCGTCACCGTGTCGAGATCGACTCCCGGCATCGGGGACGCGTCGGCCGACGGCGGCGAACCGACGGCTGCCCCGGCTTCAGTGGCTGCCGCGCGCGCACTCGGTGCGCCCACCGAACGCACCCAACCCGGCGAACCCGTCCCACCCGCCCCACCCGTCAAAAGAGACCCTGTCGCCAGGGCGGCGGCCAACGTGGCAACAACGCTCCTCTTCCCCATGAGAGTCAGCGCACTACATTCCGGCCCCCGGCACAAGGGTGCCGCAGCATGTCCGCACGCCGTGCCAACCTTCGCGCCACGCCGACCCATCACCGCCCCGCCACCGCCGCCCCGCCACCGTCTCGCCGCCATCCCAGCCGCCCGTGCCCCGGCTCGTGCCGCCCGTAAGCCCTCCCCCTGTGGGCTCGTGCGCGGTGGCGGTCCTTGCCGGAGGGAAGCTCGGACGGACCGTCACACCACGCGGTCGTTCCTCATGCCGTCGATCTCGGTTACGCCGTAACCCAGTTCGGCGAGGATCGAGTCGGTGTGCTCGCCGACGGCAGGGACGTCGCCCATGCGCGGAGTGGCGCCAGCGAGATCCACCGGTGGCAGAAGCGCAGACACCACTTCTCCCCCGGGTATCCGTACGTCCCGCCAGCGGTCCCGGGCGCTGAGCACGGGGTGCGCCAGGAACCCCTCGATGTCGTTGACCCCGGCGTTGGCGATCCGCGCCTTGTCCAGCAGCTGCATCGCTTCTGCGCTGTCCGACGTCCTGAACCGTTCGGCAACGATCGCGTTCAGTTCGTCGCGGTGGGCCACGCGGTCGGAGCCGGTGAGGAAGCGCGGGTCCGCGACGAGGTCGGGGCGTTCCAGGAACTGCTCACACAGTGCGGCCCATTCGCGCTCGTTCTGGATCGACAACAGGACGTCCTTGCCGTCCGCCGCGGTGTAGGCGCCGTAGGGAGCGATGGTGGCGTGCTGGGTGCCGATCCTCGGGGGCTGGGTTCCGCCGTAGGAGGTGTAGTAGGCGGGCTGGCTCATCCACTCGGCGAGGGCTTCGAACAACGACACCTCCACGGAGCGGGCGACGCCTTTGACCGCGCGGGTGAACAGAGCGGTGAGGATGCCCGAGTAGGCGTACATGCCGGCGGCGATGTCGGCTACCGACACCCCCACCCGGGCCGACTCCTGTGCGCTGCCGGTCAGGGAGACCAGGCCCGTCTGGCACTGCACGAGCAGGTCGTAGGCCTTGCGGTCGGCCCACGGCCCGGTGGATCCGTAGCCGGAGAGGGAGCACGAGATCAGTGACGGGAAGCGCTCTGCCAGGGCCTTCGCGCCCAGGCCCATCCTGGCGGCCGCGCCGGGGGCGAGGTTCTGCACGAAGACGTCCGCTTCGGCGAGCAGGCGCCCCAGGACGTCCCGTCCCCGGTCCGACTTGAGGTCGAGCGTCACGGATTCCTTCGACCGGTTGAGCCACACGAAATAGCTCGACTCGCCCTTGACCGTCGTGTCGTACCGGCGGGCGAAGTCGCCCCCTCCCGGGCGCTCCACCTTGATGACCCGGGCCCCGAGATCGGCCAGCTGGCGGGTGGCGAAGGGGGCTGCCACCGCCTGCTCGATACTGACAACGGTGATGCCGGAAAGCGGCAGGTCTTCGGTGAGTTCGGTCATGCGGTGACCTCCAGGGCAGAGCGGGTGACTTCCCACTCCCCCATCCCCCGTCCTCCATCCCCCACCCCCGTTCCCCGTACCCCATTCCCCGCGCCCCGTCACGCACTGGTCGCCACGCCGGCGTTGACGAGGATCTCGCGTGCCGCGAGGGCGGTGCTCTGCGCAGCGGTCAAACCGCAGGCCGCCAGGTGGGCGTCCACGATCCGCAGTCCGGCCTCATACCCGGCGAAGTCCGGCCGTCCCACGGGCCGCTGCCCCATGTGCCGCGCGGCGGCGTCACCGAAGACATAGGGGGCAGGTTGGGCATCCCGGCCACATCGATCCCGGCGGTGATCTTCTCGTAGGCGTCGTCCAGTTCGGTGCCGGTCAGGCCCGTCGACCAAGGGCCCATGGCCTGCTCGCCGGCCAGCTCCCGCACGAACGCCTCGGCCAGTCCCTCGGCCACCACCTGTTCGCCCACCGTGACGGTCCTCGGGTCCCAGGCCACATTCGCATAGCGCACGTTGTGGTGGAGTTCGTGGGCGGCGGCGTAGCCGATCTTCGTCAGGCTCGTGTCAGTGGGCCACATCGTCAGGTGGATCGCGCCCGGGATGCCGCCCATGCCGAGGTAGCCGGCGCTGCGGACGGTGAGGTGGTCGTCGTCGGGATCGCCGAGCACCACGACCACGTGCACGGTCTCCGCGTGCTTGATGCCGGGCGCCGCACCGTTGAGTCGCGCCCACGCGCTGGCGAGAGAGTCCTCGATCCGAGTCCACACCCCGGCGTCCTGCAACCTTCTTAGGGCGGGCAGATAACGCGGATCGTCACGGTCGGTCCGGAAGCCACAATCCAGCTGGTGCATCTGGACCAGGTCCATGTCACCCACCGTGGACATCACACTCTGGAGCGGGTTGAGGATGTCCCGCAGCGCGTCAGGCCGCTCCGCCAGGGGCCGCCGCAGGCAGTGGCGTATGTCGGCGTGGTGTGTGTCTGCGCGGCTTCTGTTGCTACCTCACCTCATCGAAGGGGCGTGGACGGGTTCGGGCCGATGGGCTGGACTTCGGTGTGCGCCATCAGCTGTACGGGGTCGTGGTCGCCGTCTTGGCATTCGGCCCACTCCCAGTAGTGGGAGCCAGGGCCGGTCTGGGCGTAGCCCAAGCGTGCGAGTGCCTGCCCGCGTGCGGTGAGAGTCGGCACGTGCGGGCCGGGAAGTTCCGTGCAGGGCCAGTCGTCGGCGGGGACACCGTAGAGGACCACAGCGATCTCCCAGCGTTCGTCGCCGGGCGGCCGGGTCAGCTGGGCGCGGGTGAGGTGGCCGTTGGCCGTCCGCTCCGGTTCCGGGCCGGGCAGCTCGGCCTGCGGGTCGGGGACCTCGGTCTGCGGGTCGACGGGATCGGTCCGTGGGTCAACGGGACCCGTCTGCGGGTCGACGGGGTCGGTCTGCGGGTCAACGGGACCCGTCTGCGGGTCGACGGGGTCGGTCTGCGGGACGGGAAAGTCGGCACTCACGTGTTCTCCTCACTTCAGGCGGCATCAGTCACGACTGACGACACCGACGGCACCGGTGACGACCGTTGTGGGCGGGGAGCGTGCCCGCCCTACGAGCGGTAAACCCCGAACCACCCGATCAGCCCGCCCCTTCCCCGTCAGTGGCTCTGGCTGCGAGTGAGGCTGAGGCGGTGAACGGTGTTCTCTGCCCTTACCCAGCGCACCGGACACGAAAGGGATTCACCCCCGCGGATCCTCCCGGCGCCCTTCGCCCATGGTGCGCGAGAGTGGGTGAAACCGCAGGTGGAGGCACGTGGCCGGCATCGGCCGGGCCGATCACGCCGAGCCGGTGCCATCCCTGGTTTGGCCTCTCTCTGGATGCTTGCCAGTGTGACGTTCTGTTACCTGGGTAGGGCAGGGGGCGAGCCGGGACGGCATCGCGGCGGCGGTCAACCTCGCGAACCGTCCCGGCCCGATAGTGCACAGAGAAAGGAACCGACCGTCATGAAGAACATCTGGGCGTACCCGGCAGACGTTGGCTACCAGGGACAGGAGCCGTTGACGGGGTTCACCGTGGAGACCCCTGACGGGACGTTGGGGCAAGTGGAACGTCAGATGAACGAGCCGGGCAGGCAGCATCTCATCGTCGACACCAGCGTGTGGGTCTTCGGCAAGAGTCTCCTGGTCCCCGCCGGCATCGTTCACTCCGTCGACACGGCCACCAAAACCGTAACGGTCACCCATGCCAGGGACGAGATCAAGGCCGCTCCCCGCTTTGCCTTTGACAGCCAGACCGCCGAAGTCGGCTACCTCACCGAGGTCGGCAGGTACTACGCAGCGCTCGGACAGCCCGCCGCCCTGTGAGGAACGAGACGGAAACCGAGGCCCCCACTGCTCCCACGGGGCGTCAAGCCGGGTTCCTGGGCGACTGAAGCCGCCAGCGGCCTCGGTTCGGCGGTGAGCGGCCTCGGTCCGGCCGTCAGCCGCAGTCACAGCCGCAGTCACAGTCGCAGTCGCGTGCCCGGCGGGAAGGTGATCCCCTAACCCCGGAATAAGCGCCGCACCAGGCCGCCCCCTTCAGCCCCGGCAGACGCTGCTGCGGGCATACGTGCCGTCACGGCCCACCTTGGGCCGCGACGGCACGATGCATGTCGGCCGAAGCAGGTCGACCGAGCCGCACGAGGAAATCGCAGAAACCGCACGAGAAACCGGACGAGCACAGGGCACGAGCGAATGCCGCCCCTTTTACTTTGCGACCAGGGCAGCTATGCGCCCAATTTATCAGCATGCATAACCTCCTCACTCAATCTCCTCGTCGCTTTCCGCAACGAGCGAGAGGGAAGTTTGCCCGGGCGACATCGCATACTTCATGCGTTCCTCTCCGCCCCACCCCTTTCCCTTCCGTTCCGTTCCGTTCCGCTGCATTCGGTTCCATTTCGTTACATACCGGCTGGCTTTGCACCAAGTTATTGCCCGTAAATCCGTAATGCATCTCGCCGCACCTGAGGAAATGCAGGCCAGAACCCCTTGAGGAGCCGTGGACGTGGGCGCTCCAAGGGGGCAGAGGGGCCGCACCCAAGTACCCCCGTTCGAGTGAAACAAGCCGGTCGCGGGGCACACAGGATTCCGTCCAGGAAGGGGCGTGTATCCAGGTTTCCGGTAGGCGGTCCATAGGAGAAAGTTTTTCCAAAATGTCGCCGACCGATTCCCGCGCTAGCATCGAGCAAAGGTTGTGCTGTCTGACCCTCTCTCGTGTCGAGCACAGGCGATAAGCGGGAATGGAACTTTCCGCTGGCGGCCCCGCCGTCCGTGCCGACATCTCACCCACCGCTCGGTTCGCCCCCTCGGGCCTGCGCCGGAACAAGCAAAGGCGCCAGGCGCCAGGGCACTGAACGACGGCGGCCGGAACTTCCCCAGGGAGCTCACATGGCGGGAAAGTCGTTTGAAGCGTTGCCTCCCGATCTGGGGGAATCCCCCACGGTGCGAGGCGGGGTTGCCGCCCCGCCCGCCGACGTCGAGAGGGTTCTCGCTGCGGTGCTGGCTGACGTCGTGCGCGTCGCCCAGGTATCGGTCGACAGCCACTTCTTCGACGAACTGGGCGCCGACTCGATGGTGATGGCTCAGTTCTGCGCCCGGGTCAGGAAGCATGCGGACCTGCCCTCGGTATCGATGAAGGACGTCTACCGGAACCCGACGATCCGGAGCCTGGCGACGGCGCTCACGGCCTCCCCTGCCCCCACGGCCTCCGCCGTCCCCGCTGTCCCCACGGCCTCCGCGGCCCCCACGCCCCCTGCTGCCCGCGCCGAGTCGCCGGCTCCCCCGCCGGTGGCGGTGGCTCCGACGGGCACGCCGCACTACGTCCTGTGCGGAACGCTGCAGCTACTCGCCTTCCTCGGGTACTCCTACCTCGTCGCCTATGTCGCCGCCCGGGGCTACGCGTGGATCTCCGCCGGGTCGGGCGTGGTCGACGCGTACCTGCGCGCAGTGCTGTTCGGCGCGGCGAGCTTCGGGTGTCTGTCCGCCCTTCCGATCCTGCTGAAGTGGATACTCATAGGCCGGTGGAAGCCCCGTCAGGTCCGTGTCTGGAGCCTGGCGTATGTCCGCTTCTGGATAGTCAAGACGCTGGTCCGCTCCGATCCCCTGGTCCTGTTCGCCGGGTCTCCGCTCTATGCGCTCTACCTCAAGGCGCTGGGCGCGAGGATCGGGCGGCGCGTCGTGATTCTGTCCAGGAACGTTCCCGTCTGCACGGATCTGCTCACGGTGGGCGATGGCGCGCTGATACGCAAGGACGCGTACTTCAACGGTTATCGGGCCCAGGCCGGCCTGATCCAGACCGGCCCGGTCACCCTGGGGAAGGACACGGTCGTCAGTGAGGCCACCGTGCTCGACATCGACACCTCACTGGGCGACGCGGCCCAGCTCGGACACGCCTCCTCGCTGCACAGCGGGCAGGCAGTGCCCGACGGCGAGCACTGGCACGGGTCACCGGCGCAGCGGACCGATGTGGACTACCAGGTGGTGGACGCGGCCGAGTGCGGTGCCGCGAGAAGGCTGCTCCACAGCGTCCTGCAACTGCTGACGGTGCTGCTGGTGTGCGTGCCGTTGGCGATCGGCGCCGTGGCCATCCTGCTCGCCGCGGCCCCGCAGCTGGCCGCGGCCCTGGAGCCGGGGCCCTCGGCCCTCACGAGCTGGACGTTCTACGGTGACGCCCTGGCCTTCTCGCTCGTCGTCTTCTTCGGTGCCCTCCCCGTCGGTCTCCTCCTGGTGACCACGGTTCCGCGCCTGCTGAACCGGACCATCACGCCGGGCAAGGTCTATCCCCTGTACGGCTTCCACTACGGGGTCCACCGGGCGATCACTTTCATGACCAACAGGAGGTCGCTGATGCGTTTGTTCGGCGACAGCTCCTGCATCGTCCACTACCTGCGGTGCCTGGGGTACGACCTGTCGCGGATCGAGCAGACCGGGTCGAACTTCGGCACGGAGGTGAAGCACGAGACCCCGTACCTGAGTTCCGTCGGCAGCGGCACGATGGTCGCCGACGGGCTGTCGATCAACAACGCGGACTTCTCGAACACCTCGTTCCGGGTCTCCCGGACGTCGATCGGCGCACACAACTTCCTCGGGAACCGGATCGCCTACCCCTCGCGGGGCAGGACGGGCGACAACTGCCTGCTCGCGACGAAGGTCATGGTCCCCGTCGACGGGAAGGTCCGGGAGGGCGTGGGGCTGCTGGGCTCGCCCAGCTTCGAGATTCCGCGGTCGGTCCAGCGCGACAGCAGCTTCGACGGGCTGAAGAGCGAGGAGCAGCTGCGCCACCGGCTGCCAGCCAAGAACCGGCACAACGCCACCACCATGGCGTGGTACCTGCTGGCCCGGTGGGTCTACTTCTTCCTGGTCACGCTGCTCGCCTCGGCCGCAGCCGATCTCTACGCCCCGTTCGGTGCGGCGGCGGTCGCGCTGGCCAATGTGCTCGTCGTGCTGATCACCGCCGTGTACTACGTGCTGATCGAACGCGCCGTCACGGCCTGCCATCCCACAGACCCGTTGTTCTGCTCGATCTACGACCTCCGCTTCTGGCGGCGTGAGCGCTACTGGAAGGTGCCGTCGGAGACGTACCTGCGGATGTTCGACGGGACCCCGTTCAAGAGCGTGATCTGGCGGATGCTGGGGGTCCGCATCGGCAGCAGGGTCTTCGACGACGGCTGCTATCTGACCGAGCGGACGATGGTCACCATCGGCGACGACTGCACGCTCAATGCGGGGAGCGTCGTCCAGTGCCACTCGCAGGAGGACGGCACCTTCAAGTCCGACCGCAGCACGATCGGTTCCGGCTGCACTGTCGGGGTCGGCGCCTTCGTGCACTACGGCGTGGCGATCGGCGACGGCGCGGTGCTCGCGCCCGACTCGTTCCTGATGAAGGGCGAGGTCGTCCCGCAACACGCGTGGTGGGGAGGAAATCCGGCCCGGCAGATCCGCCGGGGCGACGGCGGGGAATGGAGGTAGCTCCGATGGCAACGCCTCTGACGAACGACGTGGATTTCCGGCGCGACGAGCCCGCCGCCGGCGGGTTCGCCACGGTCCCGCGGTGGACCCGCACCCCGGTTCCGGGCACCGCGGCACACGAGTCGGTGATACCCGGCTACCTGCTGCCGGCGCTGGAACGGTGGGCACAGGAGTGGGGCGTCACGCTGCACTCGGTGCTGTTGGCCGCGCACGCCAAGGTTCTCGGTGCGCTGTCCGGTGAACGGACGGTCGCGACCGGCTACGTCGCCGTGGCGGGCGGCAATCCATTGCCCTGCCGGCTGACGACTGCGGCCGCGTCGTGGCGGACGCTGGTGCGCGACGTACATCAGGTCGCGTCCCACCTGTCGGCGCGCGAGGGCGCTCCGTCCGGTGGCCCCGGGGAAATGCCGGACCGGTCGTCCGTTCCGTCGCCCGAGACGGTGTTCGATCCGACCAATGACGGTGGAACGGGCGGTGGAGCGGGCGAGGGCACCGTGCTGCGGGTGACCGTGGTGGTGTGCCAGGACGGCCGGCACCTGCTGCGGCTGCACTACCGGACCGATGTGCTCGACGAGGCGTGTGCCGCCCGGATCGCCGGCTACCACCTCACCGCGCTCGCGCTGATCGCCGCCGATCCGGACGCGGAGCACGGCCGGCAGAGCCTGTTGTCCGCCGAGGAGCGTCACCTCCAGCTCGAAGGGCTCGCCGGGCCGCGGCGCGCGCTGCCGGACCACCGGTTCCACGAGCTGTTCGAGCAGCGGGTGCGGGCGCACCCGGACGCCGTCGCGGCCGTACACGGCGACCGGCAGTGGACCTACCAGGAGCTCAACACCCGCGCCAACCGGCTGGCCCACACGCTGCTGGCACGAGGACTGCGGCGGGAAGACGTGGTCGCGGTGGTGAGCGAACGCAATCTGGACTGGCTGACCGCCGTCCTCGCGGTCTTCAAGGCCGGAGGCGCGTACCTGCCCATCGAGCCGCACTTCCCCGCCGACCGTATGGCCACCATGCTCTCCCGTGCCTCGTGCGGGCTGGTGCTGACCGAACCCGGCAGCACCGCTCCCCTCGACCGGGCGCTGGCGTCGCTGCCCGGGATCCAGCGGCTCCTCATCGACGCCGCGTGCGAGGAGAGCGGCGACGACAGCGACCCCTGCGTCCCCGTCGCCCCGGACGACCTCGCCTACGTCATCTTCACCTCCGGTTCCACCGGCGAGCCCAAGGGCGCGATGTGTGAGCACGAGGGGATGCTCAACCACCTGTACGCCAAGATCGACGACTTGGGGATCGCCGAGGGACAGGTCGTCGCCCAGACCGCGCCGCAGTGCTTCGACATCTCGCTGTGGCAACTGCTCTCCGCGCTGCTGGCCGGCGGGCGGGTACTGCTGGTCGAGCAGGAGGCCGTCCTGGACGTCCGGCGGTTCGTCGACACGCTCGCGGACGGCGGGGTCAACGTGCTCCAGGTGGTGCCGTCCTACCTCGATGTGGTCCTGTCCTTCCTGGAACAGCACCCCCGTGAACTCCCCTCCCTGCGGTGCGTGTCGGTGACGGGCGAGGCCTTGAAGAAGGAGCTCGTCCAGCGCTGGTTCGCTGCCGCGCCCCGGATCGGTCTGGTCAATGCCTACGGTTTGACCGAGACCTCCGACGACACCAACCACGAGGTCATGGACGGGGTGCCGGACGGCGAGCGGATCCCGCTCGGCCGCCCCGTCAACAATGTGCACGTCTACCTCGTCGACGAGTACCTGTCACCGGTGCCGCTCGGCGCGCCCGGTGAGATCGTCTTCTCCGGCGTCTGCGTCGGCCGCGGGTACGTCAACGATCCCGAGCGCACCCGGATGGCGTTCACGGCGGATCCGCACCACGCGGGCAGGCGGCTCTACCGGTCCGGCGACTACGGCCGGTGGTCACCGGAGGGAAAGCTGGAGTTCCTCGGCCGCCGGGACGCCCAGGTCAAGATCCGCGGCTTCCGGATCGAGATGGGCGAGATCGAGAACGCCCTCCTCGGGGTGCCCGGAATCCGCGACGGTGCCGTCGTGGTCTCGCCACAGGGCGGCCGGGCTCAGCGGCTGGTGGCCTTCTACTCCGGTCCGCGCCCGCTGGACGTGGCCGCACTGCAGGAGCAGCTGAGCCGGTCCCTGCCCGCGTACATGGTTCCGTCGGCCTTCCACTGGCGCGAGAGCCTTCCACTGACGGACAACGGAAAGACCGACAAGAAGGCGCTGGCCGCACTCGCCGAGGAGGGCGGCACCACAGAGAAGGGGGGCATCGCCGAGGCAGGCCGCACTGCCGTGGCAGGTCGCACCACCGACGAAGGCGGCACCCCGGACGGCCGTCACCCGCCCGCCACACCTGCGGAAGAGCGGCTTGCCGCCGCATGGGCCGAGGCGCTGGGCATCCCGGAGAACCGGATCGGAGGCCGCGACAACTTCTTCGACCTGGGCGGCACCTCGCTGTCGGCCGTACGCGTCGCGATCTGCCTGGATCGTGTGGTCTCGCCCAAGGACCTCCTGCAGCACCCGGTCCTCGCCGACCTGGCCCGGCTGGTCGAGAGCCGTTCCATGACCGGCTCCGAGCCGGCGGGGGCGCTGCCCGGGGCCGGGCGGGGCGACACGGTGCAGGGCCACCGCACGGGCCGGAACCACGCCACGGGCCAGGGCCGCACCACGGTGGACGGCACCGGCCGGCCGCCCGCTGAAGCAGAGCGAAAGGACACCACGATGGCACCCTCACTCCCGACCTCGCTGCCGGACCTGGAGTCGGCATCCGGCCTCACTCCGATGCTGCAGCTCACCACCGTTGCCGACGCGGCGAGCTGGGTGGCCGAGCACCGGGACGCGCTGCGCGCCGCGGTCCTCGAACACGGTGCCGTCCTCGTCCGCGGCCTGGAGCTTCAGCACGCGGCCGAGGTGGGCGCGGTCGTGCAGCGGCTGGGCCTCGCTCCGGTGACGGAGAAGGAATCCTTCGCCCCCCGGCAGACCTACTTCGAGGGCGTCTACACCTCCTCCAAGTGGCCGCCGAACCAGCCGATGTGCCTGCACCACGAGCTGAGCTACACGCTCGAATTCCCCGGCCTGATGCTGTTCGCCTGCCTCGGCGCACCGACCGACGGCGGGGCGACCGGGGTCGCGGACTCCACTGCGGTGCTCGACGCGCTGCCGCCCGATCTGACCGAGCGGTTCGAGCGGGAGGGCTGGCTGCTCACCCGCAGCTACCACGACGAGATCGGGGCCTCCTTGCCGGAGGCGTTCGGCACCGACGACCGGGGCGCCATCGAGAGTTACTGCCGCGCCCACGCGATCGAGTGCGCATGGCAGCCCGACGGCGGACTGCGCACACGGCAGCGCCGCAGCGCGGTGGTGCGCCACCCGGTCAGCGGACGACGCTGCTGGTTCAACCAGATCGCGTTCCTCAACGAGTGGACGATGGCCCCCGAGGTCCGCGAGTACCTGATCGACGAGTACGGCGCCGACGGGCTGCCGTTCAACACCCGCTACGGCAACGGCGACCCCCTCACCGAGGACACCGTCCAGTTGCTCAACAAGGTCTACGAGGCGCACACCGTGCGCCGGCCCTGGCAGGCCGGTGACCTGCTCCTCGTCGACAACGTCCGTACCGCGCACAGCAGGGAGCCCTTCGAGGGGCCGCGAGAGGTGGTGGTGGCGATGGCCGATCCGCTGCGGCTGGCCGACTGCTCACCGACCGTCGAGGTGACCACCTCGTGAACACCATCCGCTCCAGCGCAACGGAGTCCGCCATGACCAGAACGCCGCTCACCGTGCCCCCCTTCGCGGTGATCTCAGGAGTGCAGGTCCAGACCGCCCTGCAAGGACGGGAGAAGCACATCGTGGAGGTGGTCGAGGACACCTACCGGCTGCACGGCGCCGGGGCCTCGGTGAACCCTCCGTCCGCCTTCCTCCGGTTCCCCGACCGCCGGTCCTCGCGGATGATCGCGCTGCCCGCCTCGATCGGTGGAGAGGCCCAGGTGGACGGGCTGAAGTGGATCTCCAGCTTCCCGGAGAACGTGGCGTCCGACATTCCCAGGGCCTCCGCCGTGCTGATCCTCAACGACCCCGCCACCGGCTACCCGTTCGCCTGCCTCGAGAGCTCGATCATCAGCGCCACCAGAACTGCCGCGTCGGCGGCCTCGGCGGCCGACTGGCTCAGCCGCGGCCGCCCGCGCCCGCTGCGCGTCGGGTTCTTCGGGGCGGGCCTGATCGCCCGCTACATCCATACGTTCCTGGAAGGCACCGGCTGGTCGTTCGACGAGATCGGCGTGCACGACCTGTCCGCCGACAGCGCGGCCGGCTTCCGCCTGTACCTGGAGCAGACCGGCACCGCAGGCCGGATCACCGTGCACCACAGCGCCGAGGAACTGATCCGCCTCAGCGATCTGGTGGTCTTTGCCACCGTGGCCGGCCGGCCGCACGTCCACGACCCCTCGTGGTTCGCGCACAACCCGGTGGTCCTGCATGTGTCGCTGCGCGACCTCGCGCCGGAGATCCTGCTGGCCTCGACGAATATCGTCGATGACGTCGAGCACTGCCTCACCGCCGACACCTCCCCGCATCTGGCCGAACGGCTCACGGGCAACCGGGAATTCCTGCACGGCACGTTGGACGACGTGATGAACGGGCGGGTGACGCTGCCGGCGGACCGGCCCGCGGTCTTCTCACCGTTCGGCCTCGGCGTGCTCGATCTCGCGGTCGGCAAGTACGTCTACGACGAGGTGGTCCGCTCCGGCCAACTGCAGGTCGTCGACAACTTCTTCCACGAACTGTGCCGGTACGGATGAGAGCGGCACCGGCGCAATGAGGAGCCCGCCCTAGTCGGATGGATATCCGAAGGTGCTCTGCCTCCAGAGGAGGGACCCATCATGCCAGTCATATCCGTTCCCTACGCCTTCAACGAGGAAGAACTCTATGTCGACCTCGAGGCGATCTTCGGGCAGTCCCTGTTCCTCAAGTGCGAGGGCCTCAACTTCGCCGGCTCGATCAAGCTGAAGGCGGCGACCGAGATGGTGGAGGCGGCCGAGCGGGAGGGTGTCCTGACTCCCGATTCGGTCCTGGTCGAGTCCTCGTCCGGAAACCTCGGCGTGGCACTGAGCATGATCGCGGCGAGCAAGGGCTACCGGTTTCTGTGCGTGACGGACTCCCGCTGCAACCTGTCGACCAGGCTGATGATGGAGGCCTTGGGCAGCCAGGTGCACGTCGTCGCCGCCGACGGCTCCGGCAGCGGCCTCCTCGGTGCACGGCTCGACTACGTCCGGGATCTGTGCGCCTCCGACGACCGCTGGGTGTGGCTCAGCCAGTACACCAATCCGGGTAACTGGCAGGCGCACTACCGCACGACGGCACCGGCGATCGCCCGCTGGTTCCCCCATCTGGATGTGCTGTTCATCGGAGCAGGCACCACCGGAACCCTGATGGGCTGTGCGCGCTACTTCCGGCAGTGGCACCGGCCGGTGCAGATCGTCGCGGTGGACAGTGTCGGTTCGGTGACCTTCGGCGGCGCACCGGGACGCCGTATGATCCCCGGCCTGGGCATGAGCGTCCCTCCCCCGCTGCTCGACGAGTCCTTCGTGGACGAGGCGGTACGCGTGGCGGAGGCGGACACCGTCCGTGCCTGCCACCAACTGGCCCGGCACGGTTTCCTCTTCGGCGGCTCGACCGGCACGGTCGTCAGCGGCGCGATGGACTGGCTGTCCCGGCACGACACGCGCGGGCTCACCGCGGTGGCCATCGCCCCGGACCTCGGCGAGCGCTACCTCGACACCATCTACCAGGCCAACTGGGTGCAGGACCTGTACGGCGAGGACATGCTCGGCTCCGACGGTGCCTCCGCCGAAGCCGCACCGCCGGCCGAATCCCAGAAGATCCGCCCCGCACCGCCGAGGCGCGGAGAGGACCCGTATCCGCACCACCAGCGCAAGGAGCAGGCGGGCGACATCTAGGCCGGGGACCGGGCCCGGGCACCGGATAGGTCCGGTCCGGGCACTCCGGAAGCCGGTCGCGGTAGTTGGCACGGATCCGGTCGGCCGGTACAGCCTGGTCGGCCGGATCCGTGCTGTCTCGCGGCGCGGCTGGCCGGCTCTCCTGCTGCTCCACGGGCGGCGGTTGCCCTCTTGAGCGGCATGAATGCGCCGCGGGCGGCATCGGTCCGGCCCCGGGCCCGCCTCGGACCGGAACCCGCCCCAAAAGCCATCTGTTTGCTTTAATCCGCATCGACCCGTACCCTGAAGCTAACGCAAACAAATTGCGTTAACTTCCCTTCGTGGCGCTGCTTCACCTCTGCAGTGCAGAGCTGCACTACAGCACTGCGCCGACTGATTGACCGACCGACCGGCACACATACGCCAAGGACATGCCATGACATCCGTCGAACTCACCGCCGGGGAAGTCGCCCGATGGGCGCTCCACGCCGGACTCCCGCTGCCGGACGAGCGCCATACCGACGTGGCCGCCACCGCGAACCACATCCACAGCGTCATCCGCACCCTGCGCGAGCTGGACTTCGGAGAGACGCCGCCCGCTGCCACCTACTTCGTCGGCGAGGAGGCGGCCAATGGAGCTCTTTGAGCTGACACTTGCCGAGGCGGCCGCTGCCGTGGAGGAGAGAAGCCTCTCCCCGGTGGAGCTGACCGAGTCTGTGCTCGGTCGGATCGACGCCGTGGAAGAACGGCTGCAGGCCTATGTCACCCTGGCCGGCGAGGCGGCCCGCGACGCGGCCGCGCGAGCGGAAAGCGAGATCGCCGCGGGCGGGTATCGCGGTCCTCTGCACGGCATACCCTTCGGACTGAAGGACATGATCGATGCTGCCGGGATGCCGACCACGGCCAGCTCCCGGGTCAGGGCGGACCACCTCGCGCAGTCGGACAGCGCCGTGGCCGGACGCCTGTCCGCAGCGGGCGGGGTCCTGATCGGGAAGACGCATACACATGAGTTCGCTTACGGGCTGACGACGCCTCAGACGCGCAACGCCTGGGCCCAGGACCGGGTTGCGGGCGGATCGAGCGGCGGTTCTGCGGTGGCGGTGGCAGCAGGGGCCGCCACCTTTGCCCTCGGGACGGACACCGGCGGTTCGATCCGCGTGCCCGCGGCACTCAACGGGATGGTCGGCCTCAAACCGACCTACGGTCTCGTCCCCCGGCACGGCGTGGTCGCCTTGTCCTGGTCGCTGGACCATGTCGGCCCCCTCACCCGCACCGTGCGGGACGCGGCGCTCGTACTCTCCGCGCTGGTGGGCCACTCTCCCCAGGACCCGGCGAGTCTCCGCACGGCGCCGACCGCCTACCCGCTGCCCCCGGGCGAGGGTGACCTGACGGGCCTGCGCGTCGGAATACCGGTCAATTACTACTTCGACCGTGTGGCCCCCGAAGTCGAAGCCGCCGTGCGTAAGGCCCACACACAGCTGGCGGACATGGGGGCCGAACTCGTCGAGGTCGAGATCCCGATGACGCGTTACGTTCAGGCGACCCAGTGGGGTCTGATGGTCCCCGAGGCGACCGCCTCCCACGAACGAACGCTGCGGTCGGTCCCCGAGCTGTACGCACCGGACGTGCGGATCCTCCTGGAGGCCGGCGAACTGGTCTCAGCGGGCGACTACCTGCGGGCCCAGCGCTCCCGCACCCTCATGCGCCAGGCATGGATGAGCATGTTCGACCGGATCGATGTACTCGCGGCGCCCACGGTGCCGATGACCGCCACGAAAGCAGACCAGCCCTCCGTCTCCTGGCCGGACGGCACCACGGAAAGCGTCTCCGATGCCTATGTCCGTCTCAGCGCCCCGGCGAACATCACCGGGCTGCCGTCCCTGAGCCTGCCGGTCGGCCGCGACCATGCGGGCCTGCCCATCGGCATGCAGCTGGTCGGACGGCCGCTGGGTGAAGCAGCGGTGCTGCGCACCGGGCACGCGTACGAGACCGCCCATCCATGGACGATGCCGCCGGCATGAGTGCGAGCGATGGCCGTCGTTGCGGGTCGGCACGCCGTGCCCGTACGTGATCACCAACAGGCCGGGGCCGCCGACGTTACTGTTCCCGATGACGGGCATGACGGGCATGACGGGCGTGACGGGCATGACGTGACGAGGAGAGCCGCTGATGGAGTTCCTGGTCGACATGGTGACCACCGTTCCGGAGGGCACGTCCGAGGAGGCCGTGGCGGAGATCCGGGCCCGGGAGGCGGGACGGTCGCGGGAATTGGCCGCGCAGGGAAGCCTGCTACGGCTGTGGCGGCCGCCGCTCGCCCCCGATGAATGGCGCACCTGGGGGCTTTTCCGCGCAGACGACGCGGAGCAGTTGGAGCAGCTGCTCGCGTCGATGCCGCTGCGGGTGTGGCGGCACGACACGGTGACGCCGCTGTCCCCGCATCCGAATGACCCGGGCCGTTGAGCGGCAGCCAGGTCAGTTCCGGAACGGCGGCCTCGGCGGCGCGTCTGCGGCGGGCAACCAGGCGGCGCCGTCATCGAGTCCGAGGGGGCTTACCGGGTCTCGCCCCCTCACGATCCCGGCCCGGTCTGCGCGGACCGCTGCCGTGCAGCCCCCTCCCGCAGGAGAGCCCTGATGAACAGCACACAAGACACCGAAGCCATCCTGAGCGACGTGCTCGACCGGTGGAAGGCAGCCGTCGACGCACATGAACCGAGGCGGGCCGCCTCCCACTTCACCGAGGACGCGATCTTCCAAGGGCTGCACCCCTACAGCGTCGGGCGGCAGGGCATCACCGAGTACTACGCATCGCAGCCCCTCGGGATGACCGCCGAGTACCGGATTCTCGAAACCAGGCATCCCGCCGACGACCTCGTACTCGGCTATCTGAGCGTGGACTTCTCGTTCACCGACAGGCCTACGATCGCCGTGAACCTCACCGTGCTGCTACAGCAAACGGAGCACGACTGGTACATCAGCCACTACCACGTCTCCCGCCGCAATTAGGCCGCTTCGTTTTCGTTCGGACCGGCATGGCTCCGTACCGGAGAATGCATCGCGGACGCAGGCATCCGAACGGCACCGCCAACGTGGTTGGTCACCTCATGGGAGGCCCGGAGGCGCCCGGGGCGCAAAAGGCCACGGGGCGGCGCCGGGAGGAGTCTGCCGTGCGCCTCCTCTGGCCGGGTGAAGTCGGCAAGGAACCGTGTCCGCCCCGGCGCCGGTGCCGTTTGTGAAAGCGTGATCTCCACTCGACGCATGTATGCAGCACTCGTCCTGACCGCCGGCGCCTCGGGCCTTGCGATGTCGTCCGCCTCGGCCGCGCCCGCGGCCCCGTCCGCCCCGCCGACCGCGCAGGGCATCTCCGTGCTCAGCACACTCGACAGCCTCGGTGTCGCGCCCGTACCCGCCAAATACCAGGGCCAGATGCCCACGGTCACCGGGCAGCTCACCGGCCTTCAGCACCTCCATGAGCTCGGTCAGCTGCACCAGGTGACCGACCTGGCCGCCCCGGTAGCGGGCCTGCTGCCCGTCGTCGCCTAGCCCCGTTCCCTACGGTTCGCGGCCGAAGCGGGAAGGGGCCGAGGCCGCGAACCTGCGAACCTGCGAACCACCGGGGTCAAGGCACCGCACCGCAGCTGATTCAATGGTCGCCGAGGTGAGAGACATGGTGTCGACCGACCGGCTGCTTGCGTTCGCGGCGATGTCGTTGCTGGTGATTGCGATCCCGGGGCCCAGCGTGCTCTTCGTGATCGGCCGGGCTCTGGCGCACGGCCGCCGCACAGCGCTGGCCACGGTACTGGGCAATGTGCTGGGCTCGTATCTGCTGGTGGCCGCGGTGGCGCTCGGCCTCGGTTCGTTGGTCGAGCAGTCCGCAGCTGTCTTCCTCGCCGTGAAGCTGGCCGGTGCGGCCTACCTCGTCTTCCTCGGAGTCCAGGCGTTCCGGCACCGCAAGGAGATGAAGATGGGTGCCGTGGACGCGCCCGCGCAGCCCGCCCGCGGCGACCTGCGAACGATCGCCGACGGCCTCCTGGTCGGCGTCACCAACCCGAAGGGCATCGTGTTCTTCGCCGCTGTGCTTCCCCAGTTCGTGGACCACGCGGCGGGCGGGCTGCCCGCCCAGATGCTCGTCCTGGGCCTGGTGCCGATCAGCATCGGCCTGATCACGGACACGGTATGGGGGCTCACGGCCTCGGCGGCCCGTACCTGGTTCGCGCGCTCCGAACGCCGGCTGTCGATGATCGGTGGCGCGGGCGGCTTCGCCATGATCGGTCTGGGCGTGACGGTGGCGGCCACCGGCCGCGCGGACTGACCGCGCCCGACCGGCACCCGAGCTGTTCCGACCGGACGGCCGGCCTACCTGCCTGCTTGCCCACTGCGTCGTCGAGGCCCGGGGATGCCGCGCGCCGGATGGTGCGCCGGTGCTGGGGCAGGCGCGTCCGCTTCCCTTCTCCTCCGGTGGCAGAGCCGGGGCCGTGATGCGCTCCGGCCCGTAGTGGATGCGCTCCGGCCGGTCACAGGTGCGCTCTGGCCCGTCGTCGCTCACTCCCGTTTCGGACGTCACCCCGGCGCACGGTGCACCCGGGCGAGCAGCAGAACCGTGTCGTCGGCCGGGGAACTCGGCAGGAGGCGGGCGAGAATGCGGTCCGCCGCGTCTTCCAACGAGGCGGAGATCCGGCCCAGTTCCGTGCGGAGGGTGTCCAGGCCCTCGTCGATGTCGTGGCCTCGTGACTCGATGAGGCCGTCGGTGTAGAGCACGAGGGTGGCGGCGTCGGGCAGTTCGATCTCCGTCGTCCGGAAGGGGCAGCCGCCGACGCCGAGCGGCACTCCGAGCACGTCGTCGATGAGCTGGATCCGGCCGTCCGGGTGGCGGACCAGCGGCGGAGGGTGGCCGGCGCTGGCGATCCGGGTGCCTCCGGTGGCGGGGTCGTAGCGGATGTAGAGGCAGGTCGCGAGCTCGATGCCGGACTCTTCGGCGCACTGGTCGAGTTCGGTGAGCAGCCCGTCCGGTTCCTGGTCGTGCCGGGCCAGCGCCTTGGCGGCGATACGCAGCCTGCCCATCGCCGCGGCGGCCGACACCCCGTGTCCCATGACGTCACCGACGACCAGGGCAACCCGGCCACCGGGCAGGGGGATCACGTCGTACCAGTCGCCGCCGACCTCGGTGACGCGGCTGCCGGGCAGGTACCGGTGCGCGATGTGCAGGTACGGGCCGGTATCCAAGGTGGTGGGGAGCAGGGCCCGTTGGAGGGTGAGCGCGATGTTTCTCTCCCGGTTGTAGAGCCGCGCGTTGTCCAGGCACAGCGCCGCCCGGGAAGCGAGCTCACCGGCCAGGCTGAGGTCCTGTTCGGTGAAGGCCGGTCTGGCCGCCGACCGGCCGAAGACCGCGATCCCCTGGACCGTTGCCCGGGCGATGAGCGGAGCGAGGAGGAGGCAGGCCAGACCGCTGTCGGCCATCAGCCGGGCGCGGGTTTCGTTCAGCATGGTGCGGACCATGAACTCCTGGTCCACCGCTACGCACAGGGGACGGCCGGTCCGCAGCATCTGATGGATCGCGGAGCCCGGCGGGTAGTGCACGACGTCCACCCCGCCCACCAGTTCCGTCGCGGGCGGAGGAAGGACGGTGCCGTAGGCGATGCGGTGGGTGTCCACCGGCAGGGCGGGGTCGAACGCCGCGTGCTCGTCGCCCCACTCCACGAGCTCCACGACGGCCGCGTCGGAGAAGTCCGGGACCGCGGCTTCGACCAGTTCCTGGGCCGTGACCTGCACATCCAGGGTGGTGCCGATCCGGGCGGAGGCACGGTTCAGCAGTGCCAGCCGCTGACGGGTGGCGCTGGCCTCCACGATGGCCTGCTCGCGGTCGGTCACATCGACCAGCAGGCCGCCCACCCCCTGGTGGGTGCCGACGGCCTGGGTGAGCGGGAAGAAACTCACCGACAGGACCTTGTCCCGGTCCGGGTGGCCCCGGGTGCGCATCCCCACCCGCACGCCCGTGACGGGTTTGCCCTCCGCGGCGACGGCGCGCAGCATGCGCTCGTACTCACCGCCGTCCGAGGTGATCATGATCTCGGCGAGGCGGCGTCCGAGATGCTCCTCGATGGGCAGTCCGTTCATGTCGGCGAGTGCCTGGTTGACGTGCAGGTAGCGCAGTTCCGCGTCGAACATGGCCAGGCCTATGGGGCAGGTCTCGAAGAGGGCGTCGAGGAAGGCGAGGTTGGTCTTCACCCGGTCCAGCTCGTCGCCGCGGCTCGCCAGCGCCATGATCACCGAACGTCCCGCGGCGCCGGTCACCGGGAAGACGCGGAACCCGCAGTCGAGAACCGTGCCGTCCTGATGCGTGGCGTGCAGGCGGCCACGCCAGTACCCCAGGGTCCGGCCCCGCTCCGCCATGCGGGCGCAGTCGTCGGGCCCTCCCCCGGGCGGCCCGGGGAGGAGGAGGGCGCCGGGCTTCGTCAGCGCCTCGGCCGCGTGGTAGCCGAAGAGATCCCGGGCGCCCGGGCCCCAGTAGCAGATCCGGTTGTCGTCGTCGAGGCCGAACACGGCGACGGCGACATGCTGCAGCAGCGAACCGGGCTCGGACCAGAGCGGACCACGAGCCCTCGCGTCGCTCGGCCGATCTGCTGGCACCGGCTTTCCCTTCCACCCGCCGCGCACGGTGGCGGGCCGCCCGCCGGACGGCAGAGCGGCTCTCTTCATTCTGCGCTTGTCGCTCAGGCGCGGACACTCCGGCGAGGGGTGCCGGGTTCCAGCGAGACACCGGCCAAGAGCTGCCGGTCCTCGCCTAAGCGCTGCCGGTCCTCGTCGGCGGGGAGCGCCGCGGGCCCGGGACCGACGGCGGCAGGACGAGTTCGGCGACGGCTCCGCCGTCCGGCGCGTTGGAGAACCGCAGCGTGGCGCCGAGGACCCGGGCCTGTCCCATGGCGATGGTCAGGCCGAGGCCGTGTCCGGTCTTCCGGCCGCTTCCGGACCGGCTCCGGAACCGCTGGGGGCCGTGGTCGAGGAGGTGGCCGGGGTAGCCGTCCCCGTGGTCCCGCACGGTGATGACGCGGCCGTCGACGGTCAGCAGCACCGGCGGGCGGCCGTGCCCGTGGGCGTTGGAGACGAGGTTCCCCAGCACGCGCTGGAGCCTTCGCTGATCGGTCTCCACCCGGGTGTCCCGCTCGGCACGGACCTCGGCCTGCAGCCCGGTGGCCAGCACCGCGCGCTCGGCCAGCGGTCCCAGTTGATGCACCTCGATATCGGCCTGCTCCACCTCCGCGTCGAGGCGGGAGATCTCCAGCAGGTCCTCGGTCAGCCGTCTCATGGTCCGGATCCGGTCCCGCACCAGCTCGGCCGGGCGGCCGGGGGGCAGCAGCTCCGCCGCCAGGTGCAGGCCGGTCAGCGGGGTGCGCAGCTCGTGAGCCACATCGGCGGTGAAGCGCTGCTCGCTGTGCAGCTTGCTCTGCAGTGTCGCGGCCATCGCGTCGAGGGCGGCCGCCACGGCGGCGGTCTCGTCCTGGGCGGAGGGGGCGCACTGGACGCGGGGGTCGTCCACCCGGGCGTCGAGATCGCCGGTGCTGATCCTGCGGGCCACCTGGGCGGTGTGGTGCAGCCGACGGGTGATACGGGAGACGCCGAACAGTCCGACGGCGAGGGTGAGGGCGATCGCGAAGGCCGAGGAGCCGACGATGGTCCGGTCCAGTCCGCGGATCGCGGCGGCTCGCCGGCTGTAGTCGAGATGGACGGCCAGCGCCTTGCCGTCGGCGGGGGTGACGGCCCACATCGCCGGGCGGCCCTGGTGGTCGGCGAGCTGGGTACCGCGCTCGCCCCGCAGGGCCATGGCGCGGAGCGGGGCGGGGAGGTCCGCGGGGTCCACCGCGGCGTCGCGGCCGAGGGGTTCCCCGGCGGCGTACGCCTCGGCGACGGAGTCCAGCTGCGACAGCGCCGTGCTGCGGGCCTGGCTCTCGGCCTGCCGGCAGACCAGGACGTGCACCAGGACCCCGACGACCGTCGCGAGGACGCAGCACATGACGATGACGAAGGCGGCGAACTTCCCGTGGAGCGTCATCGTCCAGGCGGGCAGGCGCAGCCGCTTCCGGGGCCGGCCGGCGCTCATGGTGTGCGCTCCGGGGCGGGGGTGGCGGAGTGCGCCTGGTCGAATTCCATCGACCGCAGGGCCATGGTCCGCGTCCGCGAGTCCCATGCGTAGACCGTGCGGGTGTCGTAGCCGGGCGTGCCGGCGGGCTCCCGCAGGATCAGATCGCCGTTCGCGATCTCCACCGACAGCGGTGTCGCGCCGGCGTCCATGATCCGGGTGACCTGCCCGTGGTCGAGCGTGAAGACCCACAGTGCCAGGGAGTGGTCCGGCGCCTCGATACCGACGATGAGTTCGTCCTTGCCGTCCCCCGTCAGATCCCGGTACTGGGGCTTTCGCACCGGACAGTGCGCCGGCTCCCGGGCGCAGGCCTTGATCTTCCGCGTGGTGGCGGAGTCGAACTGCGGCCCGCCGCCGAGCGCGGAACCCGCGGCGGTCTGTGCCTTGACGACGGTGAACAGGTCCGCCTTGCGGATGTCCCCGGACGGCACGGGCGGCACTCCGGGAACGGCCGCGGGAAGGTTCTCCCCCCTTCCGCGCTCGGGCTGTGGCGCGGGCTTCCGCTCGGGCCACAGCCGCACCGGGGCGGAGGCGGCCGACGTGTGGCCGGCGCTCAGCGGCTCACCCCTCTGCGCACAGCTGCTCAACATCACGACCAGGCCCGCCGCCGCGAGAGCGGACGACGCCATCCGCAGAAGCCCGGGGGGCGACAAGGAAGGGTGAGGAGGCACATCTTTTCCCGTCGTGGTGCACGCTGAGCCTCTTGGATCATAAGGCGCGTGACGCACGGGCGGGACGGGTGCGACCGGGGAACGTTCGGCGGTGGGCGGTGCGGCCGGTGGGACTGTACGGCCGTTGGGCCGGTGGGGCCCGTGAGTCCCGTGGGGCCGGGCCGCAGGAACCAGGCACCGCGCCCGGCCGCCCCCGGCCCTGCGGGCTCAGCCTCCCCAGCCCTCGCGGGCTCAGCCGGCCGGCACCGTAGCGGCGGCCCGCTTCTCCATGGGGCCCGACCAGGTGCGGCGCGGAGGGCGGCCGACGAACTTCCCGAAGACCAGCGCCGCCGCGGTGGCCGCGAGCACACCGGGCACCATCTCGTAGATGCCCGAGCGGAGCGGCCCGAGGAGCGGGTCGATCTGCTTCCACATGACGACGGTGACCGCACCCGTCACGATGCCGGCCATCGCCCCGGCCCGGGTCATACGCGGCCAGTAGAGCGACAGCAGGATGACCGGGCCGAAGGCGGCGCCGAAGCCCGCCCAGGCGTAGGCGACGATATCCAGTACGGCACCGCCGCTGAGTGCGATGACGTAGGCCACCAGCGCCACGGCCACGACCGTCACACGAGCCGCCAGTACCATCGACGCGTCCGAGGCCCGCCGCTTGACGAAGGCCCGGTAGAAGTCCTCGGTGAGGGCCATCGCCGAGACCAACAGCTGGCTGTCCGCGGTGGACTTGATCGCGGCGAGCACGGCGACCAGCAGGATGCCGGCGACCCACGGATTGACCAACTGGGCGCAGAGCTCGATGAAGACGGTCTCAGGGTTGTCCAGCGGCTGGTTGAGGGCCGCGATCCCGACCAGGCCCACGAGCGAGGCACCCGCCAGACAGACGACCACCCAGCCCACACCGATACGGCGGGCCAACGGGATGTCACGGGTGCTGCGGATGCTCATGAAGCGGGCCAGGATGTGCGGCTGCCCGAAATAGCCCAGACCCCAGGCGAGCAGGGAGATGACGGCCACCGCGCCCAGCGGCTCACCGGACGTCCACCGGGCGCCGTCGAAGTGGGCCTTGGCGCCCATGTCCAGCAGGGACGGCGTCTTGTGGGCGAGCAGCCTGTGCATCGCGCCGAATCCCCCGAGCAGCCCGATACCGATCACGGGGAGCGCGACGGCCGCGCAGAACATCACCGTGGCCTGTACCGAGTGCGTCACACTCACCGCGCGGAAGCCGCCCAGGACGGTGTAGACGACGATCACCACGGCGAAGACGGTGAGCGCGAATTCGAAACCGCCACCGAAGATTTCCTCGAACAGCACTCCCCCGGCCAGGAGGCCGCTGGCCACGTAGACGGTGAAGAAGACGACGATGACGGTTGCCGAGACCAGACGCAGCATCCTGCTGCCGTCCTCGAACCGCTCCTCCAGGTACGCCGACAGCGTCTTGGCGTCGCCGGCCAGCTCGGTGTAGGTACGCAACCGCGGTGCGACCAGGCGCCAGTTGAGATACGTACCGACGGCCAGGCCGACGGCAATCCACGAGGCGCCGATCCCGGCCGCGTATACGGCCCCGGGCAGACCCAGGAACAGCCAGCCGGACATATCACTGGCGCCCGCGGACAGGGCCGCCAGTGGTGCACTCAACCGGCGCCCGCCCAGCGCGAAGTCGGAGAACGTCAGCGTGTCCTGGTACGTCCAGATACCCACGGTCACCATGGCGAGCAGGAATATTCCAAATACGATCATGACCGGTACGATCAGGGGTGTCACCACTGCTCCTCGGTGCAGGCGCTGCCAGGTATCGCGGGCCCGGAGGGCATCCCTCCACGAGCTTCCGGACGGGAAGGCTCCGGCGCGAGCTGACAATACGGAGCAGTCATCGGGAGCGGCACCCCTTGGGACGGATGTCCCTTGCAATCAAAGGCCCCCACAGACCTGAGGCGGCCCGGCCACCGGAGCCAAACCCGGGCACCCCTGCCCACAACACACCAAACCCGTCAGCTGCCCATGAGCCCGGCGATCCGGGCCAACGGGGCGGGGCTTCGGCAAGCCCCGCCCGGTAGCTGCCGGGCGGGACTGGCCGGCTGGCCGACCGGCTGCGAACCGAGTGCGCGTGAAGTCTTCGCGTGAGTGCTCTCTTCGCGTGAGTGCGCTCCGCGTGTGAGCGGAGGTACGTGCGGCGTACGCCCGGTACCTACGCCGTCGCGCTCCAACAGGCCCTGGTGAGGCCAGAAATGCCCTGAGTCGGCAGCACGGCTGCGAACCATACTGATGACGCTTCACGGCCCGGCCACCCGTTGCCCCTCCGGCCCGGCGTGGCCTGCCTTCCCTGCTCGTACGCGACCTTCCCGGCCGGTCCGCGGCGACCCTGCCCCTCGCCGGCCACCACCGAGGAAAAATCGAGGAAAAGGAGTTCTTCCCATGCGCCGTCTCCGCTCGTTCGCCGTCGCCGCTGCCGCCCTGACCGCCGCCCTGACAGCCGCTCTGGGGACCGCACCCACCGCGACCGCGGCCCCCACGGCGTCCGCCCGCCCGGCGGCCTTCCACTGCACTTCCGGCTACTTCTGCATCTACAGCGACTGGAACGGCGGGGGAACCCGTTGCCAGTGGTCGCAGTCCAGTAAGGCGAACACCGCCGACAACTGCTCCTTCATCCAGCGGGGACAGAATGTCCGCTCCGTATGGAACAACACCCGGCACCGCGTGCAGTACTACACGCAGACCAACTACCACGCGCGCGTCGGGTCCACACCCTCCGGCGCGGGCGGCAACCTGCAGGGCAGCTACCAGATCCGTTCCTTCAAGCCCCAGTAGGGGGAACCGGCACGGCACAGGAGCCGCCTTTCCCGTGGGCCGTCGCCCCGGGGAGGGCGGCTCCTGCATCTTCTCGGGACACCTTCGGAGCACCGTGTACCCCCTGCGCACCGCCGCGGCTGACGCACTGCGCTCGCACCGGTGACGCGCACAGAACCCGGCCCGCGCCGCAGGGCCACGCCACCGCCGACGCGCCCTCGGAAACCACGGAAAGAAGAGCCCCGGAGTGGTTTGACGCGGCGCCGAAGAGCACCAACTCCCCCTGCATAAGCCATCCTTGAGGATTCGCCAAGGACTGTTATGAGAGCAAATCACGTCGCATATCCGGTACGGCGAGCGGCAGAGGAAAGCGACCGGGGCGCCTCGACTCCGAAGATCCCGGAATGGGCGCGCACCATAGCGGCACCTCACGGCCAAACTATCGTACATATATCCGCAATTGCGAAGTTCATACAGCGAATATTTCCGGCCTAACGCCGTCAAACGGTTGGTTGCGGGTGGCGGGCTTCGACAACACGATCAGATTCCCGCGTGTCGCTCGGCCGGGTTCCGGCCACCTGACACGCCTGTCGTCGAGGAGGTCCTGTGATGAACGACCAGACGAGTCTCAGCCCGGATGCGGCACGGCAACTGGCGACCACCACCAAGACCAGCCCGCAGATGCGCGGTATCACCCCGCGCTATCTGCTCCGCGCCCTGCCATGGGTGGATGTCGAATCGGGTGTCTTCCGCGTCAACCGCCGCCGTACCTACGTCCTCGGCGACGACCGCATCAGCACTCACAACGATGGTGGTTCGCCCCGCGTCATTCCGGGGGATCTGCGGGAACTTCCGTACCTGCGGGACGCCGACGACGCACTGCTCTCCGAACTTGCGGGCTCCTTCACGGAAGTCACCTTCGAGGCCGGAGAAATGCTGGCCCAGGACGGTGAGGCGCACGACAAGCTGTGGGTCATCGCCCAGGGACGTGCCGAAAAGCGGGTCAGCGGACGCTACGGCGAGGACGCCGTACTCGAAGTGATCGGTGACGGCCAGTTCTTCGATCTCGATGCCTGGACCCGCTCCGAGCCCCTGCCGTACCGCATCCGGGCGCTCACCCCCGGCGTGGCCCTGTGCCTCGAACGCAGCGTGCTCACCGGGCTGTGCGACCGGAACACGGCAGTGCGGGGAGCGATGGATGCCTACCTCTCGGCCGACGGCGTCCTGCCGGGCGCCGAGGTACCGGTCGATCTCAGCGCCGGGCACGTCGGCGAACCGGAACTCCCCATGACGTTCGTCGACTACGAGGACACACCCCGCGAGTACCACATGACCCTCGCCCAGACGGTGCTGCGCGTCCACACCCGGGTCTCCGACCTCTACAACGGGCCCATCGACCAGACTCGCGCCCAGTCCAACCTCACCGTGCACGCCCTGCGTGAGCGGCAGGAGGCCTCGCTGCTCAACCACCCGGAATTCGGCCTCTTCAACAATGTGGCCCCCGGGCAGCGGGTGCAGGCGCGCACCGGTTCCCCGACCCCCGACGACCTGGACGAACTGCTCACCAGGGTCTGGAAGCAGCCCGGCTACTTCCTCGCCCACCCCAGGGCCATCGCCGCATTCGGCCGGGAATGTACGCGCCGGGGCGTGCCCCCGGTGATCGACAACCGCTTCGGCAGTCCGCTGCTGACCTGGCGCGGCGTGCCGCTGCTCCCCTCCGACAAGGTGCGGTTCTCCGGCAGTGCCGGCGTCGGCACCACCGAGATCCTGCTGATGCGCACCGGTGAGGCGGAGCAGGGCGTGGTGGGTCTGCGTCCCGCGAAGGTCGAGGACGAGGTGGAACCCGGCCTGTCGATGCGGAACATGGGTGTCGACCAGAAGGGCGTCACGTCGTACCTGATGACGGCGTACTTCAACACCGCGGTACTGGTGGAGGATGCGCTCGCCGTACTCCAGAACGTCGAGGTCTCCAACTTCCATGACTATTCCTGACGTTACCGGGAGCCGGTGGCCGCACACGGCTCCCCCCGCGAGCCCCCCGGCCGACGGCCTGACATCCGCCGATCCGGCCACGGCACTGACTGCGGCGCTGGCCACGGCACTGGCTGCAGCGTCGGCCATGAGCACGGGCGCGGGCGCGGGCACGGACGTGCCCGCGGATCCGGTCACCGCTGCTACGACCGCCGCTGCTCCGGCCGCCGCTGGGCCGGTCAGCACTGCCCCGCTCGCCGCCGGTCCGGTCAGCACCGCTCCGACCGCCGCCGTCCCGACCAGCACCGCCACGGTCAGCGCCGATCCGGCCGCCGCCATCCCATCCACCGACCAACCCATACACCCCACCACCACCCAGCCCGTGCAAGCCGCCGCCACCCAGCCCGTACAACCCACCGGCCTCCCCGGCCAACACGTCGCCTTCTCGCCCGAGATGGCCCGCCGGGACTTCCCGATCCTGCACCGGACCGTGAACGGGCACCCCTTGGTCTGGCTGGACAACGGGGCCACCACACAGAAGCCACGCCAGGTGATCGAGACACTGGCCGGCTTCTACGGATCCGCCAACTCCAACATCCACCGTGGTGCGCACACCATGGCCCGGGAAGCCACCGAGGCCTACGAAGCGGGCCGGGCGGCGGTCGCCCGGTTCCTGGGCGCACCGTCACCCGACGACATCGTCTTCGTACGCGGCACCACCGAGGCGATCAACCTCGTCGCCCAGAGCTGGGGGCGGGCCAACCTCGGCCCCGGGGACGACATCCTGGTGCCTGTACTGGAGCACCACTCGAATATCGTTCCCTGGCAGTTGATCGCCAAGGAAACCCGTGCCCGGGTGGTACCCGTACCCCTCCAGCCGGACGGTCAGATCGATCTCCACGCGTACGCCGATCTGCTCTCCATGCGTACGCAACTCGTCGCCGTAAGCCAGGCGTCGAATGTGCTCGGCACCGTCCCGCCGGTGCGCGAGATGACCGCGCTCGCCCACCGGTACGGCGCCAAGGTTCTGGTGGACGGGGCCCAGGCGGTGGCGCACTTCCCGGTCGATGTGCAGGACCTGGACGCCGACTTCTATGTGTTCTCCGGCCACAAGCTGTTCGCCCCGACGGGCATCGGCGCTCTGTACGCGAAGCCGGAGGTCCTGCGGGACATGGCGCCGTGGCAGGGCGGCGGCAACATGATCGATTCGGTCAGCTTCCACCGCACCACCTACGCCCCCGTACCGCACCTCCTCGAGGCCGGAACCGGGCACATCTCCGGCGTGGTCGGTCTGCTGTCCGCGCTGAACTGGCTGACCTCCTTCGACCGGGACGCCATCGCCGCCTACGAGACCTCGCTGATGGCGTACGCACAGCAGGCCCTGGCCACGGTCCCCGGCCTTGAGCTGCTGGGCTCCGCGCCCGACAGAATCGCGGTACTGACCTTCACCCTCGCCGGCCACGCCCCGTCCACGATCGCCGAGTGGCTGGACCGCGACGGCATCGCCATCCGGGCCGGCCACCACTGCGCCCAACCGGCGCTGGCCCACTACGGCCTGGAGAGCGCGGCGCGTGCGTCACTCGCGCTCTACAACACATCCGAGGAGGTGGACAAACTGGTGGCATCGCTGCACCGGTTGCAGCAGACCGCCTGACCCCACTCCGTCCGTCCGGGTTGCCGGCCATCCTGCCGGTCGGCGACCCGGATGGCAACGCCGGCGCCGGGGCCCTGGCCTGCACCGGGGCTCCGGCCGGCGGAGGTCACCGGCCGCCGGACGCGCGCTGTGTGGGCCAGTCCCGGGCCAGGACCGACCAGATCTCCATGTCGTGACGTACACCGCGGTAGGGGTTGCTCTCCCGTAGCACTCCCTCCCGCACCATGCCGAGCCGCTTGGCGACGTTGATGCTTGCGGTGTTGGAGGAGGACGCGATCCACTCCACACGGTGCATCCCACGTTCCCCGACCGCCCAGTCGATGAGCACCCGGATCGCGCGCGTGATCAGACCGCGCCCGGCGGCCGCCTCCTCCAGCCAGCAGCCGACCTCGCAGTTGCCGGACTCGGTGTCGAATGTCCTGAACAGGACGCCGCCGACGAGCACACCGTCCGCCCAGATTCCGTAGAGCCGGCCGGTGTCGGCAGCCGCCTTGTCCGCGTAGGACTGCAAGAACGCCGTGGCGGAGGCGAGATCGGTGGCGCGGTCCGCCAGCCCGATGGAGCGGCCGATGTACTCGCGGCCCCGGTCCATATGGGCGAGGTACTCCCCGGCATGCCACGGCTCCAGTGGCCGCAGCTCCGCACCGTCGTCGCCCAGCGATCTCGCGAACATCTGATTCTTCCCCGTCTCACTGCCATGTCAGCCTGTTGTCGTGCGCGCCTGACCGGACGAGTGGCTGTGCCGTCGTCGCCCGTGCGCTGCGCTGCGCCCGGAATCGTCCCACAGCGGCATGCGCCACCTCTCCGTGCCGCCCCGGGGCCTGGGACACCCGGGACGCCCGGGACGCTCGTGCAGCGCAGGAGGTGCCGGCATGGGTCGCTCCTCTCCGTGTGCGGCGGGCGCGACGGGCCCCCGCCCGGACGGCTCGCGTACACCTCGTGGACAACCGCATACGGCAGATTCCTGTGCCGCGAGTTGCGAAGGCAGGCAGGCAGGCAGGCAAGTCACACAAGGACGTAAGCAGGCAGGGCGAGGACTAGGCGATGAACGAACCGGCAGGCAGAGGGAATCAGCAACCGCTCTCCGTGGACGGGCCGATGGGCATGCTGGCCAACTGCGAGGACGTCTGGGACACGCCGGACCGGTCGGGCGACCCGGTGGACATCCTCGACCACGGCCTTCAGGTAGCGGCCGTTCTGGCACTGCGGCACCCGCACGACGAGGAGCTTCAGGTCGCGGGTCTGGTGCACGACATCGGCCACCACCTGGTTCCCGGGGACGAGGCACGGCACGGCGAGCACGCCGCCGCGGCCGTCGCCGGCCTGCTGGGCGCGCAGGTCGCACGGCTGGTCGCGCTCCACATCCCTGCCAAGCGATACCTCGCGGCGACGGACGCGGAGCATGCGACCGGGCTGTCCCCGGAGAGCACCCGTACCCTCGCCCTCCAGGGCGGCCCGATGACGCCTGAGGAGCAGGCCGCGTTCGAGGCACATCCCGACTTCCTCGCGGCCGTCGCGCTGCGCCACGCCGATGACGCGGGGAAGGTCGTGGGCCTTCGGGTGGCGGGCCTGGAGCAGTGGCGGCACCGCGTCGAGCGGGTGACTGCCCGAACCCAGTATCAGGGCCGGTAAATGCATGCCGCCAGCGGGGCGTGCACCTTCCAGCCCAGCGTTTCGTAGAGTGCGCGGCCCTCGTCGGTCGCGCCCAGAATGCCGAGGTCCGCGCCCTCGGCCACGGCACGGTCGGCGAGCGTACGCATCACGAAGTTGCCCAGGCCGCGGCGGCGGTGCCGCTCCTCGGTCGTGACGCGGTCGATGACCGTGGCCCGCCCGAGGACGGCCATCTGCCCGTCGGCGGCCGGGTCGCCCGCAGCATCCCGTAGCCGGACGTGGATGAGGCCGTCGCCGGTCTCCACGGCCGCGGTGTAGCCCTGGGGCACCACTGGGTCGGTGACCTGCAGGTCCACGGCCATCAGATGTCCTGCCTCGTCCTTGTCCACCACCCAGCCCTGCGGCAGCCAGTGCCCCACATCCACGGGTTCCATGGGTACCTTGAGCCAGGTGTGCGGCACCGTCACCGCGGCGGCGGCCCGGCGTACCGAGGGCTCATCGGCGTGGGGCAGTACATGGCGCCCCACCTGGTCGGGCTTGCCCACCTCGATATACAGCCCCCACGGATGCTCGACCGGCCGGGGCGTGCGCCGTGAAACGGCCCAGCCGGACGCCCAGATCCTGACCAGATCCGGAACCATCAAGCCCTCCCGAAGTAAGTGGTGATATTCGATAGGGCATCTTACTTTGGCTCGAAGGGTGGTGACGCGGCATTTTTCATTCCGCGTCCCGGGCTGCGCGCGGCTTGCACGCCTCAGATCCCGGGTGAGGCCACCCGCGTGTAGGTCTTCGGTGTACTGGTACCGCCGGGGCTGGTGACGGTGACGTCGACCGGGCCGGCGGGACCGGGCAGGGCGTCGACGACGATGTGGTTGTCGGAGACGACGGTGAACCCCGCGGGGTCGGTGCCGATGAGCACCTGGGTTGCCTGGGCGAAGCCGGTGCCGGTGAGAGTGAGGGTGATGCCACCGGCGGTGGGCCCCTGATTCGGGACCACGGTCGTGACGACCGGTGCCGCCAGGTAGGTGTAGGAGATCCCGTTGCTCGTTCCCCCTGCTGTGCTCACGGTGACGTCGACCGGACCGGCGCCTCCGGGCGGAACCACGGCGGTGATCTGAGTGTCCGAGACCACCGTGAATGTGGTTGCCGCGGTCGTCCCGAAGCGCACCGCGGTGGCTTCGACGAGGTGGACACCGGTGAGCGTGACGGTGTTCCCGCCCGAGAGCGGTCCCGAGGGCGGGGCAACACCGGTGAGGACCGGCGTACTGACGTAGAAGTAGGCACTCTGGAGGGTGCTGGCGCCGCCCGGGGTGGTCACGGTGATGTCGACCGGGCCCGCGGTGGCCGCGGGGACCACGGCGGAGATCTGGGTCGGGGACAGCACCGTGAAAGAGGTCGCGGGGGTGGTGCCGAAGGTGACCGCGGTCGTTCCGGTGAGGTTGGCGCCGGTGAGTGTGACGGTGTTCCCGCCGGACGTGGGCCCTTGGTGGGGACTGACGCCGCTCAGGGCGGGCGTCACGGCGTAGGTGTAGGAGACGCCGTTGCTGGTGCCGCCCGGGGTGGTGACGGTGACCTGCACCGTGCCGGTCCCGGCAGGGGCGACGGCGGTGACGTGGGTGTCGGAGACGACGGTGAAGGAGGTTGCCGCCGTGGCACCGAACCGTACGGAGCTGGTGGTGGCCAGGCCCGTGCCGGCGAGAGTGACCGTGGTGCCCCCGGCCGGAGGGCCCGAAGACGGGGTCACGGAGGTCAGGACCGGCGCGGAGACCGTGGTGTAGGTGAACGGCACACCGTTGCTCGTACCGCCCGGCCCGACCACGGTGACCTGCACCGTGCCCGACCCCGCAGGCGCCGTCGCCGTGATCTGCGTAGCGGAGTTGACCACAAACGAAGCCGACACCGCACCGAACCGCACCACCGACGCACCCGTAAAACCCGAACCCGTCAACGTCACCGACGTACCACCCGACGACGGACCCGAAGCAGGAACCACCGACGTCAAGACCGGCGCGGAGACCGTGGTGTAGGTGAACGGCACACCGTTGCTCGTACCGCCCGGCCCGACCACGGTGACCTGCACCGTGCCCGACCCCGCAGGCGCCGTCGCCGTGATCTGCGTAGCGGAGTTGACCACAAACGAAGCCGACACCGCACCGAACCGCACCACCGACGCACCCGTAAAACCCGAACCCGTCAACGTCACCGACGTACCACCCGACGACGGACCCGAAGCAGGAACCACCGACGTCAAGACCGGCGCGGGGGTGGCGACGTAGGAGAAGGTGACGAACTGGTTGCTGATGCCGCTGGGGGTGGTGACGGTGACCTGCACCGTGCCGGTGCCGAGCGGCGTGGTGGCGGTGATCTGGGTGTCGGAGACGACGGTGAACTGCGACGTCGGTGTGGCACCGAAGCGCACGGCGGTGGCACCGGTGAAGCCGGTGCCGGTGATCGTCACGATGGTGCCGCCCGCGGAGGCACCCGAGGCGGGAGAGACGGAGAGGACTGCGGGTGTGGCTGCGGCCGACGTCTGCGCGGCGGAAGCGGTTGGCGGTTCTGCTGAGCGATTCACGGCCATGGTCCTTCGAGAGCGTGAGCCCCGGCCGGCCGCCGAGGAGAAGCGCCGGGCCGAGGCTTGTCAGTGAGCTGGGTGAGGACCGGGCAGGGCTGGGCGCACCCTGTCCGGACGGGTGGTTCGGTGGCCTGATCCGGGGACCGGGCCGTCAGTGGCTCGGGGTTCCGGTCAGATGCCGGGGCCGGCCAGGTAGGTGAAGTCGACCGGGGCGGTGGCAACGCCACCAGTGGTGGTCACGGTGACAGCGGCGGGGCCGGGGGAACCGTCCGGCGTGGGCGGGGTGACGACGGAAACAGTGGTGTCGCTGATGACGGTGAACGGTGCGGGCGTGGCGCCGAAGACGACCGACTGGGTGCTGCTGAGGTTGGTGCCGGTGAGGGTCACCACGGTTCCGCCGCTGGCCGGGCCGGAGTTGGGGTTCAGTGTGGTGACGGTCGGGGCGTCGACGTAGGTGTAGGACAGGCCGTTGTTGGTTCCGCCCGCGGTGGTGACGCTGACGCTGACCGGTCCGGGGCCCGTGCCCGCCGGCACGGCGACGGTCAGCTGGCCGTCGTTGACCACGGTCGGGGTCGCCGTGACGGCACCGAAGTTCACCGCGCTGGCGGTGGTCAGGCCGGTGCCGTTGATGGTGACGGTGTTGCCGCCGGCGGTGACGCCGGTTACCGGAGAGATGCTGGACTTGAAGGGCGCGCCTACGTAGAAGAACGACAGCGGGTTGCTGGTTCCGCCGGGGGTGGTCACGGTCACCGGAACCGTTCCGCTGCCCGACGGGCTGATGACGGTGACCGAGGTGGGGGTGTTACCGGTGATGGTGGCTGTCTTGGAGCCGAAGTGCACGGCAGTGGCGCCGCCGAGGTTGGTACCGGTGATGCTGACGGTGGTCCCGCCTCCGGTCGAACCCTGACTGGGAGAGATGGGCATGGCGAAGCTCCTTCGGTGGAGTGTGTGAGTGGGAGTGATCAGCCGAGACCGGGCGGCCGTGTGCGCCGCCGGTGTCGGGATGGGCTGCGTGATGCGTGGTGGCCGAGGCGCCGGCCGGCCGTCAGGTGCAGCCGATGACGCTGCCTGACGGAGCACAGTTGTCCGGGGTGTTGCCGCTCACGGTGGTGCCCAGCAGGGTCACACCCCCGGAGTTGACGTAGATGCCGCCGCCGCTGGAGGTGGCGGTGTTTCCGGTGACGGAGCTGGCGGTCAGCGACACGGCACCGTTGTCGTTGTAGATTCCGCCCCCGGCAACGGCGGTGTTGCCGGTGACGGCGCTGGTGAGCAGGGAGACCGTGCCCCCCAGGTTCGAGATGCCGCCTCCCGGCCAGGGAGACACGGCACTGCCGCCGCGTACGGTGACCCCCACCATGCTCAACTGGCCTTTGGTGCCGGGCACGTTCGCGGCCCCTTGGACCTGGAGGACCCGGAAGGCCGGGGCGCCCGGGTCACGGGCGATGGTGACGCCCATTCCCACCAGGGTGATCGACGTGGTGATGGGCGGAAGCCCCACCGGTCCGGTGGGTCCGGTGCCGTGCGCGCTGGTGATTTGGTAGGTGCAGAACGGGACCAGTGCCAGGGTGCCCCCGTCGGCAGCGTTGGCCTCCGTGATCGCATTGACCAGCGAGGTTTCGCTGCACAGCACAGGCGTCTGGGCGTGTGCCTCGTTCGGGACCGCGACCAGCCCGGCGGTCAGCGCCACGGTCAGGGCGCAGACACCGAGGATGGAGCGCAATGTACGGACAGTTCGCATGACGTCCCCAGGAAGAGGTGATGTGAGCCGCCGCACCAGCCGATGCCGACGAACGGCACCTGCCTGGTGTCTTCACGCCTCTGCCCGGGAGGGCATCCGTCGCGGTGCCAGTGCTGCACCGCCGCCTGCCCTCACGTGGGTGTGTGGTCGAGGTAGGCCGGCTGCCACTCGCCCGAGAGGGTAGGCGGCCCACCGGATTGGATGGCTCCAAGTAATCCACCCGAGTGAGCACGCCTGCAACGGTCTTGACGCCCCGTCACCCGGATGGCAGAGCGCGCATCGGGTTACTCCACAACGCCGGAGCCGGCCGCGGGCGCGTGGGCTCGCGGCCTCTTGTCGCCACGGCCGGTCCGGGGCGGCGGATGCCGGGCGGCAGGCGGCGGGCGCAGCGGCCGCTGGGGCGTGGCACCGTAGCGACGCGGCCCGACCGCGGGCAGTTGCTCAGCCGGGTCCGGTTCGACACGAGTCCGATTCGACACGTCCGATTCGGCACGAGTCCAGTTCGGTCGGCTCCTGCCCAGCCGGTCCGGTTCGCCCGGGTCCGGTCGGCGCCTTCGTCCGGCGCCTTCGTCCGACCCTCTCCCCAGCGACTGCCGGGCGTCGGTGCGCACTGCCGGCCACCCGCACCGCTTTCCCCCATGGCGTACAGCCGGTCCGGCGGCAACGACGCCTTACACCTCACCCGCGAAAGGGCCGCCAAGGACTCGATCCCCTCGGGGGAGCGATGAATCCGCGACGTGGATATCAGCGAGACGCACGGCCGCCACGGAAGGCGATCATCTCGGCACTTTCGGTGATGACGACTGCGTCCTACCTGGTCAAGCGCGGACCGGTCCGGTTGACGGGACAGCTCACCAGGGGCGGGCCGGCCGGTAAGAAGCGGCGGATCGGCGGGCCGTACCGAGCGCGTCACGCGAGGGCCACGCCGGATCAACACCGCGGTCATGCCCGACCTCCCAGGCTGGCTATCGACGGCCCGTCCACTCAAGAGGAGGCATCATGGCGACCAACATCCGGAAGCGCATTCCCCACGTGATCGGTGCATCTGTCCTGGCTGTGACACTCACCGGAACGGTGGGCGCGATCACCGCGATGAGCAGTGAAGCGCCGCAGACAGCGAAAGCTTCGGCCCCGACCAGCACCGAACAAGCCACAGGAGCCACTACGACCGGCGCCACGATCGGTGGCGGAGTGGGCGGCACCACCGGCGCCACCACCACCGGCGCCACCATCGGCGGAGGCGTGGGCGGCACGACCGGCGCCACCACCACGGGCGCCACCATCGGCGGAGGCCTCTTGGGCGGCACCACAGCCGCCACCACCACCGGCGCCACCATCGGCGGCGGCCTGGGCGGCACCACCGGCGCCACCACCACCGGCGCCACCATCGGCGGCGGCCTGGGCGGCACCACCGGCGCCACCACCACCGGCGCCACCATCGGCGGCGGCCTGGGCGGCACCACCGGCGCCACCACCACCGGCGCCACCATCGGCGGCGGCCTGGGCGGCACCACCGGCGCCACCACCACGGGCGCCACCATCGGCGGCGGCGGAGGCACGCTCTGCCAGTTCCGTGTCGTCCAAGGCAGGCTCGTCCTGGTGCCGGCGGGATGCAGGCTCGGCGGCGGCACGACCGGCGCCACCAGCACCGGCGCAACGATCGGTGGCCGCGTGGGCGGCACGACCGGCGCCACCACCACCGGCGCAACGATCGGCGGCGGCGCAGGCGGCACCACCGGCGCCACCACCACCGGCGCAACGATCGGCGGCGGCGCAGGCGGCACCACCGGCGCCACCACCACCGGCGCGACCATCGGCGGCGGCGCAGGCGGCACCACCGGCGCCACCACCACCGGCGCAACGATCGGCGGCGGCGCAGGCGGCACCACCGGCGCCACCAGCACCGGCGCCACCATCGGCTGAGACGAGCCACGCGCTGCGCGGAGTTCTCGGCGGCGGGGACGACCTGATGCCCGCGGCGGGCACCTCGGACGAGGGCCCGCTCAGGGTCCCTCCAGAAGGGGCGTGGGCGACGGTCTCCTCCGCCGGCGAGGCGGGTTGGTAGCCATTCCTCCCCAGACCGTCCGAGTCCCCCGTCGGGACGGTGGTACCGACGGGGGCGCGGTCCTCCCGCTGTTTCGTCGAGCGCAGTGCCGTACCCATGGCTCGACCGCATCCCGCATCGCCGCATCTGGGGGCGGCGAGGCCATCACCCTTGTCTCCCGCTCCCCCGGTGAACGGGCTCGCCCGCACCGGGGGTGCGTGGCATCCGGACGCATCCAAGGCAACCGCACATCGAGTCCGCCCCGGCCGCGAATTCCCCCTGTCGGCGTTTCCCCTGTCAGCGTTTTCCTGGCGGCGATTTCGCCCCGGCGGCGTCGCCCTGACCGCCACGCTCGTGCGCACGGGTGGAAGGATGCGGGCCATGACAGCGCAACTGCCGTTCGGAGACGGGTTACGGGCAAGGCTGGGAACACCCGGAAGACACCGCAGGCTGGACAGCAGCCCGCGCTCGCGCGTCTGGCGCGTCGAGCTGAACGGAAGACCGGCGGTCGTCAAGCAGATCGTCGGCGCCCCCGACGCCGCACAGCGGTATGCACGCGAGGTGACGGCCCTGCGGCTCGCCTCCCGGGGCGAACCGGCCATTGTGCCGGGCCTGCTGGGCACCGACGACGAGGAGCGGGTGCTGGTTCTGGAGCGTCTCGAGCCCCGCCGGCCGCCCCGGGAGTGGATTGTCGACTACGCCACCGCACTCGCCCGGCTGCACGCCACCGGCACCCCCGAGGACACCGGTCTCCTGCCGGCCTGGTCCGGCCCGGCGCAGGACGACATCGGCTCGTTCCTCCGCCTGGCCGAGGCGCTGGACGTGTCCGTGCCGTCCTGCGCGCCCGCCGAACTCCGCGCTCTCGCGGACCGGATCGGCCGGGCAACGGGGCACGCCCTGCTCCATGGGGACCCGTGCCCCGGAAATGACCTGCACACCGCACAGGGCGTCCGGTTCATCGACTTCGAACAGGCCGCGCTCGGCAACGGGATCATGGAACTCGCCTACCTGCGCATCGGATTTCCCACCTGCTGGTGCTCCACCGCGGCAACCGCACCGCTCATGGACCGCGCCGAGGCGGCCTACCGCACCGCATGGACCACCGCGACCGGGACCGAGCCCCACGGCGATCTGACCGACGCCTGTGCCGGCTGGCTGCTGCGCGGCGACGCCCTGGTACAGCGGGCCCACCGCGGCACCGTCGACCACCTGGACCGCATCCCGGACCACGACTGGAAATGGGGCACCGCCACGGCCCGGCAGCGGCTGGCCCACCGGCTCGGCGTCGTCGCGCAGCTGACGGCCGAGCGGGCCGATCTGCGAGGTCTGCACCGGCTCACTTCGGACCTGCGGCGGCGCATGCTGGACCGGTGGCCCAGGCTCAAGCCACTGCCCTCGCAGCGTCCGTAGTGGCCGCCCCCGGACTCGGACCGGGCCCGACCGGCCCGGTTCACCTCGTCCGCCCGCCCCACCCGGTCGGCCCCGTCCGCCCCGTCCGTCAGATCAGCCGAGGTGAGATCCGGTCTTCTCCAGGGCCTCGCGTACGGGCTGGTAGAAGGACTCGCCGCCCAGAAGGCAGCTGCCCCTGCCACCCGAGGTCAGGCCCAGCGCGGTGTCTCCGTCGAAGAGCGGGCCGCCGCTGTCGCCGGATTCCGCACAGATACCGGTCTGGACCAGATCGTCGACCGGCCCTTCCTGGTAGTTGGCCGTCACCTCGACGGCGGTGACCTCACCGGTCCGGACATGCGTACTGCTGCCGCTGCGCCGCACCCGCTCGCCCACGATGGCATCGCCCACCTTGCCGATCGGCTGCAGGCTGCCGTTGTAGAGGTCCACCCGGCTGGGGTGGGCGATACCGGCGTCGGTGTACTTCGCGATCCCGAAGTCGTCACCGGGGAAGGCTCCGGCCTCCGTCACCGCGATCTCCGGACCTCCTTGTGAGGCGGACCAGTTGCGCACCGCGTTGGTGCAGTGGCCGGCGGTCAGGAAGTACGGCTGTCCGTCCCTGATGACGTTGAAGCCGAGCGAGCAGCGCGCGCCGTTGCCCCAGAGGGCGTTGCCACCGGAGATCAGCGGCCGGAGTGTGCCCGCCGACTGCCTGAGGACGACCCGGTCGCCGAGCGAGGAGGTGACCTTCTTGAGCTGCGTCAAGCGGTCGCCCTTGACCGTACGGTCGGCGACGACGACCACCTTGTTGGTCCTGGGGTCCATCGCCCAGGACGTCCCGGGGATGGTGGCCTTCTGCTTGAGGGTCGCACGAGCCGCGTTCAGCGAGGTGAGGGAGTGCTTGACGATCTTGGCATCGGCGCCGGCACCATGGACCTTGGCCACGGCGGCCGCGGTGGTCACATTGACGATGAGTTTGTTGCGCGGCGCGTCGTAGTAGAAGCCCGCCGCGCTGGCTCCGAGGGCGGAGCTGATGGTCCTGGCGCGCTGCGCGGCAGCGGTCGCTGACGGGGGCTCAGGGGCCTTGGCGGGGGCGGCTTGGGCGCACTGCAGGGTGAGTGCGGCGGCGATCAGAACCACGGTCGCCGCACTGCCGAGGACGGTGCGGGACTCAGGTGCGCTGGTGTGCTTCAACTCAAGACCTCTGGTGTGGGAGTGGGGCCTGCGGTGGATATCCGGGCCCGCCTGAGGCAGGCGTTTCCCTCCCCCTCGACCCAGCCGTGTCCGCGCCGCCCGGTCCTTCGCGCAGGGCATTTCCCGCACACGCGCAGCGGCGCATCAGTTCGCTCCTATATCGCGGTACCGCTGTTACCGGTGTTACCGCGCACCCTGTGCACCGGAATGCGTTGCCTCGTCATATGCCCTGCCCTTGAGGGTGATCGGCGCCCCAGGCAGCCGGTGTGCATGGCACGGCGGAATGACCTCATTCTTTCCCGCGGCTGCTTCGCGCTCCACCCGCCCGGCCACAGGTCCGCAGGAATCACCTGTACGGCCGGGGGCACGCCTGAGGGATGTCCCGTAGGCCACCAGCGGATACGGGCGTTGCTGCGGGCGGGACTTACGGCGCACCGGGGCCTCCCCTGGGCCGTATGAGTGAAATCGGGTCATCCTCCCTAGGCACGGGCGTGGAGCGGTGGGTCAATCGAGGTATCCGCGCGACGGGCCGCCCATTCCTCCGCACGGGCCGGATCAGTCATTCCCGTCGATCCCCCGGCGACCCCCTCCGCGCACCTGTGCATCTGCGTGGTGGTCATGGGCCCGGTCGTTCTCGCAGGAGGCCACTCGTGCACGATCTCCCCGGACCGTCGTCCCCCTCCACCTCGACGGTCGGCCGCGTCGTCGGCCGCATCGGTGCACAGGAGCCGTCGGCGAAGGACACCACACGACCGGGCCGGCCCCGGCAGTTGCCTTCGCTGACCGGTCTGCGGTTCGCCGCTGCGGGCGGAGTCGTCTTCACCCACAGTGCGCTGCTGATCAACCCCCACCTCGCCAGGACCCTGGGACCCGAGGTATGGGTCGGGGCGAGTTCGGTTTCGCTCTTCTTCATTCTGAGCGGCTATGTGCTGACGCATTCCGCCCGCCCGGGCGACACCGCACGCGCCTTCTGGCGGCGCCGGGCCGCCAAGATTCTGCCCAATCACGTACTGACCTGGTGCGTGGTCATGGCCGCGCTCCTCTGTGCCGGAGGGACGGCGACACACGGTTCCGGATGGCCGGCGAACCTTTCCAGTCTCTTCCTGGTGAACACCTGGGTTCCCAGCCAGCGCTTTGTCTCCGCGGGTAATCCGGTTTCCTGGTCACTGGCCGCCGAAGGGTTTTTCTATCTTCTCTTCCCCCTGCTTCTGCCGTATGTCGAGCGGCTGTCACGCCGTGGACTGCTGATCGGGGCGGGAGGGGCCGTCACGGTCGTCTGGATCTGCCCGGTGCTCTACGAGTTCGTCCTCAATCCGGGCGGACCGTCCTTCCCCGGATACTGGTCCTTGTACATGCTGCCGATCACGCGGCTCCCCGAATTCGTCCTCGGCATGATGCTGGCCCGTCTCTCCTCGGCGGGAATGCGGATTCCGCGCATCGGCGTTCTCCCGGCCGCCCTGGGCGTCATCAGCACGATCGTGGTGAACGCCGCGTTGCTGCCGCACAGCTTCCTGTACGCGGCCTCGACCGTGATCCCGCTCGCCACGCTCGTGTACGCGACCGCCGAGCTGGACCTGCGCGGCAGAAGGTCGCTGCTGCGCACGCCCGTCCTGGTGTTCCTCGGCGAGATCTCCTACGCCATGTATCTCGTCCACTTCATGGTGCTGGGGTTGCTGTACCTGTCGTTGACGGGTCATGGATGGAGCAACGTCGCCGTGGTCCTGGCCGGCCTGCCCGTCGTGCTGCTGACCTCGTGGCTGCTGTATGCGGGGGTGGAGCGGCCGTGTGTGCGGCGCCTCTCCATGTCCCGCCGTGCCCGTCCCCGTGCCGCCGCCCCTGCGTAGTGCACCCAGGCGTTCCGGCGTCCGTGCGGTGCGCCCGGTCTTCGGAGCGGCCGGCGTGCCTGGCCCGCCCTCCGCACCGGTGGCAGCGCTCCCCCTCAGGACCACATCGGAAAGAAGCCCCCATGATGAGTATGCGAAGCGAGCAGATCGCCGCCCACCGGCCCCGTTACCAAGACGAGCTGGCACACGGGCTGGAGCGGTTCTTCGAACCACGGCGCACCACGTGTCCTTGGTGCACCTCCTCCCGGCTGCGCGGGCGCCTGCGCACCACCGACCACCCCCAGCACAAGCCCGGGACGTTCGTACTCGACCAGTGCCGCAGTTGCGGGCACGTGTTCCAGAATCCCCGGCTGAGCGCGGATGGGCTGGATTTCTACTACCGGGACTGTTACGACGGCCTGGGCGAGGCGACGATGGCCCGGCTGGCCCGCTCGCCCCTCGCGGTGCGGCTCTACCGGGCCCGGGCCCGGGCACTGCTCCCGTTCGGCCGCCCGTCACGGTGGCTGGACGTGGGAACCGGTCACGGCCACTTCTGCGCCGAAGCCCGGAAGATCCATCCGGGCACGCTGTTCCACGGGCTCGACTGGGGCGAGGGCGTCGAGATCGCCGCCCGCAACGGCCGTATCTCCCGGGCCTACCGGGGCTCCTTCGTCGGTCTGGCAGGGCAGTTGGCCTGCCAGTACGACGTGGTGAGCATGTATCACTACCTGGAACACACCCTGGCGCCTCGGCAGGAACTGGCCGCCGCCCACACCGCGCTCCGGCCCGGCGGCCACCTCCTGGTGGAGGTGCCCGACCCGGAATCCGCCGCCGCCCGGTTGCTCGGCCAATGGTGGGGACCGTGGCTCCAGCCGCAGCATCTGCACTTCGTCCCCCTGGACAACCTGTGCAGTGCACTGGCCGAGCAGGGGTTCACCGTCGTGGCCACCGACCGGCACGAGCCCCATGTCCCCACCGATCTGACCTCCGCGGCGGTGAACATGCTCAAGTCCGTCCTGCCGAGCGAGGATCTGCCATGGCTGCCCCGGAGGCCGGGGCCGGTCAGCCGCTGGATCCGCGGGCTTGCCCTGCCGGCCGTGGCGCCCGTGCTCCTGGTCCTCCTCGTTCTCGACCTCCTGCTGGCGCCCTTCACACGGCGCACCCGGCTGTCCAACGCCTACCGGGTGATCGCACGCCGCGACTGACCACCGCGCCGGGATGCCGCGAAATCGCCCGCAAGGAGGTCACCCGGCCCTCGTCCACCACACCACTGCGCGGGGTTCCCACGCGTACGACTGCACACGGAAATGCGGTGCTTACACCGCCCGGGTGAAGCCGGCCGCAGTCGGAATCACCGCAGCCGACGAAACGGGACACTGCCGACCATGCACATCCTGATCGCTACCGCGGGTTCGCACGGGGACGTCGCTCCTTACACCGGCCTGGGGGCCCGGCTGCATCGCGCCGGACACCGGGTGGTGATGGCCACCCATGAACGCTCGGCCGAGTTCGTACGCCGCAGCGGCCTGGGCTTTCACCCCCTTCCGCTCGACCGGTACGCCACGTCCGGAGCGGAGGACACGCCGGGGCACAGGCCGGGGAAGGGCGCCGGCCTGCCCAAGTCCGAACAGATGCGGCTGGCACGGGAGTTGGCGCCGGAGATGGCCGACGCGGTGGCCGAGGCCTGTGCCGCTGGGGCCGAGGTGCTTTTGTTCTCCAGCAGCCTGGCTCCCCTGGGGCTCGTGGCGGCGGAGGGTCTGCAACTGCCCTGCGCCGGCGTGTTCTTGCAGCCCCTGGAGCCCACCCGGGAGTTCCCGCCGGTCATCTTCGACGTGCCGTCGTGGGGACCGCTCGCCAACCGCGCGCTGGGACAGTGCGCGCAGTCATTGCTGGCCCGGGCCTTTGCTCCCGGGGTGCGCCATCTGCAGCGCCGGCTGGGAGTGACACGGGAGGCTCTGGAGCGGCGCCGGGCCACCTGGCCCGTCCACCACGGATTCAGCCCGGCGGTGGTTCCCCGGCCTGCCGACTGGCGGCCGGGCATGGAGGTGGCGGGCTACTGGTGGCCGTCGGAAGTACCCGGCTGGACACCGGACTCCAGGCTGGCGGATTTCCTCCAGGCCGGTCCGCCACCGGTCTTCGTGGGCTTCGGCAGCATGGCGCCCAGTGACCCGGAACGGCTCGGGCGCCTCCTGGTACGCGCCTTGCGGCTCGCCGGGGTACGCGGTGTCGTCCAGTCGAGCGGGGCGGGCCTGTCGGTCGAGGGGGACGATGTCCTGACGGTGGGCGAGGTGCCGCACGCCCAGCTGTTTCCGCAGGTGGCAGCCGTCGTCCACCACGCGGGGGCCGGAACCACGGCGGCCGGCCTGCGCGCGGGCGTGCCGGCAGTCCCCGTTCCCATGATGCTGGACCAGCCGTTCTGGGCGTCACGTCTGACGTCGCTCGGAGTCGGTCCCGGGAAGATCCCCTTCCAGCGGCTGACCGCGGAAAACCTCGCGGCCGCCGTGGGGAAGGCCGTGCGGGACCCCCGATACCGTCATCGCGCCCGTCAGGTGGCGGCGTTGCTCGGTACGGAGGACGGGGCCGGCCGGGTGCTGGCGGCGGTCGAGCGCGGGGCGGGAGGAGACCGCAGGGGCGATCGAGACGCAGGGCGCTGAGGCTGCCTGCCGGGGGTCCGGCCGGGCTCGCCCCCGCCCCCCTTCGGTCGGGGTGCGGCGCCGGTGCACCTCAGTCAGCGGAGCCCAGCGAGTCCGGTGAGTCCGGTGAGTCGAGCCCGTCCACTGATTCCAGGAAGCTCACCATCCGGCTGTTGACCGACTCCGCGTGGTCGATCTGGGGTCCGTGGCCGGTGTCGGCGACGATCTCGACGCGGGCGCCGGGCACCAGACGCGGGACACGCTCGCGCTGCCGTTGGGGATGCACCAGCAGACTCCGCTTTCCGAGCAGCAGGTAGAGCGGCGTGCGGATACTGCGCAGTTCGGCTTCGGTGAGAGGGAGCGGGGCGGGACGGCGGATGCGGTAGGCGCGCACGCCGAGCCGTATCATCGCGCGCAGTTCCGGCACCACCAGGACCGGCTGGTCGAGCCAGGCAGCGAGGCGTGGACGCAGCGCCTTCGGCGCGCAGGTCGCGAAGAGGCTGACGAAGATCCAGGCGAAGAACCGGAGTCCCACCTTCTCCAGGCCGCCTGGGTCGAGCAGGGTGACCGAGGCCAGCCGGCCGGGCCGGTGCAGCGCCTGGTTCAGGGCGAGCCATCCGCCGTAGGAGGACCCGACGAGGTGGACCCGGTCGAGTCCGAGGCCGTCAAGCGCCTCGTCGAGCCACTGTGCGGCACGTTCGGGCTGGTGGATCGGCTGTTGCTGCACGCTGCGGCCCGGATCGCCGGGGGTGTCGATCGCATACACCGGGCGCTGTGTGCTCAGGGCGGCGACGTTCGGGTACCACTGCGACGAGTTGCCGCCGGCGCCGTGCACCAGGACCACCGGAGTGCGGGAGGCGGCGCCGGGCTCCGTCGGCCCGTACCGGTAGACGTGTGTGGTCCCGAAGCGGGTCTCCACGTCGCACTCCCCGGCCGGGGCCGGACCCAGGGCATAGACGGCGTCGCACGCGGCGAAGTACCGGTCGCGCACCGCCTCGTTCACATAGCGGCCGACGGCGGGGTTGTGGTCTTGCGTCGTGGTGCCGGGCACGGCGGGCCACCTCCTGACAGCAGGTTTAGTGGTACCACCGTATCACTAAAGTGGTACAGCGGTACCATGTAGCCGATCCCGCAGGCCGGAACGGAACGAACGAGGCGGAGGGCACGGGCTGATGCCGAAGCGCGTGGACCACGAAGAGCGGCGCACCCAGATCGCCGAGGCGCTGGTCCGGGTCGCCGGGCGGCGCGGCTTGCACGCCATCGGGATGCGCGATGTGGCGGCCGAAGCAGGAGTATCCCTGCGGCTGGTGCAGTACTACTTCGAGACCAAGGAAAAGCTGCTGCTCCACGGCTTGCAGCAGCTGACCACCGGACTCGGCGCCCGTATCGCCGACCGGGTCCGGGCCGCGGGGGATACCCCGGGACCACGCGGGATGATCGAGGCCATCCTCCTCGAAGCTCTCCCCGTCGACGAGGAGAGCCGGACTTTCCACCTCGTCTACACCTCCTACGCCGTGCTCTCCGTGACGGATGAGGCACTGGCCGCCCAGCCGTTCATCGACGGCCCCGATGCCGCCGAGGACTTGGTGGCCGGCCAGTTGGAGCGGGCACGCGAGGCCGGCCTGACCGCGCCCGGCACGGACGTACGCACGGAGGCGATCAGCCTCCTCGCCCTGTCGGCGGGTCTCGGCACCAGCGTCCTGGTGGGCCAGCGCACCCCGGAGGCCGCAGCAGCGGTTCTCCGTCATCACCTGGACCGGCTCTTCCCGGACGGTGGGTGAATGGACCCGGAATGCCGGAGCCGTCGCCCGGACAATTACGTCGCCTCCCCCGGCATCTGCAGTTAGCCTCGGCCTCCGTGACCACCACCCTGCAGACCATCGATGACGCGCCCGTCCGGGGCGTCGTCCTCGGTGACATCTCCCGCCGTACGACGGCCGGTTCGGCGCTTCGGGGCGTCACCCACGAGTGCAACCGCGGGCGGCAGACGTGGCCCCTCGCCGGTGCCGGAGAACAGCCGGTGCCGGAGAACTGCAGGCGCAGTGACTCAAGGGCCGGGGCCCGTCCCCATGACGCCCCGAGGAAGGAAGCCGCATGACCGAGTCGTTGACCCAGCGACTGATCACCGCCCTCGAGAGGGGGCAGGTGCACCGCGTGGACTCGCTCCTGCGGAAGGGGGCTTCTCCGTCCGCTGCGAACACCGACGGGGAGACGCCGTTGTACCTCGCCGCGGTGAGCGGACACACGGACCTCGTGCGACTGCTCCTCGAAGCGGGCGCCCCACCTGACACGGAGAGCCGTGGAGAGCCGGGCAGTGCGGGACTGCCGCTGTGTGCGGCGGCGTGCTGGGACCACTTCGGGGCGGTGCGCGAACTGCTCGCTCACGGCGCCGACCCCGACCGGCGGGAGGATGACGGCACCGCCTACTCCCCCCTGATGTGGGCGGCCGCCGGAGGCCACCACCGGACCGCCCGGCTCCTGCTCGAGGCGGATGCCGATCCGGACGCGCGCCATCGCGGTCAGACCCCGTTGATGGCGGCGGCCGAGCGGGGATCGATCGCGGTGGTGCGGGCTCTGCTGTTCCACGGTGCCGACCCCCGTCTCACCGATACGTGGGGCCGGACGGCAGGGGACATGGCCCGCGACAAGTGCGGCAGGGACGTCGAGAGCGAGCTGCGGGAGAAGGCTGCCGCCGCCCCGGCCAGCAGGTGCGAGGTCTGGCGCAGTCCCCGTCCCGAGGGCACGGAGCTGGTCGAGGTCACGGTCAGCTCACCGGACGGCAGGGGCGGAGCCCAATGGCAGGGGGAGACGGGGCATGCCCTGATCGCCGCGCTTCTGCAGGACGCCGTGCGGGAGTGAGACACGTCGGCAAGATCTCACGGCCACGGGGGTACGCCGCCCCGGACAGCCCTGCGTCGCCGCGGCGTGGGGAGTGCGTCCGACAGGTGTCCGGCAGCACCCCGGCAGCCGGGCAGGGCTTGAAGGAAGGCACGGAGCCTGCACAGACCCTGCGCGGCCCTGCGCGTCAAGGCCAACCTGCCGCCTCTGTAGAGTGATTGGCCTGGTGAGCACGACCAATCGGGGGAGAGTGGCATGGCCGACCGGCAGCGGTTCCCGCACACGGAACGGACAGACCGGGCGGACCGCGCCGACCGGACCCTGGGGAGCCGGCAGCTCGCCGCGATGCTGCCCGACCCGGCCCAGGCGCGGCCGGCCTACCGCCACCTGGCCAGGGCGATCAGTGCGCTGATACTGGACGGACGCCTCGCGCTGCACCTCAGGCTCCCCGCCGAACGGGAGCTGGCCACGGCCCTCAACACCAGCAGGGCCACCGTCACCGCCGTGTACGACCTGCTGCGCGAGAGCGGCTACGCGCACAGCCGCCAGGGTTCCGGTACCTGGACGGCCCTTCCGGAGGGCCGGGCCCCCAGCGGCATCGCACGGCTCCTCGGGCCTCAGGACACCGCGATCGACCTGGCCAGCGCCGCCCCCGGACTGCCGGAGCAGACGCTCCTCGATGCCCTCGCCCAGGCCACCCCCCGACTGGCCGAGCACGCGCACACCCCCGGCTACCACCCTTACGGCCTTCCGGAACTGCGCGCCGCCGTCGCCGAGCGTTTCACCCGGCGGGGTCTGGCCACCATGCCCGAACAGATCCTGGTGACCGCCGGCGCCCAGCACGCGCTCACGCTCGTCCTGGGGCTGCTGTGCCGGCCCGGTGACCGGGTCATGGTCGAGAATCCGTCCTATCCGAACGCCCTGGAGGCCATGCGCCGCGCCCGGTTGCGCACGCTGTCGGTCCCGGTGACCGACACCGGCTGGGACATCGAGATCACCGAATCGACCTTCCGCCAGGCGGTGCCCCAACTGGCTTATCTGCTCCCCGACTTCCACAATCCGACCGGCTGCCTCATGCCCGATGAGGAGCGCGTCCGCGTCCTGCGCGCCGCGGAGCGCTCCGGCGCCTGGTTGGTCGTCGACGAGACCCTGGCCGACCTCGCGCTCGATGTCCCCGCCCCGGCGCCGTTCGCCTCCCGCGCCACTCCCGGCGGGGCAGGCCAGGTCATCACCATCGGCTCGATGAGCAAGACGCACTGGGGCGGTCTGCGCATGGGCTGGGTGCGCGCCCCCGCGCGGCTGGTCACCGAACTCGCCGGCCAGCGAGTCGCCACCGACATGGGCGGCTCGGTGCTGGACCAGCTGCTGGCCGTCCCCCTCCTGGCCCGTGCCGGGGACCTGTTGCCGGCCCGCCTGGAACAGTTGCGCCGGCAGCGCGCCGCTCTGGCCGCGGCCCTGACCGAGCACCTGCCGCAGTGGACCTGGCAACTGCCGCCCGGCGGACTGTCGCTGTGGGTCGACCTCGGCGCGCCCCTCGCCTCGGCGCTGGCCGAACGGGCCCTGGACTACGGGGTACGGATCGAGGGCGGTGCGTACTTCGGCGCCGATCCGGGCCTGTTCGAACAGCGCCTGCGCATCCCCTACACCATGTCGCCGGAGACCCTGCGTGAGGCCGTGCACCGCATGGCCGCCGCCCTCGCGGCGGGGCTTTCACCGTCGTCCGCCACCCGCCGAGCGCACTGGGTTGCCTGACCCGGGCACTGCATGCGAGCGGCCTTCTGCGGCGTCGGCGCTTCCAGCCGGTGTGCACCGCACCGGAGTTGACGCGGTCCCCGGGCAGCCGCGCCCTCGGCCTGCCGTCCGCCTTGGCCACCACACCACGCTCGCCCCCCTCGTCACCCATTAGTCTGATAATTACTCTCTTTCACACTCCGTCTGCATTGTGTAAAACCTTTGGTGTTAGCCACATATGGAGGGCGTCATGGGTGCATGGTCAGTGATGCCCGGCCATCGGCAGGGCATCTCGCACCACGGCCTCGCGCCATGGCAATGCAGAAAGGCACGATCCATGACTGACGGATTCAAGCGCGCCCTCGCTCTCGGGGCCGCCACCGTTGCTCTCGCCGGAGGCACCCTCCTCTCCTCGGTGGGTATCGCCTCGGCCACGCCGTCGCACCACGGAGACCACTCCACCACCCGACACGTCGACAGGGGGCGGTGCCACATGGTCCACGGACACTGGACCCGCACCTGGCACCCGGCCTGGCGTGACCGGCACGGCGTGCGCCACCCCGGCTACTGGACCCGCACCTGGCACCGGGAGCACCTGGTCTGCCACCGCCACTGACCACTCCCCGGAGTAACTGACCACACTCCCGTAGCAGTTGCAGGGCCCCCGAGCCGACGCGGACTCGGGGGCCCACCCGCGTCCGGCTTCAGCGCACGCCGTGGGGCCGGAACTGGATGCTGATCCGCGGCCCCGCCGCACGGCCGGTCTTGGGGATCGCATGTTCCCAGGTCCGCTGGCAGGAGCCGCCCATCACGATCAGGTCGCCGTGCCCCAGCGGCCGCCGCACCGTGCCGCCGCCGCGCCGCGGACGGAGCAGCAGATCGCGCGGCGTACCCACGGACAGGATGGCGACCATCGTGTCCGCGCGCCGGCCGCGGCCGATCCGGTCGCCGTGCCAGGCCACACTGTCGCGGCCGTCGCGGTAGTAGCAGAGCCCGGCCGTGGTGAACGGTTCGCCGAGCTCGGTGGCGTAGTGGACGGACAGCGCATCCCTCGCCTCGGCCAGCACGGGGTGCGGCAGTGCGTCGCCGACCTCGTAGAAGGCCAGCAGCCGCGGGACATCCACCACCCGCTCGTACATCCGCCGGCGCTCAGCCTGCCAGGGCACCTCGGCGGCGAGCCGCGCGAACAAGGCGTCGGCCCCGCTCAGCCACCCGGGCAGCAGGTCGATCCAGGCCCCGTCACCGAGCTCGGTCCTGCGCACGCCGCGCAGTGGCCCGAGACGGACCTCGTCGGCCTGGTCGAAGAGCGAGCCCTGAAGGTGCATGGCCATGCTTCCAGAGTACCCATAATTCGAATACGTGTTCTGTCGCGCGGCCGTCACACGCGGACACTCCTTGGTCATCGCTTGCACTCCGGCACACCCCGACACGCAACCCACACACCCCTCCACCCCGACGCGCATCCCCCCTACACACCCCGAGACGCGCCCACGCACCCCGGCACGCACCAGTGCACACCCCGGCAGCCCGGCGCTCCAGCACGCACCGTTCGCGAGAAGCGGCAGCCGTCACGGGACGGCCTTGCCTCCCCAGGGCCACCAGGAGCAGGCTGAAGACATGGGCAATGGAGACGGCCCTACGCTCATCACTTCCGTCCAGCGCGCCTTCCGCTTGATGGAGGCCGTGGGTGCCCACGAGGGCGGCGCACCGGCGAAACAGCTGGCACGCGAGACAGAGCTGCCGCTGGCCACCGCGTATCACCTCCTGCGCACGCTGGCGCACGACGGGTACATTCGGAAGCTGGAGGACGGCGGCTTCGTCCTGGGCGACAAACTGGGCACCCTGCACGCCGGAGGGCAGGCACAGGCACTGCTCAACCGGGTCCGCCCCGCGCTCGCGGCACTGCGGGACGACCTCTCGGCCGCCGCCTACCTGACCTTCTACGAGGACGGGGAGATCCGGGTGGCCGAGATCGTCGACGGCCCCCGGGCACCCCGGGTCGACCTCTGGGTGGGCTTCGAGGACGCCGGGCACGCCACGGCTCTGGGCAAGTGCGTGCTGCGCGAGCTGGACGACGCGGCCCGCGACGACTACCTCTCCCGGCACCCCCTGGCCGACCTCACGCCCCGCACCATCACCGGACGGGCCGAACTGCTGCGCAAGATCGACACCCTGCCCATGGCGCCGCTGGTGACGGACATGGAGGAGTACGCGCTCGGCACGTTCTGCGTCGCGGTGCCGGTCTACAGCGGCGAAACGCTCGGGTCCCTCGGCGTATCGCTGCGCGTGGACCGCGTCTCACGCATCGAGGAGATCCGCCGCCGACTGCTGCCGACCGCGAGCCGCGTGACCAGGGGACTGTCGTTCACTATGTGAAATCCCGCCCCTTGCCGCTCCCCCATATATGCCGCTTTCCTTGATGAAACGGACATTTTCAGGTGTCAGTACCTGAGCCCAGTGCCCTGAGCAGGGAAGCGAGCCGCGGACCAGTACATGCGCCAAGCCCGGATCCATCATCACGACCGCCTGCCGCGGTGGCAGGTCCCCAAGCCGTTCTCCACCCTGCGGGACGCGGTCCGCCGACCCGCCCCGCACCGGGGTGACACTCCGGCCCGCGCGGCGGACACCCGCCGCCACTACACCTCCTGCCTGCCGGTTCTGATCATCGCGGCCGTCGCGATCCTCGCCTTTTCCGGCGGAAGCGGGATGAGCTGGCTGCCGCTGCTCGCCGTGGGCCCCGCGCTGGCCGCGGCCACCAGCGGGCCGTGGGGAGTGCTCCGTGTCGGTGTCCTGGCCGTGGCGCTGGGTGCGGCGCTCGGTCTGCATGATGGTGCGCCGGGCAGCGACCAGGCGATCGTGCTCTCCACACTGTCCGCCGTGACGTTGGCCAGCAGTCTGGCCGGCGCCCTGCGCAGGCGTCGCGAGCAGGTGCTGGCAGCCGTCCGCTCGGTCGCCGAGGCCGCACAGCACGCCTTCCTCAAACCCGTGCCGGCCACGGTGGGGCCCTTCCAGACGGCGGTCCACTACAGCGCCGCCGCTGCCGAGGCCCGGATCGGCGGGGACCTCTACGCCCTGGTGCCGACGCCGTACGGGGTCCGGCTGATCGTGGGCGATGTGCGCGGCAAAGGGCTGCCCGCGGTGGGAATCGCCGCGCTGGTGCTGGGCGTGTTCCGGGAAGCGGCCTACGACGAGCCGGATCTGCTCGATGTGGTCCACAGGATCGAGCGCAGCCTGGCGCGCAACCTCGGTCCGGACGACTTCGTCACCGCGGTGCTGGCCGGATACCCCGAGGCCGGCCGTATGGAGCTGGTCAACTGCGGGCATGCCGCTCCGCTCCTGGTCCACGACGCGGGCGTCGTGCCCGTCGAGCCCGTCCGTCCGGCCCCGCCGCTCGGTTTGCGTGCCCTGGCCGACGAGGCCCCCGGCCTCCAGGAAATCGCCCTGCACGAAGGGAACCAACTGCTCTTCTACACCGATGGCGTGACCGAGGCCCGGGACCACAGCCGGCAGTTCTACCCGCTCGTCGAGCGGCTGTCACAGCACATCTCGCCGGAGCCTTCCCGCACTCTCGCCGCGCTCCACGAGGACCTGCTCGCGCATGTGGGCGGCGAGCTGCACGACGACGCCGCCATGCTCCTCCTCCGGAAGACGGCCGACGCCCCCTCGGAGGTCCCGAACGCACCGGACCTGCCGACCGGACGGCTGCCCTGCCCTCCGGTGGCCGCCGATCAGGAGCACCGCCCCGACGGTGTGCGGTGTGGCGGCGCACCGGGAGGCATGTACCGGTGGTGAGCTGAGTACGGTCGCTCGTGTGGATCGCCCCGGACGGCGAGCCGCACCATCGGCACGCATGCACGCAGCGACCCGAGAGGACCGCAGCACCGTACTCACGTACTGAACCGTACCCACGTACTGAGGAGCGCCTCGTATGTCGAAACCACCGCTTCCCGATACCGCAGCCGCCCTGTTGAGCAAGCCGAATCCGGCCGTCATCACGACGCTGAGGCCGGACGGCCAGCCGGTGTCCACGGCCACCTGGTACCTCTGGGACAACGGCCGGATCCTGGTCAACATGGATGAGGGCCGCAAGCGGCTGGAGCATGTCCGCAACGACCCCCGCGTCTCGCTGACCGTGCTGGACGAGAGCAACTGGTACACGCACCTCAGCATCATCGGCCGGGTCGCCGAGTTCCGTGACGACGAAGGGCTCGCCGACATCGACCGGCTGGCGCAGCAGTACCTCGGCAAGCCGTACCCGCAGCGGGACCGCCGCCGGGTCAGCGCCTGGATCGAGATCGACCGCTGGCACGGCTGGGGCAGCATGAAGGACAGCAGCCAGGCGGGCTGACTACGGCCTCAGACCGGCCCTGACCAGTTCTGACGGTCCTCCTCCCCGCAGTCGTCGTCCCGCAGCCGTCGTCCCGCAGCCGTCGTCCCGGCAGAGACAGGCGGGTTCACGTCCCTGCCAGGAGCCCCCTGCGCAGGGTGGTGCACACGCGGGTCAGCAGGCGCGAGACATGCATCTGGGAGAGGCCGAGCTCCGCACCGATCTCGGACTGGGTCATTTCCTCCCCGAAGCGCAGCTGAAGGAGGGTGCGTTCGCGGTCATCGAGCTCGGCCAGATGCGGCTTGAGGGCCTGGATGTCTTCCGCGAGGGTGAGGGCGGGGTCTTCGGTGCCGATGAGGTCGGCGACGAGACCGGTGGTCTGCTGCTTGCCGCCGCCGGCTTGGACGGGCCGGTCTATGGAGTCGCTGTCGTAGCCGTTACTGGCCACGAGCCCTTCCGCCACCTCGTCCTCCGCCAGCTCGAGGCGGGCGGCGAGGTCGGCGACGGACGGCTCGTGGCTGCCCTCGCTCTCCAGCTCCTCCCGGGCGCGGGCGAGGTCGATGCGGAGCTCCTGCAGGCGCCGCGGTACGCGCACCGACCAGGTGGTGTCGCGGAAGAACCGCTTGATCTCGCCCTGGATGTACGGGACGGCCAGCGTGGTGAACTCCACGTCGCGGGAAGGGTCATAGCGGTCGATCGCCTTGATCAGACCGATGGTCCCCACCTGCAGGACGTCCTCCATGGAGTCCTTGCGGCTGGAGAAGCGGCGGGCGACGTAGCGCACCAGGGAGAGGTTCATCTCGATGAGGGTGTTGCGCGCGTACTGGTACTCCGGGGTCCCCTCGTCCAGTTCCTGCAGCCGCAGCAGGAACTGCTTGGACAACTCCCGTGCGTCGGACGGAGCGACGCGCAGCGGAGCCTGGATCTGCGGCAGCACCGTCGGGGCCGGCGCGGCACACTCCTGCAAGGTGGTCTCCGACTCCGTTCCCGCGTTCATGGTGCTGTTGCTGCTCATGCTGCCGGCTCCCGCCTCTTGCTGAGCCCCCGTCGCATGCTCCCCTACCCGACGCCGACGCAGGCATGTCAGGTCATCCTCTCTTGTCCGGCCCGCCCGCCGGCGCTCCTCCATGGCCTGGATCTGACCTGGATCTGCCCCGGCTCTGCCTCAGCTCCGACCCGACCATGGCCTGGCTCCGACCGGCCTGCCCGGCAGGCCGTCTCACGGCCGGGCCGACGCCTCCAAGCGGGCCGACGCCTCCGGGTGGGTGGAGAGGAACAGCGGGGTGACCGAGGCACAGAGGTGCACGGTGCCGCCGTTCCGTTCGACGGGCACACGGGTGCCGAAGGCGTCGAGCGCGTGGACCGTCGCGTGGGGCCACGGCCAGTCGACGGGCGTCCCGGGTTCGTCCTCGCCGGTGAAGGCGTCCCCGGCCACCCACAGGACGTGCAGTGGCCCGCGGCCCCCACGTGACACCTCGAACGCGTACAACTCCGGCCGGCCTCCGGCGTCGAGGCGGCGGACCTGCGTGGTGCCGTCGAGGCAGGCGGTGACGAGGGCGAAGGTGTCGGCGGACGGGTGGCGCCGGGACAGGCGGCCGCTGCCGTCGTAGTCCATCAGGGCGAGCCTGCCGAAGAGGAATCCCATCATGTTCAACCGATCGCGGTAGCCGGGGATTTCGGGCGCCAGATTCCAGCATGCCGTGCGGGTCACCCCGGCGGCGAGGGCGAGGACATTACGGGTGACGATCTGACGGCAGTTGATCCGGTCCCGCTTCGCGGCCAGCTCGGGCGGGCAGTCCTCCATGAACATCTGCAACTGCGGCGGGAGTTGAGACCTGCGCGCGTAGAGGGAGCGCATGGCCGTGCGGTCCGGGGGCTCGTGGGAGGCTTCGTCCAGGGACCCGTGGGAGGCCGCGTCCGGAGACTCGTCCGGGGCCGCGTCCGCCGACCCGTCCGGGGCCGCGTCCGCGGGCTGCGTCTCGGGGGTGGCCGGTTCCGGTCCCGCGAAGGCCGCCATCATCGTCTGCTGGAACGCGGCCTGGGCCTCGGGGAATTCGAAGAGCGTCGGTCCGTTGTACTCCCCCGCCACCACCGGCCGCTCGTAGCCGTGGCGGCGCATCATCTCGCGGACGGATTCCACCTGCTCGGGGATGTGGTGCGGATCGCCGTAGAGATGGACGGAGAACAGGTCGTAGAAATCCCGGCCGTGCGCGACGACATGGTCGAAGAACTGCCGGGCCGGACTGCCGGCCGTGCCGGCGAGCACGTCGTAGCCGCACCCCCCGAGGACGACCCTCGCTTGCGGGTCCGCGCCGCGCACACCGCGGTGGAAGGCGGTGAGCTGATCCACGTACTCCGACGCGGTACCCGCCCACAGGAGGCCGGTGTTGCTGGGCTCGTTGTTGCACTGCCAGTAGTGGACACGGCCTCGGCAGCGGGTCACCAGGGCGTCGACGAAGCGCTCGTACTGCCGCGGATCGTGGGCGGGTGACGACGGCAGGAAGCCCGTCGGGTGCCGGGTCGCCCACGGGGAGCTGGAACACACGGTCACCCATACCTCGTCGGCCGGATCCAGCTGGCCGAGCATCGCGTCGACGACCGTCCAGTCATAGCGCCCCGGCTCCGGTTCGACCTGGCCCCAGTAGACATAGACGCGCACCAGCGTGCCGCCGAGCCTGCGCATCTCGGGCACGAAGCTGTCCGGGGCTCCGAACATGCCGTAGCTGATTCCCCTGACGACACCCAGACGGACGCCGGACGGGGCGACGGGCGGAGCGACAGACGGGGCGACAGACGGGGCGACGGACGGGTGCTGGTTCATGCGGGCTGCTCCTCACCTTGCGTATATGACATATACCTTACCTTGACGAGATAAACTCACGCCATGAAGGAGAATCCGAGCAGCGCATCGGCGCCCTTGATCTGGACCCAGCCCCCGCCCTCGCGGCGCCGGAGCCCGCTGGAGCGGGACGACATCGTGCGGGCCGCCGTCGCGGTCGCCGACGAGGGCGGGGCGCAGGCGCTGACGATGACGGCGGTCGCCAAGCGGCTCGGGCCCTACACTCCGATGGCGCTGTACCGCTACGTGCTCAGCAAGGACGGCTTGATCGACCTGATGCTCGACGGCGTCACGGCGGAGATCCCGGTGCCCGAGGAGCCGGGCGCCGACTGGCGCGCGGACCTGCATGCACTGGCCTCGGAGAGCTGGGCGATGGTCAAGCGCCACCTCTGGTACGCCCAGCTCATGCCCACGCGCCCGCCCCTGGGTCCGCACTTGATGCGCCGCACCGAGTTCCTCCTCCGGGTGCTGGTACGGCAGGGCTTCACGGTCGGCGAGGCCATGACCTACGCGGCACTCCTGGACCGGCACATCCTGGGCAGCGCACAACAGGAGGCGGAGGAGCTCGCCATGCGCCGCCGGTACGGACTCCACACGCCACAGCAGCTCAGCGAGGCCATCACGGCCGCCCGCGACCTGGCGGCCGAGGGCGGGCGCCATCCGCTGCTCACGGAGTGGATGACCGCCCCGTCGGGAGCCGGCATGGACGAGCAGTTCGAGCTCAGCCTGGCATTCCTCATCGACGGCATCGCGACGCGGCTGCCGCGGCGGAGCGCACCCGCAGGAGGGGGCGACGGCGCGACGAGGTGAGGACGAGACGAGGGGCGCGCAACTCACTGCTCGCGCCCGGCGCAGCTCGCCGGCCGCGGCCGCCGTACGCGCCACAGCTCACACCGAAATTCCATTGCGTGCGCGGAGGCGCCATGCCATCCTTTCCTTAACGCAACATTCGTAGCAGTAAGTGCAAGTGCCAGCCACTGGGGGAAGACCGCCGATGTCCCGCCGCGCCGTTTCGTTCGAGGAGATTCCCGTCTCCGACGCCAGCTCAGGCCCCTACGCCCTCACCACGGGCCCCGACGGCGCGCTGTGGTGCACGTTGGTCCACGCCGGGCAGATCGCCCGTCTGGCACCGGACGGGAAGCTCGACCGCTATCCGCTCGACTCCGCCGCCTGCGGTCCCTCTCTCATCACCTCGGGGCCCGACGGGGCGTTGTGGTTCACCCGTAGTCAGGACCATCGGATCGGACGGATCACCGTGGACGGGAAGGCAACCTCGTTCCCCCTCCCGGGTCCGGGCAGCGGTCCCTTCGGGATCGTGGCCGCCGGCGACGGAGCCCTGTGGTTCACCCAGCTGCACACCGACCGCATCGGGCGTATCGACACGGACGGCCGGGTGACGGAGTTCCCGCTGCACCTGCGCGGCGCCTTCCCCTCAGCCATCACGACCGGCCCCGATGACGCCGTGTGGTTCACCCTCAACCAGGCGGACGCGATCGGTCGCCTCGGTTTCGAGGGCGACCTCACCGTCCACCGGCTTCCGACCGAGAACGCCGCGCCGGTCGGCATCACCTGCGGCGCGGACGGCGCGCTCTGGTTCGTCGAGATAGGTGCCGGCCGGATCGGCCGTATCACCACGCAGGGTCGGATCGACGAGTTCCCGCTGCCGGACGCGGCGTCCCGGCCCCATGCGATCGTCGCCGGCCCGGCCGGCGACTGCTGGTTCACCGAGTGGGGAGCCAACCGCATCGGGTCCATCACAGCCGACGGCCATATCGAGGAGTACGACCTTCCGAGCCCCGCTTCGGAACCGCACGGCCTGGCCTTCGGAGCTGATGGCGCCCTCTATGTGGCGCTGGAAATCGGAGCGATCGCCCGCGTGGCGCTCTAGACACACCGAGGTGTCGTTCTCGGCAAGCTCCCTCCCGGTGTCACCATCGAAAGACAAGCATCGCCGCTGGGAGCGAGGGCGACCGACGGTGCCGCGACATGGGCAGCCCACGGGGCGAAGCCTCGGCGAGCTGCAACCCGAGGAGAGGTGCCTGAATGAGCAATGCAGCTGCCCGGGCCCGGATGCTCGGTGACCTGATCACCGCCAGTCACGTGATCACGCTGGAGCAGGTGCCGGACCTGGTCGTCAAGCACGCGGCCCGGGTCGGCTGGCCGGGGGTGCTGATCTACCTGGCCGATCTGCAGCAGGAAGTGCTGTGTCTGCTGGCCGGTCAGGGGCCCGGCGCCGGCGGCGGCCCAGAGGCGCCGCCGGACGTGGTGCGGGTGGAGGGCACCCTCGCCGGGCGGGCGTTTCAGACCGGGAGCATCGTCGGGAGCCCCACCCCCGAGGCCGAGCAGTGGTGGGTCCCGTTGCTCGACGGCACCGAGCGACTGGGCGTGCTGCGCGCCTCCGGCCCTCCGGGCACGGAGATGGACTCGCAGGCGGCCCAGGATCTGCGCAACCTTGCCGGGCTGATTGCGCTGATGATCGTCAGCAAACGGGGAGCGAGCGACACCTATGCCCGGCTGGTGCGGCGCCGGAGGATGAATGTGGCCGCGGAGATGGAGTGGCGCATCATGCCGCCGCGGACCTTCGCCACCGACCGGGTGCTGGTCAGTGCGGTGATGGAGCCGGCCTATGAGGTCAGTGGCGATGTCTTCGACTACGCCATCGCCGGGGAGACCGTGCACCTGGCGCTCTTCGACGCCATGGGCCACGACACGGCCGCCGGGCTGACCGCGAACCTCGCGGTCGCCGCCAGCCGCAACCGGCGCCGGCAGAGCCCCGGAATCCTGCAGATCGCCGAAGCCGTGGAACACGCACTGGTGGAACAGTTCGGCTGCAGCCGCTACGCCACCGGCATTCTGGCCGAGCTGAACACCGCCACCGGGCTGCTCACCTGGACCAGCGTCGGGCACCCTACGCCGGTCATCATCCGCAAGGGACGCACCGTACTGAGCCTGACCTGCCCGCCCGCCCCTCCCATGGGCACCGATCTGGGCCTGCCGCCCACCGTGGTCCGGGAACAGCTGGAGCCCGGCGACCGCCTGCTGCTCTACACCGACGGCATCACCGAAGCCCGTAACCACACAGGCCAGGAATTCGGCCTGGCGGGCTTCACCGACTTCCTCATCCAGCACCACGCCGACGGGCTGCCCGTTCCGGAGACCCTGCGGCGTCTGATAAGGCGTCATTTGGCCTACCACGACGGCCGGCTCGACGACGATGCCACGGTCCTGCTGCTGGAGTGGAACGGCCCCACCCCCTACCGCCCCGCGCGGGTCGAAGCCCTCGCCGGGCTCCCGGAGCACACCACCGAAGACCCGCCCCTGGCCACCCCCTGGAGCACACCCAGCAGAGACGTCCTGTGAGACGCCGGACCGGCCGACGGGGATGGCCTCGGCAGCGGCAACGGGGGTGCTCCTCGGCAGCGGCAACGGCAACGGCAACGGAGGCTCCTCGGCAGAGACAACCGGAGTGTGTCGCCGACGGCGGGGCAGAAGTATCCCGCTCTCGTCGGTCCTGGAGACCGGCCGGGTGCACCCCCGACGGCGGGGCAGAAGCCCTCTGGAGGTCACACATGCCATCGACTCTTGCGGTACCGCACTTCGGACGACGCACCGCTCACCGCGCCGCGCGCAGCCCGGCAGTGCGGGCCGCGGCACGCGGTGGGTTCGCGGCCCGGGGCGTGATCTACCTCCTCGTGGGGGTGCTGGCGCTGCGGATTGCCTTCGGCGACCCCGGTGAGCAGGCCGACCGGGGCGGGGCGCTGGCGGAGATCGCCGCCCGGCCGTTCGGCAGCGTGCTGATATGGGCGCTCGGTCTGGGACTGGCCGGGATGGCGCTGTGGCGCCTGTCCGAAGCGGCGTTCGGTGCGGCAGGACCCGACGGGCACAAGGCCGGAACGCGACTGCTGTCGCTCGTGCGTTGCGTCTTCTACGGCGTGGTCTCCTTCTCCGTGCTGTCCTTCGCGGCGGGGAAGAAGGGCAGCGGAAGCGGGGCGAGCGACCAGCAGTCCCGGGACGCCACGGCCAAGGCTCTGGAGCTGCCCGGCGGTCCCTGGCTGGTGGCCGCCGCGGGGGTGGGCATTGCCGTGGCAGGAGTCTGGATCGCGGTGCGGGCCGTCCTGCGCACCTTCCACAAGCACCTCGACAGGAGCGGCATGTCACGGACTGCCCGGCGCGGTATCGATGTGCTCGGCGTCTCGGGTGGCATCGCCCGCGGTGGAGTGTTCGCGCTGGCCGGCACCTACGTCGTCAAGGCCGCGGTCACCTACGACCCCGGCCGCGCCAAAGGCATGGACGATACGCTCCGTTCGTTCGCCCATACCCCGGCCGGTCCCTGGCTGCTGGCCGCGATCGCCGCGGGCCTGGCACTGTTCGGCGCCTTCTCGTGCGCGATGGCCCGCTGGCGTGACGTCTGAGCCTGCGAGGCCTGCCCGCCGCCCCACGACACGCTCCGCCGCACGTAGCCCCCGCCTCACGACACACTCGCAACTCCCACTCCACGTCAGGAGCTCTCTTCGGATGACCGAGACCCATCAGAATGCCCCGGCCGCACGGTCCGCCTACCGCGCCGAGGCCTTTGTGCGCAACGGCCGCTGGCATCTCGAAGTCGCCAGCCTCGACAGCGAACCCGACGCCGGCGACACCGAAGCCCTGCTCGTCACTTTGTGGCCCGTCGAAGAAGCGCCGAACGGCAGCGGCTTCCCCGCCGCCTCCCTCGGCGCGCAACTGCGCGACAGCGGATTCGACCTCGCCGACCCCGACCGGGGCACCGGCGGCTGGACACCCACCGGCGACCGCGACCGTTACACCGCCGCCTGCTACGCGACGGACGAGACGCCCGCTTGACGCGGCCCCGGAGGGGCGAGGCGGATTCCGCCCCGCCCCTCCGGGCCGTCGGTCAGCCGGTCTGCAGGGTCGCGTCGTCGATGACGAAGCTGGTCTGCAGGCTGGAGTCCTCGGTGGCGGTGAAGGTCAGGGTGATCCGCTGTCCGATGTAGGGGGTCAGATCCAGGGTCCGCTGGGTGTAGCCGCCCGCTGCCGCGGTGTTGGAGAGGGTCGTCAAGGTGGTGCTGCCCGCCTTGACCTTGAAGGTGTCGTAGGCGACCCGGTCGGTCTCATCGGTGTCGATGTGCAGCCAGTAGGTCAAGGTCGCCTTGCCGCAGCCGGCGGGCACCGTCACCGACTGGTTGAGGGTGTCGGTGGCGGAGGAGCCGTAGCCGCCGAGCCAGGCGAACCTGCTGCCGCTGTGGGCGGACTGGCCGGCTTGGGCGCCGATCGCCCCGGTGTCGCCGGTCCAGGGTGTGGTGCCGTTCTCGAAGCCGCCGTTGGCGATCAGCTGTTGGGCGGTGCAGCCTCCGGCGCCCTTGATCGTCAGGGTGTAGGGCGTGCTGTGGGTGACGGACCCGGTGCCGGTGACGGTGAGGGGGTAGGTGCCGGGCGCCGCGCTCGACGTCGTGGCGAGGGTCATGGTGGAGCTGCCGCCGGAGGTCACCGAGGCGGGGCTGAAGGAGACGGTCACCCCGGCCGGAGCGCCCGAGGCCGACAGGGCCACCGTCTGCGGGGACCCGCCGGTGGTGGTCGTGGAGAGGGTGCTGGTGGCCGAGGCGCCGGGATCGACGCTGCCGGTGGCGGGGCCGGCGGTCAGGGAGAAGTCGTTCGCCGGGGTGGTGTCGGCGACGGCGACCTTCCACAGGGTGGCGGCGATGCCATCGACGCTTCGGTTCAGTCCGGTGGTGTTGATGTTGCTGGTGGTGTCGCAGGACTGGTGGTAGCAGGAGTCGTAGGCACGGTTCGCGGTGCCGCCCCACTTGGCCGCCTGCGCGGAGGTCTTCCGGGCACTGGCGCCCATCGCATATCCGGAGGTGGGGATGCCCGCCTGCTCGAAGGAGTAGTCGTCGGAGCGTCCTGCGCCCTCGGTGTTCTCCTCGGGCTGCAGGCCCAGGGAGTCCCAGTAGGCCTTCATCGGCTGGGCGGCCGCTGAGGTCACGTGGTTGATGAAGTAGCCGCCGTTGAGCGAGGCGATCATGTCGAAGTTGTAGTACGTCTTGATCTTCGACCGCTCGGCGGAGGAGAGGGAGTTGACGTAGAAGTCGGAGCCATTGAGGCCCTGTTCCTCGTCCGTCCACCAGCCGAACCGGACGCGGGACGCCATGGCGGGGTGCTGCTGCGCGAGGGTGAGTGCCGTCTCCAGCAGCGCGGCGGAGCCGGAGCCGTTGTCGTTGATGCCGGGACCTGCCCCGACGCTGTCGAGGTGGGAGCCGAACATGTACACCTTGGTGGCGTCGCCCTGGGGCCATTCGGCGATCAGGTTGGGGCCGGCCCCGGTGGCGCAGCCGGAGGTGCAGGGCTGCTCGGTGACGGTGTATCCGGCCGCCTGGAGCTTGGCCTTGGCATAGGCGACCGAGTCCCGGTAGCCCTGGCCGCTGGATTTGCGGGTGCCGCCGTTGCGGGTGGCGATGGCGTTCAGCTCGGCCAGATGGGCCTGGACCTTGGTCACATCGATGTCGGGGGCGTCGGCGGCCCGGGTGCGGCCGGCGACGGGGCCTTCGGCGGGCGTGGCGGGTCCGCCCGGCGCGGCCCGGTCGGCGGCTGCTGTCGCGGCGCCCGGCGGGTGAGGCGGCGGGGCGGTCTGCGAAGTGGCCGCTGCGGTGGGGGCGAGGGCCAGCACGGCGGCTTGGAGGGTGGCGGCGAGGGAGACGCCGGCCACCGCGAGTCTTCGTAACACCATGGCTCCTTGAGGGGTAGGGAGTACTACCGACGGAGGTTCTGGTGGAGCGCCGGGCCATGGCGGCGTCTCGTCCGGCCGGCCTCGGCCACGTGGGGCGGCGTCAGCGCGGTGCGAGAACGGCATGTCCATGACCCAGGCCGCCGTACCATCACACCGCGGCACCCACCGCGTCAACGGATGTCCCGGCGCAGCGCCGTGTTTGTCGAAAAACGGCAGGTGGCGCCCGATAACCGGGCACTTGGCCGGGTCCGCGGGCGGTTTCGGACGCCCCGGGCACGACGAACCCCCGCCCTGCACGGGGCAGGGCGGGGGCGATCGAGGGCGTATCGGTGCGGGCGCGGGCCCGCCCCGTGCCTACAGGAAGCTGACGTTCTGGGCGAGGGCGAGCCGGCTGGAGTAGTTGATGGTGTTGGTGGCGGAGCGCATGTAGGCGCGCCAGGCGTCGGAACCGGACTCCCGGCCGCCGCCGGTCTCCTTCTCCCCGCCGAAGGCCCCGCCGATCTCGGCGCCGGAGGTGCCGATGTTGACATTGGCGATGCCGCAGTCGGAGCCCTCCGCGGACAGGAAGAGCTCGGCCTCCTGCTGGTCGCGGGTGAAGATGCTGGACGAGAGGCCCTGCGGGACGTCGTTGTGCAAGGCGATGGCCTCCTCCAGGGTGTCGTAGGTCTGCACGTACAGGATGGGGGCGAAGGTCTCCTCGCGGACGACGTCGGTCTGTTCGTCGACGCGGACGAGGACCGGCTCGACGTAAGCAGCCCGGGGCGCGGCGTCGGCGAGGCGCCGGTTGCCGCCCGCAAGGATCTTGCCGCCCTCGGCCTGGGCCCGGGTGAGGGCGTCCTGCATGGTGTCCAGGGCGGTGGTGGAGATCAGCGGGCCGACGAGGGTGGTCTCGTCGAACGGGTCGCCGATGGGGAGCTTCTGGTAGGCGGCGGTCAGCCGGGCGATCAGGGTGTCGGCGATGTCCCGGTGAACGATCAGACGCCGCAGCGTGGTGCAGCGCTGGCCCGCAGTGCCGGCCGCGGCGAAGACGATGCCCTGCACGGCGAGGTCGAGGTCGGCGGAGGGCGCGACGACTGCCGCGTTGTTGCCGCCGAGTTCGAGCAGGCTGCGCCCGAAGCGGGCGGCGACGCGGGGGCCGACCTCGCGTCCCATGCGGGTCGAGCCGGTGGCGCTGATCAACGCGATACGGGGATCGTCGACGAGCTTTTCGCCGGTGGCGCGGTCGCCCAGCAGCAGGCGGTGCACATCGCGCGGGGCGCCGACGTCCTCGGCGGCCTGCGTCAGGAGCCGGTCGCAGGCCAGGGAGATCAGCGGGGTGAGTTCCGAGGGCTTCCAGATCACGGTGTCACCGCAGGCCAGCGCCACGGCGGTGTTCCACGACCACACCGCGGCGGGGAAGTTGAACGCGGAGATGACGCCGACCACGCCCAGCGGGTGCCAGGTCTCGGCGAGCCGGTGGCCGGGGCGCTCGGAGGCGATGGTGCGGCCGTAGAGCTGGCGGGACAGGCCGACGGCGAACTCGCAGATGTCGATCATCTCCTGGACCTCGCCGAGCGCCTCGGAGCGGATCTTGCCCGCCTCGATGGTGATCAGGTCGGCCAGGTCGCCCTTGTGCTCACGCAGCAACTCGCCCAGGCGGCGCACGAGTTCGCCGCGGCGGGGCGCGGGGGTGGTGCGCCAGGCGAGGAACGCCTCGCGGGTGGCGGCGATGGCCTCCTCGGTGTCGGCGGCGGTGGCCGCGCGCAGGCCGAAGAGGTCGTCACCGGTGAGGGGGCTGCGGGCCGGGAAGTCGTCGCCTTCCGGGACGGTGACGCCGAGGGCGGCGAGGCTGCCGCGGGCACGGGTGCGCAGGTCCTCGGTGGTGGGGAGGATGGTGCCGGTCATGATGCTCCTCTGGGGTGTTGAGGGGATGGCGGGTGTCGAGGGGGGCGGGCCGCGGGTCAGCCGGGCGTGCCGTCGAGTCCGAGTTCCCGGGCGGCCAGCGCGAGGGAGCGGTCCTGCTGCTCCTCGTAGAGGTCGAACGGATCCAGTACCTCGCGGCCGAGGACGCCGGAGAGCCAGGCGCTGTCGTAGGCGGCACCCTGCTGGTCGCTGTTCCGGGAGCCCTCCTCGCTGAGGTTGGACTGGAAGATGCCGGCCGCGGAGCGCGGCAGGAAGTCCTCGTAGACCAGCGGTTCGGCCCGGAGCCAGCCCTGTTCCAGCAGGTCGTGGAGCCCGGCGGGCGGGCGGCTGCCGTCACGTGGGCGGTCCGGCGCGGCGTGATAGGTGAAGTGCGCCAGGCCCGCCGCGGCGAGTCCCTGCTCGCTGTCGGGAAGTTCCTCCGCCCACAGGCGGCGGGCGAGTGCGGCCCGGTCGGCAGGGGACAGACCGGCGGCCCGGTCGTCGACGCGGGCGAGCAGCCGGTCGTAGCGGGCCCGGCCCTCGCGGCTGAGGGCGATACCGCGGGCTTCGACCTCACCGAAGCGCACCCGCAGGGATCCGCTGGTCACGCTGCCGTCCGGGGCGCGCAGGGCGCGGGGCTCGGCGAGCGCCCGGAAGGAGGTCTGGCGCAGCAGGACGTCGGGGCCCTGCCAGCGGGGAGGCCCCTGGATGGTGTCGATCATCTCGATGCCGCGCTCGGTCATCCGCCGGTAGAGCTCGTCGATGTCCAGGACGCGGGGGGTGAGGTGGTTGATATGGGTGCTGCCCACGCCCCCGATGTCCGCGGCGACGGCGGAGATCCGTTCCAGGGTGGCGTACCACGCCTGGTCGACGGGCTCGGGGGACAGCTCGAAGGCCTGCACGGCGAGGTGGAGGAACCGTTCGGCGTCCGCTTCGGGCAGTTCCCCGGCGCTTTCCGCGCGGTCGGCGAGGTCCAGGAGTTCCGGGGGGAAGAGTTCGCGGCCGGCGAGGAAGTTCTCCAGACGGGCGCGCAGGTCGGGGTCGAAGAACCGGGGGTCGGCCGGGGTGAGCAGGGAGGTGAAGACGCGGAAGGGGTTACGGGCCAGTTCGCCGGCGTCGACGGGGCGGAACGCGGTCGACACCACGGGGATCGCGCTGGCGGCGGCCTCCCGCAGATCGTAGAAGCCGACCGGGTACATCCCCAGGGCGCCGAAGATGCGGGCGACCTGGCGCAGTTCCTCCGGAGTGCCGACGCGGATGGCGCCGTGCCGCTCCGCGGTCACCCGGCCGATGGACCCCAGGCGTTCGGCGTCGGCGCCCTGCGCCCGCAGCACGTCTTGGTTCACCTCGCGTGAGACGTCCACCAGCGTGGTGTAGGCGGGCACCTCCCGCCCGTACATGTCCGAGAGCCGCTGGGCGAACGCGGCGCGCAGTTGCCACTGGCTGATCATCGGCAGGTCGTCCTTCCGTCGGGGGGATTCACACCACGTGGATTTCGGGGCGGATCTCGGCACCGGCCGTGAAGCGGTCGGCGCTGAAGGGGGTGACATCGACGAACGGTGCGCGCTCCAGGTAGAGGTCGCGCACGATCTCGCCGACGGCGGGGGCCTGGAGGAAGCCATGACCGGAGAACCCGGTGGCGTACAGGAAGTTGTGCGGGGCGCCGGCCCGTCCGATCAGTGCGTTGTGGTCCGGAGTGACCTCGTACAGTCCGGCCCAGCCGCCGGTGGTCTCCATGTCGGCGAGGGCGGGGGCCCTACGGCGTGCGGCGGCACGGAAGAGGTCGAGCCAGTCCGGCGTCCAGGTGGTGTCGAAGCCCTCGTCCTGTCCGGGGTCGGCGAGGCCGAACAGCAGGCCGTCGTCGCTGTTGTGGAAGTAGGCGGTCGAGGCGAAGTCGATGGTGAAGGGGATACGCGGGGCGGGCGGCGCGAGCGGCGCGGTGAAGGCGAGCTGGCGGCGTACCGGACGCACCGGGAGGTGGACGCCGGCCATCTCGCCGAGCCGCGCGGACCAGGCGCCCGCGGTGCAGATGACCGTGGAGCAGGAGATCCGGCCGTGATCGGTGTGGACGGCCGTGACCCGGTCGCCGGTGGTGTCGAGGCCCGTGACGGTGGTGTGCGTGGCGAAGGTGACGCCCGCGCTCGCGGCGGCGCGCGCATAGCCCCGGACGGCGAGTTGGGGCCGGGCGTGGCCGTCGGTCGGGGAGTAGGCGGCGGCCACCAGCCCGTCGGTGCTGACGTAGGGGCACAGCCGCTGTGCCTCGCGGGGGCCGATCATGCGGCTGGGGACGCCGAGGCCGTTCTGCAGCCGGACGGCGGTCTCGAAGTCCGCGGCCTGCTGGTCGCTGGTGAGCAGGAAGAGATAACCGACGCTGTCCAGCCGGATGTCGGCGCCGGGACGCTGCCCGAAGTCCTGCCAGGCGCGCAGACTCCTGCTGCCCAGGGCGATGTTGAGCGGGTCGGAGAACTGCGCCCGCACGCCGCCGATGGGCTTTCCCGAGCTGCCGCCGGCCAGCTCTCCGCGCTCGAGGACGACGATGTCGGACACCCCGGCCTCGGCCAGGTGGAACGCGATGCTGGTGCCCATCACACCGCCGCCGACGATCACGACGTCGGCAGTCGGCGGCACGGTGCGGGAGGTGGATGACATGGACAAGAGGCCGATCCCTTCCGGAGGCCGGCGCCTGCGCCGGGGGCATCCGTCCGGCGCCGGCTGGGCTGTCAGTGCATGGCGAGAAGAGCTGATCAGCTAGCTGCCCGTCATCGTGCAGCACTCGAACCTTTGACGTCTACGAACAGTTAGTACGTCCGATCTATTAGGATCTCTATATGGACTGGACGAGTGCCCAGCTGCGGTCCCTGGTGGAGTTGACCAGGCGCGGAACGATCACCGCGGCGGCCCAGGCCCTTGGATACACGCCCGGCGGCGTCTCCCAGCAGATCGCCGCGCTGGAGAAGGCCGCGGGCACGGAGCTGCTGCGGCGGGTCGGGCGGCGGGTGGAGCTGACCGATGCGGGGCGCACGCTGGCGTGTCACGCCGAGCGGATCCTGTCGACGGGGGCGGAAGCCGTCGAGGCTCTGGAGCGCACCCGGCACGAGATCTCCGGGGTGCTGCACGTAGGGCTGTTCGCCACGGCGGCCGCCGAGATCCTGCCGCCGGCGCTGCAGGAGGTGCGGCAGGTCCATCCCCGGCTCGCGGTGCACAGCCGCGATATGGAGGTGGACGAGGTGCACGACGCGGTCGCTTCCGGAGCGGTGGACCTGGCGCTCGGTCTGGACTACCCGGATGTGCCCCTTCCGCGGGAGCCTGCCCTGCAGGTGCGGCAGCTGTACCGCGAGCGGTTCTCGCTGGCGGTCCCCGCCGGGTCGATGGACGGCCGTGAGGTCATCGGCCTGGCCGATACGCAGGACCTGGGGTGGATCCTGCCGTCGGCCGACAGCTACTACGGCCGGGCGGTGCGCACGGCCTGCCGGCGCGCGGGCATCGAACCCCGGGTGCAGCACGAGGTCACCGACACCGCGGCCACACTGGCGCTGGTCGAGGCGGGGATCGGGGTGAGCACCGTGACGGATCTGATGCTCGGCCTGCGGGCGTCCCGCCTCGATGTCGTACGGCTGCGGGAGAAGGTCGAGCGGCACATCGTGGTGCTGTTCCGCTCCTCCGTCGAGCACCGGCCCACGGTGGCGGCGCTGGTCGACGTCCTGCGGGCGGTGTCCGGGGCCCGGCACGGCAGCCCGGCCCGCCGCGACCCGTAAGACAGGGCACGGCCCGCCGCGATCCGTACGCCAGAGCCCCGGCCGCTGTCGCACCGCGACACCCTCGCGTCAACAGGCGTGCAACCTGGGCCAGTTGGCGCACAACGGAACAAGATGCCTGGTGCACGAGAATCCGGACCGCTCGCCCTGCGGAGCCCCTTCCCCAGTTCCGCTTGTCCTCAGCCACGCAAGTTGTCGCGCTGGGGTCCCTTTTGCCGGGGCGGATCCTGAGTGAAGGTTTCAGGCCAGTGGTGACCCCCGCCACGACGGTGGCCCGTCGTGCCGCCGTTGCCTGACAGGGAGCGAGCGATGTCCCCCCATCACACCCCGAATTCTCCCCTTCGCGCGTTGCTGGGAAGAGGCCCCCAGGGAATCTTCCGGCGCACGCTTCCCCATGAACAGCCCGGCGGTGAGCGCATGGTGCGCACGCTCGGCCTCACCCAGCTGACCATGATCGGTATCGGCGCCATCATCGGGGCCGGGATCTTCAGCCTGGCCGCGGCCGTCGCCCGGGACGTCGCCGGCCCCGCTGTCCTGATCTCGTTCCTGGTGGCCGGGGCCGCCTCGCTCTGTGCGGCCTTCGCCTACGCCGAGTTCGCCGGGATGGTGCCGAAGGCAGGCTCGTCCTACACCTACTGCGCCGCGGTCCTGGGGGAGATCGCCGGCTGGATCGTGGGCTGGGACCTGCTCCTGGAGTACACCGCCATCGTCGCCGTCGTGGCGATCGGGATGTCGGGCTATCTGGGATTTCTGCTGCAGGCGGTCGGCATCCATCTGCCGGTCTGGGCCCTGGGCGCCCCCGGTACCAGTGCCGGCCACCGGGTGGACCTGCTCGCGATGGCGATCTGCCTCGGTGTGGCCTGGCTGCTGACCCGCGGCACCCGTACCTCGGCCCGGGTGGAGACGGTGCTGACCCTCATCAAGATCGCGATCGTGCTGCTGGTGATCGTGGTGGGCTTCACCAAGGTCAAGACCGGCAATCTGCATCCCTTCGCGCCCTTCGGCTTCAGCGGGGCCTTCACCGGGGCGGCCACGGTCTTCTTCGCCGTGTTCGGCTATGACGCGCTGAGCACGGCGGCGGAGGAGTCGATGGAGGCGCGGCGCAAGCTGCCGAAGGCGATGATGCTGTCGCTGGCGGTCTCCATGGTGCTGTACGTGCTGGTCTGCATCGTGCTCACCGGCATGCAGCGCTACAGCGAGCTCAACCCGAACAGCGGGATCTCCAGCGCGTTCCAGAGCGTGGGGCTGAGCGGGCTGGCCAATGTGATCGCCGTCGGCGCGGTCATCGGCATCGTCACCGTGACCTTCTCCTTCATGATGGGCGCTTCCCGCCTGTGGTACGCGCTCAGCCGCGACGGACTGATGCCGGCCTGGTTCGGCGCCATCCACCCCCGGCGCAAGGTTCCGCACCGCGCCACCTGGCTGATCGGTGGGGTGTCCGCGGTGCTGGCGGGACTGCTGCCCATCAACGCGGTCGCGGAACTCACCAATATCGGCGTGCTGCTGGCGTTCGTGGTGGTCTCCGCATCCGTGCTGGTCCTGCGCTACCGCAAGCCGCACCTCAAGCGCGGTTTCCGCTGCCCGGGCATGCCGGTGGTGCCCGTCCTCGGCATGGCCTTCTCCGTCTGGCTGATGTCGTTCCTGCAGTGGGAGACCTGGGTGCGGCTCGGCGGCTGGCTGGTCGTCGGCCTGGTCATCTACGCCACGTACGGCTACCGCCGGACCCGCAGGGTCATGCCGGGAGGCTCGGTGGATCTCGACGCCCTCGACCGGATGTCCGACTCCGACGCATCCGAGCCCACGCCCCTCCGGTGACGGACGGCCGGCCGTCCACGTGGGTGCTCCGCCGCTCCCCCGCCTCAGGAGAGGCGGAGCCCGCCCGCGTCCCGGCCGGTCATGCGTCGCACGCGGGGTGCACGTACGGATCGCCGTCGGGCACCGCGCGCCGCAGACAGCTGATCACTGCGGGAAGCAGCGGGTTGCTGTTCTCGCTGCGGTGCAGCGCCATCACCGTGCGGTGCGCGGAGCGCTGGGTGACCCGGGTCGCCTCGATCCCGTCGCCGGGAACGTGGCCGAGCGCCGGGACCACGGCCACGCCGAGTCCCGCGGACACCAGCTCCCGCACCACGGCGTAGTTGTTGCTGCGGAAGGCGACGGCGGCCTCGAACCCCGCGGCCGCACAGAGGCGGACGAAGGAACGGGCCCCTGCGGTGTCCTCCCGGCTGGTGATCCAGCGGGCCCCGGCCAGCTGGGACAGCTGGGCGCCGAGGCCGCTGTCGCGGGCCCTGAGCAGCACCAGGTCCTCGCGCAGCAGTTGATGGCAGGTCAGGCCGTCGGGCCACTGGCGGGGGCTGAGCCCGTACTCGAAGACGAGCGCGACATCGAGATCGCCGTGGCTGAGGGCGGTGACGAGCTCTTCGGGCTCGCCCTCCTCCAGCTGGATCCGGGCCCGCGGATGGCTCTCGACGAGCGCGGACAGGGCGGCGGGCACCAGCCGCACATCGGCCGTGGGAAAGCTGCCCAATCGCAGCCGGCCGGTGGCGCCGGTGGCGAGCTCCTGGACGTGGTGGTCCAGGTCCTCCATGGCCGCCAGTACATGGGTGCTGAGATCGACCAGGCGGTGGGCCGCGGCGGTGGGTCGGATCCCGTGCGCCTCCCGCTCGAAGAGCGCCAGGCCGGTCTCCTTCTCCAGCGCGGAGATCTGCTGCGAGATGGCGGAGGCGGTGTAACCGAGGTCGCGGGCCGCGAGGGCGAACGAGGCGCTGCGGACGACGGCCTTCAGGGTGAGCAGATGCAGTGGCTTCAGCAACGCGGGCTCCCAACGACGCGGGAGGCGAGCATAAGCGTCCGCCGCCCTCGAACGCGAGACTCAGCTTTTCTTACTCTCAAGCATGGATTCTTTCGCCCTGCTGGCCCTTGTCCCCGGCCCCGGCGGCCCACATCGTGGACGGGACCAGGCGGAAGACGACCGGTGAACACGAAGGAGCGAGCAGGGTGACCTCGACAGCCCAGGGCGTCATCAGCCCCGACGCGGCAGCGGTGGCCGAAGCCCTCGACCACGGGGGCTGCGGCAAGGTCGCCGGCGACGCCGGTCACCGGGCACAGTACGCGTCCGATGCCTCGAACTACCGTCAGATCCCGCTCGCCGTGGTCTTCCCCCGCGAGCGGCAGCACGTCCTCAACGCGCTGCGGGTGTGCCGGCGCCTGGGGGTGCCGGTCACCGCGCGTGGCGCGGGCACCAGCACCTCCGGGCAGGCCGTCGGGCCGGGTGTGGTGCTCGACTTCTCCCGCTACTTCAACCGGCTGACGGCGCTGGATCCCCACGCCCGGACCGCGACCGTGCAGCCCGGCATCGTCCTGGACGACCTGCAGAGCGCCGCCGCCGAACACGGCCTGGTGTTCGGCGCCGATCCCTCCACCCACAGCCGCTGCACCCTGGGCGGCATGATCGGCAACAACGCGTGCGGCTCGCACTCGCTCGCCTGGGGGCGCACCGCGGACAACATCGTCGAACTCGAAGTGGTCACCTACCGCGGCACGGTGGTCCGGCTCGGTGAGATGACCCGGGAGGAGATCGACGCGGCCGTGGCCGCGGGAGACGACCGCGGAGAGCTGATCGCCGCCCTGGACCGGCTCGCCCAGGGCAATCTGGCGACGCTCCGCACCGAACTGGGGCAGTTTCCCCGGCAGGTGTCGGGCTATGCGCTGGAACAGCTGCTGCCCGAGCGGCGCTTCCACCTCGCCAGGGCCCTAGTCGGAAGCGAGGGCACGCTGGCCGTTGTCCTCTCGGCGACCGTCCGCCTCATCTCGCCTCCCCCGGCACGGGCCCTGGTCGTCCTCGGTTTCTCGGACGCCGGCACCGCGGCCGACGCGGTCCCCGCACTGCTCCGGCATCAGCCGCTGGCCCTGGAAGGACTCGACCGCGGACTGACCGACATCGTCACCCGGCCCGCGACCAGGACCGCCATCGACACCCTGCCCACCGCGCAGGCCTGGCTGTTCGCGGAACTCGGCGGCCCCGCGGACGCGCTGCCCGGGCTGGCCGAAGCCCTGGCCGGGACCGCGCACGCGGCCGCGGGCTGCACCGGCAGCGAGATCGTCACCGATCCCGCACGCGCCCGCAGTCTGTGGCGGATCCGCGAGGACGGTGCGGGCCTGGCCACCCGCCTGCCCCCGGGCACCGGGACCGAGAGCGGGGCCGAGGCCTGGCCCGGATGGGAGGACGCGGCCGTCCCGCCCGACCAACTGGGCTCCTACCTGCGCGAATTCACCGCCCTGCTGCACCGCCACGAGCTGCAGGGCGCCGTCTACGGCCACTTCGGCGAGGGCTGTCTGCACGTCCGGATCAACTTCGACTTCACCACCGAGCAGGGCACCGCCGTCTTCCGCGCCTTCCTCGCCGACGCCGCCCGCCTGGTCGCCGCACACGGTGGTTCGCTGTCCGGAGAACACGGCGACGGCCAGGCCCGCTCGGCACTCCTGCCCCTGATGTACGGCCCGGACGTCATCGCCCTGTTCGAGGAGTTCAAGAACATCTGGGACCCCGACAACGGCCTCAACCCCGGCATGATCGTGCGGCCGCTGCCCGTCGACGGCAACCTGCGCGTCAGCCCGCACCGCACTCCCCTGCCCCTGGCCACGGTCTTCCCCTTCCACTCCGACGACGGTGACTTCGCCAAGGCCACCCGCCGCTGCGTCGGCGTCGGCAAGTGCCGCTCCACCGCCCACCGCGGCGACGTGATGTGCCCCAGCTACCGGGTCACACGGGACGAGAAGGACTCCACCCGCGGCCGCGCCCGGCTCCTGTACGAGATGACCCAGGGTGAAGTGATCACCGACGGCTGGCGTTCCACCGAGGTCCGCGACGCCCTGGATCTGTGCCTGTCGTGCAAAGGGTGCAGCGCCGACTGCCCCGTCGGCGTCGACATGGCCACCTACAAGTCGGAGTTCCTTCACCACCACTACAAGGGGCGCCTGCGACCGGCCTCGCACTACACCATGGGCTGGCTGCCACTGCTGTCACGGGCCGCCGCCCGGATCCCCGGCCTGGTCAACGCGCTCACGTCCTCCCGCCTGGCCCCGGTCCTCAAACGGCTGGGCGGCATCGCCCCGCAGCGGGACCTCCCCCGCTTCGCCACACCGACCTTCCTGACGTGGTTCCGCCGCCGCACGCCCGAAGGTGACGGCCGGCGCGGCCCCGTCATGCTGTGGGTCGACTCCTTCAACAACCACTTCAGTCCCGAAGTCCTCCAAGCCGGCGTGGCCGTGCTGGAAGACGCGGGCTTCCGGGTGCAGGTCCCCGAGGGCACACAGTGCTGCGGGCTCACCTGGATCACCACCGGGCAGCTCGGCATCGCCCGCCGTATCGCCCGGCGGACCGCCGCCGCGCTGGCTCCCGCGGCCCGCGCCGGCATACCCGTGGTCGGACTGGAGCCGAGCTGCACCGCGGCCCTCAAGAGCGACCTTCCCGAACTCCTCGACGGCAGCGAAGACGCCCGCGCCCTCTCCCGGGCCACTCTCACCCTCGCCGAACTCCTCATCCACCACACGCCCGGCTGGCAGCCCCCGCGGATCGAGGCCCGCTCGCTCAGCCAGACCCACTGCCACCAGCACGCCACCTCCGGCTTCGGCGCGGACAGCACGCTGCTGGCCCGTATGGGCATCGACAACACCGCGCTCGATTCCGGCTGTTGCGGCCTCGCCGGCAATTTCGGTTTCGAGCGCGGCCACTACGACGTCTCGGTCGCCGCGGGTGAGCAGGTGCTGCTCCCCGCGGTGCGCTCGGCCGCCGCCGACACCCGGATCCTGGCCGACGGTTTCAGCTGCCGCACCCAGATCGCCCAGCAGACCCCGCGCAGCGGCACCCACCTCGCCGAACTGATCGCCCAGGCACTGGCCCCGTCCGACACCTCCTCCTGACCCGCGCTCTCCCTTGCTTGCCCCTCCTTCCTTCCCCTCCCTTCCTACCGACAAGGAACACACCGTGACTGATGCACTCTCCCTCGTCGACGAGTGGGGCCCCGAGAAGATCGTCGTCGTCTCGCACCGGCGCACCGGTATGAAGGGCGTGCTGGTGATCGACAACACAGCCCGCGGCATCGGCAAGGGCGGCACCCGGATGAGCCCCGGTGTGACCGTCGACGAGGTGTCCCGGCTGGCCCGCGTCATGACATGGAAGTGGGCCGCTGTCGACCTCTTCTACGGCGGCGCCAAGGCCGGCATCGTCGCGGATCCGGCCTCCCGCGACAAGGAGGCGGTGCTGCGTGCCTTCGCCCGCGCGCTGTCCAACGAGGTGCCCCGCGAGTATGTGATGGGACTCGACATGGGCCTGACCGAAGACGACGCCGCCATCATCCAGGACGAACTGGGCGACCGCGGCGCCGCCGTCGGCACCCCCGCGCACCTCGGTGGCGTGGCCTACGACAAGCTCGGGGTCACCGGCTACGGCGTTGCCGAGGCGGCCGACGCCGCGGCAGGGCACCAGGGGCTGACGATGGCCGGCTCCCGGGTGGCCCTGCAGGGCTTCGGTGCGGTCGGCAGCGCAGCCGCCCGCCGCTTCGCCGCCCTGGGTGCCACCGTCGTGGCGGTGTCCACCGCCCACGGGGCGCTGCACGACCCCAGCGGTCTCGACGTGGACGCGCTTCTGGCGGCGCGCGAGGAGCACGGCGACCACTTCGTCACCCGCCACTCCTCCGGCACCGTGCTCGCTCCGGGCCGTGAACTCACCGTGGACTGCGACCTCTTGGTGCCCGCCGCCCTGCAGGACGTCATCGACCGCAACACCGCGCGCGACATCAAGGCGAAGCTCGTGGTGGAGGGCGCCAACCTGCCCACGTCCGCCGAAGCCCGGAGCATCCTCGCGGAGCGCGGCATCACCGTGCTCCCCGACTTCGTGGCGAACGCGGGCGGTGTCGTCGCAGCCGCCTTCGCGATGGACGCCCGCTACTCCGGGTTCCGGCCCGACACCTCCACCATCGTCGAGACGGTGTCCGCCCGGCTGCGCGCCAACACCATGACCGTCCTGGACGAGGCGCGGCTGCAGCACATCACCCCGCACACCGCCGGCCGCCGCCTGGCCGAGGACCGGGTCCGCACCGCCATGCACAGCAAGGGGCGCATCCCCCGCGACTGATACGGCCGGCGGAGCCCGCGCCGCACGCCCCTACCGGCACGACTCCGTGCGCTTGACCACCGTGAGCGTGACCCGCCGGCCCCGCAGGTCCGTGCCCGCCGCCGGATCCTGCGCACAGACCTTCCAGCCCGCCGGCCACAGCACATGGCGGCCGGCGCCGCGCCCGTCCTTGAGCTGAACGGAGGTGTCGTAACGGAGCGCCGCGTACGCGGAGACCAGCCCATGGCCTGCCACCTGCGGCATCGTCCGGGGACCGTCGGCATGGGCCGGAACGGCCGGAACCAGGCAGCAGAGGGAAAGGACCGAGGCAGTAACGATTCTGTTCACCACCGGAAAACGATCACGCTGCGCAAGGGTCACCCGGCGAGGCGGTGGTGGCGATGGTCACGACGGGTGCGCCTGTCAGGGAGCAGGGACGGGGCCGCCGGGCCGGAACCGCTCCACCCCGACGATGTGCCGCACCTTGAGCGGCCGCACTATCACCGCGACCCGCCGCTCTCCCGGCATCAGCCACTCGAAGCGTTCGCTGCCCAGGTATTTGCGGGCAAGGCGGTCCATCCGCTCGTGCGCCTCCTCGCCCTCGACAAAGCGGTCCACCACACCACTGATCTGTACGCGGTCGAAGGGATCGACGGCGTCCGCGTGTGAGAGGTAGACGCGGGGATCGCGGCGCAGGTTTTCCTCCTTCACCCGCCCCACCGAGGTGTTGAACATCAGCTCGCCGTCTCCCTCCAGGTCCACCCACATCGGGCTGACCTGCGGTGCTCCGTCGGCGAACAGGTGCCGACATACCAGATATTGGGGGCTTGCAGCCGGGCGCGGACGGCTTCGTCGAATGTCGCAGTCATCTCCGCAGGCTACCAACCATGATCGACAAGACAGTTCGTGGGAGCCGTGGATTCCGACGACTGAAGCCGACACCGAGCCGAGCCAGGCCGCCAAAACCATAGCCTTCCTATATAGGGGCGTGATATAAATGAACATAAGGAACAAATAGGGCGTGGTAGTGGCCGGATGCGTCTGACCGCTGGTGCACCACAGCGGTGGTCCGGCGAGCGCCGCCCGTCCCGGCGAACGATCCCCGACGAGGTTCGCGCCGACGTCACCTTCACCGTGACGGCCTCCGAACTCGCCACCAATGCCGTGGACACACCCGCCCACCGCTCAGGGCATCCACCAGGAGCGATCAGCCGACCTACGGCGAAAAGTGATGCGACGAGCTCATGAACCGAACACGTGCTGGTCAAAACCACGAAGTCATTGCCGACGCGCTGTCGGAGGTGGCGATCCTCATGGTGCGGCACCTGGTCGACCGGGAGCTCAGCCTCACCGCCGCCTCGACTCTCGACAGGCTCGGACGTGAGGCGCCCGTCCGGCTGACGGCGCTGGCCGCGGCGGAGGGCATTGCTCAGCCGTCGATGACCCAGCTGGTCAAGCGACTGGAGCAGCAGGGCCTGGTGCGGCGCGTGAGCGATCCCGAGGACGGACGGGTTGCCCTGGTCACCGTCACGAACGCCGGGCAGAAACTTCGGGCGGAACGGCAGCGCGCCTACCACGCCCGCCTGGCCGACCTGGCGGCAAGCCTGCCCGCGGAAGACGAAGAGGTGCTGGCCACAGCCATGCGGGCAGCCCTGCCCGTCGTCCGGCAGCTGATCCACAACGCTACGAAGCGCCCCCGGCCCAACGGTGCGCCGGCCGCACCCTGAGCAGCCACCGGCAGGTCTCGGCCGGAGCTTCCCGGAGCTTTCCCGGAGCGCACGAAGCACACAGCGACCCAAGGAGGCACACAGCCATGACAGGCCTTGCGGTCGCGCCCATTCAAGATCCGCAAAGGACAACAACCATGTTCACCAAGACACTTAGGGGCCGCCGGCTCACCGTCGCCGCCTTCACCGCACTCCTGCTTGCGCTGTCCGGCGCGGGTGCCGGTGCCGTTGCCGGTGCTGCCGAGGCGGCCACGCCCGCCGCAGCCCCACAGACGACATCGGCCAACGTCGCCACCACGACGCCGACAGCCGTGTCCTTTACGTTCAGCAGCCACCACGCCCACCACAGCCATCACCATCACGACGACCATGGCAGCTCGGGCTACGACAGCGGATACAACGACGACAACGGCTGATGATTGACTGTCATACCCGGGTGCCCGGCGGTCCGCGGGTACCCGAGCGGGGACCAAGCCCGGACCGAGCCCCGAGCCCGGACCGGGCGATTGACTTCTCGACGCAGAAGGGGGCGGCCTCCTCTTTCGGGGAGCCCGCCCCATCACCTTTCCTGGGGTTGCCTCAGCGGCCGCCGTAGCCGCCACCGCCGTAACCGCCACCGCCGAAGCCATAGCCACCGCCGTAACCGCCACCGCCGTAGCCATGGCCACCGCCGTAACCGCCGCCATAGCCGTAGCCCCCGTAGTCGCCATAGCCGTACCCGCCGTGGCCGCCGTAGCCGCCGTAGCCGCCGTAGCCGCCATAACCGCCATAACCGCCATAACCGCCATAACCGCCATAACCGCCATAACCGCCGCAGTCATACCAGCCGCAGCCGTCATGGGCTGAGTGCTGGGCGACTGCTTGGGTCGTGTGGGCAGGGGCGGCCGTAGCCGTGCCCGCCGCGCCGAGCGCGGCGCCACCTGCCAGCATCAGACCGGCAGCTGCCGCAGCGAGGGAACGCTTGATATGTGGTGCTCGCATGATTCTCACCTTTCCTTCCACCATCGACAGTCGACAGTGGATGGGCCGCAACGCATACGCCGTATGCGGTGCGGTCGCAAGGGTCACTGCTTGACGCGGGAGCACGTCTCGCGGCTGAAGTGTTCCCACCCCTCGGGAGCATTGCCGCCCGGGGCGTGTCCCGGTTGCGACTCTCACCCCTTCACGCTAGTTGGCGATCGGCAGGTGGGCATCTCGAACGAGCACAGCCGTATCGCCGCAGGTCAGATCAGGTCGGATCAGGTCGGATGGGGAGACAGAGGCATGAGGGCAGCCCATCGGGCAGCACGCTGCAGAGCGCGTACGCGACCACCGCTGCCCCTCACGGCCGAACGCCGGTCCGCACCCCTTCACCTCCGCTCGACGACGCGCTCCTCCGCACTTCTCCCACACTCCTCCGCATGACGCTCAGCGCACACACGACACCAGGCGTGACTCCGGCGGAGGGAAATGCCTGCCCCGCAGCCCTCTGCCACGCCGCTCTGAACGGATCACCACGGTCGCGAGGGCGATGCCCGTACCCGATGGCGACCGCCTTCGGGTACATCAGTCGACGGCCCTCAAGTCGCCGAGTACGTCTCCGAGTTCGAGCTCGGTACGGCTACGGGTCTGGAAGCCCTGCTGGAACAACGCCGCGGTGCGTTGCTGCGCTGCCTCGCCCCTCACAAGCTGCTGGAACAGCGCGGCATCCGCGCGTACCTCGGCCGGAGCCGGCAGACTGACGGCGTTGATGGCCGACTTGGCCGCGATCAGCGCCTCGCGGGGGTAGTTCCCCATGCGCCGGGCCATGGTGGCCACGAACTCGTCCAGCTCGGCGTCGGGCAGCGCGCGGTTGATCCACCCGTAGCGTTCGGCGAGTTCGGCATCGAAGTCGGCCGACGTCAGTACGGCTTCGAGCGCTCGGCCCCGGCCGAGCAGACGGGTCAGGTGCTGGATCGCGCCCGCACCGGGCGGGGTGCCGATGCCGACTTCGGGCTGGCCCACGAGGGCGTTCTCCCGGGAGGCGAAGCGCATATCGCAGGCGAGCAGGAACTCGCTGCCCGCTCCCCGTGCCCGGCCGCGCAGCTTGGCGATCGTGACGGCCGGGATCAGACTCAGCTTGCGGAACAGCATCCCCACGGAGGCATCGCCCGGCCCACCGGCCTTCGCGGCTTCAGCGGTGTATTCGGAGACCTTGGTCAAGTCGACGTGGGGGAAGAAGAATTCGGGATCCGCGCTGTCGAAGACCACCACGCGGGCAGCGCCGGCTGGGACAACTCCTCCAGGAGCCCGACCAGATCGCGCACGGCCTCGGGACCGATGAGGTTGATCGGCGGCGCGTGGAAGGTGGCGGAAAGGACATTGCCGTTGAGGCTGGCGCTGAGGGTTTTGTACGAGGTGGTCATGTCTTTCCTCTCGGCGCTCGTGACGGCCCGGCGGCAATCACCTCCCCGTGGTGCCGGCGCGGGGCCGTACGCCTCGTCCTTGGTCGCGGTACGGGGCCAGGAAACGTGTCAGTGCCGCCAGCATCGCCTCGGGCGCCTCTTCGGCGACCCAGTGGCCGGAGCCGGGAACGACCAGGCTCTGCACCTGGTCCGCGACGAGCTTGATGGTGTTCCCGACGCCCTCACCGGTGCCCTCTGCTCCGCCGATCACCAGGACGGGCAGGGTCAGCCGGCGGGTCTTGCGCCGCTCGTTCTGCGCGGTGGTGGCGTCGAGCGCGCGGTACCACGCGAAGCTGCCGCGGAGGGCGTCGCGGTGAACGTCTTGGTGAACCCCGGCGGCAGGTGCGGTGCCCGCCGGACCGAGCCGGGGCCTTCCGAGGAGGGGCCTTCCGGGGTGGGGCCTTCCGGGGTGGGGCCTTCCGGGGTGGGGCCTTCCGGGGTGGGCAGGGGCCGCCGGCCGGGGGTGGCCCGGGGGTCAGGAGGTCCGCCGCCCGGCGTCGCGAGGGCGGTCAGGGTGAGGCCTCCGAGGCCGAGGCCCAGCGCACCCGCACCGGCCGCGCGGAGCGCACGGCGCCGGGGCGTCCTGGCGCCGGCGCTCTCCCCGGCCTGCTCGTCCGCAGGTTCGTGGGGCATGGGGACCGCCTTCCGAAGTGACGTGGTGACGAACCACTGCGGGGCGGCGGGGCTGCGGGGCGGCGACGCTGCGGGCGGCGGCGCGGGGGGGGGGGGGAGGCGGCACTGCGGGGGGGCGGCGGCGCACTGGAAGGAACGCCGTACCGCGCCGTCAGCGCGCGCGGCGTCTCAGGCGACGGCCCAGGAGGACGGCCCCCGCCCCCGCGGTCAACGAGGCAGCGGCGAGGCCGGCGAGTACGGTCTCGGCCCGGGCGTCGCGGGTAGGCCCGGTGGCGGCCAGCGCGCCCCCGGCGGATCCGGCAGCCGTGGCAGCCGTGGCGGCTTGGAGGACGAGGTCGGAGACCGCTTCGGGGCGCGCGATCAGGGACACATGGCAGGAGTCGATCTCTACGGTGTGGGAGTGCGCGCGCCTGGCCTCGAAGCGTTCCTGGTCCGGGTTGATGGTCCTGTCCTGGCGGCCGACGAGGGCCCAGGAGGGGATGGTCTTCCAGGCCGCGCCCCTGGCCTTCTCCGAGAACGCGGTGGTGGCAGCGGGCCGCTGGGTGACCCCCAGCAGGTTCGCCTGGCTCTCCGGCAGGCAGGCGGCGAAGACCGGGTACACCTTGTCGCGCTTGACGTACAGGTCGGTCCCGCTGACGCCGCCGCCGGCCCGGTACGGAACGGACCTGGTGGCGGTGCCGAGTTCGCTGGGGAACCTGGCGCCCAGGGACATGCCGCTCTCGCCCACGTCCGGCATCAGCGCCGACACGTACACCAGCGACTTCACCTTGGGGTTGCCCGCGGCGGCCGTGCTGATCACGGCGCCGCCGTAGGAGTGGCCCGCCAGCACGATCGGGCCCTTGATGCTGTCCAGCACGGAGGCGATGTAGGTGGAGTCGCTGTACAGCCCGCGCAGCGGGTTGGCGGGGGCGATGACGGTGTAGCCGCGGCGTTCGAGCCGTTCGGCGACCCCGTTCCAGCTGGAGGCGTCCGCGAATGCCCCGTGCACCAGCACGATGGTGGGTTTGGCCGGTGCCGCGCCACCGTCCGCGGCAGCAGGGGCCGCCACCGCCGCGCACACGACCATCGCGCACCCGGCCGCCAAGACAGGTGCGATACGTATTCGCCGCCGTGAGCGGGTGACCGGAAATGCCGACATGTCCTTCTCGCTTCCCATGAGAGCTATGGCACCCAGCGTTCATGCATCCGCGGTGGCAGGCGAGGTCATGTACTCCGATCGGGTCGCTGAGGCGGGCCATGGGAGTGAGTGCGGGGTCGATGGGGGTGGGCGTCGACGGGTGTGGGTGTCAAAGAGTCGTGAGTGCCAACGGGTGTGGGTGTCTGCCGTCGGCCGTCTGCGGTTCGTCGGTTCGGTGCGGACAACGGGGCGTGATGACGTCGTTGAAGGCCTCGGTGGAACTGGGGTGGGTGCAGACGGCATTCCCGCGGACCTCCTCGACGACATAGTGCCACCCATTTGTCATACCCCCGGCGAACCGCTGCCGGAGACAAGCCTCTGACCTGGCCGTTTGCCCTACTCTGTGGACCGACCTCCGAGTTGGTCGCCCGGGTCCTGCCGACGGTCAGCCGCCAGGACGATCGAGGGGTAGCTCTCGTGGGGGATCCTGATCGTGCGGGTGGCCGACGCGGTGTCGTTGAGGTTCGCCGACGGTAGGGGTCATGCCGATCACACGTCTCGCTCTTCCGCTCGGCGACACCGAGCATCCCGTCCCCGTCTGGGCCCTCCGGCTCGCCAAGGCTCTCCCCTTCATAGTGCTGCCGCATTGCCTGTGGCGGTTGCCGTTCGCCGTCAACTTCCCTATGGGCACCATCGATCCGGCGGCCGAGGCGGAAGCCCCCTGGTGGTTTCCGTTCTATGTCGTCGGGCTCAGTGTGCTCACCGAGGCGCTGGCTCTGCTCACCACCGGTTTGGTGAGCGGGTGGGGCGAAGTGGTGCCGCGCTGGATGCCGTTCGTCGGTGGTCGGCGGGTGGCGCCGCTCGCCGCGGTGATCCCGGCGGTCCTGGGCGGCCTGGCCCTGGTGGCGATGTTCGACCTCTACCCGCTCGTCTGGGTGGGCGTCTTGCCCGAGGCGGGGTTCAGCAACGGATGGTGGATGGCCCTGGCCCGGGTGTGCATCAGCCCGGCGATGCTGTGGGGCCCGACCGTACTGGCCCTGGCCTGGGCCTACTACCAGCGGCGCCGACCTGCCTGATGGTTCGTCGGTCCAGACCGGCCGAGCCCGGATGGCCCCGTGCATGCGAGCGAACGCAGGGCCCCGCCTGGTCGTCGACGTCGGCCCCCGTCCCTGGCACCGCAGCGACTCCAAGGCATGGGCCGAGTCCGCCGCGCCGGCCGCCGTCGGGAGGACGACCACGATCACCACGATCGCCGACGGCGGTTACCCCCGGCACCGGCCTCGTCATCCCGCACCGCAGGGAACTCGCAAATGTTCACCCTGCCAAACCGAAGTCAGTGACACACCGGCTCGACCCAGCAACGTCCGTCGTTGCCTCATCACTTCCTCAGCAATTGCCATCGCCCCGGCTGATTGGCTGGCGCAGCGCCTTGGTCGAGCCATCCCCCGCTCTCCCCCGTCGGGTGCCGAACGAGCGGCAGGGCCGTGCCGGAGGCCGCCCGCCGCCCACCTTCGACAAGACCACCTCCGACAAGCTGCCTACAAGCTCGGCGTACCTACGTACACCAACAGGCCCGGCATGCCGTATCGGTGAACTGGTCATCGACGCCGCTGCCCTGACCCTGCTCGCGACGATCACCTTCTGCCAGAGCGGCTGGGCCCACCGTGCCGGGGCGTTCCGCTGCGCAGGAAGCGGCTCAGACGACCACGACCCGGCGCCCGCGCGTGTGACCGGCCTTGCTGTCGATGTGCGCCGCCGCGGCCTCGGCGAGTGTGTACGACTTCTCGACCGGGATATGGAGCTTCGCTCTCGAGATGAGGCCGACGGCCTCGGCGAGCGCTTCCGGCATGCTCCCGGCCACGCCGGAGAACCGGACGCCGAGCTCCGGCGCGGCGAGATCGGCGATGGAGATCACCTTCTGCGGATCCCCGGTCAGCTCGACGAGCTCGCGGATCACGCCCGAGCCGGCCAGATCGAGAGCGCCGTCGACAGGGCCGAGCCGCCGCACCCGCTCGACCCAGCCCTCACCGTACGTCGTGGCGAGGGCACCCAGGCTGCGCAGGTAGTCCTGGTTCGCGGCCCCGGCCATGCCGATCACCGTGATGCCGCGGTCGCGGGCGATCTGCAGCACCGCCGATCCGACTCCCCCGGACGCACCGCTGACCAGCAGCGTCTGCCCGGGCTCCACATCGACCTGGCGGATGATGCGCAGCGCGGTTTCCACCACGGAGGGGTACCCGGCCGCCTCTTCGAATGTCAGCCCCTCGGGCATACGGGCCCAGGCCGACAGCACGGCGAACTCGGCATAGGCGCTCGAGCCTTCGCCGAAGACGTGGTCGCCGACCTCGACCCCTTCGACACCCTCGCCGACCTCGTCCACCACCCCGGCGGCGTCCTGCCCGACTCCGGCGGGCAACTCGACCGGGTGGGCCGCCAGCATCTGGCCCTCACGGACCCTCCAGTCGAAGGGGTTCACGCCCGCCGCCCGCACGGCGATGCGTACCCGACCGGGGCCCGCGTGGGGCTCCTCGGCATCTATGAGTTGCAGAACGTCCGGACCGCCGAACTCGGCGAAGCTCACTTTCTTCATGCGGACGAAGATAACACTAACGGTTAGGGTTTGAGAACGATTTCGAGTTTGTTCCTGATAGTGTCAGCGCATGACCGTGCAGTCCGGACGCCGTGAGCGCAAGAAGGCCGCGACCCGCCAGAAGATCGCTGACACCGCCCTGCGGCTCTTCCTGGAACGCGGGTACGACGCGGTGGGCATCCGTGACGTGGCCGCCGAGGCCGACGTGGCCGTCACCACGGTCTTCTCCCACTTCGCCTCGAAAGAGGCCCTGGTGTTCGAGCAGGACGAGGACTTCGAGCAACGCCTCACGCAGGCGGTCACCGGCCGGGCACCGCACGAACCGCTCATCCCTGCACTGCGCCGCGAGATCCAGGCCCTGGTGCGGCATTGCACGGCGGACGGCGCCGCTCCGATCTGGCACATGATCGACGCATCGCCTGCGCTGCGGGAGTACGAGGAGTCGATGAGGCTGCGCCATGCAGAGTCGCTGGGAACAGCCATCGCCGCCGATCCCGACCTGTCACAGACCACAACAGCGAGCCGGACGATCGCGAGGTTCGTGATCGACGCCTATTCGCTGGCCCGTGAGGCGACCGATCCGGAGGCCGCGCTGGACGAGATCTTCCGGATGATCGAGGCGGCCTGGGAGGTCACCTGCCCTTCTGCGGGCGGTCGTTAGAGTCGCCGTCGGCCGGCCGAGGCCGAGGCGCGGGTAACGCGTCGGCCTCGACACCGTCCGGCCTTCGCGGTCTCGGTGTGAGTCGAGGCGTCTCTCTGTGGCAAAGCGGGCGTCGGCGACGGCTGGAGGGCCGCGCAATGGTCATGGGGACGGCGGCTCGCTCCCGCCGGCCTTCATGATCCGGTGGGCTGGTCCGCGACGTTGCTGTCGTGGGCGTCGGCGTCGGCGATCCTGCGCGGCAGTTTTGCGGCAAAGACGATGGTCACCACACTGAGAGCGGCGGCGACGGCAAAGGCCAGCTTCATTCCGCTGAGCTCTGCGGGCACTGCGGCGACGCCGTCGGCGACCAGGTGACCGGTGCGCGCGGACATCACGGTCACCACGAGTGCGGTCCCGAACGCCGCGGCGACTTGCTGCAACGTCCCGAGCATCGAGCTGCCGTGGGGGTACAGGTGCGGGGGAAGCGCGCCCATGCCCAGCGTGAAGACGGGGGTGAACGTCGCCGCCAGGCTCACCATCAGCAGCGCGTGCAGTCCCAGCACCTGCCAGTACGGCATCGTCATCGAGACCTGGGTGAAACCGGCGAGGGTGAGCACCATCCCGATCGAGCCGGGCAGCACCAGCGGCCGGCTGCCGAACCGGTCGAACAGCTTCCCCACGGTCGGTCCGAGCAGTCCCATGGCCAGGCCGCCCGGCATGACCAGCAAGCCGGTCTCCAGCGGGCTGAGCCCGCGTACGTTCTGCAGGTACAGCGGCAGAAGGATCATCGACCCGAGCATCGCCAGGAAACCGATGGAAATGAGGGCCAGGGACAGGGCATAGGTGCGGTGACCGAGGGTTCGCAGGTCCATCAAAGGCGTGCCGGTGCGCTGCAATTTGAGCTGACGGATCACGAAAACCGCGATTGCCGCGACCCCGGCGACGACGATGCCGATGCCGAGCCCGAATCTGCCGCCGCTTTCGCCGAGGAGGCTCAGACCGTACACCAGGCCGCCGAAGCCGAGCGCCGCCACGGAGACACTGAGCCAGTCGATGGCGCTCACCTGCGGCTCACTGATGTTGTCCACCTTGCGCAGCCCGAACAGGGTCACCAGGCCCGCGATCGGCAGGACGACCACAAACAGCATCCGCCAGGAGCCGGCCTGCAGGATCAGCCCGGAGGCAGCAGGTCCGAGCGCGGGCGCCACCGAGATCGCCAGGGTGACGTTGCCCATCACCCGGCCGCGGTCCTGCTCGGGCACCACGATCATCAACGTGGTCATCAGGAGGGGCATCATCACGGCTGTCCCTGCGGCCTGCACGACGCGTCCCAGCAGCAGCACCTCGAAGGAGGGCGCGACGGCCGACAGAGCCGTACCCGCGAGGAACACTCCCATCGCGATGGCGTAGGCCTGGCGGGTGGTGACCCGCTGCAGGAACCAGCCGGTGATCGGAATCACGGCGGCCATGGTCAGCATGAACACCGTGGAGACCCACTGCGCCGACTGCTGGGTGATGTGCAACGACTCCATCAACCGCGGGATGGCGTTGATCAAAATCGTCTCGTTCAGGATCACCACGAATGTGGCCAGCACCAGCAGTCGCACCACAGTCGGTATGCGGCCCGTCTGCACGGCCGGTCGTTCTTGAATCGCAGCTGTCATGGCAGCACCTCGCTGGGGGTTCCTGGGCACAGTCGCCTCGCAGCCAAGGGCTGTCGGCACGAACGTGGGTGGTGGGTGGGTGGTGATTGTAGGAAGAGACCGGCATGCCTCGTAAGACTCATCGGTCAGCGCGAGTGTTTCGCATCGTCGCGCCGATCTCACCCGAATTTTCACCCGCGGACGAAGGTATGCGTCGCGCCGCCAGCCCCTCCCCACCGGCCCCGCTGACGGCCCCGCCGGTCCCGCGGAGCGGCCACTGAGCGCAAACACGGACCCACTCTTTGGGCTCGCAGGCCGAGGCGGGCGGGCGGGGGCCGCGGTTGGCTGAGGACGTGGGCGGCTTCGGTCGCCCGCGGTCCGGTCGGGCCGGGTGCTGCTGTGTGGTGCTCCGGTGTGGTGCTCCTGTGTGGTGCTCCTGGGCGCTCGGTCCCCGGCCGGACCGGTCCGGAATCAAACCTGTGAGGCGTATATGGCCGTGGACGTAGAGGTGGGCGTGGACGTGGACGAGATCATCGGCGGTTGGAGGTTGGTGCGCTGCTCGGTCGAGCGGGCCGGAAAGGAGACCCGGCCGCTGGGTGACCGGCCCGGCGGGATGCTGCTGTACACCCGCGACGGCTGGATGAGCGCACTGCTGACGAGCGACCCGGCGATCGCCGGCCGGGCCGCGGGGCAACCGGAAGCCGCCACCGAGGCGGGGGTGGCCGGCGGGACCGTGGCGTACGCCGGGCGCTGGGAGCGCATGCCGGACGGGTCGGTGCGGCATCACGTCGTCGCGAGCCACTACGGGCCGTGGGTGGGAATCGCCCTGGAGCGGGGCGTCCGCCGCGAGCCGGACGAGTTGGTGCTGACGGCCGCCACGGACGACGGAGCCCGTCAGCGTCTGCGGTGGCGCCGAATGCGGGGCTGACTTCGCAGGCGGCGCGGGCCGTTCCTCTCCCGTGCTGCCGCTGTGTCCCGCAGCACTCGGCTTCCCCCTTTTTCCCCTTTCCTTTTCTCCCTCTCCCTTTCTTCTCCCTCCCCTTTCCCTTCTTTCTTTCTGGAGGTGGTGCGCCATGCGCACAGCACATCTCGGCAACCGTTTGGTACTCGTTCACGAGGACGGAGCCGTCGACGTGGAGAAGGCCAGTGTCGGTCGCTTTTCGTCCGACCCGCAGGCCGTTTTCGACCGCTGGGAGGAGTTCACCGCCTGGGCCCGGACACCTGCCGCGCAGGACGCCGAGCGGATGCCGCTGGAGGAGCGCCGGCTCGGCGCCCCCGTGCCGCGCCCGCGCCAGGTGTTCGCGGTCGCGCTGAACTACGCCGACCACATTGCGGAGTCCGCCCTCGACACCCCGGCCCGCCCGGCCGTTTTCACCAAGTACCCGACCTCGCTGGCCGGTCCTTACGACACGGTGGAGCTGCCCAGCGCGATGGTGGACTGGGAGGTCGAACTGGTCGCGGTCATCGGCCTCCGCGCGCACCGGGTGCGTGCGGAGGACGCCTGGAAGCACGTCGCCGGTCTCACCCTGGGGCAGGACCTCTCGGAACGCCGTATCCAACTCCAGGGGCCGGCACCGCAGTTCGCGCTCGGCAAGTCGTTCCCGGGGTTCAGTCCGACCGGTCCGGTCATGGTCACGCCCGATGAGTTCGCCGATCCCGATGACCTGGCACTCGGCTGTGCCGTTGACGGCGAGACGATGCAGGCGTCCCGCACCGGCCGGATGGTCTTTCCGGTCGCGGAGCAGATCGCGTGGCTCTCCGCCGTCTGCCCGCTGCTGCCCGGTGACCTGGTCTTCACCGGTACTCCGGCGGGCGTCGGCGGCGCCCGCACTCCGCGCCGCTTCCTCGCCCCCGGCGAGGAACTGCACAGCTGGATCGACGGTATCGGCGCGCTCCGCAACCGGCTGGTCGCCGGCGTCGGCTACCCCGACGGCCCCGGCGCCTGACCCGATGACATCCCTGTCCCTCTCCCCCCTTTGAAGGAACCGTTATGCCCCTGCACCGTCTCGCCCGGATCACCATGGGCGTGCCCGACGTGGGCACCACGCACGACTACTACGCCGACTTCGGGCTCACCGCGCTCGGCCGCGGGCGCTTCGCCTCGGCCGACGGCGGCGAGCAGCTGAAGATCGTGCACGCCGCCCGCCGCCGGCTGGACGAACTGGTGGTCGCCGCCGATGACGCCGACGACCTTGGGCACATCGGCGCCGCCCTGAGCCGCCTGGAGCTGCCGTACGTCCGCGACGGGCACTGCCTGCGTGCGGTCGATCCGGGGACGGAGGTGACCGTCACCGTCGAGGTCCAGCCCCGTCTCGTGCAACCTGCCGCCGCACCCGTGCCGTACAACGCGCCCGGACGCGCCGAGCGGCCCGACGGCCGGGCACCGGCGGTCCTGCGCGAGGGCACCGTCCGGCCGCGCCGCCTGGGGCATGTGGTGCTGGGGTCGACCGACCAGGCGGCCTCGCAGCGGTTCTTCACCGAGGGCCTGGGCTTCAAGGTCAGCGATCTGGTTCCGGGCGCCGCCTTCCTGCGCTGCTCCACCGACCATCACAACGTCCTGGTGCAGCAGGCGCCGATCCCCTTCCTGCACCACTCCTCCTGGCAGGTCGACGACGTCGACGAAGTCGGGCGCGGCGCGACGCACATGCTGGAGGGCCACCCCGAACGCCATGTCTGGGGCCTGGGCCGCCACCACGTCGGCTCGAACTTCTTCTGGTACCTCAAGGACCCGGCCGGCAACTTCTCCGAGTACTTCGCCGATATGGACTGCATCGTCGACGACCAGCTGTGGACGCCCCGGGTGTGGGAGGACGCCCGCTCGCTCTACAACTGGGGCCCGCCGGTCCCGCCCTCCTTCCTTGCGCCCGAGGACCTTGCCGCGCTGATGACCGGCGCCCACGACGCGAGCTGACGACCGACCCGTACGGCAGGAGGACACCATGAACGAGAACCAGACGACGGATGCCGAAGCGGGTGGCGCGACGGAGACGGCCGACCGCCCCGCCTTGGTTACCGGCGCCGCCCCGGTTGCCGGCGCCCTCCCGGTTGCCAGCCCCTGCCCCGTCGCCGTCGCGTCGGGCGGCGATGACACATATGACGTGCTGGTCGTCGGTGCCGGGCCCGTCGGGCTCAGCTGCGCGATACAGCTCGGGGCCCGGGGATGGCGGGTCGGCCTCGTCGAACGCTGGCCGCAGCCCTATCCGCTGCCGCGGGCGGTGGTCTTCGACCACGAGGTCGCCCGCATCCTGGCCTCGCTGGGCCTGGCGGACACGCTGTCCACCTTCAGCGAGCCGACCGCGGACTACGAGTGGCGCAACGGCCGCGGCGAGACGCTGCTGCGGCTGGCATTCGAGGACACCGGCGCCTCCGGCTGGCCGGCGATGAACCTCTTCACCCAGCCGCAGCTGGAGGCCGCCCTGGAGGCGCACGCCCACCGCACCGCGGGAGTCGAGGTGCTGCGCGGCTGGGAGGCCACGGATCTCACCGAGGACGCAGCCGGGGTCTCGCTGACCGTCGGCGAGAGCGCCGGTGACGAGCCGGTGCTCCGCGGCGGAATGCGCAGACACCGCACGCTGCGCGCGCAGTACGTCGTCGGCTGCGACGGCGCCAACAGCTTCGTCCGCTCCCGGATGACGACCCCGATGACCGACCGCGGCTTCCAGCACGACTGGCTGGTCCTGGACGTCCTCCCGCACGACCCGGACCGCGTTTTCGCCCCGCGCAACCTCCAGGTGTGCGACCCCCGCCGGCCCACCACGGCGGTCTCCGGCGGTCCGGGCCGGCGCCGCTGGGAGTTCATGCTGCTGCCCGGCGAATCGGCCGCGGAGTTCGGCAGCGCGGAGAACGCCTGGCGGCTGCTGGCCGGCTGGGACCTGCACCCGGGCAACGCGACCCTGGAGCGGCACACCGTCTACACCTTCCGCGCCCGCTGGGCCGGGAACTGGCGCGAGGGCCGACTGCTGCTGGCCGGTGACGCGGCCCACCAGATGCCGCCGTTCGCCGGCCAGGGCATGTGCTCGGGCATCCGCGACGCCGCCAACCTCACCTGGAAACTGGACCTCGTGCTCCGCGGCGAGGCCGGCGAGCCCCTGCTGGACACCTACACCACGGAACGCTCCCAGCACTTGCAGCACGCCATCGAACTCTCCGTCTTCCTGGGCGGCATCATCTGCGAACCCGACCCCGCAGCCGCTGCCCTGCGCGACACGCGGATGCTCGCCGACCGGCGGGCAGGCCGGGACCCGCTGGCGGAGATGCCCCCGCAGATCCTCACCGGAGGACTGCTGCGGCAGGCAGCGGACGGGACCCCGACGGCCCCGGCCGGACAGCTCAGCTACCAGGGCCGGGTACGCTTCCGCGGCCGCGCCGGGCTCTTCGACCAGGTCATCGGCACCGGCTTCGCCCTGCTCGCCACCGAGGACCCACGGACCGTCCTCGACGACGACACACTCGGCTGGTGTGCGCGGCTCGGCATCCGCCTCCTGCGGGTCACCGGAGACCCGGCGGCGAACGGGCCGGCCGATGTCGTCGACCTTGACGGCGCCTATGGCTCCCACCTGGAACGGTGCGGCTTGCAGGCTCTGCTGCTGCGTCCGGACCACTACCTCTTCGGCGGTGCGCCCCGCATGGCGGAGGTGCCCGGCCTGGTGGCGGCGCTGCGGCAGGGGCTCGTGGCATCCCAGGAGTTCGTGGCACCCGCCGCCGTGTCGCCCGCCCGGTGAGGCAGCTCCGTCCCTGCGTCCGTCCGCGCCGGGAGGGGCGGACGGACGGCAGGGACGGCCCGGACCGCAGGGACGGCCCGGACCGCAGGGACGGCCCGGACCGCAGGGACGGCCCGGACGGCAGGGACGGTCCACGGCGGACGGCAGAGACCGGTGGGGGTAGGGGGTGACAGCGACGGATGGGGCGGGATGGGGCGGGACGAGCCGGAAGCGGTGCGGTCCTCGGCCCGGCACCATGGACCCGAAGGGAGGCGGTCATGACACGGCAATGGCTCCGGCAGCTCAAGGCGGACCAGGACCACCCGCACCACGAGCCGGCGCTGTCCCCGGCCGCCGTGACCGCCATGACCGCCGTCCTCGGACCCGGCCCCGTCCGGTGGGCGGTGCAGACCGCCGACACCATGGCCGCGGAGATCCTGGAGCAGGTTCCCGAACACGGCGGCGGCCCGGCGCCCCTGGCCACGCTGCGCCGCTCCACCGAGTCGACGGTCCTGGCGGCCATGCGCCTGCTGCTCACCGAGAGCGCCGGCGAGGGAGGCGCGATGCCCGATGAAGCCCTGGAGGGCTGCCGCGAGTTCGCGCGCCGGGGCGTCGGACTCGACCGGGTCCTGCGCGGAGTACGGCTCGGCCACGCCAGACTCACCCAGGAACTCACCTCGGCCGTCGAGCAGTACGTCCCGGCCGGCGAACGCCTCCCCGAGCTGCGCCGGGTCACCGAGGAACTCTTCGCCCACGCCGACACCCACGCCAGCCTCATGGCCGAGTCCTACATCGCCGAACGCGACCGCTGGCGCGGCAGTGACGAAGCGGCCCGCCGCAAGACGATCGACGACCTGCTGGCCGCCCGCCCGGTGGACCCGGAAGCCGCAACCCGGAAGCTGCGCTACGACGTCACCCGTACGCATTTGGCCGCCGTGCTGTGGTGCACCAGCACGGAGGACCCGCTGCCCACAGCGGAGCGGCTGCAACACACGGCGACCGCGCTGGCCCGCACGGCCGGCACCGGCCGGCCGCTCATGATCCCCGCCACCGGGACCGTCGCCTGGCTGTGGCTGCACGCCCCTGACGACTTCACCAGCCTCCCCGACCGCGCACGGGCCGCGACCGACCGCGCCCCGGGGGTGAACGTCGCCCTCGGCCCACCCGCGCCCGGCGCGGCGGGGATGCGCCGCAGCCACTACGGCGCCCGCGAGGCGGAACGCGTCGCCCGGCTCGCTCCCGGCGGCTGGCTGACCGACTACCGCGAAGCGCGCCTGGTCGCCCTGGCCACCGCCGACCCCGAACACGCCCGCTGGTTCGTGCACGACCTCCTCGGTCCCCTGGCTTCCGAGGGCACCCGGGTACGGGAGCTGCGCGAGACCCTGCGGGTCTACCTCGCGGCGGAACGCAGTCTGCGGGCCGCCGCCGGCACCCTGCACGTGGCCCGCAACACCGTCACCTACCGCGTCAAACGCGCGGAAGAACTCCTGCCCACGGCCACCACCACGGACAACACGCTGGAACTGCGGCTCGCCCTGGAGATCGCCCGCGCCCTGCTCGGCTGACGACGCCGACGGGCCCGCTCCCTCCCGGCGGGGAGGGAGCGCTGCGCGGTCCGGACAAAGCAACCCTTTTGCCCGTAATCCTCGCTGGGCATTGCGGGATGCCGGATATTCGCATGGACGGGCGAGTGAGTGAGCCCTGCAGGCGATTCACCTGCTCCGTGCCGCGGTGCCGTGCCATCTCATCCCGTGTCATGCCGTGTCATGCCGCGGCGGGGCGGAGCCGCACGGCACCCCGGCACGAGGTACACGCCCCCCGGTCCCCCGGCGCCGGCCCCGGCCCTGACCCGTCGCCGTGGAAGGGGCGTGCAAGGGGAACGAAGGACGAGGAGCGCATGGTTGACCTGGTGTCGGGGCGCATGGTGCGGGAACCGGACCCCGTCGGTGAGCGCGCCGACGGCCCTCCCGCCGTGTTCGGCGGACGTACGGCTCCCGCTGCCCGGACGCTCGTGGACGTCCTGGACGCCACCGTCCTGATCCATCCGCACGAGCCGGCCCTGGACGACGGACGGACCTCGCTGAGCTACCAGGAGCTCGCCGGTGAGGTCGATGCACTACGGCGCCGACTGGCGTCGGCCGGGATCGGCGTGGGCGACCGCGTCGGGGTGCGGCTGCCGTCCGGTACCAATGACCTCTACGTCTGCATTCTGGCGGTGCTCACCGCGGGTGCGGCGTACGTACCGGTGGACGCCGAGGACCCGGACGAACGTGCGGATCTGGTGTTCGGCGAGGCGGCGGTGAGCGCCGTCCTGGAGGCCGGGCGGCGTCTCACCCTGACGGGCATCCGCGCCGGCGGCTCTCCGCGCCGCCCGGGTCCCGCGGATGACGCCTGGATCATCTTCACTTCCGGTTCCACCGGCAGGCCCAAGGGCGTCGCCGTCACCCACCGCAATGCGGCGGCCTTTGTCGACGCCGAGGCGGCGCTGTTCCTCCAGGAGGAGCCGATCGGTCCGGGTGACCGGGTGATGGCGGGTCTCTCCGTCGCTTTCGATGCCTCCTGCGAGGAGATGTGGCTCGCCTGGCGGCACGGCGCCTGTCTGGTGCCGGTGCCGCGTTCCCGGGTGCGCGACGGAGCGGGTCTCGGCCCGTGGCTCGCCGAACAGGACATCACCGTCGTGTCCACGGTCCCCACACTCGCCGCCTTGTGGCCGGCCGAGGCGCTGAACGAGGTACGGCTGCTGGTCTTCGGCGGTGAGCCGTGTCCGCCCGAATTGGTGGAGCGGCTGGTCACCGAGGGGCGGGAGGTCTGGAACACCTACGGTCCGACCGAGGCGACCGTGGTCACCTGTGCGGCGCTGCTGACCGGCGAAGGGCCCGTCAGGATCGGCCTGCCGCTGTCCGGCTGGGAGGTGGCCGTGGTGGACCGGGCCGGTGAACCGGTCGCCATGGGCGGCAGCGGCCAACTGGTCATCGGCGGGGCCGGACTGGCGCGTTACCTGGACCTCGACAAGGACGCCGAGAAGTACGGCCCGCTGGCGTCACTCGGCTGGCCCCGGGCCTACCGCACCGGTGACCTCGTACGGGCCGAGCCCGGCGGACTGCTCTTCCTGGGACGTGACGACGATCAGATCAAGCTCGGCGGCCGGCGGATCGAGCTCGGGGAAGTGGACGCGGCCCTGCAGGCTCTGCCCGGCGTGAGCGGTGCCGCGGCCGCCCTCCGGACCGCACGCGGCGGCAACCCCCTGCTGGTCGGCTATGTGGTGACCTGGGGCGGCTGGGACCGGGCGAAGGCCGTCGAGCGGCTGCGCGCCCAGCTGCCCGCCGCCCTGGTGCCGTTGCTCGCTCCCGTCGATGCCTTGCCCACCCGCACCTCCGGCAAGGTGGACCGGGCCGCGCTGCCCTGGCCGCTGCCACGGACGGCAGGGCCCGGTCCCGGCCTCCCGGGTTCGGGAGGGCAGCCCACCGGCACCGAAGCCTGGCTGGCCGAGCAGTGGCGCGAAATCCTCGGTGTGCCGGTCACCGACGCCCGGGACGACTTCTTCTCGATCGGCGGCGGCAGCCTCGCCGCCGCCCAGCTCACCACCCTGCTCCGCGACCGCTACCCGGCCACCGCCGTCCGCGACATCTACCGGCAGCCCACGCTGCGCAAGTTGGCCCGTCTGCTGGAGCGTTCCGTGCCGGACGAACGCGACGCCACACGCCGGGTGACGCCCGTCCCGGCCCGGGCCGGCCTCATGCAACTGCTGCTGCTCCTGCCGCTCTTCACCGTGGCCGGGCTCCGCTGGACCGTCGCGCTGCTGGCTCTGGGCAAGGTCCTGGCGTGGTGCGGCAGCTATCCGTGGGCGCCGGCGGTCTCCTGGTGGTGGCCGGCAGCCGGTGGCCTGCTGTTCTTCAGCCCGCCGGGCAGGCTGGCGATAGCGGCCGGTGGGGCGCGGCTGCTGCTGCGGGGACTGCGTCCCGGCAGCTACCCCCGCGGCGGGAGCGTCCATCTGCGGCTGTGGACCGCGGAACGGCTCGCGGAGGTGAGCGGGGCGGTCTGCCTGTCGGGGGCCTGGCTGGTCCGTTACGGCCGGGCGCTGGGCGCCCGTATCGGGCCGGATGCCGACCTGCACTCGCTGCCGCCGGTCACCGGGATGCTCAAGCTGGGCCGGGGGTGTGCCGTCGAGCCCGAGGTGGACCTGTCCGGCTACTGGCTGGACGGGGACCGGCTGGAGGTCGGTCCGGTGAAGGTCGGCTCCGGCGCGGTGGTCGGTGTCCGCAGCACGCTCTTCCCCGGCGCCCGGGTGGGCAAGCGGGCCCAGGTCGCGCCCGGCTCCGTCGTCACCGCCCGAGTGCCGACCGGGCAGCACTGGGGCGGTGCGCCCGCCGTCAAGCTGGGCAAGGCCGAACGGCGCTGGCCCAAGCGTCGTCCCCCGCGCCGGGCCGGGTGGGCGGCGCTCTACGGAATGAGCGGTTCGGGGCTCGGGCTGCTGCGGCTGCCGGCAGCACTCCCGGCACTGGCCGTGGCGGCCTGCTTCGTCCACGCCGGGGACGGCCTCGGCGACGCCGTATGCGGAGCGCTGATCGCGCTCGTGCCTGCCACGCTGGCCTTCGGGCTGGCGTACGCCGCCCTGCTGATCGTCGCCGTCCGCTTGCTGAGCCGCGGTCTGCGCCCCGGCTGGTATCCGCTGCACGGCCGGACCGGCTGGCAGGCCTGGACCGTCAGCCAGCTCATGGACCGGGCCCGTGACACGCTGTTCCCGCTCTACGCCGGCCTCGTCACTCCCGTCTGGCTGCGGGCGCTGGGAATGAAGGTCGGCAGGCGCGTCGAGGTCTCCACCGTGCTGGCGCTGCCCGGGCTCACCACGGTGCGCGACGGAGCCTTCCTGGCCGATGACACCCTGGTCGCCCCGTACGAGCTGGGCGGCGGGTGGCTGCGGATCGGCACGGCCGAGATCGGCGAGCGGGCTTTTCTCGGTAACTCCGGCATGACCGCGCCGGGCCGCGCCGTCCCCGCGCGAGGCCTGGTGGGGGTGCTGTCCGCAACTCCGGAGAAGGCGAAGAAGGGCAGCTCGTACCTGGGGATGCCGCCCATGCGTCTGCCGCGCTCGGCCGACACCGTGGACCGTCACCTGACCTACGATCCGCCGGCCCGGCTGCTCTGGGCCCGAGGACTGGTCGAAGGGTGCCGGCTGCTTCCGGTGCTGGTCTCCGCCGCCCTCGGCCTGCTGACGGTTGCCGCGCTGGCCCACCTGGCCGGACACGGCTCGCCGGCGGTGGCCGCGCTGCTGTCCGGCCTGGTGCTGCCGGCCGCGGGGATCGTTGCCTGCGGGGTGTCCATCGCCGCCAAGTGGCTGCTGGTGGGCCGGTTCCGCCCGGCGGAGCACCCGCTCTGGAGCGGCTTCGTCTGGCGTACCGAGCTCGCCGACACCTTCGTCGAGGTGCTGGCGGTGCCGTGGCTGGTCGGTGCGGTGCCGGGCACCCCGCTGATGAACCTCTGGCTGCGGGCTCTGGGAGCCTCCGTCGGCCGGGGCGTGTGGTGCGAAACCTACTGGCTGCCGGAGGCCGACCTGGTCACCCTGGAGGACGGGGTGAGCGTCAACCGGGGCTGTGTGCTGCAGACCCACCTCTTTCACGACCGCATCATGCGGATGAACACCGTGGTGCTCCGCGAGGGCGCCACACTCGGTCCCGGCGGCATCGTGTTGCCCGGCAGCACCCTCGGGGCGCGCAGCACGCTCGGGCCGGCGTCGTTGGCCATGGGTGCGGAAACCGTCCCGGACGGCACCCGGTGGCTGGGCAACCCGATGGCGGCCTGGCGAGAATGAGGCACAGCGCGACGCCGCACCGGCGGCCCACCGGTGCCCGGAGTCAACCCACCGCTACCAGGAGTCAGCCCACCGCTGCCAGGAGGGAGTGAGACCGTTGAACCCCCGACAGGTTTCCCCTCCCGGTACGGACCCGTACTTCCCGGATCACGGGGATCCCCGCTACCGGGTCCGCCACTACGCACTCGACCTGGACTACCGGCCGGTGTCCAATCGGCTCAGCGGCTCGGCCCGGCTCAGCGCGCTGGCAGGCCCGGCGCCACTGGGGGAGATCATCCTCGATCTGGCCGCCTTCAGGATTCAGCGGGTACTGCTGGACAGCCGGACCGTGCGCTACACCCACCGGGCGGACAAGCTGCGGATCCGCCCGGCGAAGGCGCTCGCCCCGGGCACCGCCTTCACCGTCGGGGTGCGCTACTCCGGCAACCCCGAGCCGGTGCGCAGCCCGTGGGGCGGCCTGGGCTGGGAGGAGCTGACCGACGGTGCGCTGGTGGCCAGCCAGCCGGTCGGAGCACCGTCCTGGTATCCCTGCAACGACCGGCCGGCCGACAAGGCCTCGTACCGGGTGGCGATCACCACGCCGTCCCCGTACACCGCGATCGTCGGCGGCCGGCTGCTCAGCCGCACCACCCGGGCGAGCAGCACCACCTGGGTATACGAGCAGCCGGCCCCCACTTCGGCCTACCTGATGACCGTCTCCCTCGGCAGATACACGGCCGTGCCGCTCGCCGGCCCGGTCCCGGTGGACGGACGGCGCCCGCCGGTGCCGCAGACCGCCTACCTGCCCGCGCGGCTGCTGCCCGAGTTCACCGAGGACTTCGCCCGGCAGCCCCGCATGATGCAGTTCTTCGAGGAGGCCTTCGGACCGTACCCCTTCGGGGAGTACACGGTCGTGGTCGCCGACGAGGAACTGGACGTCCCCGTGGAGGCCCAGGGCATCGCCACCTTCGGCGCCAACCACCTCGACGGCGCACGCACCTCGGAACGCCTGATCGCCCATGAACTGGCCCACCAGTGGTTCGGCAACAGCGTCTCGGTCGCCGACTGGCAGCACATCTGGCTCAACGAGGGCTTCGCCAAGTACGCGGAGTGGCTGTGGTCGGAGCACGCAGGAGGCCGGAGTGCTGTCTCTCACGCCGCCGCCGCGCACCAGCTGCTGGCCTCGCTTCCGCAGGACCTGCTGTTGGCCGACCCGGGCAGGGAGCTGATGTTCGACGACCGGCTCTACGAGCGGGGAGGGCTGACGGTCCATGCGCTGCGCTGCGCCCTCGGCGACGATGCCTTCTTCCCGATGCTCAAGGACTGGACCGGTATCCATCGCCACGGGGCCGTGAGCACCGACGACTTCACCGCGCACGCCCAGCGGTACGCGGCCGCCCCCCTGGACGGCCTCTTCGACGCCTGGCTGCGAGCTCCCTCCCTGCCGCCGCTACCGCAGCCCGCGGGGCCCCGCCATCCGGCAAAACTGCAGGTCGACCCCCTGTCGCCGGACTGACTGCCAGGCCGCGCCGGTCCCTGGTCCCCCCGCCACAGGTAGGCGCCGCTGCGCACGGCGCCGGACGCAGGGCACACACGGTGGAGCACAGTGCCAGGACGGTGGAGATCGCCTCGCCCCCCATGGCCATGATCGGAACCACGTCCCTGACGGCGCAGAGCGAAGCATGATATTCCCCCATAAAATGGGCACTGCTCGCGCACTGGCGTCGTACCGGACAGGCCGCTGAAGCCGGTGCGGAAGGGCGAACGACTCGGGAACGGTGATCGACTCGGGGACGAGATGCCTATGGAGCAGACCGCCGGTCCGGCGCGGACCGTCATCATGACCGTGGACGACGATCCGGGCGTGTCGCGGGCCGTCGCCCGCGACCTGCGGCGACGCTACGGCGCGTCGTACCGGATCGTCCGCGCGGAGTCCGGCGAGTCCGCGCTGGCCGCCCTGCGCGAGCTGAAGCTGCGCGGCGGCCCCGTCGCCGTGCTCCTGGCCGACTACCGGATGCCGAAGATGAACGGCATCGAGTTCCTCGAGCAGGCTCTCGACATCTACCCCGGCGCCCGGCGGGTACTGCTGACCGCGTACGCGGACACCAACGCCGCCATCGACGCGATCAATGTCGTCGACCTCGACCACTACCTCCTCAAGCCCTGGGAGCCACCCGAGGAAAAGCTCTACCCCGTCCTCGACGACCTGCTGCAGGCCTGGCGGACCGCCGACAACCGGCCGGTGGCCGTCACCAAGGTCGTCGGGCACCGCTGGTCGGCCCGTTCGTCGGCCGTACGGGAGTTCCTGGCCCGCAATCAGGTGCCGTACCGCTGGTACTCGTCCGACGATCCGGAAGGCCGGCGACTGCTGTGCGCCGCGGGCGAGGAGGGCGGCCTGCGGCTCCCGCTGGTGATCACTCCGGACGGCACGGCCCTCGTCGAACCCTCGGACCCGGAACTCGCAGCCCGGGTCGGTCTCGCGACCACCCCGGCCACCGACTTCTACGACCTTGTCGTCATCGGCGGCGGACCGGCCGGTCTGGGTTCGGCGGTGTACGGGGCCTCCGAGGGCCTGCGCACCGTCCTCGTGGAGCGCTCGGCGACCGGAGGCCAGGCGGGCCAGAGCTCACGCATCGAGAACTACCTCGGCTTTCCGGACGGCGTGTCCGGCGCGCAGCTCACCGACCGGGCCCGGCGTCAGGCGGCGAAGTTCGGCGCCGAGATACTGACCGCGCGCGAGGTCACCGGGCTGGAGGTCAACGGCGCCTCGCGCGTCGTCCGGTTCTCGGACGGCTCCGCCGTCGCCGCGCACTCCGTGATTCTGGCGACCGGCGTGTCGTACCGGCAACTGGATGCGCCCCGGGTGACCGAGTTGACGGGCTGCGGCGTGTTCTACGGTTCCGCCCTGACCGAAGCGGCCGCGTGCCAAGGCCATGACGTGTACATCGTCGGCGGCGCGAACTCCGCCGGCCAGGCCGCGATTTACCTGGCCCGGAGCGCGAAGTCGGTCACCGTACTGGTGCGGAGACCTTCCCTGTCCACGTCGATGTCGCACTACCTCGTCCAGCAGGTCGACGAGACGCCCACGATCTCGGTGCGCACCCACACCGTCGTCGATGCCGCCCACGGTGCGCATCAACTGGAACAGATCACCCTGCGCGACACCACCACCGGCGACACCGAACTCGTCGACGCCCAGTGGATGTTCGTCTTCATCGGCGCGGCCCCGCTGACCGACTGGCTGGAGGGCACGGTGCTGCGGGACTCCCACGGGTTCATCCTCACCGGCCCCGATCTGACCGCGGACGGACGCCCGCCGGCCGGCTGGGAGCTGGACCGGCCGCCCTACCACTTGGAAACCAACGTCCCGGGCGTGTTCGTGGCCGGTGACGCCCGCGCCGAGTCCGCCAAGCGTGTCGCTTCCGCAGTGGGCGAGGGAGCCATGGCGGTCATGCTCGCCCACCGATATCTGGAGCAGTCATGAACGGCCGGCCGAGGCCCTGCAGCCGGGAAGAACTCAGCTCCCTCTTCCTCTTCGAGAAGCTGGCCCCCGACCAGATCGACCGGCTCTGCCGCGAAGGCCGCGTGGAGGAGTTCGCACCCGGGCCCGTGTACGGGGAGGGCGACGACGCCACCTGCTTCTACGTGCTGCTCGAAGGGACCCTCGCGCTCTCGCGCCGGATCGGGGACTACGACGTCGAGATCACCCGCAGCTCCGGCCGCGGGGTGTACGCGGGAGCCTTCCAGGCCTACCTGGGCGACCGCCTGCGGCAGGTGTACAACAGCTCCCTGCGGGTCATCGAGCCCGCACGCTTTTTCGTGCTGCCGGCCGAGACCTTCGCCGCGATCATGCGCGAGTGGTTTCCCATGGCCGTGCACCTGCTGGAAGGCCTCTTCTTCGGCGCCAAGAGCACCCAGGAGGCCGTCGGTCAGCGCGAACGGCTCCTGGCTCTCGGGTCGCTGTCCGCAGGGCTGACCCATGAACTGAACAACCCCGCCACCGCGGCAGTGCGCGCCACGTCCGCGCTCCGCGACCGTGTTGCAGGGATGCGCCACAAGCTCGGCCTCATCGCGGCGCGCCCCTACCGGCGCGACAGCCTGCAGACGCTCATCGACGCCCAGGAACGCACGGCCGAACGCGTCGCCAAGGCCACCACCCTGAGCCCGCTGGAAGCCTCGGACCGGGAGGACATCCTCTCCGACTGGCTGGACGACCACGGCATCGGGGACGGATGGCAGCTCGCCCCCACCTTCGTCCAGGCGGGCCTCGACACCGACTGGCTGGACCAGATCGCCGCAGCGGTGGACGCGGACACCCTTGAGGAAGCCGTGCGGTGGCTCAACTACACCGTCGAGACCGAACTGTTGATGAACGAGATCGAGGAGTCGACCAACCGTGTCTCGGCCCTCGTCACCGCGGCCAAGCAGTACTCACAACTCGACCGGGCGCCCCACCAGGTCGCGGACGTGCATGAACTGCTGGACAGCACCCTGCTGATGGTCTCCGCGAAGATCGGCCCCCGCATCACCGTCGTCAAGGACTACGACCGCAGCCTGCCGAAGATCCCGGCCTACCCCAGTGAGCTCAACCAGGTGTGGACGAATCTGATCGACAACGCTGTCTCGGCGATGAACGGCACGGACACCGACGGCACGCTGACCGTACGCACCGCCCGCGAGGGAGACCATCTGCTCGTCGAGTTCTGCGACACCGGTCCCGGAGTGCCCGAAGAGATCCGCGACCGCGTCTTCGACCCGTTCTTCACCACCAAACCGGTGGGTGAAGGTACCGGTCTCGGTCTGGACATCTCATGGCGGATCGTCGTCAACAAGCACAACGGGGACCTGCGGTTCCACTCCGTACCCGGCGACACCCGCTTCCAGGTGCGCCTCCCGCTGGCCTCCGCCGAGCCCCCTCCCCCACAGGAGCCGACATGAACTCCCCGGACGGAATCGACCCCTCGGTCCCACCCAGCGGGACCGGCTGCGCCGAGTGCGAGGCCGACGGCGGCTGGTGGTTCCACCTGCGACGCTGCGCGCAGTGCGGCCACATCGGCTGTTGCGACGACTCGCCCGCCAAGCACACCACGGCCCACGCGCGGGCCACCGGGCACCCAGTCATTCGCAGCTTCGAACCGGGCGAGACCTGGTTCTACCACTACGGGACCTCGCAGGTGTACGCCACCGGCCCGCCCCTGGCTCCCCCCGAGAGCCACCCGTCCGATCAGCCCACCCCCGGCCCCGCGGGACGAGTCCCGGCGGACTGGGCCGACCACCTGGGTTAGCCGGAGCCGACCACTTGGGTTGGCCGGAGCCGACCACCGGGGTTGACCAAAGCGGCCCCGACATCTCCTCGACATCCCCTCACGCACCGGCATGGGCCCACCGGCCGAGGCCTCACTCACGCGTACAGCCCGGATATCGTCCTGCCATGACCGACGAAGACCCTGATGACATTGCCTTCCACGTCGCCGCATGTGCCTTCACCCCGCGCCTGGTGGAGCAGATCGCCGGCCTGGCGGAACTGCCGTTGGGCGACTGGGCGGCCTCCGAGGCGGCGATGCGACGTCTGGGCTGGTGCGAAGCCGACGGCGACTTGCCGTGGGAAGACACCTTCATCACCGACGAGGGGCACCTCGCCCATCTCGGGGACACCCTTGCCGTGTCCTTCGCCCACTTCTACTGGGTTGACGACGACGCCTGGAACGCGGATCTGTGGGGCACGCTGCCCGGCTGGTCCAGCCAGGCAAACGCTGAACGTGAGATGTTCGACGCGCACATCGACGCGGCCGTCGCCGCGTTCACCCATCGGCTCGGTCCGCCCGAGCACGACATCACGGCCGAAGGCGGCACCCTGGCCATGGGAGAGGGCAACTGGCGTCACGCCGCATGGCGTTGCGGGGACAACCTGCTCGTCATCGGCCCCCGCCATGAAGGACTCTCCTACTTCCAGTTCGAGGAAGCCGTCATCTACATAGGCCCGCTCGACGCGACCGCTCCACTTCCCGCCCTCTGCGACTTCGTCTCCTGAGCATCCTGCGGCGGACCCCAGGCCCCGCCGCGCTGCACAGCCGGACCGCCGCCCTGGTCAGGGGACCGACAGCCGCGCCACGCTCGTCGAGGCGGGGGTCTGTCTGCCTGTGGTCAGGAAAGCGGACGGCAGAGCAGGGCGTCGGGGCTGCCCCGGTGTCCCGGGCGGGTGGTGAAGGCGATGCCTGCCGCGTAGGCGTCGGAGGGGCACTGGCCTTTGTAGTGGCCGTAGGCGAAGTCGCCGCCGGGGTCGCCGGGCGGGCGGTGGTCGCCGCGGTCGAACCACAGGGTTTGTCCCGCCGTGCCCAGGGAGGTGCGGGCGGGCATGCACAGTGCGGCGGAGACCGTCTCGCCGCGCACGCTGTATCCGGTGAGGAAGTGATCCGCGGGGCACTGCAGTTTGCGGTAGCCGGATGCCCAGTCGCCGCCGGCGGGGACGTACCGCTCGTCGCGTACGACCTCGGGGGTGCTTCCGGGGGTGCGCAGATCCCGGGCCGCGGGGGCGTCGGTGCACAGGCCGCGGCCTTGGGTGTGGCTGATGCCGATCAGCCGTTCTCCGTCGGGGCAGGCCGCTTTGCGGGCTCCGGAGTCCCAGTCGCCCAGCGCACGGGTGCTCAGGGACTGGACGAAATCACGGTGATCGAGGGTGAGTTGGTGCCAGGCCGGGGTCGGTGGCACAGGGCCGGTCCGTTGCGGTGCCGCCAGCAGCCGGTCCCACGCCGTGGTACGCCAGTCGTTGCCGTCCAGGATTCCACTGCGGTGTCCGTCACGGTCGTACCGCAGCATGGCCCAGCTGTCCCCGGCGGGGCGGCCCTGGGCGTCGGTGCTCCAGCCGACGAGCGGCCAGTAGGCGAAATCCGTGTCGTTGGCGGCGAGGTAATCCGTCAGGTTGGCGAACCAGGCGCGGGGCACGGCGCCCGACTCGTCGGAGCCGATGCCGAATTCACTGACCCACAGGGGCGCGGTGAAGTGCTGACCGGACTCCGCGGACACGAAGAACGCCTGATCGTGCAGTACGGCGCGCAGCTGGTCGCGGGTCAGGTCCTGGTAGCGGGGGTCGCTGGTCTCCCCCATACCGGTGGCGCCGCTGTGGTGCGGGCCGGTGTAGCCGTAGAAGTGGGCCGAGTAGACAAGTTTCCCGGAGCGGACGAGGGTGTGCGAGAGCGTACGGACCGGGGTGAGGGCGGGGCGGCCGTGCGGCAGGCCGTCCACCGGCACCCCGGTCCAGTTGATGCCTTCGATGATGAGGAGAAGCCGGGGGTTGGCCTCGGTCTGGATCCGGTCCGCCGCTTCCTGGGCGGCGGCCTGCCAGTCGTGGTTGTCGCCCAGGCCCCAGTTGGGGTCGTCCCAGATGTCACGGCGCACTTCGTTGTAGAGGTCCGCTCCCACGACACGGCTGTTGTCCTGGTAACGGCGGGCCAGGAAGACCCAGTCGTCGGCCCATTGGCGAGTGCTCTGGCGGCTGTTCCACCGCTCGTTGCCGTCGAGGCCGCAGCACCATCGGGTGGTGTTCGTGTGGTTGTTGAGGATGACGGCGAAACCGTCCGCGGTCAGGGCTGCGACCACGGCGTCAAAGATCTGCAGCGGCGTTTTGCCGCGTAGCTGCGGGTTGGCGGCGACCGCGGCATCCGGCACCGGGGCGTCGGAGTGGATCATCTCGTTGGAGAACGGCAGCCGGATGCTGTTGAGGCCCAGGGCGCGGAAGTCGTGCAGCAGCGAGGCGATGCCCACGCGGTCGAGGCCGAGCGGTATGCCGTGCGAGTTCTGACCGCTGTGGTGTGCCGCGGCGTCGTTGATGTCGCCCGAACCGTTCCACGAGCCCTGCGCGCCGTCCCAGTTGCCCGACTTCAACCGGAATCGCTTGCCGTCGGCGTCGACGATATAGCGGCCTCTGGTGGACAGCGGCGCCGTCCATGCGGCGGCGGGTGCGTGAGCGGCCGCGGCCCGGGCGGATGCGTGGACGGCCGATGCCGCGGCGGGTGGGTGTACGGCCGGCGCACCGGCGGATGTCCGTACGGCCGACGCCGCGGCAGCAGAAGCGTCGTACGGCCCGACAGGGGCAGCCGCGGCCGCGCCGTAGACCGGGCTGCCCGTGAGGACGAGGGCGAGGCACAGCGTCACGGCACCGCACGCCGAGCGTAAGAGAGGCTTCACGTCATCCGCCTGCTTCGTCGGGTGCCCGTCGGGTCCGTCCGGCGAGCAGCCCCGCGGCAGTCGCACCGCCGACGGGACACCCACAAGTTACCGACGGGTGGCCGGCGGGGCCATACCTCTGCGGCCGTTTTCGGCCCGGCCATACGGCGGTCCGGCCGAAGGGCGCTCCGGCCACGGGGCGGCCCGGCCGTGTGGTGTCCCGGCCGCCGTCGACGGCCGGGACACCACACCGGGCCTGCCCGTCAGCACTGAACGCTCAAGGACTCATGGCTCATGGCTCATGGCTCATGGCTCATGGCTCATGGCTCATCGCTCGTGCCTCGTGCCTCATGCCTCATGCCTCATGCCACATGGCCGGCGACGGCGTCGTCCAGGAGCTGAGCGCCGCGGCCACTTCATCGACATCGGGGGCGGTCCAGGCGCGGGCGATATAACCGTCCGGGCGGATCAGTGCGGCGGACAGCCCCGACCACGGCAGGGCCCGGGCCACCTCGACTCGGGCCGAGTCAAGAGGTGTGAAGACGGCGTCCGGTGTGAAGTCGGCGAGCAGGAACCGGTCGACCGCCAGCCGGCGGTGCAGGGTGCCGTCCGACAGCGCAAGGTCAGGGGCGCGACAACCGTCCAAGGGGTGCCCCGGGACAGGAGGAGCGTAGGACAGACCGAGTCCGGACAGCCAGGCGGTCAGGTCGTCCGCCGTGTCGCCGCCCTTGGCGATCAGCGCGCTCATCAAGTCGCGCAGCGCGGCACCCGCCGGGGTGAAGGTGGTCATCAGGGCTGCCTGAGCCAGGGTGTTGTCGGCCAGCGCGGCGGCGACGGGGGCACGCTCGCTTTCGTAGCCGGCCGCGCCACCGGTGATCACGGGCGGAGCCCAGCCGTGGATCTCGGCGGCCAGTTTCCACGCCAGGTTCACGGCGTCCTGCAGGCCGACATTCAGCCCCTGGCCACCTGCGGGCAGATGGACATGTGCCGCGTCGCCGGCCAGAAAGACGCGGTCCGCGCGGTACTTCACGGCGTGCCGGGTCGTGTCATTGGCCGTGGACAGCCACAGCGCGTCCCGTAGTCCGTGGTCGCTGCCGGTCATCCGGCGCAGGACGGCGCGCAGTTCGTCGAGGGTCAGGGATCGCGCCTGGCGTGCGCGTACCTGGTCGGAGGTGAGTTGGGTGTCCGCGGTTTCGGTGCCGAAGACACGGTACGTACCGTCGGGGAGGCCGTACGCCCCGTCGGGGAGGGGGAGGAAGCTGAGCTGGCCGTGCCGGTGGTCCCAGTAGTGCACCACCCCGTCCGGCGGGTCGGTCAGCGTGACATCGGCGACGAAGCCCACCATGGAGGGCGGGGTCCCCCGGAAGTCGATGCCTGCGTGCCGTCGCACGAGACTGTGCGCGCCGTCGGCGCCCACCAGATAACCAGCCCTGCGCACACCGCCGTTGACGGTCACCTCGACCCCGTCGGCATCCTGGGTGAACCCGGTGACCTCGTGGCCGTACCGCACGGCTATGCCGCGCCGGCGAAGGTGAGCCACCAGCTCTCGCTCGGTGGTCGTCTGCGGGACCATCAGCACAAAGGGGTAGGGCGTATCGAGCTGCGCGTAGTCGAGTGGGTCGGGAAGTACGGCGAAGTGCGCCTTCGGTACGCGGCGCCCCTGCGAGACCAGTACGTCGGAGAGCCGCCGGCCGTCTTCGGTGCGCAGCAGGGTGAGGACCTCCAGGGTCCGGGGGTGCATCGTGGTGGCCTTGGCGGGCTCGCTCGGACCGGCCCTGCGCTCCAGTACCTCCACGGTCACCCCGGCGGCGTCCAGCAGGGCGGCGGTCAGCAGACCGACCGGCCCGCCTCCCGCCACGATCACCTCGACGCTCATCGGTTCCCCCGTTCGGGACGCAGCAGCCAGATACCTGTGGCGAGACCAGTGGTGGAGGCGATATGCACGGCGAGCGCCTTCTCGTTGGGTGCCCAGACGCCTGTCGTGGGGCCTCCGGACCACATTGCCGCCGCAAAACCGGCGCCGGCGGCCGCCATCGCACCCCACAACGGCCGGCCGCGCCGTGGCCCGGCGAGCACGCCGATCCCGATGGCCGCCAGGCTGCCCGCGGTGATCAGGGCCTCGCGGGCCATGTGGTACTGCACGTGGCCCGCGCCGTCCCGCGCCTCGGGCGCCCGATAGGTGTCATCCGTGATGTGGGTGACGGTCTGCCAGACCGACGGCAGGGCCGCCGCCATACCGGCGACGGTGACGACTTGGCCGAGCTTTTCACGCCTGGTAGGCGCCATGGCTACTCCCTTTCGATGCGCGATTCGCGATGCGCGATTCGCATGCGCGACACCCGACACCCGACACCCGATACGCGGTAGCGGTACGCGGAAGGCGTCGCGATTCTCTTAACGTGAAGATAATTAATGTTCGCCTTTTAGTCAACGCGCTGGTAGGATCCGACGCGTGACCGAAAGCTCGCCCCGCGACCGCGTCGACGGCATGATCGACGTCATCTCCAGCGCGCACGACCTGGCCGACCTGGAATCCAAGGCGTTGGTGTACCGCCTGCGGAGGGTGGCTCACCACATGGAGATCGAGCTCAAGCGTGAACTGGCGCACCACGGGATCGAGTTGTGGGAGCTGGAACTGCTGGCCTGCCTGCGCCGCGCACCACACCACCGCCTCAGCGCCAAGGACCTGCTGGAACAGATGCAGCTCACCACCGGAGCCGTCACCAACCGCGTCTCACGACTCGAAGCCAAAGGATGGGTCAGCAGAGAGCTCGACCCCGCCGACCGCCGCAGCGTTCTCGTCACACTCACCGAGGAAGGCCTCAAGCGCGCACTACAGGTCTTCGCCACCAAGACCGAGGCCGAACGCACCTTGCTCTCCGCGTTCACACCCGAGCAACAACGCGAGCTCAACGGCACGCTGCGCACTTTGCTGATCAGCCTGGAGGGCCGCCACTCCTGAGACGGGTGCGCGACGGGGACGGGTGCGCCCCTGGGGCCGGTGCACTCCTGGGACCGCGACTTCCCTGAGACCGGTGCTCCTGGGACCGGCACACCCCTGAGGCCGGTACACCCGCGCCGCCCCACCCCATCGAGCCACGCCGCACCTCGCCCGCACCACCGCAGGGCTGGGCGGCGTACGACCGCAGGCACGCGTGCGGCCCGTAACCCGCCCCGATCCGACCGACGCGTCGCAGCACCACCGAACCGCACCACCGAGCACGTAGAGTGACCGCTCCATCACGGTGGCGGGTGCCCCCGCAGCCGCCCGCCCGCTCCCACCGGAGAAAGGGACCTCACCTGCATGCGCGCTCGCCATCTCGCCACCGCTGCCGTTCTGGCGCTGACCACCGCTGTTCTCGCAGCCGCCCCTGCCCCGGCACGTACTGCCACTACTACCGCCGCACCGACCGGCAGCAGCCGCGCAGCCGCCGCCCGCCTCGCCGGAAACACCGAGGTTCCCGTCAAGGGCGGCTCAGCGCGCTTCTCGGTGCCCCCGGCCCTCCTCGCTGCCCTCAACACCCGCGGCGTGGCCCTGGCGGAGGTCGACACCCAGGGCCGGATCAGCCCGCACTTCGCCACCGGAGACGTGCGCCAGGACATCAGGAGCGGTGCGGTCACCAACAGCGGCGGCAAGGTCGGCGGCGAACTCCGGTTCACCCGTGCCGGGATCGCACTGGTCAACATCAAGACCGAGAAGGCCGTCAAGCTCACCGGATTCGTCGACGACCTCAGCCAAGGCAAGCTCAGCGCCGTCCTGGACCGGGGCCGGAGAGTCACCCTGGGGACGTTCCCCCGGCCCCGCACCGCATCAGCCATCGACACCGAGGCCGCCGCACTGCACGCGAACACCGCCATCACGGTCACCGCGGCCGCTGCCGCCCGCCTCAACGCAGCCCTCGGCACCACCTGCTTCACCGGCGGCGGATCACTGCTGCATATCCGTATCGACGCCGCACTCGACCCGTCCGTCGACCTCGGCACCGCCCTCAACCTTGGGTCAGGCCGAGGTACTGACGCCGGCTGACTCCGGGGCGGGGTGCGGGACGGCGACTTGCCGGCGTCGCACCAGGAAGCACGCGAGGGCGCCGGCCGCGATCACGATGATGGGCAGTGCCAGGGTCGGCCGCATCGCGTGCACGACCCCGTGTCCGAGCGTGGAGGCCGCCACCTGCTCGACGTGGTGGGCCAGGCCCGACGGCGTTCCCTGCGGCAGGTGGACCACCGCGCCGCTCTGCCCGACGCCGACCTCCTGACCGCTCTCGGCCGCGTGGCGAAAGCCCTCCAGGAACGGGCGGCGGACACCGGCAGGGAGGTCCGACGCCCGCTTTGCCGCTTCGTCCTGCAGCGAGGCGGCCAGGCGGTTCTGCAGTACCGCACCGACTGCGGCACTGCCGATCACGGTGCCGATCTGACGGATCGTGTTCAGCACACCGGAAGCCGCCCCGGCCATCATCGGCTCCACTTGGTACATGGCGACCGTGACCATCGGGCCGAATACGCAGCCGATGCCCACTCCGGCCGTGATCAGGGCGGGCTGGAGCTCCCACCACGCGCGGCCGACATCGGTGACCCAGGTGAGCCAGGCCATGCCGGCCGCGAACAGGGTCAGGCCGGTCATCAGGACGTACTTGCCGCCGATCCGGTCCGCCATCCGGCCCGCGACCGGTGACAGCACCGCTGACACCACCATCGCCGGTGCCATGACGAGTCCGGCCGCGAGGGCACTGAAGCGCAGCACCGACTGCAGATAGATCATCACCGGCAGGAACAGGCCAAGCATCCCGACCTGGACGGTCGCGGACACGAAGCTCATGACCGTGTAGTTGCGGTCGCGGAAGAGCACGAAGGGCAGCAGCGGTTCGCGGTGCTGCCGGGCGCCCTGGTGCAGCAGGAACAGCACCAGCAGCAGGGCGGAGGCGCCCAGCAGCGCCCAGATCCCGGCGTTCCAGTCGTACCGCTGCCCCTCGGTAAGTGCGAAGGTCAGGCATACCAGCGTCGCCGCGGCGAGCAGGACGCCCACAACGTCCAGCTTCCGGCGGTTGCCGTGCCGGATGCCGGGGACGAGCGTGACGGCCATCGCGAGGACGATCGCGCCGATCGGGACATTGGCGAAGAAGATCCACCGCCAGCCCGCCGTGCTGACCAGGAGCCCGCCGAGAGTGGGCCCGGCGATCGTGGCCACGCCCGCGACACCGCCCCAGACGCCGAGCGCGGCCCCCCGGCGCTCGGCCGGGAACGTGCCGATGATGATCGTCATGGTCTGCGGCATCAGCGCCGCCGCACCCAGACCCTGCACCGCCCGGGTGGCGATGAGCTGGGCCGGATCCTGCGACAGGCCGCAGAGCACGGACGCCAGGGTGAACAGCGCGACGCCCCCGATGAACATGGTGCGCGGCCCTCGCACATCGCCCAGCCGACCGAATGTGATCAGCAGTGCAGCGAGAACGAGGACGTAGATATTGATCACCCATAACACCTCGTCCAGCGACGCGTGCAGATCGCCGACCATGCTGGGGATGGCCACATTGACGGCCGTCAGGTCCAGCAGTGTCATGAAGAATCCCAGGCTGAGCGTCAGCAGCACCGCCCAGGGATTACCGCGCCAACTCCTCATGCGTATCCCATCCTTTGCTCTTGGCGTCCCCGAGAATCCGCTCGACGGCTCGACGGGCGGTCGGCGTCGGTCTCCGCCGTGGCATGACCCGTGCAGCGCCGGTGCCGTCCCTCGGAGTTCGCCTCGGTCGGTTCGATCAGTCCGCGCTCAGGGGCAGGAGAGGCAGCGACGTACTGCCTGCCTCTCCTGCCCGGCGCAATCCATTGCCGAGCTGCGCGATGCCGCTGCCGAGCCGCGCGAGCCGCGTCACTGCTGCAGGAACGGCCCGGCAGGGCGCCGGCACCACCGGCCGGGGCGAATCGGCCCGCCCGGACGAGAGACAGATGTCAGCTCTTGGCAGGGGCCTGCAGACTCCACAGCCGCCCGTCGGGATCCCGGACGGTCATCTCCCGGGTCCCGTAGTGCGTGTCCTCGAACGGCGTGGCCACCTCCACGGCGGAGCCGGGACGGAACAGGTCCGCATCGGGCACCTTCAGCGCGACCTGTACTCCGGGCTCCCGGTCCTCAGGGACCTCGACCACGACGAGATAGGGGCCCTCGCCGTTGCGGAATACACCGGAACCGTCGCCGGCGGAGGTCTCCAGCTCGTAACCCAGTTCCTGGAAGAACCCTGCGGTCCTCCCCCAGTTGCGGGTCTCCACGAAGACCGCCTCGATACCTTCAGTTGCCATGTCATGACTCCTTTCCGGAAGAGTGCTCCCGCTGTCCACGGGCGTCGTCGAGGTAGGCGCGCAATGCGTCGGCGACCAGCGCCGACAGCGACATGCCCGTCTCGATCGCGTGATGCTTGACCTGCCTGATCAGCCCCAGCGGCAGATACACGTTGAACTGTTTGACTTCCGTGTCACCCATGCACGGATACTAGCTCGCTAGATTGCTAGCATGCTAGCCCACGAATGCTTGCCTGTCTGCTCTTGCAGCTCACGCGCCGGCCCGGTTGCCGTCCGCGCGGCCGAGCCCGGGCAACTACCAAGGCCGGGCAACTACCCGAGATCGGCCCCGGTCTGCCGGCTGATGCCATGCCCGCACCGCGAGGGATCCACCCGATTCCCCCGTCCCGTCAGAGGCCCGATGCACCGCGATGCGGAAAGGCGGTCAATGAAGATCGCGCGAGCGGCAGACTGGCCCCATGACCGCATCGGATGCCAAGGCTGATCTTCACTCCTCTCTGCAGTCCGCGCGCGAAGCCCTGCTGTGGAAGCTCGAAGGGCTCTCGGAGTACGACATCCGTCGTCCGCGGACGCCGACCGGCGCGAACCTGCTGGGGCTGGTAAAACACCTGGCCGGCGTGGAACTGGGCTACCTCGGCGACACGTTCGGGCGGCCGTCCGGCGAGCCGCTGCCCTGGCTCGACGACGGCGCCGAGCCCACCGCGGACATGTGGGCCAGTGCCGACGAATCACGCGAGCAGACAGTGGCCCTCTATCGCCGGGCGTGGGTGCACGCAGACGCGACGATCGACGCGCTGGCACTGGACACCACAGGCACAGTGCCGTGGTGGCCGGCCCACAAGAATGAGGTGACGCTGCACCAGGCCGTAGTGCGCGTGCTCGCCGATACGCACCGGCACGCAGGGCACGCCGACATCATCCGGGAACTCACCGATGGTGCGGTGGGAATCAGCGAGGGAAAGGACGACATGCCTCCGGGCGACTCGGCTTGGTGGGCGAGCTATCGGGCCCGGCTGGAGGAGGTAGCCAGGGAAGCCGGTCGGGAAGCCCATCGGGACGCGTAGCGCGTAGCTTCGGACCGGGCGGGGCCGGTGATCCGGCGGGTTCACGGTGCATCAGCGGGCGGGCGATGTTGCGGCGCTCGGCATCGACGGCATCGACGGCAACGACGGCAATCCCGCGTTCGGTGAGCCGGTCGGCGACGCCACCGGCATCGGCCGGAGCGCTTCCGTCGTAAGGCCTCTGACCTGCAGACGCCGTTCATGTCGGCGAATGAGGTGGCTACGCTCGTGATCATGTGGACGCAAACAGTGCTGGAGGCCTGCCCCGAGGCGGGCCTTCGGGAACCGGTACAGGAATCGGAGCTCGTCGAGGCCGAGGGGCGGCTGGGGAGCGTTCTGCCGCCGGAGCTCAAGCAGTTGCTTCTGCAGAGCAATGGGGTGATCGGCCACAGCCAGGTGGACACGGTCTGGAGCATCGACCAGATCGTTGAGCAGAACCTTCTCTTCTGGTCCGACGAGTCCTTCGCCCAGCTGTACATGCCGTTCGATGCCCTCCTGTTCTTCGGGGACAACGGGGGCGGTGATCAGTTCGCCTTCGTGCGGAAGCCCCAGCGGCCGGACGTCTTCGTCTGGGAGCACGAGAGCGACAGCCGCAGGTGGGTGGCCGGCAGCCTGCGGGACTATCTCGGTCGCTCGTTGCGTGTCGGTGACGACGACTGGTACCAGCCCTGAGCCCTCACTGACAGGACGGCGCCACCTCTTCCGCCGTGGGCGGTCGCCACGGCCCTCCGCGCGTCATCCGGGCGCCACCGGGACGCTACCGGGGCGCCCCCGAAGGGGCGGACCCTACCGATGGGCAATGGGTGTGCCCAGTTCCGGGCCCGTTCAAGTTTTGGTCACGCTCTCCGCCCAGGATCTGGAATGAGACATTCCGCTTGGTGACACCGCCGTGGTCAGGTACACCGGCCACGGCACGGAGGGCCTCATGGCCGGTATTGAAACCCACACCCCCACCAACCGTCGTCGCTTCCTCCTCAGCTCCGGTGCCGCCGTCGCCGGAGCCGGTGCCGCATGGGCACTGCCGAGCCGGCGCAGCAGCAGCGATGCCCCGGGCACCGCCCACGCACAGTCCCTCAGCCGTACGTCGCCGGCCCAGCCCGGTGGGCGACGCGCGGCCCCGTTCGGGACCACCACCCTCGACACCACGGCCCGCCTCGTCGGCAGCGGCAGCTACCGCCGGATCACCTCCGGTCCCGGATGGCCCCTGGTCGTCCGCGGTGAGCTCGCCTCCGCCGCGGCCGGACGCCAGGACCGGCAGACCGCCCTGGCGTGCTTCGTCCAGTTCACCGACCTGCATGTGGCCGACGTACAGAGCCCCTTGCGCACCGAGTACCTGCGCGTCGGATCGCCGGGATCGTGGCGGGCGCAGGAGGCGCTGTCGGTGGCCGGTGCGGTGTCGCTGGTGGAGCAGGCCAACGCGGTCCGCAGTGGACCGCACACCGGCCGGCCGCCGGCCTTCGTCATGTCCACGGGTGACAACATCGACAACCACTCCATGGTGGAACTCGAGTGGTTCCTGACGCTCATGAGCGGTGGCCGCATCACCCCCAACACCGGGGACCCGGCGTCGTACGAGGGCGTACAGAACTCCGGCCTCGCGCTGTACTGGCATCCGGACAACGGCCTGCGCGACCAGGACAAGAGACGCGGGCTGCCGCCGATCCCCGGCTACCTCGAAGCCGCGATGCGCCCGGTCGTCAGCCCCGGCCTGCGGCTTCCCTGGTACTCCACGCCCGGCAACCACGACGATCTGCCGGGCGGTTGTCTGGCGCCCCAGGACCCCGTGCTGACGGAGTACGTCACCGGGGCGCGCAAGCTGTTCTCCGTACCGGATGGCGATGTGGCCGCCTTCCGCAAGGTGCTGGACAGCGGTGACGACCCCAAGAGCACCGTGCTCAAGGACATCCTCCGCCGGAACGCCTCCCGCGCACGCACCGTGACCGCCGACGAGCGCCGCCGGATGTTCACACCCCACGAGTACCTGCGGGCGCACCTGAACCCGGCCTTCGCCGGCGCGGGGCCGGTCGGACACGGCTACACCGACAACCACCTCGACGGTGACCGGATGTACTACTCCTTCACCATCGCCGAGGGTGTCATCGGCATCAGCATCGACACCACCTACCGCAGCGGCCACTACGAAGGATCGCTGGGCACCGAGCAACTACGGTGGCTGGAGGGGACCTTGGCCGCTCACAGCTCCCGCCATTACGACGAGGACGGACGGCTGGTACGCAACACCGGTGCCGATGACGCGCACATCCTGGTGTTCAGCCATCACCACAGCCCGAGTATGACCCGGCGCCCCGACGCGGCCCGCTCGGAGGAGAAGCGGCACGACGGCGAAGAGGTCATCGCCTTGCTGAGCCGGTTCCCGAACGTGGTGGCATGGGTCAACGGTCACAGCCACATCAACCACATCACGCCGCATGCCCACCCGACGGCCGCACGCTCCTTCTGGGAGGTCAACACCGCCTCACACGTGGACTATCCACAGCACGCGCGGATCATCGAACTCGTGGACAACCATGACGGGACGCTGTCCCTGTTCACCACCCTCATCGAGTCCGCCGCCCCGCACCACACGGACTTCGACGACCTTTCCTCGGTCGGCCTCGCCTCGCTCTACCGCGAGCTGTCCTACAACGCGCCCGGGCTCGCCGCGGGCCTGACCGACGGCGTCCACGAAAAAATGGCGGGCACGGCGGCGGACCGCAATACCGAACTCCTCGTCCGCCGGGCGTGAGACGGGGGCCGGCCACCGGGCCCTCCGCCGGGCAGGAGTCGGAAGCCACCCACCGGCTTCCACCGGCCTCCACCGACTTCCGCCGACCCGCACCCGATCCCGCCGATTCTTCCGCCCCCGTCCATCGCGCTCGTTCGTCCCCCTTATCGGCGGCGTCCCGAGGGCACGGGCAACGGGCCGGCCGCGCAGGTCACGTCATGGTCCGGAGCGGTTCCGTCGAGGAGGTAGGCGTTCACGATGCCGTCCACGCACGCGTTGTCGTTCTGGTACTGACCGTGATCGCCGCTGCCCGTCACCGTGACCAGCCGTGAACCACGCAGCGCACGGTGTGCCGCACGTGCACCCTCGTAGTAAGTGGCAGGGTCGTGAACGGAGTTGAGCATCAGCGTGGTAGGCAGGCCCCGGCCGGTGACCCGGACGCGCGGCGCGTCGGAGACCGGCCAGGCCATGCAGGTGGCCGCGTAGGCCAGCTCGCGCGCCCCGACGAGCGGAGAGGCGGCGGTGTCCTTCGCGCTGCGGTCCAGCCAGTAGTCGAGGTCGCCGTGCCACGGGGTGTCGTTGCAGGTCACCGAGGAGTACACGGCGGCGAATCCTGGTGACAGGTAGCTCGTGAAGAGCTTGGCGACCCGTGTGCGCTCGGCCGGTGTGGTGGACGGCCAGTCGTCGAGAGCCCTGAGCGCGGACGCCAGCTGCGGGAACTGCCGCGCGTTGTACATGCTCTGGATCGTGGTGTTGTCGAGCTGGTTGGGCCCGATCGTCAGCGCGCCGACGGTGAGCGGGCGCTCGTGCAGGGCGCGACGGCGTGCCTCCCATCTCGCCTTGGCGTCGGCCGCCGTGCGTCCGTAGTGGTACGTCGTGTCGTAGCGTGCGATCCAGGGCAGGAAGTCCTGCTCGAAGCGTCGCTGGAAGCTCTTGGGCAGACCGCCTCGGGCGTGCTGCCAGGTGCCGCTGAAGTCCTCGTTGCTGTCCAGTACGGCACGCTCGATACGCTGCGGGAATTCCGTCGCGTAGTAGGCACCGAGCCAGGTGGCGTACGAGGGCCCGTAATAGGTGATCTTGCGCACGCCCAGCAGCGCGCGGAACAAGTCCATGTCGCGCACGGCCTGGTCGGTGGTCAGCCGGCGGACCAGATCGCCGCCGTGCCGCAGGCAGCCGGCGACGAGCTGCCGCGACCGGGCCAGGACACCGCGGAGAGCGGCGGGCGAGCGGTCGCGGAAGTCGTGGGCGTAGAAGTCCCGGAACTCGGCGTCGGTCTGGCATTGCGCGGGCGTGCTGCTGCCGACGCCGCGCTGGTCAAAGCCGACCACGTCGTACGCGGCGCCCACGGCGGGCGAGCGCGCGGCGAAGTCCGCGGGCCGGGTGAGCCCCGAGGCGCCGGGCCCGCCCGCCGCCATCATCAGCACCCCGCGCCGCCGGGCGGGGCCGGCCGCACGATGCCGGGACACCGCGATGGTGAGGTCGGCCCCGGTACCCGGATGGTGCCAGTCGCGCGGCACGGTCATGCTCGCGCACTCCAGTGAGGGTTTCGCCGCGCAGGGCTGCCAGTGCAGCCGCTGATGGGCGTAGCGCGCCGGTATCGGCGGCCCGGCCCGGCCCGGCCCGCCGCCCGGGCCGGCGGCGCGGTGGGCAGCACCGCCGAGATCAGCGCGGCAGCCATCGTTCCGGACAGGGCGGCCACCGGCCACCACGGTTTTCTCCACGCGGACATCGATCGCGATCCTCCCGTCGGCGCGCAGGGTGCGCTGCCATACAAGGGATCCTCGGGGGTCAGGGGACGGGTTTCGATCACACTGGTGCCCGTTTTCGGGGTGGCACCAGGACCACCCCTGAGGGGCCGGTCCCCGCTGCCCCGGTCCGCCCTTCTCCGCCCAGCTCCGCCCCGCTGCCTGCCTGCCTGCCTGCCTGCCTGCCGCAACTTCTCCCCGCGTGGCCCGCCTTGGCAGTCGGGCACCGTCAGCCCGTGTGAGGAGCCGGACGACGAGCAAGGAGGACGAACCGGAGGGCGGTCGCCGTAATTTCGATACCTTCGTACGGATTGTTCATGGAGACTGTCCGTAGGGATTGTCCGAGTGTTCGGGGGCTGTGTGCGGGTCGGGGATCATGCCGTGTGGGACCGGAGCTTTCCGGTGAAGTACCTCTTGGCCCGCGAGGACGAGGAGGGCGAAGACCAGCTGTGGGGCCGGTGCGCGGGCGTCGAGGGGCTGTTCGTGGAGCCGGCACCGCCACCACGGGAGGTCCTGATCTTCCGCGGCTGCGCTCCCTCAGGACCGCTGCGCGAGGCCGTGGCCCGGCCCGGGGAGGCAACGGACCTTCTCGGTGACGGCTGGATCGCGGCTTCGGACGACACCCAGGCCGGATGGTGGGAACTGGTGGATGCCGTCGTCCTGGCCCACCACCCCTCAGCTTTCGATCCCTCTCTGCTGGACGTCGTTGTGGGTGCAGGGGTGAAGGGGCCGTCGTCCGGTGGCTTCAAGGCGACCGCGCCCCCGCGCTTCGAGCTCTTCACAGGGGGCGATGCTTCCGCAGGCCGTTGCCTCGCGGTGGACGGCCTGTTCGCCTCACGACCGGCCCCGGCCAAGATCCCCATGGAGCTCATCGGCTGTGAACCCACGGAACGATTGCTCGCCGCCTTGCGCAGGCCGCGCAGGTGGGAGCGGGACGGGGCCGAACTGTGGGCGCTGGACCGCACCGGGCGGGTGATGGCACGCCAGGACGTCGGCCTGGACATCCACGGGGCGCGCCCGTCCGTGCTCGGGGGTGCCCTGGTCGACATCACCCTCGCGGATGGCGGCGACAACCGCCCTTCGCCCGCCGTCCGCCCGGTCTGGGAATCCTGGTAACACGGCGTTCCGACGACGCCCAACGGATGGGCTCCGTACTCGGCGCGGGGCAGGGCCGAATGGCTCAGGCTCGCCATGCGGAACACCGGGCCCCGACGCCCCGACCGCTCGGGCGGCGTGCACCACCTCGACGGCCGGTTCGTCACGGATATCCCCGGGGTGCACTGCGCGCTGAGCGAAGCCCTCGCGGGCCCCGGACGGTACTTCGGCTGGGGATGGGACGCGTTCCGTGACTGCCTGTGCGGCGGCTTCGGCGTGATCGCGCCCTTCACTCTGATCTGGCACGATGCCGCGATCGCGCGCCGCGCGCCGGACGGGGCCGCGTCCGGACCGGATGGGCTGTTCTCCTACGTCGAGGAGATCGTGCAGATCCTCGAAGGCGCCGGCGCCACGGTGGTCCTCGAGTGAAGCCGAACCGGACCGTGGTGGCCATGGCTCCTCAAGAGCTGCGGCGCACTTGCGACCTGCCTGCCGCCGGGTGGCCGGCCGGGAGCGCCGGTCGGGGCGGCGGTCGGCTTTCCTCGCCTGTGGCGCTTGACGGGCTGACGTCGGTGACCGGCTGACGGGCTTACGGGCCTGACGGGCCTGACGGGCCCGTGCGCTGAAGCGTCCGGGGGACCCCGGCCGACGCCTGCGGCCCCGTGGTGACGGTGCGCAGTACCTTCATGGGACATAACGGTAGATACACGACAGATCAACACCATCGGTGGAGTCTGCATGTCCCCCTCCGTCACTCCTCGGGCCTCCCGCGGGCGCCTCGCCAGATCCTTGGGCGTCGCGCTGGCCGTTGGCGTCGTCATCACCGGTCTCGTCCAGGTCGCGCCCTCCCCCTCCCCCACGCCCCACACGCTCGATCCCCGGATCACCTCGATCATTCGGAAGCCGGACTACCGCTATGCCCGGTGGGGGTTGCTCCAGCGGAACCCGGAGACCGGCAGGCTGACGCAGTCCCGCGACGCCGACCAGTTCTTCATCCCCGGATCCACAGCCAAACTCTTCAGCGTCAGCGGCACCTGGCACACCCTCGGCGGCGACCACCGCTTCATCACACCGGTCCACGCCGTCGGGCAGCGCCACAACACGACGCTCAAGGGCAATCTGGACCTGGTCGCGCAGGGCGACCTCACCCTCGGCGGCCGTACGCGCAAAAACGGTACCGTCGCCTTCACCGCCGTCGACCACACCTACGCTAACGCCGTCCCGGGGGCCACCCTCACCCCGCAGGATCCGCTGGCCGGCATCGACCAGTTGGCCCGCCAGGTGCGCCACTCGGGCATCCGCCGCGTCGACGGCGACGTGGTCATCGACGCGCGCCTGTTCCGGCCTGATCCGGTCCTCGCGCCGACCCCGACACCACTGATCATCAACGACAACGTCATCGATCTGCTGACTTCCCCCGGCGCCAAAGCGGGCGCCCCGGCCGGCCTGGATTGGCGCCCGAAGGTCGCGCCCTACCACGTCACATCCGCCGTCCGGACCGTCGCGGCGGGCAAACCGGCCGACATCAGCGTGAGCAGTTCCGCCGATGGCACGCGGATCCGGCTGTCCGGCACCATCGCCGCCGGATCGGCTCCCGTGCTCCGGGTGTCCGCCATCAAGGACCCGAATGCCTTCGGCCGGACCGCGCTGATCGAGGCACTGAAACGGGCCGGGGTCGAGGTCCGCGCAAAGGCGATCGGGCCCAACCCGGCCCGGCAGTTGCCGAAGTCTTACGAGGGCGTGCCCACGGTGGCCCGGTACACCTCCCCCTTGTACGCCGAGTACGCCAAACTCATCCTCAAGGTGAGCCACAACCTCGGGGCGAACCTGGGGATCTGCCTGATGGCCACCAGTACGGGAAGCACCGACTGCGAGGACGGCTTCCCCGTACTGGCCACCTTTCTGGACCACGCACGGGTGGAACGCAAGGCGGTGCAGCTCGCCGACGGCCGCGGCGGCAACCCGGCCGACCGGACCACACCACGCGCCCTGGCGCAGATTCTGACGTACTGGCAGCACACCTCCGAGGCGCAGCGCTTCCGCACCTCGCTACCGATCCTGGGCGTCGACGGAACCCTGGCGGATTCCTGCCGCAGCTGCCCAGCACGCGGCAAGGTCTTCGCCAAGACCGGCACCGCGGCCGGCGGTGACGCCCTCAATGACCGGTTGGCCGTGGGCGCGGAGACCGCGGCCGGCTACCTGGAGACGCGCCCGGGCCACTTCGAGGTGTTCTTCGCCGGAGTGAACGGCGCCTCGACCCCCAGCGCTGCCATCAACGGTGTCCTGGCGATCGGCAACGATGTGGCCGATGTCGCCGCCTACCTCCAGCAGCAGGCCTCGGGCCACCGCTGAACGACGGGCCCGCCGGCCGGCGGAGCGCGCTGCAGAGCCACCTCTCGGCGTACGTTCCGACCAGTACCTGCTCATGCCGGATCACCTGCGACATGACCGCATCTCGCGACGTCCATGCCGCATCTCGCGATGTCCGTGGCGCATCTCGCGACGTTCGTGGCGCATCTCGTGACGTCCGTGCCGCATCTCGCGATGTCCGTGCCGCATCTCGCGACGCCCGTGGCGCATCTCGCAACGTCCGTGCCGGCCTCGTTCGCCGGTCGGCCCGGATCAGAAGACCAGCCTGGCCCTGGTGTCGATCAGCTGCGGTTCACGGTCCTCCGCCACGCAGCGCAGTGCTTCTCGGACTGCCAAGGCTCCGAGGCGGAGGAACACCAGCTCGCAGGTGTCGACATAGTGCCAGGACATGGCGCGCACGATGACCCGGGCGTGCACCGGAGCGCCTCGGCGGGCTTCGGGGTCTTCGGTGTCCGTGCCGGACAGTTCTCGCAGCACGCCCCGGGTGAGGAAGTCTTCGAACTCCGGTGCCGGTTCGGGTGAGACGGCGCAGGCGAACTCGAGGGACGAGGCGACCGCTGCGGGCAGGGGTTCGAAGTCGAGCTCGATCCTTCCGTACGTCGGCGCACAACCGCCGAGCGTCTGTCGGGAGTGCACCTTCACTCCCCGTACGGGACGGGCGAGTCCGAGGGCCGGTGTGGAGGTCATGGCAGCACCGTACGGTCGGTGCGACCACTGTGTCGCCGCACTTCCGGGACGCTGCCGCACTCCGACACGGGCGCGGTCCGGCACCGCACCCGCACCCGCGCCCGCACCTCGCACCCGCACCCGGTGCAGGTCAGCGGCCGCGCAGGAGCGCCTGATTACGCTGCCACCGTGACCAGCAGAAAGGCCTCCCCGATGAGCCAGTACTACGACATGGGCGACCAGACCCTGTGGAACCCGTCCAGCGGTGTGTCGCGGCTGTTCCTGCGCCAAGTTGCCCTCTATGAAGCCGAACTGGCTCTGCCGTCCGGTGTCGGACCGATGGATGCCGACGAGTGCCAGATCGACCCCACCGACTTCACGGCGTTCGTCGGCGCACTGCTGGCGCGACACCACGACACCAGCCATACCGTCATGGTCGCCCTGTCCGAAGGGTTCGTCGCCACGGTGCTGGTCCTCGCGCAGAGGGCCGGCATCGAGGTCGACTGGGAGGCGGCCGACTGCACCGCGGTCGATGGCCTCAGGGACGTCCAGGTACCGGTGCCTCCGGCTCCCGGCCGGGAAGTATGGGCAGTTGCCCTGCGCCAGAAGGCGCGCGAACTCGACCGTTACATGGTCCGCTGAGCCACGTCCGCAGAGCCCGGGAAGCCGTCAGAAACGATGTCATGAGCGCCCCGGGCGATCGCACCGTTGTTGTGTCGCATGAGGCTGATGGTGGTGACTGCAGCCACCTGCTCAACTGTCGCCGTCGGCTCTGTGCAGCGCTGGCGCCACGACTTGACCTCAACTTCGGTTGAGGTCGGATGCTCGGTCTCCACTCCTTGGAGGCGACAGATGGCTTCTCGATCGTTGCCCGACATGCCCCGGCCCGATGCCGGCACGATTCTGGTCAGTGAATGGATCGTGGACACACCGGAGCGGCAACATGCAGCGGCGGAAGCGTTGCTCGGTGAGTGGCGCGAGTTGTGCACGAGGTTTCAGCCCGAGGCATTCCGGCAGCTCAGCTGCTTCGGGAGCCGGGACGGACGACTGCTTCTGAGTGGTGCGCGGTGGGCGAGCGACGAGGCCCATCTCGCCTTCATGCGTGAGCACCGAGCGGCCATGGTGGGCCGCATTGATCAAGAGGTGCCGGGAATTCAACGACCTGGGCTGAGGCGCTACCGGTTGCTGCGCAGCATTCTTCCCGATGCTGCCCCGGAGCCGGCCGATGACCTCTTCGTGCTGCGTGCTGAGGCCCACACTGCGGAACCAGTCAGGAGTTGGGGGGACAGGGCGGCCACCACGCTGCGCCAAGCGACCGCCGCCACGTCGGGGCCCGCGCAGATCCTGCTGAGCACGGATGGCCTGCACGCTCTTCTCACTGCGCGGAAGGAACACGACGACAGTGGGGACCACGATATTCCGGCTACCGGCGGGGGCGTTCAGGTGCACGGTCCGCAGCGCTATCACCTACTCGGGAGTGTCCGAGGGCCGCACTACGCGTCGTCCGTGAAGCGCAGTACGAAGCGTCGTTGCCAGGGGGTTTCCACGGCGCGAGGGTGGTAGTGGCGACGGACGTAGGCGACGGCTCGGTCCGGCGGCACCCCGTCGAGAACAGCCATACAGGCCAGTGCTGTTCCCGTCCGGCCGCGGCCGCCGCCGCAGGCCACCTCGACGCGTTCGTTCGCTGCCCGGGTCAGCGCCTCCCTGAACACGAGACGAGCCTCGCGGCGGTCCTTGGGAAGCCGGAAATCAGGCCAGCACAGCCACCGAGCGTCCCACTCGGCCGGTGGCGGCTGCTTACCGAGGAGATAGACCGCGAAGGTGGGCGTGAGCGAGGACGAAGGCGTAGGCGTAGGCGTAGGCGTAGGTGTGGATCCGGAGGGAAGGGGGTGGCGCAGGCCCCTGCCGCGTACCAAGGCGCCCGAGGGGAAGCGTAGGACTCCTGGGTCTGACGCGCTCCAGTGCTCGGTCATACGCGCACCCTATCGATCGACGTCCGGGGCCGGGCGTACCGAGGCGAGGGCAACTCACCCTGGGCCGACGCGGGTTGGTTGGCGGTGGTCTGTGCACGGACCGGCGTTGCCCGCAGCCGGGCGCGGGCACCATCATGCGGAGAATGACAACCAACCCGTCTTCAGTGTCGCCGCCTGCCGTGGTCCGGCTCGCGCGGTATACGGCTACGGAGCTGAGGGAGATCGTCGGGGACAACGATGACCCCTTCGGCGTTTCCGGGACCGGTCTGACCTGGCTGCCCAAACAGGAGCACTTCGGCATCCGACGGGACGGCCGCCTCGTAGCGCACACGGGCCTGGTGACGCTTCCCCTTTCGGCCGGCCCGGTCGAGACCCAGGTGGTGGGCTTCGGCGGGGTGGTCGTCGCTCCTGATCTGCGGGGGCACGGGCTGGCACGGCTCGTGGTCGACCCGGCTCTGGAACACGCCCGCACGATGGGGCCGCCGTACGGGCTCCTCTTCTGCCGGCCGCACCTTGTCTCCCTCTACCAACGCCTCGGCTGGCGGACACTGCAGGAGGACGTCCAGGTCGAGCAGCCGGACGGCCCCGTGGTCATGCCGCTGCGGTCCATGTGGGTGCCACTGCACGACGGGGCACAGTGGCCCGTGGGGCCGGTAGTTCTGCGGTCCCTCCCCATGTGATCGGCCCCTTCCGCCTCGGAGCGTCCGGCCTGCCGCCTCGGGGTGTCCGGCCTGCCGCCTCGGGGCGTCCGTCCGCGCCGCTGTGTGGCCGCCGGTCGGTGAGCTCGGCGGCCACCCGTCACCTCCGCCACGCCTGCCGGCTCACCGGCCCGGAGCGGGGAGCGGGACGGCCTGCCCCGTCACCCGCACCTGCGGGTCATCTGGCTGGACGTCGACGTAGAGGTCGCTGGGCCGGCCCATGTCCTCGCCCTGCCGGATGTGCACCCGTAGCGGCTCCGTGACCAGACCCAGGGCGCGCAGGTACCCGCCGAAGGCCGCGGCGGCCGCGCCGGTGGCCGGGTCTTCCACGACTCCGCCGACCGGGAAGGGGTCACGGGCATGGAAGTCGAGGCGGCCGGGCCCCGCGCGGTGGACAAGGTGCACGGTCGTCCAGCCGTGCTGCCGCATCAGGTCGCGCAGCGCGTCGAAGTCGTAGTCGAGGGCGGCCAGTCGTGCCCGGCTCCGTACTCCCAGGACGAGATGGTCGTTGCCCGCGAAGGCAACGTGCGGCGGGAGGTCGTCGTCCAGATCGTTCCTGGTCCAGCGCAGGGCGCGCAGCACCGGGTCGACCTGGGTGGCCTCCTCGGCCGGGTGGGAGTGCGCCGGCACGCTGGTGAGTGTGGCCTGGGCCGACCCGTCGACGAGGCCGGTCCCCACCCGGATCTCACCCGCGGGCGTGTCGAACAGCAGCTCGCCGGTTCCGTAACGGGAGGCGAGGGCCACGGCCGTGGCGATCGTGGCATGTCCGCAGAAGGCGACTTCGGCACGAGGGCTGAAGTACCGCAGGCGGTAGCGGCGGGCGGTGGTGTCGTGTGCCGTGACGAATGCGGTCTCCGAGTACCCGACGTCCGCGGCGATGGCGAGCATCCGCGCGTCGTCAAGGGATGCGGCGTCCAGCACCACACCGGCCAGGTTGCCACCCGTCGGGTCGGCGGTGAAGGCGGAGTAGCGCAGGACTTCGACGGTGTCCGGGCTCCGGAGGGCATCCGAGGTCACGAGGGCGTCCGGGGCCGTGAGGCTGTCCGGGTGCGGGCCCTGACCGGTGGGGGACGTACGGGGCGATGCTTGGGAAGTCATGGCTTCACGATGGCAGCGCGGCCCCATCGCGTCCAACGATGCTTTTCGCTCGGGCCCATCGGATATCGCGATACCGCGATACCGTACGCCCGGTGGACACCAGACTTCTGCGTACCTTCGTGACGCTCGCCAGGGCGGGAAGCTTCACCGCGACAGCTCGCGCACTCCATCTCGCCCAGTCCACGGTCACCGTCCAGATCCGCACCCTGGAAAGGGAGTTGGGGACCCCGCTCTTCGACCGGATGCCCTCGGGGACGGTCCCGACCCGGGCCGGGCTGCGGCTGCTGGAAGAGGCCGAAGACGTACTCGACGCGGTGGCCCGGCTCCACGCGACAGCCGCGGCCGGCCAGGGTGACGTGGCGGGCGGGAGCATCGAGGGCCAGGTCGCCGTCGGCGCGGGTGATTCGCTGTGCGCCTCCCGGCTGCCCGCGGTGATTGCTTCCTTGCGGCACACGCACCCTCGTCTGGATGTCCAACTGCATGCCGCCGGCACGGCCTCGGCTGTGGACGGACTGCGCACCGGCCGACTGGATATCGCACTGTTGCTGGAGCCGGAGGCCGACGAGAGCGATCTGCTGGCCCGCAGGATCGCGGACGAACCGCTGGTGTACGTGGCGGCGCCCGGTCATCCGCTGGCCGGTCGGGCAGCCGACTGGGAGGAGTTGGCGGGTGAATGCTTCTTCGTGCACGAGGAGGGGTGCTCGTACAGCGACCGCCTCGTCCGCACGCTGCTGGGCCTGCCCGGGACCCCACCCCGGATCACCCGGTTCGGCAGCATCGACGCCGCCCGGTCGTGTGTCGCGGCCGGCCTCGGTCTGACGCTGCTCCCCCGTGTCACCGTCGAACGCCACCTTCAGGAAGCCCAGTTGGCGGTGGTGGACGGCCCGAAGGCGCAGCCGGTGCCCGTTCAGCTCGTCCGGCACCGCAGACGGTGGTTCGCGCCGGGCGCGCAGATCGTGGCCGAGGAGCTGACGCGCACCTTCGCGGAGGGGTGAACCGCGGCAGAGCAGACCGGCAGCGCCGCTCCTCGGAGATACTGCCTCTTCCCGGTGAGCTCAGGAGCCCCACGAGAGTTCGGTTTTGTCCTTCGTCCGCGTGGACGCCCGGCGCGTCGTTTGGACAGGCCCCGGCCCTCCGACACCGTGAGTGCGTGCGCCCTCTACTCTTTCGCCTCGCCGCAGCGGCGGCCGTCCTCCTGGCCACCAGCGGCTGCGTATCCCTTCCGGCCGGCGGACCGTTGCACGGCCCCGGTCGCGCACCGGGCGGACGCACGGTCGCGCCGGCCCGGCCGTCCCCGTTGGTGCTGCCCACGCGGGGACCGTTGCATGAGCGGGTGGTGGATGTTGCGTCCGTGAGGCGGAAGGCGAAACGGCACTCGAAGATACACAAGGGTGATGGCGCCGCTCCCCGGCATACGGTGCCGGGGAACCGGCGGCAACGGGGCGCGGGACGGACACTGTCCCGCCCCGCTCACGCCGCCGCGCCGCCGAGGTCACGCCCGGAGCCGGTACGGGCGGTGCCCCGGCATCGGCACCACAGGGCCCAGGCCCAGGCCCCGGCCCCTGCTCCGCGAGCGCTCTCGCGGGCCCCGCGGCCTCGGCCGAGCATGGACGCCGGCGTGGTGTGCCGGATAGCGTCCGGCCACGTCCGTTCGGATCTTCTGCGGTTGTGCCACCGGACGTACGGACGCTGAGGCGGCCCGGGCGTCTGTGGGCTCGTGCGTCCATGTGGGCGTGCACCCCTGCGCCCGCCGGCCCGGTTGTCGATCAGTCCAGCCGGATGTCCGTCCCCGTCGGCTGTTTGCGGGCCGCGGCGACGACAAGGGCTGCGGCCGCCGCGTCCTGCACTGCTACTCCGACGGACTTGTAGAGGGTGATCTGGTCCGGCGATGTACGGCCCGGCTTGCTGCCCGCGAGGAGTTCGCCGAGCTCGGCGTGGACCTGCGCTTCGGTGATGACGCCCTCGCGGAGAGGGACCAGCAGGTCGTTGCTGCCCGCGGGGAAGGGCGCCAGCGCCGCCTGCCGTGACTCGACGCATACCAGCGCCTCGGCCACCGTGGCATCGTCGATCTCCCGGCCCTCCGGGTTGAATCCCACCGAGGTCACATGCACGCCCGGGGTCAGCCAGGAGCGGCGGATCACGGGGTCGACGGCGTGCGTGGTCGCGGCGGCGATATCCGCGCCGTCAAGGGCTTCGGCGTAGCTGGCACTCGCCTCGGCCGGGATGTCGAGTTCGGATGACAGGAGGCCCGCCAGGGCGGCCGCCTTCGCCCGGTCGCGGCCCGCCACACGGATGTGCCGGATCGGGCGGACCCGGCACATCGCCTCCGCATGCGACCGGGCCTGCGCGCCGGTGCCCAGGACCGCCAGCACCGAGGCGTCCTCGCGGGCCAGCAGGCGTGCCGAGAGCGCCGAACCGGCAGCGGTCCGTGCCGCGGTGATGGCCGTGCCGTCCAGCAGCGCTGACGGTTCTCCGGTGTGCGGATCGAAGACGACGATCAGTGCCTGGTGGGTCGGCACGGGGGTGCCCCCGTTGCGCGGGAAGACGGAGACCAGCTTGCTCATGAGCACCCCGGCCGACGGTACAAAGCCCGGCATGGCTGCCAAGAACCCGTCCCGTTCCGGCACCACGGCGGCGACCCGGTCCGGCGAGGAAGCACGGCCGGCGCTCAGGTCCGTCATCGCCGACGCCAGGGCGTCGATCAGCGCATCCAGGTCGAGCAGCGCCTCGACCTGCGAACGCCCAAGTACCAGCATCCGTCTCAACCTCCTGATCACAGCGGTACGGCCGACGGTACGCCGAGCCGTGGCGGCGACCGTAGTCCCCTGCGTGTTTCGTTCGGTGAACGATCGGCGGGTGGCCCTGGGACGCGAGGCGAGGAGTGGTCCTGGGGAGCGCCGCGAGGGCGGGTGTGCGCCTACCAGCCGGTCAGGTCCACGAGGAGATCGCAGTGCGGGTCATCCGGGGCCGGCTGATGGCGTTCCTCCTCCTCGATGAGGGTGGGAAGTGCGGCGATCAGCCCGGTGAGCATGTCGGTCAGGCGGATGTCGGCGCCGATGATGCCGGTGCGGGCGCGAGGCTGCACATACAGGCGCATCGCGCTGTCGCCATTCCACAGGAAGCCGATCAGAAAGGGGTCCTCGTCGTCGCCGGGGTCGGACAGGGCGCGCAGCACGCTGAGCGCCTGGCTCTGTCCGGATTCGGGGGTGGGAGTGATCTTCTCCGGGTGAAGGCGGATGAGGGTCATCCCCATGGCCTCGCCGACGTCGTCGCTGCTGTAGATCTGGGTCCCGGTCAGGGCAGTGCGCATGATGCCGGGGAGATAGGCAGGGGCCACGGTGTCGTGGGGGATCTCGTAGAGGAAGATCTTCTCGTCTCCGCCATGGACGGCGATCCGTACGGCGCCGGGGGCCGGCAGGACGCCTCGCAGGGAACAGTTTTCGGCGATGGGTGCGTTCAGGTGGTACAGCATCAGACGGCTGATGGTCGCCTGCTGCTGCCGGTCTTCGGGGTGGGTCATTGGTTCATCCCTGTGGGGCGCTCGTTTTCGGGCTGCTTGCGGAGAAGCGGAGAAGGCGCGTTGATGGCATTAATGACGATGGCATTGACGACGTGGACAACGCCGGTCTTATCGTCCCCGAGAGGGGGCGACCGGCGCCATCGGGCGACGCGGGGCACGTGCGCTCTCCCCACCCTGCCCGGTGGAGGAGTGCCACGGCGAGCCACGGGTAGGCGCCGCCACAGCCGTACGCAACGGTGGTCCCGCCGCGCCGGACCGCAATGCCGGTTGGCGGTGGCCATGGTGATGTCGATGGCGATGGGTGACCGCGATGACGGCGCATTGTGGGCACAGGAACGGGCACACGAGGACAACAACGACAACAAGACGACGACAGGGCGACAACGAGGGGCCCGGGCAAGGCAGTTGAGGACGTGCGCACAAAGCCCCGGCGCCTCGAATGTGAGGAAACCGACCGCGCTCGGCCGCGGAGAACGGAGGCAGCCATGGACTGGCGTCACGACGCGGTGTGCCGCGAAGTGGACCCGGAGATTTTCTTTCCCGTCGGCAACACCGGCCCCGCGCTCCTGCAGATCGAGGAGGCCAAGGCCGTCTGCCGCCGCTGCCCGGTGATGGGGCAGTGCCTGCAATGGGCGCTCGAATCTCGTCAGGATGCGGGAGTGTGGGGCGGGATGAGCGAGGACGAGCGGCGCGCCATGCGGCGCCGGGCCGCCCGGAACCGGGCACGCAGCACTTCCGCATAGCCCGCACAGGGGGCGCCCGCGCCGGCTAGCGGCGCAGGTCAGAACTGGCGTGGTGGGTACCGGGTGTGCCGTCTGTGCGCCTGTACGCTTTCGTCACCTCAGGCGGTGGCCGTGTGTGCGGCAGCAACGGGCACGCGCTCTCCTGTGCCGGAAGGACGTCACCATGCCCACGGATGAACACCCCGGACCGCTGCGCGTCCTTGTTCTCGGCGCCGCGCTGCGGGCAGGGTCGACCAATGCCCGTCTGGCGTCCCTTGTCGGACGCATGATGACCGAGGCCGGCGCCGTGGTGGATCTCGCCACGATGCGGGAATTCGATATGCCGCTGTACGACGGGGATGCCGAGGCCGAAGGAGGGGTTCCGGACGGTGCGCTGGCCCTGCGGGACCGGCTGGAGCGCTGCGAGGCCTTTGTGGTCGCCTCCCCCGAGTACAACGCTTCCCTGCCGGGGGTCGTGAAGAATGCGATCGACTGGGTCTCGCGGATCCGGCCGCAGCCGTTCAAGACCAAGCATGCGCTGCTGGTCTCCGCCTCCCCGTCCCTGGTGGGCGGCAACCGGGGACTGTGGGCCCTGAGGGTGCCGCTGGAGCATCTGGGCACCCGGGTCTACCCCGATATGTTCAGTCTTGCGGCGGCGCATCAGGGGTTCACCGAGGACGGGCAGCTGACCGATCCCGCGCTGCAGGAGCGCCTGCGGGAGACCGTGACGGCCTTCCTCCATCTGGTCGAGGCCGATGCGCGCTATGTCTGTCTGCAACGCCGCTGGTACGAGTTCCCTGGCGACCGCACCGGGGCTCCCGTCACCCAGCGGGCGGAGGACTGAGCGGCGGACTGAGCGGAGATCTGCCCCGGATCGCCCGAGCGCGCCGGGGTGACACGCTCAGGCGAAGGGCGAGACAGACGAAGGGCGAGGAGCGAGGAGCGAGGGGGCGAGGAGCGAGGGGGCGAGGAGCGAGCCCGGTCCTGTCTTCGCCGTCCCCAGGGTGCCTCGGTGTCTCGGTGTCTCGGTGTCTCCCTAGCGGTCCGCGGCCGCATCGGAGTCCGCCGCGGCCGCTGCGCTCTCGGCGCCGTCCAGCAGTTTGCGCATCTCCGCCAGGTCGGTGGGCGCGGGGGTGGGTGCGGAGGGCGACGGTGTCACATGAGGGGCATCGCCCTCGGTACGTACCCCGTTTCCGCATCCGGCGACGAGCAGTCCGCACATCAGGGTGATCGCCGCGAGCACCGCGGCCTGTCCCGTCCGGGTCACGACGAGGTCGTGTTGTGCTGGGACCTGCACCAGGTGGCGACCTTGGCGAGGTCCTTCTGCCGCTGCTGGAGCGTGGGGACGAGGGACTTGCGGTGGGCGAGCTTGTGGTTGAGGAAGGTCGCGATCTCGGTGTGGCCGGCGGCCTTCGCGTTCTCCGCACGCTTCTCCAGGCGGGCGACGGAGCCACGGACCCCGGCCTTGCCCTGCAGACGGTGAAGTGCCCGGTGGAGGCGCTTCTCGATCTTCGGGGCACGCTTGCACAGCGCCTGTGCGCCGTCTCCCGTACGGGTCTTGGCCGAGGCGGACGGAGCAGGGGTGCTGCTGTCCGCGGCGGCGGTGCCCGCGACACCGAGCAGGGCTGTCGCGACAGCCACCGAAGAGAGGGCGATGCTCCGGGTACGCATAAGGGTCCTCCTCACGAGCGGACGGGCACGGTGCCCGTCCGCGAGGAGAAGTTAGGGATGTTCTTTGTGGAAACCCTGTGGGCGGTCCGCGGGGTCGGCCAGCCAGTCCCGATGCGCAGGCAGCGCCGTGTGCTGAGGAGGGTGGGCAGGTGCGGCGGACGCGGCGGGGAAGGTGACCTCGAAGCGGGCTCCCCGGCCGCCGGGGCCGTCCGCAAGCCGCAGGCTCGCCCGGTGCAGGGCGGCCTGCTGGGCGACCAGGGTGAGACCGAGGCCGGAACCCGGGCTGTCCGCACGGCGCTGGAAACGCCGGAAGACCGCCTCCCGGCGCTGGTGCGGCACACCCGGCCCGCGGTCCTCGACGCCGAGGACGACACAGGGGGTGCCCTCGTCCGCACCGGCGCGGAGGGAGAGCGTGACGTGAGCGCCGCCCTCGGCGGGCCGACCGTGGACCAGCGCGTTCGTCAGGAGGTTGTCCAGCAGCGAACGCAGCCCCGGCTGCCATCCATGGATCGTCAGCCCCGGGCTGCTGTGGACCGCCACCTCGGCCCCGGGGTACCTGCGCCGGGCATCCGCCGCGGCCTCGTCGGCGAGATCGGCCATGTCGATGACGGCGAACGAGTCGGCCTCGACCAGGTCCCCCTGGGCGAGGGCCCGCAACATCACCAAGAGGCCCAGCAGACGGGCGTGTTCGTGCCGCAGATCGTCCACCGTCTCCGCTCGGTCGGCGGCGTCGAGATCCTGGAAGGCATCGAGGATGTCGAGGTTGGTCTGCATGCTCATCAGCGGGGTGCGCAGTTCGTGGGACGCGGCGGCGGAGAACGAGCGTGCCGAGGCCAGCGCCTCGGCGGTGCGGGCGGCCTGCTCGTCGTACCGGGTCAGGAAGGTCTGCAGGGTCCGGGCGAGGTCGTCGACCTCGGTGATGCGGGTGGGGGCGTGATCCAGCCGAGCGGCGCTGGTGTGCGGGTCGAGTCCGCCGGCTGCCTGCTGCAGACGCCGCAGCGGCCGGGCCGCACGGGCGGCGAGCAGCCAGGCCGCGGCACCGGCCGGCGGAGCCGCGAGCAGCGCCACCATGATCACCCTCCGTCGCACCATGTTGAGCTGTGCCTCGCGCGCCGTGTCCGGGGAGAACAGCCACAGCATCCCGTGCACCCCTGCGCTGCGACCGGTGACCCGTACGGCCAGCACCCGCCAGCTCCTGCCCTGTGACCGCACGGTGGACGGATGCCGCGCACCGGCGGGCAGCGGAACCGAGGCGTCGGGTTGCGGGCCGTCCATGACGGTGGTGCCGGAGCCGGACAGCCGGACGCCGACGTCCAGGGCCGCGGTGAACAGCTTCCGCTGGCGGGCCTGTTCGGCGCGGGGCCGGTCGTGGGAGCTGGCCCGCAGCACGCCGCGCGCCGCCACGGCCACGCTCTGCGCACGTTCGGTGAGACGCTGGTCCGCCTGGATACGCAGATCCTTGCCCACCAGCTGCACCAGGAGCCAGCCGGACACCACCACGAGCAGCGGCACCACCATCCCGACGACGAGCGCGATCCGGGTGGACAGCCTCATCGTGCCGACCCGCTCTCGTCGTCCCGCAGCACAAAGCCGACGCCTCGCACCGTGTGCACGATCCGGCTCCGCCCGCCCGCTTCCAGCTTGCGCCGCAGATAGCTGACGAAGGTGTCCACCGCGTCGGTGCGCACCTCGAAGTCGTAGCCCCATACGCGTTCCAGCAGCTGGTCCCGGGTCAGCACCTGCCCGGCGTTGCGGGCCAGGACTTCCAGCAGGGCGAACTCACGCCGGGTCAGCTCCACCTCCCGGTCGTCGAGCCGCGCGCGGTGTGCCGCCGTGTCGAGCGCCAGACCGCCGACGCGTACGCCGTCGGTGGGGGCGGGCGGGCGGCGCCGCAGCAGCGCGTGCAGGCGCAGCACCAGTTCGTCCAGGGCAAACGGTTTGACGAGGTAGTCGTCCCCGCCTGCCTGCAGTCCGGCCACCCGGTCGGTGACCTCGTCGAGCGCGGAGAGCATCAGCACGGGCAGGTCGTTGCCGTGCTCCCTGAGCTGCCGGCACACCGCGATGCCGTCGAGGTCGGGCATCGAGATATCGAGGACCATGACGTCCGGCGGCGCCTCGGCCATCCGCTCCAGCGCGGCCCGGCCGCCGTCCGCCAGCCCCACGGTGAAGCCGTTCAGCCGCAGCCCGCGCCCGAGCGACCGCCGGATCGCCGCGTCATCGTCCACCAGCAGGACCCGGCCGGTACTGCTTTGTCCGTACATGCTTGCCTCCGTGCTGGACACCGCCTGACGAAATCATGCGTCATGGGCTCCGGCGGGCGTCAGCCACGGTCCGGATCCGGGTTCTCAAGGGGCCGGGCCGCGCCGGCTGCCTGCCGTCGGCGTCGTATGCCGGACACGGGCCGAGGGGCAGCAGGCCAGGAGGCGGCACGCCGGGGAGGCAGCACGCCGGGGAGGCAGCACGCCGGGGAGGCAGCACGCGGGAGGCGGCATGCCGCGAGCCCGGCCCTACAGCAGGTGTTCGATCCTGATCGGCAGTTCGCGGGCGCGGTATCCGGTCGCGTGGAAGACGGCGTTGGCGATGGCTGCCGCGGCGCCGACCATGCCGACTTCGCCGAGGCCCTTGACGCCCAGCGGGTTCACGACCGTGTCCGGTACCTCCACGAACTCGATGTCGACATCGGGGGCGTCGGCGTTGACCGGTACCAGGTACTCCCCCAGGCTCGCGTTCGCCCAGCGGCCGTCGCGGGGGTCGACCACGGTGCCCTCCAACAGCGCCTGGCCGATGCCCCAGAGCATGCCGCCCATGACCTGGCTGCGCGCGGTGGCGGCGTTGAGGATCCGGCCCGGGGCGAAGGCGCCGACCATCCGGCGTACGCGGACCACCCCGAGATCCGGGTCGACGGCGACCTCGGCGAACTGTGCGCCGAAGGTGGCGAGCCCGTAGGGGACGTCCGGGGGCGGCGGGCTCCAGCTGCCGAGGGCGTCCATATCGGTCATGAAGTGGCGTTGCATCAGGTCTCGGTAGGACTCGCCGCTGCCGGGCCGGTCCGGTAGCTCCATCCGCCCGCCACGGACGACGACGGCGGCCGGGTCCATCTGGTGGAGGGGGGAGGCGGGGTCGGCGATCGCCTGCTCGATCATCTGGTCGCGGAGCGTGGTGGCCGCGGTGTGCACCGCGGCGCTGATCATGCCGGCGCCTGCCGAGCCGACCGTCGCCGCGACGTTCGGCAGGTCGGTATCGCCGTACTCGAACCGCACGTTCTCCACGGAGATTCCCAGGCCGTCGGCGGCGACCTGGGTCATCGCGGTGGCCGCTCCGGTGCCGAATTCCTGCGTGCCGGCCTGCACCACGGCGAAGCCGTCGGCGTAGAGACGGGCCCGGGCACGTTGCGGCTGCATGGGGAAGAACACCGGGTATCCGGCGGTTGCCATGCCTTTGCCGATCAGCCAGTTGCCGTCCCGCTGGGAGCGGGGTTCGGGGTTGCGGGAGTGCCAGTCGAAGCGGGCCGCGCCGCGCCGGTAGCACTCCTCCGCACCGTCGCTCGACCATGGATGGCCGCTCCGGGGGTCGGACTGTGCGTGGTTGCGCAGCCGGAGTTGTACCGGGTCGACGCCGATGCGGTGGGCGAGCTCGTCCATCAGGCATTCCATGGCGTACATGCCGGTGGTCTCGCCGGGTCCGCGGGTGAAGGTGGGCGTCATGGTGTTGCTGCGGATCAGCCGGTAGACGCCCTCGTAGTTGGGGCAGGCGTAGGCCTGCGAGGCGATGCTGAGCGAGGGTTCGGCCCAGTCGTCGAACGGCGAGGTCAGCGAGAGCTTGTGGTGGCGCAGGGCGGTGAGCCGGCCCTCGTCCGTGGCGCCGAGTTCGATGCGCTGCTCCTGCTCCTCGCGGTGGCCGCAGGAGGTGAACATCTGCTCGCGGGTGAGCGCCAGCTTGACGGGGCGCCGCACATGGCGTGCGGCCATGGCGGCCAGGGTGACATGCGGCCAGATCATGGCCTTGCAGCCGAATCCCCCGCCGACGAACGGCGCACGGACACGCACCTTCGACGAGGGGATGCCCAGCAGCGCCGCCACGGTGTTCTGGCTTGCCACGATGCCCTGGGTGGCGTCGTAGAGGGTGAGCCGGTCGCCGTCCCAGACCGCTGTGGTGGCCGAGGATTCGATGGGATTGTGGTGGTTTGCCGCGAAGTGATAGGTCGCGTCGAGGCGTTGGGTGGCCGCCCGGAAGCCGGCTTCGACGTCTCCGCGCACGCTGCGTGCGGGGAGGAATCCCGCGAAGATCGCCTCGGGTTCGTAGGCCTGGTCCCGGCCCTCTTCGAGGGTGGTGACGGAGGCGCTTCGCTCGTAGTCGACATGGATCTGCCGGGCCGCGAACTGGGCGCGTTCGTACGAGTCGGCGATCACCATGGCCACCGGCTGCCCGAAGTAGTGCACGGCATCGTCCTGCATCGGGAAGAAGCTCTCCCCGGGGGCGGCGTGACCGGCCAGCGACGGAAGCAGATGGGGCGGGCCGGCGATTTTCGGCAGGTTCCGGTGGGTCAGTACGGCGAGCACACCGCCGGCGTTCTCCGCGGTACTGGTGTCGATGCCGGTGACCCGGCCACAGGCGGTGCGGGCGCCGACGAGGGCGGCGTACACGGTGCCGGGCAGGGTGTACTCCGCTGCGTAGCGGCCGCTTCCGGTGACTTTGGCCCGGCCGTCGACGCGCGGGAGAGGCCGGCCGACGGCCGTGAGGGTGGCGCCCGTGGTCATACCGTCCCGCCTCCTTGCACGGCAGCGGTCTGCAGGGCACGGACGACGGTCCGCCGGGCGAGTTCCGCCTTGAACGCGTTCATCGGGCGGGTGACGGCGGGTGCCAGCTCCGTGGCCGCGGCCCGTGCGAACACCTCCGCCTCGGCGCGCCGCCCCACGAGCACGTCCTCGGCCCGGTGCGCGCGCCACGGCTTGGTCGCCACGCCGCCGAGGGCGATCCTGACCTCACGGATCACCCCGTCCTCCAGCGCCAGCGCCACCGCTGCCGAGGCGAGGGCGAACTCATAGGACTCCCGGTCGCGCACCTTGAGGTAGAGCGACCTGCGCGCCACGGGGGCCGGGGGCACCTCGATGGCGGTGATCAGTTCACCGGGTGTGAGGGGGTGCTCCCGCTCGGGTGTGTCCTCCGGGAGCAGGAAGAAATCGTCGACCGGGATGCGGCGGGAGCCGTGGGCGCCCTCCACGTGCACGACGGCGTCCAGGGCGACGAGCGCGACCGCCATGTCCGAGGGGTGGGTGGCGATGCAGTGGTCGCTGGTGCCGAGGATCGCGTGCCCGCGATGGGCTCCTTCCAGAGCGGAACAGCCGCTACCCGGGACGCGCTTGTTGCATGCGGATTCGGTGTCCCGGTAGTAGGCGCACCGCACCCGCTGCATCAGGTTCCCTCCCATGGAGGCCATGTTCCGCAGCTGGGCGGAGGCCCCGAGCAGCAGTGCCTGGGAGAGCATCGGAAAGCGCTGCACGACGGCCGGCGCCTCGGCCACCTCGCTCATCCGGGCCAGCGCGCCGATGAGCAGTCCCCCGTCGGGACGGTCCTCGATCCCGGCCAGGGGAAGCCGGTTGATGTCCACCAGGCGATGGGGCCGCAGCACATCGAGGCGGAGCAGGTCGACTTCCGTGGTGCCGCCCGCCAGGTAGGAGCTTCCGGGGTCACTGGTCACCGCCCGGACCGCAGTGGTCACATCCGTCGCACGGGTGTAGCTGATGGCACGCACTTCACTGTCCCGTCACTTCGCCGGCCTGCCTGGTCACTGTCCTGTCCGGTCAACGTCCTGGCTGATCACTGTCCTGTCCTGTGGCCGTGCACCTCGCGGATGGCGGAGCGGATGTGGGGATAGGCCGCGCAGCGGCAGATGTTGCCGCTCATCCACTCGGCGATCTCGCTGTCGGACCCGGCATGTCCTTCGTCCAGCAAGGCGACGGCCGACATGATCTGCCCGGGTGTGCAGTACCCGCACTGGAAGGCGTCGTGCTCGAGGAAGGCACGTTGCATCGGGTGCAGTTCCCCGTTCTCGGCGAGGCCTTCGATGGTCGTCACGTCCCGGCCTTCGCAAGTGACGGCCAGCGTCAGACAGGCCAGCACTCTGCGACCGTCGACCCAGACCGTGCACGCCCCGCAGGTTCCCTGGTCACAGCCCTTTTTGGAACCGGTGAGAGCCATGTGCTCACGCAGCGCGTCGAGCAGGCTGACACGGGGCTCCAGGTCCAGGACGTACGAGACGCCGTTGACGACCAGGGTCATTCCCACGCTCTCGGGCCCTCGCGTTTCCATGGCCGAGGACTCGGCGACGGACGTTGACGCGCCTTTGTGTGCCACGACACTCACCTCGGAGTCGGTGCCTACGTCGAGCCTCCGTCCGGTCGTACGGGCTCGCAACCGGGCGAAGGGGGTGAGGAACCCGGAGGTCCCGGGCCGGGCCCCTTACGGGATAATGCGCAGCATGCGGATCTCAGCCAGAGCGGACTATGCCGTGCGGGCGGCGCTGCAACTCGCCGCCGCCCGGGACGCTGGGCCGCTCAAGGCCGAGGCCATCGCCCAGGCTCAGGACATTCCGCATAAATTCCTCGAAGGCATCTTGAACGACATGCGCCGGGGCGGACTCGTCCACAGCCGGCGTGGCGGCAACGGCGGCTACCGGCTGGCCAAGCCCGCGGAGGCGATCAGCATCGCGGATGTCATCCGCGTTGTGGACGGCCCGCTGGTGTCCGTACGCGGAGTCCGCCCACCGGAGTTGTCCTACACGGGCCCCGCCGAGTCCCTGCTGCCGCTGTGGATCGCGTTGCGGGCCAACGTCCGCCAGATCCTCGACGGCGTCTCTCTGGCCGATGTCGCCTCGGCCGAGCTGCCGGCCCCGGTATCCGCACTGACCGAGGACCCGGCGTCCTGGTCCAACCCTTAGAGGACTCCCTCAGGGCTTCTTCAGGGCTTCTTCAGGGCTTCTCAAGGCATGTCGGGGCCTCTCAGGGTTCCGGGAGCCCTCAGCGCTCCCCTACCCCGGAACCCCCGGGGGCTCCACGCGAGCATCCGGATGCCAAGACCGGCCTGTCCACCCCTTGAACACCCCTTGATCCGCCCGTAGTCCGGAAGCATCCTCTTCCCTATCAATCCAGTGGGAAAACTAGGGAACCAGGGGTGGGAGAAATGGGCGTGCGGACACCGGTACGTACCGATGCACCGGTCGGCGGTCCGGTCTCCCCGGCCGCGCCGAAGACACCCGACGGGACGGTGAACGGCGCCATGCCGAAGAAATCCGCTGCACGCCCCGCCGTCCCGGACCCTCACCCCCTTGCCGATGAAGAGATCCGGCTCCGCATCACCCGGGAGATCGCGGATGACCTCGCCGTTGACGCGCTCAGCCGCGACCGGGCGGGCAAGCCTCCGTTCGACGAGGCCGCACGGCTGCGCGAAGCGGGTCTGCCCGGCCTGCTGACGCCACCCGGACCGGACCGGTGCGGCACCGACTGGCGTGCCGCCTGCGCGGTCATCCGGGAGATCGCTGCGGCCGACAGCTCCATCGGTGAACTGCTGGCCCGGCACTATGTGTTGTCGTGGAGCGCACGGTTCTTCAGCACCCCGGAAAGGGCCGACGGGCTCGAACTCAGGTCGGCGGCGGAGCAGTGGCTCTGGGGCGGCAGTACCGATATCCCAGATCTGGAGCCCGCGGCGGGCACCGACCTGACGCTCACCCCGGCCGGCGGCGGGTACGTCCTCCACGGGTGCAAGACGCTCGCCGCGGGCGTCCAGGTCGCCGACCGGCTGATGCTCGGCGCGGTGTGCGCCGAGAGCGGTGAGTCACTGATCGTCTGCGTCGATCCGGCCGACCCGGGGGTGGCTGCCGATAGCGAGCACGACCGTCTCGGCCAGCGTCTCGCGGGCGCCGGGCGCCTCGATTTCGACGGTGTCCCCGTCCCCGCCGATCAGGTGCTCGGCGCCGTCCCCCGCGATGAGCACGCCGTCTCCCCCTTCGCCACGCTCGCCCCGCTGGCGCTCCGGCTCGCCCTGGTCCACGTCAGCCTGGGGACCGCCGAAGGAGCACTTGCCGAGGCACGGGACATCGACCGGGCCGCGTCGCGCAGCCGCCCTGCTACGGGTCCGGACAACGGTGCGTACCCGGATGCGTACCCGGACCGGACGGGTACGGACCCCTACTTGCTGCTCGCCTACGGGGAGTTGGTGGCCGCCGCCCGCACCGCCGCGGCGGTGGTCGAATCGGCGACCGAGGCGCTGGCCCGGGGTCTTCTCGCGGGGCAGGAACTCGGTGTGGACGAGCGCGCGGACATCGCCCTCCTCGTCGCCGCGGCCGAGGCCGTCACCAGCAGATCGGCGATGGACATCACCACCCGTGTCCTGGAACTCACCCAGGGCGCCGACTCCCCGGCCGGGGCCCTGGGATTCGACAGGTTCTGGCGCAATGCACGTCTGCTGACGGCACAGGCCTCCCCCACCCGCAGTCTGCGCGACATCGGCGACCACTATCTGAACGGTACGCATCCCGCCTTGACCTTGCGCCCCTGACGACGCAGCCGCAGGCCGGGCGGAGTCCGGGGTTCCGTGCGACACCTCGGGGCCACACCGCGGGGCCACACCGCCGCGCCACGGGGGGAATTCGCCCGGAGTGGTCGGCGTAGCTTCGGACGGACCGTGCCGGGGGCTGCTACATCTCGTAGGGGCATCCCCGAGTGGGGCAGCCCCGTCGGTCCTGTGAGGTGGCGCCGTGTCCGTGCTGCGTAACGATCCCCTGCCGCCCGCCAGACGGGGGGAGCCCCTGCAGCGGTTGCTGTTCGGCGGGGTCTACGGCTCGGTGCTGGCCAGCGCGCTGGCGGCGGCGCTGGGCCATGAAGGCACCCCGGCGGATCCCGGGTACGACGCGTTGTGGGTGGCCCTGTCGGCGGTGGCGTCGGCCGCCGCGCACGGCTACGCCCACTCCATCGCGCACCGGACGGACGACGACACTCAGGTCACCGCCAGCGCGGTACGTTCCATGCTGACCGAATGGCCGCTGGTGGCCGCCATGGTGCCGACGATCGCGGTGCTGCTCGGCGCCCAGGCGAAGTGGTGGGGCGAGGCGAGCGCGATCGACGTCGCCCTGGGCTTCAATATGGTGGCGCTGTTCGGCTGGGGGGTGTGGGCGGCCCGGGTGGCGGGCCGGGGCTGGGCGGGGTCCTTCAGGGTCGGTGGCGTGGATGTGCTGATCGGGCTGTTCATCGTGGTGGCGAACGTCTTGAGCAAGTAGGGGGCGGCGGTGGCCGCCCGGGGCGCGCCGGCCCCGGACTGCCGGTGCGACGGTGCCGCGAAAGCGAGGGGCAAGAGGCAAGGGGCAGCGACACGGCCTCGCCCCCCACCCCGCCCCCGCCCCCGCCCGCGCGGCACCGTGCTCCCGCGGCCGTCCGCCCCCGAGGAATCAGGTGACGGGCTCCACGGCCAGCCAGGCGGCGATGGCCTGGGCAATGGGCTGATCGGTCTCCAACTGGACGAAGCCGAACTGGCCGCCCTGGTTACATTCGAGGAACCACCATGTCCCGTCCGGGTCTTCGGCGAAGTCAAAGGCACCATAGGCAAGTTGGGCGGTGGACATATAGGTGCTCACCGCCTGCTGGACGGAGTCCGGCACCTCGGCAGGCTCCCAGGTGCCGTGCTGGCTGAAACGGCTGTCCACTTCGTCGGGGTCGGCTTTCTTGCGGGCGGCGAACAGCTGCTCGCCGACGCAGGTCAGCCGGATATCGGCCTCCTTGTGGATGTGCTGCTGGAGCAGGGTGGGGCCGGCCGCGACCCCGCTGAAGTCCGCGTCCGGGCTGATGCGCGTGGTGGGCAGGACGAGTGGCGGGTCACCGGGGTGCTTTCCGCTGACCGATTTCACCACGAGGTCCTGATGGGCCGCGGCGAACTGCCGGGCGACCGCCGGAAATGTGGTGACCAACGTGGGGGGCACGAGGAAACCGCTGCGATGGGCGACATGGAGCTGCCAGGGCTTGTTACGTGCCTGCATGGACGCGACGGGGTGGTTCATCCAGCGCGCCGGGGTGCAGGAGAGCATGCCGTAGAGCGCCTGCTCGGATTCCGCCGTGATCCAGGCGGACTGTTCCGGGGCGCGTGCCCCGGGGGTGCCGGGGCGGCGAACCCATACCGAACGCAGGCTGCTGAGGCTCACCATGCGTGTGCCCGCTTTGAGATATCCGTGGAAGTCGTCCCCGGAGTACTCGGCCGACAGGGCGACCCTTCCGGGCAGGTCGGCGGGGTCGAGGCGGACGAGCGGGACACCGAGGTCCTGCAGCGTGGACACCACGATATCCGCCGTCAAGTCTTCCTCGCAGGTGAGGACCAGGACGGTCATGGGCGCTCAGTCGTCGAAGTGGGTCTTGGAACCGGCGGTGGAGGCAGTGGTGCCCGTGGCCAGCAGCACCGCCCGGCTACAGGTGGCCGGGCGCCCGTCCGGGAGGACGTTGAGTTGCCGTGTGGCGTCATAGCTGTAGGGGGTGGTCGTCGGCGATTTCACCGCCGGACGGGCGTAGCTCAACGCAAACGGTCGCATACCTTCTCCTTCGAAGCCCGGTTTCCGAGCCCTTGGCGCGGGGCACACTTGAAGGCCCCGTTTGATGACTCTGCACGGAAGACGCGACAATCTGGCCACTAAGTTGCTTCATTTGCTCGTTTTCGGCGATTCTCTTGACTCAAATGCGACGATCACGTACTCGCCGGACATGCCAAGTACCGCCGTCGAGGCACGCCCTGACGGCCCGTTCAGGGAAGAGCGCACACCGCTTGCCCACCCTCAAGAAGACTTCCCCGCACGGGACTTGAGCACGCGGCAGGCCCCCGGCACGGCGATCAGGGGCGGGGCAGAAACGCGCGCCGGGTCGTGCGCACCTCTCGCTGCGCGCCCGCCGCGCGCGCGACCGACGGGACGTGCGCAGAAAGGTGTGGCGGGCGGGGCTGGTGTGCGGGATATGGGCCGCTATCCGGACGACGTGCGCTCGTCGGCCGGTACCGGCAACGGCCCGCCGGCCAGGTGGGCAGTGACGAGCTTCACAGTCAGCCGGCGCCCCTCACGGGCGCCGCGGGGCATGGTGTGGCCCCGCACGGCATGGCTGCCGAGGGGCCCGCACATCGACGGGTGACACCGGCAGCCGGTCGGCCGCCGGTCACCCGTCGCGTCCTTCAGCTCATACCCGCCACAGCCGTCATACCCGCAGGAGCCCCAGCGGCGGGCTGGTGGGACTGCTGGAGCCGCCCGGGGGTTCGGCCGTGACGCCGACTCCGTCCGCGCCCTGCGGTCCGCCGGTCAGCAGCAGGGTGCCCGAGGAGCGGCCGGGCTCGACGAGTCCGGCGGGCACCATCGTGCCGTTGCGGCTGTACCAGAGTTCATACACCCGCTGATCCGGCAGTGCCGGCAGGCCGTGGTACAGGAAGGCGGTCCGTCCCATCCGCTTGGAGGCCACCACGGTCCCGCTGCCCCCGCCCTTGAAGGCCGTGGTGTGGAAGGTGGCGTCCGGAGCGGTCATCAGGGCGCTGACCTCGGCCGCCTGCGCCTCGGCGCGGGCGGTGAGGTCCCGCTGCCGGTCGGCGTCGTAGCGGGCGTTGACGGCCAGTGCGCCGGCGACCGCGGCAATGGCCAGGCAGGCGACGGCCGCGAGGTAGGGCAGGCGGCGGCGCGCGCGACGGCGCAGCGGGACCACCGTGGCCTCGCGCTGTACGGGAGGAAGCTGCCGGACCTCGGGCAGGGCCGCCATCACCCGCATCCGGAGATCCGCCGGGGGCACCTCGGCGACCGCCAGGGCGAGCCGGGCCGCGGTCTCCTGCAACTCCCGCACTTCCCGGGCGCAGGCCTCGCACTGGGCGAGGTGGCGGGTGAACTCCGCCGCCTCCCGTCCGGAGAGCGCGCCCAGGGCATAGGCACCGGTGAGCGTGTGCAGATCGACGGTGTTCATGCCGACACCCCCAGGCAGTCGCGGAGCCGGATCAGTCCGTCGCGCAGCCGTGTCTTGACCGTGCCCAGCGCCGTACCCAGCAGGTCGGCGGTCTCCCGGTAGGTGTACCCGCGGTAGTAGGCGAGAGTCACCGACTCCCGTTGGAGTTCGGTGAGCTGCCCCAGGCAGCGGCGCACCTGCTCACGCTCCAGCCGCCGTTCGACCTGCTCGCTGACCTCGTCGAAGGCCGCGGTGTAGGCGTGCACCCCGGCCCGGTGGTCGCGGTCGGCCGCGGCCTGGGACGAGCGGACCCGGTCCACCGCGCGCCGGTGGGTCAAGGTCATGATCCAGGCCATGGCGCTGCCCTGTCGCGCGTCGTAACGGGCCGCGGACCGCCACACCTCGATCAGCACCTCCTGTGCCACCTCCTCGGACTGGGCGGGGTCCCGCACCACCCGGCGCACCAGACCCAGAACGGAACCGGCCACTGCTGTGTAGAGACTCTCGAACGCTTGCTGGTCACCGCGGGAGACGCGGTCGAGCAGTGCTTCCAGGGCACCGGAATGCGGCGCTGAGGATCGGTCGCCGCGGGCTGCGACGGGCATGGACACCTCCGGACGGTGACAGGGTCACCGGTGATTCGGCGCCGGGCGGCACCCGGATTGGTCGGAAAGGATTCTGGCCTACGCCGTGGTGGGCGCCGCGGGCAGGCCCGCCCGCCATGGCGCCGGCCCGTCACCGCGCGGTCCTGCGCGCCTGCGCGCCTGCGCGCCTGCGCGCCTGCTCCTGCTCCTGCTCCTGCTCCTGACCGGTAGTCAAAACCGCCAGGAGGCGGCGGCGTCGGCCGGCCCACCGGTTGCCCGCGCGTCGGACACCGCCTCCCGGCCCCTTGCTGCGGAAGGATCACCGACGGGCCGGGCTCATCGAGGCACAGGGAGGACCGGGCGTGCGGGACGCGGATGCCGTCATCGTCGGCGCGGGAGCGGCCGGGCTGTCGCTCGCCTACCGGCTGTGCGCACCGGCGGCGGGCAACCGGCAGCCAAGGGTGCTGCTCATCGACGCCCCGCACGGGCCGCGCACCCCGCAGGAACGGACCTGGTGCTATTGGGAAGCGCCGGGCGGCGCCTTCGACTCCGCGCTGACCGCGTCGTGGGAGCGGCTTCGCGTGCACGGTCCCGACGGGGCGGCGACGGAAGGACGGCCCGCCCCCTTCCGCTACAAGATGCTGCGCTCGCGCGACTTCGAGGCCTTCGTCGGCGCCCGCCTCGCCGGCCGGAGCGGCGTCGCGCGGGCCACCGCGACGGTGGAGTCCGTACGGGACTCCGCCGGTGGCGCGGAGGTACGGGGGCGCGACGAGGCCGGACGGCCGGTGGTCTACCGGGCGCGCTGGGCCTTCGACTCCCGGCCCGGCGTCCGGCTCCCGCCGGCCCGCACCACTCTCCAGCAGCACTTCCGGGGCTGGTTCGTCCGCACCGCGCGGCCGGTGTTCGATCCCGCGACCGCGGATCTGATGGACTTCCGCACCCCGCAGCCCGCTCACGGCCTGTCCTTCGGGTATGTCCTGCCGCTGAGCGAGCACACCGCGCTGGTGGAGTACACGGAGTTCTCCCGCCGGATCCTCCACACCGCCGCCTACGAGCGGGCGTTGCTCCGGTACACCGCGCAGGTGCTGCGGCTGGACGGGTTCCGGGTGACCGCCGTCGAGCAGGGCGCGATCCCGATGACCGACGGCCGGTTTCCGCGGCGGGCGGGCCGCTCGGTGTTCCGCATCGGCACCGCGGGCGGCGCCACCCGTGCGTCGACCGGATACACCTTCGCCGCCGTGCAACGGCAGTCCGCGCACATCGCGGCCGCCCTCCTGGCGGGCCGGCCTCCGCTCCCCCCGCCGGCGCACTCGGCCTGGCACCGGGCGATGGACGCCGTGCTGCTGCGTGCACTGGACCGCGGCCGGGTGGACGGCGCCGAGTTCTTCACGGGGCTGTTCCGTACGGTGCCGATGGAGCGGCTGCTGCGGTTTCTCGACGGACGCTCCCGCCTCTGGGAGGACGTCGCCATCGGCCTGCGCTCCCCGGTGCTGCCCATGCTCCGCACCGCCGCCGAACTTCCGCTGCTGTCCCGTCGGGCCACGGTGCGGTGAACCAGCCCGTCGCACGTTCCCGACAACCGGAGGAGAGCCCGCCATGACACTGCCGCACGAGGGCGAACCGTCCACGGGGTGCGCCCTGCGGGAGAGAGCGTGATCTGCGGACCTGCGCGGGGCGGGGCCGCGCGGCACGGACGCGACCGCCGGGCGCAACGGGTGCCGGGGCCGCCGGGACGGGCGCGGGCCGCGCCCGGCGGCCCCGGTGTGGCGGTGGTCGGCGGCGGGATCGCGGGTCTCGCCGCCGCGACCGCGCTGACCGAGCGCGGGGTGCCGGTGACGCTGTACGAACGCGAAGCGGACCTGGGCGGCCGGCTGGCGGGCCGGCCCGTGCGGCTCGCCGACGGCTCGGCTGCGACCATGAGCCGGGGATTCCATGCCTTCTTCCCGCAGTACTACAACCTGCGGGGGCTGCTGCGCCGGGCCGACCCGGGGCTGGACCTGCTCAGACGGCTGCCCGACTACCCGCTGCGCCACCGTGCGGGCCTGCGGGACAGTTTTGCGCGGGTGCCCCGGACACCGCCGTGGAGCGCACTGGGTTTTGTGGCGCTCAGTCCCACCTTCACCTGGCGGGATCTGGCGCGGATGCGTCCGGGTGCGGCCCTGCCGCTGCTCGACGTACGGGTGCCGCAGGTCTACGAGCGGCTGGACGGCATCAGCGCGCAGGACTTCCTCTCCCGCATCCGCTTCCCCGAGGCCGCGCGTCATCTCGCGTTCGAGGTGTTCTCCCGGAGTTTCTTCGCGGACCCGCGGGAACTGTCCGCCGCGGAACTGGTCCTGATGTTCCACATCTACTTTCTGGGCTCCAGCGAGGGGCTGCTCTTCGACGTGCCCGCCGAGCCCTTCCCGCAGGCGTTGTGGCACCCCCTCGGCCGGTATCTGACGGGGCACGGGGTGCGGCTGCGCACGGACACGGCGGTGACCCGGGTCGAGCCGGCGGCGGGCGGCGGGGTGCGGGTCGTCGCGCGGGGCGAGGCGCACCGGTTCGACGCGGTGGTGCTGGCGCCGGACCCCGGCGGGCTGCGTCAACTCGTCGCCGCTTCGAACGGGTTGGGGGATACCGCATGGCGGGCGCGGATCGGGCGGCTGCGGACCGCGCCGCCCTTCCTGGTGTCACGGCTGTGGCTGGAGCGGCGGGTGCGCGCCGACCGGCCCGGTTTCCTGGGCACCAGCGGCTACGGCTCGCTGGACAACGTCAGTGTGCTGGAGCGCTGGGAGGGGGAGGCGGCCCGCTGGTCGGCCCGCACCGGCGGCTCGGTGCTCGAACTGCATGCCTACGCCGTCGCCCCGGGGGCCGACCGGGCCGCCGAACAGCGGCGCCTGGTGGAGCAGTTGCACACCGTCTACCCGGAGACCCGCGGTGTCCGGATCGTCGACCGGCGGGACGAGTGGCGCGCGGACTGCCCGCTGTTCCCGGTGGGCGGCTACGGCGACCGGCCGACCGTGCACACGCCCGACCCCCTGGTGGTGGTCGCGGGCGATGCGGTGCGCACCCCGTACCCGGTGGCGCTGATGGAACGCGCGGCGACGACCGGGTTCCTCGCGGCCAATGCGCTGCTGGGGCGCTGGGGTGTGCGCGGCCAGACCCTGTGGACCGTGCCGGACAGGGGGCGCTCCGCGGCGCTGCGGTGGGCGGCGCGGTGGGCGGGGCGGTGACCGGGGGGCTCCCGGTCCGCCGGGCGGGGCGGTGACCGGGGGGTGCTCCCGGCCCGTCGGGGAGGCGGGGCCTGGGAAGCCGCCGGCCGGCGTCAGCCCGGCAAGCGTCCGCTGCTGCGCAGTTGCCAGCGGCGCTCGGCGTAGGCCAGATCGTCCCGCCACAGCCGTCGCGAACCGGCGCGCAGCAGCGGGCGCAGGGCGGGCGCGGCCGCGCGCGCGAGGGCGAATCCGGGGCGCCGGGACGTGGCGACGATCGCCTCGGTGACCGCGGTGCGCGGGTGCCCCCGGTCGTCCGGACCCAGCGGGGTGGCGTGGGTCTCCACCACGGAGTCCCGGCCCTCGCCGGCCACAATCTGCATCACCACGGTGCGCGGCTCGGGGGCGGTGAAGAGGGCGGTGACCGGCACCACGGCACGCCCGGCGACCTTGAAGGAGACCTCGACGGCGATGCCCTCCGTCCCCTCCCCGCCGCTGTCCGAGGGGGTGCCGGCCACGGTGAGGTCGACGAAGGAGTAGGGGTGGAACCAGGCGCCGTGCCACGGGTCGAGACGGTTGGCGACCACGTCCTCCGGATCGCACCGTCCGGTGACGGTGTGCACCGCGGTGACGGCACCCGCCGTCCCCGGCCGTGCGGGCAGGACCGGCTCGGGCAGCGGCAGCTCACCGCCGGCCTCGTCGAGGCGTACCCAGGCCAGCAGCCCGTCGTCGTACGCGGGGAACGGCTCCCAGCCCGCGAACGGGGCGCCGTCCAGGGCGAGTCCGTGCCAACGGCAGCGGAGGATGCCGCAGTGCACGGGGCTCTGGTCCAGCGGCGCACCGAGGTGCGGACAGGCCCCTGGCCCGGCCATCAGCCGGCCGGCCGCGTCACGCCAGGCGACGACCTCGACACCGGCGACGGTGCGGCCGAAGGCCCGGTGGACGCCGATGTCGCCGGCCGCGCCGAGGACGAACCAATTGCCGGACGGGCGGGCGAGGGCGGCCTTGACGGCGTCGGCGAGGCGCGCGGGCTGTGCGTCGCGCCAGGTCGGACGCTGCGCTTCCCACGGCACGGGCCTCGGCCGGAGCCGGAGCGGAAGCCGCGGAGGCCGGCGGGTCTGTCGGGTCATGAGGTCTCCTCCTGCGGGCGGGGTGACACCCCGTCACGTCGCACGGCGGGGCGGCGGGCGGCGATACGGGCGGCCGCAACCCTGGCCAGACCGCCGCACGCGGTGGCCACGCGGCGGCTGCGGGAGACCACCGAGCGGCGGTGCAGCACGGCGTACCCGTCGTCGCGCACGGCATCGAGGATGGCGCGGTAGAGGACGAACGCGGTACGGATACACGGGCGCGACACCGGGTCGAGCAGGGCGAGGCCGGGCTCCGCCTCGCGGTAGACGCCGTGGGTGAGGTCGGCGGCCGCCGCCATGGCCGCGGTGATCCGCGGGTCGCGGTGGCCGGTGTCCCTGCTCCACCGCAGCAGTGCCCGGTCGACGCCGTGTGCCGCCAGCAGATCCGCGGGCAGATAGATCCGGCCCCGGTCGAGGTCTTCGCCGACGTCGCGCAGGAAGTTGGTGAGCTGGAAGGCGACGCCCAGGGCGGCGGCGTACGGTGCGGCCTCCTCCTGCGGCACGACGGTGCCGAGCACCGGCAGCATCTCCAGGCCCATCACCGCTGCCGAGCCGTGCACATAGCGCCGCAGGTCGTCGTACGTCGGATAGTCCGTCACGGTCAGATCGCTGCGCATCGACGCCATGAAGTCCGTGAAGTGCCGGTGGTCGATGCCGTACACGGCCGCGGTGTGCGCCAGCGCGCGCACCACCGGTTCGGTGGTCTCTCCCCCGCGCAGGCCCTCTTCCAGACAGCGCTGAAGGGCATCGAGCGCTCGTGCGCAGTCGGCGGTGGAGCGGCCGGGTCCGGGGTCGTCGACCAGGTCGTCGGCCCGGCGGGCGAAGCCGTACAGGGCGTGGACGGCCGGACGCCGCTCCACGGGCAGCAGCCGGGTGGCGAGGAAGTAGGTCTTGCCGTGCCGGGCGTTGAGCCGGCGGCAGTGGGCGTAGGCGTCGCGCAGGAGGGGGTCGGTGATGCCTGCGGCGTCCAGCTCGCGAGTGGTCATGCCGGGATGCCTCTCGGGGCGGGGCGGGCGGTGCCTGCGGGGGAACGGGCGGGCCGCGGACCGGTGATCCGGGCGGCGGCGAGCTTGCCGGAGATCAGGACGGTGGGGACGCCGACGCCCGGGGTGGTGCCGCAGCCCGCCAGCACGGCGTTCTCGGTGCCGCGTACGAGGTTGCGGGGACGGAAGGGGCCGGTCTGCGCCAGGGTGTGGGCGGCGGAGAACGGTGTTCCGGCGGCGAGCCCCTGCGCGGCCCAGTCGGCGGGGGTGACCAGGTGGTGCACCTCGGTGGCGGCACCGATGCCGGTGAGTCCCCGGCGCTCCAGTACGGCGAGCAGGCTGTCGCGGTACCGGGGGGCCAGGTCGTGCCAGTCCCCGGCGCCGGGGCCGGTCTCGGTGTTGGGGCAGGGCGCCAGGATGTAGTGCAGGTGGCGTCCTGGCGGGGCGAGCCCGGGGTCGGTGGCGGTGGGGCGGGTGACGAGCAGCGAGGGATCGCTCATCAGCCGCCCGGTGCGGGTGAGTTCGTCGAAGGTCTGCTCCCACGCGGCGCCGAAGGAGAGCGTGTGGTGCGCCAGCCGCGGCCAGGTCCGGTCGGTGCCGGCGTGCAGGACCACCGCGGAGGGCGCGTGACGGAGGCGGAGCGGGCGGCGGGGGCTGCGGCCGAGCAGCCGGTGGACGACCGGGAGGTCGGGGGTGAGGACCACCGCGTCGCAGGGGATGCGCTCGTGCGCGGTCACCACGGCCGTGATCCGGTCACCGCGGCGTTCCAGCCGGGTGACCGGGTGGCCGTAGCGGAAGGCGGCGCCGGCGTCGGCGGCCGCGTCGGCCATGGCCCGGGGCAGGGCGTGCATCCCGCCGCGGGGGAAGTACACGCCGGCGACCGTGTCCATGTAGGCGATGACGGCGTAGGCGGCCAGGGCGCGTGCGGGCGGCACACCGGCATACAGCGCCTGGAAGGAGAAGACCCGGCGCAGCCGCGGGTCCGGCAGGAAGCGGCCGATACGGTCGTCGAGTCGGCCGAAGCCGCCGAGCGCGGCGAGGCGGACCAGGTCCGGGTGCAGCAGCTGCAGCGGTGAGTCGAAGTTGGCGTCGATGAAACGGTGCCGCTGGAGGGCGTACAGCTGCTGGAGCCAGTGCCGCAGCCGCCGGTAGCCGTGGGCCGCCGCGGGGCCGGCGAACCGTTCGACCTCCGCCTCCATGGCCTGCGGGTCCGTGTGCACGTCCAGCTCGCTGCCGTCGGCGAACCGGGCGCGGTACGCCGGGTGCAGGGCCCGCAGTTCCATCCGGTCGGTGAGGCGTTCGCCGACCGCGGCGAACGCCTCGTCGATGAGGTCGGGCATGGTCAGCACGGTCGGCCCGGTGTCGATGCGGTAGCCGTGGCGCTCGATCCGGCCGGCCCGGCCGCCGGGCAGCGCCTCGCGCTCGACGACCGTCACCCGCCGTCCTGCGCCGAGCAGATGCAGCGTGGCGGACAGTCCGGAGAGGCCGGCACCGACCACCACGACGTGGTCGGTGGGGCCCTTGACGGTTCTCATGCAGCGCACCCTTCGGCCGGGTGCGCGGGCACCTTCCCCGGCGGACGGCCGGTGGGCGGCGGGCCGGCCGCGCGCAACTCGGCGCCGCGCACGGCGGGGTGTGCCGGTGCCCCGGTACGAGGGCGCATCGTGGTTCCTCTCGTCAGGTCGGAGGGAGGCCCGGCGCGCACCGTGGCCCGTTCCGTGGCCCGTTCCGCGGGCAGTTCCGCGGGCAGTTCCGCGGGCAGTTCCATGGGCCGTTCCATGGGCCGTTCCGCGCCGTTCTGTGGGCCGTCGTCCGCCCCACGTGCCCGTCAGGCGGACCGGAAGACCAGTGCGGCGTTCTGTCCGCCGAAGCCCATGGAGAGGCTGGCGGCGGCGGACTGGGCCGTGGTGCGGGGGGTTTTGGCCACGATGTCCAGGTCGATGTCGAGGTCGGTGTCTTCGTGGTTGGCGGTGGGAGGGATGGTGTCCCGTTGCAGGCTCATGACGGTGACGGCCGCTTCGATGGCGCCGGCCGCGCCGATGGCGTGTCCGAGCGCGCCCTTGAGGGAGGTGACGGCGGGAGGCTCAGGGAAGACGCTGCGCAGCGCCTTGGCCTCGGCCAGGTCGTTGCGCCGGGTGCCGGTGCCGTGCGCGTTGATGTGGTCGATGTCCCCGGGGGCCGCGCCGGCGTCCGCCAGCGCCGCGGTGAGGGCCGCCACGGCGCCCCGGCCGTCCGGTTCGGGGGCGGCGTAGTGGTAGGCGTCGCAGCTCGCCCCGTAGCCGGCCAGATGTGCGCGCGGGCGGGCACCGCGGGACTGCGCGTGGGCCGGGCGCTCCAGTACCAGGACGGCCGCGCCTTCGGCGAGGACGAAGCCGTCGCGTCGGGCGTCGAAGGGGCGGCAGGCGCGCGCGGGGTCCTCCGTCCGCCGGGAGAGGGCTCCCATGCGGTGGAAACAGGCCGCGGGGATGGCGTGGCACGCGGATTCCGCCCCGCCGGCCAGGACGATGTCACAGGTCCCGGCGCGCAGCAGATCACGGGCGATGCCCAGGGCGCTGCTGCCGGAGGCGCAGGCGGTGGAGACGGCGAAGTTGGGCCCGGTGACCGCCAGGTCGAGGGCGATTTCGGCGGCTGCCATGTTGGGCACGCTGCGGGTGATGGCGAGCGGAGAGATGTCTAGGGGACGGCCGGCCGCGAGCTTGGCGAACTCGACGGGATAGCGTTCCATGCTGCCCGTGCCCGTCCCCATGACCACCCCGACACGTGCGGCGTCCCAGCCGGCCGGGCTGCCGAGACCGGCGTCGGCGACGGCGTGCCGGGCGGCCAGGAGGGTCATGGCGACGAACCGGTCCAGCCGCCAGGCGGATTTGCGGCCGACCATGGCGGCGGTGTCGAAGTCCGGCACCCGGCAGGAAATGTCCACCGGCAGACCCGCGAGTTCCACGTCCCGTGCGGCGGTGGACCGGCCGGTGAGCAGGCCGTCCCAGGTGGCCCGGGCGCCGATGCCGGCGGGGCTGATGACGCCGAGGCCGGTGACGGCGGCATCCCGGCACTGACCGGGCATCAGACCCCGCTGTTCGGCGCCGCGGTCAGAGCCGTGTCGGGGTCCCGGGCATCCATGAGGGCCGCCAGCTCCTCGATGGTCGTCCGCAGGGGAACGTCCTCCAGCGAGATCCCGGTCCGTTCCTGCAGCATCAGCCCCATCTCGACCAGCGCGAGCGAGTCCAGCCCCAGATCCTCGAAGGTGCACTCGGGGGTGACCTGGGCCGGGTCGAGATCGAAGGTTTCGGTGAGGGTGCTGGTGATCAGCTCGGTACGGGTGGACACGGGTGACTCCTTCGGTGGGTGAGGGGGTGCCGGCGAAGGCCACGGGCGCGGTGCCGTCCGGTGCGGACCGGCACCGCGCGTCCGTTCAGCAGCGGCCCGGGGCGCCCCGGAACGTGCCGGTGCGGGCGGGGCTGGTCATCGCGGCTCCAGGCGGGCGGCGGAAGGCACACCGGAGGCCGGTGTGCGGAGGCGGTCTCGCGCTCCCTACCTTCTCCGACCCGGTGCTCGGGCAACGGGCTTGAAGGCACCTCCGAACGAGTGACTTATCGCTCTATCGGGCCGGTTGCGGCTGGTCCCCGGGCCCGGCCGCGGCCGGCGCTGCGACACGGCCGTCACCGGGGAGGCGGGCCTCGTGCGCACCGGGCGGCCGGCCGAGCCAGCGTGCGGCCGCGGCAGCGGTGAGCAGCGTGACGGCTCCGGCGACGACGGCGGTGAGCGTCATCGCGTCCGTGAAGGCCTGGCGCGCGGCGGCCAGCACACCGTCGCGCAGCGGCCCGGGAAGGCGCATCGCCTGTACGGGGACGGACAGCATGCTGTGCTCGGCCGCTTCCGTCACGAGTGCGGGGGCGTGCAGATCGGTGAGGGAGGTGCTGAGCCGGGAGGTGAAGACGGCCGCGAGCAGGGAGCCTTGGACGGCCACCCCGAGGGCGGAGCCGACCTGGCGGGTGGCGTCGTTGATGGCCGAGCCGAGCCCGGCCCGTTCGGTGGCGACCGAGCCCATCACCGATTCGGTGGCCGCTGCCGCCACCAGTCCGGCGCCGACGCCCGCGATCAGCTGGAACGCCGCGCAGTGCGGGTAGCCGGAGTCGGGCGTGGTGGTCGCCAGGACGGCGAAGCCCGCCGTCACCAGCATCAGGCCGCCGACGACGGGGATCCTGCCGCCCAGCCGGGCCCGTACGGGCACCGCGCACACCGCGCCGAGCGCGAGCCCGGCCGGCAGCGGCAGCGTCCGTACACCGGCCTGCCAGGGGCTGAAGCCGAGCACGCCCTGGAGGTAGAGGGTCAGGACGAACAGCGCCCCGAACATGGCGAAGGACATCAGGGCGAGGGCCGCGGCGGCCACTCCGATGCCCGGCACCCGCAGCAGGTACAGCGGGAGCATGGGGGCGGGCGTGCGCAGTTGCCTGCCGACGAAGGCGGCCAGCAGCAGTGCGGCCACGGTGAATCCGGTGAGTGCGGCCGGGCTGGTCCAGCCGCGGTGCGGGCTCTCGGTGATGGACCACACCAGGGCCAGCAGCCCCGCGGCCGACAGTGCGGCGCCGGGCACATCGAAGCCGGCATGCCGCCGCGCCCGGGACTCGGGGACCAGCACGAGCGCCAGGGCGATGATGACGGCGGCCGGCGGCAGGTTGATCCAGAAGGCGGCGCGCCAGGAGGAGTGTTCCACCAGCCAGCCGCCGATGACCGGACCGCACAGGCCGCCCATACCGCCGACCGCGGCCCATACGGCGATCGCCCGGCTGCGCAGGCGGGCTTCGGGGAACAGCTGGTGCAGGACCGCCAGAGTCGCCGGCATCAGCAGGGCCGCCCCGGCACCCATGCAGCAGCGCGCGGCGATCACCTGCCACGGGTGGCCGGCCAGTGCGCCGCCGAGCGAGGCGCCCCCGCAGACCGCCACTCCGCAGACGAAGGAACGCCGCCGGCCCCAGGCATCGGTGAAAGCCCCCGCGGCCAGCACCGTTCCGCCCAGCACCAGGGCGTAGCCGTCCACGATCCACTGCACCTGCGCGGTGGAGGTGTCCAGGTCGCCCTGCAGGTCGGGGACGGCGACATTGAGGACCGTCAGGTCCAGGCCGAGCATGAACAGGCCGAGGCACACCACGGCGGCCGCTCCCATGCGCCGCGCGGGTCCGGCCGGCGCAGCGGCCGTCATGCCGTCGCCACGGGGCGGTTGATGACGGCGCCGAGCGCCCCGGTGAGGTGGTCCACCAGCGCCTTCGTCCCGGTCTGCGGGTAGGTGTGCCCGCCGGGGAAGAGCCGGGGGCTTGCGGGTGTGGTGACCAGGTCGTTCCAGGCCTGGAGTTCCTGCACGGGGGTGACGAGGTCCTGCTCGCCACCGTAGAGAGCCAGCGGCAGATCGAGCGGCGGCTCGGGGCGGTGCCGGTAGTGCAGGAGCAGCAGGCAGTCGGCCAGCAGCGGGGTGCAGGCGGCGGCCATCAGACGGGCGTCGGCGAGCAGTTGCTCGGGGATGGGGCCGACGAGTTCGCGGATGCCCTCCAGGCCGGCCGTCAGGCGCGGCGGCAGCCCGGCGCTGTAGGCATCGATATGCGGCGCCGACAGCGAGGACACCGCCAGCAGTGCGGGCAGGCGGCCGTGGGTGCGCCGCAGATGCCGGCTCGCCTCGTAGGCCAGCAGCGCGCCCGCGCTGTGTCCGAAGACCGCGAACGGGCGGGGGTCGGCCCAGTCGTCCAGCACCGCGGCCAGGCGGGCGCTGAGATACGCGGGGTCGGTCAGCGACGGTTCGGCGGAGCGGGCTCCCCGGCCGGGCAGCGCCACGGAACACGGCTCGATCCAGGACGGCAGCAACGGCACCCACCGCAGATAGCAGTCCGGACCGGCCCCGGCCGGCGGCACCCCGTACAGCCGCAGCGCCGCCTGCGGCCGGGCGTCGAGCACCACGCGCTGCGGCACCGCCGAGGCCGCGACCGTCACCGGCGTCGACTCTTCCGTGAAACCGACACCCATGACATACGCCCTTCGCCTCGCGCTCCACTGGTCCGGGCTCCGCCCTTGCCGCGCAAAGCGCCCCGAACGGGGCGGCGTTCCGCCGTGGGCGCCGGGCCGTCCCGGCGCCCACGGCCGACCGGCCGGCGGCCCCGGGAGCCCTCCGGCCGGGCACACGACTGATGCCCACGCCGACCCTGCACTCCCCCGCCCCCGCACTCCACACACCACGCACGGCGCCGCCGCCCTCTGACACCAACGGCGGCAGCCACCGATGCCGCCGCGGGCGTCCGCCCCGCGGGTCGGCCCCTGGCACAGCCACCGACCCCTCCCATTGCGATGCCTCATCACGAGAGTTATAGTCTCTAACAGAAGTGAGAGAGCAGAGCGCAACGTCGACCACCGGCCGCCAGCCACCGGCCCGTAGAGAAGGAATCAATCGCCATGTCTGCTGCAGAACTTTCCCTCCATGCAGTGCTGGGCGCCGGGCCCGCCGGTACCGCGCTCGCCGGCGAACTCGTCCGCCGCGGCCACGCCGTACGGCTGGTCAGCCGCTCGGCGCCGGAGAGCAGTGCCGAGGGCATCGAGCGGTACGCCGCCGATGTGAGCACGCCGGAGGGGGCGCTGGCCGCCGTCGAGGGCGCCGCCGTGGTGTACCACTGTGTGAACGTCGACTATCACCGCCAGATCGAGGTGATGCCGCAGGTCCAGCGCGCGGTGCTGGCCGCCGTCGAGAGCACGGGTGCCCGCCTGGTCGTCCTGGACACGCTGTACCCGTACGGCCCGACGCGCGGCGAGGTGATGACGGAGGACACTCCGTGGCGGGCGACCAGCCGCAAGGGGCGGATGCGGGCCGAGCTGGACGCGCGCTATCTCGACGCGCACCGAGCGGGCCGCGCCCGGGTCGTCCTCGGCCGGTCGGCGGACTTCGTCGGCCCCGGCGTGCTCAACTCCACGCTCGGCGGGGCGGTCTTCCCCGGCGCGCTGACCGGAGGGGAGGTCCTGGGCATGGGCGACATCGACCTGCCGCACAGCTACACGGACATCCGCGATGTGGCGAGCGGCCTCGCCACCCTCGGCGAGCACCCGGAAGGCGACGGCAGGGTCTGGCATCTGCCCACCGCGCCTGCCGCCACCACCCGCGAGATCCACTCGATGATCGAGGAGCGGGTCTGCCGCCCGCTGCAGCGAGTCGTCCTTCCCGAGCCGCGCCCCTTCGGGCCGTTCGACGCGGCGTTCATGGACGAGTACGCGGAGATGTTCTACCAGCACACCGAGCCGCAGATCATGGACTCCGCGGCCTTCACCCGGACCTTCGGCGTCCACCCGATACCGCTGGCCGCCACCCTCGACGCCACCGTCGACTGGTACCGCGCGCTGCCGGCCGGCGCCCGGAGCTGAGACCGGGACGCGGCATGCCAAAGGCCCGACGCACGGTGCGCCGGGCCTCCGGGCTGCCTGAAGCGGGTCAGGAAGCGCTGGGCGGCGTCGCCGACCACGCCGTCACGGACAGCTCCCCGCCGTCGACGGCCTTGTCGAACGCCACGACGCTGTGCGAATTGCTGCCCGTCGGGGACACCTGCAGGTACTTGGCCTGGGCGGAGGAGGGGCCGGCGTGCGTCCAGACCAGGTCGGCGAAGGCGCTCTTGCCCGGCTTCAGGGTGACCCCGTGTGCACCCGGGTCCTTGGCGAAGTAGGTGTCGCCGTGGTGCGGGGTGGTCTTCAGGGCCGTGTGACCGGCGCCCTCCAGCGCCAGACCCGGGTATCCGCTTATCGCGCACGTGCTCGTGCCGGTGTTGGTGACCTTGAGGTAGGTGCCCTCGTGATTCATTCCGACCTGGCTCGAACCCGCGCTGGTGGTCGTGACCTTCAGCGTCCCCGGCCCGCACGAGCCGGCCGCGCCGGATCCTGCCGCACCGGCCGCGGAAGCCATGCCGGCGCCCGCTCCCACGGCAAGGGCAACAGCGGCGGTGACGGTGGCGGTGGTACGCAGACCACGGATGATCATCAGTCATCAACTCCCTTTTCTCCGGAGCCCGGAGAAACCTCGGTGTGTCCCACCCGCCGTGCGGCCCGCACGGCCCTCCCCCGCCCCCGCGGTGACTCGCACGGGAGAGCCGGCCGCGGGACCGGCCGGTGGGTGGTGGTTCGTTCGTGACCCACCCTGGGTGCCGCCACTGGTGATCGGCTAACGCCTGGCTAACACCCGGAAAACCAGGGAGCGGTCCGGGAAGCGGAGGCGTGCGCGAGGCCGGGAGAGTTCGTGTGGCCGCAGGGGGTTCGCGGGGTACGAGAACCCGCACGTGCCACACGGCTGCGACGCAGATGATGCCCGGACACGATGCGGATTCAGGCGTTCCGATCAGGCGTGCGATGCTGGAGCACCCCTGATCATGGCAAGAAGTGGGAGTGTACGGCACCGTGATGGCAGCGATACGGCGGGCTGGGACGAGAACCTGGGACCGCTTCGCGGCATCCGACCCAGGACTGCTGCGGCTGAAGGCGGGGTTGCGGACGGTCGGGGCGATCGTGCTCACCCTCGTCGTCCTCGCCCTGCTCGGCACCGGCGTCACGCTGATGGTCGCGGGCGCCATGGCGGCCATGGTCGCCACCTTCGCGATCAGGGAGAAGGAGGTACGCGGCCAGGCGATCACGCTGGCGCTGGGCCTGCCCGTCGCGCTGGCCGCCATGTCGCTGGCGGCGCTGCTGCACTCCCTGGTCATCGCCGGTGACGTGTTCTTCGTCCTCCTGATCTTCGGTGCCGTCTACTCCCGGCGGTTCGGCGACCGCGGCACCGCGCTCGGCCTGATCGGCTTTCAGGTCTACTTCGTCTCGCTGTTCGTCCACGCCACCGTCCCCACCCTCCCCGAGCTGTATCTGACCCTGGGCATCGCCTTCGCGTGCAGCGCGGTCGTACGGTTCGCCGTCGTCCCGGAGACGCCCCAGCGCACCCTGAACCGGCTGCGCGAGGCCTTCCGGGCGCGGCTCGCCCAGCTGCTGGCCACCCAGATGGAACTGCTGGACGCCGGCCCCGACGAACTGGACAAGGTCCTCGACGACCTGCGGCGGCACACCGCCCGGCTGCACGAAGCGGCCTTGATGATCCAGGGCCTCCTGGAGGAGGGCACACAGAGCGCCGCCGCGGCGGGACTGGTGCAACGCCGCGTCGCGGATGCCGAGATCGCCGCCGAACGGCTGGGCATGCTGATACTCAACGCCCGCAGCGCCGAGCGGGCGGACACCCTCACCATGCATCTGCCGCACGCCCCCGTGCCGGCCACGGCGACCCGTACCCCGGCCGAGGACGCGTCGACCGTCACCCTGCGCCGGGATCTGAACTCTCTGCTCCTGCTGGTCGCCCGGCGTGCGCCCGACGACCGCGGCACCGCGCTCGCCCATGTGCGCAACAGGCTGCTCGGCTACCGCGACGAGGACAACCTGCCGCGCGCCTCGTCCGTCGTCCAGGACGTCTTCCGCGGGGTCGGTGAGACCGCTCGGGCCGTGCTGGGTCTGCGGCTGGCACTCGACGGGCCGCAGGACGAGTCGGACGACTCCCCGGCCACCACGCGCTCACGTGAGGAGTTCGACGCCGAGGACCTTGCGATCGTCGGTGCCGAGGAGGCCGAAGAGGCGGAGGAGGACCGGACCGGGCTCCGGAGGCCCACCACCCGTGCCGCGTGCCAGGTCGCGGTGGGCTCGACGCTGGCCATCATCGGCGGTGAGTTCCTGTCCAGCCAGCGCTGGTACTGGGCGGTGCTGACCTGCTGGGTCGTCTTCCTCAACACCGCGTCCACGGGCGAGATCCTGGTCAAGGGCTACCGCCGGCTGCTGGGCACGGTCCTCGGGGTGGTCGCCGGTGTCGCGCTTGCCGGGCTGGTCGGCGACCACACCTGGCCCGCGTTCGCCCTCGTGCTGCTCTGCATCTTCGGGATGTACTTCACCGCACCGCTGTCGTATGCGCTGATGTCGTTCTTCGTCACCGCGATGCTCGGGCTGCTCTACACCCTGCTCAACACCTACAGCCTGACCGTGCTGGTGCTGCGCATCGAGGAGACGGCGCTGGGCGCCGCGTGCGGGATCATCGCCGCCGTAGTGGTGCTGCCGGTGCACACGGACCGCCGTACGGACGAGCAGCTGGGCACGGTGCTGGTCCGGCTGCGGGATGTCGTCTCCGCCGCGGTGGAACAGCTCAGCGGCGGGCCGGCCGTCGACCTGCTGGGCAAGGCCCGCGATCTGGACACGGCGCTGGACGATCTCCGTGCCTCCACCCAGCCCCTGACCCATCCGATCACCCCGCTGCGCGTGCGGCGTCGGACCGCCCGGTACCTCGTCGCGCTGCTGGAGACCGCCGCCTACCACGCCCGTTCCCTGGCGGCGACGGCGGAACTCGTGCCGTACAGCAAGACGATCGCGGCCGACCCGCGCCTGGAGCGGGCAGGCCGCCGGATCGCGCAGAACATCGATCTCATCGTCGCCCGCGTGCTGGAGGAGAGCACCGAAGGCGAGGTGGAATCCGGCGTCAGCATCGCGGCGATGCTGGATGCCGCCGGTTCCGAAGCACTGCGATCGGGCACGGTCACCTTCCGTGTGCTGCGCCATCTCCAGCGCCTCGACGAGGGAGTGGTGGGCATCGCCCGCCCGCTCGACGTACCGGTGGCGAGCCCCAAGGGAGGCAATCCCGGCTCAGGACACCAGGCAAGCGGCGCAGCCGATGCCGCAGCGGCTCGTGGGTGACCCGGACTGCCGGGCCCCCGTCCTCGCATCGGTGGGACCGAGCTGCAGCGCAGACCCAGCCGCTCAGCTCGGTCCCCCGTCGATCACCGCGTCGACTTCCACCTCGACGAGCCGATCAGGATCGATGAACCGGGAAACCTCCACGAATGTGCAGGCAGGCCGGACGGAGGCAAAACGCTCGCCGTGGGCCCGTGCGGCCTCTTCCCACTGCGACACGTCAGTCAGCATGATGCGTGTCCGCACCACATCCCCGACCGACGCCCCGGCCACCTGCAACGCCCGCTCGGCGATGTCCAGGCACCGTGCTGTCCGGAGATGGACATCGCCTGGGCCTCCGGCCCGTGCCGGTACCTCCGGGAGGCGTCGGCCGGGTAACTTCAGTCGGCGCTGCCGGCTCCCGCGCGGCAGGCGGGGTGCCCCCAGCCGTCCGGGTTCTTGGTGATGGGCTCGCCTGCCGCGTAGGAGCGTCCGCAGCGGCAGCGGCCGGGGAACTTGGCATTGAGGGTCCGCGTCGCGTTCCCCGTTCGCCGCTTGGGCGAGGACGCCGTCTTTGCCGCCGTACCGGAGCCGCCCCGGCGCGGGCCGGCGGGCCGGGCGGGCTGGGAGGCCGGCGGTGGCTGCGGAGAGCCGAGTTCGCTGCCGGCGGCCTCCTGGACGATCGCTGCCTGGCTGGCGGCCCGGTCGGCGAAGTCGTTAAGCGGATCGCCGTCCACTTGGTGCGCCGGCACATACCGGAACTCCACGGAGCGGTCCGTGAGCAGCGCGTCGATGCGCATCACGAGTTCCTGGTTGGCGACGGGCTTGCCCGCGGCGGTCTTCCAGCCCTTGCGTTTCCAGCCGGGCAGCCAGGTGGTGACGGCCTTCATGGCGTACTGGGAGTCCATCCGGACCTCCAGGGGAACGGCCGGCTCGGTGGCGGCCAGCAGGCGTTCCAGGGCCGTGAGCTCGGCGACATTGTTCGTTGCGGTGCCCAGCGGCCCGGCCTCCCACCGCACGACGGTTCCCTCACCGTCGGCGATGACCCAGGCCCAGCCCGCGGGCCCGGGGTTTCCTTTCGACGCGCCGTCACAGGCGGCGATCACGCGTTCAGCCATGGGCGCGATCATGCCAGCCGGTGACGCACCCGGCGAAGTCGCCTCCGCCGCTGCCCGGTGCCGGTCAGTTGCCTGCCGCCTTCTCCGGGCGGAGTTCACTGGGCCGTACGATCACGAAGCCCTCGCCGTCGAGACGGAGTTGGACCGCCTCGCCGGAGCCGCCGCGGAGCATCGAGCCGAGGCTCTGCGAGCGGTGCAGTGTGGTCTGCAGGCTGCTGCTCCAGCCGACCACGGCGTCGGTGTCGACGAAGACCGGGGACTGCGGGGACACGGGTATGACGAGAGGGTTGCCCTCGCACATCACCGCCAGTTTGCCCTGCCCGCTGAAGACGGAGTTGAAGAGCCCGCCGCCGACCATCCCGGCGCCCTTGACGACCTTGATCTCGTAGGAGAGGGACGGGTCGAAGCACAGCACATTGCGGCCGTTGACGGTGATGCCGTCACCGGGGGCGAGGTCGATGACGAAGCAGTTGGCGGCCTCGTGCGCGAACCACACCTCGCCGCGGCCCCGTACGGCCATCAGTGCCAGCCCCTCGCCGGTGACCGCGCGCTTGAGGAACTTGCCGACGCCCTGCCCCTGCTTCTCGAATTGCAGATCACCGCGGTAGGCGATCATCGAGCCCTGCCGCGCATAACACTCGCCGTCCAGGGTGTACTTGATGGACTTGGCGTTCTGCTGGATCATGCCGGGCGCGGTGGCGGGTGTGGCCATGTTCTCGGCAGAGAAAAGGTCGCTGTTCATGGCCTGCATGCTAAGCGGGGTGCGGGCGGCACACACCGGAACGTCCTGCGCCGGCGGCGAGCGGTGCCACCTGCCCGGTCCGCCTGCCCGGTCCGGGCCACGGAACAACGGCTGAAACCGGATCACGCGACCGTTGGCTTGTAAACAATCGGACACAAGAACACTCAAAATAGGTAAACCACAGCAGTCGGGCGCACCGTGCTCTAGCGTCACGTCCGACACGGAGGCGGTTGTGTGGCCGGGGGGCTCCAGCCGCGCCGGAATGAGGGGACGACCAAGTGGGGGGCCATGGGGTTGTTCGAAGCTGCCGGGTCACGGGTGATGGAATCACCTGCCGGAACAGCCAAGGTGGATCGTGCGCCGCAGCGCAGCGAGGCAGGCAGGCACAGACCGATGGAGCGCTGGCTGGTGCGGCTGGCGTGGGCCGTGGACGCGTTGGGCGCCCTGGTGCCGGTCGGCGTGCTCTGTGCCGTGACGCGACAGCCGCAGCCGTGGCTCACGGCGGTGCTCGCCGGTCTGTCGTGGCTGGCCGTCGGCATGACGAAGAATCGTTACACCAGAGAGGAACTGAGCAACGGCAACACGGTGCTGCCGGTCGTGCGGGACTGGCTGACCATGCTGGGCGTGCTGGCCGTCATCTGTGTCGGGGTGCGCATCGATGTCGACCTCGGGATCTGTGTGCTCGCGCTGCTGCCCTGCCTGGGGCTGAGCATGGTCCGGCGCAGACTCGTCCACCGGTATCTGCTGGCCATGCGCCGCCGTGCGCAGGCGCTGCGACGCGTCCTGGTCGTCGGGGAGGCGGGCGCCGTCGATGTGGTGCTCGCGGAGCTGGCGCACCGTACCGACCACGAATATGTCGTCGTCGGCAGCTGCCTCGTGGGAGAGGAAGCCACTGACTCGGCGCTGCCCGTCCCCGCCCGGCTCGCGTGCGACGGGGAGGCCCCCGAGGGGGCGCCGGACGGGGAGATCGTCCTCAGGTGCGCCGCGCAGCTCGATGCCGATCTCGTCTTTGTGGCGCCGGGGCGTCAGCTCTCCGCCGCACGGGTGCGCCGACTGGCCTGGGCGCTGCACGACGGGGGGCGGAATCTGGCCATACTTCCCGGCCTCATCGATGTGTCACAGCACCGGGTCCGGCTCGCCGAGGCGGCGGGGCTGACGGTGATGCACATCGACCCGGCGGGCCAGCGGGGGCTTCCGGTGTTACTGAAGCAGGTCACCGACCGGTTGGGTGCCCTGCTGCTGCTCGTGCTGCTCTCCCCCGTCTTCGCCGCCGTGGCCGCGGCCATAAGGCTCACCACCGCCGGCCCGGTGTTCTACTGGCAGATCCGGATCGGCCGGGATCTGATGCCGTTCCGGATGTGGAAGTTCCGCACGATGGTGGTCGCCGCCGACCGGATGCGGGGCGCGCTGGAGCCGGCGAACGAGAACGACGGGGCGATGTTCAAGATCCGAAGAGACCCCCGGGTGACCCGGGTGGGCCGTGTGCTGCGGCGCTTCTCGCTGGACGAACTGCCCCAGCTGTTCAACGTCCTGGCCGGTCATATGTCCTTGGTCGGGCCGCGGCCGCCGCTTCCCGAGGAGGTCGAGCGGTACGACGGGACCGAGATCCGCCGCTTATCCGTCAAGCCGGGGCTGACCGGTCTGTGGCAGGTCAGCGGGCGGTCGGACCTCTCCTGGGACGAGACCGTCGCACTGGATCTGAGCTATGTGGACAACTGGTCCTACGGCAGGGACATCGGTGTGCTGGTCCGGACCGTGCGCGCCGTGGTGGACGGGCGCGGTGCCTACTAGGGACACAGGGCTCCGGTGTGCGGCCGGCGCCTCACCGTGGGGCGGGCGCCGGACGCACACCAGGGGACGGGCCCGCTCACACCCGGGCCGCCTCCTCCTGCCACGCCCGGTAGGTGCTTGCGATGCCCTCGGCCAGCGGGATGGTGGGCGACCAGCCCAGCGCACGCATCCTGCTGATGTCGAGCAGCTTGCGCGGGGTGCCGTCGGGCCGGGACGGGTCGAAGGCGATCCGTCCCTCGTAGCCCACCGCGGAGGCGACACAGGACGCGAGGTCGGCGATGGTCAGGTCCTCGCCGCAGCCGACGTTGACGGTGTCGTCGCCGTCATAGCGGCGCAGCAGCACCTCGCAGGCCGCGGCCAGGTCGTCGACGTGCAGGAATTCGCGCAGCGGGGTGCCGGTGCCCCAGAGGGTGAGTTCTTCCTGCCCCTTCTCCTTCGCCTCGTGGAAGCGGCGGATGAGCGCGGGCAGCACGTGCGAGGTTTCCAGGTCGAAGTTGTCGCCGGGGCCGTAGAGGTTCGTCGGCATGGCGGAGATGTAGGAGGCTCCGTACTGCCGGCGGTAGGACCGGATCTGGACCAGTCCGGCGATCTTGGCTATCGCGTATGCCTCGTTGGTGGGTTCCAACGGCCCGCTCAGCAGGGCGTCTTCGGTGATGGGCTGCGTGGCGTGCTTGGGGTAGATGCAGCTCGATCCGAGGAACAGCAGGCGGCGGACTCCGGCCTGGTGCGCACCGGCGATGACGCTGAGCTGGATGCTCAGGTTGTCCTCCAGGAACTGCACGGGGTAGGTGCTGTTGGCCATGATTCCGCCGACTTTGGCGGCCGCCAGGACGACGGCATCGGGCCGGGCCGCGCGCAGGAACTCCGCGGTGGCATCGGCATCTCGCAGGTCGAGCTCCGCGTGCGTACGGGTCACCACGTCATAGCCCTGGGCGGTCAGCCGTCGGGCCACGGCGGATCCCACCAGGCCTCGGTGGCCCGCGACGAAGACACGGGCGGGTGTGGGCAGCAAGTCATCCATGGGGCGGATTGTGTCAGTCATCCCGATACGCCCACCGGCTATTTCAGGAAATATCTGCCGCACTCCGCTCTCGACCACCGGCCACGGAGCAGGTAGCGTCCACGCCCCGCGGTCCGCCGGCGCGTGGGAAATCCATTGATCGATCCCGATGTACATCACTTCTCGTGGGGGGAAGCCATGCCGAAAACCGCGGTCATCACAGGAATCACCGGACAGGACGGTTCCTATCTCGCCGAATTGCTGCTCGGTAAGGGCTATGAGGTGCACGGGCTGATGAGGCGCTCGTCGAGCTTCAACACCGAGCGCATCGACCACATCTACCAGGACCCGCACACCCCGGACCGCAGACTGCTGCTGCACCACTGCGACCTCTCGGACGGGGTCGCCCTGGTGAACCTGCTGCGCGATGTGCAGCCCGACGAGGTCTACAACCTCGGGGCGCAGTCCCATGTCCGGGTCTCCTTCGACGCTCCCCTCTACACCGGCGATGTGACCGGACTGGGCGCCGTACGACTGTTGGAGGCCATCCGCGCCAGCGGGGTGCAGACCCGGCTCTACCAGGCCTCGTCCTCGGAGATGTTCGGCGCCACCCCGCCGCCGCAGAACGAGGCGACGCCCTTCCACCCGCGCAGCCCGTACGGCTGCGCCAAGGTGATGGCGTACTGGTCCACGGTCAACTACCGCGAGGCGTACGGGCTGTTCGGCGTGAACGGCATTCTCTTCAACCACGAGAGCCCGCGGCGGGGCGAAACCTTCGTCACCCGCAAGATAACCCGCGCGGTGGCCCGCATACAGGCAGGACTGCAGGAACACCTCTACCTGGGCAACCTCGACGCCGTCCGCGACTGGGGCTACGCCCCGGAGTACGTGGAGGCCATGTGGCTGATGCTCCAGCGGGAGGAGCCCGACGACTATGTCGTGGCGACCGGTGTGGCCGCGACCGTGCGCGACTTCCTGCAGGCCGCCTTCGCCACCGTGGAGCTGGACTGGGAGCGCTATGTGCGCTTCGACCCGAAGTACGAGCGGCCCTCCGAAGTGGACGCGCTCATCGGCGACGCATCAAAGACAAAGAGCCTGCTGGACTGGTCGGCGAAGGTGCAGTTCGACGAACTCGCGCGGATCATGGTCGAGTCGGATGTACGGCAGCTGGCGGACGAACTCTCCGGCCACCGGGTGCGGGTGGACCGATGACCTCTCCGTCCACCTCCACCTCCACTTCTGCCGCCACCGACCGCCGGCTGCGCGGTTTCACCGGCGCCGGTTACGACAAGGGCCGGGGGCTGCTGACGCAGGCCGCCTGGTTCGCCGTGCTGAACCTGGTGTTCATGAAGTGGTGGTGCCCGCCGCGGCTGCGGCCCCCGCTGCTGCGGGCCTTCGGCGCCCGCATCGGCGAACGGGTGCTGATCCGGCACCGGGTGCGGGTGCAGTGGCCGTGGAAGCTGACGGTCGGCGACGACGTCTGGATCGGCGAGGACTCCTGGCTGATCAACCTGGAGCCGATCAGCATTGCCCGTGACGTCTGTGTGTCCCAGGGCGCCGTGCTGTGCACCGGAAGCCATCAACGGCGCTCGCCCACCTTCGAGTTCGACAATGCGCCGATCCATCTGGCGGAGGGGTCCTGGGTGGCTGCCCGCGCCATGGTGCTGCGCGGCGTCACCGTCGGGGCGGGTGCGGTGGTCGGCGCCGGCGTGGTGGCCCACCGCGATGTGCCCCCGGGGGCCGTGCACACCACCGGGGGTGCGGTATGAGGGTCACCCATGTCGTGACCCTGGTCAGCGACGACGGGGCGTACGGCGGCCCGGTGAGCGTGGCCACCGGGCAGCTGGGCGAACTGGCCTCGCGCGGCCACGGGGTGGAGCTGGTCTCGCTGTGGCGGGGGCGGGGCGCGCCCCCGCGGTCCGTGGACGGAGTGCCGCTCCGCGCCCGGCCGGCCCGCACCCTGGTACCGGGGCAGGGGTTCCTCGGCCTGTTCCACCCGGGGCTGGTGCCGCTGCTCTGGCGAAGTGCCGGCCGGGCGGAGGCGCTGCATCTGCACGCCGGGCGCGATCTGGTCTCGCTGGCCGCGCTCGCGGTGGCCGTGGTGCGCCGCCGCCCCTTCGTGGTGCAGACACACGGCATGGTCCAGCCGCGCCGCTCGGCGGTGGCCTGGATCTTCGACCGGGTGTACGTCCCGCTGCTGCGCCGGTCGGCGGCGGCACTGGTGCTCACCGACGAGGAAGAGGCCGGCCTGCGGCAGGTGCTGGGGCCGCGCGGACCACGCCTGGTCAGGCTCCCCAACGGAGTCCGCGTACGGGCCGGCGACACGGACCGGAGTGCGGCCGATGTGCTCTTCCTCGCCCGCCTGCAGAGCCGCAAACGGCCCGAGGCCTTCGTGCGGATGGCGGCGCTGGTGCACCGCAAGCGGCCCGAGGTGTCCTTCACTCTGCACGGTTCGGACGAGGGGCGGCTCGCGGAGGTCCGCCGGCTGATCGCCGGGGAAGGGCTCGGCGAGGTGGTGACGTACGGCGGGGCCCTCGACCACGACGCCGCCGTGCGACGGACCGCGCGGGCCACGGTGTACGTCCTGCCCAGCGTCGACGAACCGTTCCCGATGAGCGTGCTGGAGTCCTTGGCGGTGGGCACGCCGGTGGTGTGCACGGACAGCTGCGGTATCGCCCCGGCCCTCCGGCGGCGCGAGGCCGCTCTGGTGACCGACGGTTCGCCGGAACAGCTGGCGGATGCGGTGCTGCAACTCCTGGAGGACGGCCCGCTGCGGGAGCGCGTCTCCCGCGCGGGCCGGGAGGCCGTCGAGGCGGAGTTCTCGCTGGCGGCCGTGGCCGACCGGCTGGAGGAGCTGTACGGCTCGCTCACCCGGCCCGGCGCCGGGTGATCCGGGGCGGCGGGGACGGACACCGCCCCCGCCGCCCGCGGCTACCGGCCCGTCGTCGCGCGCCGCAGCAGCGCCGTGATCCGCTCCAGACCGGCCCGGCTGCTCAGCCGCTCCTCGACGTACCGCGGGCCCCGGGCTCCCAGCCGGGCCGCCCGCTCCGGGTCGTCGGCAAGCGCCCGGACCTCCGCCAGCAGCGCCTTCGGGTCCTCCGGCGCGATCACCGACCCGGCCCCCGCACGCAGCACCTCCTGGGCGGTCCCCCCTTCGGCGGCCACCGACGCGATCACCGGCCGGCCCGTCATGAAGTACGAGGTGAGCTTGGACGGCAGGCTCATGTCCAGTACGGAGGCCTTCTGGGTCACCGCGAGGACATCGGCGGCGGCAAGCACCTCGGGGAACTCCGCGGTGCCGGCGGGCGGCAGGAAGGACAGCGAGGAGACGCCCGCGGCGAGCCGTTGCAGGTGTGCGCGCTGGTTGCCGTCACCCATCAGCACGATCCGTACCGGCGCGGCGTCCTGATCGGCGAGCCGGGCGGCCTCGACCAGTACCTCCAGTCCCTGCTTGAGTCCCATGTTGCCGGCGTGCAGCACCACGGTCTCCTCCGAGGACCAGCCCAGCCGCTCCCGGGTCCGCTCACGGTCGCCGCTCGGGCCCTCCACATGGGTCCAGTTGGGCACCACCTGCACCCGGTCGCGCGGCACGCCCATGGCCGTGACCCGGTCCACGAACGATTCGTGCACCACCCCGACGACGGCCGCCCCCCGCAGGACCCTGGCCTCCACCGCTCCGGCCAGGGCGGCGGCCCGGCCACCGCCCTGGATGCCGCTCTGTTCGGCGGCGGCCCCCATCAGGTCCTGGACGACGACGACATGAGGTACCCCCGCCTGCCGTGCGAGCCGCCCGCCCAGCACTCCACCGGCCAGGCTGGGCATCTGGGTCAGCACCACATCGGGTCGGATACGCGGTGGTGCCACGGCGCCGTGCGCCAGGATGCCGGCCTCGAACAGCGCGCGGCGCAGGGCGGTCTGACGCGACGGCACGGTGTGGCGCCGGCGGTGCACCGTGACCCCGCCGCGGCGCTCCCGTATCCGCCACCGGCCGCGATAGCCCTCCGCCACCCGCCAGGCCGGGTAGTGCGGCATGCCCGCGAGGACATGGGTGTCGGCGCCGGATGCGGCCAAGTGCTCGGCTATCTGTGTCGAGTACGGCCCAATACCGGTGTGTTCGGGCGCGTAGTTGGTCGAGACCACCAGCACACACCGGCCCGCAAACGAGTCTTCCAAGTCTGGCCCCCTCAGGATGTGCGGTCATCGTAGGAGCCCGCCGGGGCCCGCGGGCTGTGAATTGGGTTGCGATTGTGTCCCGAAGGCGACCTTGTTCTCCCGGTGTCCCTTAGATTGTGATCGCTGGTGGGGAGTTGGGGGGAGGTGAGCCGATGAGGCAGGGGATGCGGCCGGATACCGCGGCGCCGGTGCGTGGCATCGCCGCACTGTGCTGCTGGGCGCTGCTGCTGGTGGTGCTGCTGCCGGTGCTCATCCTGCAGTCGCTGGACGCCCGCTTCGGTGCGGCGCTCGCCGTGCAGTGCGTGGTGGTGCTGCACACCGGTGGGGCGCTGGCCCGGGTGCTGACGGATGTCCGGGCCCGGGTGATCGCCTTCGGCTTCTGGCTCTTCGCCTATGTCTGGCTGGGCCTTGCGCCGCTGGCCATGCTCGCGACGGATGCGTATCCGCGGGGGTTCATGGTCGACGCGCACACCGCGTTCCTGACAACGGCCGTGGTGGAGACGGGACTTCTGGCCTACAGCGCGGGCTCGGCGCTGGCGTCGTGGCGGTCGGCGCGCTCCTCCGTGGTCCTCGAACCGCTGCTCGCCCGCCGGCTGTCGCCGGTGCGGGTGCTGCTGCTGTGCGGCCTGGCACTGCTGCTGGCCGTCGTGCTGATCCCCGGTCAGGGCGGGCTGTCGGCCTTCTTCCTGAGCCGGCAGGCGGCCAACGAGGCGGCGGCAGCGGCGGAGCCGGCCGGTTCCGCGGACCGGGCGATGGCGGCCTGGGCCCTTTCGGTACCGGCCTTCTGGGCACTGGTGGCGCTGGTGCACGTACCGCGGTTCTCCGAGGGCGACCGGACCCTGCGCGGCTTACGGTGGCTGCTGCTGCCGCTGCTGATCGCGGTGAACGTCGTGGTCAACAACCCCATCAGCCAGCCGCGTTTCTGGGCCGGAACGGTTCTGCTGGCGCTGGTCTTCAGTGCGTCCTGGCTGCAGGGGCCGCGCGCCTTCCGCTTCGGTGCGGCGGCCGTGGCGGCCGTGGTGCTGGTGGTCTTCCCGTACAGCGACTACTTCCGCTACGACAAGCGGGAAGAGGTCCATGTGGTCTCGCTCGCCGAGCAGTTCACCTCCAACGGCGACTATGACGCGTTCCAGCAGATCGAGACGGGTGTGGACTACGTCCGTACCCATGGCTTCACCCCGACGGCGGCGCTGGGTCCGCCGCTGTTCTTCGTGCCGCGCGCCGTATGGTCCGGCAAGCCCGACGACGCGGGCATCCTGCTCGCCCGGCACGCGGGCTACACCTTCACCAACCTGTCCGCGCCGCTGTGGGTCGAGACCTATATGTGGGCCGGTTTCCCGTCGGTCATCGCGGTCTTCGGCCTGGTCGGCGCGGTGGGGCGGCGTATCGACCTCCTCCGGCACCGGCTGCGGCGGCGCCGGGGCACCCTCGCGGCGCTGCTGGTGCCCGCCTTCGGCTTCTACCAGCTGGTGTTGCTGCGCGGCAGTCTGATGGCCATCGTGGGCCCGCTGGCGCTGCTGGTGTGCATTCCCCTACTGATCACCCGTAAGGCGGGGCGGCGGATCCTGCCGCCGGCCGCGCAGGAGACCGCGAGCGCCCCGGCATCCCCGGCGGACCGCGTCACCTCACCTCAACCCACAGGAGGAGCACGTACGTGAGCGTCTTCGACGAGCCCGCGGAGGAGCCGGACCAGATCCGCGACCAGCTGCGCCAGCTCCTCCGCTATCGCGCCTTGCTGGTACTCGGGCTGGTGCTGGGCATGCTCGGCGGCGCCGCCGTGTCCTTGCTGGGCGGCTCGACGTACACGGCGACGGGTGAGGTGGTGGTGCATGCGATCAGTACGGCGCCCTTCGAGGCCGGCGGTGTCTCGGTGGACAAGCAGATCAGCATGGGCACCGAACGGCAGATCGCCCAGAGCGCGTCGGTCGCGGCCGGTGCGGCCAAGGCCCTCAAGCTGGACGCCGACCCGGCCAAGCTCCAGCGCGATCTGCGGGTGAGCAATCCGCCCGAGACCCAGACCCTGATGTTCGAGTACAGCGCGGACACCGCGGACCGCGCGTCCGCACTCGTCAACGCCTTTGTGCACGCGTACCTCGACTACCGGCAGGACGCCGCGACCCAGCGGATCGACAAGACCGTCAACAAGCTCGGCGAGGAGCTGAAGCCGCTTCAGGAGCAGCGCAAGGTCCTGGACCGGCGGATCGCGGGAGCGAGCGGGTCGGGGCGGGCCACCGACGAGTCCGAGCGCAGCAACCTGGTGTCGGAGATAGCGGATCTGCAGGGCCGGATCTCCAGCCTGAAGTCCCTCGACACCACGCCCGGTGACATCGTCCGCAAGGGCGATCCGCCCGCCTTCCCGTCCAGTCCCGGTCTCATCGTGCTGCTGCTGGCGGGCGCCGTGATCGGGCTGGTGCTGGGCATCCTGGCGGCCTGGGTCCGCTCGGTGCTGGAACCGCGGGTCAGGTCGGTGGCGGATGTGCAGGACAACCTGCGGGCTCCGGTGCTCGGCATCCTGCCGCGCCGGCAGGGGGGAACGGAGCTGCTGGAGGTCGGCCGGAGCGGCCGCGGCAACCGCGCGGAGGCCTACCGCACCATCGCCTTCCGGCTGGTGCACGACCAGCGGTTCGCCGGGCGGGGCAGTCTGCTGATCGTCGCGCCCCGGGAGAACGCGGACGCCGTGTCGGTCGCGGTCAACCTGGCCGGTGCGTTCGCCGAGATCGGCAACGACATCCTGCTGGTCGAGGCCGATCTGCGCACCCCCCGGCTCGCCCAGCGGCTGCCGGTGCACCCCGGCCACGGCCGGCCGGTGCCGGGCAGCTGGGCGGACGGCGAACGGCTCGCCGTGGACGCGGGCGTCGACGGGCGTTTCGATCTGCTGCCCGGCCGGGAGGTCCCCAACCCGGCGCGCACCCTGTCCTCTCCGCAGTTCGCCCGGCTGCTCAACACGCCGTCGGGGCCGAACGAGAATGTCGTGGTCATCACGGGGCCGCTGCTGTCGCATGCGGACGGGCTGGCCGTCGCCAAGCAGGCGGCGGGCGTCGTGGTGGTGTGCGATATGAACGAGGTCCGCCGGGACGACCTGGACCGGGTGTGGGAGCTGATCACCACGGCCGGCGGGCACATCCTGGGTGCCGTCCTGGACAAGGGCAGCCACGGGCCGTCGCTGCGCCGGCTGACGGACGGCGGACCCACCCACCGCAAGCGCGGCCGGAGCCGCGGCCGCGCCGCCGTGGTGGCACCGCCGCCTCAGCTGCCCGGCCCGCCGCCGCCCGCCGCCGGCCCCGCGCCGGCGGACAGAGCGCCCCTGGACGCCGACACCACCTCGCTGCGCAGGTGACGGCCATCCGCCCGGCGGACTCCGGCCGGCCCGCGTCGACGGCCCCCGGACCGGCCGCGGGCGGCGGGCGCGGGGTCGCCACGACCGCCCGCGGCAGCCTCTTCGGCCTGGCGGGCTCGGCGGCGAACGCGCTGTTCGGGTTCGTCCTCGTCGCCGTGGTCACCCATGGGTTAGGGGCCCGCGGGGCCGGCGCGGTCTTCACCGGCGTCGCGGCCTTCACCATCCTGAGCAATACGCTCAAGCTGGGGGCCGATACCGCCCTGGTCCGCTTCGTCTCCCGGGACCTCGAACTCAGCGGCGGGGGCGGGGTACCGGGGCTGCTGCGCATCTCGGTGCTGCCGACTCTGCTGGCGAGCACCGCGGGGGCGGCGGCGCTGCTGTTCTCCCCGGGGCTCGCCGGCCTGCTGCTGCCCGATCTGGAACCGGGGCAGGCCGCCGCGCTGATCCGGCTGTTCGCGGTGTTCCTGCCGGTGACGACGGTGGCGTTGGTGCTGCTCGGGGCCACCCGGGGGTACGGCTCGGTGGTGCCCTTCGTGGGCGTCGAGCAGATCGGCAAACCGGCACTGCGGGTCCTGCTCGCGGTGCCGCTGGTCCTCCTCGCGCCGAGTGTGACCGCGCTCTCCGCGGCCTGGCTGGTGCCGGGGGTGCTGGGTGCGGTGGCGGCCTGCCTCTCGCTGCGCAGGTCCCGCCGTACGCATCCGGGCACCGGCCGGCCGCCGCCGCAGGCACGGGAGTTCTGGGCGTTCGCCGGTCCGCGGGCCATCTCCTCGGTGTTCGACATCACCGCGGTGTGGACCGGGGTGATCCTGCTGTCGGTCCTGGGCACCGCCGCCGAGGCCGGCGTCTACACCGCGATCGGGCGTCTGGTCACCGCGGGGACGCTGCTCCAACTGGCGATCCGGCTGGCGGTGGCTCCCCAGATCAGCCGGCTGCTCGCGGGCGGCGACGCCCCCGGCGCCCGGCATCTGCACCGGCTGTCGACGCGCTGGATCGCGCTCTTCTCCTGGCCCGTCTTCCTGGTCCTCGCCGCCTACCCACGGACCGTGCTGTCGCTCTTCGGGCCCGGCTTCTCCGGTGGGGCGACGGGCCTGGTGGTACTGGCGGCCGCCTGTCTGGTGAACGTCGGCGTGGGCAACGCGCAGACGGTCATCCTCATGGCCGGCCGGAGTGTCTGGAATCTGGCTGTCGCCGGCGCCGCGTTCGTGGTCCAACTGGGCAGCGCCGTATGGCTGGTTCCCCGCTACGGGGTGCTGGGCGCGGCGGTGTCCTGGGCCCTGGCGATCGTGGTAGACAACGGCGCCTCGGCGCTGCTGGCCCGCTACCGGCTGGGCTTTCGCACCGTCGACCGCGGCTATGCGGGTGCCGCGCTGGTCGGCGTCGTGGCGGTGGCGCTCCCGGTGTTCGCCATGCGGACATTTCTCGGCGACAGCGTTCCTGGCGCGTTCTTGGGAATTGTTTTGTCGATTGGGGCTTTCGGGGCCGCCATCTGGCGCTATCGTTTGCCGCTGGGGGTAGGGGAGTTCTTCGGGGCGCTGCGCAAGCGTGGTTCGGAAAACTCGCGGTGAACATCGGGGCTCATTTCCGCACAGAAATCGTCTCGTTCCCGCTTCCTCTCCCGACAATTCCCATCGCGCCATGCTTCCAGGGGGGACCTGTGCGCCAAAGAAGCAGAACCATCCATCTCGTGCTCGCGGCCGCGGTACTGGGTACCGCGGCCACGGCACTGACCGCCGGTCCCGCTCAGGCCACCGGTGAATCCACACTGACCGCCGATCCGCTGAGCACCTGGCAGACCGACGGCATCGTGTGGTCCATGGCCTACGCCAAGGGCATCGTGTACGTAGGAGGCACTTTCAGCCACATCCGGCCGCCGGGCGCGGCCCCGGGCACCGGGGAGGTCGCCCGTACGAACTTCGCGGCCTTCGACGCCAAGACCGGTCAGCCGCTGCCGTGCGCCCCGGCGTTCACCGGCGGTACGGGCACGATCCGGGCCATGAAGGCCTCGCCCGACGGCTCGATGATCTACATCGGGGGCTCGTTCGGAAAGGCCGGCCCGGTGGGGCGGTCCAACACGGCCGCCCTCAACACCGACGACTGCACCATCGGGGCGGACTGGAAGCCCACGGTCAGCTCGACCGTACGGGCCATCGACGTCACCGACGACACCGTCTACCTCGGCGGTGGCTTCGGCACCGTCCAGGGGCAGTCCCGCGAGCGGGTCGCCGCCCTGCGGCCCGACAGCACCCTGCTGCCGTTCAAGGCGACGATCCGGGGTTCCTCGGTCGGCAACGACCCCACCCCGTCGGTCAACGCCCTCACGGTCGCCCCCAAGCTCAACAAGATCATCATCGGCGGCCGGTTCACCTCGGTGAACGGGAGCCTGTTCGGGGTGCACGCGCTGGCGGGACTGGACGCGACCACCGGCAAGGTCGTCAACTCCTTCACCGGCTGGATCCCCAACCGGTCGGCCGTCAAGGCGCTCGTCAACGACGGCACCAACTTCTACCTGGGCGCCGAGGGCACCGGCGGCGGGGTCTTCGACGGCCGGGCGGCCGGACGGCTGTCCGACGGCTCGCAGCTGTGGAAGGACACCTGCCTGGGCGCCACCCAGGCGGTGCTGCCGTACAAGGGCGTGCTCTACAGCGGCTCGCACGCGCACGACTGCTCCGACACCCCGGGCGGCTTCACGGACATCAACAACCGCCAGCACTTCCTGGCGCAGTCGATCTCCGACAAGACGATTCTGCCGTGGTTCCCGGACACCAACGACGGGATCGGCGAGCAGATCGGCCCGCGGGCGCTGACCATGGCGGACGGCGTCCTGTGGGCGGGGGGCGAGTTCACCACCGTCAACGACGCACCGCAGCAGGGCCTGACCCGGTTCACGGCGGCGCCGGACACCGGGGCGCCGCAGGTGCCGCTGCTCAGCGGTTCCAGCGGCTCGCGCGGCAGGATCACGCTGAACTGGAAGGCATCCTGGGACCGGGACAACGGCGTCCTGACCTACAAGATCTACCGTGACGGCGAGTACCTGACCTCGCTCAACCAGGACTCGCGCTACTGGAACCGGCCCAACATGAGCTTCACGGACACCGTGGAGCCCGGGTCCCAGCACCGTTACTCGATCGAGGTCACCGACGGCACCAATGTCTCGGGACGCAATGGCCCGGTCTATGTGACCGCCAGGAACTGACCGCAGGGCAAGTGGGGGGTAAATGACGCACCGAGTAGGTTATGCACCCGGGGTCTACGACCTTTTCCACATCGGGCACCTGAATATTCTCCGGCACGCCAGGAGCCAGTGCGACTATCTGGTGGCCGGTGTGGTGTCGGACGAAATGGCGACCCAGGCCAAGGGAAAGGCACCGGTTATTCCGCTCACCGAACGGCTGGAGATCGTGCGCAGTGTCCGGTTCGTGGACGCGGCGTTCGTCGAGACGGTGCCGGACAAATTGGAGACCTGGCAGCAGGTGCGATTCGACGTCCTCTTCAAGGGCGACGACTGGCGGGGGACGCCCAAGGGCGACAAGCTCGAGCGGGATTTCGCGACGGTCGGGGTCGATGTGATCTATTTCCCCTACACCGTGCACACCTCGAGTTCCTTGTTGCGCAAGGTGCTCGACGGGCTCGCGCATCCGGCGTGAACCCGCTGCATTGCCCCCCGCCGCACCCGGGCCGTGTGCCCGGGTGCGTTGTCCGTCCCCGGCCCGTCAGCGGCCGGGGGCGGACAATGCGCGGTACCACTTGACCAGGAACGCCACCATGAAGAGCACATGGGCGACGAGCAGCGCGCAGTACAGCGCCGTGAACAGGTCCCGGCTGCCGAACAGCAGGAATATCGCGCAGAAGACCCCGTAGTCGACCGGAAGCAGTGCGACGGAGCGCAGCGTGGAGGCCGGTGCCGCGGGTGCCGGCCCGCCCGCGCCGCTCTTCTGCCGTTCGGCGCGCAGGAGTTGCTCGGTGAGGATGCCGCCGAAGAAGACCACCACCGCGGCGAACTGGAAGACGACGGGAAGGAGCAGCCAGCGAGGGTCGGAGAATCCGAAGTAGCGGTAGAACGAGGCCAGTACGGCCATGTGGAGCGCCAGCATCTTCGCGCAGTCGACCACATGGTCCAGCCACTCCCCCGCGGGGCTGCCGGCCCGGGTCAGCCGGGCGAGCTGTCCGTCGGCGGAGTCGAGGGCGAAGCCGATGACCAGGGCCGCGAATATACCGGCCGCCACGGCGGGAGAGGGCCGCAGCGTCGCAATCATGACCACGCCGGCAAAGGTGAACACGGCACTGATCAAGGTAATTTGATTGGGTGTCAATTTCAGTGTGTAGCCCGCGGCAGCTAACACCCGGCCGGCCGGCCGGTTCACATAACGCGAGTACAGGGACACTCCCTTCGAGGATTTCTGGGCGGCCGACAGCTGTCTGATCGCATATCCGAACTGGCTCATGTCCCCCACCTGATGACTGGACCCCCGAAGGAGCAACATCATGGCAGGCAGAACCTCCCCGTCAACCGGTGGTGCCACCCGCCGGTCCGTGCTGGCGGGATCGGTCGCCGCGCTGGCGGCGGCCCTCACCGGGTGTGACGACTCCTCGCCGCCCCCTGCCACCCGGCAGTCGTCCGACGACGCCAAGGTGCCCCCGGTCACCGGTCACAAGCCCAAGGGCAAGGACGTCATCGACGTGGTGGCGGACTTCGGCGCCAAGGGCGACGGCCGCACCGACGACAGCCGGGCGTTCGCCCGCGCCTACGCGTACGCCGCGGGCCGGGTGTGGGACCACATAGGCCGGACCGTGATCGATGTGCCCGCCGGGACCTACCTGATCCGCTCCCCCGACGCCCTGCTCAACGCCCGGGGCGGAAAGCTCAAGGCCAACGGCTTACGGTTCCGCGGGGCCGGCAAGCGCATGACCCAGCTGCTCTTCGCGCCGCGGCAGGCCGAGAACGCCTATCTGTGCCGCAACGAGGACAGCTGGGCGAATGTGATGTTCGAGCAGATCGGGTTCGCCGCCGTCACCCCCGGCGCCTCGTTCTTCTACTCCTACTCGACCGGGCAGGCGCAGGACTACCGCTTCACCGAGTGCGAGTGGACCGGCGAGTGGACCTACGGCCTCGCCCTCGACGGCAGCAACACCAACTCGGAGATGCGCTGGGACGCCTGCCGCGTGGGCGGCGCCTACCGCAAGGCGTTCCTGTACTCCGGGCTGTCCCAGAAGTCACTGAGCCGCCCGCAGCAGGACCAGTTCCTCAACTACTGGTTCAACGACATGAAGGTCGAGTACGCCTGGGGCAACTTCCTGGAGTTCCCCTACGGCGGTTCCATCACCTGCCGCGGCGGCTCCTACATCGTCACCGGCCGCCGCCCCGAGGACTCCGGCGACTACGGGCACACCAGCACCTTCTTCCGTTTCCCGCGCGGTCCGCACCACGACTCCGTACAGCGCTTCCACGCCGAGGACATCCGCTTCGAGGTGCGCGACCCGGACACCGTCGTGATCGACTGCGCCTGGGACAGCGGAACGGTGCACTTCAACGACTGCGATGACACCGCGCAAGCGTTCAAGTCCTTTGCCGAGGACAGCAGCCCGCACCGCTACCGCATCGGCGCGCAGGGCCCGCTCGTGCGCTACGACTCGTGCCAGCTGTCCGGGCAGCACGCCTACGAGGCGGAGAGCGGCGGGTCCGGCGCCCGGGCCCGCTACGACATGTGCCGCTTGCGCAATCACTCCCAGCAGGACTTCATCAAGGGCGCGGGCGACCGGGTGTCGTTCGTCGACTGCCTGGGGTCCTGAGCGGGCCGGCGGCGGTGGCGGGCGGCGGGCCCGCGCGGCAGGCGCCCCACTGCCCACGGTGATCAACGGCACACGTACTGGTCAGTAGCATTCCCCCGGCACGGGCCTAGAGTGAGGGCCCCATGGCGCCGCCGGGCACCCGGTGGCGGCCCACCCTCCGAGCCGACCAGGGAGACTGCATGCGCTCTCCGAAGGACTTCTTCCGCCCGCTGGCCGTCGGGGCGCCGACACCGGTACGCGAGGTACCGTTCCGGCCCTCCCGGATGATCCACTTCTTCGACCCGGGCAACGAGAAGATGGCCGCGAAGGTGCCGTCCATCGCGCCCACCGTGGACGTCCTGCTCGGCAACCTGGAGGACGCGGTCGCCGCCGACCGCAAGGAAGCGGCCAGGTCCGGTCTGGTGAAGATCGCCAAGGCCACGGAGTTCGGCGACACCCAGCTGTGGACCCGTATCAACAGCCTGGATTCGCCCTGGGCGCTGGACGACCTGCTGACCCTGGTCACCGAGATCGGCGACAAGCTGGACGTCATCATGGTGCCCAAGGTCGAGGGCGCCGAGGACATTCACTACGTCGACCGGCTGCTGGCCCAGCTGGAGGCGAAGGCGCAGGTACGGCGGCCGATCCTGGTGCACGCCATCCTGGAGACCGCCACCGGCGTCGCCAACGTCGAGGAGATCGCCGGCGCCAGCCCGCGGATGCAGGGCATCTCGCTCGGCCCCGCCGACCTCGCCGCCAGCCGCCGGATGAAGACCACCCGGGTCGGCGGCGGCCACCCCGGATACCTGGTGCGCGAGGACCCGCACGGCGCGGACGGCGCCGCGCCGCGCGCCACCTTCCAGCAGGACCTGTGGCACTACACCCTCGCGCGCATGGTCGACGCCTGTGCGGCGCACGGCATCCTCCCGTACTACGGCCCGTTCGGTGACATCAAGGACACCACCGCCTGCGAGGACCAGTTCCGCAACGCCTTCCTGCTCGGCTGTGTCGGCGCGTGGAGCCTGCACCCGGTGCAGATCGGCATCGCCAAGAAGGTCTTCTCGCCCGCTCCCGCCGATGTCGCCTGGGCCCGCCGGGTCATCGAGGCGATGGGGGACGGCACCGGCGCGGTGATGATCGACGGCAAGATGCAGGACGACGCCACCTACAAGCAGTGCCAGGTGGTCGCCGAACTCGCCGACGCCCTCGCCGCCCGCGACCCCGAGCTGCGCGACGCCTACGCCGCAGCCGAAAAGGAGTAAGTCCCGTGTCCGACGCGATCCTGCGGCCGCGCCGCTCCGTGCTCTACATGCCCGGCGCCAACGAACGCGCGCTGGAGAAGGCCAAGTCCCTGCCCGCCGACGCCCTCATCCTCGATCTGGAGGACGCCGTCGCCCCCGACGCCAAGGCCGACGCCCGGAAGCGGGTCGCGGCCGCCGCGGCCTCCGGCGAGTACGGCTACCGCGAGGTGACGATCCGGGTCAACGCGCCGGGCACCGCCTGGCACGCCGACGACCTCCGGGCCGCCGCCGAGGCCGGTCCGGACGCGGTGGTGGTGCCCAAGGTGGAGTCCGCCGAGACCGTGCGGGAGGTCGAGCGTGCGCTGGAGGCCGCCGGCGCTCCGGATCACACCGCCCTGTGGGCCATGGTCGAGACGCCGCGCGCGATGCTGGACGCCCGTGCGGTGGCCGCGGCCGGCGAGCGGCTGACCGTGCTGGTGATGGGCACCAACGACCTGGCCAAGGAGCTGCACGCCGAGCACGTCCCCGGCCGGGCGCCGCTGCTGACCGGGCTGTCGCTGGCGCTGCTGGCGGCGCGCGAGAGCGGCAAGGTGATCCTGGACGGCGTCTACAACGACGTGAAGAACCCCGAGGGGTTCGAGGCCGAGTGTGTCCAGGGGCGGCAGTTCGGCTTCGACGGGAAGACGCTCATCCATCCGTCGCAGGTCGAGCCCTGCAACCGGGTGTTCGCGCCGTCGGCGGAACAGATCGCCCGTTCCCGGAAGATCATCGACGCGTTCGACGAGGCCACCCGCGAGGGACGCGGGGTCGTCACCGTCGACGGGCGGCTGATCGAGAACCTGCATGTCGAGGACGCCCGCCGGATCCTCGCCCTCGCCGAAGCGCTCGACGGGCGCGAATAGGTCGTCCGTAGCGTCGAAGGACCGCCCTGGGCCGTCCGATACGGCCCGGGGCCGTCCAGGGCCGTATCGGTGAATCCCATAATCGGACAGGGTGAATATGTGAGGCGGGCCGTTGCTCCTGCTAGGTGGATGCGGGCATCCGGGATACCAACATCCGGGGACCATCAATGAGGTGCAGGAGCACACTGTGAACAACATGGCACGCGTCAATTTCGTGATGGCAGGAGCCTGTGGCCTGCTCCTGGCCGCAGGCGGAGCCGCGCCCACCCTGGCGTGGGCCGGATCCGGCGACGGGGTCTCGAACAGCAACACCGTCGCCCGCTTCGACGCCAGGTTCCACTGCGGTCACCGGACCAGGCTCTGCATCAACGGGCCGGTGCTCAGCGGCAATCCCGGGCGCTCGCAGAACGTCTACGTCTCCGGCTCCAACAGCAACAGCGGCAGCCCGAAGACCTCCCAGGGCAACACCAACGACGACAGCGGCGGCACCACCGGCGCCGCGAAGAAGTCCAGCAACAACATGCAGCACGTCGGCCACGACGGCACCCAGAAGCTGTGACGGCACACTGATCCGTACCGGCCCCGGGACTTTCGGGGCCGGCGGAATGCCGGAAGCGGAAACGACGATCGCCCGGCGGATGTCCGCCGGGCGATCGTGTGACGCCCCGGATCGTGCCGGGTCTTTCGGTGCCAGTGCTTCGGTGCCGTGTCCGGATCAGCGGACCAGGATGCCGAGGATCCGCTGCACGTTGTTGGAGCTCGCCGAGGAAGCACCCGTGACGGAGTTGGCGCCGTTGGTGGTTCCGTTGGTGTTGGAGAGATTGCCGCTGTTGTTCGGGTTTCCGTGGTTGATGAAGTTGCCGCTGTTGATGCTGTTCCCACTGTGCACCGGCCCGTTGATGCAGGCATGAGGCGACGCGATCACCGGCGACTTGTAATGGACCTGGCCGAGGCGGTTGTTGCAGACCACCCCTTCGACCATGCCGGTCACGGTGCCGACATCGGCATCCGCCACCGCCGAGAGCAGGGAGTCCGGGATACTCACCGCCTGGGCGGCTCCGGCGCCGATCAGCACCAGCCCGCACGCCCCGACCACGCTTCCCGCCCGCATCATTCTTCTCACGTCGCTCCTCGCCGCTTCGTCCTTCTGCTGCCAGACGTATCGTGCTGCCGTTGCCGTCCCGCAGCCCCGTTCAACCCGCGGGGAGTGAAACGCCCGTCGGCCACAATCAGCCGGGTGGCCCAACCCTTCCCCGTCTGCCGGCTCCGTGGAGGGGCCCGGCGGCCCCGGCGCGCCGCCCGGTGCCCGGTCCGCCGGGCGGCGGCGCGGCCTGCCCGCCCCGTCAGGTGGTGCTGTGCGGATGGCAGGCCGTGGCCGAGCGGGGTGGCCACGTCTGGGGGTCGAGAATGCCCAGGACATAGGCGCGGGCGACGAGGGCGGGCCGGGTCGGGGCGTCCAGGAGGTCGCGCAGGCGGCTGAGGTGGTAGTCGACGGTCTGCCGGGAGAGGTGCAGGGAGGTGGCGATCTCCGCGTTGCTGCGGCCGGCGGCCAGCAGGGACAGGATGCGGACCTGACTTGCCGTCAGCTGAGGATGGGCTTCGTGGGCGAGTCCCTGGTGGGTGACGACCGCCCAGACGCTCGTGGCACGGTCCGCGCTCCGGCCGACCGTCGTCAGATGCAGCCGGGCGCGGCGCTGCCGACCGCGGGCGTCCTGGAACACGGCGGAGGTCTGGATGCGCCGGCTGCGGCGGGCTATCAGATCGTGCCAGCTGCGCCGCAGCGCTCCTAACTCCGGGGCGGGTGCCAGCACGGTGTGCGCACGGCGGCCGACGAGGTCCGACAGCCGGGTCTGCAGCAGTTCGGCGGCCGCGGCGCTCGCCTGCTGGATCCGCCCGCCCGCGGAGATCAGGGCGCAGGCCAGTCCGCTGTGATCGCGCAGCGCGTGCAGGTTCTCCTCGGCCTCCCGGCGCTGGCGCAGGGCGCGGGTGTAGTCGCTGATGTCGACGTAGATGCCCGCGACGCAGGTCTGGCCTCCTTCCCTGACGGGGAAGCGATGGCCGGCCGCCTGCCCGCTGGTGCCGTCGGAGCGGTGGTAGGTGAGGGTGTGCCGCACGGGCTTGCCGCGGGCGAGTACTTCCCGGTCCAGGGCGAGGACCTGTGGTGAGTCGGCGGGGCCGTCGATGTCCGCGATGGAGGCGCCGATGACGTGCTCCGGTGTGGTCCCGTACAGATGGGCATAGGCGTGGTTGGCCCAGAGGTAGCGGCCGTCCGCGTCCCGGATGAAGGCCGCGGCGGGGGCGAGGTCCGCGAAGGCGTCGTAGCGCCGGACGTCGGGGACCCGCGCGGCGACCTCCACCGCCAGGCCACGGGAGCGGCCCTGCCGGGGCACGCCGGGGGACCAGTTCACATCGAAGACACGACCGTCGAACTGGGCCTGCCAATGGCTGGATTCAAGTGCCGCGGCGTGCTCGGGGAGCTCTCTTCGCACGGTGTCGAGGAACCGCTGGGCCGTCACCGTGTCGTCGAAGGCGCCACCGCCACTGTCGATCACTCGCAGCTCACGGTCCGCCTCCCACCAGGACACCGGAAGGCGTTCGAGCAGCGACTTCAAACTGGTCTCGTCCACGACGGGCCCCTTTGTGGTGAAGAGTTCAATGTTTTCGGACGGCGCGCCATGGCCATAGGTATCCCCCCGCGTTGCGCGACATGCCCGGTTCTCGGCCGATCTGGTGCGCCCGTGCACCTCCACACCGCCGCTGCCGCCATACGGCATCACGAAACCTTCACCGATGATCAACGGTATCCACAACTCTGGCATTTGCCTGAGCGGTTGCGGCCCGATGCGGGGAACCGTGTGCCGCATGGCTGCTTCGCTTGAAGCACGGCGTCCGGATGTGAGAGTCGGGCGTCCCCGGCCGTTTCGAAGGCCCCTACCCGTATCTTGAAGAGGAGTCGGATTCCAGTGAGCAAGGTGCTGTTCGTGTATGCCAAGGGCGGTCCGCCCCTGGGGTACGCCCTGTCACGGGTCGCCGCACGGTCGGCAGTGCACCTGCTGGCACTCAGCGCGCTCCCGCCCACCGTGGCCGCGTCCGCTGACCGGTTGTGCGCTTCGGTGCTGAGCCCTTCCGAACCCGAACGGCAAGACCTGGTGTCCCTGATCGTCTCCCGGGCCCAGGCGGTCGGCGCGGACGCCGTCGTCACCTTCTCCGAGTACGCGGTCGTCGCGGTCGCGGAGGCCTGCGAGAAGCTCGGCCTCGCCGGTGCGGGCAGCTCCTGCGCCCTCGCCCGCGACAAGCGGATGATGCGGCGCACCTGGCAGGACCAGGGGATATCCCAGCCCCGGTTCCGTCCCGTCGCCACCGAGCAGGATCTGCACGACGCGGCCGCCGCGCTCCGTTTCCCCCTGCTGCTCAAGGCCGCCTGGAGCGCAGGTTCCACCGCCCACCGGACCATCCGCCGCGCCGACGAGGTGCCGGCGGCCTGGGAGCGGGCCCGGGAGGTGATGGCCGAATCCGCGCAACTGGGTTATGCCGAGCTCCATGTGGCCGATGCCGGGGCGGACTTCCTCGTGGAGGAGATCGTGCAGGGCACCGCGTCGGAGTGGTTCGACCAGGAGGGCTGGGGCGACTACGTCAGCGTCGAAGGCGTCGTCGTGGACGGCGACTTCCGCCCGGTGTGCCTGAGCGGGCGGATGCCGACGGTGGAGCCGTTCACCGAGCGGGCCGGGATCACCCCTGCCGCGCTGCCGCACGACGCCCAGCGGCGCATCGTGGCCCTCGCGCGCGATGCCGTCGACGCGCTGGGACTGCGCAACTGCGGGACGCACACCGAGATCAAGCTCGGTGCCGACGGGCGGATGTGGGTGATCGAGACCGCCGCCCGGTTCGGCGGGGCGATGACCGTGCCGCAGATCGAGGAGGTCTTCGGCCTGGACCTGATCGGCATGCTCACCGACCACCTGCTGGGGCGTCCGGTCTCCTGGCCCGAGGCGGCCCGCACCCCGCAGGAGGCGGACGGCGCGGCCGGATCGCTGGTCGTCCTGGCCGTCGACGGCGAGGGAGAGGCCTGGACGGACCGGCGTATCTGGGACTTCCCGACGGTGCGCGAGGCGGTGCCCGTCAGCGCGGGCAGCCGGCTGTCCGTGGTGGCCGAGAACTCGCTCCCGGACGGGACGCTGGTGCCGGTGTACGACCCGGCAGCGGGCGCCAACACCATGGCGGCGCTGTGCCTGCTGTCCGCCGCCGACCCGGAGACCGTGATCCGCGACTTCCGGACCCTGGTGGACGCCCTGCCCAAGGTCCTCCCCCACGGCACCACGGAGGCGCAGTCATGACCACCACCCTCCTGCCCTCCGGCGCGCCGGGGCCGCTCACCGACCGCACCGTCGTCGGCGAGAACCTGTCCCTGCCGCTCTTCCGCACCCTGTCCGGCGTCCTGGCCGGCCACCCCTACCTCAAGGTGGTGGTGGACCGCATCGAGAACACGTGGCACCTGCTCGACACCGCGGCCCACCCGTTCCACGTCAACTACATCGCCACCCGCGTGCTCGGCATGGAGCTGGCCGATCTGGACTCCTGCCTGGACGCGTTCAACGCCTCGGTCTACATGGATCCCGAGCGCCGCTTCCTGCTGGGTGTGCTCTCGCTGCACACCGACGAGGACGCCGAGGGCCGGGAGCGGCCCTTTCTGGTCCTGGAGACGACCGAGGCCGACACCATGAACGGCCTGCTGCTGGAGGAGTTCTACACCTTCGTCCGCCACCGGGTCGACGGCCGGCTGCCGCTGCTGCTCAAGCCGGCGAACCACGGGCAGGAGCACGAACTCGCCGCGATCAGCGATGTCCATGTGCCCCGGATCCTGGGCCATGAGCTCTTCGGCAACCGCACCCGTACCCCGCTCAACCCCGGCGAGGCCGTCGGACGGCTGCGCTACTTCCGGACCCAGGAGGAGTACGCGGCCGCGGCCGACGGGCTCGGCTGGTCCGACATCGTGGCCATGGCGTCGCTGCCGGACGATGTGCCGCGGGTGGCGGGCTTCCTCAATACCGCGCCCGGCACACCGCTCTCGCACACCAACGTCCTCGCCTCGGGATGGGGCATCCCCAACGCGATCGTCCGCGACCTGGACCGCCTCGTCGAGGCGGACGACCTGGACGGCGCATGGATCCGCTACCGGGTGCAGGACGACGAGATCACCCTCGCCCCGCTGGGCCATGCCCCGGCGCTGGAGGCCCCGGCCTGGCACCAGCAGCGGATCCGTCTGGAACCACCCCTGCTGGAGGACGTGCCCGCGCTGTTTCTGCACCGGCTGCGCCGCGCCGACCAGGACCGGTACGGCACCAAGGCGGCCAGCCTCGGGGAGCTCCATCACGTCCTCGACAGCCGCTCCGCCGACCTCACCACCTTCTACGGGCATCCGAGGCCGCCCCGCGCCGACCTCTACGGCCACCTCGCGGCCCGTCTGGGCACCCCGGACGCGACGCCCGCCGAACTACGCGACCTGGCCGCCGACTTCGTGGCCGGTACCGTCGCGGCGCCCGACGGCATCGCCCTGCCCTTCGCCCTGCAGCACCGCTTCCTGACGTCCTCGCCGGCCGTGCAGCAGGGCCTGGGCAAGCTGAAGATGGCCCTCGAACTCGACGCCGTCGACGTCCTGGACGCGCTCTGTCTGCATCTGCAGCAGCTCATCCGCAACACTCCCATGCCCGACGAGGTGACCCGGCAGATCACCCAGGCGCTGCCCGGTGGTCCGGACGCCGGGGGCCGTCTCGTGGTGCGCTCTTCGTCCAATGCCGAGGACCTGCCCGGGTTCTCCGCGGCCGGGGTCTACGACTCGGTCAGCACCGTCCACGGCGCGGACGAACTCCTCGACGCGGTACGCCAGGTGTGGGCCTCCCTGCTGTCGCCGCGCAGCGTCCGGCTGCGCCACCAGGCGGGCATCTCCCTCGACGACACCTACATGGGCGTGATCATCCAGCGGTATGTGCCGGCGGAGCTCGGCGGGGTGCTGGTGACCTGCGACCCGACCCGGCGCACGGACTTCCGCAATGTCTACGTCAACTGCTCCCCCGGCTCGCCCGAGACGGTGGTCGACGGATCGACGCTGCCGCTGCAGTACCTGTACAACACGGTCGAGGGCGGTGGCCGCACCGTCGCACTCGGCTCGTCCGGCAAGGACCTGCCCGTCGGCACCCGCGACAAGCTGGCCCGGCTGGCCCTGACCGGGCGGCTGCTCCAGTCGCACTTCAGCGACGGCGACGTGGACCATCCGCTGGACATCGAGTGGCTGATGACCGATCAGGGGGACTTCCGCCTGGTCCAGATCCGCCCCTACGCGCTGTGATCCGCCCCTTCGCCGGCCTGCGCACCGCCCGTGGTCCCCGGGCCTCCGGGGCGTCCCTGACTCCCCGGGCCCGCCGGATCATCCGGCTCAACAACGGCTTCCAGCTGCTGTTCAACCTGTTGTGGTGGATGCCCGTCTTCTACGCCTACCAGCGGGAGGCGGGGCTCTCCGACGGGCAGATCTTCGGCATCCAGAGCATCTACTACATCGCGTTCTGCCTCTTCGAGATCCCGACCGGGATCGTGGCCGACCGGATCGGTGCCCGCAACTGTCTGCGGGCCGGTGCCGTCGTGATGACCGCGGCGAACCTGGCCCCGGTCCTCTCCCCCAGCTACACCGGCTTCCTGGTGCACTTCCTGGCCATCGCCGCGGGCCGCTCGCTGACCTCCGGCGCCGCCAGCGCCTATCTCTACGACGGCCTGGCGGCCGAGGGCGCGGGAGAGCACTATCTGAAGGCCGAGGGGCAGGCGCGGGCGCTGGGGCTGGCCGCGAAGGTGCTGTGCTGGCCGCTGGTCGGTCCGTTGATGGCCCTCGCGCACCCCACGCCGTATGTGCTGAGCGCCGCGAGTGCGGCGGGCTCGCTCGTCTGCGCCGTGGTGCTGCCGCGGCAGGCGGCGCCCGCCGGCCGGAAGCCGGCCGGGAAGTCCGCGCGCGGCGGGCTCGCGTTTCTGCGCGATGCCACCACGGCGCTGCGCTGTGTGTGGGCCACGCCCTGGCTCGCGCTGCTGATGGTGCAGGGCGTGGCGGTCTTCACCCTCTCGCGGATCTGCCAGGTGAACCTCTTCCAGCCGGTGCTGCTGGACCACGGCATCCCGGAGGGCTCGCACGGCGGTGTGCTGGCCGCCATGACCGTCGCGGAGGCGGTGGCCTCGGCCCGTCCGCAGTGGCTCGGCTCGCGGTTGTCACCGGTGGCGTGGGTCTCGCTGCTCAGCCTCGCGATGGCGGCCGCGCTGGCGGGCAGCACCCTCGGCGGGCCCTGGACCGTGATCGCCCTGCTGTGTGTGTTCTCCGCGGTCACCGGATTCGCCTATCCGCTCCAGCGCAAGCTGGTCAACGACGCGATTCCGGCGGGTGCGCCACGGGCCACCCTGCTGTCCGTCGAGAGCATCGTGGACCGGGCCGTGTGCGCACTGGCGGCCGTGGCCGCGGGCGCCTATCTCTCCGCGGGCCGGCTCGACGCCCTGCTGTGGCACAGCGCGGTGGTGACCGGCGTGGTGATGCTGGTCCTGCAGCTGGTGCTGCGGCGTGCCCCGGGACGGCCGCGGAAGCAGCCGGCGGCGGAGCCGGTTCCAGAGCTGGTCACCACAGCAGGAAACCCCTGAGCCGCGCCGTCATACTGGGGACGTGCGGGGTACGGATACCGGGCGCTACGGCGAAGGTATGTTCCGCCCGGAGGAGACCGGCGAGGCCGGTCGCATCGACCTGGGGGCGCTCGCCTACGACGAGGTGAGCGCCGCCCGGCTGACGGCGCTGGGAGCCGGTCCCGGCTGGAACTGCCTGGACGTGGGCGCGGGGACCGGCACCCTCGCGCGGTGGCTGCTGGAGTCGGCCGGTGTCTCGACGGTCCTCGCGGTGGACCGTGACACCCGCTTCCTCACCGCCGACGGGACACCGGGCCTGACGACGCTGGACGCCGACATCACCGCCCCGGACTTCCACCCCGGCCGGTTCCGGCTGGTGCACGCGCGGTTCGTCCTGATGCATCTGCGCTCGTGGCGCCGCATGATCGCCAAGCTGGTCTCGCTGGTCGCGCCCGACGGTGTGCTGGTGCTCAGCGACGCCGTGGACCTGACGACCGCCACCGCCCCGGCCACCCGGTACACCACGGTCATGCGGGCGATGTGGCAGGCACTGCGGGAGACCATCGGCACGGACATCTCCTGGGTGCCGGATTACCCGCAGCTCCTGCACGAGGAGGGGCTGTACCAGGTGGCCGCCGAGATCCACGTTCCCCCGTTGGTGCCGGACAGCGCGATCAGCCGCTTCTGGGCTGATACATGGGACAGGACGCGGGACGCCATGCTGGCGACCGGGCGGGTGGACGAGGCGCAGATCGAGCGGGCGGTGCGCGAGCTGTCCTCGCCCAGGTGCGCCGGCCTCTCCCCGGGGATGCTCACCGCTTGGGGCTGGAAGACCGAGGAGGCCGCCTGTGACCAGCACTTCTGACCAGGAGCGTGTCTGGGAGCTGCACACCACCAGCGAGTTCAGCAGTCTCGATCTCGACACGACGATGGCCACCATGTCGGACGAGCCTGAGGTGGTGCATGTGCCGACGGCGATGGGCGCCCGCGGCAGGGCGTCCGTGCGGCACTTCTACCGCCGCTGGTTCGTGGGGCACAACGCGGCGGACTTCGCCATCGAGCCGCTGACCCGCACCACGGGCGGGACGCGGCTCGTCGACGAAATGCTGGTCTCGTTCACTCACGACGTCGAGGTGCCCTGGATCCTGCCCGGTGTGCCGCCGACCGGACGGCGCGTCGAGATCCCGCTCATCGCCGTGGTCTCGTTCGACGGCGCGCTGATCTCCGGTGAGCACATCTACTGGGACCAGGCCGCGGTGCTCGGCCAGACCGGCCTCCTCCCGGCGGAGACGATGGCGCGGCTGCCGGTCGTGACGGATCAGCACGGGACGCTGACGGACGGCCCGTTCAATCAGCTGGCCGGCGAAACGCGCCGCGGCTGAGTCCGCCACCCGGCCCGGGGCCCGGCCCCGGGCGGCCGCGGCCGGCACCGCCCCGGCGCTCCGACGGCCGTCCCGGGCCGGGAGGTTCAGCCGGCCTCGGGCCGTTGCTGGGTGGCACAGTGGATGCCGCCGCCGCCCTCGCCGAGGCTGTCGACGGGCAGGGGCACCACCTTCCGCCCCGGGTAGAGGTCCCTCAGGGTGGCCGCGGCATCGCCGTCGGCCTTCCGGTCGCCGAAGCGGGGCATGATGACCGCTCCGTTGGCCACGTAGTAGTTCGCATAGCAGGCCAGGAAGTCCTTCCCCCGTCGCCCGATGTCGGACGGCTCGAACAGATCGACGACCTCCAGCCGCTTCCCCCGGGCGTCGACGGCGTGCTCCAGGACCGTGCGGGCCTGTTCGTAGGCGCCGGTGAAGTCGTTCCGGGGGGCGTGGGGTGCCGGGGTGCTCAGGACCACGACGCCGGGTTCGGAGAAGCGGGCCAGCGCATCGATGTGATAGTCCGTGATGTCCTTGCCCTTGACGCCCTTCACCCAGATCACCGTGGTGGCGCCGAACAGGTCCTTGAGCGCCCGCTCGATGTCCTTGCGGGACTTGCCGGGGTTGCGGTTGTCGTTGACCAGCGAGCTCTCGGCCACCAGCAGGGTCCCGTGCCCGTCGCCCTCCACTGCCCCGCCCTCGGCGGTGATCGGTGCCTCGATCCGGGTGATCCGCTCGTCGTCCAGGACCGCTCGGGCCACCCGGCTGTCGCGGCCGTGGGGCTGCTTGCCGCCCCAGCCGTTGAAGTTGAGGTCGACGCCGGCGATGCCGTCGGGCCCGAGGACGAAGACCGGTCCGCTGTCCCGCGCCCACAGGTCGTCCACCGGGACCGGGACGACCTCCACCCCTGACCCGCAAGCCCGCCGGGCCGCCTGCGCCTCCCGCTCGTTGGCCAGGAGGTGTACCGGCTCGAACTCGGCGATGGTCCGGGCGATACGGGCGATGTCATCGCGTACACCGCTGATGTCCGGTCCCCAGATCCGGCGGGTGGGCCAGGCCATGTAGGTCGACTCGTGCGGATGGGCCTCATCGGGCAGCCGCCATCCGCCGGCCGGCTTCGCGCCGGCGGGGACGGCCCGCTCACCGCGCGGCGCCGGCCGGCCGCCGTCCTGGGTACCGCAGGCACCCAAGGCCCCGCCCACGGCGGCGACGACCGCCGCTTGCAGTGTCTGACGTCGGGATATGTTCATGCTCAGCCCCCTGACTGAAATTTCGGTCAGGACGATGGTAGGGCATGATCGGTGCCGAGCCACCTTGATTCCTCGGACCGCGGGAGCATGCGATGCCGGACAGGCCCACCCAGATCCTCGAAGCCGCCGCCCGGCTGATCGCCCGGCGCGGCGTCCGCGGGCTGCGCGTCGAGGAGGTGTCCGCGGAGGCCGGCGTCTCGACCGCGCTAATCTATTACCACTTCAAGGACCGCACCGGACTGCTGCGCCGCACCCTGGAGTTCATCAACCAACGTGCGGTCCGCTACACCGACGCCGCTCTCGACGCCTCCGACGATCCCCGTACCCAGCTCACCGAGATCCTGCTGCGGGAACTGCAGGACGAGCCCCACGTCAGGGAGAACAGCGCGGCGTGGGGCGAGCTGCGGGCCACCGCCGTCTTCGACCCGGACCTGCGGGAGCTGCTGGCCACCGCGACCCGCGAGTGGAACGACGACCTCGCCGGCCTGATACTCCGGGCCCAGGCCGCCGATCCGGGGCTCGCCCGCACCGACCCGCACGCGGCGGCCGAACGGCTCACCGCCCTGGTCGAGGGCTTGAGCGAACGCTGGCTGAGCGGCACCACCTCGCTCCGGCGGGCACACGAGCTGATCCGCGGCGCCGTCGAGGCGGAACTCCGGCCCGCCTGAGGGGACTTCCACCGGTCTGCCCGGCCCCGCGGCTGTCACAGCCGCGGGGCCGGTCCTTTGCCGTGGAGCGGTGCCATACCGGAGGAACTGATTTCTTCGGTCAATAAGAGGACATCAACGACTGTTTTCGGTCGGATTCCGGTACGTGACCCTCTGTGCACGATCACCCTGTTCCATCATGCCGCCTCCCCGGAATCCCCTTCTCACAAGGAGCGTCAACATGTGGCGGTCATGCGGTGGTTGCCGGAATCTGGCGAAGAATTTTCGGTACTGGTGCGTAAATGGTGAAGAAACCCGACCGAAAGTGTGCATCGGGTTTTGACCCTTGATCGACTGGTCGGCGATGGTCACCACATGCCCGTCATACCCCGACCCGCGGCCAGCGGCCCGCTGCGCCTGCGCGACTTCCGTCTTCTGCTCGCCGGTGCCGCGGCCGGACAACTCGGCGCCCAGGTCACCCTGGTCGCCCTGCCCCTCGTCGCGGTGCTCGAACTCGACGCCCCCGCCTTCCAGGTGGGCTTGCTCACCGCCGCGGAGACCGCCGCGTTCCTGCTGGTCGGGCTGCCGGCCGGGGCCTGGGTCGACCGGATGCGCAAGCTGCCGCTGATGATCCGCGCCGATGTGGTGCGGGCCCTCGCGATGGCGAGCATCCCGCTGGCCGCCGTCACCGGAGTGCTGACGATGGCGCAGCTGTACATCGTCGCCCTGGTGACCGGCGTGGCAACGGTCTTCTTCGACGTCGCCCACCAGAGCTTCCTGCCCCAGCTGCTGCCCAAGGACCAGCTGGTCTCGGGCAACGGGGCGCTGGAGACGATCCGTTCCTCGGCGCAGGTCGCGGGGCCCGGCATCGGCGGCGGTCTCGTCCAGTTGCTGGGGGCCGCCCTGGCCATCGTCACCGACGCCGCCGGCTATGCGCTCTCCGCGCTGTTCCTGTGGCGCATCAAGCGGCCCGAGAGCCTTCCCGAACGCCGTCCGGACGCCTCGCTGCGCCGGGACATCGGTGAGGGGCTGCGCTTTGTGTGCGGGCACCGCTTGCTGCGGGTGATCGCCGTGGCGACCGGGCTGGGCAACTTCTTCGCCGCGGTGCTGATGGCCACCCAGTCCGTCTTCCTGGTCCGGGTGCTGGGCCTTGCGCCCGGAGTGGTGGGCCTTGTGCTGGCCGCCTCGGCCCTGGGCGGACTGGCCGGCGCACTGTGCGCGGGCCGGCTCGCCGCGCGGCTCGGCCAGGCCCGGCTCATCTGGCTGTCCTCGCTGGTCACCGGCCCGTTCGCGCTGCTGTGGCCGCTCTCGGGACGCGGCGCGGGGGCAGCGCTGTTCGCCCTCGGCTCCGGCGTGGTCTTCTTCGGCGCCGTGGTCTACAACGTCGCGCAGGTGAGCTTCCGCCAGACCCTGTGCCCGCCCCGGCTGCTCGGCCGGATGAACGCCACTCTGCGGTTCCTGATGTGGGGCACCCTGCCGCTCGGTGCCCTGGCCGGCGGTGCGCTGGCCGAGGCCTTCGGGGCCCGGTGGGCGCTGGTGTGGTGTGCGGCCGGATTCCTGGTCGTACCGCTGCCGCTGCTGCTCTCCCCGCTGCGGCGGATGCGTGACCTGCCCGCCACGGGGCCTGCCGAGGACCCGGAGGCCGCCGCGTCCGGCGCGGCCGAACCCGCCGCCCTCGGTTGACGGCCGGTCACCGCCTCCGGCCGCGCCCCTCCTGCCTGCCCCCGCGCACGGCCTTCCCACCCGCATCGCCTCGGGCGATGCAGCTCAGTCATGTCAGAGAGGATCACGTGCTCAGCATCACGAGCCAGTACCTGGCCCGCTACCGGCGACTCGAAACCGGCGACGGGGCCCCGGTCCTGCTGCCCGTCACGGGCGCCCAGCGTCGCTTTGCACTGGTGCGTGCCATGGACCCCGCCGGGCGGCCGGACCTCGTGCCGATGTTCTTCGCCTTTCCGCGCGGCTCGGTGGATCCCGTACGCCTCACGGCGGCCGCGAACCGGCTCGCCGCCCTGCACCCCGTGCTGCGCTCCCGCCTCACCGTGCTGCGCGGCACCCCCGCACTGCGCCCGGAAGCGCCGCAGGTACCCGTGACCCGCCTGGACTGCGCGTCCGGTGAGGATGCGGCCACCGTGCTGCGCCGCGCCCTGGGCAGCTGGACCCCGCAGGGTTCGCCGCTGCGGCTGTTCCTGGTGCAGGACGGGCCGCAGGGTGCGGAAGACGTGCTCGCCGTGGTCCTGGACCACGCCGCGTGCGACGGTCAGTCGTTGGCGCGGATCGTTGAAGAACTCGGCGCGGCCTACGACGAGGACGCCGGCGACGAGCGGCCCTCCGCCTCGGAGGTCTCGGCCGAGCTGGCCGCCTACCGGGACGCCGTGCTGCTCCAGCTCGACGCGGAGGAGCGTGCGGGCGCACCGGCGGCGATGGCGTACTGGGGCGAACGGCTGCGCGCAGTGCGCGAACAGGCCCCCGCGGCACGGCCCCCAGCCCTCCCTGCCGGGACGGCGCCGAGCGGTGCGGCCGCGCTGCGGATTCCCGCGCCGCCGGCCGGGGTGCCCTTCCCCGACCTGCTCAACGCCTGCCGGGCGGCCGCGGCGGCGCTGTTCGGGGCAGGGCAGGTGGTGCCGCTCGGCTACCCGTGGGGCGGCCGGCCGCAAGGTGCCGCGCCGGTGCTCGGCTGCTTCCTCAACACCGTGGTCTTCCCGACCGCCACCGGGGACGCCCCCGCGGCGTCCGCGACGGCCGAGGCCTGGTGGGACGACCTGGACCATGCCGCCACCCCGTTCGACGCCGTGGTGCACGCCGCCCGCGCGGCCGGCTCCGGATGGACCGGCCGGCTCGACGGCATGCTGACCGTCGACGACGCCCGGCGGCACCCCCCGCTGCGGCTGGGCGGGGTGACAGGCCGTGAGATCCAGGTCGACGGACGGGCCGTGCGCGGCCCCTTCGCGGTCGCCGTCACCCAGGGCCCCGAGCTGCATCTGCGCATGGTGTGGGACCGCGCGATCCTCGCCGACGACACCGCCGAGAGCGCCTTCACCGCGCTCGCCGGCGCACTGCGAACCCCGGCGCCAACGGCCGGCTGACCCTTCCCGGGGCCCCGCCCCGCTCTTGCTTACCGACACCGCAGGACCAGCCGCGCGATCCGCGGCCGGTCTGCACCCCCAGGCCGGGCCCGACCATGCCCCGGCCGGAAAAACCCGCCCCCACAACCTCAGGGACCGCCCATGCTTCCGCTCTCCTCGTCACAGGAGATCGTCTGGCTGCACGAACAGGTGCAACCGGGCAGCCGCGCCTACAACTTCACCGCCTCACTCGACCTGTGGGGCACCCTCGACACCGAGGCGCTGCGCCGCGGCCTCGCCGCCACGCTCGACCGGCACCCCGGTCTGCGGCTGGAACTCGTCGCCGTGGACGGAGCGATGCCGGGGCAGCGGGTCGCCGAGGCCTGTGTGCCGCGGCTGCACACGGTGGACCTGAGCGGGGAGGCGGACCCGGAGGCCGCGTTCCAGGAGCTGCTGCGCACCGAGGCGGAGACCCCGCTCGACACCTTCGAGGCACCGCTGCTGCGCTGGACGCTGGTCCGGCTCGCGGAGGAACGTCACCGGCTCATCCATGTCGAGCACCATCTGATCCACGACGGCCACTCGTTCGCGATCCTGCTGCGCGACGTGTTCAGCGTCTACCGGGGCCACGTCCTGGGCGAGCCGGTGGAGCTGCCGCCCGCGCCCTCGTACGCCGACCACGTTCGGGCGGGCGCCCAGGACGAGGAGAGGGGGGAGCGGCGCGACAGCCTGGAGTTCTGGGCCGGTGAACTGCGCGAGATGTCCTACGACATGCCGCTGCCCGGCCTGACCCGGCCCGGCTCCCGGCGCCGCCACCACGGTGGCCAGCTGCGGCAGTCGATCGGCGCGGATCTGGCGCAGGCGCTGCGCGCCCATGCCAAGGAGCGCGGTCTGACGCCGTTCGCCACCCTGCTGGGGCTCTTCGCCGAGCTGCTGCGCCGGCACAGCGGCCGCTCGCAGATGGTGATCGGAACCGCCGTCGGCAACCGCCCGCGCGGTTTCGAGGGCGCGGTGGGCATGTTCGTCAACACCATCCCGCTCGCGCTCCGGCTGGACCCGGCCGCCCCGGCCGAGGAGTCCATGGACGAGGTGACCGACACCCTCATCCGTGCGCTGCCGCACCAGGAGGTGCCGATCCAGGAGCTGACCCGCACGCTCGGGCTGCACACCTCCGGCGCCGACAACCCGCTGTTCAGCGTCATGTTCAGCGCCCACGACGCCGAGCTGCCCGAGATCGACGTGCCCGGTCTGGAGATCACCCTCTTCGAGGGCTTCAACACCGGCACCACACGCTTCGACCTGGACGTGGTGCTGCTGCCGGACGACCGGCGCGGGGTCAGCCTCCGGCACGGCGCGCCGGGGATGACCCTGGTGTGGGACTACGACGCCGACATGTTCGGCGAGGACGTGGCGAAGCTGCTCGCCGGGCGGTTCCTGGACCTGCTGCGGGCCTACCTCGACGCTCCCGGCGCCGCCCTGGCGGACCTGGCGCCGCCGGCCCCGCCGCAGGCCCTCCCGGCCGCCGCTCCCCCGGCGCCGGCACACGACCCGCTCGACCCGGCCACCGCGCACGACCCGTCCCTGCCCGCGCTGCTCGTCGGCGCCCGCCGGATCAGCTACGGCGACCTCGATGACCGGGTCAGCTCGCTGGCACAGCGGCTGCGGGCGGCGGGGGTGACCGCCGGGCAGCCGGTGGCCGCCGTACTGCCCCGTGGCGCCGACTCGGTCGTGGCGCTGCTGGCCTGTCTGCGGACCCGTGCGGTGTACTGCCCGCTCTCGCCGTCCGACCCGCCGGCCCGCCTGGAGCTGCTGCTGGGCCGGCTGGCTCCGGCGCTGGTGCTGACCTCCGCGGAGGCCCCCGTCACGCTTCCCGACGGGCTGCCGGCGGCCACCGTCGACGCCCCGGCCCTGCCGCCGGCGCGGGCGGCCGAGGTCGTCCCCGGTGCCGCGTACATCATCCACACCTCCGGTTCGACGGGCATTCCGAAGCCCGTCGCCGTCGGCCGTGCGGCACTGGAGAACCATCTGACCGGCGCCGCCGACCGGTTCGGCCTGGAACCGGGTGACCGGGTGCTGCTGTTCGCGCAGCCGACGTTCGACGTGGCCCTCGAGGAGGTGCTGCCGTCGCTGTACGCCGGGGCGTGCCTGGTCGCCCCCGAGCACGAGGTGCTGACCGGCACCGAGCTGGCCTCGCTGCTGGTCGCCGCGCGGGTCACCGTGGCGAACCTGCCGACCAGTTACTTCCTCGCCACCCGCGAGGAGATGCGCCCCGTGCTGCGCGACGGGCACTGGACGCCGCGGCTGCTGGTGCTCGGTGGTGAACGCCTCCCGGCGGACGTGATGCGTGCCTACCTGGCCGACACCGACACCACCGTGCTCAACGTCTACGGCGTCACGGAAGCCGCCATCAGCTCCACCGTCCACGAGCTCACCCCGGACGGTCTCGCCGACGGTGCGGAGATCCCGCTCGGCACCGAGCTGCCCGGCGAACGGATCCATGTCCTGGACGCACACCACCGGCCGCTGCCGGACGGCGCGGTCGGCGAACTGGCCATCGCCGGAGCCGGCTTGGCCGAGGGCTACGTCGGCAACCCGGAGACCACCGCCGCCCGGTTCCTCGGCGTCGAGGCCCTGGGCGGTGAGCGGGTCTACCTCACCGGTGACCTCGGCTACCGCGGCCGCGACGGGCTGCTGTACTTCCTGGGACGACGCGACCACCAGATCAAACTGCGCGGGTATCGCATCGAGCTGGAGGAGGTGGAGGCCGCCGCCTCCGCCGCGCTCGGCGGCCGCTCCTGCGCCGTCGTCCTGGACCGTACGGCCTCGGGCGGGCCCCGGCTCGTCGGTTTCCTGGAGGGCACGGACGACGGTGCGCCGTGGGACGAGCAGGCCTTGCACACCGAGCTCAGCCGCCGGCTGCCGAGTGCGCTGGTACCGGGGTGCTGGGCACGGCTCGACGCCATGCCGCGGCTGGCCGGCGGCAAGCCGGACCGTGCCGCGCTGACCCTCCGGGCCGCCGTAATGGAGCCGGCCGCCCCCGCCGAGGAGAGCCCCGGCGCCCCGGCGCAGCTGCCGTCCGGTCCGGCGCCGGCCTCCGATCCGATGACGGAACTGCTCGCCGAGGGCTGGCGGGAGGCCCTGGGCCACGACCGCTTCGACGCGTCCTCCGACTTCTTCCGGGCCGGCGGCCACTCGCTGCTCGCCGCGCAGCTGGCGGCCTGGCTCGAACCGCGGCTGGGGCAGCGTCCGCCGCTGCGGCTGCTGTTCCAGAACCCGGTGCTGGCCGACCAGGCCACCGCGCTCGCGGCCGTCGGCACCCCCGCCGTGCCCGCTCCCGCCGCTTCGACCACCGTGACGGAGTCCTGATGACCCAGCCGATGACCGCCCGGACGCCGGCCCCGACGACCGCCTCCGGCACCCGACTGCCCGCACCGCAGGGCTCGCTCAGCATCGCCAGTGGCGCGCTGCCCGCCACCGCCGGCGGGAGCGGCGTGCTCGCCCTCTTCGAGGAGTGGGCCGCCCGCTCCCCGCAGGCTCCGGCGGTGATCGACGGTGCGCACCGCTGGACGTACCGGCAGATCGACACCGCCGCCGACGAGGCCGCCCGGGCGCTGCGTGACCGGGTACGCCCCGGAGACCTGGTCGGCGTCTGCCTCGACCGTTCGGCCGCACTCGTGGTGACCGCCGTCGCGCTCGCCAGGATCGGCGCCGTCTATCTGCCGCTGGGCCCGCGTCCCGGTGAGCGCCGTACCGACGCCGTCACCGAGGACCTGAACGTCGTCTGTCTGATCGGCGATCCCGAGGTCCTGCCGCCCCGGCACCGGAGCGCCGAACACCTGCCGCTGGCGCTGCCGGGCGAGGGCGCCAACGCCACCGCCATGGTGGTGGCGGCATTCACCGCCCCCGGCCCCACGGCCCGTTCCGCACCCCCCGGGGCGTTCTACGCCGTGCTGACCTCAGGATCCACCGGCCGCCCCAAGGCGGTGGCCGTCGGCGAGCCCGCGCTCGGCACCCTGCTGGACTGGTACCGCGCGACGACCGGGCTGGCCCCCGGCGACCGGCAGTCCCTGCTGATCGGCGTCGCGTTCGACCCTCATCTGATGGAGCTGTGGGCCGGGCTGACGTCCGGGGCGGCGCTGGTGCCCGCGCCGGACGAGGTCCGCTGGGACCCGGTGGTGCTGGCCGACTGGTGGCGTGCGTCCGCGGTCACGGCGGTGGTCTCGGCCACCCCGATGGTGGAGCCGCTGCTGGAACGGCCCTGGCCACAGGGCCTGGCGCTGCGTCATCTGTTCGTGGGCGGTGACCGGATGCGGCGCCGGCCGGGCGCCGAGGTGACCGCCACCGTCCACAACGCCTACGGTCCGGCCGAGGCCACCGTGGTCTCCACCGTGTACGCCATGCAGGGCACGGACGACGCGGCGGGCACGGAGTCCGCGCCGCCGATCGGCCATCCCCTCCCCGGCGTGACCGTGGTCGTCGCCGACGCGGACGGCCGGCCGGTCGCACGGGGAGCGGAGGGTGAACTCCTCATCGGCGGAAGCGGTCTGGCGCTCGGTTACCTCGATCCCGACCTGACCGCGCGGCGCTTCCTGGCCGTGCCCGAGGGGATCGATCTGCCGGGAGTGGAGCGCTTGTACCACACCGGTGACCGGGTGCGGATGCCGGACGACGGTACGCTGGAGTTTCTGGGCCGCCTCGACGACCAGGTCAAGATCAGCGGGGTACGGATCGAACCGGCCGAGGTGGAGGCCGCGTTCGAGAAGGACCCGGCGGTCCTCGGCGCCGTGGTCACCGCGCCGCGTACCGCCGACGGCCACACCCGGCTGGTGGCGTATGTACGGCCGGCGGCCGGCGCCGTGCTCACCGCCGAGGCGCTGCTGCCCGCCGTACGCGCCTGGCTTCCTGAGCAGGCGGTGCCCTCGGACGTCCGGATCGTGGACTCCTTCCCCCTGGACGCCAACGGCAAGGTGGACCGGGCCGAGCTGGCGCGGCAGGCAGCCGCCGAGGCGCCGCGTCCCGGCGATGCCCCCGCGGACGGCGACCCGATCGGCGGCGCGACCCCCGGCGAGCGGCTGGTGCTGAGCGCCGTACGCGATCTGCTCGCCCGGTCCGAGGTCTCGCTGACCGAGAGCTTCACCGGGGCCGGCGGCACCTCGCTGCTCGCCGCCCGGCTGCTGACCGTCATCGAGAAGGAGAGCGGTGTCCGGCTGCGCGCCCCCGAGCTGCTGCGCCAGCCGGACCTGCGTGCCGTCGCGCTGCTCGTCGACACCCGCCTCGCCGCCCGGCAACCGGCGGGAGCCTGAGATGACCACCCCCACCCCGCACCACCCCGACACCCGGAAGGACGATCCCGTGCCCACCGAAGGCACCCCGCAGGACGAGCGCACCCCGGCCGCTGACCGCCCCGCGTCCGCCCCGGAGGCCGGGCAGCCCGCACCCACCGCCGGGCTGACGGCCCTGGTGGCCTGGCATGCCGCACGGACCCCGCAGGCCCTGGCCGTGGCGGACGGCGACACCACGCTCACCTACGCCCAGCTCGTCTCCTCGGCCCGGGCGCTCGCCGCCCATCTGCGCGAGCACGGCGTGCGCCAGGGTGACGCCGTGGCGCTGCTGATGCCGCGCTCCGCCCGCACGGTCGTCGCCCAGCTCGCGCTGTGGTGGGCGGGCGCCGTGTGCGTACCGCTCGATCCGGCGCATCCGCGCTCCCGTTCCGAGGCCCTGGCCGCCGACGCGGGCGCCACGCTGACCGTTGGCGACGGCAAGCTCCTCGAATCGGCGGAGCTCTCCGGTGCGACTCTTGCGCTGCCCGGTGCACCGCTGGTGGACGGCGGTGACCTCCCCGGCGCCGAACTCGGCCCGGACGCCGCGGCGTTCATCATGTTCACCTCGGGCTCGACCGGCCGTCCCAAGGGCGTGGCCCTCCCGCACCGTGCGATCGCCGAGCTGGTCTTTGACCCGGCGTACCTCACCCTCACCTCCCGCGACCGGGTGCTCTTCCACTCGCCGATGACTTTCGACGCCTCGACCTTCGAGGTGTGGGGAGCCCTGGCCAACGGAGCCGCCGTGGTGGTGTGCACCGCCGAACGGCCCTCGTTCGAGGACCTGGCCCGGCACGTGGAGCGCCACGGTGTCACCGTCGCCTTCTTCACCACCGCGCTCTTCCACCAGCTGGCCGCCCGCCGCTCGCGGCTCTTCTCGCTGCTGCGCACGGTGATCGTGGGCGGCGAGGCGCTGTCCGCGCACCATGCCCGCGAAGTACTGCACGCCTTCCCCTGGCTCGAACTGGTCAACGGCTACGGGCCGACGGAGGCGACGACCTTCACCACGGCCCACCGCGTCACCGACGCCGACTGCGACGGTCAGCTGCCCATCGGCCGGCCGATCGCCGGCGCGACCGTGCACCTTCTGGACGACTCAGGGCAGCCGGTCCCGGACGGGGAGCGCGGCGAACTGTGGATCGGCGGCAGCCGGCTGGCGCTGGGCTACACCGGTCAGCCGCAGCTGACCGCCGAGCGCTTTTGCGAGCAGCCGGGGCTGGGGCGCCTCTACCGCTCCGGTGACCTCGTCTCCCGGCGTCCGGACGGCACCCTCGACTTCCACGGGCGGACCGACGACCAGGTGAAGATCCGGGGCTTCCGGATCGAACCGGCGGAGATCGAACACGCCCTGCGGGAGCAGCCCGAGGTGGCGGACGCGGCCGTGACCGTGCACCGCCCCGCCCCCGACGACGCCCGCCTGGCCGCCTTCGTCGTGGCCGCGCCCGGCCCGGTGCCGCGCCCCGCCACCCTGCAGGACCGGCTCGCCGGCGTGCTGCCCGCCCACCTGGTGCCCGACGAGGTGCGGATGGTCGACGCGCTGCCGCTCACCGCTTCGGGGAAGGTCGACCGCCGCGCGCTGACGGATCTCGTCACCACGGACCTGCCCGACGCGGCGGCCGGGCCGCTGGGTCCGCTGGAGCAGGCCGTCGCCGAGGTCTGGGGCCGGTCGCTGGGCCGTGAGGTCACGCGTGCGGACGCCGACTTCCTCGCGCTGGGCGGTCATTCTCTGCTCGCGCTCGCGGTCACCGACGACCTGCGCGAAGAGCTCGGTGTCGAGCTGACGCTCGCCGACTTCTTCGCCGCCCCCACGGTGGCGGGGCACGCCGCGCTGGTCGAGCGCGCGCTCCTCGCCGCGCACAGCGATCTGCGCCCCGGCGCCCCGGAGGACACCGATGGCCACTGACACCCCCGCCGCCGCGGCGCTCCAGGAGGAGCTGCTGCGCCGGGCCCGCTCCCGCGCCGACCGGCCCGCCGCCGCTCCCGCGCCCGTCCGCCAAGGACCCGCGCCGCTCTCCCACGCCCAGCGCCGCATGTGGCTGATGGACCGGCTGGGCCAGGGTGACGCCTCCTACAGCGTGCCCTTCGCCACCCGGCTGCGCGGCCCGCTCGACCTGGACGCGCTGGCCGCCGCGCTGACCTCGCTGGTACGCCGTCACGAGATCCTGCGTACCCGCTACGGACAGCGGGACGGTGAGCCGTACCAGGAGGTGCTGCCGGCTCCGGAGACGATCGCGCCGCGCGTCGTGGAGTCGGACGCGGACGGCGCCGGCGCGCTGCTGGCCGAGGAGGCGCACCGCCCCTTCGATCTCGCCACCGGTCCCCTGCCACGCGCACTGGTCCTGCGGCACGGGGAGCAGGACCACACCGTTCTGCTGACGTTTCATCACATCGCCATCGACGGCGCCTCGTTGGAGACCGTGGCCGGGGAACTGGCCCGGAGCTACGCGGCCGTCACCGGGGGCCCCGCCGCTGGGGACACCGCCGACGAGGCGCAGCCGGAACCGGCGCAGTACGCCGACTTCGCGCGCCGCGAGCAGGCGGGCGCCGACGCTCTGGAAGCGGGCCTGGACCACTGGGCAGGCCGCCTCGAAGGCGTCCGCCCGCTGCGTCTGCCCCGCCCCGCGCACCCGCCCCGCCGACACCGGCGTCCGCCCGGCCGGTGTCCACAGCGCCCCGCTCGACCCACGGGTACCGGCCGCCCTGCGCGAACTCGGCCGCCGCAACCGGGCCACCCTGTTCACCGTCGCGCTCGCCGCGTCCTTCGCCGCGTTGCACCGCTTCACCGGCCAGGACGACCTGGTGATCGGGGTCGCCGGCACCCACCGGCAGGGCCCGGAGATGCGCGGCCTGGTCGGACTGTGCGTCAACACCCTTCCGGTCCGCGTGAACACCGCCGGCGACCCGTCCTTCACCGTCCTTCTGGAGCGGGTACGAGAGGCGCTGCTGGACGCCCAGCAGCGCCGCGAGGTCCCGTTCGACCTGATCCTCGACCGCCTCGGCGCCGCCGCCCGCGGCGCCGACGGGACGGCGCTGATCCGGGTGACCTCGGACGTCCTGGGCGAACCCACGACGCTGCGGCTGCCCGGCCTGGCGGACAGCTACGTCGAAGTCGGCGCCGGAGAAGCCAAGTTCGACCTCTCCTTCGGCATGGTGGACACCGAAACCCCCGCCGGACTCGTCCAGTACAGCCGGACCGCGCTGGACGAGGAGGCGGCGGCCGCTCTCGGTGCGCACTACGCGGCCCTGCTCACCGCGGTGGCGGACGACCCGGGCCTCGCTCTGTCCCGGCTGCCCGGCGGGCCGCCGGCGGCGGCCGGGGGCGAAACCGGCGGACACCCGGCCGAGGCACTGCTGCGCTCGTACCCCGAGGTGGCCGAGGCCGCCGTGGCCGAACCGGCCGGCGGCCCGCTGCTGGCCTATGCCGTACTGCGCGGCATCGGCGGCCCCTCCCCCGCCGAGCTCCGCTCCCGGCTGCGCACGGCGCTCGCCGCTGACCTGGTACCCGCCGCGGTGACCCTGCTGGACACCCTGCCGCGCACGGCCGACGGCACGCCCGATCCGGCCCGGCTCCCGGGGTTCCCGTCGGCCCCCGCACCGGAGGGGGCACACGCGGATGCCGTCACCGACGGGTTCACCGACCTCCTGGGGCACAAGCCCGGGCCGGACGACGACTTCTTCCTGCTCGGCGGCCACTCGCTGGTCGCCGTCCAGCTCGCCGAGCGTCTGCGCCGGGCGCTGAAACTGCCGCTGACCGGCCTGGACATCATGCAGGCCCGCACCCCGCGCGCGGTCACCGCGCTGCTGGCGGCACGTGAGGCGGAGCGGGCCGCCGCGCCCACGGCCGCCTCCTCCCGCCCGCGGCGCACGCGCGAGGGCACGGTGCTGGTCACCGGCGGCACCGGCGGGGTCGGCGCGTTCGTCCTGCGTGAACTGGCCGCCCGGGGACGTCCGGTCCTGGCCCTGGCCCGCCCCGAATCGGCCCACCTCGTCGCCGGGGAAGGCGTGGACGTCATCGAGGGCGACCTCACCGACCTCGACGGCCTGCGCAAGGCCGTCGACAGCGCCGACGCGGTGATCCACGCGGCCTGCACCTTCACCCGGCCCGAGGTCGATGTGACGGCGATGGCCGCGATGGTCGGCACCTGGTCGCGCGGCCCGTTCGTCTTCGTCAGCAGTGTGGACGCCTACGGGCACCCGGCCGGCGAGTGGGTGGCGGAGGAGTCCGCCTCGCAACAGCCGCTGAGCGGGTACGGACAGGCGAAGGTCGACTGCGAAGGGCTGCTGCTGCGAGCGGCCGGCGCCCAGGGCCGGGGCGGCGCGAGCGCCGTCCGTTCCCCGCTCGTCTGGGGAGCGCACCAACGGCTGCGGGACCAGTTGCGCTGGGGTGCGACCGGGGTGCTGTACCAAGCGGCGCGGGAGGGGCGGCCGATCGTCCTGCCTCGGCCGGGGACGCACGGTCATGCGTGGTACGGCGCGGCCTGGGTGCATGCCGCGGCCCTGGCCCGGGCCGTGGTCTCCTGTCTGGACTCGCCCGTGCACGGCGTCGCCAACGCCGTCAGCGGGCACCTCTCCTGGCGGGACCTCGCCACCGGACTGACCGAACTGCTCGGCAGCGACAGCGAGATCCAGGAGACGGACGAGGTCCACCCGGACCTCGATCACCGCTGGCACTACCACGCCGGTCGGCTGGCACCGTCCCTGCGCGCACAGCCGGACGAGGACTGGCGCTCCGTGCTGGCCGCGATGACCGGACCTGCCGAGCGCTGAAAGGCCCGGCAGATCGGCACCAGACGCCCGGTGACCCGTGGGGGGCCACCGGGCGTCTCCCGTTGCCGCCCCTCGCCTCCGGCGCGCGATCGGGTTCCCCGATCCGGGATAATCCCGGCTCTCGGCCTGCCCCGCACCGATTCCCGGGGCCGGCTTGCGACCATGGGCGGGCTGCCGGGGCCGACGCCCTCCGGGTGCCTGACCGCCACCGGAGCGCGACACCCCGGTCCACCGGTACCGGTATCCGCGGACCGTCCGCGCGAGGCCCCCCGCCGCCGCAAAGGAGCCCTGAATGAACGCCAGCACGGATCTGCTTGTCGACGCCTTCGGACGCATCCGTGAGGTCGTCGAGGACGTGGTCTCCGGGCTCGACCCCGACGAGCTCGGCACCCGCCCCGACGACGCCAACTCGATCGCCTGGCTGGTCTGGCACCTCACCAGGATCCAGGACGACCACCTCGCCGGGGTGGCCGGCACCGAGCAGATCTGGACCGCGGACGGCTGGTACGACCGCTTCGGCCTCCCCTTCGCGGCCGACGACACCGGCTACGGCCACTCCGGCAAGGACGTGGCGGCCGTAGCGGACCTGAGTGCGGAGCTCCTGACGGGCTATCACGGCGCCGTCCACGACAACACCGTGCAGTACCTCGCGGGGATCGACGACAAGGACATGAAGCGCGTCGTCGACCGCGGCTGGACGCCGCCCGTCACCCTGGGAGTCCGCCTCGTCAGCGTGATCGCCGACGATCTGCAGCACGCCGGCCAGGCCGCCTACGTGCGCGGCCTGCTCGGTCTGTGAGGAGTGCGCGGGCCGGCCGGTGAACTGCGCAGGCAGACCGGTGAGGAGTGCGCGGGCTGTGCGGCGGTCACCGCGGGCTCATCCGCCGCGGGGCAGACGGTGCAGGTCCACCCCGCCGAGCCGGCCCTGCGCAAGCTCCGCCGTCATATAGGTGCAGTACGGCTGCCGGCGGCGGTCGGTCGGCGACCCCGGGTTCAGCAGGCGCAGCCGGTCGTCCGCCATGGAGTCCCAGGGGATGTGGCTGTGACCGAACACCAGCACATCGAGCTCGGGAAACCGTGCGGCGCAACGGCGTTCCCGCCCCTGCGCGGGGCCCGTCTCGTGCACCACGGCGAACCGCACGCCCGCCAGTTCCGCGTACGCCACCTCGGGCAGCCGGGCCCGCAGCTCCGGGCCGTCGTTGTTGCCGTACACCCCGATCAGCCGCCGGGCGCGCCCCTGGAGCAGGTCCAGCGTGGCGGTGTCGACCCAGTCACCGGCATGCACGACGACATCGGCGCGGGGCACTTCGTCGAGCAGCTGTGCCGGCAGCACCTTGGCGCGCCGGGGCAGATGGGTGTCGGAGATGAGCAGGAGTCGCACGGGGCCTCTCCTCGGCTGCGCCACGGACGCGGGGTCAGGGTCGGGGCGGTCAGTGTTCCTGCGCGGTCGGCCGCACGGCGATCTCGTTGACCGCCATATGCGGTGGCTGGGTGACCATGAAGGTGATGACGCGGGCGATGTCCTCGGCGTGCAGCCAGCTTTCCTGCGGCATCCCGTGGGCCGAGGCGGCCTGACTGCCGCCACGTGTCATCTCCGTCGCGGTCATGCCCGGTTCGACGAGCCCGACCCTGACCTGCCGTCCGGTCACTTCCTGGCGCAGCGCCTCGCTGAAGGAGCACACCGCGTGCTTGGTGGCCGAGTAGACGCTGTTGTCCTTGCGGGGCACCCGACCCGCGACCGAGCTGACGGTCACCAGGTCGGCGACGCCCCGGGGTCCGTCGTGTGCCGCCCGCAGCAGATGCGGGAGCGCCGCGTGCGACATCCGCAGAACCGCCGTGAAGTTGAGCCCGACCATCCGGTCCCAGTCCTCGGGATCGCTGTCCTCCACCGCGCCGCGTGCTCCGAAGCCCGCATTGTTCAGCAGGACGTCCAGCCGCCCGAAGTGGTCGACGGTCTCCTCCACCACCCGCCGTGCCTGCGTCGCGTCACCGAGATCGGCCGTCAGGGCGAGGGAGGCCCCTCCGTGCTCGCCGATGGTCTGCGTGAGGTGTTGCAGTCGCTCGCGACGGCGGGCGACCAGGGCGAGGGAGGCGCCCTCCCGGGCCAGCGCCAGGGCGGCGGCCGCACCGATTCCGCTGGAGGCCCCGGTCACCAGCGCCACACTGCCCGACAGCGCCACCCCGCCGCCACCCTCCACCCCGGCACCGGCCTGACGCATCGTCACCGACTCCCCGGACGCTGAGCCGTTCATCGTCTTCCCACTCCTCCTGCCCGCTCACCTCGGCCCGCGGCGGCCGAACCCGGTCCCGCACACCCGTACCCCGCCGAGCCCCCGCCGTCCCTCTCCCTCGGCCATCTGCCCCTTGCCTTCCGCCGAAGTCCACCGAAGTCCGCCGAAGTCCGCCGAAGTCCGCCCCGAGATCCTCCGACATGCGCCGACATTCGCCGCCCCCTGCCGCCACCGGCCGCCACGGACGCGGTGCGTACGCCATGACAGCGGGTATTACCCACGGGAACCCCCCTTTGGCTCTGGGAGCTGCTCATGAAGCACACCCATCCCCTGCCGGGCGACATCGGCCTCACCAGAATCTCCGGCCTCACCGGCCAGTTGATCCGCTTCGGACAGTGGATCAACGGAGACGGTTTCACCGACTACGAACACGCCTTCCTGGTCCTGCCCGGCAATCGGCTGCTGGAGGCCGAGCCGGGTGGCGCCCGCATCCTGTCCCTCACCGCCTACGCCGACGCGGATGTGGTCTACGTCTGCCCGGAACGGCTCACCGAACGGCAGCGCACCGGCATCTGCGCAGCCGCCACCCGCTACGTCGGAGTCCCGTACAGCTTCCTCGACTACCTGGCGATCGCCACGCACCGCTTCCACCTGCCCGTTCCGGGCCTGCACCGCTATGTCGCCAGCACCCGGCACATGATCTGCTCCCAACTCGTCGACCAGTGCTATCTGGACGCCGGTGTCCATCTGTTCGCCGACGGCCGCTGGCCCGGCTATGTGACGCCGATGGCCCTGTACCACCTGCTGGCCGACTGACCCGGCGACCCCGCACCCGGCACATCCCGGCATCCCGGCCTCCCGCCCTCCCGGCTCGGTCCGTGGACGACCGGGGTACGGGTGTCCGTGCGCCCGGCGGGCGCCCACCGAGCAACGGGCCCGCCGGGCGTGCCGGGGAGGCGACGCACCTATCATGGTGACCACCAGGGCACCGGTGCGAAGGGGACGGGAAGATGCGGCGGCAACCCGTACTTGTCTATGACGGGGACTGCGCCTTCTGCACGTCCTCGGCCAGGTTCGCGGAACGGCGTCTGCGGCCGCGCTGTGACGCCGCCCCCTGGCAGTTCACCGACCTCGCACGGCTCGGCATCGCGCAACAGCGCGCCGAACACGAAGTGTTGTGGGTGACCCCGGCCGGCTCCGTGCACGGTGGCGCCCAGGCTGTCGCCAAGCTGCTGATGAGCGCGGGCGGCGGATGGCCGGTCGTGGGAGCACTGCTCACGCTCCCGCCCGTGCGGTGGATCGCCCATGGCGTGTACCGGATCATCGCGAAGAACCGTCAGCGGATGCCGGGCGGCACGGCGGCCTGCGCGCTGCCGCCCGCCCGCGGTGGCCGGGGGAAGCAGGAGTGAGAGTACGGTCCGGCTGACCGGCGCCGGTCGGCGTACGGACTGCTCGGCATGCGGACGGCACAGCATACGTACGGCACGACGCCCGGACGACGCGGCGCCCGGTGGCGTCCCGCCATCGGGCGCTCCCTCCCCTCCGCAGCCGAGCCCGGTCCGACCGGTCCGCCCGCTCAGGGCTCAGATACCGGACTTACGGCCGTAGACGTAGACGTCGTCACCGTTCTTGAGCAGGGACCAGTACTTCTTGGCGTCGTTGCTGCGCATATTGACGCAGCCGTGCGAGCCGGGGGCCGACCAGACGCTGCCACTGATGGAGTGGAACGCCTGACCGCCGTCGAAGAACTGGCTGTACGGCATGGCCACGTGGTAGATCGACGACACATGGTGCAGGTTGCGCCAGTAGATCTTCTTGGCGCCGGTGCGGGTCTCGTACCCGTCGCGCCCGCTGCGGACCGGCACCGGACCGAACACCAGCCGCGATCCGTCCTGGATCCAGCTGAGCTGGCGGGTGAGGTCGACGCAGGCGATCCGGCCCTTGTTCGTGGGGCACTTCTGTGCCTTGTTCGGGTTGCTCCCGGCCGCCTTCTGCTGCGCCACGAGGCTCATCACGCCCCAGGTGACGGGACCCGCGTAGCCGATGTTCGGGGTGATGCCGTGGCTGGTCTGGAAGGCACGGATCGCCCGGCAGTCGGCCGCCGACTGCCGGCCGTCCACGGTCAGCCCGAGGAACTTCTCGGCCTGCTTCTGATAGGGGCCGCGGCTCGCGGTGCAGGACGATGCGGTGGCGGCCTGGGCCGTGGAGCCGAAGGCCACCGTCAGCGGGAGGGCCAGCGCCGTGAGGGCGAGCGTCGCGCCCGCCCGGCGTCCGGCGCCGGACCTCCCTATCCGCCGCAGGTTCAGTTGTCTTTTCATGCCCCGTAGGACCGTTTGCCCGACCCGTCGGTTGCGGGCGTAACCGACCCGAAATATCTGACAGATCGTGCCATGGCCCGACGGCGCGAGCTCGCCCCGGCGGCCGGACGGCCGTCCGGCCCGGTCCACCGGGGCGGCGGCCGCACTTACAGCACCACTACGGTCCCCTGGCGGGCGTAGCTGAACCCGTCGTGACCGGTCTGCTTGGCCGCATTGGCGACCAGCTGGTGATTCGTGCCGGGGTCACAGGCGTAGGTGACCTTCACCTGCAGACCGGGCGCCTGCAGAGCGACCTTGTCGATCGCCAGGAGGTTGGCCTTGGCCACCGCGGAGGGCGCCGCGGCCGGCACGCCCGCCTCCCCACCCCCAGGGAGCCGACAGCCGAACACACCCTCCACCATCACTCCTCGCGACCAATAAGTCACTTAATGTGCTCATGGCGGCGGATGGGCGCGGCGCCCCCGCGCGGCCGGCCGCCTCTCCGGGCTCCGCCGGGAGCCCACCTCCGGAAGGGATGACGCATGATCTCCGATGCCCTGCGGGCCGAGTACGAGCACCGCTTCTCGACGTACGACACCGATGGCGACGGCTACCTGACCGCACAGGACTTCACCGAGCGGGCGCGCGTGCTGACGGAAGCGGTGGGCGAACCGGCGGATTCCGCCAAGGCGCAAGCCCTCCGTGCGGGGATGCGCAACACCTTCGACGAGCTCGCCGCCCTGGCGGACGTGGACGGTACGGGGCGCCTGGACCGGGAGCAGTTCGTCGCGGCGTTCGCCCGGGCCGGCGCGTCGGGGGTGCTCGGCAAGGTCGTGGGGCCGTCGGTCGCCGCGACCGTCGCCCTGGCCGATGCCGACGGGGACGGCGTGGTCAGCCTGGCGGACTTCACGGCCGTGCACCGAGCGGCCGGGTACTCGGCCGCCCAGGCGGAGGCTGCTTTCACGGCGCTGGACCAAGACGGCGACGGGCGGGTGATGGTCGCCGCGTGGCAGGCGCCCTGAGCGTACGGCGGCCGGTCGCGCCCGCCGACGGCACCGGGCACGACCGGCCGCCGCTCATGCACGGAAGGTCAGTGCCAGCTGCGCCGGCAGCTCCGGTCCGCTCGCCCGGGCGGGGCGCAGCCCCACGTAACCGTCGGGCCGGATGAGGAATGCTTCGCCGCCGTGCGCACCGTATATCTGCCGGAACTCGTCACGGCTGTCCTGGACGACGGGCAGCAGCAGGCCGTCCGTCCGGAGCCCCGGGGCGACGATCACCCGGACGGCCAGCTGACCGCGCGCCCTGCTCCGCGCCGCCTCCGCCACCTCGTCGTACGGCATCAGCTGGTCCTCGTGGTCCGCATACAGCAGCAGGCTGTGGTCGTCGCCGCGCAGCAGGTCGAACAGCCGGCACGGGCACCTCCGGTGGCAGCGTCAGCTCGATACGTGCCTGCTGGACGCCGTTGACGTACAGCAACTGCCCCCGGAGCGGGGCCGCGGCTTCCAGGACTTGTGGCACCAGCCCCATGCGGCCCCAGATCTCCAGCGTCCTGGGCTGGATGCCCACCGCCTTGGCGAACGGCTGCGGCGCGGGCAGCCTGTCGATCACCCGGCAGCGCACGCCGCGGCGCTGCAGCTCGGGGGCCGCCGTCAGCCCACCGGCCCCGCCCCGACGACCAGCACCTCCACATCGGCCACGGCAGCCTCCCCAGCGGAAAACGCTCTCCCTTCCCATGCAACACGGCGCCGGAGGTCTGTCCATTGCGCGCGAGCCAGTGCGCATGACCCCTTGCGCGCGGGCACACGCGGCCTCGCGGGGCTGCCGCACTGCGGCCCTGCCGCGGCTATGTCCAGCTGGGCAGGGTCACCCCGTGCAGATTGCGGTAGGCGGCCGGCTGCGGGGAGGCCCAGCCTTCGAGGAGCGCGTCATCGACCTCGTAGACCTCGATGCCGAGCGGGTGGCAGACCTCCAGCGGGTCGCCCGCGTCCGGCCCCCACAGCGGTACGGACAGATCGCCGCCCGGGCAGGTGGACAGCGCGCACAGCAGGTCGAGTTCGGCGAAGAACTCGAAGTGGTCGCCGGGCCGGGCAGGGCAGGCCTTCATGAAGTACTGGTCGTCCTCGTTGAGTCCGGTGCACTGGAAGACGTTGAGGACGTCGTGCACGTCGAACTCCGTGAGCCCGTACGGCAGGACGGCGCGGACCAGGTTCGAGTGGCAGTGGAAGTCGAAGTCCTCGCCGGTGAGCATGCGGTTGACGTACGGGTCGCAGCGGGTACCCAGCAGGTCGTGCACCCTGCCGCCCGTGTCGTCGGTGCCGTAGTCGGCGAGCGTGTCGCCGGTGACGGTCAGCAGCGGGCGCAGGAAGGGGAGGGTGGACCACAGGCGGTCATAGGTGCTGACGTGGGCGCGCTGGAGCTGACGGGTGCGGGACGCCCAGAGGCGTTCGCGCGGGTCGTGGCGGTTCCATACGTTGAAGTCACCGACCTGCGGCCCGTCCACGGTGACGATGCGGCACAGATGACCTGCGGGCACTTCCCAGGCTCGGCCGGAGCGTACCGGGATGGTGAAGCTGTCGACCAGGCGGCGGGCGCCGGAGCTGCCGGAGCTGCCGGAGTCACTGGAGCTACCGGAGTTGCGGGAGTTGCCAGAGACCCGGTCGTAGAAGGCCTTGTCGACATCGAGGGGGCCGCCCTTGGTGGCTTGGTAGGCGGCTTCGTTGGTGACCATCGGTGTGCTCGCTTTCCTGGGAGGCCCGCCGGGGTGGCGGGGGCGCGGTCGAGGGAGCAGATCGGGCGGGGATCGCCGGGTCGGGGTCAACGGGTACGGGTCGTTGGGTCGGGGGCATCGGGTCGGGGGCATCTGCTGGGGCCCGGCGCGCTCAGGTGCAGCGGGCGGCGCGCACGATGTCGACGACCTGGCACTCCGAGTCGTCGAGGTAGCGGGCGAGCGCGGCGGCCGCCTCGGTGCGCCGCCCGGCGCGGAGCAGATCGCACAGCTCACGGTCGCGTGGCACCCATTGGCACTGGAATTCCGGTTCATGCGGCACCTCGGCGAAGGCCAGGCGCAGCTGGGCGACGGTCGTACGGAAGAAGCGGTTGAGCCGTTCGCTGCCGAGCAGGTGCACCACGTCCCGGTGGAAGTCCAGCGAATGCGTGGCCGTCCGGTCCCACCGACCGGCCACCGCCGCCTCTTCGGCGGCTGACACATACCGCTCGAGTCGGTTGAGAGCCGCCTGGGGCGCGGTGAAGCTCTGCTCCGCGGCCCGGAGTTCCAGAGCCCGGCGGGTGGCGTAGATGTCATGGACGTCCTCGGCATCGAGGCTTTTGACCGCGGCGCCCTTGTAGAGCTGGTGGACGGCGAGACCTTCGTACACCAGCAGCCGAACGGCCTCGCGCAGGGTGTTGCGCGAGACGCCGAACTCCTCGGCGAGAGCCGCATCGCGCAAGGGATGACCCGGCGCGAGCACACCGGTCGTGATCCGGTCACGCAACCGGTCGGCGATCGCCTGGGCGGCGAGGTACGGGGGTGCCGCACCCGTCTCGTTCGATTCATCGGCCACAGAAGGAAGCTACCTCAGGACTTCAGGATTGTTCAGCAAAATTCAGGACTCCAGAGATCCACATGGTTACTGCAGACCCACTGCGTCACATAAATGCAGGTCATGAACATGATCCGTCGGACCGGGCGCCATGGAAACAGCCCACACCGCGGCAGGATCGTTCAATCATTTCTGGCTTCATCGCCATGGCTGCCCCTTGGCTCCAGGACGACGCGTGGGCCGGGCCGCCGGCATTCCCGATATTCCCGACGTTCCCAGGGGCGATCCACGTCGCCGTACCCGTGTGCAATGCGCCGTTGCACCAAGGCAGAACGGGCCGTTGCACCGCCGAAGACCCGTGCGCGGTGCATGCGGACCTGCGCAGCGCATGCATCGAGTGCGCCGGTTGCGCTCGGCGGACACCCCCGGGCCGGGCCGGTGATCACCGGCCGCGGGGGTGTGCTGCGCCCACGGTCGGACGGGTGCGCCCCTGCCCGTCTGAACAGGTGCGCACGGCCCAAGCACGGCCGCGCCCCGGCGGCAAGGGTGCAGGCCGGGCCGCGACGGCGCTACCGCGCGCTCTGCCGAGGCGAACTCGGGGCGTGGTTGTCTCTTCCCCGTCAAATTCATGGCGCCGCACGGAAATCGAGGTTCGAGCACCATTCGAACGCGTACACCGCATACGCGCCAGGATTCCTGAATGACCGCCAGGCAACTGCGCGGCGAGCGACGGGAGTAAGGGCATGGAATTTCCGCAGGCAGCAAAAGCGCCTGCCCGGAGTGAATTCCGGGGCTATGGTGTCCGGGGCATCACGGCAGCAGCGGTCCTGCTCGCGGCCGGCGCGCTGAACCTGGCGTCCGGGCAGCCCGCCGAGGCCCGCGCCGGCGGGACCTGGGACCGTCTGGCCGGGTGCGAGAGCGGAGGGAACTGGCGTATCGACACGGGCAACGGGTTCTCCGGAGGGCTGCAGCTCGCCCACTCCACCTGGCACTCCTTCGGCGGCGGCGCCTACGCGCCCCGGGCGGCGCGGGCGACCCGGTCCCAGCAGATCCAGGTGGCCGAGAGGGTGCTGGCTCGTCAGGGCTGGGGCGCCTGGCCGGCCTGCTCGGCCTCGCTGGGACTCAACTCGAGTACCGCACACCGCACTCCGCGGAGCGCCCCGGCGCGCCCCGCACCGCAGCGCCAGGCAGACCCGTCGGCCCGGGCGCGGGCCCGCCATATCCATCCCCAGCCCCGCCAACCGCAGTCCCGCCATACCCAGTCCCATGAGAAGCGATACAAAGTGGGACGCCACCGGAGTACCGGCGGCTCGGTCGTCGTCAACTCCGGCGACACGCTGAGCGGTATCGCCTACGCGCACGGCCTGGGGTGGCGGGAATTCTACCGGCTGAACCGGCAGGTGATCGGGGCGAATCCTCATCTGATTTTCCCCGGCACACGGCTAGCCGTACCACACTCCGGCGCCCACTGAGCGGGTAACGGAATACTCGGAATTCCCCTGGTGCACAGCCGGGGGAATTCCGCCAATTCCCCGCTCTTTCACGCCACGGTGGCTCGTCACAGCGGACGGGCCACCACCGTGGGACGTGACGGTGGCTGACTGCGACGGGCCATCGTGGGACATGACGGGGACGGGCCATCGTGGGACATGACGGCGGGGCCGGGCCGGCCCCCGTCCGTACGTGCTTGCCCCCGGCCTCGGGTGGTGCGATGCGGGCAGATCGGTCAGCCCGCGGTCGCGTACACGCGGTTGGCGAACTCCGCGATCTCCGCGTCGCTGAGATTCTTGGCGAGGTTCGCCTCTGTGATCATTCCTACCAGTTGGTGGCCGCCCTTGACGTCGATCACCGGCAGGCGCTTGATGTGGTGCTCCTCCATGGTCCGCAGGACCTCGGAGGCGTCCGCTTCGGCGTCGATCCAGTGCAGCTTGCCGCCCATGGAACCGGCCTGCACCGTCGCCGGGTCGACACCTTCGGCACAACAGGTGACGACGATGTCGCGATCGGTGATCACCCCCATCAGCCTGTTGTTGTCACCGCAGATGGGCAGGCAGCCGACGTTCAGGTCCCGCATCATCTTCGCCGCATCCATCAACGATTCATGTGCACCCACACAGCGCGCTCCGCCGGACATGATGTCGCGGGCTCGCAGCTTGCTGGCCATGATTCCTCCTGTCTCAGGAGTGTTGCTTGCCTCGCTTCGATCACATCACGGATGGCCCCACGACGCTCCCCGGGGACGGGACCGGCCACCGCCGCGCGTCCGGTCCACACGTTGGGGGTGACAACTACCCGCGCCCGCAAGCGTCGTCATAGCACGACTGCGGGACCGGATGTCACCTCCGGGCGTAGTGTCAGCCTCTGTGACGACGTCGAATCCTTTCTTCGAGCCGAGTGATCTGCCCTACGCCCTGCCGCCTTTCGCGCGGATCCGGAACGATCACTTTCTCCCCGCCTTTGCCCGCGGCATAGCCGACCAGCTGGACGAGATCGCGGCCATCGGTGCCTGCGCCGAGCCGGCCACCTTCGAGAACACCGTGGAGGCGCTGGAGCGCAGCGGCGCGCTGCTGGGCCGGGTGTGCAGGGTGTTCTTCAACAAGGCGGCGACGGATACCGACGAGGAGATCCAGGCGCTCGAGGTCGAGATCGCTCCCCGGCTGGCCGCCCATGATGATGCGCTGCTGCTCGACTCCGCGCTGTTCGCCCGGCTGGACGCGCTCTTCGCGCGGCGCGAGCAGTCCGGATGGGACACCGAGCAGTTGCGGCTGCTGGAGCGCCACCATACGGACCGGGTCCGGGCCGGCGCCCGCCTCGCCCCGGAGCAGCAACAGCGCCTGCGCGCGCTGAATGCCGAGATCGCCGCCCGGTGCACCGAGTTCGGGCAGAACCTCCGGGCGGCCACCGCGGACGCCGCGCTCGTACTGGACCGCGCCGAGGAGCTGGCCGGGCTGCCCGAGGACCAGATCGCAGCCGCCGCCGCGAACGCCCGGGCGCTGGGGCACGACGGCAAGTACGTGCTCAGCCTGAAGAACTTCTCCCAGCAGACCGAGCTCGCCGCGCTGGACGACCCGGCGCTGCGCGAGCGCCTGCTGGCCGCGTCCCTCGGTCGCGGTACCGACACCAACGGCCCGGTCGCCGTCGCGCTGGCCGCCTTGCGCGCCGAGCGCGCCGCCCTGCTCGGCTACCCCAGCCACGCTGCCTGGGAGGTCGCCGACCGGACCGCCGGCACCACGGAAGCCGTCGAGGAACTGCTCGGCCGGCTGGTCGCTCCCGCCACCGCCAATGCCGAGCGGGAGGGCGCGGCCCTGGCCGAGGCGGCCGGCGTGGCCAAGATCAACGCGGCGGACTGGCAGTACTACTCCGAGCGGGTACGCAGGGAGCGGTTCGCGCTCGACGCGTCGGTGCTGCGGCCCTATCTGGAGCTGGAGACCGTGCTGCACGACGGTGTCTTCCACGCCGCCGAGCTGGTCTACGGGATCACCTTCACCCCGCGCCCCGACCTGGTGTCCTACCACCCGGACGCCCGTGTCTACGAGGTGCACGACGCCGACGGCGGCCCGCTCGGGCTCTACATCGTCGATTTCCACGCCCGCGAGTCGAAGCGGGGCGGCGCCTGGATGGACGCCCTCGTCCCGCAGTCCCGGCTGCTCGGCCACAAGCCGGTCGTGGTCAACAACCTGAATGTCGCCAAGCCTCCGGCGGGCGAGCCGGTGCTGCTGACCTGGAGCGAGGTCAACACGCTGTTCCACGAGTTCGGGCATGCGCTGCACGGCCTGTTCTCCGATGTGCGCTACCCGCTGCTGTCCGGCACCCAGGTGCCTCGTGACTTCGTCGAGTTCCCCTCCCAGGTCAACGAGGTGTGGGCGGACTGGCCGGAGATCCTGTCCCACTACGCCCGGCACCACGTCACCGGCGAGCCGATGCCGGCCGAACTGCCGGCCCGGCTGCGCGAGGCCGAGAACTTCGGCGCGGGCTTCCGGATGGTCGAGCACCAGGCCGCCGCGGTGCTGGACTGGGCCTGGCACTCCCTCTCCGCCGGCGAGGCACCGGCCGCCGACGAGGCCGAGGCGTTCGAGGCGGCCGCGCTGGAGCGCTACGGGCTCTCGGTGTCCGCGATCCCGCCGCGCTATCGCACCGGCTACTTCGCCCATATCTTCAGCGGCGGCTATGCGGCCGGGTACTACGGCTACCGCTGGGCGGAAGTGCTGGACGCCGACACCGTGCGCTGGTTCCGCGAGAACGGGAAGACGATCCGCGAGAGCGGTGAGATCTTCCGCCGGGAACTCCTCGGCAAGGGCGGCAGCGTCGACCCGCTCGGCGCTTTCCGTGCGGTGGTCGGCCGGGACCCGGACCTCGCGCCGCTGCTGGCGCGCCACGGTCTGCAGGGCTGATCCCGGCAGGCCGGGCGGGCGCCCGGGCCCGGTGGTACGGGGCCGGCGGTTGCCGTGTGGTGGCAGGAGCCGCCGCCGGCCCGCCGGCCGGGCCTCAGCCGGCGGCCAAGGCGACGAACCGGTCCTGCCGCTCCCCGTGGAGGCGGCCCGGCGGGAGCTTGCGGCCGAACGCGACCAGCAGCAGATCCTGGGCGGCGCCGGACAGCGGCGTACCGGTGCCGAAGGACCAGTCGAGGTCGTCGGCACGGAGCTCGACACTGCTGAGGTCGGCTCCGAAGAACCTGGCGGACCTGGGGGTGACCTTCTCTAGGAGGAGGCGCACCCGGTCTTCGGGAACGCGGCGGCCGAGGCCGAGGGCGACCGTGATGTCCAGCCCGTGGACCACGTCGTGACCCAGCGCCGACGCGAGGCCGCCGACCGGCGGTGTCCAGGGGTGATGTGCGTTGTCCCGGAGGAAGCCGGCGAGCTCACCCGTTGAGGCGGCGGCCGCGTCCCTGCGGGCACAGCGGTCGGTCATCCGGTGGAGACTGCCGCCCGCTCTGACGAGTTCGGCGGCCGTCCTGGCGAATGAGTAGCGGAACCCCATCGACATATGGGCCACGACCTCGCGGACCCGCCACCCCGCGCACAGTGTCGGCGCCGCCCACTGCTCGGCCGTCAGGCCGTCCAACAGGTCGGCCAGTTCCCGGCGTTCGGCCGCGATCGCCGCTTCGATGCCCATCCGACTGTTCCTCCCCCATGAGGGTTGTTCTGGCGAACTGCCTCCGGTTTCCATGGTCTTGTGCACTTCTCCATAAGTCCAAGAGCTAGCTGTTCTCCTCTCTAGAATCAGCGGTTATGGAACTTCGGCAGCTGCAGTACTTCGTCGCGGTGGTGGAGGAGGCCAACTTCACCCGTGCGGCCGCCCGGCTGCATCTGGCGCAGCCCGGGGTGAGCGCCCGGATCCGGCAGCTCGAAAGGGAGTTGGGGCAGCCGCTCCTGGACCGCTCCGGCCGTTCGGTGACCACGACGGAGGTGGGCCGGACCGTCCTCACCCATGCGCGGGCGGCACTCGCGGCCGTCGAGGAGATCCGGCAGACCGTGGACGAGTTCAGCGGTCTGCTCCGCGGTCGCGTCCGGGTCGGCCTGGTCTCCGGCGCCGGCACCCGCAGATTCGATCTGGCGTCGCTGCTGGCCGATTTCCACGATGCGCATCCGCAGGTGGAGATCTCCCTCGCCGACGACACATCGGAGCGGATGTGCGCGGCACTGCTCGGCGGTGCACTCGACGTCGCCCTGATCGGGCTGGCGGAAGCGCAGCCACCCGCGGGCCTCTCCTGCCAGGTCGTGGTCGACGCCCCCCTGGTCGCCGCCGTCGCGCCGGGCGACCCGCTCCTGGCGGCGCATGCCGACCGTACGAGCGTCCCGCTGGCCGCGCTCCGCGAGCGCCCGTTGATTGCCCTGCCGCGTGGTACCGGCGTCCGCGGGGTGCTCGAACGCGCCTGCGCGGAAGCCGGCTTCCGGCCCCGTGTCGCCTTCGAGGCGTCCGTGCTGCAGGTGCTGGCGCGACTGGCGTCCCGTGGCCTCGGTGTGGCCGTCGTCCCGGCGCTGCCGGCGGACGAGGCGTCAGCCGCCGGGCTGCGGACGCTGGAGATCACCGGGCCGCGGCTGCGTGGCCGGGTCGCCCTGGCCTGGCGGACGGAGGGGCCGGCCGGCCCGGCGGCCAGAGCTCTCCTCGAACGGCTGCGTGCCGGCCTTCCCGAACCGGGAGTACAGGGACTAACGGGAGTACCGGGAGTACCGGCAACCCATGAGGAGTCAGCCGCCGGACCGCGGACCAGGAACACCCGGCCCGCGCCGGCCGGCGGTCCGGATCACCAGGCCGCGGGCGCGTAGTCCTTCAGGAAGCAGCCGAACAGATCCTCGCCCGACTCGCCGCGGACGATCGGGTCGTACACCCGGGCCGCTCCGTCGACCAGGTCGAGGGGAGCGTGGAAGCCCTCTTCGGCCAGGCGCATCTTGTCGGGATGCGGGCGCTCATCGGTGATCCAGCCGGTGTCCACGGCCGTCATGAGGATGCCGTCGGTCTCCAGCATCTCCCGGGCGCTGGTGCGGGTGAGCATATTCAGCGCCGCCTTGGCCATATTGGTGTGCGGATGGCCGGCGCCCTTGTAGCCGCGGCTGAACTGGCCTTCCATCGCCGAGACGTTCACGACGTACTTACGGCGTGCGGGGGCCGCTGCCATCGCCGGGCGCAGCTTGCTCACCAGCAGGAAGGGCGCGGTCATATTGCACAGCTGGACTTCCAGCAGCTCGATGGGGTCGACCTGGTCCACCTTCTGGATCCAGGTGTTGGTCGAGTGCAGATCCGGTACCAGGCCGCCGGCGTCGATCGCGGTGCCCGCCTCGATGCGGGCGGGGGTGGCGGAGCCGGTGGTCAGGGCGAGGGCGGTGAGGTCGTCTGCGGTCAGCGCGCCGGGAGCCGCGGAGGCGGCGGTGAGAGCGGCGGGCGTGCCGCTGCCGAAGTGGCCGAGGACGACGGAGGCGGGCAGCTCCCCGGCGGGCAGCGGTGCGGACTCGGCGGCGATCAGCTGTCCGTACGCCTCGGGAGACCGGCGGACGGTCTGGGCGGCGTTGTTGATCAGAATGTCGAGCGGGCCCTCGGCGCTCACCGTGTCGGCGAGCGCGATGACCTGGGCCGGGTCACGGAGATCGATTCCGACGATCTTCAGCCGGTGCAGCCATTCCGCACTGTCCGGCATCGCCTTGAAGCGGCGGATGGCGTCGCTCGGGAAGCGGGTGGTGACGGTGGTGTGGGCGCCGTCCCGCAGCAGGCGGAGGGCGATATACATGCCGATCTTGGCCCGGCCGCCGGTGAGCAGTGCGCGCCGGCCGGTGAGGTCCGTGCGGGCGTCGCGGCGGGACCGGTTCTCCTTGGCGCACGGCGGGCAGAGCTGGTGGTAGAAGGCGTCGACCTCGACGTAGCGCGACTTGCAGGTGTAGCAGGACCGGGGGCGCTGCAGGATGCCGGCGATCTCGGTGGTCACGGAGCTGGCGAGGGCCAGTCCCTGGGTCTCGTCGTCGATCCGGTCGGGCGCACCAGTGGCCGTGGCCGCGGTCACCGCTCGGTCGTTGGCGGACTTGGCCGCCCGGCGTTCCTGCCGGCGGCGCTGCTTGACCTTGCGGTAGATCCCGGCGGTGGCCCGCCGTATCGCGATGGCGTCCGGGTGGTCGACGGGCAGCGCGTCGAGCTCTTCCAGCACGCTCAGGCAGACCGCCATCCGCTCCGAGTCGATACCCGTGCCATCGGCCCGGCCTGTTTCGGTCACCGTCATCGCCGCTGCCGCTTTCCTGGGATCGTTTGTTCTATTCACGCTTCGGCGGAACTTTACGTAGCGGGGGGCTGCGGCGCCAAACCCGGTGGGGTCGCTCGCACTGGTGAGCGGCCCCAGTGGGGGCGGCAGTGGCCGGTGAGCGCGGCGCCGGGGGACGCGGCGGCCGGTGCGCGCCGCCCCCACCCCCGCCCCCGCTCCGCCCCGCCGCTCCGGGCCGGTCACGGTCACGGTCAAGGGGCCCGGCGCTCCCGCACCGGGCCCCTCAGCCACATCGATTCACCGGTATCAACTCACCGGCGTCGATCCACCGCATCGATGCACCGGCATCGACCGACCCTCGTCAGCTCGCCGGGTCGTGGTTCAGCTCGATGTCGAACGCGGTGTTCCCGTCGGCTCCCAGCTGCAGCGGAGCGGCGGCCGGCGGATAGCCGGCGGCGATCAGGGTGTACTCGCCGCTGTCGAGGTCGGTGAAGACGTACTCACCGTCCTGACCGCTGGTGGCACTGGCCACCACGTTGCCCGCCGGGTCCAGCAGGGTCACCCGGGCGTCGTCCACCGGGCCGCCGCGCACCGTACGGACGGTTCCCCGGACCTGGGCGCCGAGCGTGAGCCGCACCTCGTACCAGTTGCGGTCGGCCGAGGTGACCTCCACCTGGAGGGCGGACGGGCGGTGGTGCTCGGCGCTGACGGCCAGGGTGTAGCTGCCCGGGGTCAGCTCACCGAAGGCGAAGCCGCCGTCCTGGCCGGCCACGCCGGAGGCCACGACCTCGCCGCGTACGTCGGTGGCCACGACGAGCGCGCCGGGCACCGGTTCGTCGCCCTTCTCCTCGCGGACCTCGCCCGAGAGACCGGCCGCTCCGCTGAGGGTCAGATCGAACGAGACGGGCTCGCCGCCCACCACCACGGTCACGGCCTGCGGCCTGCGGGCCCCGGCGGAGCCGATCAGCACGTAGGTGCCGGCGCCCGTCGTGGGCAGGGCGTAGCCGCCATCGGCCGCGGTCGACGTCCGGCCGAGCTGCCGGCCGCCGACGCTGATCAGGGTGACCGCGGCCTGCGCCACCGGCCTGCCGTCGCCGTCCCGCACCGTTCCCCGGATCACCGGGCCACTCGTGCCGGTTTCGCGGTCCGCGGTGCCCGCGGGCGCCGCGGCGGGGACCGGTACGGCATCGGCGACCGGGGCATCGCCCGGCCCGTGCGGGTCCGCACCGCCGGTGCCGTCGGCAGCGCCCTCGGCACCGTTCGCCGCACCTTCAACGGCGTTCGCCGCGCTCTTGGCGGATTCCTCCTCGGCCTCGGCCTGCGCACGTGCCTGCAGACCGGAGATCTGCCGCAGCGGCATCTCCTTGATGAACCACATCAGCACGAAGGCCAGGGCGACGACGACCGCGCCCATGAGGAACACGGTGTGCATCGAGTCGGCGAAGCCGCGCTTGAACGGCTCGGCCAGCCGCGGATCGAGGTGCTGGATGAACGACGAATCGCTGAGCACGCCCGAGGAGTTGCCGTTGCCGGGGTGCTTGAGCATGTCCAGCACGGGCTTGTTGGCGGGGTCGTGCAGCACCGCGGGGTCGTGCAGTGCGGCCTGGAAGCGCTCGGTGGAGGCGGCGCTCTTGAAAGCCGAGGAGATCTTGTCGCCGACCGTGCTGAACAGCACCGACAGGAAGATCGCGGTACCCGCCGTGGCGCCCATCTGACGGAAGAACGTGGACGAGGCGGTCGCCACGCCCATGTCCCGCGGCGGCACCGCGTTCTGCACGGCCAGCACCAGGGTCTGCATACAGCCGCCCAGGCCCAGGCCGAAGACCAGCATGTACACCATGGTTTCCCACAGCGGGGTGTCCCACTGGACCCGGAAGTGGAAGAGCAGCATCGCCGCGACCATCAGCGCGGTGCCGATGATCGGGAAGATCTTGTAGCGGCCGGTCTTCGAGGTGATCTGGCCCGAGGCGATCGAGGCGATGAACATGCCCGCCATCAGCGGCAGCATTTCCAGGCCCGACTTGGTGGGGCTGGCGCCCTTCACGATCTGGAGGTACTGCGGGATCATCAGCATCCCGCCGAACATGCCCATACCGATCAGCACGGACAGCAGACTGGTCTTGCTGAAGGTGCCGTTGCGGAACAGCCGCATCGGGATCAGCGCATCGTCGCCGATCCGGCGCTCGACGAAGATCCAGGCGATGATGCCGACGACCCCGATGGCGTAACAGGCGATCGACCGGGACGAGTCCCAGCCCCACTCCCGGCCCTGCTCCGCGACGAGCAGCAGCGGTACGACGCCGACGGAGATGGTGAGCGCTCCCCACCAGTCGATGCGGTGGTCGCGCCGGGTGTGCGGGATGTTGAGCACCTTCGCGACCACGAACAGCGCGATGATGCCGATCGGCACGTTGACCAGGAAGACCCAGCGCCAGCCGGTGATGCCCAGCAGCTGGTCCTGTCCGGCGAGCGCCCCGCCGATCAGCGGGCCGGCCACGCTGGAGGTGGCGAAGGTGCCCAGCATGTAGCCCTGGTACCGGGCGCGTTCCCGGGGCGGGACGATGTCACCGATGATCGCCAGCGCCAGCGACATCAGACCGCCGGCGCCCAGGCCCTGCACCGCCCGGAAGGCGGCGAGTTCGGTCATCGAGGTGGAGAACGTGCACAGCACCGAGCCCGCGACGAAGATGGTGATCGCGGCCAGGTAGTACGGCTTGCGCCCGTACAGGTCGGACAGCTTGCCGTACAGCGGGGTGGCGATCGTCGAGGTGATCAGGTAGGCGGTGGTCGCCCAGGCCTGCTCGCTGAGGCCGTGCAGATCGTCGGCGATGGTCCGGATCGAGGTGCTGACGATGGTCTGGTCGAGCGCGGCCAGGAACATCCCCAGCATCAAGCCACTGAGGATAGTGAGGATCTGACGGTGGCTCAGGGTCCCGGGTTCGGGTATCGCCTCGGCTCCCGCCGCGGGCGGGGAGGTGGCTGTGCTCATGTACGTATGTCTCCCTGCTCCACGGCCCTGCCCTGGTCTCCCCCGGGGCCCAGCCGTGTGTGTTGTCGTTCTGCCATGTCTTCGTTGAGACGGCCCAGCAGCCGGATCAGGTCGGCCCGGTCCTCGGGCGACCACGGTGCGAGCAGCGCGGCCAGTTCGGCATCGCGCTGACGGCGGTAGTGCGCGAATGCGGCGCGTCCCGCGTCGGTCGCCGCCAGCAAGGACCCGCGGCGGTCCTCCGGATCGGGGCGGCGGGTCACCAGTCCCCGCTCGACCAGCGAGCGCACCTGGCGGCTGACGGTCGACAGATCGAGGAACGCGTCGGCGGCCAGGTCGGTCGCCCGCTGGTCCCCGCCGACGACCAGCCTGGCCAGCAGCACCCGGTCGGCGGCGCCTCCGTCGGTCTTGGCGCGCTGTTTCCACGCGGCGATCAGCCGCGAGAAGCGGACGATCTCCGTTCCCAGCCCGGCGGCCGCCTCGTCCAGCCCCGAGGAGGCGGTGACCTGCACAGCAGCCCGGTCGCAGGCGTGGACCGTGCCCTTACTCATCGTCGTGATCCTTCGCGGTGAAGCGGTCGATCCGCTGAATGCATTGCTTGTATCCAGCAAGCATAGCGGCTGGAAGTGAATGCTTCGCACCCCGACACCTGTCTGTGGGCGAGGAGGTGGACCCATGGGAGAGGGGTGGGGAGCACGGGAGAGGGGGTGGGGGTGAGAAGGTACGTCCGGCGGGCCGGCAGACCGGACAGCCCTTCGCCCCATCCGACCGGCCGGGAGACCGCTGTGCACCTTTCCCCTGAACTGCTCGCGCTGCTCCGCCGGCCGAGCACCTGCTTTCTGGCCACCTCGATGCCCGACGGCTCCCCGCAGGTGACCCAGACCTGGGTCGACACCGACGGCACCCATGTGCTGATCAACAGCGTCCGGAGCCATGTGAAGACCCGCAACATCGCCCGCGACCCCCGTGTGGCCGTCGCCGTCTGCGACCCGGACCACCCCGCGCGCTACTTCCAGGTGCGCGGCCGAGTGGTCGAGACCACGACCGAGGGCGCCGTCGAGCACATCGAACAGCTCGCCCAGAAGTACCTCGGCACGCCCTACCCCTGGTACGGGGGCCGCAACGAGGAGCGGGTGCTCTTCGTCATCGCACCGGAGAGCATCAGCGGCACGGGCTGAGGCGGATACTGCGGCCCGTGGCCCGGAGTGCCGCCGCGACGGCACTCCGGGCCACGGGCTCTAAGGGGTGTCTCCCCTGACTAGGTGATCGCGGCAGCACGCGAGTCCTCGGTGAGGTCCATCTTCGGCGGGGGCCTGCGGAAGCCCTTCGTGAGGTGGGCGAGGTAGGCGATGCCGATCACCAGCCAGGCCAGGCCCAGGAGTTGGGCCTTGGTGTCGAGGTGGACCAGTAGCCAGATGTCGACCGCGGCGCCGATCACCGGGGCGACCGCATAGGGCAGGACGCGGGGGCGGTCGCCGGCCCGGCGGCGGCGGAGGTAGGTGGCGAGGACGCTGAGGTTGACGAAGGTGAAGGCGGTGAAGGCGCCGAAGTTGATGAAGGACGTGGAGGTGGTCACGTTCATGCGCAGGGCGATGAGGCCGACGGCGCCGGTGAGCAGGATGTTGAAGACGGGGGTGCGCAGCCGGGGGTGGATCCACCCGAAGGTCTTGCGCGGGAGGACCGAGTCGCGGCCCATGGCGAGCAGCAGCCGGGAGGTGCTGGCCTGGGCCGAGATGCCGGAGGCGAACTGGGCGACGACCAGCCCGGCGAGGAAGACGGACGCGAAGACGTCCCCGCCGATGCCCCGGGCGATCTCGAAGGCCGCGGAGTCGGCATCGGTGAACACGCTGCCCGGGTGGACGAGTTGGGTCGCATAGGCCACCGCGACGAAGATCCCGCCGCCGATGAGCGCGACGAGGAGGATGGCGCGCGGCATGGTCCGTTCCGGCTCGATGGTCTCCTCGGTGAGGGTGGTGACCGCGTCGAAGCCGAGAAAGGAGTAGGCCGCGATGGCGGCGCCGGCCGAGATGCCGGCCAGGGTGGTGGCGTGGTTGGCGAAGGGTGTGGCGTCGGCGAGCGCGCCCGCTCCGCCGAGCTGGACCACGTGCCGCAGGGACAGCAGCACGAAGAAGGCGATCACCAGGAACTGGAAGAGCATCAGCAGGTCGTTGACGCGTTCCGCGGTTTTGATGCCCCGGATGTTCAGCGCCGTGGTCAGCACGATGAAGCCGAGGATCCACACCCAGAACGGGACGCCGGGGAACTGGGCCTGCAGGTAGGCGCCGCCGATGAGCCAGATGACCATGGGCAGGAAGAAGTAGTCCAGCAGCGTCGCCCAGCCGACGAGGAAGCCGACGCGTCCGTCGATGGCTTCCCTGACATAGGTGTACGCCGAGCCCGCGACCGGGTGGGCGGCCGCCATCTTCCCGTAGCTGTGCGCGGTGAACAGCATGGCGCACAGGGCGAGGAGGTACGCCGTAGGGACGGCGCCCCCGGTGGTGCCGGCCACGACGCCGAAGGTCCCCAGGACGATCAGCGGGGTCATGTACGCGAGCCCGAACAGGACGACGGACTTGAGGGTGAGGGTGCGGGCGAGCGTGTGCGGGGAGGGGTCCATGGGTGGTTCCGGGGGATGTGCCGTGGTACGGGGAGGGGCGGGTCGGGGGGTCAGCCGCCCGTGCCGGGAGGAAACGGGGCGGGTCCGGCGGGCCGCCAGCGGCTTGGGTCGATGCGTCCGTCGTAGAGCGGGAGTTCCAGCGGAGCGTCGGCGTCGGTGAACTGGTCCCACATGCGGTTGAGGCCTGCCGTGCCGAATTCCCGTACCCGGGTGACGTCGTCGAGGTCCAGCACGTCGGTGAGGACGGCGGGGCCTTCGCCGGAGGCCTCGGTGCGGACCCGGCCTTCGGGGTCGACGACGAGGCTGCGGCCGGTGCCGGTGGGGCCGGCGGTGTTGACGCTGAGCACGAACACCTGGTTCACGATGGCGTTGGCGCGGGCGAGCACCAGCTCCTGCGCGCGGTCGGCGGTGGTGGTCATGACGGGGTTGACGATCACCTCGGCACCCATCCAGGCGAGGTGGCGGGCCACTTCGGGGAACCAGGCGTCGTAGCAGATCGAGAAGCCGACCCGGCCGGTGCCCGGCAGGTCGAGGACGACGAAGCGGTCCCCGGGGACATAGGGCTCGTGCGGCCGCCACGGGAAGATCTTGCGGTAGGAGGCGGCAGGACGGCCCTCGGGCGAGAACGCCAGCGCCGTGTTGAACAGTTCGCCGGCCGGCCCCTGTTCGCAGACGCTGCCGGGTACCAGCCAGATGCCGAGGTCACCGGCGAGCTCGGCGAGCTGCCGCGCACGGGGGCCGTCCAGCGGTTCGGCCGCCGCCCGTAGTTGGTCCTCGGACGCGTCGGCGGAGCCGGTCACCCCGCACAGATGCAGCTCGGGGTACACCACGAGCCGGGTCTGCGGGAAGCGGGCGATCAGCTCCCCGACCTCCTCGGCGAAGCCGGACAGGGGTGCCGTGGCCGGGCGGGGCGGCGCCTGGACGAGGGCTACGGGCAGGGGTCGGGACATGGGGCCTCACCTGCGTTCTCAGGGGCCGGACGGGGGCGTCGGCGGGGGTGTCGGACGACGGGCCGCCGGGCGGCGGCGCGACCCGGATGAAATTAGAGCAAGATGAGCTCTTATTCAAGAGATCTCATCATGAGATATTTGTTAGGCTGAGCCATGCCCGGACACCTTCCCGACGCCACGGAGCCCGGGGCCACGGAGCCCGAGGCCACGGAGCCCGAGGCCACGGAGCCCGAGGCCATGCGGGGCCTGAACGCCCCGCCGCTGGGCGGCATTCAGCGACTCTCCGCCCTGGACACGGTGCGGGCCCGTATCGCCCTCGCCGTCGAGCTCGGCCTGCTGGCCCCCGGTGAGCGCCTTCCGCCGACCGACGAGATCGCCGCCGCGCTGGGCGTCGGGGACATCACCGTCCGCCGCGCGCTCGCCTCGCTGCACACCGACGGTGTACTGGAGCGCCGGCGCGGACGGACCGGCGGCACCCTGGTCGCCGAGCGGCCCGCGAAGGGGACCGTCACCGAGGCCGCGGCCTACCGCGCGGCAGCGGCCGAGGTCCACCGGCTGATCGACCACCGGCTCGTCCTCGAATGCGGGGTCGCCCATCTGGCCGCGCTGCACGCCGACGGGGCCGCCCTCGATGCCCTCGACCGGCTGGTCGGCGCGATGGACGAGGCCGGCAGCTGGACCGAGTTCCGCGGCCACGACGAGCGCTTCCACCTGGCGGTGGCGGAGGCCACCGGCGTCGCCTTCGCCGCCGCACCGTACGGCGCGGTGCTGCGGGACCTCTACCGCTACTACCTGCCGTATCCGCTGGACATCCTCCGGCGGTCCAACTGCGAGCACCGCGCCCTGGTCGACGCCCTGCGCCGCGGTGACCCGGTGGCCGCCGCCGAGGTCGCCCGGCAGCATGTCGGCCGGCTGCACCGGACGATGTTCGTGGGCCTGATGGACGACGCCGGGGCGGAGGCCGCCGGGGCCGGCGGGGCGAAGGCCGGCGGGGCGGCCGCCGGCTGAGCGGGGTCCGGCGCCGGGTACGGCATGGCACCCTGGCCGGCGAACCGGCACCGCAGGAAAGACGGAAGGGCATGACGATGAGTTCGGACCACGGCACCCCCCGGCGGGCAGCGCTCGCGACCTGGCCGACCCCGCTGGAGCCGGCGCCGCGGCTGGCCCGCGCGCTCGGCCTCGGGGCGGACGACCTCTGGATCAAGCGCGATGACCTCACCGGTCTCGGTGGCGGCGGGAACAAGGTCCGCAAACTGGAGTGGATCTGCGGTGCGGCGCTCGCCGAGGGCGCCACGACCCTGGTGACGACCGGCGCCGCACAGAGCAACCACGCCCGGCTGACCGCGGCCGCCGGCGCGCGGCTCGGGCTCGATGTGGTCCTGGTGCTGGCCGGCGCGGACGGCTCCTCGGCCTCCGGGAACCTCGTCCTCGACGGCCTCTTCGGGGCCACCGTCGTCTGGGCCGGGGAGGTGGGCGGCGACCGGCTCGCGGCCGCGGCGGAGGAAGTGGCGCGGCGGCTCCGGGAGCGGGGGGCCGTTCCGGCGGTGATTCCGCTGGGCGGCTCCAGCCCGCTGGGCGCGTACGGCTATGCCGAGTGCGGGCGTGAACTCCTGGCCCAGGCCCCCGATTTGGACACCGTCGTCGTCGCCCTGGGCTCCGGGGGCACGATGGCCGGCCTGGTGGACACCCTCGGCCCCGAAAAGGTGCTGGGCGTCGACTGCGGCGCGGTGCGTGACCCGGCGGGCACGGTCACCAGCCTGGTCACCGCGCTGTCCGGCACCGTCCACGCACCGGAGGCCCTGCACCTGCGGCGTGATCAAGTCGGCGCCGGTTACAGCACGTTGACCGAGGACTCGATGGACGCCCTGACACTGGCGGGCCGTACGGAGGGCATCGCGCTCGACCCCGTCTACACCGGGCGTGCGCTGGCCGGACTGCGGGCGGCGGTGCGGGACGAAAGCGTGGCACCCGGGCGGCGCACCGTCCTGCTGCACTCCGGCGGGCTGCCCGGTCTGTTCGGCCACGGCGATGCCGTCACCCGGTGCCAGGAAGCGCTCACGGTCCTTCCGATCCACGAGTGAGCACGGCGGGGCGGACGCCGACCGGGGCAGGGGGAACGCCTGAGCCGCCCCGCGCCGGGAGCCGGGTCTCCCGGCGGGACCGTTGTCCTCGGCCGCCTCGGCCGGGCGGCCGTCCGACCGCGGCGGCCTGCCCGGGGAAGAGATCAGATGTCGGGGAAGGCGTCGGGCACGCCGAGCGTCCCCGCGACCGCCCGCCAGATGGCCGCTTGGGCACGGGCGAGGTCGGTCCGGGGATCGCCCAGCATCAGCCGGATGCCGAACCCGTCGCTCAGGGCGACCAGCAGTGTGCTGGCCGCCTCCACATCACAGTCGGCGAACTCGCCCGACGCGATGCCCCGCCGGATGGCCTCGCCGATCCAGGTGTGCAGCTGGTCGTACAGGTCGACGGCGAAATGCCGGGCGGTCTCGTCGCGCAGGGCCCGCACCCACAGCTCCTGCCACAGCCGCCAGTCCTGTCGCAGCTCGGGATCCGTGGGCAGCATGTTGTGCAGGATGCGGGCCAGGACCACGGAGGCGGGCACCGTGTCGGCGTCCCGTTCGAGCTCCGTGCCGGTCTGCGCGAAGGAGTGGGTCATCGCCTCGGCGAACAGCCGCTCACGGTTCTCGAAGTGGTAGTGGAGCAGGGCGGTGGACACGCCGGCGTGTTCCGCGACCATCCGCATCCGGATCTTCTCGAAGCCGACCTCGGCGATCACTTCGCACGCGGCGGACAGGATCCGTTCCCGCGTTTCGAGAGTGCGTTCAGCCTTGGCCACGTGAGTGCCCCCCGGGTCGGTGTCGGTGTCCTCGGCGGGCTCTGCGGGCCCGTCCCGTCCATCTTCCCGCATCACCGCCTTCGGCCGTCCGTCGCATGCCGGGTTCATCGGTAGGGGTGGAAGCCCCGGCCCGACTTGCGGCCGAGCAGGCCCGCCTCCACCATCCGGGCCAGCAGCGGCGGAGGCGCGTAGCGCGGTTCACGGAACTCCTCGTAGAGCGATTCGGCGATCGCCCGTGTCGTGTCGAGGCCGATCAGGTCGGCCAGCGCGAGCGGCCCCAGCGGGTGGGCGCAGCCCAGCCGCATCCCGCGGTCGATGTCACCCGCCGAGGCCGCGCCGGACTCGACCATCCGCACCGCGTCCAGCAGGTAGGGGACGAGCAGGGCGTTGACGATGAAACCGGCACGGTCCGCGGCGTGCACGACCTCCTTGCCCAGTACGTCGGCGGCGAAGGCGTGTGTCCTGCGGGTGGTGTCGTCACCGGTCAGCAGGGAGGGCACCAGCTCGACGAGCGGCAGCACCGGCACGGGGTTGAAGAAGTGCAGGCCGATGACCTGCTGGGGCCGTGCGGTGGCGGCGGCGAGGCGGATGACGGGGAGGGACGAGGTGTTGGTCGCCAGGATCGCGTCCGGGCTCCGGACCACCTCGTCGAGCCGGGTGAAGACGGCCAGCTTGGCGCTCTCGTCCTCGGCGACGGCCTCGACGACCAGATCGCGGTCGGCCAGCGCGGCCAGGTCGGTGGTCACCGTGATCCTGGCGAGCGCGGAGTCCCGGTCCCGGTCGGAGAGTTTGCCGGCGGCCGTGGCACGTTCCAGGGAGCCGGTGATCCGGCGGAGCCCGGCGTCCGCTGCGGCCGGTCCGGTCTCGACGACACACACCTCCCGGCCCGCACGGGCACACACCTCGGCGATGCCGGAGCCCATCAGGCCGCAGCCCACGACCCCGATTCTGTCGACTGCACTCTCGGACATCGCTCCTCCTCGGCCGGTGTTCCGGGACGTTTCGCGGGCCCCGCCCGGCGAGTGGGTGGTGCCGGGCGGATTACAGCGGGGGGCCGGGCCGGGTACCCCGCCCGGTGGGCGGGGTACCCGGCCGGGGTCAGGAGGCGGTGGGCAGCTGCAGGACGCCCGTGCCGCGCTTGACCAGTTCGCCGGCGATGATCAGGCGCTGGATCTCGGAGGTGCCCTCCCAGATCCGGTCCACCCGCAGCTCCCGGTACAGGCGCTCCACCGGGTACGAGCGGTCGTAGCCACGGCCGCCGAAAATCTGCACACAGCGGTCGATGACCCGGCCCGCCGCCTCGCTCGCCGCGAGCTTGGCGATCGCCGCCTTGGCGTGCAGGGTCTTGCGGTCGACGGTGCCCTCGTCCACCTCCCAGGCGACCTGGTGCGCATAGGCACGGTTGACCGCGATATCGACCGCGCAGTCCGCCAGCATCCCCTGCACCAGCTGGAAGTCGGCGATCGGCGACCCGAACTGCTGGCGCTCCACCGCCCAGTCCCTGGCCAGCCGCAGCGCCCGCTCGGCGGCCCCCGTCGTCCGGGCCGCGATCATCAGCCGCTCCTCGGTGAACCAGGACCGGGTGATGTCATAGCCCTTGCCGACGCCACCGAGCACGGCGTCCTCGGGGACGTGCACCTCGGTGAAGGTGAACTCGGGGTGCTCGTAGACGAAGGTGTGCATGAAGCGCGGCACCCGGGTCATCTCGATGCCGGGGGTGTCCTTGTCGACGAGGAAGAGCGTCGGTTCCCGGTCCGGGCCCGCCGCGGCGAGGACGATCATGAAGTCGGCGTGGTCGCCGACGGTCACGAACCACTTCTCGCCGTTCAGTGTCCAGCCGTCGGCGGTCCGCGTCGCGGTGGTCGCCAGGTTCTGCGGGTCGGAGCCGGCCCCGGGCTCGGTCACCGCGTAGCAGTCGCGGCGCTCGCCGCGGATGACCGGTTCGAGGTAGCGCTCGCGCTGGGCGGGGGTGCAGAAGCGCAGGGCGTTGGCGGGGCGCCAGACGGTGTCCCACAGGGCGCCGGTGAGCTGCCCCAACTCCTCCTGGACGATGGCCTGTTCCAGGATGGTCAGCCCGGCGCCGCCCCACTCGCGGGGCATGTTGACGGCCTGCAGACCGGAGGCGAGGACGGCATCGCGGATGGCGGCGTGGTCCTGCGCCGTCAGACCGTTGTTCTCCTCGCAGTCGGTTTCGTACGCGGTGAGGGTCTCGGTGAGCTCGCACGCGGTGCGCTTGAGGTCCGCCTGGCGGGTGGTGAGACGGAAGTCCATGTCAGTCCTCGAAGGTCGTGAGGGGCCGGGGTGCGGGTGGCGAGTGGCGGGCGGGGTGCGGGCGGCGGTCAGGGCAGGGGCAGGTCGAGGGCGCGGGTGCCGCGCTTGATGAGCTCGTTGGCGATGATCAGGCGCTGGATCTCGGAGGTGCCCTCCCAGATCCGGTCCACCCGCAGCTCCCGGTACAGGCGCTCCACGGGGTACGAGCGGTCGTAGCCACGGCCGCCGAAGATCTGCACACAGCGGTCGATGACCCGGCCCGCCGCCTCGCTCGCCGCGAGCTTGGCCGTCGAGGCCTTGGCGTGCAGCGTCTTGGGGTCGGCGCCCGGCTGGTCGGCCTCCCAGGCGACCTGGTGGGTGTAGGCCCGGTTGACCGCGATATCGACCGCGCAGTCCGCCAGCATCCCCTGCACCAGCTGGAAATCAGCGATCGGCGATCCGAACTGCTTGCGCTCCACCGCCCAGTCGCGGGCCAGTTGCAGGGCCCGCTCGGCGGCGCCCGTCGTCCTGGCCGCGATCATCAGCCGTTCGTCGGTGAACCATTCCTTGGTGAGCTCGTAGCCGTTGCCGACGCCGCCGAGCACGTCGTCGTCGGGGACGAAGACATCGGTGAAGGTGAATTCGGGGTGCCCGTTGACCGCGGAGTGCATGAAGCGCGGCACCCGGGTCATCCGTACGCCCGGTGCCTGCTTGTCGACGAAGAAGAGGGTGGCCGCCCGCTCCGGGCCGGCGTCCGCCTGCACCAGCAGGAAGTCCGCGATGTCGCCGCAGGTCACGAACCACTTCTCGCCGTTGAGCAGCCAGCCGCCCTCGGTACGGGTGGCGGTGCTGGTGCCCGAGGAGGGGTCCGAGCCCGCACCGGGTTCGGTCACCGCGAAGGCGTCGAAGCGCTCGCCCCGGATGACGGGGAGGAGGTACTTCTCCCGCTGGGCCTCGGTGCCGTACGCCAGCACGTTGGCCGGCCGCCAGGGGATGTCCCACAGGCAGTTGGTGACCTTGCCGAATTCCTCCTCGACGATGACCTGGTCGAGCAGCGAGAGTCCCGGGCCGCCCCACTTCTCGGGCATGTTGATGGCGTAGACGCCGGCGTCGATCGCGGCCCGGGTCAGCTCGCGGACGGTTTCGGCGGGCAGCGGTCCCCCGGCCTCCTCGGCCTGCTGCTCGTACGGGAACAGCAGCTCGGTGTAGGCGGCGGCGCGGGCCTTGAGATCGGCCTGTCGGGCGGTGTAGCGGAAGTCCATGGTTCCTCCGGAACGGCGGGCGGGGCGGGGGCAGGGCGGGCGTCAGGCCAGTACGGCGCGGGCGTCGAGGGCGAGGGCGCCGTCCGGGCGGACGAGCAGCGGGTTGACCTCGATCTCCGCGATCTCGGGGTGGGCGGCGGCGAGCGTGGTGACGCGCTCAACCACGGCTGCCGCGGCCGCCAGGTCGACGGCGGGGCGGCCGCGGACGCCCTGGAGGAGCGCGGCGGTCCGCAGCCCGGTCAGCAGCTGTGCGGCACGGTCCGCCGGGACGGGCGCCAGGGCGAAGGCGACATCGTGCAGTGCCTCGGTGAGCACCCCGCCCAGGCCGACCATGGCGACCGGCCCGAACCGGGGATCGCGGTGCACCCCCACGATCAGCTCGACGCCGTCGGTCAGGTCGGCCATCGCCTCGACGGAGTAGGAGGCGGCGCCGAGCCGGGCGTGCATCTCCCGGAAGGCGGTGACGAGCGCGGCGCGGTCCGGCAGCCCCAGCGCGACACCGCCGGCGTCGGACTTGTGCAGGAGGTGGAGGGCCTTGAGGACGAAGGGGCCCTCGAACGCGTCCGCCGCGGCGAGCAGTTGGGCCTCGTCGGTGATCTCACGGGCCTCGGGGAAGGGCACCCCGGCGGCGCTCAGCAGGGCGCGTATGCCGTGGTAGCCGGGGTCGTCCAGCGGCGGTGCGGCCGGGGGCAGCGGGCGGACGCCGGGCGGGCCGGCGGCCTCGTGCATCTCGGGAGCCGGGGTCATGGCCGCCAGCGCGCGGGCCGCGTCCTCGGTGGCGGCGAACACCGGTATGCCCGCCTCGACCAGCGTCCGGCAGCTGGGGGCGTCCGGGAACATCGACTGCACCACCAGGGGCTTGGCGGCGCTCGTCGCACGGGCGGCCATCTGCTGCGCGGTCTCCAGCTCGCCGGCCGCGAGCGCGCTGCCGCCGCCCGCGGTGCCGCTCTCGGCCGCCGGGCCGCCCAGGCCGCCGGTCGCCGCCGAGTAGCCGCCGAAGTACCCGGTCAACAGGACGGAGTCGACCTCGTCCAGGGCGAGCAGGGCGGCGACGGTGTCGCCGTAGGAGTGCGGGTTCTGCTCCCCCATCCCGGCCAGGTCGACGGGGTTGCCCACCGCGGACTGTTCCCACAGCAGCGTCCTGAGCCGTTGCTGTGCGGCGGGTCCGAGTTCGGGGACGGCCAGCCCGGCGGTTTCGGCGGCGTCGGCGGCGATGGCGCCGTGGCCGCCGCCGTCGGTGCAGACCGCGGTGCGGGGTCCGGTGGCGCGCCGCCCCCCGTGCAGCGCGGCGAGGACGACGGTCATCTCATGGGGGGTGGCGACCAGTTCGACGCCCGCGTCCCGGCAGGCGGCGGCCACGACATCGGCGGAGGTGGTCAGGGCCCCGGTGTGCGACTGGGCGCTGCGCGCGGAGGCGGCGCCCCGCCCTGCGGTGAGCAGGACCACCGGTTTGCCCGCGGCGGCGGCCGCCTCGGCGAAGGCCCGGCCGTCGCCGAAGTCCTCCGCGTAGACGGCGATGGCCCGGGTGGCGTCGTGCCGGGCGGCGTCCTCGATCAGGTCGACGAGGGTGACATCGGCCTGGTTGCCCAGCGAGACGAAGCGGGAGAACCCCAGGCCGTGCGGGGCGCAGCGGAGTTGGAGTTCGAGGGCGAGGTTGCCGCTCTGGCTCAGCAGGGCGATGCCGCCGGGCGCGAAGCGGTCCGAGGCGAGGTAGAGCTCGGTGGTGTTGTCGGCGATGCCGAGGCAGTTGGGGCCGACGAGGACGGCGCCGGCGGCGCGTACCCGCTCGGCGATCGCCTGCTGGCGGGCCAGCCCGACGGCGCCGGTCTCGGCGAAGCCGGCGGTGATGCCGACGAGGGCGCGGGCACCGCAGGCGAGCGCGTCGTCGACGGCGGCCTCGAAGCCGGGGCCCGGTACGGAGATCACCACGAGGTCGACGGGTTCGCCGATCCCGGCGAGCGAGGTGGCCGCGGTGCGCCCGAGGACCGTGCCGCCGCGGCGGTTGACGAGGTGGACGGGGCGGCGGTCGGGTGCCCGCAGCGCCTGGGCGGCGACCGCATGGCCGTACTTCGCCGGGTCGTCACTGGCCCCGACCACCGCGACCGACTTCGGGTCGAACAGGGCCGACAGGTCACGTCCCATGGTCACCTCTCCAGCCGGAGCGCGGAGTTGGGGCAGGCCTCGGCGGCGGCGCGGGCGGCGTCCTCGGAAGCGCCCGGGGCCGGGTCGGCGGTGACCGCGGCGTAGCCGAACTCGTCGAGGTCGATGAGGTCCGGTGCGGGTTCCTGGCACAGGCCGTAGCCCTGGCAGCGGGTGGCGTCGAGACGGAGTTTCACGGCGGTCGTCCTTTCAGCGGGGGGAGGCGGCGGAGCGGGGGCGGGGCACGGTGCGGCGGGCGACGTAGGGGACGGGGACGGTGAGCCGGCCGGCGTCGGCGGGCGCGGCGCAGCCCGGGCAGGGGGCGTCGAGGTGGGCGCGGACCAGGTCGGGGAAGGCCCGCAGGAGGCTGCCGGCCGTGCCCGCCGCGGCGTCGAGCAGACCGCAGGCGCCGCGGCCGGGCAGCGAGGTGGACCAGCGCCGCAGCCGGGTGAGGAGACCCGCGTCGGCCGTGCCGTTCGTCAGCGCACCGACGGCGTCGCGCACGGAGCCGGTACCCGCGACGCAGATGCCGCACTGCCGGGCGCTCTCGGCGGCGAGATGGGCGACGGCGGCGGAGACGAGGGAGACTGGGCACTCGTCGGGGGCGAGGAAGCGGATCGCCCCGCAGCCCAGTGCCGTGCCCGCGGCCGTGAGGGTGTCGGGGTCCAGCGCGAGATCGAGCCGGCCGGGGCCGAGCAGCCCACCGAAGAGGCCGCCCATGAGGACGCCGGCCGGTTCGGGGGTGCCCTGGGCCCGCGCCAGGGTCCGCAGTGTGCAGCCGTAGGGCACCTCGGCGAGCAGGGGTGCGGCGCCGCCGCCGGCGAGCGTCACCAGGGTGGCGCGGGCCGTGTGGCGCCCGCGGTCCGGCTGGGCGGCGATGAGCGCGATCCGGGCCAGGGACTCGACGTTGGCGACGAGGGTGGGTGCGCCGCCGACGCCCTGCTGGTAGGGGCGGGGCGGTTTGGCGGTGGGGAGGGCGGGGCCGCCGTTGATCCGGCGGACCACGGCGCTCTCCTCCCCCGCGACATAGGTGTGCGGGGTGTCGACGACGTCGCACGGCAGTTGGGGTGCCCGTTCGGCGAGCGCACGGCGGATCCGTTCGCCCGCCGCGGTGTCGGAGACGTAGACATAGCCGCGTTCCGCGCCGGTGATCTCGGCGGCCCGCGCCAGCCCGTCCAGGACCAGATGCGGGCGGGCCCGCAGCAGCCAGCGGTCCTTGACGGAGCCGGGCTCGCCTTCCTCGCCGTTGGCCACCACGACGGGCCGGGGCCCGGCGTCGCGGACGGCGCGGAGTTTCGCCGCGGTGGGGAAGCCGGCGCCGCCGCGTCCGCGCAGGCCGTCGAGGCGGTCGAGGAGTTCCGCCGCGCCGATCGTCCGGCGGTAGCCACCGGCGGCCAGGTACGCCCTGGCGTCCTCGGTCACGCCGGGCATCGCGCCGAGCACGGAGGGGGTCCCCTGCGGTAGGAGCGAGTCGGTCCCGGTCATCCTCGGTCTCCGTCCGGTGGGGTGGTGCGCAGGGTGCGCACCGCGCGTTCCAGGGCGCCGCGGTCCGCGGCCGTCCGGTCGTACCCCGGTCCGGGGAGGCCGATCAGCATGCGGTGGTGGTCGAGCACGACCTCGGCCGCGCGGAGGGCGGCCCGGCGGTCGCCGGGGCGGGTACGGCCGGCGACCGCGGTCACGAGGTCGGTCACCTCGGCGAGGTAGCGGAGCCAGCCGTGCTGGGTGCCGTGCAGGATCAGGCGCTCGACGCGGCGCCGTTCGGCCGCGGTCGCCTCCGCTTCCGCTTCCGCTTCCGCGGGAACGTCCGGCGTCCGCCGCGCGGCGCTGCGCAGGGCCGCGACGGTGGCGGGCAGCTCCCGTTCGGGTTCGGGGGTGAGCCCGAGCCAGATCAGGTTCCGACGACCGCTCATGCGTGCCTCCGGGGAGAGGGGTGGGGTGCCGGCACGGACCGGGGCGGCCGGGTGGGGGCGGAGCCTGGTGACCCGGCGCCGGGGTGAGGTGCCGGTGACGTGCCGTTACGGGGCTTCGGCCTGCGTGATCGGGGCGCGGCGCGCCCGCTCGCTGCCCGGGATCCGTGCGGCGGAGCGCCGGAGCGACGATGCCACTAAGCTAACTAACCAATTAGTCAGGACACAAGTCTTGACTTCGTTGAAACCCGCCAGCAATCTGACTGACCAATTAGTCAGCACGGAATCCGAGGCGCCGGTGCGCCGGTTCAGGGGCTTTTCACCGCGCCCTGCCGCCTCGGCACCCAGCACCCCGTGCGGCATGGAGGAGTGACCCGATGCACCCCGAAGCCACCACGGCACCGACCCCTCAGGATGTCCCCGGCCGGGCGCTGTCCGGCCGTTACTACACCGACCCGGTCACGGCCGCCGCCGAGACGCGGCACATCTTCGCCAAGTCCTGGCAGCTCGTGTGCCACGAGTCCGATCTCCCCGGCCCCGGCGCACGGCTCGCCGCCACCGTCGCCGACCGCGAGGTCCTGGTCGTCCGCACCGAGGACGGCACCCTGACCGGGCACCTCAATGTGTGCCGGCACCGCGGCACCCGCCTGGTCTCCGCCCCCGAGGCGTCCGGCAAGGCCATCCGCTGCCCGTATCACGGCTGGACCTACAAGCTCGACGGACGGCTGGTCGGCGCGCCCGAAGCACGGCAGATCCCCTGCCTGGACAAGCCCGCCCTCGGCCTCTTCCCGGTCCGGGTCGAGTCCTTTCTGGGATTCGTGTTCGCCAACCTCGATCCGGACGCCGTGCCGCTGGCGGAGCAGTGCGCCGGGCTGGCGGAGGCCGTCGGCCACTACGCGGGGACCGATCTGGTGCCCGTCGGACGCAACCGCATCCACGACCTGGCCGGCGCGGAGGTACAGCACGCCAACTGGAAGGTCGCGGTCGACAACTACCTGGAGGGCTACCACGTCCCGGTCGCCCACCCCGGGCTGATGCGCCTGCTCGACTACCAGGGCTACACCAGCGAGATCGACGAGTCCTATGTCCTCTTCGCCTCACCGCTGCGCGACAAGCCGTCCTCCAACTGGGCCGAACGTCTCTACCAGCGCCTCGCCTCCCCCATGCCGGGGCTGACCGAGGCCGACCGGCGGATCTGGCGGTACGCGGTGATCTACCCCAACACGCTCATCGACTTCTACCCCGACCATGTGCTTGCCTGGACCGCCCTACCGACGGCGGTCGACCGGGTGGCCGTCCCCGGCGCTTTCTACACGCGCCGCGGGACGAGTGCGCGGACCCGGCTCGCGCGCCGGCTCAACATCCACATCGGCTGGATCACCAATGACGAAGACGCCGAATTGGTGTCCCGGGTGCAAAAGGGCCTCGGCACCCCGGGCTTCGAGCCGGGCCCCCTGTCCCGCCGCGAGGCCGCGGTCGGCTGGTTCGCCGACCGGGTACGCACCGACCTCGGTGGCGCGATGCGCTGACCCCCACCGGTGAGACAGCGCCACGAGCCGTCCCCCACGGCGCGCCACGCCCCGCGCCACGGCTGACAGGTCCCGCACGGCGGACAGGGCTTCCGTGCATCCGTGACCGCTCCCTGAAGCAGCGCACATCCCCTACGGAGAGGACCCCATGTCCCCCGAGGAACCTCCATCTCCGTCCCGGCGCGCGTTCCTGCGCTCGGGCGCCGCCGCGGCTCTCGGTGTCGGCCTGGCCGGATGCGGCTTTCTGCCGGAGGACCGCAACGCCTTCGGCGATCCGGACCAGCCGATCGACGTGAAGGCGGACGGCGACCTGGTCTATTTCAACTGGGCGGACTTCGTCGCCCCGGCCGTCTTCGACGGATTCGAGAAGGAGTACGGCGTCAAGGTCATCCAGTCGAACTTCGACTCGATGGAGGGCATGGCCGCCAAGCTCAACGCCGGGAACCGCTACGACATCATCTTTCCCACCGCGAAATGGGCGCAGCGGCTGGCCCAGGGCCGGCGGCTGCGCCGTATCGACCACTCCCGCCTGCGCCACGCCGACGCGGTGTTCGGCCGCTACCACTACTTCGCCGACCCCTGGTACGACCGCCGCTCGGCGCATACCGTCCCGTTCACCATGTACAAGACGGGCATCGGCTGGCGGAAAGACCGGATAGGCGACGACCTGACCGGCTCCTGGGGCGACCTGTGGAGCGCCCGGGCCAAGGGCCAGGTGTTCGTCCTCGACGACCGCGACGAGGTGCTGGGCATGGCCGCGTTCAAGCTCGGCCTGGACATCGACACCTCCGACGCGCACGACCTCGCCCGTATCACCAAGGCGCTGCAGAGCCTGCGCCCCCGGCTGCGCGGCTTCTCCAGCGACAGCTACAACAACCTGCTCAACGGCAACGCGGCGATGACCCAGGCCTGGAGCGGCGACATGGCCGCGATGCTCGGACAGGCCAAGGACCCGTCCGTACTCGGCTTCGAAGTGGCGCGGGAGGGCGCGCCGATCAACTCGGACTGCTACGCGATCCCCGCCAACGCCCGCCACCCCGGCACGGCGATGCTCTTCATCGACTACATGCTCAGACCCGAGAACGTGCGGAAGAACATCCGGTACATCGGCTACCCCATGCCGGTCGGCGGCAGCGAGGAGGTCTACGCCTCGATCGTGAAGCCGTTCCCGCAGTGCCTGGTCGCCCCCGACGACCTCAAGGCCGATCTCTTCTTCCGCAATGCGTCGTCGAAGGGCGAGCAGGCCCGCGATACCGCCTGGACCCACGTGAAAGCCGGCTGACATGGCACAACGCACCCCCTCCGGAGCACTCCCCGGCCGCCGCGGGCGCTCCGCGTCCGGCACCCGGCTGTGGACCTGGCTGATGCTTCCCGGCACCCTGTGGATGACCGGGTTCCTCATCGCCTCCCTGATCCTCGTGGCCACCCTGGCCCTGGGCACCACCGACCCCCTCGGCAACCCGCGCTTCGGGTTCAACTTCGACAACATCGCGGCCATGGCCGACCCGGCCTACCGCATCGTGCTGCTGCGCTCGCTGGGCTTCGCCCTGATCGCCTGCGCCGTCTGCCTGGTCGTGGCCTATCCGGTCGCCTACACCATCGCCCTGCACGGCGGGCGGTTCAAGAATCTGCTGATCGCCGCCATCGTCGTCCCGTTCTTCGCCAACTACCTGGTGCGGATGTACGGCTGGTCGGTGGTGCTCTCCGACGGCGGCCCGGTGCTGAAGGCGCTGCGGGCGGTCGGACTCGCCGACGCGCACACCAAGATCCTGCAGAGCGGGGTCGGCGTCATCGCCGGGCTCGTCTACGGCTTCATCGTCTTCATGATCATCCCGCTGTACGCGGCGCTGGAGCGGATGGACCTCTCGCTGATCGAGGCGGGACGCGATCTGTACGGAGGGCCGTTGCGGACCTTCTTCTTCGTCACCCTCCCGGCGACCCGGCAGGGCGCGGCCGCGGGCGCCGTCCTGGTCTTCCTGCCCGCCATGGGGGACTTCGTGAGCGCCCAGCTGATGGGCGGGCCGGACCAGATCATGATCGGCAACCTGATCCAGGACAAGTTCTTCCAGGGCCAGAACTGGCCGCTCGGCTCCGCCCTCACCATGCTGATGATGGCGGTGCTCTTCATCGGGATGCTCGGCTATCTCCGGCGCACCCGCAAGGACGAGGCGGAGGCCGCCCGATGACGCTCCGCACCCCGCACCGCCGGCACCGCCGCGGCACCGACCGCAAGCCCCGGCTCGCCCTCACCGCCACCACCCTCTTCTTCCTGCTGCTCTACCTCCCCATCGGCGTGGTGGTCCTCTTCTCCTTCAACGGGCAGAAGTCGCTCACCGTCTTCAAGGGCTTCAGCCTCCGCTGGTACTCCGACTTCTTCCACGACAACGTGCTGATCGAATCGCTCGGCATGAGCCTGCGGGTCTCCCTGGTGGCCATGGCGGGCTCGGTGGTCCTGGGCGTGGCGCTGGCCCTGGGGCTGGTGCGCTGCCGTACCCGACTCGGCTCGCTGGCCGGCCTGATCATGCTGGTCCCGCTGATCACCCCGGAGATCGTCACCGGTGTCGCGGCGATGCTGCTCTTCAAGGGCATGGACATCACCCTCTCCTCCGGCACCGTGATGCTCGCGGAGATCACCTTCTCCATCTCCTATGTGACGGTGATCCTGCGCTCGCGGATCGCCGCCCTCAACCCGGAGGTGGAGGAGGCCGCGATGGACCTGGGCGCCACCCGGTGGCAGGCGCTCCGCCTGGTCACCCTGCCCGCGCTGCTGCCCAGCATCCTGGCCTCCGCGGTCCTCGTCTTCGCCCTGGTCTTCGACGACTTCGTACTGGCCTACTTCACCACCGGCGTGGACCCGCAGCCGCTGTCCGTCCGCATCTACTCGGCGATCCGGTTCGGCGTACAGCCCACCATCAACGCGGTCGGCACGCTGATGCTCATCGGCTCCATCGGCCTCATCGGTCTCGCCCTGGCCATCCCGCGTCTGTTCGGCCGCCGCGGTGGCCTCGATCTGCTCTCCGGGAAGTGACACCCATGACCTCCTCCGACACCCCCTCCGCCGGCGCGGCCCCGGCCGGCGACCCGGCCGGTGCCCCGCCCGCCGTCCGGCTCGACCACCTCAGCAAGAACTACGGCGGCTCCTACGCGGTGCAGGACCTCTCCCTGGACATCGCAGCCGGCGAGTTCTTCTCCCTGCTGGGCCCGTCCGGCTGCGGCAAGACCACCTCGCTGCGGATGATCGGCGGCTTCACCGACCCCACCGCGGGCACCATCCTGCTCAGCGGCGAGGACGTGACCGCGCTCCCGCCGGACAAGCGCAACGTCAATACGGTCTTCCAGAGTTACGCCCTCTTCGACCACCTCTCGGTGGCCGACAACGTGGCCTTCGGCCTCAAGCGCAAGGGCGTCGGCCGGGCCGAGATCCGCGAGCGGGTCGGCGCCATGCTCGAGCGGGTGCAGCTCGGCGGCCTGGGCGACCGCAAGCCCGGTACGCTCTCCGGCGGCCAGCGCCAGCGGGTGGCCCTGGCCCGCGCCCTGGTCAACCGGCCCCAGGTGCTGCTGCTCGACGAGCCGCTGGCCGCGCTCGACCTCAAGCTCCGGCGGCGGATGCAGGTCGAACTCAAGCAGATCCAGCGCGAGGTCGGCATCACCTTCGTCTTCGTCACCCACGACCAGGACGAGGCGCTGACCATGTCGGACCGGGTGGCGGTGATGAACGAGGGCCACGTGGAGCAGTGCGGCACGCCCGAGGACGTCTACGAACGCCCCGCGAGCCGCTTCGTGGCGTCCTTCATGGGCACTTCCAACCTGGTCCCCGGCACCTACCGGGACGGGCAGGTCGTCCTCGACTGCGGTCCGGCTCTCCCGGTCGGCGACCGGAGTGGTGTGGCCGACGGCAGCAGCGTCAGCCTGTCGGTCCGGCCGGAGAAGATCTGGCTCTCCGACTTCGAACCGGGCATGGCGCTGGTGCAGGGCGTGGTCCGGGAGACCGTCTACTCCGGCCCCACCACCACCTATCTGATCGAACTCGCCCCCGGCGTCACGGTGACCGTACTGGAGCAGAACACCGACCGCTCGCGCATGGAGGACCGCTGGAGCGGCGGCGAGAGCGTGGAGATCGGCTGGCGGCCGGAGCACTGCCTGGTCCTGGAGTAGGGCCGCGCCCTCCGGATCAGCCCGGGCCCGCTCCGGCAGCTGCGCCGGCCGGGCCCTGGTGCGCCCGCCCCAGCAGCCGTTCACCGACAGCAAAGGAAGCCCTCCCCATGAACCACGATGTCATCGTGCTCGGTGCCGGCCTCGCCGGGCTCGCCGCGGCGCGTGACCTGAGCGCGGCCGGCGCCGATGTCCTCGTCCTCGAAGCCCGCGACCGGGTCGGCGGACGCGTCGAGCAGGCCGTGCTGCCCGACGGCCGGCTGGTCCAGCTCGGCGGCGAGGTGGTCGGCCGGGCCCATACCGCCTACCTCGCGCTGGCCGCGGAGCTCGGCCTGACCCTCATTCCCAGCTATGTCGCCGAGCCCGGCAAGATGGCGCGGGCCACCGCGGAAGGGGTCTCGGCGGGCGATCCGCCGCACTGGTTCGGCCCCGGCGACGAGGCCTGCCACCGTAAGGTCACCGACGCCTTCGTCGCGCTGGCCCGGACCGTCGACCCCGGGGACCCGTGGTCCCATCCGCACGCGGCGACCCTCGACCGCCTGTCGGTCGGCGCCTGGCTGCGCGGCGAAGGCGCGAGCCCCGCCGTCGTACGGCTCTGGGAAATAGGCCAACTCGCCCTGGCCAGCGGCTCCTACGAGCGCACCTCCCTGCTCTCCGCGCTGCGCAAACACGCCGCGGTCCCCGGGGACGATCCCTACGCCTACGAGGACTGGGAGGGGCTGCGGGTGGCCGAGGGCTCGGCGACGGTGGCGCTGCGCATGGCCGCGGAGCTCGGCCGCCGCATCCGGCTCGAAGCGCCCGTCGAGGAGGTGGCGGTGCGGCCGGGAGGCTGCCGGGTGCGGCTGTCCTGCGGGGAGACCCTGACGGCGGATGCCGTGGTCAGCGCGCTGCCGGTCGGTCCGCTCCGCTCGATCGCCGTCACCGGCGTCTCCGAGGCCCGGCTCGCCTCACTGCACCGCCAGCGGCACGCCGTCGCGGCCAAGTTCGCCGCGGCCTACGACAAGCCCTTCTGGCGCAGCCGGGACCTCAACGGTCTCTCCGAGTGCGAAGGCGTGCTCGGCAGCACCTGGCCGCAGAGCGAGGGCATCCTCTCCGCGCTGATCCCGCCCGAGCGCTACGGCGTCCTGCTGGGCATGCCCGCCTCGGTCCGTGACCACGAACTGCTCTCGGACGTGGCGCGCCTCTACGGTGCCGAGGCCTTCCAGCCGTTCACGTCGTATCTGCGGCTGTGGGGCACCGACCCCTGGACCCAGGGGTACGTCACGCAGTGGAATCCCGGCGATGTCATGGCCGTCGGCCCGCTGCACGGCACACACGAACCGCCCTTCTACGTCTGCGGGTCCGACCAGTGGGTCGCCGGCTATATGGAGGGCGCCGTCCGCACCGGCCGCGACGCGGCACGGGAGGTGCTGCGTCATGGCTGAGGACCCCAAGCCCGCCCCGGTCCGCAATCACCTCGCGGGGACGGGCCGCCCGGCGGCCTCCGGCGCGACGATGGACCTGGTCAACCCCGCCACCGGCGAGGTGCACGGCAGCGCGCCGCGCTCCGGCCCGTCCGACACGGACGCGGCCTGCACCGCCGCGCAGAACGCTCTCGTCCGCTGGTCGACGACCACTCCCGCCGAGCGGCAGCGGGCGCTGCTGCGGATCGCCGAGGCGGTCGAGGAGCACGCCGACGCCCTGGTGGCCGCCGAGGTCGGGGACACCGGCAAGCCGCCGGAACAGTTCCGGACCGAGGAACTGCCCGCGGTCATCGACACCTTCCGCTTCTTCGCGGGGGCGGCGCGCAATCTGCCGGGGGCGGCCGCGGCCGAGTACACCGAGGGCCGCACCTCGGTGCTGCGTCGCGAACCGGTCGGTGTCTGCGCGCAGATCACCCCCTGGAACTACCCGCTGATGATGGCCGCGTGGAAGGTCGCCCCGGCGCTCGCGGCGGGCAACACCACGGTACTCAAGCCCGCCGACACCACCCCGTCGTCCACGGTGCTGCTCGCCCGGATCGCCGCGGAGCATCTGCCGCCCGGCGTACTCAATGTGGTCTGCGGGGACCGCGACACCGGGCGGTCCCTGACCGCGCACCCGGTGCCCCGGCTCGTCGCCGTCACCGGCAGTGTCCGGGCCGGGCGGGAGATCGCCGCCACCGCCGCGGCGGACCTCAAACGGGTGCACCTGGAACTGGGCGGCAATGCGCCGGTTCTCGTCCACGAGGACGTGGACGCCGGGGCCGCCGCGGCCGAGCTCGCGGCCGTGGCGTACTACAACGCCGGCCAGGACTGCACCGCCCCCACCCGGTTCCTGGTCCACCACCGCCGCTACGACGCCTTTGTGACCGCGTTCGCGGCGGCGGCGCGCACCCTGCGGACCGGGCCGCCCGGCGATCCGGCCGCCGACTACGGCCCGCTCAACAGCGAGGCCCAACTCACCTCCGTACAGGGGTTGTTGCGCCGACTGCCGGACCATGCCGAGGTGGTGGCGGGAGGCACGGCACCGGGAGGGGCGGGCTGGTTCCACTCCCCCACGGTCGTGGCCGGGGTGCGCCAGGACGACGAGATCGTGCAGGAGGAGATCTTCGGCCCGGTCGTCACGGTGCAGCCCTTCACCGACGAGGACGAGGCCGTCCGGCTGGCGAACGGGGTCCGGTTCGGTCTGGCGGCGAGCGTGTGGACCGCCGATCACACCCGCGTCATGCGGGCCACCCGCGCCCTGCACACCGGGATCGTCTGGGTGAACACCCACGGGACGACGGTGTCGGAGATGCCGCACGGCGGGGTCAAGCACTCCGGCTACGGCAGCGACCTGTCCCTCGCGGGCCTGTTGGACTACACCCAGGTCAAGCACGTCATGCTGTGAGGCTCATGTGGTGCGGTGGGGGCTACCGGGCGCGGGTGGGTCCGGTAGCCCCCCGGCACCGCACGGCGCTCAGGTATCCGCCGGTCCGGGCGCCGTACCCGCGTCGTGGGCGGCGGCCGGTGTCGTCTCCTGAGCACCTGTCAGGTCCCGGGCCAGCGCCACGCGGGAGAGCAACACGGCGCCCCACAGGACCAGTGCGACGCCAATCGCCTCGGGGATCAGCCACCAGCCGGCCCGTACCCGTTCGTCGTACAGGGTGACGCCCAGCGACAGGCTCACCAGCGCGTCGCCGAGGGTGAGGACCGGCTGGGAGGCGGTCAGCGGGCCCGACTGCATGGCGTTCTCCAGGAGGAAGATGGCCAGTACGCCGGTGGCGGCGAAGCCGTAGGTCTGCCAGGTGCTGAAGAACGCGGCGGGCCCGCCGGTCTGCCAGGCATGGGTGGCGTCCTTCAGCATGGCCGCGGTGAGGGCGTACCCGACCGCTGTCGCCCCGGCGAAGCAGGCGGCCCGTACGCCGCCCGCCCCGCGGCGGAGCGCGGCACCGACCGCCGTGGCGATCACAGCGGCGCAGACCACCAGGGCGGGCACCCAGCGGTCGAACGGGGCGTGGGTGGTACCGATGGTGGGCGCGGCGGCAGCGAGGGCGGTTCCGAGCCCGACGACGAGCAGCCCCACACCGATCCAGCCGGTGCGGGGGATGTGTCCGCCCAGCAGGACCCGTCCGATGAGCAGGGCGAGGGGCAGTTCGAGGACGAAGAGGGGCTGCACCACCGACAGTGCACCCTGGGACAGAGCCAGCGCCTGGAAGCAGGCCGCGGCGACGACCGCGAGCATCCCGCCGAGCCAGACCGCACGGTGCAGCAGGTCGACGAGCAGGCCGAGGCGCAGTCCGCTGGACAGCGGGACCGTACGGGCGGCACGCCGCTGCAGGACCGTGGCCAGCGCATTGCTGGCTGCCGCGAGCACGGCGAACACCACGGCCGGCCACGTGGTCACGGCCCACCTCCTCGTCGGCCGCCCGGGCACCCGGCGGAGCCGCGCCGCGGTGGTCGGGCGGCGGTCGGGCGGGCGGCGTGCGGCGCTGTACCGGTCCTCGACGCTATCCGGCAGCCGGCCGGGACCGCCCGGCGACACGGGCGCCGGGGGCCGCATTCGCTGGGCCGGACGGACGTTTCCCGGGTGCGGGGCGGCCGTTCCCGGGTGCCGGGCAGGCGGGTCCCGGGTGCCGTACGGCCGCGCCCCGGGTGCCGGACGGCCGCCTCCCAGGTGCCGTACGCCTGCTACCCGGGGTGGCAGATCTTGTCGCGTCGGCGTCGAACCACCAGGTCACAGGCTCGCCCCAACCGGTGGCAGGTGGCGCAACACTGCGGCAACACCACTGGCCGGATCTCGTCGGTATGGTCCACCGCATGTCCGCCCCACGCACCCGCCAGCACACCACTCCGGTAGCGGCCGCGCGCCGTCGCCGGCTCCGCGCGGACCGCGCCCGGCAGCTCGCCGACCTGCTGCGCCACCAGGTGCTCGGGGGCGGCTTCCCCGGCGGCGTACTGCCCCACGAGGAGGTGATCGGCGCGGACTACGGCGAGTCCCGTAACACCGTCCGCCAGGCCCTCGATCTGCTGCGCGCCGAACAGCTCGTGGCGCGTCAGCCGGGTGTGGGCACGGTGGTGGTGTGCCGGAAGTACCCGCATGCGCTCGACCGGCTGATGGGGCTCGCCGAGACCCTGCACCCGCACGGCAGGGTCACCAATGAGGTGCGCACCATCAACCCGGTCGCGGCTCCGGCCCCGGTGGCACAGCGGCTGCGGATCCCGCCGCGTGCCGAAGTGCTGTACGTGGAACGACTGCGCAGACTCGACGGTCTGCCGCTGTCCCTGGACCTGACCTATGTCCCGATGCACATCGGGCTTCCCCCTGCTCGACGCCGATCTGGAGAACAACGACGTTTTCCGGCTGATCGAGGAGACCGCCGGACAACCGCTGGGCACCGCGGAGATCACCCTGGAGGCCGTCAATGCCGACGCGCACTCCGCCGCCGTGCTGGAAGCCCCGCGCGGCACCGCCGTGCTGATGCTCGAACGTCTCACCCATCTCGCCGACGGCGCCCCCGTCGACCTGGAGTTCATCCGCTTCCGCGGCGATCGCCTCACCATGCGGGGCCTGTTGCGCCGCACGCTCTGAGCCGCCGCCGTCCCCGCCGACTCCCTTTCCCCGCCGACTTCCCACTCGCCCCTCCTCTCACCGCTTCCCGCTCCCCCGCCCTCGCCATGCCCTGGAGACCGCCATGCCTGTTGCGCCCCAACGCGCCGACGTGCCCGTGACCATCGACGAGTCCAAGTGCATCGACGGCTGCACGCTGTGCGTCGACATGTGCCCACTGGACTCGCTCGCCATCAATCCGGCGAGCAACAAGGCGTACATGCACGTCGACGAGTGCTGGTACTGCGGGCCGTGCGCCGCACGCTGCCCCACCGGCGCGGTCACGGTCAACATGCCCTATCTGTTGCGATGAGAGGCCCCCGTCCATGAGCTCCCGATTCACGGGCTCCCGGTTCGCACCGTCCCCGTCCTCCTTCCCGCCCTCGCCCTTCTTCCGGCGCTCGCCGGACCCTTCCTCCACCGCACGGCGTACGGCGCGCCGCAGGGCGTCGCTCGCCACGGCGCTCGCGACCGCGCTGCCGGCGGCCTTGCTCAGCGGCTGCGGCACCACCGCGGACGCCTCGGACGGCAAGACCGTCACCGTGACCGTCGGCTACCAGTCCAAGACCATCAACACGGTCACCGCCGGCACCCTGCTGCGCTCGCTCGGTTCCTTCGAGCGTGCGCTGCGCGCCCAGGGCAAGCGGGACGGCAAGGTGTACAAGGTGCGGTGGCAGGATTACGCGACCGGTGCGCCGATCACCGCGCAGATGGTCGCCGGGAAGGTCGACATCGGTTCGATGGGCGACTTCCCGCTGCTCCTCAACGCCGCCCGCGGCACACAGCTGCACGCCCCCACCCGGCTGGTCTCCGTCACCGGCTACAACCTGCGCGGCGCGCTCAACACCATTGTCACCAAGCCGGGTTCGGCCCTGCGCTCGCCGGCGGACCTGCGTGGCAAGAGGGTCTCCAGCAGCGTCGGCTCGGCCTCCGACGGCACTCTCGTACGGGCCCTGCAGCGGGCCGGGATCGATCCGGAACGCGGCATTCACAAGCTCAACCAGCAGCCGGCCGTGGGTGCCTCGGCGCTCCAGTCGGGCAGCGCGGACGCCCTGTCGCAGTTCGTGGCCTGGCCGGGTCTGCTCGCCTTCCAGGGCAAGGCGCAGGCGCTCTACGACGGGGGCGCGCTCGGCCTGCCCACCTTCCACGGTGTGACCGTACGGGACGCCTTCGCCGGACAACGCCCGGCCGTGGTCAGGGCGTTCCTCACCGCACAGCGGGATGCGACGCGCTATCTGCAGACCCACCCCGTCGACGCCGCGCAGCGGGTTGCCAAGGCCACCGGTCTGCCGCCCGAGGTGGTCTACCTCTACAACGGCGCCGGCGGCCTCGCCACCTTCGATCCCACGCTCAAGCCACAGCTGATCGCCGCGCTGAAGAAGGATGTGACGGTGCTGCGCGCGGCCGAGCTGACCGGGCCGGTCAACGTTGACTCGTTTGTCAATGACCGTTACGTCAAACAGAGTTACGGCAGCGGGTACGCCAAGGCCCGGAGCAGCACCGCACACCCGTCGCCCGACGAGGTGTGGCTGCGCGGCGAGGACCGCACCCACTCCTTCAGCGGCCCACAAGCCCTCCTGCGGTTCGCCGCCGCCCATCGCGACGCGGTACGGGCCGCGTATGTGGCCGACGCGACGACCGGCACCCGCTGGTTCGCCGACAAGTCGGTCTGGGTCCACGACGGCGCCCGGCTGCTGCCCTTCGCCACCCGCGCCACCGCCGACACCTGGACCCGGCACCATCGCGGTGCCCGCACTCTCAGCTACGCCGCCGCTCTGGAGCAGGCCCGGTGAGCGCGCCCACCTCCACGACCACCGGGCCGGGCCGGGCGGGCCCGCGCCGCCGGGCCTGGACCCGCCGTGCCCGGCGCACCGCGGCGGTCCTCGCGGCGCTCGCGGTGTGGCAGCTGCTCGCCCAGTTCCGGGTCAACCTGTGGTTGCGGTTCTCCCAGTTCCCCACCGTCACCGAAACGGCTGAGGCGTTCGCCCGCCGGCTCGGCACCGCCGCGTACTGGCAGGACGTCACCGACAGCCTGACCCGGATCGTCGGCGGCTTCGCCCTCGCGGCCGTGCTCGGCGTCACCGTCGGCATCGCGGTCGCCCGCTCCCCGCTCGCCTCCGACCTCCTCGGCCCGCTGCTCGAAGTGCTGCGCCCGATACCGGCGATCGCGCTGGTGCCGGTGGCGATCCTGCTGTTCCCCAGTAATGAACAGGGCATCGTCTTCATCACGTGCACCGCCGCGTTCTTCCCCGTCACGGTCTCCACCCGGCACGCGGTGCGGGCGCTGACTCCCGTTTGGGAGGAGGCGGTGCGCACCATGGGCGGGGGCCGGTGGCGGGTACTGCGGTCGGTGGTGGTGCCGGGGGCGTTGCCCGGCATCCTCGGCGGGCTGTCGGTGGGCATCGGTGTCTCGTGGATCTGTGTGATCTCCGCCGAGATGATCTCCGGAGAGTACGGCGTGGGGTACCGGACCTGGCAGGACTACACCATTCTCGACTACCCGGGGGTCTTCGTCGGGATGGCCACCATCGGACTGCTCGGCCGGTTCACCTCCACGGCGGTGGAACTGCTGGGGCGCCGGCTGACCCGGTGGCTGCCGCGGGCCGCCGAGGGCTCCCCTCCGCCCACGGGCGGCCGGGGCGGGTGGCGGGTCGGCCGATGGCAGGTCGGCCGGTGGAGGGTGCGCCGTTCGGCGCTCGGGGAGTCCTCATGACCCGTACCGAGATCACCACGGCGGCCGCGGCGCCGGAAGCCCTCCCGGGCCTCGGTCTGACCCTCGATGCCGCCGTGCTGGGCCGGCCCGGCGCCCCCGTGCTGGAGGGCCTGGACCTCGATGTCGCCCCCGGCGAGATCGTTACCGTAGTCGGACCGTCCGGCTGCGGCAAATCGACCCTGCTGCGTACTCTGGCTGGTCTGCTGCCGCTGCTCGGCGGCCGGCTGAGCCAGGACGGTCGGCCGGTCGAGGGGCCCGCGGCCGACCGGGCGCTGGTCTTCCAGGAGGATGCGCTGCTGCCCTGGCGCACCCTGCGCGCCAATGTGGAACTCCCCCTGGCCGTCCGGGGCGTGGCCCGCGCCGAGCGCCGGGCGCGGGCGGACGAATGGCTGGCGCGGGTCGGACTCGGCGTGCACGCCGCGCGCCTGCCGCACCACGTCTCCGGCGGCCAGCGGCAGCGCACCCAGCTGGCCCGCGCGCTGGCCGGGCGGCCGCGTGCGGTCCTGATGGACGAGCCGTTCGGGGCACTCGACGCGCAGACCCGGGCCGGCATGCAGCAGTTGCTGGTGACGGCACTGCGTGGCACCGGCGCCACCGTCGTCTTCGTCACCCACGACGTGGACGAGGCGCTGTTTCTCGGCGACCGGGTCGCACTGCTGGGCACCGGCCGGGTGCTGGACGTCCCGCGGCCACGCTCCCGCACGGCGCACGCCGAACCGGCGACGGCCGCCCTGCGCCGCGAAATCCTCGCTTCCCTGACCGACCGGCCCGCCCCCTGACCCGATGCCGGCCACCCTCACGACCCGACTGACATGACCCGATCTGACCGGCGCGTCACACGACGTGACCGGGCAACCGAAAGGCACCGCCATGCCGCACGGCACCGCACTGCCGAAAGGCACCGCCCCGGAGACCACAGAAGCCATGGAAGCCATGGAAGCCACGGACGTCACGGAAGTCACGGAAGTCACGAAGATCCCCGCCCTCGACGCCGCCGAAGAGCTGTCCTGTGACGTCCTGGTGATCGGCGGCGGCACCGCCGGGACCATGGCGGCGCTCACCGCCGCCGAACACGGCGCCCGCGTGCTGCTGTTGGAGAAGGCCCATGTCCGCCACTCCGGTGCGCTCGCCATGGGCATGGACGGGGTCAACAACGCCGTCGTCCCCGGCCGCGCGGAACCCGACGACTATGTCGCCGAGATCACCCGCGCCAACGACGGCATCGTCGACCAGTCCACCGTCCGCCAGACCGCGACCCGCGGCTTCGCGATGGTGCAGCGGCTGGAGTCGTACGGCGTGAAGTTCGAGAAGGACGAGCACGGGGAGTACGCGGTGCGCCAGGTGCACCGCTCCGGCTCGTATGTGCTGCCGATGCCCGAGGGAAAGGATGTGAAGAAGGTCCTCTACCGGCAGTTGCGACGCCGCGAGATGCGGGAGCGGATCCGCATCGAGAACCGCGTCATGCCGGTGCGCGTGCTGACCTCCGGCGGCCGGGCGGTCGGCGCGGCAGGCTTCCACACCCGCACGGGGCACTTCGTCACGGTCCGGGCCGGCGCGGTGATCCTCGCCACCGGCGCTTGCGGCCGCCTCGGCCTGCCCGCCTCCGGCTATCTCTACGGTACGTACGAGAACCCCACCAACGCGGGCGACGGCTACGCCATGGCGTACCACGCGGGCGCCGAACTGACCGGCATCGAGTGCTTCCAGATCAATCCGCTGATCAAGGACTACAACGGCCCGGCCTGTGCCTATGTCGCGAACCCCTTCGGCGGCTACCAGGTCAACCGGCACGGCGAGCGGTTCGGGGAATCCGACTACTGGTCGGGGCAGATGATGGCGGAGTTCGCGGCCGAGGTCGCCTCCGAACGCGGTCCGGTCTACCTGAAGCTGAGCCACCTCCCCGAGGAGTCCGTCTCCGCGCTGGAGACGATCCTGCACACCACCGAACGCCCCACCCGCGGCACCTTCCACGCCGGACGCGGCCACGACTACCGCACCCACGACGTGGAGATGCACATCTCCGAGATCGGCCTGTGCGGCGGGCACTCGGCGTCCGGCGTACGCGTCGACGACCACGCCCGCACCACCGTGCCGGGCCTCTACGCGGCGGGTGACCTGGCCTGCGTCCCGCACAACTACATGATCGGCGCATTCGTCTTCGGCGACCTGGCGGGCGCGGACGCGGCCCAATACCGGCCGTACGAGGGAGAGTTGCCCGCCGACCAGCTGCAGGCCGCCCACGAACTGGTCTACCGGCCGCTGCACCACCCCGACGGCCCGCCGCAGCCCCAGGTCGAATACAAGCTCCGCCGCTTCGTCAACGACTATGTCGCCCCGCCCAAGAGCGGCGCCCGCCTGTCGCTGGCCGTCGAGCACTTCGCTCGGATTCAGACCGAGATCGCCGGCATGGGCGCCCGCACCCCGCATGAACTGATGCGCTGCGCGGAGGTCGGCTTCATCCGCGACTGCGCCGAGATGGCCGCCCGGTCGTCGCTGGCCCGCACCGAGTCCCGCTGGGGCCTCTACCACGAGCGCACGGACCATCCGGAGAGCAAGGACGACGACTGGCTGCACCACCTCGACCTGCGCAAATCACCCAACGGAACGATGGAGTTCACGGCCCGCCCGGTGGCGCCGTACCTCGTCCCGGTCGACGAGTACACCCCCGTGGGCGGCACCCCCCGGTTCCTCGGCGAGGTCCACCCGGAGCAGGTCGCCACGGCGGGGCGGAGGGACACACCGCCGGTGGGATCCACGGGTTCCGGAGCGGGGGCGGCGGACGCCGAGGCGGCGGGCGCGGGGACGACGGGCGCCGGGACGACGGACGAAGCGGTGCCGGACGAAGCGGTGCCAAGCGCCGACACCACGACCGCCACCGGGCCCGATACCGGGTCCGCACCCGGCGCGTCCCCCCGCATTCTCGAACTCCTCGCCCTCACCGAGGACCAGCCGGATCTCGGCACCCTGCAGCCGTACCTCACCGACCCCGACCCGGCCGTCCGCCGCGCCGCCGTCGACGCGCTCACCGAAAGCGTCCCGTCCGGCACGGGCCGGGCCCTCGCCGGCGCCCTCGCCGACCCCGCCCCGGCCGTACGGGCCGCCGCCGCTGCCTCGCTGCGGGAGCTGATCGAGGTCCTGACACCGGACCCCGGCCTGCGTACGCCGCTGGCCACCGCCCTGCACGGACCCGACGCCGTGGTCCGCTCGGCAGCGGTGGAGGTCTTGCGCGCGCTCCGCCTCGGCGACCGGGCCCTCTTCGCCACCGCGCTCACCGACCGGGCCGTGGAGGTACGCCTCCAGGCCGTCCGCGGCCTGGTCTCCGTCGATGCCTCCGATGCGCTGCGGCATGCCGCCGCGGACCCCGCCCGCGAGGTCCGGGTAGCTGCCGCGCACGGCCTCGGCACGGTCGGCGGCCCCGGCGACCTGGCGGTGCTGCTGCGCGACGAGGATCTTCTCGTACGGGCCGCGGCGCTCGCGGCGCTGGCCACCACCGGCTGCCCGCCGCCCTACGACGCAGCGGCCGCCGCGGCGCTCGGCGACCCGGCCTGGCAGGTCCGGGCCGGTGCCGCTACGGCCCTGGCGGCCGCCGACCCCGAGCTCGCCGTGTCCGCGCTGCGCTCCGCGCTCCGCGACGCACACGCGGATGTGCGCAAGGCCGGGGTTCTCGCGCTGCGTGCGCACTCCGGCCGCGAAGACGTCCACCGGGCCTGGGCCGCGGTCGCGGACGACCCGGACGCCGATGTCCGCGCATACGCCCGGCTCGCCTCGAAGGAGTGACACACGTTCGGGCCGCCCCGCGACGCCGGTGGCCGAAGGCTGCGGGCGCAGGGGGCCGGTCGGGCGAGCCGCGGGCCTCGCCCGACCACCGAAGCACGCTGTATAAATCTCCCCGAAACAGGCATATTCCTGCTATCCGACATGGACGGCTGGTCAGGAATCCCTATGCCCCTTTTCTCCCCGCGTTGGCCCCGATACGTCCGGTTCGCTCCGAGCGTGCTGGTCGCCGGAGGGCTCGTCTGGGACGCGTTCTCACCGGCGGACTACTGGGGCGACCCGATGCTGACGGCCGCCAGCGTCACGGCCGGTGCGCTGCTCACCCTGCGGCACACCCTGGCGATCGGCGCCGCCATCGTCGTGGGTGTCTTCGCGCTGACGGTGAAGGATGGCACCGCCGACAACCTCGAAGGCCATCTGGAACTCGTCAACACCCTCTTCGCCGCGCTCATGGGCGTCGGGGTCAACCGGGTGCTCGCCCGTTACGGACGCCATCTGGATGTCGTCCGCTCGGTGGCGGAGGCGGCCCAGCGCGCCGTACTGCCCGCCCCGCCGGAACGTATCGGCCGGCTGGCCATCGCCGCCCGCTACCAGGCCGCGCAGAGCGAGGCGCGGATCGGCGGCGACGCCTACGCCGTGCAGCGCACCCCGTTCGGCGTACGGCTGATGATCGCCGATGTGCGGGGCAAGGGACTCGGGGCGGTGAGCGCGGTATCGGTGTTGCTGGGTGCGTTCCGCGAGGCCGCAGAGCAGGAGCTGGACCTGAGGGCGCTGGCCGACCGGATGGAGCACGCACTGCTGCGGGAGAGCGAGCACACCTCGGAGGAGAACCGACTCGAAGGCTTCATCACGGCCCTGATCTGCGAAGTCCTCCCGGGGGCCGCGGGGCTGCGGCTGCTGAACTGCGGCCACCCCGCGCCCTACCTCTGCCACGACGACGAGGTGCGCGCGCTGGAGGTCGACGATCCGGGCCTGCCACTGGGGATGGGTGCCCTGGGCGCGGCCCGGACCGGGCCCACCGACTGGCCGTTCCCTGCGGGCAGCACACTGCTGCTGCTCACCGACGGGGTGACGGAGGCCAGGGACCACGCCGGAACGTTCTACGACCCCGCGACACAGCTGGCGGACCACGGCCCGTTCCGTGGCCCCCGGGAGTTGATCGACCGCTTGGCGGCGGATGTCGAGCACTGGACCGGCGGGCCGCGCGACGACGATATGGCGGTCCTCGCGATCACCCGGCAGGTGCCGGGCCGCGGGAGGCCCACCCCAGGGGGAAGCAGCACCGAACGCTGACGAGCCGCCGCCTGCCGCCGCCGATTCAACTGTTCGCGGACGCGACCGGCGTAAGGAAACCGCGAAGCGCCGATGCCGGCCCCGTCAGTTCGGACGGCACCCCCTTGCGCTATCGAACCGCACTACAAATCCCGCCAACCAGGGGGAGTTCGGCGACCCTCGGGCCTCTGCGCTCTCACCCGCCCCCGGGCCCCGCCTTGATGCTTTCCGTGGCTCTTTCCGGATTTCCTCGTGTGCTGCCGAAAATCGGGTGAGTGAGATGAGAGGATCAGTCAGAGCATCAGCATCCGCACCGAGCGATCCGTCGCTCCCGCGCAGATGGGAGTTGATGTGTCCGATAACAGATCAACCCTGCTGAGTCAGCGCGCCGCCGTCATCTTCCTGCTTGGCGCCCTCACCGCTATCGGCGCCGGTGTACTCACCTTCTTCAACGGCGGCACCCCGGCTTCCGCCACCCTCGTCGGCGGCGCCGCCTTCGGGGCCGCCGTCACCTTCTTCCATACGGTCATCGACTGAGATTCCGCCGCGCCATCGGCGCTCCCCGGCCCGGCTGCTCACCGGGGCCCGGACCCTCATCGCCGACAACGCGCACGATGATGCCCAAGTACCGGAGCCACCCTCGCACTTGGATCGAGCGGTGAGCGCCGGAGGGATGCAGGCCAAGGGCCGGCCGTCGAACACATAGCAGGATGGGCTGCCCACGGGCCGGGCACGGAAGGTGACCGGTCCATGCCCGTCAGCAGTCACCTACCTCACCCAGGAAGAGCCGGCCACCGCGGGCCGGAATGCTGCCGTTCCGGCCCGGCGGCGCCCCGAGCACCGGCGCGTACGACCCGCCGGACAGGAGGGCCCGCCGGGGCCCACGCGTCTGTTGTGGAATCTGTGCCGCCGCATGCGGTGCGCTCCCGCACCTCAGGTGCCAAACTTGAGTCACCGCGCCCGGCGGCCGGCCGGGTCCCTTGCCGCCGAGGGGAACACCATGACCTGGGCATCTTGGACCACTGTCGGGATCCACGCGCTACCCGGCGCGGTTCACACCGCGGAGATCGGCGTGATCAACGGCGACCTGACCATCCATACGACCTGGTCGGACGACCTGGCTCATGTAGCTGTGCAGTACACCGGAGCCACGGACTGGTACACCATGTCCGGCAGCCCCGTCCCGTGCCATTCCGAAGAAGCCAGCCGCGCCTTCCACCAAGCCGTCGTCGAAGCCGCCCGCGGCGGCGAACGGGCCGAGGCCTCCCTGGAGGAACTCTTCCACCGGTAGCCCGCCGTGGCCCGAAGGGTCTGCACGACCCGAACGATCAACGCCGCCCTCGCAGACCGGCTCGCCCCCCACAGGTCACTCCGGCCTCCACAGGTCAGCTGAGCCTCCGCTCGTCAGCGTGGCCCCTCCGGTCGGAGGAGCCCTCCGGCCGACGCGGCCCCACCGGTGAGCGCGGGAGCGGGAGCACTCTGACCACCGGCCTCCACGCGGTGCCCGGCAGCCGGCGCCACGCGACACCCGGCACGGCCTCGCCCGCCGCGCCGTCCACCTGACCGACGGCCTTCAGCTCGCCGTCGGCGCCTCCCCCGCGCTCCCCCGGCGGCTCCCCCCCCCCGCCTCGCCCCGGCGCCGGCCCGCCGCGTATCGACGCGCCTCCGGTGAAGGCCAGCCAAGCCAACCGGTCAGGCAGGGCGGACGACGCGGACGATACCGAATCGCCAGTGCCCGACGATTCGACTCGACTCCCGAGCAACCAAGTGGCGCCACTCCATGTCTCTCCCCATGAAGCACTGTTGGTCAACTTTTGGCCATCTCAAGTTTGCCAATTGTTAAATCTCGATCAGAAATCTCGCATCCTGATCATTTCTCTTTACATGCACATGCCAGACATACCAGGGTTTGCGCGGGGCCCCACGGCCCCCGCGGTGCACAACAGCACCGCGCGTACGGGCGGTTGGCCAGCCGACCGCCCCCGCAGCGCTAAGGACCCACAGCAGTGCGTAGACCCCACATACGCGGGCGCCGCTTGGCCATCGCCGTCGCCGTGACGGCGGCCGCCACTCTCACCGCGGGGGCGGCAGGCAGCGCCTTCGCCGGCCCCGCGGCCTCGCCGGCCACTTCCCCCTCCGCCTCAACTCCCGCTCTGCAGAAGGCCGTAGCGGCGGCCCGCGCCGCCGCGTACGCCCACGCCTCGGCCACCGGAGTCGGCAAGAAGGACACCCTCAAGGTCACGGACACGCTCATCGATCCGGACGGGCGGCAGCACGTCCGCTTCGTCCGCACCCACCGCGGGCTGCCGGTGCTCGGTGGCGACCTCGTCATCCACCTGACCGCCAAGTCGGCGTACGAGAGCGTGACCCGGGCCTACCGTCACCAGGTCGATGTGCCCGACGCGAAGCCGAAGCTGTCGGCCGGTCAGGCCAGGACGAAGGCCGCCGCCGTGGCGAAGGGCCGCGCCGGCGAGCCCGAACTGGTCGTGGATGCCCGCGCGAACCGGACCACGCTGGCCTACCGGGTGCAGGTGGCCGGCAGCCGCACCTCCGAGGCCGGCGGCGCCCGTACGCTCGTCCTCGACGCGGCCTCCGGTGCGGTGCTCAGCAACACCGCGGCCGACGACTCCTTCCTGTCGCCCGCCGTCCAGGCCAAGTTGCGCGCCAGGGGCGAACGGCTCAGCCCCGCCACCGGCCTGGGTTCCACCGCCCCGGCGGCCCCGTCCGCCACGGAAAAGGCGGCCGGGAGCGCCGGCTTCCCGTCCGCGGCCACCGGCTCCGGTGCCTCCCTCTTCGTCGGCAAGGTGCCGCTGTCCACCACCCGGACCGCGCAGAAGTCCTTCACCCTCAAGGACTCCACCCGAGGGAACACCGAGACCCGGGACGCCGGCGACAAGGAGGCGAAGAAGTTCACCGACGGCAAGGCGTTCACCAGCACCACCAACCGCTGGGGCAACGGCACCACGAAGGACCGGACGACCGCCGCCGTCGACGCCCAGTACGGCGTCACCAGCACCCTGGACTTCTACAAGAAGACCTTCGGCCGTAACGGCATCAAGAACGACGGCCGCGGGGCACACGCCCTGGTGCACTTCGGCCAGAAGGTGGGCAACGCCTACTGGAGCCCGGACTGCGGCTGCATGCTCTACGGCGACGGCGACGGCAAGACGTTCGCCAAGCCCTTGGTCGTGCTGGACGTCACCGGCCATGAGCTCACCCACGGTGTCGTCGAGGCAACGGCCGACCTGCAGCCCACCCGCACCGACGAGGAGGGGAACGCGTTCGGCGAGCCCGGCGCCCTCAACGAGTCGCTGGCGGACATCTTCGGCAGCGCGGTCGAGTTCTCGGCCAACAACCCGAAGAACCCGCCGAACTACCTGCTGGGCGAGAAGCTGGGCCTCGACCAGAAGTTCCTGCGCCGTCTGGACAAGCCGTCCCTCGACAAGCTCGAGAGCACGGTCGACTACTGGTCGAAGGCGTCCTACGACACAGAGGTCCACGGCGGTTCCGGTGTCTCCTCGCACGCCTATTACCTCCTCGCCGAGGGCAGCGGCAAGAAGACGATCGGTGGTGTCCACTACGACTCCGCCACGTACAAGGGCTCGAAGGTGACCGGCATCGGCCGGAAGAAGGCAACGGCGATCTTCTACCGGGCGCTCACCCGGTACATGGTCTCCACGACCGACTTCCATGACGCCCGGACCGCGACGCTGCACGCGGCCAAGGACCTGTACGGCGCCGGGAGCACCGAGTACAAGACGGTGGACAAGGCCTGGGCCGCCGTCAATGTCACGGCGGCCAACGCACCCTCCGCCCAGCACTGACCACCCCGGCCAGGTGCAGTGTGGTGCCCCCGCCGCGTGCGGGGGCACCACCTGCGTCCCGTCCACGGCCCGGCCCGCGGGTCCTTGCCGCGGTTCTCGACGCCACGGCGGGCGGCAGCCTACGTTGGAGACCATGATCAGCGATCGCACGGGCGGCTCCTGGCGGCCCGGCTATCCGGTGGCGGCGGGCGTGTTCGCGATCGGCATGGCCGGCACGACACTTCCCACCCCGCTGTACGGGCTCTATCGCGAGCAGCTGGGATTCTCCGAGCTGATGGTGACCGTGGTCTTCGCCGTGTACGCCCTCGGTGTGATCACGGTGCTCCTCCTCGCGGGCCATCTCTCCGACGAGGTGGGCCGGCGCCCGGTGCTGTTCTGCGCCCTGGGGTTGTCGGCGGCGAGTGCCCTGTGCTTCATCTTCGAGGGCGGGCTGCCGATGCTGCTGCTGGGGCGGATGCTCTCCGGGTTTGCCGCGGGGCTGTTCAGCGGCGCGGCCACGGCGTCCGTGCTGGAGCTGGCGAAGCCGGGCCAGGAAGCGCGGGCGGGATTTGCCGCCACCGCCGCGAACATGGGCGGTCTCGGCTGCGGCCCGTTGCTGTCGGGCCTGCTGGCCCAGTACGCACCGTGGCCGTTGACCCTGCCGTTCCTGGCGCACCTGGTGCTGGTGGCGGTGGCGGCCGCGGCGACCTGGCTTCTGCCGGAGACCGTCGGGCATCCGCACCGCCCACGGACACTGCGGCCGCGGGCCCTTCGGCTGCCGCCCGAAGTGCGGGGTGTCTTCACCCCCGCGGCCGTCGCCGCCTTCGCCGGCTTCTCCCTCCTGGGACTGTTCACCGCGGTCGCACCGAGCTTCGTCGGCCAGACCCTGGGCGTCCGCAACCTGGCCGTTGCCGGGCTCATCGTCTTCACGGTGTTCCTGGGGTCGACCGCCGGACAGTCGCTCACGGAACGGATCGGTGTGCGCAGGGCCCTTCCTGGCGGCTGCCTGGTGCTGGTGGCGGGCCTGGTACTCGTCGCCACCTCGCTGGCCGTGACCTCACTGCCGGTGCTGGTCATCGGTGCGGTGTGCGGCGGGATGGGCCAGGGCCTGGCGTTCCGCGCCGGTCTGACCGCCGTGGGCCGCGCGGCACCACCCGAGCACCGGGGCGGCACCATCTCGGCCTTCTTCCTCGTTGCCTACCTCGGCATCTCCCTGCCGGTCGTCGGCGTCGGAGCGCTCACGCTGGTGCTCGGCCTGCGCGGCGCCGGCCTGGCCTTCGCCGCCTGCGTCATCGCGCTGGCCGTCACCGTCGGCCTCTACGTACTGCGCCGGCCTCCGACGGCCGCCGGCTGAACTGCCCGGCAGCCTCAGGCAGTACCGGCAGCTCCGGCAGTCCGTGCCGCGCCCTCACCCGGCCCGAGCCGCACCCGCAGCCGGGCCGGCCCCCGGGTGAACACTCCCTCGTCGGCGGGCGCGGCGTCCTCCGCGAAGCCCATGGCGGGGAACGCGTCGAGCAACTGGTTGGCTCCGACCTCGATCTCGGTCCTGGCCAGGAGTGCGCCTACGCAGAAGTGCCGGCCGAGGGCGAAGGCCACGTGGTCGGCGGCGGCGCTGAAGGCCGTGGCGGTGGTCAGATCGGTGCGGAAGATATCGAAGGCGGCGGGCCGTGCGTAGCGGCGCTCATCACGGTTGGCGGAGCCGATCAGGCAGGTGACCGTGGCGCCCGCGGGGACCGTGCCACCGCTGAGGGTGACCTCGGCAGCGGGCTGACGCATGATCATCTGGACCGGCGGGGTGTAGCGCAGGGTCTCGGCGAAGGCCGCGGGAATCAGCGACCGGTCGGCGCGTACGGCGGCGAACTGGTCGGGGTGGGCCAGCAGGTTACGGAACAGGGCGGCGAGGGCCTTGTCCGTGGTCTCGCCGCCGGCCGCCAGCAGCAGGCTGACGAACGAGGTGATGTCCTGATCGTTCATCCGGGTGCCCTCGACCTCCGTGGTGCACAGGCCGGAGAGCAGGTCGTCACCGGGTGCGGCACGCCGTTCGGCCAGGATCGGCCGCAGGTAGGCGGCAAGTTCCTCACCGGCGCGCCGGCCGGCTGCCGCGGTCTCGGGGTCCTGGGCCAGATTGGACAGGAAGCCGACGACGGAGGCGTACCAGCCGTGGAAGCGGTCGTGGTCGGCCCGGTCCAGACCGAGCATGTCGACGATCACGTTGATCGGGAAGCGGGTGGCGAACTGCCCCACCAGATCGGCATCCGCGTCACCGCGGAACGCGTCGATCAGCTCCCTCGCGTTGCGCTCGATGACCGGCAGGAACTTCTCCCGCAGTTCCCGGCCGCGGAAGGCGGGGGCCACCAGGGAACGGCGCACGGCGTGCTCACGGCCGCTCATCTGGGGGAGGGTCCGGCCGCCGTGCGCCGGTTCGAGCTGCCACTCGTAGTTGTCGGTGGTGAACACCGGCTCGCGGAAGGCCCGTGCCACGTCCTCGTACCGCGAGAGCAGATAGCTGTCGGTTCCCTTGTCGTGGAAGAGCGGATAGTGCTCACGCAGGATGCGGTACGCGGGATAGGGGTCCGCCGCGAACTCCGGTGACAGGATGTCGGGCGGCTGCGGGAGAGTGGTCACCACGTGTCCTCGGCTTCCCTGGGTGGAATCGGACCCGCGCGGCGGGGCCCGGCCGGCTTGTGACGCTAGGGCACGGCGCCGGGCCCGTCCAGAGCGCTTCGTTGAGCGAAGGGCCGGGGCGCCAGGATGCCCCGCAGGGCCGGCCACCACCCGGATGGGCGGTCGCCTTCACTCTTCTGCCTCCCACGACACGCTCTTCCGGCCGAGGCCGGAAACGCTGGGATCCGGCAACCTCGATCCAGCAGCCTCCCCGTCGAGGCGGAGAAGTGAGAATCGCATGTCCGCACCACCCGCCCCGGGCCCGCTGAGCCGTCTTTGCCGTGGGCACCTCCCCGTCGCTCTCCCCATCGCTCTTCTCGTCGCGCTGCTCGCCGCGGTGTCCGTCACCGTGTGCGCCACCGCAGGGCCGGGCGCGGCCTCGACGGTGGGCCGTGCCGCCCGGCCGGCCGCGAAGCCCGCCGAGGCGGCGACGTGGACCAAGCCACTGGTGTTCATGGGCTTCGGCACGATGGCCGGTCTGACCCTGCTGGCCGGCGCGGGGCTGGTCGCGAGCGTCCGCAGACGGCGGGGCAACGTCCCGTCGACCGACCGTTGTTGAGGGGCCCGGGGAACAGCCGCCTCAACGGGCCCCGCGGCCATGTCTCGGACTTCCACGCCGATCTGCCGGCCTTCCTGGCCGGCTGACGCAGGCTCCGGGCCCGGCGAGCAGCCCGGACATACAGCCGGTGCCGACCGAAGCGGACTCCTGGTCCTCTCGGCCGGCACCGGCTGGACAGCGCTCGGGATTACCGCCGGTTGCCGCCGCCCCAGCCGCCGTTCTCGCAGCCCTCGCTGAAGACCGGGCCGACGTGCTCGAGGACGCCCGCGGAGAGCCAGCAGGAGGCGTAGTGACCGTGGTGGTTGTGGTGGTGGCGGTCCTTGCCGTGAGCCAGGGCGGCGCTCGCACCGCCCATGACGATAGTGGTGGCCAGGGCGCTGGCTGCGATCGCGGCGCGGATGCGCATGTGTGCTCCTCAGGAGGATCAAAGGGGTATATCGACCTTTTCAGGAATCACCTTCACAGAACCTCCCAAAACCTGACCCATCGTTAATTGCGTGAGTCGGAGTAATCGTTCCCCGGTCCGCACGAAGGGCGCACCCGGTCGGGCCGACACCGAACGGGCTTCTCCCGCAGGGCGTGTACACCCCCAACACGCTTACGGGAAGAGCCCGTTCCCCGCCAGCGGGGGTCGTTCGGCCGCGAAGACGAGCGGCCCCCTGGACGCGGACCGGTGCGCCGGGAATTGCCTTACAGGCGTCGCCCGTTCGAGGTGATGACGGACAGCGGAGAAAGGCACAGCAATCGCCCTTTTAAATCTGATTACCCGTCAAAATATCTACGGAAGAAATGCGCTGGGGGCTGTCAGGTACGCCGTAGTGGGCGTATGCCCGGTCGCAGGCCCAGGGTCACCAGTGCCACGGCCACGGCGAGGAAGGCGGACAGCACCGCGAAGCCGGTCACGCTGGAGCCGGTGGCGTCGGTCAGCCAGCCGACCAGATAGGGCCCGGCGAATCCGCCGAGGTTTCCGAGGGCGTTGATCAGCCCCATGGCGACGGCCACCACCTCGAAGCGCAGCAGTTCGCCGGGGATCGCCCAGAACGGTCCGTACGGTGCGTAGACCGCGGCGGCCGTCACACACAGCAGCAGCATCCGGGGCAGAGCGCCGTCCACGGCCTGTCCCAGCAGCAGTGCGGCGATGCCCACGACGAGCGGGACGGCCACCGCCTGGCGTCGTCGGCCCGTGCGGTCGGACCAGGCGGCGTTGGCGATCATCACGGCCAGTGCCACGGTGAACGGGATCGCGGTGAGCAGTCCGACCTCGGTGGACGAGCCGTCGTGTGTCAGCTCTTTGATGACCGACGGCAGCCACAGATTGAAGCCGTAGAAGCCGGTGATCCAGAAGAAGTAGACGCCGATGAGGACGAGGACCGGCTTCTGCTTGACCGCATCGAGGTACGAGCCGCTGCCCGCCGGTGGTTTGGCGGCTTCGTCGGCGGCGATCGCGCGCTCCACGTGACCGGCCTCCGCGCGGGAGATCCACCGGGCCTGCGCGGGCCGGTCGGCGACCGCGAACCACCAGACCACCGCCCACACCAGGGGCGGGACACCCTGCAGCACCAGCACCCAGCGCCAGCTGCCCTGGTCGAGCATCCACCCCGACAGCGGTGCCATCAGGACCGAGGCGAGCGGCAGACAGGCCATCCACAAGGCGTTGGCCCGGGCCCGCTCCCGCAGCGGGAACCACGAGGCGAGCAGGATGAGTACGGCGGGCCAGACGCCGCCCTCGAAGAGTCCCAGCACGAAACGGGCCGCGTAGAACTGCGACTTGGTCTGCACGAGACCGGACAGCGACGCGGCCACCCCCCACGCCAGCATGAGGAGGAGGACGGTCTTACGGGCGCTCCAGCGCTGGGCGAGGATCGCGGCCGGGATCTGCAGGAAGACATAGCCGAGGAAGAAGACCCCGCCGACCATCCCCTTGTCGGTGTTGGACAGCCGTAGATCGCCGTGCATGTAGGGGAGGATGACGGAGACGTTGTTCCGGTCGAGGTACGCCAGCATGTACATGATCGCGGCGACCGGGATGACGTAGACCCAGCGCTTGGCGGGCGTCGTGGGTGGCGCGGGCGTCGTGGGTGCCGCGGGCGGCGACTGCGGGGTCGGCTGCGGGCCGGTGTCCGTCACCGGTCGGCCGCCGTTCCGTAGGCGGCGCGGATCCGGTCGGTGAAACGGCTGAAGCCGGCGGCGGCACGGAAGGCAGCAGCCATCGTGCCGTGGGAGGCGCGGCCGCTGCCGGCGATGTCGAACGCGGTGCCGTGGTCGACGGAGGTGCGCAGGATCGGCAGGCCCACGGTGACGGACACGGTGCCGTCGAAGTCGACGGTCTTGGCGGGGATATGGCCCTGGTCGTGGAAGTGGGACAGCACGCCGTCGAAGCGGCCTTCGAGGCCCTGGTGGAAGACCGAGTCCGCGGGGATCGGGCCCACGACGCCCAGCCCCTCGGCGGCCGCCTTCTCCACCGCCGGGCGCAGGACGGTGATCTCCTCGTCGCCGAAGTGGCCGCCCTCGCCGCCGTGCGGGTTGATCGCGGCCACGGCGAGCCGCGGGTCGTCATGGCCGAAGACGCGCAGTGCGGTGGCGGCGTGACGGATGCTCGCGGCGACCCGCTCCTCGGTGATCTGGTCGAGCGCCTTGCGCAGCGGGACATGGCGGGTGGTGAAGAAGATCTTGAGGCCGCGGACCACGAACATGGTGTCGAAGTGGGCGGCGCCGGTGAGTTCGCCCAGCATCTCGGTGTGGCCGAGGTGCTGTGAACCGGCCGCCCAGATCGCCTCCTTGTTGATCGGTGAGGTGACGATGCCGTCGACCTCGCCGGCCAGCGCGGCGCTGGTGGCGGCCTCGATCGCGGCCACGGCGGAACGGCCGGCCACCGCGTCGATCGTCCCCCACGGGAGGCCGGCGGGGGCGATCCCGAGGTCGAGCACATCGATGGTGCCGGGCTCGAAGCGTGCCTCACCGGGCGTGCCGACCGCGTTGACCTTCACGTCCAGACCGCAGACCGTGACGGCGCGGCGCAGTACAGCGGCGTCACCGACGGCGAGGCCGCGGCCGCGGGCGCTGGTCGCCGGGTCGGCGAGGGTGCGGGCGGTGATCTCGGGGCCGATTCCGACGGGATCGCCGAGAGTGACCGCCAGGAGGGGCAGCGGGCCGTCGGAGGCGGAACGGCCGGTGGCGGCCGTCCGGTCGTCGGTCGCCTGCTGAGACCGGGTCGGAGGCTGGGTCATGGGAGCGCCTTTCGGGGTGTGGTGTTCAGGCCGTGCTCAGGGTGGGGCCGAGGGTGTGCCGGGTGCAGGCCGCGCGCAGGTGTTCCAGGCAGTCACGGGCGGCGTCGGGGCCGCCGATCAGACCGCCCTTCGTGGCGAAGAGCAGACCGTCGTGCGGGCCGCCCACCAGGTGCCCCGCGATGGCGAGCGGCAGCACCTCGGTCTCGATGGCGAAGCCGTCGGCGCCCAGTGCCGAGGTGACCGCGGCGGCGACATCGCCGCCGGAGGCGTACAGGCCGCCGGGGCACAGCTCGACGACCGCGCGGCGGGCGATCTCGGCGAGTGCGCGCAGGATGCGGGCGGCGGCGCGAGGGGCGGACCCGGCAGCGGATCCGGCAGCGGATGCAGTGGCGGATTCGGCAGGGGAACCGGCAGCGGATGCAGTGGCGGATTCGGCAGGGGAACCGGCAGCGGATGCAGTGGCGGATTCGGCAGGGGAACCGGCAGCGGATGCAGTGGCGGATTCGGCAGGGGAACCGGCAGCGGATCCGGTGGCGGGGGCCGGCGGGCCGGCGGCCACCCGGACGCCGAGCAACGTGGCGCCCTCCGCTGCCGCCGCGCGCAACCGGGCCAGTACCGCGTCGGGGTCAGGGGCGGCGGGGTCGAGATCGGCCCAGCGGGCGCCGAGCGCGGTTTCCGTGCGGGTCAGCTGGGCGCGGGTGCGGTCGGTGACGCTGCCGACGACCGCCAGGATGCGGGCGGGCTCGCCGTCTGCGGGCCGCAGGCCCAGTTCACCGGCGAGGGCGGCGCCGAACGGGCCGGAGTCCAGCGCGACCCAGCGGGTCCGGTCCTCGGCGGCGAGGCGGGCGGCGGCCCTCGCGACCGTGCGCAGATGTGCGTTCTCGGTGGCGTCGCAGACCACGATCTCGGCCGGGCTCTCCCGCAGCGCCGCGGCGACCGCGTCGGGCCCCCGCTCCACCACGTCCAGGGCGAGCTCGCCCGTGCTGCGCCCGCTCTGCGCGCCGAGCACGGCCGCGACCCGGGAGTGCCGGACGGGGTCGAACGGGTCGCGGGCCACCGGCGTACGGGTCAGCGGGACGCCGTCGACCAGATGCAGTCCGCCGACCGTGGTGCGGCCGGCGTCGGGGAAGGCGGGTACGGCCAGCGTCCGGATCCTGGCCGCGGGTTCCCGGGCGGCCAGGACGTCCACCAGCGGGTCGAGTTCGCTGCCGGGGTTGCCCCGCAGAGTGGTGTCGACGCGCTTGACGATCAGGGGTGCCGCGCCCGCTGTCCTGACGGCGGCCCGGACGGCCGCGGCGGCGCGGTCCGGGGGCCGGTGCCGCGATGCGGTGTTGATGACGAGAACGTCCACCCGGTCGGCGTAGCGCTCCACTTGGGCGAGGGCGCCGACGGTGACCGCCCGCAGGCCCAGTCGCGCATAGAGCGCGCCGGTGGCATTGCTGCCGGTGAGGTCGTCCGCGATGACGAGCACCTGGGCCACGAGGTCTCCTCCTGTCGGCTCCGGGAGCGTCTGCGCACCCCGAAGTGACGGGACCACGCATTATTGATTGCGCGGTTCACGCAATTCAGAGTGGCGACCCGTCGGACGGACTGTCAAGAGGTGTGCGCTCGGGCGCTTCCGACGGGCGCCGGACCACCGTCCACGGCGGCACACACCGACCATCCCGCGTCCGTGAAAGCGGCCAGCTCCCGCTCGCCGCCCCCGGAGATCAGGCCCGTACCGGCCGGCATCGCCGCCCAGTAGGGGAATCCCCCGACGCCGCTCCCGCTCCCGCTCCCGCCGAGCTTGGAGTGGTCGGCGAGCACCCAGGCGGCCCTGGCGCACTCGGCCATCGTCTCCTTGAGCGCGGCCTGTTCGGGATCGGGGCAGTTGATGCCGCGCCGGGGGTCGAGACCGTCGACGCCGAGGAAGGCGATGTCCGGGGTGAGCCGGCGCAGCGTCTGATCGGTCCGGGTGCCCAGCAGCGACTCGTTGGGGCGCCGCAGCCGGCCACCGAGCACCACCACCTCCACCTCCGCGTCCGCCAGCTCGACGAGCGTGGAAAGGCCGTTGGTGACGATCGTGAGGTCGCCGCGGTCCCGCAGCTCATGGGCCAGCCGCGCGACGGTGGTGCCCGCGTCGAGGAGGACGACATCGCCGGCCCGGACCAGCGCGGCGGCGGTGCGGGCGATGGCACCCTTCTCGCCCCGCTGTTCGCGTTCCTTGTCGTGCCAGGAGCGCTCCACCGCCCGGTGGTCGACCGCGCCGCCGTAGGTGCGGGTGACCCGGCCGAGCGCGGCGAGGGTGGCGAGGTCCCGGCGGACGGTGGAGAGCGAGACGCCGAACTCGGCGGCGAGATCGTGCACGCTGAGGTCGCCGGCACCGAGGAGTTCCACCATCTGCTCCCGCCGGTGCCGGGTGGCCGAGCGCTCTCCACTGGTCACTTCGCTGCCCGCCTCTGCCTGCCGTCGCCTGCCGGGCGCCCTGCGCTCGACGCCCCCTGGAAGTTGCGTGTTTCGCGCAATTCGAGGTTAGCAGTCGGGCAGCCGGTCGAGGAGCCCCCGGCGGGCGCCACCCGCCCGGGGGGGGCGGGGCCGCGGTCAGGCGAGGATCTTCGCTTTGGCCTTCTGGAACTCCTCCTCCGTGATGTCGCCGTGGTTCTTCAGGTCGGCGAGCTTCGCCAGGGCGTCCGCATGCCCACCCGCCGCGTCACCGGTCGCGGCGGTGTCCTGGAGGTAGGCCCGCAGTTGCTTCTGCTGTCGTTCGGCCTGCGTGACCTCCCGTTCACTCATGCCGTGGCCCCGCGCGATGACATAGATGAAGACGCCCAGGAAGGGCAGCACGATCACCAGGACCAGCCACCCCGTCTTGGCCCAGTTGTTGAGGTCATGGCTGCGGAAGATGTCGCCGATGATCCGGAACAGCAGGATCAGCCACAGAACCCACAAGAAGATCAGGCACATGGTCCAGAAGGCGTTGAGCAGCGGGTAATCCATCACGGCCTCCTCAGGCGCTCGCTCGGGCCCCCGGACTCGTCCGTCCCTCGGCTCAAGCATCCCCGCCGTCGGTCTCCTCCGCGACCAGATCGAGGCCGGTGAGCGCCTGCTCCGTCCAGATCACCTTGCCGCCGGTGGTGTAGCGGGTCCCCCAGCGTTCCGCCAGCTGGGCGACCAGGAAGAGGCCGCGGCCGCCCTCGTCCATCGAGGCGGCCTGCCGCAGATGCGGAGAGGTGCTGCTGCGGTCGGAGACCTCGCAGATCAGGGCGGTGTCACGGATCAGCCGTACGCGGATGGGCCCCGCGGCGTACCGGATGGAGTTGGTGACCAGCTCGCTGAGGATCAGCTCGGCGGTGAACGCCGCCTCGGCCAGGCCCCATTCGATCAGTTTCCGGACCGCAGCGGCCCGTATCTGGGCCACGGCCGAGGGGTCGGGCGGCACGTCCCAGTCGGCAACGTGCTCGGTGTCCAGCACCCGCGTACGGGCCACGAGCAGCGCGATGTCATCGCTGGGGCGCTCCGGGAGCAGCGCACCGAGCACCGCCTCACAGGTCTCGTCCGGTGTCCGGCCCGGCCGGTCGGACAGCGTACGGCTCAGCAGCGCCATGCCCTCGTCGAGATCCCGGTCCCGGTCCTCGACGAGCCCGTCGGTGAACAGCACCAGACGGGTCTCCTCGGGCAGTTGCCGCTGCCAGGTCTCGAACGGCAGACCGCCCAGGCCGAGGGGCGGTCCGCCGGGCACCTCGGCGACCTCCGCGGTGCCGTCCGGCAGCAGGAACATGGGCTGGACGTGCCCGGCGCGCGCCATGGTGCAGTTCCCGGACGCCGGGTCGTAGATCGCGTAGAGGCAGGTGGCTCCGGTGACCGAGCCCTCGGCCTCCTCGGCGCTCTCGTCCTGGTCGATACGGGTGACGAGTTCGTCGAGGTGCCAGAGGATTTCGTCGGGCGGCAGGTCCAGGTTGGCGAAGTTGTGCACGGCGGTGCGCAGCCGGCCCATCGTGGCGGCGGCGTGCAGTCCGTGCCCGACGACATCGCCGACGACGAGCGCCACCCGGGCACCGGGCAGCGGGATGATGTCGAACCAGTCGCCCCCGACGCCGCCGAGCCCGCCGAGCCCGGCCTGTGCGGGCAGATAGCGGAAGGCGGCTTCCACGGCGTTCTGCTCGGGCAGTCCGCGCGGCAGCAGGCTGCGCTGCAGGGTGACGGCCATGGTGTGCTCGCGGGTGTAGCGACGGGCGTTGTCGATGCTGACCGCGGCGCGGGCGACCAGCTCCTCGGCGAGGGAGAGCTCTTCGTCCTCGAACGGTTCCGGTTTGTGCGAGCGCCAGAAGATCGCCACCCCGAGGATGACCCCGCGGGCCCGCATCGGGACCGCGATCCTCGAATGGATACCGTGCGCGACGATCTTCCTGGCCCGTCCCGGACTTTGCAGATGCCAGCCGGAGAACGCCGCCAGATCCGCTTCGAGGGCGGCTTTTCCGCTGGTGAGGCTGGCGCCGAGGGTGGTGGCCGGCTCGAACCGGATCAGCTTGCCGACGGGGTAGAGGCCGCTGTCGGCCGGGGCGCCGCTGGTGGCCGTCCGCCGCATCTCGATGGCCGCGCCGGTGGGGGCGGTGGGCTCCTCGCCGATCAGCACGTCCTCGGCCACGTCGACGGTGACGACGTCGGCGAACCGGGTCGCGCCGAACTCCGCAAGCTCCTCGCAGGTGCGCACCACGTCGAGCGTGGTGCCGATCTCCGTGCCGGCGTCGTAGAGCAGCTTCAGGCGGCCCCGGGCCACATCGGCCCGACCGGTGAGCGCCCGGAGCTCCGTGGTGTCCCGCAGCGTCGTCACACTGCCGGGTGGTCCGCCCGCCTGGTCCGTGGAGCGCTGGTTGATCGCCAGCAGCCGCTCGCCGACCGGGTGGACCTCGTCGGTGATGGCCCGCCCTGAGGCCAGCAGGTGGGCGGTGGCCGGGTCGAGTCCGAGATCGCCGACCTGGCGTCCTTCGACGTCCGGCGGCAGGTCGAGCAGCCGGCGTGCCTCGTCGTTGGCGAGCAGCAGGCAGCCGTCGCCGGCCACGATGATCACGCCCTCGCGTACGGCGTGCAGCACCGCGTCGTGATGCTCGTACATCCGCGTCATCTCGGCGGGGCCCAGGCCATGGGTCTGGCGCCGCAGGCGGCGGCTCACCAGCGCCGTACCGCCGGTGGTGAGCAGGAGAACGCCGGCGGCGGCACCGAACAGCAGGGGGAACTGGTCGTCGACCACGCCGCTCACCCGGTTGACGGTGATCCCGGCGGAGACCAGCCCGACGACCTTTCCCTTGTCCTTGCCGCTGTGGCCGAAGACCGGCACCACGGCCTGGACGAGGGGCCCGATGGTTCCGGTGATCCGCTCGGTGACCACCCCGCCGGACAGCGCCGGCTGCAGTGTTCCGACGAACTTCTTGCCGATCCGGTTGGGGATCGGGTGGGTGTAGCGGATGCCCTGGGTGTTCATCACGACGATGAAGTCGACCTCGGAGCGCTTGCGCGCGGCCTCGGTCCGCGGCTGCAGCACCAGCGTCGGATTGGCGCTTTTCAGTGCTTCCTCGATGCCCGGCGCATTCGCGAAGGCCTCCGCCACGGCGACGGATCTGTTGCGGGCCTCGCGGTCGCCGTCGGCCCTGGACTGCAGCACGAGCGCCGCGATGGCGGCGGCGACGAGCAACACCACGATCGCCACCTGCAGGAGAAAGACCTGACCTGCGACAGTTCGCATCCTGAGAACCGAACGCGGGCGGCCGTAGCGTCCGGCCATGTCCTCTTTCTACACCTCCCGCATACGGTGGGCGAGCCGCACGATGCGGAGCGCAGCAGCAGTCAGGGCCCGCGCTGCGCCGGGCGGCCTCACGGGCTTTTCGAGGATGGTCCCGTGATCCGGGGCCGGGCGCCAGAGGGCGGGAAGACCCTCGGGTAGGTTTTACTGCTGCGCATATGCGAACCTCTCCGACGAAGGGGACATACGCGGCGGCCTCATCGCGCCACCCCGTAGGGAACAAATCGCCCAGAGCGTGCATGGTTCATGTAACTCTTCCCACAGGCCCGGCCGCTTGTCCGACGGGCATCTGCCGGTCGGGTGAGCCGGAGGCGGACGCAACGTGCCTGGTCAGCCCCGCACGCCCGGGAAAGGGAGCCGGCCGGCGGGCGGCAGCGGGACCCCCGCGACGCCATCCGGCCCGCCGAGGCGGTATGAGACGTTCGTGGGCATGCATGTTCCCGAGGAGATCCGAGCCGAGGCGGCCGCGCTCATCGACCACCACGCGCTCGGACTGTGGAAGCCGAACGACGCCGACCGGCGAGCCGCCGTGGCGTTGTACCGCTTCCTCGAAACCGGTCAGCCGCTCACGGGCGAGCAGATCCGGTCCGCCCTGGCGCACGCGGAAACGTCGGCCGACGCGGACGAGCGGCTGCTGAAGCTGCTGGCGGAGACCGCCGGGCTGCTCGACGAGGGACCGGCGGCCGAGGCCCCGGCCGGACGGGACGCCGTCGACCATGTATGCCTCCTGCTGGACGCGCTCGCGCTCTCCCGGCCCGCCGGCCGCTAGAAAGCGAAGGCCCGCACGAGTAAAGACCCGGGCGGGCGGTGGTGAGGCTTCGGGGCCCTACGCGGGCAGCGAGGCCGGGCCCTACGCAGGCATCGAGGTCGCGGACGGCGCCTGTGCGGCAGCTTCCTCGTCCTCGGGGACCGCGATCACCCAGTGCGTGTCCTGGCGCGGGCGCAGGTAGCACACCCAGTACAGCGCGGCGACGGCCACGATGAGGCCGGTGATGACCAGGCTCGTCGTGCTCTGCTGGTAGAGCACCCAGGCCAGCACCACGATCAGCAGCGCCGGGACCGCGGGCCACAGCGGCATCCGCCAGGCCGGCCGGTGCTTGTGCTCCCCGCGGCGCGAAACCAGGGCGCCCAGGGCGACGAAGACATACATCGCGGCCACGGCCACGCCGGTGACCTCGCTCAGGGTGTCGAGGTTGACGAAGCACAGGGCCGCGCCGGGGACACCCACCGCGAGGGTGGCCGCCCAGGGGGAGCCGAAGCGCCGGCCGACGTGCGAGAAGACGCGGTTGACGGCCGACGGCCAGGCCGCGTCACGCGCCGAGGAGAACACCACACGGGAGTTCTGGATCACCATCACGATCGCCGCGTTGATGATCGCCAGGGCGATGCAGAGGCTGACGAACGTACCGACGCCCGAATTGCTCCAGTCCTGCACCATGCCGGCGACGTCACCGGCCCCGAGAGTCTTCAGGTCGGGGGCGCCGAGGGTGATCGCGACCACCGGGACCAGCACCACGGCCGCGCCGATGCCGAGGGTCCACAGCACCGTACGGGAGACGTTGCGACGGGGGTTCTCCATCTCCTCGGCGAGGTACACCGCGGTGGAGAAGCCCTGCAGGATGAAGAGCGCGGTGGCCAGCCCGGCCACGATGAGACCTGCGGTGACGGCGGTGCTGTGGCCGTGTCCGGCGTCGATCACGGGGTGCACGAGCACGGACGCGGACCGGTGGGTGTGAGTGAAGCCGAGGAAGGCGACCACCGCACAGGCGACGACCTCCAGCACCAGGAAGATGCCGGTGATCCAGGCATTGGCGCGCAGATCAAGCAGACCCATGGCGGTGGCCAGCAGCATGACGGCGGCGGCGGTGTACTGCGGATCCAGTTGGATGATCGGTGCCAGGTAGTCGGCGGTGCCCAGGGCGATGATGGGCGGCACGATCATGACGACGATCAGCGAGAGTATGAAAACCAGCCACCCGGCGAGGCGGCCCATGAGCGTGCCCACCATCGCGTACTCACCGCCGGAGCTCGGTATCAGCGTGCCGAGCTCGGAGTAGGTGAAGGCCACCCCGATACACAGCAGTGCCGCGACGGCGATGGTCAGCGCGGTGCCCGTGCCCAGGGTGGCGAACGAGTCCGGCACGATCACGAAGAGCGAGGATGCCGGGGTCAGACAGGACAGCGTGAGCAGGGTGCCGCCGACCACACCGATCGACCGGGTGAGCTGGGGGGCGCCGGAGGTGTCTTTCACCGTCGCACTGCGGGTGTCCCGCTCAGGAGCTGCGGAGGCAACAGGCGTGTAGGGCATATCGGTATCCGTATCCCATCGGTGCTGGCGGCAGGAAGGGGTGGCGTCTTGACGGAAGAACACCGCAAAGCGATCTGAACCCGGACATCCTCAGGTGTCGCTTTGGTGACCGAATACAACCCCTGCCGACGACTCACGTCAAGGTCTTGTTAAGGCCTTCGGGCAACGAAATCCGAAGCTCACCAAGGCCATCGGAGCGCTTATCCACGAGATATCCATGGAAGACCAGCGGATTTCGCGTGGGAATGGGCAGTGCGGCCTCGCACTCCCCACCGCCGAATCCGTTGTGGTTCCGCCGAAACCCGCTGCCGCGCGGTCAGTCCCCGAGCGCATGCACCCGGGCGATGAGCAGCGCGACATCGTCGTGGTCGTGCTCATCGCGCAGTGCGGCGAGGAGGCGGTCGCACAGCCCCTCCAGATCCCGCTCGGGCTCCGCCAGCAGCTCCAGGAGGGTGTCCAGCCGCTCGTCTATGGGCTGGTCCCGGGTCTCGATCAGCCCATCGGTGTAGAGCACCAGCAGGTCGCCGTCACGGAGCGGAACCGTGGTCTGCTCGAAAGGGACACCCCCGACGCCGAGCGGCGCACCGGTGGGCAGATCCAGCAGTTCGGGCGGCCGGTCCGGGCGCACCACGATGGGGGGCAGATGCCCGGCGACGGCGATCCGGCACAGGGCGCGGGCCGGCTCGTAGACGGCGTACAGACAGGTGGCGAAGGCCGGATCCAGACCGCCGGCGATGTGATCGAGGTGGCGGAGCACTTCGGCCGGATCGAGGTCGAGGTCGGCCAGCGCGCGGGTGGTGGTGCGCAACTGGCCCATGGTGGCGGCGGCGTTGATGCCGCTGCCCATGACGTCGCCGACCACCAGCGCGGTCTTGTCGCCGGTCACCGGGATGGCGTCGAACCAGTCACCGCCGACCTCACTGGCCGCCTGGGCGGGCTGGTAGCGGTAGGCGATCTCCATGGCCGTGGGCTGCGGCGGCCGGTGGTTCATCAGATGGCGCTGGAGGGTGAGCGCGGTGCGGCGTTCGCTCTGGTAGGAGCGGGCGTTGTCGATGCAGACCGCGGCCCGGGCGGCCAGCTCGACCGCGAGCACCGCATCGTCCTCGTCGAAGGGCTCCGGGTTGCGGACGCGGTACAGCGACAGCGCGCCCAGGACCTCGCCGCGGGCGATGAGCGGTACGGCGAGGTAGGAGTGCAGCCCGGCCTTGCCCAGGAGGGCGGCGCCCTGCTGGTCCGGGGCGATGTGCGGCAGATCGTCCGGGCCGACGTGCGGAAGGCGCACCGGGCGGGCCTCGGTCACACAGCGGGTGATCAGCCGGTCGGCTTCATAGGAGGCGATCTGGCCGGTGGGGTCGGCAGCGCGGACCGCCTCGGTGTTGTAGGCCGTGGCCACGGCGAGCGCCCGGAAGCGGGCCGGACCGCCACGGGAGAGCGAGGTCGGGCGCCGGCCGTCGAGCACGGCGTCAAGGACGTCGACCGCGGCCAGGTCCGCCAACTCGGGCACGATGACGTCGGCCAGTTCGTGAGCGGTCTGGTCGACGTCGAGGGTGGTACCGACGGTGGCGGAGGCGTCGGCGATGACGGCCAGCCGCCTGCGGGCGCGGGCGGCCTCGGTGGCGGCGCGGTGCTGCTCGGTGACGTCGACGATGGACGTGGCCAGCCCCAGCACCCGGCCGTGGGCGTCCTCCAGCCGGTAGTACGACACCGACCAGGCCCGGTCGGCGTGGGGATCGGCGGCGGTGCGGCCGACGGTGAACTGGTCGAGCAGCGGGGTCCCGGTGTCCAGCACCTCGCGCATCTGGGACACGATGGAGCCGGTGTCCAGAAAGGACAGGGCTTCTTGGACGTCGTGACCGATGTGCTGGTCGGCGGGCAGGTCGTTGATGCGTTCCAGGGCCGGATTGACCATGACGAAGCGCAGCGCGGTGTCCAGGACCGCCAGGCCGATCGGTGACTGGGCGACGAGGCGTACGGACAGCGCCAGATCCCGCTCGACCCGCCGGAGCACGGCCTGGTCGGTGGCGATGCCCAGGGCGTAGGACTCACCGCGCTCGTCCAGCAGCCGCATATTGCGGAACTCGACGAGCCGGGTACTGCCGTCCTTGTGCTGGACGGGGAAGACCCCTGCCCAGCTTTCGCCGCCCGCCATGACCTGGGAGAAGAGGCCCAGGACCAAGTCGAAGTCCTCCGGTCCGACCAGCAGCTGTGCCGCGGGCCGGCCCAGCGCCTCCTTCGCGCTCCAGCCGAAGAGCTGCTCGGCCTGGGGGCTCCACAGGGTGATCCGCCCGTCCGCATCCAGCATCACGGCGGCCACGCCCAGCACATCCAGCAGGCCGCCGGGCTGCCCCGGTGTGGCCCCGACCGGGGCAGCACCCTCGGGGAACGCGTCGGTCGCACCCATCCAGGCACTCCTTCCGCCGGTCATCGCGGACCGACAGCCGTGGCGCTCTCCGTACATCGGCCGGTTCTCGCTGTGCTTCCGTTGCTTTCCATCATCTCTCGACACGGGACGGACCCGCAGGGAGAGCGAGATCCGCAGGGCATCGCCGACCCGTGCGCGAGCGAGCATTATCCGTCGCTGTTCCCAGGTGGGCGACCGTGTTGACGATATTCAGTGCGATGATTTCGGACGCGCTTGCGAGGCGGGCCTGTGGAGCGGTGACCGGGCAGCGCACGGCGGGCGCCCCGGTGAACCCGCCAAGGGCTCTCCTCACGTCCCTGTCCGACCTGGAAACGGGCGTGCACACCGACGTGGACACCGAGTTGGAGATGTTGATCTGCAGCGTTATCCTGAGATTTGGTTGCCTGTAGCAACCAAATCTATGTACATCGCATCCGGCGTAGCCCACTGCGCCCGCCGGCGTCAGGAGGAAGCCTCCCATCATGCCCATCGCCGCCCGGACATTCCGCACCTATGTAGAGGAGAACCTCGATGCACTTAGCGCCGCCCCGGAGCGCGAAGTCCTGGTACACCAAGGCCGCCGCGTCACGGCGGGCGAGTTCCGCTCACTGGTCCACCGCATGGCACGCGCCCTGTGCGCCCGGGGCGTCGCCCGCGGAACGACCGTCACGCTGCTGAGCGGCAACCTCCCGGAGATCATCGCAGCCCGTTACGCGGCCAACCTGGTCGGCGCCCGGGTCAACTACCTCTACAACAAGCTGTCCGCGGAGTCCCAGGCCGCCATCGTCCGCGATGTCGAGACCCACGCCCTGATCGTCGATCCGCGCTATGCCGAACGGGCCGCCGAGGTCACCGAGTTGGCGCCGGTGCCGGAAGTCCTCGTCCTCGGCCCCGCCAAGGTGGGCACGGATCTGCTGGAGCTGGTGGCCGGCCAGCCCGACGAGCCGTTCGCGAGCCGGGCCCGGCCCGACGACGTCTGCACGATCCGCCACACCGGCGGCACCACCGGCCACCCGAAGGGCATCTGCACCACCTTCGAGCAGGCACGCTGGTTCCACGGGGTGCTCCAGCAGCCGGAGACCGAGCGCCGGCAGCTGGTGTGCACCACCCTGGCACACGCCGCGGGTCTGATGGCCGACAGCACGCTGCACGCAGGCGGCACGGTCGTACTGCTCGACGACTTCGACCCGGGCACGGCGCTCGCCGCCATCGAACGCGAGCGCATCACCGATGTCTTCCTGCTGCCGCCGCTGCTCTACCAGCTGATGGACCACCCGGATGCCCAGCACACCGACACCTCCAGCCTGCGGATGCTGACCTACGGCGGCTGCCAGGCCTCCCCGGCCCGGATAGCCGACGCGGTCAGGACGTTCGGCCCGGTGCTGATGCAGGGATACGGGCAGAACGAGGCCGGCGGCATCAGCGTGCTCACCCAGGAGGACCACGACCCGCAGCGCCCCGAGCGGCTGCGATCGGCGGGGAAGGTGCTGCCCGAGGTCGAGGTGGCGGTCCGCGACGAATCGGGCCGCGATCAGCCGGCCGGTGAACACGGCGAGATCTGCGTCCGCTCCGACATGATCATGAAGGGGTACTGGAAGCAGCCCGGGCTGACCGCCGAGGTCCTGCGGGACGGCTGGCTGCACACCGGGGACATCGGATTCCTCGACGACGAGGGGTACTTGACCATCGTCGACCGGATCAAGGACATGATCGTCGTCGTCGGCGGCCATGTGTACACGACGGAGCTGGAGGACCTGCTGAACTCGCACCCGCAGGTACTGCAGAGCGCCGTGTTCGGGGTCCGTGACGCCGACCGCATGGAGCGGGTGCACGCGGCGGTGGTGCGGGCGCCCGGCAGCAGCGTCGACGGGCAGCAGCTGCGCGAGATGGTCTGCGCGGAGCGCGGTGCGATGTACGAGCCCGCCCGGATCACCTTCGTCGAGGCACTGCCGCTGACCGATGCCGGAAAGCCCGACAAGAAGGAGCTGCGCCGGCGGGCCGAACAGGAGGCCGGCGCCCTGGGCTGACAGCGACGAGCCGCCGCAGCCGGGGGCTGCGGCGGCCTGTCGGTACCACTGCCGTCAGAGGATGCCCAGCAGACCGAAGGGGAAGCCCCCGAACCCGTAGCCGTAGTTGCCGTAGCCACAGCCGCCGAAGCCGCCGTAGTTGCCGAAGCCGCCAAAGCCGCCGAGACCGCCGAAGCCGCCAAGGCCACCGAGGCCGCCGAAGCCGAAACGGTCGAAGCCGCCATGGTGGTTGCAGTGGTGCCTGTGGTGGTGACGACCGTGGTGGTGACGACCGTGGTGGTCGCCCTTGGACGATGAGGTCGGCGCCTGCGGGGTGGCCGAAGCCATGCCGGCGAGCGGGACGACGGTAGCGGCGGCAAGGGCCGCGGTGGCCACGGAGCGGCCTATGAACTTGCGCATTGCGTTTCTCCTGTTTGGCAGGAAATCTGACATTTGATGAGTACCGCGCCCCGCCGCAAACCCAGCAGACACGGCGGACAGCCACTCCAACGGCCCCAAGAATTGCTCCAATAGAGGCAATGGATCGGCAAAGCAAGCTGGTCAAAGCCCTGATGGGAGACATGGCCCGGGTGCTCGAAGTACGCCGCGATGACGGTACGTTCGTCGCCGGCGTGCGGCCGGGCGGCGGCCCGCCCTCTCCGCGAGGCGGAGTCCTGGGTCCAGAAGCTCCTGGAGCTCGGGCTGCTGCTGCTCGGCCTCCGGCGGATCGGCCCGGTGCCGGCGCACGGCGCACGGCTCCAGCGCGCCGGCTTCAGTTCTTGCGGGCGCGGCTCGGCTGGACCCTGGACGGCTCCCCCGGCATCTTCGGATGGTCGGGCGGATAGGGCATATCCCCGAGCCCTTCGTCCGCCGCCTGACGGTCCGCGAGGTCCAGGACGGATTCCAGGCCGAAGGCGTGGTCCGTCATGTCCGCGTGCACATCGCCGAGTTCGGCGAACCGCGGGGGGACCGTCCGCAGATCGAAGTCCTCGGGCGCGGCGTCGGACAGCTCGTCCCAGCGCAGTGGGGTGGAGACGGTCGCCCGGGGCCGGGCGCGCAGCGAGTAGGCGGAGGCGATGGTCCGGTCGCGGGCCATCTGGTTGTAGTCGACGAAGACCTTCGCGCCGCGCTCCTCCTTCCACCATGCCGAGGTCACCAGGTCCGGCATCCGGCGTTCCAGCGCCCGGGCCAGGGTGATCGCGGCCCGTCTGACCTCGGTGAAGGTCCAGTGGGGGCGGATCGGCACATAGACGTGCACGCCGCGGCCGCCGGAGGTCTTGGGCCAGCCGCGCAGCCCGTGTTCCGTCAGCAGCTCGCGCAGGAGGTGGGCCACCCGGACGGCGTCCGCGAAGTCGGTGCCGGGCTGCGGGTCGAGGTCGATGCGCAGTTCGTCGGGGTGCTCGGTGTCACCGCGACGGACGGGCCATGGATGGAACGTCAGACACCCCAGGTTGGCCGCCCAGAGGACCGCCGCGGGCTCGGTGGGGCACATCTCGTCGGCGAAACGGCCGCTGGGGAAGGCGATACGGGCGGTGGGCAGCCAGTCCGGCATGCCCTTGGGCGCCCGCTTCTGGTAGAAGAACTCGCCCTCGACGCCGTCGGGGAAGCGCTGCATGGTGGTGGGCCGGTCGCGCAGCCCGCGCAGCACCCCGTCGGCGACGGCGAGGTAGTACTGCGCCACGTCCAGCTTGGTGAATCCGCGCTCCGGGTAATACGTCTTGTCGGGGTGGGACACGCGCACGGTGCGCCCCGCGACGTCCAGTTCGACAGCTCCGGCTCCGGCCATGACTCCACGCTAGATTCCGGGCGCCGCCGCCGCGCGCCGGGCGAGGCGGCGGCCGGCCTCCGCAGGAGCGGCCGTCCCGGCGCGCGGGATACGGCGCAGGCCCTCAGGATCGGGACCATGGACCTGCCCGTCATGCCCCCGGTCTCCCCCATGCTCGCGAAGCCGGTGACCGGCATCCCCGCCGGCATGCTCTACGAGGCCAAGTGGGACGGCTTCCGCGTCGTCGTCTTCCGGGACGGCGAGGAGGTCGAGATCGCCAGCCGTACGACGAAATCGCTCACCCGCTACTTCCCCGAGGTGGTCACCGCGGCACGGGCCGAGCTGCCGCCGCGCTGCGTCGTCGACGGCGAGATCGTCATCGCCCATGACGGCCGGCTGCACTTCGAGGAGCTGCTGGAGCGCATCCACCCTGCCGACTCCCGGGTCCGCACCCTCGCCGAGCGGACGCCCGCCTCGCTGGTCGCCTTCGACCTGCTGGCGCTCGGCTCCGGCGCGCTGCTGCACGAGCCGCAGTCGGCGCGCCGGGAAGCCCTGGTCGAGGCGCTGCGGCCGGCCCGTGCGCCGGTGTATATCGCGCCGGCGACAACGGATCAGGAGCTGGCGCGCCGCTGGTTCACCCAGTTCGAGGGGGCGGGTCTGGACGGGGTGATCGCCAAGCCGCTCGATCTGCCGTACCGGCCCGGCGACCGTGCCATGTTCAAGATCAAGCATGCCCGGACCGCGGACTGCGTGGTCGCCGGCTACCGGCTGCACAAGAGCGGGCCGGTGGTCGGATCCCTGCTGCTCGGCCTGTACGACGGCGACGGGCAGCTGCAGCACGTCGGGGTGTGCGCCTCGTTCCCCATGGCCAGGCGGCGTGCGCTGGTCGAGGAGCTGGCGCCGCTGCTGATGGACGAGGTCTCGGGCCATCCATGGGGCGCGTGGACCGACGAGGCGGCGCATGCCACCCGGCGGATGCCCGGCGGGCCCAGCCGCTGGAGCGGCGGCAAGGACCTGTCATGGGTGCCGCTGCGCCCGGACCGGGTGTGCGAGGTCGCCTACGACCACATGGAGGGCAGCAGGTTCCGCCATACCGCCCAGTTCCGTCACTGGCGTCCGGACCGTACGCCGGAGAGCTGCACCTACGCCCAGCTGGAGGAGCCGGTGGGGTACGACCTGGGGCAGCTGCTGGCGGGCTGAGGGCGCAGCTGCTGCCGGGCCGGCCGGGCGGCGCGGCCCTTCGGTGGTCACCGGGCGCCGGGTCAGGTGGGGTCACCGTCCGGCGGCCAGCGGCGCCGGCTCTCCCCCGGTGCCAGCCGGTCCACCACGTCGGCCAGTTCGCCGCAGGCCTGCTCGATCTTGCGGCGGATGGTGTTCTGCTCGGTGACGATCGCCGACAGCAGCAGCGCGGTGAGCGCCGCGGACGCGTTAAGGGCCTGCAGATTGACCATCGCCTCCAGCAGGCTCTGGCCCTCGAAGGGTCCGGTCCGGGCCGTCGCCGCCCTGATGACCAGGACGGACACCAGCAGCACGCAGGGCGCGGCGCCCGCCAGCTGGAAGCGCAGCGCGGCCCAGACGATCACCGGGAAGACCAGGAAGAGCAGCGAGAGCTCGCTGCGGATCGCGATGACCGCGACCGCGACCGTGACGACCAGCAGGGCGGCCGCCTCCGCCCACCGGTAGCCGGGGACGCCGCGGGGCCAGCGGATCGTGCGGCAGACGAGGAGGAGCGGGGTGATGACGAGGATGCCCATCGCATCGCCCACCCACCAGGCCGCCCAGGTCCGCCAGAAGCCGCCGGCCGGCAGGGCGCCTTTGAGGTAGAGCGTCCCGGTGCCCAGCGTCGCGCTGATCAGCATCCCGGCGAAGGCGCCGAGGGCGACCAGCGCCACCCCGTCGCGCAGCCGGTCGAGTGCGGTGCGGAATCCCACCCGCCGGAGCATCCAGAAGGCACACACCGGGGCCAGGGTGTTGCCCGCCATGATCCCGAGGACCGAGACGTCGAGCGGGTTGATGGTGGCGACGACCGCGAGGGTGCCGAGGGCGATGCCCGGCCAGGTCCGCAGGCCCAGGAGGAGCAGACAGCTCAGGGAGATACCCGTCGGCGGCCACAGCGGCGTGACCACGGCGCCCGAGATGACCACCTGCTCCAGCAGGCCGATCCGGGCGGACGCGTAGTAGACGCCGGCGAGGCCGAGGATCGTCAGGGCGACTGGTGCAAGACGGCGGAGTTCCTCGGTGCGCACCACATGAGCCATCAGACAACGCCGGGGGCCGGGCGCCGGCTGCGACACGCACGCCCGGGCCGCGCTTCACCCGGCTCCGGGCGGGGCCGGGTCGAAGCGCAGTACGAGCACCGCCGAGTCATCGGTGTGCCCGGTGAACTCGGCCACGCTGATCGCCACATCGGCCACCGTGGCCGGATCGCCGTCGGCGTTGGCGCTGACCAGGCGGGTCACCTGTGTCAGCCCCGCCTCTATCGGGAAGGACGGTCCCTCGACCACGCCGTCGGTGAGCAGCACGAACGCCCCCGGGGTGGCGAACCGGTGACGGGTGACCGGGTACCGCTCGCCCGGCATGATGCCCAGCGGCAGGCCCCCGGGGTCGTCGGCGAGGCCGGAGCGGCCGTCGGTGGTGGCCCAGACAGCCGGTACATGACCGGCCCGGGCGCTGCACAGATCCCGGGCGACGGGGTCGAAGCGGACGAAGGTGCAGGTCGCGAAGAGCCCGCAGTCGACCGAGACCAGCAGGTCGTTGGCCCGGCTCAGCACCTCGCCCGGGTCGGCGGCATGGCCGGCGACGGCCCGCAGCCCGAAGCGGATCTGCCCCATGAAGGCGGCCGCCTCGACGTCGTGGCCCTGCACATCACCGATGCAGAAGGCGAGCGCCCCGTCGGACAGGCGGAAGCCGTCGTACCAGTCGCCCCCGATGTCCAGTCCGTGCCGGGCGGGAACGTAGGTGGCGGCGGCGCGCAGCCCCGGTACCCCCGGCAGCGCGGCCGGCAGCATCTCGCGCTGCAGCGCCTCGGCCAGCTCCACGCGCGCCCGCTGCTTCTCGGCGCCCTCCCGCGCCTGGGCGGTCAGCCGTCCGAGCGTGCTCAGCAGGTCGTCGGCGCTCGCCGACCGCGGGGGACGACGCCGCAGCATGGGCCGCTCCCAGGTGCATCGGTGTGCCCGCCAGGGAGCGTGCTCCGTACGGCAGTCCGCGGTGGCCGCCTGACCTGGCCTGACGGGGCTCCGGTGGAGCCCGCCTCTCCCGATTCATCTTATTTCTGCGGGAGGACTTCCGCTTGACGGCCGCGGGGCGGGGCGACGGGGCGGGCGGCCGCCCGGACGATCGGGACTGCCGGGTCGTCCGGCCCGCAGCCCCGCCCCGCGGCCGGACTCAGGCGGCCGCCGGGCGGGCCACCGCCAGGTGCCGGACGCCGGACCGTACGGCCCAGAAGAAGACCGCCAGCGCCAGGACGGCCACGGTGATCGAGTCGTACGGGGCCGGCAGATGCCCTGAGCCCCCGAACGTGCCCAGTCCGGAGACCACGGTCAGGGCGACGAGGTAGACCACCAGCCAGGCACCGGTGCGGAGTTCGGCACCGAGCGGACGGCTCGGGCCGGCGCCGTCGTCCTCGACGCGGACGCCGGGGCGGCGCATGGCCAGGAAGATCAGCAGGCCGCCGAGGACGAGGGGCAGGGCGAGGCGCAGGTCGTCCCAGCCCGACCAGTAGACGAACTCGCTGGCCACCACGAAGCTGAGCGGTGCGATCCAGCGCAGCCCGGGGACCCAGCCGGCGGTGTGGCCGCCCGGCTCGGCGCGGAACACGGCGACCGCGACCGCGGAGGCGGCATAGATCAGCAGGTACATATCGCCCATGACGCTCACGATGTCCTGCCAGCCGCCGAACGGGAGCAGGAAGATCACGATGACGAGGAGGTTGATCGCCAGGGCCCGGCGCGGGATACCGAACCGCTCGTTGACCTTCATGAAGTACCGGGGGATGGTGCCGTTCTTGGCGAGCGCGTAGGTGTGCCGCGCGTCGATCGCCACGCCGACGTAGGCCGAACCACCGGGCGAGATCACCGCGTCCGCGTAGAGCAGGCTGGCGAGCCAGTGCAGGTTGAGGATCAGCGCGAGCTGGCCGAACGGCGAGTCGAAGGAGACCCCCTGCCAGCCGTGGCCGAGCAGATGCTCGGGGACGGTGAAGAGGAACGCCAGCTGCAGCGCCAGGTACATGACGACGGCGAGGCCGATGCCGGTGAGGACCGCGGCGGGGATGGTCCGGCGGGGGTTGCGGGTCTCGCCGGAGAAGTCCAGCGGCGCCTGGAAACCGTTGACGGAGTAGACGATGCCGCCGCCGGCCAGCGCGGTCAGACAGGCGACATAGCCGTACGGTGCGAAGCCCCCGTGGTCCGTCAGGCGGCCGGAGTGCCAGCCGGAGGCAATCAGTGCCACCACGGTGATCACCGGGACGAGGATCTTGAACACCGAGATCAGGTTGTTGAGTTGGGCGAACATCCGCACCGCGAACCAGTTCAGCACCGTCAGCACCATGCTGAGCCCGGTGGCCAGGGCCAGCCCGGCGAGGGTGAGGGTCTGGCCGTTGTAGATGCCCGGCAGGTAGTGCGCGGCGTACTGCATGATCGCGCTGATCTCGGCGGCGGTGCCGCCCACCGACAGCATTGTCGACCAGCCGATGAGGGTGCCGACAAGCCGGCCGCTGGCGAACAGCGGCCAGCGGACCGTGCCGCCGCCCTCGGGGCGGCTGGCGCCGAGTTCGATCATGACCAGGGCGACCAGGCCGCACAGCAGGCCGGCCCCGACCCAGGACAGCAGCGCCGCAGGGCCGGCGGTCTGTGCCGCATACATGGCGGCAAACAGCCAGCCGGAACCGACGATATTGGAGAAACCGATGCCCGTCAGCCCCCAGAAGCCCAGGTCGCGGCGCAATCGGCGCTCCTGCGCCAGCACTTGTGGGGCGCCGGCCCCGTCGCCCCCACCTGATACCTGACGCTCCGTCACGAAAGCGGCCTCCTTGATTCACTGTTCCGGCTCGCCGGACCCTACTCGACGAGCGCCGAAGAGGAATCTTCCGTTCCACCTGCGGACACTTCCTGCACACAGCGCATCGGACGAACACGCAGCGCAATGAAGGGGCACCGGAGGGTGCGCCCCGTTCCGTCACGGACGCCCCGCGGCTCCCTCATCCGTCCCGGTCGACCGGGACGCCGAACGTGGTCGCCAGACCCTCCCGCCCGGCCTCGGTGAGATGGACGACGCGGCGGTACTTCCCGTGACGGAGCCATTCCAGGGCGAACAGCCGGGCGGTGAGCGCGGCGCCGAGTGCGCCCGCCAGATGGTGGCGCTGCTCGGCCCAGTCGACGCAGTAGCGGACGGACGCCCGGCGGCGGGGGAGGCGGTCCGTCCCGACACCGAAGGCGGTCAGCTCCCGGCGGCCGTGCGGAGTGAGGACGTAGACGAGATCCGTGGCAGCGGCATTAGCGTCCGGGGCCGTGGCGCCCCCGCTCCGCACCGTCCGCTCGGCGGCGAGGATGTCCCGCTCCTGGAGGGCGCTCATCACGGCGACGCCGAGCCGCCCCGCCAGGTGGTCGTAGCAGAGGCGGGCGCGCCACAGGGCCTTGGCGCGGGTGTCGGCGTTCAGGGACCGCACCGGCAGGGGCCGGGCGATCAGGGCGAGCTGTTCGAGAGCGCGGGCGACGTCCGTGGTGGCGAGCCGGTAGTAGCGGTGGCGGCCGTCGAGCTCGACGGTCAGCAGCCGTGCGTCGAGGAGCTTGGCCAGATGCCCGCTGATGGTGGAGTTGCTGACCCCGGCCTCGGCGGCGAGGGCACTGGCCGGCAGCGCGCCACCCCCGGCGAGGGCCAGCAGCACCTTGGCGCGGGAGGGGTCACCGATCGCCGCCGCGACGTGGGCCACGTCGGTCTCGGTCGGGGTGTCCATATCCGCGACGGTACGCCGCTCACACTTCGGCAGCGGGCGAAGCGTCCTCCCGCTCCGGCCGGGCCCGAGGGGGTGTCTCTCCTTGGCGGGCGTCTCCCCCTGGCGCGAGAACATTTCGGCGTCTGCCGTAAGGATCCGGCAGAACACTGGCCGTATGCCCACGCTCTGCGCACCCACCACGGCACCACGGACCGCGGACCGGCTCACGCCGCTGCCGCTCGTCGCCGTGTGCCTGGGGTACTTCATGGTCATCCTGGACGTCACCGTCGTCACGGTCGCTCTCCCGGCGGTCGGCACCGCCCTGCACGCCGGGGTGACCGGGCTCCAATGGGTGGTGGACGGCTACACCCTGGTGTTCGCCGGGCTGCTGCTCTTCTGCGGCGGACTCGGCGACCGGCTGGGCGGCAAGGCGGTGCTCCTGAGCGGCCTGGTGGTGTTCACCCTCGCCTCCGCCGGGTGCGCGCTGGCGCCCACCGCCACGGTGCTGGTCCTGGCCCGGCTCGTGCAGGGGCTGGGCGCGGCGCTGATGGTCCCGGCCTCACTGGCACTGCTGCGGACCGCGTACCCCGGCCGGGCGGCGCGGGCCCGCGCGTTCGGTATCTGGGGCACCGTCGCGGGCCTCGCCGCCGGGGCCGGTCCCGTCCTGGGCGGCGTCCTGGTCGCCGGGCTCGGCTGGCGGTCGGTGTTCTTCCTCAATCTCCCCGTCGGCCTCACCGCACTGTTCCTCACCTCCCGTCACGTCCCCCGCTCCCCCGCCGGCCGCACCCGCCGGGGCCTGGACCTCCCGGCCCAGACCGCGGGGGCGGGATGCCTGGCGGGCCTGGTCACCGGATGCATCGAGGCCGGGGCGCTGGACTGGACGCATCCGGCCGTCCTCGGCGCCTTCGCGGGGTGCCTCGTCGGACTCGTCGCGTTCCTGGTGCTGGAGCGGCGCTCGCCCGCCCCGATGCTGCCGCTCTCACTCTTCCGCGCCCGCGCCTTCTCGGCCTCGGCGGTCATCGGCGTGCTGCTCAACACCGGCTTCTACGGGCTGCTGTTCCTCGCCCCGCTGTACTTCCAGGGGGTACATCACTACAGCGCCCTGCGGACCGGATGCGCGCTGCTGCCCGCGGTCGGAGTGGTGGCGGCCGGCTCCGCGCTGGCCGGACGGATCACCGCCCGCACCGGGCCGCGGCTGCCCATGGTGGCGGGCCTGGTGGTGGGCGCGGCCGGACTGGCCGGCTGGCTCGTGGCCGGCCCTGGCACCCCGTACCTCGCGCTGGTGGCGCCCATGGCCTGCGCCGGCTTCGGTACCGCGCTGACCATGCCGGCCTCCACGGCGGCCGTGATGGAGGCCGCGCCGGGCGAGCGCAGCGGTGCCGCGGCCGCCGTGTTCAACGCGGCACGGCAGATCGGCAGCGCCCTCGGCGTCGCGCTCTTCGGCACGCTGGTGGCCACCGGTCTCGTGCCGGGCCTGCACACCGCGGTGGGCCTCGGTGCCGCGGGCTTCCTCGTCGCGGCGGCCCTCGCCGCACGCTGCATCCCGGGCACTGGCCGGGCGGAGCACCGGACGCGGGAGAACGGGGCGCGGGAGAAGGGGGCGCGGGAGAAGGGGGCGCGGGAGAAGGGGGCGCGGGAGAACCGGACGTGACGGGCGGAGCCGACTGCCTCCTGTCGGCTGCCGGGCGGGATTCACCGGCCGGAGGTGCGCCCGCCCGAGGCTCAGCCGGAAGTGCGCCCGCCCGAGGTTCAGCTGCAGCTCCAGCAGCCCGACCAGCATGCGGTGTGCCGGGCGCGGTGCCGTCGGCCGGCCGACCGCTCCTCGGCGTGGCCGGGCTCGGCGAGGGCGCGCAGACCGGCGAGTCGTGCGCACAGCACGACGCTGATCGCCGCGATGTCCTCGGGCTCGGCACGGCCCTTCTCGATACGCAGCCAGGAGGCGGGCAGGCCGTCGAGCGGCATCCCCTCGGCGCCCGGCGCGGCGTCATCGACGGCCGTGCCCTCGCCCGCGTCCGCAGCATCCCCGGCCACCGCGCTCTCGCCGGTGGCCCCCTCCGGCTCGGTGGCCCCGTCCTCCGTGGCGGCCCCGTCCTCCTCGGCGGGGGTGTCCGCAGCGACGGGTGCGGGCTCGCCCGTGACCGTGCCCGCGCCGACGGCCGTGCCCTCGTCGGTGACGGCGGCTGCGCCGAGGGCGTCACTCGCCTCGGTGGAGGTGCCGTCACCGGCGGGTCTGGCCTCGCCGATGACTGTGCTCGCGTCGGTGGATGTGCTCATGTGGGGTCCGTCGGATCGGTGGTGGAGCGCGGTAGGTGACCGGCGGCCCCGGCGTTGCGCTGTGCCGTGTCCGGGCAGGTCACAGGGCCGACGCTAGAAGCGCTCCGGTGCCCTGTCGCGCGGGGGGCGCTGTGGCTGCGCCATTCGGACGACCGGCCCGTGGCCAGGGCGTGATATCCGGCACCTAGGCCGTGTTGCTCCCGGCCGCCGCGTCGTGGGCGACGAGCATCGCGCACAGGTTGGTGCCACGTACGCGGCTTCCGGACGACTCAGTAGTCAGGATGGGCGGGACGATGAGATGTGATCAGGCCGGGGACGAACGTGCCCCTGAGCGGGACGACGGACGCCGGGGCTTCCTCAAGTGCGCGGCGGGGATGGCGGGTGTGGCGGCCGCCACGGGACTCGGCGGTCACGCAGCCGCCGCCGCTGCTGCGGACCGTTCCGCGAGCGGGCTTAGCGACAACGCGGGGCTGCCCGACAAGGTGCCCTTCCACGACCGCCATCAGGCCGGCATCGTGACTCCCCAGCAGCTCTTCGCCGGGTTCGTCGGCTTCGATGTGATGGCCGAGGGACGCGAGGGCCTGACCGAGCTGTTCCAGAAGCTCACCACGCGCTGCCGGGTGCTGACGGACGGGGTGAAGCCGCTGGACGAGCAGGTCGCCTCGGAACGGCCCACCCCCGACTCACTCACCATCACGCTCGGCGTCGGCGCCTCCCTGTTCGACGACCGCTTCGGGCTCTCCGGCCACAAGCCCCGGCACCTCAAGGCCATGCCGGCGTTCCCCGACGACCGGCTGGAGCCGGCGCGCTGCCACGGTGACCTGTCGCTGCAGATCTGTGCCCAGCATCCGGACGCCATCGTCCATGTGCTGCGCGATCTGGCACGGGAGACGCACGGCCGGCTGCGGCCCCGTTGGCGCGCGGACGCCTTCCTCAATCCGTCGCGGCCCTCGGGCTCACCGCGTACCTTCATCGGCTTCAAGGACGGGATCGTCAATCCGGACACCGGCTCGGGCCGTGAGATGGACCGGCTGATGTGGGTGACCCCGCCGTGCGGGGAGCCGGACTGGGCGCTGGGCGGCAGCTATCAGGTGCTGCGTCTGATCCGCTTCCACATCGAGAAGTGGGACAAGGTGCCGGTGGCCCGGCAGGAGCAGATCTTCGGCCGGCGCAAGGCGAGCGGTGCGCCCCTGGACGGCAAGCAGGAGAACGACCCGCCGAGGTACCGCGACGACCCGCACGGCAGCAAGATCCCGCTCGATTCGCATATCCGGCTGGCCAACCCGCGCACCGAGAAGACCGACAGGTCCCGCTTCCTGCGCCGGAGTTACAACTACGACCAGGGCTTCGACCAGTCCGGGCGGATGGACCTGGGACTGGTCTTCTGCGGCTACCAGCAGAACCCGGAGCGGCAGTTCGCGACCGTCCAGCGACGGCTGCGGCACGAGCCGCTGTCCAAGTTCATCACCCCGCTCGGCGGCGGCTACTTCTTCATCCTGCCCGGGGTACGGAACGCCGACGACTGGTTCGGTTCCGGGCTGCTGAGGAAGACCTGAGCGGAACGGACTCCCACGCCGAGGGCGGCACCGGAACCGGTGCCGCCCTCGGCCGTACGCCGGGACCCGCTCAGCAGATCCGCGGCAGCTGCTCCCCCAGCGGCAGATCGACCACCCGGGTGCCGCCCAGCGGGGTGCTGGCCACCACCATGCCGGGGTGGGTGGCGACGGCCTCGCCGATGATCGCGGCGCCGGCTCCCAGCGGGTGCGCGCGCATGGCGTCCAGTACGGCGTCGGCGTGCTCGCGGGGGACGAAGGCCACCAGCTTGCCCTCGTTGGCGACGTACATCGGGTCCAGGCCGAGGATCGCGCAGGCGTTGGCGACGGCCGGCGGGACCGGGATGGCGCGTTCCTGGATGACGATGCCGGTGCAGGAGGCGGTGGCGATCTCGCACAGCGCGGCGGCCAGCCCGCCGCGGGTGGGGTCGCGCAGCACATGCAGGTCGGGGGTGACGGCGAGCATGGTCTCGACGAGGCCGCCGAGGGCCGCGCAGTCGCTCTCGATCTCGACGCCGAACTCCAGGCCCTCCCGGACGCTCATGATGGCCACACCGTGCAGGCCGATGTCGCCGCTGACGATCACCACATCGCCGGGAGTGACGCGCTGGGGGCGCAGATCGACGCCCGCCGGGATCAGCCCGATGCCGGCGGTGTTGAGATAGACGCCGTCGCCGTGGCCCGCCTCGACGACCTTGGTGTCGCCGGTGGCCACCTCGACACCGGCGGCCCGCGCGGCCGCGCCCATCGCGTCGGCGACCCCGGCCACCACCGGCATCTCCACGCCTTCCTCCAGGATGAAGCCACAGGAGAGGTAGGCGGCCTGAGCGCCGCTCATGGCGAGGTCGTTGACGGTGCCGTTGACGGCGAGGTCACCGATGCAGCCGCCGGGGAAGAACAGCGGCCGCACGACATAGGAGTCGGTGGAGAACGCGAGGCGCACGCCGCCGAGGGACACCGCGGCGGAGTCACCGAGCTGGGCGAGGATTTCGCCGCCGAAGGCGGGGGCGAAGATCTGCTGGACGAGTTCCGCGGACAGGGCGCCGCCCCCGCCGTGCCCCATGACGACGCGGGGCTGGTCGCGGAGCGGGGTGGGACAGGTCCAGCCGGAGATGTCGACGGTGGGCAGGCCGCGGTCGGCCGGGGTGGGGCCGCCGCGGGCGGAACCGCCGGGGGTGGGGTGGAGAGTGTCAGACAACGGGGCTCGCCTCCTGGGGGGTGGGCGTGGTGCCGAGTCGGCGGTAGAGGTAGTAGGCGGCGCAGGCTCCCTCGCTGGAGACCATGGTGGCGCCGAGCGGGGTGCGCGGGGTGCACAGCGTCCCGAAGGCCTCGCACTCGTGCGGCTTGATGAACCCCTGGAGGACTTCCCCGCTGCGGCAGGCGGCGGGTTCCTTGGTGGTGATGCCGCCGACGGAGAAGCGGTGCTCGGCGTCGTAGTCGCGGTAGCGCTCCGACAGCCGCCAGCCGCTGGCGGGGATGGTGCCGATGCCGCGCCAGGAGCGGTCGGTGACCTCGAAGACGTCCGCGAGCATGGCCCGGGCCGCCGGGTTGCCCTCGCTGCGTACGGCGCGGGGGTAGGCATTGTCCACGGTGTGTTCACCGCGCTCCAGCTGGCGGACGGTGCGGCGGATGCCCTCCAGGATGTCCAGGGGCTCGAAGCCGGTGACCACGATCGGCACCCGGTGGCGTGCGGCCAGTTCGGGGTACTCCTCCATCCCCATCACACTGCACACGTGACCGGCGGCGAGGAACGCCTGGACCCGGCAGCCGGGCGAGGTCATGATGGCCTCGATCGCGGGCGGCACCCGCACGTGCGAGACCAGCAGGCTGAAGTTGGGGATGCCGAGCTTACGGGCCTGATACACCGTCATGGCGTTGGGCGGTGCGGTGGTCTCGAAGCCGATGCCGAAGAACACCACCTCGCGGTCCGGGTGCTGCTGGGCGATCTTCAGCGCGTCGAGCGGGGAGTAGACGACCCGTACGTCGCCGCCCCTGCTGCGCACCTGGAACAGGTCCCGGTCGCTGCCGGGGACGCGGAGCATGTCACCGAAGGAACAGAAGATCACCTCGGGGCGGGCGGCGATCTCCAGGGCCTTGTCGATGACCTCCAGCGGTGTCACACAGACCGGACAGCCGGGGCCGTGGATCAACTCGACCTGATCGGGCAGCAGTTGGTCGATGCCGTGGCGGATGATGGTGTGGGTCTGCCCGCCGCAGACCTCCATCAGGGCCCAGGGCCGGGTCACCGTGGACCGGATGTCGTCGAGCAGCCGGCGGGCGAGCTCGGGGTTCTGGAACTCGTCGAGGTACTTCACCGGCCCGCCTCCTGCGCTCCGTCGCCCACCGCGGCCGCGGGTGCGGCACCCACACCGGCGCCCGCCCCGGTGGCGGTCCCTGCGCCCGTCCCCTCCCATTCAGGTGGCGTGGCCGCCGCCTCCCAGGGGTCGCCGAACTCCTCCTGCAGCAGGCCCAGTTCCTCGAACAGGGCCAGGGTCTTGCGGGCGGACTCCTCGTCCAGCCGCTGCAGCGCGAAGCCGACGTGGACGATGGCGTACTCGCCGACCCGCAGGTCGGGGACGTACTCCAGACACACCTCCTTGACCACACCGCCGAAGTCGACGGTGGCCATCCGGGTGCCGTCCCGTTCCTCGATGTCCAATACCTTGCCGGGTACCGCCAGGCACATGAGCCTCTCCTCGTCGTGGGTACGTTGCGTCTGCCGCGCCGTGGCGCCGCTCAGCGCGCGGCGGCTCCTGCGGTGCGCGCCGCCACGACGATCTGGCCGAGCGCCAGCCCGCCGTCGTTGGGCGGGACGCGGCGGTGGCGCAGGACGGTGAAGCCGTCCTGCCGCAGGAGGCGGGCGGCGGCCTCGGCCAGCAGGGTGTTGGCGAAGACGCCGCCGGTCAGTGCCACGGTCGTCAGGCCCGCGCGCTCCCGGGCCAACGCGCAACCCCGGCGGACGAGGTCGGCGACCGCGGTGTGGAAGCGGGCCGCGATCAGCGCCGGGGCGGTACCCGCGCGCAGGTCCGCGACGACGGCGGCGAGCACCGGCGCCGGGTCGGCGACGGTGTCGGCGCCCGTCGTGCCCATCGGTGCGGCGCGCAGCGCGAACACATAGCCGGGCCCGTGGTCCTCGCCCGCGGTCAGGGCCGCGGCTTCGAGGGCAACGGCGGCCTGGGCCTCGTAACCGGCGAGGTGGCAGATCCCGGCCAGCGAGGAGACGGCGTCGAAGAGACGGCCCATGCTGGAGGTGGGCACACAGTTGAGGTGACGTTCGAGCTGCCGGGCCAGCAACTGCCGTTCCTGCGGAGGGCAGGCGGCCACCGGCGGCAGGTCCTCGGCCCAGTCGAGGCCGGCGGCGCGCAGATGGGCCAGGGCCATCCGGTAGGGGCGCCGTACGGTGGTGTCGCCGCCGGGCAGCGGGACGTAGGCGAGCTGGCCGAAGCGCCGGTATCCGTCGTAGTCGGCGAGCAGGATCTCGCCGCCCCAGATGGCGTGGTCGTCGCCGTAGCCGGTGCCGTCGAAGGCGACGCCGATCACGGGGTGGCCGTCGGGGAGGCCGTGTTCGGCCATGGCCGCGGCGACATGGGCGTGGTGGTGCTGGACGCGGACCAGCGGCCGCCCGTCGGTGTGGCGCTGGGCCCACTGCCCGGAGCGGTAGCCGGGGTGCCGGTCGGCGGCGAGCACCTGCGGGCGCACCCCGGTGACCGTCTCCAGATGCGCCGCGGCCTCCTCGAACGCGAGCTGGGTCGCCAGGTCGCCCATGTCGCCGATGTGCGCGGACAGCCAGGCGCGGTCTCCCTCCGCGAGGCAGAGCACGTTCTTGAGGTCGCCGCCGGTCGCGAGCGCGGGCCGGACCGGTACCGGGAGCGGGACGGGCAACGGGGCATACCCGCGCGAGCGGCGGATGAACAGCGGCTCCCCGTCGCTGAGGCGGACCACGGAGTCGTCGCAGGGGATGCGGATCGGCCGGTCGTGGGTGAGCCAGGCGTCGGCCAGGTGCGCCAGGCGCCGTACGGCTTCGCCGTCGTCGGTGACGATCGGTTCGCCGGCGACATTGCCGCTGGTCATGACGAGCAGCCGGGGCCCGCGGGAGTCTCCCCGCCCGGACGAAGCCGAGAGTGGGGGCGGGTCGCCGGGCAGACCGAGCAGCAGGTGGTGCAGCGGGGTGTACGGCAGCATGACGCCCAGGTCGGGGCTGCCGGGGGCGACGGCGCCGGACAGCACCGGCGCGTCCGGGGCCGGGGCCGGGGCCGGGGCGGGGTCCTGGTGGCGGCGCAGCAGGACGATGGGGCGTACGGGCCCGGTGAGCAGGGCGCGTTCCTCGGCGCGTACACGTACCAGGTGCTCGATGTCCGCGAGTTGCCGGGCCATCAGGGCGAAGGGCTTGTCGCCGCGGTTCTTCCGGGCGCGCAGCAGGCTGACGGCGGTGTCGTCGGAGGCGTCGCAGACGAGGTGGTAGCCGCCCAGGCCCTTGACCGCCACGATCGCGCCGCCGGCGAGCAGCCGGCGGGCGTCGGCGACCGGGTCGGGACCGGGCGAAGGGCGCGGCGGGCGGGTGCGGTCGGCCGGGTCCGCGGTCAGCAGGCGCAGCCGGGGGCCGCAGTCGTGGCAGGAGATGGGCTGGGCGTGGAAGCGCCGGTCGGCGGGGTCCGCGTACTCCCGTGCGCAGCGGGGGCACATCGGGAAGCGGTCCATGGTGGTCAGCGCACGGTCGTAGGGGACCCCGGTGACGATGGTGAAGCGTGGCCCGCAGTGGGTGCAGGTGAGGAAGGGGTGGCGGTGGCGGCGGTCGGCCGGGTCGGCCAGCTCGGCGAGGCAGGCCTCGCAGGTGGCGGCGTCCGGGGAGACCAGGGTGCGGGAGGGGCCGTCGGCGCGGGAGGGGAGGATGTGGAATCCGGCGTCGCCGGTCACCGCGACGTCCTCGGCGTGGACGGTCTCGACCACGGCCAGCGGTGGCGCATCGCTGCTGATCCGCCGGCCGAACAGGGCGAGCGCGGCGGCGGCCCCCTCGACCTCGGTGACGACGCCCTCGCCGGTGTTGGTCACATGGCCCGTCAGGCCCAGTTCCGTGGCGAGGGTGTGGACGAACGGGCGGAAGCCGACGCCCTGGACGACACCGCGCACGGTGATCCGGCGGCGTCCGGCGGCTGTCGCGGGGGGCGTAGCGGTGCCCGCATCGGCCTGCCCGGTCGTCATGAGCGGCTCGACGCCACGGTGTCGGGGTCGGGGTCGGTGGTGTGCGGGCGGCCGCTGTCCTGGGCCCGCGGCGCGTGGGCGTGCTCGCGGCGGTGGCTGTGGTCCGTGCCGTGGCTGTGGTCCCCGTGGTGGCTGTGGTCCTTCGCGTGGCTGTGGCCCTCGCCGTGGACGTGGCCCTCGTCGTGCGGCTGGCCTTCCTCCGCGTCATGGACGTGATGGGACTTGCGGGTCATGACCGGGATGTGCACCGGCGCTCCGTCGCGCGCGGCCAGCGCCCGGTCCACCAGGACGCCGTCCCCTTCGCCCCGGCGCGCCGAGGTGAGGACGACCTCGACACCGGGGTTGATGCGTTCGACGTTGGCGCGGAACTCCGCCTCGTCGAAGGAGACCGCCTCGGCGATATCGGTCTTGGTGACCACGACCAGGTGGGCGAGTCCGAAGGCGGTGGGGTACTTCAGCGGCTTGTCCTCGCCCTCGGTCACCGACGCCAGTACGATGCGCAGCGTCTCCCCCAGGTCGTAGGAGGCCGGGCAGACCAGGTTGCCGACGTTCTCGATGAACAGCAGCCGGGTGTCGGCGGGCAGCCACCCGTGGAGGTGCCCGCCCAGCATCTCGGCCTCGAGGTGGCACAGCCCGTCGGTCAGCACCTGTTTGACGGGCACGCCGGAGCGGGCCAGCCGTACGGCGTCGTTCTCGGTGGCGAGGTCGGCGGTGAGCGCCGCGACCGGGATGCCCCGGCTGCGGGCGAGGGTGAGTTCCCGCTCCAGAAGGGCGGTCTTGCCGCTGCCGGGGCTGGAGAGCAGGTTGACGACGGCGGTGCCACGGGCGGCCAGGTCCTCGCGCAGGGTGTGGGCGCAGGCGTCGTTCTTGGCAAGGACCGCCTGTTGCAGGTCGACGACACGGCACATGGTTCAGCGCTCCTCAGGAATCGGGGCGTGCGCCGGGGCGTCGTTCCAGCACACACGGATGATCTGCAGTTCCCGGCCGGACAGCAGCTCGGTCGTCGCCCCGCCGCACCCGGGACAGCTGAGCTGCGGTGGCATGCCCACCGGCCAGGTGTCCGCACAGGGGCCGCAGCGGGCGCGGGCCGGGACGGGGTCGGTGATCAGCTCGGCACCCTCCAGCACCGTTCCGGCGCAGGCGAGTTCGAAGGAGAAGGCCAGCGCGTCAGGGACCACCCCGGCCAGTTCGCCGACCTGCAGCCGGACGCTGTTGACGGTGATGGCCCCGGTGGGCCGGGCGGCGTTCTCGACCTGCTCCACGACCGCAAGCGCGATGGACATCTCGTGCATCGGTCCCTCTCTGGTGCGGGCACGACCGGGTGCCGCCCGGCTTCATTAGACGGCGGGCCCGGAGGGCGGCTGCGGTGCCTCGCCGGGGTGGCGCGGTGCGTACACCGTTCGGTGCAGCGCCACCCGTCACATGGACCGGATGCGCAAATAGCGCTTGACGTCGGGCAGTACGGCCTTGAGGGCAACGGCGAGCGTGGCGGCGAGCGCTCCGCCCAGGGCGAGCTTCAGCATGGTGTCGTGTTCCTCTCATCACTGGTGTGCGGTGCGGCGGCGGCCGGTGCCGGCTCCGCCGTGCCGACCAGCCGCAGGATCAGCCCCACGGCCTCGTCGACCGCGGCGTCGACCCGTTCGCTGAGCCCGATGCCCTCGGCGACATCGGCGGGTTCACAGCCGACGACCAAGACGCGCTCCGGGCGCCGGCCGTCGGTCCCCGCGCTGAGGGTGTCGAGCAGCGCGAGCACGGTGTCGGGAGTCATGTGGTGACCGTCGAGCGCGGTGTCGTGGGGGCGGGCGCCGGCCGGAGCGGTGGCGTCGAGGAGGTGGACGGTGCCGGGTTCGGCGCCGCGCGCGGAGGCGTCCACCAGCAGCACCGTGTGGTAGCCGTCCAGCATCTGGTAGGCCAGATGCACTCCGCGTACGCCGATGTCGACGACCTCGACCCCGTCCCGCAGCCGGTGTTCGCCCAGCCGTCGTACGACCTCGACACCGAATCCGTCGTCGCCGAGGAAGATATTGCCGACGCCGGCGATCAGGGTCTTGGCGGGTGGTCCGGCGACCGGTGGTCCGGTGACCGGCGCTTCGGCGTTCACGCGTCCTCCAGGGGGGCGATTTCGTCGGGTTGGAAGTACAGGAACCGGCCCTGCTCGCGCCGGATGTCGACGCCCGGGTCGCCCTCGACGGTCACCGCGAGGTGCACCCCGCCGTCGACGTCGTGCAACACGGCCTCGACGTGGGCGGTGCGGCCCTGGAGAAAGAGGTCCTGGGCGTCGGTGCGACGGAGTCCGGGCCGCAGCAGCACCCGGCTGCCGGCGCCGACCGGGTGCCCGTCGACGGTGATCCGGTCGCGTACGGGGTCGACGCTGCGGTCGCTCTCCGGGTCCCACCAGGGGGTGTCCGGGCGCAGGCCCGGCACGTCGGGGGTCAGGTCGTCGGGTGCGGCCGGGCCCGGGCCGGTGACCTCGCGCAGGGCCCGGACGGCGCCGTGCAGGCGTTCCAGCACCTCGGGCGGCATGGTGTCGGCGAGCTCGATGACCTCCGCGGCCCGGGCGTCGGTGCCGCGGGCCTCGCGCTTCTCCTGGTCGGTGAGGGCCGCGGTGCGCAGGGCGAGGATTTCGTCGATCTCCAGGGCGTCGTAGAGCGCGCCGGGGCTCTCGGGCGCGATGGCCGGGTGGTCCTCCAGGATGATCGGGGAGGACAGGACCACATCGGCGCGGCCCGAGGCTCCGGCCAGCACGGGCCAGACGTGCTCGTTGCGGCAGGCCGCGACGGCGCCCGTGGCCCACTCCGGCGGGTCGGTCATGGACACGAACGAGCCCGCGCTCAGGCCGAGGAAGAGATGGGCACCGACCAGCGAATGCGGCAGCGCCGCGTCACGGTCGGCGGCGGTGTCCTCGGGTTGCCAGCCGCTGGTGTTCTCGACGGTCGCGGTCAGCCGCAGCGCCGCGTAGGGGCCGTCGATTTCGCTCGCGGTCAGCCGCACGCGTCCCCGGAGCTCCGCGCGGCGGCGCACCAGCCTGCCGACGAGGCGCCCGTCCGCGTCGTGCACCGGCTCGGTCTCCTCCCCCGCGGGCCGGGTGAAGGGGACAGTGACGCCCTCGCCGGTCAGCCGGGAGATCTCGGCCGCGAGCGGGACACGCTCCTCGACGCCCTCGTCCCAGGGGACCAGTACCCGGTCGGGCAGTTCGAACTCCGCGACGGTCTCGAACTCGCCGTCCGGGCAGAGGCGTTGGACGGTGCGCCGCTGTGCGTGCAGAAACCGGAGCTCGGCCGAGAGCCGGGCCCCCGACCTGGGCTCCATGAGGCATTCGGTGCGCTGGAAGGAGTGCTCCGCGCTCCGGGCGCCCCAGTGCGGCGGGACGAGGACGCCGAACTGCCAGCGGAGTTTGTTCTTGGCGGCGGAGGCGCGGTACGGGTAAAGCACATAGCCCTCGAACAGCACGGCGTCCGCCACGTGGCGGGCGGTGGCGAAGCGGTCCGCCGTCTCGTCGGGCGAGACGCTGGTCGTCACGGCGCGGTCCTTTCGGTGACGGGATGAACGGCGGCGGGGCCGGCGGCGGCGGAGCGCGCGGTGGCGCCGGGGAAGCGCCGGGCGCGCGGTGCGGGCGGTTCGGTGCCCTCCGCGGTGGCCAGCAGTGACTCGACGGTCGCCTGCCAGGAGGGCAGGGCGCGCCGCGAGCGGTAGGCGAGCAGCGCGTCGAGGGTTTCGCGGGGCAGCCGCAGCCAGCCGCAGCCGGGGAAGTGCGTCTCGGTCATCTCCTGCCAGACGGCCACCGGCATCCGTACGGACGCTTCCTTGCTCCAGGGCACCGGCTCGACGTGGAAGCCTCCGCTGCCCGCGAACACCGTGCCGGAGAACAGCAGCAGCAGCGGGACCTCGCCGTCGCGCAGCGCATGGAAGTAGCGGCCGGCCGCAACCTCCAGGTCGTAGCCGCACGGGACCGGGAGGTCCACCTCGGTTTCTCCGGTGAAACCCGGGACGACCAGGGAGACCTGGGCGAACTGCAGGGGCTGCAGGGTGCTGCCCCAGCGGGACCGCTCGCCGAAGAGATCGCTGAGCGCCTCGGCCTCGTCGGGGCGGTAGCCGCGCCGGGCCGGTTCGATGCGGAGCTGGCAGCGCAGCGCGAGGGCGTGCACCCTGGCCCCTTCGGCGGCGGTGATCCGCAGCCGGAAGAGCAGGGTGGGGGCGGCGGCGTAGCGGTCGGCGCGGACACCGGTGCAGTCGAAGGACAGATCGGTCACGGCCGGTCGTCCTCCTTCGGCTCACGGGCCCTGCGTGCGACCTTGGCGAAGAAGTCGCAGAGCGCGGTGCGCGCTTCGGCCCCGCCGTCGAAGCCCTGCCACAACAGGCGCATCCGGCCGACGAGTTCGTAGCAGATGTCGACCGGCACCAGATAGCAGTCGATCCGGCCCTCGGAGCGGCGCAGCAGCAGCGCCTCCACATCGGGCCGCAGGAGGCCGGCCAGCCGGCTGGCGGCCAGCACGCTCTGCCAGGTCGAGGGGTCGAGTTCGCTCTCGGTGGCGCCGGCCGGACTCGGGTAGAGCGCGACCAGCCGGTCGGGGTCGGCCTGGCGCAGGAAGAAGACGACGCCGACGGGGATCTGGAGGAGGTTCCAGGCCGCGTCGTCGAGGGTGTGGCCAGGGTCGACGAGATAGCGGTCGGGGACGGTGTGGAACTGCCCGCCGCCGGCACCGGGCCGGTCGAAGAGCAGTGCGCAGGGGGTGCAGGCGCAGGCCAGTGCGCGGCGTTCGAGGTTCACCAGGTGACGGTGGTTGTGCTCGGCCAGCACCACACCGCACAGTTCGCAGCGTTCGGGGGTGGGCGGTACCGGCGCGCGGAAGCGGCGCAGACCGCGGTGGGCGGCCGCCGGTCCGAGCCGCGGGGGCGCCGCCTGCCGGCCGCTCACGGGGCGGTGGCGGCGGTCGGCGGACGACGGGAGATCTGCAGCAGCGCCGGTTCGGTCCGGTCCCCCGCCGTCTCCCACCGCACCGAGGTCACCTCGGGCGCGAAGCAGGACACGGCGGCCTCGACGGCCTGCTGGGCCTGCTGGTTGGTGCTCGGGCAGCCGCAGCCTCCGCCGTCGCCGGCGCGCAGTCGCAGCGCCCCGCTCTCCGCGTCGAACTCCGCGATGTCGGCGGGGTGTTGACGGCGGACGCTGTCGAGGGCGCGGCCGATGCGTGCCGCGGTGTCCTCGGGGTGCAGGTCGTGCAGCACGAGCAGGCTGGTCACCAGCTCATCGCGGAGCAGCGCCGGCCGGGGGCCGCCGTCCTCCGTGGCGCTGTCCACGAGGTGCATGATCCGGGCGAGTCCCGCGCCGTAGAAGTCCATCAGGACCCGGACCAGTTCCTCGGCGGCGGCGCCCGCCTCGCGGTCGCGCCCGGCGAGGTGGTCCAGTACCTCTTCGACGCGTCGTCCGGTCGTCTCGGCGTTCGGCACGGTGCCCGGGGACGCGGCGCCCCGGGGGGCGCCGGCTCCGGGTGCGGCGGCCTGCGCCGCGGTGGTCCGGGCGCTCATCCCGACAACCCGCTCAGGCCGGTGGGCACATGCATCTTCTGTACGGACTTGCCGTCTCCGACGTACATGTGGACGCCGCAGGGCAGACACGGGTCGAAGCTGCGCACGGTGCGCATGATGTCGATGCCCTTGAAGTTCTCCGGGGAGTTCTCCTCGAAGATCGGGGTGTTCTGCACGGCGTCCTCGTACGGGCCCGGGGTGCCGTAGGTGTCGCGGGTGCTGGCGTTCCACGGGGTGGGCGGGTACGGGTGGTAGTTGGCGATCTTCCCGTCCCGGATGACCATGTGGTGCGAGAGCACACCGCGTACCGCCTCGGTGAAGCCGCAGCCGATGGACTCGTCGGGCACCTCGAACTTCTCCCAGGTCTGGGTGCGTCCGGCCCGGACCTCTTCGAGCCCCTGCTCGGCGAAGTGCAGTGCCATGGCCGCCGTGTACGCCTGGAAGTAGGTGCGGGCGCGGTTACGCTCCAGCGCGTTGCTCCACTTGGGGATCTTCCATTCGAAGCGGGCCTCGGGCTTGGTCATGCTGCGCGGCAGGTCGATGGTGACGCTGTGGCCGGTGGCCTTGACGTACGGGGTGTCGACGAGCCCGGACAGCGCGGTGGACCACAGGCGGGCGATCGGGCCGCCGCCGGTGTCCAGCGCCAGATGCTCGTTGCCGTCGAACCAGCGCGGGGACATCACCCAGCTGTACTTGTCGTTGAAGTCCCGCTTCTGCGGCGCGGGGATGGTGTGCTGGTTCCACGGGTGCCGCGGGTCGACGGGGTTGCCGAGCGGGTCGTGGGTGACGAACAGCTCCTGGCCCTCCCAGTCCTGGTAGTAGGAGCTGCCCAGCAGGATCCGGATGCCGAGGTTGATCTCGGTGAGGTCGTTGGTCACCAGCTTGCCGTCGACGATGACGCCGGGGGTGACGAACATCTTCCGTCCCCAGTCCGTCATGTTGCGATAGGTGAAGTCGCAGTGGTCGGGGTCGTTGAGCGCCCCCCAGCAGCCCAGCAGCACCCGCCGCCGGCCGACCTCCTCGTATCCGGGCAGCGCCTCGTAGAAGAAGTCGAACAGGTCGTCGTGGAGCGGGACGACGCGCTTCATGAACTCCACGTAGCGCATCAGCCGGCTGAGGTAGTCGGTGAAGAGCTGGACGCTGGCGATGGTGCCGACGCCGCCCGGGTAGAGCGTGGAGGGGTGCACATGGCGGCCCTCCATGAGGCAGAACATCTCCCGGGTGTAGCGGCTGACCTGCAGCGCCTCCCGGTAGAACTCGCCCTCCAGGGGGTTGAGGGAGCTCATGATGTCGGCGATGGTGCGGTAGCCGTGCTCAGCCGCGTGCGGGGCCTCGGTGCGCTGGGCGAGTTCCCACACGCCGGGGTTGGTCTCGCGCACCATCTTTTCGCAGTAGTCGACCCCGACCAGGTTCTCCTGGAAGATGTTGTGGTCGAACATGTACTCGGCGGACTCGCCGAGGTTGATGATCCACTCCCCCAGGTGCGGGGGCTTCACGCCGTAGGCCATGTTCTGCGTGTAGACGGAGCACGTGGCGTGGTTGTCACCGCAGATACCGCAGATCCGGCTGGTGATGAAGTGCGCGTCACGCGGGTCCTTGCCCCGCATGAAGACGCTGTAGCCACGGAAGACGGAGGAGGTGCTGTAGCACTCCGCCACCCGCTTCTGCTTGAAGTCGATCTTCGTGTGGATGCCGAGGCTGCCCACGATCCGGGTGATCGGATCCCAGGACATCTCCGTCAGACCGCTGCCGTCACCGGCCGCCTTCGTCTTCGGTGCCATCGTGAGTGCCGTGCCCTTCTGTTGCGCGCGGAAGTGAGGTCGGACGGAGGTCCGGAAGGAGCCGGACGGCTACGGGCGGGGTGCGCTCACCACGGTTTCCGGTAGCCGGTGGTCAGTTGGTCGCCGCGGTGGCGCCACTTGGGCTCGTGATCGACGGTCTTGGCCGTGATGTCCCGCAGCCGGCGGATGACACTGCCGTACGCGGCGCTGGCGGTACTGGAGAGCTTGCCGCCGGGCGGCTCGTCCATGAACGGCATGAACTTGTCGGGGAAGCCGGGCATGGTGCAGGCGATACAGATTCCGCCGACGTTCGGGCAGCCGCCGATGCCGTCCATCCAGCCCCGCTTGGGCACGTTGCATTTGACCACGGGACCCCAGCAGCCGAGCTTCACCAGACACTTGGGCGAGTCGTAGGTGGTGGCGAACTGGCCCTGTTCGTAGTAGCCGGCGCGGTCGCAGCCCTCGTGCACGGTCGCGCCGAAGAGCCAGGTGGGGCGCAGCTGGTCGTCCAGCGGGATCATCGGGGCCGAGCCCACCGCCTGGTAGAGCAGGTAGACCAGCGTCTCGGAGAAGTTGTCCGGCTGGATCGGGCAGCCGGGCACACAGACGATCGGGATCCCGGCCTTGGAGGTCCAGTCCCAGCCCAGGTAGTCGGGCACGCCCATGGCTCCGGTCGGGTTGCCCGCCATCGCATGGATACCGCCGTACGTGGCGCAGGTGCCGATGGCGACCACGGCGAGCGCCTTGGGGGCGAGCCGGTCGATCCACTCACTGGTCGTGATCGGCTGGCCGGTCTCGGGGTCGTCACCGAAACCGCACCAGTAGCCCTCGGGCTTGATGGATTCGTTGGGGATGGATCCCTCGATGACCAGCACGAACGGGTCGATCTCGCCGCGCTCGCCCTTGAAGAACCACTCGATGAAATTGTCCGCGCCCTGGACCGGGCCGCATTCGAAGTCGATCAGTGGCCAGTGGACGGCAACCTTGGGCAGCCCCGGCAGCACACTGAGCGCGATCTCCTCAATGCTCGGCTGGGTCGCTGCGGTCAGCGACACGGAGTCGCCGTCGCAACTCAGGCCGGCGTTGATCCAGAGAATGTGGATCGGGGACTCGTCCTCGGCGGACGGCTTTCCGTTCGCAGCGGCCTGGGCGGCCACGCTCGAAGCTGCAGACATGGGGATGGCTCCTCGGCAGATATGCAACGAAAGCACTCATTCAAGGCTTCCATCCACCTTGGTAACACCGATCCGGAGTGGCGGGGCGGTCACAAGGGGCCGTTGTGGTGAACCGTCCCGGCGCCCGGCCCGCCGCGGGACGCCGCCCCGCCGGAGAACGCACGGGAGCCGGGTGACCACCCTCGCGGCCGCCCGGCTCCCGTGTCGCCGTACAACGGTGTCAGCCCAGTCCCCCGGCCTCCACCGCGGTCACGTCGAACCGTCCGCCGCACACCCGCAGACCGGCGCTGCCCGTGGTCATCGGCTCCTTGGATCCGGGCGGGTAGACGAAGACGAGCTGCGAGCGGTCCCAGCACGGGGTGTCCGAGACGCCTTCGTTGAGGGTGTGCAGCACGGCGTGTGCGCTCTGCCCCGGCTGGAGCCGGACGGCACCACCGGAGCCGCCTCCGCGGGTGGCGGGCTTGCCGACCGCCGAGCCGTCCCGCTTGATCAGCGAGACCCCGGGATAGCCGCGCAGTGAGCAGGCCTTCTTGCCCTTGTTCGTGAAGACGAGGGGATAGCGGATGTTGCCCGCACCGATGTCGGAGGCGCCCAGGCGCAGCGACATCTGGTCAGCGGTGCAACGGTCCGACGCCGCCATGGCGGAGGCCTGGGACTGTGCGGCGCTCGGAGCCTTGCCCGTCGGCTTGCTGCCGGGGGAGGCCGTCTTCGCCGAGGAGTCCGAGGACTGCTGACCGTGTGCGGAGGACTGCGGTTGCGCCCCGGTCGACTTGCTGCTGCCGCCGGCCGACTGCGAGCCGTCACCGCTCTGCTTGGCGGGTGCGGCGGCCGACGAGGGGTGCGAGGTGGCGTCGGGCCCACCCTGGCAGGCGGTGAGCCCCAGCGCCGCGACGGCGATCAGCGATCCCGCGGCGACACGCCGGCCGCGGCCGAGAGTCTTGAAGGTGAGCGACATAAGTGTCCCCCTCGTCTGGTAGGTGCGAGCTCTCGTCGTAGGTGCGTACGGTCCGGCCCATGCTCCTTCCAGCGTGGCCTCGGGCACTGCCGGTCCGCTAACGAGGCACTAACACACCACTAACGAGCCGGAGCGCTCGGCACGCCGGTCACCCCGGAAATCGACGTGACCAGCCGGTATGCGGGGCGTGTCGCCCAGAATCGCAGAGAATTCCCGAGTTGCGGGTACGCCACCGCCAGGTTCGGCCGTTCCGTCGACCGGGATCACCGGGATCACCGGTCCCACGGGCCCCGGCAGGCCCGGCGCGCCCGGTTTGCCCGGCGGCCCCGGTTTGCCCGGCGGGCGCTCGAAGAGGCTCATTCCCGCGCCGGTAGGTGCGACAGACGCGGAGCGGCGCCGCGGCCGCTGTCCCTTTCAGTCAGGCAGCCGGGCAGCCGGGTCGCGTTGCCACGATCCGGCTGCCCGGCCCGCAGGCGAGAGCGTGCAAGTGCTCCGGCTCTACCGATCCCGCCCCTCGGCGCGCCAAGCCTGGTTGTCTGCTCCGGTGCACGGCATGAGGCCGACCTCGCGGCGTTCACCGTCGGGCCGGCCCATGTCCTGAAGGCACTTGCCGCTCATGAGGTGCCGGAGTACCACGATGCCGTCACCGATGGGGACCGTGCGCCACTGCTGAGTGAAGCCGCCGTTGCACGCCCACTGCTGCACGCCCGCGCCGTCGTAGGCGCCGTCATGCGGTTCGATGCACCTGTACGAGTAGTGCCCGCCATGCGGCGCTGGTCGAAGCGGTCGCCGAGGGGGACGGCGAGGCGGCGAGCCGCATCCTGCAGACCGAACTCGACGAGACCCTGGCGCAGCTGCTGGGCCACTGACCTGCGCCGCACGGCCCGCGAACGGCACCTGCCGATTACCACCGAGGCCCTGGCATTGGACAGGATGGGCGGCATGACCGAGATCCGCACCCCCCGCCTCATCCTCCGCCGCTGGACCGACGACGACCTCGCCCCCATGGCGGACATCAACACGGACCCGGCGGTCATGCGCTGGATCGGCGACGGCTCCGCCCTGAGCCTGGAGCAGACCGCCGAGGAGATCGAACGGTGGGAGGAGGAGTGGGACGACGAGGGCTTCGGCATCTTCGCCGTCGAATTGCTCGCCTCGGGCGAACTGGCCGGATGCGCCGGTCTGTCCGTACCGGGATTCCTTCCGGAGGCGGCGCACGAGGTGGCGATCAGCTGGCGCTTCGGACGGCAGTACTGGGGCCAGGGCTACGCCTCCGAAGCCGCCCAGGCCGTGCTGGAATTCGCCCTTCAGGACCGCGGCCTGGACCGTGTCATCGCCGTCAACCGGCTCGGCCACGAGGCCTCGGACAACGTCCTGCGCAAGCTCGGCATGGCCTTCGAGCGGGAGGCGACGCATCCGGAGTACGGCCATGCGCTGACGGTGCACAGCATTGATCTCACGGAATACCAGGCCTGAGCGGGGCACGGGGCCCGGGCGCAGCCCAGAAACCGGACCGGGGCCTCTGCGCTCCTCGGTCGGCGTTCGTGCGCACGCGGCGTCGTCGAACGCCGCCGCCCTCCCCCGCCATCTCTCCGGAGTAGGGGCGGGGACGGGGACCGAGGAGGGGACGGAGAAGGAGCCGGGTGCGGCACGCAGCAAGGTGCGCGCACCGCATGCATCGGTCAGCGGGTGGCCGCCGACGGCTGGGCGAGGTCCAGGTCAAGGATCTCGTGGGCGCCGCCGGCGAGGGATATCGGGACGGCGTGCGGCGGGAAACCGGCTGCCGTGAGGGTGTAGTGAGTGCCGCTCAGGTCGGCGAAGGCAAAGACGCCGTCCTGCCCGGTGACGGTGTGCCCCGCGACGGTGCCGTCCTCGACGAGGGTCACGGCGGCATCGCCGAGCGGCCGGCCATTCGGGCCCCGCACCGTGCCACGGACGGTCGCGGTCGGCTGCAGTCGGACGTCCTGCCGATCCGGCTCGCCGCCGGACAGTTCGACGGCACGGGCCTGCGGCTGATGGCCGGGGGCGCTCAGCACCAGGGTGTACGGGCCCGGCGGCACCGTGGCGAGGTCCCAGCTCCCGTCGGTGCCGGAGGCCGTACGGCTCACCACTTCACCACCGGCGTCGGTGAGGACGATGCTCCCACCGGCCAGCGGGGCGCCTTCAGGGCCCCCGAGCAGCACACCGCTCAGCCGGCCGGTGCCCGCGAGTGTCAGATCGATCCGGGTGGAAGCGTCCTCGCCCTGGTACATGGCCGAGGCGGCATAGGGGGTATGGCCGGGCGCGGCGCCCGTGAGGACGTAGGTGTCCGCCACGGGGGCAGCGAGCGCATAGCACCCGTCGGCGTCGGCCGTGGTGACGCCGGACTGGCGCCCCTGGCGGTCGATCAGGGTGATGCTCGCGCCCGGTATCGGGGTACCGGAGGTGTCCAGGACCCGGCCTGCGAAGCCGGGCCCGGTCCCGGCCGGCCCGGTCGTGGTCACCTCGGCCGGTCCGGTCGCGGTCGGCACGTCCGGCGTGGTCGGCACGGCCGCGGCGGCGGCCTCGGCGTCAGCGGCGACCACGCCCCCGGCACCGCTGCCACTGATGACGCCGCTGTCAACGCCGTCATCGCTGACACCGCTGTCCGAGCTCTGGCCCACCAGGGTCGGACGGGATGCCTTACCCGGCGAGGGCAGGAAGGACGCCAGGACGACACCGACGAGGACGGCGGCCGTGGCGATCAGGAAGGAGACCCGGAATCCGGCCAGTGTGGGCACCGTCGCCGGTCCCACGCGCTGGGACATATGGGCCAGCACCATACCGATCACGGCGCTGGACACCGAGGTGCCGATCGAACGCATCAGGGTGTTCAGACCGTTGGCCGCCCCGGTCTCGGACGGGTCGACGGCACCGATGATCAGCGCGGGCAGCGAGGAGTACGCCAGGCCGATGCCGGCGCCGATGACCACCGCGATAATGACGGTCTGCCAGGGGGCGTCCATCAGGCCGATGCCCGCGCCGTAGCCGATCGCTATGACCAGCATGCCGAGCAGCAGCGAGACCTTGGGTCCGCGGCGGGCGGCGATCCGCGCGTACAACGGGGCGACGAACATCATCGTCAGGCCCAGCGGCGCCACGCACAGGCCGGCCACCACCATGGACCGGCCGAGGCCGTAGCCGGTCGACTCGGGCAGCTGCAGCAGCTGCGGCAGCACCAGCGAGATCGCGTAGAAGGCCACACCGACCGTGATCGAGGCGAGGTTGGTCAGCAGCACCTCGCGGCGGGCAGTGGTCCGCAGATCGACCAGAGGGTCGGCGATGCGCAGTTCCATCACGCCCCACAGCACCAGGATCAGCGCCGCGAGGCCGAAGAGACCGAGGGTGGTGGGCGAGCCCCAGCCCCAGTCGCTGCCCTTCGTGATGGGCAGCAGCAGGGCGACCAGACCCGCCGACAGCCCGAGGGCACCCGCCACGTCGAAGCGTCCCCGGGCACGCACCGCGCTCTCCGGGACGACCAGGAAGGTGAGCAGCATCGACAGCACGCCGAGTCCGGCGGCGCCGAAGAACAGGGCGTGCCAGTTGGCGTGTTGGGCGACCAGGGCCGCGGCCGGCAGCGCGAGTCCGCCGCCCACCCCGATCGACGAGCTCATGAGGCCCATGGCCGAACCGAGCCGTTCGCGCGGCAGCTCGTCGCGCATGATGCCGATGCCGAGCGGAATGGCTCCCATCGCGAAGCCCTGCAGCGCCCGGCCCACGATCATGGTGAGCAGGTCGCTGGTGAAGCCGCAGACCAGCGAGCCGACGACCATGACCGCCAGGCTGGTGAGCAGCATCCGCCGCTTGCCGTAGAGGTCGCCCAGACGCCCCATGATGGGCGTCGAGACGGCACCCGCGAGGAGGGTGGCCGTCATCACCCACGTGGCGTTGCTGGGCGCCGTGTTGAGCAGCACCGGCAGGTCCTTGATGACCGGCACCAGCAGCGTCTGCATGACCGCGACGACAATGCCGGAGAAGGCGAGGACCGGGACGATGCCGCCGCGGCTTCTGCGGTGCCCGCCGCCCACGGCCTCGTCGGGTACGAGGGGCGCGGCAGCGGTGCCCGCCGCCCTTCCGGGGCGCTGGTCCGTCGTCATCTGGGTCATACGTGCGGCCTCCAGGGCGGCAGAGGTGAGCGTCGGTGGGAGCGGGGGGTGGTGGTCGTCGTGAGGGCGGCGGAGCAGGGGAAGCGGCGTGAGAGGTGTGGGGCGTCTCCCCGGGTACCGGCACGATCAGGCCATGGATACGTGCATGCCGAACGTTCTATCGCGGCGGTCTATTCCGCGGCACCGGCCGCCTTCTCTCCCCGGCGGCCGTGATCTGCCTCACTCCGCCCCGGTCCTGACTCCCCCTTGCCCCGTTCATCGGGCCTCCCCCGGCCTCGTCTGCGACGCGCGGACTCCGCTGAACCCGCCGAGTCCCAGTGAACAGCACACCACTGACAATTCCGTCCGGCAGAGACGCCGAACGCTTCCGGGCGGCAGCCGCCGGGAAGCTCGCCCACCGCTCCCCGCGCCCCCGACCCGCCCACGCCGAGAGGCGCCGCGGGAGCCCCACGACGCCTCTGACCTGCACCGTTCACACACAGCACTTTCACAGCTCGGCAACCAACACCGCGTGCGCGGTTTGTTTTTGCCTCCCGCCCCCTGCCGGTACCCCACGCCTTCCGGCCGCCGCGCCCCCCGGCCCGAGGCGCCGGATCAGCTCGCGGCGGCACCGATCCCGGCGTTCGCCGACGCCTTTCCTTGCAGGGCGGCGTCGAGTTGTTCACCGCGCTCAGAATCCAGGTTGAGTTTGGCGAGGATCGCCGGAACCGCAATACAAGGGAGGGTGTGCTCGAAGAAGACGGTCAGCCGGCGACTGAGATCGGCCCGGTTGGTAAAGGCCTGGGACATCATCTGCAGCCCGGCGAAGGCGCCGACGAACAGCTCCGCGGTCTCGCGCACGACGATGCTCTCCATCACTTCACCGCGGTCCTTGGCCTCGGTCAGCAGTTCCTCCACGAACACGCTCCACGAGAGCATCGACTGCTTGCGATCGAGGTGGTTGGAGCCCTGTTCGACCGCCAGCCGCGCCGCCCCGCGCTGGATCGGGTCACTGCGCAGCCGGTACGCCAGCACCTGGCCGGCGTCGACGAACTCCTGCAACTTGATCTTCTGCGGCTCGACGGCGATGTCCAGTACGTGCTCATCGAGCACCGCCAGCGCGAGTTGCTCCTTGGAGGCGAAGTGGAAGTACAAGGCGCCCTTGGTGACGCCTGCGCGGTCGAGGACTCCGGCGATGGTCGCGCGGTCGTAGCCGAGGTCGTCAAAGACCGCGGCGGCCGCCTCCAAAATCAGTCGCCGGGTCCGGATCGCGCGGTCCTGTTGTGCCACAGGACGCCTCCTGTCTCTCGTGTTTTCCATGTTCGCATCAGTTAGCTACCGCTCAATTCACCCCTGGGCCAGCCACTTGCTGCAATTCGACGCCCGGCATTGAAAATAAAACCGGATGGTACGTATCTTAACAGCGATGCACCTCTTCCCGTAGAGACGCCTGGGGGCACTCATGAGCAACACGATGCACGTCAGCGGCACGGTTCAACCCAGGGCTCCACATCAGACGCGCTCGAAGGGGAACCACCATGCTGCCGCCGGGCATCACCACGGCCCCCGCGTCCCCCAGGAGTTCGTCCACCGGCCCGTCGCCGACGACATTCTGGTCACCTCATGGCGCCGGCTGGACGACTCCCGCTTCACGCTGACCGCCCAATGGCCGCACGACCACCGGTACTTCACTCCGGCGCATGGCCGCCACCATCTCATCCTCACCGGCGAGACCATCCGCCAGGCGGGGCTGCTCCTGTGCCACACCGAACTCGGCGTACCGGTCGGCCACCACTTCATCCTCGGCAACCTGGTGTACACAACCCACCCCGAACACCTGGCCGTTGGCAGCGGGCCCACCCGGCTGACGATCGATGTCACCTGTAGCCGGATGCGCCTGCGGGGCGGCACGCTCTCCAGCGGCCACTTCAGCATGACCATCCGCAAGGCGGGCCGGATCGTCGCAACGGGGTACTCCGACGTCGCCGTCACCTCCCCTGCCGTCTACCGCCGGATCCGTGGCGAACGGCTGGCCGCACGCCGCGCCCTGGGCCCACCGCCCGCACCCGTCCCGCACCAACTGACCGGCAGCGCCACGGACAGCGATGTCCTGCTCTCCCCCACCGACAGGTCCGGCCGCTGGGAACTGCGCATCGCGCCCGGCCATGGCGCGATGGTGAATCCGGCGAATGACCATATTCCGGGAATGCTGCTGCTCGACGCCACACAGCAGGCCGCCCGGGCGCTGACCGCGCCCCAGATCTTCGTGCCCTACGCCTTCGGCACCGAATTCCACCGCTACGCCGAGCACGGCATCCCCTGCACCCTCGTGGCCCGGCACATCCCGTCCGCGCTCCCTTCCACCACGACGGTCCAGGTCACCGGCTCCCAGGAGGGCAAGCCGGTGTTCGTCTCCACCCTGACCGCACTGGACGCGCAGCATTGAGCGCCCCCTCACGGGCGGGCCATCACACCTCGGTAACCGGCGGCAGCACGCCACCACAGTTGAACGGAAGGCCAAGAACGATCATGGGTGACCTCGAGGGGAAGACCGCACTGGTGACGGGATCCAGCCGCGGCATCGGCCGGGGCATCGCCCAGCGCCTCGCGGAGGACGGTGCGCTGATCGCCGTCCACTACGGCAGCAATGACATCGCGGCCAAGGAAACGGTCGAAAGCATCACGCGCGCGGGCGGCCGGGCCTTCATGGTCGGCGCGGAACTGGGAGTTCCCGGTGACGCCGAAGCCCTCTTCACCATCTTCGACGCCGAACTCGCCGCCTCCGGCGCGGCGCCCGGCCTCGACATTCTCGTCAACAACGCAGCGCAGAACTTCCCCGGGCGCATGGACGCGGTCACCTACGAGGAGTTCGACCGCACCCTCGCGGTCAACCTCAGGGCCCCGTTCTTCCTCATCCAACACGGTCTGCGACGGATGCGTGACGGCGGACGCATCATCAACATCTCGTCGGCGGTGACGAGTACGGCGCACCCGTCGCAGATCGCCTACAGCATGTCCAAGGGCGCGCTGGAAACGCTCACCCACACCCTCGCCAAGGACGTCGGCGCGCGCGGGATCACGGTCAACACCATCGCCCCCGGCTGGGTCGAGACCGATGTGACGGCGGCGCGGAGGGCGACGCCGGAAGGGCGGGCCGCACTGGCGGCCTATTCGGTGTTCAACCGGATCGGCCGCCCCTCCGACATCGCGGACGTCGCCTCGTTCCTGGCCTCGGACGCATCCCGTTGGATCACCGGCCAGCGCTTCGACGTCACGGGCGGCTCGATGCTCTGACCCCGTCGGTGCGGACCTGGGCCGGGCCGGGGGTGCGCCGCGCGGTGCCATCAGGCGTCGTGGAAGACCAGGCCCAGGGAGTGCCGGTGGCCCGAGCGGACGGTGCTCACGCCATGGCGTACGGGGCCCGCCGACCAGCCGCGGGCGGATCGTACGGGGCGGTCGCGGGTGGTGAACACCAGGGCGTGGCCCTGCCGCAGGACGGTGGTGGTGCCGCGGGACTGTGCCCGCGGCCGCTGCTCGACGAGCAGGAACTCGCCGCCGGTGTAGTCGGTGCCCTGCTCGTCCAGGCCGATGACGACCTGGAGGGGGAAGACCATCTCCCCGAAGATGTCCCGGTGCAGCGCGTTCCAGTCGCCCGCCCCGTAACGCAGCAGGATCTGTGAGGACTTGGTCTGCCCGGCGTTGTGGCACAGAGTGAGCCACTCCCCCAGGGTGTCCGGCCAGGGCGCCGGTCTGCCGAGCTTGTCCGCCCAGTCACGGGCCGTCCGTAGCAGGTGCGGGTAGAACGCCTCACGGAGGGCCCGCAACGGTTCGGGCAGCGGGTCGGCGAAGTAGCGGTACTGTCCCGAGCCGAAGCGGTGCCGGGCCATGTCGACGGTCGAGCGGAAGCGGGAGGGGTCGTCGTAGAGCGCGATCAGGGCGCGGCAGTCGGCCGGGCCGAGCAGCCGTGGGGTCAACGCGCAGCCCAGGGTGTCGATTTCCTCGGCCAGCGCCGTCCAGTCGGCGGCCGCCACCCGCTCGGCGAGCACAGTGGGACGGGTCCGGCGCTGGGCGGCCGTGGTGCTCGTAGTGGTCGTGGTGGTCATGGCGTGCTCCATGGAGTCTTCGGACGGGGCGGCTGACGCGGGCCGGGCGGTGCGGGCCCGGCCCGGCCCGGCCCGGCTGCGGCAGGGCGCGCTCAGCGGGCGTCCGGCGCGTCCCTCTCGATGCCGAGCAACTGCCGCTTGAGTACGGGCCCGCCCGCGTATCCCGACAGGGATCCGTCCGCGGCGATCACTCGATGGCAGGGCCGGACGACGAGCAGCGGGTTCGCGCCGATCGCCGTGCCGACGGCGCGCACCGCACCCCGCGCGGCACCGATCCCGGCCGCGATGGCCCCATAGGTGGTCGTGGTGCCGTACGGAACGTCCTCCAGGGCCTGCCATACGCGCCGTTGGAATTCCGTGCCCCGGGTGTCCGCGTAGGCGATGCCGAAGCGGGTCAGCCTCCCGTCGAAATAGGCGCGGAGCTGGCGGGCGATCTCGGTGAAGGCATCCGGGGCGTACGTCCAGCCGTCCTGGACGGTCGCGCCGCCCTTCTGGCCGGGCACGCTCAGCGAGGCGAGCGATGTGCCGCCCGGTGCGGTGGCCGATTCCTCGCCCACCAGCAGGAGTTCGCCCAGGGGGCTGTCGAGGGTGGTGTAGAGCGTCATGGTCCTGTGCTTTCCGTGGTGGAGGGGCGAGGGCGTGCCGGTTCGCTGACCGGCACGTTCCAGAAGTGGTGCATGGCGTACGAGCGCCAGGGGCGCCAGGCGTCCGCCCGTGCGGTCAGGTCCGCCGTCGGGGCTCCGGCCCGGCGCATGCCCGCCAGGACGGCCACATCGCCGGTCAGCAGCACATCAGGATCCCCGAGGGCGCGCATCCGGATGTAGCCGGCCGTCCACGGGCCGATGCCACGCAGGCCGAGCAGCGCGCGTTCGGCTTCGTCCCGGTCGGCTCCGGCGTCCAGGGTGACCGTGCCGTCGGCGAGCGCGGCACCGAGGGTGCGTAGGGTCGTCCGCCGCGATTCGGGCATCCCGAGTTCGGCGAGCGAGGCATCCGCGAGGGCGTCGGCGCGGGGGAAGAGGTGGGTGAGCGCACCGGACGGCTCCGGCAGCGGTTCGCCGTACGCAGCGACCAGCGCGCCGCCGAGAGTACGGCCGGCCGCGACCGACACCTGCTGGCCGAGCACGGCACGGACCGCGAGCTCGTCCGGGGCGGCGGCGCCCGGGGAGCGCAGGCCGGGATGCCGGCCGACCAGCCGTGCCAGGACGGGATCCTCGCCAAGCCGCTCGGCGACCGCGTACGGGTCCGCGTCCAGATCGAAGAGGCGGCGCACCCGCTGCCCGGCGGTGGTGAGATCGCGCAGTTCGGTGAGGTGCAGCCGGCAGTTCAGCCAGCCGCCCCCGGTCGCCTCGTCGACCTCGGCGATACCGGTACCGTGCGGCAGCCGCAGAGTGCGCCGGTAGGTGCGGGCGCCGGGCTCGCCGCCGACCTCCTCGATACCGGTGATCGCGCGCCGCTGGAGGTGATCGAAGAGCTGCCCGGCCGCATACGGGCCGCGGAAGGCCAGCCGCAGCGGCAGCACCCCGGGGGTGGCGCGCGAGGCCAATGGGGCGCCTCGGGCCGCTTTCCCGGGACGGCCGGCCCGCAGCTCGCCCGGCGTGAGCGCGTAGATCTCCTTGATGGTGTCGTTGAACTGGCGCACGCTGGCGAAACCGGCGGCAAACGCGATCTCGGCGGCCCGTAGGCCGGTGGTCTGCAGCAGGACCCGTGCGGTGTGGGCGCGTTGTGCCCGCGCCAGTGCCACGGGGCCGGCGCCGAGCTCGGCGTTCAGCTGTCGCTGCACCTGCCGGGCGCTGTAGCCGAGCCGCGCCGCCAGCCCGGCGACCCCCTCCCGGTCCACCACACCGTCGCCGATCAGCCGCATCGCCCGCCCGACGACATCGGCGCGGGCATTCCACTCGGCCGAGCCGGGCACCGCATCGGGACGGCAGCGACGGCAGGCGCGGAAGCCGGAGCCCTGGGCGGCCGCGGCGGTCGGGAAGAAGGCGACATTCCGGCGCCGGGGGGTGGTGGCGGGGCAGCTCGGCCGGCAGTAGATCCCGGTCGTGGAGACCGCGAAGAAGAAGGCGCCGTCGAATCTGGCGTCCCTGCTGCGCACCGCCTCGTACCTGCTGTCCTCGTGCATCACAGGGTCCACTGTGCAGCAGGCCGGGCGAGGGCGCTGGCGGAAATCGGACGGCGCGTTCGGGGGCCGGGCAGACCGGTCCGAGGCCGGACCGGGAGACCGGACCGGGAGACCGGACCACGAGGGCCGGCCGGGCAAAGATGCGGAGAACCCCCTAGGACGCCGCCGCGGCCACGACCACCAGGATCAGGAGGATCACGAATGTCTCCCAGCGCATGGCCCTTCGCAGGACACTCAGATCCGTGGAATGCGCCGACCGGCCGTGCAGCACGGAGCTTCCGCTGTGCGCACCGCCGTCGTCGTGGCCGCTGTCCCCGTCGTCGCTCACGCCCTGCTCCCGTTGCTGCCGCACCTTTACGAACCGGCAGCCCGGAGGCCGCCGTTCGCCAGCCTACGTCCTTCGGCCACGGCGGCTCGATCGCCCGTCGTACCGCGCTCAGGGGGCGGAGAGCGGCGGGGCACGCAGTCGGCAGCGGCTCAGGCCGGCGGCATCGGCCAGTCGTCCAGCGAGCCGCCCCGCCATTCGACGAGCCCGGGGTCGTCCAGCGCGATGTCCTCGGCCGGGCCGGCGACGCCCGCGCGGCGGAGGAATTCGGCGACATCACCGCGGCCGTGGGCCAGGCCCACGATCTGCCCACGTACGGTCACCCGTCGGCCACCGGAGGGGGTCGGCGGGTGCACGATGACAGGCGGATGCTCGGACATGCATCCAGCGTGCGCCGGGCTTTCTGCTCACGCACGTCGGCGGCCGCCATGAGCGGCAATCCTTGCCCCTGCAAGGATTCACCAAGGGACAGCCCTTAGGCTGGCCGGTGGCCGGGGCCGCAAGGAGACCGCTCCACAGCGCACCGGGACCGACCTCCGCGACGGGATCAACGGGATCATGAGGCCGACCGTGAACAGCCCCTTGGACTCCGCCGAGTTCTCCCGGGACCCGTATCCGCTCCTCGCCGCCCTGCGGGCGCGCGGCCCGGTACATCGGGTACGTACGGACAACGGCCGTACGACCTGGGTCGTCACCGGCTGGGCGGAGGCGAGGGCGGCGCTGGCGGATGCCCGGCTGTCGAAGGACACCGCCCGCTACTTCGCCGACCGGCCCGGCAACCGCCGGCTGGCGCCCGCCGTCAGCCGCACCATGCTCGCCACCGACCCTCCGCACCACGGCCGGCTGCGGAAGCTGGCGATGAAGGCGTTCACTCCGGCGGCCGTGGCACGTCTGGAGCCCCGCATCCGCGCGATCGCACAGGAACTGGCCGGCGCACTGGCCGCGCGCGGGTCGGCGGACCTCGTCGAGGAGTTCGCCGTGCCACTGCCGATCACGGTGATCAGCGAGCTGCTGGGGGTGCCGGCCCCGGACCGTGCGGCGGTCCGGAGCTGGTCCCATGACCTGTTCGCCGCGGCGGCCCCGGACACCGTGGACCGTGCGTCGCACGCCCTCAGCGACTACATGACGCGGCTGATCGCGGCCCGGCGCGAAGCCCTCGGGGACGACGTCCTCAGCGGCCTGATCGCCGCCCGGGACGAGGCCGACCGGCTGTCCGAAGCCGAACTCGTCTCCCTGGCCGTGCTGTTGGTGGTCGCAGGTCACGAGACCACCACCCATCTCATCGGCAACGGCATGGTGGCCCTGCTCCAGGACGACGCGCTCCGCTCCCGCCTCCGGGCCGACCCCGGTCTGCTCCCCGCCGCGGTCGAGGAATTCCTGCGCTACGACTCCCCGATCACGCTCGCGACCTTCCGCTTTGCCACCGAGCCGTTCGAACTCGGTGGTGTCGGGATCGGCGAGGGAGATGTGGTTCTGGTGTCTCCCGGAGGCGCCAACCGCGATCCGGCGCGGTTCGTCACGCCGGACGAGGTACGGCTGGACCGCCACTGCCATACGGAGCCATGGGACGCTTCCGGCCCTCCGGACCGCCCCCGCTGCCCCCGGCCGGAGGAAAGCCCGGGCCCCGACCGGCCGGGCGGTCATCTCTCGTTCGGGCACGGCCCGCACCACTGTCTCGGAGCGCCGCTGGCCCGCCTCGAGGCCCGCATCGCCTTCGAGGTACTGCTGACGCGTTTCCCGGGCATCCGGCCTGCGACGGACAGCTGGGACGCGCTGGAGTGGCGTCACAGCCGCCTGATGCACGGGCCGGCCCGCCTCCCGGTGGTCCTCGGCCCGTGACCGGCCGGGCCGGTGCCCGGCCTTGAGCGGCTTGCGTCAGGCCTTGAACAACCCACGTCAGACCTTGAACGGCCTGCGTCAGACCTTGAGCGGCTTGATCGCGGTGGGCGCATGGTCCGGCTCGGTGGCGATGTCCTCCCACTCCTGGACACTGGCGATATCGCTCCCGCTCATCGAGATGTTGGTGATCCGCTCGAGGATCGCCTCGACGACGACCGGGACGCGGTGCTCGGCAGCCAGCTTCTTGGCCTCCTCGAAGGCGGCGCCCAACTCGCTCGGATCGGTGACGCGGAGGGCCTTGCAGCCCAGACCCTCGGCGACCTTGACGTGGTCCACGCCGTAGACGCCCAGCTCCGGGGCGTTGATGTTCTCGAACTCCAGGTTGACCTGGAAGTTGAGGTCGAGGTTGCGCTGCGCCTGACGGATCAGCCCCAGGTATGCGTTGTTCACCAGGACATGCACATACGGGATCTTGTGCTGGGCGCCGACGGCCAGCTCTTCGAGCATGAACTGGAAGTCGTAGTCGCCGGAGAGGGCGACGACCGGCGTCTCCGGGTCGGCGGTGGCCACCCCCAGCGCGGCCGGGATGGTCCAGCCGAGCGGGCCGGCCTGGCCGCAGTTGATCCAGTGGCGCGGCTTGTAGACGTGCAGCATCTGGGCGCCGGCGATCTGGGAGAGGCCGATGGTGCTCACATAGCGGGTCTCCGGCCCGAAGGCCTTGTTCATCTCCTCGTAGACACGCTGCGGCTTCATCGGGATGTCATCGAAGTGCGTACGGCGCTGGAGCCGGGCCTTGCGCACCTGGGTGGACGCGGCCCAGTCGGTACGGTCGGGGAGCCGCCCGGCGGCCTTGTGCTCCCTGGCCACCTCGACGAACAGCTGCAGCGCGGCCTTGGCGTCCGAGGCGATGCCGTAGTCCGGGGCGAAGATCTTGCCGATCTGGGTCGGCTCGATGTCGACATGGACGAACTTCCGGCCTTGGGTGTAGACGTCGAGCTTGCCGGTGTGGCGGTTGGCCCAGCGGTTGCCGATACCCAGGACGAAGTCGGACTCCAGGAAGTTCGCGTTGCCGTAGCGGTGCGAGGTCTGCAGGCCGACCATTCCGGCGTTGAGTTCGTGGTCGTCGGCGAGGATTCCCCAGCCCATCAGGGTGGGGACGACCGGGATCCCGGTCAGCTCGGCGAACTCGACCAGCAGCTCGGAGGCGTCGGCGTTGATGATGCCGCCGCCGGCGACGATCAGCGGGCGCTCCGACTCGTTGAGGAGCCCGAGTGCCTTCTCGACCTGGGCGCGGGTCGCGGTCGGCTTGAAGGCCGGCAGCGGCTCGTACGTCTCGGGGTCGAACTCGATCTCCGTCAGCTGGACATCGATCGGCAGGTCGATCAGGACCGGACCTGGCCGCCCCGAGCGCATCAGGTGGAAGGCCTGCTGGAGAACACCGGGGACCTGCGCGGCCTCCATGACCGTGGTGGCGGCCTTGGTGACCGGCGTGGCGATCGCGGCGATGTCAACGGCCTGGAAGTCCTCCTTCTGGATCACGGCGGTCGGCGCCTGGCCGGTGATGCACAGGATCGGGATCGAGTCACCGATCGCGGAGTAGAGGCCGGTGATCATGTCCGTGCCGGCCGGGCCGGAGGTGCCGATGCAGACGCCGATGTTGCCCGGGTGGGTCCGGGTGTACCCCTCGGCCATGTGCGAGGCGCCCTCGACATGGCGGGCCAGCGTGTGGTCGATCCCGCCGACGCCCTTGAGCGCTGCGTAGAAGGGATTGATCGCGGCACCCGGCACTCCGAAGGCGTGGGTCACACCCTCCCGCTTGAGGATCTCCACCGCGGCACGAGCGGCTGTCATTCGAGGCATCGAGTTACTCCTGCGTCGACCTGTCACGGGCAAGCTCCAGCGGAGGGCCGGAGGGGCAAACTTCCACATCACGGAAAGAATGTTTTGCTTTACGGAAGGAACGTAGAGCGCGGCGCCCCACCCGTCAAGGGGAGACCGGGCACCCGGCACGGAAGGACGGCGATGCGGAGCGGGCGGGGGCAGGCACGGGGGCGGGCGCGCGGTGACGGACCACAGAGACGCGGACAGCAGGCAGCAGGCAGCAGGCAGCCATACGACCAGCCGCCGCACGGCGCGACGAGACGGAGCCCCACCGCAACTCCCTTACGGCGGGGCTCCCTTACCGGAGGCAGTGATTACCCCTTACGGCAACCAGCCCATTCTTCGAGTTCTCGCGTGCCGTCATTCCGCAAGGGCGGCGACGGTTACACCGGGTAGCAATGCACCGTCGCACCCCGAGAGCTGCGGCGACGCTATAGGTTTCACCAACTCAAGACGCGACAGTCACCCCCGTCGGCAGTCACACCAACGACCTCACCGGCACCCTCACCGGCATCCACGTCAGCAGACGCACCGGCGACGACAAGCCAGACAGCAACCACTGGTTGAACCTTGGATGAGTGCTTTTCGGTACTTCTCGGCCACGCCCTCCGCAGGCCCCGACCCCGCCGCACACACCGCACACCGCCCGGGCGCACCGGGAACCCCGACCCATCCCCGACCCGCCCCAGCCCCTCCCCGAATCCCGATTCGATCCCCCGGAATCGCCCCGAATAGCATTCCGGAGCCCGCCAGAAACAGCACACAAAAGCCCCGCCCGACGACCGGGCGGGGCTCACGCAAAACACAACTCCACGCGCCTTGCGGCACGTACACCTCAGCGGATCGGCATTCCCGAAACCGTCCGGGCAATCACCAGTCGCTGGATTTCGCTGGTGCCCTCGAAAATGGTGTAGATAGCCGCGTCCCGATGCATCCGCTCGACCGGGTATTCGCGGGTGAAACCGTTGCCGCCGAGGATCTGTACGGCCTGGGCGGTGACCTTTTTGGCGACCTCGCTGGCGAAGAGCTTGGACATGGAGCCCTCGGCGGAGGTGAACGGCTTGCCGGCCACCGCCATCCAAGAAGCGCGCCAGACCAGCAAGCGGGCGGCGTCGATCTGGGTGCGCATATCGGCGAGCTGGAAGGCCACGCCCTGATTGTCGATGATCGGGCGGCCGAACTGGGAGCGGGTCTTGGCGTACTCCAGCGCCTCTTCGTAGGCGGCGCGGGCGGTGCCGACCGCCATCGCGCCGACGGCCGGGCGGGAGGCCTCGAAGGTGGCCATGGCGGCGTTCTTCAGGCGCTCGCCACCGCTCTTGGCCTTCTCACGGGCGCGGGCGAGCCGTTCGTCCAGCTTCTCCTTGCCGCCGAGCAGGCAGTGACCGGGAACCCGGACGTCCTCCAGGACGACCTCGGCGGTGTGCGAGGCGCGGATGCCGTGCTTCTTGAACTTCTGCCCCTGGGAGAGACCGGGGGTGTTCGGGGGGACGATGAAGGACGCATGGCCCTTGGAGCCGAGTTCCGGGTCGACGGCCGCGACGACGACGTGCACGCCCGCTATCCCGCCGTTCGTGGCCCAGGTCTTGGTGCCGTTGAGCACCCACTCGTCCTTGGCCCCGTCGTAGACCGCACGGGTGCGCATCGCGGCGACGTCCGAGCCGGCGTCCGGTTCCGACGAGCAGAAGGCCGCGACCTTCACATCGTCGACATCGCCGTACATCTGCGGGATCCAGGTGCCGATCTGCTCCTCGGTGCCGTTCGCGAGCACGCCGACGGCAGCGAGTCCGGTGCCCACGATCGACAGGCCGATGCCGGCATCCCCCCAGAACAGCTCCTCCATGGACATGGGGATACCGAGGCCGGTGGGGTCGAAGAATTGCTGGGCGTAGAAGTCCAGCGAGTACAGACCGATCTTGGCGGCTTCCTGGATGACCGGCCAGGGGGTCTCCTCGCGCTCGTCCCATTCGGCGGCGGCGGGGCGCATGACGTCCGCGGCGAAGCCGTGAACCCAGTCACGGACTTCCTTCTGCTCGTCGTTGAGCTCCATGGTGAACTCGGCCATGTCCCCTCCACTGCTGCCTGGCATTACTGTTGTTACTAGCGGTAACCCGCAGTGTGTTACTCGTCAGTAGGAGATGTCAACTCCCCTGAGAACGAATTCGCCGTGGAGATCGGGTGTTACGTTGCGCGAGCGCCACGGATTCACAAGGGTGGGGAGCACGACCATGGAAAGCACCAAGCACAGCGGCCGCCAGCAGACGGCGACCGAGCGCAGACGGCGGGAGTTGCTGGAGGCCGCCGAGCGCATTGTGCTGCGCGACGGCCCGGACGCATCGATGAACGCCATCGCCGCCGAGGCCGGCATCACCAAGCCGATCCTCTACCGGCACTTCGGCGACAAGGGCGGCCTGTACCGCGCCCTCGCCGTACGGCACACCGATGCCTTGCTGGCCAATCTGGCGACCGCGCTGGACGCGCCCGTCCTGCGCCGGGACCGGGTCGAGGCCACCCTCGACGCCTACCTGCTCGCGATCGAGGCGCGGCCGCAGGTGTACCGCTTCCTGATGCACCCGTCGGACGGGGACAACGCCTCGGAGTCCGGCTTCGACGTCGGGCGGCACTCCGCACCGCTGCTGCGCCGGCTCGGCGAGGAGCTGGCCAAGGTGATCACCGACCGGCTCGACCTGGGGCCGGGCGGCGAGCTGACGGCACGCGTATGGGGCCACGGCATCGTCGGCATGATGCACGGGGCAGGCGACTGGTGGCTGCGCGAACGCCCTTGTTCACGCGAGCAGTTGGTCACCCAGCTGGCCGATCTGCTCTGGGGCCAGCTGGCCGCGGTAAAGGACCGTGAGGGCGGCCCCGGGTTCTGAGCCGTGGCCTTCGAGCCCTGGCAGCCTCCGTCCCGGCTTTTGAGCGCCGGAGGGTGAGACGACGGTGGCGCCCGGCCGTTCAGCGGCCGGGCGCCGCCGTCGCGGCCCACGGGGCCCTGGCCGCCGCGCGCAGCGCCCGGCGGCGGCGCAGCCCGGTGAGATGGTCGACGTACAGCCCGCCGTCGAGATGGTCGCACTCGTGCTGCAGGCAGCGGGCGAAGAAGCCGGTGCCGGTCACGGTCCTGGGCTCACCGGTGACACTGAACCCGGTCACGACGGTGTGGTCGTGGCGCGGAGTGCCCGCCTCGATACCGGGAAGCGACAGACAGCCCTCGGGCCCGCGGATGACCGGGCCGTCGGTCTCGACGAGCCGGGGGTTGACGAGATGCCCGAGATGGCGGCGGTCCTCGTCGTCGGGGCAGTCGTAGACGAAGACCCGCAGCGGGACGCCGATCTGATTGGCGGCGAGGCCCACACCGTGCGCGGCGTACATCGTCGCGTACATGTCCTCGACCAGCCGGGCCAGCTCGCCGTCGAAGGCGGTGACCTCCCGGCAGGGCTCGGTCAGGGCGGGGTCGCCGAGCAGGCGCAGCGGGCGGACCCGGCCGGAAGAGCCGGGGATGGTGCGGTCGGGCATGGGGGTAAGAGTACGGTCCGGCGCGCCCGGGATGTCGCCGGACGGGTGGCGGGGTTCGGGCCCGGGGCCGGATCTCGATAGGCTGATCCCCGACCGAAGCCTCGGCCGGTCATCGGCTGCGGAGGAAGCGTTCCACCGGCAGCCTCAGGGCAGGCGGGCGCCGGATGCAAGGAGGATCAAGGACGATGGCAGGCAACACGGAGCCGCTGTCGCCGCGGGCCAAGCTGGCCGTGACGGCGGGCAAGGCCGCGGCGGCGGTGTCGCGCGCGGCGGGCCGCGGCAGCGGATCGGTGATCGGTGGCCGGGTGGCGCTGAAGCTCGACCCCGACCTGCTGGCGCGGCTGGCACGGCACTTGGACGTCATCCTGGTGTCGGCGACCAACGGCAAGACGACCACGACGCGACTGATCGCGGAGGCTCTGCGGGCCAGTGGGCCGGTGGTCTCCAACGCGCTCGGCGCCAACATGCCGGCGGGTATCACCTCCGCGCTGGCCGGTGGATCGGACGCCAAGTACGGCGTCATCGAGGTGGACGAGAAGTACCTCGCCGGCGTGGCACGCGATGTGACGCCGAAGGCCATAGCGCTGCTGAACCTCTCGCGCGACCAGCTCGACCGCGCCGCGGAGACCCGGATGCTGGCCGAGCACTGGCGCGAGGGGCTGTCCGGTTCCAAGGCCCTGATCATCGCCAACGCGGACGACCCGCTGATCGTCTGGGCGGCCTCGTCGTCCGCGAATGTGGTGTGGGTCGCGGCCGGGCAGGAGTGGAAGGACGACGCCTGGTCGTGCCCCTCCTGCGGTGGTGTGATGCAGCGCCCGGGCGAGGACTGGTTCTGCGCCGAGTGCGGCTTCCGCCGGCCCACGCCCAGCTGGGCGCTGTCCGGCGACCATGTGCTCGATCCGCACGGCAGCGCCTGGCCGATCAAGCTGCAGCTGCCGGGGCGTGCCAACAAGGCGAACGCCACCACGTCCGCCGCGGTCGCCGCCGCCTTCGGGGTGCCGCCGCAGGTGGCCCTGGAGCGGATGTTCTCGGTGCAGGCGGTGGCAGGCCGCTATGACGTGGTCACGTTCATGGAGCGGGAACTGCGGCTGCTGCTGGCGAAGAACCCGGCCGGCTGGCTGGAGACGTTCTCGCTGATCGACCCGCCGCCGACCCCGGTGATCATGTCGGTGAACGCCCGCGGCGCGGATGGCACGGACACCTCCTGGCTGTGGGACGTCGACTACACCCGGCTCGCCGGGCACCCGATCTTCGTACTCGGCGACCGCAAGCTGGACCTGGCGGTGCGCCTGGAGGTCGCGGGGCTGGACTTCCATGTGTGCGAGAGCCTTGACGAGGCGGTGGGGATGGCGCCGCCCGGACGGATCGAGGTCATCGCCAACTACACGGCCTTCCAGGACCTGCGCCGGCGCGTGGGCAACTGAATGCGGTGCACCGACGTGAGGGACAAGGACGAGCGAGCATGAGTGACAACAGCCTGCGCCTGGTGTGGATCTACCCGGACCTGCTGAGCACGTACGGCGACCAGGGCAACGCCCTGGTGGTGGAGCGGCGGGCGCGCCAGCGCGGCCTGGACGTCCAGCGCCTGGACGTCCGGTCCGACCAGCAGATTCCCACCTCCGGCGACATCTACCTGATCGGCGGCGGTGAGGACCGGCCGCAGCGCCTGGCGTCCGAGCGGCTGATCCGCGACGGCGGGCTGAGCCGCGCGGTCTCCAACGGCGCGATCGTCTTCTCGGTCTGCGCCGGGTACCAGATCCTGGGTCATGAGTTCATCAACGACCTCGGGGAGCGGCAGGAGGGCCTGGGGCTGCTGGACGTGGTCAGCACCCGCGGCGAGGCCGAGCGCTGTGTCGGTGACGTACTCGCCGACATCGACCCGCAGTTGGGGCTGCCGCCGCTGACCGGCTTCGAGAACCACCAGGGCGTCACGCACCTGGGCAAGACCGCCCGGCCGTTCGCCAAGGTGCGGTTCGGCAAGGGCAACGGCGTCGGCGACGGCTACGAGGGCGCGTGGAACGACACCGTCTTCGGTACCTACATGCACGGGCCGGTGATGGCGCGCAATCCGCATATCGCGGATCTGCTGATCAAGCTGGCGCTGGATGTCAATGCGCTGCCGCCGGTCGAGGACCGCTGGTACGAGGCGTTGCGCCAGGAGCGGATCGCCGCGGCGACCCAGCCTGCCTGATCTCAGTCTCTCCCGGTTCGGGCGTTCGTCGATATGTGACATCCGCCGGAATTCGACCCCTTTCCGTACGCCCGCAGTCCGCACTGCGGGCGTACGTGTGCCCGGCGGCCCCGCGCTTGTAGGGTGAGCGGAATCCAACCGGACGACGGGGTCCGGGCCCCCGGTTGAGTTGCAGAGGGTTTTTCGAGCAATGCGTATTGGTGTACTCACCTCCGGCGGCGACTGCCCCGGTCTGAACGCCGTCATCCGCTCCGTCGTCCACCGTGCCACCGCCGATCACGGCGATGAGGTGATCGGTTTCCGTGACGGCTGGAAGGGCCTGCTGGAAGGCGATTACCGCAAGCTCGACCTCGACGCCGTCGGCGGCATCCTGGCGCGCGGCGGCACCATCCTGGGGTCCTCGCGGGTGCAGCCCGCCCATCTGCGCGACGGTGTGGAGCGGGCCCGCGGCCATGTGGCCGAGCTGGGCCTGGACGCGATCATCCCGATCGGCGGCGAGGGCACGCTGAAGGCGGCGCGGCTGCTGTCCGACGCCGGGCTGCCGATCGTCGGCGTCCCGAAGACCATCGACAACGACATCGCCGTCACGGATGTCACCTTCGGCTTCGACACCGCGGTGGGCGTCGCCACCGAGGCGCTGGACCGGCTCAAGACCACCGCCGAGTCGCACCAGCGGGTGATGATCGTCGAGGTGATGGGGCGGCACACCGGCTGGATCGCGCTGCACTCGGGCATGGCGGCCGGTGCCCACGCGATCGTGGTGCCGGAGCGGCCCTTCGACATCGACGAGCTCACCGCGCGCGTCGCCGAGCGGTTCGAGGCCGGCAAGAAGTTCGCGATCGTGGTCGTCGCCGAGGGCGCCAAGCCGCGTGAGGGCACCATGTCCTTCGACATCGGCGGCAAGGACATGTACGGCCATGAGCGGTTCGCCGGTGTCGCCCGGCAGCTCTCCGTGGAGCTGGAGGACCGCCTCGGCAAGGAGGCCCGTCCGGTGATCCTCGGGCACGTCCAGCGCGGCGGCACCCCGACCGCGTACGACCGGGTGCTCGCCACCCGCTTCGGCTGGCACGCCGTCGAGGCCGCGCACCGCGGCGACTTCGGGATGATGACGGCGCTGCGCGGCACCGACATCACGCTGGTGCCGCTGGCCGAGGCCGTGGAAACGCTCAAGACGGTGCCCTCGGAGCGCTACGACGAGGCCGAGTGCGTGCTGTGACCCCGCTGACCTCGGCGCGATAGTTTCGTGTGACACGAACCGTCCCCGGCCACTGCACCGCTGTGCGGCCCTGCCGCGTGGCCCGGCCGGGGGCGGTTCTAGTCTTGTCGCGGAGCATTGGTACGAATCAGGAGCGAGCGGATGGATCACAGCGGGCACGGCATGGACGGCATGAACATGGATCTGCCGCCGTTCACGCTGTCGCGGGGCCTGGAGTTCGGCGGTGATCCGTTCTTCCTCGTCGGCTGTCTGCTGGGACTGGGCCTCTACGGCTGGGCGGTGATCCGGCTGCGGCGGCGGGGGGACGCCTGGCCGGTGGGCCGGACCGTCGCCTGGGCGCTGGGCGTGGTGACGGTGGCCCTGGTGATGTGCACCAAGCTCAACGACTACGGCATGGCGATGTTCAGCGTGCACATGGTCCAGCACATGGTCATCAGCATGCTCTCGCCGATCCTGCTGCTGCTCGGGGCGCCGGTGACGCTGGCACTGCGCGCGCTGCCGACCGCCGGACGCGGCCGCAAGGGGCCGCGCGAGCTGCTGGTGGCGCTGCTGCAGAGCCGCTACCTGCGGATCATCACGCACCCCGCGTTCACCATCCCGCTGTTCATCGCGAGTCTCTACGCGCTGTACTTCACACCGCTGTTCGACTTCCTGATGGAGTCCCGGGCCGGGCACATCGGGATGATGGTGCACTTCCTCGCGGTCGGCCTGGTGTTCTTCTGGCCGATCATGGGCGTCGACCCGGGACCGCACCGGCCGGGCCATGTGATGCGGATCCTGGAGCTGTTCGCGGGCATGCCGTTCCACGCCTTCTTCGGTATCGCCCTGATGATGGCCAGCGAGCCGATGGTGGACACCTTCCTGCACCCGCCGTCCTCGCTGGGGATCGAGGCGCTGTCCGACCAGGCGGCGGCCGGCGGTATCGCCTGGGCCTTCAGCGAGATCCCGTCCGTCGTGGTGCTGATCGCCCTGGTCTTCCAGTGGCGCAAGTCCGAGGAGCGTCAGGCGCAGCGCGCGGACCGGGCCGCCGACCGCAACGGCGACAAGGATCTGGCCGACTACAACGCCTACCTCGCCTCGCTCCACGCACGGAGCCGATAGCGAGCGCACCGCTCTGGCGGTACGGGCCGCGGCCGGGGACGATGGTCCCATGGCCGCGGCCCGTGGCATGACGTACCGGGCCGCAAGAGGAGGTTGCGGGTATGCCCGGATCTGCTAGGACGATGGCCGTGTGCACGGTGGGCGGACTGGTGGTGGCGACCGCCTACACCGTGGCGATGGGCGCCAATGGCTGGCTCTGGTTCTCCTGGGTGGTGCTGGCTCTGGTGACGGTCGGCATGGTGGCGTCGCGGCCGGTCTGATCCGCGCGGCGCGGCCGGTCTGATCGCGTAGTGGCGCATGGCCGGCCCGATCGGCGTGCCGGCGGCGCGGCCGGTCCGAGCCGGTCGGTGCGGCGGGAAGAGCGGGCGCACCGCCTGGGAGGCGCATCACGCACCGCCTCCCGGGCGCGTCAGAAGCGGAACAGCGGCCCGGTCGCGGCGTCCATGGTGCAGGCGTTGGGAAAGGCCTTGTGCCAGTTCACCGGGACGCCGTGCCAGGTGCCGATCGCGGAGGCGGTCATCGGGTCGTACTCCCTGGTGCAGGCCTGCGGGTGGCCGGGCAGTGCGTCCAGGTTCCCGCGCGCCCAGGTCAGCGCGTCGCAGGCGGCGGCCGCGTGCGGGTGTCTGCCGTGGATGTCCGGGCAGGTGAGCCGGACGCCCCGGCTCCACGTGTTGCCGGCCCCGGACACCGTCAGCAGCAGGCCCTGGTCGGCGGCCGGCGGTTCGTCGGCGTGCGCCGGGTCGGCGGAGAGCGTGCCGAGCAGGGCGGCGGACAGGGCGGCGAGCGCGGACACGCTCACGGTCACGGTGGTCCGGATGGACCGGCGTCGAGGGCTCACGGGCATCGATGTCTCCTGGGAAGCTCGGTGGTGTCGCCTGCGGGAGCCTGACGGCGACGCGTGGCGCCCGGCGGCCCCAGGCCACCTCGCCGGGCCCCGGCGGGCAAGCGGCCACGCCGCGAGGTCGCCCGTACGGACCTTCGATTGCCTCCCCGGAGACAAGGGTGGCCGGCAGCGGAGGAGGCGGCTCCGCTGCCGGCCACCCGGACCGGGATTACCCCACACGCTCGATCCGGGCGTTGCGGATCAGGAACTTCCCCTCCTCACGCACCTGCTCGAAGGCCGCGTTGTTGAGCAGGGCACAGCTGCCCGAGGCCGAGGTCACGGAGACCGTCGTCGACTTCTTGTTGTCCAGGTTGGTCACCTTCAGCTTGGTGCCGACGGGGAACTGGTCGCTGGATGCGGCCGGGGCGCCGCCCTCGCCGGAGAGGGTCACCGTCGAGCCGGCGCAGACCACATCGCCGTCGGCGGCCGGCGGATCGTCCGAGGCCGGCGGGGCCGCGGATGCGGAGGCGTCGCCGGAGCCGGACGGGTCCGCCGATCCCTGCGGCACCTTGGAGGCGGGTGGGGCGCCGGCGGGCGGCTCGTTGCCCGTCGGCGGAGCGCCCGCGGCGTCATCCCCGCCCTGCCCACCGGAGCAGCCGGCGGCCTTCTGCTTGACCTGGATCTCCTTGATCACGGCCTGGCGGTTGGCGATCCGTGCCGCCGACTGGGCGTCCGGGTTCGCCTGCTGGTCGGCGATGAACTTCTCGTTGTTGCTCAGGGCGGTGGCCAGTCCGTCGCACGCCACGGAGGCCTGGCTGGTGCCGGCGGTGGCGATGGCGATGCCGCCGACCAGCGCGGCGGCGCTGACACCGATGACGATCTTCTGACGCGCGCCGACTCTCTTCTTCCGGGACATCTCTGACTCCTGTCCTCGGCCTGGACCCTGGGTTCAGGCTCGCTCTCCGGGCAATACGGCGAGTCAACCTCCGTGCATTCAAAGTGAGTTGAAAGTTGTCCACGGATGCCAAAGCGGCTGGCGGAAGGAGACGAGGGGCTGCGAAGATGCCCCGGTGCGCGTGCTGATGCCGGTCCCCGACCGCGATTTCGATGTCACCGAGGTGGCGGTGCCCTGGCGGCTGCTCACCGATGCCGGCCACCGGGTCGTCTTCGCCACCGAACGGGCCGGTACCCGGCCCGCATGCGATCCACGGCTGCTGACCGGCGTCCTCTTCGGACAGCTCGGCGCCGCGGAACAGCCCCGGCGTTTCTACGAAGAGCTCACCCGGAGCGAGGAGTTCACCGCGACCGTCGGCTGGGCGGCGCTGGCCCCTGAGGAGTACGACGGGCTGATCCTGCCGGGCGGACACGCACCCGGGATGCGGCAGTACCTGGGCTCGGAGGTGCTGCGGCGGCAGGTCGGCAGGTTCTGGGCGCTGGACCGGCCGGTCGGGGCGATCTGCCACGGGGTGCTGGTACTGGCGCGGGCACGGGAGGCGTCCACCGGCCGCAGCCTGCTGGCGGACCGGCGCACGACCTGTCTGCCCAAGTACATGGAGCGGTCGGCGTATCTGGCCACGGCATGGCGGCTCGGCCGCTACTACCGCACCTATCCGGCGTATGTGGAGGACGAGGTCAGGGCCGCGCTGACCGGCCCGGACGCCCGCTTCGAGCGGGGACCCAGGGTCCTGGCCGCGCGGGGCACCGCGACCGACGACTCGGCTGCGTTCGCGGTGCAGGACGGGCGCTATCTCTCGGCGCGGTGGCCGGGGGACGCGTATCTCTTCGCACGCCGGTTCCAGGCACTCCTGGAGGCCCCCCGGCGGTGAAGCCCGGCGGCGGTGGGGCCCTCAGGAACGGCCCGTTGGCCCGGCCGGGACGCCGGGGCAGGTTGGCGGGCCGTTGGTCGATGAACGAGACGGCTAGGCACCGAGCACCGAGCACCGAGCACCGAGCACCGAGCACCGAGACAGCATCGATCCGGCCGAAGATGGTTACCGGCAACGACACTTGCCCATAGACTCACTGGCCGTCCCCGGGCACCCCGTGTGACCTGGAACGATATGGCCGCCCGGGCAAGCCGACCGAAGGGGAGCTGTCCTGTGCTCTACCAGGTGCTGAAGTACCTGCTTCTCGGGCCGTTGCTGCGGCTGGTGTTCCGGCCGAGGATCGAGGGGCTCGCCCATGTGCCGGAGGAGGGCGCGGCGATCATCGCGGGCAATCATCTGTCGTTCGCCGATCACTTCGTGATGCCGGCGATCGTGCCGCGCCGGGTGACGTTTCTGGCCAAGGCCGAGTACTTCACCGGGCCCGGTCTGAAGGGACGGCTGACCGCGGCGTTCTTCCGGGGCGTCGGGCAGATTCCGGTGGACCGGTCCGGGGGCCGTGCCTCACAGGCGGCGATCTCTTCGGGGCTCTCCGTCCTCCGCAAGGGCCGGCTGCTGGGCATCTATCCGGAGGGCACCCGCTCGCACGACGGCCGGCTCTACAAGGGGCGTACCGGCGTCGCCTCGATGGCCATCAAGGCCGGGGTGCCGGTGGTGCCGTGCGCGATGATCGGCACCTTCGAGGCACAGCCGACGGGCCGGCGGCTGCCGCGCATCATGCGGATCACCATCCGCTTCGGGGCGCCGCTGGACTTCTCGCGCTATGCGGGGCTGGAGGACGAACGCATGGCGCTGCGTGCCGTCACCGACGAGATCATGTACGCGATCCTCACCCTTTCCGGTCAGGAGTACGTCGACACCTACGCGGGCGAGGCCAAGGCCGCGGCGCAGGCACAGGCGCGGGCGCGGACACACGGACGGCGGGGGCACGGCAAGGGTCCCGCGGACTGAGCGCCGGCCGGGTCCGTCTCTCCGTGCGTTCCCCTTGCGCCGTGGGCGAACCGTACTGCCGCAGCCCGCTGACCGTCCGTAGGGTCCCGCCCATGACCTCAGGTAGCGCAGTGGTGATCGGAGCGAGCGGGCAGATCGGGCGGGCGGCGGTACGGGCGCTGGCGCGGGACGGCTGGGAGGTGCGGGCCGCGTCCCGGCGCGGCGGACGCGATGACTCCTGGCCCGGGGAGGTCCGCCCGGTGGCGGTGGACCGGGAGGACGACGCGGCGCTGGCCGGGCTGATCGGCGAGGGCTGTGACGTGCTGCTGGACTGTGTGGCCTACGGGACCGCGCACGCACAGCAGTTGGCCGCATGGGCGGACCGGATCGGTTCGGCGGTGGTGATCTCCAGCGGCTCGGTGTACGCGGACGGCCAAGGGCGCGGCTTCGCCACCATGGGCGAGCCGGACGGCGCTCCGGACTTCCCGCTGCCCCTCCCCGAGTCCCAGCCGACCGTGCCGCCCGGCGACGAGAATTACTGCACCCGCAAGGCGGCCCTGGAGCAGGCGTTGCTGGCGCAGGGCGACCGGCTGCCGGTGACCCTGCTGCGGGCCGGCGCCATTCACGGGCCGTACAGTCCCCTGCCCCGTGAGCTGTACTTCGTCAAGCGGGTGCTGGACGGGCGCAGGGTACGGGTGCTTGCGTACGGCGGCAGCACCTTCCACCCCGTGCATGTGGACAACCTCGCGGAGCTGGTCCGGCTGGCGGCTCACCGGCCGGGGACCCGGGTACTCAACGCGGGGGATCCGCAGGCGCCGACGGTCGCCGGGATCTCGGCGGCGGTGGATGCCGTGATGGGTGCGCCCCGGAGCGAGGTCGTGGCGGTGGACGGTGCCCCGCCGTCGTCCGGTGTCGGCGATACCCCGTGGTCGGGCCCGCACCCCATCGTCTTCGACATGACGGCGGCGGAGCGCGAGTTGGGCTACCGGCCGGTGACGACGTACGAGGAGTCGCTGCCGGAGACGGTGCAATGGCTGACCGACCGGGTCACGGGGCGCAACTGGTGGGAGGTGTTCCCCATGATGGCCGGCATCTACCCGGACGAGAAGCTGTTCGGCTATGCGGCCGAGGACCGCTGGCTGGCGGAGCGGGGCCGGCGGGGCTGAGGACAGCGGCGGACAGCCGGCGGGCTGCGGGCTGCGGGCTGCGGGCTGCGAAATCCGATCGCGAGGCGCGCCGCCTGCCCGTACGTTGATCACCATGAAGAACCGGATACGGGGGTGCCGACGATGAGCGCCCGGCTGCGTGGCATCGCACGGGAAACGGAACAGATCGTCGCGGCGGGCGCGTACCGCGCACCGGACGGGCGGCTGGTGGACATCGCGGCGGCGGTCGGACGGGCCCGGGCAGGGACCCGGCTGTACGGACCGCAGCCGGTTACCGTGGAGGCGCCGTCCCCGGGAGTGCGCACGGTGTTCGAAGTGACGGCGGAGGGCAGTCTCACCGCCGGGCGGCGGCTGGCCGAGACGGGCGAGGGGCCGCTCGCCGTGCTGAATTTCGCCTCCGCGCGCAATCCCGGCGGCGGGTATCTCAACGGTGCGCAGGCCCAGGAGGAGGCGCTGTGCCGGGGGTCGGCGCTCTACACCTGTGTGCGCGAGGCCCCCGACTTCTATGCCGCTCATCGGGCGGATCCGAGCCCGTTCTACAGCGACCGGGTGATCCTCTCCCCCCGTGTACCGGTCTTCCGCGACGACCGTGGCACCTTGCTCGACATGCCGTACGAAGCGGGCTTCCTGACGGCCGCCGCGCCGAACGCGGGAGTGATCGCGCGGCAGCGTCCTGACGAGACGCGCCGGGTGGCGGCGGCGCTGGCGGTGCGCGCGGAGCGGGTGCTGGAGGTCGCGGCGGCCGGCGGGCACCGTCAGCTGGTGCTCGGCGCCTGGGGCTGCGGGGTGTTCCGCAATGAACCGGCCGAGGTGGCACGGGCGTTCGCGGCCGCGCTGCTGGACGACGGCCGGTTCACCGGCTGGTTCGACCGTATTGTGTTCGCCGTGCTGGACCGCCGGGAGGACTCCCCCACCAGGGCCGCCTTCTCCGCGGTGTTTGCGGCGTGAGCAGTTGTAGCGGGGGCGGGGGCGAGCCGGGCCGAGACCGGGCGCCCTCGCGCCCCGGCGACGAAAACGGCGGCCGGGAGGATTCCCGGCCGCCGCTTCGTGCCGCCACGTCATGCCGGCATGTCCTGCCGGCATGACGTGGCGGTGATTCTTCCTCCGTTACCAGGCAACGCCCGGAAGGTCGGAGGCACCCTTGGCGGCGGCCTTCGCCTTCGACTTGCCCGGCTGGGGCGTGGCGTGCGGGGCGCAGGTCACGTCCTTGGCGTCGGTCTTCCCTTCCAGGAAGTACGCGTCGACCCGGTCGTTGATGCAGGGGTTGACCTGACCGGTGACACCGTGCGATCCGGCGTCCCGCTCGGTGATCAGACGCGAGCCCTTGAAACGGTGGTGCAGCTCGACCGCGCCGCCGTACGGCGTGGCCGCGTCACGGGTGCTCTGCACGATCAGAACGCTCGGCAGCCCCTTGCCGGTCCGGACCTCGACCGGTCGCTGCTGCTTGGCCGGCCACGTGGCGCAGGGCAGGTTCATCCAGGCGTTGGACCAGGTCATGAACGGTGCCTGCTGGTGGATGCGGGTGTTGTCGCGGTCCCACTTCTGCCAGCTGGTGGGCCACTTGGTGTCGTTGCACTCGACGGCCGTGTAGACGGCGTTGCCGTTCTCCGCCGCGGTGTTGCCCGCGAGATCCAGCAGGTTCGGGCCGGCGTTCTCCACCAGTGGCTTGGTGTCACCGGAGAGGTACGCGCTCCAGACCTCGGCGACCGAGGCCCACATGGAGTCGTAGTACGGCGCGTTCTGGAAGAAGCCGGTCAGCTCCGCAGGGCCGACGACACCGCTGATGGGGTTCTTCGCGGCGGTCGCGCGCAGCTTCTCCCACGCCGCCTGCACCTTCTCGGGGGTGGCACCGATGTGGTACGTGGCGTCGTTCTTGGCGACCCACTTCTTCCAGTCGCCCCAGCGGGTCTCGAAGGCGACGTCCTGGTCGAGGTTGGCCTGGTACCAGACCTTCTCGCGGGCCGGGTCGACGACGCTGTCGACGAGCATCCGGCGCACGTGGGTCGGGAAGAGCGTCCCGTAGACGGCGCCCAGGTAGGTGCCGTAGGAAACACCCAGGTAGTTGAGCTTCTTCTCACCGAGTCCGGCACGGATCACATCGAGATCGCGGACGGTGTTCTCGGTCGTGATGTACGGCAGCAGACCGCCGGTGCGCTCGGCGCAGCCGTCTGCGTACTCCTTGGCGAGCTTGCGCTGGGCGCGCTTGTCGGCCTCGCTGCCGGGCACCGGGTCGGCCTTGGGCGCCTTGACGAACTCCTGCGGGTTCATGCAGGAGATCGGCGCGGAGTGACCCACGCCCCGCGGGTCGAAGCCGACGAAGTCGTACGCCTTGGCGGTCTTGGCCCACAGGGCGCTCTTGGTGGTGATGCGGGCCGGGAACTTCATGCCCGAACCGCCGGGTCCGCCAGGGTTGTAGACGAGGGCGCCCTGACGTTCCTTCTTGCTTCCGGTGCTGACGGCCCGGTCCACCGCGATCTTGATCGTACGGCCGTTGGGCCGTGCATAGTTGACCGGGACCGTGACATAGCCGCACTGGATGGGCGACTTGAGGCCCCAGTCAGCGGGGCACTCCTGCCAGTTGATGCCCTTCTTGGCCGCGCGCGCGGCGGCGATCGCCACACCGCGCGCTTCGGCAGAACCGCGCTGGTGCTTGTCGCCCGCGCTGGCGGGCGTGGCGGCTATCGCTCCGGCGAGGAGCGCGCCGGTCACCAGGGTGCCGGCGGCACCGAGCGCTGCTGTCCTTCTCACGTGGTTGATTCCCCCTGCGTGGAGTGCACTGGTGGCGGGATGGTTCACAGACTTACGCAGGGATCCTGACCTGTGGCGTCCCCTCCTGAACAGGCCTGACGCACACTTCTTTACCAACCTGTAGGTTTTTTCGGCAGCCTCGGAGGCGGTGCGCGGGAGTGCGGACGTCCGCTCGCCCGTGGAGCGCGGCGGGCGCTGCGCCGGCCCCTGGGCGCGGACGCAGGCCCGGCCGAGCTGCCGGCGAACGGCCGGGGATCGTAGCGGAACCTCACCATTCCGGCCAACGAACGGGGGCAGCCGGTCAAGATCCCGTGTCACCCCCGCCCCACCCATGGGACCCTCAACGGGGCTGTGGCGAGACGGCATTGACGAGGCAACAGGGCAGCTCGTTGCCGGGTTATGCCGCCCGGCAACGGAGTTCACCACCATGGGTGACCTGCTGGAGTACGGAGCGGCGCAATGGCTTCCGAAGGGGCGCGCAGGGGCGAGAATACGTCAATTGCCGTAGACCTGCCCATCGGGCATGTGCCAGCCGCACACCTTCAGTAACCTTCCGTGAAGGCTCTCCCACTCACCGCCACAAGGGAGGGCTTCGGCGTTTCACGCCGCGTCCGACCGTCGCGAAGGAGAGCCGAAGTGCCGGGTATCGATCAGGTGTTGTCCCAAGCGATGGGGATTCCCGGCGTTCGATGCGCCGGACTGATCGACTGGACCAGTGGTCTGACCCTTGGCACGGCCGGGCAGGCACCGCACGACGATCACGACGCGGCCGCCGCGGACACCGCCGAGGTGGTGCAGACCGTCGCGCGCAACGCCACCTTCGACACCACCGGCGCCGCAGGCCCGGACCTCGAAGACCTCATCATCACGGCTGCGGGCAGCTATCACCTCATCCGTTTTGTGCACACGGCCTTCGACAGCCAGACCTATCTCTACCTCTGGCTGGACCGCACCCAGGCCAATCTCGCCGTCGCCCGGCTCCGACTGCGCGATCTGGCGGCGGAGCTGGTCGCGTCCTGACGGCGCGCTCCGCCACACCGCACGAACGGTAAGGGAACAGCCATGGGCCTGCCCATATCTCCTCACCCACCCGCCCCGGCCGGACTGCTCGACCGGTGCGCCGCCGAACGCATCACCGGCGCTCTCAGCGGCCCGCACGGCTGCCTCTACCTTCTCGACGGTGCGGTCTACTGCATCGAGAGCACCACCGCCCCCGGACTCGGCCCCCGGCTCACCGCGTCCGGCAAACTGCCGCCGGAGGGCTGGCAGTACGCCGCCGAAACGGCAGGGCCCCAGCAGGACGGCGGCCGGTTCCTGGTCAGCAAGGGGTGGCTGTCCCAGGGCGAGCTGGAGATATGCCACCTCGCCGCGCTGCTCGACGCCGCATTCTTCGCCCTGCCGCTGGCACCCGAGACCACCTCCTTCACCGCCGGTGCCGGGCACTGGCTGGGCGTCATACGCCCCGTCAGCGTCGTCGCCCTCCAGCAGGCGACGGCCCGCCGCCGGCTGCTGCTCGACCGGCTCCACCCCTGGGCGGCGGTCGACTCCTCACCCGTCGTCCCCGTCAGCCCACGCATCCCGGCCCCCACCACCAGCCGCCAACGACGGCTGCTCGACCGCGCCGACGGCCGCCACACGCCCCATGAACTGGCCCGGGCGCTGGGCCAGTCCGCGTTCGGGACGCTGCTCGACATCCGCCGCCTCGCCGCCGTCGGCCTCGTCCACGTCCCCCGGGCGTCCACGCCCCTCCCCCGGCGGCGGCCCGGCGCCTGCCTGAACGGTGCGGCCCCCGTAGCCACTGGAGGGACCGCCGCGACCTGGCAACTACCGGCACCGGATGTCCTCGATACCGCCGATCCGGATATTGCCCTCCTTGTCCGACTGCGTACGGCGCTGGAGGAAACCCTGTGAGCCCTTGCGTACGAAGACCGTGCACCCCATGAGGCGCGTCATCAGAAGGCACGCCGTGAAAAGGAGACTGATGACGATAGAACCCCGGCTACGGGAGGAATTGCATACGCTGCGCGATCAAGTACGCCATTTCCAGGGCGGGATGGTGGCGAGCGTGGACGGCATGGTGATCGCCCATGATCTGCCGGACATCGAGCCGGACGGCCTGGCCGCCCTCACCGCCGCGGCGATCGGCGTCGCCAAGCGACTCACCGACGCGACCGGACAGGGCGCCTTCGAAGAATCCCTGACGCGCGGCGCCGACGGGTATATCGCGGCCTATTCGGCCGGACGGCGCGCGGTCCTGACCGCCGTGGCAAGCCCGGACACCAACGTGGGGCGGCTCCATCTGCAGGCCAGAAGGGCCGCGGAGCGGATCGGCGCCCTGGTGGACGCGCAGCCCCGCCGATAGGAGCCCCCCGCCCGAGGCCCGCGCCCACATCACAGGCGCACCCGCAGCCGCAGCCACGAACGCAGAACCCCAAAGTCCAAAAGTTCGGAAGTCCGGAAGTTCAGAAGTCCGGAAACACGCACCGCAAGCACCCGGCTTCACCATCAAGGAATCGAAAGGTCTGAACCCCTCATGGCTCAACTGGAATCCGCCCTCGCCGACGCAATGTCGACCATCGAGGGCGCGGTCGGCGTCGCCCTGGTCGACTACACCAGCGGTATGGCCCTGGCCACCCTGGGCGACAAGCAGGCTCTGGACCTCAATGTCGCGGCGGCCGGCAACACCGATGTCGTACGGGCGAAGATGCGCACCATGGAGATGCTGGAACTCCAGGGCGCCATCGAGGACATGCTCATCACCCTGACCGCGCAGTACCACATCATCCGCCCGGTGACGGGAAAGAACGGCAGCGGTCTCTTCCTCTATCTGGTGCTGGACCGCAAGCGCGCCAACCTTGCGCTGGCGCGCCTCCGCCTCGCCCGGCTGGAGGCCGATCTGGAGGTGTGAGGCGGCGCGGCCGCCGTCACCCGGCGGCCGCGCTCCCCACGGCCGCGCTCCCGGCGGCCTCGTCCAGCAGGCGCCGCAGCCGCAGCGCGTCCGGGGCCACGGCCGTGGCCAGGGCCCCGGGGCCCGCAAGCGGTGCCAGCACGCCCTGCCCCTCGCCGTCGCCGGGCCGCTCGCCCGCCGCGCCGCCGAGCAGCCGCACCTCGGCCGGTCGCTCCTCGAACTCCGGCCCGACGATGAGGAGTTGGCCGAGCGCGCGGTGCCCGTCCAGGACCGCCGAGGTGTCCCAGCCGGGGACGCCGGGCCCGTACGCCGTCTCCTGGTCGAGCAGGGTCCGGCCGGCCCGGCGGACGGTGAGCCGGCTGCGCAGGGCGCCGGTCCGTTCCCCGCTGCGTCCCAGCACCTGTTCCTCACGGAGTACCAGGCGTGCGGTGGGGGCCAGATCGACGGTGGTGGTCATCCGCAGGTCGCTGCCCGCCGCCGAGATCAGCGGTTCGGGCAGCCAGTCGAGCCGTGCGCCCTCGCCCACCGTCAACCACACGTCGTAGCGGGCGTGCTCGCCCGTACGGCCGGGCAGCGCGACGGTCGCGGCGGCAGCCGTGAGGTGCAGGGCGCTGCCCGGCTCGGCGGTGGCTTCGATGCCCAGCCGGTCACCGCCGAGCGGGGCACTCATGGCGCCCACGACGCAGACCCGGGCCTGGTTGCCGTGCCCGCGGATGCGGCGCAGCGCGAACGGGCCGTCGCCGTCGAGGACGGGCAGCCGGGTGATCCCCTGCCCGTCGGCCCGCGCGACGATACGGGCGGTGGCACACAGCCCGGCGGCGGCGCGGCCCGTCTCCGGCGTGGGGAGTGCGAGGGTCATGCCGGGCTCGCGGTCCAGTCGGCCAGCCGCCCGCGGACCCACTCCGCGACCGGCCGGACGCCGTTCTCCGACTTCAGTGCGGTGAAGGCGACGGGCAGCTCGCCGCGCTGCGCCTTGGCGTCGCGGGCCATGCCCTCCAGGTCCACGCCGACGTAGGGCGCGAGATCGGTCTTGTTGATGACGAGCAGGTCGGCGGTGGTGACGCCGGGGCCGCCCTTGCGCGGGATGTCATCGCCGCCGGCCACGTCGATCACAAAGATCTGGGCGTCGACCAGGCCCTTGGAGAAGGTGGCGGTGAGGTTGTCACCGCCGGATTCGACCAGGACGAGATCGAGCGGGCCGGCCGCCTCCTCCAGGTCCTCGACGGCTTCGAGGTTGGCGGAGATGTCGTCGCGGATGGCGGTGTGCGGGCAGGCGCCGGTCTCGACGGCGGAGATCCGCTCGGCGGGCAGGACGGCCTCGCGGAGCAGGAATTCGGCGTCCTCGCGGGTGTAGATGTCGTTGGTGACGACGGCGATGGACAGCTCGTTGCGCAGGGCGCGGCACAGTGCGGCGACGGTTGCGGTCTTGCCGGTGCCGACCGGGCCGCCGAGACCGATGCGCAGGGCGCGGCGGGTGCCGTCGGGGCGTACCGGGACGGCGGCGCTGTAGGTGTGCCGCTCGGGGAAGGTGTCCTGGTGGTCGAGGTGCATGGTCACTCCGGTGGTGGGGTACAGCGGGGTGGGTTTCGTGGGACGGGCCGGCCGGGTCAGGAAGCGAAGAGCCGAACGGGCCAGGCGGCGTGCTGTTGGGCGGTGATGTCGAGCAGCGGCGCGGAGGCCGCCGGCAGTGCGCCGGTTCCTTCGGCCGCGGTCCGCAGCGCGGCCTCGGTGGCCTGTTCTGCGACCTGGTCGACCTCGGCGGTGAGACGTGCGAGCACGGCGGTGGCGTCGAAGGGGTCCAGGCTCAGCAGCCGGACGGCCGCGGTGGCCGGACCGCTGATGTTCTCGTAGGCCACGGCGTGGGCGGCGTCGAGCGGCGGCAGACCCGCGGACCGGGCGGCCAGGCCGAGGACGACGGGCTGGTGGGCGCCGCGGGGACGGGCCGCGGCGAGCGCGTCCAGCGCCTCGCTCGGCCAGGTCGCCCGGGCTTGCCCGCATCATCTGCCGGCCGAGCCGCCGGGCGACCTGCCGCAGCGCGGGTACGGGTGTACGGGCATCGGCGGCGTCGTCCAGGAGGAGCGGGTCGTAGCCGCCCGCGGCCGCGGCGGCCAGTCCCGCGGCGACCAGTCCCGCGGTGTGCAGCCGGCCCCGGCAGAAGGTCTCCAGGGTGGCGGCGTCCTTGATGCGTCCCGCGGCGACGGCCGGTTCGGCGCCGCCCGAGTGGGCGTGCCCCCCGGCGGGGAACCGGCCGTCGGCGAGGACGAGCAGCGCTGCGCGGCTCATCGGTGGTACGTGTCCTTCATCGCGGTACTCATCGGGGTACCTATCGGGGTGTGCGTCAGGGTGCTGATCGGATTGCTCATCGCGGCGTTGATCGGCGCGCCTCCTCGGACTCCTCGGGCTCCTCGGGCTCCTCGGGCTCCTCAGAAGAGGAAGTACCGCTGGGCCATGGGGAGTTCGGCCACCGGCTGCGGCTCCACCACCTCGCCGTCGATGGTCACGGTGAAGGTGTCGGGGTCGACATGGACGCGCGGCAGGGCATCGTTGTTGCGCATATCGGCCTTGGTGAGGCCTCGGGTGCTGTGGATCGCCTCGAAGGGCTTGTCCAGCACCAGCCGTTCCGGCAGCGCGTCCTCCAGGGCCTGCCGCGAGACGAAGTTGACCGAGTTGCCGCCCGGTGCCTTGCCCGTGGCACCGAACATCGGCCGCGGCAGCACCGGCTGCGGAGTGGGGATGGACGCATTGGCGTCGCCCATCTGCGCATAGGCGATCTGACCGCCCTTGATGACCAGCTGCGGTTTGACGCCGAAGAACGCCGGGTCCCACAGCACGAGGTCGGCAAGCTTGCCGTCCTCGACGGAGCCGACGACATGGTCGATGCCCTGGGCGAGGGCCGCGTTGATGGTGTACTTGGCGACATAGCGGCGGGCCCGGTGGTTGTCGGCACGGCCGTCGCCCGGGAGAGTGCCGCGGCGCCGCTTCATCACATGGGCGGTCTGCCAGGTGCGCAGCACGACCTCACCGATCCGCCCCATGGCCTGGGCGTCGGAAGACATGATCGAGATGGCGCCGAGGTCGTGCAGGATGTCCTCGGCCGCGATGGTGGAGGGCCGGATGCGGGACTCGGCGAAGGCCAGGTCCTCGGGGACGGCCGGGTTGAGGTGGTGACAGACCATCAGCATGTCGAGGTGTTCCTCAACGGTGTTGACGGTGTGCGGCCGCGTGGGGTTGGTGGAGGCCGGGAGCACATTCGGCTCGGAGACCATCGCGATCATGTCGGGGGCGTGGCCGCCGCCGGCACCCTCGACGTGGAAGGCGTGGATCGTGCGGCCGGCGATGGCGGCGAGGGTGTCACCGAGGAAGCCGGCCTCGTTGAGGGTGTCGGTGTGGATCGCCAGCTGGACGCCGCTCTCCTCACAGACCGTCAGGCAGGCGTCGAGGACCGCGGGCGTGGCGCCCCAGTCCTCATGGATCTTGAAGCCGAGGATGCCCGCCCGCAGCTGGTCACGCATCGAGGCGAGGGAGGTGGTGTTGCCCTTGCCGAGCAGTCCGACATTGACCGGCAGCGAGTCCATCGACGCGAACATCCGGGCCACGTGCCAGGCGCCGGGGGTGATGGTGGTGGCCTTGCTGCCCTCGGCCGGTCCGGTGCCGCCGCCGATCATCGTGGTGACACCGGAGGCCAGTGCCTCGTCCGCCTGCTGGGGGCAGATGAAGTGGACGTGGGTGTCGATGGCGCCGGCCGTGAGGATCTTGCCGTTGCCGGCGATGATCTCGGTCTCGGGGCCGATGACCAGGTCGGGGTGGACGCCGTCCATCGTGTCGGGGTTGCCGGCCTTGCCCAGGGCGGTGATCCGCCCGTCGCGGATACCGACATCGGCCTTGATGATCCCCCAGTGGTCCAGCACGACCGCGCCGGTGATCACGGTGTCGGGGGTGCCCTCGGCGCGGGTGGCGCGGGACTGGCCCATCGATTCGCGGATCACCTTGCCGCCGCCGAAAACGGCTTCGTCGCCGGCCCGGCCGGGCCCGCCCGCGCGGTCCTCGGTGATCTCGATGACCAGGTCGGTGTCGGCGAGCCGGATCCGGTCGCCGACCGTCGGGCCGAGAAGATCGGCGTACGCCTGGCGGGTCAGTTCAGCCATCGAGAGTGCCTCCGGTCTCGCCCCGCAGGCCCACGACGATGCGCTTGCCCCCGAGGGGGACGAGTTCGACCTCGGTGGGGATGCCGGGCTCGAAGCGCACGGCGGAGCCGGCCGGGACGTTCAGCCGCTTGCCGTGCGCGGCCGCGCGGTCGAAGTCGAGGCCGGGGTTGGCCTCGGCGAAGTGGTAGTGGGAGCCGACCTGGACGGGACGGTCGGCGGCGTTGAGGACGGTCATGCGCGTGAGGGGAAGGCCTTCGTTGAGGCGCACCGGCTCGTCGGCGTAGAGGATCTGTCCCGGGATCATCGTCTGCTCTCCCGTGATCAGTTGATGGGTTCGTGAACGGTGACGAGCTTGGTGCCGTCGGGGAAGGTGGCCTCGACCTGCACGTCGTGGATCATCTCGGGGACGCCGTCCATGACCTCGTCGCGGGTGAGCACCTTGCGGCCGGAGGACATGAGCTCGGCGACGGTGCGGCCGTCCCGGGCGCCTTCGAGGATGTGCACGGTCAGCAGGGCAATCGATTCCGGGTGGTTCAGCTTCACCCCCCGGGAACGACGTTTTTCGGCCACGTCTGCCGCCACATGAATCATCAAGCGCTCCTGCTCATGCGGGGTCAGTTGCATACGTTCCACCTCACAGTCTTCCCGCCTGGGCGCGTTCGCCCAGGTCACAGGCGCGGACACACCCCGTGACGATAGATGTACCACGCAGTAATTAAAGGCGGAGCAAACCGACTTCCAGCACTTGGCCATCAACAGCCCCAGACCCGGAGACTAGTTCGGCGGGATTTCATCGGCGTTACAACCAGGGACCTCTTCGCGTCTGCCCTTATGCCTGATGTAACGCGGTGCCATTACCGTCCGTTACGGCGCGGCAACCGATTCACCGACGCGGCATGAGCCCCGCATTCCCCCGGACGGGCGCGGCTCCGTGTGGCGAAATCCGCACCCCGAGGGCCGCGGGAAGCCGAGGGACAGACCCCTCCCACGCATCACCGATCATCATGATCCGCGCATAGCGGGCGCGACCCGCTCCGCGAACTCACCTGTCCGGTATGCGCTCTTGACGGTTTCCGGAGTGATCGCAATTCTCATGTGCGCGTCAATTCATGACGCGCATCGAATCAGCTCCGCACCAACCCCCCACACCAGGAGCCACATCGTGACCCGTTCCACCCGAATACGCCGGATCGTGCTGGCCTCGGGCGCCGTCACCGCCCTCGCCGCCACCCTCTTCACCACGGCCGGCGCCTACGCCGATCCCGCACCGAAGGCCGCCCCGGACGTCGACGTCAAGGCCGTCAAGGCCGACCTGGACCAGCTCCAGTCGATCGCCGACGCCAACGGCGGCAACCGCGCCCACGGAAAGCCGGGCTACAAGGCCTCCGTCGACTTCATCAAGGAGAAGCTGGACAAGGCCGGCTTCAAGACGAAGATCCAGGAGTTCGACGGCAGCGGCGCCAAGGGCTACAACCTCGTCGCCGACTGGCCGGGCGGCGACGAGAGCAAGACCGTGATGGCCGGTGCCCACCTGGACTCGGTCCCCGCGGGCCCCGGCATCAACGACAACGGCTCCGGCTCGGCCGGCATCCTCGAGGTCGCGCTCGCCGTCGCCAAGTCGGGCCTCAAGCCCACCAAGCACCTGCGCTTCGGCTGGTGGGGCGACGAAGAGGACGGCATGGTCGGCTCGCAGGCCTATGTCGACAAGCTCGGCGCCGACAAGTCGAAGATCGACTCGTACCTCAACTTCGACATGATCGGCTCGCCGAACCCGGGCTACTACGTCTACGACGACGACACCCGCCTGGAGAAGGTCCTCAAGGACTACTACGCCAAGAAGAACATCACCACCGAGAAGGACACCGAGGGCGACGGCCGCTCCGACCACGCCTCCTTCAAGGACGCGGGCATCCCGGTCGGCGGCTTCTTCTCCGGCGCGGACTACAAGAAGACCGAGGAGCAGGCGAAGAACTGGGGCGGCGAGGCGGGCAAGGCGTTCGACGCCTGCTACCACCAGGCCTGCGACACCTCGAAGAACATCGACGAAAAGTCGCTGGACACCAACACGGACGCCATCGCCAACGCCATGTGGGAGCTCAGCTCCTGAGCCACCCGCTCCACCGCACGGTCAGCAGTAGCTGACCGTCAGCTCTCGCGACCCGGTCGCCGGTCCCCGGCAGCCGGGTCGCGGTGTTCTGCCGCGATACCGAAGCGCCGCCGTTCGCCCGGAGCGGACGGAAGCTGCCGCACGGACGAGACCGTACTGATCACCTGCTCGTCCTCCGCGCCCTCGTCACGCCGCCCCAGCTCTTCAAGTAGCTGCAGGTCAGCAGCGGATACCAACGCCACCAGCGGCTTGCCGTGACGGGTCACGACCACCCGCTCGCCGCCGTAGACGACGCGGTTGATCAGATCCGCCAGCTCCGCACGTGCTTGCGTCACCGGAATTTCGTAGGCCATGCTCCTAGCCTATATAATGTCCACCTGGTCCGCCGTGGTCCGTGGCGACAGCGAATGTCCAGGTCAGAGGTACTCGCGTGCTCCCATGCGCTCTCGTTTGTGAGAGATGTGTGAGACGAGGTGAGACGAAGAGCTATGCACAGACCACTCAGGGCGCCGCCCTTCAGCATCCGTCCGGGCGGCCGTCTGCGGCCCGACGGCCTGCTCCTGGCCCCCGACTCCGTCGCCCCGGCACTTCACCGCGCTCCAGGACGCCGCCCCGCGTCAGTTCCGCGGCCCGCACCGGCCACATGATCACCCCACGATGAAGGCTGCCCGGACCTGAAGATCAGGTCCGGGCAGCCTTTTGTGTTCGACGGGATGGTCAGCTGGCGTCAGGGTTCTTGCCCACGAGCTGGGAGAGCAGCTCCAGGATCTGCGCGTTCCCGGTGCGCACCTCGCCCGCCAGAGCATCGAGGCGGCCGTTGACCGCGCTCATGTCTTCAGCGAGCTGGCTCACCTTCTCGTCCAGCCCGCCCACCTTCTGATCCAGGTTCCCCACCTGGAGCCGCACCGCGGTGAGATCTGATTTGACGATCCCGAACTCGCGGGCTGTCGTCTCCTGCCCCTGCTCGAAGCGGCGGGTGAGAGCGGAGATCTCGCTCTGCGCGATGGGGTCCTCGGCCACGCGGGGCACTCCTGCCAGATCATGGAAAACAGCGGTCATCAGGGGCTCCACAATATCGCGCCAGCTGGCTGGCGCACTCACCCATTCGGCCCAGCGCAGGCCCAGCGGTGCCGGGTGCTTCCTGCCGCGGAGCCCGTCGGCGCGGGCGTCCGGGTGGCCTGCAGCAGGGGCGGCCAGCAGGGCACTCATGGCGGCCCTGGCTCAGCGCAAGGGTCTGAGGAGCCCCTGGCCTGCGCAGACAGCTTTCACTGTTCAGAAATTGGTCTTTTTTAGCTTGATTGCCGGAAACGGATTTCCGGGACCCTTGAGGTCGCTCTGCGGATCACCGGTTTCAGTGGGAACGATAACTGATTCATATCTTGCCGCCTGCCCTGCAACGCTGCCTTTGCCATCCAATTTTTTGCCAAGTTTGATTGGATACCAAGCATCCTTGGGGCCGCTCGTCACGTTTACTTCGACGTTGAACGTACAGTCCTTTTCTCCTGTGAAAAAGAAGAGGTCGAAGCTCCGGGCGTCGGCGTGATCGCCGCCGTCAAGGTAGATCCCCTTCTCGAAGGCGTTTCCACCAAGGTTCCAGACTTCTTTACCCGGCGACGTTTGACGGTCGCCGAACGAGACGAGCTTCCGCGGCTGTGGAAACACCGTGCTGAGGTCGAAACCGACGACGACTGGTGTCACGCCATCTCCACCGTCTCCGATCGCGGGCGGAACCACGGCGGTCCCCACATACTTGGTAGGTGTGCAGCGCAGATCCGATACCCGCATGTTTTGTACAACGACCGTCCCCTCATGGAGGGGTGAGATGGTTGTGCGGTATGCACTGACGCCGACTTCCTCCCCCTTGTTCGCAGTGAACCAGTCCGCATATTCCTGTTGGCCATACATGAAGTTGGCAGCAGGACCGAGACTAGCCGTGCGCGCAGGGAAGGCGAATCGATTTGCGTAGAAGGCGGGGGCTCCAGGCGTAGCGGTGATGGGCGGGCCTTCGGCTCGCTCCTTCTTCTCCTTCTCCTCCTTTTTCGCCCTGTCATCGCCGGCCTTGTCCGCTGCTCCAGATTTTTCGGACGCTTTGACACCACGCTCTTGCTGGAAGTGCGTAACCACCAGAAAGATCGCTGAGAAGATCGCGGCGATTCCACCGGCCACGAGGAAAAATCTTCCGATGTTCTTCCAGTGCGGTGGTTCGGGATCCGGACCGCTGGGCGGCGCGGGTGGAGCGGGCGGCGGCACTGGGCCGAATGGCGGTGGCACTGACGGTGGTGGAGGTACTGGCGACGGCACTTTTCCCCCTGCGTCCTCTTGCCCCAGCCCTAGGGGCTCTTCACTGAGAGACAGGGGGCCATCACAGAAGGTGACCTCCCCCGTTTAGCAGATGATAGAGCGTCAGCCGCGGTGCGGGGAGCGAAACCCAGAGCGGGGCCAACTGCTGACGTAGTAGCAGATCCAGACCCGCGTCGGCGAAGTCGCCTTGATCTGGTGAGACAGTTGTTTCCGTTGGGAAGCCTCGCGGTGAGCGGGAACGGCGCCCGATATGCACGCAGCACCGGTGTGTGGCTGCTTGCCAGCACGCCCGGAGAGCTGCGGCATTCTCCCCAGCCAGCCGGCGGTCGAAGGTGGCCAGCAAGGACGCGACGGTGATGGTTTCGGTGCCGATGGTGTCGGCGGTGGCGGTGATGCTCAGTCCGAGGACGCGGTGGAGGACGGCGGCGTCGGCTTCCGCGGCGGGGACGAGGGCGTAGAGGGCGCTGGCTGGGGTGTAGGCGCGCTGGATACGGTGGGTGAGGGCTTCCCAGGCGATGGCGGTGGTGCGGTGGCCGGCGAGTGCCTGGGTCCAGGAGGCGGCCAGGGCGCGCTGGACGGCGTCGGAGGCGGTGTCGGGGTTGGCGAGCAGGTGCCGGGCGAAGTGCTGGTAGACCTCGTGGTGCAGAGCATCAACACCGGCGAATGGACCGACACCCTCCTCTACGGTCTGCTGGCCAGCCGCTGGCACAACGGCTCACAGCCGACAGCAGAGACCAGCGGGCTCCAGCACCGGTAGTCGCCGTGCGGACGCCGTTGTCGGCTCTCAAGGCGTGGACGGTGGAGTGGCGCCGGGAAGGGGCGTTCCGTTCCCGGGGCGCCGGGCTCTTCGCGTCGCCGACCGGTGTCCGCGCCGCACCGGCGTCCAGGCCATGACGCATAGCCATCGGCGGGGCAGTCGTCCAGGGTGGGGTGATGAGCAACGAAAACCCCATCGAGGTCACCGACGAGATGCGCCAGGCCATGGTCACTGCCCAGCGTCAGGGGCTGCAGAAGGACCTGCGTACCATCGCGGCCCGTATCCGCGCCGACGCCCAGGAGCGGTACAAGGGCGAGGGGCCCGGGTGGCAGGCCGGAGTTGAGTGGACGCTGCGCTGGATCGAGAACACCGCCAGCCAGCTGACTGAGGGCAGGCCGTAGCCGCCGAGCGGCGCTACTCCGGCGCACGTGCTCCAGGGCTCAATGAACACCTTTGGCAACAGCGGCTGTTGGGCGATTATGAGAACATGCCGCGCACGCTGAAGCTCACGGGATTTCAACACGCGCCGGGCCCTGGCCGACGGGCACTTCTCAGATTCCCTGTGTGGGCCGCTGAGCGCCGAAGATCACCCCGAGTGCGGGCGGGTGGGGGCGGTCTTCTTCGAGCGGCGGATCTTGTCCCCCAGTTCCAGCAGGACGGCGGCGTCGACGTTGCTGCGCATCTGGAGGAAGAGGTTGTTCTCCTCTTCATCGACATGCGCAGTCACCTCGGTGCGCAGCCTGCGCACCAGATACTCGAAGTCCTCGTCCAGCGCACCGCGCTGCTGGAGGTCATTGAGCAGGCACTTGATGCGGGCGTGCTCGGCGAGCTCCTTGTCCGCCAGGGTGTGGCCGCCGTCGAGGTGCTTGCGCATCGCGGGGTAGAGGGACGTCTCCTCAGCGACGAAGTGCCGCACCAGCTCGATCGTCAGGGCATCCACCAGCCGCTTGCGGTCCTCACTGCCCAAGGGTGCCTGGTCGAACCGTGTGAAGAGTTCCGCGACCTCACGGTGGTCAGCGATCAGCTCCGCCACCACATCACCGCTGTGCCCCACGGCGCACCGCCTTTCCGCCCGGCAGCCGACCTCTCCGGCTGACGCACCACGAGTTCCCGGAATGCCGCCCGCACCACACCGGCACGCCCGAACTGCCCCACCTGCCTGACCTGCGGGCGTGGCACCCCCAGACCCCGCCCCGCAGGAGCGACCCTCACAGCGGGTGCGATCCGTTCCGTGCCCGTCGCCGGCCACCGTCACTGGCCGGCGGCCCTGTGCCCCGTCTCCCACTCCCGGGGCGTCCGGCGGGCACAGGGCCGACACATGCCTGGTCGCCGTCAGTCTGCTGCAAGTCTGCCGTCTCGTGGGTGCCCCGGTCGACCGGTGGGGCACAGAGCCCTCGGCTTGGGCGCGGTGCCGCTCGTGGTCGGCGGCAGATCCCCACAAGGGCTGGGCACGAGACCTGGCTGGGTCGGTTTCAGCCTGGATGACGGTCGATCTCAAGCCAGTTGACCCGATCCGCCCCGCGGGAAGCTCCACCCCGGGCAGCATACGCAGTGAACTCGACCAACTACTCACCGCGACGAAATGGGGGATGATGGCACGCCAGCCGAACCCGGACCTCACCAACACACTGACGATGCTCCACACCGCCGTCATGCACACGGACAAGAATCTCCGGGACGCGCTCGACAAGAGCGTGGAGAAGCTGGAGTCAGCTGGCCAGGCCGCCCATGACAAGACGACCCAGGAGGTCGTGGACGAGCTCAGCCGGATGCGCGCGAACTTCCGCGACGTCCACAACAAGCTGAACTCCAGCGGGGACACACTCAACAACGCCGTCCACGAGGCCGTCGCCCAGCTGCGCACCGAACTGCGGGAGGTCCGTGACGTGCTCGCGGGCCTCGCCCCGCCGGCCCCCGCACCTCTCCTCCAGGAGGCGCCCCGAACCCAGGAAGACCGCAACGGCCTCCAGGCCTCGCCGGTCACCACCGTCACCGAGACCGACGAGCCCGCGGAAGAAGCGGCCCTCCACACAGCGATCCCGGCGCAGCGCACCACCGACCAGGAGGCCCCGCCCGCTCCGGAAATGTCGGTTGGCGAGGTCCGCCAGGCCGTCCGCGAGATCTTCACCGAGGAACTCGCTCCCGTGCTCGCCTTGCTCACCGCCCCCGACAGCCACAGCGACGGGCCAGTCGGCGACCAGCAGAGCGCACCGGCCGGGCTGCTCGAAGCGGTCGTTGAGATCAAGGCGGAGATCAGCACCGCCCAGGAGGAAACGCGGGTCTCGATCGCCTCCGTGCAGCAGGAGCTCGCGGATCTGCGCATCACCGTGGAAAAGCTGCTGCCCCAGCCCGACGCCACCACGGCCGCCGAAGAGAACGAGGAACACAGCGCTCTGCTCAAGACGGCAGCCCGCGCCTCCTCCGCAAACCTGCTGTGCCACCGCGACATCTGGGAGTTCATCAGCGCCCACGCCGGCCGGCACCCGCACTTCCGTGTACCGCCGCAGGTCGCCGCCGAGGGGGACGAGCGCATCCGCGCCGCACTGTCCGGCCGCTCCCTGATCGCCCTGCTGATCAGCTTGCACTCCCTCAAGCGCACCGCCGCCGACGGCGACGGCGACCGTGAACTCGCCGCCACCTTGTACGAGCGGATCGAGAAGAGCCTGACCGGCCTCAGGCCTGGCGGTGAGCCGGTCACCATCACCCTCGACGACCGCGCCCCAGCAGCCGAGGAAGGCACCAAGGCTGATAGCGAGCCAGACAGCACAGGGACCCCACCGACATCGACGGAGCAGGACACAGAACCCGACGAGCACGCCGGACCCGCCACCAAGTGAGCGTTGCGGGCCTCGGCTCCGGCCGGGTGAAGGCATGGACCGGATCGGACTGGCCGCCGCACTGTTCACCGAGGGCGAGCCCGAGCAGGGCGCCGCCGCGGCCCACCAGGCGCTGGACGACCCACCCGCGTCGACTCCACGCTCGTGGCCTCCCGACTCCACACCCTGCTGGACGCCGCCCGCCCTTACCGGACCGCCGCGGTGGCGCGCCGGCGAGTCCGCCGCATGCTGCAGGGCGAGTTCACCGATCTCCGCCCCTGTGCCGCGTACGGTGAGCCCGCCGCCGCGCGCCATCGGGCACGGCAAACAACGGCGGCGGCCAGGACACGAAGGCGGGAGAAGCGCGGGATGACGCAGGCTGCGGGGAGCGAGCAGGACGAGCGGGTGCTAGGCGGTGTCTTCAAATGATCTCGCGTGGTGGATCATGGTCGGGTGATACGTCGCCATGAACTGTCGGACGCTGAATGGGAGTTCGTCCGGCCGCTGCTGCCCGAGTCGCTGCGGGGGCGGAAGTGGCTGGACGACCGCACGATACTCAACGGGATCGTGTGGAAGTTCCGCACCGGGACTGCTTGGCGGGACGTGCCCGAGCGGTACGGCCCGTGGGCCACGCTGCATACCCGCTTCCGCCGGTGGGCTCTGGACGGCACCTTCGAGCGGATGCTCCGGGCCGCCCAGGCGGCCGCTGACGCGGCCGGGGACATCGACTGGCTGGTTTCCACTCACCAGCACGCCGCCGGGGCCCGAAAAGGGGGCTGCGCGTCCCCGCACTCGGACGCTCCCGAGGCGGTCTGACCAGCAAGATTCACCTCGCCTGCGACGCCACCGGCCGCCCGCTCGCCTTCACCGTCACAGGCGGGAACACCAACGACTGCACCCAGTTCACCGCCGTGATGGACACGATTCGGGTGCCCCGGGTCGGCCCGGGACGGCCACGGGTCAGGCCCGCCCACGTGCTGGGCGACAAGGGCTACAGCTCCAAGGCCATCCGGACCTGGCTGCGGCGACGGGGCATCGGCCACACCATCCCCGAACGGACCGACCAGATCCGCAACCGGCTCCGGCGCGGCAGCCGCGGCGGACGCCCGCCGGCCTTCGACAAGCACCTCTACAAACGGCGCAACGTGGTCGAACGCTGCTTCAACCGCTTGAAGCAGTGGCGCGGCATCGCCACCCGCTACGACAAGACCGCCGAGTCCTACCAAGCCGCCATCACCCTCGCAGCCCTGCTGATGTGGGCGTGACATTTGAAGACAACTCCTAGGGCGGGCGGGATCTCCGCGGGGTCGGTGCTCAGGCTGAAGAAGACGAAGAAGACGAAGAAGATGGCGGCGAACAGGTCGCGGAGGGGGTGAGCGGCGCTGGCGCCTTCGGCTACCTCTCCGGACAGGGCGATGCCGACGAGGAAGGCGCCGACGGCCGCGGAGACTTGGAGTTCCTGAGCGACGCCGGCGATGAGGAGCGTGAGGCCCGGGACGACCAAGATCGTCGACATTGTGCTCGTCACCGCCCGCCCGACGTCCCCCGAGGAAATAAACGACCTCTTCCGGGAGGAGACGACCACCGACCGCTACCGCGGCATCCTCGGCGTCTCGGACGAGCCGATTGTCTCCAGTGACATCATCGGTGACTCCCGGGCCTCCATCGTCGATGCGGCAATGACCCGGGTCGTGGATGGCACTCTGGTGAAGATCATGAGCTGGTACGACAACGAGTGGGGCTTCATGCACCAGATGGTCCGCGAGTGCTCTCCGTCCTGGGAGTCCAACCGCGGTGAAACGCCCCATTGCAGTCGAGCGGACCGGCCGTTGCACCTTACCCGGAAAGGAACACGGTGAAGGTCAAAGAGATCATGACCACTCGGGTGGTCACCGTGGCCGACATCGCCGCAGGGTTGCGCGGAAAGCGAATCAGCGCCGTGCCGGTCCTGGTCACCGCCCGCGCGGCGGTCGGCTGGTAGCGAGTAGGATCTGCTCGCCCGCGAGGGCGCCTTCCACGCTTGCTCCTTCTGGCTCGAAGCCCTCGCCCGGACCGGCCGCGCGGACGAAGCCGACACCTCATGGGCCAACTTATACCTCTCGCCGATGGCGTCGGCCTCTACAGCGAGGAGATCGACCCCGCCACCGGCGACTTCCTGGCAATCTGCCCCAGGGCCTGTCCCACGTCGCCCTGATAGGCGCCGCCTGCGCGATCGGCCAGGCCACACGGTGAGCATCTGGGCCGCACTGCCAGGCGGGCTTGTCTGCACCCTGGTACTGGCCACCAGCCTGCGCGCGGCCAATGCCCTAAGCCTCACCCGCATCGATCTGCTGTTCCTGCTCTGGATCGCCTTCCAGCGGCCGGGCCCGCACCAACGCCCTCGGTCACGTGCACACTTCATCAACTGCCTGATCTTCGCGCTGCTCTACTACGGGTCTTCGTCGCCATCGGATACAGCAGCTGGTGACTGGCTGTGTTCGGCCTCATCCACGGCCTGTTCGCCACCACCGCGCACATCAACATTCTGCTGCCGCTCGTCCAACCGCGCATGCGCCACCCCGTAACCAGCGCCCCCATGTCGCGCTGCTCTAACCACCCGGATTCCTCAAGCTCAACTACGGGCCCGGCGCACCCGCCGTCACGCTCACCGCACACCTCCCTACGGCACCATCGTCGGAGGGTTCCTTGCATGGCCAGGCTGAATCCGTAGCCGCGCCCCTCGGGGGCCGGCTGCACGTTCCAGCGGCCAGGACACGGCCCGGGTAGCGTGGAAACCGGACCAGGAAACCACCCAAAGAAGCCCCGTATCGCGGTCGAAGGCGGAAGGGGGCCTCATGGCCTACCCGCATGAAGCAGCGTCCTCCGGTCAGCGCCCTGCGCAGCTTCCGCCGAATTCGGAGCCGACCGGTGACGGACCGGAGGCGCGCGGACCATGGCTAGCCTCGGTCGTGGTGTTCGTCCACGACCACGACGCATCGGCGGCCTTCTACCAGGAACTGCTGAAAATGGAGGTCACCGTACGCACCGCCACTGCCGCGCTACTAGTGAGTCACAACGGCTTCCAGGTATACCTGCGCGCCGTGGGCTCGCGCGCTTTGCACCCGTCGGGCCACGTCGGCGCGCAGTACGTGATCTGGACGGCGGACGGTCCCGACGACTTCCAGCGGTGCGAGCGCGTGCTCAGAGCCCGATCCGACCGCATCGACATCAGGGAAGGTGAGGGCTTCACTCTCATCGAGGGCAGGGATCCCAGCGGCCTGCCGGTCCTGGTGGCTTATCCGGGACCGGACGAAGTAGCGCGTCTGGAGATCATCTCTCGTTACTACGTGTGATCCCGGAAGAAGCGGAGTACTAGCCAGGAGGCCCCTCCATGGCGCGCAAGCGAACCGTGCACATCCGCCGCGTCTACGACGCACCTGCGCAGACCGACGGCACCAGAGTGCTGGTCGACCGCCTCTGGCCCCGGGGCATGACGAAGAAGAATGCCCACCTCGACGAGTGGTGCAAGCAGGTCGCACCCTCCGCAGAGCTACGGAAGTGGTACATCCGCAACCCCGATTGTTTCGCGGAGTTCAGCCACCGTTACCAGGCCGAGCTCCAAGATCCCGAACGCGCAGACGCGCTGGCGCATCTGCGTGACCTCGCCGAAGAGCGAACCTTGACACTACTCACCGCAACCAAGTTTCCCGAGATCAGCAAAGCCGAAGTGCTTGCCGAGCTGCTCCGGGGCTGACAGCACGGGGAAGCGAGCTCCACTTTTGCGGCAGGCACCAGCGGCGGCTCTACGAAACCAACACCACACACGCACAGCCGCAGACGCCGACGGTTGCACTTCCATCGGTTAGCGCGACGGCGTCATGGACCCAGGGCCCCTGACGAGATGGGACCCCGTAGGACCGAGTCCTGTCGCCGCTCCTCAGGAAAAAGTTTCGCGTAGACAGTGACGCCGAGACGGGAGGGCCCTCATGGCCACCACGACGAATTTGCTGAGCCTGCTCTCGCCCGAAGACCGCGACCGCTTGCTGAAGTTCGCGGCCGACCGGTCCTTCCCCGCAGGCACCCGCATCTTCGAGGAGGGCAGCAGGGCCGACCGGTTCTGGAGCATCCTCACCGGATTGGTTGCTCTCGACGTGCGTGTCCCTGGCCGCCGGGCGGCCACCGTCGACGCCATCGGCCAGGGTGAACTGCTCGGTTGGTCGTGGCTGGTCCCGCCGCACACCTGGCAGCTGGGGGCAGAGGCACATGGCCCGGTACATGCATTGGAATTCGACGCGGCGGCGGTGCGCACACTGATCGAGGAGGATCCGGTGCTGGGCCTGGCGATCACACGGTGTGTCGCTACGGTGGTGGGGAGCCGGCTTCAGTCAACCCGAACCCGCCTGCTGGATCTGTACGGACCGGCTGGCAGCGGGCCGAGGCCCTGACTGGCAACTCGGTGCGCCGCCGGACGGCCTCCGTGAACTCGCTCAGCGCTCCGGCTTTACTGCTCGGCGGCCGCGCCATCCACCCCATCAACGTCCGCATCGGCGGCCTCCACCGCGTGCCGACCATCATCGGAACTGCGGCCCCTGGCGGAACGGCTCAAGCGTGCCCGGGATGACTCCGAGGTGACCGTACACTGGGTCGCCAGCTTCGACTCCCCCGATGCCGGGATTGACACCGAACTGCTCGCGCTCGCCGAACCGGGCTTCTACGCCATCGCATCCGGGACCACCACCGCGCGATTGCCGCATCGAGCGCTGCAGGACTGCCCGCAGACAGTGATCGTGCGTTCCATACCCGTACCTTCCCGCGGACCTGGCTTTCTCATGCTCAACTACGGACCCGGCACACCGACCGTCACCCTCGTCGCACACCTCGCTTACGGCACCCTCGTGGGAGGGTTTCTCACCTGGCCGGGCTGACACCTCACCGCCGCCGCTCAGGGGCCGACTGCGTGCCCCGGCGGGCCGTACGCGGGCCAGGTAGCGTGGAACCAGGATCACAACCCGCAAAAAGAAGCCTCGTGTCGCGGTCTAAGACGGAAAGGCCCTCCGCGCATTCACATGGACGGCGGGCGGCCCGACGACGTCCAGCGGTGCGAGCGCGAGCTCAGAGCCTGCTCCCGTGTGGACATTGGACACGGGGAGGGGCTTCACCGTCATCGAGGGCCGGGATCCCAGCGGCCTGCCGGTGCTGGTGTCCCATCCGGGACCGGACGAAGTGGCGCGGCTCGAGATCATCTCTCGCTAATACGTGTGACGCGAAGGGAAGCGGAGCACCCAGCTCACGAGGAGGTTTTTCCATGGGTCGCAGCAGGACGGTGCACGTGCGCCGCGTCTACGAGGCTCCGGCGCAGACTGACGGTGCGAGAGTGCTGGTCGACCGCATCTGGCCCCGAGGGATGACCAAGGACAAGGCTCACCTCGACGAGTGGTGCAAACAGGTCGCCCCCTCCACGGAGCTGCGCAAGTGGTACAGCCACGACCCCGAGCGTTTCGCGGAATTCAGCCGTCGCTACCGCACCGAGCTCAAAGATCCCGAACACGCAGACGCTCTGACGCACCTGCGCGACCTCGCTAAGGACGGGCCCTTGACGCTACTCACCGCAACCAAGCAGCCCGAGATCAGCGAAGCCGAGGTCCTCGCCGAGATGCTCCGAAGCTGACAGTTGGGCGCAAACGACACGGGGATGCGCTCGCCGCCTCACAGCGCTGGCGCAGAGGCATCGTGTCCCCAGGCAGCACTCATGCAGAAAGCGGTCGATAATGGATACGTCCAGCGCAGTGAGATGTACGTTCCTCATTCTCGAGGCCGCATGTGAATGATCAACTGCCGCAGATGAATGGTCCCCCGCCCGTCGCAGGGCTGGTCGGTGAAGGCCTCATACCCTTCACGGATGAGGTGGAGTGGGCAGCCGTGTCGCCGCGGCAGATCACCCCCGAGGAGTGGCAGCGGTTCGAGGGCTACCTCAAGGAGATCTTCGAGGCGCTGGGCCTGGCCGCCGGGGCAGCAGCCACGGCCGACACACCCCACCGCTTCCTGCGTGCCCTCTTCGACGCCACCAGCGGGTACGAAGGCGACGAAAAGCTGGTCACCGCCTTCGAGACCGAATGCCATGGCGGTTCAGACTGCCGGATCAGCCAAATCGTCGAAGGGCCGATCCCGTTCTTCTCCCTGTGCGAGCACCACAGCCTGCCCTTCTTCGGCAAGGCGTACATCGGTTACATCGCGCACGAGCACATCCTCGGACTGTCCAAACTCACCAGGCTGGTGCGGCTGTTCGCCCGCCGATTCTCGATGCAGGAGCGCATCGGCCGCCAGCTCGCCGAATCGTTGCAGCAGATCCTGCAGCCACACGGCGTCGCGGTCCACCTGGAAGCAGTGCATCTGTGCACGCAGATGCGCGGAGTACGGGAGATCGAGTCCAGCACCCGCACCACCCACTGGCGCGGTACCTACGACGAAGATCCGCAACTGCGCGCCGAATTCTCCACGTTGTGCGGCCAACGCGGCCTGGCCGAACATGGCTGAGGACAACACCGCACACCCCGCCGGCGAAACACAGACACGCTCGTTGGAACGCCTGGACCTGCTGTACGAGGAGGCCGGACAGCCCGGCTTTGGTCTTCCTGCCACGCTCGCCACGGCGTACGGCGGCGACCTGGGCTTCACAACGCCCTGCGTGTACGCGAACTTCGTCACTTCACTTGACGGAGTGGTCGCCCTCGGCCCCGAATACCCCTCCTCCGGCTCAGCGATCAGCGGGCGTGAACCCGCGGACCGCTTCGTGATGGGACTGCTGCGGGCATGCGCCGACGCGGTACTCATCGGAGCCGGAACACTGCGAGCCACAGCCCGCCACCAGTGGACCCCCGACCACGTCTGTCCGCACGCCGCACCCCACTTCGTCGAGCTACGACGCAGACTGAAACGCGCCACCCAACCGCAACTGGTTGTGGTCACGGCGAGCGGGAATGTGCCCACCGAGCACCCAGCGCTGCAGTCGGGCGCGCTCGTGGCCACCACCGCGGATGGCGCCAGCCGACTAGAGGGACGCCTGCCACCAGCCTGCGCGATACTCACCGCGGTCGAAGGATCCGGCCTCCGCATGGCCGACGTCCTCGCGGCTCTCCACGCCCAGGGCCACACTGCGGTCCTCACCGAGGGTGGGCCGCAGCTCATCGGTCACCTCCTCGGCGAGGGCCTGCTGGATGAGCTGTTCCTTACGACATCCCCCGTGCTCGCCGGCCGGGACGGCACCTCCCGGCCCGGGGTGATCTCCGGACTCGAACTGCTGCCGAACCAGCCGGTGTGGACGGATCTGATCAGCGCCCGTCGACAGAACTCATACCTCTACCTGCGCTACCGACTTCGTGCCCCAAGCGGCCGAGGCGCGACGCCGAACGCCTGGCTGCCGCCGGACGATGCGGAACCTCCCGCTCATACAGCCTCCGGGCTTCGCACGCGCTAGGTGTCCGGGGACCGCCCTCAACCAGTAGGTGGGCATCGTCGAGACGACCGCCGGCCTTCACGTGATCACCAACGTCGCGCGCACCAGCACCTGGCCGCCTATCCCTTCCGGGTGGCAGGAGGGCAGCCCACGGACGCGTCCCTCCTGCCTGACCATCTGGTGCTGAAAACCTCTGAGCGGGACACACCTCAAAGAGGGACAGATCGAAAGCAGCGGCGCGCACGGATTTGAGGCGCCGGCGGACGAGTGGGACGAGGTTGGCGATGCGTGCATTGACGGTGCGGCCCGGCGCAGAGGGATCCGTTGAGGTCCGGGATGTGCCGGAGGCCGTCCCGGCAGCTGGTGAGCTGTTGGTGCAGGGCCTGGCGGTGGGGGTGTGCGGAACGGACAGGGAGATCGTCCGAGGCGAGTACGGCTGGGCCCCGCCGGGCCGTGAGTGGTTGGTGCTCGGGCATGAGTCCCTCGGGCGGGTGCGGCAGGCGCCTCTCGACAGCGGGTTCTCGTCCGGTGACCTGGTCGCCGGGGTGGTGCGCCGCCCGGACCCCGAGCCGTGCGGGGCCTGCGCCCGCGGGGAGTTCGACATGTGCCGCAACGGCCGCTACACCGAACGCGGTATCAAAGAGATCGATGGCTACGGCGCGCAGGCGTGGTGCGTGGAGGCCGACTACGCCGTGAAGCTGGAGCCGCATCTGGAGCACGTCGGTGTGCTCATGGAGCCCACCACCGTGGTGGCGAAGGCATGGGAACAGGTGGAGCGTGTCGGTGCCCGTTCGTGGTTCGAGCCGCGCCGTGTTCTGGTGACCGGTGCCGGGCCCATTGGTCTGCTGGCTGCCCTTCTGGGCACGCAGCGCGGACTGGAGGTGCATGTGCTCGACCGGGTGAGCGAGGGGCCCAAGCCCGCTCTCGTACGGGACTTGGGTGCCGCATACCACGCGGAGGACATCGATCAGGTGATCTCCACCGTGTGCCCGGATGTCGTCGTCGAGGCGACGGGCGCGAGCGAGCTCGTCTTTGCCTCGTTGACGGGCACCGCGCCCTACGGGGTGGTGTGCCTGACCGGTGTGTCGCCCGCCGGCCGGAGGGTGACCGTGGACGCGGGCGCTATCAACAGGGAGATCGTGCTGCAGAACGACGCGGTGGTGGGCTCGGTCAACGCCAACCTGCGGCACTACCGCCAGGCTGCCGAGGCGCTGGCCCAAGCCGACCTGTCATGGCTTGAGCGCCTGATCACCCGGCGGGTTCCGCTGGAGCGCGCGATGGAAGCGGTCACGCCACAATCGGACGACGTCAAGGTGCTCATCGAGTTGTAACGGGCAAGATCCGAAGGCAGGCCCTAGCCTGGACGGATGCCTCACAACACTGCTCCATTGGTCGTGGTCATGGGCGTCTCGGCCTCGGGAAAGACCACGGTGGGCCAACTGCTGGCACAGCGCCTCGGTGTTCCATACGCCGAGGCGGACGACTTCCACCCCGCAGCCAATGTGGCGAAGATGCGAGCCGGCCATCCGCTCGATGACGAAGACCGCCGTCCCTGGCTGGACGAGATCGCACGATGGCTGACCGAGCACGCGGACAACGGTGGAGTGGTGTCATGCTCGGCGCTGAAGAGGCGCTATCGTGACCGGCTGGCTTCCGCCGCGCCGCACGTCTTCTTTCTCCACCTCGATGGCTCGCCTGAGCTGATTGCTGCGCGGACCGCAGCGCGGCAGGGCCACGTCATGCCGCCCGGCCTGCTCGATACGCAGTTTGCCGACCTTGAACTGCTGGGCGACGATGAAGCTGGCGCGGCTATCCCGATCGACGGTACCCCGCAGGAGACCGTTGCCCTCGCTCATGCCGCCGTCACTGCCTCCTGAACCGTTCACATTGCGCAGCCGCCTATGACCTGCGAACTGCCTGCCAAGTAGAGGCATTGCCGCCGTTGTCGTGTCGATGACCCAGCACCACGAGCGACGCCTCATCCGCTAGGGTCCCGGCGGTATGGCCGAAGGGCAGTTTTCCCCCGCCACGGTGAGGTGGGGAACGCCGACCGGGCCACTGCCTCGAACAGGTCCACCACTGGCGCACCACGGTCTACGGCAGCCCTCCCCTCTGCGTCCTTCTCATCCGCGTTCATGCCTAATCCGGGCCGCCCTCAAGGACGTGCCGCTGGCTGAGCAAGCCCGTACGGCTGGGGCGGCTGGTGCTCACCGCCGCTGGGCGTTGAGAGGATCGCTGTGAGCAGCAGCCCGACGGCGGCCAGGATGGCCAGTGCCACAGCGACCTTGACCGTCCATGAGTGCTCTTCACCGCCATCGAGGACTGGATCGGTGGCCCCCTCTTCGTCGGTACGCCCGGCGACTGGGTCCACGCCCCTGCGGTCCGGGAATCGGTCGTCACCAGCCAGCTCGGTGAAATGCGTGTTGAGCGATTCGATGCGCCGTGCCAGCTCCGGATCATCATCTGCCAGACGTTGCTCGATCCGAGCGAATGCGCGCTCATCGTCCTTCGGTTCGCGCGACCACCAAGACGTGCCTCTCGTCAGCCACCGGCACATTCGGGCGCGTGGACTGTTCCCAGATGTGGCGCGGACAGGTTGCGAGTACCGCACGCGCGCGATGCGAACCACTGTGGCGTCCGGCTACGGTGCATCTCCCAAGCAGGCCGCTGCTCACTCGCGGGACCCCATGACAGCGCCGTGGCAGACCGTGTAACGCGGCGCCGAAGCCTTGACGTATGCGTGGGCGCCCTCGGCAGGGCTGGCTCATCCTGCGAACTCCCGGACAGGCAGCCCGGCGACGTCGACTCGTGCCCGGAACAGTGAGCCTGCCAGCGGGTCCTCCGCAGGCTCGAGATTTTCCCGGGAGGTGGTGATGAACAGCTCGTCCAGGTGGGGCCCACCGAACGTGCAGGCGGTGACCTTCCTCGCCGGCAGTTCGATCACCTCGTCGAGGGTGCCCGCGGGCGAGTAGCGTCGCACCGCTCCGCCGTTGTTGAGGGCCACCCAGACGCCGCCTTGGGCGTCGACGGTCAGCCCGTCCGGGCGCCCGGCCTCGGTCGGAATGGTCACGAAGGTGCGCTGCCCTCTCAGGCCGGAGCCGGGGTCGTAATCGAACACGGCGATCCGATGTGTAGGTGTGTCGTTGTAGTAGGCGTGGGCGCCGCCGGGGCTCCACTCCAGCCCGTTGGAGACGGTGACCCCGGTCAAGACCACCGTGACGGTGCCGTCGGGCGCCAGCCGGTACAGGCTGCCGGCGCCGGTGCGTTTGTCGTAGGCCATGGAGCCGCAGTAGAAGCGGCCGTCTGGGTCGCAGCCGCCCTCGTTCATGCGTATCCCGCGGTCCTCGTCCCACAGCGGGGGCAGGTGCGTCAGGGTGCCGTCGGCGTCCTCCAGGGCGAAGCCCCGCTCGATTCCGATGACCGCGCCGCCCTGGCGGCGGGGCCGTATCGCTGCGGCGACATGGCCCACGTGATGGCGGGTGACGGTGCTGTCGTCGGCCAGGGACAGCACGTCTCCGGCCAACATGTCGACCCAGCGCAGGCCGCCCCAGAGCGGCGACCATACGGGCCCTTCGGCGTGGTAGGCGATCGGGTCTGTCACCTGTTCCACACGCATCGGCGCCTCCCGACGAAACGTCTACTTTAGGCGGATAGTGCTTTCTGTTCTTTACGTGTCATGGTGCCTGAACCGGGAGATCGCCGTATGGCCCGTTCGCGCACGACCGCAGCGGTGCGGACGTGGCTCGCCGAGACCTGGCCGCTGGTCCAGGCAACGGCAGCGGCCACGCTGGCCTGGGTGATCGCCGTCCGGACCGGCGATCACGATGCTCCGTTCTTCGCTCCGATCGCCGCAGTGGTCGCTCTCAACTTCGGGCGAGGTGAACGGGGCCGCAACGCCCTGCGGCTGCTCCTCGGGGTGTGCATCGGCATCGCGATCGGAGAATGCACGGTCGTGATCCTCGGAAGCGACTGGGACAGCCTGGCGCTAGCCACCTTCGTCGCGCTGGTCATCGCCCAGGCACTGGGCGCCAATCGCCTGATGCGCGTCCAGGCCGCCGCCGGGGCGATCCTGACCATCGCCGCGGCCGACGGCGGGGCTGGTGTGAACCGGTTGACCGACGCGCTGATCGGTGCCGGGGTGGCGCTGGTGTTCACCCAGGTTCTGTTCCCTCCCGAACCACTGGCCCTGGTGCGCCGGGCGGAGAGGGCAGCGCTGGCAACCATGGCCGAGGGTCTTCGCCTGACGGCTGAGGCGATCGAGCGCGGCACGTACGACGAGGAGCTGCATGCGGGGCTGATCGGGTGCATGTCCACTGTGCGGGAACACCTCGCCGAGGTGGGCAGGGCTGGACCGGCCGGCGCCCGGGTCGCCGGCCACTCGCTGATCTGGCGTTACCGGCGCCCCGCCGCCGCATGGACGAACCAGGAGGCCGCCCAGATCCAGCTGCTTGGGTCCAGCTGCCTGATGCTCATGCGCACCGCTGTCAGCGCCGATCTGCCCGGGCAGGACAGGCTCGCGCAGGCTGTGCGGGAGCTGGCCGCAGCGATCACCGACCTCTCGACAGACCTGGGCAGTCACCAAATCCGCCAACGCGCGGTGGACCGTGCCTTCACCGTCGCCCGCCGGGCCGGTGAAACCCCTGCGCCCTCCATGGAGCGGGAAGCAGCGACGGCCGGCGTGCAGTTCCTCTGCCTCGACATCATGGTCTTCGCCGGCGCTGACCCCAAGGAAGCCTCCGCCGTGCTTCAGCAGAGCGCCGGCAAACCGCGGGCAATCGCACCGCCGGAAGACTTCCACCTTCCCCGCCTGCCACGCCGGGCGGGGATCCACCGTCTACGCTCTCGCAAGCCGGCGGACCGACGGCGACGCTGGCGTTGACCACCAATGGTGCCCGCCGGGCGTCAGGGCGGTCCCGCGCTTCCTGCGGCGTATTCCTCCAGCGGTACCAGCCCCGCGTTCCAGGCTGACAGTACCGGCGTCATGACGCGCCAGGCCGCTTCGGCCTCATCCCCGCGGACCGACAACGTGCTGCCGCCCGACAGGACGTCCAGCAGAACGTGACTGTAGGCCGGCAGGTCGGCCGCGGGAGGCGGCGCGGTCAACGTCACCGGCGCCCAGCTCTGCGGATTCAGGGACACGCCTCCGGTCAGGTGTAGGGCGAGATCCTCGGGGCCGTCGAGGCCGATCCGCAGTTCGTCGGCCGGAGCCCTGTGAGCCGAGGGGTGCTCGGCCGGCCGGAAGCGGACCGTGACCTGCTTTCGACGGCGGTGCAGCGCTTTTCCGGCCCGGAGCAGGAACCGGGTGCCCGACCACCGTTCGCTGTCGAGGTCCAGCACGATCTCGGCGAAGGTCTCGGTGCCGCGGGCCGCATCGACGCCGTCCTCGTCCTGGTAGGCGGGGACGGCGCGCCCGGCCCCGCCTGCCGGATCGGGGAGGCGGCCGGCGGTGTAGCGGGCGCGACGGGTGCGGGAGGCCGCCTCGTCGAGGCGCAGAGGGCGCACGGAGCGCAGGGCGTCGAGCTTGCGGTCCCGCAGGACTTGTTCGTCGAGGCGCGTCGGCAGCTCCATCGCGATGAGGGACAGGACCTGGAGCATGTGGTTCTGCATCACGTCCCGCAGCGTGCCGGAGCGGTCGAAGTACCCCGCCCGGCCCTCCAGGCCCAGGTCCTCCTCCCACAGGATGTCAATCTGCTCGATGTGCCGGCTGTTCCATACCGGCTCCAGGACCCGGTTGGCCAGGCGCAGCGCGAGCAGGTTCTGCACCGTCGGCAGCCCGAGCACGTGATCGACCCGGAACACCGCTTGCTCTCCGGCGGAGTGCGTCACTCGGTCGAGGAGCCGGTTGAGTGCCATGGCGCTGTCGAGGTCCTCGCCGAAGGGCTTCTCCAGGGCGATCCGGCTTCCCGCAGGAAGCCCGGTACCGCCGAGCGCGGTCACCACCGTCGTGTACAGGCCGGGGGGCAGGGCCAGGTAGACCGCCACCGGCTGCCTGACGCCGGACAGCAGGCCGCCGACGCTCGCGGGGTCCGTCAACTCGGTTCGGCGGTAGCGCACCGAGCGGATGAGATCCGCGCGGGCCGCGGCCGGCACCTCCGGGGCATGACGCTCCAGCTTCTCCGCAGCGGTGCGCTGGAAGGCTTGGTCGCCCAGGTCTTCGCGGGCGGCCGCGACGACCTGGAAGTCGTCGGGAAGCCGGTCCGCGGCACGGAGTGCGGCAAGAGCGGGCAGCAGGAACCGGCCCGCGAGGTCACCGGTCGCACCGAGCAGGACCAACATCTTGATCAATTGCTGACCCCCGCTACGACGGCATCGGAAACACCGGACAGCCCAGAAGTGCCAGTTGTGACTGAAATCAATATAAGTAGCGGATTCATGAGCTTTGTGAAGAATTTCAAGTATGCCTGATCTTGCGTCCACGGCTTCGGATCCGAAGCCGTCTCCTCCCGTGGTGACACTTGCCGCGCTGTACGGCACAGGGGGCGTCGTCATCGGGCCGGAGGTGGCGCAGCGGCTCGGCGTGGACTTCCTGGATCGCGCCATCCCCGCGTCGGTCGCCGCGCAGACCGGCATGCCCGAGGAGGTTGTCGCCGCCGCCGATGAGCGTCCGCTGAGCCGTGGGCACCGGCTGCTGGCTCTGCTGGGCAGGGCGCCCAGCCTGACAGCCGGCCCGGCCCAGGAACGCTGGTTCCTGGAGGAGGGCGAGATGCGGGCGCAGATGCGTCGCTTCATGGCCGACGCCGTCCGGTCCGGCGGGGTGGTGCTGGGGCGTGGCGGCGCGATCGTGCTGGGTGAGGTGCCTCAAGCGTTGCACGTGTATCTGGGCGGGCCCCTGGAGGCGCGTATCGCGCGGGCCGCTGAGGCCGAAGGTGTCGACCGTGCTACTGCCGAGCGGCGTGTGAAGGCCAACGACTGGGCGCGACGGGAGTACGTCCACAGGGCGTACGGCGCCGACGGTGATGATCCGGCCCTGTATCACCTCATGATCGATGCCACCGCCTTCAGCGTGGACGCATGCGTGGAGCTGATCGTCGCGGCGGCCACATTTCACCTGTCGCGCACTGCGGACGGAACGGCATGACGCGCAGTGCAGACGCAACGCAATGACGTGAGGAGTGCCTATGCTCAGGCCCCGCGATACGCCCACCCGCGAGTGCACTTCGCTCAACGGCCTGTGGCGGTTCGCCGTCGATACCGATGGTGTCGGCCGGAGCGACGGCTGGTGGCGACATACCCTGCCCGGCCGGCGGGAGGCGCCCGTACCGGCCAGCTACAACGACCTGTTCCCGGACCCGGTGGTCCACGACCATGTGGGCGACGTCTGGTATCAGCGGGTGATACGGGTTCCCAGGCGGTGGGAGGGCCAGCGGATCGTCCTGCGTTTCGACTCCGCGACGCACCGGGCGGTGGTCTGGGTCGACGACACCGAGGTCGTGGCCCACGAGGGCGGGTACACGCCGTTCGAGGCGGACCTCACCGACCTGGTCGAGCCGGGCGGCGAGCACCGGGTGACGGTCGTGGTGGACAACACCCTGTCGTGGCAGTCGATCCCGCCAGGCTTCGTCGAGCAGACGCCCGACGGCCCGCGTCAGCGCTACTTCCACGACTTCTTCAACTACGCCGGCCTGCACCGCAGCGTCTGGCTCTACACCACCCCCCGCACCTACATCGGCGACATCACCGTCTTCACCCGGCTGGCCGGAGCGACGGGCATCGTCGACTACCAGACCCAGGCGGCCGGCCACGAGGAGCATGACGTCCGCGTCGTCCTCCGCGACGCCGACGGCGCCGAGGTCGCGCGAGCCACCGGCGCCACCGGCGGCCTCACCGTCGAAGACGTGCACCCGTGGCGGCCCGGCGAGGGCTACCTCTACGAGCTCCACGCCGAACTGCGGGGCGCCGGCGATGAGCTGGCCGACGCGTACGCGCTACCGGTGGGGGTGCGGACCGTGGCGGTCGAGGGGAGCCGGTTCCTGATCAACGGAGAGCCGTTCTACTTCACCGGCTTCGGCAAGCACGAAGACAGCCCCGTACGCGGCAAGGGCCACGACGACGCCTTCATGGTCCACGACTTCGCGCTGCTGGAGTGGCTCGGCGCGAACTCCTTCCGCACCTCGCACTACCCGTACGCGGAAGAGGTGCTCGAATACGCGGACCGCCACGGCATCGTGGTCATCGGCGAAACCCCCGCCGTGGGACTCAACGCCGAACTCGGCGCCACGCTCGCCGAGGCGGTCTTCAGCACGTTCTCCGCGCACACCATCAACAGCGCCACACAGGAAACCCACCGCCAGGCGCTCGCCGAGATGATCGCCCGGGACAAAAATCATCCCAGCGTGGTGATCTGGAGCATCGCCAACGAGCCGGAGTCCACCACGACCGCCTCCCGCTCCTACTTCGAGCCCCTGGTCGACGAAGCCCGGCGGCTGGACCCCACCCGCCCGCTGGCCTTCGTCAACTTCATGAGCGCCACCCCGGACAACGACGTCATCTCCGGCCTGTTCGACGTCCTCCTGCTCAACCGCTACTACGGCTGGTACAAGGACCTGGCGAATCTCGCGGCGGCCGAGCGGAACCTCGAAGACGAGCTCCGCGCCTGGACACGCAAGCACGACAAACCGATCATCATGACCGAATACGGCGCGGACACAGTAGCGGGCCTGCGCACCATCACGCCCACCCCGTGGACCGAGGACTACCAGGCCGACGTACTCGCGATGTACCACCGCGTCTTCGACCGCGTCGAGGCAGTCGTCGGCGAGCAGATCTGGAACTTCGCCGACTTCGCCACCGCCCCCGGCCTGCTCCGTGTCGACGGCAACAAAAAGGGTGTGTTCACCCGCGACCGCAGACCCAAAACCAGTGCATGGCAGCTGCGCGAACGCTGGCGAGCACGCCGATGACCGGCCCGACGGGTGAGCGGACCCCCAAGCTGCGCACCATCCAGTACATCGGCTACGGAGCGGGGGACTTCGCGAACAACCTGGCGTTCTCGATGGCGTCGATGTTCCTGCTCCTCTACTACACCGACGTCGTGGGGATCTCCGCCACCACGGCAGGGACACTGTTCCTGGTCGTGCGGGCCTGGGACGGGATCGGTGACGTGATCGCCGGTCGCATCGTCGACCGCACCTCCACCCGATGGGGCAAATACCGCCCCTACCTGCTGTTCGCCTCCCTGCCGCTGATGCTGCTGCTCGTCGCACTCTTCTCAGTGCCGGGCGGACTCAGCGAGGGCGGCGCGCTCGTATACGCCTACATCTCCTACGCGCTGTTCTCCTTCGCCTACGGCCTGGTCAACATCCCCTACGGTTCCCTGTCCACTGCCATGACGCAGGATCCCGACGAACGCTCCAAACTCTCCAGCGCCCGAGTTCTCGCCACGAACCTGGTCATCCTGCTGCTGGCCGTGGTCGTCTCACGGCAGATCGCGACCGCCGACGACCTCCAGCAGTCTCTGACGATCATCACCCTGGGGCTGGTGGGGATCGGGATGGCGCTGTACGTGTTCACCTTCTCCACCGCCAAGGAGCAGGTGCAGCGCGACGTCGAGAAGGTCAGCCTGCGCCAGGCTTGGGACACTGTGAAACAGAACAAGCCGCTGCTCCGGCTCGGCCTGTCCAGCGTGCTGTTCCTGTGCGGCATGTTCGCCCTGGAGACCACCGCCATCTACTACGCCCGGTACGTACTCGACGACGCCGGCCTCTACGTCGTTCTTGTCGCCGTACAGGTTGTCGGCATGCTCCTGGCCACCCTGGTCATCCCCACCACGGTGACCAAGATCGGAAAGCGGACCTCCTACATCGCGGGCGGAACCATCACCGTGCTGGGCGGCATCATCACCGCCGTCGCGCCCGGATCCGTCCCCGCGATCGCCATCGTCGGATTCGGCATCATGGGCATCGGGATCGGCGCCATCAATACCCTGATCTGGGCGCTGGTCGCCGACACCGTCGAGTACGGGGAATGGAAAACCGGCGTGCGCGCCGAAGGCGCGACCTACTCGGTCCTCTCCCTCAGCCGCAAGTTCGGCCAAGCCGTTGGGGCTGCCGCCGCGGCCTACATCATCGGCCTCGGAGGCTACGAATCCGGCGCTGCCACCCAGAGCGACGGCGCTCTCACTGCGATCAGAATCGCGACCGGGGCGGTTCCGGCGTTGGTCATCCTCCCCGCGATCGCGGTCATGGTGACCTACCCCCTGACCGAGAAGAAGTTCCGTCAGATCGTCGCTGACATCGCTCAGCGCCACGCGGAACCCGGCCCAGACGAATCACGAGCCCCCCGAGTTTGAGCAGTGCTCAAGCAATGAAGGTGCCCGCCCGACGTGTCCGGCATCCGGGTGAGATGCCCCCACGCGGATGGACACACTGGCTCGCGAAAGCGCCCAAGCAGTCGCATTGTCAATGCGATCGCGTCGCATGCCCTGGCACGTCCACACAACTGTGGCCCCCGACATGCCATTGCGAGCACGCCTAAGCAGAGTGCATGCCACGAGCCGGCAGGTGAATCACGCACGGTGACGATTGGTTGGTGGATCAGTGACTGAAGCGGCCATGCACCAGTCGCTCCACGCTCCCACCAAAGCCATACAGATCTGCACAATTGTTACGATGGGTTCATGTCTGCTGGCGCGGAGCGCATCCCCGGAATCGATCTCAACGTGGGGCCGAGTGGGGAGGGGTGTGTGGAGTGCTTGGCGGGCGACGGCCCCGGATGGTGGTTCCACTTGCGGCGCTGCGCCGCCTGCGGACACATCGGATGCTGCGATTCCTCACCCTCCCGACACGCCACCGCGCACGCCCGTGATGCCGAGCACCCCATCTTGACCAGCTTCGAACCCGGAGAGAACTGGTTTTGGAATGTCGAGACCGGCACGTTCCTTGAGGGGCCGAAGCTGATGCCGCCCACCTCGCACCCGGAATCGCAGCCGGTGCCTGGCCCCAAGGACAAGCTCCCCATGGACCGGCGGCAACTGCACTGAAGGCCCCACAGTCGAACGAGAAGGTCGGACGGGTCAGCACGCCGGGGCTGACGGCTGGGCGGGCACGCGCCGAGTCGGGATCAAGCGGGCGGGGCTCCCAGGTGCTGGTCCGTTACTCCTCCAGGGCAGGCCAGCCCGGCCATGTCCCAGTTGGCGCGCCCGGCTCCGGCCCGGTAGGCGCTGTCGTAGAAGGCGAGTACGGCGGCGCGGGGGTCCGCTTCGGCGCGGGCATCGTCGTAACGGAGGACGGCCAGATGACTGCCGTCGCGCGCCACCCATCGGGCGGATCCTGGTGCGAGCGGCTCTTCGGCCAGCCCTGGGGGTTCGGGTGAGGTGTAGGAGTAGAAGGCGGGTTCGGGGAACGTGTCGTCCCCGAACCAGAAGCCGAAGCTGATCAAGGCGAAAGAGCCAGAGAACGCGCTCAGGCTCCGCCGAGTCGCCGAGAGTGCACTCTGCTCCGAGCCGGTTCGCCTCAGCGTTGAGGCGAATCTGCTAAGGGCTTGCAGGGAATCAAGATGTTGCTTCCCGGCCTGAAGCTCGTTGTTGTGGTATGCGCATCCCGGATGAGACTCGTGACCAACTCACCGTGAAGTTCGCGGTGTTGCTCCCGCATCTGGACGAGCGGCAGCGGCGGCTCTTGATGGCTGCGGAGGCCCGGGGGCTGGGGCACGGCGGTGTCCGGGCCGTAGCACAGGCCGCCGCGGTCAGCGAGACGACGGTCCGCAAGGGCGTGTTCGAACTCGAGGCGGGCGAGGAGCCCCTGGGGCGGGTGCGCCGTCCGGGCGGGGGCCGTAAACGGGTCGCGGATCTGAATCCAGGGCTGCGGCCAGCCCTGTTGGCGCTGGTCGAGCCGGATGTGCGGGGTGACCCGATGTCGCCGCTGCGGTGGACAGTGAAGTCCACCCGCACTCTTGCGCAGGAGTTGACCCGGGCCGGGCACCGCGTCAGTGCCGACACCGTCGCCGGCCTTCTGCGGGAGGAAGGCTTCAGCCTGCAGGCCAACGCCAAGACAATCGAGGGAAGCCGGCACCCGGACCGCGATGCCCAGTTCCGCTATCTCAACGAGCAGGCCCGCGAACACCGGGACGCCGGCCAGCCAGTGATCAGTGTGGACACCAAGAAGAAGGAACTCGTCGGCGACTTCAAAAACAACGGCCGGCAGTGGCGGCCCGCAGGTGACCCGGTACCGGTGCAGGTCCACGACTTCGCTGACCCGCACCTCGGCAAGGCCGTTCCCTACGGGATCTACGATCTGGCGGCGAACACCGGCTGGGTCAACGTCGGCACCGATCACGACACGGCAGCATTCGCGGTGGAATCGATCCGCCGCTGGTGGCACGGTCAGGGCCGACCCGCCTACCCGCAGGCAGTACGACTGCTGATCACCGCCGACGCGGGCGGCTCCAACGGCTACCGCACCCGGGCCTGGAAACTCGAACTGGCCCAGCTCGCCGCCGAAACGGGACTGACCATCACCGTGTGTCATCTGCCGCCCGGCACATCGAAGTGGAACAAGATCGAGCACCGGCTCTTCTCACACATCACCATGAACTGGCGGGGACGCCCGCTGACCAGCCACGAAGTCATCGTGGAAACCATCGCCGCGACCACCACCCGCACCGGACTGCGCGTGAAGGCCGGACTCGACACCAACACCTATCCCACCGGCGTCCGCATCGCTGACGCGGAAATGGCGGCCCTGCCGCTGACCCGGCACACCTTCCACGGCGACTGGAACTATGCCCTGCACCCCCGGCTCTGCCCGGCCGACCAGGCTCCGCAGACGCCGGCCCCGCAGTGGGACCAGGCCCTGCTGTCCGATCCCGCACTGACTGGGATGTCCCGGCAACAACTGGACGACCTCACAGGGACTTTGGCCCTCAACGGCGATGCCGGGCGCGGCCGCCCGCCCCGGCTCGCCTTCCCCGAACAGATCCTGGCCACCGTGCTCCATCTGCGACTCTCCTTGGCCGCGGAACCTCTCGCCGTACTGTTCGGCAGCAGCCGGACCGCGATGCACCGCACCCTCCTGAAGAACAGGAGACTGCTCAAGACACACGGCATCGTCACCCCACCCGCGACGACGCCACCCGTCGTCCTCACGACCCTCCAGGCTCGGATCCTCGCCCAGACTGGCGAGCCCAGCAACAAGATCAAAACGACGTGTTAATGATCTGCAAGCCCTTAGGCCCCCAGAGGGCCGCTCACCCCGAACGAACCATCGGCCCGCAGGACCGGGCCGAGGTTGTGCCACAGGCTCGTCCGCAGGGTGAGCCAATTGGCGGCCTTCTTCGTCGCTGCCGACGGCTTTGTCCCGCCCGGCCCCTGAAGATGGCCGCTGGGGACGTAGGGAAGTGCGAAGTCCTGGACCAGCGCGGTCCCGGTCGGCCGGTCGGTGATGCCTGGGTGGGTCAGATGCCGGGTGCGGAGACGTAGGTGAAGCATCCGGTGGTGTTGCCGCCGGGGCCTGTGACGGTGACGTGCGGTGGACTTTCCTCCCTTGAAGTGGCGGGCGTACCAGACATCGCCCCCAGGAGCTCAAACCTCCCCACCATAAATGACGGCCCCCCGGGCCTCCTTCGCATCAATGTATTGATCCACCTCGTGGCACGACCGACCGCCGAATGGGTGGCGGGCTCGAGGCCGCACAGAAGCCCCCGCCGTGTCCGCGCTCGGCGGGGCGGGGGCCGGAGAAGGTGGTCCGCGTCGTTGTCGGGACCTCGCGATCACGTGCAGTAGTTTCGGCTGTCTGGCCCGGCGCCAGGGCTCACGGCGGCAGCTAACCCTTGCTGCCCCGCTTACGGGAAATCTGCGAGGCCACCTGGCAGGCGCTGGCATCGCTGAAGACGGAACGGGACACCCGTATCTGTGAGGAGCGCAGTCATGAAGCGTCGACGCACAGGGACTGAGCCGGTAACCGCCCGCAGCCCAATGCGGTTGCGCCTTATCCTGGCTGCTGGCGCGCTAGCGGTCTTCACTGCGGCGGCGGTGCGACTGGCGATGGGAGCGCGCTCTGCCGGGCCGCGCGACTCTCCCAGTACCACCGTGCTGGTGGTACTGGCGGTGGTGTGTGGCGTTCTCGCCCTCGTCGCATTGCTAAATCTCGCGGTGATCCTGCGCCGTATGCGGCGTATGAGGAAAACGGTCGGTAGATGCTGGTGAGCAGCCGAGCTCGTGGGCGACCGACCCGTCATGCGCCGTGAGGTGGGGCCGGCGGGAGAAGGCGGTGGGTTGGCCTTGGGGCTCAGACGGTGTCGGGGTACGGCTGCGTTCCCCCTTCCACAAATCCCGGACGGTTGCATACGAGTGAAGCGTTCCAGCCGCGTGCGTGGACCAAAGCCAACCACTCGGACGTGACGGACCGGGGCGCCTCTCCTCAGGCTACGGCCGCATCTTCGGCAGGCGGGCGTGGCCGAAGCCCGGCAGGCTGGGGGTATGAGCGAGAAGCGCGGTGTGGACAAGGGTGGCGAGCGGGTGACTGGCCTGGGGATGTGTGACCTGTGCGCTATGCCGATCCCTGCGGCAACGCAGGTCTACAGCCTGGTCGCTGATTCTTCCTTCCTCCACCCTTACGACCCGGACCGGGACGGCCTGCGCCGGCTGGCAGCCTGCGGCTCCGAACACCTCAGCGAGCTCCAGCAGCAGTACCGCCAGCGTCCCTTTGTCAAGGAAGAGCTGTGGGCGGGCAAGATCGCCCGTGCCCTGCGCACGCAGCCGGACCTTAACGAGGGCGAGCTCGCCGACGTAACGGGCCTGAACTACATCCAGATCGAGCGCAGCCTGACATGGGAGAGTGAACGCTTCCTGCGGGAACAGACCTCGCCGAACGAGCGCGAAGGGCCAGCAGGAGCAGCCGGTACGCAGAACACGGAAGAGCCGAACTGAACCCCTGCCGCCCTCTCTGCAGCGCCGCGGCCGGCGGGCCGAGGCCGGGCACCGGCGTCGCCCAGCACTCCGACTCCCTATATGACCGGCGTTTGACCAGGGCTACCTCCTCCCGCCAGGCGACCAGGCAGGCACGGTAGGTGCTACGGCGGCGTCCAGCTTGCTCAGGTGGTGAATCCGCGGTGCGGTCGCGGTCGGGAAGTGCTGGGCCTCCGGGGTGGCGGGGCCGGTGTCGCGCACACCTTTCTTCCGCGGGCTGCGGGCTGCGGGCTGCGGGCGCGGGTGTCGGCCTCGGGTCTCCGGTCGGCCCACCCGGCGATAAAATTGGGTGAGCCGAACACATCCGCTCCCACAGGTGACGTCACCGCTGTCCACCGGTCCGGGGCCGGGAGCGGCCGATCGATCTGAAGGGTGCCGTCATGGCCGAACAGATCACCTATCGCCGAGTCTATGAAGAGACCTCGCCCAAGGACGGCAAGCGGGTACTCGTCGACCGGGTCTGGCCGCGGGGTATGCGTAAGGAGGATGCGCACCTCGACGAGTGGCTACGTGACGTCGCCCCGTCGAGCGAACTGCGCAAGTGGTACGGCCATGAACCCAGCCGCTTCACAGAATTCCGTCGCCCCAGCCAGGCCAGAGCGGGGCTTGCCGCCCTGCGGGACGAGGCCGCCGCCAAGGCTGGCCACCGCTGATATGGACCAGGGCGGACGGCTATCAGCTCGGTGCCGAACGCGCCGCGCTGGAGGCATACGAACGGCAGGTGGTCAGGGAAAAGCTGACCGAGTTCCGCCGGTTCATCACCGGCACTGTCGCTCCGCATGCCGCCGCCCACCCGAACGACAAGTGGGTCAAGCACATCGTCGCCCAGCTCAACTCCATCGAATCCACCCTCGACCTCATCGCCAGTGCCTGACCGTTCCTTGGGGGGGCCGACCGGCTTTGCCGGTCGGCCCCCGCAGCAGGTCACCCGCGGAGGAGAAGATGCGTCGCCCCCGCTATCCCTCGGACACCTCGAACGCCGAGTGGGCCTTGATCGAACCGCTGTTGCCGCCGCCGGCCTGCGAGACCTCACACGGCGGCCGGCCGGAGAAACATCCCCGACGCGAGATCGTGGATGCGATCCGCTATGTCGTTGACACCGGTTGCAAATGGAGGGCTCTACCTGCGGATTTCCCGCCCTGGCGCACAGTTTGGGGCTTCATGGCCCGCTGGGCCGCCTGCGGTGTCATCGGCCAGATCCGCGACCAGCTCGCCGGCCGGATCCGCCGGGAGATGGGCAAAGGGCTCCGGGCGGTTGCCACCATCATCGACTCGCAGTCGGTGAAGGCAGCCTCGACCGTCGGCAAGGACAGTCGAGGTTACGACGCGGGCAAGAAGATCAATGGCCGCAAGCGGCATCTCGTGGTCGACACCCGCGGCCTGCCGCTGATGGTGATGGTCACCCCCGCCGACCTGCACGACTCCGCCGCGGCGAAGGAAGTCCTCTTCCGACTCCGCCTGATGCACCCGGAAATCACCATCGTCTGGGCCGACCGGGCCTATGCGGGCAAGCTCGTGACCTGGGCCAAACGCCAGCTCAACCTGACGATCAAGACCGTCAGCCGGCCGAAGGACACCTCCGGCTTCGTCGTGCTGCCCCGCCGCTGGGTCGTCGAACGGAGCCTGGTCTGGATGATGAACGCCCGCCGCCATGCCCGTGATTACGAGCGGCTCATCCAGCCTCCGAGACCCTGATCACCTGGGCCGCCATCACCCTCATGACCAGGCGCCTGGCCCGGAAAGGCGCCACCCCCAACTGGCCGAGGAAACAAGCGCCGACCGACGGCTGACCGCCTTCCTTACTGCTCTTCTCCCGGCGGTTGCAGTGCCGGGCCGGGCCGGTTCGCATCACGGCCACGCGGCTCTCGTTGAGCAGGACACAGCACGCCAGCGCGAGGCTCGGAGAACCATGACGCCGGAGATCTTGAGATGACCGAATGCGAGGGCCCCCGCTGTGAGGGGGTCAGGGATCTGCTCATGCACCTGCTGGCGGCGCATCCACTGGTCACGCGGGTCGGGGCGATCACGAAGTATCGGGGAGACGCCGCGCTCGCGGTGGAGATCGGTGGCGTCGACTTCGAAGTCCTCGTCGAATAGCGAATCGCGTCGACGATTTCGCGTCGGGGTGGTTCACCGTCGGTGCGGCCGACTGGGGCCTGCACGCCACGGTGCACCGTGACCCCGTGACCGGCGTCGTCATCGCGGAGATTCGGACCATCGCACCGCATCGCTGGTAGCCGGCAGCAGGAGGCCCCGGGCTTGAAGGCCCGGGGCCTGGTGGGGCGGGGAACGGTATAAGGCTGTTCTGGTGGTGCTCCTGGCCCGTCTTGGGCAGTGGGGCCGTGGCGAGCGCTACGAGCCGGGGCATACGCGAGCCGGCCCCAGACGAGGCGACGGCAGCGCCGCAGCCCGCACGAGCGCAGCACCGACGCAGCCCCGTCCAGTGTCCTTCCGGGGGCATGCGATCGTTCACGCCTGCGGGGCCTGGCGCCCGCCACGCCGTGGCCCCTGCCAGACACCGGGTGCCTCACCTCAGGGGTTTGTTGTGTGGGTGGTGTCCTCTGCGGACCAGGTGTTGTTGATGGGGATGCCGTTGATGCGGGGTATGTCGGCTTGGATGTGGATCTTGCGGAGGTCGGTGGTCGTGGTGTCGGCTTCTCCGGTCAGGGTGAAGGTGAAGGATTCCCCCGGTTTGATGTCCTTCTTGGCAGACCACGGTGCGGTCCGGAGCTCGACGAGCAGTCCGCGGTCGACCGGCCGTGCGGTGATCACCTCGGGCGTGACCGGGTCACCGGTGACGTTCACCAGGCTGCCGAGCCCCTTGGGGAGAAGGAAGGACAGGTGCCAGCCCGCTTCGATGGCCCTGCCATTGCCGGGGTTGGACACCGTGACAGTGGCCTCGAAGTATCCGACGTCCTTCCGACGCGTTTCCAGGTCGAAGCTCGGCCTGGTGCTGCCGAATGTTCGCCGGGTGGAAACGACAGGACGGAAGGCCCACCTCATGCGCGGGTTCTTCGGCTCGAAGGGCCATGTGTCCATGAGCCAGCCATCCTCAGTTGCCACCAGACAACCGCCGTTGTCTTTCCTGAAGATGGCGTACGTATCGTCTTCCTGCCGCACCCATTTGAACGGCGTGCCGGAAAGGTTCATGCGCACGGAGTGCTGGGGTGATACCCGCATGAACCCCGACGCCGCCTGGTTCCGCAGCAGTCCGCCGTCCGTGAGGTGCCAGGAAGCCATCTTGGAGTCGGAGTCGCGGCTCAAGAGGACGTACGCGTTCTGCTTTGCGGATTGCGGTACGAGGTAGCGGCCGTCGTGTACGGATTGCAGCAGGTACGCGTGCCCCGCAACCGGGTCCGCCGACGGCCGGTAGGGCATGGCCCCCGTGCGGAATCCGAATGCCATCCACTCGATGGTGTCTTTCCCGAAGCCCCACTCGTGATACTTTCCGCCACGAATGTCGGACAGGAAGTAGCCAGGAGCGAAGAATTCTAAGTTGTTCGGGGGGTTATTGACGGTGAGGGAAGGGTCGCCGATCCATCCGGGAGGCGCCTTCTCTTTGTCGTCCTTGGTGGCCCCGACGCCGAACGCGAGCCCGAGCACACCGAACTCGACAGAGGCAGGCCAGCCGTAGCCCCACAGATGCCTGATGCTTCTGTCACCCGACTCGACTGGATGGGCCTTGCCGGTGTCGGTCTTGCCGACCGTGAGGGCCGGCCCGTCGGGCCCGCTGGCCCACGGCTGCCAGCGCGCGCCAGTCACACGGCGGCTTGTGTACACGGTGAGGTCCCGGACGGACGTGGTGCCTCCGGGATGCGGGCGCGCGGTAGCGGGTATGCCCCCGGTAATCCTTCCGAACGGGCCCACGTAGACCACCCAGTCCAGATTGACGTCGTGCCCGTTCGGGTACTTGACGACGTCGACGAACTCCCAGGCGGTGTGCTGGGCGTACCCGTTCATGACCATGCCGCGTTCGTACGACATCCGCTCCACATCGGAGCCACACTCGCCGTAGCCCCGCTCGTACGTCTTCTTGGCCCGCCGCATGTAGGACGCGTCACCGGCGGGTCCGGCGAGCTTGGCGAGTTTCGCCTTGTAATGGTCCACGGTCGAGGACTCGAAACCCCACTCCTGCCCGTGCAGTGCCATGTCGCGCAGCAAGATCAGGTGCAGATGCACCACCTGCACGAACAGCGGCAGGAGGGGAACCGGGTCCAGCACTTCACCAGGGGCGCCGGTGGGCTCAAACCGGGGGACCGCCTTGGCGATCTCGGTCTCGGTCGCTAGCCACTTGCTCCGGATGGCGGAAGGGTCTTGGCCGAGCTGCGCGAGATCGCTGTAGTCTCCCGCGACATCGCGGATGCCCCTCAGATCCCCCTGCAGCTCATCGAAGTAGGCCTGGTTGATCTCACCATGCACGAACTCTTTGACCTTGTCACGGAGCTCGCTCCAAACGTCCGGCCCGGGGAAGAGAATGTCCAGGACCGTCCCCATGGCTAAACCGGTGACCAGCCCTATGCCCGGAACCAGCCCCGCTATGGCGGACATGACTGATTTCATCCCGCCGATCGCGATCTGCGAGTAGTCCTCGGGCAGTTCCACTGACCGCGGTGCCCCCGCCGCATCGTCGACACCACCGGCGTCGAACTCTCCCTCATCCATAGCCACTCCTATCCACTCCTCTCACTCACAGGGGCCGGGCGAACCGCTCCCCGGTGAAAGGCAATCAGATCACCGCTGGCTGAGGGGGTAATCCAGCCAGCGAAGACGGCAAGGAAGGTGCCTTCATGAAGGACGGCTCTCCGAGCCGCCCCTCCTGGGACGGGGCGAAAGGGGGCCAACGGAATCGGGGCGCGGATGCCCTGGTAGTGGGTGTGGCCGACAAGACAGGGCGCGAATCGGGGGCTCTCGAAGCACCCGTTGCCCGGCCTCAGAACCTGCGAAAAACGGCTGTGACCTGTGGTGATGGGGGGCCATTCGTCTACGGTGTTTCCGTGACGCCGTTCCGCGACGCCTGTCTCTGCCGACAGGCCCGCACTCTGCACCGTGGCGAGCAGTAGACGCCGACCTCGATCGTTCGACCCCCAGCGTCCACGACCGGCCGCAGACTGGGCACTCGGCCTGGTCGCCACGCTGCATGGCGATCACACGCTGACGGGTCCGCTGGAGCCTCCGCCACCACCGTGACCTGCAACGACCCGAGCAGAACACCGCTTCCGCCGCCATTGTCGACGGAAGCGGATCACCGCACTCCCAGCAGTACCGCCGACCCAACCCGCCAGACGCCACATCCCAGATCATCCAGCCGGGCAGACCTCACGACCCGAGTTCAAAAACACGCTCTCAGCTTGTCCTACCTTCCAAGCGTGGGTCTGAGGCGGTCATTCGTAAGATCGTCGGGCCCGGGGGTTCTGGGTATGGCTGTGAGCTTGTCGCCGTTGGATGGCTCAAAGAACTTGGCCGCCCGGAGCCCCGCGACGACTCGACCGCTAATTGGGATACGCGACTTGATCGCTGTGTAGGACAACGTCGGCGAGGTCGTCTGCGGGATCGATCTGTAGCGACGAGCTGGCGGAGGTGACCGTGCCCCAGATCTGGGCCGGAGTGGACATCGGCAAGGAACACCACCACTGTGTGGTGCTCGATGAGCGAGGAGACCGCCTCCTCTCTCGCCGCGTCCTCAACGATGAGTCGGCCCTGCTGGAGCTGATCTCAGACGTCCTCGCACTGTCCGAGGACACCTTGTGGGCGGTGGACATCAACCACGGTGGTGCCGCTCTGCTCATCGGCCTCCTGCTCAGCCACGATCAGCCGATGGTTTACATCACCGGCTTGGCCGTGCATCAGGCCTCGACCGCCTACCGCGGCCAGGGCAAGACGGACGAGAAGGACGCCTTCGTCATCGCCGACCAGGCCCGCATGCGCCAAGACCTCGGCTTCCTTCGCCCTGGCGATGAGATAGCCGTTGACCTGCGTACTCTGACAGCTCGACGCCTGGATCTGGTCAACGATCGGACCCGCCAGACCAACCGACTGCGTGCCCAACTGCTGGAGTTTTTCCCGGCTTTGGAGCGTGCACTGAATCTGAGCAAGAAGGGCCCGGTCGTCCTGCTGACCGGTTACCAGGTGCCGGCATCGATACGCCGCAGCGGAACCAAGCGGATCGGAACCTGGCTGAAGAACCGCAAGGTGAAGAACGCTGCAACGCTCGCCGAAACCATCGTTGAGGCGGCCAAGTGCCAGCACACCGCGCTTCCCGGTGAGACGCTCGCGGCCGCCATGGTGGCCCGGATCGCCAAAGGTGTATTGGTCATTGATGAGGAGATCGCCGAACTCGACGCGCTCATCGAGGCCCGCTTCCACGAGCACCGTCACGCCGCCGTAATCCGCAGTCTGCCCGGCATGGGCGCCCTTCTCGGCGCCGAGTTCATCGCCGCCACCGGCGGAGACATGGACGCTTTTGGCACGGCCGACCGCCTGGCCTCCTTCGCCGGCCTATCACCCGTGCCACGGGACTCCGGCCGCGTCAGCGGGAACATGCGCCGTCCGCGCCGCTATCACCGCGGCCTACTCCGAGCCTTCTACCTTTCCGCCATGGCCAGCCTGAGAACCTGCACCGCCTCGCAGGCCTACTACGGACGTAAGCGGAACGAGGGGAAGGGGCACAAACAGGCCTTGCTCGCTCTGGCCCGTCGACGAGCCAACGTCTTGTGGGCCATGATCCGCGACGGAGCGTGTTATGAGGTACTACCAACCGTCACGGCAGCCGCTTGACATCGTCATTGGGAAGTTCTTTATCTTCCGGCCTCGAACGATGTCTCGAACTGACTCGCTCACCTGGGGATTCACCGGACGTGGGGGCGGCCTTCGTCTGATCATGTGCTCCGACCAAGGTGCACGTGAACACGACGAAGGCCGTGAGGGTGAGTTTGCTGCCTGATGCTGTCCGGAGGGAAGCGTTCGCGGAAGCGTCACGCTTCCGGGGAGAGTTCTACGAGTGCCTGACCGCCCGGCGTGACGAGTTGTTCGAGCTGGTGGACGGGGTGCTGTGTGCGGACGGTGCAGTGAAGTCCCCTGTGGACTTGACGCTGTTGCCCGAGCATCGACGTGGGCACGGAGCGATGTACGGCGGCTTGAACCACGGCCGGATCGACGTCGATCGGCTGCGGACGGTGCTGGCTGGCCTGTCGTTGCCGCGTTTCGACGGCGGGCGCCTGGTCCTGGCGGTCGATGTGTCGCCGTGGCTTCGTTCGGACGCGCCGTGTTCGGCGGAGAGGCTGTTCTGCCACGTCTACGGCCGTGCGAAGACGGCGTCGCAGTTCATTCCGGGCTGGCCCTACTCCTTCGTGGCCGCGCTGGAGCCAGGCGCCACGTCCTGGACCGCGATCCTGGACGCGGTCCGGCTCGGCCCGGCGGACGACGCGACCGCGGTCACCGCCGCTCAGCTCCGAGGAGTCGTTGAACGGCTCATCACCGCCAGCCAGTGGCAGGCCGGGGACCCGGACATCGTGGTCGTCAGCGATGCCGGCTACGACGTCACCCGCCTGGCCTGGGTCCTGCGTGATCTGCCGGTCGAGCTGGTCGGCCGGGTCCGCTCCGACCGCGTCATGCGGCTGCCGAAACCACCGAGGATGCACGGCGTCAACGGCCGGCCACCCAAGCACGGCCCGGAATTCCGCTTCACCAAGCCGGAGACCTGGCCCGAGCCCGCGATCACCACGGTCACGGACACCATCAACTACGGCAAGGCCGAGACCCAGGCATGGGACCGGGCCCACCCCCGGCTCACCCACCGTTCCTCATGGCTTGATTATGATGGTGAACTTCCCTTGGTGGAAGGGACGTTGATGCGGTTGAAAGTCGAGCATCTGTCGAAGGACCGGGATGCCCCGCCGGTGTGGTTGTGGTCTTCGAAGACCGGCGCCACCCCGGACGATGTGGACCGTTTCTGGCAGGCATTTCTCCGCCGCTTCGATCTGGAGCACACGTTCCGCTTCGCGAAGCAGACCCTCGGATGGACCACCCCGAAACTCCGTACTCCCGAGGCGGCGGACCGCTGGACCTGGATTCTGATCGTCGCTCACACCCAGCTCCGGCTCACCCGGCCCCTCGCCGCGGACCTCCGCAGGCCCTGGGAGAAACCCACCACCTCCGACCGGCTCACCCCGGCCCGGGTCCGCCGGGGGTTCAGGAACATCCGCGCTCACCTTGCCTGCCCGACCCGTGTTCCCAAACCCCGAGGAGCCGGCCCCGGCCGACCACCCGGCGCCAAGAACAAACACCGGGCACCCCGCTACGACGTCGGCAAGACCGTCAAACGCCCCGAGACCCTCAAGGCCATCGGCAAGCCTGGAAGATCTTGGTAGATAAAGCACAAGCTCAGATCAACGCCGCGTGCACGACTCCAACCGGGCAGATGCAGCAACTGCTCAGGTGCGGAATGTATCCGGTGCGCAAGCGGCCCAATCGAGCGCCCAGTCCTCAGGAAGTCGATCGCCGGACATCAGCTGGCCGGGATCTAGCCAAGTGAACAGCTCGTCGTACGACGCGACGGCGTGCGGTGAGATCCGCCGGTAGAGCATACGAGGATGTAGCTGAGAGGGGTCCGTTGCGCCGAGCGCGGCCATGATCTCCATGGCGCTGTGCACCGTGGCCTGTTGGAAGCGCTGCACACGTAGGTACTTGTCCGGTACATAAAGCGCCTGTACCCGGTGGGGGTCTTGCGTGGCGACGCCCACGGGGCAGGTGTTGGTGTGACAGCGCTGCGACTGGATACAGCCGACCGCGAACATCATGGCCCGCGCCGCGTTGGTGTAGTCCGCGCCCTGGATCAGCCGTTTGACGATGTCCGCACCGGTGGCGACCTTGCCGCTCGCCCCGATGCGGATGCGGGCACGCAGCCCGGTGCCGACCAGCGCGTTGTGGACCGTGATAAGCCCTTCGGTCAGGGGTGTACCTACATGGTCGACGAATTCCAGCGGGGCGGCGCCGGTACCGCCCTCGGCGCCGTCTACGATGATGAAGTCTGGCGTGATGTCTTCGGCCAGCATTGCCTTGCATATTGCCAGCACTTCGCGGCGGCTGCCGACGCACAGTTTGAAGCCGACCGGCTTGCCGTCGGCCAGTTCGCGCATCCGGGCAAGGAACAGCACCAGTTCACGCGGAGTGGAGAAGACACGGTGATAGGGGGGTGAGATGACGGTGCGGCCCTCTTCCACCTCACGTACACGGGCGAGCTCCGCATTGACCTTTACCCCCGGTAGGACCCCGCCCGTTCCGGGCTTTGCGCCCTGCGAAAGCTTCAGGGAAACACAGCGGACGCTCTCCCATGCCGCCTTCCGGGCGAATTCCTCGGCGTCGAAATCTCCGCCCGGGGTGCGACAGCCGAAGTAACCCGTCCCCACTTCCCAGACCAGATCCCCGCCATAGCGGGTGTGGTATTCGGAGATGCCGCCCTCACCCGTATCATGTGCGAAATTCCCTGCGGCGGCGCCCCGGTTGAGAGCCAGGATTGCGTTGGCCGACAGAGAGCCGAAGCTCATCGCGGACACGTTCAGCAGCGCCATCTCGTATGGACGGCCGCATCCGGGCCCACCCACGGTCACCGTGACCGGGTTTTCGGGCACCCGGCAGGGCACGACGGAATGTGCGAAGTACTCGTAGCCGGGCTCGTACACCGACAGTTCGGTGCCGAACGGGTCCACGTCTGAGGTGCCCTTGGCGCGCTCATAGACCGTGGAGCGGGTGTCCCGGTCGAATGGGCGCCCGTCGTAATTCCGCTCGATGAAGTACTGCTGGAGCTCGGGCCGGACGTCCTCCATCCAATACCGAAGATGCCCGATGACTGGGTAATTACGCAGTACCGAGTGACGTTTTTGCGTGAGGTCGTATGTGCCGGTGCCTGCGAATGCGAGCAATGGGCCGGCCGCACACCACCACCACGGTGACACACTTACCGCGGCGCTCCCGGCGAGTATTGCTGCTAGCACCATGGCGAGCACTGCGACTCTGCGGCTCATAACGCCTCCCTACGTCGCGTGCAGTTATTCGGCGACCCTATTCCGTGTTGTTTCGCCGCCACCGAGTACGCCCGAGACTGAGCGAGCGTCCACGACCATGTCCACCGACGCACAGTCGTGACATTTCATCGGATCCGTCCTCCCGCCTTTGCCATGCAGGTCTATTTTATGCCGATATAAGCATTGCGAGGAGCAATGCTCTCGGGTAGGGGCCGAAGGCCGTACGTGTCGGTGCTGCACCGAAGGACCTCTGGAGAGATAGTGACGGTGGAGCGTTCGGACGCCGAGCCGGGTATCAGTGGTTGTCAGGAGGCGGCGAGGGCGAGCAGACCTCTCGTACACGTGCGCCGCGTCTACGAAGGTCCCTCGTTCCAGGACGGGACGCGGGTGCTCGTTGATCGCATCTGGCCGCGCAGGCTGGCCAAAGACGAGGCACGCCTTGATGAGTGGTGCAAGGAAGCGGCGCCCTCAACTGGCCTACGCAAGTGGTACGCGCATGCCCCGAGCGGTTCGAGGAGGTCGGGCACCGCTATCGGGCAGAGTAAGGGCCACGGAGGGCGCCGAAGCGCTGGAGCATCTCCGCGACCTGCCGAAAGAGCACAGCTGACGCTTCTATACCGACCGGCGATGTCCGCCCGTACGGCACAGGTGGTGGAGTCCTCAGCCCTGAGAATCACGGCAGCGGGCCTGGTGGGCCCGGCGGCCGAACGTGGCGCGGAGGTATGCCGTGAGCTTCGCCACTCCGACTGCGAGCGCCATGCCCCCGGCCCCTATCAGTACGGCCACACTCTGGGTCGCGCAGGCTGCGACGAGCAGCATCGCGGCCGCCGTCACAGCCGCGTAGGCCACAACGGCGCCGGCGTGGTGGCGCAGAGCAAGGGCGATCCGGTGGCGGATGGACCGGGAAGCGCCAAAGGTGCTCAGCAGCAGCGCGAGCTCAGGGTCCTGGGTCATGAAGTGCTTCTCGATCTGGGCTAGGACCTGCCGGTCATGCATGGGCAAAGTCATGGCCGCCTCCTTCCGGACCCCGCATGACATGCCACGCAGGCTCCGAAGCCGCCGGAAGCGGCGCAGGATGCGGACCGGTGGGCGCCGCTTCATGTGAATGTGCCTTGAGGACCCTTCCGCCTTCGCCCCGCATGGCAGGCTGCTTTGTGCGGGTTCTTGGTCCTGGTTCCACGCCACCCGGCCCGCGTACGGCCTGCCGGAGCACGCAGCAGGCCCCGCGCGGCGCCGGCCGGCGGTTCTCAGCCCGGCCAGGTGAGGAACCCCCCGACAATGGTGCCGTAAGCGAGGTGTGCGACGAGGGTGACGGCGGGTGTGCCAGGGCCGTAGTTGAGCATGAGAAAGCCAGGCGGTTCGAGCAGCGCGACATCGGGGGCGCTCGTCTGGGAGCTGCCCATGCGCGGGTGGACCAGGGGCAGCAGGACGTTGACCAGCGCGGTAGCAGCGAACAGACCGTGGACGAGGCCGAAGACGGTGCCCAGCCACCAACTGCTGTAACCGATGGCGAGGAAAACCCCGTAGTAGAGCAGGGCGAAGACCAGGCCGTTGACGAAGTGCGCACCGTAGCCGAGAGCCTTGGCGCGGGTCCGGTCGCTGGTGAAGGCGGTGCCGAGCAGGAACGGCAGATCGATGCGGGTGAGGTTGAAGGTGTTGGCCGCCCGCAGTCCAGTGGTCAAGACCAGCGTTCCGGCGAACCCGCCCGCCAGTGCGGCCCAGATGCTCATCATTTGGCCTCCCCAATCGCGCAGGCGGCGCTGATCAGGGCCAGGTGAGACAAGCCCTGAGGCAGGTTGCCGAGGAAGGCACCGGTCGCGGGGGCGATTTCCTCACTGTAGAGGCCGACGTCGTTGGCGAGGGCCACGAGCCGGTCCATCAGATGGGCGGCTTCGTCGGCGCGGCCGCACAGGGCCAGGGCTTCGGCGAGCCAGAACGAGCAGGCGAGGAAGGCGCCCTCGTCCCCGGGGAGGCCATCGGGGCCGAGGTAGCGGTTGACGTAGGGGCCGTCCTGCAAAGTCCGCTGGATCGCGGCGACCGTGCCGCCCATGCGCGGGTCGCCGGGCGGGCGGTAACCGTGGAGCAGGCCGAGGAGCAGGCCGGCGTCCAGGTCCTCGCTGCCTGCGGAGCGCACGTAACTGTTCAGATGCTCGCTGAAGCAGCGCGTTTCGACGAACTCGGCGATGGCCTGCCGTTCGTGCCGCCACCGGGCCGCGTGCCGGTCCGGGATCAGCCGTCGCTGAGCCAGGTCGAGAGCGCGGTCCAGGGCGTTCCAGCACATCATCTTGGACTGGGTGAAGTGTTCGGGGCCGCTGCGGACCTCCCAGACGCCCGCGTCCGGCCGCTGCCAGATGGTGCAGATGAAGTCGGCGGTCTCGGCCAGCCGGCGGGCGATGTCGGCGTCGAGCCGGTGGCCTGCGGCGCTGTACAACCAGGCGGTCTGCAGCAGTTCCCCGTAGGTGTCGAGCTGGAGCTGGTCAGCGGCGGCGTTGCCGACGCGCACGGGCGCCGAGCCCTGGTAGCCCGACAGGGGCAGGGTCCGCTCGGCTGCGCGGGTGCCACCGTCGAGGCGGTACAGGACGTGCAGGCGGGGGTGGGTGAGTTGGGAGGCGTGCATCAGCCACCAGAAGTAGCTGGTTGCTTCCGGTGCGCAGCCCAGCTGGAGGAAGGCGTCCAGGGTGAAGGCGGAGTCGCGGATCCAGCTGAAGCGGTAGTCCCAGTTGCGTTCCCCGCCGAGTTCCTCGGGCAGTGAGCAGGTCGCGGCGGCGGCGACCGCGCCGGAGGGGGCAAAGACCAGGAGCTTGAGGGCGAGGGCGCTGCGCAGCACAGCGTCGTGCCACGGCCCGGTGTAGGTGCGGTGCTCCGCCCACTGCCGCCAGGTGGCGACGGTGTGGTCCAGGCGGGCCTCGCACTCGGCGCGGGTGGGTAGGACCAGCGGCTCTTGGTGCGCGTAGGGCAACGCGACCAGGGCGCGGGTGTCGGCATCGGACCGGAAGTGGGCGGTGATGGCATCGGCTGTGCACTGCGGCTCGCCCGCGTTCCAGGCGCAGACCGCGACGGCATCGGGGCCGCAGATGGCCACCGGTACGCCCGCACGGCGCGCCAGGTGCGGAACGTGGGCGCCGTAGCCGAAGCGCGGCTCGATGCTCCAGCGCATCGGGACGCTGCCCGCCAGGCCCTCGATCCGCCGGACCAGCTCCCGTCCGGGCGCCAGCGAGGCGGTGTCGGGCAGGGTCAGCGCGTCGGTCACCCGGACCGTGCCGCCTGCGGTGACGAACGTCGTCTCCAGCACGTTCGTGCCGGGAAGATAGCGGCGTGCTGCGGTGTACGGCACGTCGGGCCGCAAGAGAAATCTGCCGCCGCGGACATGGTCGAGAACGGCAGCGAACGGGGTCGGCGAGTCCAAGTCAGGCCAGCTCAGCCAGTCCACCGCTCCGTCGCGGGCGATGAGCGCGACACAGCGGCCGTCCCCGATCACCGCATAGTCCCGCAGCGCCGCGTAGCCGCCCACCCGTGCGGGTGCGGCGGCAAGGGAGTCGTTCACGACGGCCGGCCCGGCTGCCCGCCGGGCACGACGACGACCGGGAGATGGGCGTGATGCACGACCTCAGTGCTGGTGGAGCCCAGGGTGAGGCGCCCCCATGCGCCCGAGCCCCGGCTGCCGACCACCAGGAGGCAGGCGTCTTCGCTCGCGTCCAGCAGGACCTGCGACGGGCGGCCCGCCTCGACTCTGATGTCGACCTCCACCGGCGCGCCGCCGACCTGCTCCTGGGCCTCCTCCAGCGCCTTGGTAACCGCCTCCAACGTGGTATCGCGCAGCTGGGTGTCCAGATCGTGGAAACCGGAGGCAGTAGGCCACTGGAAACCGCCGTACCTGATGGTGAAGTCGTACGCGCATATGGCGCGGAGCCCGGTCCCGCGCAGTTGTGACTCTTGAAGGGCAAAGCGTACGGCCGGCCCGGAGGCGGGAGAGCCGTCGGTGCCGACCACGATCGGTGCGGGAGGGGCGGCGTTCGTCATTGCGGATACCTCCGAGCCATGTCGTGTGATGTGCTGCCCTTACGGGGAAGCACCTGTTCAGTCAGCCCTGCGGACGACGAGCGCGGTGATGTCGTCCCGCTGTTCGCCTGCGGTGTGGCGGCTGAGGTCTTCGGTCAGGTGACCGGCGACTTCCCAGGGGGAGATACCCGCCCATGCCTGTAGGCGCTCTTCGAGGGGATAGAAGGCGCCGGTGATGCTGCGGGCCTCGGTCACGCCGTCGCTGCAGCTGATGAGGGTGGCGCCCGGCGGGAAGGGGAACCAGGCAACGGTCCTGGGTTTGGGAGAGAGGTCCGCGAGACCGAGTGGTACGCCTGGGTCGCCGAGCTGCACAGGCGTGACCGGCCCGGCTTCCAGCAGGTAGGGCGGAGGATGGCCGCAGTTGACGGCCTGCGTCTCAGTCGAGGTGTCGATACCCAGGATGAGAGCGGTGACGAATCGCTCCGGTTCGCCGGTCTGCTGAGCGAAGGCGTTGTGCCGGACCACGGCCTGTTCCAGGGCGTCCACGAGCGCGGTGAGCGTGGGCTCACGCAGGGCGGCCTCGCGGAAGGCTCCGAGCGCGGCGAAGGCGGCTCCGAGCGCGGGCAGGCCCTTGCCCTGGACATCGCCGACGAGCAGCCGCGTGCCGTACGGGGAGTCCACCACCTCGTAGAGGTCTCCTCCGACCAGCCTGTCCGCCTCCACCGGCAGGTACACGCCGTCGACGATCACCCGGTCGGTGAGGATCGGCAGGGGCCGCAGCATCTGCCGTTGGAGGGCGACAGCCGTGGACCGGACCCGCAGCAGCTCCCGCTCCCGACGGACCCTCCAGTGGCAGGTCACCACGCACAGCAGGCCGAGAACGAAGGCCAGCACGATGACGATCGCGAAGTCGTACGACGAGGGAAGCGGCCGGTAGAGCAGAACTGCGGTGATCACTATCAGCACCCAGCCCACCGCATAGACGGTCTGGCGCACGGTGCCGACCGCGGCCGGGAACGCGGGAAGCAGGATCAGCAGGGGGATGAGCCGCACGGTGCGGTCATCGATCATCAGCTCCAGCAGCACGATCGGTACGGTCGCTGCGACCACATAGACCATCGGCGCCCTGACGACGGCTCTGAGAGATGACTCGGCACCGCTCTCGGCGCGCGACGGCAGTGGCGCGCCGGGCGCACGGGCCGCCACACGCCGACGAATCACCTTTTCAGCCTCCCGCGGTCCACCCGGCGCCGCAAAACGACGGGCTTCGTGTCGCCCGCCAAGGAGAATTGCTGCTGCTCAGCGCTGGTGCCGAGCGTCCGGACGCTCGGGACACACGGTTGCGAATCTGGCGGCTCCGGATTGGATTGAGCTGTGCGGCTGCGTACGCCCGTCGGTCGAGGAGACGTCTCGCGGCACGCTCCTCTCACTGCCTTGCCCGGCCCGGGGGGGGGGTGGCGGTGCCCGCCCGGAGATGGCGCCGTCCGCATTCGGAGCGACCATCGAAGTGAGGGACGTAGTTCTCGCCCAGACTGCTGCGCGGCCTGGCACAGGCCACGTGCCAGTGCCGGCACAGCCGTCCGCACCGGGCAGGGGGCTTGCGAAACCGGAGGACCCTGCGTCCACAGCGCCCATCCGTGCCAAGACAGACCACTGTGGGAAGGCGGCAAAGGATGTCGGTCACCGAGCAGTATCTCGCGAACAATCGAGCCTATGCCTCTCGTTTCACCGGCCCACTTCCGATGGAACCCTCCCAGCATGTCGCCGTTGTGGCCTGCATGGATGCGCGACTGAACATCTACGCCGTCCTCGGTCTGAAGGAAGGCGAGGCCAGCGTGATCCGCAATGCAGGCGGAGTGGTCACCGACGACGTCATCCGATCGCTGGCGGTGAGCCAGCAGTTGCTGGGAACGAACGAGATCATCCTCATCCACCACACTGACTGCCGGATGCTGGCCTACCCCGGCTACACGCTCAAAGAGCCGATCCGCAGCGAGGACGGTCTCCGGCCCCTCTGGCCGGTGGAATCCTTCCACGACGTAACAGCCGACGTACAACGGTCCATCAGCCGCATCAAGTCGAGTACCTTCCTCCCCCACCGCGAATCCGTGCGTGGGTTCGTTCTCGATGTCGCCACAGGGCAGCTTGAAGAGGTCGAACCAATACGCCGCCGGTGAGCCGCGAGCCGACCGCAGCCGACGGCTGTCTGATCGCCTCTCATCGGATCGAGGTACCGGGCCGGCAGGAAAGGCTGTACCGATACGACCTTGTTGATCAACCCGTCCCGTCGGGGCGCCCGAGAAGGTGCGTCAGGGGCACGGCGGCATCGGCGAGTTCCTTTGCGTCGACTGCTCGGCCAGAGGTGACAAGGTCGCGGATCGGGTCGGTGACGTCCCAGACGTTGACGTTCATCCCGGCCAGGACGCGGCCCTCGGCGAGCCAGAAGGCGATGAATTCGCGGGTGTCCCTCCGGCCGCGGAAGACCACTTGGTCGTAGCCGCCAGGCTCGACGTAGCCGGTGTACTCCATGCCCAGGTCGTACTGGTCGGTGAAGAAGTACGGAACGCGGTCGTACGTGACGTCCTGGCCGAGCATCGCCTTTGCCGCGACTTGCGGCTGGTTGACGGCGTTGGCCCAGTGCTCGACACGGATGTGCTTGCCGAGCAAGGGGTGGAAGGCGTTGGCGACGTCCCCGGCGGCGGAGATGTCCAGGTGCGAGCTGCGCAGGTGGGCGTCGACGCGGATGCCGTTGTCGACCTCCAAGCCGGCAGCGTCGGCGAGCTGGGTGTTGGGGGTGATGCCGACCCCGACAATGACGGCGTCGGCAGCGACGCGGCTGCCGTCGGCCAGCAGCACACCGTTCGCCCGGCTGCCGTTCCCCGTGATCTCGGCGACCTGGACACCGCAGCGCAGTTCGACCCCGTGATCGGTGTGCAGGTCGGCAAAGATCTGGGAGACCTCGCGGCCCAGCACACGCAGCAGCGGCAGCTCCGCCATCTCCAGCACAGTGACCTCCACGCCCGCCGCGCGGGCGGCGGCCGCTGTCTCCAGCCCGATCCAGCCGGCACCGATCACCACGATGCGGGACGCGGACTCGAAGGAATCCTTGATGCGGTCGCTGTCGATGAGACTGCGCAGGTAGTGGACGTTGCCGAGGTCGGCTCCGGGTACTGGCAGTCGGCGAGGTGAAGAGCCGGTGGTCAAGAGTAGCTTCGCGTAGTCGATGCGGCCGCCGTCAGCGAGCGTCACCTCATGGGCGCGCGGGTCGATCGCGGTGACGGTGGCGCCCAGCCGCAGGTCGATGTCCTGCTCGGCGTACCACTGGGAAGGATGGACGTAGACGGTGTCACGTTCGTCCTTGCCCAGCAGGTAGCCCTTCGAGAGCGGCGGGCGTTCGTAGGGGCGCTCAGCTTCATCTCCGAGCAGCACGATCGGGCCGTCGAAGCCCTCTTCCCGGAGGGTCTGGGCTGCCTTCGCGCCGGCCAGGCTGGCTCCGACGATCACGAATGCGTTGTTCGCGGCCATGCTCTCTCCTCTGCTGCGTTGGCTCGGCCCGCAGGCGGATAGTGATCCGCTCCCTGCCGTCGTTGCACGTGGCCAGGCCATCGTCCTCGATAGTCCGGCGCTGTTAGCGGTTGATTTGTTCCCCGGTGTGTCTGCCGACCGGTAGTCGCCGAAGACTGGGGCACTGGGGACCGTTCGACGGCGGCGGCCTGCGTCAGGCAGCGGTGCGTTTGGTGTGGAGTTCGGCCTCCAGTTGCTCGAACAGCTCGTTGCCGACGGCGGTGAACTTGGCGAAGCCCTCGTCCTCCCGCCAGAGGAGGCGGCCCAAGGCATGGCATACGGGTGCGTGTGCCCTCACGGCAGGACGAACCGCCCGGGTACAACGGGTTCAGACAGCAGCGGTTCTCCTCATCCTCAAGTTCACCTGCAAAGCTGCCCACCCTCGATCTGGGTGAAGTTCCCGGAAGTCGCCACCTTTTCCAGAGCGAGGACCATGCGGGCGACACGCCCTATCGCGCCAGGAGGCCGACCCCAGCGGACGCTCCGATGCCGCCGATGACGGCGTAAGCCGTGGACTGTGCGGCGGTCGGCGGTTGCGGCACGAGCCGTGAGGCGTGGTCAGCCCACACGGTGGTACGCGTTCCGGCCTTCTGTCCTGGTGCGACATGTGCCGTACCGGTGTGTGTCGAACCATCGGGTGCCTTCCAGCGGACCGGCGCCTGAACCAACGGAACCTTGCCGTCCCCAGCTGACCCGTCGGGCAGGCTCGATCCGTCCTGCTGCACCACCGCCATGATGCGGTGGATGCTGGCACGCTGATGGGCTGCGTAGTCCTGGAGGGCCGCGCACGTGGCGATGCCCGCTGCCGGGGCGGCGATCGACAGCACGAGCAGGGCCGGCAGCGCGGCCCACGCCTCCACGATGTCCGAACGCCGTTTGAGCGGATTGCGCCGCCGCCTCCACAGACTGGCCGGCATCGAAGGCATGACTGCACCCCTTCGAGGCACGAGTGCCGTACCACCATTCGCTCGCGCCGCGCCTGGGGCCAGAGACGCATGGTCGGGCGGCTAACCGGCCACGGAGCAACGCCAGGAGCATGGAGAGTCGAGCCGTATCCAGAACCTGGACGGGATACCACCACCGGTAGCGCTTCGTTTTGTGCCAGTAGTCGCCAGCCCCTGCTTCGGCGCTGAACTTCGATGCCCTGGCCGCGGCAGCCGTCGCGTCTGTGATGGGTTCCTGGCCCACCAGTGGCGGCCGGGCTCGCCCCCGCCCAACCTGGTGGGAGGTGTGGTCTCGATGAGGCGGCAGGCCCCGTCACTGGCGTGGCGTGGCACCGGCCGAAGCCGGTTTGAGCAAAGATCCCCTGCGCAGTCTCGGCCGCACGGCGGAGAGGAGCGGCAGTGCCATGAATCCGTTGTCCGCACTGAGTGAAGCGGGAGTGTCGGTCTGGCTCGACGATCTGAGCCGGGAGAGACTGGTGTCCGGGAGCCTTCGAGAACTGGTGGAGCGTGACCATGTGGTGGGCGTGACCACCAATCCGACGATCTTCGCCAAGGCGATCACGCACGGTGACGCATACGACGGGCAGATCGGCGACCTGGCGGCCCGCGGAGTTGGGGTCGGTGAGGCGCTGCGAGCGCTGACCACGTTCGACGTGCGGTGGGCGTGCGACGTGCTGCGCCCGGTCTACGAGGCGACGGACGGCGTCGACGGACGGGTCTCGATCGAGGTCGACCCGAGGCTCGCGCATGACACGGCGGCCACGATCGCGGAGGCGCGGGCACTGTGGTGGCTGGTCGACCGGCCCAACCTGTTCATCAAGATTCCGGCCGCCCGGCAGGGCCTGGGAGCGATTGCCGCGTGCCTGGCCGAGGGGATCAGCGTCAACGTCACGCTGATCTTCTCCCTGTCGCGGTACGACCAGGTCATGGATGCCTTCCTCGACGGGATGGAAGGGGCCCGCGCCGCGGGCCGGGAGCTGTCCGCGATCGGATCGGTGGCCTCGTTCTTCGTCTCGCGCGTCGATACCGAGGTCGACGCGCGGCTGGACAAGGCGGGCAGCTCGCGGGCGGCCGGTCTGCGCGGACGTGCGGCGATCGCCAATGCCCGTCTGGCCTACCAGCACTACGAGCGGGTGTTCTCCTCGCCGCGGTGGAAGGCGCTGCAGGGCGCCGGCGCGCGACCGCAGCGACCGCTGTGGGCCTCGACGTCCGCCAAGGATCCCGCCTACCTGGACACGCGCTATGTCGTCGAGTTGGTGGCGCCGGGCGTGGTGAACACCATGCCCGAGGCCACCTTGCGCGCGGTCGCGGACCACGGGCAGGTGCCCGCCGACTCGGTACGCTCCGGCTACGGCGAGGCCCAACGGGTACTCGACGGGCTGCGGGCGGCCGGCGTGGACTACGACGACGTCGTACAGACCCTTGAGGACGAGGGCGTGGAGAAGTTCGACGCCAGTTGGGAGAAGCTCGCCGACCAGCTCTCGGTCACTCTCAACAGCGCGCGTCCGCCGCAGACCAGGGACTCATCATGACTGACAACAGCGCGTATGTGATTGTCGGAGCCAGTCTGGCCGGGGCCAAGGCCGCGCAGGCGCTGCGAGAGGAGGGCTTCGACGGCACGCTGATCCTGATCGGTGAGGAGAGCGAACGGCCGTATGAGCGGCCGCCGCTGTCAAAGGGCTACCTGATGGGCAAGGACGCCCGGGAGCAGATCTACGTCCACCCGCCCCAGTGGTACGCCGAGCACCACGTCGACCTGCGCCTGGGGACGGCGGTCACCAGACTCGACCCGGCCCCGCACGAGGTGACGCTCGCGGACGGCAGTCGACTGGAGTACGCCGAGTTGTTGCTGGCCACCGGCTCCTCACCGCGCCGTCTGTCAGTGCCGGGTGCCGATTTGGACGGGGTGCTGTATCTGCGCACGGTCCAGGACAGCGACCGGATCAAGGACGCTTTCTCCTCCGCCTCACGGGTGGCGGTCGTCGGGGCCGGCTGGATCGGCCTGGAGACCGCTGCCGCGGCCCGCGCCGCCGGTGTGGAAGTCACCGTGCTGGAGATGGCCGAGTTGCCGTTGCTGCGTGTCCTTGGCCGCGAGGTCGCCCAGGTCTTCGCGGACCTGCACCGCGACCACGGGGTGACTCTGCGGTTCGGCGTACAGGTCGCCGAACTGACCGGCAGCGCGGGTACCGTCGACGGCGTGCTGCTGTCCGACGGCACCCGCATCGACGCGGACGCGGTCATCGTCGGCATCGGTATCGTCCCCAACACCGGCCTTGCCCAAGCCGCGGGCCTTCAGGTCGACAACGGCATTCTCACCGACGAGCGGCTGCGCACTTCCACACCGGGCGTCTACGCCGCGGGCGACGTCGCCAATGCTTTCCACCCCCTGCTGAACCGGCGCATCCGCGTGGAGCACTGGGCCAACGCGCGGCATCAGCCACAGACCGCCGCCAGGGCGATGCTGGGCCGGGAGGCGTCCTACGACCGGGTGCCGTACTTCTTCTCCGATCAGTACGACCTGGGCATGGAATACGCCGGATACGCCGAGCCCGGCGGATACGACCAGGTCGTCTTCCGAGGCGATGCCGGCGCCCGTGAGTTCATCGCGTTCTGGCTCGAACGTGGCCGGGTGCTGGCGGGCATGAACGTCAACATCTGGGACGTCACCGAGCCGATCCAGGCCCTCGTCCGCTCCGGCCAGCAGGTTGACATCAGCAAACTCGCCGACCCGCAGGTACCCATCGAATCGCTCCTGCCAGAATGCTGAGCAGCACCCCACGAGCAAGAGCCGGTGTCCTGCCCACCGTGGCGGTCACTGACGATGTCGCCCGCGCACGCCATGCCGAAGAACGGCAGACTCGGTGCTCGCACAGGGAGAAGAACCGAGCGCAGCCCGCTTGGTCCACGCCGCGCAAGCAGCGATCACCGAAACACCTGGTCACCGACACGGTCCACGAGTGGCTGGAGCAACTCGCGCCCCGCGGGGAGGTGGAGATCGTCACGGAGGCGGGACGCCCGGCGCAGGTCCTGCCGAAGGCGCGCAAGGATGCCTGCCTGCTGGTGATCGACACACATGGTTCGGGCCTCTGGGGGCGCGCCTTGTCCTCGGGTCGACCAGCACCGAGGTCGTGCACCACGCACACCTGCCCGTCATCGTGCCAACCGCCTCCAACGCCTCCCCCCTCATGCTTCCGGCGGACGGCTGCGGACCCGGCAGGCTGAGCCGCGCTCTTGCGTTATTGCTGTCGCAGCAGGTAGCCCTGGTGACCTGTCCTTGGCGCCGACTGGAGTCGCGGTGCGCTGAACACGGGTTCAGCGGGCCAGACGGTAGGGGAGCATGCATACGACGACGTCGGTGTGGGTGATCAGAGCGGTCGCGAGCAGGGTGCCGCGCTGGTTCTGCAGGATCTGGTAGCGGCGGCTTCTCGGTTCGACCTGGGGGATGAGGACGGCGACTTGCCGGCCGTCGGCTCTGGCCCGCCGGACGTAGTCGACGACGGGGTGCACCAAGGAGCGGTGGGGACTGTCGACGATGTCGAGCCGGATGCCGGGCTTCCAGCGTTCCCAGGTCTGCCGCAGGGCGTCAGCAGCACCGGGGTCGGAGTGGACGGCCAGGGCGACAACCTCGTCGCCCAGTGCGAGCGCTGCTGTGATCGCGCGTTCGGCGAGTTTGCTGACCTCGCCCAGGGGGACGATGACCAGGCTGGCGGCCTGGTGTGGCCGGGCGGGAATGCGGCCGAGCCCGAGTTCGGCACCGACGGCGGTGTAGTAGCGCTGAATCCTGGCGAACAACAGCATCAGCAGTGGGATGGCCAGGACGACGATCCAGGCGCCGGCCAGGAACTTGGTGGTGAGCAGGACCACCCCCGCCACAGCGGTCAGCACGGCCCCGACGGCGTTGAGCAGTGCCCTGGAAACCCATCCGGCGGGACGCTGCCTGGCCCAGTGCCGCACCATCCCCACCTGGCTGATCGTGAAGCCCGTGAACACCCCGATCGCGAACAACGGGATCAGACGCTCGATGTCGGCGTTCACCGCGATGAGCAGGCCCCCGGCCAGCAGGGCCAGGGCGACCACACCGTACCGGTGAACGGGCCGCTCCGCGCGCAGGCCGAACAGATGCGGCAACCGGTTGTCTCCCGAGAGCAGGCTCATCAGGACCGGCAGGCCGCCGAAGCTGGTGTTCGCGGCCAGGCCGAGGACGAGGGCGACGATCAGGTTGGTGGCGTAGTACGCCCAGCCGGTGCCATAGGCCCCGGCGGTCACCTGGGCCAGGACCGTCACACCACCGCGCGGAGCCACGTGATCGCGGCGGATCAGGACCGCCAGGCCGACCAGCATCGCCCCGAGGAGGGCGCCGAGCATCAACTCGGTGCGCTGCGCCCGTTTCACCCGCGGCTTGCGGAACATCGGCACGCCGTTGGCGATGGCCTCCACCCCGGTCAGCGCCGAGCACCCGGCCGCGAAAGCCTTCAACAGCAGCAGGACACCGAGCGTCTGACTGGCATGAACGGGCTGGCCGGTGCCCACCGTGGCGGCCGGGTGCGAGCGCAGCAGTCCCGCCGCGATGACACCGAACATGCTCACGAGGAAGAGCACGGCGGGAAGCATCAGCACCCGTGCGCTCTCGGCGATCCCGCGCAGGTTCACGGCGGTCAGCAGGATCAGTCCGGTCAAGCACACGGCGAGCAGGTGAGGGGCGAGCACCGGAAAGGCCGACGCGAGCGAGGCCGCACCGGCGACGAGGCTGACGGCGACGCTGAGCACGTAGTCGATGACGAGGCTCGCGGCCCCCAGCAGGCTGGACCGCACGCCGAGGCTTTCCTTGGCCACCGCGTACGCGCCACCGCCATCCGGATGGACGGCGATCACCTGACCGTAGGAGATGACGAGCACCACCAGCAGTCCGGTGATGACCAGGGTCACCGGCAGTACCGCAGTCACAGCCCCGGTCCCGGCCGCGGCCAGGACCACCACGATCGCCTGTGGCCCGTAGGCCACCGAGCTGAGCGCGTCCAGCGCCAACGCGGCCAGCCCCTCCAGGCTGGTCAAACGGAATTTGCTGCCCTCGCCATGACGCAGCGGCACCTTCGGCCGCACCTTGCGGGGAGCCAGCCCGAACGCCACAGCAGCCTCACTTCCCCACGCTCCGCTTCCACACCAGTGTGTCGAGGCGCTGCGATCGCGGTGCCGTAACCCGCCGGACGGATACAGCGCGCGGCGTGCTCAATGCCCGATCGGCGGAGCGCGAGCATCGGCGTGGGTATCGGCGTCAGGCCGGCTTCACCCTTCGTGCCCGCCCTTGCCGTACTCGCGACGTGCCTGCACCGGGTGAGCCGCCCTGAATTGTTCTGCCTCCCTCGCAGCGATATCCGGATGGTGCAGGTCGAACGCGGGGCACTCGGAACGGATGCGGGGGAGGGTGAGGAAGTTGTGCCGGGGCGGCGGGCACGACGTCGCCCATTCAAGAGATCGGCCATAGCCCCACGGATCGTCGACCTCGACCTTCTTGCCGTAGTTGGCTGTCTTCCACACGTTGTAGAAGAACGGCAGCATCGACAGGCCGAGCAGGAATGAGCTGATGGTGGAGACGGTGTTCAGCGTGGTGAACCCGTCCGTTGCCAGGTAGTCCGCGTAACGGCGCGGCATCCCCTCCGCACCCAGCCAGTGCTGGACGAGAAAGGTGCCATGAAAACCGGTGAACAGCATCCAGAAGGTCATCTTGCCCAGCCGCTCATCGAGCATCTTGCCCGTCATCTTCGGCCACCAGAAATGGAACCCCGAGAACATGGCAAAGACGACAGTGCCGAAGACGACGTAGTGGAAGTGAGCGACGACGAAGTACGAGTCCGTGACGTGGAAATCCATCGGTGGCGAGGCCAGCACAACACCGGTCAGACCCCCGAAGAGAAACGTGACCATGAAACCCGACGCCCACAACATCGGCGTCTCGAAACTCAGCGACCCCTTCCACATGGTGCCGATCCAGTTGAAGAACTTCACGCCGGTCGGGGCCGCGATGAGGTAGGACATGAAGGAGAAGAACGGCAGTAGGACACCGCCGGTGGCGAACATGTGATGCGCCCACACTGTCGCCGAAAGACCGGCGATCGCGATGGTCGCGCCGATCAGACCCACGTACCCGAAGATCGGCTTGCGGCTGAAGACCGGGATGACCTCGGTGACGATGCCGAAGAACGGCAACGCGATGATGTACACCTCCGGGTGTCCGAAGAACCAGAACAAGTGCTGCCACAGCAGTGGTCCGCCGTTGGCGGCTTCAAAGACATGGGCACCGAATTTCCGGTCTGCCTCCAGACACAGCAGGGCCGCGGCCAGCACGGGGAATGCCAGGAGCACCAACACCGCGGTGAGCAGGACGTTCCAGGTGAAGATCGGCACGCGGAACATGGTCATGCCTGGAGCGCGCATGCAGACGATCGTGGTGATGAAGTTGACAGAGCCGAGGATCGTGCCGAAGCCGGAGAAGGCCAGACCCATGATCCACAGGTCGCCGCCGATGCCCGGCGAGTGGACCATGTTGTTGAGCGGGGCGTAGGCGAACCAGCCGAAGTCGGCCGCACCCTGCGGGGTGAGGAAACCGCCGACCGCGATCAGCGAGCCGAACAGGTACAGCCAGTAGGCGAACGCGTTCAGCCGCGGGAAGGCCACGTCGGGGGCGCCGATCTGCAGCGGCATGATCCAGTTCGTGAAGCCCGCGAACAGCGGTGTCGCGAACATCAACAGCATGATCGTGCCGTGCATCGTGAAGAGCTGGTTGAACTGCTCGTTCGACATGATCTGCAGACCCGGGCGGGCCAGTTCTGCGCGCATGAGGAGCGCCATGACGCCGCCGATGATGAAGAACGCGAACGACGTGATGAGGTACAGCGAGCCGATCGTCTTGTGGTCGGTGGTGGTCAGCCAGGACACCACCATCTTCCCGCCCGGCAGGCGCTCGGGACGGTGCCGGGCGCCGGATACGGCCGTTCCGGTACTGCCCGTCGTTGTCACTGGGACCTCCTGCGGTTACGCGTGTGCATGGCAGCCAGCATGGCGTCACCTCCAGAGAAATTGCGGCATTCCTCCGCTCAGGGGTGTTATGCATCCTTGGCTGTCTCCGGACACCCGGTGTTGGGCCGTGGGAATCACGCGGAGAGAAGCCGGATGCCGAGAAACAGAAGTGCCACCGCCTTGACGAACTCGAATGCCACGCAGTCCAGTGGGCGTGGAGCCGGGCCAGCTGTTCGATGAGATTCAATGGCAGTCACAACGTGGCGGACAGCGCCGTGTGACGCCGGCTGGCCGAGGCCGGAATCAGAACCGGTAACGGAGGAAGAGATCGGGGTACCCGTTTCCCGACGCTGGTCGGACTGTTGCCCAACAGGGCCGGTCGTCATCGTCTGCCTTGGAGGGATTTTCGATGACCGATACTCCCGCGCACGTCCCGGCCGGCCCGATCGTAGTCGGCACGGACGGCTCCCCGCACGCCCTCCAAGCCGTGCTCTTCGCCCTGCGTGAAGCACAGCTGCGCGGCACCGGCCTGCGCGCGGTCTGCGCTTACGACTACACCCCAGCTCGCTACACGGGCTATGGATGGATGACCGTGCCGGAGGGCGACGGCAGCCTGTACGAAGAGCTCCACGATGTGGCCCGGCAGGCGGTGACCGACACGGTCGACGAACTGCGGGAGCAGCTCGGCGGCCCCCGTGTGGAGGTGGAGATCGTCACGGAGGCGGGACGCCCGGCGCAGGTTCTGCTGGACGCGAGCAAGAATGCCTGTCTGCTGGTGGTCGGCAGTCGCGGTTCGGGCCTCTGGGGTCGCCTCGCGCTCGGGTCGACCAGCACCGAGGTCGTGCACCACGCGCACCTGCCCGTCGTTGTCGTGCCAGCCGGTTCCAGCTGCGCCGCTTCCTGACGCGTACGGCGAACCCGGAGCCGATCGGGCATGTCAGATGTCATTCGCTGCGGCCCGCCGCCCAACTGCGGCGTGCTGGGGCGCGGCCGGGAGGCTGTTGTGGTTCCGGCAGATCGGGTGCGGCGGGTACCGGTCCGCTGCAAGGGGCGTCCTTGGTCACCGTCAACGGGCTGCCGTGGTGGTGGATCTCGAGTTCGGCGCCCTCCAGCAGGGTGTAAGTGGCCTGTTGGTGGGTGATGTCCACGCGCACACAGCGCCGGCGGAACTGCACGGTGAAAGACAGTCGGCTGAGCTGCTCGGGCAGTCGCGGGGCGAAGGACAGCAGGTCCGCGTGGTGTCGCATCCCGCCGAAGCCCGCCACCAGCGCCGTCCAGGTCCCTGCCAGTGCGGCGATGTGGAGGCCGTCGCGTGTGTTGCGTTCCAGGTTGTCGAGGTCCATCAGGGACGCCTCGCCGAGGTAGTCGTATGCCAGGTTCAGTCGGCCGACCTCTGCTGCGATCACGGCCTGGCTGCCAGCGGACAGCGAGGAGTCCCGCACGGTGAGCGGTTCGTAGTAGGCGAAGTTGCGGGCCTTGTGCTCCTCGGTGAACGCGTCGCCGCGCAGGTGCATGGCCAGGACCAGGTCAGCCTGCTTGATCACCTGTTTGCGGTACAGGTCGAAGTACGGGTAGTGCAGCAGCAGCGGGTAGCTCTCCGGCGGGGTGCCGGCGAAGTCCCACACCTGGTGGGAGGTGAAGCCGGCGGACTGCTCGTGCACGCCGAGTACCTCGTTGAACGGCAGCACGATCCGCTGGGCGGCATCCCGCCAGGCCGCGGTCTCCTCATCGGCCACGCCGAGTGAGGCGGCCAGGTCAGGGTGGCGTTCGGCCGCGTCGGCCGCCGCGCGCAGGTTCTGCTGGGCCATCACGTTGGTGTAGACGTTGTCGTCGGCGATCGCGCTGTACTCGTCGGGCCCGGTGACGCCGTCCAGGTGGAACGCCCCGTGCTGGTCGTGGTGGCCGAGTGAGCGCCACAGCCGGGCGGTGTGGACCAACAGCTCCAGCCCCGCCTCCTGTTCGAAGACCAGGTCGCCGGTAGCGGCGGTGTACCGCACCACCGCGTCCGCGATGTCCGCGTTGATATGGAACGCCGCAGTGCCGGCGGGCCAGTAGGCGGAGCACTCGTCGCCGTCGACGGTCCGCCACGGAAACGCGGCCCCCGCCAGGCCGAGCTGACGGGCCCGCTCCAGCGCGGCGGGAAGCGTGGTGTGCCGCCAGCGCAAGGCCGGCCCCACCGCGTGCGGCGCGGTGTAGGTGAGCATCGGCAGCACATACGTCTCGGTGTCCCAGAAGCAGTGGCCGTTGTAGCCCGGGCCGGTCAGCCCCTTGGCTGGGATGGCCCGTTCCTCGGCGCGGGCGGCTGCCTGCAGCACGTGGAACAGTCCGAACCGGACGGCCTGCTGTATCTCGGTGTCGCCCTCCAACTCGACGTCCGCCCGGGCCCAGAAGGCGTCCAGGTACCTGCGCTGTTCGGCGAGCAGGCCCTCCCAGCCGGTGTCGGCCGCCCCGGCCAGCGCGGCGTCGACCTGGTCGCGTACCGCGGGCAGTGATCTGGTACCCGACCAGCCGTAGGCGATTGTCTTCTGCACCCGAAGCCGCTGGCCCGGCCGCAACAGCGAGGTCACGGTCAGCCGGCTGAGATCCCGGCTGCTCTCGGTGTCGGTGGTGGCGCCCTGTGGGCCCGCGATGAGATGGTCGGCGGCCGCCACCACGCGCAGTCCGCTACGGGCCGTGCGGTGCACCAGACGAAGCCTGGTGCCCTGCGCGATGTCCTCCTCGGCGCGCAGGACAGAGTCCAGGGCGGCCGAGACCCGGGGATCGCCTGCCGGTTCCGGAAGCTGCTCGTTGGCGACCAACTCGGACTGGAGCACGATCCGCACCTCCTCGTCCACCGCCTCCACCTCGTAGGCGATCGCGGCGATGGCCCGCTGGGTGAGCGAGACCAGCCGGGTCGAGCGGATCCGCACCGTGCAACCCGACGGGGCCGACCACTCGACCGTGCGGCGCAGTACCCCGGCGCGGAAGTCCAGCACCCGCTGGTGGCGGTGCAGCCGGCCGTAGCGCAGGTCGAACGGCTCGTCGTCCACCAGCAGCCGCATCACCTTGCCGTTGGTCACGTTGATGATCGTCTGGCCGGACTCCGGATATCCGTAGGCGGCTTCCGAGTACGGCAGCGGACGGAACTCGAACACGCCGTTGAGATAGGCCCCCGGCACTCCATGCGGCTCGCCCTCGTCCAGATTGCCGCGCCAGCCGATGTGGCCGTTGGACAGTGCGAACACCGACTCGCTCTGCGCCAGCACGTCCAGATCGAGCTCGGACTCGCGCAGACACCACGGTTCCACGATGTACGAAGGATGGCTGATCATGTCGAGCCTCCGACAATTGGTGACGGTCGAGGACGTTGGAGCCGTGGTCCTGACTGTTGCTGGTCTGTTCCGGGGGCTCTCGTGCTGCGGGGTGATCCGGCGGCAGGGCTCGGCTAGCGTCGGCCGGCTCGGCACCGGCGGAATGATGCCGGGCCGCTCGGCGTGGGGCCAATCTCGCGGAGGGCAAAGTCCTCAAGATCCGGCGCCGTCCGGACGTGCGGGCAGGCAGCGTCATCATCAGCTACACCACGATGCCCAGGGGGTGTTCGAGGAGTGTTTTGAGGTCGGCGAGGAATGTGGCTGCGATGGCGCCGTCCAGGACGCGGTGGTCGATGGACAGGGTCAGCGCCATGGAGGTGCCGATGGCGAGTTCGCCGTCGCGGATGACGGGCTGGGTTTGCGCGGCGCCGACGGCGAGGATCGCGGCCTGGGGCGGGTTGATGACGGCAGTGAAGTGGTCGACGCCGTAGGCGCCCAGGTTGCTGATGGTGAAGGTGCCGCCGCTAAGGTCCTGCAAGGCTAGGTGGCCGGCGCGAGCGTTGTCGGCCAGGGCGTGGGCTTCGCGGGCGATCTGGGTCAGGGTCTTGCGGTCGGCGTCGTGTACCACCGGAACGGTCAGTCCCTCTTCGAGGGCGACGGCGATGCCGATGTGGATGCGACGGTGGCGCAGGATGCGGGTGCTGTCCCAGGAGGAGTTGGCCTGCGGGTGGGTGCGCAGCGTTGTCGCGCACGCTTTGACGAGCAGGTCGGTGACGCTGATGCGGGGGCCAGGTTCGCCGAGTTGCGCATTGATGTCGGCGCGGAACGTGAGCAGCGGTTCGGCGTCGATGACGGTGGTCAGATAGAAGTGGGGGGCCTGCTGCGTGCTCTGGGTCAGGCGCTGTGCGGTGAGGCGGCGGATGGTACTCAGTGGCACTTCCTCGACGTCCTCGGCCTCCTCGGCGGGAATCGGGTGCGCCCTGGCGAGTCCGGCGGGCTGTGCGGGGCCGGGTGCGGTGGGGGGCCGGATGACGCCTGGTTGTCCGCCGTGCCGGGTGATGGCGTCATCCACGTCCGCGCGGACGATACGGCCGCCGGGGCCACTGCCGGTGAGGGCGGTGATGTCGATGCCGTGCTGGCGGGCCAGTGTGCGGGCCAGTGGGGAGGTACGCACCTCATGCTCGTCCCCGCGGGCGGGTGTGGGCTGCTCCACGGCGGCGGGGATGGTCGGAACGGGCTCGGTTGGCCTGGTGGGCGGTGCCGGGGCAGGTGCGGCCGTCTGCCGGGCTTGTTCAGGGGCGGCCTGATCCGGCGCGGCCTGGGGTTCGGTTCCGATGACGGCGAGAGGGGTTCCGATGGGCACGGTGGTGCCTTCGGCGACGAGAATGCGGCTCAGGGGCCCTTCGTCGTATGCCTCCAGTTCCATCACGGCCTTGTCGGTTTCGATCTCGGCGATGGCATCGCCCTTGTGGACCGGGGCGCCCTCGTGGGTGAGCCATCGGCTCAGGGTGCCTTCCTCCATGGTGTCGGACAGGCGGGGCATGAGGACTTCGGGCATCGCGGCCTCCTAACCGCCTGCGGGTGTCGTCGAGTGGGCGGTGAAACCGGTGGCGTCGAGGGTTTCGTAGATCACCCGGGCCAGGGCCGCCGCGTCGGGCAGGGCGGCGGTCTCCAGCTGTTTGGCGTACGGCAGGGGGACCTCGGCGGCGGCAACGCGGCGGACGGGCGCGTCGAGGCGGTCGAAGGCCCCCTCGGCGATGGTCGCCGCGATCTCGGCGCCGACGCCGTAGCTGAGCCAGTCGTCCTCGAGGATGACGGCGCGGGTGGTCTTGCGCACCGAGGCGCACACGGTCTGCCGGTCCAGTGGGCGCAGGCTGCGCAGGTCGACGACCTCGACCGAGATGCCCTCCGTCTCGAGGCGGTGGGCGACGTCCAGGGCGATCGCGGCGGCGCGCGAGTAGGCGACGACGGTGAGGTCCCGGCCGGGTTTGGTGATCTGCGCGGTGCCGATGGGTACGGCGTGCTCGCCGTCGGGGATCTCGCCCTTGGTGTTGTACAGCGCGAGGTTCTCCAGCACGAGCACCGGGTCGTCGTCGCGGATGGCGGCGGTCAGCAGCCCTTTGGCGTCTGCCGGGCTGGCCGGAGCGACGACCTTGAGGCCGGGCACGTGGGCGTAGAAGACCTCCAGGTTCTGCGAGTGGGTGGCGGCCAGTTGCTGCCCGCCGCCCCCGGGGGTGCGAATCACCATCGGCACCGAGACCTGGCCGCCGAACATGGCGTGCATCTTGGCGGCGTGGTTCACGATCTGGTCGATAGCCAGCAGGCTGAAGTTGATGGTCATGATCTCCACGACCGGCCGCAGGCCGAGCATGGCCGCCCCGATCGCGGCGCCGACGAATCCCTCCTCGCAGATCGGTGTGTCGCGTACCCGGCGCGGGCCGAACTCGTCCAGCAGCCCGGCGGTGATCTTGTAGGAGCCTTCGAAGACGCCGATCTCCTCACCGATCAGCAGGATGTTCGCGTCCCGCAGCATCTCCGCCCGCAGCGTGTCGTGCAGTGCCTGGCGGTAGGTGACGGCGGCCACGGCTACTCCTTCCCTGGGTGGTCGGCGAAGAGCCCGGCGCCGGCCGGGCTGTCTCCCGGCAGGCCGAAGTGGGTGTTGGCGACCTCGGTGGCGTACACGTGGTCGAACAGGGTGGCGACGTCCGGGGGCGGGCTGGCATCGGCGAAGTCGACGGCGGCGGTGACCGCCTGGCCACATTCCTCGTCGATGCGGTCCACCGCCGCCTGATCGAGGATGTGGTCCTCGATCAGGCGGGCCCGGAAGGCGGGCAGCGGGTCCTGCTCACGCAGCCGCTCGGTCTCCTGCGCCGAGCGGTAGCGGGCCGGGTCGACCACGGAGTGGCCGCGCAGCCGGTGACTGACGGCCTCCAGCAGCCGGGGCCGGTGCTCGGTGCGTGCCTGCTCCAGAGCAGTCTGCGCGGCGTCGCGGACCGCGATCACGTCGTTTCCGTCGACCCGCGCGCCGGGGATCCGGTAGGCGCAGCCGCGCCGGTAGAGCGCGGGCTCCCCGGAGGCGGCCTCGACCGGGGTGCCCATGCCGAGGTGATTGTTGACGATGACGTAGACGATGGGCAGGCGCCATACGGCCGCGAGGTTGAGTGACTCGTGGAAGGCGCCGATGTTGGTGGTGCCGTCGCCCAGCAGGCACATCACGGCCTCGCTGCCGGGGCCGGGCGCGCCACGGTGGGCGATCGCAAGCGCGGCTCCGGTCGCCGGGGGCATCTGGCCGCCGACGATCCCGTAGCCGCCGAGCATCCGCAGCCCGCCGTCGAATAGGTGCATAGAGCCGCCGCGCCCGCCGGACAGGCCCGTGGCGCGGCCGAACAGTTCGGCCATCACCTTGCCGGGGTCGGCTCCGCGAGCGAGCGCATAGCCGTGGTCGCGGTAGGTGGTGAACAGGTAGTCGGTCGGCCGCAGTGCGGTCATCAGGCCGACGACGGTGGCCTCCTCGCCCAGGTTGAGGTGGCAGTAGCCGCCGATCTTCGCCCGGGTGTACATCTCCGCGGCCCGCAGTTCGAACTGCCGGATCAGGGCCATCTGCTGGTAGTAGCCCCGCAGCGCCGCCGGGTCCTCACTCGCCGGGGATGTCAAGGTGTGTGGCTGGGTAGGGTCCTGCGTCGGGTCCATGGCGGTGTCTCCTGCTGTCTGGGCCTGTTGCCGCGGTGCGTCAGCTGCCGGGGGGCGGTACCTGCGGCAGGAACCGGTGTTGGCCGGCGTCGCAGGTGGGACAGCGCGGCGGCGGGTGCGGGCCGCGCTCGGTCTGCCCGCAGACTTGGCAGGCCCATTCGGTGGTGAGCAGCGCGATCACGTCGGACCGGCTGACGATGCCGACGAGGCGCTGTCCGGCCAGTACCGGGACGCGTCGGATACGGCGCTCGACCAGCAGGTGGTGTACCTGCTCGACGTCGGTGTCCTCGGTAGCGGTGATGACCTCGCGGGTCATCACCTCGCGGGCGGTGGCTCCCTCGCCGGCGAGCAGGTCGTATTCGCTGACCAGGCCGACCACCGCGCCGGCGATGTCCAAGACCGGCACGGCACTGATCCGGTGTCCGCGCAGCACTGCGGCGATGTCGGCCACCAGGCTGTCCTCGGCTACGGTGACCACCCGGGTGGTCATGATCTCTCTGACCTTCACCGCGTTCCCTTCCGGGTAGGTGCGGCCGGTCCGCTCGACCGCGCCGGGGCGTTTCCCCGCGGTCGAGAGATGCCGAGCGCGGAGAGCGCCTCACGGACCATCTGGTGCATAAAGCCCCACTCGTTGTCGTACCAGGCCATGATCTTGACCAGGGTGCCGTCCACGACCCGGGTCATCGCCGCGTCGATGATCGAGGCCCGGGGGTCGCCGATGATGTCGCTGGAGACAATCGGCTCGTCACAGACGCCGAGGATGCCGCGGTAGCGGTCGGTGGTGGCCTCCGCACGGAAGTGGTCGTTCACTTCCTCGGGCGATGTCGGGCGGGCGGTGACCAACACGATGTCGGCGATCGACCCGACCGGGATCGGGATCCGGAGGGCCACGCCGTCGAAGCGGCCGGTCAGCTCCGGGAGTGCCTTGGTGGTCGCGAGCGCGGCGCCGGTGGAGGCGGGAAGCATGTTGGCGGCTCCGGCCCGGCCGCGCCGGAAGTCCTTGCTGGGTCCGTCGATGAGCTGCTGGGTGGAGGTGTAGGCGTGGATGGTGGTCATCACGGCCCGCTCCACGCCGATTCTGCGGTCCATCACTTCCACCACGGGGGTGATGCAGTTGGTCGTGCAACTCGCGCAGGAGATGACCTGCCGCCCGGCCGGGGCAGTGTTCACGCCGTGGACCACGGTGGCCATCGTCTCGGTACGGGCGGGCGCTGAGAGGATCACGAATCGTGCGCCCGCGGACAGGTGCCGGGCCAGTTCCTCCTCGCGCCGAAAGGCACCCGTGCACTCCAGGACGAGGTCGATGCCCAGTTCGTGCCACGGCAGCTCGGCCGGGTCGCGTCGGCTGTACAGCGGGACGGTGTGTCCGTCGACGACCAGCGCGTCACCGGCAGCGGTGACGGACTTTCCATAGCGTCCGTAGACGGTGTCGTGGGTGAGAAGGTAGGCCAGGTTCTCGGCGGGGACCAGGTCGTTGACCGCGGCCACCTCAACCCCGTCGACGTCGTGAAGAATCTTGAACGCGGCCCGCCCGATACGTCCGAGACCGTTGATCGCGATCTTCGCCATCCGGAGTTCCCTTCCCATCATTTCCGGGCAAATGCGGACGAGACCCTTGACCCGTCCTATCACCCCTCCGCTCCGCGCGCAGGCGGGATGCCTCAAGCCGAGAATCCCCGCCCCCCTTGCCCTGTGCTGCCGTCTCGCCCCATTTGCGGGCCGGGTATGCGTGGTCGAGACTGACCGTGGTTGGTTCCGCCCGTCTGGGCGGGTGCTGCACTTGCAGGGCTGCGCCGGCCCTGTCGACACGGCGGACCGGGGGCTCGGGCGCAGGGTGGTGACCTGAGGTGACGGCGGGAGCGGTCGGCGAGCCGACCGGTGTGCGAGTCCCGCGGCGGACGGCCGATCAGGGAGCGGGCCCTGCGCCGGGATGCGTGGTGGGCGCCGGCCCGCGTCGAGCCTCGCCGATCCATGCTGAGGAGGCACGCCCATGTCCCTGGACAGCTTCGCCGCCCGCGGCACGCTCGACGCCGACGGGACCTCCTACTCCATCCACCGGCTCGACGCCCTGCCCGCCGCACAACGGCTGCCGTACAGCCTGAAGGTGCTGCTGGAGAACCTGCTGCGCAATGAGAATGGCCGCACCGTCACCGCCGACCAGATCGCGGCGCTGGCCGGGTGGGACCCGGCGGCGGAACCGGCGACCGAGGTGCAGTTCACCCCCGCGCGGGTGCTGATGCAGGACTTCACAGGGGTGCCGTGCATCGTCGACCTGGTGGCGATGCGCGAAGCGATGGCTACGCTCGGCGGCGATCCGGCTCTGATCGACGCGCGGCGGCCCATCGAGCTGGTGATCGACCACTCGGTGATCGCCGAGCACTTCGGTTCCCCAGCGGCGTTCAGCCGCAACGTGGAGCTCGAGTACCAGCGCAACCGGGAGCGCTACCAGTTCCTGCGCTGGGGGCAGAGCGCCCTACGGAATCTGCACGTCGTGCCTCCTGGAACCGGAATCTGCCACCAAGTCAACCTGGAGCACCTGGCCCGGGTGGTGTTCGCCGAGGACGGTACGGCCTTCCCCGACACTCTGGTCGGGACCGATTCACACACCCCCATGGTCAACGGGCTTGGCGTGCTCGGCTGGGGGGTGGGAGGCATTGAGGCGGAAGCCGCGATGCTCGGCCGGCCGGTGAGCATGCTCATCCCCAGGGTCGTCGGTGTGCGGCTCACCGGCGCGCTGCCTGAAGGGAGCACCGCCACCGATCTGGTGCTGACCATCGCAGAGCGGCTGCGCCATCACGGCGTGGTGGGCGCCTTCGTCGAGTTCTACGGACCTGGCGTGGCCGAGGTGCCACTGGCCAATCGGGCCACCATCGGCAACATGAGCCCGGAGTACGGCGCCACCTGCGCGATCTTCCCGATCGACGCTGAGACTCTTTCCTACCTGCGGCTCACCGGCCGGGAACCCGGCCAGGTAGCGCTGGCGGAGGCATACGCCAAAGAGCAGGGGCTGTGGCACGACCCCGGCCACACGCCTGACTACTCGCAGACCCTCGAAGTGGACCTGTCGGCCATCGTCCCGTCGATCGCCGGGCCCAAACGGCCGCAGGACCGCATCGCCCTGGCGGACGCGTCGCGGGTCCTGCGCGCTGTCCTGGACGGCGACGCGACCTACGGCGCGGCCCCGGTCGGGCTGGACCAGAGCGGCGTGGAGTCCTTCCCGGCCTCCGACCCGGTAGCCGTCACCGGCAACCACCCCGGCGACCAGCCGGGGTGCCTCGATGCGACCGGACCGGGCAAGGCACGGCCGCCTGAGCGCGTCCCGGTGACGCTCGAGGATGGCAGCAGCTTCGAGATCGGGCACGGCGCTGTCGTGATCGCCGCGATCACCTCGTGCACCAACACCTCCAACCCACAGGTGATGGTCGCCGCAGCGCTGCTGGCCAAGAAGGCCGTCGAGCGCGGCCTGCGGTCCAAGCCCTGGGTGAAGACCAGCCTCGCGCCGGGGTCGAGGATCGTGATGGACTACTTCGAACGCGCAGGACTGGTTCCGTACTTGGACGCGCTCGGCTTCGACCTGGTCGGCTACGGCTGCACCACCTGCATCGGCAACTCCGGCTCCCTGATCAGTGAAGTCTCCCGGGCGGCCGCTGACGCCGACCTCGTGATCGCGTCCGTGCTCTCCGGCAACCGCAACTTCGAAGGCCGCATCCACCCCGAGACGAAACTGAACTATCTGGCCTCACCGCCGCTGGTGGTCGCCTACGCGCTGGCCGGATCCATGGTCGTCGACCTCACCCGCGCCCCGTTGGGCACCGGCAACGACGGCCGGCCCGTCCACCTGCGCGACATCTGGCCCACCCAGGACGAAATCCAGCAGGTGATCTCCGCCAGCCTGCGGCCGAGCATGTTCAGCGACGGCTACGCTGACCTGTTCACCGGCGACGAGCAGTGGCAGGCCCTGCCCACCCCCGAGGGCGACCTGTTCGCCTGGGATCCCGCCTCGACATACGTGCGCAAGCCGCCCTACTTCGAGAACATGCCCCGCCGACCGCAGCCACCCGACGACATCACCCGCGCCCGGGTACTGGCCCTGCTCGGCGACTCGGTCACCACCGACCACATCTCCCCGGCCGGCACGATTGAACGGTACTCACCGGCGGGCGAGTACCTGCAAGCCCACGGCGTCGCACCCGAGAACTTCAACTCCTACGGCTCCCGGCGCGGCAACCACGAGGTGATGATCCGCGGCACCTTCGCCAACATCCGACTGCGCAACCTGCTGGCCCCCGAAACCGAGGGCGGCTACACCCGGCACCTGCCCGACGGCGAGCAGACCACCATCTATCAGGCGGCGATGCGGTACGCCGCCGAGGGCGTCCCCCTCCTCGTCATCGCCGGCAAGGAATACGGCTCCGGATCGTCGCGCGACTGGGCCGCCAAAGGGACCGCGCTGCTCGGCGTCAGAGCCGTTCTGGCCGAATCCTTTGAGCGCATCCACCGCTCCAACCTGATCGGGATGGGCGTCCTGCCGCTGCAATTCGCCCCCGGCGACAGCGCCCGCTCTCTGGGCCTGACCGGTGAGGAGACCTACACCGTCCACGGCCTGGCCAAGCTGCCCCACGAGGTCACCGTCGAGACGGAAGGGCCCGGCGGCACCACGCGCTTCACCGCACGCGTGCGCCTGGACACCCCCACGGAAGCCGACTACTACCGGCACGGCGGCATCCTGCCCTACGCCCTGCGCGCCCTGCTCCCCACATGACACCGCGCCGAGAGCCGCACCGCGATCTTTCCGACCCTTAAGCCGACTCCTGGCGGGCCGGCAGCGATGTCGTCGCCCGCCTCCGCTGCCGGTGCAGGCGGTGGTGGCGATGCAGCGAAGCGAAGCCATGCCCGTCGCGCCTCGCGAATAAGAGGACGGTGCGTTGTGCGTCGGGTGGCGTCCCACAGGTAGCGCTCGCCGATGCGGTGCCGGAGAGCCTCCATCTGCTCCCTGAGGACGCGGGAGGCTCCGAGAAAGAGGTCGTCGACGAACCGGAAGGAAGTCACCATGTACTCGTCGTGCAGCTCGTCGAGTTCTCCGCATCATGAGCTCGGAGTACGGCACACCTACGGCTCACCAGCCGTGACCCGGCCAGGTAGCGCTGGTGGAGGCGTACGCCAAAGAAGCAGGGACTGTGAGCCGCGGGACTGGGCCGCCAGGGGCCTGGTGCCGCCGACGGGCCCCGCCTCACTCGGCCTGTGTACCGGAGTCCGTCACCTCGATGGTCGGACGGACGATGACGACCGGACAGGTGGCGTGCAGCGCACACTGCTGACTCACGGAACCCAGCAGCGCTCGACGGAATCCGCCCAGCCCCCGGCTGCCCACCACGAGGGCCTCGGCGCCCTCCGCCTCACTGAGCAGCACCTCGACGGGATGGCCCTTCACCAGACGCTTTTGCACCTGGGCAGCGCGGGACTCGCCAAGAACCTGGTGCACCCGGTTGACGAGGTCCCGCTCGGCGATGGTTCTGTCAAAAGTGGGGTCCACCGCGGGTGCGGCCAACCCGTACGTCCAGGGAAACGCCCAGGCAGCCACCGCTACCACATCACCGCCGATCAGCTCGGCATATTGGACCGCCCACCGCAGCGCGGCATGCGACGAAGGCGAGCCGTCGACACCCACCACGACGTTCGAGGCCGAGTCTCGTTTCACCATGAAATTTGCCCCTTCTGCTCTCATATGCGTCCACAGTGGGTGACACAGGGGTGATCCGCCATACAACCGCAGCCGACAGGTACACCCCGCCGATCCGGCGAGCGGTTGGGAGTCGGTACCGGTCGGCGCGTCCCACCGGTCGCACGCAACAGCCATGCGGGGGCGTGGAGACAAACTTGCGGCACTCGTGGACGTACGTGACGCTACCGTCGATGAGGCGGTTTTCGCCGGTGGCGATTGCGGATGACGCCGCACCGCATCCGCGCCCCCGCTACTGCCACTGTTCGAAACGGCGCCCCAGCGGATGGATGCCGTCACACATACCTGGAGACCGCACATATGCAGAAGATCTCCCTAGAGGCACAGGCTCGTGAGCAACTGGAACGGGCCGCCGCTACCTCCAGCGGGCGCAGCGCCACCACCGTCTACGGGGGCCACGAGCACACATTGCGCCAGAGCGTCCTCGCCCTGACCGCCGGCACGTCGCTGGCCGAGCACGAGAATCCCGGAGAGGCAACCCTGGTGGTGCTGCGCGGACGCGTGCGGCTCACCAGCGGCGACACCACGTCGGAGGGAGGCAGCGGCGACTTGATCGTCATCCCCTCGGCCCGCCACAGCCTCCAGGCGATCGAGGACGCGGCGGTGCTCCTCACCATCGTCAAACACGGCTGACCGGTGAACCGCATAGGTCAGAGCCGCAGACGGTTACTCACCTTCGGGCACAGCACCGCCACCAGAGAAGAGATGGCCGGCCTCCTCAACGGCGCAGAGGTGTTGGCCGTGGTCGACGTCCGCACCGCTCCGGGAAGCCGCCACAATCCGGACGCGAACCGAGGCGTACTGGAGCAGTGGATGCCGCGTCAGGGGATCGCCTACCGGTGGGAACCCCGGCTCGGTGGCTTCCGCAGGACCGCGCCGGACTCACCCGACACGTTCTGGCAGAACGCCTCCTTCCGCGGATACGCCGGATACACGCGGGACCCGCATTTCGTGGCAGCAATGGACGAACTGCTCATGCAGGCCGCGGCTGTACGCACCACGGTCATGTGCGCAGAGGCGGTGTGGTGGCGCTGTCACCGGCGGATCATCGCCGATTTCGCGGTACTCGCCCGCGGTACCCCGGTGCTGCACCTGTCCCATGACGGGCGGCTCACCGAACACCGGCCGACGGTTGGTGCCCGGCTGCGTGACGACGGCCTCCTGGTGTACGACCAGCACTGAGCAGGCCGCTACACCACGAACCCGGTGATCGCATCGAGACGCCCGCGCGCCCACGAGCGGCCGATGGCTGAGCAGTGCAGGCAACCGAAAGATCACTGGGTTCCGGCGGGCGGCGTCTGCATGGTCCGTGAGCGCGTGCGGCGGCGGGTACGGGACCGGAGCACAGTCTTGACCAGCTCGCCGGCCCACAGAATGGTCGAGCCGACGGCTGCGCAGACGAGCCACTGGCTGGAGGTCAGGTTGGTCGTGGTGAAGAAGCCGTGCAGGGCGTCCATCTCGACGATGAGGACGAGCAGCACGATCACGGCGGCACCGGCGACGAACATGGAGGGGTTCTCCAGCGTCCTCCTGCTGAACACGCTGTGTGTGTCGTGCCGGACGTTGAGCAGGTTGTAGACCTGGAAGAAGACGAAGGTGACGAAGGCCATGGTGCCCGCGACGGTGGCCTGTCCCGGTTCCGCCTCCGGGCCTGGGGCCCACGTCAGCACCGCGAGGGTGCCTGCCGCCATCACCGCGCTGGTCAGCAGGATCCGTGCAAGCCGCGTTCTGCTGAGGATGGGTTCGCCGGTCGTGCGTGGGGGCCTGCTCATCGCATCCGGGCTGGCCGGGTCGACTCCGAGGGACATCGCCGGCGGGCCGTCCATCACCAGGTTGACGAACAGGATCTGCAGCGCCGTGAACGGTGCCCCGCCTGCCAGGCCGGTCAGCGAGCTGACGAGGAACATGGTCACGAAGCCCAATGCCGTCGAGACCTGGAAGCGGACGAACTTTACGATGTTGTCGTAGATGCCCCGGCCCTCGCGGACGGCGGCCACGATGGTCGCGAAGTTGTCGTCGGTCAGGACCATCGTCGAGGCTTCCTTGGTCACTTCCGTCCCGGTGACGCCCATCGCCACCCCGATGTCGGCGCGGCGCAGCGCGGGTGCGTCGTTGACTCCGTCGCCGGTCATGGCGACCACGTCCCCACGGGCCTGCAGCGCCCGTACGATCCGGATCTTGTGCTCCGGCGATACCCGGGCGACCACCCCCACCTCGTCGAGCCAGCCGGGCAGGGCGTCTTCGTCGATCCGGTCCAGTTCGGCGCCGGTGATGGCCTGCCCCGGGATGCCGAGTTCACCGGCGATGGCCCCGGCGGTCATCGCGTGGTCACCCGTGATCATCCGGACCCGGATCCCGGCGTCGCGGCACTCGGCGATCGCCGTGCGCGCCTCCGCGCGCGGTGGGTCGACGATGCCGACCAGAGCCAGCAACACCACCCGGTCCAGCAGCTCCTTCGGATCCTCGGGAGCCTGGAAGTCCTCGGCCGGAAAGTCTTCCGCCCCCAGGGCCAGCACCCGCATGCCCTGTCCGGCCAGGGCGCTGTTGGCCTGCTCGTAGCGCTGCCGGGCCTCCTGGTCGAACAGCAGGACCTTTTCGCCGCCGAGGTAGCGGTCCGCACGGTCGGCAAGTACATCGGGGGCACCCTTGACGAAGCACCGGATCACCTCACGGCCGGTGTCATCGGTCCAGTCGTGAAAGGTCGCCATGAACTTGTAAGCGGAGTCAAAAGGGATATCCAGTCGCCGGGGCCGCTCCTGGCGCAGCCGGGCCACATCGATGCCGGCCTTCTCGGCCAGCACCACCAGCGCGCCCTCGGTCGGATCCCCCACCACCTGCCCGTCCCGGATCACGGCATCGGAGCACAGGGCCATCGCGGTCAACGCATCGTCCATGGTGGCCGGCAGGGGTAAGCCGTCGGTGGTGCGGATACGGCCGTCAAAGGAGTAACCCTGCCCCGAGACCGTGAACCGACGCCCGGCCAGCAGCAACTCGCTTGCGGTCATCTGGTTCAAGGTCAGCGTGCCGGTCTTGTCGGTGCAGATCTGCGAGGTACTGCCCAGGGTCTCCACCGAAGCCAGCCGTTTGACGATCGCGCCTCGCTTGGCCATCCGTCCCGTGCCCATGGCCAGCGTGAACGCCACGACGGCCGGCAGCCCTTCAGGGATGGCCGCGACCGCCAAGGACACGGCACTGACGAACAGGTCACCGAAATCCTGCCCGCGCACCAGCCCCAGGACGAACACAGCGACGATGACCACCCCGGAGACCCAGGCCAGGGTGCGGCTCAGGGCGTCGATCTGCCGCTGCAGCGGTGTCGGCCCCGGCTGGGCCATGTGGAGCATGTCAGCGATGCGGCCGGTCTCGCCGGCCATACCCGTGTCGGTGACCAGCACCTCCCCGCGACCACGAGTGACCGCCGTGTTCATGTACAGCGCAGTCACCCGGTCTGCCAGCGGCACCTCGGCCCCGACAGCGGCATCCGCCGACTTCGCCACGGCCAGAGCCTCACCCGTCAGGACAGATTCCTGCACTTCCAGCGAGCTCGACACAAACAGCCGGCCGTCCGCGGGCACCCGGTCACCGGCCGCCAGCACGACCACGTCCCCGGGCACCAGCTCCTCCGCGTCCAACCGCACCAGTCGGCCGTCACGGCGCACGGTGGCGGTGGTCACGGTCATCTGCCGCAGCGCATCCAGCGCCGCCTCGGCGCGAGACTCCTGCACAAACCCGATCGTCGCGTTGAGCAACACCACGACGACAATCGCCACCGGCGTCTCCCACTCCCGGGACACCACCAGGCTGACCACCGCCGCGATCAGCAGGATGACGATCAGCAGGTCCTGGAACTGCCGTAGGAACGCCCGCCATCCGGGCTCTCGCGGAGCCTCCGCGAGCCGGTTCGGCCCATACTCCGCAAGCCGCCGGGCCGCCTCAGCCGACGACAGCCCCGAGGAAAGATCCACATCGAGCCCGGCGGCCACCTCACGGGCAGGCAGAGCGTGCCAGAAGGGCGGCACTCCCGCGCTCGACGATGGAGCCATGCCCTCATTGTTTCCGCGACCGAGCACTGACGCAGTACGGGCACAGCGTTGCGGGACCACGCTCCTACACCGAGCAGCTGGCCGTCGAAACCCGACGACCCGGTCCGTCCCGCTTGAAGCCGGCCCCCTGATCGCAACGTGCCATCCGAACTGTTCGACGACCTCGTGTTTTGAACCGCTACTACTAACAGTGATTGAAGGAGCCTCCCCCAGCGTGCCGGACGGGCCCATGCGATGGGCTCTTGCTCCATTGGCAGCGGGAAGTCGTCGGAGTGAACCTGGAGGGTACGGATACGGGAGGTGTGATGAGTGGTCTGGTTGTGGTGGGCGTGGACGGTTCGGCCTCTAGTTTTGCCGCGGTAGAGGCGGCGGCGCGGGAGGCGCGGTGGCGCGGCGCAGGTTTGCGGCTGGTGCACGCGTTCATCTGGCCCGCCATGCATGTGTCACTGGGCCCGTCGCCACTGGGCCCGCCCGAGGGCGGCTTGCGCAACATGGCCGAACGCCTGCTGGCCGAGGCGGAGGAGCGCGCCAGGACGGTGGCACCGGAGGTCGACGTATCCCGCGCTTTGCTTACGGGTGAACCGCTGACAGTCCTGGAGGCGCAATCGCGTGCCGCAGAGCTCGTAGTTGTCGGGTCGCACGGTATGGGAGGCTTCGTCGGGCTGATGGTGGGATCGACGGCCGTACACCTGGCAGCTCATGGCCGGTGCCCGGTCCTCGTCGTTCGGGAGCAAGGTGAGAGCACAGGACCGATCGTCGTGGGCGTCGACGGCTCCTCGGCCGCTGCCGGAGCGGTTGACTTCGCTTTCGCCGAGGCGGCACTACGCGGGGCCGACATCGTTGCTTTGCACGCTTGGACCACCTGGAACACGCCGATGCCACCACCGCCGCAGGACGAGGCGATGCCGTACGCGAACGAGCCGGGAGCGCTCGCCGCGGGGGAGGAACGTCTCCTGTCCGAGGCGCTCGCCAGCCACCAGGAGACGCATCCGGGCGTGAACGTGAGGCGCGAGGTTGTCAAAGGCGGGACGCGGGAAGCGCTGATCGAGGCGAGCCGCACGGCCCAGCTGCTGGTGGTCGGCGCGCGCGGACGCGGCGGTTTCGCCGGACTGCTGCTCGGATCGGTGAGCCAGGCCATGCTGCATCATGCACACTGCCCAGTCGCGGTGGTCCGCGGCACCGCCGGTAGCCCCTGACCGCCGCTGAGCCTTTCGGCCGCGGACGGAACATGGCGCGGCGTCGCCGTGCCAGCTGCGCGGGCTCAAGCAGCACGTGAAGATGGGCGTCCTCGCCGTGACGCACATGGAGCTTGCCGAAGCGGCCCAGGTCCCACTTGATGTCGGCCAGGTCGAGTTTGCATGCCTCGCTCACCCTGAGTCCGACCTGTGACATCAGTTTCGATGCGGTGTAGTTCCGTGCGGTGAGGGCGAACTTGCGGCAGGTCGCCAGCTCGCCACCCCAGCCGGTGAACAGCGCCTGGCCTCCGGCTCGGTCGGCGGATCCGCAGGACGGCGTCCTTGGATACCCGCGGGCGGTTCATCTCGTCGATCGGGCACTCGACGACCCGCCCGGTCATCCGAAGGATCTCGACCTCGTGCCGCAGTTCCAGCAATAGATGTGTGAGATATCAGCCCTCGGCGAACAGTAAAAATAGCCTCTGACCTGGGCATTTGACTTGATCACTAGAATCGGGTCCTAGCCTATATATTGTCTACCTGGTCCGCCGTGGTCCGCGGTGGCAGCGAATATCCAGGTCAGAGGTACTCGCGTGCTCCCGTGCGCTCTCGCGTGTGAGAGACGGGTGAGACTCAGAGTTTTCTGATCACCCTGAATCCTGTGGGTCTCCGGTGCGACGGAACACCCCGCTCCACCGGCCCCGCACGGAGTTCCGTCCGGGCGGGCGCCTGCCCGTCTGTGCGACATCCCGTGGTGCGCCACGAGGCACCGGGGGCTGGGCGGATCTCCACCCAGCCCCCACATCGCCGAGCAGGTGGCGGCTCCGGGGGCGCCGCAAGCCGTGGGATGCTTGCTCGCTGCGGACCGACGGCCTCGACCCGGCCCACCGCACCCTCGCCGGCGCGGACGGCGTGGAACTTGTTGTACTCCACCCGGACGGGGACAGCCGGGGCTTTGGCGGCGAAGGGCCCGAGATCCTCGGCCGTCAGGCAGATGATCGCGCCGCCACCGTACTCCGCCCGCGCGGCCGCTGCGTCCTCGGTGTCCAAAAGGCCATCGGAGTCGATCTCGTCGACGCGCACGAGCCGGTAGTTCGGCATCATGGCGATCTCCGAGGACAGCCGCGGCATTGCCTCGACCAGGTCCGTGATCGCGTACCCCTGCGACAGCGGTCGGGAGGTCAGCTCCTGGGGCAGCACCGCCCGGGTGCCGGGAGCATCCGCCTGCTCGCGGAAGACCAGGCCGATCGCCTTGATCTCCTCATCCGCAGGGTCGGACAGCCGCAGCACACCTAGCAGGCGCTCCTCAAGGTCGGTCAGCTCCTCGTTCTGCTCGTAACGGGCCGCGGCGCGCAGCATCACCCCGTACAGCAGGTTCGCGGCCGGGTTGAGCAGCAGGCGCTTCTCGCGGGTGGCGAGCGTGGACACATTCCGACCGGCGTCGTGAAGCCCCGTCGCGCCCGACAACTCGCCGCGGAGCCTCTCCAGTCGGTCGGGATGCGGGATCAGCCTGGGCTCGGCGTTCGTGGTCATGGATGCTCCTCGTGTTCGCGGGCTCGACAATCACCCGAGCAGCATCATGCAGTTGTTCGATTACCTTCCGTTAGAACGCCTTCCGGCCATGTGATGCCGCGCTTGAACCCGAAGTACTTCGGCGACGGCGCCGCTCTGATCGTGCGCACGGGGACGACGAACCGCAGTCCGTCCACCGAGGCGAGCAGGCCGTTGCCCCAGAACTTCACGATGGGCACCTCGGCCTGGGCGGCGATGAGCCGTGCGTTCGCCGCGGCGATGGTCTCGGCGCGCAGGTAGTACTGGTCGGCGTGCACGAGCCGGGCCCGGGTCAGGGCCTCGTGGCTGCGCACCGCAAGTCTGAACACCACCGCCCTGGCGTAGTTCTTCTCCGGTGCAGATGCCCTCCTGTGGAGTGCTGTTTTCGGTGCCGGCGCCCTTGCGGCCCGCCTCGGCGGCCTGGGCGGCAGCTCTTCTCGTACCGCCTCCGCTCCGCGCAAGCCCAGCCGACCTGCCCGCGCCCATCGGAGCACCACCTCACCCGCCACCGACATCAGCCGCTCGTCAGCCGCCGTGTCGTGTCGTCACCGGGCTGTGGTGGTCCGCAGGTAGACGTGCGCGAAGCGCGTCGCCAGCGCGACGAGCGGTGCCGCTCCTTCGATGTCTTCGCGCTTTTCGGCCCGGCCCTGGAGTGACGCGGTGGTCTCCAGCCACGCAGCGAGCAGTACCGCAGCCTGCGGGTCCAGCCCCTGCCACGTGCGCAGCAGCCCCCAGCGCCTGCGAAGCCGGTCCTCGGTGGCCTGCGGCGTTCCGGGCTGCGGGCGGCCCGGGACGGTCTCGGCAGTGGACCCAGCGGTGGGCGGGAGCGGCCCGGTCCCCAACGCGTCGAGACGCAGTTCTTCTGCCGTCGGACGGGGCCGTGTTCAGCGTGTACGGGGCGGGGTCATGCGGACATGGAGCAGGGTGGCGCGGGTGAGTTCGGCGGCATGCTTGTGTTCCTCGTTGAACAGCGCGGTCAGGCCCTTGGGGGCCTTCCAGTGCTCGCGCAGGTTCACCGTGGTGTCGAGGTCGTCCAGGAGCGCGTCGATGACGGCCGCGGCCTCGCTGGGTCGTCCCAGCCGTCGCCCCACCACAGGTGCTCGGTCGGTGTGCAGGGCGCGGGATGAACGTGTCCGTCGCTGGTGGTGATCCACATGGTGTGGTGCAGTACCGCCGATGCGAGCTCCGCGTCGTTGGCCGGGAGAGCCAGCGGGGCGTAGAACCGCCAGGCCGGCTCGCCGGATCACCGGCAAGAGGACCGGCCTGAAGGCGGGCACCAAGGTGACGTTGCAGCAGAAGCAGCGCGGCAAGTGGGTCACGCTGCCCGCCTCCGCGGCCGTCGCGCGCAACGGCTCCTACTCGCTGGGCGTCAAGCTCGGCTTCAAGGGCAAGAACGACCTGCGCACGGTGAACGGAACGACGGCCTCCGGCGTCTTCCAGGTGACCGTGCGCTAGGTGTGCTGTCCGCAGAGGTTGGTGACGCGGCAACAGTCTTCGGCAGTGCTCGTGTGTCTGACAGGTGCACGAGCGCTGCCACCCACCCGTTGCATCCGACCGTGCGGTCGGCTCGCAGACCCGCAACAACAAGATGGAGGAACCGTGCGTAGAAAGTTGACCTTGGGAGTTGCGGTGGGCGCCGCAGCGGTGTTGGCCGTCGGCGTCGAAGCCGCAGCGTCGGGAACCGTTACCACAGCGAAGGGCACTGCGAGCGTCGCGAAAGCCGCGGCGCCTGCGGGGGCCCGCACCGGTACCGGCAACGGCGTGCGCGTCGGGAAGGTCAAGATCACCACAAAGCTGCGCAAGGACAGGTACGAGCTCACCGACCCCACCCGCGGCGGCCTGTCGGTCGTCGACCTCGGCAACCGCAATGGAGCGTCGTCCAAGCCGTTCACAGACAGGGACAACGTCTGGGGCAACGGCACCATGAGCAGCCGCCAGTCGGCCGCTGTCGATGCCTACTTCGCTGCCGGAAAAACGTGGGATTACTACAAGAACACCTTCGGCCGCAAGGGGATGAGGGGCAGCGGCGTGGGCCCTGTGATCGGCGTCCACTACGGCAAGGGCACTTCTGCCGACTACGAGGAAGGCGTGCCCCGGTTCGGCGACGGCAAGAATGACAAGAACCCCCTCACCGAACTCGACGTCGTGGCCCATGAGTTCACTCACGGCGTCGTCGAGGCGACGGCCGCGTTCCAAGGCGACGGTCTGAATGAAGCCACCTGTGACATCTTCGGCACGATGGTGGAGTTCTACGCGAACATCGCCGCCGACACCCCTGACTACCTCATCGGCGAGAAGGCCAATTTCCATGGTGACGGCAAACCAATGCGCTACATGGACAAACCCTCCAGGGACGGCAAGTCCCCGGACTACTGGAAGCCGGGCCTTGATCGTCTCAAGGATGCCCACCACGCGGCAGGGGTGGCCAACCACTTCTTCTATCTTCTGGCCGAGGGCAGCGGTAAGAAGGTCATCAATGGTGTCGCTTACGACAGCCCCACGTACGACGGCTCGAAGGTCACCGGTATCGGCCGCGAGAAGGCCGCAAAGATCTGGTACAAGGCGCTGACCACCCAGTTCAAATCGACCACCAAATACAAGGACGCCCGGGTCGGCACGCTGAAGGCCGCCGCTGCCCTGTACGGCAAGAGCAGTGCGGAGTATAACGCCGTCGAGAAGGCGTGGACCGCGGTCAATGTGAAGTAGTCCCAATAAGCGTCGATCCTCTGACCTGCGGCTTTTCTATTCGATGCCGCGTTCGATGCCAAGATCGTGAGACTGTGCCACAGCTGGTGAGACCCCGCAAGCTCTGCTTACGTCTGCACCATGTCCCTAAAGCGCGAATAGTGGCCTTGGAAGGCGACGGGCTTCTTGTCCGTGCGCTGCTCCGGGCCGCGGTTGAGCTGGGAGATGGCGACGATGGGCACGCCGAGTTCTTTGGCCAGGAGCTTCAGGCAGCGGGAGATTTCGGAGATCTCCTCGTAGCGGGACGCGAAGGGGCGGGTGCCGTAGGTGAGGAGGTGCAGGGCGTCGACGACGATGAGCCTGACGTCGTTTTGGCCTGCAGCGCGTCGGGCTCCGGACGCTGCAAGCGTCTGCTGCGCCGGGCGGCCTCACTCTGGTCGGCATGGTTGTCCTGGGCCGGGTGGGCGGTCACGGCCGCGCGGGCCTGGGCGGCGCCGGCCCGTGCCGGCGGTCGTCGATCCGGTCGGACGCGGTTGTCCCGTGCCATCGAACGTTGAGCACGTGCCGTCGAAGACTGAGTGACGTGTATCACTAAAGATCTATGTGCCACACGCAACTGCGGCCCGTGCCGTCGCTGTCTGAGCAAGGGGTCGGGCCCCTAAGGGCCGGGGAGCGAGAGAGCGGGGCAGGTCATGGGGCGGCACACGGGAGCCATAGGGATCGCACTCGGCACGGTCGCGATGCTGGTGGGCTCGAGTGCCTGCGGCGTGGGCGGCAGCGGCAAGGCGAGCGGGGATGACGCGAAGGCGTCGGGAAAGGCGAGTGCGAGTGCCTCGCCGTCACCGACGAAGCCCGCGGGCCCGCCGATGCTGCTGGATACGATCACCCCGCAGACGGGAACCACGATCGGCGTGGCCATGCCGATCTCGGTGGCCTTCACCAACCCGGTGGCCGCAAAGGCGCGGGCCACGGTCGAGAAGCACATGAAGGTGAGCGCGTCGAAGCCCGTGGTCGGCGCCTGGCACTGGATGGGCGGCAGGCGCGCCGACTGGCGGCCGAAGACGTACTGGCCCTCCGGCACGAAGGTGAAGATCGATGCTGACATGAAGGGCGTCAGCAACGGCAACGGACGCTACGGCGTGAACGACTACACGCACACCTTCACGATCGGCGACGACGTGCGCGCGGATGTCTCGGTGACCGGCCACACCATGAAGGTGACCCGGAACGGCAAGGCGGTGCGCACCCTGTCGATCAATGCGGGCAGTCCTCAGTACCCGACGTGGAACGGCACGATGGCCGTCATCGACAAGCAGGAGAAGGTCCACATGACCTCCTGCAGCGTCGGCATCAGCTGCGACAAGGGCAGCCCCAACTACTACGACCTGACGCTGCCCTGGGACATCCATCTGACTCAGTCCGGCACGTACGTGCACTACTCGACCGGCGACCCCACTCCTGGCAGCGGCAGCGCCCGCGGCTCGCACGGCTGCGTCCATCTGTCCATGTCAGACGCCAAGTGGTTCTACGGCCAGGTCAAGCAGGGCGATCCCGTCACCATCACCGGCTCCTCCCGTGCCAAGGCCCCGGCCGACAACGGTTACGCCGACTTCAACCTGGGATGGGACCAGTGGCTCGCAGGCAGCGCGTCCGGGGATCAGACGACCGCGACGCTGTGACGCGCTGCGGCGGCGACTAGCGTGCTGGTTCCTTCGCGGCCCGATACCGAGGTGTCCTAGAGTCGCCGCATGCGGCGAAGGACGGGACTGGCGATAGCTGGGGTTGCAGCCCTGGCCTGGGGCGAGTGGTTGAACTGGCGCTGGTCTCGAGCGCTCGTGGGGAGTAGCGGGGGCGCTTCCGCGGCCGTGGTGGTGTTGGGGTACCGGAATCCCCAAGCGACGGCGAACTTGATCAACCGATGGCGAGTCCGTGCTGGAATCCGCTCCATCGCCGCTGACGGTGCACATGGAACCTGCGTGATCTTCAGCGGCGGTGCGACCAGCAGCGGCGCCACGGAGGCCCAGCTGATGGCTGACTACGCGAAGTCGGTGCTTGAGTTCGACGGCACGGCGATCCTCGAAGACCAAAGCGCGACGACGTGGGAGAACATCACGAACGTGATCCCACTGCTTGAAGACGTGGATCGCATCAAGATCGCCTCCCAGCCAGCGCATGCGCTCAAGGCCCGTGCGTACTTGCGGCGGCAGCGACCCGATCTTGCCGAGAGACTGGTGCGCGCGGATGACTACCGCCCTGGCGAGTGGATGGTCGTCAAACCGTTGTTGGCTGTGTACGGACTTTGGACACTCCGCGGCCTCAAGGCCGACGAGCGGAAGGTCTCGCTGTAGAAGGCCGCTGTCGCTTGGCCTCACGCATGGTGGTTCTTTAGCCGACGCCAGCAGATGATGCTGCACGCCAGAGTGAGGAGGGCTTCGTGGATGTCGTCGCGGATCTCCCAGCGGATGCGCAGGCGGCGGAACCAGTGCAGGTGGGCGAATGCGCGCTCGACGACCCAGCGTTGGGTGCCCAGGCCGGAGCCGTGCTCGGTGCGGCGGCGGGCGATCAGCGGCTTCACCCCGAGATCCCAGCCGAGACGGCGGTACTTGTCGTGGTCGTAGCCGCGGTCGGCCAGTAGCACGTCCGGGCGGCGCCGGGGCCGGCCGCGCTTGCCCCGCACCGGCGGCACAGCTTGCACAAGCGGGATGAGCTGAGTGACGTCGTTGCGGTTGCCGCCGGTCAGAGTGACGGCGAGTGGGATGCCGGTGGCGTCGGTGATCAGGTGGTGTTTGCTGCCCGTCCTGCCCCGGTCAACGGGGCTTCGTCCGGTCTTGGAGCCCCCTTTAACGCTCGGATATGAGAGCCGTCGACCGCCGCCTGGGAGAAGTCCAAAGCGTTCGCGCTGCGGAGCTTGGCCAGGAGCACCACGTGCAGTCGGCGCCATACCCCGGCCTTGGCCCACTCTGCCAGGCGGCGCCAGCAGGTCATGCCCGAGCCGAAGCCGAGTTCCTGCGGCAGGTGTTCCCAGGCGATCCCGGTGTGCAGCACGAGCAGGATGCCCTGGAACACCAGCCGGTCCGGATGCCGCTTGCGCCCGGGATGCCGGGCCCGACGCTCCACCTTCGGCAACAGCGGCTCGATCACCGCCCACAGCTCGTCATCGACTCTCCACGGCTTCGGCCGCGCCACCCCGGACCTCCAGATCACCAGCTCCGGAGTGATCCAACCACCTCAGAGATCATTTCGTTAGGAGTTCTTAGGCCGCGTAACAGGTGCCCAGGTTCCGCTGCGCTGGTCCCGCCTCAGAGGGGCTGATGACTGAACCAAGCACGGCTTTCCGGCTGGTTAGGGCGGACGATTGCCAGGATGGCCGGCACGAGCCAGATCAGACCCAGAATGGGCGCTACCTCGAAGAATGCCAGGGTGAAGGGCAGCGCCGTCCAACCGTAGGCGAAGGCGGAGACGCGCACATTTGGGTGGCGCGTGGTGAACTTCAAAGCGGTAGTGACGCCCCATGCAGCAACCGCAAGCACGAGCACTCCGGCGAATACGATGTTCCCGGAGTGAGCCTCACCTGGCGTGGTGCAGCACGGGGTCGAGGCGTCGCCCTCGCCCCAGATGGCTGTGGCGATAGCCACGCTGTTGGTCAGCAGAGCAAGTCCGAGGACAGCCTGCATACCGCCCAGGATCATCATCAAGACGCGAAGGCTCTTTACCGGCTGTGGCATCTGCGCCCCTGAGGGGATCCGCCCCTGGCTGAGCGCCCAGGGCCCACTAGGGCCTCCAGGCCCAGCCGCCCCTGGGTTACCGCTAGCGCGCGCCCGCTGCCAGGGCCGCTGTCCGCCTGGCTCTTCTCCATCATTCAAGCCCATGCCGACGGTCCTCCCCTGAACGGCCTCGCGCCTGCGCGCCATGGTCCGGCGGCCCATATCAACTGTCCAGCCACAATCCAGCCAGAGCTGCCGCGAAGGGGTTCGTCATCGATATGCGGTGGGCACGACACGCCGGCACGATTCTGCCTGCGGCGACCGCGACGACTTTCCGTCCCTCTTCCCGCCGTCATTCCCACCCCCGTCACCAGCAGCAATCCTGCTGCCGCGACCGCGACGGCCCCCAACCCACGAGTACGTCACATGCGGGGAGGATCCCACCAGCAACAGGCAAGGGGGAAGGTTCAACCAAATTCGAGGGACCGGAAGCCGTGCCGCATCACCGAGGCGCACTGCCCGCCCCCGCCGACCTCGCCCCGGCCGGCACCGACTTCGACGACGAGGTCCTGGCCAAGCTCGCCGAGCTGGAGAAGCGCTCCCCCGAGCACGAGATCGACCTCCGGCCGTCGAGGGCTACGCCGCGGACTGGAAGCAGTGGGAGACCTTCTGCGCGCTGCTCGGCTTGCCGACCACCGCCATCACCCTCGGGTCCGTGACCGCGTTCGTCGAGTGGCTGTGGGTCCAGCCGGTGGAAGGCCGGCACCTTCACCGCGCCGTCGGCCATCGACCGCCGCCTGTCCGGCGTGGTCGTCACCGGCCGCACCGAGTACAAGCTCACCCTGGACCGCACGGTGGCCGCCCGGGCCCGCCGCGTGCTCAAGGCCAAGGTCCGCGCGCTGCAGAAGACCGACGAGGTCCGCGGCCGCGGACCGGCCCCCGCCCTGCTCGTCGCCCACCTCCGGGCCGGCCTGGACGCCACCCCGGACACCCGACTCGGCATCCGCGACCGGGCCATCGTCCTGGTCCAGTACGCCATCATCGGCCGAGAACAGGAGGTCGCCCACCTCCGGCTGCGCGACCTCGTCGAGACCGAGCACGGCCTGGAGATCGACGTCCGCGTCTCCAAGACTCACTGATGCCGACCGGCGGGCGCTGTCGCCGCTGTTCTGGACGCATGTGAACCCCTACGGCCGGTTCGAACTGGACATGAATTCCCGGCTGGTCCTCGCACCGGCCGCTTCCGTGCCGGATGCTCGCTCGGCACCCGGTGCACGAGCCGTCGCCGGGGAAACTGTGCTCGCCTCGGGGTGATTTGCGGATACGGGGTTCGCGTGGTGCTTTTACAGGCCGGTAACGGGTCCCTACGTCTATGCAGGTCCCGCGCCGCCCGGCAAGATGACGCCGCTCTGCCGGAGCTTCGAGCCGGACGAGCCCCTATCTCGCTGCTCATCGAAGATTCTTGGAGCGGAGCCAGGTGCGGATGGCTTCAATGTGTTGAGCCTTGCTCTCGAGCGGCAGCCAGTGTCCTGCAGGCACCCGCGCCACGGTGAGATCTGCGCAGGCCGCGCGCATCGGGTCGCCTTGGCGGTTTCCCGAGATGTTGCAGATCGCGTCCCACTCGCCGTTGACGAACAGCACCGGCTGCGTCAGGCGCCCGCCGTCGGGTGCTTTGCGCGCGTAAGCGATGTTGGCGTCGTCGTTGGTGTACCACGCAGAGGGAGGACGAAAGCCGTGAGTTGCGAACGCCTGCACCAGGGTGTCGAAGTCCGCCGGTGGCCAGAGAGCCGGATCGGCCGGCGTCGGCGGTGCGCGGTGCGCGGCGCCGAAGCGTCCGCCGTCGCGTGTGACCGTGGCCGTCGGTGAGATGGCGCCGATCGCGGCGGGGCTGCCCGGTTGATAAACCGATGCCAGCGTTGCCGCCGGAGCCGCGTCAAGGTCGGCGACCGCCGCTTCGAAGTGTGTCGTGTAGTAGCGGTAGTAGTCCCACTGTCCGTCCGGATACCGGTCAGCCGGGTAGAGCTGACGGTCGACCAGGGGTGCGAGCGTGGCCAGGCTGTTGGCGGTGGGGTAGTAGGCCCACGAGGTCAACACCACGCCGCGGCACCGCTCCGGCTCGTGTGCGGCCACTGCTCCCGCCACGACGCTGCCCCAGTCGTGGCCGATCCAGACCGCGGTTCTGCCGCCGAGATGGTCGTGGAGCTCCGTCAGGTCCATCACGACCTCCTCGACGGTGTAGGCGTCGGTATCCGCCGGGGCGGAGGATTCGCCGTACCCGCGCAGATCGGGCGCGACGCAGTGCCACCCGTCGGCAGCGAACGCCTCCATCTGGGCCCGCCACAACAACCCGATGCCCGGCCACCCGTGGAGGAAGAACATCAGCGGTCCATCGGCTGGTCCGCACTCCAGGTAGTGCGTGGTGTGGCGAGGCGTGCCGAAAATGCGCGAGACCAACGGCGGTGCGATATCGCGCCGAACATCCTCCTCGCCATCCCGTCGACGCGCGTGGGCGGTCCCGGCAATGAGAGCGAACAGGACCAATGCGATGTCCAGGGCTCCATACCCGACGGCTGTTGGTTTGAGCCCGAATCGCTCGACAGCGAGCCCGGCGGCGAGCGCAGGCACACTGAAGGCGAGATAGCTGACGATGTACATCGTCGCGAACACCTGGCCCCGTCGGGCGATCGGTGCCGCCTCACCGAGGGCATGGACGGCGAACCGGAACGTCGCCCCGAACCCGAATCCCGCGATCAGCGACCCGACGACGTAGAGCGGCAGTACACCCGTCGGCATGGCTGCGATAGTGACCAGGACGCCGATGGCGAGGGGCCCGAGGCCGAACCATGCGCGGTGTCGTGGCGGAGCGAAGGCCGACGCGACAGTGCCCGCCGTCCCTGCGACGAAGAAGACGCCGAGGATGACGCCCGCGACGAAGTGGCTGTGCACGTCGAGGACGGTGGTGAGGATCGACGATCCGAGCGAGAGGTACAAGCCGCCAAGGGCCCACGTCGCACTGATCGACGGCAGCAGTGCGACGAAGACTGGCCGCGTGGCCCGCGGGAGTTGAGCGCTGGGCAGCAGTGACCGCCAAATCGTTTCCCGGGTTGGCGAGTTGGATCGAGCTTTCTCGGGAACCAGCCAGACGAGTGCCGCGAGCACCAGGTACACGACGGTGAGGATCCAGAAGACGAGTTGGCGGGGCAGCGGCGCGAACTCCACCAAGGCGCCGGCGAGGACAGCGCCGATCGCTATCCCCAAGGAAGGGACCGCGCTGCTGATGGTCGAGCCGAGCCGGGGGTTCGGCGCGGACTCCATGATCAGGGCCGTAGTGGCGCCGGCGGCTGTCCCCACGGCAAGCCCCTGCACAATGCGCGCGGCCATCAGGCCGCCGACGCCTGTGGCGACGGCGAAGAGCAGCATGCCCAGAGCGAGCAGCACCAGGGCACCGCAGGCGACCGGCCGACGGCCCACCCGGTCGGAGACCGATCCGACGGTCAACAGGGCGGCGAGCAAGGCGAAGACGTAGACGGCGAAAACGACCGTCAAGGTGAACGCGGAGAGGTCCCACAGGCGCTGATAGACCGGGTAGAGGGGGGACGGCGCCGAAGCGGCAGTGAGCGTGGCCGCGCCCACGGCCCCGGCCAGGAAGAACGAAACGGAACGGTTGAGCACGCGACCTCCTCGAAACGCAATGATCTTTGCTTTAGCCCGGGCGGCCCATCATAGTAGAAGCAAAGATCTTTGCGTATGCTGGTGACGTGTCTCACCATGCAGCCGCCAGCCGCCCCGGAGGGCGGAGCAGTCGAGTACTGACCGCGATCTACACCTCGGTCGGTGAACTCGTGGGCGAGGGCGCCGAAAAGATCACGTTTCCCGTGGTCGCCGAACGGGCCGGGGTCAACCCGACGACGCTCTACCGACGCTGGGACAGCGTCCACGCTCTCCTTGAGGAAGTCGCTGTCGCCGCCCTGACTCGGGACGGTGAGTCAGCGCCCGACACCGGATCCCTCCAGCAGGATCTGACCGAGTGGGCGCAGGTCATCGCCCGCGACATCACACGTCCCCACCGAGCCCGATACCTGCGCGCGATGGTGTCGGCCCGCACCGAGATCGTCGCGAGTTGCCCGGTCACGGAGAAACGGCGCGAGCAGGCATCGGAGGTGGTGAGCCGGGCCCGCGAACGCGGTGAGAAGACACCGAGCGTCCCGCAGATCCTCGACCATGTCATCGCACCTCTGTACCACCACGTCGTATTCGCCTTGCCCGTCGATCACGAGTACGCGCGACGTCTGGTCCGCGATGTGCTGGCTATGGCTGAGTGACAGGCTGTCCCACACATGCTGGACGCGCTGCTGGACCTGCACGGCGGCGTGAGCCGGAGATGGTGGTGCCCGACCACACCTCGGTACCGATGTTCATCCGCTTCGCCTACGACGTGGCCCAGAGCGCCACCGTGCCCACCGCGCGAGTAGTCCCGGTCAAGGCTCCGGACCGCGGGCAACATGCGGTACTGGAGGTCGAGTTCGGGTCCCGCCAGTCGGCGGGGTTGCGCCAGCGCTGGCCGACGGGTCCGCCGAGGGCCTGCTGGGGCAGGCCGAGCAGGCCGACCGCGGGCTGGAGTCCGAACAGGTCGCGGGCAGTCGTTCCCCGGTGCCAACCCAGCTTTTCGCAAGTGGCGCCCTGCCAGAAACCCGAAATGCCATGCTTCTTGATTGAGGTCAATGAGGGGCTGCCATTAGGCTGGCAGACCCTATTGCAAGATCGAAGCCTAGTATTTCACGATTCCCTTTGCGTCACCTATGTCCAGCACGAAATCGATGACCACTGCCGTGCATGGCGTCAGCTGAAGGCGACGGCAACGACATACGCTAGGGAGACTTCTTGAAAACGAATCTGTTCGGTGAATCCTCCGAGGTTTGGATGTAGATTCCGTCCTTAGCTCCCTTACCCATGACGTAAAGGTCATCTATGAGCGCGCGGATCTTTGGACCCGTCTTGAGATCGAGAGTGATCTGCTGATCCGCCAAGGAGGTGGGCCTCTTCGGTAGGGTCCATGTCCCGTCGCCGGTGATGGAACCTACGGGTGTCTCGCCGACCAAGCCACCTGGAATCTTTACCGCCTCGACCGTGCCGTCTTCATGCAGGGTTACCCGTGCCCCCCGAGGCCCGGACCAGGTACCTACCAGTTCACTCCGCTTTGCGGAGGCACCAGTGAAGAACCCTGAGTCAATAACGCGGTAGAGGAGAAACCCTCCACCGGCGAGCGCCAGTACGACGCAGAGCACGGAAATCATGATGACTTTTTTCATCGCAAGTTAACCCCTTCCTCCCAATAAACGGCCTGATGCTTTGTCCTGAGCGGAAGATTGAACCGATCCGCAATATAGGTGAGTGGGTTGACGACATATTTCTCAATATACGCCTTGGCGGGCCCCGGTAGGTGAGTAGAGGAGGTGATGGTGGTGTCGTTCTTGATCTGGATACCTATCTTGGCTTTTCCTGTCTTGGAGTCTCGCGAGATGACCTTGAATTTATAGCCGTATGAACCAAGGAAGGTGGCGGTTGAGGTGCCGAACTTCCCGTCGGAGGTCCGGTTCTTGGCTGTTCCTGTCCAGCCGAGCGAGAGTACATCCGTGGCGTCCGATAGCAGTCGAGGCCAGCCCTCAAGCTTCATGACGCTATAACCGCCAAGGAAATCGTCCGGATCGCCGTTGCGGATCTTCGTGACGATCTCTGCGCGGACGTAGTCCATCGAATGATCATTGCGGATTTGCTCGGTGAACTCGTCTCCGGCGGTGAAGAAGTCCACCTTGTTTCCGGTGCCGAACAGCCATTGAAATCCGAGGTCGATGGCATCCGGCTTGGGGCCTTGACCATCCTTCCAGCCGGCGACGAGCGCTTCCCGCAGGAACTGGAGCTGCTGCCGCTCCACTTCCGAAAGGGCCTGTTCTGCCTTGCGGCGCCGTTCCTCCTCCTGGCGGCGAGCCTCTTCTTCGTTCGCGCTTCTTAGTGACGTAGGCGGCGAGGGTTTGCTTGTAAGCCGTAGCGGCGGCCGCTGCGTCCTTGCCGGCGGATTCTGCTGAGGCGCGTGCTGCGTTCGCAGCAGTGTAGGCGGAGTTGGCGGAGGCGTTCGCTTGCATGGCGGAGACGGAGGCGCGTGATGCCTCGTATTCGGCCTTGTCGGCATCGCGTTCGGCTGCGTTGGCTGCCGCGTCGGCGGTGCGTGCGGACTTTGCGGCGGCGGCTTCCGATTCTTCGGCTTCCGTTGCGTGCTTGCTGGCTTGCTTGGCGTATTCGTTCGCCTGGCCGGCCGCCTGCGTTGCCTCTTTGCTGTACTTTTCAGCGTCAGCTGCGGCGTTGTTGGCCTTGGCCGCGACGACCCTTGCTTCCGCTGCGTTCTTTTGCGCGGTGGCGGCCGTTCCGGCGGCTTCAGCGATGAGTTGCTGGACTATGGCGACGTGGATGGCGGTGAGATGGTCCCGGTGCGCGGTCGCATATTGCCCGACTTGGATGAAATCATGCAGGGCCTCGGATGTTCCTTCGAGAGCGATCCGGGCCGCTGCCTTGGTCTCGTCACCGCCGCTACCTGCCATCTGGGTAGCGCGGATCCGTTCGTCGAGTTCCTGGGCAGCGTACTGGCCCTCGCTTAAGAATTCGCGGAGCTTGGCGACTGAGCCATCCCTCAACGCTGCCTAGGCGGCTTTGTTGAGCTCCGTACCCCCGCTGCCGGCGATCCGGGTGACGAGGATGCCGTAGTCGGTCTGTGCGGCCTCATCCGCGCCGGTGCGGAGGAACTCTGTGATCTGCTTTGCGTCGCCCTTGAGTGCCTCGTCGGCCGCCTTGCGAACGTTCTCGTAAGTGCTGTTGATGGCGAGGTTCTGGGCTCGTGATCGCTCGTCCTGTTCTGCGGCCTGCTGCCAGCCCGTGCGCAGGTACTCTTTAACGGCGTCGTCGGAGCCTGTCAGTGCGGCCTTAGCGGCTGCCTGGCTCCAAGGTCCGCGAACCTTCATTGCCAGGACAGCGGCCTGGCGGCCCTTGGCCACCACGTCCTTGGCGTCGGCATCAGACTTAGCGGCTTCAGCGACCAGGCGCCTGGCTTCGTCGTCGAGCTCCTGGGCAGTCTTGGCCTGTTTCTTTGCTTCTGCCTCCTCCAGCGTCTGGGCCTGCTGCTCGGCCCTGGCCTGCGTGATGCTGGCTTGGGTTCGGGCCTTGAGCTCCTCGGCTTCGACCTTGGTCGCGATGTTGTGGACCTTGTTAGCGGTGGCAACCGCCTCAGTTGCCTTGTCAGCAGCCTCCTTGGCTGCATCGGCATGTTCGGAGGACTCCTTGGCAGCCGTTGCTGCCTCACCCGCATGATCTGCTGCCTGTTTCGCTGCGGTCGCGGCATTTCTGGCGTGCTTGGCAGCGTCACGTGCCGCTGCCCGGGCGCCCTTCGCAGCGTCGGCGGCTTCATAGGCGAGGTTGCGTGCTGCGAGGGCTGCACGGCGTGATTCCCGGGCCTGGCTGCGGGCGGTTGCCGCCCACTGCTTGGCCTTGGCGAACTCGGCACGACCAGCTGGTCAGCACCTCCCACACAACGGGGGAACCTCAGGGACGGTCAGTCATCCGCCTGTTCAGGTTGGTGGCGTGGCCGTCGTCCTACAGGCCATCGACTGGGATCTACTGCCCGGCGGAGGAACCCTTCCCGGGTGGGCGCGCAATGCTTGCCGGGGCCGTTGCGTGGCGTACTGCCGGATTCTTGTTGCTGTGGCCAGTTCCACGCCTCTTCGGGGAAGTCGTCGACGATGGCCGCCAGGGTTTCGGCCAGGGTCAGAATGTCCTCGTATGTCTTACGCCCGTACGTCCACCCGATGATGCGGTCGCCCTCGATGCGCCAGGCCAGCCGGGCGTCGTGCATGACCCGTTCCATGGCGTATGTGCTGATGAGAGCCGCGAAATCGGGATCGTCGGCGCAGTAGCGGACCAGGTGCGTGCCGAGGTTGGGCAGGTCCCTGCCGCGGCCGGTGACGCGGTTGAGGGCGGAAATTTTTTCGTCGGGGACATTCAGCCGACGGGCCGTGGCGGCGGTCGACGGGAGGGCACGGGGCAGGGGGAGTACGGCCACGGAATAGTTCCACGCGACACTGCTCTTGGCGCAACGCTCCCAGGCAAGGACATGGAACAGGCTCACCTCCTGACCGTGGAAGCTGCCCTGGACCAGATCGCGGATACCGACACCCTCGGTGCCGAGGCTGAACGGGTAGCCGAGGCGGTCGAACGTATCGAGGAAGTCCCGACCGTGCTTGTGGTACGCCCAGGCCGGGTCCTCCCGGAAGCGCTTGATGCTTTTGCGAACCTCGAACACGATGGATCAATCGTCCGATGCGGTATCGGTGTTGAGCTTATTGGCGTTGCCGTAGATGAGGCCGTCGATGGCGATCTGCTGAAAGGCGGGGAGATGGGCAGGGCCGCCCTTGCGGTGCGCGCCGCTGATGGACTCGAAGGCCTTGTCTCCTGCGTGGTTTGCGGCCCCACCAACAGCGCCGCCGGCACCGCTGAAGAGCATGTCCCGCCCGACGTTCCGGTCTTCGCCTTCGATCCATATCTCTCCCCCGTCCGCCGCGGCCTGCCCGCCCGCACCGCCCGCGCCCTCCACGGCCGTCCTGCCGAGGAGGTTGTTTCCCTTCAGCCCCTCGCCGATGGCCTTGCCGGGAGCCCAATCCGCTCCGTGCGACCCGCCACTGCGCGCCCAGTCCCCGATTTCCTGCCCCAGCTTCCCCGCTCCTGCCGAGATTCCCGTGCCCACTCCGGAGGCGATGGCGGCGTCTTGGAGGTCCTGCCCCCAGGTGATCTTCTGTCCGGTGAGGGCCTGTCCGCCAACGTTGCCGACGAAGTTGGCGCCGGTCCCCTTCGCGAACTCGATGGTGAACTTGAGCAGCTTGCTGTCCGCCATTGCCTGCTTCACCGTCTCGATCGCCTTGGCAGCCCTGATCAGGAGCTGTCCGAGCCGGGTGATCTCGGCCGTAGCCTCGGCGATCTCCGCCGAGGCCGCACCCGCCGCGATAGCGTCGGAGAAGCCTGCGGTGAGCACCGTCAGGCCGATGCCGATCGCCACCGTCGCGGCGATTTCCTCGGCCACGCGGTGGACCTCGTCGTTGGCCTTCTGGATGGCGTCAGCAGTGGTGTCCAGCTGATGGGCCACAGATGCGAACTGCGGCAACACCTTCCCCACCTGGCCCCTGGTGTGAGTCCAGTGCGAGTGGAAGGCGTCGGCCGCCTTGCCGGTCCAGTTGCCGCCGAGCCGGGCGACCTCGTGGTCCTGCGTCTCGATCGTGGTCTTCAGGTCGTGGGCCATGTGCCGCCACGCCTCGGCGCAGGCCCGTAGCACGGACGGGTCCCCGCCGGGGTTGAAGAGGTCGAAGCTCTTCTCGATCTTCGGCTGGTGTTCCTGATGCTGGTCGCCCATGTCACTTCCCCCCGAACTGCTGCGCCTGCGCGGAGTCAGATTCCTGGTAGGAGGCAACGGTGTGGTGCAGGCCCGCGGCGTAGTGCTTCAGTCCGGCGCTCAGCTGCCGCAGGGAAGTCACTGTGTGACGGGTCATCTCCACGTATTGGGAGAGGACTTCGGTGGACTCGGACATCACACCGAAGGCGTCATCCACGTTCTCCGCCCGCGAGGCGAAGGTGCTGATGCGGCCGTCCAGATGGTCGGAGGAGGACGTGAAGTCCTTGGCCAGAGCCGTGACCGGCTCGGGATGTATCGAAAAATGCTCGTGCGCCAACGCAGCCCCCCATGGTGAAGCCGTTTGTGATCAATGCGCCCAGAGAGCGTAGGCACACAGGTCCCGAATACTTGCTCGATTGGGTATGGGATTTATGGACCCTTGACGCAATCCGAAGGCCCCGCAAATGCGCTCTTTAACCTCGATCGTTCATGAGTCCTCGTCAGTTTGCTGACGGACTCTGTGCTTGTGTGGTGTCGTCTTTTCGGGTCGGGGGGCATGCTGGTGGCCCAGTTGTCGCGTCGGGTGGGTGCCGGGTTCCCACTTCCCGGAGTGGGTGGTGCGGGACGTTGGGACGGTTGAAATGGCTGCTCAGCCGGGTTTGCGGGGCTTGCAGTTGGTCCATGGCGCTGGTGATCACGTGCGTCCAGGGCCATCGGACGGGCAGGCGGAGCCAGCGGCGGCGACCGGTGTGCACGAGCTGTGCGGCGGCGGAGCACATGCGGAGGCGGGAGCTGACGGACCAGAGCACCACCTCTATCTGGAGCCCACGTCAGATCCCCGCCTGGGCTCACATGGTCGGGCCCGGCTGGACCGCCTGCTCGACCAGCTCCACCGCGACCTGCTCGCCCTTGCCCCGGACTACCAGCTCGACAAGCCTCACCACCAGGTTCGGCGGCCTACGTATCCGTCTCGCCGACCGCTTCGACGAGGCCGGCGAGAACGACGGCGCCTTCATCGACGCCGCAACGGCCCTCACCGACGACGCCGAGACCGTCTTCGAGCACACCTGCGAGCGCTGCGGAGCCCCCGGCTGGCTTTGTACGTGAGAACGGGTTCCGGCTCAACTTCTGTGGCCAGTGACGGTGAGCGACTGTGCTCGGCCCACCTGTCCGATCACATCACCCTTGCCCAGGCAGTTAGCGTGTCTGGATGCCATCCGTGAACCTGCGTCACTCAGTACGCGCGATCATCCTCGGCGAGGACGACCGCATCCTTCTCTGCCGGTTCGCGATTCCGGAGCCTGCGGGAACGGTGGTGTGGGCAGCTCCGGGCGGAGGGATCGAGCAGGACGAGACGTCACTTGCCGCACTGCGCCGTGAACTGCAGGAAGAGGTGGGCCTCGCGGTCAGGACCGATCCGCCGCACGTGTGGCACCAGGAAGTTGTGGCGCCTGGACATGCCGCGGGCTACGACGGCGTCGTCAACGACTACTTCCTCGTGCGCACTGCCGGGTTCAACCCGCGCGCGACGCTGTCCGACGACGAGCTCGCCGCGGAGAACATCAGCGGTCTGAAGTGGTGGCACTCGCGCGAAGTCGCCAGTTATGACGGTCCCGACCTGTTCTCCCCCCGCGACCTTGCGACTCCTTTGATGGCATTGATCACCTCTGGTGTTCCAGCCAGACCGGTGCTGCTCGGCCTCTGAGCAGACAGTCCGCGTCACGGCGCGAGCAGGACTCGCTTTCGCAGGAGGGCGAAGCCCGCGCGGCCGAACATCTTGCGTTTGAGCATCTTGATCCGGTTGACGTGTCCCTCGACCACGCCCGAGCTCCAGCGCGGTCGTGGTCGATGCCCGCCGCCAAGGCGGCTGCCCGCAGCTGGAGGACCTGACCGGTCCGGCCCGCGGCGCGGTCGACCTGCCGCTGCACGTGGTCTGGTCGGGCCGCCGCTCCTACGGCCTGGAGCAGCCGCGCTCCCGGATGAGCCTGTACCGCACCGTCCTGGCCGAAGGACAGCGCCAGGACCTGATCGACTTCCTGAACCGGGACCTGCTCCTCGCACAGTGGCCCGTGCTGCGCACGCTGATCAGCCGCCCGATCAGGGATATGCGGGAAGGCGCTTTCCCCGAGCTCACCACCGCCCGCGACGGACGTGTGAAGGGGAGCTAGCGGTGCGTTACGTAACGGGATGGTTCAGCTGGCGTTGGGGTCCTTGCCCGCGAGGGAGGAGAGCAGCTCCACGAGAGTGGCGTTGATGTTCCGCTGCTCGCCGATGAACCCGTCGCCCCTCCTATCTCCTTGGCATGCGCGAGGCCGCCGCCGTCGCCATGCCGCGTCAGCACGGACCAATCCCGTCTAGCGGCCGCGTTTCGCCGTCCCGTCAGCCGGACAGGCCACACGACGGGACCGGGGCGAGAATGGAAGCACCGCCGCGCGGTGGAGGAGCGCATGACGGCGCAACTGTTGCGGCAGGCCGCGACGCTTCTCCGGCGCCGCGCAGCCGAGGCGACCGATTCACCTGACGAGCGCTGGATGGTGGACCAAGACGAGACGGGCACCCTGATCCTGGCCGCCTTCGCGCCGGAGGATGTCGAGCCGGACGGGACGGTGAGCAACAGCGTCCTCGCCTCGTTCGCCTACGCCGACGACCCCGAGCAACGCACCCACGCGCAGGCCCTGGGGGCAGCTGCGCACATGGCCGGGCTGGACCCGCAGACCGCGGTCCTGCTCGCCGCATGGCTGGAGACCACCGCGTCGCTCCAGGACCGGGCTGAGGAACTCGGCGACGTCGAGGGAGCGGCGCCGCTCGTCGAGCCGGCCGGCTGCTTCGCTCGCTCCTACCTGCGGACGGCCACCCGGTGAGCGCGCACCGCGACCGCGGCGATGGTGACCCAGTGGTTCAGGCGGCGGGCAGTGCCCGGTCGTTCCGCGGAGTCCTGTCAGTGGAAGCCCAGCATTCCGGGTGAGTCGATGTCGACGGTGACCACGCCGGGCGGGTAGGCGTCCTCGTTGCCGGTCAGCAGGATCGACATGCCAGTGAACTCGGGGCGTGGCAGTGCGCAGTACAGGGCGTGGCAGGTGTCGGGCCCGCCGTAGCCGTCGCGGATCATGGTGCCGACGCTGACGGCGGCCATGGTGTCGAGGCTGTCGACCACCACGGAGGAGAGGGCGAGGACGTGCTGCGAGAGGTCTTCTTCGCCGGCTTCGGCCTGGGTCAGGCACAGGGCGGGGATGTTGAGGCGTTCGCCGGGTGTCTTCGCCATGTTGCCGGCCAGGAGGTTCAGCGTTTTGTGGCCATCGGCGAGTGCCCTGACGGCACTAGTGTCCAGGATGATCACGCGGCGGTGCCCCTGGCGGCCCGGACCTTCTCGGCAGCGATCTTGTAGATGTTGCCGAGCACATCGGGAGCTTGCTCGAACTCCTCGTCGGGGAGGTCCACGCCCATCATGCGGCGTACGGCCTCCCGGTCGGCGGCCAGCCGTTCAGCCCGCTGTGCCGCAGTCGGCTGCTCCGCGGCGAGCGCTTCGACCAGCTGGCCGATGCTCACGCCGCGCTCCTTGGCCAGCTCAGCCAGGTGATCACGGGTCTCCCGGAGGACCTGAATCGTCGTCGATGCCATAGGTAAACTATAGAACAACTATGGGGCTGGGGTCTCCCCCGGTCTCCCTCTTTTGACCATGAGCTCGGCGGCCGGCCGTCGCGGGTAACGCACTCACCCCTCGAGCTCAGCCGCGGCGTAGCAACCGCTGGGCCCGCCGGGCGATACTGGGGGCATGACCGTGCAGCCTCCGTCGTCTCCGCCGAACGCGTTCGAGCTGTTGTGTGCCCAGTACGCACAGCGGCTGCCCGCGCATCTGGAGGACCTGAACGGTCCCACCCACGGTACGGTCGACCTGCCGCTGCACGTGGCCTGGTCGGGCCGCCGCTCCTACGGCCTGGAGCAGCCGCGCTCCCGGATGAGCCTGTACCGCACTGTCCTGGCCGAAGGACAGCGCCAGGACCTGATCGACTTCCTGAACCGGGACCTGCTCCTCGCACAGTGGCCGGTGCTGCGCACGCTGATCAGCCGCCCGCTCAGGGACGTGTGGGAAGCCGCTTTTCCTGAGCTCGCCACGGCGTCGGCCGCGACGGCCGCGTGAACCTGACGGATTTGCACCGCCGGCTCCTGGCCGACGTCCTTGCTATCGGCACGCCCTACCCGCTGGTGATCACCGGCGGGTATGCCGTGCAGGCCCACGGCCTGGTCGACCGGCTCTCCCAGGACCTGGACGTGGCCATCGAGAGCCCGGCTCCTATCGACGAGATCGTCCGTACGGTCGGTGACGGGCTGGCCGAGCGTGGCTGGGGTGTGCGGCACATCGAGCCCAGTCCGTTGTCGGGCCGGCTCATCGCCACCGACCCCGCCACCGGCGAGGAGTGCGAGGTCGACGTCCTCAAAGAGGCGTTCTGGGCACAGCCGACAGTCACCGAGTACGGGCGGTTCTCGCGCTGGACGACGGGATCGCGACCAAGGTCCGCGCGCTCGCGGACCGCGGCGCGGTCCGCGACCTCATCGACGTCCACGCCGCCACCCGGCATCGCTCCACCGCCGACCTGGAAAACCTTGGCCGCCGCCACGCCCACTTCGAGTTCAGCCTCCACGATATGCACGACCGCCTCGCCGGTGCCGAGTGGTGGGATGACCAGGACTTCGCCGACTACGGACTGAGCCCTGAGCAGGTAGAGGACCTGCGCGCCTGGGCCCTGGGCTGGGCCGGCGATCTCGACACCCGGCTCTACGCCGGGGAAGACCCGGACGACAACTGACCTCGCTGCGCAGCAGCCCTGGCCATTCCCGCCTCCGCCCTGTTTCTCATAGGCGGCCAGTGAGTTGAAGTCGTCCGAAGGCCGGCTGGCTCGAACTCGGGCGGTGACCGCCGTCCAGGTGTGCCATCGCGTAGATTTGCTCTTCCGGGGCGGGTCATCATCCCAGTGCATCGCTCTCAACAGCGGACAGACCTCCGACCAGCTCGGGCGCTGCTCGTAGCGGATGCGGGGGGCGGCGGGGCCGGCGTCGCGGTAGAGCTGACGGATGTCGCGGACGATGTCGTCGTGATCGCTCAAGTCGATGTAGTCGGGGTCGACGGCGTGCCCGAGGAGGCCGAAGAGCATGTGCATCTGTTTCCGCTTCGCGCCACCCGGCCACACCGCGTTGGCGCTGTCCTGCAGGTACTCGGCGAGCAGGCCGGGCCAGGGCATCCGGACGGGCGCCGGAGGGGACGTGCCGGCCCTTGCGGCGAGTTCGGCGGCCCGCATGGTGGTGCCCGCTGCGTTGGTGGACCGGTCGGCACGCTACTGCAGATCGGGGACGGCCAGGAGCCGGCGGGCCAAGGCGATGATCTCGGCCCGGTGCTGGTCGGCCCACAGGGCCTCGGCGTGGCGGTCGCGCTGGGAGCGGTAGCACCGGCAGCGTGACGACCGCGACCGCGGCGGCCCCGAGCGCTGATTCCGATCCGGTCAAAATCGGCGCAGCGACTGAGCGTTGGCGGCACGACACGTAGTTTCGGCAGGGCGATCTGGTCCCGGACATGGAGGAAAGTCTCGAATGCGCTCGATCCTGAAGGTCTCCGCTGCCCTGTCAGCCACGCTGGTGCTGGTGGCCGGGTGCGGTGGGGCCGCGGAGCCAGGGGCCGACCACAAGCCGAAGGCGTCGAAGTCGAAGAAGCCAGCCGCCAGCGCTCCCCCGCGCAAGAGCTACGACCCACCACAGCGGTTCGCCGCGAAGGGCGTACCGCTCCCCGAAGCCGCCGGCCGCGGAAGCATCACCAGGGACGGGACGGTCCCCAGGCCCCTGCCGCTCGCGCTGCACGGCACAAATGCCTACGTCGCGGCCGCCGACAGCCTCCAAGTCATCGACACCGGCACCGGCACCGGCACCGGCAAGACGACGGCGACCGTACGGCCGCGCCACAAGCCGGTCGCCGAGTCCGACGCGGAGACCGACGCCCCGGTCCTGACCCACGACGGCCAGCTGATCCTCGTACCCTTCCTCGTCGAATTCCCGGGCAAGGGCACCACACCAAGCCAAGTCGGCATCGAACTGGACGCAGTGGACACCAAGACCAACAAGACCGCATGGACGGTCGACCTGGATGACCTGCCCAGCTGGGGCAGTGAGCACGACTCCCGGGTCCGGGTGGTCGCCGCCACGAAGAGCACCGCCGTGGTCAGCGCATACGGCGGAGACGCCGTCACATATGCGGTCGACCTCGGCACCCACAAGGCCTCCTGGCACAAGGAACACGTCGGCACCGCCACCGTCATCGGCAACACCGCCGTGTCCGTCACCAGCAAGGACAGCGTCCGGCAGCAGGTCATCGGCCTCGACATCAACCACGACGGCAAGCAGATCTGGAAGAAGCTGGACGGATACGAGCTGACTGCGCATCCCGCCGGCCCAGACCTGATCGCCATCACCGGCAACGACTACAACAGCGGCGACGCCATGGGCGTCGTACTCGCGGCGGACGGGAGCCAGGCCGCTGAACTCTCCGGCGACCTGTCCGGTCTCGCCTGCCACTACGACGATGCCTCGGTCACCATCTGCCAGACCGAGGAGCCCCGCACCATCGCGCTGAACGCCACGACCGGCAAACAGTTGTGGAGCCTGCCGGACAAGGGCGCCAACCGCGTCGCCCCCACCGTCACGGCCGCCTGGCACGGCGTGGTCTACGGCACGACCAGCAACGGCCCCGTCGCCCTGGACGCCAAGACCGGCGCCGACCGCAGCACCTCCCCCGGCGCTTCCCCGAACGCTGTCAACGAGTACACCGGCGTTGCCCTCAACGAGACCGACCACCGCACGCTGATCGCCCACCCCGCCACCGGCTGACCGTCCCACCAAGCACTGAGGGCCCGGCAATCGCCGGGCCCTCAGTGCTTCCGCCCTGGCGGGTGTCAGTAGAACGCTGACGCCGCAAGAGCCTTGCCGTGGTGGCTCTAGAATCAAACAGGGCGACGGGAAGCCGGAGCCCGCCACGGCCTGATGTGATGTCAGTGCCCCGCGCCACACTGGCCTCCTCGCCGACCATCAGGGAGCCAGCGACGTACGCAGCTCGAAGGCGTACTCAAATCCCTCGGGGTAGGCGCCGATCGCGCCGACCATCGCGTCCGGGATCAGGACCAGATCGGGTTCGAGATCGAGGACCTCCTGGGCCGTGGCCAGCTGGACCACGGCCCAGCCGGGACCGTTGTCGACCCACTGATGAGCCACGGCCCTCTCCCGCCTGATGCCGAACGCGGCCACGATCTGATTCAGGTAGTCGTCGTCGAGCGCGCCGTCGCGCACCCGGGGCGGGGCGGCGAAGGACAGAGTGTCCTCTGTCCTCTGCCATCCAATCGAGGCGTTTGACAGCGAATCCAGCCGTTTCGGCTTCGCTGGCAGTGAATCCAGTCGTGAGGGGGTGAGCGCGCGGGGGGTGTCGTATGTCGGTATCGGCAAGGGCGGACAGCGCCGTGCCGTACGTCGAGTTGTCGTGGGTGGAGGGCGTGCGCGGGCGTCGGCGGCGTCCGTTGCTGGACCCGGCTGATGAAGGTCTTCTGGCCATCCGGGCCGCTAATGGCCGGGCCGACGCTGCCCGTGTTGTTCCACCTGTTGTGGAGGCGGGAGTTGTCCGCCGAGGGGATGGCGGTCGAGTTGCTGGGGTCGCGCACGGTCGTGCGCCTGGCGGGCGGGGGGGTATCGGATGACGGAGGACCGGCGACGGGCGACGGGCTCCACCGGCGCCCGGATCGCAGAGTCCCCAAGAAGGGCGCTGGCCAGGCTCGTTGGTCGGCGGGCCACATCCGGGAGGTGCTGCTTGGCTTGCCGCCGGATACTCCCTCGATCTCGCCCTCGGCGTCCTCGGTGAGCTAGCGGACGGCGTGAGGATCAGGCAGACGTCCCAACCGTGTAGCTGGGCCGCGCGCATCGCTTCCCGGCAGAGGCCCTGGCTCACCGCCCTACGTACCCGTGGGCCGCAACGGGGGGGCAGGGCCGTCGTGCATCACCCCCGTAACAGAATGATCCACTTCCTTGTGCGGCCCGCGTCCACGCCTGTGCAGTGGGCTGATGCACTTTCCGACGGCAGGCGGTCCGTTCTTCCGCCACCTGCGCGTGTGGCACGCCGTGGTGGCCTCTCTCGTCGTGGTGGCGGTGGTGGCGTTCCTCGTCCTTCTCCCGTCCGACGACGGTGTGCGCTCGGTACCCGGCAGTCCCTGCCGACCGGTCGTTTCCGCGTCTGAGGACACGCCCGCGACCCCCGACCTCGACGGGGACGGCTTCGCCGATCTGGTGCACGAGATTTCCCGGTCGTTGAAGGTCGACGTGGTCGTCGTGCCCGGCTCCGAGCGCGGTCCGGACCACGACCGCACGACCGTCCTCACGCAGGACGACCTCGGTGTGCCGGACGACATCCAGGTGGGCGACGACCCGCTCCAGCCCACGGTCGCCGATCTGGATGAGGACGGCCACGCCGACCTCGTCGTCAGCAGCGCCGCCCAGGTCCTGTGGGGAGGCCCCAAGGGCCCGCGGGCCGACGGGCCGCACGGGCGCGTCCCGCTGCCGGGCAGCGGCTACCACTCCGCGCCGATCGCCGGCGACTTCGACGGGGACGGCCACACCGACCTCGCGGTCTTCAAGGACTCGGGCGATGAGCAGGGCGAACTGGTCGTCCTCAAGGGACCGTTCAAGCGCTCGGGTGCCCCCGCCCGGGCCGTGAAGATCCCCAGCCCGGTCCACAAGGGCGCGACACCCGTGCTGGTCGCCGGGGACGCGAACGACGACCGCGCCACCGATCTCGCGCTCTACGACTCCCCGTGGGATCCGCCCCTGCTGTTCACCGGCGGCGCCCGTACCGCCAGCGGCCTGAGCAAGGAGCCCGAGCGGCTGCCGGAGGGCGAGAACGTCGTCTTCGGCGACTTCGACGGCGACGGTCGGCAGGACGTCGCTGTCGGCCGGAGCTTCGTCGACAGCGACGACGAGGAGGACACGCCTCACCGGCGCGGTCAGGTCAGCGTCCGCTATGGGAAGGAGCCGGGGAAGTGGGTCACCATGGAAGGCGGCGACTTCAAGGAGGGCTTCGGCAGCAAGCTCGCCGCCGCAGACTTCAACGGCGATGGCTGCGACGACCTGGCCGTCCAGCTCACCAAGAAGAAAGAGACGGGGGACGCGCGGATCGAGGTGCTGCGGGGCGGCTCTGAGCACGGGCTCGGGTCGAAGCCCTGGCGCGCCACCAAGCGCTCCGTGCCGGGTGACGACGGCTCCAGCGACGGCATGCTCTTCGACACCCACGACTGGGACGGCGATGGCCGCGCAGAACTGGCACTCTTCGGCGGGGGCAGGTGGTGGATCACCGACGGCACGGACCGCGACGAGGCATCCTTCCCGCTCACCCCTAGCAAGAACCAAGGTTCGTAGACACCTGTTTGTTGTCCCAGCCCGTGAAACGGCCGGCCCTGGGGGTGCCGGCCGGGACCTGCACCTGGACCTGGACGGAGGTTCAGGGGGCTGGCCCTCCAGGACCGCGACCCGATCGGACGCCCACGTTCTCACCCCGAGGCGGTCGCCGACGACAAGTCCGACACCTCCCACGGCAATCGCGCCCCCTCTGACACGATGATCCGGTCCATCGAACGTCGTGTTGACACCCAACTCAGTCGACGCAGGTCAGCGCGCTGTACTCGACTAACTAGGCTGTCGAAGCACATCCTCGCTGGCTTTGTTCGCGAGAACGGACAGCAGATGTTCACCATTTCCGGAGGCACCTGAGCTAACCGTGGGAATCGAACAGCCCATGCACAGGGGCCATGCATCTCATGAGACAGGCGGTGCGGCCTTCGCGTAGGCGGCATCGACGTCTGCCCCGGTCCCAGCGAACTGGTATTTCTCCCAGGCGCTTTGCCGGGTGACGCCGAGCGCGTCGGCGACCTTCTGCCAGGACAGCGGCAGATGCCGGGCGTGGGCCACGGTGACCACCCGTAGCGGTTCGATCTTCTGCTCAAGCTCGCGCAGCGCGGTCAGGGCGGCGAGTGGTTGCTCCTGGGTCAGCATGTACAGCCGACTCATCAGGTCGCCCATCTCGTCGGCGACGTCCACCGGATACATCGCTGCGGTGACCGTAGCGATGTGCTGCTCCCAGTCGGTCTTGACCTCGGCCGCGGCCGAGATGGGGTCGCCGTTCACCGGGTGGGCTTCGCCGTGCCAGACACACTGGCACTCGGCTCGCAGTGCGGCCGGCTCTCCGGGGTGCAGGTCGAAGGTGACCAGCCCGGTCTCACCCCAAGAGTCCCAGTCCTGCCAGCGGTGCCCGTTCCAGATCCTGCGGTCCGGAGCCCCGCTTTCATCCAGCGCGCGGGCCAGGCCCTCGTGCTCACGGCGTCCGTCACGGTCGTCATCCCACACGGCGCTTCCTCCTACATCTACGGCAACAGAGCGTCAGGCTACCCTGACGCCCGCGTTCTTGTCAGGCAACCCTGACAGGTCGATGCAGTGTGCCTACACGCCCGATGGGCCCGTGGGGGCGGAAACGAGAATCGAACAGTCGCCGACCGTGGTGCCTCCGGAAATGGTGAACATCTGCTGTCCGTTCTCGCGAACAAAGCCAGTCCTCGCCGCGGCGCACGGTGACCAGGCCTGCGGCGCACTCCTGCACGAGGTACTCGGCGTGCTGCGGTGTGCCGCCGCCGTCCAGCCAGGCCCGCGCGGAGCCGAGCGTGGGGTGCCCGGCGAACGGAAGCTCGCCTCCCGGGGTGAAGATCCGCAGCCGGTAGTCCGCCTCCGGGACGGTGGAGGGCAGGACGAACGTGGTCTCGGACAGATTCGTCCACCGCGCCAGACGCTCCATCTCCTCATCACTCAGGTCCGCCCCGTCCAGGACGACCGCGACTGGATTACCGGAGTAGGGGCTCGTGGAGAACACGTCTACCTGCACGAACGAGCGTGTACGCGGCATGGTCATCGAGGACCCGTCGATAAAGCTGTTGCAGCGGGATCTGCGTATCCCGCCCGTCGGCGGAAGCAGGTCCATCCCAACGGGCGCCCGCACGGCCGCGACAGGGCCAGTCGCCACACAGTGGATTGACTGGCCCTGTCATGAGGAAGGGGCGCGATTAGCGCGTGCCGGCGGGTGTGACCAGGAGGCCGCCGACGAAGGTGTGCGTGGGGCTCAGGTCGCGCAGGGCGTCGCCGGGGCAGTGGGCGGGGTCCTGGTCCCAGACGGTGAGGTCGGCGAGGCGGCCGGGGGTGAGGGTGCCGCGCAGGTGCTCCTCGCCGGTGAGGCGGGCGGCGTTGACGGTGTGCAGGGTGAGAGCTTCGTCGTAGGTGATGGCGTGTTCGGGGCCCTTGACGCCGATGACGGTCTGCCGCGTGGTCATGCCCCAGACCGAGCGCATGGCGCCGAACTGGCCGACGGGGAAGTCGGATCCGGCGCTGACCTCGGCACCCAGGTCGACCCAGCCGCGGGCCGGGAAGAGGCGGGCGACGCGTTCCGGACCCCAGAAGCCCTCCTCCACCTCGGCGGTGTCGTGCAGCAGCGGCTGCTGGATGGTGACGGGAACACCCAACGCGACGGCGCGGGCGCGCTGTTCGGGGCCGGCCAGGCCGCCGTGCTCCATCACCAGCGTGCCGGCGGGCAGACCGGGGTTGCGGTCGAGGACGCGTTCGTAGACGTCCAGGAGGGCACGGACCGCGCGGTCGCCGTAGGCGTGGGTGCCGACCCGCCAGCCGCGCCGGACGACCGCCTCGACCGCCTCGACCAGGGCGTCCGGTTCCCAGATCAGCATCCCGGAGTAGGAGTGGTCGCAGGCGTACGGCTCCTCGGTGGCGCCGGCCTCCAGGCCGCCGTCGAAGCCGAACTTCACACCCCACACCGACAGCCACGGGTCGGAGTTGTCACGCCACTCCTCCATGACGTCGAGCAGGTCCTCGACCTGGGCCGCGCTGGTCAGTCCGAGCGCGGAGATCAGGGCCCGCACCCGGGTGCTCAGCGCCCCGGTCTCGCGGGCGGCCAGGAGCACCGCGTAGTCCTCGGGGGTCACCGCGCAGTCGCGCACGGTCCCGATGCCCGTGGCGGCGTAGTCGCGGCTGGCCAGACGCAGTCCGTCGATGCGCTCGGTCCGGTCCGGGGCCGGGACCAGGTGCTCCACCAGGTGCAGGGCGTTGTCGATCAGCCGGCCGTCCAGCTTGCCGTCGGCGCCGCGACCGATGATGCCACCCGGCGGTACGGGGGTGCCCTCGGTGATGCCCGCCAGACGGAGCGCGAACGTGTTGACGATGTCGTTGTGGCCGCCGCGCTTGACGAGGACCGGGTGCCGGTCGGTGGCCTGGTCGAGTTCGGCCGCGGTGGGCATGCGACGCTCGGCCAGGTTGAGTTCCTGCCAGTTGGTGGTGGTGCGGATCCACTCGCCCTCGGGGGTGACAGCGGCCCGCCGCCGGATCAGGTCGAGGAACTCGGGGATGTTCCGGGCCCGGTGGACGGGGACGTCGTGGGCACCGAGCGCCGCGAAGATCAGGTGGGTGTGGGTGTCGTCGAAGGCGGGCAGCACGGTGGCACCCGGCAGGTCATGGACCTGCGTGTCCGCGCTCACCAGGTGGTCGAGGCCGTCGGGGTCGGCGGACACGGCGGCGATACGGTCGCCGCGCACGGCCAGTGCCCGCTGCGGGGCCTGTCCAGGCACCAGGGTGTGCACCGCGCCGGCGCGGATCAGCAGGTCGGCTCCGTGATCAGTCATCGTCTTCTCCCCCATCTCGCGGGTGCCGGATCCCGAACGTGTCGTTCGGTGACGAGACTGTTGTAGGAGGGATACGGGGATCCATCGCCAAGCTGAAGGCTTCTGCGCAGAAAGTACGCCAGGACATCGGCCTATCATGCGGATCATGCGACAGGTACTCGATGAAACCGATCGACGGATCGCGGCCGCGCTGGTCGCCTCGCCGCGCGCCTCCTGGCGCGAGGTGGCCCGCTGCCTGGGCCTGTCCGAGCGCACCGTCGTACGCCGTGTCGCCCTGCTCTACGCCGACGACACCCTGCGCGGGACCGTCGTACGCAACCCGGCGCGTTTCCCGCACCTGGTTCCCGTCGCCCTGCGCATCCGTTGCCGCCCCAGCAAGATCCGTCAGGTCGCCCAGGCGCTGGCCCGCCGCACCGACACCGTCTGGGTGGACATCCTCGGCGGCGGCGACGAGATCTCCACGGTTTTCTTCCTGGAAGGGCCGGAGGCCCGCAACAACCTGTTGCTGCGTGATCTGCCCGCCACCGACGCCGTCGGCTCCTGGACCGCCCACACCCTGCTGCGCGTCTTCCCCACGGCGTTCCGCTGGACCGCCGGTCTCCTCTCACCCGCGGAACTGGCCGACCTCGCCCCCGATCCGGCGCCGGCGTCGATGCCGACAGCGTCGTACACGCCTCTCGACGTCGACAGCGCGCTGATCGCCGCGCTGGCCGAGGACGGTCGGGCCACCTACACGGACCTGGCCCGCCGCGCCGGCTCCACCGCGCTCACCGCCCGCCGACGGCTAGAGGCCCTCGTGGAGGGCCAGGTGCTGCGCCTGGCCACCGAGCTCGATCTCGCACTGCTCGGCGCGCAGTCCGAGGCGTTGCTGTGGATTGCCGTACAGCCAGGTGCACTGCAGGAGACCGCGCAGACCCTGAGCACCCACCCGCACGTCCGGTTCTGCGCCGCCACCACCGGTCCCGCCAACCTGGTCGCCGCTGTCGCCGCCGCGAACCTCGACGCCCTGTACACCTTCCTCACCGACACCGTCGGCCCCCTCGACGGGGTCACCGCCATCGACAGCACCCCGCTCCTGGCGACTGTCAAACGCACCGGCCTGATCCGCCACTGACAACAGCGCCGCATCCCCATCCGTCGCCGGTGAATCACCCTGAGTATCGAAAGACCTGGCACAGGCACTCGCGTGCAGGCGCCGCCGGGCAAGTGAGGGCCGGCGTCACTTTGCCGCCGGGCGCAGAGGCACGATGCTGGGCGACGGCAGTTGTAGCTGCTGGCGTAGTTCTTCGTTTTCGGCGGTGAGCTGGTTGAGCGCTCGCACGAGTGCGGGGATGTCCCCTCGGAGTCTGGTGAGTTCTTCGTTCTTGTTGGCGCTGGTCTGCTTCAGGCGCGGCTGCTCGAAGGGCCGGTTTTCCGGGGGGACGTAGGTCATGCCGGTTACGCGTTCACCGATGTGGAAGGGCGCGGCCGCGGCGTGGTCGGCTCGCTGGTGGTCTGTCGCCATCGTCATCGTCATCGCCTCGATACAGGGATGGGCCGACGCCCGGGGCGCCGTTGCACTGACAGACAGTCAACGACCAGCTACAGGCATGGGACCATCGGATACCCGGCACCCGCATACGGATATGCGCACAGCGCATACGGATGCCGGGCGCTGGTGGTGGGGCTCGTAGCGTGGGGGTGTGCCGTGGTCATGAACTGGCAGACAGGACCGATCCGGGATGCCTCCCGGGCCGGGGACTACGGCAGGGTGATCGCGCTCGCACGCGAGGAACAGCGCATGAGCCAGAGTCAGTTAGGCCAGGCGTGCGGCCTGTCCCAGTCTGCCGTCTCCCGTCTGGAGAAGCGCGGAGCCGAGGCCTACAGCACGGACATCCTGGCAGCGGCGTCCGCACATCTGGGATTCCCGCCGTCCCTGGTGGGACTCGCAGACGGACACGGACGGCACCGGGGACCGGTGAACGGATCGGACTCCGACGTGGACCGACGAACTTTCCTGGGCGCGGTGGCCGCAGTGGCCGCGACCCCCGTACTCGACGCACTCCCCGACCCCTCGGACACCACCGCCGGCCAGGCCGCCGCCCTGCGCCTGAGCACCAGCGCCTACCGCCGGCTCGACGGCACGACACCGTCGCGGGACCTGTCCGACACCGTGGAGTCCCACCTGCGGCTGATCCAGTCCATCACCCGCAACGCGACGGACGACGCCGAGCGGCGACGGCCGGCGGCCGTCGGCAGTGAGGCGGCGAGCCTGGCCGGATGGCTGGCCTGGGACAAGGGCGACGACGGTTCCGCCCGCTCCTGGTACGGCTCCGCCATCAAGGCCGCCGGCTCGGCGGGCGACCCGCTGCTGGCCGCCTACCAGCTCGGCACCCTCGCCCAGTTCGAGGCGGACAAAAAGAACGCCACCGAGGCCCTCAACCTCACCCGGCGGGCCCGGCGCTCCCTGGGCGCACAGCGCACTCCGCCGCGCACATGGCCGGCAGCGAAATCCTGGTCGGCCTGGCCGATCAGCTACTCGCTGTGTGGGACGGGAAGCCCGCGCGGGGCCACGGGGGCACCGCCGACGTAGTCACCTACGCCGAGCGCACCGGCACCCCCGTGCACGTGGTCTGGCCGCAGGGCGCCACCCGAGGATGACCTAATACTCCAGCCGTAGATCGCTGGTGCGCCGTTCGACCGACCTCGCCTACGGGTGCGTGTCCGTGATCGCGATGACCTCGTCGAGGCGGTCCAGGGCGGCCTGCAGGTCGTCGACCTTGGCCTGGATGCGGTCGCGCTCGGTGCGCAGCATGGCTCGTTGCTCGGCGTCGGTGTGCCCGGAGTCCCAGCACGGAAGGAGTTCCGCGATCCTTCGGCTGGTCAGGCCGGCGGCGAACATCTGCTGGAAGAAGCGCACCAGGGTGACGGCGTCCTGCCTGTAGAGGCGCTGGCCGGATGGGCTGCGCTCCGAGATGAGCAGCCCCTGCTGCTCGTAGTAGCGCACGGCGCGTGTCGAGACACCGGCGGCCCGCGCCACCTCGCCGATGCGGACGAGCCGATCGGCCGCGGTCTCCGTGACGGTCATGGTGATGCCTCTCACCCCGGTCCTGACGACCAGCACTTGCCTTTGACGTTAACGTCAGGTTTTAGCGTACCGGACATGGATATCAACAACTCAGTTGCCCTTGTCACCGGAGCCAATCGCGGCCTGGGCCGCGCCTTCGCCCAGCGCCTGCTCGAACGGGGCGCCCGCAAGGTCTACGCGACGGCCCGCCGACCGGAGTCCGTGGACCTGCCCGGGGTCGAGGTGCTGCCCCTCAACATCGCCGATCCCGCATCCGTGCAGGCCGCCGCCGAGGCAGCCCGGGACGTCTCACTGCTCGTCAACAACGCGGGGATCCAGACGGGGACCGACCTGGTGACCGGTTCGCTGGACGCGGTGCGGCACGAGATGGAGACCAACGTGTTCGGCCACCTGGGAATGATCCGGGAGTTCGCGCCGGCGCTCGCCAGGAACGGCGGGGGCGCGATCGTCAACGTCCTCTCCGCCATGTCGTGGTTCGGGGGCAAGGGCGCAGGCGCCTACCACCTGACCAAGGCCGCCGCGTGGGCCATGACCAACGGCGTCCGCCTGGAGCTCGCCGAGCAGGGCACGCTCGTTACGGCGGTGCACCTCGGCCTGGCCGACACCGACATGGCCGCGGGCTGGCCCGTGGACAAGATCGCGCCGTCGGACCTGGCCGACGCGGCGCTCGACGGTGTCGAGGCGGGCTCCGCCGAGGTCCTCGCCGACCAGTGGAGTCGGGACGTCAAGTCCCGGCTGCCGCTGACGCCGGAAGAGTTCAACGCCGCGATGGACCGAGCCCTGGCGGCGCTAACGGCGGCCTGAGGGGCCCTCGGGCCACGCTGGCTTCGGTCGGTTGCTTCTGAGGTCGGTCACTTGATACTCCATCCGCAGTTGTGGATCTTCATGTTGTGGCCGCGCGTCGACGGTAGTGGCTGGGTGATCTGGTTCAGGGTGGCACTGCCGTCGCTCCCAAGGGCCACTCCGGGGGCGGCCGTCGGCACTCCCGCGGCGTGGAAAACACGCTCGGCGCCGGCCCAGCCGCCGAGCGCCTTGCCGTGGCGGTATGCCTCGGAGAGCATCAGCAGGACCCGGGGATCGGTCTCGGCCCGCTCCGCCTCGGCAGGCTCGCCGGCCTTGGCGTCACGCGCACCATAGGCGTCCTTTCCGGGCCCTGGGGTTCCGGCAAGGATGAGGGCGTCGAACTCGATGGAGCGGGCGGTGGCGAAGGTGCGCTGCACGGTGATCGCCTCACCGCCGGGGTCCAGTTTGCCGCCGGCGGGGGCGATGACCAGGGGGACCATGCCGGCGTCGAGCACGGCCCGGCGCAGGGCGCGTACGCCGTCGAGGTCGCTGCTGTCGTCGGCGACGACGCCGATGATGCGTCCGTCCAGCGGCCAGGTCTGGCCGATCTGGGAAAGTGCGGGGCTGGGGTCGACGGAGGCGAGAGGGCGGTCGGCCTCGGGGGCCGGTAGTCCAAGGCCGGTGGCGACGCCTTCGCAGAGTTCGGGGTCGATGTTGGCGAGGACGTGCAGAGCGCGCTCTTTGATCGCCTGTTCGTAGCACTTGCCCAGCTCGAAGGTGTAGGCGGCGATGATGTGCTCGCGTTCCACCGGGGACATGCTGAGCCAGAAGCGACGGGGCTGGCTGAAGTGGTCATCGAAGCTTGCGGGGGCTTCGCGGACCTTCTTCGCTGCGGGGATTTCAACGGGTACCTCGATGTAGGCGCCGGTGTCTGCTCCGGCGAGGAAGGGGCAGCCGCCGTCGAGGGAGTTGGGCCGGTAGGGCGCCACGCCACTGTGGACCGCGTCCTGGTGGAAGCCGTCCCGCGTCATGTCGTTGACGGGGGCGTGGGTGCGGTTGATCGGGATTTGGGCGAAGTTCGGACCGGCGAGCCGGGTGATCTGGGTGTCGAGGTAGGAGAACAAGCGACCGGCCAGCAGCGGGTCGTCCGTGACGTCGATACCGGGCACCAGGTGGCCCGGGTGGAAAGCGACCTGCTCCGTTTCCGCGAAGAAGTTCGTCGGGTTCGCGTTGAGGGTGAGCAGTCCGATCGGCTGAACGGGTGCACGTTCCTCGGGAACGATGTTGGTCGGATCGAGCAGGTCGATGCCTTCGAAGGTCTGCTCGGGGGTGTCCGGGAAGGTCTGGACGGCCAGCTCCCATTGTGGGAACGCGCCGGCTTCGATGGCGTCGGCCAGGTCACGGCGGTGGAAGTCGGGGTCCATGCCGTTAGTGATCTGGGCTTCCTCCCAGACCAGGGAGTGGACACCCAGCCGCGGCTTCCAGTGGAACTTCACCAGGGTGGTGCTGCCCTCGGCGTTGACCAGGCGGAAGGTGTGGACGCCGAATCCCTGCATCATCCTGAACGAGCGGGGGATGCCGCGGTCGGACATGTTCCACAGCGTGTGGTGGGTGGCCTCGGTATGCAGGGTGACGAAGTCCCAGAAGGTGTCGTGGGCACTCTGGGCCTGTGGGATCTCCCGGTCGGGGTGGGGTTTGCCGGCGTGGATGACGTCCGGGAACTTGATGGCGTCCTGGATGAAGAACACCGGGATGTTGTTGCCGACCAGGTCGAAGGTGCCCTCCGTCGTGTAGAACTTCGTGGCGAAGCCGCGGGTGTCGCGGACCGTGTCGGCCGATCCCCTCGATCCCAGAACTGTCGAAAATCGCACGAACACCGACGTCTCGACGTCCTCAGCCAGGAACGCAGCCTTAGTGATCTTTGCTGCGGTGCCGTAGGCGCGGAAGACGCCGTGCGCGGCCGCGCCCCGGGCGTGGACAACCCGCTCGGGAATCCGTTCATGGTCGAAGTGCGTGATCTTCTCCCGCAGGTGGTGATCCTGCAGCAGCACCGGGCCGCGGGAGCCGGCCTTGAGGGAGTGGTTCGTGTCGTGGAGCCGGTTGCCCTGGGCGGTGGTCAGGAACGGGCCGGCCTAGGCCATCGCGGCTCGGTCCGCACCAGTGGCCTGGCCGGTGGGGCTCACGGTCTCCGGCGCGTCCTGGTCCGGCTTGGGCAGGTCGCCCGGGGCCACCACAAGGTCGCCCCCACCGATCGTGCCGAGCTTTCTTGGCGAGTGCCCATCGAAAGCAGGCGCAATCGGCCGTCTGCGACCTACTCCGACGCGTCAGCTTCACCGTTTTGAACTCGGGCACATTGCTGCTTCTCGATGCGCCGGGCAACCCGATGGGCCTCGCCCCACGCCTTGTGCCACGCGGCTCCCGAGGACTCGTATCCTGTCCCGATCGAGTGAGGCCTGACCTCGCCCGAGGGCGCTGCGGCCATGGAGTCCCACTGCACAGCCGACCACTTCGGCAGTGAGATGCCCAGCAGCATGCGACGAAACGTCTCCCTCTGCGTCATTTCGTGCGGACTGCTTCAGCCCAATGCGCCGGCGGCCACCCGCAGGTCTGCCACTGCCTCGGTGCGGTCGTGCGTAGCGGTCGCGTTGGCACGGACCAAGAGCTCGCGCACCGTCATAGCCAGGTGGACGCGCAGCCGCCCGCTTGGCCAACCCGTCCGACGACGGCGGCTTCGAGGAATTCTTCGAATTCGCGCCCAGCCGGCTTCCAGATCCGCGATCCGGGCCTTCGCTGCCGCCACCTCGGAACGCGCCACCACCAACTCCGCGCGGGTCGCCGTCAACTCGGCCCGCAGCTCGACCACCAGTGCGGCGAGCTCCTCATACGTGGGCAGCGGGCCAGCAGGCGACATGATCCACAAGCATCACCATAACGGACAGCAAGATCAAATCACCCCACCCCGAGGGGCGCCTATTCAGTTACGACTGCGCAAAAGATTTGTGAGACATACGCCCTCGACGAGGAGTCAAAACGGCCTCTGACCTGGACAGTTGACTTGATCACTAGAATCGAGTCTCATTCCAACTGAATGTACATCCTGTACATTTTTCACGAGGAGAGGAGCAGACATGCTGCAACCGACGGCCCGCTATGTCCTTCCGGAGTTCACCGAGCGCACCGCGCAGGGCACGCGCACCATGGACCCGTATTCCAAGCTGCTCGGCGAGCGCATCATCTTTCTGGGCACCCCGATCGACGACACCTCCGCCAACGATGTGATGGCACAGTTCATCCACCTCGAACACGCCGCGCCCGACCAGGACATCTCGCTCTACATCAACTCCCCCGGCGGCTCCTTCACCGCGATGACCGCCATCTACGACACGATGCACTTCGTGTCGTGCGACGTGGAGACCGTCTGCCTGGGGCAGGCCGCCTCCTCCGCCGCGGTGCTGCTGGCCGCCGGCACCCCCGGAAAGCGGCTCGCGCTGCCCGGCGCCCGGGTCCTGATCCATCAGCCGTCGTTCAGCGAACCCGTCGAGGGGCAGGCCAGCGACCTGCAGATCCAGGCGCTGGAGATGCTGCGCACCCGCGACGTACTGGAAGAGATGCTGGCGAAGCACACCGGGCAGACCCGCGAGCGGATCGCCACCGATATCGAGCGCGACAAGATCTTCGATGCCCCCGCCGCCCAGGAGTACGGCCTGATCGACCAGATCACCCGTAACCGCAAGCTGTCGGCGTCCCGGCCCGTGGCGCGGTGAGCCCGATGCTGCCGCCCGAACCGCCGCCGCTGCCCGCACTGACCCGCGCGGAGGGTGAACTCATCGACAGCTACCTGGAGGTGATCGACCTGCTGGGCCGGATCAACCCGGCCCGCTGCGGCGGCACCTACAGCGGCCTGCGCGCCGCCCAGGCGCTGGTCGGCAAGGCCACCCGGCTGCGGGACGCCCTGACGCTGATGCACCACCGGGGCGAGACCGACCTGCACTGCGCGACGCTGACCCGGGCGCTGCGGGTCCTGGACGGCGAGCGCCGGGCCGGGCTGGTGACGATGCCGCCACCCGAGAAGATCTGACCCGGCACACGCATCGTGGCTGCGCATACGGCGTAGCGTCCGCACCCGATCTGAGGAGGCGACGAATTGCGCAGTGCGGGCACAATTCCTCCGTCCCCGATGTTTCGCCCCTGGTCCGCGGGGTGCCACACCCCGCGCCGCGGCACCTGAGGGAACAAAACTAACCATTCGGGGCAATTGTGACCCATCTCACATACGGCATTTTCAACTCGGAATTCGGATGCCAGGTGCGTGACGATCCCTTCGACGACAAGACCCCGCCACAGCGACGGGGCGGTCCGGACGGGCGCCTAATCCCGCCGCCGTGCCGGACGTCCGGTCGACGACGTGGACCGGCGGGAGCGGAGGACCCGAGCAGGACGGGGTCCCGGCCAACACGGCCGAGGGCTCCTTGGGGTGAAGCCGTACGCACGGCCGGGCATCTTCGCCTGCCCGAACCCGACAGGTCTTCCTTCGCAGGCGGCTGACGAAGGGTTTGCGCATGACCATGCGCATGCATACGCCGAATCTGCTGGCGCGCGCCGGCACCGTCACCGCTCTGACGCTGGTCACGCTCGGCGGGACCACCGTCGCTCCAGGAGCGGCCGGGAATGCCGAAGCCGCCGCATCCGTGTCCGCCCATGCGCTGCGGATCGCGGCTTCCAAGAGCGGAGCTCCCTACCGGTACGGCGCCCAGGGGCCGCACGCCTTCGACTGTTCGGGGCTGATGCTGTACTCGTTCAAACGCGCCGGCCGCTTGCTGCCACGCACCGCCGCCGCGCAGTACGGCCGCACCCGGCACATCCCGGCCGGCGCGCGCCGCCGCGGCGATCTGGTCTTCTTCCATTCGCGCAGCGGCATTTACCACGTCGGCATCTACGCGGGCCGGGGCCGGATGTGGCATGCCCCCAAGGCCGGGAGCGTGGTGCGGCTGGAACGGATCTGGAGCCGTTCGGTCTGGTACGGGCGGGTGGGGTGATCCTGGGCGTTCATCTTCCGATCGGCCAATTACCAAGGTGTTGGGCCGATTTCGCCGAGCTGCTGGGGCGAGCCGGCCGTGCCGACAGACCTGGCAGACCTGGCAGACCTGGCCGATCAGGCGGATCTGACCGATCTGCTGATCTGCCGATCAAGCCGATCCGGCCCGTTCGCTACGCCACGCAGCGGGCTGCTGAGTCCGCCGCCTGTGCGGACTGCCACTGCCTGCCTCCTTGCCGCCCCCTTGCCCGCCTCCCGTCCACCGCACCCCGTGAACAGCCCTGGGCGCGCCGCTCTCAGGACAGCGCCAGCTCGACGAGCAGGATGCCTCCCAGGGCCGTGAGCAGCGCTCCGGTGGTGGCTTCCAGGGCGCGGGCCACCGAGGGGCGGCGCAACCAGACGCCCAGCCGGTCGACCAGCAGGGCGACGGCGGGGAACCACACCAGCGCCATGGCGACGACCATCGTGGCGAGCAGCAGCGTACGGGGCAGCGCGGGCGCCCCCGCCGGAACGAACTGCGGCAGCAGACTGAGGAAGAGGACGGGCGCCTTGGGGTTGAGGGCATTGGTCAGAAAGCCCTGGCGCAGGCTCTGCGCAGTGCCCAGGAGGGCGGCGGGCGGGGTGCCGTCGGGCCGCATGCCCGCCGCCGTGCGGTCCGCGCGGTCCGTACCGGCCATGCAGGTCGAGCCATCCGTGCGGGTCGTGCTGTCCATGCGGGTTGTACTGTCCATGCGGGTCGTACTGTCCGTGGTGGCCGCCGGGCGCCGGAAGGCCGTGGTCAGGGCGCGGGCACCGAGGTACAACAGGTAGCAGCCGCCCAGGAGTTGGACCGCGCCGAAGAGCGCGGGCACGGCGACCAGCACCGCCGCGAGACCGGCCACCGCCAGAGCGGTGTGCACCAGCAGCCCGCCCGCGACTCCGACGGCGGCCGCCACCCCCGCCCGGCGCGAGTCGAGCGCATTGCGCACCACGACCGCGAAATCCGCGCCCGGCATGGCGACCATGCCCGCGGCGACTCCGGTGAAGGCGATCAGCTGTCCGTCCATAAGAGCAGCTTCGCCGGTCAGAGGCTTTAATGGGTATTGGCAATGTTCTTGGTGAGCCTAAAGAGATTCTTATGTACGACCCCACCCGGCTGGCCGCCCTGGTAGCGGTGGCGGAGGCCGGTTCGATCACCCGGGCCGCCGCCCGGCTCGGGTACACCGCTCCGGCGCTCTCCCAGCAGCTCGCCAAGCTGGAGCGGGAGGCCGGGGCGGCCCTGCTGGTACGCCACCATCGCGGTGCACGTCTGACGGCGGCCGGTGAGCTGCTGCTCGTACGGGCCCGGCGGGTCCTCGACGAACTGGATCAGGCGCGGCACGAGCTGTCCCGGCTGGCGGGGCTGTCCGGCGGGCGGCTGCGGGTCGGCACGTTCATGACCGCCGGCACGCATCTGCTGCCGCCCGCGCTCAGCGCGTTCCGGCGGGCCCACCCCGACGTGGAGCTGAGCGTCACGGAGTACGTACCGCCGGACGCGGCGGGGGCGGTGGCACTGGGCGAGGTCGATCTGGCCCTGACGCACGAGTATGTGCCGGGCGAGGCGATGCCGGCGCCGGAGGGAGTGCGTCTGGAGCCGCTGCTGACCGAGGAGCTGGTGCTGGTCACGGCACCCGGTCACGCCCTGTCGGCGGGCTCCGGACGCCTGCCGCTCGCCGAGCTGGCCGGTCAGCCACTGGTCAGCATGGCGCCGGCCAACCCCAACCGGCGCGATGTGGAGGCCACGCTGGCGGCCGCCGGGGCGAGTGTCGCGGTGCGCTGCGAGTCGCCGAGCTACGCGGTGGTGTGCGCGCTGGTGAGCGCCGGGCTCGGGGTGGCGGTGGTCCCGGAGATGATGGCGGAGGGGTCGATGACACCGCTGGGGGTCCGCCGACTGGACCCACCGGAGCTACACCGCCGCATCTCGGTGGCCTACCGCCCCGGAGCCACCCCAGCCGCGGACACCCTCCGCGCCCTGCTGCGCGGGGCCTTCCTCCGCCACTCGCCCGGGCCGTGACGTCGGGCGTCTGCGGGGGGGATGACGGCATCCACGGCGTGACGACGACGGGCGTCCACGGCGTACGACGGCTGCCGATCATCTGAACCCTGCTCGCTGGACTGGCTGTGTCGTTAACTGCCGTGCAGTGGACGCGGATTGAGCCGTTGCTGCCTGAACCGGACGCCTCGGATGGGCGGCCGCTGGCAGGATCCCGGGCGGGTGATCAACACGATCGCGTTCAACTACCGGACCGGCTGCCCGTGGATGGACCTGCCCGCCGAATTCGGGTCATGGAATGGCACCCACAACCGGCTACGGAAGTGGGCGGCCGACGGGACCTGGCACCGGATCTTCACCGCGCTCCTGGCCCAGACCGACGCCCAAGGCGACCTCGACGTCGGCGCCCCATCCGCCCGCGATCGGTTTTGCCCGAGCCATGGCGCGGCTGGGGTGGTTCGTGTGTGATCTTCAGCGGGCGCCCTCGGGCGGCTCAACTGCCCTCGCAGGGGGGGCGCATCCTCCCTCGCGGGGGCGGAGTGGACGTACGGTATGCACCCGCCGGCAGCCGGGTCGAGCGGGAGATGCGGCGCTTGTGCCTGGCCTATGGAGTGATGCTTCCCTTCGCCCCGGCCGGCAACGCGAGTGTCTTCGCGCCGTCCACGCAGCCGGTGCACGGGATGCCCATCAACTTTCTCTGGGGGCGGAATGGGCGCGGTGTGACGTGGTGTGAGGCGGGTTCGTTGAGGCCCTGGGACTCGTTTTCGGGGGGTGTGGCTCTGCGGCGGGTTGTTGCACAACTCGTGGCAGGGGCTTGGGATGCGGGCATTTCCCGTGGTGTTGCCGTCCGGGCAGAGGTACTGGACGGTCCTCGACGACGACCTGGAGGTCGTCCCGGTCGTTGACCGGTGGCTTCGAAATCTTCGGTTCGGACGGGACCGGGCGGAGCTGACGACGAAGTCGTACGCCGGCAGCGTCGCGCTGTATCTCCGCTGGTGCCGGTCGACGAACCGGCAGTGGGCGTCGGCCGGCCGCGACCTCGGTCTGTTCATCGTCTGGCTGAAGTACACGCCAGCGCCCCGGGACGGGGTGGCGCCGGTGGTGCAGCCGGGGCCAGGCGCCGAGCCGGTCCGTGGCGAGCGGCGGGTCAACCGGGTTCTGGTCGCGGTCCGGGGCCTGCTGTCGTACGCGGTGTCGGTGAGGGAGGCGCCGTGGGCGGTGCTGGGGCAGATCTACGAGCTTGCCGACAGCCGGGACCTGCCGGCGGAGGCGCAGGGGGAGGACGGCGGCCTGTTCTACCGGCCGCGGCCGGTGCGGGCCTGCGGCGCAGCGACGTTCATCTGCTGCCGGACTCCCGCGGGTTGGGCTGCGGCCATCCCGGTGCCCACGTGCATGTGCGGCGCCGGGAGAACGCCAACGGTGCGTGGTCGAAGTCGCGCCATGCCTGGGTGGCGCCGCTGGACTTCCTCGTGGTCAGCGCGTTCGACCTCTACTACGAGGAGCGCCACCGCCTGCTCGGGAGCGGCGGGAGCGACTTCCTTCTGGTGAACTTGTTCCGGGCCCCGCTGGGCGAGCCGGTATCACCGGAAGCGGTCGGAGAGCTGCTGGAGCGGCTGGGCACGCGGGCGGGACTGGACCGCCGGGTCGGGGCACACATGGCCCGCCGTGCGTTCGCATCGAACGTCGCCGACGCCGGTGGTACGCCGGATAAAGTCCAGGCCGGTACTGGGCCACCGGAGTCCGGTCTCGCAGGGGCCGTACCTGTTCCCCGACCCGGGACGGGTACGGGCAGCGGTCGAGCGGGTGCCCTCACCTCGCGGTATCGACGGTGGAGAGGGCGGCCGGTGATGCTCACGACGGCGCAGGCGGTGCCGCAGCCCGCCGGCCCGGCGAGCGAGGGACGGCGCGAGGAGATCCTGGCCGCGCTGGACGGTGACTTCCTCGCCTTGCTGGGCTGGGACTGGGAGCGGCGGGTGATCACGTTCCCACGGCAGCATCCGGTGATCGGCGTACCGGACTGCCCTGTGCCGGACTGCCCTTCGACGATCACCGTCCTGACGCGGTCGATGTGCGGGGGTTGCATGGAGCGGTGGCGCGGCTCCGAGCTGACCTCGGAGGAGTTCCTGCTCGTACCGAAGCTGACAAGCCGCGGGGTCGTACAGGAACCGTGCGCGGTCGCGGGCTGCGAACGGCCCCGGGACACCGTCGCCTGCCAGCTCTGCAACACCCACCGCAGCCAGCGCGAGAGCATGGCGCTGAGTGCGTTGACCTGGGAGGAGTTCCTCAATCACCCGAGGGTGACCGGATACGCGAGCCTGGGGCCGTGTGAGGTCGCTGCGTGCTACCTCGACCGCGCCGGCCACCAGGCCCAGGCCCCTACTGCAAGGTCCACTACCGGCGCCTGCGCCGGGACCGCGCAGCGCCCGGGTTCGACGAGGCGCGCTGGCGCCGCACGGACAAAGCGAGCTGCACCACCCGCGAGGCCAGCCTACGCGGGCTCCCCGACCTCCTGGTCGCCTAACTCCTCTACGGACTGCAGACCCGCGTCGAGGAAGGAATCAAGGCTCGGCCCGAGTGCCTGCGCCCCCTCTACGACCGGCTGCGCACCCACCAGGTGCAGGAGCTGAACGAGGTGACCGAACCAGCAGCCCACGGCCACAACCGCGAGCAGGAGATGATGATTCGGGCCTGGCAGAGGGCGCTGCGCCGGCTGAATGCGACGCCGGAGACCGAACGCGTCAAGGACGTGTGGGACATGGCGGTCTTCGGGCACCCCGGCGTCCTGCCGTTCACGAGCCTGGCGCAGGAGCCGCTGCGGGAGGCCATGAAGATCTGGGTCTACGACGATCTGCCCCGGCGCCGGAACAAGAACGCCGTGCACCACGCCCGCGCCGTCATCTCCGCCATGACCTTGCTCTCCGAGAGCCTGCGCACCCAGCGCGAGGACCGCGGCACGGTGCCCGCAGCGTGGGCGCGCGGCGACATCGTGGCGTTCTCCAACCGCATGGGCTACCTCACCGCGACCGGAGAACTGAGCGCCGTCCGGCGCCTGACCTTCACCCGCTTCGTCCGCAGGGTCCTGCTCCGCTTCCGCACCCTCGGACTCACCGGCCCCGGCCAGGCCCTGGAAGGGATGCCGGTCGACTTCGCCATCTGGCCCGAAGACATGCCCGACGAGCCGGAAGACACCGAGGCCAGCCGGGGCCTGCCCGACGAGGTGATGCGCCAGCTGTGCGCCCACCTCGATGAGCTGGAGGCGATGAGCAACACCGAGACCCGCGTCGCCACCGAGCTGATGATCGACACCGGCCGCCGCCCGGACGAGATCAACACCCTCCCCCTCAACTGCCTGGAGCAGGACCCCGACGGATCACCCGTCCTTGTCTACGACAACCACAAGGCATACCGGCTCGGACGTCGCCTGCCGGTCGCAGCCGAGACCGCGGCGACCATCCGCCGCCAGCAACGACGCATCCGTGAACGCTTCCCCGCCACCGACCCCACCCGGCTCAAGCTCCTGCCCCGGGTAAGGATCAACCCGGAGGGGACCAAACCGCTCACCGACATCTCCTCCGCCCACCGGACCTGGGTGGACGTGCTGCCCGACTTCCTCGTCCCGGTCATCGCCGTCGAAGGAGATACCCGCGTCACCCAACTGGAGCCGTTCGACAAGAAGCGGATCTTCCCCTACGCCTACCGGCACTGCTACGCCCAACGCCACGCCGACGCGGGCGTCGCGTCGACGTGCTGAAGGAGCTGATGGACCACCGGCTGATCACCACCACCCAGGGCTACTACACCAACCCTCGGGAATTGCATCTGACGGGAGAGAAACCGCAGGTCGCCAGTTCACGGCAAGAGACTGAGGGACTCCAACGCTACTACGAACTAACCGCCTGAACAGGGAAGTTGCCTGCGCCATCCCGTCTGATGCATGATCTGCCCTCCAGAAGGGAGGGTCTGGAGTGGTGCATGAGCGCAAGGTGGCCCTGGCTGGATCGGCTCATCTGGAGCTCGTTTCCGGGGTCGTCCAGCTGCGTCCCGAGGACGCGATGTTCGACGCGATGCTGCGGGGTTGGCGGGCTCAGCAGAAGTCGCGGGGGCTTCAGGACGAGACGGTCGACGACCGGGAACGGCTGGTCCGCCGGTTCTTCGAGTTCACGAACGACTACCCGTGGCAGTGGGCACCGGGTCACATGGACGAGTGGTCGGCCTCATTGACGGGCGAGAAGCATCTGGCACCGTCCACGATCCGCGGCTACCAGGGCGATGTTCGCCTGTTCACCGAGTTCCTCATCGACGCCCGCTACGGATGGGGGCTGGCCTGCGAGGAAACCTTCGGCACCCACCCGGTGGCGATCGCCCACGAGTGGAACACCCTTCCCCACCTGCAGGACTATGAGGGCGACCCGGAAGCGAGGCCGTTCACCCGCGAAGAGCTGCAGCGGTTCCTCGACTACGCCGACGACCAGGTCGACCGCGCCGTGAAGTCCAAGCGCAAGGGCGCCCTTGCCGCCTACCGCGACGCCACCCTCTTCAAGGTCATTTACAGCTGGGGGCTCCGCCGGACTGAGACGTCCAAGCTGGATCTGGTCGATTTCGGGCGGAACTCGAAGGCTCCGCAGTTCGGCCGGTACGGCACGCTCAACGTCCGCTACGGCAAGGCGAAGAAGGGCCAGCCGCCGCGGCGGCGGAACGTGCTGTCGGTGATGGACTGGGCCGTCGAGGCGGTCGCCGACTATGTCGAGAACGTCCGGCCACGGTTCGGGTTCCCCGATCATCCGGCGCTTTGGGTCACCGAACGTGGAGGACGCCTTCAGCCAGGTTCCATCAACGATCGCTTCGAGACATACCGAGACGCTCTAAAACTCCCAAAAGAGCTAGTTCCGCACTCGATCAGGCATTCATACGTAACCCACCTCACGGAGGACGGTGTCGACCGTCGGTTCATCCAGCAGCAAGTCGGCCATGACTGCGACAGCTCCACCGCCATCTACACGCACGTCAGCGACGACTTCATGAACACTGCCCTGAACAAGGCACTGGCCCCGGCGTTCGCCGGGGCGGGATGAGGAGGAACGGGATGGACGGCAAACTCGACTACCGCTGGCACCTGCGCAAGGTCATGGCGGACCGCGGGATGTTCTCCACCACCGACCTCATCCCGCCGCTGGCTGACCGCGGCATCACGCTGTCCACCAGCCAGGTCTACCGGCTCGTCGTGGAGCGACCCGAACGGCTGAGCCTGAAGATCCTCATGGCCTTGCTCGACATCCTGGACTGCACGATGGACGACCTCATCGAGCCGATCGCCGCGGCCGGCACCGTGAAGAAGCCGAGGAAGGCCGCCGCGGGCGGCAACGAGGCACCCGCGGAGGGGCTCGGCGGCCTGCGCCCAAAGCGAGCCAGGATCAGGGGCGTTGACCTTTCATGACCACCCCAGATCATGACGGTCGTGCTGTCACCGACCCCATCGGCCTGGCCACTGACCTGATCATGCGAGTTGAGAAGGGACTCGGGCCCGAGACGATCCGAGCCGTAATTACCACGGTCGGCGGCGGGCGGGCCAAGTCCCGCATGCTCGCCGCCGCGCTGGCCCGCCGCCCCGCGGTCTTGAACGACGGCCGGTCCCCGGCCCCACGGGCCGTCGGTGACCTGCTCATTGCCCTACGCAAGGCTGGGGCCCAGGCGACCTCGCCACCGGTCTGCGCCGAGTGCGGCAAACACCTGCGCACGCTCCAACGCCGTGGTCAAGACTGGTACTGCGGAGTGTGCGGGCCCGCGACGTTCGAACCCTGTGCCGGTTGCGGGAAGACCCGACGCGTCTCCACACGGGACCGGGCCGGCAGAGCACGCTGTGTGAGGTGTCGCGACATCGACGGACGGGATCCCATGGCGGTGATTCACGCCGTGATCGCTGGACTGGATCTGCATGCCGACCTGGATGTGATTGCCGACGTGGTCCGCCGCTCGGCACCGCGGCCCGCCAACCAGCAGAAGATCGCGTGGGCTCTGGAAGCCGACCCCTCGCTGTTGACCGGCAATGGACACCTCGCGCCGTTCCCCGTAATCCTGCGGCTGATCGACCGGCTCATCGATGCCGGAGTCGCCGGGATCACCCGTCCCGCCTGCCCTCGCTGTCACAGAGCCGTACGCATCAGCAAGCCCCTCGACGGCCAGCGGGTCTGCCGCAACTGCATCGCCAAGTCCCGCATCGAAGAGTGTTCACGCTGCGGCACCCGACGCGAACCGGCCACCCGCGACGACCACGGTCGGCCGCTGTGTCCGAACTGCCTGGTCAACGACCCCGCCAACCTGGAGACTTGCATCAGCTGCGGCAGGCGAAAGGTCGTGAGCACCCGCACGCCGGACGGACCGCTCTGCCCGAGCTGCCCCTCCCTCCGCACCACGACCTGCAGCATCTGCCGTCAGGAGAAGCCCTGCGGCATCTCCCGCGCCACAGGCCGACCGTGGTGTCCGAACTGTCAGCGCCGTTCAGCGCCGTGCTCGGCATGCGGAAATGCCGCACCCATCGTTTCCGGCACCCTCGACCAGCCCGTCTGCGCGGCCTGCACGCCTTCCGAGATCTGGCACATCTGCCCCACCTGCACTGATCCCGACTACCCGCACCCCGGCCAGTGCGCCCGCTGCCTGATCAACCGACGCCTCAACGAACTGCTCGGCCCGCCGTCCGAGGTCCATCACCCCGGCCTTGAAGCCCTCCGGAACAACATCGCCACGACCGAGCATCCCATCACGGCCAGGCGCTGGCTGAACAAGCCGTCCGTCTCTCCGGTCCTTGCCGACCTCGCAGCCGGGCGCCGGGCACTGACACACGAGGCCCTCGACGAGCTACCCGACAGCCCGCCCCTCGCCCACCTCCGGCAAGTTCTCGTGAGCGTCGGCGCCCTGCCTCAACGGGACGAGTACATGGCCCGCCTCGAACGCCTCCTGACCAGCCTTCTCACATCCCCGCAAGACCCCGAGCACCGCAAAATCCTGCATCGTTACGCGATCTGGCACCTCGTCCGGCGACTCCGACGACGGAACGCTGGCAAGCCCCTCACTTCGCAGCAGTTCATTTCCGCACGTCAGCGGACCAGAGCAGCCATAGCCTTCCTCAACTGGCTGGCGGCTGCCGAGCTCACATTGGAGACTTGCCAGCAAGTGGACCTTGAGCGGTGGCTCACCGACGACTCGGCAACCCACCGCTACCACGCGGGGCACTTCATCCGCTGGGCCCGCACCAACAAGCTCACCGCAGTCCATGTCCCCGCCATCCGCTGGAACGGCCCCACCCAACCGCTCGATGACGAACATCGCTGGCATATCGCACGCCGTCTCCTCCACGACGACACCCTCAAACCGGAGGACCGCCTCGCCGGCCTCCTCCTTCTCCTCTACGCCCAGGGACCGGCAGCCATCAGCCGCCTCACCACCGAGGACGTCGAAGTCGGCGCCCAGGAAGTACGTCTTCACCTCGGCCAGGCCCCCATCCACCTCCCCGAGCCTGTCGCCACCCTGGCCCGACACGTCGCCGCGAACCGCAAAGGGCACGCAACCATCGGAGCCCTGACCGCGTCTCCGTGGCTCTTCCCTGGTGGTCAGCCCGGCCGCCCGATCAGCACCACCCAACTGACGAATCGGCTCAATCAGCTCGGGATCCGCCCCAACCAGGACCGCAGCACCGCACTCTTCCAACTCGCCACCGAGCTCCCGGCCGCGCTCCTGGCCCGCACCCTGGGCCTCCACATCGAAGTGGCCGTCGCCTGGCAGCGTCTCTCAGCAGGCGACTGGGCCGCCTACGCAGCCGACGTCAGTCAACGCCCGCGCGAGGATCCCGTCCGATCATGACTCTCCAGGGCGTTCGCCAAGGACCCCGTCGAGATATCGCGCCCACCTTGACAGCTCCATATCGTTTATCGATAGCATCGAATAACGATATGGAGCCGTTCGAGCAAGGGGAATCCTCATGTCTGAAACGTCGCCTTGGTGGGTGCGGGCCAACAATCATGTGCTGGAGATGGCCGTGGGGTTGGGGCTGCTGCTGGTGGGCCTGATCAAGGTCGTGTTCCCGATCCTCGGGGTGGTCGGGCCCTTCCCGTCCATGATCGACACCCGCAAGGTCAGTATCGACGCTGCCGCGTCTGTGCCCAGCGCCACTGCCACCGGGCCGGTGACGCTGCGCGGGACCGGCCAGGCCAACCTGGTCTTCCACGACCCGGGGCTCGTCGATCGACTGCTGTTGACCCTGCCCAACCTGACCGGCGCGGTCCTGCTGATCGTGATCTTCTACGTTGTCCTCCTCATAGCCCGCACATTCCACGCGGGGGACTTCTTCCTCCCGCGGAACACCCGCCGCCTGCTCGTCATCGCCGGAGCCCTCCTCCTGATCGGCATACTCCCTCCGGCCCTGGACATCCTGACGACGAACCTCCTGATCGACGGCACGCCGGTGGAGCAGGCTGTCCACACTCCCTACGCCATGAACACAGCGGCGGAGTTCGGGGCCTTGCTGACCGCAGCTGCGGCAGCGGCGTTCCGCCGGGGTGCTCGACTGCGAGAGGACACGGAGGGCCTGGTCTGATGCCACCGGAGGACCCGCACGAGATCCACTGCCACCTCGACCGGCTACTGGCCGACCACGGCATGACCCTCGCCGAACTCGCCGAACGTGTCGGAGTGACGGTTGCGAACCTATCCATTCTCAAGAACGACCGCGCCAAGGCGATCCGTTTCAGCACCCTCAGCGCGATCTGCCGCGAGCTCCACTGCCAACCCGGAGACGTCCTCATGTTCGGCACCAAGTGAGGCGATTCGACGGCCGGGCCGGTGCTAATTGGGGCCGCAGTGGCTGAGGCATTCCGACGGTTCCAATACCCGACTCCACCATTAGTCAACACCGAACGACGCCGCGAAGCCGTCGACCGCGTCACCGCCCTGCAGTTCGACCGCCACGGCAACCGGGTCTGGCGCGCCGCGAAGAGCCTGCTCGACTCCGAGCACGTCCGCCGCTCGATCGGCGAGGTCGCCACGCCCTACGGCGTCTGCCGCGAACCCTCCAACGTCGCCGCCGGTGGCCACGCCTGCCCCCTGCGGTTCCGCTGCCTGGGCTGCGAGCACTTCTCCACCGACGTCTCCTACCTCCCCGACCTCCAGGCCCACCTCGCCGACCTGCTCCGCAGCCGCGAACGCCTGATGTCCGCGTTCGAGGCCGACGACTGGGCGCGAGCCCAGGCCATGCCGGCCGAAGAGGAGATCCAGCGCATCCGCCGCCTCATCGACCGGGTCAAGACCGACCTCGACGACCTCACCCCCGAAGACCGCGCCCAGATCGAGCAGGCCGTCGGCCTCGTGCGCCGCAGCCGCACCGTCCCGCTCGGCATGCCCCGCGTCGGACAGCCCCGCCCGACGTCCGACCGACGAGGAACCCGCTGTGACCACGCCCATGAACGACGGCCGCCACCAGGACACCGAACGGCGCCGCCAGCGCGTGCGCACCGCCCTGGCCAGCGCCACCCGCGACGGCACCTCACTGACCGCCTCAGCCATCGCCCGTACCGCGCGCGTCGACCGCACCTTCCTCTACCGCCACCGCGACCTCCTGGAAGAACTGCACGCCGCCGCCCGCCAACCAACCGGCCCCACACCTGCCCGCGGGTCGGCTGCTACCCAGGCGTCCCTCCAAGCCGATCTGGCCAACGCGGGCGCCCGCGCCGCCCGCCTCGCCGCCCGCGTCCAGCAACTGGAAAAGCGCCTGTCCCAGGACCTTGGAGAACAGGCGTGGCGCGAGTCGGGACTCGGCGCCCCGGCGGACATCGACGAACACCGCCGCAGGATCGCCCAGCTGGAACAGCGCAATGTCGAGCTGGCACCACGCCTAGAAGAACGGGAAGCCGAACTGGAAGCCGCGCGCGCCGCCAACCGCGAGCTGACCCGGGCACTGAACCAACGCGGATGACACCGAGACGGTAGACCTGTCGACGCCTTCGGAAGTCACCCGGCGCCCGGCGGAGACGGCCACCCCTCGGCGAAGGCCCGGAGCTGTTCACGCTGCCGCTCTTCCTCCGCGATTCGGTCGCCGAGCACACCCTCGTCGACGTATGGGGTGACGGCGGCGAGGACCAGGCGCTGCAGCTCGGTCGGTTCGAGGGCCTCAGCCTCCCACTGCACCGGCCGGCTCGGGTCGAGCCCGTACCGGCGTGCGAACCCCGCCCAACGCGGATCACCGGCCTTCCCCGCGGCCGCGGGCAGAGCGTGTTCGCGGACCTGGTCGTGCGTGAGCACGACGCGCTCCACATGGCTCCAGCAGGACGTACGGGCCAACCAGTCCCGCTCGATGTCGGCGCCCGAGGCGTCGAAGTCGCCGACGTAGAGCAGCACGGCCGGGCGCGGGTCGCGGGCCGTACGTTCGCGTACGACCTGCACGTAGCTCTGGCTGCCGAGGCCACGGACGACGAGGACCGGGGTGCCCGTACGCTCCAGCCAGCCGGTCAGCTGGGCCCGCAGAGTGTCCTTCTCGCAAGCCGCGTACAGAGCGGCCACCTGGCCGGCGGTCCGGTCCAGGGCGAACCAGCCCGGCGCGGCACGGAGGAACGCGCCCGCGTCCGGCAAGGCCGGACATGTACGGCCTTGGGGCTAAGCCCCGAGACCGGAAACGGGGCGTCATGCTGACCGCGGGGACCCGTTCGTCGAGCGGTCCGAGGTGGACCGTTCCCCAGCTTCAGGAGCGGCATCGATGGGTAAGCCGACCATTACGCCTCGCCGTCGGCCGGTCCGGCCGGACCGGTTGTGCTGTCCAGACCGGAATCCTCCGCCCCGGGCAGCGCCAGCCTGGCCATCAGCGCGTCGGCAATCGTCGACGCGCGCTCCTTTCCCAGGCCTTGCTGACTGGCCATCTCCAGCACCGACTCCCGCACTTCGGCCAGCTGTTCACGGGTCAGCGGCGGAACTGTCACGGCTTCAGTCCGCCTGTGGAAGAGCTTGCGCAGCGCGGATCTCGCTGCGCTGGCCGCGCTGCCCACCGCAGCACCCACGATCCGCTGCACCGCCTGGTGCACCGTCAGCCACACGACGGGAGTCACCAGCGCGGCGTCGTCGAGACCGAATCCCAGGAGCTCGCGCCGCCCGCCCCGACCGCCCAGCCGCTGTACGGCCGTAGCGTCGTCGAATTCGGCCAACCCCGCTACCAGCGGCAGTTCCTCTGGGGCCACCTCGGCCACCACATCACGGACCACGTCGCGTACTCGCGTCACATCCGTCGGGACCGTCCGGCCGCCAGACCAAGTCGCTTCGGAACCGGCGCGCCGGGAGTGTCCCTTAGAGGCTGATGGAAGTTCGGGCTGGTTGAGTTGAGAGGCTTGAGGGACTGGTTCGTGAGGGGTTTCCCCGGCCTGCTGTGTGATGGCTTCTGCGGTGGCGGCGATGGCAGTGTCGGAGGCGTCCGGGCAGGCGAGCGAGAGCAGTCCGCGCAGGCGGGCTGCGTGCTCGGCGCGTTCTGCGTCCGTCACCACGTCTCCAGGGTAGGCCGGTGGCTCACAGCGAGTGCCGTTGCCGCTTGACGCAGATGGGGCAGCGGTAGTTCGGCCGGGTGTTGACCGCCAACAGGAAGCCGATGGCTTCGTTTTTGGTCCGGCGCACGATGGCTGCGGCGCTGTTCTGCGGGGGTGCTGCCGTTCCCATGATGGCCTCGATCAGGTAGGTGAAGTGCTTCTCTGCCCAACTCCAGTCCGGTTCGGCGCCTGGGCCGTCAAGGGGGTGGCGGGCGCCGAAAGCCAGGACTGCGGCCCTGACGGCTTCGCTGCCCTGCTCGTGCACCTCGTGCAGGGTGATCACGAGCCACTCCCGGAGGAGGGGGGCGGGCCGGGGGGTTCGGCTAGGCGGCGCAGTTCATCCAGGACGTCGCTCAGCTCGCGCGCGTGGTGGGCCTGGATCTGCTCGGTGATGACGTAGCCGGCCGCAGCGCCGATGACGGCGGGGATCGCGGCCCAGCCCGCGAGGGACAACGGCCAAGCGCACCACGGGGAGCGGACAGCCGCTGGCGAGGTGATCCCGGTCATCACGTCGTAGGCGTTCGCCCAGCCGATCAGGAACCCGTTGAGCACATACAGCCCCGCGCACACCGCCAGCACAACCGTGCCCCGGCTGAGCAACCAGAAGGCGAACCGAGGCAGAGCGTGCCGGTCGGCCCAGCGTGCTCGCAGCCGCTGCCGTCGGCCTGGTGGCGGGGGCCCACCAGCCGGGGGCGCAGATGCGGAGGACACATCACCCACGGTAGACGTCAGATCTTCTACCGACAGGCGAACGGAGACCTCTACGGCAGGAATTGACGTGTACGCCTGCGGTTCACGGCGGGACGGGTCCGGGAGAGACGGGCAATGGGGTTGTAGACGACCTGGCGGTCTCCCGGCTGGGCCTGCTCCTGCTCCAGCGCCGTACGGACCACCGTTGCGCACGTGTCGTCGAAGAGCTGATCGAGGCGGGCGTCGCTCTGCGGCCCTACCGCGATGCGGAGTTCCGCCGACTCGATCGTGAGCATCAGATGGACGGTCTTGTCCTGACGGAGGAGGGTGTGTCCCAGGGCGACAACGGTGTGCCAGCCCCCTACCGGCGCGATCTTCTGGCACCCCTCGCGTCCGGAGCGACGTTTTCGTAGTCGAGGGTCGCCGCCTTCACCTCCGCCTCGGCGTTCTCCTCAAGCGTCTGGCACACCGGGCCGTACCTCAACTCGACGGAATGATCACCACGATCCACCGCAGAGCTACACCCCCCAAGAACCATCGCCATACCCCCAAATCAGTAGCTCTGTCCCGACCACGGGACGGGAGGTGGAACTCGCGGAGGTGCTGATCTCGGAAATGTCCGGGGTGGAGGTCGCCGAACTGCACGACGACTATGCCGCCGCCCTCAACATGCTCGTGGACACGCTCGCCGCCGGCGGCCAGACGGCCCCGCCGCGAGAGCCGGCTCCTCCCGAAGACCTGATGGCGGCTTTGGAAGCCTCGGTGCGCCGCGCTCGAAGCGCGCGTTCGTGACGGGCGCCGTGATGCCTCGCGCGACGCGCCCACTGAATCGGAGACGGCACCACACTGTGGCCATCGCCAGGGTCGAGTGGGCGAAGGCCGCGGCGGTCCGGCAGAAGGCCACCGCGGTGAGCGGCTGGCGATCACGGAGAGCTGGCCCCAATGCGGATGTCACCGCGACTGCCCATTCGCTGCCTACGGTTCGAGTTCGAGGCAGAGCCCGACCTGGTGACCGCCGGCCCGGTTCATCAGGGGGATCGTGGTGGTCTCGCCGACGGGTGCGGCGGCGGTGGCGGAGGCGGTCAGCAGGGCGTAGGCGCGGGCGAGTGTCTCCAGGGCCGGGGCGGCCTGCCCTGCTTGCTGGTCGGTGACGGCTTGAGCTTCGGCGGCGATGGCCTTGAGCAGGGCCTCGCGTGCGTCGGCGGCGGCCGGTACTTCCCGCACGGTGATCACAGGCGGGGCCTGCGTGACGGCGTCGTCGGGCGGGGCCTGTGCGGGCGGTGTTTCCTCGACGGTCATGGTGCTCTCCTGCCTGGCGTGATGGGGCGGGTGGCAGATCGCGGGCTGGGCCTGGGGCCGACGTCGGGGTGCGGCCGGTTGTCCGTCCCCCGACGCCGGGTGTGGGGGTGCGGGTCAGCGGTGGTACATGACGTAGAGCTTGCCGTTGTGGACGGCGGCGGCCGTCTCACTCTGCGGTTTGGCCTCGGCATTGACTGCCTGGGGGTTGCTCCACGTGTTGCCTGTATGGGTGGAGGCGAGCAGGACCTTGTTCATGCTGCGGAGGAAGAGCCACAGTCTGTTGTTGTGGGCGACGAGGGTCGGTCCGGCCGATACGCGCCAGCCGGTGGGGGTCGGAGCGTCTTTGTAGCCTCCGCTGTGTTCGCAGTAGGTCAAGTCCACACGGTCTTGTTTGTCGCCGCTCCCGCGGCAGGCGTGCCACAGAGTGGTCCCATGTGTGGCGAAGGTGGTGGGACTGCCAGTCCTCCAGGGGTGATAAACGCCGGATTTGTTCCAGTCGGCTCCGACGGAGAAGTTTTCCCACATCCGTCCGTCCGGTCCGACGTGCGACATCCACAGCTGGTCGCGCCACGATGCCAGGGCGGGGGCCTTGGCGCCGTCCCCGGCGTTGGCCGATGACGTCGTGGTCCAGGAGGTGCCGTTGAAGGAGGCCCAGACTAGGCTGGCGGCCGCGTTGCTGGAGACGATGGTGGTGTACAGCTTGCCCCTGTAGACGGCCAGGGCCGGGGCGTAGAAGGACTTCCAGCCGTGGATGCGCTGGGGCGTGCTCCAGTTTCCGCCGGTGCTCTGGAAGGTCCACATGACCGCCTGGTCGGAGGGGCGTACGTACAGGGCGTGGAGCTTGCCGTTGTACGAGCACAGGGCCGGCGGGGACATGCTGTCGAAGTCCAGGGTGATGGGCGTGCTGGGGGTGTCGCCGGTATAGACGACGTACTCCAGCTTCCCGGAGGGGAAGGGCACCTTGTCGCCGGAGTACTTCACCTTCAGGATGTGGTAGCCGTCGCCGTCGAAGTGCCAGTCGATGGCGCCGCGGTGGGAGAGCAGGGCCAGGTCGAACCGGTCGAGGACGAACACCTGCTCGCAGGAGAGATCGTCGTCGTTGCGCAGGTGCTCGACGACCGAGATGAAGAAGATGGCGACATCCATCGCGATGCCGAGCTTGAGACCGGGACCGAGGGCCCCGGTGTACAGGTTCCATTGCCAGGTGTCGAAGAGGTTCTTGGACAGGAGGTTGAGGGCGGTCTGGAGTTTGTCGTACCAGGCGCTGGTGGACTGGTCGGCCTCCCAGCAGTACATGCTGAGGATCATGCCGTTGCTCACCTGGCCGTCGAAGACGGTCCGGTTCCCGGTGAAGGTACGGGTCTGCCCCTTCTTGACGGCCCCGAACTCCTGCGACTTGTAGCCGGGGCCGGTCGTCTTGTCGCTGGTGGAGGAGGCACACCAGTAGATCTCGTCCTTCCCGCCCCCCTGGTCACCGACCGCCCGATGGACGTAGAAACTCTCCAGCTCCAGCTTGGCCCTGAACGTCGGCGGCGCCGCAAGTTCCCCGGCCGCGGCCTCGGTGTCGGCCGTGTCCTCGGTGCCGTCCGCCGTCAGGGCGGTGGGTGCTTCGGGAGAGTTGAAGACCGTCACCCCGAAGCCCGCAGCACGCGTGCCCGCGCGGAACGCCGGGCTGTCGAAGCCGCCGCCGGCCGCCAGCGCCTCCCGGTCGACGACCTGCGCGTTCGCCCGCGCCATGTGCTCGGCCGCCACCGGAGCGAACCCCGCCTTCAAATCGGCGAAGCTGTAGCCGGTGTTCACCGAACGGCTGGTGATCACCTCGGGCACCACCGCCAGCGTGCCGAGCTTGGTCACCGCCTCCCGGTAGACCTCACCCCACTGCTTGATCTCAGCATCCGACAGTGCCGCCCGCAGCACCCCCAGCACCTTCTGCTCCAGATCGGTCGCCGGCTTCCCCGCCCGTAGCCGGTCCGCGGCATGCAACGCCGCCCCGAACAGCACATTGCCCTTGCTGCCCTGCCCCAGCGCCTGCTCCACCCGCGAACCACTGCGCGTGCCCATCAACAGGCCCCGCAACTTCTCCAACCGCTGCTCCGGAGTCGTATCCCCACCACTGACCACAATCGCTCCCTCCATGGAAACCGCAGACCACAGGCAGAAGACCCGCGCCCATCCGGACGCTACGCGCGACCACCCCACCATCGCCCGGTACTTCCCGAAATGGCCGCATAAAGAGCTAGAAAGGCGCTGTTGGCATGCCCTTGGGCGTGGTCATCAACCCAGGGTCACGCCCGACCCCGACCGAAGGTCGACGGGTGCGAGCAGGCTGGTGACGGCGTCCCCTCATCTGCCGCGCCGGGAGGCGATCATCATGTGCGCACCCCGCAACCACGGACGCCGAAACCACAACGGGAATGCTCAGCCCCACCAGCCGCAGAGACTCACCTGAATCGGCAATATCACCACACCTGTTGCGCCCGCTAGCGTCAACGAAACCGGCGCTGAGCTGCACATAGCCTCATCAGCTGGCCTCGCGCCACAGTCGATGCCCCAGAGAACCCTCTCTGTCGCGGCAAACGCAGGGCCGGGTCGGCCACAACAAGACGGCCCACGGCCTGTTGCCGAACTGCTCCCGCTACGCCCGCCCCAAGACGGCGTCCACGAAGGTCGCCAGTCGATTCCTCATCCTCCGGGGGCTCATGTCCTCCGCCCCCGCGAGGTGCTCGATCAGGTCGGCGCGGGTGGCTGCCAGCAGGGCATGGGCGGTGAAGTCGGCGTCGTCGTCCGTGCCGGGAAGCTGTCCAAGAGCATCCCGGAGGGTGCCGTGCCACCAGGCGTAGTGCGCAGCCTGGTAGGGGCTGCCGCTGCCGGCCTCCTCCAGGGCGAGTGAGAGGTGACGGTTGTCGAGCTTGAACTGCAGGAGCGCGTCGAGCACGGCCGGCACCCGCTCGCGCGGCGGGGTGGCGGGGCCGAGCGGCGCGGGGCCGGCCTCCACGGCTGCCCGCAGCGGCTCGATCCGGGACGCGAAGACCGCCTGGATCAGGCCGGTGCGGTCGCCGAAGCGGCGGAAGAGGGTGCCCTTGCCGACGCCGGCTGCCGCAGCGACGTCGTCCATCGACACGCCACGCGGGCTCTCGCTGCGCGCGAAGAGCGCGTCGGCCGCGGCCAGGACCGCCTCCCGGTTGCGGAGCGCGTCAGCGCGGGCGGCCTTGCGTTCGGCCATGGGAAGCCTCCTCTTTACGAAACGGACCAGCAGTCCGTATAGTCCATGACAGCCAAGCGGACCGCCGGTCCGCATCTTCCGCAGTCTAGAGGCGAGGCATTCCCATGCGCGACACCGACCCCGCGAAGCTCTTCCGCCACGGCTTGCAGCTGTTGCTGGACAAGGACATGGACGGCTGGGTGGACCTGTGCGACGACCGGGCGGTCTTCGAGTTTCCCTTCGCCCCGGCGGGCTACCCCGCCCGGCTCGACGGCAAGGCGGCGATCGCCGCCTACCTGCACGACTACCCCGAGCACATCGACCTCCAGGACTTCCCCCACCTGGAGATCCACCGGACCGACGCCCCGGGCACTCTCGTCGTCGAAATGCGCGCCGTCGGCCGGATCGTGGCGACCGGAGAGCCGTACGAGATGGCCTACGTCGCCGTGGTGACGGTCGTTGACGGGCGCATCACGCACTACCGCGACTACTGGAACCCGCTGGCGATCCCGGCCTCCATGGGTGAGGCGAAGGCCGCATGACCCGTCACCACACCGTCCTGGTCACCGGCGCCACCGGCACCACCGGCAGCCGCATCGTGGCCCGCCTGGCCGCCGACGGTCACACCGCCGTCGCCGCGAGCCGCCACGCGTCCCTGCCGCCTGGTGCCGCCCGGGCCGTCCGCTTCGACTGGTACGACCCCGCCGGCCACGGCGCGGCGCTGCACGGCCTGGACCGGGCCTACCTCGTGCCGCCCGTCGGGGACCCCGACCCGGCCGCAGTGATGCTGCCCTTCCTCCGGCAGGCGCGGGCGGCCGGAGTGCGCCGGGCGGTCCTGCTCGGTTCGTCGGCCATCCCGGCCGGCGGCCCCGGAGTGGGGCAGGTGCACGCGGCGCTCCCCGGGCTGTTCGACGAGTGGGCGGTGCTGCAGCCCTCTTGGTTCATGCAGAACTTCACCGGCGACCACCTGCACGCGAAGAGCATCCGGTCGGAGGGCGTGATCCGCACGGCCACCGGCACCGGTCGCGTCGGCTTCGTCGACGCCGGCGACATCGCCGCCGTCGCGGCGCGCCTCCTCACCCATGCTTCAGCACCGCCTGCCACCGGCCTGGTGCTCACCGGCCCGCAGGCACTGAGCCACGACGAAGTCGCCACCCTCTTCACAGAGGCGACCGGCCGCCCCGTACGCCACCTGTCCCTCACCCCCGCACCACTGCGCGCCCGGCTGGCCACCGCGCTGCCCGAGGCGTTCGCCGACCTGCTGACCGAACTGGACCGGGCGATCGCCGCCGGAGCCGAGGACCGGGTGACCGACACGGTGGAACGCATCACCGGACGCCCGCCACGTGCCCTCCGCGACGTGGTGGAGGAGTGGGCCTCATCCCCCTCGGCTGCCGCCCCCGGCAATCCGCTCGGGGCTAGGAAATGTCCGGTCGATCATGCTTAGCCAGACGACGAGGGGCTGCTGCGGTTGCGGCGCCGGTGTGGGCATCTGGTCGGAGCCGGCAGGTGACGCCGACCGCCAGCGGCGGGTCCTACCTGCGCGCGGGCGACGACTGCTGCGGGAGGCGGCGGACGAAGTCCATCAGCAGGGTGCAGAACACCGCGGGCTGTTCCAGCGGCGCGAGATGTCCGGCGCCGGGGATGACGGTGGTCCGACCCGCATCGAGGTCGCGGACCAGGCCCTCGCCGCCCTCGTGGAAGTCGGGCATGTCGTGCTCGCCGACGCCGACCAGAGCGGGCATGCCCCTGAGCGTGCGCAGCGCCGCCGGGCCCGTGCCGAGGGGATCCGCCGCCTGCGGCGGTTCGCCGTGGGTGAGCTGTGCGGTCAGCTGGCGGTGGAGCATGCGGGCGGCGTGGGTGCGCACCTCCTCGGTGGCCCCGGCCGAGGTCCACGCCTCGACGCCAGCCTTCACCGCGGCGTTCAGGTCGCCGGCGGCCAGCGCCGTCCGTTCGGCCTCCCAGGCGGCGTTCAGACGTGGGGAGGCGGGCTGGTCGTGGGGCCGGTACCCCACCAGTACCAGGCCCTCCACCCGCTCGGGTGCCGTGACGGCGGCCTGGAGTGCCACCAGGGCGCCCAGTGAGTTCCCGGCGAGCACGAAGCGGTCGGCCCCCAGGTGGTCGAGCGTGTCGAGCACGTCCGACCAGGGGGCCACCTCGCGGCGGTCGGGAACGATCGCGTCGCCGTGGCCGGGCAGGTCCGGGGCGATGGCCCGCACGCCCGCCTCGGCGAGCAGCGGGAGGTGGGCGTCCCACATGGTGCGGTCGGTGGGCCGGGCGTGCAGCAGGACGACGGGCCGTCCCCGGCCTGCCTCGGTGGAGGGAAGCAGCATGGCTTGAGGTGCCTTCTTCGGTGAATGGGTGGGGGAGGGCCGGCCGGCGTGGAGGGCAGCGGCCGGTCCCGCGGGGGTGCGGGTCATGCGGCGTCGGTGAGTTCGCCGAGCTCCGCATCGGTCAGGCGCAGCGTCGCCGCGGCCAGGTTCTCCTCCATGTGCGCGACCTTGGAGGTGCCCGGGATGGGCAGCACGACCTCGGAGCGGGCGAGCAGCCAGGCCAGCGCCACCTGGGACGAACCGGGCGCCGTGGGCGGTCGCGATCCGGTCGACCAAGCCGCCGGGGCGAGTGAGCTCGCCAGCGGCCACCGGCGCCCAGGGGATGAAGCCGATGCCGTGGCGGGTGCAGTAGTCCAGGACGTCGGCGGAGCTGCGGTCGGCCAGGTTGTAGCGGTTCTGGACGGTGGCGATCTCCGCGATCGTGCGCGCGTGCTCGATCTGGTCGACGGTGACCTGGGACAGGCCGATCGCGACGATCTTTCCCTCGTCCTGGAGCCTTTTCAGCTCACCGACCTGGTCCTCCAGCGGGACCTCGGGATCGACGCGGTGCAGTTGGAACAGGTCGATGTGGTCCAGGCCGAGCCGGCGAAGGCTCATCAGGGCCTGCTGGCGCAGGTACTCCGGGCGCCCGACCGGTGGCCACGCCTGGGGGCCCAGGCGCACCAGCCCGTCGCGGGTCCTGATCGTGTCCGGGCCGTTGCGGGTCAGCCCGGCCTTGGTCGCGATGAGTACGTCGTCGGGGTAGGGGTGGATCGCTTCCCGGATGATCTCCTCACTGACGTGGGGGCCGTAGGAGTCTGCGGTGTCGGTCAGCTGCACGCCGAGTTCGACGGCCCGGCGCACCACGCGCACGCACTCGTCGCGGTCGTCGGGCTCGCCCCACACGCCGAGCCCGGTCAGGCGCATGGCACCGAAGCCGAGACGGGTGACTTCCTTGCCGGCGATCTTGAAGGTGCCGGCGGTGTCGGACAGGGCGGCGGTCATGGCCGGGCGGCTTCTTCCTCTGCGGGGGTGTCCTGAACGGTGGGAGCCGAGCCCTGCTCGGCCAGTCGGCGGAGCAGGACCAGGGCATCGGCACTGGCGCTGCCGGGTTCCGCGCTGTAGACGGACAGGTGCTGGCCCGGGGCGCTGGTGACGGCCAGCGCCTCGAAGTGCAGCCGCACCTCACCCACGCGGGAGTGCCGGAAGTGCTTGTCCTCCTGCGTGCGGGGACGGACGTCGTAGCGTGCCCACAGGCCGGTGAAGGCGGGGCTGCGCACGCTGAGCTCGCCGACGATCCGCTCGATCCGCTCGTCCTCGGGGAACTGCGAGGAGGACGCCCGCAGGTTGCCCACCGCGGTGTGCGCCACCTTGTCCCAGTCGACGTAGAACTCCCGCGCCAGCGGGTCGAGGAAGATCATTCGCAGCAGGTTGTCGTATCGGGCGAACCCGCGGTACAGCTCGCCCGCCATCGCATTGGCGGCCAGCACGTCCTGCGCCGCGCCGACCACGAAGGCCGGCACGTCGCGCATGCCGTCCATCAGCCGCACCAGCTCCGGGGCGACGGTAGGTGCCGCGGCCGCCGTGGCGAAGACGGGCAGGCCGAGCCGGAACAGGTGACCCGCCGCGGCACCGTCCAGTCGCAGTGCCGCAGCGATCGCCCGGAGCACCTGCTCGGACGGGTTCCGCTCACGACCCTGCTCCAGGCGGATGTAGTAGTCCGTGCTCACCCCGGCCAGCAGCGCCACCTCGTCCCGCCGCAGCCCCGGCACCCGCCGGTCCCCGCCGTCGAGCAGCCCGACCTCCCGCGGCGTAATCATCGCGCGGCGAGCACGCAGGTACTCACCGAGTTCGTTGTTGCATTCCATGTCCGCCACGCTAGATCCACCCCATGGGTCAGGGCGTGGGTGCAGTGCACCTACCCGGGACCGCGGCTACCCGGCAACCCGCATGGAAGCCGCCCGCCGGCCGCATCCCCCACCTCACAGGGCAGTACAACTAGGACCTTTCCGTCCGATCATGTGACTGTTCCGCGTCCCGGTCGTTGATGTGGGCATGGGCGGGGTGATCTGACAGCTGCCGAGTGGGAACGGCTGCGGCCGTTCCTGCCGGTCAGCAACAGGCGTTGTGGCAGGTGGCGGGACCACCAGCAGGTGATCGACGCGATTCTGCACCGGGTGCGGACCGGGGTGCAGTGGCGTGATCTGCCCGAACGGTTCGGGCCGTGGAAGACCGTCTATGAACGCCACCGGCTATGGTCGGCCGACGGAACATGGGAGCGTCTGCTCCAGCAGGTCCAGGCCGAGGCCGACGCGGCCGGTGAAGTCGACTGGGACATCGCGGTCGATTCCACCATCGTGCGCGCTCATCAGCACGCTGCCGGCGCTCGGACCGAGCCACCGCCGGCACCCGCCTCAAAGGGGGCCGAAGAGGTGGAACACCGGGGCGAAACACCGTGGCAGGGCCTGATCGCCCGCCTGGTGGAGGTGGTGCTGGAGGTGAGGGCCTGGGCCGCTCGCGGGGCGGGTTCACCAGCAAGCTCCACCTGAGCGCGGACGGCCGCTGCCGCCCGTTGTCCCTGGCGGTCACCGGCGGACAGCGGGCGGACTGCGCCCAGTTCATGCCGGTCCTGGACAAAATCCGGATCCCCCGGACCGGTCCCGGCAGGCCGCGCAAGAAGCCCGACAGCCTGGCGGCCGACAAGGCTTACAGCAACGGACCCTGCCGCGAGTACCTGCGACGACGGGGCATCCGCCACACGATCCCCGAGAAGACCGGCAGCCAGGCCGCCCGCCTGCTAAAGGGATCGCGCGGCGGACGGCCACCCGGCTTCGACGAAGGCCGCTACACGAAACGCAACACCGTCGAACGGGCCATCAACCGCCTGAAACAGTCCCGGGCAGTCGCCACCCGTGACGACAAGCGCGACTACGTCTTCCTCGGCACCGCCACAGGAGCAGCCCTGGTGATCTGGCTGCGAACGTGATCGCCCGGACAGCTCCTAGCTGACCGGCTCTCACATGGCGTACCTGGTGGCGGCCGTCTTCACCCTGGTGGGGACCGCCGCCATGGCAGCCTTACGGTCACTGGGGTGTGCCCGGCCAGTGCAGCGGCAGGGCACCTGGCGGCCGTTGAAGAGACCCGCACCCCACCGTCGTTGGGCGGCGCCGCACGAGTTCAGCCGGACGGCGTGACCGAGGACCACACGCCGAACCACTGCTCGGCGCCGTAGGCCTCGTACCGCTCTCCCTCGATGAACCCCAGCTTCGCCGCGAGGCGCATCGAGCGGACGTTGGCGGTCTGGGTGGCGAGCACCACCGGTCCGCCGGGAAGCGCGCCGGCGAACCAGTCGAGTGCCGCTGCGCACGCCTCGGCGGCATACCCGTGGCCCCAAGCCTGCGGCAGGAACAGGTAACCGAGCTCGACTCTCCCGGCAGCGTGAGGAAGGTGTCCCGTTCCACGGGTGAGCATGACCAGGCCGATCATCGCTCCGTCGAGATCGACGACGAACAGGCCGGGGCGCCGCTCGGGTGCTTCGGGCGTCGTGCGCTCCAGCACGTCACGCGGCTGCGGGCCACCGAGGTAGGTGCCCACCTCCGGCGAAGCCAGCAGCTCGATGACCGCCGCACGGTCGCGGGCCTCGGGCTCACGGAGCACCAGCCGCTCCGTCCTGATCGGGGCAGGTGGCCAGGCGACAGGTCCAAGCTCAGGCACGGCGTCCAACCTATCGCCCATCCGCCGGACAGGGGCCTCAGACGGTCGCCAAGGCGACATCTGACATGGTGTCAACCATTGCCCTGACGTCAACCGTTGCCCTGACGTCAGGAACACCGCCTGACTCGCACCCCTGGGAGGATCGATCGCCGTGGTTGAGGACGACCCCACCGCCGGCCCAACCCCGCACGACGTGCTCCTGGAGAGCCTGCTGGGGAGGCTGCGAGAATTCGTGGCCTCGCCTTTGACGCCGGGTTCGTATGTGCTGCGGGGGCTGCTCCCGCCGGCAGAAGGGGACCGTGGTGCGAGAGTCGTCTTGTGGGACGGCCACGATCTTGACTCCACGTACGCGCTGGAGATTCCGCTGCTGGACGAGGACGGCGAGGAGATCCCCCACGATCGCTTCATCGCCGCACTACGCGCCTGCATTGCCCAGCGCCACGCTCTCGGTCCGTCCTTCCCCGACGAAGTCTTCCCGGTGCCTGTCATCGACGCCCGGCGTCACTTCCTCGATGCCGCCGGTGCCCCGCCCCTCACCTTGGCGGATGCTTTGCACCTGCCGCTGCTTTCCCTCGGTCCGGCGAACGGCCCGCCGCCCCTTTCCGGGAACGTGGAAGAGGAAGCGGATGAGGCGGAGGAAGCAGGTGAGGCGGAGTGGCGCCTCCTCGGCTTCATGCTCGTCGACGAGCGGCACGCGCGGTACTACGTCAGATGGGCAGGGACCGGCGAGGTCTGGGGGCTCGACTTCTGCATGCGTGACGAGGCGGGGAAGGTCGACGCACGCGGTGGGACCGCCGACATGATCTTCCCGGCGCTGGCGTCGTCCCACGACCTCGAACGTTTCCAGCGACCGGTCTCCGATGGCCGCTGCCGGGCCGTATACGACCTCACCGCCTGGTGCTGAATCCGGTCGGCGGCGGCTGTCGGATGCGGCTTCAGGCCGTCGGCGCCGTGGACACGATCGTGTCGACGGCCGTGTCGAGTTGGTCGTCCGTCAGGTCCGCGCGGGCGGTGAGCCGGAGCCGGGAGATTCCGTCGGGGACGGACGGCGGACGGAAGCAGCCGACCGCGAGTCCGGCCGTGCGGCAGTCGGCGGCCCAGCGGAGCGCTGATTCCGGCGACGGGGCGCGGACGGAGATCACTGCCGCGTCCGGGCGCACCGCCGTCAGGCCCGCCGCGGTGAGCCGGTCGTACAGCCCCTGGGCGACCGCGAGGGCCCGGGTGGCGCGCTGGGGTTCGCGGCGCAGCAGCCGGAGCGCGGCGAGGGCGCCGCCGGCCGCCGCCGGGGCGAGACCGGTGTCGAAGATGAACGACCGGGCGGTGTTGACCAGATGCTCGATGACGCGGGCCGGGCCGAGCACCACACCGCCCTGGGAGCCGAGCGACTTGGAGAGCGTCACGGTGGTCACCACATCCCCGTCACCGGCGAGACCGGCCGCCCACGGCGCGCCCCGGCCCCCTGCGCCCAGCACCCCCAGTCCGTGGGCGTCGTCGACGAGAAGTCCGGCGCCCCCTGTCCGGCAGGCCTCGGCCAGCGCGGGGAGCGGCGCGGCGTCCCCGTCGACCGAGAACACCGAGTCGGTCACGACGAGCGCCCGGCCGTCGTGGCCGGTCAGCGCGGCGCGTACGGCCTGCGGATCGGCGTGCGGGGCCACTTGGGTACGGGCCCGGGAGAGCCGGCAGCCGTCGATGAGGGACGCGTGGTTGCCGGCGTCGGAGACGATCAGCGCGCCGGGAGCGGTGAGCGCGGTCACCGCGGCGAGATTTGCGGCATAACCGGAGGACAGCACCAAAGCGGCCTCGAAGCCGCAGAACGCCGCGAGTTCCGTCTCCAGCCGGGCATGCAGCTCGGTGCTGCCGGTGACCAGCCGGGAGCCGGTCGCGCCGGCGCCCCAGTGGTGCGCGGCCTCGGCAGCGCCGCGGGTGACCTCGGGGTGCCGGGCGAGCCCGAGATAGTCGTTGCCGGCCAGATCGAGCAGCGGGGAGTCGGCCGGGCGGGGGCGCAAGGTGCGTACCAGCCCCGCGTGACGGCGCTCCGCACTGGCCACATCCAGCCAGTCGAAGGCCGCGTCGTACGCCGGGCGGGCCGGCTCGGCACCAGGATCGGCGGGCCTCGCCGGGGAGGTGTCGCACAGCAGCGGCGGGGCGGAGTCCTGCGGCATCGGCGTCCTTCGTCTCTCGGCCTCGATTGTGGGCTGTCGATAGACGTTAGCGGTCGTTCCGCAGGCCCACGGTGTGGCGATACACACACCTCGATCGCAGCTCCTTGTGGGAATCCTCCTTGGCCGGGGGCGGTGACGTAGGCCAGGATCAAGCCCATGGACCTGCTGAACACACTGGTGGACAAGGGACTGCGGCGCGAATTGCCGACCCGCGAAGAGGCGATGGCCGTATTGGCCACCACCGATGACGAACTGCTCGATGTCGTGGCCGCGGCCGGAAAGGTGCGCCGCCAGTGGTTCGGGCGGCGGGTCAAACTCAACTATCTCGTCAACCTCAAGTCGGGTCTGTGCCCCGAGGACTGCTCGTACTGTTCGCAGCGGCTGGGGTCGAAGGCGGAGATCCTCAAGTACACCTGGCTCAAGCCGGACGACGCCTCCAAGGCGGCAGCGGCCGGGGTGGCCGGTGGCGCCAAGCGGGTCTGTCTGGTGGCCAGTGGCCGCGGCCCGACGGACAAGGACGTGGACCGCGTCTCGGAGACGATCTCCGCCATCAAGGAGCAGAACGAGGGCGTGGAGGTGTGCGCCTGCCTCGGCCTGCTCTCCGACGGCCAGGCGGGGCGGCTGCGCGAAGCGGGCGCCGATGCGTACAACCACAACCTCAACACCTCGGAAGCCACGTACGGCGACATCTGCACCACCCACGACTTCTCGGACCGGGTGTCCACCGTTCAGCAGGCCCAAGCGGCCGGCATGTCCGCCTGTTCGGGGCTGATCGCCGGTATGGGCGAGAGCGACGCCGACCTCGTCGATGTGGTCTTCGCGCTGCGCGAGCTGGACCCGGACTCCGTCCCGGTGAACTTCCTGATCCCCTTCGAGGGCACCCCGCTCGCCAAGGAATGGAACCTCACCCCGCAGCGGGCGCTGCGCATCCTGGCGATGGTGCGGTTCGTCTGCCCCGACATCGAGGTACGGCTGGCCGGCGGCCGTGAGGTGCATCTGCGCAGCATGCAGCCGCTGGCCCTGCACCTGGTCAACTCCATCTTCCTGGGCGACTACCTGACCAGCGAGGGGCAGGCCGGCAAGGACGACCTCGCGATGATCGAGGACGCCGGGTTCGAGGTGGAGGGCTCCGACACCACGACGCTGCCCGAGCACCGCAGGCCGTGCGGCGGCGCAGCGCCCACCGGGGCCACCGCCGGGGCCACCGCCGAGGACACCGCCGACGACACCGGTGCCTCGGTGGCCACCGAGGACGCCGCAGCCCCGGCCGCCACCGTCCCGGCACCGTCCGACGAGGCCCGGCGCGACCTGGTCTCGGTGCGCCGCCGCGGCGCCGGTACCGACCTTCCGCCCAATGCCTGAGCCACTCACCCCCGGCGCACTGCTCGCGCTCGACCGGCAGCATGTGTGGCATCCCTACGGGCCGATGCCCGGCAAGGCCGCACCGCTGCTGGTCGAGTCGGCATCCGGCGTCCGGCTCCGGCTGGCCGAACCGGTCGAGGGCCGGGACGAGTTGGTGGACGGGATGTCCTCCTGGTGGTCGGCGGTGCACGGCTACAACCACCCGGTGCTCAACGACGCCGCGCGGGGCCAGCTGGAGCGGATGAGCCATGTGATGTTCGGCGGGCTCACCCATGAGCCCGCCGTGCGGCTGGCGAAGCGGCTGGTCGACATCACTCCGGAGCCACTGCAGCACGTCTTTCTCGCCGACTCCGGCTCGGTGTCGGTCGAGGTCGCCGTCAAGATGTGCCTGCAGTACTGGCGCTCGCTCGGCAAGCCGCGTAAACAGCGGCTGCTGACCTGGCGGGGCGGCTATCACGGCGACACCTGGCAGCCGATGTCGGTCTGCGATCCGGACGGCGGTATGCATGAGCTGTGGCAGGGGGTGCTGCCGCGGCAGATCTTCGCGGACGCGCCGCCGGCCGGCTTCGATGCCGCGCCCGACGAGGCGTATGCGGCACATCTGCGGGAGCTGATCGGCCGGCACGCCGAGGAGCTGGCGGCGGTGATCGTGGAGCCCGTGGTGCAGGGGGCGGGCGGAATGTCGTTCCACTCCCCCGGGTATCTGCGGGTGCTGCGCGAGGCCTGCGACGAGCACGGCGTGCTGCTGGTCTTCGACGAGATCGCCACCGGCTTCGGCCGTACGGGCGCGCTCTTCGCCGCCGACCACGCGGGGGTCGCACCCGATGTGATGTGTCTCGGCAAGGCGCTGACCGGCGGTTATCTGACCCTGGCGGCGACGCTGTGCACCACGGCCGTCGCCGACGGCATCTCCCGCGGCGCGCTGCCGGTGCTGGCGCACGGCCCCACCTTCATGGGCAATCCGCTCGCCGCCGCCGTCGCCGACGCCTCGATCGGACTGCTGCTGTCCCAGGACTGGGAGCAGGAGGTCAAGCGGATCGAGACCGGGCTGCGGGACGGTCTGGCACCGGCCGCGGGCATCGCCGGGGTGCGCGAGGTACGCGTACTCGGCGCGATCGGTGTCGTCCAGCTCGACCACGAGGTGGACATGGCGGCCACGACCCGGGCGGCGGTCCGGGAGGGCGTATGGCTGCGCCCGTTCCGGGATCTGATCTACACCATGCCGCCGTACATCACCGGTGACGAGGATGTGGCCCGCATCTGTGCGGCGGTGTGCGCGGCGGCTCGCGAGGGCTGACGGTACGCACCGGCTGCGGTGGCCGGCCGGAGCGGTCAGCCGGTCACACACCAGCCGGCCACCAGGAACCATTCGCACCATCCCCGCGCGGGGTCGCCGCGCAGAGTCGGAGGCAGACCATGTCGGTGCTGTTCGTGACGGGCACGGGCACGGAGATCGGCAAAACCGTGACCACGGCCGCGATCGCCGCGGCGGCGCTCGCCCGGGGACGTTCGGTGGCCGTACTCAAGCCGGCCCAGACCGGTGTCACGGCGCACGAGAGCGGCGATGCGGCGGAGGTCGAGCGGCTGGCCGGTCCGGTCACCACCGCCGAACTCGCCCGCTTCCCCGACCCGTTGGCGCCCTCGACGGCCGCGCTGCGGGCCGGTCTGCCGCCGGTGCTCCCCCAGGACATCGCCGAGGCCGCCGCCAAACTGGACGCCTCGCACGACCTGGTCCTGGTCGAGGGCGCGGGCGGGCTGCTCGTCCGCTTCGACGCCGACGGGCATACGCTCGCCGACGCCGCGCGGCTGGTGGACGCCCCCGTGCTGGTCGTCGCCCAGGCGGGCCTGGGCACCCTCAATGCCACCGCGCTGACCGCGCTGGCGCTCCGCTCGTACGGGCTCGACTCCCCGGGCGTCGTCGTCGGCAGCTGGCCGGCCGAGCCCGACCTGGCATCCCGCTGCAATCTGGCGGACCTCCCCGACGCCGCGGGCGCACCGCTCCTCGGCCTGATCCCGGAGGGCTCCGGCGGACTCTCGCCGCGGGACTTCCGCGCCGCGGCCCCGGACTGGCTGGCGCCGGTGCTCGGCGGATCGGGTACGTTCCGTATTCCCTCGTGAGGGCGGCGGGCCTCCGGAGGGGAATTCGTCACTCCCGGGGCGCCCTCCGCTCCGGGGCCGGCCCGTACAAATTTCCGGACTCCGACCGAGGCCGCTCCTTGCGGCTTCCGATCCGCGCAGTGGGGAGACTGACTGCGGGAGCGGGCATCGTCGGCGAAAGGGTCCGTCATGGGGCAGCGCAGGAGAATTCCGCAAGTTCCACGAGTTTCCCGGGCTCCCCGGGTTCCGCAAGGCAGCGTCCATCACCCGGTGTTCGCCCGCTTCTACGCGAGCTGCTGCGGTCCTGCCGCGGACGCGCGGGCGGGGGTGGCCACGCTCCGGAAGGAGTTGCTGACGGGCGCCACCGGCCGGGTCATCGAGGTCGGCGCGGGGAGCGGGCTGAACTTTGCGCACTATCCGGGCACCGTCTCGGAAGTGGTGGCGATCGAACCGGAGGCCACACTGCGGGAAGTGGCCAGGTCGGCGGCGGCGCGTGCGGAGGTGCCGGTGGATCTGGTGCCCGGAGTGGCGGAGGCGCTGCCGGTCAAGAGCGAGGCATTCGATACGGCGGTGGCCTCGTTGGTGCTGTGTTCCGTCCGCGAGGTGCAGCGGGCCTTGGCGGAGCTGCGGCGGGTGCTGCGTCCGGGCGGTGAGCTGCGGTTCTTCGAGCACGGGCGGGCCGCGGGGCGCGGGCTGGCGGCCGTGCAGTGGTCGCTGGACCGGACGGTCTGGCCACTGCTGATGGGCGGCTGTCACACCGGCCGGGATCCACTGGGCGAGATCCGGAAGGCCGGTTTCGAGGTGCTGCGGGTGCGCCGGCTGAAGGTGCCGGAGCGCGGGCCTACGCTGCCCACGTCGCCGGCGGTGCTGGGCACTGCGCGGCGGCCGGGCGACTGACGACCCCCGGGGCGGACGGCGGCTTAACGCGGACGGCGGCTTACGCGGACGGCTGGCTCAGGCGGGCGGCCGGCTGACGGTCTCGGCGTCGGACGGTCGGCTGACGCGCCCGGCGGCAGACGTCCGGCTGACGCTCCCGCTGCGGGCAGTTGGCGGAGCGGGTCCCATGGCCGCGGTCGGCTGAGCGGCCCCCACGGCCGCGCTCGGCTGGGCGGGTACCCCGGCCGCCCGCCGGCAGGGCGCAGGAATCCGTCGCTCACACCGTCCAGGTGCGCAGTTCGTCTGCGATGGTGCGGACGTCGGCCGTGCCCTCCTTGACGAGGCGGGCGAGGTCGCGGACCTGCTCGGGAGAGATGGTGATCTTCAGTCCGCTGGCGACGAGATACCCATAGGCGACGGCGGTCGCGAACATGGCATTCGAGCGCTCCAGCGCCGGTACTTGGAGCAGGAGTTGAAGGAGGGAGGCGGCACGGTCCTGGGGTTCGGTGTAGACGGGCACACCGAATATCTCGGCTTCATGGCGGCTGACGGCGGCCACCAGGGCACCCCAGTCGGTGACCTGGGGGTCTCCGGGGGTGTGCTGTTCGGCGATGAGAAGAAGCCAGGCGAGGTCGATGCGCAGCGTCACGTGGTGCCCGGCACTCCTTCGTGGTGGGTGGCGGTCGCGACGCCCTCGGCGCCGCCCGGTTCCAGGCCGAATTCCTCGGCGAAGACGCGCTCGTACTGCTTCATGAAGTCGGAGGCGGCCTCGACGAAGGTCTGGCCGACCTCGCCGGCGTCCTTGAGGACGAGCTCCTCGATATAGCGGTTCATGCTCACTCCCCGCTGCAGGGCGCGCTCCCGCGCCGCTTCGGCGGTGGCCTCATCCACACGGACGTTCAGCTGTGTCTTCGCCACCCCTCCAAGCTAGCGCGCATCCGCTAGCAGCGGCAAGCACCGGCCGGTCCGGGGCAAACACTGGTTGGTCCGGAAGATGGGGAGGGGGAGGGAAAGGGGAGCGGGAGGTAGCTACCGGAGCCCCACTCCCTGGGCCGGAGACCGACGGAGCGCGCCGGAGACGGACGGCGTACAGGAAGATCACTTCGGGGCGTGCGGACCGGGGCCGGGACGCCCGGACCGGGGCCGGCACCTCAGTCGGCATCTCGGTCGACACCTCGGCCGCCCGGCGCGCTCAAGGCGCCGCCCACCGGATGCCGCTCAGTGCGGTCATCGGACGGGCGGCGCCCCACGGGCCGGCGTTTTACTTGTAGCCGAAGTCCTGGGTCCAGTAGGCCCGGAGCTTGCCGCCCAGGGCGACACCTATGCCGGTGGCCTTGGAGTTGCAGCCGAGGAGCATGTTCCGGTGGCCGGTGCTGTGCATCCAGGCGTCGAACGCGTCCTGGGGAGTCGTTGGCCAGGCGTCGATGTTCTCCCCGGAGGCGTCGTCGTAGCCCTGTGCCTCCATTCGTTCCTTGGGCCCCTTGCCGCTGGGGGCGGTGTGCCCGTAGAAGCCGTGGGCGGCCATGTCCTGGCTGTGCAGCCGGGCCGCCTTGTCCAGACGCGGGTCGCGATGCAGGGGCTTGCAGCCGTGCTGCTTCCGGGCGTTGTTGACGAGCCGGTTGATTTCCGCCTCGTAGCGTTCGACCTTGCTGGTGCCCCGCTTGGCGGCGGTCGGCGTGGCCGCGGGAGCGGAGGGCCGCGCGCCCGGCGTCGCCGTGGCGGCACCGGGGTGCGAGGCCGGCGGGAAGGCCTCGCTGGCCTTCGCGTCGTCCTGGGAGTTGAACACCGCCAGCGATCCGGCGAGAACGCCGGTCGCGGCCACGATACCGAGCGGAATCATCCTGGCCCTGCGCCGGTGCGAACCGCGCGACTCACGCTTCGACGAAGAGAATTTCACGTGCAACTAAATCTTCTCCATGGGGGGATACGGAAGGGCAGGGAACGGGCACCCGAAAGGCACCCGCCCTCTCCCACAGGCTCGCCCGGTGAACCGAACTGCCTTTCCGAGAGCAGGGTTACCGTAACAAAGCAATTGCCTCCCCGACCCCCCGGCCAATGATGTGCGACGCCCCGCCCGGTCCGGCCGGAATGCGGGAACACCCGCTTTTCACCACACTTCGAAGGCCTGACACTACCCCCCTCACGACCCCCATCCTCCCGGAGAATTTCAACTACGCCTTTACATAGGCGAGTTCATCAACCACGACACCTTGGTTGCCCGATATACACGAGTAGGTCCTTGATTTCACCGTCGAAAGACCGCCGCCGCCGCGCCACTTGTGTGAAGGATCTGGCGCGGCCTGGCCTCAGGTCCGAGAAATCCGCACCACGAGAAGCCCCTCCCCCGCGCCAGGGAAAGGAAATTGCGGCCCAGCCACAGAAATCGTGTGCCTGGGGGCAGCAGGGGCCCCGCGCGAATATCGGGGTTCGCACTCTGATATTCGCGCGCGGGCATTCCTGGGCAGTGTTTCGCCGGAGGCGGTCAGCGGGGCTCGTTCCCGCCCGTTGGCCCGCTCCTGCCCGTTGACCCGTCCCCGTCCGTTGGCCCGCTCCCATCCGTTGACCCGCTCCCATCCGTTGGCGCGTGCGGGGCCCTCATGCTTGGTTGCACCCGGGGGTGTGGGGTCAACGCGGCATTGGCGGTGTCGAGGATGTTGCGGAAGGTCCGGGTGATGACCGGCCTCGCGAGGTGCCGGGTGAGGAGGGTGCCGAGCAAGGGAAGGGGGATCTCGGCGCGGGTGGTCCAGCACACCTGTGTCCCGCTGTCGATCTCGGTGAACGTCATGCGTCCGAGGTCATGCCGGGACGGCGGCCAACTCCGCTCGACGACGTACTCGGTGGCGTACGGCGGGTCGTACCGGGTGATGCGTTCCCGGAACCAGCCGATCAGCCAGAGGTGACTGCGCACTGCGCCGACTCCGTAGGGGGCGGACTCGCCGTGCCGGGTCAGGCGGCAGCGCAGGATCAAGGGGGAGCGCGTGTAGTGGGTGGTCGTGGTGAGCCAGGCGAACACGTCCTCGATCGGGGCGTCGATGACACGTTCCACCGTCATGGTTTCCACGGCTGGTGACCTCCTCTGTCGAGTGGGAGCACCGTCTCGGCGCGGTGCAGCTTGTCCGGGTTGCGGATGCCGTAGAGGCCGGTGATCCGGCCGTCGTGGATCTCGAACGCGACCAGCCAGTCGAGTTCACCGCCGGTGACGAACCGTGCCGCGGGCATGCCGTTGTAGGTGGCGTGCTCGATGCGGGTCGCCGCGGTGGTGGTGCGGAGCACCCCGAGGACGAGCCGGGCGACGTCGGCGCGACCGGTGACCGGGCGGCGGGCGGCGACGGCCTTTCCGCCGCCGTCAGAGATCTGCACGGCATCGGGCGCCAGCAGGTCCATCAGCGTCTGGACTTCGCCGGTCGTCGCCGCGTGCAGGAATCGCTGGACGATCTTCCGGGTGGCGTCGGAGTCGGCCGCGAAGCGGCGCCGCCGCGCATGGACGTGCCGGCGAGCGCGGTGGGCGATCTGCCGGACGGTGACCTCGGTCTTGTCGATCGCGGCGGCGATCTCACCGTGGGTGTACCCGAACACGTCGTGCAGTACGAACACCGCGCGCTCGGTCGGGTTCAGCGTTTCGAGGACTAGCAGCATGGCCATCGACACCGACTCGGCCAGGATTGCGTCGCCACTCACGTCAGGTGCGGTACGGATCGGCTCGGGCAGCCACGATCCGATGTACTCCTCACGCCGCGCCCTGACCGCGCGCAGGTGGTTGAGGGCCTGCCGGGTCACCACCCGGACCAGGTAGGCGCGCGGATGCTCGACCCGGGCCGGATCGACCGCGCTCCACCGTAGGTAGCTCTCCTGCAGCACGTCCTCGGCGTCGGTGGCGCTGCCCAGCATCTCGTAGGCGAGGGTGAAGAGCAGCGGACGGTGCTCGATGAAGGCGTCCTCAGCCAGGCCTGCCCCCACCACGCCCCTGCGTCGGTACCCGGGTTTCACGCGCGGCTCCCCTCTTCGGCTGCCCATCGAGACACTTCACAGCAGCGAACCGTGACAGTCCGCCGCTGTGATGCGCGTCATGGGCAGGGATGGCGGGAGCGTTCTCGGCGCGGTGGGCGGCAATTCGCGTGGGCGGGGCGGCAGTTGCCGCGAGCCGGGCGGCGCGCCTCCCCCGCTTTCCCCTGCTCCCCGGCTCCCCGGCTTCCCCGCTTCCCCGCTTCCCCGCTTCCCCGCTTCCCCGCTTCCCCGCTTCCCGGGCCCCGCTACTCGAAGGCCTTCACCGCGTCCTCACCCTGGGTCCACCAGACACCGAGCCTCTGACGCGTCAGGAGCCAGCCGTTCGGGCCACGGCTGAATTCCCAGTCGTACGGGCCGCCCATCGCATACGGGGAGGAGGTCTTCCCGGCTTCGGTGACGGCGACGAACCACATGTAGCCGATGCCGGTCGCCCGGTCACCGTCTACGTCGAAGTGCATGTTGAGGAGGTGATGCTGCATGCTCGGGTACGGCGCTTCCGCTGCTTCCACCGTCGCCCGGACCGCGTCCTTCCCGTGGATCTGCTCCCACGGCCCGAACTCCAGCACCGCGTCGTCGGCCCAGCCTGCGATCCAGGTCTGCCAGTCCTTGCGGTCGAGTGCCCGCCATCCCCGGATCATGAGGGCGCGCAGGGCTTCTTGGTCCTCCAGGACCCGCAGTCTTCGTACCAGGCTGTCGTAGTCGGCGGCAGTGGGTGGCATGCCTGCTCCTTTCCTTTCGGGGTGGGTCACTGGGCGCTGGCGGTGGGGCGGACGACGATCTCGTTCACATCGACCTGCGGCGGCTGCGCGAGGGCGTAGGCGATGGCCTCCGCGATGGCCGATGCGGGCAGTGCCACGGCGCGGTAGGTCTTCATCGCCTCCCTGGCCGCGGGGTCGGAGATGCTGTCCGCGAGTTCGGACTCCGTCACGCCGGGGGAGACGAGGGTGACCCGGATGTCGCCTGCCGACTCCTGGCGCAGCCCTTCGGAAATCGCCCGGACGGCGAATTTGGTGGCGCAGTAGACGGCGGCGGTGGGCGACACCTCGTACGCGCCGACGGAGGCGATGGTCACGAAGTGCCCGCCGCCCTGTGCGCGCATCGTGGGCAGGGCGGCGGCGATGCCGTGCAGAACTCCCCGCACGTTCACGTCGATCATGCGGTCCCACTCATCGGTCTTGAGCGCTTCCAGCGGGGAGAGGGGCATCACACCCGCGTTGTTCACGAGGGCGTCGATCCGGCCGTACCGGCCCAGCGCCGCATCGATGAACGCCCGCATGTCTGCCGCGTCGGTGACATCCAGCTTGACGAAGGCGGCGGTACCGCCCTCCTTCGTGATCTCTTCGACCAGTCGCTCCAGCCGGCCGGTGCGGCGCGCACCGAGAAGGACCTGGTGCTCGTCGGCCGCCAGACGGCGTGCGGTCGCCTCACCGATACCGCTGCTCGCACCGGTGATCGCGACAACCTTGGTGGTCGGTGGCATGTTGTTGCCTCCTCGTAGAGAACGTGACGGGGGTCTGCTCTCCGGAGTCTGGGCCGCAGTGGAAGGACCATCCAGGACGGGTTGTTCCTGGGTATGGCACACCCAGCTACGACCGGCGCCGCGCGAACCTCGCACGAGCCGCGTCGTGAGCACCGCGCAGCAGCTGCACCACCGTGTCCGTGGTCCTCTCCCCCGGATTGACGACAGCGAGCCAGCCGAGCGCCCCGTACACCGGGTGCGGCATCACGCAATCGGCGGCTGAGTGGTCGCGAGGCCGGGTGAGGCTGCGTGGCTCCTCCCCGGTGAGCTCCCGGAACGTCGCTCGGTCGACATGGATGTTCACGCGCCACCGGCCCGGAGCGTCGAGGGCGGAAGCGGTGTCGTCGGGGTAGTTCCTGGCGACGATCGTGCCGTAGGGCTGGCCGTTCTGCGGCAGCTGACCGTCGGGGGCGAAAGAGAAAAATGCGCTCCCCCACGTGAATTCCGGGAAGTCACCGCCCAGCTCCGGGATGACCACGAGCGCGCCGTCGAAGCCCCGTACGGCCTCAATGATCTGTTCCATACTCATGGTTCAAGCATCACCTTCAAGTGCTTATGTGGGGTTGGGCGATGGGCGAGCCGGCGAGCGGTGCGCAACGGGTACTGCTGCGCACCGTCGACGTGGCCAGGCAGTCGGGGTACTCGGTGCAGCAGGTGCGCGACCTGGAACGGCTGGGGGTCATTCCCGCAGCCGCTCGATCGAGCAACGGCTACCGCTCCTACACACCGCTTCATGTGCACGCGCTTCGGGCCTACCGGGCACTCGCGGGTGCCATGGGGCCGGTCGCGGCCCGGCAGATGCTCGCACGGCTGCGAACGGAGACGACCGCGGAGGCGGCCTCGGCGATCAATGCGGTCCACGTCCGGCTCGCTCGGGAACGTGAGGAGGCGCTGCGTGCCCAACGGGCGTTGCGGGCGATCCAGGCCGAAGCGGAGGCCACCGGGTGTGAGCAGGAGAGCGACGCGATGACGATCACGGAGCTCGCCGAAGCGCTCCGCGTACGCCCCTCGACCCTGCGGTTCTGGGAGCAGGAAGGGCTTGTCACCCCGGAGCGGGTGACGTCCCTGCGAGCACGTCGCTACGGCCTGCCGGCCATCAGGGCAGCGCGCATCGTGACGGCTCTCCGCGGCGCCGGCTACAGCATTCCCGCCGTGCGCGAGGCCATGGACTCCCTGCGGCAACTCGACGGCCAGGGAGAGGCCCAACGCATCCTGCGGCAGCGTGTGGAGCAGATCGCCACACGCACCGTGGCACTCCTCCGAGCGGGCGCAGACCTGGCCGTCGTTGTCGAGGCGGCCGGGCGCCGGTAAAGGGGGACGCCCCCTTGGCTCCGGCGGCGTCCCCCTACTGCCTCCCCGTCCCATCACAGCGTTCCAGGCAGGGACCGTTCCCGCAGGTCAGACGGGGTACGAGCGTTCCCGCGTCCCGTTTTCGGCGTCGGCCGTGGCGACCGGGTCAGAGGGCGCCGCAAGCTGAGGCCGGCAAGCAACCACGGCGTCACGCCGCAGGCCGTATGCCGCAGGCCCGCGTCTCGCAGGCCGTATGCCGCTGCCGTATGCCGCCGACCGAAGGGAGACCCCGTGCGGACACGATTCCGGCTCCGCCGGTTCCGCGACGCCGACATCACCGACGCGGTAGCTGTGGCCGTGCTCGTCGCATCGGCCACCACCGTCTTCCTCCTGCTCGCCGGCCGTCTCTGACGGCACGCATACCGACCCCACGCAACCGAACAGAAGGCACCCGCTCACCATGCGCACCACCCGTCGCGTCACCCATCTCGTCGCCTCCGCCGCCGTCCTGACGGCAAGCCTGGCGCTGACCGCCTGCCAGAACGACGCCACCAAGGACACCGGCGGCCAGGCCCCGACCGCGTCCTCCCGGCCGTTGACCGGCGGCCAGGGTGCTGAGTCCCCTTCGGACGGCGACGGCAAGGGCGACGGCAACGGCCCCGCCAAGGGCGATCACACGTCCGGGACCACCATGTCGTCCGGCGCCTCCGGCGGCGCGAAGGCCGGTAAGAACGGCCCGGGTCGGGCCGCCGGACAGGGTTCCGGCAGCCGGTCGACGACCACCGCCTGCACCGGCGCGCACGTCAAGGTCACCGTGACCAAGGTCCTTCGCCCCGTCAACCACATGCTGCTGACCGCCACCAACACCGGCTCCGTGCCCTGCAACGCCTACGGCGCGCCCTACCTCCGCTGGGACGACGCCCAGGCCGCCACCACGTTCCTCGACGCCTCCAAGCCGCAGGCTGTGGTCACGCTCGCGCCGGGCGAGTCGGCGTACGCGGGGATCATGTACCAGTCCGCGGACGGCTCGGGCAGCGGCGGCAACACCGCCCGCAACCTGGGCGTCCTGTTCGGCAACCGGGCGGGCAACGGATCCACCGGCCCGTCCGTGCAGCTCAAGCTGCCCAACGGAGGTGTCCACACCGACAGTTCGGCATGGGTCACCTACTGGCAGTCCCGTTCCAAGGACGCGCTGACCTGGTGAACGAGCACCGCTGATCTGGTCAGAGACCGGCCCGGTAGCTGGTGCGAGCACGGTCCCGGTAGCAGGCCGGAGCACGACCCCGGTAGCGGCCGGTCCGGGCCGGGCTCAGCCGTTCTCCTTCGGGGCGGGAATCCATTCGTGCCCGCCCAGCGGGTAGTCGTACTGCGGCCGGCCCTCCATCCCGCTGGTGTGGAACGGCTCCCCGTTGTCGTCGATGCGGAGCGTGCCGTGCCGGTTCCCGCTGGACCACTCCAGTTCCAGGTACCAGCGCACCGCGCGGGCCCCGGCGCGCGCGGTGATCTTGAAGACCTCGGGGTCCCGCTCGCTCACCTTGTAGGGGAAGTCCCGCTGTCCGCCCTGCGGCACGATGCTGGGCTGCGCCGCGTCCAGGGAGACCCCGAACGTCTTGGGCGTGATGCCGCCGCCGCAGCCCACGCCCATGCTGTAGGCGTTCCAGGCGGGCGGCGCGGTACTACTCACCACCCGCACCCGCAGCCCGTGCAACACCACGGTCTCGTCCCCCGTGCCCTGCACCGACACCTGCACCAGCTGGCTGTCCGCCGAGACCGCGCCCAGCGACGAAATCCAGCCCCGGGCGTCCTGTTCGGGCGGTGGCGTAGGCATCTTGCCCGGGGGCCGGTCGACCAAGTAGCGCTGGCTGCACGGGCTCTCCCAGCGGTACGGGCGGACATCCACACTCACCGGGAGCCCGGCCCGGTCGTCCGTGCCCGGCGGGTTCGCCTGCCCGCCGCCGGCCGGACGGGACGGGGAGGGGGAGGCGGACGGAGACGGCGTCGGGCCCGTGCTCCCCGTCACGGGCGGCTTCGCGGACGCCGAGGGCAACCGGCCGTCCTCGGCCCGCGCCGCCCCGTCGCCGCTCTCCGCACTTGCGGTCCGCCCGGCTGCCGCGTCGCGGTCGTACCCGTCCCCACCGGCGACCAGGCCGGCGGTCAGCGCGGCGGAGACGGCCACGGCGGCCACGGCAATGCCGGCCGCCAGTGCGATGCGCCGCCGGCGGCCCCCGGGCGTTACCTGGCCGACGGGCCGCCCCTCGGGGCTGATCTCGGCGACCCGGCGACCCGGGGCGGACGCGGCCACGGTCTCAAGGTGAGCGGGTGGCGGCACGGGCGCGGCGCCGGAGTCGGCCCCGGAGCCGGATTCGGATGTGGCCTCGGATGTGGCCTCGGATGTGGACGCGGACTGCACGCCGGAGTCGGGCCCGGACCGCGTGCCGGACGTACGCCGGGAGCCGGACCCGGACCCGGCACTTCGCTCGGCCCCGGCACTTCGCTCGGACGCGGCCGCGGTCCATGGCCCGGCAACCGTCTCATCCCCCGTCTCGCCCCCCGCCTCAACAACCGCCCTGGCCCTGCCCGCTTGCTTACGGTCCCGCTCCCGGCGTCGTGCCTCGTCCGCCAGGATCCACCGCCGATGCAGCTCCACCAGTTCCTCCGGCGTTGCCCGGCACAGCCGTGCCAGCCGCTCCAGCGGTGCGTACTCCGTCGGCACCGCATCACCGTTGCAGTAGCGGTGCAGCGTCGACGTGCTCATGTGCAGCCGCTTGGCGAGCGCCCCGTAGCTGCTCCCGGAGCGGTCCTTCAACTCCTTGAGCAGCTCCGCGACCCCGGCTGTTCCCTCGACCGCCCCCACTGTGACTCCCTCCCCGCCCGCGCACACCGCGCACGGACCATTCACCCAACACGACCGCCCGAGCCGGACCGCCCCGCCCCATCCCGCCCCACCCCGACATCGCCAATTCCTCTGCCGGTACTGGGTTCTCGGTACTGGATTCTGCAGGGCACCGGCCCACTTTGCGCGCCGACACGGTCATCGGCACCGGTTCGGCGGAGTTCAAGGCCGGGCCGTCCAGTACCGCTTGAACACCTCCAGTTGCAGGGAGCACCCCTGGGAGGTGACTCCCTCGCTGCCCTCGAACCCGCCGGTGAGGAAGTCGGCAAGGTGCTCCTCGTCGCGGAAGACGCCTACGTAGGTGAAGACCGAAGCGGCCGCCCTGAGGGCGAGGCCTTCTCGGCCCCGACCGGCCAGACCGGGACGTCGCGGACCTCGCGGCCCGCACCCACGCCGCCTGGGTCGCCTTCGCCACCCACGGTGACCCCGGCTGGCAGCCCTACGACACGGACGGGCAGGCCACCATGCGCATCGACCCCAACTGGCGCCTCCACCACGGCACCCCGCCCCGGCCACCACACAAGACCCGGCCTGACCCGAACCTCCCGCCACGGCGTGGACTCCCCCCGGCCTCAACCCCACGGGCCACGAGCCACGGACGTTCCGCCGTGCAACGGGTCTCCGTGACGCTCGTGGGACTGACCACCGGGGGCGGCCTCTCGCAGTGGACCTGTGCGTCGCCTCAGTGGCCCCGCTACGGCGCAGGAAGGAAACCGCAGGTCAGGCGTTCATGTCACATTCTGCCGGGCTGTTCCGTCATCAGTGTGCAAGCACCGATAAGCAACGAACGAACGTAAGCCCCACCACGACAGAGGAGCGCACCATGAGTGCCCGACTGAACGCCTTCGGCAGCCCGACCATGGGCAAGGTCTTCAAGCACATCATTGCGGCAGGCAAGGTGCTGGAGGACTCGACACTGCCGGCCACGACGCAAGAGCTGGTGAAGCTCCGCGCCAGTCAGATCAACGGGTGCGGCTTCTGCACCGACATGCACAGCAAAGACGCCGCCGCGGCCGGTGAGACCTCGGTACGTCTCAACCTGGTCGCGGCGTGGCGGGAGGCCACGGTCTTCACCGAGGCCGAACGGGCCGCGCTGGAGCTGACGGAACAGGGCACCCGCATCGCGGATGCGGCCGGTGGGGTCACCGACGAGGCCTGGGCGAACGCCGCCAAGCACTACGACGAGGAGCAACTGGCCGCCCTGGTGTGCGCCATCGCCCTCATCAACGCCTTCAACCGGGCGAACGTCCTCATCCAACAGCCCGCCGGCGACTACCGGCCCGGCCAGTTCGCATAACCAGGGGCTTGCGGCATGACACGGCCCTCGCCGACCTCATGAAGAGGACGGTGCCGCACCGAAGAGGCGGCGAAGGCGTGCCCAGCGAGAGGTCCCCGGCACGTCCCCAGGGCCCGGGCCCTGGGGACGCCGGGCATCTTCGCGGCCCGCGGAGCGCCGCGCAGTCGGATCTTCATGCGGATCCCCGCGGAAGGCAACGGCCTCCTCTCCGATCCCGACCACCTCCAGGAGGACGTCCAGGGCCTTGTCGGCGTCCTCGTGCCGCTGGGTGAGCCAGACCAAGGAAATTCCGGCCGGATTGCCATCGTGCTCGCTGATGGCGAAGCTGAAGCCCCGCAGCCCGAACAGGACGACATCGAGTTCGCCCAGCCCGTCCCACGACCGTTCCACGTGCAGTCGCAGTCGCCCGGCCACGGGCTGCACCGGCAGCGCCAGCCCTCCGATCATCTGGAAGAGCGACGAACAGCGCTCCCACACACTCCACTGATGGGCAGGGTTGTTGCCCGTGTAGTAGGGCGGGATGGCGGCTTGCTGCCAGTCGGGGCCGGGCCCCGGCACCTCGATATCCGTCACGGCAAGCTCCTCCCCGCGCCCTTCAGCCAGCCGTATTTCCACCTACCTTCGTCGAGGGCCGGGCGGAGCCGGTTGCCGATGCTGCGCTTCTGGACGAGGTGATCGCAGCGTACGAGGCGAAGTACGGGCCGCACATCACCTCGCCCGAAGGCATCTTCCATGGGATCGGGGAGGCATTCCGGAGGGGGGACGCGGTGGTCTTCGCGGTCGCCCCGGCCACGGCGTACGGCTTCGGTCGGGCCAACGGGGTGTTCAGTCATACGCGGTGGGCGTTCTGGGCTGAGCGGTTGACCCACGACGTTCCGGGCTCGCGGAGAGAGGTACTTGCCGGTGGACGGGCAACGTCAACAAGCCCGATGTGCCGGGGCGCCATAGTGGCGCCTCGCCAGGTGGGGGCCCGTCGGCGGCACTGCAGCGGGTGGTCATGTGCGGCGACGCCGGGGCCCCGGGGACGGTTCGTAGGCCAAGGCGAGGGCATTGCGCACTGCGACGTGTCCGGCCGCCCGGAAGGCCTTGGCGTGGGAATCCAGTTCGTGGACACGCATGCTGCGCAGTACAACCGATACCGCCGCAGTGGTTCCGACGCCCAGCTCTGCCAGCGCTTCGCGGACTCCGCTGTCGAGCGCAGTGTGGAAGGTGGCTATGTCTGACCGGCTGATGCCGGACCGATGGTCCCACCCACCTATGTCGAGATCGGCGGCCACCTGGAAGGCGATGCCGCCCTCCCGGGGCTCGAAGTCCACGGTGACCATCGCGAAATCGGCGGGACAGCTGCTCTGACGCGCGTACACAGCCTGGACACCCAGGATGGGGCGGGGAGGGAACGTTCTGGCCTCGGAGTCCACGCGGCCACGGTAGCCCGCGAGGTACCTCTTGGCCCCGTTCTCTGGCCTCTTGGCCCCGGCGGATGGCCAGCTGATGGCTATGTGTTGTCGGTCAGCGTGCCTTGATGGAAATACAGACGCCACCCTGCCGCACTCCTGCGCCACAGTGAACTGCGTCGAGCTCTGCGACCGTTGTGGTCAGAGGTGTACGTCACGTGCACGATGCCCGGGGCCATCAGCGTCGCTGTCATGTCGCTCGTGGCGATGCGATCCGGTGGGGTGTCCGGGCCAGGAGCGATGGCGGTCAGGATCGACACCCGGTCCCAGCGGCGCCCGGACGCCCCGAACTCGACGAACTCCGGGTCCAGGAGTTCGGCTGCGAGGGCCGGCGACGCGCGAATGGCCGGGTCGAGGAGCCGCAGTTCACCTTCGACAGCGGCTCGCAGGGACTGGTCCTCGTCGTCATTCATGGAGCGAGCCTAGGGTCTGGCCTGTCAGCGAGAGTGGATCTTGGTCAAGTTCGGTCATGTCTTGCGGGCGGGGGGCGGTGATCTGACGCACTGCCAGTGGGCCCGTCTGGAGCCGTTGTCCCCTTCGCGCCGGGACGGCCGCTCCGGCGGCGCGGTGCAGGTGGAAGGAGTGGAAGGATGGGACAGGCCCGCATCCGCGTCACGGGAGAAGGTCCGGCATGGCTGTCATCCATCACACCCGCCTCGAACCGACCAAACTGGAACTCCTCGCCTCCTGGCTCCCCTCCCGTCCGTGGTACGGCAACAGCACGGGAGGGCCGGAGTTGGCCAATGCGGGTGGCTTCCGGCTGGACGACCCGCACGGTGCGGTCGGGATCGAGTTCATCGTGGTCACCGACGCCTCTGGCCCTGACGCGCTCCCGACCGCCTACCTCGTTCCGCTCACCTATCGCGGTGCCGCGCTCGACGGGGCCGAGCACGCGCTCGTCGGGACCATGGAGCACGGAGTGCTGGGGCGGCGCTGGGTCTACGACGGCTGCCACGACCCGGTATTGATCGACCAACTGCCGGCTCTGCTCGAAGGGCGGGCCCAGGCCCAGGACCAGAACACCACTGGCGTCCCGGCCCGGGACGTCATCTGCGCCTACGCCGGCGAAGGCGCCATCCCCATGGACCTCACCACGGCTGCCACCGACACCCGGGAGAGCACGGAACTTCCCACGCTGAACGGCGTGGTCCTCCGGCTGCACCGGGTACTTCGGCCCGCCCCGGACGCCTCCTCCCTCCCCCTGCGGGGAACGACCGGTCATGTCGCCGGCTCCTGGCACCTGCCGGACGGCAGCCGTGCCGTGGGACTGTTCGCCAGCTTGCACGCCGGTTCTGGGAGTCAAGGGCCGTCCCACGGGCACTCGTAAACCCGGGAAGCCGGACGCTTCGGCTCGGCCGATGGGCTCGCGGCGTACGGAAATACGGGGCCGAGCTGATACGGGACCGAGCCCTCCCCCTCCGTCTCCGTCGATTCACCGGCAGTGAAACCGATCGCCGGACAGGCCGACGCTCTGCTTGGCTCACCCCATGAATGATCTGCAGATCCGCTCCGCCACCCTCTCGGACCTCGACACCGTCTTGCAGTTCTGGCGCGAAGCCGCGGAAGGAACGAGCATCAGCGACGACCACGACGGCGTGGCCCGGCTGGTTACCCGGGACCCCGAAGCGCTGCTCCTGGCAGAGCGCGACGGCATTCTCGCGGGGACCGTGATAGCCGGTTTCGACGGATGGCGCTGCCACCTCTACCGGCTGGCCGTGCACCCCGGGCACCGCAGGCAGGGCATCGGCGGTGCGCTGCTGGCGGCCGCCGAGGAGCGGTTCCGTGCGCTGGGCGGGCGGCGCGGCGATGCGATGGTGCTGGACCGCAATGAAACGGCGCAGCATGCGTGGCGCGCGGCGGATTACGCGCCCGAGCCACAGTGGAGCCGCTGGGTCAAGCATCTCGACGGCTGACGGCAGCACCTCGACGCACCGAGACATCGACACACGAATACGTCGTCGCACGGGCGCCCGACGCCCCGACGCCCCAAGAGCCCGCCCCGGCCCCCGGCACGGGGCGGGCTCGCCCCCGACCGGCAACTTTGCTGACCCTTTACCATGGAGTCTCCCCCTCCCCCGAGTGAAAGGTGTGTGAGCGTCCAGCCATGGGCGAGCCTCCTAGTTGTCGATCATCCATTCGACAGAGCGCGAACCTCCCGATCCTGTTCGATCATGGGACGGAGGTGACTCGATGACCGACCTGCTCTTTCTGGGCGTAGCGCTCCTTCTGACCCTGGCCTGCGGGGTCTTCGTCGCCGCCGAGTTCTCCCTGACGACCGTCGAGCGCAGCGACCTCGAACGCGCCGCCGAGCGCGGCGACCGGGGCGCGGACAGCGGGCTGAAGGCGGTCCGCAGCCTCACCTTCCAGCTCTCCGGCGCCCAGCTCGGCATCACCGTCACCGGCCTGGTCATCGGCATGCTGTCCAAGCCGGCGATCGCCACCCTGCTGGCGGGGCCGCTGGACGCCATGGGCCTGCCGCATTCGGTGGCGGATTCGGCCGCCCTGGTACTCGGAACGGCGATCTCGACGGTCGTCCTGATGGTCGTCGGCGAGCTGGTGCCGAAGAACTGGGCCATCTCCGACCCGCTGGCCATCGCGAAGCGGGTGGCCACCGCCCAGCGCGGCTTCAGCGCCGCCTTCAAGCCGCTGATCCGGCATCTCAACAACGCCGCGAACCACATGGTCCGCCGGATGGGTCTGGAGCCCGCGGAGGAGCTGGCCTCGGCGCGCGGTCCGCAGGAGCTGGTGGCGCTGGCGCGGCACTCCGCCAAGGAAGGCGCGCTGGAGCCCGACACCGCCGAGCTGTTCGTCCGCACCCTCAACCTCGCCAATCTGACCGCGGAGAACGTCATGACCCCGCGGGTGCAGGTGATCGCGCTGGAGGTGCAGTCCACCGCGGAGGACGTGGCCAATGCGACCCGGGCGACCGGGCTGTCCCGCTTCCCCGTCTACCGCGGCAGCCTGGACAGCGTCGTCGGGGTGGCGCACATCAAGGACGTCCTCACCGTCCCCGCCGAACGCCGGCCCCGGCACCCGGTGTCCGAGCTGGTGCGCGAGCCGCTGCTGGTGCCCACGACGCTGACCGTGGACCGGCTGCTGGACCGGCTCTCCGGCAGGCGCACCATGGCCGTGGTCATCGACGAATACGGCGGCACGGCCGGCGTGGTCACGCTGGAGGACATCGTCGAGGAGGTGGTCGGCGAGGTCCGCGACGAGCACGATCCGATGGAGACCCCCGACCTGGCGCCGGCCGGGACCGACGCCGAGGGCCGCCGGGTCTACCAGGCCGACGGCTCCGCTCGCACCGACCACCTGCAGCGGATCGGCCTGTGGTTGCCCGAGGGCCCGTACGAGACCCTTGCCGGGCTGGTCGCCACCGAACTCGGCCGGATACCGGTCGCCGGCGACACCCTGGAGGTGGCCGGCTGGCGGATGGATGTACTGGACGCCGCCGGTCACCGTGCCGCGCGGGTGCTGCTGCACGCGCCGATCCCGGGCAGCCACGACGAGCAGGACGCGGAGGCCCGCCGATGATCGGGTTGCAGCTTTTCGTGGGCCTGCTGACGCTGGTCGTCAACGCCTTCTTCGTGGGCGCGGAATTCGCCGTGATCTCGGTGCGCCGCAGCCAGATCGAGCCGTACGCCGAGCGCGGTGACCGCCGGGCGACCAGCGTGCTGTGGGGTCTGCAGCATGTCTCGGCCCTGCTGGCGGCCGCCCAGCTGGGCATCACCCTGTGCACCCTGGTGCTGGGCGCGGTCGCCGAGCCGGCCATCGCGCATCTCCTGGAGCCGGTGTTCCACGCGGTGGGGATCTCGGACACGCTGATCCATCCGATCTCGTTCGTGATCGCGCTGTCGCTGGCCACCTATCTGCACATGCTCTTCGGCGAGATGGTGCCGAAGAACGTCGCACTGGCCGAGCCGGTCCGCAGCGCCCTGATGCTCGGGCCGCCGCTGGTCGCGCTGACCCGGGCGCTGCGTCCGGTGATCTTCGCGATCAATGCACTCGCCAATGCACTGCTCAAGCTGCTGCGGGTGGAGACCAGGGACGAGGTCGCCGCGACCTTCTCGGACGACCAGCTGGCGAAGATGGTCGAGGATTCGCGGGCGGCCGGACTGCTCGACGAACGGGCGCAGGAGCGGCTGCGGGACGCCCTGGAGCTGGGCCGCCGCCCGGTCAGGGATGTGGTGCTGCCGGCAGAGAAGGTCGTCTCCGCGCGGATGGGGGCCACGCCCGAGGAGCTGGAGCAGCTGGCCGCGGAGTCGGGCTTCTCCCGCTTCCCCGTCGTCGACGACACCAGCCGCATCCTCGGCTATCTGCACGTCAAGGACGCGCTGGACGCCACCCCGCGCGATGTGCCCTTCCCGGTCTCCGCGCTGCGCCCGATCGCCCGGGTCAAGGCCTCGACGCTGCTGGACGACGTGCTGACGGCGATGCGCGCGTCCCGTACGCATCTGGCCGCGGTGATCGGCGAGGACGGGCGGCTGGCCGGGCTGGTGACGATGGAGGACGTGCTCCGGGAGCTGGTGCTGCAGCGGCCCGCGGCCTGACGAGGGGCGGCAGTCCGAGCGCCTGACCGATCGGTTAGATTATTGACCGATCGGTCAGGCGCGTTGTCGCGCGCGGACGTGTGCGTGCTCAGACACGTGCGCGCTCGGATGCGTGCGTGCCCTCACCGGTCGCCATCGCATCCGACGCGACGAGGGGGCAGGGGCATGGAGCGCACCAGGTGCTGCATAGCGGGCGGGGGACCCGCCGGAATGATGCTCGGACTGCTGCTGGCCAGGGCCGGCATCGAGGTGACCGTCCTGGAGAAGCACGGCGACTTCCTCCGGGACTTCCGCGGGGACACCGTCCATCCGTCGACCCTGCGGCTGCTGGACGAACTGGGCCTCGGCGAGGCGTTCGCCCGGCTGCCGTTCGCCAAACTGGAGGAGATGCGGGCCCAGGTGGGCACCACCACCGTGGTACTGGGCGATATGCGGCGCATCCCCGGCCGGCACAAGTATGTCGCCATGGTTCCGCAGTGGGACTTCCTCGATCTGCTCGCGAGCGCGGCCGCCCAGGAGCCGTGCTTCACGCTGCGGATGCGCACCGAGGTGACGGGGCTGCTGACCGAGGGCGGCCGCGTCACGGGGGTGCGGTTCCTCGACGAGCACGGCAACCCCGGCGAGCTGGCCGCGGATCTGACCGTCGCGTGCGACGGCCGGGACTCGCGGGTGGGGCAGGCGGCCGGGCTCCGGCAGCGGCTGTTCGAGGTGCCGATGGACGTCTGGCAGGTGCGGGTGGAAGCTCCCCCAAGCTCTCAACTACGTTCGAGCAGGGGGGACCCCCATGCTGACGCCCGCAAGGACGGCCGGGTCTTCGCGCGCTTCGGCGGCGGCCAGGCAGCGGTCACCATGGACCGCGGCACGTACTACCAGACGTCCTATCTGATCAAGAAGGGCCGGGACGCGGAGCTGCGCGCCCACGGCATCCAGTGGCTGCGCGACCGGCTCGGGGCGCTGTTCGACTGGGACGACGAGGTGACCGGCGCCATCGGTTCATGGGACGACGTCAAGCTGCTGGAGGTGACCTTCGGGCGGCTGCGGCGCTGGTACCGGGACGGTCTGCTGTGCATCGGGGACGCGGCGCACACCATGTCGCCCGTCGGCGGCGTAGGGGTCAATCTGGCGCTGCAGGACGCGGTCGCGGCGGCCCGGATCCTGGCGGCACCGTTGCGCCGCGGCACCGTCGGCGTGGCCGATCTGGCGCGGGTCCAGAAGCGGCGGCACCTGCCGATGGCCGTGGTGCAGAAGTCCCAGCAGGCCGAGCACACGATGATCCGGTCCGCGCTGGACGGCACGCTCGACGCGGACCGGCTGCCGGTGCCGATGCGGCTGCTGCGGCGGGTGCCGCCGCTGCGGACGGTGGCCGGCTATCTGGGCGGGATCGGGGTCCGTCCCGAGCGGGCTCCCGCCTTTGCCCGGGTCAGGCCCGGGGCTCGATCGCGTTGAGGGTGAACTCCTCCAGTTCCGCGGCCGCGGCGTCCAGGTCGAGCTCCGGGTGGACCAGCCAGTGCGCGATCACCCCGTCGATCGCCCCGCCGATCGCCAGGGCGATGGTCTGGACGTCGAACTCCCGGAATACACCGGCTTCCTGACCCTCCGTCAGCAATGCGGCGAGGGCCTGCCAGCGGCCGTGGGTGTCGTGCGATCCGGGCGTCTTGAGCCGGGTGCCGCCCTCGTCGTCGAGCAGCATCTCGGTGATCACGCGCACCTGGCGGCGGTGGGCCTGTTGGTAGCCGATCATCGCCCGTACGTAGGCGATGATCGCGTCCCGCGGACTCGCCGCCCGCGCCACCCGCTCGCCGACATGCCCGCGGAACTGCTCCATCACCTGCTCCAGCGCCGCCCGGGTCAGGTTGTCCTTGGAGGAGAAGTGGTAGAGCACCGCGGCCTTGGACAGCCCGGCGCGCTCGGCGATCGCCGACAGCGAGGTGGCGGGGTAACCGCGGGTGGAGATCAGGTCGATGGTGGCCTCGATGAGCTGCCGGCGGCGGCCCCGTTCGGTGAAGGTCAGCGCGTCGGGTCCGGCCTCCCGGCGAGGAGTCATCGCGCTTCCACCTGTACCTTTCCTCGCCCTGACGACGACTTCAGACCGTACACCGCAGGTGCCGGGCGCACCGCCGTGGGCCTCGCCATACCGCGCGGTATGGCGAGCGGTAGGATCACCGCGCCATGGAGATGAATGCTCACTACACCAGTTTCGTCGCGGTCGGCGACAGCTTCACCGAGGGGATGTCGGACGGGCTGGCGGATGGCTCGTACCGCGGCTGGGCCGATCTGCTCGCCGCCCGGCTGGCGGCCGCCTCGCCCGGTTTTCGGTACGCCAATCTCGCGGTGCGCGGCAAGCTCATCGGGCAGATCGCCGACGAGCAGTGCGGGCCGGCCGCCTCGATGGGCGCCGACCTGGTCACGCTGGTCGGCGGGCTCAATGACGTCCTGCGGCCCAGGTGTGAGGTGGACCAGGTGTGCGCGCGGTTCGAGGAGTCCGCGGCGCTGCTGGCGCGGGGCGGCGGGCAGCTGGTGCTGATGCGCAGTCCGGGGCGGCAGGGGCCGGTGCTGGAGCGCTTCCGGTCGCGGATGGAGCAGCTGTTCGCACGGATCGACGAGGTGGCCGCGCGGCACGGTGCGGTGGTCGTGGACCTGTACGCGTCGCGGGCGCTGTCCGACCCGCGGATGTGGGCCGATGACCGGCTGCACCTGAACGCCGAGGGGCACCGCCGGGTGGCGGAGGCCGTCTGGCAGACGCTCGGGCTGCCCGCCGACTCCGACTGGGACGCACCGCTGCCGGCCGCCCCGCCGCCTGGCTGGGGTGCGCGGCGCGCCGGGGATCTGCGCTTCGCGCGCGAGCATCTGGTGCCGTGGATAGGACGGCGGCTCACCGGCCGCTCCTCGGGCGACGGCCGCCCCGCGAAGCGCCCCGAGCTGCTGCCGTACGAGGGCTGACCGCCCGCTCCCGGCCGGGACGCCGGGTGCCGCATCCGGCGTCCCGGCCCGGCGAAAGGCCCCGAAGAATGCTTGGAGGAACGTACAGCCGGGACCGGGCCGCCGACCTTCGCAAAGCGCCAGGTGCACCAAGGCAATGCTGTCACCTGCAGGAACACACCCAGCGGGAGGGTTTGCCCCTCCCTGAGCCCCTCCCCATGCCCAGAAGCCCCGCCGACGCCCCGACAGGGCCACCGGCGGGGCTTCACCTGCCACCCACGCCACGAATGCCGCGGCCAGCCGTAACCCATCGCCTACCGCGATCATGCCGCACGCGGGCTGGGACTGGACGCCAGATTGGCCGCCGCCCGGCCTATGACAGGCCGAGCCCCACTGACCAGCCCGGGTGCCGAGGTTTGATGCAGGGCGAAACGGGGCTCCTCGGGACGGACGAGACTATGGCGGGGAGAATCACCACACCGTCCCTGCCAGCCATAGCCCTGGCGTCCCCCCCTTGGTCGGCGGGCGCACCCTGCACGGCGACCGGGTTGCCTATTGACGACCGGTGGTGTCGTTGAGGCTGCGGCAGCGAAGATAAGGGCTTCGCCGTCCTGGGTGGCGATGAGGGCGGCGACGACGGCAGAGTCCATGATGGGTGATACTGCCGCAGGCCTATACACCTTCGTCTGTCATTTCCGGCCACCATGAGGGCCGTTGAGGCAGTACACGGGCGGCCGGCCCCTCGTCCGTTCAGAGCCGAGCGGAGTGGGGTTAGTAATGCGCCTGGTCGTCGTGGAAAGGGAGTTCCTGGAGGGGTATTTACGCATACAGACCCCAGACTGCACTGCCCACGAATTCTTCCTCGCGTGAACTGCCGCTCGATCCTGGAACACACCCGTCGAGCCCCGTCGGAATAATCCCAGCCCGGGCCCTGACGAATGCCGGCGACTCCACTCCGGAGCCCGCTCGATCGCGGGCGCTGTGCCCACACTTGACGGCGTGACCGGCTTCGGCGATTAGGGGGCACCGTTTCCCGAAACGGCAATTGGCCATATGTGCCTGGCCACATAAAGCTATTGGGCACCCGATCGGACCGACACAGCCGCCCAGGTCACGTACCCAGCCTCGTCGCCACGGCACTGGCCGATGTCATCGACCGTGCGATGCACGATGAACAGGCCGGCTCAGCCTCCGGTCCGGCAGGGGCCGATCCATCTCTCCGACGGCGACCAGGGCATGGATTCCGTCGCACGAGATCCGGCCTGCCAGGTCCGCGCTTGCGCGATGCCGCGCGGTGACGTCGACCAGCTCCGTGAGGACCCCCAGCACCCACTCGACGACAGCTCCCGCGTCCAGCACCGGGCCGAGCAGCGCCGGCAGTGCCATTGCGGCGAACCGGCGTGAGCGGCGCAGGGCTTCGGCGGGCGCATCTTCGGGGCCGAGTCGAAACTCAAGGGAGTTCGGCAGGAGAACCTGTGGCACGTCGGCGTTCCGCCTGGTCGCGGAGTTCCGCAGGCTGGAGGCCCAGAGCAGAGGCTCTGCGTCGGAGATGGTCACTCCTCCATCACTCCACCGCATCGAAATGGACGCACGAGGCTGCCCGCTCCCCCGAGCCGGGCAGACCCGTGCGCGACTTCAGGGCGCGGCGAAATCCGGCGCACTGCCTCTCCAGGCGGCCCTGTGTGTCATTGAGTTAACAGTGACGTACAGTGTTTACGCAGGCTGGATGAGTGTCGTGCGGATCACGAGGGCGGAGCATAGACAGGGGGCGAACTCCTGCACGGAGGCGTGGTCTAGAGTGACGAAGCTATTGAAGCAAACAACGCAAAAGTGGACATGAGTAGCCTGGGGGCGGAGATGAGTGCTGGCGAGAGAGACGAGCCACGCACCTTGCAGGAGAAGATCGCCTACCTGCTGAAGGAGTCGTTCCCCGACGGCGGAGCCCCGAGCGATCGGGAGTTCTGCCGAACCGTGGCGCGCCGCGGGGGCGCCCTGTCGCACAGCTACTTCGGCAAGCTCCGCAAGGGAGAACTCACCGAGGTTCGGGACGAGACGCTGCAAGCCCTGGGTTTGGGCTTCGACTGCGACTGGCGCTTCTTCAAGCCGGAATCGGAGCTTGAGGCAGAAGTGTTCGCCGGGCTCCGTTTCCTGGTCGACAAGCGCTCGGGCGGCATCAGCGGGATCGCCGGGCGAGGGATCGCCGAGGGGGGGCTCTCACCCGACTTGCTCAACTTCGCGCTGGACCTGGTGGAAAAGGCGCGCCAGGAGGCGCAGGAGCATCCGACGGAACCGCAGGCATGACGGACATACCCTCATCCGAGCCGTCTTTGAGCGAGGTACGGGAGCTGTGTGAGGTCGGGTTGGCGGACCTTCCGATCCCCAGCCCCTTCTCGGTGGAGCAACTGCGGATCAACATGGAGCGGGCCCGCGGCCGTCGGATCATCATGCAGCCCATCCCTGACTCGTTGATCACCGCGAGCACGGCGTGCGGGCTGAGGATCAAAGACACGGGCTTCAGCGTGATTCTCCACCGCCAGCGACCGTCGGCCTACTTGACCGAGCACGTGAAGCTGCATGAGCTGGTCCACGAGTGGCTCGACCACGGCACGCAGCTCAGCCCCGACGAACTCAGGGCGCTGCTGCCTGTCTTCGGTCCGGACCTGGTCAAGCGCGTCATGGCGGGCAAGGTCACCGTGCAGGCACGCTCCAACTACCGCACCTTGGAGGAGCGGATCGCCGAAGTGGGCGCTTCCCTCATTCCCCGCATGGCCCGCGAACTTCCGAGCGACGACGTGCTTGGCCGCCTGGGCGACACCCTGTCCCGGCCCGCCGGCGGCGGATACCGCACAGGGCGCCGTCTTCGCAGCCTCTTCCGCCGCTCGTAACTGAAGGACCACCCTCGTGCTCGACATTGCCGGCTACCTCGTAGCCGCTCTGATGACCGCCGTCGCCGTCTGGCGTGCGCTTGGCGGTTCCGACGCCCGCCGAAGAAGCCTCTGGGGCTGCTTCGTGGGCTTTTCCATCGCCCTGTGGGCCAAGACGGAGATCGTCCGCATCGGGCTCAACAACAGCTCGATCACGGACGCCTCGACTCTGCTCAAGCACTACTCGGCCGGCGCGGCGATCTTGGCGATCATGTACTACATCGTCGCGGTCTACGGGAAGTACCCCGCCGACGGCGAGATGGCCCGTGCCGTGCGCGTGGCCCGCGTCATGCAGCGCGTGGCGACCAAGACGGCTCTCGCCTCCTTCGCCCTGATGACCGTCATGTTCTTCACGGTCGTCGACCGGTCGGTACCGAGCGACCACTTCGTCAGCGATCACGCCGGGCAGTGGGGCGCCACCGCCTATATGAGCGTCTTCTACATTTACCTGGGCTCTGCGTCCGCCCTCTGCCTTTACCAGTGGGCCGGGGCGTTCCGCCGCGAGAGGCGCGGGCTGCTGCGCGTCGGCCTGGGCATGATGGCCCTCGCCATGGTGCTCGGCGTCCTGTACGCCTTCGGCCGCATGCTGGCCATGTGGGTCTGGCTCGCCAACCAGCCCAGCTACGCCGTCGCCCACCAAATCGAGTCCTCCACCGAGGCGATGCAGCTCCTCCTCTTTGTGCTGTTCGCGCTCGGCGTGTCGATCCCCGCCTCGGAGGCGGGCCTCCGCCGTGCCCGCGCCTGGTGGGCCCTCGCGCGCCTGTACCCGATGTGGCGGGAGCTGATGGCAGCCTTCCCCAGCATCCCGATGGAGCCGCCGCGCTCCCGGTACCGGGAGCTGACACGCCGCGACATGGACGCCGTGCTCCAGCTCGACCGGGGGGTCCATGATGTCGCCGACGCGATCGAGAAACTGCGCCATCACGTCCCCGACGACCTGATGGCTGCCGCCAAGGAGAGGGCCGCCCACGGTGCTGCCGCCCAGGCGTACTGGATCAAGGCCGCGCTCGCGGCCAAGGCGGGAGGAGCGCCCCCGGGCCCGGTCGCGGCGTTCGAACAGCCCGCGGCCGTCGACCAGGACGGAGAGGTCGCCTGGCTGCGCCAAGTGGCCAAGGCATACGGGAAGAGCAGCACGGCCCAGGTGCAGACCCTACTCACGACCACGGAGGCAGCCGCATGAGCGAAACCACAACGGCCCGGACCGTCACCGACATTCTCCAGCCCCGCAACGTCCTCGTGGCCGGCATGGTCGGCATCGGCCTGGCCGCTGCAGGCGACTGGACCGGCATCCCCTGGGGTCTGCTCGGCGCGCTCTGCGCCGGGCTCATCCCCGCGGGGTACATCGAGTGGGAACGGACGCGCGGCACTTGGGGCGACCGGCACGTGGTGGACCGCGCGAAGCGGGCTCCGATCTTCTTCGTCATCCTGGCGTCGATCGGCTGCGGCTCCCTCGTCATGGTCCTCGGCCGCGCACCGGCCGGCATCCTCGTCGCCATGCTCGCCCTGTGGGCGATGACTGTCGTCCTCCTCACGGTGAACACGGTCTGGAAGATAAGCGTCGACTCGGCGGTGGCGTCCGCGGTACCCGCGCTGCTCGCCGTCGTCCACTCCCCGTGGTGGCTGCTCGCCTATCTGCTGACGGCGGCCGTGTGCTGGTCCCGGGTGGCGCTGACGTACCACACCGTCGCTCAGACCGTGGCAGGCGCCTCGCTGGGCGCGACGACCGCGGCGGCCTTCCTGGTGACATGAACCGGCCTCCCCCGACATGGAGGTGGGCCCGGACCGACGAACGGTCCGGGCCCACCTCCATGTTCACGGGCGTCAGCGGCGCGGCAACCGGACGTCCAACCTGTACAGGCGCGTGATCGCGGCCGGGCTCTGGTCGTCGTCAGCAACAAGCGTCAGACGCAGAACTCCATGGCGCCGGCCAGTGATCGCCATCCCCTCGACGTTGCCGACGAGCGGGGCGGCCTGGACAGGGAACCTCGTTGGCGCGTCGAGAGAGGGGCACTCCTCCAGCTTGGCGACCAGCGTCTTCGACGCGATGCGCACCCGCGGGTCCCGGTCAGCTAGGTCCGTCACCTTGCTGACGTCTGTGGCCCGCCGCGGGTCGGCGACGTAGAGGTGCGCAGTCCAGCCGACGGTGTCGTTGAATGACCGTTCCAGGACCAGAAGGCGACCGTCGCCGATTGCCGCGATCTCCGAGATGCCATAACCGATGTCGCCCATGTACGCAAACTGGCGGTCGACGCGGAATTCTCCCTGGTGCCCGCGCCGCCAAGTCTGGAAGCGTCGGGTGTCGGTGCCGTCCGTCGTCAACCACCCTTCCATGCTCGCGGTGAGGGTTCGGCCGGCCAACGTCAGGCCCTCGAAGGTCCGGTTGGTGATCCGGTGCGTGGTCAGGTTCTCGGGCACGGGGAGTTGGCCCAGGAGCTTGCCGCGGCGGTCGTATCGCCGGACGGACGGCTCGAATTCGGACGTCACCAAGCGGGTGCCGTCGTGCTGGATGGCCAGCCCCTCGGAGTCGAGTCCGATGCATCACGCAGTCGTACCGTGCATCCTCCAGCGCATGGTGCACGCCTCTCTCCGGCGGGGGCATCACCGGGTATCGGGGCAGGCCAGGCGTACGGTCACCACAGACCGGCTTGGCCCGCGTCCTCCAGGGTCTGCCGCTCCGCTGCTGCTTTGGCAGCGGCATCCTGCTTGCGCAGCAGGGCAACGAGCGGGACCTGCCGCTGGGCCTGAGCACGCTTACGAGCCTGCGCTTCCTCCGGCGTCGCCCACCGGACCAGAACCTCATGGTCTCCGAGGCCCGAAGCATCGCCGTCGACGGTGCACTTCACGTACGGCTGCTCCAGCCGGTGACGGACCTCGCGCATGGTGGTGCACCAGTCCGGGCCGTAGGCGCCGACGACGGCTACCGGCTCACCGAGGCGGAGGCAGGGCTGCTCGTCGGCTTCCGCCTGTCCTACCCGTGGCAAGGAAGCCGCTCCAGGCCTTCCAGCAGGCCGCCGACGTCGTCTCCCCGGTCATGGCCGCGATCGTCCTCAGCGGTGTCATGGGCGGCCTCGGCGAGGCCCTGGTGCGCGACTACCGATGACGAGGCGTGGGCCCTCTGTGACGCCTTTCCTGAAAGGTACGTGGTCATACCGCTTCTCGGCTTCGGGTGCGGCGTCAGGCAAGGTGAGGCGTTCGGCACGTGTACGGACGCCATCGGCCGGAAGAAGGGGGTACTGACGGTGCACCGTCAGGCCCTTCGCACCAAGGAGACGAGTACAAGCCGATGCTTGTCAACCGGCTGAAGACAAACCGCCGCAAGAGCGGCATCCACACGAAAACCGTACCCATGCCCGATCACCCGCTGGAAGCCATCAACCATCACGAGGCCAGGTACCGGCCGCTTCCTGCTGAGACCGCCCTATGGACCCATGGGCGGACGATCGAGACCTGCCGGCGAGGCCCTGCGAAGGCGCTCTTCTGGAACCCTCAAGGCAACCTCCTGAGCAACGACACGTTCAACGAGAGGGCACGGAAACCGACGCTGCGAAAGTTCGGGATCAAGCACAATGGCGGAACCCTGCCGACCTTCCACGACACGAGGCACACGTACATCTCGAAGATGCTCCAGAACGGCCTGCCACCCGAGACTGTGGCCCTGTGGGGCCGCGACAGCGTCAAGGAGATCCGACGCACGTACAACCACCTTCTCGACGAGCAGGTGGCGGACCACAGGGGTCAGGTCAACCGTCTGACTGCCCGGCCCCTTCGGGTCCAAGCGGCTGCTTAGCTCAAGCTCCCCTGCTCTGCTTCAGCACCATCCCTACCCCCTCCCTACGGTCCGGCAAGATCCGGTTTCAACCCGGGCGGAACGGGGGCTGGCGAAGGGTCCTCCGATACCCGGAATCGGCTCTGACCAGTAGCTTCGCTCGCCGGGGGCACTCCCAATGTCCGGTGCATGCTCCAGCGCCAGTAGACTCTCACCACGTGACTGCTGTGTCTGCGAAGCCTCGCATCCCCAATGTCCTGGCCGGCCGCTACGCCTCCGCGGAGCTGGCCGTGCTGTGGTCCCCCGAGTACAAGGTCAAGCTGGAGCGGAAGCTGTGGCTCGCCGTGCTGCGCGCGCAGAAGGACCTGGGGGTGGAGGTCCCCGAGCAGGCGCTCGCCGACTACGAGCGCGTCCTGGAGACCGTCGACCTGGCCTCCATCGCCGAGCGTGAGAAGGTCACCCGGCACGACGTCAAGGCCCGCATCGAGGAGTTCAACGCCCTCGCCGGCCATGAGCAGGTCCACAAGGGCATGACCTCCCGCGACCTGACGGAGAACGTCGAGCAGCTGCAGGTGCGGCTGTCCCTGGAACTGATGCGCGACCGTACGGTCGCCGTGCTCGCGCGCCTGGGCTCGCTGGCCGGCCAGCACGCCGAGCTGGTGATGGCGGGCCGCTCGCACAACGTCGCAGCGCAGGCCACCACGCTCGGCAAGCGCTTCGCGACCGCCGCGGACGAGCTGCTGGTGGCGTACGCGCGGCTGGAAGACCTGCTCTCCCGCTACCCGCTGCGCGGCATCAAGGGCCCGGTCGGCACCGCCCAGGACATGCTCGACCTGCTCGGCGGTGACACCGCCAAGCTCGCCGACCTGGAGCAGCGGATCGCCGGGCACCTCGGCTTCGGCCAGGCCTTCACCTCCGTCGGCCAGGTCTACCCGCGCTCGCTCGACTACGACGTGGTGACCTCGCTGGTGCAGCTGGCCGCCGCCCCGTCCTCGCTGGCCAAGACCATCCGGCTGATGGCCGGGCACGAGCTGGTCACCGAGGGCTTCAAGCCCGGCCAGGTCGGCTCCTCGGCGATGCCGCACAAGATGAACACCCGCTCCTGCGAGCGCGTCAACGGCCTGATGGTGATCCTGCGCGGCTACGCCTCGATGGCCGGTGAGCTCTCCGGTGACCAGTGGAACGAGGGCGATGTGTCCTGCTCGGTGGTGCGCCGGGTCGCGCTGCCGGACTCGTTCTTCGCGCTGGACGGCCTGCTGGAGACGTTCCTGACCGTGCTCGACGAGTTCGGCGCCTTCCCCGCCGTCATCGCCCGCGAGCTGGACCGCTACCTGCCCTTCCTCGCCACCACGAAGGTGCTGATGGGCGCCGTACGCGCCGGTGTGGGCCGTGAGGAGGCGCACGAGGCGATCAAGGAGAACGCGGTCGCGTCGGCGCTGGCCATGCGTGAGCAGGGCGCGGAGCGCAACGAGCTGCTGGACAAGCTGGCCGCGGATGCGCGGATCCCGCTGGACAAGGCACAGTTGGACGCCCTGATGGCGGACAAGCTCTCCTTCACCGGCGCGGCGGCAGACCAGGTGGCGTCCGTCGTCGCCCGGATCGAGGAGATCGCCAAGCAGCACCCGGAGGCCGCGGCGTACACCCCCGGCTCGATCCTCTGACCCGAGGCACCGTGCGTTTCACCCCCGAAGAGCTGGAAGCCGCTCGCGACCGCCTCGTCCCCGACGTGGCCGCGAGCGGCCTTCGCGTGCTCTTCTGCGGTATCAACCCCGGGCTGATGACGGCGGCCACCGGCCACCACTTCGCCCGCCCCGGCAACCGCTTCTGGCCGGCCCTGCACGCCGCCGGGTTCACCCCGCGCCAGTTCCGGCCCGCCGAGCAGGAAGAACTCCTCACCCACGGCCTCGGCATCACCAACGTCGTGGCCCGGGCGACCGCCAGGGCCGACGAGCTGACCGCGGACGAGTACCGCGAGGGCGGCCGGCTGCTGGCCGAGAAGGTGGCCCGGCTACGCCCGCGCTGGCTCGCCGTCGCGGGCGTCACGGCCTATCGCGTCGCCTTCGACGACAAACACGCCAAGATCGGCCCCCAGGAACGCACCCTGGGCGCCACCCGCATCTGGGCACTGCCCAACCCGAGCGGGCTCAACGCCCACTGGACGCCGGCGACCCTGGCGGAGGAGTACGGGCGGCTGCGCGCGGCGGCGTTCGCGGAGGGCGAGGGCGCATAAGGTCGTCCGCCGTTCGGCCGGCCGTCACCTTGAAGGCATGTACATGCCTATCTGACGGCTCTACTCTGACGCCGCCCGCGCAGCCCCCACTCCCCTACGGAGACTCCTGTGCCTGCCCCCTCCGCGTCCCCCTCCGCCGCAGCGTCCCCCTCCTCCCACCGCATCCGACGCTCCCGCCGTCGCAAAGTCACCGCGCTCGCCGGGGCGTTCGCCCTCGCCACCACCGGACTCGGCGTCTGGGCGGGCAACGGCTTCGGCGCCGAGCCGGCCGCGGCCGCCGTGCCCACCCCCGACCATGTGGTCGTGGTGGTCTTCGAGAACCACGCCTACGGCCAGGTGATCGGCAGCTCCGGCGCCCCGTACATCAACTCCCTGGCCTCCGGGGGTGCCAGTCTCACTGCGTCCTACGCCGAGACCCACCCCAGCCAGCCCAACTACTACGCCCTCTTCTCCGGTGACACCCAGGGCGTCACCGACGACAGCTGCGTCGACCCGGGGTTCAGCGACGCCCCGAACCTCGCCTCGGAGCTGACGGCGGCCGGCAAGTCCTGGGCGAGCTACAACGAGTCGCTGCCGTCCGAGGGGTCCACCACCTGCAAGAGCGGCAAGTACGCGCAGAAGCACAACCCGTGGTTCGGCTTCGGCAATGTCTCCACCGGCTCGGCGCACACCTTCGACGCGTTTCCCTCCGACTTCTCGACGCTGCCGACCGTCTCCTTCGTCGTGCCGAATCTGTGCAGCGATATGCACGACTGCTCGGTCGCCAGCGGTGACACCTGGCTGAAGGACCACCTCAAGAGCTATGCGGACTGGGCCAAGACCCACAACAGCCTGCTGCTGCTCACCTTCGACGAGGACAACCGGCTCAGCGGAAACCGCATCCCGACCGCGCTCTACGGCCAGCCGGTGAAGGCAGGCGCCACCTCCGCCACCGCCTACAACCACTACGACGTCCTGCGCACCCTCGAGGACATGTACGGCACCTCACACGCGGGCAACGCCGCCGACGCCAAGGACATCAGCGGCATCTGGGCCGGCTGACGTGTATCTCGCGGACCGCCGCTCCACCTCCTCGGCCTCCGCTCCGCCGGGTGACCGGCGCGCCACGACGGACCACCGTCCGCGTCGGCGCGCCGGGGCCGCGCTCCCCTCGACGGTGCTCGTGCTGGGCACCGTCAGCCTCATCACGGACATCTCCTCGGAGATGGTCACCGCCGTGTTACCGCTCTACCTCGTCGCCGAACTCGGCCTGTCGCCTTGGGGGTTCGGGGTGCTGGACGGGGTCTACAACGGGGTGAGCGCGCTGGTCCGGCTGGTGGGGGGCCGGCTGTCGGACCGGGGCGGGGGTGGCGGCCACAAGACGGTGGCCGCGGTGGGGTACGGGCTCTCCGCGCTGTGCAAACCGCTGTTGCTGATGGTGCACTCGCTGCCGTTGATCGGAGCGGTGCTGGCGGTGGACCGTACCGGCAAGGGGCTGCGGACCGCGCCGCGGGACGCGCTGATCTCCCTGGCCGCCGAACCGGCCGTCCGGGGGCGGGCGTTCGGGGTGCACCGGGCCATGGACACGGCGGGGGCGCTGTGCGGGCCGCTGGTGGCGTTCGTGCTGCTGCGGGTGGCGGCGGAAGGCTATGACGCGGTCTTCACGGTCAGCTTCTGTGTGGCCGTACTGGGTGTGGTCGTCCTGCTGCTGTTCGTCCCACGCCGCCTCCCGGATGCCGCAGGAGCCGCTGACGACCGTGCCCCGGCCGGGCCCCGGACGCCGGTGCGCGCTCTGCTGCGGCGGCCGGAGGTGCGCCGGCTGACCGGGTGTGCGGTGCTGCTGGGGCTGACCACCGTCAGCGACTCCTTCCTGTATCTGACCCTGCAGCGGCGGCTGGAGCTGCCGACGGGCTGGTTCCCGCTGCTGCCGCTGGGCACGGCCGCGGCGTTCTTGCTGCTGGCGGTGCCGTTGGGGGCCGTCGCCGACCGGATCGGCCGGCGGCGGCTGTTCCTTGCCGGACATCTGGCGCTGCTGGGTGCCTACGGGCTGCTGGTGCCGTCGGCCGGCGGGGCGGCCCTGGTCTGTGCCGTGCTGGTGCTGCACGGCTCGTTCTATGCGGCGACCGACGGAGTGCTGGCGGCGGCGACCGCCGATGCGGTGCCCGAGGACGCCCGCGGCAGCGGTCTGGCCGTGGTGCAGACCGGCCAGACCGCCGCCCGCTTCGTGTGCTCCCTCGCCTTCGGCGCCGCCTGGACCGCCTGGGGTGACCGCACCGCCCTCCTGACCGCTGCCATCGGCCTGGCGCTCGCCGCGGCCGTCAGCGCCGGCCTCCTGCGCCGTGCCGTCCCGGCACGGGCCTCGAACTCCCCCTCGGAGGACGCACGGTGAGCCGCACCCCCTCAAGCCACATCCCCTCGAGCGACGCTCCCTTGAGCCGCACTCCCTTGAGCCGCGGCGCACGCCTGTTCCTCCTGCTCGTCACCGTGCTCGTGCTCGGCGGGGTCGCCGTCGGCGCGACACTGCACGCCGCTGGGCGCGCAGCCCGCAAGGAGCGCCCCCAGGCGGGCGGCCCCCCGGTCGCCTCCGGAGCCGTACGCCTGGACGACCCGCGCCGCAGCCTCTTCCGCACCATGGCCTGGGGCCCGCACCGGGACGAGATCACCGCCGTCCCGGCAGACCGGCTCACCGGCCCGCGCACCGCATCCGGCGTCCGCTGCCTGCGCTTTCACGCGGCCGCCGGCACCGGCGTCTGTCTCCAGGCGGTCCACGGCACACTCCGCGACACCTACCGGGCCGTGGTCCTCGACAAGCGCCTGCGTCCGCTGCGCCACTACGACCTGGCCGGCACCCCCACGCGCGCCCGGGTCTCCCCCAGCGGCCGTACCGTCGCCTGGACGGTCTTCGTCAGCGGGGACTCCTACGCGGGCACCGCCTTCTCCACCCGCACCTCCGTCGTCGACACCCGCGGCCGGCACCTGGACGCCAACCTGGAGACCTATGCCCTGACCATCGACGGGCGCCGGGTGCACGCGGCCGATGTGAATGTCTGGGGCGTGACCTTCGCCGACGACACCCACTTCTACGCCACCGCCGCCACGGCCGGAAAGACCTACCTCGTCCGCGGCGACCGCACCACCCGCACCCTCCGGGCGCTGCACCCCAACGTCGAATGCCCCTCACTCTCCCCCGACGGCACCCGGCTCGCGTACAAGAAGCGCGTCAAGGGCGCCGACCCCAACGCTCCCTGGCGGTTGTACGTCCTCGATCTGCGCACCTTGCGCGAGAGGCCGACCGGCGAACACCGCAACGTCGACGACCAGGCCGTCTGGCGCGACGACCACACTCTGGTCTACTCCCTGCCGGGCGACTTCGGCTCGGACCTGTGGACCGTCCCCGCCGACGGCACCGGCGCCCCGCACCGGCTCGTCACCGCGGCGCTCGCCCCCGTCTTCCCCCGCTGACACCGCGGTACGGCGCCCCCGCGACACCGCCTCTACGTCACCTCGGCTCCCCCTCCCCCACCGCCACCAGTAGTTGGAAGGGCAGCTCACGGTCGCCCTGCCCCACGCCCACCCCGATCCACCGGCCCTGGACCCGCCAGCCGTGCATCCGCGGGACATATCCGCACAGCGTGTCCAGCGGTGGCGGGACGGGCAGGCCCCTCGCCGACCGTTCCAGGTGGTCGGCGAGATCGAACGATTCGGGCTCGCCCCACCGTAACGACAGAGCCTGCACCAGCGCCGTCAGCTCGGCCTCGAACTCCTCCGCGGCCTCGGCCACCTCGGCGAGGTCCGCGTCCCAGAACTCCTGACTGACCCGCAGACCGGCTATGTGGAACCCCGGCCCGCTCTCGACCATGGCGGACCGGGCCGGGCCGGCGGGGAAATCCCGGAGCCGCAACCGGTCGATGGCGGCCAGATACGCGTCAGTGGTCATGCCGTCAGTAAACCGCCCGGGTCTGACAATTGGCTCTCCCGGACCGTGCAGCCGCAGCCGGGCGCCCCGGCGGGAATTCCGGCGGGCACCCCGGCGGGAGCTCCGGTACCGGGGTCACGTCGCCGCCGTAAGGCCGTTGATCATGCGGTCGAGGAGGCGGTCGAAAACGGCTTGCGGGGTGGGGTCGTCGCCCGTCGCCTCCAGCGCCGCGGCAAGGTGGGGAAAGCTGCCCGCGGCGGCAGCGGACTTGAGGTAGCGCGCCTGCGCGTCGAGGAGTTCGCCGGAGGTGCGGCCGGCCGCCTCGACCGCCCTCTCCTGGGCGAGTTCGTACAGCACGTGGCTGGCCACGAAGCCGGTGAGCAGGCTGAAGGTCTCCAGCCTCGCCCGGGCATCGAGGCCGGCGGGGGCGAGGACGGCCAGAGTGTGCTCCCAGACGGCGAGGGTGTTCGGGCCGAGCGTCTGCTGCGCGGGCAGAGCGCCGGGCAGCCACGGGTGGCGGTGCATGATCGCGCGCTGCTCGTGGGCGATCCGCCGGAGGTCGGCGCGCCAGCCGCCGGAGGGCCCGGGCGGCAGCCGGTGGTCGCCGCTCACCTGGTCGATCATGAGCTCCAGCAGCGTCTCCTTGTTGGGGACATAGCTGTAGAGGGACATCGTTCCCGCGCCGATCCGGCCCGCGACCGCGCGCATCGTGACCGCGGCGAGCCCTTCGGCGTCGGCGAGGGCAACGGCCTCGGCGGTGATCGCGCCGCGGTCATGCGCCGGCGGCCTGCCCCGGCGCGGGCGTTCGGCCCGCGACCAGAGCAGTTCGGGATCCACCCCGGCATGACGGCCTGATGAGCCTCCTGTACGGGCCACGGCAACCTCTCCTCAGTCCTGGAGCCATCCCACCACACGCTATTATCGTACAACGTACTGGAAATATGGCGGAGACCGCTCCAGGAATCGAGGCACCATGACGACGGCCACGCATCACGCGTCCGCGAAGCAGCCACCCCTGCGCATCCGCGCCCTGCGGCACACCTTCCGGGGCCTGCCGCCCAAACTCCACGACATCGCCTACGAGCCCGGCCTCGTGGTGCCCGCCGCCGACGGCAGTGCGCTGCTGACCGACCACTACTTCCCGCTGGCCGAGGGCGACTTCCCCACGCTCCTGGTCCGCTCGCCGTACGGCCGGGGCTTCCCGTGGGCGCCGATGTACGGCGTGCTCTTCGCCGAACAGGGCTTCCACGTCGTCCTGCAGAGCTGCCGCGGCACCGGAGGGTCCGGCGGCACCTTCGACCTGTGGCACCACGAGGCCGCCGACGGCCGGGCCACCGTCGCCTGGCTGCGCCGGCAGTCCTGGTTCACGGGCGTACTCGGCACGATCGGCGCCAGCTACCTGGGCTACGTCCAGTGGGCGCTTGCCGCCGACCCGCCGCCGGAACTGCGCGCGATGGTGATCCAGGTCGGCCTGCACGACCTGCACGGCTACTTCCACCCCGGCGGCGCCTTCGCGCTGGAGCGCGCCCTTGCCACCTCCATGGGCATGGTCCATCAGCACCGGGGCGTACCGAGGTTTCTGCGGGCCGCACTGCGGCTGCAGCGCCACTTCCGCACGATCACGCGCACCCTTCCGCTCGGCACGGCCTATGTGCCCGGCCTGGGCGGAAGGGTGCCGTTCCTGGAGGAGGCGATGGCCCGCCCCGAACCGGAGGACGCGCACTGGCACGGGGTGGACCTGGGGTCCGTGGCCGAGGACCTGAGGGTGCCGACCAGCCTGATCACCGGCTGGCATGACGTGGCCCTCGACCAGACCCTGCAGCAGTACGGCAGACTGCGGCGGGCCGGCTGCGAGAGCAGCCTGCTCGTCGGTCCCTGGACGCACAACTCCGCCCTGCAGCAGGGCTGGCCCGAGGTCTTCGCCGAAAGCCTCGGCTGGCTGCGGGCCCATCTGTGCGACGACCCGTCCCGCCTGCGGACGACGAAGGCGCGGGTGCACACGGGCGGCCGGCAGGCATGGCAGGACCTTCCCGACTGGCCCCCGGCGACGACGGCCCACCACTGGTACCTCGACGGCGACGGCACTCTGCGCACCCGGATGCCCGAGAATGCCCCGGCGCCGGTGTCCTTCCGCTACGACCCGGCCGATCCGACGCCCTCGGTCGGCGGCCCCCTGCTGTCCGGCAAGGCCGGGTACCAGGACAACACCGCGCTGGAAGCCAGGGACGACGTCCTGACCTTCACCACCGCGCCGCTCACCGAGCCGGTCCACCTCCTCGGACCGGTCGGCGTGGAGCTACGGGTCACCACGGACACCGGTCACGCCGATGTCTTCGCTCGCCTCTGCGACGTCGACGACCGGGGCCGCTCGACCAACATCTGCGACGGCCTGCAACGACTGCGGCCCGGCCCCACCACGGACACCACCGGAGCCACCCCGGCTGCCGTCACGGTGGCGATGAGCTCCACGGCCTACCGTTTCCCCGCCGGACACCGGATCCGCCTGCAGGTCAGCGGCGGCGCCCACCCACGCTTCGCCCGCAACACCGGCACCGGCGAGCCTCCGGCGACGGCCACCCGGCTCATACCGGCCGAGGTCTCGCTCCACCACCCGTCCCGGCTCGTCCTTCCTGTCGCAGGCGAGGAGATCGCGGACGCCAACGATGCCCACGGCGTCAACGACATCAACGGGAACAGCGGCACCAACGCCACCAACCCTCAACGCTGACCGGAGCCGACCACCGGTGCCTTCGCCCCCGCCCCCACCCCTGCCGGCGAAGGCGCCGCCCCTACGCCGCTCTCTCTCGCGGGCGCGCGCCGGGCCGGGCTCCCGCGCCCGCCCGGCCGACCCGCGGGACTCGCCGCCCCTCCGGTGACCGGCTACGATCCGCCCCACACGCGAAGTGAGGGAGACGGACGTTGGGGCGGCTCACCGGCGGGGACCCCTCCCTGCTGCGACGGATCAACTCCGCTGTGGTGCTGCATGCGCTGCGCGCCGCGGACTCCCCCACGCTCACCCACCTCGTCCAGGTGACGGGCCTGTCCCGGCCGACGGTCGAGGGCGTGGTCGAAGGGCTCATCGAGACCGGTCTGGTGGTCGAGGCGGTCGCCGAGGACAGCGGGACCCGCCGCCAGGGACGTCCTGCCCGCCGGTTCCGGTTCCGTACGGAGGCCGGGCATCTGCTGGGCATCGAGATCGGCCCGCACCGCGTCGCGGCCCTGCTGTCCGATCTGAGCGGGCGGGTGCTGGACTCCGCTCAACGTCCCGTGGAGGAGAGCGCACCGGCCGACGAGCGGCTGGAGCGGGTCCGCGCCGTGGTGGCCGATCTGCTGCGCCGCACGGGCGTGCCCCGGCCTTCACTGCGGGCCGTCGGTGTGGCCGGCCCCGGCATCATGGAGGCGGACGGCACCGTCCGGCTGAGCACGGCGCTGCCCGGCTGGACGGGTCTGCCGCTCGGTGAGCGGCTACGGCGGTCGTTCCGCTGCCCGGTGCTGGTCGAGAACGACGCGAACGCCGCCGCGGTGGCCGAACACTGGCAGGGTGCCGCCATCGGCTCCGATGACATCGTTTTCGTGCTGGCCGGACTCAGCCCGGGAGCCGGCTCGCTGATCGGCGGACGCCTGCACCGCGGATTCGGCGGGGCGGCCGGAGAGATCGGTGCCCTGCACCTGCTCGGCCGTGAGGCGACACCGGAGAGGCTGCTGTCGACGACCGGCGAGCCGCTGCATCCCCTGGACGAGGCACAGGTCGCAGCGGTCTTCGCGGCGGCGCGGGAGGGTGACGCACAGGCCCGGGAGGCGGTCGACCGGTTCCTGCGGCGGCTGGTGCACGATGTCGCGGCCCTGGTGCTGGCACTCGACCCGGAGCTGGTGGTGATCGGCGGCTGGGCGGCGGGGCTGGACCGCGTACTGGAGCCGCTGCGCGCGGAGTTGGCGCGCTACTGCCTGCGCCCGCCGCAGGTCGCCCTGTCCCGGCTGGGCGAGGCGGCGGTCGCCACCGGGGCACTGCGGCTCGCGCTCGATCATGTGGAGGGCGAACTCTTCGCGGTGGAGGGCACGGTGACGGCCCGCCCCACGCGCCACGACGTGGTGCCGGGACGCCGCTGACCAGCAGCGACCCGCAGCGACCCGCACCGACGACCGCAGCCTGTACGGAGCTCCGCCGGGGCCCCGCCGCGCTTGGCAGGCCACCATCCGACCCCCCGGCCCACGACCGCACGCGAACGGGCCCCCACCGGACCGCTGTCCGGCGGAAGCCGGCTACCTCGGCCGTCGGGGCGGCTCAGCCCGCGAGCAGCGCGACCGCGTCGCTCTCGCCGAAGGTCAGGCGGCAGGTGTCCGCACGGTAGGTGGAGACCGCGACGGCAGTCGTGCGGCCCCCGGAGACATAGCGGGTGGTGACCACCAGGACGGGCGCGCCGGGGAGCCGGTCCAGTTGCTTGGCGTCCTCCGCACGGGCCGAGCCGAGCTCGACGGTACGGTCCTGGCCGTCCAGCTCCAGCGTCTGCAGCGCGTGCAGCACCGCGCGGGCGCGGGCCGGGGCGCCGAGCGAGGCGGCCGGCGCGCAGTCCGGGAGCGCGGCCGCCGGGACGTACAGCAGCTCGGCGGCGACGGGCCGGCCGTCGGTGACCCGGCTGCGGCGCACGATGTGCACCGGCTCACCGGGGGCGGTCGCCAGCAGGCCGGCGACCGCGGCGGGCACCGTATCGCTCTCGACGGCGTCGAGCGGCTGCCAGTCGTCGCCCGTGGCGCCGGGCCAGGTGTGGCGGACGGGGTCGACGGCTACGCCGATCCGCGGCGGTGCGACGGTGGTGCCCACACCGCGGCGGCGCTGGAGTCTGCCTTCCAGCTCCAGTTGTTCGAGCGCCTGCCGCAGCGTGGCCCGGGCGACGCCGAACCGCGCGGCCAGTTCACGCTCGTTGGGCAGAATCTCGCCGACCGTGAACTCCGAGTCCAGTGCCTCGCTGAGCACGGTCTTGAGGTGCCAGTACTTCGGCTCCGGCACCGTTTCGAGCTGCGTGGTCCCCACCCTGTCCTCCGCACTGGCCGTTGCCGGTTCTGCGCCCCCGTGGGCTCGGGCCCACACCCCAGACGCCGCCTTCGCGGGCCCGCTTGCACGCCCGTTTCTTCGCGAGCCTGCGTGGCACACCCGATAATGAGCGTTTCTTTATGAAAGGTTGTTGCAGTATCCCGACGATATGGCCGCCCCCACCCTTGGTCAAGACCAATCCGGCATCCGTTACGGATCGGCGCGACGGCCCGTCCCGACCACTCGTACCGGCCGCCCCACCGACGCCCTTCCCCACTCCACCCGCTACCGTCACCGGCATGCTCGCCCTCCTGCACACCTCTCCCGTTCACGTCCCGGTCTTCGACGCACTGCGCGACGAGGAGGCCCCCGGCCTGACGCTCCATCACCTCGTACGCCCCGAACTCCTGGACCGGGCAAGGGCGCAGGGTCCCGACTCCGTGGCCAAGGACCTCGAAGCCGACCTGGCGGGGGCGGCCCGCGACGGGGCACGGGTGGCGCTGTGCACGTGCTCGACGATCGGTTCGGTCGCCGAGGCGGCCGGTGCGGCGCTCGGCCTGCCCGTCCTGCGGGTGGACCGCCCGATGGCCGCGACCGCAGTCGCCACCGGCCCGCGCATCGCCGTACTCGCCACGGTGGAAAGCACCCTCGTCCCCACGGAGGACCTGATCAGGCAGGAGGCCGACCGGGCCGTCCGCGAGATCAGCGTGCGTACCGTGCTGGTGCCGGACGCCTGGGAGCGCTTCGAGGCCGGCGACCGCGACGGCTATCTCACGGCGGTCGCCTCCGCGGCGCGGGAGATCCGGGACGCCGACGTGATCGTCCTGGCGCAGGCCTCCATGGCGCCGGCCGCCGAAGGTCTCGATGTCGGTGTGCCGGTGCTGGCCGGCCCGCGGACCGGTCTGCGCGCCGCCGCTCAACTGGCCACGGGAGACAGCGGCTGCTCCGGATCGCGGGCGGTCTAAGGGCTGCCTTCGAAGTCCCGGCTGCATCGCGGGCGGTCTGAGGGCTGCCTTCGAAGTCCCGGCTGCGGTGACCTGCGGCGTCTCGCGGACTCGTCCCGGCGGCCCCATACCGCTCAGTAGCCACACCTGGCATCGCGTCAGCGCACGCCCGGGACCACCGCACGCACCGCACCCCGAGGAGTTCTGATGGCCACCCCGGTCTCCTTCGCCCGTGTCACCCCCGAGGACCGGCCGCCGTTCACGGTCGCCTACGAGCGCAAGGGCGCGGGCGAGCCCGTCGTCCTGTTGCACGGAATCGGCCACCATCTCCAGGCCTGGCGCCCGGTGTGCGACATCCTGGCCGCGTCCCATGAGGTCATCGCCCTCGATCTGCCGGGCTTCGGCGCCTCCCCCGCACTGCCCGGTGGTTCCTCCTACGCGTTGTCGTCGGTCGTCCCGCTGCTCATCGCCGCGTTCAAGGAGCTCGGTGCCGACCGCCCGCATGTGGTGGGGAACTCGCTGGGCGGGCTGCTCGCCCTGGAGCTGGGCCGCGCGCGGGCCGTCCGGTCGGTCACCGCGCTCTCGCCCGCGGGCTTTTGGACCCGGGCCGAGCGGCGTTACGCCTTCGGTGTGCTGCGCGGCATGTACGCCGGGGCGCAGGCGCTGCCCGGGCCGGTGGTGGAGACCCTGGCCCGGACCGCACTCGGCCGCGCCTCACTGACCGGCACCATCTACGCCCACCCCGGCCGTCGTTCGGCCGCGGCCGTCGTGGCGGAGACCCGGGCGCTGCGCGAGGGCCCCGGTTTTGCGCCGACGCTGGCGGCCGGCCGGGAGGTACGGTTCACCGCCGATGTGCCGGACGTCCCGGTGACGATCGGCTGGGGCAGCCGGGACCGCCTGCTGCTGCCCCGACAGGGCGTACGCGCCAAGCACACGATTCCGGGCGCGCGGCTGGTACGGCTGCCGGGCTGCGGGCATGTGCCGATGCACGACGACCCGGCGCTGGTGGCGCGGGTCGTCCTCGACACCGTCGGCCGGGGAAGTTCCTAGCGGGAGTGCCGGCTTCCCCGGCCCGCGGCGGCACGAAGACCTCTGCGGCGCTCCGGGGCGGGTGCCCCGAGCGTCCCGAGCGCTCTGCGTGTCCCGGGCATCCCGTGCGTCCTGGGCATCCCATGCGTCCCAAGCCCCCAGTACGTCCCGAGCGCCCCGTACGGCCCGACCACCCCGCCCGACCGACCCGGCGGCCGCCGTTGCACCGAACGCGCGTACCCGGACCGTAAACGTCCCGGCAACATCCTGGCGATCGGCCGGGGGTCTTGCGACCATGGCCCTGGTCCGGTGAGCCACAGGGCCGGGACCGGAGACCCACTCCCGGCCGACGGACGGCCCGCGGAGTCGAACGGGCCGCTGTTCACCGTCCGTTCGACTGCCGGGCACCGGACAGCGATACGAACGGGGCGGCAGTGAAGTCGGGCGAGCATGGAGGTTGGAGATGGCGCAGGGATCCGGCGGCGGCTTCGGACGGCGGTCGCTGCTGCAGGGCGCGGCGGCCGGCTCGGCGGCACTGGCGCTGCCCGCAATCTCCTGTGCCGCACCGGCGCAGGCCCGCAGCGGGCGGCCGAGCGCCGACTGGGGCGTGCAGGTGGGGGATGTGACCACCTCGTCGGGTCTGGTGTGGGTACGGTCCGACCGGCCGGCCCGGATGGTCGTGCAGACCGCGGCGACCGAGTCGTTCCGTAACGCCAGGACCTGGCACGGCCCGGTGACCGGGGCGGGGACGGACTTCACCGGCGTGACCTCGCTGCACGGCCTGCCGTCCGGTGAGCAGATCCACTACCGGGTGCTGCTCGCCGACCCGGACGATCCCCGGCGGTCCGGCGAGCCGGTCACCGGCACCTTCCGCACGGCGCCCGCGGGCCGCACCCCCACGGATGCCGGGAGAGATTCCGGCCGGGTCGGCGGCGGGCGGCGGGAGGGCGTGCGCTTTCACTGGTCGGGGGATCTGGCCGGGCAGGGCTGGGGGATCAACCCGGACCGCGGCGGCTACCGCATCTACGAGGACATGCGGCGCCGGAATCCGGACTTCTTCCTGTGCAGCGGCGACAACATCTACGCCGACGGTCCGATCTCCGAGCGGGTGACGCTGCCGGACGGCCGGATCTGGCGGAATGTGACGACCGGGGAGAAGGCCAAGGTCGCCGAGACGCTGGCGGAGTTCCGCGGTGCGTTCCGCTACAACCTGCTGGACGAGAACCTGCGCCGCTTCAACGCCCAGGTGCCGATGATCACCCAGTGGGACGACCACGAGGTGCACAACAACTGGTATCCGGGGCAACTGCTCGACGACGACCGGTACACGGTGAAGGAGACAGATGTGCTGTCCGCGCGCTCGCTGCGCGCGTTCAGCGAGTATTTCCCGATCCGGACGCTGCGGCCCGACCGGGGCAGCCGGGTCTACCGCGTGGTGCATCACGGCCCGCTGCTCGATGTGTTCGTACTGGACATGCGCCGCTACCGGAACGCCAATTCGCCGGACCGGCAGACCGACGACCCGCAGGGCATTCTGGGGGCCGAGCAGCTGCGCTGGCTCAAGCGCGAGCTGTCCCGCTCCGCTGCGGTGTGGAAGGTGATCGCCTCCGATATGCCGCTGGGTCTGGTCGTCCCGGACGGCAAAACCAACTTCGAGGCGGTGGCCCAGGGCGATCCGGGCGCGCCCCTGGGGCGCGAGCTGCAGCTGGCCGAACTGCTGCGGCACATCAAGCACGCCCGGGTGACCGGCACGGTATGGCTGACGACGGACGTCCACTACACCGCGGCGCAGCACTACGCGCCGGAGCGGGCCGCGTTCAAGGACTTCGCGCCGTTCTGGGAGTTCGTGTCGGGCCCGTTGAACGCGGGTGGATTCCAGGCGGTGAAGCTGGACGGAACATTCGGGCCCGAGCAGCCGTTCATCAAGGCGCCGGACCGTGCCAACACCTCTCCCGCGGAGAGTCCGCAGTACTTCGGCGAGATCGATATCGACGGGGGAAGCGGGGAGATGACGGTGCGGCTGCGTCAGGAGGGCGGCGAGGTGCTGTTCAGCAAGGTGCTGCAACCGGGACAGGTAGGACAGTAGAGTCCAATGCGTCGATTGCGTCTTTTACCCGTCGGACACAAGGTGTTGGCGATCAGGCAATACCTGTGCGCCAGGATCGTGTGCATGACTGAAGCATCCTCTGCCCGGGCCGCCCGCCGTCACCACCGGCGGCGGGATATCGTCGAGCTGGCCGCCCTGTTCACCGCCGTTACCGCGGCCGGCGCCCTCGCCAACACCGTCACACACGGCCCGTCGGGCCCGCTGCTGCTGTGCTCCGCCGCGGTCGCCCTGCTGGCCACGGCCGGCTTCCACGTCTGGTGGTCACGACGCCACGAGAACGCCCCGCCGCCGACCGATACCGGCGCCACGGCGGCGTCCTCGTCCGGACCGGCCCCCGGGGCGGACGGAGCGGAGACGGTGCTGTGGCGGATGCGGACCACGGTCCGGGACGAGCCCGGCAGCCTGGCCGCGCTGTGCACAGCGCTGGGCGCGCTGCGGGTGGACATCCTCAGCCTGCAGACCCACCCGCTGTCCGAGGGCACGGTCGACGAGTTCCTGCTGCGCGCGCCCGGCGCACTGACACCCGCGGAACTGACCCGCACGGTCACCGGCGCGGGCGGTGCGCAGAACTGGCTGGAGCGGGCCGATGCGCACGACCTCGTCGATGCGCCGACCCGGATGCTGGGCCTGGCGACCCGTACCGCCCTGGACTCCGCCGAACTCCCCCTGGTGCTGCGTCAGTTGCTGGGCCGCTGCACGATCCGCTCGGTGCCCGCGCGCTCACTGCACGGCCGGCCGCTCGCCGAGCAGGTACCCCCGGAGGGCGTGCTGGAGAAGCACCGTATGAAGTTCCGCGACCCCTCCGGGGGCTCGCTCACCATCGAAAGGCCGCAATTGCCGTTCACGCCCGCCGAGTTCGCCCGGGTACGCGCCCTGGTCGACCTGGACGCCAGACTCGGCCAGCGGGTACCGCCGCGGCGTGATGTCCTGACGCTGCCCGAGGGCAACGAGATCACGGTCCGCCGCGCCGACACCTCCGATCTGGCCGCGGCCCGCGAGATGCACGACCGCTGCTCCCCGCAGACCCTGGGGCTGCGCTACCACGGCCCGGTCGGTGACGCGGACCGCTATCTCGGCCATCTGCTCAGCCCGCGGTTCGGCCGCACTCTGGCGGTGGAGACCGCCTCCGGCCGGCTGGTGGCGCTGGGACATCTGCTGTGGGACGGCGACGAGACCGAGGTCGCCCTGCTGGTCGAGGACGCCTGGCAACAGCGCGGCATCGGCGCCGAGCTGCTGCGTCGGCTGGTGACGATGGCGGCCGAAACCGGCTGCGAGAGCGTCTATGCGATCACCAAGGCCTCGAACACCGGCATGGTGGCGGCGATGCGCGGACTCGGGCTGCCGCTCGACTACCAGATCGAGGAAGGCACGCTGGTGATCACCACCCGCCCCACGGATCTGCCCGCCCGGCGGGAGACCCGGCAGAGCGTACGGATCCAGGACGGGACGGGGCGCCGCTGAGCGCCACCCCGTGGTGCCCGGCCGGGCCACCGGCGCCGCCGCGCCGGGCGTTCCGGCGCCCGGCCGGCGCCCCCGCATCCGGAACTCCCGCATCCGGACACGAGCGCAAAGCGACAGCAACGTACCGCCTCTTGGTGGTGACGTGGCGGGGCCATCCGTACGAGGATGGACGCATGTCCCACACCACTACTTCCGGGGGCGGTCCGCTGCCCCGCCAGGTCGCCGATGCCTTTGTCGACGCCCTCGTCGACCTGGACCCCATCACCGGCACCTTCCTCGGCATCGCCGAGAGCTCCGGCAAGCTCCCCGACTTCTCACCGACGGGCCAGGAAGCGGTGGCCCAGCTCGCCCGTACGACGCTGGAGAAGCTGGCCGAGGCCGAGTCCCGGCCGGGCGCGGACAGCGCCGCCGAGCAGATCTGTGCGCGGCTGCTGCGCGAGCGGCTGACCGCCGAGCTGGCGGTCCACGAAGCGGGCGAGGGCCTGCGCACGGTCAGCAACCTCAGCTCGCCGCTGCACCACGTCCGTGAGGTCCTCACGATCACCCCGGCCGAGACCGACGAGGACTGGACGGCGATCGCCCGGCGGCTGCGGGCCGTACCCGCCGCGCTGGAGGGCTACCGCGCCGCTCTCGACGCCGGTCTGAAGCGCGACCTGCCCGCCGGACCGACCCAGGTCCGCACTGTCATCGGCCAGTTGGACGAATGGATCGGCACCGACCGCGGCTGGTTCGCCGAGTTCACCGACGCCGGCCCGGACACCCTGCGCGCCGAACTGACCGAGGCCGCCGAGGTGGCGACCGGCGCCCTGGTGGAGCTGCGCGACTGGTTCCGTGACAGCTACGCCCCGGCCGTCGAGGGTGCACCCGACGTGGTGGGCCGGGAGCGCTACGCCCGCCTCGCCCGCTACTTCAACGGCGCCGACCTCGACCCGGACGAGGCGTATGCGTACGGCTGGTCCGAGTTCCACCGGCTGCTGGCCGAGATGGAGACCGAGGCGGAGAAGGTCCTGCCCGGTGCGAAGACGCCGTGGGAGGCGCTGGCCTGGTGCGATGAGCACGGCGAGGCCGTCGAGGGCGTCGAGGAGACCCGGGCGTGGCTCCAGTCGCTCATGGATGAGGCGATCGACGCGCTCGACGGTACTCACTTCGAACTGGCCGAGCGGGTGCGCCGGGTGGAGTCGCGGATCGCCCCGCCCGGCGGCGCGGCCGCCCCGTATTACACCCAGCCGTCGCTGGACTTCTCCCGCCCGGGCCGGACCTGGCTGCCGACGATGGGCGAGACCCGCTTCCCGGCGTACGACCTGGTCTCCACCTGGTACCACGAGGGCGTGCCCGGCCATCACCTCCAGCTGGCGCAGTGGGCACACGTCGCCGACCAGCTCTCCCGCTACCAGACGACCGTCGGCATCGTCAGCGCCAACGCCGAGGGCTGGGCGCTGTACGCCGAACGGCTCATGGATGAGCTGGGCTTCCTGACCACCGCCGAGCGGCGCCTGGGGTATCTCGACGCGCAGATGATGCGGGCGGTCCGGGTCATCATCGACATCGGGATGCATCTGGAGCTGGAGATCCCGGCGGACTCCCCCTTCCATCCCGGTGAGCGCTGGACGCCTGAGCTGGCGCATGCGTTCTTCGCCCAGCACAGCAGCCGCCCGGCCGACTTCGTCGAGAGCGAGATCATCCGCTACCAGGGCATGGCCGGGCAGGCGATCGGCTACAAGCTCGGCGAGCGGGTGTGGCTGCAGGGCCGGGAGGCGGCCCGCGCCCGGCACGGCGCGGACTTCGACCTCAAGGCCTGGCACATGGCGGCGCTGTCGCAGGGCTCGCTGGGCCTGGACGATCTGCTCGCCGAGCTGTCGGCGCTCTGACGCCGGCCCGGGTGGACGGCGGCCCGGGTGGACGGCGGCCGGTCACCACACCGGGTGTGGTGGACGGCCGCCGCTGTCCGTAGGGTCCGCTGATATGACAGTGGACCCCGCGGCGGACCGGCCGCTCCTCCTGCTCCCCGGTAACCCGCTGCGTCCCCGGCGCCCCGATCCGCACTTCGCGGCCGAGGCCGCCGCAGCGCAGTCGGCCGGCGCGGCGACCGCGGTGCTCGACCACGAGGCCCTGGTCGCCGGGGACGCCGAAGCGGCGGTGGCACGGGTCCCGCGGGGGGCCGGGCCGGTCTGGTACCGCGGCTGGATGCTGCCCGCCGGCCGCTATGCCGAGCTGTCCGCGGCGCTCGCCGACCGCGGCTGCCGGCTGCTGACTTCCCCCTCCGCCTACCGGTGTGCCCATGAGCTCCCTGGCTGGTACGACACCTTCCGCGCGCTCACCCCGCACAGCGTCTGGCTCCCCTGCGCGCCCGGCCGGGCCCCGGAGCGGGCGGCGCTGGCGGGTCTTGCCGAAGGGACCGGCACGCCGCCGGGCCGGCCCCGTCCGCTCGTTGTCAAGGACTGGGTCAAGTCCCGTAAACACGAGTGGGACGAGGCCGCCTTCGTCCCCGACGCGGGCGACACCGAACACCTGACCGCGGTCGTCGGCCGCTTCGTCGCCCTCCAGGAGGAGTTCCTGACCGGAGGCGTGGTGCTGCGCGACTTCGAGTCCTTCGAGGCCGTGGGTGAGGCGCGGGTGTGGTGGGTGGACGGCGAGCCGGTACTGACCGGCCCGCACCCCGACACCCCGGGACTGCGCCCTGTCCCCGATCTCACCCAGGTGGCGCCTGCCGTACGGGAGTTGGGGCTGTGCTTCGTCACCACGGATCTGGCGCTGCGCACCGACGGTGTGTGGCGGGTGGTGGAGGTCGGTGACGGCCAGGTCAGCGGTCTGCCCGCGGGGGTGGACCACCGGCCGCTGTTCGAGGCGCTGGTCACCGCGGGCGCCGGCTACCCGCTGGTGCTCACGTCCGGCCGGGTGGCGCTGCGTGCGCTGCTGCCCGCCACCGCCGCGCGGGTCGCGGACGGCGAGCCCGCGGGGTTCGACTGGATCGACGGCACCCCGCCCCCGGCCACCTCGGGCGGTGCCGGTATCGCCGTACGGGCAGCCGCGGCCGGCCACTACCGGCCCGGCTGGGGCGTCTTCGTCCTGACCGACGCGGCCTCGGGAACGGCGCTCGGCAGCATCGGCTTCCACGGCCCGCCGGATGCCGAGGGCTTCGTGGAGATCGGCTACGACCTCTCCCCGTCCGCGCGCGGCGCCGGCTGGGCCACCGACGCCACGCGGCTGCTCGCCGGCTGGGCGGCCGCCCGCCCCGGGGTACGGACGGTGTGCGCCCTGACGGAGCCGGAGAACGTCCCGTCCCAACGGGTGCTGGAGCGGGCGGGTTTCCGGTTCTCCGGGGAGCGCGACGGTCTGCGCGCCTACGAGATCGACGGGTCCGCGGCCGGGACCGGAGCCGGGGCCGGGGCAGCGTCCGGGACCGGAGCCGAAGCCGGAGCCGAAGCCGGAGCCGGAGCCGGAGCCGGAGCCGGAGCCGGAGCCGGAGCCAACGCCGGAAGCCGCCCTCGGAGTTGATGACCTGGCCGGTGATCCAGGCCGCCTCCTCGGTCCGGCGGCCCCGCGCGGCACGCTCAGGTCATGCTCAGCTCCGTACGCGATGCCGGACCGTCGAGCCCGACCGGTCCTTGACGACCTCCAGTTGAGCGGGGATCCGCGCCTTGAGGTCCGCGACATGGCTGACGATGCCGACGCTGCGATCGCGCTCACGCAGGGAGTCCAGCACGTCCAGCACCTCGTCCAGGGTCTGTTCGTCCAGACTGCCGAACCCCTCGTCGATGAAGAGGGTGTCCAGCCGGGTGCCGCCCGCCTCGTCGGTGACCACATCGGCGAGGCCGAGCGCCAGCGCGAGCGAGGCGAAGAAGGTCTCGCCGCCGGAGAGGCTGGAGGTGTCCCTCTCGTGCCCCGTCCAGGCGTCGATGACATGCAGACCGAGGCCGGAGCGCCGGGCGCCGCCGGACCGTTCGTCGGAGTGAACGAGGGTGTAGCGGCCCGCGGACATCCGCTGCAGCCGGGCCGTGGCGGCGGCGGCGACCTGTTCGAGCCGGGCGGCGAGCACATACGACTCCAGGCGCATCCGCCGCTCGTTCTCCGTGGACGTGCCGGAGGCGAGGGCGGCGAGGCGGGCGATGCGCTCGTAGCCGGCACGCAGCGGGGCCAGGGCGCGGGCGTCGGCCTCGGCGCGCGCGGAGAGCCGGTCGAGCTCGGTGCAGCGATCCCGGGCCGCGGCGTGGGTGGCCGAGGCGGTACGCAGCCGCACCGCCGCCGCCTGGTGCGCGGCCTGTGCGGCGGCCGGGTCCGCGGGCGGCAGGGCCGCGGCGGCGCAGGCACCGGGATCGGCCAACTCCGCTTCCACCGCGGCCGATTCGGCCTGCCAGTCGTCGAGTCGCTGCTGCAGCTCCCGCCATTCGCCGTCCCGCAGCAGGGCCTCGGCGGCGGCCTGCGGGGTGTCGAATCCGGCGCGGCGGGCGGCGTCGGACAGCCCGGCCTCGGCTTCCTTGAGGCGCTGGGCGCAGGCGCCGGCCGTACGGGCCGTCTCCGCCGCCGCGGCGAGCAGGGCGACCTGCCGCTCCAGCCGCGCGGCCCGGTCGGCCACGCTCGGGGAGTCGCCGCGCGCCCGGGCCAGTTCCTCTTCCAGGGCGGCCCGTTCACGGTCGAGCGCCTCGCGCCGGGAGGTACGGGCAGCGACCCGGCGCTCGGCCTGCTGTTGTCCGTCGCGGCGCCGTTCGTATGCGCGCTCGGCGCGTGCCAGCGCCTCGCGGGCGGCAGGAAGGCCGGCGCCGAGTGCATCGGCACGGGCGAAGTCGGCGCGCAGCTCCTCCACCCGGTCGCCGAGTTCACCGGTCGGGGTGCCACCGGCCGTGGCGGCCGCGGCGGCCAGCGCTTCCTTGGCCGACTGGCAGTGGGCCTCCGCCTGCTGCCGTGTCTCCTCGGCCTTGCGGTGAGCCTCCAGCGCGGCTTCCTCGGCCGTCCGGTCGACATGGCCCGCCCCCGCCCGGGCCGGGGCGGGGTGCTCCGTCGCACCGCACACCGCGCAGGCCTGACCGTCGCGCAGCCCGTCCGCAAGCTCGGCGGCGATCCCCCGCAGCCGACGGTCCTTGAGATCGAGCCAGTGCTCGTGGGCCGCCGCGGACTGCTCCCTGGCGGCGAGCAGTTCCCCTTCCGCCGCCCGCACCTCGGCGGACAGCCGGTCGCGGTGGCGGGCCGCCTCCCAGCGTTCGGCGGCCGGTGCGATCCGGGCCTCGAGCTGGTCGGCCCGGGTGGCGGCCTCCTGGGCGGTTTCGATGCGCTGCTGATGGGCGCGCTGGGCGTCGCCCCATGCGGCAAGCCACTCGGCGGCATCCCTGAGCGTCTGCTCATCGGCGTGCGCCTCACGGTCGAGGGCGGTCCGCTCCCGGGCGATGTCGGCGGCGCGCCGCTCGGCCCTGCGGGCCGCCCCGAGCGAGCCGAGATCTTCCCTCACCTGCCGTTCCCTCGCGGCGAGGTGCTCGCTCTCGGCCTCGGCGAGGTCGGCCGGCAGCGGGCTTCTGGCCTGCCGCTCGGCGCGCTGTGCGGCGTCCAGTTCATGCCAGGCGGCGTCCCGCAGGGCGAGTGCGGGCGCGACCTCCGCTGCCGTACGGGCCCGCTCCAGCCGCTCCCGGGTGCGCTCCCGCTCCTCGGCACGGGCATCGAGCCGGGCGGCCCGTCGCCGGGCGTCCGCGTACCGTTGCTGGAGCCGGTCGCGCTCCCGGGCCTCTTCCCACTCCCGGGCCGCCCGGTGCTCGGCGGCCTCGGCGGCGTGCACCGCGGAGTGCGCGACCGCCAGCCGCTCCCGGGCACTCACCCGGGCAACGGCCGCCCTGACCAGCACCGCTTCCGCAAAACCCGGCTCGCCGGGGCCCGTTGCGGCCCGGTCTTCCCCGGCCGCGGCACGGCCGGTGCCACCCCGTCCGCCGCTCTCCACGGGCCCGGCCTGCCCCGGCACGGTCGCCCGCGCCGCCCGGGCCGCCGTCGCCGCCGCCCGCCCGCGTCCGCGCGCCGGTGCGGCCGGCGCCGCCTGCCCGGCGCGCTCCGGCGCCGGGACGGACGGATCGGTGAGGTCGGCGCTCTCACCGGCCGCCTGCGCCATCCGGTGCGCCAGCGCCAGCAGCCGTTCGTCGCCTGCCGTCACCGTGTCGGCGGCGGCCTTGCGGCGCACATTCAACTGCTCTTCGAGGGCGGCGAACCGCCGGGTGTCGAAGAGCCGGCCCAGCAGCCGGGAGCGGGCCTCCGCATCGGCCTGCAGAAAGCGCGCGAAGTCGCCCTGCGGCAGCAGCACCACCTGGCAGAACTGCTCCTTGCTCATCCCGAGCAGCTGGCCGATCTCCTCACCGATCTCCTGGTGCGAACGGCTCAGCGCCTTCCAGTGACCGCCCGAGCCGTCCGCCGCTCCCCCGCCGCCGGCCGCCGCCGGCACGAATTCCCGCAGCCTGCTCTGCGCCTTCTCCTTCGTCGTACCACTGCCGCGCTTCTTGGGGCGGGGCTGCTCGGGGAGCCGGGTGATCTCCAACCGCCGTTCCGCCACGGTCAGTTCGAGCACGACCTCGGTGAGGGTCAGCGGGTCGGCCAGATCGCTGCGCAGGGCCTGGCCGCTCTGCCGCGCCCCGGGCACCGACCCGTACAACGCGAAGCACACCGCGTCCAGGACCGAGGTCTTGCCCGCGCCGGTCGGGCCGTGCAGCAGGAACAGACCGCCCCGCGACAGCCGGTCGAAGTCGATGGTCTGGGTGCCGCCGAAGGGTCCGAAGGCGGTGAGGGAGAGCCGGTGCAGCCTCAACGCGCCACCTCGGCCACCATGTCGTCGACACGCACCTCGTCGATCGCCGAACGCAGTTCGGTCCGCTCCTGCTCATCGACCGCCCGTCCGGACCGTACGTGCGCCACGAAGTCCTCGGCGATCTCCTGGTCGCTGCGCCCGCGCAGCCGCTGCGCATACGAGGCCACCGAGCGGTCGGGCCCGTCGTCGGGGTCGAAGACCAGGCTGACGATGTGCGGGAAGCGCCGGGCGAGCCGGGCCATGGGTTCGTGCGGCCGGACGGTGTCGGTGAGCGTCGCCTCGACCCAGGACTCCTCGTGGCGGGCCTGTTCCGGGTCCTCCAGCAGCTGCTCCAGCGGCCCGCGGATCCGTGCCAGCGGCCGCGGCACCGGGCAGTCCACCCGCTCCGCCCGCACGGCGCCGTCCGCGTCGAGGTCGACGATCCATGACGACTTGCGGTGACCGGCCTCGGAGAAGGAGTAGGCGAGCGGCGATCCGGAGTAGCGGACCCGCTCGGTGAGGGTCTGGCAGCCGTGCAGATGCCCGAGGGCGACGTAGTCGACCCCGTCGAACACCGGCACCGGAACGGAGGCGACCCCGCCGACGGTGATGTCGCGCTCGCTGTCGCTGACCGCACCACCGGCGACGAACGCATGCGCCAGCACCACGGACCGGGTTCCCGCGGGCCGGCCGGCGAGGTCGGCCCGCACCCGCTCCATCGCCGCGCCCAGCACCTCCGCATGGTCCGCCCGCCGCGCGCCGAGGGTGTCGCGCACCATCGCGGGTTCGAGATACGGCAGACCGTAGAGCGCCACCGGTCCATGGGCGTCGGAGAGCAGCACGGGGGTGCCGCAGCCTGCCGGGTCGGTACGGAGGTGGATCCCGGCCTGCTCCATCAGCCCGGCACCGACGCCCAGCCGGCGGGCGGAGTCATGGTTGCCGGAGATCATCACGGTCGGGACACCGAGGGCGGCGAGCCGGTGCAGGGCATCGTCGAAAAGCTCGACCGCGGCGAGCGGCGGCACAGCCCGGTCGTAGACGTCGCCGGCGACCAGCACCGCATCGATTCCCCGGTCGCGCACCGTGGCGACGAGATGGTCGAGGAACGCGCGCTGGGCGGAGAGCAGATTCACGCGGTGAAAAGACCGCCCCAGATGCCAGTCGGAGGTGTGCAGAAGCCTCACGTGGCGACTCCGACCTGCATGTTCTTCCCCTCCGTGGGCTACGCGTCAGCACGGCCGGCGTGAGCCTCGGCCCCCCGTCCGTCACGGACCTCATTCTCGCACCCACAGAGGGGCCGGGTGGGCCGGTGGGCCGGAGGCCCGGCGGGGCCGGTGCGAGCAGCGGCCTGCGGCACCGATGCGGCCGTACCGGGGCCCGGACTCCGTGGTCCGGCATCCCAGCAACACGCAACCCACCAGACCCTTTACACACATAAGGCACCATTAACCACATTTTTCACTCGAAAGCGTGAAACCATCCCAGGTTTACTCATGTTGCGGCCGCAAGCGCCGAAGGGAAGTAACAGGAAGCGGCAGTGAGCCGCTTGGATCGATCGGGAGATTTGTTATGTCACGGATCACGCGGGTGGCTGCTGTGGCCGCTCTTGCGGCAGGTACTGCCCTGGGGGGCGTTACGGCGGCGTTCGCAGACAGTGGCGCGGCCGGTGGCGCGGCCAATTCACCGGGAGTGGTGTCGGGCAACGCGTTTCAGATCCCGGTCCACATTCCGGTCAATCTGTGCGGCAACACCATTAACGTCGTGGGGCTGCTGAACCCGGCCTTCGGCAACACCTGCTTCAACGGGAACGTCGAGCGCCGTGTGATCGTGCACCGTCACGTCACCAGGCACGTCACCAAGCACATCATCAAGCGCGTCGTGAAGCACCACAAGAAGCACCACCCGAGCGGCGGTATCCACACCGGCGGCGGCGGCTTGATGCGCTAGTACGCGATGCGTCCCGGGTGCGGCCGGTCACCACGGCCCCACCCGGGACGGTCACTGACCAACGCATCACCAGGCCCGGGGCCGGGCCGTTTGCACCGACAGCCCTTCCACCTTCATCGGAGCAGGCGACCCGGCCCCGGGCTCCTTTGTGCCCTCCGGCACCCGGAGGCCCCGCCGTCCCGGACACACCCCGGATACGACCCGGACGCGACCTGGCCGCGCCTCCCCCTCAGGGCCTCCCCCCTCAGGCCCTCCAGGGCATCCCCCTCAGGTCCCTCTCAGGGTCTCCCCCTCATCCCCCTCGCCCGCCGGCTTCGGCCCGCGTATGAGCCCGCGTACGAGCAATCATGGGCCTTCGCCCTGAGGCACGCCGCCTTCCGCGCCGCGACCCTGATCGCGGCGTCCGACGTCTTCCCCACACGGGCGCTCTCCGTGAGGGACCGCAGCCGTCACCTCGGCAGGCTCCGCGCCGTGCAGATACTCCTCGCTGATCCGCTTCGGCCCGAACGGCCACTCCTTCTCGTAACGGGCCCAGGCGAGGAAGGCCACCACACCCGCGCCGACCCAGGCCAGCGACCATTCGATGGGGTGCCTGCCGGGCGAGTTGCGGTCCGCATAGCCGTAGATCACCAGCCAGCCGACCAGCGCCACGACACCGGGCAGCGGATAGAGCCACATCCGGTACGGGCGGCGCAGGCCCGGCTGGCGGCGCCGCAGCACGGTGACCGCGGCTATCTGGGCCAGCGACTGCACGATCACCATGACCGTGGTCAGGAGCTGGATGATGGTGGCCAGGTCGGTGTGCCGTCCGATGAGGAAGCCCACGGCCATCACGGCTCCCATGGTCAGCAGGCCCAGGACGGGGAAGCGGTGACGGGGGTGCAGTTTGCCGTACGGGCGGAAGAAGACCCGGTCGCGGGCGGCGTCGTAGGGGACCCGGGAGCCACCGAGGAGTCCGGTGAAGACGGAGGCGACGGCGGTGATGAGGATGAGCACGGTGACGATGTCGGCAGCGCCCTTGCCCCAGGCCTTCTCCAGCACGGCGGAGGCGACGGAGGAGGACGCCGTGGAGTGCGGGTCGAGCATGTCCTTCCAGTCCACGACGCCCAGGGTCCCGATCTGCAGCAGCAGATAGATCGTCATGATGCCGAGGATCGAGGTGATGACGGCACGGGGGATGGTGCGGCCGGGCTCTCTGATCTCGGCGCCCATGTACGCGATGGTGTTGTAGCCGAGGTAGTCGTAGATGCCGATCGTCAGGCCGGCCGCGAAGCCGATCCAGAAGTGGCCTGCCGTCAGCTCGAAGGCATGGGCGGGGTAGGTGAACGCCCGCTGGGGGCTGAAGTGGGTGAAGGCGGCGACGATGACCAGGGCGACGGAAGCGATCATCACCGTCCACAGGACGACGGTGAGCCTGGCGATGTTCTCCACCCGCCGCCACAGCAGCGCGATGATGCCCACCGTGACGACGAGGCCGACGAGGTCGCCCTGCACCGGGCTCATGTCCGGCCACACATAGCCGAGGTACTGCACAAAACCGATCACCCCGGTGGACATGCCGAGCGGGATGAACAGCATGGCCGTCCAGACAAACAGAAACGGCATCAGCTTGCCGGTCCGGTACTGGAACGCCTGCCGCAGATAGACATAGCTGCCTCCCGCACCGGGCAGTGACGCGCCCAGCTCGGCCCAGACCAGTCCGTCCGCGAGCGCAAGAACCGCACCGGCCAGGAACCCGGTCACGGCCTGCGGCCCGCCGAACGCGGCGACCATGAGCGGGATGGTCACAAAGGGACCGATGCCGCACATCTGGCTCATGTTGATGGCGGTGGCCTGGAACAGGCCGATCCGGCGGACGAATCCCACGCGCTCATCGAGGAGTTCAGGCATCGGGACCCTTTCTCGTGCCGGCGCGCACACCGGTTTCGCGGCCTGGTCTCGCCGCGCCACAGGCTGACACGATCGGCGCTCCGGCGCACCGGTGCGTCCCGGACTTTCCGGTGCGGTCCGCACCTGCCGCCGTCTCTGCGTCCGCACCCGCCGCCGTCTCTCCGGCAGGCCCCCGGGCCCCGGCCGTCAGAGGTCGCCGTACGCCTCGCCGCCGAGCTCCAGCCTCGCCGTGCCGGCGGTGGTGTCCGCGAGCCAGGCACGGAAGGCCTCGACGTCGGCCTCCGGCAATCCGATCTCGATCCTGACCTCTGCCCCGTAGGTGACCTCGCGCACCGCCCGTCCCGTCATGCGCAGATCGTTCTCCACCCGGCCCGCGCGCTGGTGGTCGACGGTGACCGTCACCAGGCGGAAGCGCTGCCGGGTGACCGTGCCCAGTGCGTCCAGCGCCTCGCCGACGACGCCTCCGTACGCCCGGATGAGGCCGCCGGCACCCAGCTTCACGCCGCCGAAGTAGCGGGTGACGACAGCGACGACATAGCGGATCTCACGGCGCACCAGCATCTGCAGCATCGGTACGCCCGCGGTGCCGCCCGGCTCCCCGTCGTCGCTCGCCTTCTGGATCCCGCCGTCGGCGCCCAGGATGTAGGCGAAGCAGTGATGACGCGCGGTGGGGTGCTCCTTGCGGATGCGCGCGATGAAGTCCTGGGCCTCGGCCTCGGTCGCGACGGGCGCGAGCGCACAGAGGAAGCGGGACTTGTTGATCTCGATCTCATGGACGCCCTCGCGCGCGAGCGTGCGGTACTGCTCCTGCATCGGACCAGCCTATGCGGCCCCTGTGACATGCGGATACCGGCCGGCGTGGCCGGACCGCGCCGCGCTGGGGTGTCCGCCGTACGGGCTCGGGTGTCCGCCGTACGGGCGCAGAGCGCACGGCCGAGCGGCGTACCCACCCCGTCCGCACGGTGCGTCGGTGCGACGTCCGCGCCGGCCGTGGGCACTGTGAGGTCAGTGCGAGAGCCTCGTGTTTCCGGGGCCCCGCTCGTACGTGTAGGAACGGCGGGTTTGCGGAGGGCTGCATGGAAGAGAGCACACAGTCGGCGATGACGGCGGGCGTTCCCGTCACGGGCGAGGAGATGCCCGAGCCCCCACCGGAGGTCATCGAGGCGGCACGCCAGGCACCCGACCACTGGCTGGCCATGGTGGATCTGACCTGGCAAGGAGAGGGGCCACCGCCCCTCTGGGCGCTGATCGGGCAGTGGCGTTCGGACGCGTCCGGCGAGATCGTCGAGTGGCGCGACAATCCGGAGTACCGGCCGTCGCCGCAGATGCTGGACTGGGCGGAGCCGACCGATGCGGTCGACGCCGCGCTGCAACTGGCCGCGACCGGCTACGGACCGGGAGAGGCCGTCTCCGAGGCGCTTGGGCGCGCGGAGGTCTTTGTCCTGGTGACCGCGACCGGTAGCCCGTTGGCCGCCGCGTCACCCGAGGGCACCCCGGTGATCCCCGTCTACACCTCGCAGAGCTACCTCGAATCGGTGGGGCGTCTGCTGTACGACCGTCGGCCCGTGGCCGCACTCGTCGAGCAGCTGCCGCCGGGGCATGCGCTGTATCTCAATCCGACCGGCCCGGTGAGCATGCTGGTGGATACCGAGGAGCTGCGCGCCGTGCTGGCCGGCGCGTCCGGAACGGCGGATGAGCCGCGGGATGTGGCCGTGCCCGTGCCGCCGCGCCCGGGTACCGGGGCCGCCGGGGCCGAGCCGGTGGGCGGCGGCCGGGGGATCGGCAAACCGGCCCGCGCCGCGAAGGGCAGCACCGCCGTCGGAGCCGGAATGGCCGGCAGCGGTATGGCCCGCGGCGCCAACTGAGCCACCGGCACCGAAGACCCGCCCCGCCCGTCTTCCCCTTCGGGCGGGGCGTCTGCCGTCCGGCGCGCGCCGAGCGTGGCGCGCCCCGCGGCCGCACCGCCGCGCCTTCGCGCCGTCTCCCGCAACGGGAATCTCCGGGTCCCGCCGTCCGTTGTCCGGCACAGGACCCTTCCATCCGCAGGAGGCAGTGCGTGTACGGCGACCCCAGCACGATCCGCAAGATCCTCACCGAGCTCGGCGACACCTGGGCCATCGTGGGCCTGTCCGGCAATGAGCAGCGTGCGGCGCACGGCGTCGCCGAGGTGCTGCAGCGTTACGGCAAGCGGATCGTGCCGGTGCATCCGAAGGCGGAGACGGTGCACGGCGAGCAGGGGTATCGGTCCCTGGACGCCATTCCCTTCCCGGTCGATGTGGTCGATGTGTTCGTCAACAGCGAGCAGGCGGGCGGTATCGCCGACGAGGCCGTGGCGGTCGGGGCGAAGGCGGTCTGGTTCCAGCTCGGGGTGGTGGACGAGGCTGCCTGGGACCGGGTGCACGACTCCGGACTCGCGATGGTGATGGACCGCTGTCCCGCGATGGAGATACCCCGTTTGAGCTGAGCGGCGGGCTCGGGGCGCGCCCTCCTCACTCCTCGGGGTGCCGGGGAGGGCTCCCGTCCCCGGCACACTCGACGTTCGGGCAGTGTCCGGTGATGACCACCATGGGCGTCTGCACGCTGGTGGCGCGCTCTCGTCCGGTGAAGATCAGGGGCATATCGCAGCGATCGCACAGCACGGCTTTCCCTTCGCGCCCCTGGGTAGCCGCATGAAGAATCCGATTGACGTGATCGCTGTCGCCATCGTTACCGGTCATACACCCACCGTAGCCAGATCGCGAGCTCGTGGGGGCCTGTTTGCGGTGCTTGAACGCCCACCCCGGCCGGCCGACCGAATGATCCCGTACGCCGGGCCTCCGCGCCGTGGGCAGCTGGTGAACGAGGGGAGGTACCCCGTTGGGGCTGGGCTGCGGGTGCGTTAGCGTCCGGGCATGAGCCGGATGCGAGCCGCTGTGCCCGAGGACGCCGCCGAGTTGGTCCGGTTGCGCCGCCTGATGTTCCTCGCCATGAACGGGCGTGACGTGCCCGGGAGTTGGGAGCGGGACGCGGAGGTAACCGCACATCGGCAGCTGACCGGGCCGCGGGCGCGGCTGGCCGGATTCGTGGTGCCGGGTGACGAGGCGGGTGCGCCTCATCTCGCGGCGTGCGCGCTCGGCACCATCGAGGAGCGACTGCCGTCACCGAGCCATCCGACGGGGCGCTTCGGCTTCGTCTTCAACGTCTGTACGGACCCCCGCTACCGGGGCCGCGGCCATGCGCGCGCCACGACACAGGCCCTGCTCGGCTGGTTCGCCGAGCAGGGCGTCACCCGGGTCGATCTGCATGCCACCGACGAGGCCGAGCCGCTGTACCGGCGCCTGGGATTCACCGAGCACTCCACGGCGCTGTCGCTGGAACTGCCCTCCGGCACGTTCGCCCCGTAGAGCCGGCCGGGCGGCCTGCGGCCAGGGGGCGGCGCCCCTAGGGGGTGTCTCCCCCTAGGCGAGTGCCAGCCCCTCCAGGACCGTGGCGCCGGGCAGTTCGGCCAGTGCCTTGCCGGGCACGATGAGCTTGCCGCGGCGGCTGCCGCTGCCGATCAGGGCGTAGGGGATATCGGCGACGGCCGGGTCCAGCAGCAGCGGCCAGTCGGCGGGCAGGCCGATCGGGGTGATCCCGCCGTACTCCATCCCGCTCTCACCGACCGCCTGGTCCATCGGCGCGAACGAGGCCTTGCGGGCGCCCAACTGACGCCGCACCACGCCATTGACGTCGGCGCGGGTGTGCGAGAGGACGACACAGGCGGCCAGGGTGGTCTCGCCGCCGCGCTTGCCGGCCACCACCACGCAGTTCGCGGACTGCTGCAGGAGCCAGGGGCCGTGGCGCTCGACGAGCAGTGCGGTGTCCGCGATGGCCGGGTCCGTGTCGACGAAGCGCAGCTCCTCGACCGGTACGGATCCGTTCCAGGCGCGCAGCACGGCGGCCACCGGCGCGGTCAGCAGGTCCAGGCAGTCCACGGCGGGCCGGACGTCGTCGAAAGCATCCATCGGCACGGGCATGCCGCCAAGTTAACAGTCCTGGCAGAGCGGCGGCCGGCCGCCTCAGCCGGCGAGCGGGATGATCACCGACATGGTCATCTCGACCGGTTCCGTGCCGTCGTTGCGGTAGCCGTGCGCGACCTTGGCCTCGAAGCTTGCCGAGGCACCGGCGGGCACCGTGTGCTCCACACCGTCCACGACCAGCGTCAGCGTGCCGGCCCGGACATGCAGCAGTTCGACGGTGCCGGGCGGGTGCGGATCCGAGGCGCTGCTGTCGCCGGGCATCAGCCGCCAGTCCCACAGTTCGTACGGGCCGGGTGCCTCGGCGCCCACCAGGAGCGTGGTGAAGCTGCCGCCCTCGGTGGACCACAGCCGGACCGCCTCGTCCGGCGCCACGATGCGGACCTGCGGGCCCTGTTCGTAGTCGAGGAGCGTGGTGATGCTGACGCCGAGCGCGTCGGCGATCTTGACGGTGGTTCCCACGCTCGGATTCGTCCGGGCCTGCTCGATCTGGATGATCATGCCGCGGCTGACCCCGGCGCGGGCCGCCAGTGCATCGAGGGTGAAGCCGCGCTCGGCGCGCCAGTGCTTGAGGTTGCGGGCGAGCGACTGCGTGAGCTGGTCGAGGTCCGTCACGGTCCGTCCAAGTCGAAGGGCAATATATTGGATGCAGCGATACAGTTTGTTGCACTACGGTGTGGTGTACTTCAGCGTCCGGTTCACTGTACTGCGAGGTTTCACCATGACAGCGGTCTTCGCCCTGGCCACCAGCCTTCTGTGGGGGCTCGCCGACTTCGGCGGCGGACTGCTCACCCGACGCCTCCAGGCGCTGACCGTGGTGGTTGTCTCGCAGACCCTGGCCGCCGTGGTGCTGGGCGCCGTGGTGATAGCCACCGGGGGCTGGCGGGAGGCCGGACCGCAGCTGTGGTGCGCGGTCGGGGCGGGCGTCGTGGGGCCCGCCGCCATGCTCTGCTTCTACCGCGCCCTGGCGCTCGGCCCGATGGGTGTGGTCTCCCCGCTCGCCTCGGTCGGCACGGTCCTCGTACCGCTCGGGGTCGGGATCGTGGCGGGTGAGCGGCCGGGGCTGCTGCAGGCCGCCGGCATGGTCGTGGCCGTGATCGGTGTCGTGCTGGCCGGCGGCCCGCGGATCAGCGGCGCGTCGGTGGCCCGGCAGACCATTGCGCTGACGCTGATCTCGGCGCTCGGATTCGGCGCGGTGATGGCGCTGATCTCCGAGGCGTCCACCACCGTGACCGGCCTCTTCCTCGCCCTGTTCGTCCAGCGGGTGTGCAATGTCGCCGTCGGCGGCGCCGCCCTGTACGCATCGGTGCGGCGTGGCACCCCGGCGCTGCCCGAGGGCGGGCTCCCGGCCCTCCGGGGCGACCTGCCCGCGCTCGCTTTCGTCGGAATCGCCGATGTCGCCGCCAACGGCACCTACGCCCTGGCCGCCCAGAACGGGCCGGTCACCCTGGCGGCGGTGCTCGCCTCCCTCTACCCGGTGGTCACCACGCTCGCCGCGCTCGGCGTCCTCAAGGAACGGCTGCGGGCGATCCAGACGGCCGGCGCCTCCCTCGCGCTGGTCGGCTCGGTCCTGCTCGCGTCGGGAAGCTGAGGAGAAGGAGCAGGCGGCAGCTCCGGCTCCTGACGGCGGCTCAGGAGGCTTCGTACGTCTCCTTGGCTTCGTACGTCTCCTTGGCTTCCTCCGCCTGCCATGCCCGCAGCGCGACCAGCTGGTCCGGGGTGACGCCCTCGGGAATCGGCACCGGCGCCGGTGTCCGCAGCGGCGGCTGCCAGCCCTGCTCGGCATCCCAGCTGCGGACGACCCGGGCGGGCGCACCGGCCACCACCGCATGATCGGGGACCTCGCCGCGGACCACGGCCCCGGCCGCGACCACCACGTTCCGGCCCAGCCGCGCACCGGGCAGGATCACCGCGCCGGTACCGATCCAGCTGCCGGGGCCGATGGCCACCGGGGCGCTGCGCGGCCACTGCTTGCCGACCGGCACCTGGGGGTCGTCGTAGCTGTGGTTGGTGGTGGTGACGTAGACACCGGGGCCGAAGAAGCAGTCGTCGCCGATCGTCAGCCGGACATCCGCGATCACATGGCTGCCGCGGCCCAGCACCACGCCGTTCCCCAGCGTGAGGATCGGCTCCGGACCGAGGTCCAGGTCCGGCATCATGCCCGCGGTCAGCGTCACGTCCTGGGCGATGATGCAGTGGTCGCCGAGCTCGATCCACGGGTCGCCGAAGAGCGTGCCCTGCGGATAGGCGAGCCGGGTGCCGGTACCGATCCGCCGGAAGCGGTACGGGCCGGGGCGCTCGGCCGTGACGGCCGCGGCTTCCCTCACCCAGCGCGCGCCGCGGTGGACGGCGCGCGACACGGCCCGGCGCCGCCAGGCCGCGATGGATGAGAACACGTTCTGGTTTATCGGCACCCGCACACCGTACTCAGCCCGCCGGTCGGCGGACCGCGCGCCCGGCTGTGATCTTCGCCCCACCGGCCGCCGCCTCTGCCCGGCGCAGCGACCGTCGTCTACGGTGCTGTTGGCGCGGCGCATCACGGCGAGGAGATCCACAGATGGCGGGACGGGCGTTGATTTCACCGGTGGGCGGCAAGGAGCCGAAGGTCGATCAGGAGGCATTCACCGCCCCGACGTCCGTCGTGCTCGGCGAGGTCACCATGGCGGCGGGCTCCAGCCTCTGGTACCACGCGGTACTGCGGGCCGACTGCGGCCCGATCGTGCTCGGCGCCGACAGCAACATCCAGGACAACTGCACGGTGCACGTGGACCCCGGTTTCCCGGTGACCGTCGGCGCGCGGGTCTCGGTCGGGCACAACGCGGTCCTGCACGGCTGCACCGTCGAGGACGACGTGCTGATCGGCATGGGGGCCACGGTGCTCAACGGCGCGCACATCGGCGCCGGCTCGCTGGTCGCCGCGCAGGCGCTGGTTCCCCAGGGCATGCAGGTGCCGCCCGGTTCCCTGGTCGCCGGGGTGCCGGCGAAGGTCAGGCGGGAACTGACCGACGAGGAGCGCGAGGGCCTCAGCCTCAACGCCACGATGTACCGGGAGCTGGCGGCGCGGCACCGGGAGGACGTGCCGGGCGCCGAGGACTGAGCCGGGCCGCCGGCCGAGCGCCACGGGCGTGCGGCCTGATGCGGCCCGACGCGTGCGACCTGAAGGGACCCGGGAGGTAAGGCAGGCCGGGACCGGACCACACCCGCGTGCCTGCGCCGTCGCCTCCTGGTGCCTGTCAGCGACGCCGTTCCGACCCGGCGGCCGCCAGCACCGACGTCAGCATCTCCGCGTCGAAAAGGGTGGCGTCCGCAAGGCGGCCGGCGCCCGCGTAGGCGTTCATCATGACCTTGGCGGTCCGCAGGGCGGCCGGCGACCTGCGGACCAACGGTCTTGTCCACCGGGCGATCACCTCGTCCAGCTCGCCCTCCGGAACGGCCTTGTGGAGGAGGGAGAGCTCGACCGCCTTCGCCGCGTCGAAGCTCTCCCCGGTCAGGATCAACTCCCTGATCCTGGCGGCTCCCGACTCGTTGAGCAGGCGTGGCAGTACGCCTCCCCACGCGGGCGGCATGCCCAGCGCGAGCTCCGGCAGCCGGAAGCGACAGCTCTGCGCACCGGCCCGCAGATCGCAGAACACCGCGAGCGCGATGCCCGCACCGATCACCCCGCCGTGCAGGCGGGCAATGGTGACCGCGCTGGTGGCCGCGAGTGCTTCACAGACCCGCCGTGCCTTGTTGCCCATGGCGCGAAGGGCCGCTCCCGAGCGGTCCGCGGCGAGGGATGCCGCGAACTCCTGGCGGTCTCCGCCCAGGCAGAAGTCCGCTCCCGCGCCGGAGAGGACCAGCACCCGTATCTCGGGGCGGTCGTGCAACGCGCCCAGAACGGTGAGAAGTTCGTCGAGCATCGGCTCGCCGAGCGCATTGCCGGTGTCCGGGCTGTTCAACTGGACGTTGAGCAGGGGGCCCTGATGGGCAACGGCAAGGGTCTTGAAGTTATCGATCACGACGCACTTCCTACCTCAATGCTCTCAGGACTCCACCACGGGCAGCGTCATGAGCCGCCGGAAGGCCACCCGCGGCGCCCAGTCGGGCGTACGGCTCAACTGCAGGGCGGGGAACCGCCGGAGCACCCCGGTCAGCACGGTGGTCGCTTCCAGCCGGGCCAGGGCGGCACCGAGGCAGTAATGGATCCCGCCACTGAAGCTCAGGTGAGTGGCCTTGCGGCGGACGTCGAAGAACGCGGGATCGATGTGGTGTGCGGGATCGTGGTTAGCGGCACCGACCATGAGGTGCACCATCTGGTCCTTCTCCACGGGGATGCCCGCCAGCGTGGTGTCCTCGCCGGCGATCCGGCTCACCACATGCGTCGGGGAGTCGTAGCGCAGGACCTCTTCGACGGCCGCCGGTATGCAGTCCGGGTAGGCACGCAACCACCCCATCTGCCGGGGGTGTTCGGCGATCAGCCACACCATCGTGGACAGCAGGTTCGAGGTGGTCTCCAGGGCTGCCAGCACCACGAAGAGGGCGAGTCGGTAGACGGCCTCGTCCGCGGCATCCTGATGTGGTTCGAGTTCGTCCCAGGTCCGTATCCACGACGAGATCGGGTCGTTTCCGGGCGCACGGCGGCGTTCCTGTACCAAGTCGAGGAAATACTCCCGCAGTTTCCCGGTCGCGGCGTCGGACTGCGCGAGCTGACTCGCCGTGGGCAGCAGTTCCTGGGCGAAAACCTGATCGTGGGTGAGCGACCGCAGCAGCGGATAATCGACTTTCGGCAGACCGAGCCATTCCCCTATCGTCATCACCGGCAATTCTTCACTGACAAGGGAACTGAAGTCCGCCTCACCGTCCTTCAGTCTTTCCGTCAGCCGGTCGAGCAATTCCTCCGTATTACGCTCGACCGAATTCTTGATGGAATCCAGGCACTTACGGTCGAACATGTTGCCCACCGACCGCCTGGCCCGTGTGTGGTGCGGCGGGTTGAGCCCGGGCAGCGTGCTGGCCATCTGTCGCGAAGACGGCGCCATCCAGCGGGTCGCCTCGCCCTGCCTGGCCCGCCAGCCGCTGTCCGGCACCAGCCATGACCTGTTGCGCAACACGTGGTCGCACAGGCCGAAAGAGGTCACCAAATGGCCGTCCCAAGGTGCCGGAACGATATCTCCCATCGATCGGAGTTCCGTGTAGTGCGGCAGCAGATTCGCTTGGCCTTCCGGTGTGCGCAGGCGAGAGAGAAGCCTTATCACAGAGCGTCGGTCCACGGACATGACCATGGGTGGGGCAACCACGGCGGATTCCACTGCGAGAACTCCTTCATTCAATGCATCAGGCCAGGACGACCAACCCTGACTACCCCAGTGATTGAACTTTTACGCCCAGTGGAAAATGATTTGTTGTCGCCAATGTCACACCTTCCACCAGGAGAGGAATGAGCTCCACCACTTGCCCCTTGACACCTCATTCCCCCGGTCCTGTCGAGGGGTATTTTCCGTCATATGGCCACCCGTTGCCCTGACAGCGGACGGACGCCGCTCGGGGCGTACCGGGGTGAAACGGGCGGGCAGGACTTCCAGCGCCCGGTGGAAGGGGCCAGGACGCCAGGTCAGGCTTTCCGCGGGCAGCGCCAGATCGATGTCCGGCAGGGTGTTGAGCAGTTTCTCGATGGCCAGGACGGACACCAGCAGGGCGGGATCCTTGGCGGGACAGGCGTGCGGGCCCGCACCCCAGGCGAGATGCGCACGCTTGCTGAGCACCTGACGGCCCGTCGAGAGGTTCGGGTCGGCGTTGGCGGCCGCGAAACTGATGACCACGGGCTCACCTGCCGGCAGCTTGGCTCCCCCGAGCTCCATGTCGTGCACAGGGTAGTGCACACCGTAGTTGGCTATCGGAGGACTGTTCCACAGCACGTCGTTGATGGCGTCGTCGACCAGCAGGCCGGCCGCGCTCTGGTCGCCCACGTACTTCTCATCCGTCAACAGCAGCCGCAGCGCGCTGGCGATGATGTTCTGCGTGGGCTCCGTCCCCGCCGCGATGAGGGTGACGAGCTGATGGACCATCTCCTCGTCGGAGAGTGCGGACGGGTGCTCCATCAGCCAGGAGGTGATGTCCTCACCCGGTGAACGCCGCTTGAGCGCCACCAACTCCAGCAGCGCTTCGGTCAGGACCTCGTTGGCCTTCTCCGCGTCGACGCCGTCGAAGATGCCCGATATGCCGAAGACCAGGCGGTCACCGATCTCGGCGGGGCAGCCGAAGAGGTCGTTGAAGACCAGCAGCGGCAACAGCTGGGCGTAGTCGGCGACCAGATCCACCCGGCCCCGGCTGCTGAACTGGCTGATGAGGTACGCGGCGACGCGGTCGACATGACGGCTCAGCCGGTGGGTGTCCACCCGGGCCAGGCTCGCCGTGACCGACTGACGCAGCCTCATATGGTCCGCACCGTCGGAGAACAGACAGTTCGGCCGGTACATCATCATCGGCAGCACGGGGCTGTCCAGGGGCACGCACCCCTCGTTCAGCGCACGCCAATGGCGTGAATCACGCGCAAAGGTGTCCGGATTCTGTAGCACGTGGAGCGCCGCGGCGTAGTCCGTGACGAGTTCGGCCTCCACACCGGGGGCGAGTTCGACCGGTGCGCTGGGTCCGTGCTGTCGCAGGGCCTCGTAGAAGGCCGCCGGGTCCGCGGCGAATTCGGGCCCGTGCAAGGGAGTCCGCCGGCCATCGGCATGGGCGGGGCAGCCGGGCGGTGGGCCCTGGAATTCCGAGTGAGATTGCATACCTGAACTCCTAGTTGAGGCGGGATTGCAGATAACGGACGAGCGCGATCAGCGAATCCGCCGAGGAACGTTGGTCCCGTGCGTCACAGTTGACGACAGGTGTCTCAGGAAGGAGGTCCAGCGCTTCCCGGATCTCGTCGAGCGAATGCGTGGGGGTCCCGTCGAAGTGGTTCACCGCGATGGCGTAGGGGATTCCGTAGTGCTCCACCAGGTCCATGACAGGGAAGGACTCGTCGAGCCGCTGGGGGTCGACGAGGACCAGCGCCCCGAGCGCCCCACGCGTCATGTCTTCCCACACCTGAACGAAGCGCTGCTGGCCGGGCGTTCCAAACAGGTACAGGACCAGCTTCTCGCCGAGCGTGAGTCGCCCGAAGTCCATGGCGACCGTGGTCGTCGTCTTGTCGGGCGCGCCTTTGGGATCGTCAATTCCCGCACCCGCCTGGGTCATTATCTCTTCGGTCCGCAGCGGTGGAATTTCGGACATGGTCCCGATGAATGTGGTCTTGCCCACGGCGAAGTGGCCGACCACGAGGATCTTCGCCGCGGTCTGCACTGAATTGCGCAGGTACACGCCGTCACCCAAAGCGAGCCTGGAGCCCATTCAGCACCTCCTCAAGAATTTGCCGGTCGACAAGCTGAGCGCTGGGTATGGGCGCACGCGAATACAGATGGCCCTCCCGCGCGAGATCGGACACCAGAATCTTGACGACGCCCACCGGCAGCCGGGTGTGCCCGGCTATCTCGGCGATCGAGAGAAAGCCCCCCGAACACAGGTCCAGCAGACGCAACTTCTCCGGATCGAGGGGTTTCGTCCTGGGCGGTTCCGCATGCACGGTGACCAGGGTGATCAGCGAGAAGTTGCTGCCGTCAAGAAGATCTCGGCCGTTGGTGATGACGTACGGCCGCACTAATTCCGCTGCTTCGTGTTCCAGCTCCGGCTCGTCATCGGTGGTCATGACTGGATATCAGCCCTCTCGCGCGGCGGACTGGTCAGTGCCTTACCGAGCTGGCCGACAAGCTGCTGCATACGGAAGGTGATCTCCGCCATGTCGACATCGGGAGAAGCCGAGACCGCGAGATAGGCGCCCTCGCCGGCCGAGATGAGAAAGACCCAGCCGTGGTCGAACTCGACCAGCGTCTGCCGCCATTGCGGCCGACTGGCGGGGGCTGCACCGCCATGACAGAAATCGGCGACCGTACGGCTCAGCGACTGCATTCCGCTCATCGCGGCGGCGACGGTGTCGGCGTGGTCCCGGCCGACTTCCTTGGAGCGGGCCATGAGCAGGCCGTCGGCGGAGACGAGAATGGCGTGCTGCGCTTCGGGCAATTCCAGAGCACTGTCAAGCATCCACGACAGATCGTAGTTCACTGAACCTCATGCCCTTCATTGCTTGCATTGGTGGAACGACGGCCGGATTGCGTGCCGCGCTGGAATGCCCCCATGACGGAAGCGGCCTGTGCGCTGTCGCGGGCCGGGGTTTGAGTGCTCTCGGAATCGGTCGGCACGATGGATATCGCACCGCGCCGGCGGCGCTTGGGAAGACCGCCGGCCGTCGTCTCCGGAACCGGGTGAGCCGGAGCCTGCTGCCCCATGGGCCCGGACCCGGGATACGGAGGTCCTGCGGCCGGGTAACCGGCGGCCGCAGGGACCGGAGCCGGGCCGCCAGGGGCCGGCTGACCAGGAAGGTTCTCGGGCGGCAACGGGGCGGATGCGGCCACGGCAGGACTCTCCTCGGGCTCGTGCAGGGACGCCAGTAGATCGTCGGGGAGCAGGACGACCGCGCGCACGCCGCCATAGGGAGAGGTGGAATCCACCGACACACTGAAGCCGTAGCGGGCGGCCAGCACGCCGATGACGGTGAATCCGAACTGCGGCGGGTTGCCGAGGCTGGAGACACTGGCCGCATGGTCGCTCGACAACAGCCGGGCAGCCCGCGCCTTCTCCTCCTCGTTCATCCCGACACCGGCGTCGTCGACGACGATGCACACGCCCTTGGGCACCGGGCGGATATTGATCTCGATCATCGTTTCCGGCGCCGAATAGCTGGTGGCGTTGTCCAGCAGCTCGGCGAGCACGAGAGCCACCGGCTCCACGGCGCGGCTCACGATCGCGAAATTGCTCTGCGACCGGATCTCGACACGCGTGAAATGCCGGATACGGCCCTTCGCGCTGCGCACCACGTCGTAGAGCGAGGCATTGTGGCGCCGGCGGCCGAGCCAGCCGTCGCAGAGCACGGCGATGGACTGCGCGCGCCGCGCAAACTGCGAGTTCATGTGGTCGATGTCGAGCAGATCCTGAAGGATCTTGTGCTCGCCATAGGCCTCCTGCAGCTTGGAAATCGCCAGCTGCTGCTCGCCCGCAAGACCCTGGAGCGTCCGCATGGCGGCCTTCAGCGTGGTCTTGGTGGCCTCCTCCGCCCGGTCCTTGGCCTCTTCCACGGCTTCCGCGTAGTGGTTTTCAAGATTGGCGTAGTGCTGCTTGAGCTCAGCCTTTTCTTGTCGGAGTTCCGTGATCTTTTTTCTGCCGCGAACAATCGCGGTGGCGGCGACAGGGGTGCCAGCGATCAAACCCCAGAACGCTGGATCCTGGAAGTATTGCGTCATAGGACTCTCTTCGGACGACGGAGCCACCAGGTGTTGTATGTCTGGCCATGACGTGGCGAATCAATCGCGCTCCCAGACATACGTGAACGGCCACGCACAGTCGCCTGCCAGAAAGCCATCAAAGGGCCGGCTAATGGCATAGTTCTCCCCGGGGTGGCGGTTTTCTTAGGCCAATGCGCGGAATTTCTTTCATGCCATATCAGGTGACTACCCCGTTGGCAAGTGCGATGATCTTAGCATCACAGCAACACCCCTCGTCCAACGGCGATCTGATCACGAGACAGATCCGATGGGGATTCAACAAAGGCCTGTGCAGAGGACTTTGGGGGCGTTGTCGGCCCCCGGGGGCCACGGATCAGCCCATTCCTGACGGCTCGTTAACACGTGTTCACGTGACGTGGACCACGTCGTGCACGGCAATTGTCAGCCGGGGTCAGCGATGCGGGGCGTCGTGGACATAAGTGATCTCGCCCCCGCGGACCCGGACGACGCGTACCGTCATGCCGCGGTCCGTCCCTTGCAGGTAGTGCGCCGTGCAATGGGTCCGTGCGCCTTTGACCGCACGCAGGTCCCTGGCGCAGTCGACCGAGCGCGGCCCCCGGGGGATCACCGGCAGCGTCAGATGACCCGAGATGGAGCGGGCGACCTCGTCGCGCGGGACGGCATCGGTCGTCCCGGTCACCTCACTGGTCGCGCCCCGCTCCCCCAGCCACTGGGTCCCCGCCGTGAGGCTGCCCGCCAGCAGAGCCGTGCCGGCCAGCGTCAGACCGACGACTCGCAGATTCCGCACGGCTCTCCTTCCAACGGGCACACCCGTCCTACGTCGGCCACGCCCACCGGCCGGTCACGGACAATTCTTGCGGCCGACCGGGCGCCGGCAACAGGAGGACCCCTCCCGTGCGACCACCCGGGCGACGGTGCGTCAAACGGACGGCACGGGGCCCTGCATCTGCTCGCTGATCCAGTGCAGCGAGTCGGCCATCCGCTGGATGTAGGTGTGACCGCTGTGCACACCACCCGGTATTTCGAAGAGCGTGGAGTGCACCGGGCCGCCCGTGTAGTCCTTGATGAACCGCTTCACATCGGGCACCGCCGCCTCCTTGCTGCCGAGCTCGAAGGCCAGATAGACCGGCGGGCTCTTCCGCGCGGCCAGCTGCCGCGCCAGGTGGCGTGGGTCGTTGGCGCGCATCGCCTCGGGGTGCCCCTGCCACATCGGCGAATCCGGCGCCGTGTCCGGGCCGTTGACGATGGCCGCCTTGAACTTCCGCGGCTCCTTGAGCACGGTCTTCAGCGCGGCGAACCCGCCCGACGAGGACCCCATGAAGGCCCAGCCGTCACGGCTGTTGTACGTGCGGAAGTTGGCTCGCGCGAAGTCCGGCACGTCCTCGGTCAGCCAGGTGCCCATCTTCGGCTGCCCCGGTATGTCGCTGCCGTCGTAGTACTTCCTGCCGGGATTGAGCACCGGCATCACGACGATGAACGGCAGCGTCTTGCCCTGCCGCGACCACTGGGCGATCCGCTCCTCCAGCGCGAAGGCGTCCCCGGCCCAGTAGTTGAACGGATAGCCGTAGGCGCCGGGCAGCGCGATCAGAACCGGGAAGCCGCTCGTGCCGTACTGCCGCTGGTGGTACTCCGGCGGCACCCAGGCCCAGATGTCCCCGGTGAAACCGGACTTGCGCCCGTGCCACTTCGTCGTCACGACCTCGGTGCCGTCCCCGGCCGTACGGAACGGGGTGAAGGAGGAGCGCGGGCCCCGCGGCTCGGCCACCCGGGGCTTGCCGTTGCGGGCGTCCGCGGCACGGGCCGGCAGCGGCGGCACGCCCGAGGCGTCGACGAAGTCCCGGCCGTCTCCGCAGCCGGCCAGCAGCCCCAGGGCCACCACACTCACCGCAGCACGGACACGCAGGCGCTTCATCGGGACGTACTCCTTGGATACTCGGGCCGGCCGCGGACCGCCACGCTGCCACTGCCCCGCCGGTCGAAAGACACCACTTTAAGATCGCCCGACGGGTCCTCGACGCCGACCCCGACCGCCGTGACCTGGCGTTCCGCCCTCCCCGGGGCCCGCGGCGACCTCGCGTCACGTCAAATACGGCGCCGGGGATTCCCTCGTTCGATGCGCCCACTCGTTCCTTACCGGACGGTCGGTTCTGGCATCGTGGGTTCCCAGTTCGGAAGGGCGCGGCACTGTGCCGTGGTTGGGGATGACCGATGACCGCGTGGGCCGATCGCCGGCCACCGCCCGCCGTAGTGGGGCGGGCAGTTGAGCATGAGCAGGTGTCCGGGCTGTTGAGCGGTGCTCCGCTGGTGACGCTCACCGGGGCCGCCGGGGTGGGCAAGAGCGTGCTGGCCCGCGCCGTCCTGGAGGAGCACACCGCTCGGCACGGCGGCACGGTCATCCGGGTCGGCTGCTGGGACGGACTGACCGAGGGCGGTCCTGCCGAGGCGCTGCTCCGGGCCGCGGGGCAGTCGGACACCGCCTGCCGGGACACCGCCCGCCCCCTCGCCCGGCAGGCGGCCGACCCCGGTGCCGGCGCACCACTTCCCGGCGGGACGGGCCGGACGGATGCCACCGCGGCATGCCCTCCCGCGGGCGCCACCGCCCTCGCGGCGCTGGCCGCATACTGCCGGCGGCAGCGCGCGACCGTACTGCTGGACGACTGCGACCCGGTGCTCGCCGAGTGCGCACAGCTCGTGCGGCGGCTGCTGAGGGCCGATCCGTCGCTGCGTATCGTGGTGACCGCACGGGGCCCGCTGGGGCTGGCCGAGGAGCGGGTCGTCGACCTCGCGCCGCTGCCGGTGACGCTGGGCGAGGGGATCGCCGGACCGGCGGTCGAACTGCTGGCCACGCGGGCCGGGGCCGCGGCGCCCGAGCTCCTGGTCACGGTGTGCCAGGCGCTGGAGGGCTCACCGCTGGCAATCGCCCTGGCCGCGCACCAGCTGGACCGGATGTCCCTGCCGCAGCTCGCGGCGCAGGTGGGCACGGACGGTCCGCTGTTCTACTCCGGGCCGGCGGCAACCGTGCGGCACACCTCCCTGCACGCCGCGCAGGCCGCGGGGTACGCCCTCTGCTCGCCCACCGACCGCCGGGTGTGGGCCAGGCTCTCGGTGCTTCCCGGCGACTTCGACCCCTGGCTCGCCGGATGCGTCTGCACCAGCAGTGACGTGCCCGCAGCGGCGGTCGACAGCGCGCTGGAACGGCTCCGTACGGCCTCGGTCGTCGAACGTGTACGGGACGCGGGCGGCGCGCACGAGGACACCGGGGCCGCGCTGCCACCGCGCTACCGACTGCCGCGCGCCGCCCGGGACTTCGGCCGGACGCAGCTGCGGGAGGCGGGCGAGGAGTCCGCGGCGCTGCGACGCTTCCGGCAGGCGTGTGCGGCGCTCGCGGCCGAGGCCCAGATCGCCTGGCAGGGACCGAACCAGCAGGTCGCCGTGCGGCTGGTGGAGGACGAACAGGCCAATCTCGACGCGGCGCTGACCCGGCCGCCGCAGGACGCGGAGGATGCGCTCGGGGCGCTGGAGATCGCGGTGTCCCTGTGGTTCCACTGGGCCGCCTGCGGCTTCCGCCGTGAGGGGCGGGCCCATCTGGACCGCCTGCTGCTGCTCTCCCGGGACGACACCGCGCTGCGGGCCCGGGCACTGTGGCTGGCCGGCTACCTCGCCGCACAGGAACATTCGCTTGCCGCCGCGGAGGCCCTGCTCGACGAGGCCTGGACGGCCGCCGTGATGCATGCGGACTCCGACGGACTGGCCCGTATCGCGCATGCGCACGCCGTACTGGAGCTGTACCGCGGGAACACCGCGGCGGCCGTGGCGTGTCTGGAGGAGGCGACCCGGCACCACTCCAGGGATCCATGGTTCGGTCCGGGGCCCGCCCACAGCTGGGCGCTGCTCGCCATCGCCCTGGCGCCGCTCGACGCGGAACGGGCGAGGACGGCCGCCCACCGCGCCTGGGAGGTCCGGCACTGCGACGGTGATTTCTGGCTGTACTCGACGGTCCTCTACGCCCGTGCCATGACCGAGAGCGTCCATGGGAAACCGGCGGCGGCGCTGCGCGCCTGCCACAAGGCGCTGGTGGCCAAGAAACTCATCGGTGACCCTCTGTTCATCGCGGGCGTCCGCAACATGCTGGCGGGCCTGCGCCGGGCGGTGCGCAACGGGGCGGCACGGCCGGACGCCGACGAGGAGACACCGTGGTGGCAGCGCGGCGGGCCCGGTGTACGGGCCCGGCCGTTCTTCTCGCGGCTGCGGGCGGGGTCCTGAGAGCCGTGCCACGCTCCGCGGGACGCGAAAGGGACACGCTGTGTGACGCGCCGACCGCGTTCGGGATGCGGGAGGTGCGGGCCGGTCGCATGCTGGGAGGCATGAAGCGTGCCCCCGTGATCGTGCACCCGCCCTCCACGGGCGGCCGCCGTGTGACCCTCAACGGACAGGATCTGGGACGGGCGCTGCGCCCTGGTGATGTGGCCGCGATACTGCGCCGGGCCGGTTTCTGCACCACGAAGTTCGTCTGGGACGACACCGGTGTCTTCGAATGGCGCGACGGCGGACCCGACGTCTGGTTGATGCCCTGACGTCACGCGCTCGTCAACCGGTCCACAACTACAACAGGCGAGTTGCGCCGAGGCCAACGTCGGACTGGGGACTGCGGACTGCGCTCGATGCCGTGACGCCGTACGAGCCGTACGAGCCGTGCGGAGGCGCCGCGGTGGACGGGACCGGTCAGTCGACCGTCGCGGTGACCGGGGCCTCGGCCTCCTCGCGCGCGGCGGCCGCCTTCTTCGCGCGGTACTTCATGAGGAAGAAGGAGCCGACGCCGAACACCGCGGCGGCGACCAGCCCGAGCCAGGAGAAGCGCTTGAGCCACGACTCGGCGACCATGCCGACGCTGTAGATCAGCGCGGTCGTCCCCCCGGCCCAGATGATGCCGCCGAGGACGTTGGCGATCAGGAACTTCCAGTACGGCATCTTCAGTACGCCGGCGAGCGGGCCGGCGAAGATGCGCAGCAGGGCGATGAAACGGCCGAAGAAGACCGCCCACATGCCCCACTTGTCGAACTTCGCCTCGGCCATGGCGACATGGTCGGGGCCGAAGTGCTTGGGGAATTTCCGGCCCGCCCACTGCAACAGGGGCTGGCCTCCCTTGCGGCCGATCAGATAACCGATGGAGTCACCGACGATCGCCCCGGCGGAGGCACAGGCACCCAGCACGACCGGATTGATGTGGTCCTGGGTCGCCGCCAGGATCGCCGCACTGACGAGGACGATCTCGCCGGGCAGCGGAATACCCACGCTCTCCAGTCCGATCACCACCCCCACCAGGAGGTAGACGCTCACGGCCGGTACGGTCTCGAGCCACTCCTGGATGTGCAACGCCGCTTCCTCCGCTGATGTAGGGCCCCCGTGGGCCGTGACCCGGCAGCCGTCTCGGCGGTGCCGGTCGATCCCCCTGGCGCGCCACAGCACGCCCGGGAAGCGTACTCGATGGCACCGTCGGAGGGCCGAATCCAGGTGCGCTGCACAACACCCGCTCTCCGCGGCCCGATCCGGAGCCCAGCGGCCCCTACGGCATGACGACGGCCCGCCGTGCGAGGCACGACGGGCCGGGGAACCCCGCTGTGAAGCAGCTCACTTGTTGGGGCGCAGGGTCCACACAATGCTCATCTCGCCGGTGACCGCGCCGTCCTCGCGGGTGAGGGCGATGTTCACGGGGAACTCCGGACGCCCGCCGGCGTCGAGCTCGGCGACCACCTCGGCCACCGGGCGGCCCAGCTCCGCGGTGGCGGTGACCGGCCCCATGGCGAGCTTCTTGTAGCCGATCTCGGCGCGCACGGCCAGCGGCACCGCACGGCCGAGCTGATCGCCGAAGGCCGTCATCACGATGGCACCGCTCGCGGACTCGGCGAGGGTGAACATCGCGCCGGCGTGCGGTCCGCCGACGTGGTTGTGGAAGTCGGACTGGTCGGGCATGCGGACCACGGCGCGCTCGGCGGTGGTCTCGGTGAACTCGAGGTTCAGGGTGCGGACCATCGGCACGGATGCCGCCATCATTTCGCCGATCGACGGCAGGGTCTCGGAGGACATGGGGATCATGTTACCTAGCGGTAGCTTAGGTGTGAAGGGGCGGGCGGCGTCCGGCCGCCGCGACCGGGGGGTGCGCCACGGCCTCTCCGGCGCCGGGGCCGGGCGGTGCACCACGACCTCCACGGCGCCGGAGCCGGGCGGTTGCCCGCGGATGCCCGTAGTGGTTACCCGGGGGATATCCCTGTGTGGCCCACCTCTCACCTTGTTTATCGTTGACGCTCATGCGGCGAGGACAACAGCACAGCGACGACGGAGGGGGGCGGCCCCCGGCACACCTCGTGAGCCGTGCGGCGGGCACCCCGGACCGGCAGCGGCTCCCCGCGGATCCCGCCGCGCGGATGCCCTCGTGGTGAGGGCCCGCCCCGCATGGGCGGGGCGCAACTTTGTGCTGCTCACCGGTGCCACGGTGATCGCGAACCTCGGCAGTTCCGGCGCGCTGATCGCCGCCGCCTTCGCGGTGCTCGCCGCCGGTGGCTCCGCCACCGATGTCGGCCTGGTGGCCGCCGCGCGGACGATCGCGCTGGTCCTCTTCCTGCTGGTCGGCGGTGCGGTCGCCGACCGGCTCCCCCGGCATCGGGTGATGGTCGCCGCGAACGTCCTCAGCTGCGTGTCACAGGGCCTGTTCGCGCTACTCGTCCTGACCGGCGAACCACGGTTGTGGCAGATGGCCGTGCTGGCGGCACTCGGCGGCACCGGACAGGCCTTCTTCGCGCCGGCCTCCGAGGGCATGGTGCTCGCCAGTGTCTCCGGCGAGCAGGCGGGGCGTGCCTTCGCCGTTTTCCGGATGGGCATGAACGGCGCGAACATCGGCGGCACGGCACTCGGCGGCGCGCTGGTCGCCGCGGTCGGTCCCGGCTGGGTGCTAGCCGTCGACTCCGCCTCCTTCGCCCTCGCGGCCCTGCTGCGCGCCTTCCTCGACGTCGGCGGCGTCGCCGCGCGGGCGCCCGGCGGTGGGGTGCTGCACGATCTGCGGGACGGCTGGCGCGAGGTCGCCTCCCGGTCCTGGCTGTGGGCGGTGGTGGTGCAGTTCTCCCTCGTCAACGCGGTGGTATCGGCCGCCGAGGCGGTCTACGGGCCCCTGGTCGCGGAACAGCATCTGGGCGGCCCGGAACCTTGGGGGCTGGCGCTGGCCGCCTTCGGGGCGGGCACCGTGGGCGGCGCCCTCGTGATGACCCGGGTCAAGCCGCACCGCCTCCTGCTCACCGGGACGCTGTGCGTGTTCCCGCTCGCCCTGCCGTCCGCCGCGCTCGCCGTCCCCCTCCCGGCGGGCGGGCTCGCCGCGGTCATGTTCGGCACCGGGATCGCGGTCGAGGTCTTCGCGGTGACCTGGATGACGGCGCTGCACCAGGAGATCCCCGAGGAGAAGTTCTCCCGGGTCTCGTCCTACGACTGGCTCGGGTCCCTGGCCATGGTTCCGCTCGCCACCGCGCTGGCCGGCCCGGTACAGGACCTCATCGGCCGGCAAGCCGCGCTGTGGGGCTGCTCCGCCATGATCGCGCTGCTGACGGCGGCGGTGCTGTGCGTCCCCGGGGTGCGGCGGCTCACCCGGCGGACACCGCCGGAGCCCGCGGCGGGCCCAGCACTCTCCCCTGGCGCCGGGGCGACGCCGGCGCAGGCCGCGCAGGCGGAGTGAGCACGCGCCGCGGTCCTGCTCCGAAGCCGCGGCGGCCCGCGCTCAGCCGACGCTGAACGCGCCGTCCGGTGGCATCGGGGACGCCACCGCGTCGGCATCGCGTACGGGGACCGCCTCCGCGATCAGCCGCCGCAGGGCCCCGCCGTGCTCGACCCGGGCCGGGAAGGCGTCACCGGCCGTCCGCCGGGCCAGCGCGGCGAGCGGAAGCGGTGCGCGCGAGGCGAGCAGCACGGCGTTGCCGAACCGGCGGCCGCGCAGCACCGAGGGCTCGGCGATCAGTGCGAGGTGTGCGAAGACCGCGGCGAAATTGGCGAGTTGGCCGCGCAGAAAGCCGAACGGCGCGCCGTCCGCGAGGTTCGCGGCGTAACAGCCGTCCGGTCGCAGCACCCTGGCGGCGGCCCGCGCGTACTCGACCGAGGTGAGATGGGCCGGCACCCGCGAGCCGCCGAAGACATCCGCCACGATGACATCGGCGCTGCCCTCCGGCGCCGCCTCCAGAGCCGTCCTGGCGTCCTCGGCGTGCACCGTGATCCCGCAGTCGCCGGGCAGCGGCAGGTGTTCCGTCACCAGGGCGAGCAGCCCGCGGTCGGCCTCGATGACGTCCTGCCGGGAGTGCGGACGGGTGGCGGCGAGATAGCGCGGCAGGGTCAGCGCCCCGCCGCCCAGGTGCAGCGCGTCGAGCGGCCGGCCCGGGGCGGCCACCTCGTCCAGGACGTATGCCAGGCGGCGTACGTACTCGAATTCCAGATGGGCCGGCGCGTCGAGGTCCACGTACGACTGGGGTGCACCATCCACCGTGAGCAGCCAGGCACGCGGGCGGTCGACGTCCGGCAGCAGCTTGGCCGTGCCGCAGTCCACGGTCCGGGTGACGGGTATCGGCTCGGGTGCTTCGTCCACCGTCCCATTGTGCCGGTACGGCCACGGTGCCCCGGCCCCGCGGTCGCGGCGGGGAACCGGCCGACGAAGCTGCCCCGCCCTGTCCCGCGCTGCCCTGCTCTGCCCCGCCCGGTCACTGCGACCAGACCTGCCGGGCCCCGGGTCAGTCCGACCAGACCTGCCGGATCCGCGCCACCTGGGCTGCGGCCTGCCGGCGCCCCGCACGGGCCGCGTCCGCGCGCTTGGCGGGGTCCAGGACATTGCGGCCGAACGCCGCCCGGGCCGCGCGGTCGGGGGTCAGCACGCACACCCGCGCACCACGGCGGGCCAGTTGCTCCCCCTGCGACCGCGGTCCGGCGATCGGCCCGCCACTGGCCGCCATCGGCGCGACGATCACCACCCGTTCGTATCCGGCGGCCAGATCGGCATTGGCGCTGGAGTGCACCCCGCCATCGATCCACCGGGTGCCGTCGATGGTGACCGGCGGATAGACACCGGGGACCGCGCAGCTCGCGCCCACCGCGTCCAGCAGCCGCACCCCGCTGGTGTCGTCGAAGGCGGTCCGCTCCCCCGTCGCGGCGTCCACCGCCGTGATCACCAGCCGGCGGGTCGGCCAGTCGGTCAGGCTCAGGGTCCGGGCGATCACCGTGCGCTGTTCCGCCTCGGTGACGGTACGCGCCGCAACGGCCAGCTTCCCCATCCGTACGCCGAAGGACACCACGTCCCGGGAGCGCAGCGCGATGGCCGCGAAGCGGGCCAGCGCGGCCGGGCCCATCCGGGCGGACGGGCGGGCCGTATCGGGCGGGGCGAGCTGGTGCTCGTACATCTCCTCCAGGGGGAGGTGCCCCGAGGTGAGGTGGGCGCCGACGATCGAACCGGCGGAAGTGCCGACGACCACGTCGGCGCCGACGAGGTCGAGGCCCTCCTCGGCGAGACCCGCGAGCACTCCGATCTCCCAGCCGATGCCGGTGAGCCCTCCGCCGCCCAGGACCAGTGCCGTGCCCGCCATCGGGTCTCCCTCCCTGTCCGGCCGGCCGCCCGCGCAGGGTGGCGCAGCGGTGAGCCCTCGTACCCGTTCGTCCGGGCGAGCAGTCTCGCACCCACGCCTCCCCTGCGACAGGAGGCGGCTGCGCCCGGCCTCCGGAGAGGTGCCGGGCGCAGCCTGCTGCCCTGCGGTGTCTACTCCTCGACGGTACGCACCGTGCCCGCGCCGACGGTGCGCCCGCCCTCGCGAATGGCGAAGCCCAGGCCCCGCTCCAGCGGCACGTCCCGGCCCAGTTCGACCGACACCGTCACCGTCTCTCCGGGCCGGGCGATGCCCCGCTCGCCGAGGTCGAGGTCGCCGACCACATCCGCGGTACGGATGTAGAACTGCGGCCGGTAGCCGGTGGACAGCGGCGTACGGCGGCCGGCCTCCTCGGTGGAGAGCACATACACCTCGGCGGTGAAACGGCGCCGCGGTGTGACGCTGCCCGGCGCGGCGACCACGTGCCCGCGGCGCACCTGGTCGCGGTGCAGACCGCGCAGCAGCAGCGCGACATTGTCCCCGGCCTCGGCGGACTCCATGGGCTTGCCGAACGTCTCCAGCCCGGTGACCGTCGTCTCGGTCTCCGCGCCGAGCACCGCGACCCGGTCGCCGACCCGTACGGTGCCGCGCTCGACGGCTCCGGTGACGACCGTGCCGCGGCCGGTGATGGTCAGCACGTTCTCCACCGGCAGCAGAAAGGGCGCGTCCACATACCGCTCGGGCATCGGCACATAGGTGTCGACGGCGTCCAGCAGCGCGTCGATCGCCGCCGTCCAGCGCGGGTCGCCCTCCAGGGCACGCAGTCCCGAGACGCGTACGACGGGTACATGCTCCCCGTCGTAGCCGTGCGTACTCAGCAGTTCGCGCACCTCCAGCTCCACCAGGTCGGTGAGCTCCGGGTCGCCGGCGTCGGCCTTGTTGAGGGCGACGACGATGTGCCGGACGCCCACCTGCTTGGCGAGCAGCACATGCTCGGCGGTCTGCGGCATGATCCCGTCGAGCGCCGAGACCACGAGGATCGCGCCGTCGAGCTGCGCCGCGCCGGTCACCATGTTTTTGATGAAGTCGGCGTGACCGGGCATGTCGACATGGGCGTAGTGGCGGGTGCCGGTCTCGTACTCGACGTGCGAGATGTTGATGGTGATGCCGCGGGCGGCCTCCTCCGGGGCCCGGTCGATCCGGTCGAAGGGCATGAACGTGCCACTGCCCCGCTCGCTGAGGACCTTGGTGATGGCCGCGGTCAGCGTCGTCTTGCCGTGGTCGACGTGACCCATGGTGCCGATGTTCACGTGCGGCTTGGTGCGCACATATGCCGTCTTGGGCATGGTGTTCTTCCTCGCAACAATGCGGTGAGGACGGCGACTTGGCGCCGTGGGGACCCCTGAACCCGGCCGACCCTCCCCCTGCAGGGTCCGCCGGACGATCCGGAGAGGGTCAGCTTCGTGCGCCGTCGGCCGCTGCGGCGGCCGGGACGGCGACCGCTGCGGCGGCAGTGACTGCGGGAACGCAGGCGGCGATGGCCGCGAGGAGATCGACGGCAGCCTTCGGCTCGTCCGCGACTGCGGACGGGAGCGGGAGGAAGGCGTACCGGAACATGCGCCCTATGGTGCCGGGTGCCCGCTGCGGCGTCGACTGATTTATCCGGCGCCGCCCAGGGAGCGTTGCAGCTCCCCGGCGTCCCGGTCGGTTACGCTCCCGGGATGTTCCCGCCCGCCGCGGGGCCCGCCGGCCTCGCCGCCCGCTGTACGCGTCTGCTGTTCTCCCCCTGGTCCCGGCTGGGCCTGCTGCTGATCCTGCTGGCCTGCGGCGCGGTCATGGCGCTGTGGTGGCAGCCGCAGCATCTGCTGACCGGCGCCCGGCCCGCCCAGTCGTCCGGGCCTGCCGCCCTGGCGCTCTTCGCGCTGGCATACGGCGCGTGCACCAGCGCCTTCGTCCCGCGCCCGGTCCTCAATCTCGCGGCGGGGGCCCTCTTCGGCAGCCAGGCCGGGCTGGCCGCGGCACTCGCCGGTACGGTGCTGGGCGCCGCGCTGACATTCGGGCTCGGCCGGCTGCTCGGACAGGACGCCCTGCGCCCGTGGCTCCGCGCCCGCTGGCTGACGGCCGTCGACCGGCAGTTGAGCGAGCACGGCTTCCGCTCGATGCTGGTGATCCGGCTCCTCCCCGGTCTGCCGTTCTGCGCCATGAACTACTGCGCCGCCATCTCCCGTATGGGCTGGGGTGCCTACCTGGCCGCGACGGCACTCGGCAGCATCCCGAACACCGCGGCCTACGCCGTGGCCGGCGCGCGGGCTTCGACGCCCACCTCGCCGGTGTTCCTCGCAGCCATGGGCTTCATCGCGGTCAGCGCTCTGGGCGCGCTGGTGGTGGCGTGGTGCAAACGCAAGGCGCTGCACGAGGACTGACGGCAGTACGGGCGGGCGCGGTGTCCCCCGCGACGGCCACGGAGCGGGCGGCCGGGAAGCGGACAGGCCGGGGTCGCGCGGCCACGAGGCGGGCAGGTGCGGGGCGGCAGGTGCGTCGAGGCGAGCGGCCACCGTACGTCCAGAACCCTTTGGCCACCCGGACATCTTCGGACGTTACGCTGCCCCCTGTCGGCGATCATCCGCATCCGCCGCCACCGTCCGCTTTCTCCCCTCTTGCGCAGGTCAGCGCTTGACCACCCTTGGATAGCGTATTTTCCATGTCTTGGTTTGAATCATTCGTCCTCGGACTCGTCCAAGGGCTGACCGAGTTCCTGCCGATCTCCTCCAGTGCGCACCTCCGTCTGACCGCGGCGTTCGCGGGCTGGCAGGACCCCGGTGCGGCGTTCACCGCCATCACCCAGATCGGCACCGAAGCGGCCGTCATCATCTACTTCCGCAAGGACATCGGGCGGATCATCTCGGCCTGGGCGCGCTCCCTCTTCAACCGGGAACTGCGGCACGATCACGACGCCCAGATGGGCTGGCTGGTGATCGTGGGCTCGATCCCGATCGGCGTCCTGGGCATCACGCTCAAGGACGCCATCGAGGGCCCGTTCCGCGATCTGCGGCTGATCGCCACCACCCTCATCGTGATGGGCGTGGTGCTCGGCATCGCCGACCGACTGGCCGCCCGCGACGAGACCGGCGGCCGGCACCGTGCCGCCAAGCAGCGCAAGTCCCTCACGGATCTCAGCGTCAAGGACGGTCTGCTGTACGGCATCTGCCAGGCCATGGCACTCATCCCCGGCGTCTCCCGCTCCGGCGCCACGATCAGCGGCGGCCTCCTGATGGGCTACACCCGCGAATCCGCGGCCCGCTACTCCTTCCTGCTCGCCATCCCGGCGGTGCTGGCCTCCGGCGTCTTCGAACTCAAGGACGCGGGCGAGGGCCACGTCTCCTGGGGCCCCACCCTCTTCGCCACGCTCATCGCCTTCGTCGTCGGCTACGCCGTCATCGCGTGGTTCATGAAGTTCATCTCCCACAAGTCCTTCATGCCGTTCGTCATCTACCGCATCCTCCTGGGCATAACCCTGTTCGCCCTGGTCGCGGCGGGAACGCTGACGCCGCATGCGGGCGAGACGACAGGCTGACAGGGCACGGTCACGCCCTTGGGAAGAGCGGAGGATCAGGGGATCAGGGGATCAGGGGATCAGCACACAGTGGTTCTCGATGACCCTGCCACTGCGATCCAGGCCGCCGCAGACGGCCAGTCGCGGATACGCCCTGAACTCGCGGTTGACGACGAACCGCCACCGGGACACGTTGGCCTTGCGGTTCCCGTAATCGCCCACGAAGGCGCGCACGGTCCCCGGCAGTCCGTCCCGTGTCGTCACGGTGATGTCCTGGACGTAGTCGCGCCCCTGGTAGGCAGTGGCCACGCAGATGTAGGTGCCGCAGGTGGACTTGACCTCGGCGTTCGCCGGTGCCGCGGTCACCAGCCCCACCGCGCTGACCGCGGCCAGGACCGCCCCGACCGTCGCCGATCGTCGCCGTGCAGTGGTCACCGGCCGGACGCTCTCTTGGTGCGTGTGCATCACAAGACCCCCTTGGCTGCCTGCAGTCGGCTGACCGCATCGCTCTCCACACTGTCGCGGGCCCGCCCGGATTCGGCAAGTAGCCATGGAATCACGGGGGGTTACATTCCGCGCCGCCCGGCGATGCCTCACGGGGCATCGGCCGTCAGCGATAGCCCGTGTCGTCGGCGGCGAGGCCCCGGTCCTGGACCTCCACGACGTAGCGCCAGCAGTCCGGCCGGGTGCCGTCGGTGTCGGTGAACCCGTACAGCGGGGCGAGTTGGCCGCTGGAGACGACCGTGCCCGTCCAGCGCGCGACATCCGGGTCGGCGGCGAGGGCGGTCACCGCACGCGCGACATAGGCCGGGGACTCGGCGATGCAGAAATGCGGCACGCGGGCGGTCGCCTCCCGCCAGTTGTCCTCGGTCACGCCGAACGCCTCGAGCATCTTCTCCGAACGCAGCCAGCCAGGCGTCACGGCGACGGCGGCGCCCTGGTACGGGGCGAGTTCATGGCTCTGGGCCAGGGTCATCCGCTGCACGGCGGCCTTGACCAGGTCGTAGTAGAAGCCCTCGTGGTGGCGGTAGGCGGCGTTGTACTCCGCGGTGCCGTCGGTCATCTCGATCACCAGCCCGCCCGGGTGGCGGATGAGCAGCGGCAGCGCGTGGTGGCTGGTAATGGCATGGGTGTCGATGCCCATCCGCAGCATCCGCAGGCCGCCGGCGAGATCGTGCTCTCAGAGGGTGGTGCCGAACCGGGCGTAGGCATCGCCGCCGAAGATGTCGTTGACGAGGATGTCGAGGCGGCCGTGGTCGCGGTCGATGCGCCGGACGAGGCCATGGACCTGATCGCTGTCGAGGTGGTCGACCCGCAGGGCCGTGCCGGTGCCCCCGGCCGCGGTGATCAGTTCGCCGGTCTTCTCGATCGTCTCCGGCCGGTTGATCTCCGAGCGGCCCGCGGTACGGCTGCTGCGTCCGGTGGCGTACACGAAGGCACCGGCGCGGGCGAGCTCCACCGCGATCGCGCGTCCGGCGCCTCGCGTGGCACCGGCCACCAGCACGACCTTCCCGTCCAGCGCACCGGCCCGCGCGCCCTCCGTTGCCATGTCTGCAGTCTGCTCCCTTCTCTTCGTCCCCGCTCAGGAATCCCGGCGGGGACGGGTCGCCCTCGGCGCGGCCGGTGCCGGCCTGCGAGGCAGGGTGGGTACGTATCGCAAGTGCGGGGTGCGGTGTCAGGAACTGAGGTGGTATTGAGCCCAGGGCTGATGGGCCGGTGCGGCCTCCTCGTGGGAGGGCGCGAGGGTCCCCCACGGGGCGAGAGCGTTGTCCCACTCCGAGGCCAGGGCGGCCATGTCCGGAACGGATTCCGCGGACGGCATCGTGCCGGTGTGCCAGGCGGACGCCATCGGGTGCCCCGAGGGCGCGGCGTTCCAGGTGTTCGTCTGCTGCGCGGGGATGGTGTATTCGGACTCGTGCATATCGCCGGGGCCGCGCCGGTGGCGCCCCGCGTGGCTCTCCGCGGGGCCGGGGTAGAACCGCCCCTGGGCGGAGAGTTGCTGGGCCCGGGTGACCAGGCGGGTGAGATCGATCCCGAATTCGGCGGCAAGTTCGCGCAAGTCCACCCCGGTCTGCCAACTGCCGATGAGGACCGCGTCCATTGCCGGGGACCAGGACTGTTCCGCCGTCCCCGTGCCGCCGGCCCCCTCGCGCGGCAGGCCGGTGGAGCGCGTTCCGGTCATCGGGTTCTGGTGGGAATATTCGGCGACGGGATCGGGCGCCGGCGCGGCCTCCTCCGGCTCCCGCGGCGGCGCGGCGGGAGTGGCGGCCGCCAGCAGTTCCTCGGCGACGGCACGGGCGTCGTCCTTGCCCACCGTGCGCCGGGCGATCCGTACTTCCCGCTCGTTCAAACCGAACAGGCCGGCCACCGCGCCGGTGCTGCCCACCGTTACCGCAAATGCCGCCAAAACCCGTGACCGGTCCGCCTGCGCCTCGTCAAGTCGGGCCTGCGCCTCGCGCACCCGCTCATCGCCCAGACAAAACGCTTCTGCCAGCACGGCGTTGCGGTCCCACAGCTCTCTAGGATCCATACCCATTCAACGGCTCTTGGTCAGAGGTGTCCCGACCCGGCTCAGCAAAGCACCCCAAAGCACTCATCGAACCACCAGATGACAATCACCCCGGCGCGCGGCCCGCGCTCGCCCCCGGTCCGGTCGGGATGTCATATTCCCTGGTCACACGCTTGCGTACATACTCGACGCGGATTGTCGGTGCCATGGGTTACTGTCATGATCGATGACATTTTCATAGTTCCATGTGCTCATGGGGGGCCATGACTCATTTTTCCCGTTTCTCGTCGCGCGCCGCGGGGGCGCTGCTCACCGGAGCCGTGCTGTGCGGCACGGCGGCCTGCACGACATCGGGCGACCACACCGCGGCGTCGGGAAGCATCAACGCCGCTCCGGTCGCCGCGGTGCAAAAGGCCGTCGACAAGGGCGCCCGGCTCAACTCCGTCTCGTACCGCCTCTCCGGCAGGATTCCGGGCCAGGGGACGGTCGACGGCAAGGTGTCGTTCAGCATGCGCCCGCGCGCCATCGATATGCGGATGAAGGCCTCCGGGGGCAAGGAGGAGGGCGAGTTCTCGGTGCGGCTCGTCGGGGACGCGGTGTATCTCGGCGGGGGCGGGAAGGCGACGGCTGCGTTGGGTGGCAAGCACTGGATCAAGTTCGCCATGAAGGACAAGGGGGCCGGGGCGCTCGGGGGGATGGAGCAGCAGGCAGACCAGGACCCGGCGGCGCAGGCGTCCTTGCTGCCCCAGTCCGACGACGTCAAGAAGGTCGGCGAGGAGACCGTCGACGGGGTGCGGACGTCGCACTACGCCGGCGTGGTCGAGGTGGCGGATCTGCTGAACAAGCAGGGCACCAAGAACGCGATGGATGCCGAGCGCCGCAAGAAGGTGATCGAGCAGTATCAGCAGCTCGGGGTGAGCAAGCTGACCCTCGACATGTGGGTCGGCCCCGGTGACCGCACGGTGAAATTCCGTGAGCGTGCACAGACGGCCCAGGGCCCGCTGGACGTGAGCATACGGTTCTTCGACGTCAACAAGCCGGTCTCGGTCCAGGCGCCGCCCGCTGCCGACACGGTGGATCTGGAGCAGAAGCTCAAGGAGGCCGGAAAGCGCCTGGGCTAGCAAGGCCTTCACGACAGGCCCTACGGGTGGTGGGACGACGCGGCTCAGCCGTGTGGTCCGGACAGGGGGCCGGGGCGCGGCGCGGGCTCGTCGAGGTGCGGCAGACCGATCGGGTTGGGGAAAGGCAGGACATCCGCTGCCAGGAGGCGCCGGACCAGGGGTTCGAGCGTATGCAGCAGCCCCTTGGCCTCCGCCTCGGGCAACGGATGCAGCAGCTGTCCGGCCAGCCGGTCGGTCGCCGCCTCGATGCGCTCGCGTTCCTGCCGGCCGTGTCCGGTCGCGTCGCCGTGTGCGTCCACGAGGCCACGGGCCCGCAGCCGGTCCGTCGCGTCCGCCCACTCCTCCTCGCTCCAGCCGCGGTCCTGTCGCATGGTGTCCCTGGGGACGCGACCCGATGCGACGGCCAGGACCAGTGCCTCGCAGCCGTCGAGCCGTTCGTCGGCAAGCACCGCGAGATGGGCCTCGCCCCTGAACTCCCTTACGGCGGTGACCAGTTGCCACAGGCGCTCGACGGGGTCGGCCTGGTCGCACAGCGCGCGGTTGGCGGCGAACAGCGGACGGGCGAGCGCCGGTGCCTCGTCGACGATCGTCTGGAGCGGGGGCAGTGCTGCGGCCGCCGTGCGCTCCAGCCCGGGGTCGATCGCGCGCAGCGCACGGGCCGCGCGACGGCCGCGCTCGTCGAGGACATGTGCCGGGCTGACGACGCTCCAGGCCGCGGGCAGCGCCCGGGCCACCATCCCCGGGGCGAACACCCCGAGTGCGGCCGTGGCCGCCGCGGGTTCCACAGCTCCCATGGGCGCCGTACGCGAGGCGAAATAGCCCATCCAGAAGCCCTTGAGGCCGAGGTCCTTGCCCAGGCGGCGGCACCCGTCATCGAAGTAGCAGACCGCATGCAGCGGCTCGGACAGCAGCCAAAGCGATCGCGCGTGCAGCTCCATGCCCGCACGCTACCGCCGGCGGATGTCCGCTGCACCGCATCGCGGTGCGAAGGCCGCCGGTACCGGCGCCCTCGACCGCATCATGGCGGGCTATGTCTTCCCCCTGCGCGCCGCGGAGGTCGACCGCGCCCTCCGCGCACGGCTGGCAGCCGGTGAGTACGACGCACTGAGCGGTCCCGCGCTCTGCGAGGCGGTCACCGCATATCTGCAGGAGGTCTGCCCGGACAGGCATCTCAGGCTGCTGTGGCAGGACGAGCCCGGGCCGCTCACCACACCCGCGGACGACGATGCAGGCCGGGAAGCGTTCCTCGCCTTGATGCGGGCCGAGAACCACGGCCTCCATCGCACTGAACAGCTCGACGGCAGTATCGGCTATCTGGACGTGCGATGGATGGCCGACGCCGGGGAGGGCGCCCCCGCGATCGGCGCAGCCATGGAACTGGTCGCGCGCACCCGTGCCCTCCTTCTCGATCTGCGGAAGTGCCGGGGCGGCTCACCCGCGGGCGCCGCGATGTGGTGCAGCTACTTCTTCCCCGACGACGAGGTACACCTCAACGACATCTACGAGCGCTCCACCGACGCCACCCGGCAGTACTGGACGCTCCCGTATCTGCCCGGGCCCCGCTATCTCGATCGTCCGGTGTACGTGCTCACCAGCGCGACCACCTTCTCGGGCGGCGAGGACCTGGCGTACACCCTGCAGGCGCACGGGCGCGCCGAGGTGGTCGGCGAGACGACGAGAGGCGGTGCGCACCCCACCGCCCGCCATCCGGTGACGGAGCACATCACGGTCACCGTGCCGACGGCCCGGACCGTCAATGCCGTCACGGGCACCAACTGGGAGGGCGTCGGAGTGCAGCCGGATCATGCCGTGCCGGCCGAGAAGGCACTGGAGACGGCGCACGGGGAGGCGAGGGAGCGGCTGGGATAGCGGTGCCCGGTGGTGGTCCGGGGTCAGCCGTCGGTGCGGCCGCCCGCTCCGAAGCCCGACTGCCAGGCCCACAGGTGGGTGCAGTTGGGGCATTGCAGGTGCAGGACGCTGCCCTTGTTCGACAGAAGGTAGCGCCAGTGGTCATCGCAGGTGCGGCCGTCGAGGCAGGTACCGCAGCCTTGGTGGTCCTGGCAGCGGGGGCACGGGACCCAGGCGCGGCGGCCGATATCGGCGGTCGGGTCGAGCGGCAGCATGCTCAGGCCTGCCCGGGGCCCGGCAGCACCTCGGCGGCGACCAGCATGTCGTAGGTGGCCTGCTGCTCCGCGTCCAGGCCCGAGTAGAGGAGCCGGTACGCCTCGTCCTCGCCCTCCACCACCGCGATGGGGTCCCAGCTGTCACCCAGCGCCGCGAGGACTTCGGTCCGCCGCCGGGTTTCGTGAGCGGCGAGGTCGAGCTCGAATATCTGGTGGTCAGAGGTGTTGCGGTCGTTCATGGTGCGCGTCCTGTACCCCTTGCGGATGATGCGGACGTGTCTATCAAGCCGGGCGGCACTGAGGAAGCGTCAGGCGGAGCGCACCGGGCCGGGGAAGCCTGGAGTGCGGGGTCAGTGGCTCAACGTAATGAAGTTAATGGCGCTTTTCGGGGCAAAACGAAAGCCCCCGGCAAGGCATTGCACGCGTTATGCCTGATTTCTTGGGGCTTCGAGGGGAATTCACGGTGTGACGTAATTCATCCCTGCGATGCCGGATCCTCCCTGTGGGAGTGGAGCGGGTCCGGCCCCTGTGCGGCAGGAGTGCGTGCGCGGGGGGCTGCAGGAGTGCGTGCCGGTGAGGGGAAGTGTGCCGGTCACCGGAGAGCACCCTCCCGGCGCGTGAGGGGCCAGTGCGGACGCCTCAGGGAGCGCCGGCGCCGCCGGCGGTGGACGGCGGCCGGCCGGGCAGGCGCCGTACCGCGACCGCGGCGGCGTCGTCGCCGAGCCTGCCGTTCGTGTGGGCCAGCAGGTCCGCGCGCAGCCGGCGCAGAACCTGCTGTGGACTGCCGCCGCCCCAGGAGCCGGCGCGCTCGCCCAGGGGGTAGAAGGCTCCCTTGTCGTCGCGGGCCTCGGTCACCCCGTCCGTATAGAGGAGCAGGAGATCTCCTGGCGCGAAGGGAAAGGTCTCGACCTCGTAGTCCGGGGCGCCGGCCAGGCCACCGAGACCGATCGGCAAGGCGGTCCGCTCGCCGCACAAGGGGAGGGCCTGGCCCTCGCGCAGCAACAGCGGGGGCGGGTGACCGCAGTTGATGGTGCGCAGCACGGGCCAGCGGTCGGGGAGGTCCAGCAGCACGGCGGTCGCGAAGGCCTCCTCGCTGTCGATGACGGAGTCCGGGCCGGGAGGCGGGGCGACGGGAAGGAGGCCGTCGTTCTTGCCGGGGTCCGGGGCGGCCGCCGGCTCCGTCCCGGTGTCGGCTCCGGGCACCTCGTACCACTGGCTGCTGTCCCACCGGACGGCGCCGTCGAGGTGGACGGCCAGCCTGGGCAGGGTGGCCTGTCGGTGGGCGGCCGCCCGGAAGGCGCCGAGGAGGAGGGCGGCGTGACCGTAGGCGGGCAGTCCCTTGCCCCGGACGTCGCCGATGATCAGCCGGGTGCTGCTGGTGGTGCGCGCCGCCGCGAACAGATCGCCGCCCATCTCCGCCTCCTCCTCGGCGGCCAGATAGAAGGAGGCGATCTCCAGGGCACCGCTGCGCGCGGGCAGCGGCCGGAGCAGTACCTGCTGGGCGACCGCGGCCACCGAGCGGCTCTGGGTGAGGCGGCGCTCATTGCGGTCCCGTACGACGGTGAAGAGCACGACCAGGCCGGAGACGACCACCAGTGCGGCGATCTGGGCCTGCAGATTCGCGGTGAACAGCACCCCGCGCGCGATCCCGATGAACACCTGGGCGGCTACCGCCAGCGCAGCGATCGCGGCCGTCAGGCGGGGCCGCGCGAACGCCGCGGTGATCGCGGGAGCCGCGACGAGGAGCGGCCCCAGATGGATGTCGGGCGGCGCGAGAACGTCGATCACACAGACCGCCGCGATGAGCCCGATCGGGATCAGCACCAGGACGCGGCTCAGTTCCCGTCGTCCATGCAGCGGTACCCGCCGTGGAAGGGGCATGCTTCATGTTTGCACCCGGGTGAGCGAAATGCCCGGATCTCCCCCGTCGCCCCTCCTCCCGCTGCCCCACCTCTCGTTACAGAGGCGCCACTCCCCGCAGGGCTGTAATGAGCAGATCGAGCGCGGGCTCGACCGCCGAGCCCCCCATGAGCGGAAGGTGCTCCCGCACGCGGTACAGGCTGGGGAACTCCTCCGCGGGCAGACCGGCGTACTCGTCCCGCCAGGCCTGCTCGTCCGCCACGCGCTGGGCGGGGGCCAGCCGCAGTACGCCGGCGTCCAGGGCCGCGTGGCCCAGGGCGGTGTCGACCAGGGCGTGGTAGTGGCGGACTGCGGCGGCCTCGTCGAACCCGGCCTGGAGCAGCAGTCCGATGCCCGTGTCGACCGCGTGCTGTTCATGGGGCCGGCCCGTGACCCGGACGGTGCTGAACACGGCGATCTGCGGGTGGCGCAACGCGGAACGGTAGGCCCGCAGGCCCAGATCACGCAGGTCGGCGGCCCAGTCGCCGCTGGGCGCGAAGCCCGTCATGGACTCCCCGATGAGGCGGTCGGCCAGCGCCAGCAGCAGATCCTCGGTGTTGCGGAAGTAGCGGTAGACGGCGGACGGATCGGCGCCGAGTGCCACGCCGAGTTTGCGCACGGTGAACGCTTGCGCCCCCTGGGCGTCGATCAGTTCGCAGGCGGCGTCGACGATGAGATCGGCCGACAGCACCACGCCGGAACTGGTCGGCCGGCGCCGCTTGCGCTCGACCGGGACGCGCTCGCTCTCCGTCACACCGAACCCCTCCGCTTCGTCACGCCCCGATCCCCGGGCCTCGGGCCAGTTAACCAAATCCGGTTACGTCAACACCGTTGACACAAGGATGAACGGCCTGTTTCATCGGCGGACATACACGGATCACCGCGGTGCCGTATCCCGCACCCCCCTTCCGTACGACGCAGCCGGCCCACGACCCCGGGCCCGGCCCGCGCCGTCCTGCCCCGCCGCCCCACCCCGCACCTCCGCGTCCCCCTGGCCCGCCCGAGACCGGTCCGGCCCGCAGCCCAAGGAGTGAGTGCCATGCCTTCCGCAGTGCAGCAGGACCCCGGCCCGGCGAGAATGCGCCGCTCACTGGGCGTGAAGGACGGAGTCGCGATCGCCGCGTCGAGCACCGCCGCGACCACCAGCATCGGCATCGGTATGGGCACCCTGGCCGCGTACACCGGCCGGCAGACGCCCGCCCTGTTGCTGCTGGCGTTCCTGCCCATCCTCGGGATCGCGCTGTCGTACGCCCGCCTCAACCGCACCGAGCCGAACTGCGGCAGCGGCTACACCTGGGTGGGCCGGTCCATCGGACCGTGGCCCGGATTCCTGACCGGGTGGGTGGTGCTGGTCGGCAACGTGATCTTCATGGCGTACACGGGTGCGGTGACCGGCTCCGTCGTCCTGCAGTTCCTCAACAAGCTGGGCCTGCGCAGCATCGGAGGGCTCCGGCTGGACCCGGCCTCGACCGGCATCAGCACCGCCGTGGGGCTGGTCGCGCTGGTCGTCGTCACGATCACCGCGATCACGGGGGTGCACGCCGCGACCCGGCTGCAGATGTGGCTGCTGGTCTTCGAGTACACGGTCCTGCTGGTCTTCTGCGGCTACGCCCTCGCCACCGGTGACCAGCCGTTCTCGCTCTCCTGGCTCAACCCGTTCGAGATCTCCTCGCCCCAGGCGCTGGCCCAGGGGATGGTGCTGGCGGTGTTCTTCTACTGGGGCTGGGACGCCGCGTTCAGTGTCAACGAGGAGACCCGCAACTCCACCGACGCGGCCCGCGGCGGACTGATCGCACTGGTGGCGATGCTGGGGCTCTTCCTCATCGGCGCGCTCGCCTTCCAGCGGGTGCTGAGCACGGACGAGCTCATCCACAACGGGCCGCAGGCGCTCACCTTCCTCGGCAGCGCGCTGGCGCCGGAGCCCTGGGCCTCGCTGCCCCTGGCCGCCCTGATGTGCTCGGCCTTCGCTTCTCTCCAGTCGAGCGTCATCCCCACCGCCCGCGGCACGCTGGCAATGGCCCGCGACCGCACGCTGGGCCCGATGTGGCAGCGGCTGCACCCGCGCTACGGCTCCCCCGCCGTGGGCACCTTGGTGATCATGGCGCTCGCCGCGCTGCTCGCCGTGCTCGCGGTCGGCATCCCCCAGCTCAACGACATGATCCTGACCGCCGTGAACTCGATCGGCCTGACCGTGGCCCTCTACTACGGACTCACCGCACTCGCCTGCGCGGTGCGCTTCCGCGCGAGCCTGCGCGACGGAGCGGTGCGCGCGCTGCGCGATGTGGTCGTCCCGGCGGTGAGCGCACTGGCGCTGTTCGGGCTCGGTGGCTACCTCGTCTGGGACTACGCGACCATGAGCGACCACTTCGAGGCGAACCCGGACAACGGCTGGTTCATGCTGCTGCTGCCCACGCTGTTCATTGCGCTGGGCCTGGGCACCGCCGCCTGGGCCAAGTGGGTCCGCCGCGCCCCGTACTTCCGTACCGGCCAGGGGACGGACGGCGACGCGATCAGCCTGCCGATGGACGCGGACGGCGCCGCGCTCCCCAGCCCGTCGGAGGGCTGACCGCCTCGCACCGGACCGCTCTCCCACCGACCGACCGCCCGCCCTCCGGCCCGCCCCGGACCTCCACCGCACCCACCACAACCGGCACCACGACCGCCACTACGACACCCGCTGCCGCCCCCGCTCGACTCGATACCCACGCACTGCACCCGACGCATCTGGAGCGACACCCCCCATGGATCTCAGCACCACCGTGGACCCCGAGCCCACCCCGGACACCGCCGCCCGCGGCGCCGCCGATGACGGCCCCGCCGACCTCGTCTTCCTCTCCGGCCCCGTGCACACCGTCGACGCCGCGCGCACCCGGGCGAGTGCGGTGGCGGTCCGCGAGGACCGCATCATCGCCGTCGGGCACGACGCGGAGGTCCGCGACCTGATCGGGCCCGCCACGGAGGTCGTCGATCTGCGCGGCAAGCTGCTCATCCCCGGATTCCAGGACGCGCATGTCCATCCGGTCGGCGGCGGACTGGAGTTGGCGCTGTGCGATCTGAGCGCGGCCGTCACCGCCGAGGCGTACCGCGAGCTGATCAGCTCGTATGCGGCGGCGCATCCGGAGGCGGCGTGGATCACGGGCGGCGGCTGGTCGATGGAGGCCTTCCCGGGCGGCATGCCGACCCGGGAGTTCCTGGACGCCCTCGTTCCCGACCGGCCGGTGTTCCTCGTCAACCGCGATCACCACGGTGGCTGGGCCAACTCCCGCGCCCTGGAACGCGCCGGGATCACCTCCCGTACGCCGGATCCGGCCGACGGGCGCATCGAGCGGGACGCGGACGGCCACCCGACCGGCATGCTGCAGGAGGGTGCCATGGAGCTGGTGGGCGATCTGGTCCCGGAAGCGACGCTCGCCGAGCGGACCGCCGGACTGCTCAGGGCGCAGCGCCTTCTCCACGGGTACGGGGTGACCGCGTGGCAGGACGCGATGCTCGGCCGCGCCCCCGCGGGCGCCGATCCCACCCCCGCGTATGTGGCCGCCCGGCGCGACGGCAAGCTCACGGCACGGGTCAGGGGGGCACTGTGGTGGGACCGGGCACGTGGGGCCGAGCAGATTCCTGAACTCATCGCCCGCCGGGAGGAGTTGACGGGCGGACGGTTCCGGGCGACCACCATCAAGATCATGCAGGACGGCATCGCCGAGAACCACACGGCCGCCATGCTCAGCCCCTACCTCACCGCCTGCGGCTGCGCCTCCGACAACAGCGGCATCTCGTTCATCGACCCCGAGGACCTGCGGACCTACGTCACGCTGCTGGACGCGGAAGGCTTCCAGGTGCACTTCCACGCCCTGGGCGACCGGGCCGTACGCGAGGCGCTGGACGCCGTCGAGGCGGCCCGGCAGACGAACGGCCGGCGCGACACCCGGCCGCACCTCGCCCATCTCCAGGTGGTCCACCCCGACGATGTCCCGCGCTTCCGCCGGCTCGGCGCCACCGCGAACATCCAGGCGCTCTGGGCGGCCCACGAGCCGCAGATGGACGAACTGACCATCCCCTTCCTGGGCCCCCAGCGCGCCGCCTGGCAGTACCCGTTCGGGGACCTGCTGCGCTCGGGCGCCACCCTTGCGGCGGGCAGCGACTGGCCGGTCAGCTCACCCGACCCGATTGCCGCCCTGCATGTCGCGGTCAACCGCAGGGAGCCCGACGGCCCGGCCTCGGCGCCGGTCTTCCTCCCCGAGCAGCGCATCGACCTGGGCTCCGCACTCGCCGCGTACACGGCCGGCAGCGCCTACGCCAACCACTTCGACGACACCGGCACCATCCAGGCGGGCAACCTGGCCGATCTGGTCGTCCTCGACCGTGACCCCTTCGACGGGGCCGACGAGGAGATCGCCGCGACCCGCGTGCTGCAGACCTTCGTCGGCGGACGCCGGGTCTACGCGGCCGAGGACGCCTGAGCGCGTCGCACGGGAGGCTCAGCCTTCAGTGAGTGGCGTGCCCCGGTCCGCCGGGCACGCCGCTCCCCCGCCCGACGACCGGCTCGACGTCGTTTACTCGATGACCAGCTCGACGTCGATGTTGCCGCGGGTGGCCTTGGAGTACGGGCAGTACTGGTGCGTCGCCTCGACCAGCTGCCGCCCGGTCTCGCCCGCGAGGGCGTCCGGCAGCTCCACCCGCATGACGACGGCCAGGCCGAAGCCGGTGTCGTCCTTGCCGATGGAGACCTCGGCGGTGACCGAGACGTCCTTGGTGTCGAGCTTCATCTGGCGGCCGACATTGCCCATCGCGCTGGCGAAGCACGCCGCGTAGCCGGCGGCGAAAAGCTGCTCCGGGTTGGTGCCGGCGCCGTTGCCGCCGAGGGCCGGCGGCATGGCCAGGGCCAGGTCGATCCGGCCGTCGGAGCTGACCGCCCGGCCTTCGCGGCCGTTGGCGGTGGCGACAGCGGTGTACAGCGCGTCCATCACAGTTCCCCTTCGGTGGCGGGCGGCCGCTTCCCGGCCGCCCGATGGCCTCACAGTGACACACATTTAAGTTGCTCGCAACTAGATTGCGCACAACTAAATGCCGCGGCGAGCTAACCTGGCCCCATGACCTCCGCCACCAGGCCCCCGGTACCCGACGCCGAACTGCTCCGCCTCGACCACCAGGTCTGCTTCTCGCTGCACGCCGCCTCACGGGCCTTTGGCGGCGTCTACCGCGACGCCCTGAAGGACCTGGGCCTGACCTACCCCCAGTACCTGGTCATGCTGGTGCTGTGGGAGCACGGATCCCAGCCGGTCAAGGCCATCGGCGAACAGCTCCGGCTGGACTCCGGCACCCTCTCCCCGCTCCTCAAGCGCCTGGAATCGGCCGGCCTGGTGCGCCGCGAACGGAGCACCGAGGACGAGCGGTCGGTCACCATCCACCTGACCCCCGCCGGCGACGACCTGCGCGCGGCGGCCCTGCCGGTCCCCCGCAGGATGCTGGCCGCCACGGGCCTCACGATCGAAGAACTCCGCACACTCCAGGGCTTGTTGGGACGCGTGACCAGCGCCCTGGACAAGGCCTGACCCCGGAGCATCCCGGAGTCCGCCGGCCCCGGGCCCGTACCTCCCGCCGGTCCGCGGCGTTACGTACGTAGGTGCTTTCCGCGGCGTCCGCAAGGCGAGGCGCCAACGCCCTGTCCCTCCCGGTGCGCTCATCACCCCATTGAGCTACCAAGGTTGGGGAGTCATCGGGACAAAGGCGTATAAAGGGGGGTCAAACCAGCCGGAGCCGCCGGTGAAATCCCGCCCACGACGCGGTTGGCAGCATCGCCTACGACAAGCGGAGGAGCGCCACGTGAACGCGGCAGAAGTTGTCAACACCTTGCTGGTCCAACGATTCGGGGTCGCCCCCGCCGATATCACCGAGGAGTCCTTGCTGCGCGGCCTGCGCCTCGACTCCCTGGCGCTGGAAGAACTCCGCGTCCTGATCGAGGAACGGCTGGACATCGACCTCGACGAGGTGTCGCTGACCCCGCGGAACACGGTGGGCCAGCTGGTGGCGGCCGTCGACGGCAAAGTTCCGGCATGACGGCCCGCCAGGAGCCGTTCGCCGCGGCCGTGACAGGACTGGGACTGGTGACCGCGGCAGGGGTGGGGGCGAAGGCCACCTGGCATGCCGTCACCCAGGAAACCGTGCCCGGCGGCGTGACCCACCAGGAAGAACTCGCCGATCTGCCCTGCGACTTCATGTACACCATCGCCGGTCTGGACACCACGGAACTGCTCGGGGTGGCCACCCAGCGGCTGATGGACCGCTTCGCGCAGCTCGCGGTGATCGCCGCCCGGGAAGCCCTCCTCGATGCCGGCCTCGACCCGGAATCCTGGGACAGCAGCCGGGTCGCGGTGGTCATCGGCTCCGCACACGGCGGGCTGCCCTTCTACGACCAGCAGCACGTCGCCATGGCCGGGCGCGGCGCCCGCCGGGTCTCCCCCAAGCTCGCCCCGCTGACCGTCGTCAACAGCGCCGCCAGCAGTGTCTGTATGGACATCGGCGCCCACGGCCCCAGCCTGGGCGTGGCCACGGCCTGCTCCTCCGGGACCGTCGCCCTGGGCACCGCGCACCAGCTGCTGCGCGCCGGGGTCTGCGATATTGCCCTCGCCGGCGGGGCGGAGTCGGTCCTCTCCCGGCTGCTGATCGCCAGCGCCTGCCAGATGAAGGCGGTCTCCACCCGCCGGGATGATCCGGCCACCGCGTGCCGCCCCTTCGACGCGGGCCGGGACGGCTTCGTGGTCGGTGAAGGCGCCGGGCTGCTCGTGCTGGAGCGGCCGGAGCACGCCAGGGCCCGTCACGCCCCCGTGCGGGCCCATATCCGCGGCTACGGCGCGTCCAGCGATGCCTACGCGGCGGTGGCCCCCGACCCCGAGGGCAAGGGGATCGAGCGGGCACTGCGCACCGCGCTGGCGGACGCCGGGGTGCAGGCCGGCGATGTCGGCCACGTCAACGCGCACGGCACCTCGACGGTCGCCAACGACCACATCGAGGCCGCCGTGCTGCAGCGGGTTCTCGGCGATCACCCCCTGGTCACCTCGACCAAGGCGATGACCGGGCACACACTGGGCGCCGCGGGCGGGATCGAGGCCGCGCTCACCGTGCTCGCCCTGGAGCAGCAGCTGGTGCCCCCGACCGCCAACCTCGAGGTGCTGGATCCGCGGATCCCGGTCGACATCGTGCACAAGGAAGCCCGGCAGGCGGCATTCGACTGCGCGGTCAAGACGTCGCTCGGCTTCGGCGGGCACAACGCCGCACTGGTGCTGACCCGCTAGGGAGAGACCCCTGGGGCCTGTCGTCGGCGTCCCGTCGCGACGACAGCCCCGGACCGCCCCCGGCGCGCCGCGTCGGCGCGTCCGTTCCCGCCGGTGCTTCGAGAAGGAATCTCACATGTCCGAGGAAATGATCCGCTCCTTGTCGGTGGACGGGGTGTCCTACTCCTACCGGCGCCTGCAGCAGCCGGAGCGGATCACCGAACCCGTGCTGGTGCTGGGCGGCGCGCTGCAGGGGATGTTCGGCTGGCCGCAGATGGAAGATCATGTGGGTCCACTGGCGGATGTGGTGACCGCCGATCTGCCGGGGATGGGGAGCGCCGACCCGCTTCCCCCGGGGCCGAGCATCGATGTCGTGTGCGCGGCGATCGAGGGCATCATCGAGGATCTGGACGTCCCGCGGATCAATCTCTTCGGCTTCTCCTACGGGGCGGGCCTGGCCTACGGATGCGCCCGGCGGTTCCCCGGGCGGATCGCACGGCTCGCCCTGGGCGGGGTTCCGGCGCACATCAGCGAGGCGCAGAGGGAGCTGTGGCGACGGGCGTCCGACCATCTCGCGCAGGGCGACACCGAGGCCTTCGCCACCCTGGTCACCGAGGGGCTGATGTGCCTCGACGACCGCCGGCACGTCGCCCACCGGAAGCTGGCGTACCGCTACGTCCGGCGCTCGATGCTGCATGCGGCCCGGAACTCCCGGCACGCCGTCGACTCGCTGCGCCGCGGGATCTCGGACCGTCCGGACTTCTCGGCCGGCCTGACCGGCATCCCCACGCTCGTCTTCAGCGGCGAGCACGACACGGTGACCTCGCCGGCCCGGCAGCGGCACTTCGCGTCCACCATCCCGGGCAGCCGCTTTCTGACGATTCCGGACGCCGATCACTGGGTGGTGCTCGAACGCCCGCAGGACGTCGCGGACTTGGCCGCCCGGTTCTTCACCGATGGGCCGCTGGGCTCGGCGCCCTGTCTCGCACCGGTGGCGCGCGAGCGCGAGGAGGCGCCGGCGGCCGATCCGGCGTGTGCGTGACCCAGCGACCCGGCGATCCTTCACCGAGATTATATTCTCTTGTGGTTATATAGCCAGAACGGCATGCATACTGAAGTCATGCCCCTACCGTTCGACGTACTTGCGGAGCCGAGCCGGCGCAAGATCCTCGATCTGCTCCTGGAGCGCCCACGGCTGGTCGGCGAGCTCACGCAGCAGCTCGGACTGAGCCAGCCCGGCACCTCCAAGCATCTGCGGGTGCTGCGCGAGGCCGGCCTGGTCCAGGTCCGGCAGGACGCCCAGCGCCGCTGGTACGAGCTCCGGCCCGAGCCCCTGGCGGAGCTGGACGCCTGGCTCGCGCACTACCGGCATCTGTGGACCGGGTCCCTTGACGCCCTGGAACGGCATCTCGACGCCATGGAGGACGACCCCCGATGAACCCGCACTCCGACAGCCTCAGCCCCACCGGCGACGGCCGGAACACCCTGCGCATGGAGCGCAGGCTCGCCCATCCGCCCGCGAAGGTCTGGTCGGCGATCACCGACCCCGCGCACATCGGCCGGTGGTTCCCCTCCGAGGTCACCGTGGAGCTGCGGCCCGGCGGGGCGATGACCTTCTCCATGCCCGGTGTGACCGGCATCGCCATGACCGGTACGGTCACCGACGCCGAGGAGCCCCGGCTGTTCGCCTTCACCTGGGGAGAGGACCACCTGCGCTGGGAGATCACTCCGGACGGCGACGGCTCGCTGCTGACCCTGGTGCACACCTTCGGCGACCGGTTCGGCGGCGCGAGCTTCGCCTCCGGCTGGCACCTGTGCCTCACCGCGCTCTCACAGCTGCTGGACGGCGCGCCGACGGCCGTGCCCCGCGACACCGGAGAGCTGCACGAGGCCTACGTCGAGCAGTTCGATCTCGGACAGGGGGTGACCGAGGCCACCCCGAACGGCCCGCGGATCCGCTTCGAGCGCCAGCTCGTACGGCCCGCCGAGGCCGTCTGGGCGGCGCTGACCTCGGGAGACGAGCCCGTGGAAGGTGAGCCCGCGCCGGCCGGCTTCACCACCGGGGAGGCACCGGCCGGGCCCGTCACCGAGGTACGGGCCCCTTCGGTGCTCGCCTACCGCCCGGATCCGGAAGGCACGGTCCGGTGGGAGCTGGGCCAGGGCACCGGCCATGGCGCGCGGCTCGTCCTCGTCCAGACCGGCCCGCCGGGCGCTGACTCGGATGCCGCGCTGGCGGCGTGGCACGACCGCATCGAGCATCTTGCGGCCCAGTTGCTGGAGAACTGACACGCACGGATACCGGCCGACAGCTCGCGGTCGACGCCACCGCATTCTCGCGCCCTCCAGGAAGGCTCTGGGGGGCGCGATGCCATGACGGCACATTCCGCCGTGCCCGTCGGCATCCGGCACCCCGCCCCCTGCCGAATTGCTCCTTTTCCCTGCGGGTCGGGTCACTTATCCATGTGAGCCACACAACTTTGCGCTGCCGCGAAGGGACCTTGAACGCCGGTCCCGGGTGATGCCCGGCACGCGACGTACGTCACGTACGAGCACACCTAGTCGATGCCTTCCCGGCCCTGAGCGCGAAACAGCGCATTTACAACGGACATCTCGCTGTATCTCACGAAGATAGGTAGTACAAGGCACCTTTGCCACCATCCAGGGCGCTGGCTAAGCATGTTCGGCGTAGCACCGAGAACGAGCCTGCGATCTCAGCCAGAGCGGCGAACGCGGCCAATGACCCTCGGTCTCACGCGCCAACCGAAGGCCGCCTCCCCCGCCATCAAGCCCTGGAAGAGGTCAGAATCCCCATGCCGAACTTCACCCTGTCCCGCCCTGCCCGCATCACCCGCGCCCACAAGATTTCCGCGGCGCTGGTGGCCACCGCGAGCGGCGCCGCGGCGCTGGCGTTCAGCGCGGCGCCGAGCAACGCCGAGACCACCGCCGCCCACGCGCCGTCCGCGGTCAAGCCCGTCAGCGCCAACGGCCTTCCGCTCACCGCGAAGGACCGCGCCGACGACGGCAAGAAGGACCACCAGATCGCCTCGTCCGTCAGCGCCGGCCTGAAGGTCACCGCGGTCGAGAAGCAGGGCCACACCGCCCAGCAGGCCGCCAACCGGTCCGTCGAGCGCAAGGTCATAGCCGCGCCCAAGTCGGCTCCCAAGGCAGCGCCGAAGGCTGCCCCCAAGCGCTACGCGAACAACCTCGACGGCTGGATCCGCCAGTCCCTCGACATCATGAAGGCCAAGGGCATCCCCGGCTCCTACGACGGCCTGCACCGCAACATCATGCGGGAGTCCAGCGGCAACCCCAACGCCGTCAACAACTGGGACATCAACGCCATCAACGGCGTGCCCTCCAAGGGCCTGCTGCAGGTGATCCAGCCCACCTTCGACACCTACCACGTGTCCGGCACGCCCAAGAAGCTCACCGACCCGATCGCCAACATCACCGCCGCCGCCAACTACGCGGCCCACCGGTACGGCTCGATCGACAACGTCAACTCGGCCTACTGAGCCGGAGCGACGCGACCGTGCGGACGGTCGGAGCAGACTGATACCGGCGCCGCTGTGCGGCGCCAGGCATGGCAACGGCAGTGGCCCTGCCCGCATCTCGCGGGTGGGGCCATTGCCGTTGTCGTTGCGGTTGCCGTTGCGGTTGACCTCGCCGAGGCCCCTTCCGGCGCCATGGCTCTTGCCGTTGCCGTCCGGCGCGGGTGCCGGACGCCGGCTCCCGTACCGGGTGCCCGGGCCCTGCGCCGCGGGTCAGAAGCGGTCGCGTCGCACCGTGCCGCCACCGAAGAGGGTGTCGAGGATCTGGGCGGCGAGGCGAACTCCCGCCCGCTCCCTGGGGGTGAGCGGGTGGTCGCGGTGCCAGCCGGGCTGGCGGTGACTGTCGGCCGGGGCCGCGGCGGCGACGCCCGTGGCAAGGAAGCCCGAGACGAGAAGACCGGTGAGAACGACGGCAAGACGACGACGGAGCATGAGCACGTCCCTACGATGAGTGATGACTGTGTGCGGTGCCACCATCGGGGAGCCGAGGGCCCGTAGTCATGCGACAGCTCCGGGGGCTGCTGCGAACGGACCAGCAGCACCGCCGTATCGCCGTACCGAGGACTCGCCACCGGCCCATCCGGCATGCGCCCTTCCCCGTGCCACGCCTCAGCGAAGCAAGACCCTGCCCGCGCTCGTGAATCAGCGCACAATTGCGGCCCTATTGGGCCCCGGACGCAGTGCGCCGCACCACATTTGGAGATTGTCCGGCCGCCGCACCGGGCAGTTGCCGGGATAAATCTGCCGGCTTCCGCGTGTAAAACGGCACCGGAGACCGGTAATTCCGGTGTGAGCCAGGCAACTTATGCGGACCGGTCGAGCGGCCTTTGAAGGCCCTCTCAGGTGACTCGGGGCACGCGACGTACGTCACGTACGAGCTTGCCTAGTTGATTTCCGTGCCGCCATTCCGGGCCAACGCCGCCAGAAACGCTTATCACTTCAGGTATCCGGGTTTACCTCACGAAGATGAGTAGTACCGAGCACTATTGCCTCGATTCGGGACCGGCGTTAACCATGGATTCCGACGCACTGAGAGCGAGCTTGCGACTTACGCCCCAAGGCGATCGCAGCAAAGACCTCCGGTGCGGAACGCGCCGCCAAAAAGGCCGCCTCCCCGTCCCCAGTACCTGGAAGAGGTCAATCTGCATGCCTAGCTTCACCCTGCCCCGCGCTGCCCGTATCACCCGCACCCACAAGATCGCCGTGGCCGTTCTGGCCGCCGCGGGTGCCACCTCGGGCCTGGCGATGACCGCGGCTCCGGCCACCGCTCAGGCGGCGTCCGCACACGCCCCGGCCGCCGTGCAGCCCGTCGATGCGAAGGGCCAGCCGGGCAAGGCCGACGACGCCAAGACCGGCCGTGCCGTGACCGCCTCGGTCGCCGACCACGTCAAGGTCGCCGACGTCGCCAAGCAGCACAGCACCCAGCAGGCCGCCAGCCGCTCCGCCGAGCGCACCGACGTCAAGAACTACTCGAACAACCTGGACGGCTGGATCCGCCAGTCCCTGGACATCATGAAGGCCAAGGGCATCCCCGGCTCCTACGAGGGCCTGCACCGCAACATCATGCGGGAGTCCGCCGGTAACCCCAACGCCGTCAACAACTGGGACGTCAACGCGGTCAACGGTGTGCCGTCCAAGGGCCTGCTGCAGGTGATCCAGCCCACCTTCAACAGCTACCACGTGTCCGGTACGCCGAAGAACCTCACCGACCCGGTTGCCAACATCACCGCCGCGGCCAACTACGCGGCCGACAAGTACGGCTCGATCGACAAGGTCAACTCGGCCTACTGAGCCGAGGGAGCGGAAAGGCCGTCGCCGGCCCTCCCGGCCGCCCCAGCCGAATGAGGCCATGGGCATGACGGACCACACAAGCGAGCCGACAGGCTCGGCATAAGGCAGCTTGCGAAGCGGCGGAATGGCGCGTTCGCCGCTGCGCGGTGGAGCGGGTCCCGGCGATGCCGGGGCCCGCTTCGCTCTGTCGTGCGACACCGGGGCCGGGCCCCGGGGGCGCGGGCATCCGCTGCTGACCGCCGGACGGGTGAGATGTGGGACCGGTCGGCGGACCGACGGCCTGTTGGGCCATAGCGTCAGGCAGTTCTGCGTATAAGTCTCTTATCGGCAGGATTCTGCTCAAAAGCTGCCGAACCTGACTCAACCGAAGGCCTTCGGAGGCATGCGATGCCCTTGCGCAGATCCGGTCCGGCCCGCCGTACAGTCCCTCTTGCGGCCGGAACTCTCGTCTCTCTTCTCTCCGTGCTCGCTCTGCCCCTCGCGCTGCCCGGCTCCGCCACGGCGTCGGACTCCGAGAAGAGACCCGCCCACCCCGAACAGGACTGGATGGGTTCCACCATCGTGGCCCACGAGGGCAGCAGCACGGGCATCCGGGCAGGTGGCCTGGAGCCGCAGGCGTCGTCCAGAAGAGCCGTGTCCGGCGTCGATGTCTCCAGCCACAACCGCAGGGTCCACTGGAAGACGCTGCACAAGTCCGGGGTGCGCTTCGCGTATGTCAAGGCCAGCGAGGGGACCAGCTACACGAACCCGTACTTCGCACAGCAGTACCGGGGCTCGTACTCCTCCGGCATGATCCACGGCGCGTACCACTTCGCGCTGCCCGACCACTCCAGCGGCAGTTCCCAGGCGGAGTACTTCGCCGATCACGGCGGCGACTGGTCCAGGGACGGCAGGACGCTGCCCGGCGCGCTCGACATGGAGTACAACCCCTACGGCGCGACCTGCTACGGCAAGAGCCACAAGTCGATGGTCAGCTGGATCCGCGACTTCGTGCTGACCTACCGGGAGGAGACCGGCCGCTACCCGGTCATCTACACCTCCACCAACTGGTGGAAGCGCTGCACCGGCAACTCCGGCAAGTTCGGCAGGACGAATCCGCTGTGGATCCCCCGCTACGGCTCGTCCGTCGGCTCGCTGCCGCGCGGCTGGGAGTACCACAGCATCTGGCAGCACACCTCCTCGGGCCACTCGGTCGGCGACCGCAACCGCTTCAACGGCACGTACACCCGCCTCAAGGTCCTCGCGAAGGGCAGCTGATACCGCTCCTCGCCCCACGCTCCCGGCCGGTCCCCGGCGCCTCTTGTGGCGCCGGGGACCGGCCGTTGTGCGCCCGCGTCCGCCGCGCACCGCCCGCGTACGGTTTTTGGACAACTCCGTTCGAACAAAGGTGAATTACCTTCCGCGGTGCAACCATCCGCGGCCGGCCGTTGTCCAACACTGCGAAAAGACCACGCGACGCACTCACCCAACGGGGGTAATTCAGATGAAGCGTTCACGTGCCATCGCAGGATCCGCAGTGCTGGCCGTGGCGAGTATCGCCACGATGACAGCGGCCACCACCGCTTCCGCGACCACAAAGGCCGCCGCGTACAACGGAGCCTGCGGAAGCGGCTACAGCGTAGTGAATTCCGTACCGGTCACCGGAAAGGGGACCGTGTACCTGACGTACAGCGCAAAGACCGGAAAGAACTGCGTGGTGACGGTGCGGAACAGCCCGGGTAAGCCGGTGTACATGTACACGTATCTCTCCGCCACCAACGGCGGTTCCGGCTGGGTTTACGACGAGGGGAAGTACACCTCGTACGCCGGTCCCGTCTACCTGCCCGCCAAGGGCATCTGCGTGGACTGGGGCGGCACGATCGAGACGGTCAGCGTCAACGTTTCCGGCTCGAACTGCGGCCGGATGGCGGCCGGTGTCGTCACGCACCACACGCGCCACTGAGCAGATCGTGAGGGCGGGTTCCCGGGCAGCGCGCCCGGGAACCCGCCTTCCGGGCGTCTCCGGTCAGGCCCTGCCCAGCGCCCGTAGCGCGGACCGGGCCGCATTGTGGCCGCTCATCCCGTGGGCGCCGGCTCCCGGTGGGGTGGCCGCCGAGCAGAGGAAGACCCCGGGGGCGCCGGTGCGGTACGGGTCGAGGGCGACGCGGGGACGCAGGGTGAGCTGCAACGGGGTGTTCGCGCCGCCGATGATGTCGCCGCCGGCGAGATTGGCGTTGCCCCGTTCCAGCTCGGCGGCCGAGGTGGCGGTGGCGGCCACGATGCGTTCCCGTGTCCCCGGCGCAAAGCGCTCGAACTGCGCCAGCATCGCGGCGGTGGCATCGCCGGTGTAGCCGTGCGGCACATGTGCGTACGCGGAGACGGGATGGAGGCCACCTGCGGAGCGGCCCGGGTCGGCGAGGTACTGCTGGGAGACCAGGAGGAACGGCCGCGCCGGCATCCGCCCGAGATGGACCTCCCGCTCCGCGTGGGCGATCTGCTCGAAGCCGCCGCCGAGGTGCACCGTTCCGGCCCGCCGGCAGGCCTCGGCGCGCCAGGGCACCCCGCCCTCGACCGTCAGATCGAGCTTGAACGCACCGGGGGCGGGCCGGTAGCGGGCGTAGGCGCGGCGTACCCGGGGCGGCAGCCGGTCGCCGATCAGCGCTGCGGCGGCGGCCGGCATCAGATCGAGCAACACCGTGGATGCGGGCGGGAGTTCATCGAGCGAGCGGATCGGGACGCCGGTCTCGATCCGGCTGCCGGCCTCGGTGAGCAGTGCGGCCAGCGCCGTGGCGATGGCCCCGGAGCCTCCCTTGGCCACCGGCCAGCCGTACCGGTGCCCGGCCGCGATGATCATGAGCCCCACGGACGCACCGAGCGGCCGGCTCAGCGGGCCGAAGAGATGGGCCGCCGCCCCGCCGAAGAGACCGCGGCCCGCCTCCGTGCGGAAACGGTGCGCGATCAGCGTGGCCGGCTGCAGGGCGTGCAGACCGAAGCGGGCAAGCCGGAACGGGTGGCCGGGCACCTTGAGGAGCGGCCGCATGACCTCGTCGGTCAGCGCCTCCGCGTCGGCGGCCAGCGGCCCGAACAGCCGCCGCCAGGCGGGGCCGTCGGCGCCGAGCCCGGCGGCGGTCCGCCCCACGGACCGGTACAGCGCTCCGGCGCCTCCGGAGTCCACCGGGTGTGCCAGGTCGATCTCGGGCCACAGCCACTCCAGCCCGTACGGCGCGAGATCGAGGGTGCGCAAATACGGGGAGCCGGCGCCCATCACATGCGTCGAGGAACAGTGGTCGAACAGCACCCCGGGGACGGACAGTTCACCGCTGCGGACCCCGCCGCCGATCTCGTCGGCCGCCTCGAAGACCGTCACCTGCAGCCCACTGCGGGCCAGGGTGACCGCCGCGGCCAGACCGTTCGGCCCCGCCCCCACCACCACTGCCCGCTCCCGCGCACGCCCGGCCTCCGTCATGGCACCAGCATGCCAAGGGTCCCGGAATCCGGCGCGAGCAGCCGCGGATTCCGCTGTGTCCTCGGGGCGTTCACGCCGGGCGGGCCTGGTGCTCGGCTGCCGCAGCGGCCGCGATATTACGGGCCATCCCGCCGAACACCGCGGCGTGGAACGGGGAGATGGACCACCAATACGCATGGCCGGTCAGTCCGTGCGGGTGGAACAGGGCCCGCTGGCCGTAGCGCGTGCGGCCCTCGGCGTCACGGCCGACCGTCAGCTCCAGCCAGGCCAGCCCCGGCAGGCGCATCTCGGCGCGCAGCCGCAGCAGCCGGCCCGGGACCACCTCCTCGACCCGCCAGAAGTCGAGCGAGTCCCCGACCCGCAGACGGCCCGCGTCCCGTCGGCCGCGGCGCAGCCCGACCCCGCCGACCAGCCGGTCCAGCCAGCCGCGCAGCGACCAGGCCAGCGGGAACGAGTACCAGCCGTTGTCCCCGCCGATGCCCTCGACCACCCGCCACAGCACCTCGGGCGGGGCGTCCACGGTCCGCTCCCGCCGGTCGGTGTAGAGGCTGCCACCGGACCAGTCGGGGTCGGTGGGCAGCGGATCGCTCGGCGCGCCGAGCACCGCGGCGTTGGACCAGCGGGTGGTGACCTCGGCGTCCCGTACCCGGCGCAGCGCCAGTTCCAGGGCATCGTCGAAGGCGAGGGGGTGGCCCGGTGGGTCGGGGGCGGGGACGTAGCGGGCGATGTCGTGCTCGTGGCAGACGACCTCGTAGCGCAGCGATTCGGCCAGTGGCCGGGCCAGGCCGGGGGGCACGGGGGTGACCAGTCCGATCCAGAGGCTGGACAGGCGTGGGGTGAGCATCGGGACGGGGAGGATCAGCCGTTCGGGCAGCCCGGCGACCCGTGCGTAGCGCTGCATCATGTCGCGGTAGGTGAGGATGTCGGGCCCGCCGATGTCGAAGGTACGGCTGACGTCACCGGGGAGGCCGGCACAGCCCACGAGGTAGCGCAGCACATCGCGGACCGCGACCGGCTGGATGCGGGTACGCACCCAGCTCGGCGTGACCATGACCGGCAGCCGCTCGGTGAGGTAGCGCAGCATCTCGAACGAGGCCGAGCCGGAGCCGATGATGACGGCTGCGCGAAGGACCGCGGTGGGGACACCGGAGGCCAGCAGGATGCCGCCGACCTCGGCGCGGGAGCGCAGGTGGGGCGACAGGTCCCGCTCCGGGATGCCCCGGGGGCCGAGACCGCCGAGGTAGACGATCCGGCGCACGCCGGCGGCGCGGGCCTGCCGGGCGAAGATCTCCGCGGCCCTGCGGTCGGTGTCCTCGAAGCTCCGGCCGCTGCCCAGGGCGTGCACCAGGTAGTAGGCGACCTCGACACCGTCCATGGCGCTACGGACCGACTCGGCGTCGGTGACATCGCCGCGCAGGATCTCGGTGTCCGGGGCCCAGGGGTGGTCACGCAGCTTCTCCGGCGTCCTGGCCAGCGCCCGTACGGCGTATCCAGCCGCGAGCAGTTCGGGGACCAGACGCCCGCCGATGTAACCGGTGGCGCCGGTGACCAGGACACGGGGGCGGCGCACGGGCGGCGCCGGGATCTCGCCTTTGGCGGTGCCTTTGTCGGCCACGGGCACGGCCTCCTCGGGCTGGCGGCGGCACGATGATCCTTCCCGCCAAGTGTGGCACCGGCACCGGCACGGGGCATCACGGCTCGCCCGAGGACATCGTCGAGCAATTGGCCGAATACGGTCGAGCGGGTGGGAACGAAGTTGTCGTCCACGTCGCGGGCGTGTACTCCGAGCACTGACACCCGGGCGCCGTGCGAGACCCCAGGGCCTCCTCGCGGTGCCGTGTGCCGGGAGCAGGGACAGATACAGACACAGACACAGACACATGGTCAGGTGCGGGAGCACGGGCGCGCCGAGGCGCCGCCCGGCCGCACGCCGGAAGGAGACGCACCACGGTGCCCGATGACATCGCACGCTGGCTGACCGAGCACGCCAGGCCACTCGGCACGCTGACACCGGGCGCGCCCCACCAGGACCTCGAACCGCTCGGGGCGGCGCTGCGGGACGTGCGGATCGTGGGCCTGGGCGAGTCCACCCACGGCACCCGCGAGTTCTTCCGGCTGAAGCACCGGATCGTCGAATTCCTGGTGCGCGAGGCGGGCTTCACCACCTTCGCCCTGGAGGCCGGCGCATCTGCCGCCCGGGCCCTGGACACATACGTGCGGTACGGCACCGGCGACCCCGCGCGGCTGATCACCCGCCTGGGGTTCTGGACCTGGCGTACCGAGGAAATGCTCGGCCTCGTCGAATGGCTGCGCGCCCACAACCGCGGCCTCCCCGAGAGCCGGCGGGTTCGCTTCGTCGGCATAGACCCCCAGCGCTGCACCGACTCGCTCGAGGCGGTCGCCGCCTTCCTGCGCCAGGTGGCGCCCGAGCGGGTGCAGGACGTGGAGGAACTGCAGGTGCTCAAGCAGGCCCAGCCCGCTTCCCGGCCCGACCCGGATCAGGCCCTCCTGCGCCGCGTCGAGGCACTTGCCGGCTTCCTGGAGGACCACCGGGAGCGGTTCGCCCGGCACACCACAGCGGATACCGCGCACGAGGCCCTGGAACACGCCCGGATCCTCACCCGCGCCGCCGATCTGGTGACCCGCTCTCCCGAAATGCACCCCGGGGAACACAGCGTGTTCGCCGCCCGTGACCGCTATATGGCCGACGCCGTGGCAGGGCTCGTCGACGACAGCCCCTCAGCACGCGTCCTGCTCTGGGCCCACAACGGACACCTCACCAAGGGCACATACGGCGACGGAGTGCCCGCGCTCGGCAGCAGACTCCGAGAACGCTACGGCGACAGCTACTACGCGCTGGCCCTGCTCTTCGGCAAGGGCTCCTTCCTCGCCCGCCGCGTCAACGACCTGCAGGGCCCACCGCGCCGGAACCGCATCGGCACCGGAATCCGCTCCCTCGAAGCGCGCCTCGCACAATCCGTCCCCGGCGATTACTACGCCGACCTGCGCACCGCCGGCCCCTCACCCGAAGCCGCCCGGTGGCTGCACACCACGCACCTGCACCGCAGCTTCGGTGCCGGCGTGCCGCGGTTCGCCTACCGCTTCCACGTGGCACCACTCGTCCCGGCCGAGGACTACGACGGCATCGCCTTCGTCGCCCGCTCCACCTGCTCCCGCCTCCTGCCCCCCGTGCAGAGCTGAGCAGGGCCGCTCAGCACCACAGGGAGATCATTTCGGTTGCCCTCGCCCGTGTCCCGGCCGATCCTGTGTGCTCCCTCGGCAAGGAGGACATGATGGGGCTCGTGCTGTTCCCGGGAGACGACGACACCGGCAGCCCGGATGTCTGCTGGTCCTACACCAGCTTCGGAGTGTTCCGGCAGTGGCTGGCGCGAGCTGAGGGCTTCACGCTCGACGACATGCACGGCTTCGGCGGACAGCGCCCGTGGAACGACGTCTCCACCACGCTGGCACCCCTCCTCGATCACCCCGACGACGCCGGTCCCGATCTCACACCCGCCCAATGCGCCGCGATGCTGCCTCGCCTGCGGGAGATCGGCGACCACCGGTACCGGGCAAGCGCCGCTCCCCTCCTCCCACGACACCTCGACGACGTCCGCCAGTTGGTGGTCGTCCTGCAGCTCTGCGTCGAGAAGGACGTGGACCTCCTCTTCAGCTGAGGGCCGTCCCGTAGCCGTCGGCCGGAGTCCCCGGCTCACGGCCACCCGCAGCCGGCGGACAGGTAGAGCGATATCCGGCGGAGCGCCTCAGCGGGCGGGGTCGGCAAGGTCCTGGGTGCCGAGGACGGTGAGGAGGGCGAGGCGTTCGGCGTCCTCGGTGCCGGGTTCGGCCGTGTAGACCATGATCCGCAGGTCGCTGCCCGCCACGGTGAGGACATCGCAGTCCAGCGATACGGGCCCGACCCGAGGGTGGTCGATCGTCTTGCGCGAGGGTTCGTGACGGCCGACGGCGCCCGTGGCCCACAGCTCGGCGAACCGCTCGCTGCCCGCGCGCAGTTCGGCTGTCAGCCGCCGCAGTCGCAGGTCGGCCGGGTAGCGCTCGGCGGCCGCGCGCAGGTCGGCGACGAGCGCCGCCTCGTGGTCGCGCTGCGCCTGCGGTGTGCGGCGGGCCCCGGTGCCCGGGCCGAGGAAGTGACGCCATACGCCGTTGCGCTCGTTGCCGCGTCGGCCGGACGGGTCACCCATCAGGGCCGCGTAGGGCGCATTGGCCACGAGCAGGGTCCAGGACGCGTCGAAGACCGCCACGGGCGTCCCGTCAACCGGTCCAGCAGCCGCTGCACGCTCGGGGTGAGGTACGCCGGCACCGTCTCCGGGCCCGGCGGCGCGAGCCCGGCCATCCGGAACAGATGCGCACGCTCCTCTTCCGACAGCCGTAGTGCCCGGGCCAGGGCTTCGACGACCTGGCCCGAGGGGTGGGTGGCACGCCCCTGCTCGAGCCGGGTGACGTAGTCGACCGAGATGCCGGCCAGCAGGGCCAGCTCCTCGCGGCGCAGGCCTGCCGCGCGCCGCTGCCCGCCGGCCGGCAGCCCCGCCGCTTCGGGCACCACCCGGTCGCGCCAGCGGCGCACCGCCTTGCCGAACTCTGCCGTCGCCATCCGACCAGTGTGCCCTGACCGCCGGGGGGCTTCCTGGTACTGCCGGTCCCAGGAAGGCAGGTCTCCTGGCTGCGGCGGAGGGCGGGACGGATGCTGGAGGCATGACGACAACACTGGTCACCGGAGCGAACAAGGGCCTCGGCTACGAGACCGCCCGACGCCTCATCGCGGCGGGCCACACCGTCTACGTCGGCAGCCGGGACGCGGCCCGCGGCCGCCGGGCGGCCGGGCAACTGGGTGCCGGCGCCCGGGCCGTACAGCTCGATGTCACCGACGATGCGTCCGTCGCGGCCGCGGTGCGGACCATCGAGACCAACGGCGGCCTCGACGTGCTGGTCAACAACGCGGGCATCGAGGTGCGCGGCCCGGACAACGAGGTGGCCGGCGCCGCGGAGGTCACCGCCGACATGATGCGGGAGGCCTTCGAGACCAATGTCTTCGGCACGGTACGCGTCACCCACGCATTCCTGCCGCTGCTGCAGCGGTCCGCGTCTGCGGTCGTGGTCAACGTCAGCAGCGGCCTGGCCTCCCTCACACGCGTGACCGACCCGGACCACCCCGCCGCCGCCTACCCGGGAGTCGCCTACCCGGCGTCGAAGACCGCGGTCAACATGATCACCGTGCAGTACGCGAAGGCGTTCCCTGACATGCGGATCAACGCGGTGGAGCCCGGCTTCACCAAGACGGACCTGAACGGGCACACCGGGATCCAGTCGGTGGAGGAAGGGGCCGAGATCATCGTCCGCATGGCGCAGGTGGGCCCGGACGGCCCCACCGGGGGGTACTTCGATGCGGCGGGGCCGCTGCCCTGGTAGGCGTCGGGAGCGCGGGTCGCCGGACATTGGGCATCGTGACCGCGCGTTTGACGAGGCGGGCCCCCGGGCTCGGGCGCGCGCCTTACGCGCCGACACGGTCGCTCATGGGGAAGGACGCGCGGCTCCGCCCCTTTCGTGACCGTGCGGCTGCCCCGGGCGGCCTGCCGGTAGCAGCAGGAAACGGCGGGCGGGCCCGGGCGTGGCTTACGCCCCGGGTCCGCCCCAGCGCGACCGGGCGTCACGGCAGGTGTCACGGCGCTGCTCCTGCCGCCGCTCGCGCCCGGTGCCGCGCCCGGCTCCCTGGCCACGGCCCGGCTGACGGCCGTACGCCGCCTCGTGGTCCGGATCGCGGCTCGGGTCCAGGCCCAGCATGTCCGTCAACAACGACAGATCGTCCGCGTCCCGTGCCCGGCCGGCCAGCGCCTTCCTGGCGAGCCTGCGTTCCTCGTCACACGGCATGGCGCGCGGTGCGGGGTCCTCGGCACTGCGGTGTTCCTCACTGCGGTGTTCATCGCTCACCGCTGCATTCTCGGCCGGGCCGCACGACCGTGCCCGTTGAGCGAACCGGAGGCCGCCCGAGGGCAACCACCGCGGACGCATTACTCCATATGAGTGAACGAAGCCCCGAAAGCCGGCGCCCGGCAAGGGAACCTGCCCGGCATCTTTTCCCTCTTTATGGGCACTTCCACTTGATCATCCAGTCGCGGAGTCCCTCGTGAAACGCCCCTCTGCCGTCGCGCTCGTGGCCACCCTCGTCGCCGCCTGCGCGCTGCTCGCCGGCTGCTCGGAGACCGGAAACCCGGTCGACTTCAATGCCGGCGCCCCCGGCGACAGCGCCGCGCGGGCCAAGCCCGCCGACGCGGACACCCTCATGCCGACCGGCCCCAAGAGCGACTTCCGGATCACCCGGACCCTGGACGACGGCACCCATATAGCGCGAACGACCCTGAAGGGCCCGAAATCCGGAGTCACCGGAAGCGTCTGGGTCTGGGCGCCGAAGGAGTACCACGACCCGAAATACGCCAAGAGCGGATTTCCCGTACTGATAGCCCTGCCGGGTGGCCTGGGCAGCCCGAAGGAGTCCGGCGGCGTCACGAATTACTGGGTGGGCGGCGATATCGAGCTGCAGGAGAACCTCACCCGGTGGACCGAGGAGGGCAAGAGCCTCCCGTTCATCGTGGTGATGCCGATGCTCAACCCGGACACGCAGTACCACGACGGCAGTGACATACCCGGCCGGCAGAAGATGGGGACCTGGCTGACGGACGACGTCGTCCAACTGGCCAAGGCCAATTTCCGTACGTTCAAGTCCCGCGACGGCTGGGCCTTCATGGGGTCGTCCTCGGGCGGCTTCGCCGGGCTGAAGTCCGTGCTGAAACATCCGGAGAAGTTCAAGGCGGCCATAGCCAGCGGCCCGGACATGGTGCCGGATTCGCCGTTGTGGGCGGGGCACCGGGCTCAGCGGGACGCCAACGATCCGGCAAAGCTCGCCCAGCGGCTGCTGCAGAAGGGCGGTCCGGATATCTACCTCGCCTTCCAGGCCGGCACCCGGGAGCCCGCCGCCGTCACCTCCGCGATACAGGGCTTCCGCCGGACCTACGGCAAGGGCCCGGTCCACACCGCCATGCAGCTGATCCCCGGTGGCCGGCACAACGCCTGGGACTATCAGAAGGGCATGGCCGCCGGTTCGATCAAGTTCATCAGCGACCGGATGAAGGCACCGGTGGCGAGCGGCTCCTGAACCGCGGCTGCCACGGCGGCCGGGGACGTCCCGGCACCGCCCGGGCACCGGCCCGGCACCGCCCCGGTGCGCGGATGCAGATCACCTGACAGGGGGTGATGCTGGAGTCGTGGGGGACCGTGGTGAGGAGGACCACTCATGTCCATGATGGACAAGATCAAGAGCATGCTGAAGGGCCACGAAAGCCAGACGGACAAGGGCGTCGAGAAGGCCGGCGACATGGTCGACGACAAGACCCAGGGCAAGTACAAGGGTCAGGTCGACACGGCCCAGGAGAAGATGCGGGACCAGTTCGGCGGGGAGGGCCAGGACCGGCCACCGCAGCCCTGAGACGGCGGCCCCGGCGGGCCCGCCCGCACACGAGGGCCAGGACCGGCCCCTTTTGCCGTCCCGGCGAACCGGCCCCCTTTGCCGTTCCCTGCGGCCGACCGGGTGAGGCCGCGGGCGCCCGGCACGCGTGTCGGCGCCCGCCCCCGGGCCGGGAACGGGCGCCGACGGCGGATCCGCGGACCTACGCCAGACGGATCTTCTCCGCCTGGGGGCCCTTGTGGCCCTGGGTGACCTCGAAGGTCACCTTCTGGCCTTCCTGCAGCTCGCGGAAGCCCGTGGCATCGATGTTGGAGTAGTGCGCGAAGACGTCGGCGCCGCCGCCGTCCTGCGCGATAAAGCCGAAGCCTTTCTCCGAGTTGAACCACTTCACCGTGCCGGACGCCATATCCGTCTCCTTCGTTCAAGGGGGCTCGAATCGGGTTCCGCGTGCTGCGGACCCCGGAGGTGATCGCCCTGGTCCGGAGACGCGCTACACAGCAAGGACGCCCGTGAATGCGACACGGGCGCCCGGCACTTCGGAACCACGACAGCTGATCAGGACGCTACACCGAGCAGCGCCCGGCAGGCCGCACAACCGTGGCGGACGCGTCGCCCTTCACCGGGCAAGGCCATCGCGCGTCCTCCGTATCCCTGACCGATCGGATGGATGTACGACGTCCGGCGGCGCCCGGCAGGGTCTCAGCCGGACTCCCCGCCCCGGCTCTCGGACGGCTCGCGACGGCGCCGCCACAGCGCGGTGCCGAGCGCGGCGAGGGCGATGACCCCGACGGCTCCGGCGGCAGAGACGAACCACCAGTACCGGGCCTGCGTGTCGACGTCCGTCTGCGCCACGACCGGCGTCTTGTGCAGCGGCATGACGGACCGCGAGCGGTGCGCGACGGGCTGCGACACGCCCGTGCTCCTACGGTGCTCCAGCGCGGGCAACACGCCGACGGCCGCCGCCCGGGGAGCCGCCTCGAATCCCCAGTCCAGCAGGGCCCGGGTCTCCTCGTAGACGGCGTTCCGGCTGCCGGACTGCGGGTTCATCACGGTGACCAGCAGCGTCCGGCCGTCCCGCCGGGCAGCGGCGATCAGGGTGTTTCCGGCGTGGGTCGTATAGCCGTTCTTCACCCCGATCAGGCCGTCGTACGGTTTGACGCCGTGCGAGCCGACCAGCAGCCGGTTGGTGTTCACGATGCCGAACGCGTCCGGACCGCCTTCCTCCGGCAGTTCCGTCTGTTTCGTGGCGGCGAAATGGGCGAAGTCGGGGTCGGCCAGGCCGGCCCGTCCGAAGAGCGTCAGGTCGTACGCGGACGAGAACTGGCCCGGCGTGTCGAACCCGTCGGCGGACGCCACCGTGGTGTCGCGGGCGCCGAGGCGGTCCGCCGTCGCCTGCATGTCGTCGATGGTCCTGTTCCAGCCGCCGTTCATACCGGCCAGGGTGTGCACCGCATCGCTGCCCGAGCGGAGGAAGACCGCGTCCCACAGGTCCGCGACGCGATAGGGGAAGTCCTCCTTGAGGCCGGCGAGCGAGCTGCCCGCCTCGATACCGTCCAGGTCCCGGAGGGAGACGGTGTGCACCTCCCCCTGGGAGAACTTCGGCAGCACGGTCACGGCGAAGAGCGCCTTGAGAGTGCTGGCGGGTGGCAGGGGCCGGTGGGCGTCCTTGGCCGCGAGGACCTTGCCGCTCGCCAGGTCCGTCACCATCCACGACAGGGCGGAGACATCCGGTGGCTCCGGCACGTCCGGCCGGGGCAGGAACTGCACGCCCCGGCCGTCCAGCCGGCTCTCGGCACGGACCGGATCGGCCACGTGCGCGGCGGCCCGCAGGTCGTCGATGCCATGGGGGCCATCGGCGACCGCCGGACCGGGCACGGCCAGCAGGATCGCGGCACAAACGGTGGCTGCGGTAACGACTCTGACGGGGGCCCAACTCGCGCTCGACATGTGGCCCACGCTAAAAACGACCCCGGCCGCGCGCTGGCTGGCCTACGCCATCCGATGTGCGAGCGCCCCGACTGCCGTACGCGGCACGCCGGCTGCCCTACGCAGACACGCCGGCTGCCGTACTTGGACACGCCGGGGCCGGCGGAAAGACCGCCGCCGGGCCCCGGCCCGGCCGACCGGATGCGGTCTACCAGATCCCCTCGACCCACTCCGGGTGGTCGATGAACGGGTTCCGGTTGTGCTGGTACTTGTCGAAGATCACCTGGTTGCGGTGCTTCTCGAAGGAGTCCGGCGGGTCCTGCTTGCTCCACTGCTTGAGGACGGAGAGCCGGCCGATGTGCGGCTGGGTGCCGTTGCCGACCTTGTCGTTGGGCTCCAGGTCGGCGAAGCCGTCGCCGCCGTCGTAGCGGACCGCCATGTAGAGGATCATGCGGGCGACATCGCCCTTGACCGCGTCACGGGGCTCGAAGGAGTCGTCGTCGGTGCGGCTGCCCGGCGCCCCTTCCACCTCCGTTCCGCCGTTGTCGAAGTCCTTGTCGCCGCGCTCGCTGTTGACGGACACGTCCGCAGGGCGCAGGTGGTGGAGGTCGGTTCCCGGACCGGTGTCGGTACCGAAGTCGCCATGGGACTTCGCCCAGACGTGCTCGCGGTTCCAGTCGTCGGGATTGCCGCCGTGGGCGTCCTTGCTCTGCGACCGGCCGCTGTACAGCAAAATGACGTTCGCGCTGTTGCCGGGATCCTGGTCGGTGACCTTGAGGGCGTCCCACACCTGGTCGTACGTCAGTTTTCCGGTCTGAGTGGTGCTGATGATCCGGTGCAGCGCATCCTTGAGCGCCTGGCCGGTCTTGCCGACGGCGTCTTTGTAGTAGTCGTCGTCATAGGACGTGTTGTCATACGACGCGGCATCAGATGCGCCGGCGGATATGGACGAGTGCTGGGTGGCGGACGCGGCAGCGGCACGGTGGGGGGCGGCCGGAGCGACCGTCGCACCGGCCGGGATCTGTCCGACCGCCACCGTCAGTACTGTTCCGGCGGCGATGGCCAGGGCAGCGGTCCGGGCCCGGCGGTTCACGCGGGTGTTGTCCACGAAGGGTGTCCTTTCCCCGAATTGTGGCGCCGAGTCGCGAAAGTGTGGGGCACGACCGGCACCGGCCGTTGGGAAATACGGCCGCAGGCAGCTTTCCATCGCGGTAATCACCACGGTGTGAACATCGGCGGGAGAGTTACTTATCCCACATCGCGACAACCGAAGAATTCCGCCGAAAATGGCATTCCGTCACGGATAGCCGATCCCACGTCAGGAGTACCGCACCCGGGCCGTTTTCCATTCGGCGGGGTCGGCGGGGTCGGCGGCGTGACGAGGGCAGGCAGACGGCGCACGGTCCCGCTCCCGCCTTCAGGGGTGCGGCTTGTCCCACACCAGCGAATAGCGCCACAGCAGATGGCGGCGGTAGCGGCTTCCCGGCAACGCGCCCCGCGCCGCGCGCCGGACCTCGCGCCATGCCATGGCCGGATCCAGGACGGGTACCCCCGGCGGATCGGACTTGCCCCCGTGATGCCGCGCCAGAAGGAGGGCAGCAGGCACGCCCGCGCCGCTGACCAGCCAGTCCAGGGGAGTCCGGTTGCGGGCCAGGCCGATGACGACGAGGCGGCCGCCGGGTGCCAGCAGGTCGGCCATCCGGCGGATCGCGGCAGCGAAGTCCAGGTGGTGGACGACGGCCACCGCGGTGATGAAGTCGTAGCTGCCCGCCGTGACGCCGTCCGCCGTCATGAAATCCGCCTCGAGGAAAGCGGCGTTCGGCACCCGGGTGCTGCGCTCGCGGGCCAGCCGGACCATCGCGGCCGAGCGGTCCACACCCGTCACCTCGCGGATCCGGCCCGCCAGCCTGCGGACCAGCAGACCGTCGCCGCAGCCGATGTCCAGCGCCCGTCCGCAGCCCTCCGGCACGGCGCCCAGCACGAGCCGGTGGTAGTGCACATTGTGGTTCCAGTAAGCGGGCGACGGTTCGTCAGGGCGAGGCATCCGGCAACGGTAACGGGAAGGGCGGCGCCCCTTGGGCCCATCGGGTGAACCCTCGCCTCATCCGCAACCGGACGGGCACCGTCCGGCTTCCGAAGAACTGACACCGTCTTCGCCGAAAGCCGGTGAACCCTTCGGACCGCGAGTTGTGGAGGCCGCCATGTCGCCTTTCCGCCCCACTCCCCCGCCGTACGGCGCGACGCCGGACTATGTGCTCGCTCCCCCGCGCCCCGAGGAACGCCTCGGCGCGGCCGCGTCCCCGCATGAACCGCCGCACCGGTCCGCCTCCGCCGCACACCCGTTTCTCCCGCCGCCCCGCCCGGAGGACCGGCTGTCCTTCGGGCCGTCGCAGCCGTACGGCCTCTCCGCTCCCCCACGTCCCGAAGCGCAGCGGCAAGGGCCGGTGGCGCTGCCCGGTCACCGGCGGCTGGACCTCCACGCCGCCTTGACCGCGGCCGGCGTCGCTCCGGCGGACGGGGACCTGGCCGCCCTGGCGGAGATCGCGAGCCTGGGTGACACCACCGTCGGTGCCGTCATCGGCTGGCTGGCGGTTGCCGCCCAGGCGTCCTGGCCACGGTCGCGCGCGGTGTGAGGGAGCCCTCCGGCCGGCTCCACCGCAGCCCGGGTCACCGCAGTCCGGTGACCGCAGCCCTGGTCACCGCAACCCTGGCAGGCTGCGCAACTCGCCGATCTTCAGCGCGCGGGCCAGGGCCAGGAAGATCAGTGCCATGCAGAGGCCGCCGGCGGCCAGGCCCAGTACAGGGGTCCAGGCCGCCGGGACGGGCACGCCGGAGCAGGCCCGGGCCGCGAGCCAGCCGACCGCGGCGGCCGTGGCGGCGGCCCCGGCCAGCTTGCCGTAGGTGCGGCACAGGCGCCGGCCGTCGAGGCGTCCGGAGAGCCGCCGGCGCAGCAGCAGCGCGGTGACCAGCAGCCCGATGCCGTACGCGACGGCGTAGGCCGCGGCCATACCGGTGACCGCCCAGCGGGCGGGCAGCAGCAGATGACACCCGGTGGCCAGGGCGATGTTGACGGCCGCGATCCAGACGGCCATCCAGAACGGCGTGCGGGTGTCCTCGAAGGCGTAGAAACCCCGCAGCAGCAGGTACTGGGCCGAGTACGGGATCAGACCGAGCCCGAAGGCCTGCAGCATGTGCCCGGCAGGCACGGCCGATGCGGCGTCCACACTGCCGTGCGCGAAAAGGAGTTGGGCGGTCTGCGGGCCGAGCGCGAGGAAGAAGAAGGCGGCCGGGACGATGACGACGCCGCTGACGCGCAGCCCACGGGAGAGATCACCGCGCAGGTCGTCCAGACGGTTTTCGGCGACCGCGCGGCTCATCCGCGGCAGCAGCGCCGTCACCAGCGAGACGGTGACGATCGACTGCGGCAGCGTCCAGATGAGCTGGGCATAGCTGTAGACGCTGTACCCGACGCCTGCGGTGGGGAGTTGCTGGTCGGCGGCAACGGCGTAGTGCGTGACGACGACCATCGCGGCCAGGTTGGCCAGCACGAACAGCAGGGTCCAGCGGGCCGCCGCGATGCTCTTGCGCAGCCCGGTGCCACGCCAGTCGAAACGGGGCCGGAAGCGGAAGCCGGCGGCGCGCACGAAGGGGATCAGGGCCAGGCCCTGTACGGCGATGCCACCGGTGGTGACGATGCCGAGGAAGTCGACCTGGCCGGGGCTGATGTCCTCGATGCGGTCGGGGCCCGCCAGCAGGCCGAGGTAGATCCCGAACATCGTGATCAGCACGATGTTGTTGAGGACCGGCGTCCACATCATCGCGCCGAACTTGTTCCGGGCGTTGAGGACTTGGCCGAGGATGAAGAACAGACCGTAGAAGAAGAGCTGCGGCAGCAGGAACCGGGTGAATACCAAGGTGAGCTCGAAGGCGGCATGGTGACCGGGTGTGTCCGGCGTGAAGACGGCGACGATCTGAGGCGCGGCCCAGACCGAGAGCCCCGTGCCCAGCGCCAGCACGCTCAGGACGAGGGTGACCAGGCGCTGCTCATGGGCCCGGCCACCGTCCGCGTGCTCGGCCCTGGCGCGTACCAGCTGCGGCACCAGGACCGAGTTCAGCGCACCCCCGATCAGCAGGGTGTAGATGCTCATCGGGACCATGTTGGCGGTGGTGTACGTCGTGGCGAGCAGGCCGGTGCCGAGTGCGGCCGCCTGGAGCACCTGCCGGATCATGCCCGTGCCGCGGGAGACCACGGTCCCCAGCGCCATCAGGAGTGAGGAGCGCTGCAGGCCGCCGCCCTCGCCTCCCCCCTTGCGCTCGTCCTGGCCGCCCCGCTTGCTCTCGTCGTCCCGGTTGCTCGCGCCGCCCCGTTTGCCCGCGGCGTGCCGGCGTCGTCCCGGGTGCGGAGCCCGCCCGACCGGGTCCCCCTCGTTGCCGGGCTCCGGTCCGTCGCCGGCACTCCCGTCGTCCGTCCACCGGTCCGGCAGACGAAGCGGCAGTGTGTCGTGTGGCGTGTGTGGTGTCCCCTCCAGCATGCCGCCAATCTACGTCGAACTCCGCTTGGGACCGGTCCGGTTGGGGGCTGCGGGCGCACGCGGGGGTGCCGCACGCGGCAGTGGCCGGGCCCGGTCGGGGTCGAGGAGCGGGCCGAGCAGGTCGCCGTGGTGTGCGAGGCGGGGTGCGATCTCGTCGAAGAGGAAGCTGAGTTGCCGTGGATCGGTGCACTCGGCGATCTCGTCCCGGGTGACGGGGGCGGAGACGGTGGGGGTGGGGCGGGCACGCAGCGTGTAGGCGACGGCGGTGGTCTTGGCGGCGGCGTTCTGGGAGAAGTCGAGGAAGACCTTGCCGGGACGCAGGGCCTTGGTCATCTTGGGCACGACAAGGTCCGGGAGGGCCGCCGCGGCCTCGGTGGCGAGGGTCTTGGCGTATGCGGTGGCCCGCTCGGAGGGGGTGGGTTCGATGGGCACGATGAGGTGCAGTCCCTTGGAGCCGCTGGTCTTCGCGCAGACCTCCAGGCCGTCGGCGGCCAGCCGGTCGTACAGCCACTGCGCGGCGGCGCAGCACTCCACGATGGTCGCCGGGGCGCCGGGATCCAGGTCGAGGACGAGGCGGTCCGCGATGCCCGGTGCCTGGCACTTCCACTGCGGGGTGTGCAGTTCGACGACCAGGTTCGCGGCCCAGACCAGCGAGGGCAGGTCCTGCAGCAGCACCTGACGGGCGGGCCCGGATGTCGTATGGGGGACCTCGCAGGTCTTCACCCAGGAGGGCGCACCGGGCGGCACGTTCTTGGTGAAGAAGCACTGGCCTTCCGGCCCGTCGGGGTAGCGCAGGAAGGAGAGCGGCCGGTCGTGGAGGTGGGCGAGCAGCGGGCCGGCGACGGTGGTGCAGTAGTGCAGGACCTCGCCCTTGGTGGTGGCGGTCTCGGCGTAGAGGACCTTGTCCAGGTTGGTCAGCGGGAGGCGCCGCCCCTCCACGTCGGTGATCGGCGACATACGATGAGAATCCCACATAAGGGATGAACGATGCGATCTATCTGGAACGGCTCCATCTCCTTCGGTCTGGTCACCATCCCCGTGAAGACCTACAGCGCCACCGAGCGCACCTCGTCGGTCTCTTTCGTGCGCATTCACGACAAGGACGGCGCGCAGGTCCAGTACCGGAAGATCTGTGAGCTCGACGGCGAGGAGGTCCCGAACGAGGAGGTCGGCAAGGGCTATCAGGCGCCGGGCGACGAGACCGTCGTACCGATCACCGACGACGATCTGTCCCAGCTGCCGATGCCGACCGCCAAGACGCTGTCGATCCTGTCCTTCGTCGACCCCGCCGAGATCGATCCCCTCCAGATGGACAAGGCCTACTACCTGGGCCCCAACGGAGCATCCGCGACCAAGCCGTACACCCTGCTGCGGGAGGCGCTGGAGCACCACCAAAAGGTCGCGGTCGGCAAGGTGGCGATGCGGGGGCGGGAGTCGCTGGCGATGCTGCGGGCGTACGACCAGGCGATCGTGATGCATACGCTGCTGTGGCCCGATCAGATCCGTTCCGCCGACGGAGTGGCACCCGACGATGTCGACCTTCGCGAGAACGAGCTGACGCTGGCCGAGACGCTGATGGACTCCCTGGGCGAGCTGGACCCCGCCGAACTCCACGACGACTACCGCGAGGCCGTCGAGGAGCTGGTGGCCGCCAAGGTGGAGGGCGGGGAGCCGGCCGCCCCCGCCGCGTCGGACAGCTCCGGCGCCCAGGTCATCGATCTCACGGCGGCCCTGGAGAAGAGCGTGCGGGCGGCGCAGGGCGGCGGGGAGCCCGACGCCCGGGCGGAGTCGGCGTCCGTGACCTCCCTACGGGGGCGGAAGCCGGCGAAGAAGAAGGCCGAGGCCGGGCCGCGCGCCTCCGGTCGGAGCGGCACTCCGGCGAAGAAGGCGGCGAAGAAGACCAGCTCCGGTTCGGCCACCGCGAAGAAGACCACCGGCAAGAAGACGGCGTCCGCGGCGAAGACCTCCGGCGGCCGGACGAAGGCCGCTTCGCCGGCCAGGAAGACCGGCACGAGCTCCCGCACCTCGGGCGCCGGCGCCTCCACGAAGAAGGCATCGAAGAGCACCGCCAAGAAGGCGACGGGCGGGAAGGCGGGCCGGAAGACGGGCTGACGGTCGGGCCGCCGGGCCGTAGTGGGACACCCCCCGGCCGTCGCGCCACCGCTCGCCGGGCGCCCGTTCTAGAGTCTTGGTATGGCTTCAGACGAGGGGACCACCCGCATCGACAGCTGGATCTGGTCGGTACGGCTCACCAAGACGCGGTCGATGGCCGCGGCGGCCTGCCGTGCGGGGCACGTACGGGTCAACGGCGAACGAGTGAAGCCGGCCCATGCGGTGCGCAACGGCGACGAGGTGCGGCTGCGGCACGCGGGCCGGGAGCGGATCGTGGTCGTCTCGCGGCTGGTGCGCAAGCGGGTGGGCGCGGCCGTTGCCGCCGAGTGCTTCATCGACAACAGTCCGCCGGTCCCGCCGCGCGAGGAGGTTCCGGTCGTCGCACTGCGCGAGCGCGGCACCGGACGGCCCACCAAGCGCGACCGCCGCGAGATCGACCAACTGCGCGGGCTCTGAACGGAGCGGCGCCTACGCCGACGGCAGAGCGTCGAGGTAGACCCACTGGCCGTTCTCGCGGACGAAGCGGCTGTGCTCGTACTGGCTGTCGGCGTGGCCGTGCAGGGTGAAGTGGGCACGGAATTCCACGGTGCCCTCGGCGTGGAAGGCGCTGCCACCGGTGGTGCCGAGGATGTCCAGGCCGCTCCAGCGCTGGGCCGGGTCGAGTTCGAGACTGCCGGGACGGGTCGTCGGGTGCCAGGTGCGCAGCAGGTATCCGGCGTCACCGACGGCAAAGGCGCTGTAGCGCGAACGCATCAGGCGCTCCGCGGTCGGGGCGGTGGCGCTCCCCTGGTGAAAGGGGGCGCAGCAGTCGCCGTAGGCCTCGGTCCGTCCGCACGGGCACGGTGAGGCGGCGCTGACAGCGGCGGCCGGGCGGCGCGGCACGCTCTCCGTCTTGCCCGGCTTCTTCGACTTGCCCGGCTTCTTGGACTTGATCGGCTTGTTCGGCTTCGACACCCCACGATTGTGCCGGTCGGCCGACCGGGACCGCGACACGCCCAGCACACGCCGGAGCGGCACGCCCTGGAGATACACCCATTTGGGGAATTCCCACGACAAATCACCCATTTGCAGCTTTTCGTGGCTTGATACGTACTGTGAGGCTGGAAGAACTCATGGTGTCCGTCCCCATCACCCAGGAGAGAACCCCCATGATTCTGTCCATTTCCGGCGTCGTCCTGCTCGGTGTCATCGTCTTCCTCTTCTTCCGCAAAGACGGCCTGAAGTTGTCGCATGCACTGGTCTCCGCGCTCTTCGGGTTCTATCTCGCCAGCTCCGCCATCGCCCCCAGCATCAAGGCCGGCGGGGCGAGCCTGGCGAGCCTCCTCGGGGGGATCAAGATCTAGGGCCGTCCGGTCGTCATCCGTCCTCCGGAGTCGTCAGCCCTCGTTCCTGAACCTCAGCCGTCGTTCCGGAGTCGTCGTCCACGGTGCGGAGCCGTCGTCCGGTGCCACTCCACGGGTCCCGCCCGAACGGGCCGCACCACCTTCCGTCCGGGCGGCTCCGTATGCAGCGCTCCCGGCTCGCCGCCCACACCGAGCCGCCTCCACGACCACTGCCACGCCCCGCACCACCACCGCCACGAGCAACAGGAGACGATGTGGCCCGTCGACCCCTGCCCCGCATCCTGACCCACAGCGCACCGCTCGCCCGCATGACCCACAGCGCTTCGCTCGCCCGCAGCCGGGAACTCGCGCGGACCGCTGCCGACAGCGCCTGTGACGTGTTCCATCCACTGATCACCATCGGCCGGGGGCTGCGCCGGCTGGGTGCGGCAGGACGGGGACGCTGGGTCGAGACGCCCCGGGAGAGCCGCGGTCCGCTGGCCTTCTTCGTCGGCGCGTGTGTGCTGGTCGTGTGCCTGGTGCCGTACGGGCCGCTGCTCGCCCTGATCACGGTGATGGGCGCGGGGGCCTGGGCGGGACGGGAGCGCACGCCCGTGGACACCGGCCCCGGAGAGGCCGAGCGGGAGCGGCTGCAGGCGCTCTACGAGGCGCTGGTGCCCTACTTCTCCGTCGAGGGCGACCCCAGCCCCCTGTATGCGCACGACGGCGGCTGGGAGCGGGTCTTCACCGAGCACGCCTTCGACGAGAGCGGGCGGATCGAACGCCTGCAGCTGAAGTACCCGGCGTACTTCACCGACGGTGAGGACCAGTCCCGGGTCCGCATCGAGCAGGTGCTGTACGCCAAGGCGGGCCGCGGCCGCGAGTACCACTTCGGGTGGGACGAGCTGGCCAATCAGCTCACCGTGAGCGTGCTCGGCGCGCTGCCCGCCGATATCGCCGCGCAGCGCTTCGTCACCTCACCGGGCGAGACGGTGCTGGGATTCACCGACGCGGACGCCGTCCGGCGGACCCTGCCGGTCACCGCCGGGGACGAGACCCGGGATGCGCCGCCGGTGGTCTGGCGTACCGGGCCGCGCTCCACCGAACCGCATCTGCTCGTCCTGGGGCAGCCGGGAACGGGCGCCACGACCCTGCTGCGCTCGATCGCGCTGCAGGCACTGCAGCACGGTGAGGTGCTGGTCATCGACGGCGGCGGCACCGGCGAGTACGGCTGTCTGTCCGGACGCCGTGGGGTACTGGGGGTGGAGAGCGGTCTTGCGGGTGCATTGGCGGCCCTGGAGTGGGCGTCCCATGAGACCGAGCGGCGGCTGATCGCGGCGAACCGGGCCCGGCAGGCCGGCAGGCCGGCGCCGGAGGACACCCGGCGGCCCCTGTGGATCCTCGCGGACCGTCCGACGGCGCTGGCCCATGTGGCGGTCGCGGAGGGCCGGGACGATCCGCAGCGGTGGCTTCAGACGCCGCTGCGGCACGGCCGGGCCGCCCAGATCACGGTGGTCGTGGCCGACCAGTTCGAGAGCGCCGAGCTGCTGAGCGAGCCCGTGCGGGCACACACCAAGGCGCGGGTGGTGCTCGGCCCCGCCACGGCGGAGGAGGTACGGGCGGTGCTCGGGGCGCCGCCGCACACCACGCCGACCGCGAGCGTGCCACCGGGCCGCGGCTATGTGCGCCTGGGGTCCGCCCCGGTACTGCGCCTCCAGGTGCCGGCCACGCCCGATCCGCTCGACGACGCCACCGGGCAGGCGCTCCGGCAGGCCGTCCTGTCGCTGTTGCCGGAGCGTACGGTCCCGGCCGACGAGGCGGGACCGGCTGAGGCGGCGGGGCCGGTCGACGAGGCGGGACCGACCGATGGGACGGAGCCCGCCGACGAGGCGGAATCGGCCACACCGGCGACCGGCGGCGGGCCGGGTGACGTGGGTCCGTCCGCGGATACCGGCCGGCGGGTGAGCATGCGCAAGTCCGGGGAGGCCGGGGAGGCTGGAGACCCCGATGCGGCAGAGCCGCCCCGCGACACCACGGCGGTCGGCGATGCCGCGGCGACCGCTGCGGCACCGGATGCCGGAAAGACCAAGGCCCCCGCCGAGCCGGTGGGCGCGGCGGCGCGGGTGCGGACCGTCAAGGGTGGCGAATCCCGCGCGGTCAACGGGTCGGTGGAGGCCGTGCCCACCGAGGGGTGAGGCTTCCGAGTGCGAGGTCCCACCCGGAGGACGGGCCCTGATCAGCCGTCAGGCCACGAACGCGTGCCGCATCTCCGTGTCCACGGGTGCGCCCGTCGCCACCAGCCGCGCGGCGCCGGCCAGCCGGACCGCGGCCTCTTCGGCGACGGCTCCGCTGACCGTGAAGGGCAGCCGTACGAAGCCCTCGAAGGCACCGTCGACACCGAACCTCGGGCCGGAGGGCACCCGTACCCCGAGCCGCTCCCCCGCCTCCGCGATCCGGGAGCCGGAGAGTCCGCCGGTACGCGCCCAGAGGGTGAGGCCGCCGCGGGGGACGCTGAACTCCCAGTCGGGGAGGTGCCGGTGCAGCGCCTCTACGATCGCGTCGCGGTTCTCGCGGGCCTGCTCGCGGCGGATGCCGACGGCCGCTTCCCAGCCGCCGCCTTCCAGGAGCGAGGCGATGGCGAGTTGTTCGAGAACCGGTGAGCCCAGGTCGGAGTAGGCGCGGGCGGCAACCAGACTGCGGATGATGTCGGGGGCGGCACGCACCCAGCCGATCCGCATCCCGGCCCAGAACGCCTTGCTCGCCGAGCCGACCGTGATCACGGCGCTGCCGGCGGGGTCGAACGCGCACACCTGGCGGGGCGGTGCGGGGTCCTCGTCCAGCTGGAGTTCGGCCATGGTCTCGTCGACGACGAGCAGGGTGCCGGCCGACCGGGCGGCATCGACGAGGCGCCGGCGCTGGTCCTCGGTGGCGAGGGTGCCGGTGGGGTTGTGGAAGTCGGCGACGACATACGCCATACGGGGCGCGGCATCGCGCATCACCTGGCGCCAGACGGGGATGTCCCAGCCGGCCAGCTTGTCGGCGAGCGCGACCGGGACGAGCCGGGCGCCGGCGTCCCGCATCAGCTGCAGGATGTTGGCGTACGACGGGGAGTCGACGGCCACCCGCTCGCCGGGGCGCGTACACAGCTTGCAGATCGCGGCCACCGCGCCCATCGCGCCCGTGGTCACCATGATCTGCTCGGGCATGGTGGGGATCCCACGGGCGGTGTAGCGGTCGGCGAGGGCCTGGCGGAGGACCGGCAGCCCTGCGGGGTAGTCGCCGTGGGTATGGGCGTAGAGCGGAAGGTCGGCCATCGCGCCCTGGAAGGCGCGGGTGAGCCACGGCTCGGGAGCCGGAAGCGCGGCGCAGCCCAGGTCGATCATGGAGCCGGCGGCCTCCGGGGGCAGCGGTTCCAGGCCGCGGGTGGGCAGCGGGTTGCCGGCCGGGACGGCGGTCCAACTGCCCGAGCCGCGCCGGGACTCCAGGAATCCCTCGGCGCGCAGCGCTTCATAGGCGGCGGCGACGGTGGTGCGGCTGACGCCGAAGGCGGCGGCCAGCTCGCGCTCGGCGGGCAGGCGCGCGGCGACCGGCACCCGGCCCTCCAGTACGAGCAGCCGGATGCCGTCGGCGAGGCTGCGGTAGGCGGGCAACCGGCGTCCGGCGGCCGTGAGTTGGGCATCGCACGGGGCCTGCGACCGGAGCAGCCGGGCGAGTTGGGGTGCACCCACCGCTGAAGTCCACTGAGCCATAAAGATCAGTCCACCTTCCCCGAATTGGCTCTACTTCGTGAGCCCGGACCTGCCACATGGTGTCATGCGTCGGTCCAATCCTGCCAGGAGGGGGAAAATCATGTCCATATTCAGGGAAACCGGACCGGGGAGGGGGCTGCCGGTGCGCCGGCTCATCCAGCTCTTCGCGGGACTGGCGCTGTACGGCGTGAGCATGGGGCTGATGCTGCGGGCCGGGCTCGGCCTGGAGCCGTGGAGCGTGCTGAACCAGGGCATATCCCGCCATACGGGCCTGTCGATCGGCACGGTCACCATCGTCTCCGGTGCGCTGATCCTGCTGCTGTGGATCCCGCTGCGCCAGCGTCCCGGCCTCGGCACGGTGGCCAACGTGGTGATCCTCGGGCTGGTGATGGACGCGACGCTGGCCTGGATGCCGCAGTTGCACTCGCTGGCCGCGCGTATCCCGCTGCTGGCGGGCGCCGTCCTGCTCAACGGTGTCGCGACCGGCCTGTACATCTCCGCCGATTTCGGTCCGGGGCCGCGCGACGGGCTGATGACCGGGCTGCATCTGCGGACCGGCCGTCCGGTGCGGCTGGTGCGGACCTGCATCGAGGTGACGGTGCTGGCCACCGGCTTCCTGCTCGGCGGGTCCGTCGGGGCCGGCACGGTGGTCTATGCGCTGGCCATCGGGCCCATGGCGCAGTTCTTCCTGCGGCGCTTCGCGATCAAGGACCGGCCCGTGAAGCCCTCCACGGTGGTGGCCCGCGGAGGCACTTCACCCGAGCACGCAATACTGCCGGAGTGACCCCAGCGATACGCACCCGCCACACCTATCTCGACCACCCCGTGCCGCTCCCCTTCGCCCACCGGGGCGGGGCGGCCGAGGGCCTGGAGAACACCGCCGCCGCCTTCCGCCGCGCGGTCGGCCTCGGCTACCGCTATCTGGAAACCGATGTGCATGCCACCTCGGACGGAGAGCTCGTCGCCTTCCACGACGCGACGCTCGACCGCGTCACCGATTCCCGCGGCACGATCGGACAGCTCCCCTGGCGAGCCGTACGACGGGCCCGCGTCGGCGGTCACGAGCCGCTGCCGCTCTTCGAGGAGCTGCTGGAGGAGTTCCCCGGGGCGCGCTGGAACGTCGACCTCAAGGCCGACGCCGCGCTCGCTCCGCTGCTCGCCCTGCTGCGCCGCACGAACGCCTGGGACCGGGTGTGCGTCGGCTCGTTCTCGGAGGCCCGGGTGGCCCGCGCCCAGCGGCTGGCCGGACGCCGGATGGCGACCTCGCTCGGCACCCGCGGCGTGGCCGGCCTGCGGCTGCGGTCGTACGGCCGCGGGGTGCTGCCGCTGGACCGGCTGCTGGGTGCGGCGGTGCGGCGCAGCGCGGTCTGCGTCCAGGTCCCCGAGCGGCAGTCCGGCCTCCCCGTCGTCGATCCGCTCTTCCTGCGCGCCGCGCACGCGCTGGGCATGCAGGTCCACGTCTGGACGGTCAATGACGCGGACCGGATGAGGGCGCTCCTGGACCTCGGGGTGGATGGCATCATGACGGACCACATCGAGACGCTGCGGACGGTGCTGACCGAGCGAGGGTGCTGGGTCTGACCGGGTGGGGGTGCCGGTGCCGACCGAGCGAGGGTGCGGGATCCAGGGGCGTCGCGAGCCGGACGGCGGATGCGGACGCACCCGGTTCCGGGCCCGCCGGCCGTCGTCCGCCGCCGTGAACGGGGACAGGAAGACGGGGGTGGGCATGGAGCGCACACAAGCCGTGGCCGGGGGCGCGGCCGAGGACGGGGACGAGGCGGCCGCCCGGCGCCGTGAACAACGCGGCTGGTACTGGTACGACTGGGCCAACAGCGTCTATTCGACGACCGTGCTGACCGTGTTCCTGGGGCCTTATCTGACCTCGGTGGCGAAAGCCGCGGCGGACGCGGACGGCTTTGTGCACCCTCTGGGCCTTCCGGTGCGCGCGGGCTCCTTCTATGCGTACGCGGTGTCCGCGTCGCTGCTGCTGTCCGTGCTGGCCATGCCGCTCGCCGGGGCGCTGGCTGACCGGACCGGCCGGAAGAAGCCGCTGCTGGGCTGCTGTGCCTACGCGGGCGCCGCGGCGACGACGGGGATGTTCTTCCTGGGCGGCGACCGCTATCTGCTGGGCGGGGCGCTGCTGGTCCTCGCGAATGTGGCGTTCGTGGTGTCGATGATGCTCTACAACTCCTTCCTGCCGCAGATCGCCCGGCCCGACGAACGGGACGCGGTCTCCTCCCGCGGCTGGGCATTCGGCTACGCGGCCGGAGCGCTGGTCCTGATCGCCAACCTGGTGCTCTACGGCGCACACGACTCCTTCGGCCTCTCCACGGGCACCGCGGTGCGCATCTGCCTGGCGTCGGCGGGGCTGTGGTGGGGCGCGTTCTCGGTGATTCCGCTGCGCCGGCTGCGCGAGCGGCGGACGGCCGCCGCCGAGGAGCCCGCCGGGTCCGGTGCCACCACGCTCGGCCGGGGAGGGCGGCAGCTGCGGGAGACGTTGCGCGACATGCGCCGTCATCCCCTCACCCTCGCCTTCCTCCTGGCCTATCTCGTCTACAACGACGGCGTACAGACGGTGATCACCCAGGCCTCCGTGTACGGCTCCGAGGAACTCGGCCTGGACCAGACGACGCTGATCGTGGCGGTCCTGCTGGTCCAGGTGCTGGCCGCGGCGGGCGCCCTGCTCATGGGACGGCTGGCCGGACGGTACGGCGCCCAGCGGACGATCCTGGGCTCCCTGGTGGCGTGGGTGCTGACGCTCGCGGCCGGCTACTTCCTGCCCGCGAAGGCGCCCGGGTGGTTCTTCGGGCTGGCCGCCGGCATCGGCCTGGTCCTGGGCGGAAGCCAGGCGCTGTCCCGTTCGCTGTTCTCCCATCTGGTGCCGCGCGGCAAAGAAGCGGAATATTTTTCCGCGTACGAGATGAGCGACCGGGGCGTGAGCTGGCTGGGACCACTGGTGTTCGGGGTGACCTATCAGCTCACCGGGAGCTACCGGGATGCGATCGTGTCCCTGGTGGCGTTCTTTGTGATCGGTTTTGTCCTGTTGGCGAGGGTGCCGGTGGGACGGGCGATCGCCGCGGCGGGAAATCCTGTACCTGACCGGATTTAGCCCCAGGGGGTGCGGGCCGGTAGTGTACGCCTTTGGCTCACCAGGCGGACCGTTACTGCGCGCTCAACTAAGGATGGCGCTGGGTGACATCTGCTGCTAGATGTGACAAACCGGGCGCTGGTGGGTACAACAAGGGGCGGCACGAAGGAAGGCAGCGGCGCACAGCGCCTCCATCATGGGCGGTGGTGGGCGACGGGTGGGCGCATGTCCCGAATTTCGAATACGGGAATCTTCACCGCCGACCGGACGTTGACCGGATGACGACGACAGCGACACCTGTCCTGTGGGCGACAAGCCCGGGAGGCACGATTCATGAGTGAGCGAGCTCTCCGCGGCACGCGACTCGTGGTGACCAGCTACGAGACCGACCGCGGCATCGACCTGGCCCCGCGCCAGGCGGTGGAGTACGCATGCGAGAACGGACATCGATTCGAGATGCCGTTCTCGGTTGAGGCCGAGATTCCGCCGGAGTGGGAGTGCAAGGTATGTGGTGCACCTTCGCTTCTGGTGGATGGCGATGGCCCTGAGGAAAAGAAGGGCAAGCCCGCGCGTACGCACTGGGACATGCTCATGGAGCGGCGCACCCGCGAGGAGCTGGAGGAGGTGCTGGCCGAAAGGCTGGCCGTCCTGCGCTCCGGCACCATGAACATTGCCGTGCATCCGCGCGACACCAACCGCAAGTCCGCCTGACAACGGACCTGCGCCAAGCAGCACGAAGGGCCGGGGCCACTGCACTGTGCAGGGGTCCCGGCCCTTGCTGCGTCCGCACCGGCATGCGCCCGGCGCGGCTGCATCCCGTGTGTGCACGCGCCGGACGTCGTCCCACGGCCGGGCCTCGTCCCACGGCCGGGTGTCGTCCGCCCGGCATCGGGCGCCCGCGTGCGCTCAGCCGGTCAGCGGCGGGTCCTGACGGCGCGGGGAAGATGGCTCGTCCTCGTGGATGACCTCTCCCTGGACGACCTTGCCGTCGGGCCGGTGCATCCGGGCCTGCTGGAAGGCATTGCCGAACGACTCCTGGGCGTAGCCCGCCCGCCGGTTCAGCAGCTTTTCGGCACGGCGCTGGATCAGCTTCCCGGTCGGCGGGAAGAGGCAGAGCAGCCCCAAGGCATCGGACACCAGACCGGGGATCATCAGCAACAGCCCGCCGGCCATCGGGAGCGTATTGCCGCTGCCTCGTTTGCCGCTGCCGGACTTGCCACCAGTTGTGCCGTCGCCGGGTTTGCCGTTGCCCGAGGCGCCGTTGCCGGACGCGGCCGGGTTGCCGGGAGCCGCCGGGCCACCGGTGGTCTGCAGGCTCTCGGTGAGGTTGCGCCAGGCGCGGCGGCCGGCCCGCTTGACCACATAACCGCCGATGATCACTCCGGCGACCAGCAGAAGAAAGACCGTCAGTCCGTTGGTGGCCCCGGCGACCACCGTCAGCAGCCAGATCTCCAGCACCATCCAGGCGGCGATGCCCAAGGGGACGAACCGGCGGGCGCGCGAGCGCTGGGGCGGGCGGGAACTCGGCGGTGGCGTGACTCCGAACGTCATGCCTCAAGTGTGCCTGGCCCCTGCCGCCCCACTCCGCGAGGGTCGCGCTGCATGGATCATCTCGGGGCGGCCCGGCACAGCGGCCACAACGTCAGCCGGACCCGCCGTCAGCCGACCTCGACGTCAGCGGGCTCCGGCGTCAGCGGCCGCGGATCTTGTCCACCCGGGAGCCGACGCCCCAGGCCGTGACCCGCCACAGGGCCTCCACGACGATGTCGCGGCTCATCTTGCTGTCGCCCAGCTCCCGCTCGACGAAGGTGATCGGCACCTCGACGACGTGATAGCCGGCCTGCACGGCACGGCGGGCGAGGTCGACCTGGAAGCAGTAGCCCTGGGAGGCCACGTCATCCAGGCCCAGCCCTTTGAGCGCCTCCGCGCGAAAGGCCCGGAAACCGCCGGTGATGTCGCGCAGCGGCAGGTCCAGCACCAGCCGCGAGTACGTACTGCCCCCGCGGGAGATGAGCCGCCGGTACGTGGGCCAGTTGACGGTGCGGCCGCCGGGCACCCAGCGCGATCCGAGGACGAGATCGGCGCCCTTGAGGGCGGTCAGCAGCCGCGGCAGCTCCTCGGGCTGGTGGGAGCCGTCGGCGTCCATCTCGACCAGCACGTCGTAGCCGTGGTCGATCCCCCAGCGGAAGCCCGCGAGGTAGGCGGCGCCGAGGCCTTCCTTGCCCTTGCGGTGCAGGACGTGGACCTGCTCGTCGGCGGCGGCCAGTTCGTCGGCGAACTTGCCGGTGCCGTCAGGACTGTTGTCGTCCGCGACGAGGACATGTGCCGTGGGGACGGCGGACCGCACCCGCGAGACGATCGGCTTGATGTTCTCCGCCTCGTTGTACGTCGGAATGATCACCAACGTGGTGCCGAGCGGACCGTACTGCCGCTGCCCGTCTGTCACTGCTGCCCCTTCTCGTCCTTCGTTCGCCCGCGCCGGCCTGCAACCACCGCGCCGGCGCAGGACAGAAGCCCAACGATAGCGAGCACCCACTCGGGAGCGGCACCGACGCGGTCGGCGAGCGTCGTTTCGTCCCGGAGCGGAATCCGTGCGGAGACCACGCCCTGGGTGAACTCGGGAATCCGGTGGGTGATCTTGCCGTCCGGGGCGACCACGGCGCTGATCCCGCTGGTGGCCGCGGTGACCACGGCCCGGCCGTGTTCGACGGCGCGCAGCTTGGACATCGCCAGCTGCTGCTCGGGCTGGCCGGAGCGGCCGTAGGTGGCGTTGTTGGTCTGGATGACCAGCGCGCGGGCGCCCGCGTCGACGGTGTCGTGCACGATCTGGTCGTAGGCGACCTCGAAGCAGATGACATCGCCGAGCCGGGCGGGGCCGACGTGGAGCACGCCGGTGTGGTCGCCGGGGTAGAAGTCGCGGGGCACCCGCTGGAAACGCGTGATGATCTTGCTGAGCTGTTCCCGGAACGGCACGTACTCGCCGAACGGCACGGGGTGCTGCTTGGTGTAGGAGGCGCCCGGCCCCTTCTTCGGGTCCCAGACGATGCCCTCGTTGAAGACATAGCCCTTCTTGGAGGGGTGGTCGATCAGGGCGCCGACGAGGACGGGCACGCCGATGGCCTTCACGGCCTCGTCAATCCGGTCGTAGGCCTGGGGGTATTTGTACGGGTCGAGGTCGGAGGAGTTCTCCGGCCAGATGACCAGGTCCGGCTTCCTGGCCCGGCCGGCCTTGACGTCGGCGGCGAGCTTTTCGGTGGCCGTGGCGTGGTTGTCGGTGATCATCATGGGGCGGCCCAGGAAGTCCATGCCGGGCTGCTGGACGTTGCCCTGGACGACAGCGATATCAGCGGTGTCGTCGGCCTTCGTGGGTACGGGCACCACGGCGCCGGCCAGGGTGACCGCCGCGGCGAGCCCGAACGCCTCCAGGGCCGGGACGGCCCGGCGCAGCGATCCGTTGCCACGCAGCTGCCAGAGGGTGGCGGCACATACGGCGAGCAGCGCGCCGGCCAGCGCCACGGCGAAGGTCACCAGCGGGGCGCCGCCGAGCGCGGCGAGCGGGGTGAACGGCGAGCCGGTGTTGGCGAAAGCGAGCCGGCCCCAGGGGAAGCCGCCGAACGGCAACCGGTCGCGGGCCCATTCCTCGGCGACCCAGAGGCAGGCGGCCCACAGCGGCCCGCCCGGCAGCCGGGAGGTCACGGCGAGCGCCGCGCCCAGCAGCGTCAGGAAGAGCGTTTCGGCGACCGAGAGGCCGAACACGGCGTCCCAGCCGACGACATGCAGCCACTTCAGCAGGATCAGGAAGAACGGCAGCCCGAACGCGAAGCCCGTCCAGGCGCCCTGGCGGGCGGTGCGGCCGCGGGTCAGCAGCGACAGCGCGGCGACGGCCACCACGGACAGCGGCCACAGGTCGTACGGCGGGAAGGCCAGGCCGAGTGCGATGCCGAAGACGGCCGCAAGGCCGGTACGCAGCGTCTCCCGGCGGATCAGGGCGGCGAGGCGCCGCGCCCGCCCGGGGCGCGCGGGCGCGGCGGTGGAGCCCGTCCCGGCGCGCGGCACCTGGCCGTCGGGCGCGGTGCCGCTGACGGCTTCTTCGGTGGTGTCGGAACCCGATGGCACGGTCGCGGGCCTTCCTGCAGGTCGTGCGGTGGTGAGCTGACCGTACATCGGGAGGCCGGGATTGCGGATATGGGGTGCACAAAAGGTGAAAGACGCACCACGGGGAGTGCGGACGGGCTGCCGCGGTGCGGATAGGGGCCCGGCGCCCTTCGGGCCGACCTGGGACCCGCTGGCTGCGGGTCGACCGAAAGCCGTTGTCTACTGAGCGTCCGGGCCCCACCCGGGTCGCACCTTCCCCCAAGCTCCCACGGAGCAGGGAGGGACCCCCATCCAGCCGAAACACTCCGTTGTCCCGTGCCGCTGGTGCTGGACCTGGCTCCCAGTGGCGGTGTGCCCAGTGGCGCACCACCCCATGGCCCAGCTGCGTTCGACGACTGCGCGGAGGTCTCCCGGTCGGACGTCCTGGTGGTGGACTCGGCCGAACCTACCGGCCGCCGACCGTCTGCTGTCAACAGGTGCTGCACCTGCGTCGTTTCGCGTCGCCCCAGGTCAGCCGCGAGCGCCCCCAAGTGAGGCAAGGAGCGGCAGGCGCAGCCCCCGCCGGTACCTGCCCGCGCGATGTCACTCGTTCGGCGGCCCGAAGACCTTTCGCCCGCCGACGACCGTGGTCAGGCATACCGGGAGGTCGTTGCCGGGGGTGAGATCGGGCAGGCCGGGGGTGCCGGAACGGGGGTCGGTGGACCAGCGCTGCACCCGCTCGTCGGGGGCCTGGACGATCAGGTCGCCGGTGCGCCAGACCGCGTAGTCGGCGGGGGCTCCGGGCACCAGGACGCCCGCGTCGTCCCGGCCGATGGCGCGCCAGCCGCCGCGAGTGTGGGCGGTGAACGCGGCGCGGGCGGAGATGCCGTGGGCGCGGGTGCGGTGGAAGACGGCGGCGCGCACCGTGCCCCAGGGATCGAGCGGGGTGACCGGGCTGTCGGACCCGAGCGCGAGCGGGACACCGGCCTTGAGCAGCGCGGCATACGGGTTGAGCGTGCGGGCCCGGTCGGCGCCCAGGCGGGCGGCGTACATGCCGTCCGCGCCGCCCCAGGCCGCGTCGAAGGCGGGCTGGACGGAGGCGGTCAGGGCCAGGTCGGCGAAGCCGGCGAGGGTGTGCTCGGTGAGCATTTCGGCGTGTTCGACGCGATGCCGGGCGGCGCGGACCCGGTCGAGGCCGATCCGGTCGGCGGCGGCGCGTACACCGGCCACGACGGCGGTGAGGGCGGCGTCGCCGATGGCGTGGAAACCCGCCTGGAGCCCGGCCTCGGTGCAGGCGGCGACATGGGCGGCGACGGCCTCGGACTCGAGCTGGGGGGTGCCGGTGTGGCCTGCGTCGGCGTAGGGGGCGTGCAGATGGGCGGTGTGGGAGCCGAGCGAGCCGTCGGCGAACAGATCGCCCGCGGCGCCGAGGGCACCGAGTTCACGGATCCGCTCCGCATCCTTTGCGGATGCGATCAGCTCGGCCCAGTAGCCGATGACGCGGGGGCCGTTGCCTTCCCGGGCCAGGGCGAGCAGCCCCGTGAAGTCGTCCTCGCCGGAGATGTCCGGACCGGCGCACTCGTGGACGCTGCCGATACCGAGCGAGGCGGCACGGGCGAGCGCCGCGGCCTGGGCCTCGGCCCGCTGGGCGGGGGTGACGGTGGCGTAAGCGGCCTTGCGCACCGCGTGATGGGCGGCGCCGGTCAGCGGGGCACCGTCGTGGAACCCGTCCCGGTCGCGGATGCCGGGGACCAGGTCCAGCAGCGCCGTGGTCACGACGGCGGAGTGCACGTCGACCCGGGTGAGATAGAGCGGGCGGCCACCGGTGGCCTCGTCCAGCTCGGCGCGGGAGGGCGGGCGTCCCTCCGGCCAGATGCCGGCGTCCCAGCCGTGTCCGAGCAGAATGCGGTCCGCCGGGCGCGCGTCCGCGTAGGCGCGGATCCGGGCGAGTGCGTCGGACAGGGTGCCGGCCCCGACCAGATCGAGACCGGTGAGCGCGAGGCCGGTCGCCGTGGTGTGCACATGTGCGTCCGTGAACGCGGGAGTGACGAGCGCACCGTCGAGCGGAATGATCTCGTCCACGCCCTCGGCGAAGGAGTCGGCCGCGCCCTCCTCCCCGACCCAGGCGATGCGGTCGCCTTCCACGACCATGGCGGTGGCGAAGGGGTCCGCGGGGCTGTGCACCTCACCGCCGCGCAGCAGGACGGTGCGGGGCCGGGAAGGGTGCTTCCGGGCCTGGTGGGAAAGGGGCTCGCTCATACCGGACAGTTTGGCCCCTGCGGACGGACGGACCGCGCGCAGGGGGGCGTTCGCCGGTCAGATGCGCGGCGGCCGGGCCTCGTAGGGGGTGGAGAGCACGACCGTGGTGCGGGTCGACACACCGGCGAGGGTCCGGATGCGGGTGAGCAGATGCTCCAGCTCCAGCGGGGTGGCGACCCTGACCTTGAGGATGTAGTTCTCGTCGCCGGCGACGCTGTGGCAGGCCTCCAGCTCGGGGACCTCGGCAAGGCGGTCGGCGATGTCGTCCGGCGCACTGGGGTCGAAGGGTTTGACCGAGATGAAGGCGGTGAGCGGCAGGCCCACTGCTTCGGGGTCCACGATGGCGGCATAGCCCCGGATGACACCGCGCTGCTCCAGGCGGCGCACCCGCTGGTGCACCGCCGAAGTGGACAGGCCGGTGGCCTTGCCCAGGTCGGTGTAGCTCATCCGCCCGTCCTTGACGAGCAGATCCACGATTTGTCGGTCCAACTCCTCCACATGTTCAACCTACTGTGCGCGGGGGCGTATGCGCACCGTGCGCCGGATCGTGGACACCTCCACGCCGGTCCATGTGACCAATGCCACACATGTGATCCGGTGTCGGTAGGGTGCCCGCGATTATGCGTGCGGCATGAAGGGAATTGCTGCTGGTGGCCGGGACCGCCCGTCACAGGAAGTCAGCGGTACGACCGACCCACCCGAGGGGGATGGACATCATGCGACGCCTTGAGCAGGACTCTGCTGCCGCACACTTCGACGCCCAGGAGGGCGACAGTCCGGGCGGCTTCGGCGACGACGGTGCGGACGTCGACTCTTTCGACACCTACGAGATCTACCGCGTCACCTGCGCCGACTGCCTGCAGCCCATCGCCCTGCTGGCGGACGAGGACACGCTCCCGGAGCACGCACTGTGCGCCTCGCCGTGGAACCCCTTCGGCCTGACGGTGTGCCAGGGTTCCGGGCGGACGGTGTCCGAGGCTCCCAGGAACGCTGACACCCTGGACACCCAGGAGCAGGACGCGGCCGTGTTGCTGACGCTCCCGGAGAGCCTGGACTGGCGCCGCCAGCCGTTCTCGCACCTCGGCGGGCCCGGCACCCGGCCGGTCCGGGTGCCGCGGATGCGCCCGCTCAGCTGAGAGCGCCGGCAGGCCCGTACAACACCCGGTCTCACCAGTAGCGGCGCTCGATCATCGCTTCCAGGGTCCCGCGGTGCAGGATCAGCGCATCGGCGTCGGCCGGGACCGGCAGTTCCCCGAAGTGGACCTGGCGGTAGGCCACTCGCAGCATCACGATGGCGTGCCGCAGGGCCGCGTAGAGGGTGTGGAACTCCATGGCGCGAGGCCGGTGCCCGGTGAGCCGGGCATAGCGGTCCTCGACGCGGTCACGGCGCAGGAATCCGGGCAACCCCAGCTGGCCGCCGCTCTCCGTGAGGTCCTGGAAGAAGCGGTGCAGAAAGACCATCCAGCCCAGGTCGAGTTCGCGGGGGCCGAGGGCGGCCATCTCCCAGTCGAGTACGGCCGTCGGCTCGAAGCCGTCGTAGACGATATTGCCGATCCGGGCGTCGCCCCAGGTCAGAACGGTCTCCCCCGGGTCCGCGGGCCACAGGTCGGCCAGCCGGGCAAAGCCGCGTTCGATCAGCGGCGAGCGGGGGCGACCGTCAACGACCCAGTGGTAGTAGGCCTGTTGAGCCTCCACGTGACGCTGTAGCGCGTCTCCTGTTCCGGGCGTGGCGAGGAAGGCGGCCGCGCCGGAGGGGACTTGGTCGTGCAGCCGGGCGAGGACCGACACGCTGGCGGCTTCCAGTTGGTCGCGCTGGGCGTCGGTGGCGTCGCACAGCCAATTCCCCTCGTACGTATAGGGCATGACGTCCGGCGGGACGCGGCCGGCGGCGCGCGTCATGACGAAGAACGGCGCGCCGAGGTACGCCGGGTCCTCTTCGAGCCAGAGGGTGCGGGGCACGGGCAGGTCGGTGTGGTCGGCGACCAGGCGCATGGTGCGGTACTGCCGGGCCATGTCGTAGCGCGGGAAGACGGTGTACGCGGCGGGGTCGGCGGCGAGGCGCAGGGCGCAGGAGCGGGGGACGTCCTCCGGCCCGGACGGCGGCCGGGGGTGGTCGATGTCGAAGAGCAGCGTCTCGCTGGACATGCCGTTGGAGTCCGGTACGGCCGGGGAGACGGCGCGGGCGCCGGGGAGGCGGGTGCCGAGCCAGGCGGTGAGGCGGCGCGTCAGGTCTTCGGGATCGCGGGTGCTGGTGCGGGGCCGGGGCGCCGTGCTCACTGTCCGGCCTCCTGAGCGACGGAGTCATAGCCGGTGAAGCCGCTCGGGTCGTGCCGGCCGAAGCTGCCGTGCTCGAAGATTCCGTAGCCGGTCCGCCCGTCGAGGGTGAAGCGGGCGGCGTGGTCGGTGACTCCGTATGCCGCGAGGGGGTGGGCCGCCGGGTCGGAGAGGTCGTAAGTGCGGCGGTCGGTCCAGCCGCGGCCCCGCCAGGTGCCGTGCTGCCAGTCGTCGGGGCTCGCCGGAGGGTAGCCGGCGCCCACGGCGAGGGGTGAGGAGGTGAGGATCTCGGCGGTGAGGTCGAGGGGTTTGCGGGCCGGGTCGGTGAGATGGATGACGGCGCGTTCGGGGTGGCGGGTGCCGGGGCGGTAGCTGATGTCCGCGTGCGGCCAGCCGAGTTGGGTACCGCGGGCGCCCTCGCGGACCATGGTGGCCTCGTTCAGGGTGCGGTGGCCGTCGGCGTCCTCCTGGACGATGACCATCACAAAGCGGTCGTCGAAGCGCACCGGGCACCAGATCCAGTGGAAGCCCTCCGGCCGCAGTTCCTCGGCCGCCCGCCCGCCGTCCTCACCGGCGATCGGGCGTACGCCCCAGCTGCGGTCGCGGGTGCCGGTCCACTCCCCCGCCGTGACGGCGAGCTCCTGGCCGGCCACGCGGATGCGGCCCCTGCAGGTGCCCGCCTGGACGAACCGCCGGCCTTCGAGCAGCAGCCGGTCTCCGCGGTACTGGGTGTGGTGCGGCTCCCAGGTGGCGGGAAACGCCGCGGCCCAGGTCAGGTCGTACGCCAGGCCGTCCGGGTCGCCGGGGTCCGCGGCGCAGGTCAGCCGCAGGCGGGCAAGCGGCTCCTCGACGGTGATGGTGAGCGGGCCGACGGTGAGGGCCATGCGGTCGTCGGTGAGCGCGTCGGAGGCCCGTACGGCGTACAGCCGGTCGCCGAGGCGGAGGGTGGCATAGGCGTCGATGACCCCGGTGTTGGGGTAGACACCGAGGCCGGCGATCAGCAGGGCGCGGCCGGAGTGGTCCATGACGTGGAAGATGCACCGGTCGTAGGCGTTGCGGTCTCCGGTGGCTACATGCCGCATGGACAGCGGGACCTGGTGGATCGGGTACTCGTCGAGCGCGATCGGGCGGTCGGGCACGGTCTCCTCCTGGGCGCGCGGTCGGCAGGGCGTTTCCTGTAGCAGGGGCCTCCTCAGCGGGAGTTGACGGTACGTCAGCCCGGGGCGGACGACCAGACCTTCGAAAGCGGTAGGGGGCTAAGGAGCCATTCACCTGTTACCTTCTGAGTCGATGCCGAACCGACCACCCCTGGAGCCACGGTGACCTCACGACCTCCCCTGCACTGCCTGCGCTGCACCCGCTTCTCGGAGGGCTTCGCGGGGTGCCGGACCTGTGCCGCGGAGGGCATCGGCGTCAATACGATGCCGCCGCTCGCGGATCTGGCCGGTGTGGACCTCGCCGCGTATCCGGGCGGGCCGTGGGGCCTGCCGACGGCACTGCCGGTCTCCGGACCACCGGTCACGCTGGGCGAGGGCAACACCCCGTGCATCCGGCTGCGGACGGACCCGGACCGGGCCCAGGACAGCGCGCCCGCCGGGGAGTTGTGGCTGAAATACGAGGGTGGGAATCCGACCGGCTCGCACAAGGACCGGGCGATGGCCGTCGGGGTGGCCGCGGCGGTGGCGGCCGGTGCCGGCACCGTGGTCGCCGCGTCGTCCGGCAATGCCGGGGCGGCGGCCGCGGCGTATGCGGCGCGGGCCGGGCTGCGCTGTGTGGTGTTCACCAACGAGAAGGTGCCGGCCGGGCTGCAGGCCCAGATCGATGCGCTCGGCGCCGAGCGGAGGGTGCACCCGGGCACCACCGCCGCACGGAACGCGGCGATGGCCGAGGCCGTCGAGGAGCACCACTGGTACCCGCTGACCAGCTACTCCGCACCGTCGCCCGGCGGGAATCCGTACGCCAACGAGGGGTACAAGTCGGTCGCCTACGAGCTGGCGCGGGACTTTGCCGGACGGCGTATCGACATGGTGGTGGTGCCCACCAGCCGGGCGGATCTGCTGGCCGGAGTCGGCCGCGGCTTCCGGGAGTTGGCGGCCGCGGGGCTGATCGCACACGAGCCCCGGCTGGCGGCCGCCGAGCCGTCCGCCGCGGCGCCGTTCACCGCGGCGCTGCGCTGCCCGGACCGCGCGGACCAGGAGCGTACCCGGGTGGCGGCCCGGCCCACGGTGGCGTTCTCCCTCGGGGAGGAGCGGCCCTGCTGGCAGGGGCTCGACGCGCTGTGGCGCACCGCGGGCACGGCCGTGGCACTGGACGACGAGTCGATCGGGGCGGAAACCCGGAGGCTGGCGGCACAGGGCCTGGTCCTGGAGCCGTCCTCGGCCGTCGGGTCCGCCGTGGCGCGGGATCTGGCCCGCACACCCGGCAACCTGGTGGTCGCAATCGGGACGGCCACGGGGCTCAAGGGGCTGGTGGGCTAGGGCCGGGCGGCCTGACGGGCGGGCGAGGGGACCGGCGTCGCGCAGCCGGGCGGCCGGGCCAGGCGAGCCCGGCGGCGCGAGGTGAGGCGGGGCCGCCCCGGCCTCGCCTCGCCCGCCCCCACTCAGCGCGTTTCGGGCCCCGCGAGATGGCGGGCGATGACCATCCGCTGGATCTGGTTGGTGCCCTCGACGATCTGCAGGACCTTGGCCTCGCGCATATAGCGCTCGGCCGGGAAGTCCAGGGTGTAGCCGTAGCCCCCGAGGAGCTGGACGGCGTCGGTGGTCACCCGCATCGCGGTGTCCGTGCAGAACAGCTTCGCCATCGCCGCTTCCTTGGAGAACGGCAGACCGGCGTCGCGCAGCCGGGCGGCGGTGAGATAGAGGGCGCGGCCGGCCTCGATCTGGGTGGCCATGTCGGCGAGCATGAAGCGCAGACCCTGGAAGTCGACGATCGGGCGGCCGAATTGCTGCCGCTCGGCGGTGTAGGCGAGCGCTTCGTCCAGCGCGGCCTGGGCGACACCCACGGCACAGGCCGCGATCCCCAGACGCCCGGAGTCCAGGGCGGACAGGGCGATGGCGAAGCCCTGCCCCTCGTCCCCGAGGCGGCGGGAGTCGGGGATGCGGACGGCGTCGAAGTGCAGCTGGGCCGTCGGGGAGCCCTTCATGCCCATCTTGCGCTCGGGTGCCGCGGCGCTGAGGCCTTCGGCGTCGCCGGGCACGAGGAAGGCGGTGATGCCATGGGCGCCGCTGCCGCCGGTGCGGGCCAGCACGGTGTAGAAGTCGGCCACGCCACCGTGGGTGGTCCAGGCCTTGGTGCCCTCCAGCCGCCAGGTGTCGCCCTCCCGGGTCGCCCGGGTGCTCAGGGAGGCGGCATCGGAGCCCGAAGAGGGCTCGGAGAGGCAGTAGGCGCCGACGAGTCCGCCGCCGAGCATGTCCGGGAGATGTTCGGCGCGCTGCTCCTTGGTGCCGTATCCGGCGAGCGCATGGCAGGCGAGGGTGTGGACGCTGACGCCGAGGCCGACGGTGAGCCGGGCGGCGGCGAGCTCTTCCAGGACCTGGAGGTAGACCTCGTAGGGCTGGCCGCCACCGCCGAATTCCTCGTCGTAGGGCAGCGAGAGCAGTCCGGACTCCGACAGCAGGGTGAAGGTCTCGCGCGGGAAGTGGCCGGCGTCCTCTTCCTCGGCGGCGGTTGGCCTGATCTCGCGCTCGGCGAGCTCACGTACGAGGGTCAACAGGTCGCGGGCTTCCTCCGTGGGCAGCCTGCGGTCCACCGGCCGGGGGCCGTACTCGGTCATGGCGGCGCTCTCCTCCCTGTCGGGCGCTACGGCGACACGCGCAGGGTGGGCGGCGGCGCCGGTTTCGTCGTGCCAGGCCGATGATCGCGTTCCGGGTTGCGGAAGGCGATGACCTGCGGCGGTGGCGCTAGGAGTATGCCCGATCGGCGGCCCCGCGTCACGGGTTGATCATCACGAACTGCGGGAACCGGCCCCGCACCGCTCGGTCACCGTATTGGTCCGAACCATTGACGCACTGGTCTAGTCCTTCTACCTTCTCCCCCAACGTTCAACGCGTTCATGCCAATTCGGACGCAGGTCAGGCTCCACCCCTCGCCCCCCTCCGAGGAGACACCATGCTCAGACCGCACCGGATGCGCTCGCCGCGCAAAGTGATCGCCGCCGTCACCGCGCTGTGTACGGCGGCCCTGGCCGGCACCCTGCTCGCCGGACCGGCCGCCGCCGACCCCGCCGGCACCCCTGCCGCACGCCACCCGTCCGCGGCCGCCGGGCCCGCCGCGCAGCCCGGCGCGGCGGGCAACAAGGTCGTCGGATACTTCACCAACTGGGGTGTCTACGACCGCAATTACCACGTCAAGAACATCGAGACCTCGGGCTCGGCGGCCAAGCTCACCCACATCAACTACGCCTTCGGCAACGTCCAGGGCGGCAGGTGCGCCATCGGCGACTCCTACGCCGACTACGACAAGGCCTACACCGCCGACCAGAGCGTCGACGGCAAGGCCGACACCTGGGACAACGGCGCGCTGCGCGGCAACTTCAACCAGCTGCGCAAGCTCAAGAAGCTGCACCCGGGCCTCAAAGTGATCTGGTCGTTCGGCGGCTGGACCTGGTCGGGCGGCTTCGGCGAGGCCGCCAAGAACCCCGACGCGTTCGCCCGCTCCTGCCTCGACCTGGTCGAGGACAAGCGCTGGGCGGATGTCTTCGACGGCATCGACATCGACTGGGAGTACCCCAATGCCTGCGGCCTGACCTGCGACACCAGCGGCAGGGACGCCTTCACCAAGGTCATGCGGTCACTGCGGTCGGCGTTCGGCCCGGGCAATCTGGTGACCGCGGCGATCACCGCGGACGCCTCGTCCGGCGGCAAGATCGACGCGGCCGACTACGCCGGCGCGGCGCAGTACGTCGACTGGTACAACCCGATGACGTACGACTACTTCGGCGCCTGGGACGCCAAGGGCCCGACGGCGCCGCACTCCCCGCTCACGTCGTACAGCGGCATCCCCAAGGCCGGCTTCAACAGCACCGACACCATCGCCAAGCTCAAGGGCCTCGGCGTTCCGGCAGGCAAGCTGCTGCTGGGGATCGGCTTCTACGGCCGTGGCTGGTCGGGCGTCACCCAGGATGCGCCGGGCGGTACCGCGACCGGCGCGGCACCGGGCAAGTACGAGGCCGGTATCGACGACTACAAGGTGCTCAAGGGCCGCTGCCCGGCAACCGGCAAGGTCGGCGGCACCGCCTATGCCAAGTGCGGCGACCAGTGGTGGAGCTATGACACCCCGGAGACCATCGGCACGAAGATGGCCTACAAGGACGCGCAGGGCCTGGGCGGCACGTTCTTCTGGGAGCTGAGCGGTGACACCGCAGGCGGTGAGCTGATCAAGGCGATCAGGTAGGCAGGCAGGAGCGGAACCGGGCGGGCGGGAGGCGGCGGCCTCCCGCCCGCCTGTCGTGCGGCAGCGGCCCCTCCAACGGCACCGTCCGGCACCCTCCGACCCTGGCAGGACGGCCCACTCCGGTTACGGCTGCGTACACGGTGGCCAGGGTGACGCCCGTGGGTGACCCGGCACGCCCGCGGGGTTTACGCTCCCGCCCGGTACGAGCACCATCGGCCGTACGGGAGCAGGTGCTGCAGGTGAAGAGGTGACACGTGGTCAACCCTTGGCTGGCGATGGAGACCGGTGCCGATCCGGTGGAGCGTACGCGGACGGTGCGGCGGGCCCATGCGGCCTTCCTCAGCGACGGGACCGTAGCGCCACCGGTCCGCCAGGTGGTCGCCGACTCCTGGCGCCGCTCTGCCGACGCCCGGGCCGCGGCGGACGGCGTCGCGCCCATCGATCTGGACGAGGCCACGCTGGGCACCTACCGGGACGGGCATCCGCTGGCCCGTGCGATGCCCGTCTTCCGGGAGCTGCTGGGCAGCTTCGCGCAGGACGGCGCGCATCTGCTGGCCGTCTGCGATCCGCAGGGGCGGCTGCTGTGGGTGGAGGGGCACCGCGGGGTGCGGCGCAGTGCCGAGCGGATGAACTTCGTGGTCGGCGCCCGCTGGGACGAACGGCACGCCGGCACCAATGCCCCGGGCACCGCGCTCGCCGCCGATCACGCCGTACAGATCTTCGCCGCCGAGCACTACAACCGGCAGGTGCAGCGCTGGACCTGCGCCGCCGCCCCATTGCACGATCCGCGGACCGGACGGCTGCTGGGCGCGGTCGACATTACCGGCGGCGACCATCTGGCGAGCCCCCACAGCCTGGCCCTCGTACAGGCCACCGCACGCGCCGCGGAGGCCCATCTCGCCGCTGATATACCCGAGTTGGGCGTCTGCCTGTCGGCGCTCGGCCGGGATGAGGCGCTGCTGACGGTGGACGGGAAGCGGCTGCGGCTCGGCCGGCGGCACAGCGAGATCATGGTGCTGCTGGCCCGGAACCCCGAGGGGCTGACGGGCGATCAGCTCTCGGTGCTGCTGTACGGCGCACGCGAGATGCGCCCGGTGACGCTGCGGGCCGAGCTGTCCCGGCTGCGCCACCTCGTCGGCACACTGCTCCATTCCCGTCCGTACCGGCTGAGCCGCCCCGTCGAGACCGACCTGGGTGCGGTCGAGGACGCCCTGAACGCCGGCGAGGTGCGCACCGCACTGGGCGCGTACCGCGGCCCGCTGCTGCCTCTGTCGGAGGCGCCCGGCGTACAGCGGCTGCGCGGCGCGCTGGAGGACCGGCTCCGGCGTACGCTGCTCGCCACCCGCGACCCCGGCCTGCTGCGCGAGTGGTCGCGCACCCCCTGGGGCGAGGACGACCTGGAGGTCTGGGAAGCGCTGGTGGACGCCCTCCCGGAACGCTCCCCCGCCCGCAGCGCACCGATGGCGACCGCGGACCGGCTGCGCGCGGCGTACGGCCTGACGACCGGCGCCTCCCCCCGTGCCCTGCCCGCGCCCGCGGCCGTGCGCGTCGCAACGTTCACGCAACCTCCCCCGCCATAGCCTGCGCGCAACGCCCGTCACACGGGAGTGGCGGGCACCGCGCCGAGAGCGATTGGGAGGCCGCACCATGGCCCGTTACGCCAGCCCGGGTTCCGCCGATGCCGTCATGAGCTATCTGCCCCGCTACGACCACTGGATCGGCGGCGAGTTCGTGGCGCCCGCACTGGGCCGGTACTTCGAGAACCCGACCCCGGTCAACGGGCAGCCGTTCACCGAGATCGCGCGGGGCACCGCCGAGGACGTCGAGCGGGCCCTGGACGCGGCGCACGCGGCCGCGCCCGGCTGGGCCCGTACGGCCGCCGCCGAACGCGCCACCGTCCTCAACAAGATCGCCGACCGGATGGAAGAGAACCTGGAGGCCCTGGCGGTCGCCGAGAGCTGGGAGAACGGCAAGCCGGTACGCGAGACCCTGGCGGCCGACCTCCCGCTCGCCATCGACCACTTCCGCTACTTCGCGGGCGCCATCCGCGCCCAGGAGGGCTCCCTGTCGGAGATCGACGAGGACACCGTCGCGTACCACTTCCACGAGCCGCTCGGCGTCGTCGCCCAGATCATCCCCTGGAACTTCCCCATCCTGATGGCGACCTGGAAGCTCGCCCCGGCCCTGGCCGCCGGCAACGCCGTGGTCCTCAAGCCGGCCGAGCAGACCCCCGCGTCCGTGCACTACTGGATGAGCCTGGTCGCGGACCTGCTGCCGCCCGGCGTGGTCAACATCGTCAACGGCTTCGGCGCCGAGGCCGGCAAGCCGCTGGCCTCCAGCCCCCGGGTCGCCAAGGTCGCCTTCACCGGCGAGACCACCACCGGCCGTCTGATCATGCAGTACGCGTCCGAGCACCTGCGGCCGGTGACGCTCGAACTGGGCGGCAAGAGCCCCAACATCTTCTTCGACGACGTCTCGTCCGCGGTGGACGACTTCCACGACAAGGCACTGGAAGGCTTCACCATGTTCGCCCTCAACCAGGGCGAGGTGTGCACCTGCCCGTCCAGGGCGCTGATCCAGCGCGGCCACTACCAGGACTTCCTGGAGGCCGGCGTGGCCCGCACGGAGAAGATCGTCCAGGGCCACCCGCTGGACACCGACACCATGATCGGCGCCCAGGCCTCCAACGACCAGCTGGAGAAGATCCTCTCCTACCTGGACATCGGCCAGAAGGAGGGCGCCCGCGTCCTGACCGGCGGCTCGCGCGCCGAACTCGGCGGCGAACTGGAGGGCGGCTACTACGTCCGCCCGACGATCTTCGAGGGCAACAACGAGATGCGGGTCTTCCAGGAGGAGATCTTCGGCCCGGTGGTCGCCGTGGCCCCCTTCAGCGACTTCGACGACGCGATCGGCATCGCCAACGACACGCTCTACGGCCTCGGCGCCGGTGTCTGGACCCGCGACGGCTCCACCGCCTACCGCGCGGGCCGCGCCATCCAGGCCGGCCGCGTATGGACCAACTGCTACCACGCCTACCCGGCACACGCGGCCTTCGGCGGCTACAAGCAGTCCGGCATCGGCAGGGAGAACCACAAGATGATGCTGGACCACTACCAGCAGACGAAGAACCTGCTGGTGAGCTACTCGGCGAAGAAGCTGGGGTTCTTCTAAGGGCCCGAAGAAGGGCGCCTGACCTGGTCTTTTACCGGTCGGGCGCCTTTCGCTCGGCCCGCCCGGAGCGACGGCCGGTACAGGTCGTACCTCCCGGTTGCTCCCACCGGTATCCCGCTCCCGTGCGCCGGCTTCCCTGCTCGCCGGCCTGGCCACAGCACTCGCACACGGCACTGGCACCGGCACCGGCACCCGCTAATCCCGGCGCGCCTCGGCAACCGTCCCAGCGCACCATTACGGATCCAGCCCCCGTGCCAACCGGCCCGCAACTCCCGGTCGGCCGACTCCGCTGACCAACACGGTGTCGCCCCCGCACACGGGTCCTGGGGAGCCCACTCGCACCACATCGTCCCTGGTGCATATGCGCCAAAGCGTGCGCCGGGCCGAAGCCGAAGCCGTGCCCGGCTCGACGGCACGAGCCATTCGTGAGCATCCGCGTTCGCAAGGCACCACTGCAGCAACACTGGCGAGTTCACCGAGGGTGACAAGGGCGCTGAGCGCACCAACTCCCTGCGCCTCCCTTCACGTCTGTAAGGTCTCAAATTCCGCGTCGGAATCTCACGGCTGGTGCCGGAGGGAAGTCGGATCCGACGTGGCACAGAGTCATGCCGATCGCGCCTTGACCGCGATCGAGTCCTCACGCCGACGCCTGGGAAGTCCGAGCGGCCTCGCCGGGAACATCCGGGCCGGCCGGCACCGTTGCATCGACGGAGGGACCGGCGTCGCACGGTGGGAGCAAGATCATCCGCCCCGACAGGATCCGGGCCCCGGGATCGCGGTACGCCCGCCGCGCGCTCGGACCAAGACGTATCGCGCAGGAGGACTTGTTCATGACCGACCGGCCTTTGACACTCATGGCAGTGCATGCCCACCCCGACGACGAGGCCACCGGAACCGGAGGGGTCCTGGCGCGGTACGCGGCGGAGGGCATCCGCACGGTTCTCGTGACGTGTACCGACGGCGGTTGCGGTGATGGACCGGGGGGTGCCAAGCCGGGCGACCCCGGGCACGATCCGGCGGCCGTCGCTTTGATGCGCCGTCAAGAACTGGAGGTGAGCTGTGAAGCCCTGAAGATCAGCGATCTGGAAATGCTGGACTATGCCGACTCCGGGATGATGGGCTGGCCGAGCAACGACGCCCCCGGATCCTTCTGGCAGACCCCCGTGGAGGAAGGCGCCGCCCGACTCGCGGACCTCATGCGGCACTACCGACCCGACGTGGTCGTCACCTATGACGAGAACGGCTTCTACGGCCACCCCGACCACATCCAGGCAAACCGCATCACCATGGCGGCGCTGGAGATGACCGCGCTGACACCGAAGGTGTACTGGACGACGATGCCCCGCTCGATGATGCAGCGGTTCGGGAAGATCATGCGCGAGCTCCATGAGGACATGCCGGAGCCGGATCCTGCCGAGGCCGCCGCGATGGCCGAGATTGGCCTCCCCGACGATGAGATCACCACGTGGGTGGACACCACCGCATTCAGCGGTCAGAAGTTCGACGCACTGGCCGCACACTCCAGTCAGGGCGAGAACATCTTCTTTCTGAAGATGGGCAAGGAGAGGTTCGGCGAGTTGATGGGCATGGAGACCTTCGTCCGTGTCCAGGACGCCACCGGCGCGGCCGTACCCGAGAACGATCTCTTCGCCGGACTGCGCTGATCCGACCGTCCGGCCGGGGCCTGGGAAAGGCCATCAGCCGCACAGCACGACCGAGGGCGTCACACACCTGAAGGCTTGTCGACGCCGCGTTCCGCTCCGGCGGCCCGCGACCACCTGACAACCGTGCAGGTGGGAGACTGCGGGCTGCCGACTCGGAAGGCGCGCGACGTCACCCCCTTGAGGAGGGGCGTCTGAACTGGGCTTTCCCCCGTCAGGCGCCGTTCCCTCGGCCCGCCCAGAGCGAGAGGCGGTTCACGTTGCACCTCCCGGTCTCTTCCCACCGGTATCCCGCCCCTGACCAGCGCTTCCGGACCGGTCACGGACCAAACGGCGCACCTACCCAGCAGGTGCCGCACCCTGGCTGACGCGTCCGGTGCCACGGCGAACCGTTCGATGTGCGCGCGGAGGATGCAAACGAATGGGGTGGGACGGGCACAAGCCGAGTCGCGGTAGCCGCACGGCGCTTCCTCTGAAGTTATGAGGCACCCCGATGGGACGGGCGGTAACCTAGGGACGCACCATGGGAAAAAACCGACAGCACTCCGTTACCGACGTGCCCTACCGGCCCTCGCGGGGCGCACCCGTCGGCATGGACGTCCTCAATTTCGCTGAGCTGTCCACACGCGGAGGCCGGCGGGGGCTGGACCTGTCGGCGCCGCTCCGGCCGGACTTCCACCACTTGATCCACGTCAGGCAGGGCCCGGTGCGGCACATCGTGGACTTTCAGAACTACAAACTGGACTCGGGTTCCTGGCTCTGGGTGCGAGCCGGCCAGGTCCACCAGTACGTCCCCCGCGATCACACCACGGCCCGGGGCACCATCGTCATCTGGCAACCCGGCTTCGTCGCTGCAGAGCCCCTCCACAATGACTCGCCCATGCTCCTGACGGGCCCGCACGCTCGCTCCGCCGGCCTCGCCCTTCGGTGCCTCATCCACGAATACGGCGACCTGGCCTCCCTTCCCCTCGACGCCCACATCGAGACGCTGCGCCACCTCCTCAGCGTCCTCCTGCTGCGCCTGACCCACGCGTGCCCGGCCTCCGCGTCGTCCCCCGGCCCGTCCCACGACGCCTTCCACCGCTTCCGTAGCGCCGTCGAACGCGACTTTGCCGACTCGCACCACGTCAACGACTATGCCGCCGCACTCGGCTACAGCGTTCGCACCCTGACCCGCGCCACCCAGGAAGCGACCGGCTCCACCGCCAAGCAGTACCTCGACGCCCGCATCCTCCTGGAAGCCCGGCGGCTTCTGGTCCACACCGATGCCACGTCCGCGGAGATATCCCGCCAGCTGGGTTTCCGTGACCCCAGCGACTTCACGAAGTTCTTCCGGAAACGTGACGGGGGGACACCACTGCAATTCCGTGAGGTGGGTCGAGGGACAGCCCCGGTGGCACTCTCCGCCCCGGCGAGCGGTGACACGTCGGCGAGGTCCCCCGCACACGGCTGAACCTGCGAGTGGCCTACTTGCCACCCGCCGCCGCCACACCGGTGGCGGGAGCAGCCGTGGCCGCTCGGATCACGCCTGTGGCAGAGCCAGTGGGGCGGGATCGAGCACCATCGACGCTTCTCGGCACGCGAGTGGAGACGCTGAACACCTCCCTAACGACCCGGAAAGCTTGTCCGTTCTGGCAGCACCCCGCATCACCCGATCTGTGGCTGCCCTGAAGGACTCAGCCAGTCGCTGGGACAGACTCCACCTCAAAGAGCTTCACGAAGATCCACGCTGTCAGTCGGCAACGCCGCTGAGCGCTACAACCTTGTCGATCAACACTCGCACCAGGAGAATCCCGGGCACGCTGTTGCGGGCGCCGTACTCCGGTGCACGGTCCTTTCCCACGTAGCGGGCAGCAATCCTGCCCGCCCAGTCGCGCACCTGCGGTACGTCCTCGCTCACCTGTGCCCGGCCCTCAATGGTGACGAAGGAGAACGGCGGACGATCATCGTCGACGCAGAGGGCGACCCGCCCGTCGCGGATCAGGGTCCGGCCCTTGATGGTGTTCTTGTGAGTGTTGAATACGAGGTGGTCGCCGTCCAGCAGGAACCACACGGGTGCTACGTGTGGACGTCCGTCGGCACGGGTGGTGGCGATCTTCGCCGTCCGGGTGCCTTCGCTGAGGAAGGCGCGCCATGTGGCATCGGTCATGGGTGTGGCCATGAATCTTGGGTTTCCTCACGGCAGGGTCGGTTGCGGTGTGGTCTGCGGGAGTCGGAAGGCTTGTCACCTGCCCGGACCTGCAAGCTCGGCCTCGCATTCTGGCTACCCGAGCGGTGACTGGTGGTTGATTTGAAGGACGAGCCGGGGCTGTGGCGATACGTCTGCTCTGCCGGCTCATGAGCCAGGTTGCGGCAGCGTCCTGTGGGTTCCAACGAACACGGCACCAGCTGCACCCGCTGGGCCGCTCCCGCCTCGCTGCACCAGTTCCGCCGGCTCCGCGTCTGCTGCCGACGCCGAGCAGACCTCCGCTCAGCCGACCGGAACCGGTCCGCAGCGTCGTCTGCCCCCGCCGGATCCCAACCTCGTACTGAAACAGTCCGTCAGAACAGGCCGTTGCTGTGCGGCAGTTCGACGGGGATCTCCTGAATGACGTCCCAGTGCTCGACGATCTTCCCGTCGGCGATGCGGAACAGATCGTAGTAGGCAACCGGCTCGCCGAACACGCCCTCGGCCTGCACCAGGGCGAAGTTGCCCTCCGCAATGACTTTGTGGATCGTCTTGTAGACGACAGTTTTGCCCTGCTCAGCCCACTTGGCGGCGGCCACGCCGAAGCCGCTCAGACCGTCACCGGCGTCCGGGTTGTGCTGGTGGTAGGTCTCAGCCGAGGTGTAGTCAGTCGACGCCGAGTAGTCGGCGCCCTTGAGCACCTTCTCGGCGTACCCGGCGACCAGCTTGCGGTTCGCCTCGGTGCTCTCCAGGTCGCTGACCTCGCTGGGGCCATCGGTCTGGGAGCGGCCGCTGGCGGTCTCCTTGACCACCGGCACCAGGGCATCCCAGTGCTCGGCGAGCTTGCCGCCCTCGACACGGAAGAGGTCGAAGGCAACCAGCGGCGCAGGACCGAAGCCGTAGTAGACCCCGTGCAGCGCGACCAGGTCCCCGTCGGCGATGACCCTCGCGCCCTCGTAGCGGAAGTCCGCGGACAGCGAGGAGACCAGCTCGCGCAGAGCCTCGGGGCCGTCGGCGACCAGCGCGCTGTGCTGCCTGAATGCCGGGGAGACCCAGCGGTCCACCGCGGAGGGGTCCTTGTCGCCGAACAGCTCACTTACAGCCTTGAGGACCAGATCCTTGTTGTTCATGACACACATCCATTCCGCCCGGAGCAGCGGACCGGTGTCCGCCGACTGCGCCTCCAGAGTCGTCGGAATTGATCCGGTCCACGAGGTGAAATCGTGACGTGCCATGGGGAAAAGCGGACAGCCTTCAAATGCCTCATCCCTCGCTGGGATCGGCTACAGCTATCCCGACCGACCGCACCTGGGCATGGAATTCCTCGACCACACCAGCCTGAAGAGCCGATTGCCTGCGGAGGCGCTCGCCATGCCGCGGTCCGTCCGCACCTCGGGAAATCACGGACGAAGGTTCATGCCTGCCGGCGGACAGGTGACCGGCAAGCCGTTGCGCCCTCCATCACCCCTCAGCGCCTTCCCGGGAGGCGGCGGGTCCGACCGTGATCGTTGCCGGCTTCAGGTGACATGACGGCGAGGAGGGCTCCGTACGACCTCGATGGCGGCTGGCCAAGCACCAGGTGGGTACGGATCACCCTCACCAGCGGCGCGGATCGTCGTACAGCGGCCGGCTGGGCAGGGCAAGTGCGAGCGCCCGCCCCGGCCGGAAGGTGAGCTCAAAGCTCCGGGGCCTTCGTACTCACCGCGAGGCGTGCGAGCTACCTCTCAAGGACGAGGGCGAGCCCCTGGCCGAAAGACCATGTAGCCCAGCTCTGCCAGGCAGCCGCCTATGGGGTGGCTGCGGTATGGATGTGGGTAGACGGAGCTGGATGCGATGGACGAGGTGTTCGGGGATGCGGAAGGCGACGTTGGAGAGCCGGCCGCGTCGCAGGAGGGACACCTTCAGCGGACCGGACCTCGTCATGGCCCGGATGAAGCTCAAGCAGGTCGACGACCAGGCCGAAGACTGGCCAGAGCCACACGTGAGGCTCCCGCCCGAACAGCGCGGGTATGCCTTGCCTTCTGCGCGGCAGAGTTCCATCCAGGGCCGACGGGCGGCTACGTGGTTCAGTTCGAGCTACCTGGTTCAGTTCGAGCTACCTACTCCACCGCATACAGCAGGTTGTACTCGGCACCATCCGCCCTGAAGCGCAGACTGCGCTCACCAGGCGTATCCGTGATCCACTGTTCCCCGAGCCTGCCGTCCCCGGCTGTTGCGCCGGCCTCCCCGAGAGAGACGGCGATCGTTCCCGTGAAGTCGCAGTCGTACTTGACGGTGTACATCCGGTCTCCCAGCACCGTCCCGTTCCACACGGTGCCACGATCCTGGACAACAAGCCTCGGCTCGTCGAAGCCGCTCCAGCCCTCAGTCGTGACGCACTTGAGCTTCTCCAGATAGAGCTTGGCCATACCGTCCCCTGTGAAGGATCCTTCTCGACACTTCACATCCTGCCGAGCCCCAATAAACGATCACTAAACGCATGGATGCAGCATCCCCGCCAAGGCGACACCCCGCCCCGGGGAAAAGCCGGGCATCGCTGTAGCCCTTGTCAGAGCGGCGAGTACCCCGACACCGTCCGCCCGCCCCAAGGGTAACCAGCCACGCCAACAACACCGGCGATACCAGCAACTGCAGATGGTGGCTCGCGCGACCTGGAGGGCCGCGGCGGCCCAGCGTCACGCAGCTATCGTTTGCATCATCGGGGTGGGAGGACCTGGGCGGGGACCCGCGTGCGCGGGCGGACCATATGTGCGAAGAGCGGGGCTACAGTTCCCGGAGCAACCGCCGCTGCCCCCGCCGTCGCCGTCAGATCCGAGCACACGATCCCGGACCCGAGCCCGGTCTGATCACCCTCACCAAGCCGACACCGGACGGCGTAGAAAGCAACTCAAGCGAAAAAATAAAGCGGAGGCGCGTATCAACAGCCCCTCAGTGAGGTTTTGGTGGGGCCCGGTTGGCATTACCTCACGGGTTTCGTGTCCCGCGTTCGGTAGGGGCGGCGGCACGGGGCTCGCCGCTGTGGAACGTAGGCAGGCGGGACCCCCGTCCGGAGGCCCCGCCTGGTCGGGTTCGGGTGGGTCAGAAGCGCACTGTGCGGTCTCGGGTGGCTGTGGGGACGGCGAGTACGGCGTCGAATGCGTCAGGCACTGGGCTGCTCAGAGGGGAGCTCTGGGAGCGGATGCCGTTGAGCAGTGGTGCCCCCTGAACATCGCGTGGTGCGTGGCGCAAGTCGGTCAAGGTGATGTGGTCGGCGAGTCCGGCGTCGGTGAGGGCGGCCTCGACGCTGCCGGGCTCGGCAGGATCGAGGTGGGCTTCGGCAAGGGTGAAGCCCACTGCGACGCCCTGGTCGGGGTACATCTCCGGGACATGGTCGGCGGTGTGGACGAGGGCCACTGTGCGGTAGTCCCGGCCGAGCATCCGGTGGAGGTGCTGGCCCATGGGCAGTGCGGTGAGGCCACCGCCGAGCTCCAGCTCCGTCTTGTGGATGTGGCTGTTGTGTGCGGCAAGGACCATCCGGTCCCCCGGTGCGGCGTGCTCCAGGTGCCAACGGACCGATTCGGCCATGTAGATCTCTCGCACCGACAGGTCCGCTGCCAGGCCCCGGCCGGACAGCAGGGCGTTCATCGCCTGGAACATGTAGTCGGTGTGGCAGGCCGCTTCCACCCTGCGCCTGGCGATGTCGAAGCGGCGCTGGCTGCTGCGGGAGACGTAGAGCGGTTCGACGGCGCGCAGCCGCAGCAACAGCCGCGCCAGTACGGCAGTCAGTTCGTTCTGCTCGGCCACCGGAAGCCCGGCCCAAGCAGGCCCGGCCGCGGCGCCGGAGCCGCAGCCCTCGAGGAACCGGTCGCTGACCTCCAGGGCCGTATCGACGAGGCGGAGTGCGTCGGGGTCGACCTCTCGCAGGTAGTCGGCCACCGGTTCCAGGGCGGGCCGTAGCGCCCCGCCGGCTTCGGGAACGTCGATGCCGGCGAAGCGCAAGGGGTGGGCGCTGGTGCGGTTGTGGTGACGCAGCCAGTTCAGGAGGTCTGAGGCGCCCCATTCGGCGGCGGCCCGGCTCACCTCTGCCAGGGCACCGTCGTTCCCCTCCCCCTGCAGCCAGCGGTCGAGTGGGAAGGCTTCGCCGAAGCCGAACTCCATGGCGAAGATGGTGAATCCGCAGCGTTCGGCGAGGTAACGGAGCACCCGTTGGCGTGCGTGCGAGAACTCTTCGACGAAGTGGGCGCCCTCACCGATCGCGACGACCCGGGCGTCGCCGACGATCTCCCGGAGCGCTTCGAGATCGTCGAGGGACTCCTGCGGATCAAGGGTGGCCAGGGTGGTGGAGTGCTCGCGGAACCAATCGGCAAGCACAGTGCGGGAAGAGGGATGAACAGGCACAGGGAGAGCTCATTTCTCGGCTCGGAGGTTCAGAACACAGCCGCTCGTCCGCACACGGGCGGACGAGCGATGCGTCGACGAGTACACGGAACCGGCGCCGGGCCACTGGGCCAACGGCGCGCCGCGTCTGTCGACGAACCCCGTCAGAGAAAGTTGCTGCAAATTGCCATGATCGAAAGCTAGCAGCGGGCGCCGTACGCGCGCACGCGAATATTGCGATGGTTGTTCGCGAGGCCGACGGCGCCCTCGGAACACACCCCAGCCGGCAAGGCCCTGAACGGTCCTGCCGTGGACGTTACCGTGGCCAACACCCTGCAGTGACGGGCCGCTGACATCCGGGCGGCCAACGGCCACGGCAACGCCCGCTCCGTCGCCCGCTTCCCCCAAGTCCTGGCCCGCGGTGGTGAGGCCGACGGCATCAGGATGCTCCGTCAGAAGACCATCGAGCGGCGGAGAAGTGGACAGACGAAGAGGCGCAACTCGCCCACCAGGGACCGCGATCTGCCGTGCAGTGACGTCGAGACGATCTTCAGGACAACTACGCCAGGGGCACGGACCGGATCGCGGAGATGTCGAACTGCAGCCGAACCCTCTCGCTCACCATGGCGCCACCCGCTTCCAGGCGTTGGTTGTAGACCAGGCCCCAATCGGTGCGGTCGATGGTGGTGGTCGCGTCGAAGCCGGCCCGCTCATAGCCGAATGGGTCCAACACCGAGCCGAGATAGGCGAGTTGCAGCTCGACCGGACGAGTGATGTCGCGAATGGTCAGATCCCCGGTCATGCGGAAGTTCTCTGCGCCCACGTGGATCGTGGAGCTGCTGCGGAATGCCATCTCCGGGTAGCGCTCCGCGTCAAAGAAGTCGGTGCCTATGAGGTGCGCGTCCCGCTGTTCTACGCCCGTGTCGACGCTGGCGACCCGGATGACGAGTTCGGCCCGGGACTGGGAAGGCTGCGCTCCGTCGAAATACAGCGCGCTGTCGTAATCGGTGAAGGCACCTCGCACCGTAGTGACCATCGCGTGTCGCACGGAGAATCCGATGCGACTGTGCGGGCGGTCGATGGTCCATTGCCCGGTGAGCGCACGAAGGGTGGGGTCGAGTGCGACTTCGGCGGCCTCGGCCGCCGGGAAAGGCGTACGGAGGCCAACAGCCTGCGTCGGCTCGGTAGTCGCGGTCTGGCGACGGCTGAAGATGCCCATGCGGACGTAGCCTCCCTTGAATCGGATCACTCCGTGCTATCACGGCGTAGACAGCCGCTACCCGGCGAGATGGGCGGCCTCGTCCGGATTCCATGTCCCCGACTGCAAAGATGCACAGGATCGACACGAAGAGGGATGTGCTGAGGGGGCCCACATCCCGCATCCCTCACCCCGCACCTCGCACCTCGCACCTCGCGCCAACTACGCCTGCTCCTTGACCTCGTGGTCAGGGACCGCCGTTCAGCCAGTTGCGCCGGGCACCTCCCCGCCACGCCGGCCTACGGAGCCGGAGCCGGAGCCGGACAGCTCGCCCCCCCAACGGCTCGCGGCCGCCGTCTGCCTCCTTGACGGCCTCGATGGCCTCGATGACTTCGATGCTTCCTCGTATCGTGCCGCCGGGCCGTTGAACTTGCCTGCCCCCGAGATCACACGAGCGCCCGGCTGCGCAAGCGATTTGCTAATTATGGCTCAATGTATCGCCTCATGACCTTTCACACGTTTCCGGTAGTTGGCGACAGTAAGTAGTACGAATGAAAGGGTAAGTCCCCTAGTTGAGGAGTCATCGATGGCCAAGATTTCCGCAGCTCCCAAGACCGGGTCTCACGCGGCCCGCAGCCCGAAGAGGATCGGGTTCTCTGCCGAGACGGTGAAGACAGCCCAGGTCAAGAGCGTGCCGAACCTCGAAGTCGACCAGAAGGACGTGTAAGGGCAGGGGTCGAGTCACTGTCCTGACCCGCCCGGTGGCTCCTGGAGTCACCGGGCACCCCCTTTACCCCGTGAGGAATGGCGTGTTCGATCTCGAATCCTTGCTTGCCCCGATGCCCCTCGACCAATTTCTTCGCGAGAACTGGACCACCCGGGGCGTCGTCTTACGCGGGCAGGACCGGGACCGCTTCCGCCCGCTCTTCTCTTGGGATCAGCTCAACCACCTTCTCAATTTCCACCGTCTCCGTTTCGGTGAAGAAATCCGCCTGGCGGCCATAGGCAGGAAGATCTACGACCAGCCTGAGACGCCTGAGGAGTGGATCAGGCATTGCCAGGACGGCTACACCCTCATCATCAACCAAGTGCAGGCGCGGCTTCCTGCGATCGCCGAACTGTCATCGGCGATCGAGCGTGCGATCGGCCACCGGAGTCAGGTCAACATGTACTGCTCCTGGCCTGAGCAACAGGGGTTCGACCAGCACCACGACGACCATGAAGTCTTCATCCTGCAGATCGAGGGGACGAAGCGATGGGTCGTCTCCGAGGAGACGTACAAATACCCGCTCGACAAATACAACAACGTCTCCGCCGACACAGGAGAGCCCAAGGGCCCCCCTTACATCGAGACCGAACTCCGTCCGGGGGACGTGCTCTACATTCCACGTGGCCATTGGCACTACGCGGTGGCCGGTGGCGAGCCCTCTTTGCACCTGACGCTGGGGGTGACGTGCCGCACAGGCGTCTACTGGTTGAAGTGGCTGGCGGACGAGGAGGAGTGGCGGCGCAACCTCCCGCCGGTGGTCGGAGGCGACACGATACAACTCGCCGATCATGTGCGCGGACTGATGGGAAGAATCGCCGCGCTGGCCGACGACGAGCAGTTGGTGAAGGCCTATCTCGACCATCATCTGACCACCCAGGACAGTCGTCACCGGGAGGTCAGCCTCCCGAGCCAGTCCGGGTTCCATCCGCTCTCCACGAACAGCGACACGCGTTTGCGGAAAACGCATTTCAACGCCGTCAAGGTTGAATACGACGCCGAGTCCGAACAGCACCGCATTCTGTTCGGTACGCGGAAGATCACGCTCGACGGCGCTCCTGCTGAACTCATTGAAAATCTCTTCCGCCACGAGTCGTTCACTCTCGGGGAAGCCACAGGATGGGCCCCCGCCTTCGACCCGGCCGAAGACGTCGTCCCACTGCTGCGGTTGTTAGTCGAGGAAGGACTCTTTCTGGAAGAGCACCCTCCGTCGGGGTGAGTATCGCCAGGCATGCCAGCCCGGCCGACCCGTCGTGCCGCAGCCCTGCCCGGCCTGCGGCACGACGGTCAGGCGGTCCCTGATCCCCGGACCCATCCCGCGGGGCCGGATCCTCTTGGAGGTTCCGGCCCCGCGGGGCGCTCACCATTGACGGAGAAAACCCGATGAAGATCGGCCTGATCGAGTTCAGCGCACACAGTGAGGTCCTCGAAAGCCTCATACGGCAAACCCTTGACGTCGGGGCAAGACCGACCGTCTATACGAACCCGTTCTGTGCCGCACAGTCGGAGGCCGCCGATTCCTCGGCAGTCGAGTGGCACGTGTCTCCCCCAGGTCTGCCGTACGCTGAATTCTTGGAGAAATGCAAACCCTCGATCGGCTCACAGGATCACCTCTTCATCATCACCCCGGTCGATGCCTTGTGCGGTCTGCTCTCCGATGCGAGCGCGACGTCAGCCACCTGGCACTGCCTGGTACACAACCTCCACACCTTCACCTCGTCGGACGGCAACCGGCCGAGCGCTGCCATCGCGAAGCTCGTTCTCGACGGTGCGGCAGACGTGCTTCTTCCGGATCTCCGGCTCATGAAATCCGGAGACCCCCTGCGGAGCCGCGCCATCAACATCGCCTACCCGCAGCATCCGCCTACGGAGTTCGTGAGGGACGAGGTGCGGTGCTGCATTCCGGGGAGGCTGTATTCCGGCAGGAACCACGCCGAAGTTCTGTCCGCCCTGGAAGTCGCCGCCCCGCGGCTGACGAGGCGGCTACGAGTCGATTTTCTGGGGGAGCACGCCACTGAGGAGACCAAGGCTGCTGTCGAAGCGGCGAGGAAGGCGGTCGCTCCCTCGGTCGAACTACGAGATCACCCCGATTACGTCGCCCAGGCGGAGTTCGACCGGACTCTCGCGGAGACGGACTTTCTCCTTCTGCCGGTGGCCGAGCGCCTGACACGTAACGGCATTGTCGAGACCCGCGGCCGGACCTGCGTCACGGGCAACATCAATGGCATGGTCCGGTTCGGTCTTCCCGCGCTCCTGCCGGCCTTCTATCCGTTGAGTGACCATGTCGACGGGATGACTGCACGGTACGGCTGCCATCCGTCCCTGGCGGACCTGATCGTTACCTGGGTGAACACCGACGAGTTCAACCGCAGGAAACGGGCGGCGACGTCAGGTCTGGAGGCCTATCGGGCCGAGTGCCTTTCGGCCATGCGCGAGCAACTGGCCCCTTCTTAGCCACTCGCGGGGGCCGTTCACGGGGCCGTTCGCGAGGGCCGTTCGCGAGGGCCGTTCGCGAGGGCCGTTCGCGAGGGCCGTTCGCGAGGGCCGTTCGCGAGGGCCGTTCGCGAGGGAAGAGGTCCACTCTGCCGAGTACCCGGAGCGAGGACGCCCCAGCGCACCGGCAGACCAGCGCACCAGCGGGCAGTTGTAGACCGTCCTCGTCGGCGGCCGTTCCCTGCGCGAGCCCCGTGCCCGCGTTCGCGGCGCGGCGCGGCGCGGCGGTGTGCCGGTTGCACGGCGGTGTGCCGGTGATCGGCAGTGAAGCGGGTGAGCGACGGTGTGACCGTGAGCAGCAGGTCAAAGACCCGACGGGGCACATAGGCACCACACCACCCCGAAGTCCTGGAAACCCACCGCCCCGGAACACAAACAACCCCAGAACACGATTCGAAGGAAAGCAACGTGTACAAGCAGGAGACCAACGGCGCCCCGCAGAGGCGTATATGACGACCGATGCACTCCGTGGCCCGGTACGTTTCCTGACGACCGCCAGTTTCGTCACCACCGTCGGCAGCGGGCTCTATCTGGCCGGCAGCATGCTGTTCTTCACCCGCGTGGTCGGACTGAGTGTGCCGGACGTGAGCACCGGCCTTGCGATCTCGATGCTGGTCGGCATCCTGTCGGGCCTCCCCCTCGGCGCAGTGGCCGATCGCGTCGGGCCCCGGGGACTGTACGTCGCCACCCAAGGTGTCCAGGCGACAGCTATGTTCCTGTTCCCGATGACACACTCCTTCGCCGCCTTTCTCGCGCTGGTCACGGTCGCCGCCATCGGCCAACGCGGCGCCCAGGCGGTCGGTGGCGCCCTCGTCGCACGGATCAGCGAGCCCGGAGAACGTACCCGCATCCGAGGCCACCTCCGCGCCGTCACCAACCTCGGGATGGACATCGGCGCCGCCGCAGCCGGAATCGCGCTCCAACTCGACTCGGCGGCGGGCTACACCGTTCTGATCCTGGCGAACGGGCTGAGCTTCCTCGCAGCGGCGGGCCTGCTGCTCAAGGTCCCCTCCGTGGGGCCGGTGCCACGCCCTCCGGGTGCGCGGCGCATGGAGGCCCTGCGGGACAGGCCGTACCTCGCCCTGTCGCTGCTGTGCGGGGTCATCGGGTTCCAGTACGACGTGGTGTCCCTGGTTCTGCCGCTCTGGCTGGTGTCGCACACCGCGGCGCCCCGGTGGTGGCTTTCCGCACTGCTGGTGCTGAATACGGCAGTGGTGGTTCTGTTCCAGGTCAGGGCAACCCGCTGGGTGAGAGGCCCGTTGGCCGCTGCCACCGCACTCCGCGGAGCGGGGTTCCTGTCCCTCGCCGGCTGTGTTGCTCTCGCGCTCGCCGCAGGGGTTCCCGCCCTCGTCGCCACGGCCCTGCTGCTCGTCGGCGTGCTCCTTCTGTCCTCGGGTGAACTCGGCCTGGCCGCAGGGGCATTCGAAATCAGCTACGTGCTGGCCCCGGAACACTCCCAAGGGCAGTACCAGGGCTCCTTCAACCTGGCTGACGGCGTGGTACGTGCCGCGTCACCGGTCGTGCTCACCACTCTGTGCCTGCAAGGGGGCAAGCCCGGCTGGGTGGTACTCGGCGTCCTCCTCGCACTCTGCGGCCTCGCCACCCGGCCGCTCACCCGCTGGGCCTTGCGCACACGGACGTTTCCGGCACCGGAAGCGGCCCTCCCCGTCGGCTGAGGTATCTCTCGTCGTGACCTGCATAACGGCGCCGGCACGTCATCACACCGGCCACGCGAAGATCACACCCGCCACATCAGGTCATCCCCCTGCCGCTGAATCCCGCCAGCCCCGGCCGGCGGGCCCGGACACGAAGGCAAGGACATCGCGCACCGCTTCGCGCAGGCTGCCGAAGTGACGATGCACACCGTCCACCGCCGCAGGGGTGTTGACGCCCCACACCGTCATCCCGGCACGCAGCCCGGACTCCACTCCGGAAGGGGCGTCCTCGATGAACCAGACAGTCCTGGGGTGTGGCACCAAGTCGCGCGGTCGCCTGCAGATACGGCGCCGGCGACGGCTTGCCTTCCACCACGGCGGCCCCGTCCACAAGAACCTCCGGGACCGGCAGGCCGGTCCGTGCGAAGCGTCCGCGGACCCGGTGCTCATAGTTCGACGTCACCAGGGCCCAGGACCCGGGCTGCAGAGCGCTCAGCAGTTCCGAGGCGCCGCCGACGGCCGTAGTGGTGCCGGAACGGACGTCCTCGTCCTCCAACTCGTGCAGTACGGCGCGGCACTTCCCGGGATCCTGGCCCGGAGCGACCTGCGCGAAGGTCTCCATGGGCCGCGTCCGCAGTGCCACACGGTAGACCTCATCGGGGTCAAGTCCGTATCGCTCCGCCCACGTGCGCCACACCTGGCGCTGGATGTCCACGGCGTCGATCAACGTGCCATCGACATTGAACAGCACACACCGCATCGCCCCGGGCCGGCCGGATCCACTCATCACACCCCGATCATGCCAGCGGGCCCGGACGGACAGTGCGCGGGACGAGTCATACGACACCGCACGCCCCCGGTTCGCTGACCGCAAGGCTCGCCGGCCGGGCTCCGGTCGCCACACGGCTCCGTGCTCCCGGGAATACCGCGTCTCAACTGCGGAGAAGGAAACGGGAAACAGCACCATTCGCCTTGTCCGTCCGGCCGGGGTTGCCGCACTCTTTCGTGCAGCAACCCCGTTCACCTGGATGGATGGTTATGGAGGTTCCCGTGCCGCAGCCGTCCACCGAGTTCGGTGAGGAGCTGAGGAGGCGGCGCCTGGACGCCGGGCTCAGTCTCACCGGATTGTCTGCCGCCGTGCACTACAGCAAGGCACAGCTGAGCAAGGTCGAACGAGGCATCAAGCCCCCCAGCCGCGATCTCGCCCGACTGTGCGACGCCGCCCTCCGGGCCGACGGTGCACTGATCGCCCTGGTCGCCGCATCCGCTTCCGGCGATCCCGATGAGCCGGCACCGGGCGGAATCGATGAGGAGGAGTGGACGATGCAGCTGTCACCGGACGGCTCGGGCTGGTTCCAGCCCCTGGGCCGACGCCAGGTCGTGAGCGCCGGCGCCGCTTCGTTGATGAGTTGGCGTACCGGCGGTCAGGGCCCGGTCTCGACGGCCACGGGTGCCGGGATGCTGGAGGCGTCCCGCTCCCTGTTCACGCACTACCGGCGGCTCGGCCAGACCGTCGAGCCCGGCGTCCTGCTGCCCGGGCTGATCGCGCAGACCCACACGCTGCGGGAACTGTCCGCGCATGCCGATTCCCGTACCCGCCGGAAACTGCTCGCGCTCGGCTCCAGGTACGCCGAATACATCGGCTGGCTGGTGCAGGAGACTGGAGACGAGCGGGCGGCGCTGTGGTGGACACAGCGTGCGGTGGATCTTGCGGCTGCCGGGGGTGACCAGGCACTGGCCGGATATGCGCTGGTCCGCCGGGCGTTGGTCACGCTGTATCAGGACGATGCCGAGCAGACGGTCGCCCTGGCCCAGCGGGCGCAGACGGGCACACTCCCCTCCCGGATCCGCGGACTCGCCGCGCAGCGAGAGGCGCAGGGCCACGCGCTCGCGGGCGACCGCGACGCCTGTCAGCGCGCCCTGGACACGGCCCGGGGGCTGCTGGCCGGCCATTCGGACGATGCCGAGGCACCGGTGATCGGCAGCATGCACCTGCCCGACTCGGTCGGCATGGTCACCGGCTGGTGTCTGTTCGACCTGGGCCGCCCGCGGGAGGCGGCCGAAGAGCTGAACCAGCAGCTCGCACGGGTCTCCCCCGACGCGGTACGGACGCAGGTGCGTTACGGCGTCCGTCGGGCACTCGCCTACGCGACGGACGGCGAGATCGACCATGCCTGCACGTTGACGGAACCCCTGCTCGACGGGGTGGCGGCCGTACGCTCCGCGACAGTCACCCTCGACCTCCGACGGCTCGCCCGCGTCCTGGCCCGTCACTCGGACCACGCCGGGGTGCGCCAACTCTGCCCGCGTCTCGGCACGTTATCCCGCTCCACCCCTTCCTGAGGAGGAACCCCGATGGCCGATGTCTTCATCAACTACCGCACCGGCGACGGAAATGACACCGCCGCCCTGATCGACAACGAACTCTCCAACCGCTTCGGCAAGGAGCGCGCCTTCCGCGCCTCGAAGTCCATCCCTCCCGGCACCGCCTATCCCGATGCCCTGCTGACGAGCCTGCGCCGCAGCGCTCTGCTGCTGGCGGTGATCGGAGCCGACTGGATCAACTTCCGGTCCAGGCTGGGCGACCCGGAGGACTGGGTACGGAAGGAGATCCTGGAGGCATTCGCCTGCGGACTTCCGGTGATCCCCGTCCTGGCGGGCAGGACGACGGAGCGCCTGAAGAAGGACGATCTGCCGGAAGAGCTGGCGCGCCTGGCCGAGCTGCAGTCCGTACGGCTGGACACGCAGAACGCCGAAGCCGATTTGAAGCGCCTCGGTGATCTGGTCGCCGAGATGGTTCCCGAGCTGTATGACATCGAGCGCGCCGACGCACCGGGCCCCGGCGACGGCTCCGTGTCCAACGCGGCCGGCGATGTTCACGGAACGGCCATACAGAGCCGGGACTTCACCGGAGACGTCGGCGGCACCGTCGTCAAGGGGCCGACCGGGCCCGTGCACTCCGGCCACGGCAACATCTATCAGAACTCCCGCCATGAGTCGGGTGGCCGTCACTACTCGGGAGACGGCATGACGAACATCGAAGGCAACCATCACGGTGATATCCGGCACCGGTTCGGTGGGCCGGCGCGGCACGAGGACGACGAACGGTGAAGGAAGCGTTCACCACGCGTGTCGAACAGTCCGGCGGCTCGGTGCACGCCGGCTGGGGCGACATCCACAACTACTACACCGCAAGCCCGTCGAGGCAGGAGACGGGCGGCCGGAGTCCCCGCCGCATCGCGGATGACCAACTCCGCCTGCTCAGGCAGCGGTTCGTCGACTCCACGGGTATGGGCGAGGCGCGCCGCCTGCTGGCAGAGCACAGCACCGTGATCCTGCACGGAGAGCCGGGCAGCGGCAGAACCGCCGCGGCACGCGTCCTCCTGTACGAACTTCACCGGGACACCGGCATCTTCCGCGAACTGCTGCCCGGCGACGAGGAGGAGACCCCTCTCACGGATGCCGGGCTGGTCGGCGCCGGGGACCGGCTGCTGCTGGACCTCGCCGAGGCCGACGGCGCCCGATGGTGGAGGAATCGCAGAGATCTGCCTGCGCTCCGCAAGGCCGTACAGGAGCAACAGGCCCACCTGGTGGTCGTCATGCCGTACGCCGGCACGCTGGAATCCGACCTCCAGTTCTACCGGGCCGATATCGAACCCCCGCCGGCTCAGGAGGTGTTCCGGCGTCACCTGCGGCTCCACGGGATACCGCACGAGGAGTATCTGCAGTCCGCGCCCGCATGGGACGATTTCCTGGCCGAGCAGCGTGCGAACGAAGAGATCGCGGACTTCGCCGACCGGGTGCGGCGGGCTCGTACGGCGCACCCGGCGCGCGACGGTTTCGCCGGCTGGTGCGAGCAGGCCCGCGATGCCCGGAAGACCTGGCGACAAGAGGTCGCCGCCCTCGTCGCCGAACGGTGCGAGGTGCCGCAGCGGGCCTTGCTGATCACCACGGCCATGCTGCACGGCGCGCATGCCGACGTCATCCACCACGCCGCCGCTCTTCTGCTCCGTACCCTCGAGATCCCTGAAGACAGGATTGCCCCCCTCGAAGGCAAGGACCTGGCCGAGCGCCTGACCGAGATCTCCGCGTCGGCCGGACCGGACGGCCATGTCCGGTTCGACAAGCTGGACTTCGATGCCGCCGTCCGCGCCCACTTCTGGGACCACCTGCCCGACCTCAGACGTCTCCTCGGCGTCTGGACCGCCCGCAGTACGGAGCTGGACGATCCGCACCTGACCGCGGGCCTCCGTAAAGACCTGGTGGAAAGGCTCGCCCACCAGTACCTGCGTGCCGGGCAGTGGAAAGAGCTGGCGGCCATGGCGGACGGGTGGGGCACCAACGCCACGACCCCGACCCGTTCGACTGCGGCTGTCCATGCCCTCACCCCCGGGCTCGAGCACAAGCGCTACGGCGGGAGCTTCCGGCAGCTGGTCTACACGTGGTGCAGGGACAAGCACCTGACGGGACATCTCGCCTACGTTCTGCTCCGCGTCTGCACCGATGTGATCGCGCCGACCCATCCCGACCAGGCGATGGTCCGGCTGCACCACCTCGCCCGCCGTGAGCGCGGGGCCACACCCGCGCTGGACGCCCTGTGCGAGCTGGTGGCGACGAGCAGCCGGCTCAGGCGCCGCATGCTCGACCGCCTGACCCGGCAGTCGTCCCCCTCGGCCACCGACACCCGTCTCTTCCTGCGGATCTGCGACCCGGTGCCGCTGACGGACCCGGGAGGCGCGCCCCGCGCACTGGTGGACGAGCGCTACGTACAGGAGTGTGTGACCAGCGGCTGGCGGGAGGCGTTCGCCGAGCTTCCACAGCCGTACTGGCAGCCGTATGCGCAGCGCTGGCTGCATACCGCCTCTGACGCCGGCGACCACCATGACCTGCTGCTCGACCTACTGGTCAACGCCGCCGGACGGAACGGCGGACATCTCGCAGCGCTCTACTCCGCGGCCCGCGCAGCGGAACCCACCACCACCGGTGGCGCGGCACGCGGCGTCGCCACCACCGACCACCTGCTCCAGAAGATCTCCGCGGCCCAGGGCCTCCGCCCGTCGGCCGCACCCTCTCGACCGGTGCCACCCAGGGGGGCCACACCATGACGACCAGTTGCAAGACGACGACCGTCTTCCTCACCATCCTGTGCGCTCTGCTGCTGACGATCCTCGGCCTAGTGCAGGAGTGGCCCACCTGGGCGTGGGCCACCCTCGTCGTTCTCCTCGCCGGAGTGCCCGCGGCAGCCTTCAAGGTCGCGGCGACACGGCGCGGCTCCGTACCGGTCGACTTCGAGGAGCAGCACACCGCCGCGCCCATCGAACGCCGGGAGCACCGCGTCAGCCAGGTGGCACTGCCCAGCCAGTGGGCCGACTACGACGTCCTGTTCTCCGCGACCGTACGGTGGTACCCCCTCGAACCCGTCGGCGGCGAACCCGTCGTCAACCCGGCGGGCCTCGCCGTCGAAACGGTGCTGGACCGCGCCCGGGCGATCACGGAACAGCGGGAGCCCGGCCGGGCTTCACTCGTCCAGCACGAGCTGAGTGGTGCGCTCAGCAGGATGCGCCCGGACCGCACCGGACACCTCCAGGTCATGGCGGACAATGTCACGCTCACCCTGCGCGAACACGATCAGGAGCGGCTGGACAAGCTCGCCGACGTGCGCAAGGACAAAGCGGTCTGGGAACACCAGCGGAAGTACGAGCAGAGCAAGCGCGAGTACCTGGGCGCGGACGTCCTCAAGGACACCGGCAGCGCGGTGGTCTGGTGGCTTGCGAAGAACGACGATCACATCGAGAAAACCGTGTCGGACCTCGGTCTGCTCGCCCAGCTCACCTCCGCCGCCAACAACACCGATGTACCCGAACGCCTGCGGGAATTCATGCCTCGGCCGCACAGTGAGCGGCCCGGACCGGAAGTCGTGGACGGGCCGGCCCCTTCCTTCGAACGCGAGCCGACGGCCGCTGACCATTTCGAAGCCTTCCTCAGCGGTATGGGCTTCACAGGCGAAGACGTGCGGCGGGGCATGCTGGCCAAACAGATCGCCGACGTCATCAGGACACAGGACCGGCACGAAACGGCCGAGGAACTGCTGAGAAGGTTCGACCCGCCGGCGAGTTACGCACCGGCTGACGACGCGGCCGACGGAACGCCCGGACTCTGAACCTTCCCGGAGGAGAAACGATGGACAGCGAACTGGCCTCCCTCGCAGCATCGGGTGCCACCACTCTGGTCTCCCTCATGGTCACCGACTCCTGGACGCACGCCCGTGAGCTGGCCGGACGGTTCTTCTCGCGTGCCGGTGCGGACGCTGCCACGGTAGCCACCCTGGACTGCGCCCGGTCCCGGCTGCTCGACGTCGGGGCTGCCGACGGCACCCACACCGCCGATGACGTCACCGCCCAGTGGCACGCCTACTTTCACCATGCTCTACGGGCCGGTTCCGCCACCGGCGACGACCTGCGCGACCTGCTCGCCTCCTTGCAGCGGCTCGCGAACACCGCAGCGGGCACCCGAGGGACCACCGTGCACAACGACATCAGTGGCGGCACCCAACACGGCCCCGTCATCCAATCCGGCCGGATCACGGGGCTCACCCTGCACATCCACCATCCCGCCGGCACCTCGCAGGACTGATCTCCTGGCCCTCGGTCCGGGCGAGTCCTTCTCTCCCGGACCGGGGCAGGTTGCCTCTCGGCTACTTCGCCACCCGGCCACCCCGCCACCCCGCCCGCATGGGTGGCATACGTGCGCGAGTGTGCGCTGGTGAACCCCGGTAGCACCTACGGAGCATGAACTTTCTGACGCTCGGTTCGATCGACACGTGAACGGACTTCCGCTTCTGCTTCGGCGTGAGCAGGGGTACGCGGACGCTCGTAGTCCATCGAATATGCTCGCATCTCCTTCATGCTTCTTTTCATCGCCTGCCGTAGTTTCGTGCCCATCGGGCTTTCCACGTAGCGATGGATGATCCAGGAGACCGCCAGCATGAACGCAGTGATCGCAGGAAGGAGGAGCCCGGCAGGCACCTTCCGGCGCAGTAGGTCGATAAGCGTAAAGCCCACATACATGTGTATCAGGTAGAGCGGGTAGGTGAGGTTCCCTGCGGCCGCCAGCCATCTCCATCGCAGCCGGTCGAAACCCCCCAGAGCGATCGCACCCATCGTCACGAAGGCCAGCAGGATCACCAGACGCGCCGGCCATTCCTCCACCAGACCGGCTTTCGCACCGAGATTTGTGACCAAACGCCCATGGACGTAATGCTGGGCGAGCAGGAATGACACGGCCACGATGGCCCACAACAAGGCGTTGGGCCTGAATCGATGGATGAGGTAAAAGGCGATTCCGGCGATGAAGTATGGGGAGTACTGAGAGACCGCCCAAGAGGTGAGCAGATCATTATGAGAACCCAGCGAAAAGATTCCGGCCACTGTCCACAGCCCGCAGAAGAGCACGCACCTTCGGTAGGTGACACCGCGGAAGATGACGATCGCGAACAGCAGGTAGAACTTCAACTCGACGAACAGTGTCCAGTAGACGTCATCGAGATCAGGTACCCCGACTCCTTCTTGGAGCATGGTGAGATTGGTGAGGATATTTTGCCAACTGCCGACACTGCGGACATCCGGGAACGCCGTCAAAACTGCCGCCGTCAGCAGAACTGCAACCCAGTAGGCCGGGTAGAGCCGTGAGACCCGAGATGCCACAAAGTCGCCGAGCGAACGCCCCCAGCCGCTCATGCAGATGACGAATCCGCTGATCAGGAAGAATACTTCCACCCCGAGCCAGCCATACTCCGAAATATGGTACACGGATGACGAGATGGCTTTTGAATCCTCCCCCCAGCCATCCCGCAGCGTGATGTAGTGGTACGCCACCACCAGAAGCGCAGCCACGAAACGCAGCCCGTCCAGCGCGTACAGTCTCGGCGGTCGATTCCTCGGAGGAGCGGAAGATTTTTTCGGCACGGTGCAAGCCATTCCGGTCCTTACAACGGAGCAACGAATACAGGGAAGAGTCGCGTATTACAGGGCAGAGTCGCTTCGGGATGTCGGGTTCGGGGCGGTCGTAGCATCTGGTCGTGCCGCCGTGATGGACGGAAGCTTTTCCGGTTGATGGCGGTGGCAGCTTGCGGAAGGAAGCTTGACGGAGCTTGATGGGCCGTCAAGCTCCAGCCACTCAGTCCATGGCCGGATAGCGCTGATGCGGATTGCGGAGACATCAGGCGACATCAGGGGGCATCCTGGGTGGTCACCAGACTGGTGGTACGTCCGAGGCTGGACGGCGCTGCGTCCCGGGACAGGTGTGGCGAGGGCCAGCTGAGCAGGGCAAAGCACAGCGCCGTTGCTGTCACTGCCAGGGTGAGAATCTTCTGGCCGGTGAGAGACATGGAGCACTTTCTGTGGGGGCGGCTACCTCTGCACGGGCGAACCGCGGCAGATCGTCGTCCTCGCACCCGGCGACCGGAGACACACGGGCACTCAGCGCTGCAACAGCGCCCCCGATAACAAGGGTTACGGGTGGAAGCGATTGCGTGAGGTAAGAGGGAACGCACCCGATCGAGGTTGCGTCACCGGTGCAACCTCTCCTCTCTCCTCCCCTTACATGGCTCAACGTCGCCTCAAGCCGGTGACGGCTGTTGGAACACGCAGCGATTGCCGCGATGGGTCTTCTGTCGGCCCTCGTCGTGTCGTCGGCTCAGGCGATGACGGTGGTGAAGCCGATGGGCGGCCTCTATCTCATGTGGCAGGGTGTGACCACCTGGCGCTCGACGCAGCGCGGCGTCCAACCAACGGCGCGGAGGCCATGACGCTTGCCGCGGGCTCAGCTGGGGGGACCTTTAGCCGTTAGCCAGGGAGCGGTCCAACGTCCTCAGCCCGAAGGCGGCGTCCGTCCATCTCAGCCCGGTACCGCAGTCCCTTGCGTCCAGCCGTCCCATCGCGCCACAGAACGCGACGCTCGCGGTCACGCATGTGGCCGTCGTCCTGGTGTGGCTGCTGTTCTGGTGTGGTTGTTGCTCTGGGCGTCGGTGGTCGCCAGTTGCGGAACGCCCTGGCCACACCGGGACGTAGGGGTGCGGACACGGCGGCGCGGCGGGCCGACCGTGGAGCCTGTCCCTGCAGGACCATACTGCTCGTTGCGACGTACTGACACACGAACTTGCCGACGCGCCAACTCGCTTTCCCGATGGTCCTCATGCATAGCCGCGCCCTCGCCTTGCACCCGAAAGGGGGCAGCAGACGTTCACCGCTTGGGGAGGCAGTCCCGAGGGCGCCGCAGCGTTCGCATTGTTCACGGGATGCGGCAGCACCAGTTGCCGGCGCTCAGTGGCGGTACGCGGCTGTCGCGATCTCGACGAAGGATCGGATCAACGGGCTGGTGTCACCTTCGTTCCACACCGCCACCACTCGGCTCGGCGCCATGTCGATCAGCGGTACCAGGGCCAACTCCGCGGGCAGGTCGTGTCCGAACGGGGCCAGGCCGACTGTGCCGTTCCACAACACGGCCTGCAGGCATTCCTGAACGGCGCGCACCATTGGCCCCTCGCGCGGCCTGCCGCCGTTCCAGTACGACTGCCAGATGGGGTCGGTGCCCTGCGGGAACTGGAACCAGCGGCGGTCGCTCAGCTCGGCCAGCCGCAGCCGGTCGCGGCGGGCCAGCGGATCGTCGGCGCGCAGGACCACGCCGACCGGATCGGTTCGCAGCGCACGCACCGTCAGGGCGGTCTCGTCGAACGGCGCCCGGGTGAGGGCGACGTCGACCAGTCCGGCGCGCAGCCCGCACGTCGGGTCGGTCAGGTCGGTGTCGCGGATGCGGATGTCGATGCCGGGGTGGTTTCGGCGGTAGGCGGCGGCCAGCCTGGACACTCCCGGGTCGGTGCCGTCGCCCAGGATGCCGACGGTGATGGTCGCGGCGCCGGCCGCCGCGCTGACGCGTACACGGACGCGCTCGGCATGGTCGAGCAATGCGCGCGCCTCGTCGAGCAGCACCGTGCCCACCGGCGTGAGCGTGACGCCGGTGGGCGAGCGGGCGAAGAGCAGGGCCCCGACGTCGGCCTCCATCTGCTTGATCGCCCGGCTCAGCGGCGGCTGACTCATGTGCAGTCGGGTGGCGGCCCGGCCGAAGTGAAGTTCCTCGGCGACCGCCACGAAGTAGCGCAAGGTCCGTAGCTCCACACTGCAACGATACCCACGAGGTATCGGCGCTGCGGGATGGGTCTTGGACACCGGCGGGGTCCCGGCGGTGCACTCGTGAGCATGACCGAAGAGACGAAGACCAGCGAGCCGCAGGCCGGCCCCGCCGTATCGGTGGTGGGTCCCGGCGGCGGTGAGACGATCGTTCTGGGCACCACGCGCATGCGCGTTCTGGAGGACGGCAGCCACACCGGGCACCGCCTCGCCATCGCCGAGTCCGTCCTCTCCCCGCGCACCCAGGAACCGCCGCAGTACCGCCACGCCCAACACGACGAGGGCTTCTACGTCCTCTCCGGCACCCTGCGGTTCACGGTCGGGGACGAGGACTACGACGCCACCGCGGGCACGCTCGTGACGGTCCCGCCAGGCACCCCGCACGCCTTCGCCAACCTGACCGACCAGCCCGCCGTCATGCTCAGCACATTCACCCCGGACCTGTACGTGCAGTACTTCCGGGATCTCCAGGAGGTGTTCGCCGACGGCCGGCCGTTGACGCGACAGGCCAACATCGATGCGATGAGCCGCTACGCGACCGAGCCCGCCACCAACCTCGCCTGAAGCCGACGGGACGGAACGGCCCAGCCCCTCTTCTTCCGACCCGCGAGGCCGTGGTGCTGCCGCCCCGCCGGCCCCTCGGACGACGGACCGGGCCTTCTCCAGGGGCTTCCCTGGCCCTGGCAATCGACGCAATCGACGGGGCCCCCGCGAACCGGTGGCCCAGGAACGGGAACGATGAACATCGCCTACTGGATCGTCGCCGGACTGCTCGCCCTCTTCTACTGCTACGCAGGAACGCTGAAGGTGATCCGCAGCCGCGATCAACTCCGCCCGATGATGGCCTGGGTCGACCGCATACCCTTGCCCGCCGTCAGGGCGCTGGGGACGGTCGAAATACTCGGCGCGGCCGGCCTGGTCCTGCCACCGCTGACCGGCATCGCGCCCTCGCTGGCGCCGGCCGCGGCCATCGGCTTCGTCCTTCTGCAGACCGGTGCGATCGCCGTGCACCTGACCGGCGAAGACCGCCGGATCGCACTCAACGTCGGGCTCACCGCCACCGCGGCCGTGACCATCTGGCTGGCCACCAGGCGGTGATCGAGCACGGACTTCGACCGGAGGATGCGAATCCAGGGCCAGCCGCCCCACCGCCACTGTCACTTCTCATGAACGTCGAACACGCCGCCATCTACGCGCTGCTCGGTGAGGCGCACATCTGCCGTCCCAACTCGTGAATAAAGCCATGGAATGCGCTCCATCGCCGCTGACAGTGCGCGTGCCACTCGCGTAATCTTCAGCGGCGGTGCGACCAGCAGCAGCGCCGCGGAGGCACAGTTGATGGCCGGCTACGCGAAGTCGGTGCTCAAGTTCGACGGCACAGTTCTCCTCGAAGACCAAAGCACGACGACATGGGAGAACATCACGAACGTGATCCCACTGCTCGAGGACGCCGACCGCATCAAAATCGCCTCCCAGCCGGCCCACACACTCAAGGCCCGCGCGTACTTGCGGCGTCAGCGCCCTGATCTCGCCGAAAGGGAAGGGAGAAGGACACTATCGAAACCCACCTGCCGGAGAGTTCGGAGGCTCAGCACTTGCGCTCGCTGCTTCCACTGATCGAACGCCTACCCTGAAAGATCGCTTTGCGACCACCGAGAACCCGAGAACCGCCTGATCCGGATGGCCCGACCGTCGTCCTCGCCCCAGGCCAGACAGGGCAGAGCAGGGCAGGGCGGCATAAGGGATCATTCACCTGGCCACCCTTGCCCTTTCGGTCTTCTCGCCGCGGAGCAAGTGCGCCGGCGACGGCCACCACGCGGGCCGCATCGGCCAGTTGGCACGCGACTTGCTCGAAATGCCTCGGCCTCGCTGCCTGGGCCGGCGTGACCGTGATCAGTGCTGGGGGTGGGGGCGGGAGTGGAACATGGGCCGGCGCTTGGTGGCTGTGCCCTGGGTGAGGTGGCCGAGTTCGACGCGCATCTTGATGGCGTGGAAGACCTCGACGGCACCCACGACGATGGCCATGATGCCCACCACCAAGGTCAGGGCGGCGATCGAGCCGAACGGCAACACGATCAGCACGATGCCGGCCAGAGTGGTGATGATTCCCGAGAAGATCTGCCAGCCGCGCGCCGGGATCTCCTCGGCGGAGACCGCCGTGGCGGTCACCATGATGCCGCGCAGCAGCCAGCCGAAGCCGATCCACAGCGCGAGCAGCAGAATCGATTCCAGGGTGCCGCGGAAGCAGACCAGGCCCAGCAGGATGAAGAGCGCACCCGCGACGAAATGCAACACCCGCAGGTGCCGGGGGACGTGTGTGCCAAAGGCAGCGGCCAGCTGGAAGACACCGGTGGCCAGCAGGTAGATGCCGAAGAGTACGCCGACGACCCGCAGGGTCTGGCTGGGCCAGGCCAGGGCGATGACGCCCAGCGCGATCGCGGCCAGGCCCATGACGAGCAGGAATTGCCAGCCCATGTTCGCCAGGGCGTTCAGGCCCCCGGCCGGGGAGACGTCTCTGGGTTCGGTGTCGTGCGGAGGGCTGGTGCCTGCGGAATCGGAGGGGTATGTCATGCCGTCTGCCTCCTCCAGGAAAGAGCACGGTCGGTGGGATCCAGTGGTTCCATGGTCACCCGCCTGGCCCCGTCCCGCCTGGCAGGCGCTGGGAGGTCCCGTCCGGCGGCCGCGGCGGCATACGTCCCCCGAGGAGGCAGAGAGCCCTGTCGGGGTCCGGCCATGGGTCCACGGGTTGCAGCGGGCACCGTGGCGCGATGACATGGAAGGCGGAGGCCGTGTTGGCCGTGTGGCCCTCTTGGGCGCATGGGACTTCTGGACATGTCGGATGTCTTCGAGGTAAGCCGCGCCACGGGGTTGCTCACGGCCATCGCGAGAGTGTCGGTCACCTTCGGCTGATCTCTCTGTCGGTGAAGGATGCGCCAACTGCCGGTCTCCGCTAGCTGCTGTTGGTGGCGGCTGATTGCCGCTGGTTGCCGCTGGCCGCCGCTGCATGAATCCCCCGAGTTTCCCGAGTTCCCGAGGGATGCCGACGGCCTATCGCGGTGCCTTCGTGTGATCGCGGTCGGCGGAGGGAGACCGAGATGGGCAACGAGGGTATTCCGGCCCCGAGTGAGGGGCTTCTGATGACACATTTCTTGACGGTGCGTGACGTGGCGCGTTCGCGCCGGTTCTACAGCGAGGTGTTGGGCGGGCAGGTCGTCCTGGACGAGAACCCTTGCATTGTGAAGCTCGCCAACAGTTGGATCATCATGAATCCGGGCGGCGGCCCCACCCCGGACAAGCCCGACGTGACGCTGGTCCCGCCCGGCGAACCGGACACCATCTCCAGCTTCATGAACCTGCGAGTTGCCGATATCGAGGCCTGCTACGCCGAATGGAGCGCGAAAGGCGCGGAGTTCCTGACTCCGCCGATCGACCGGCGTGCCGAGGTCCGCTGCTACCTGCGCGACCCTGATGGCTACCTGATCGAGGTCGGGCAGGCCACCGGAATGCTGCAAGGTATTTTCGCCCGCACCGACAGCAATTCCGGGTAGTTCGTCTTCCCGAGCAGGCCGGCGGGTCGTCAGCCGGCGGCTTGTACGAGCGGTACTGGGCGGGCAGGACATGCCGGCCCTCCGCTTCGTACGAGCCTGCGCCTGCTTCGGACGAGACGCGCCCGCAACGGCGTTCAGGGCCGTCCGTGCGTTGCCGAGTGCGTCGTGAACCAGGAAAGCGATCCGGGGGTCGGTCCGGCGAGCGCGACTGTAGCGCTCCCCCACCTGCCCATAATTCGTGTCTCCCCTCACCCCCTGTGACATACGATCCCCCTCTCAACTCGCCTGTCAACGAGGAAAATACGGAGGACGTGAATGATGGCCTCATCCCACCACGACGAAGAATCACTGGCCGGTGGCGGCGTCCATCACGTCGTACGCAGCGGGCGGACGGTCCGGCGTCCCGTGGGGCCATGGAGCCCCACCGTCCACGCTCTCCTCGGCCACCTGCGAGAGGCAGGATTCACCGGTGCGCCGCGCGCCCACGGTTTCGACGACGACGGCCGGGAAATCCTGGACCATCTGCCGGGCGAGGTGGCGCACTACCCCCTGCCCGATTACGTACGGACGGACGCGTCCCTCGAAGCGGTCGCCCTGCTGTTGCGCGCCTATCACGACGCGACCGCCGGTTTCCTTCCGCCTCCGGACGCCAAGTGGTACCAGCCACCGCGCGAGCCTGCCGAGGTGGTCTGCCATGGTGACCTCGCCCCGTACAACACGGTCTACCGGGACGGGGTCCCCGTGGCGCTCATCGACTTCGACACCGCTCACCCCGGCCCGCGGGTCTGGGACCTCGCCTATGCCGCATACCGGTTCGTGCCACTGACCGGGCCGGACAACCGGGACTTTCCCCTGCCGGTCGCCGATCAGGCACGTCGGCTGCGGCTGTTCGCCGACGCGTACGGGCTCGATCGTGCCATCCGCGAAGTCCTGCCCCACACTGCGGCCGAGCGGCTGGAACGCCTCGTGGGACACATGCACGAACAGGCCACAGCCGGTGTCGCCGCCTTCGCCCGGCACATTGCCGACGGCCACGACGCGCTCTACCGGGCGGACCGGGCGCACATCGCCCGCCACGAGGAAGCCTTCGTCGCGGCGCTGCTGCGCTGAGCCGAGCGCTTGAGCTGCTGTGCCGCGTGCTTGAGCCATGGAGTTCAGCCGAGAGATTCGGGCGAGGGGTTCAGCCGACGTCTACCGTGCGGGCCGGCCAGGAGCGGTCCTGGGGCGGGCCCATCGGCTTCGGTGGCACCGTGGGCGCGCCAGTCGGCCGACGCGCCCGGCTGCGAATGCCGGCCGAGTCCGCCGGCGGCCTGTAGAGGAGAATGTGTGCGATATGGCGTTGCCGACGAGCAGGGAGGATCGATCCGATGGGACGTGACGAGCCCGGCGCGGGCTGTGGCCCGTACACCACCGACGGGCTCCTTCCCCCTGGGCAGCGGCTCGCCCGGGGCTGGCCCGTCTCGCACTACGGCCCCGTCCCCAGGTTCCGGCCCGATCGCTGGGACCTGAAGGTCTTCGGCGCCACCGAGACGGGTGACAACCCCACGTGGACCCTCGACGCATTCACGGCCCTGCCGACCATCGAGGTCGTCGCCGATCTGCACTGCGCGACAGGACCCACGTCGACCGGCCACGAGTGGTTCGGCGTCGCTGCCACCACACTGCTGGAACTGGCGCCTCCCTCCCCCCAGGTCACACACGTCATGGCCTGGGCTGAGTACGGCTACAGCGCCAACATGCGGCTCAGCGACTTCGCCTCCTCCCGGACGCTCCTGGCCACCCACCACAACGGAGAATCGCTCACCGCCGAGCACGGCTTTCCCCTGCGCCTCGTCGTTCCCCACCTCTACGGCTACAAGGGCCCCAAGTGGCTGCGCGGCATCGAGTACATGACTGCCGACCGCCGCGGTTTCTGGGAAGAGCGCGGCTACCACAACATCGGCGAGGCATGGCGAGGCCGGCGCCACTCCTACCAAGAGGAAGACGGCGACGGGCCTCCGCTGTAAGGAGGCAGTAAGGTCCCGTGATCCTTTGCTCAGCCGGCCGGTGGGGGCTCTTCGCCGAAGACCCAGGGCGCCAGTACGACCAGCCAGCCGTCCGGGTCCTTGAAGAGGACGGCGCCGTGCTCCGGCCAGTAGGGATTCGCGGCGGGGACCGGGCTGTGTCCGTGCTCGGCGAGACGTCGGGAGGCGACGGCGACGGCTTCGGGGCCGCGGAGATAGAGCACCAACTGGTTCTCCGGGTGCGGCTCGGGGACGCGGGGTGGGTCGCCGTGCTGCAGGAGCTCCATGTGCACCGGGGTGCCGGGCAGGCCGAGGACGATGCCGTCATAGCCGTGATGGCCGCGCCATTCGGCGAGTACCGGCAAGCCGAGGACGTCGCGGTAGAAGACCAGAACGTCGTCGTACTTCGCAGTCGGCCGGGCGAAGCGGACCGCTCCTACATCGAGGTGGCTGGGCCAGGAGTGAGACATAGGGCGATGCTGGCACGCGTCCCCCAGGGGCCGAATCGGCCTTTGGGTCTACGACCGGAGACCGGGGCTGCGTTGCGAAGCCGTCGGTTGAGTGCGGGTCAGACGTCGGTGGATGTCGCGGACGCCTCGCGCCCTTATGTCCTTGGGTGACAACTGTGCAGGTCAGAAGCGTGCGCGCCGCCATGCCGGGCCAACCACAGCGCTAACGGGCCGCCTGAAGCACTCAGTCACGAGACGACAGGCACCAGACGGGCAGGCGGCAGGCGGCAGGCGGCAGGCGGCAGGCGGCAGGCGGCAGGCGGCAGGCGGCAGGCGGCAGGCGGCAGGCGGCAGGCGGCAGGGTACGTATCAGCAGGCGAGACCAGCAGTGAAGTCTTCCAGTGCTGCGGCGACTGCGGCGGGGGCCTCCAGGGGCAGCAGGTGCCCGCTGGCCTGGACGATCTCGAACCGGGCCTGGGGGACGCTGGGCAGGAGGCAGCTACGGAGAACATCCGGCGGTTCGACCTGGTCGCGCTCGCCGGCCAGGACGAGGACGGGGGCCTCGATCGTCCTGGCCGCGTCCGTGACATCCGTGGCAATCCCCCGCATGGGCCACTCCAGACGGGCGGCGTCGTCGCTGTTCAGGCTGTCCCGCACGACGGCGCTGCGGACGGCCCCCGCCAGCGGCGTGGCGGTGAGGGCGTGGTCGAGTGCCTGCCCGACGGACTGCGCGGAATCGTAGGCGTGGGAGAGGGACTGCCGGTACTCGGCAGTCACGCTCGCGGGCGGCTGCGGCGGCGCGGGAGCCAGCAACACCACCCCAGCCAGGCCCGGGGGACGGCGGGCGGCGGCGAGCAGACTCACCTTGCCGCCCATCGAGTGCCCGACGAGGACGAACGTGCCCAGGCCCAGGCCCTTGACGATGTCGATCAGATCGTCAGCGAGCTCGTCCAGTCGGTACGGTCCGGGCAGCTCCCGCGACGAGCCCCAGCCGCGCTGGTCGAAACGGACCGTGTCCCGGTCGGCCGGGAGCTGCTCCACGACGGCGTCCCACGTACCGGCGGACCCGCCCCAGTAGTGCACGAATACCAGCGTGGGCCCGTCCCCTGCTCGTCGGCGGACCTCGATCGAGCCGTCTGCCACGGCTACGTGGTGTGTTGTGGATACTGTCGTCATGGAGACCTCTGAGCCATTTCGCTGAAGGGTACGAAGAACTGCTCCAGCCCGATTTCACGCCGCTGAGCAGTGGATATGGCTCAAACGCTACAGACGTGCCGCAGCGCAAGCCCGGTTGAAAGGTGCAAGCTTCTTGTGAAAAGCGGTCAGCTTCCCGGAGTCAAGCAGTTGCGCTACACCCCGGCTCCCGGGGCCCAGTTCGATGTCGAAGTGCTCAGCTTCGCGCAACTGCGGCTCATGGACCCCGGCCGCCGGCGAACCCGCCCGCAGCGCCCGGACTTCCATGTCATGGCCTTGGTGCAGGCGGGCGTGGGACGGCACACCGCCGATTTCATCGATCACCCCCTGCGGGAGCGGACCGTCGTGTGGATACGTCCGGGTGTGGTGCACCGCTGGACCGATGTCGACGACGTGGAGGGCCCCCTCCTGCTCTTCACGCAGGGCTTCCCGCCTGCTCCTGGCCCCGTGGCACAGGCGACGGGGGACGTTTTCGGCCCGGCCTGCTGGCGACTCGACAAGGAGGCCTGGGAACTGGCCATGCGGGCCGCGGACCATCTGCGGCACGAGCACGCGGCAGCGGTATCGAATCCGCGGCTGGCCTCGGCGCCGCTGCTCGCCCACCTCCTGTCAGCCCTCGTGCTGCGGGTGCTGCCCACCGGGCCGGCCGATGCCCCGACAGGCACCCCCCACGAACACGAACCCGGATCCGACCGCAGGCCCGGGCCCGACCCCAGACCCGGGCCTGCCCCCGAACCCGACCCCGAACACACCGTCTTCCGCCGCTACCGGGCCGCGGTCGAGGAACGGTTCGCCGAGCACCACCACGTACGCGACTATGCCTCCGCCCTCGGCTACGAACCACGCACCCTCACCCGCGCGACCCGCGCCGCAACGGGCCTGGGTGCCAAGCAGTTCCTCGACCAACGGATCCTGCTGGAGGCCAAACGGCTGCTCGCACACACCGATTTGCCCGCCGCGCGCTGCGCAGAGCACCTTGGCTTCCACGACGCCGCGAACTTCACCACGTTCTTCCAGCGCCAGGCCGGGCTGTCCCCCAGCCGCTGGCGCACGCGGCACAACGGCCGCTGAGCAGAGCTCGACGGCACCATTCAGTGCAGCAACGACGGCCGGGCCCCGCCACCGACAGAACACCTCTCCTCGGATCAGAACATCTCTCCTCGGAGAGGCGTATTAGCATGACCGCATGGAGGTCTCAAAGCTTTCCGCCGAGGGGCGGCAGCGGCGCAGTGCGGAGATACGGGCGTTTCTGCGCTCACGGCGGGCGCGGGTGACGCCCGCGGACGTGGGCATGGCAGCTGGCAGCGGGCGCCGTACACCGGGGCTGCGGCGCGAGGAGGTGGCGGTCCTCGCCGGGGTGGGGGTCTCCTGGTACACGTGGTTGGAACAGGGGCGCGACATCAAGGTGTCGGCCGAGGTGCTGGACGCCGTCTCCCGCGTGCTGCGGCTGGACGCCGCCGAGCGTGAACACCTCTACCTGCTGGCCGGGCTGAACCCTCCGCAGGCAGCGCCCGCGGACCGCGCGGTGCCGGACGGGATCCGCCGGGTCATCGACGGCTGGCTGCGGCGGCCCGCGTACGTCATCGACCGGCACTGGAAGCTGGTCGCCGTCAACCGGGCTGCCCAACTGGTATTTGGCTACGGCGAACTTGACCACAGTTGTCTGGTCAGCTTCTTCACCAGTGCGCACTTCCGGTCCGTGCTGTGTGGCTGGGAGGACGCGGCGCGGCAGATCGTCGGCCTGTTCCGCGCGGATGCTGCACGCTATCCGGACGATCCGGAGTTCGGCCGGCTCGCGGAGGACATGTGCGCCGCCAGTCCTGTCTTCGCGACTGTCTGGGCCGAACACCCGGTGGGTGCGGCGACCGAGGGCATCAAGTCGCTGGTGCACCCCGCTGTGGGGGAGCTGACGTTCCACTACACGATGCTGCCCGTCTCCGATCTGCCCGGCGCCCGGCTGCTGCTGTACACCCCTGCGGAGGGGACGCCGACCGAGGCCCGGGTGGTCGGCCTGCTGGATGCGGGTGATCGGGCCGTGGTCGCTACTCCGTAGGCCCTTTGCCCGGCCGGCAGGGCGGCCCTGCCGGTGTGGTGGCTCGGGCGGCGTGGTGGCTCGGGCGGCGTGGTGGCTCGGGCGGCCCTGCCGCAGAGCTGCCCGGTCGCGCAGAGTTGGCCCCGCTCGCCGGCCACGGTCGCGGCCCCGGCCGCGTGTCGCTGTCGCTGTCGCCAAGAGCCATCAGAAACGGCCTAAGGGTGGTGGTGACAGACCCAGGTTCAGGTGGCACTGCCGGATCGGGCCGCGCCGCCTCAGGATCGTGTCCATGCAGCGATTCACGAACAAGACAGCACTGATCACCGGCGGCACCAGCGGAATGGGATTCGCCACGGCGCGGCGGCTCCTGGACGAGGGGGCGTACGTCGTCATCACCGGCCGCGACCAGGCGCGCCTCGACGCGGCGGTCGCCCGGCTCGACGCGGTGGAGGGCCGGGTACTGGCCGTGCGGGCCGACGCCGCCTCGCCTGCCGATCTCGACGCGCTGATGCGCCGCATCGAGACCTGGCGCGGCACGCTCGATGCCGTCTTCGCCAATGCCGGGACCGGCGTCTTCAAGCCGACCGTCGAGATCACCGAGGACGACTTCGACCGCACTGTGAACGTCAACTTCAAGGGCGTCTTCTTCACCGTGCAGAAGGCGTTGCGGCTGATGCCGCGCGGTGGCGCCATCGTCATCAACGCCTCCTGGACCCTGTACCGGGGGCTGCCCATCGCCTCGGTCTATTCGGCCAGCAAGGCGGCGGTCCACAACCTCGCCCGCACCATGGGCTCCGATCTTGCCGCTCGCGGTATCCGCGTCAACTCCGTCAGCCCCGGCTACATCGACACGCCGATGTGGCGCGAGGCCAACACCGATCCGGGTGCCGAAGCCCGCAACTCCGCCGAAGTGGCGCTGGGGTCACTCGGTCACCCGGACGAGGTCGCCGCAGCCGTGGCTTTCCTCGCTTCCGAGGACGCCGCGTACATCACCGGCCAGGATCTGGTCGTCGACGGCGGACTCGTCGGCTCGGTGCCGGCCACGTGAGCGCCGCGGCGAGCGTTCCGCTTCAGTAGGCAGAAGGGCGACGGGGCCGCGCCCGTCCCCGCCGCTGTCCTGCTGACCCTGCTACCCGGCTGCTCCATGCGATCGCCTTGCAGTCACTCACTTCAACCGGGGCCGTACGCGGGCCCGCCGGATCAGGTCAACAGATGGCTGGGGTGGGAGAAGCGGCGCGCCGTGGCCAGGAGGGCGTGGATCTGGGGGCCGACCTGGTCGATGTCGGTCACCGGCGTCTTGAACGGCAGCCGGACGTCGTGATGGGTGTGCGGGTATTCGAGACGCAACGTCACGCCGTAGCGGTCCATCGCCACCGGCAGGGCGCGCTGCATGCCAGTTCCCGGACGAGGCCGAACGAGGCGCAGCAGCAGGGGAACGAGTTCGGCGTGGTCGTCCAGGAGGTGGGTCAGCATGCCTGCCTCGCTCGTCGCGATCGGATCGAGGTCGGTTGCCTCCAGGGCGTGGAGGGTGACGTAGGTGCGTTCCCGGGCGTCTTCGAGGACCGCCTGACCGAACTCCATACAGGTGCTCTTCGTGGCCTCGGTGCTGTACGGGGCTGCCAGCAGCCCGGTCACCGTGACGCGGGCACGGACTCGGTCCCGTACGGGTGTGGGGGCGATGTCGGTGAGTTCCAACTTCACCGGGACGCGCGTCGCCGTCTGGGCGCCGGTGTCCTCGAACGGTGCGTGCAGGTGGACATGGCCCATTGCCCCGGTTCCGTCGAGGCGACGCACTTCGGTGAGCCTCCCGTCGCTCACCACGGTCATCGAATGGGCGGAGGCCAGAATCGACCGGACGCGCTCTGCAGCAGTCGGTGAGGCGGCAGGGGTGTGGAAAGGACGCATCCGGGTGCTCCAGGCGCGGCTAGAGAAGCAAGGTAGATTACTTAGGTAAGCCTAACCTAACTCACGCTCGTCGCCGATACGGTAGCCGGTCTGCGGTCACGGTTACCGTCCCGGTGGCGGACTGCTGCACCGACACGACTCGCCCTCACCGGGCCCGACCCGACTCACTATCGCCCTCACCCTCGCCCGGCCCGACCCGACCCGACCCGACCCCCGAGCGTCAGGTGAGGACGCGCGCGAGGAAGTCGCGCATGTGCCCGGTGATGGTCTCGAGGTGGCTCTCCAGGGCGAAGTGCCCGGACTCGAGCAGGTGGATCTCGGCCTGGGGCAGGTCCCGGGCGAATGCCTTGGCGCCGTCGGGGCCGAAGATCTCGTCGTTGGCGCCCCAGACCGCCAGCAGCGGGACTTGCGAGTCACGGAAGTACTGGTGGACCCGCGGGTAGAGCTCCACATTGGTCGGGTAGTCGCGGAAGAGCTTGAGCTGGATCTCTTCGTTACCGGGGCGGTCCAGCAGCGCCTGGTCGTGGACCCAGTTGTCGGGGCTGACCAGACTCGGGTCAGCCACTCCGTTGACGTACTGCCAGCGAGTGATCTCGGGAGTGAGCGCGCCTCGCATGGGGGCTTCGGTGTCCGGGCCGGGTGCCTGCGCATAGGCGAAGACACCGTCCCAGAACGGCTTGACGAAGCCCTCTTCGTAGGCGTTGCCGTTCTGGGTGATGATCGCGGTGACACGGTCGGGGGCCTGGAGGGCAAGCCGCCAGCCGATGGGAGCGCCGTAGTCCTGTACGTACATGGCGAACCGTTCGACGCCCAGGTGCTGGAGCAGTCCGGAGGTGACGTCGGTGAGGGCTTCGAAGGTGTACGGGAAGTCCGACAGGGCCGGCATCGCGGACTGGCCGAACCCGATGTGATCGGGGGCGATGACGTGGTAGCGGTCGGCCAGCGCCGGGATCAGCTGGCGGAACATGTGCGAGCTGGTCGGAAAGCCGTGGAGGAGAACCACGGCGGGCGCCTCGGGGTCGCCGGCCTCCCGGTAGAAGACCTCGAGACCGTTGACGGTGGCGGTGCGGTGGTGAACTGCGGAAGCCATATCCCTAACCTCTCTATCGAGATTTAGCAGTTATGCATCCAGTCACGCATCTCCCGTCTAACCTGTCAAGGTTCTTTTACTGGTTAGACGGAGTGGATGGACGCGGTGCGGGGCGGTACGGCGCGGCGCGGTTCGGTGCAGTTCGGTGCAGTTCGGTGCGGTGTGCTTCGGCGCGATGTGCTTCGGCGCGATGCGGTGCAGTCGTAGACGTCGGTGAAGCAGGGATGCAGGACGGCCCGGCAGCGGACGGCGGGAGGGCAGCACGGACGTCACCGTGCCGACGGCGGGACGTCCCCCTGCCTCAAGCCTCCGCCCGTGGACGGTCGCCAGCCAGCGCAGTCACCCAGACGCCCAGCCACCCACCCGAGCCGATCTCCCAGGCGGTCGATGCCCGCCACCACGTCACGCCCGATGCCCACGATCACGTCCGACGCCCACGGTCACGGTCACGTGCGACGCCCACGGTCACGCCGACGCTTCACCTTGGCGATCTCGCCCGCAATGGGCAGCCAGTAGTAGGGAATGAAGGCGGCGATCACGGCCACGCCGAGCGCGGGCAAAGAAGGCCCCGAGCAGGATGCCGGTGGCGAGCCAGACAACGGCGAGCTGGAAGCGCCGGGTGATGGCTGTGACGCCGTCCGCATCGATCGTGGTGGCGAGCAGCCGGCGGTCATGACGGGCGTACCACCAGATGACGTTGAACAGCACGGCCGCGAGTTCGAACGCGATGCCGTGCAGGACGACGGCGGTGCGCTGCCCGTGTCCCTCGCGGAACGCCCGGGCCAGTACGGAGGCGGCGAAGGGCAGGAACGCGATATCCATCAGCAGCACGGTGTTGAGAAACAGCACCACCCGGTCGGCGCTGCGGATGTGGTCGAACATGAGGTGGTGGTTGGCCCACACCTGCCCGATCAGCAGGAAGGTGAGGGCGTAGGCCAGGTAGGACGGCCAGAGCGAGGCGAGGCCGTGCAACAGGTGGCGGGTGTCGTGCGGCGGGCGGATGTCCAGAACGAGCAGTGTGACGGCGATGGCGATGACGCCGTCGCTGAACGCGACCACCCGAGTGGGGTCGCGTTCCACCCCGAACGTCGTGGGCCGTCCTCCTGGTCCAGGAAGTGGCTCTGTCACCGCCCCAGCCTCAGGCACCGGGCCCTGCTGAGCGAGCAACCGAGTGGCGTTTCTCCGGCGAGCGGTGCAGGGCAACTCGTGATGACGGAATCACGGCGGCACCTGCACAAGAATGAGCATCGGCCCGAGCGCACGTGGCCGGGCGAACGCGCCGGCACCCAGCAGCCCGGGGCAGAGCCGGGTTGGCCGGGTTTCAAGACCCTGCGCGTCGCCCGCATCGTCCCCGAGACCGCGGCCGTCTCGTCGATCTACCTCAGCAGCACCGACCACACCCCCCTTCCCGAGTCCCGCCCCGGCCAGTACCTCTCCCTCCGCCTCGCCATCGGCGAGGCCGCCCCCACGGTGCGCAGCTACTCCCTGTCCGCCGTGCCCACCGCCGACACCTACCGCATCAGCGTCAAACACGAGCCCCACGGGCAGGTCAGCGGCTACCTCCATGGCACGCTCCGCCCCGGGGATCTCGTGGACATCGCAAGCCCCCGGGGAACGTTCGTGCTCGAAGAAGGCACCCGACCGGTCGTCCTCGTCTCCGCGGGGATCGGTGCCACGCCCGTGCTCGCCATGCTCCACCGACTCGCCGCCGCCCGGGACCCACGCCCCGTCTGGTGGATCCACACCGCCCACGACCGCGCCCACCACGCCTTCGCGGACGAGACCCACACGCTCCTGGCGCAACTCCCCCACGCCCACGAGCACATCTACTACACCGCCGGGGCCGTCCCGCATCCCGGCGAGCCCCACGTCACCCAGGGACGTCCGACCGCCCCCTCACTCGCGGCCATGGGCGTTCCCACGGATGCCGACGCCTATCTCTGCGGACCGCCGGCCTTCATGGACGACCTCGGCGGTTACCTGCGCGAGTACGGCCTGCGCCCCGAGCGAATCCATACGGAACAGTTCAGCGCCCTCCCCGCCATCAATCCCGGCGTCACGCCCACGGCCGCGATCCGGCCGCACCAACCACCCGGCCCACCGGGCTCCGGCCCCCTGATCACCTTCGCCCGCAGCGGCATCACCACCCCCTGGTCGCCCGCTCACGCGTCACTCCTCGACCTCGCCGAGGCCTGCGACATCCCCACCCGGTGGTCCTGTCGCACCGGCGTCTGCCATACCTGCGTCACCCACCTCGTGACAGGCGACATCACGTACACCACCCCACCCCTCGAACTCCCCGAGGCCGGCACCATCCTCGTCTGCTGCAGCACCCCGGCCACGGAAGTCGTCCTCGACCTCTAACAGCCGCCGGGCAACGGCACAGGCCGAGCCGTACCGGAGCAGTTGCGGCCTCCAGGGGTCGGTGCTGATGTGGAGACGAGGCGTGCGCCGGCATCGGGAAGCGACTGGAAGAGAAGGGGTGCGCCAGTGACCACCGTGTCGATGACAGGAAGAGTCGCGCTGGTGACCGGGGCGACCAGCGGTATCGGAGCAGCCACTGCGGAAACGCTCGCCGAGCGTGGTGCGTACGTACTGGTGGCGGGCAGGGACCGAGAACGCGGTGAGAGCGTCGTCGAGGCCATCCGGCAACGTGGCGGCGCCGCTGACTTCGTGGCCGCCGACCTGCTGGACGCCCCCGCGGTCCGACAGCTGGCCCGGGCAGCCAGGGAACTGGGCGACGGCCGGGTGGACATTCTGGTCAACAGCGCGGGCATCTACCCCCTCGGGCCCACGGCGCAGGCATCCGAGAGCGAGGTCGACGCCGTCTACGCGCTGAACGTGAAGGCGCCGTTCTACCTGGTGGCCGAAATCGCCCCGGCAATGGCTGACCGGGGCAGCGGGGCGATCGTCAACGTCAGCACCATGGCCGCCGAGCTCGGCATCGCGGGAGCGGCGCTGTACGGCTCCAGCAAGGCCGCCGTGAACCTGCTGACCAAGTCCTGGGCCGCCGAGTACGGCCCGCGCGGGGTCCGGGTCAACGCCGTCCAGCCGGGGCCGACGCGGACCGAGGGCACGGCAGACATGGGGACGGACCTCGACACCCTCGCCTCCCAGGCACCCGCCGGACGGCCCGCTACCCCGAGGGAGATCGCCGAGGCAATCGCCTACCTGGCCGGCGACACCGCAAGCTTTGTGCACGGCGTGGTGCTACCTGTCGACGGCGGCCGCACCGCTGTGTGAGTCGGGACGCCGGGCCGAGCCGCCGGGCCGCAGAGCCGAGCCACCGGCCGGCTTCTCCGAGTTCGCCGTCCGCTCTCGACGCCGATACGCGGCGGTTGGCATCTGCGCGACCTTCCCAGCCCCCCCCAACTCCGTTGACTTGGAGTGCACTTCAAGTGCTCAACTCTCCAAGCCAACGTCACCACACATCCCTTGGGGCTGCACATGCCTGACATGACTGACTCTCCTGTCGCACTGATTACCGGCGGCGGTAGCGGGATCGGGGCCGCGACGGCTCGGCAACTGGTCGAGCAGGGGTACCGCGTGACGATTACGGGCCGGAGCGAGGACCGGCTCCGCCGATTCGCCACGGAGCTCGGCGAGCCGGACGGTTTGCTGGTGATGCCGGGAAGCGCGGCGGACCATGATGCCGTCCGGACGGCGGTCGCGACGACGGTGACGACGTCGGGCGGCTGGACGTCGTCGTTGCCAACGCGGGCTATGCCACCTTCGACGACTTGGCCGACGGTGACCCCACCCGCTGGGACGACATGGTGCTGACCAACGTCCTCGGCCCCGCGTTGCTCATCAACGCCGCACTGCCCGCGCTGCGCGAGAGCAAGGGCCGGATCGTGCTCGTCGGCAGCGTGGCCGGTCACGTCTACACGCCGGGAAACATGTACGGCGCAACGAAATGGGCCGTCACCGGCATCGCGGAGAACACCAGGAGGATGGTGACCGCTGACGGCATCGGCGTCACCCTTATCTCGCCGGGCGCGACAGAGACGAACTTCTTCGACAGTGCCCCCGGCGGTCTGCCCGACCGCGACCTTCTGTCGGCGGAGCAATTGGGGAAGACGATCGTCTGGGCCATTGGCCGGCCGAGTGGTGTCGACATCAACACGGTGATCGTCAGGCCGATCGGCCAGCCCGTATAAGCGCGTTTCACGTCGACGGTGGGGCGGGTCGTCCCAGCAACCGGCCATCAGAGAGACGGCTCGCACCGCCCCGGTTCGGGGTCGTGGACGTATACGGCCTGATCGGCGCTGTGGGCCGGCAACTGGACGGCCGCTATGGGACTTTCACCGCAGCAGCTCGCCGTCAGCACTTCGCCGTCAGTAGCCGGCGCGGGAAGTAGCAGGGGCGTCGAAGTCGTCCTCCAGGTCGTCTTCGAGGAAGGTGTTCCCGTAGACCGGTTCGATGAAGACATTGCGGTAATCGGGCTTCGCGGGGCGAGGAAGCGGGGCAGCGAGCTGGGGGTGCGACTGCGGTGTCGTGGGGGGCATGAGGTTCCTTGGTGTTCTACGCCGCAAGCGGCGGTCGGATGGTAAGGATCGCACGGCCAGGGCCGTCGTCGACGAACTCTGGATGCGATGCCATGTGATGCGGTGTGGTGCGGTGCGGCGTAGTGCGGTGGAGGCCTGCCATGACGTCGGGGGCCGATGCCTCTCCCCCCGCTCTCGCGGGTTCAACCGCGTCGGCACAGCCGTGGAGATGATGCGGTGGGGCCCGTTCGGTGCGGTGTCGTAGCAGGTCTCAGTGTCGACTGAGGACTCGAATCGCGCCGGAGCCTCGATTCGGTGATCATGATACGTGTAGCGGCTCACGAGGGCCCTTCGGGATTCCGCTGCGCCGCCGCGCGGCCGGTCTGCCGACTCCGGTCGCCACCTGAGCAACCGGAGCAACCGGAGCAACCGGCAGTCAGTTCAGGTCCACGTTCTCGCAGCCTTCGAGCATCTGCGTGAGCACCTGCCCCGGTCGCGGCGACGGGGGCGCGGAAGGGCAAAGAGCACGGCCGGGGAGGCCGGCGGCAGCCGAGGACGACCGGCGACAACCGGGAACGCCTGGCGACAGCCCGGAACGACCAGGAACGACCAGGAACGGCTATGGAGCCTCCTTCCGGGCGCGGGCCCTCACCGCCGGCGGCAGCAACTGTTCGCGCAGTGCCGTCAGTTGGTGTGAGGTCTCCACCGCGCGGGTCCCGTCCAGCGTGGTCAGGGCGAGCAGCAGGGCGTCGGCGATGACCAGGCCGGGCAGCGACTCGGCGGTGATGCCGGTGGGGGTGTGCGGCGCGGTCAGTACGGCTTCGACGCGGTCCTCGAAGGTGTCGCCGAGTTCGTCGGTGACGAAGACGACCTTGGCGCCGACCGCGCGGGCCCGCTCCACCAGGACGGTGAACTCCGTCAGCGGGCGGGCCGGCTGGAAGACCACCACCGCGTCGCCACGCCCCAGTGGCAGCAGCGCATCGGCGAACGCGAATCCGGTCGCGCCCAGGAAGCGGGCCCGGCGGCCGGTCCGGGCGAGCATCAGGGCGAGGTGCCGGGCGGCGATTTCGGAGGCCGCGACGCCGTAGCAGAAGACCTCTTGGGCCTGGGCGAGTGCGGCCACCGCACGCTGGAAGGACGCGGTGTCGGTCAGCCGCCGGGCGTGTCCGATCCGGTCCGCCGCCTCGCCGAAGACGTCGTTCCAGATGCCCGACAGGTCCTTGCCGACATGGGCGATGCGCTGCCTAAGACGGACCTCGGGGGCGACTGCGGTGGTGAAGTCGGTGGTCAGGTCGCGTTTGAGGGCGGGCAGACCGGCGTAGCCGATGCGCTGGAGGGCGCGTACGACGGTGGCATTGCTGGTGCCGCTGGCGCTCCCCAGCTCCTGGGCGCTGGCGAAGAGCAGCTGCTCGGGCTCGGCGCCGATGAGGTGCTGGGCGACGGCGCGCTCGGAGGTGGAGAGCTCGTCCCAGGCATCGCGGACTGCGGCTCGCAGCCGCGTCATGCCGGTGCCCTCACCCGCGGAACCCACGGAGCCTTCTGGAATCCCCATTACAACCGTTGACTTTCATGAGACCGGCATTACTCTCCTGGACAACGCATTCCAAGAGACCCACTTGCTGAAATCGACGTTACAGCACAACGGCGTCGAGGCACCGGGTCCTGCGCAGGGAGAGACATGGCACAGCGCACCCTTCCGGTCATCGAGATCGCCGGTCCGCCGGCCGAGCGAGGCCGCCAATACGGCGAGGCGGTGCGCGATCGCATCCATGCCGCGGCCGCGTACTACGAAACCGCTTTCGGCGCCGCCAGCGGGCTGACCTGGCAGCAGGTCACCACCCGGGCCGCCCGCTGGCTGACACCGGTCCGCGATTACGCACCCCACCTGATCGAAGAGATGCAGGGGATCGCCGACGGCGCGGGCCTGGGCCTGCTCGACATCCTCGCCCTCAATGCCCGGGGCGAGGTGCTCTACGACAAGTCCTTCGCCGAGATCAGCGACGCGGCACCGGCGGACGGCGAGGAACCCGCCGAGGGCTGCACCTCGTACGCCGCCTACGGGGAGGCCAGCGGCGACGGCCATGTCTATGCCGGGCAGAACTGGGACTGGCGGGCCGGCGTCGCCGACACCGTCGTACTGATCCGGATCGTCCAGCCGCCCCGGCCGACCCTGATCATGCAGGTGGAGGCCGGGCAGATCGGCCGTCAGGGCGCCAACTCGGCCGGGATCGCACTCAACGCCAACGGCCTCGGTGGGCGGTTCGACGACGCGATCGGGCTGCCGCAGACCGTCGTACGGCGCAGTGTCCTGGACCAGGACAGCATCACCGACGCCATCGACGTGCTGTGCCGCACCCGCGCGCACATCGCCAGCAACGCGCTGCTGACCTGCCGCGAGGGGTTCGCCGTCGACCTGGAGACCACCCCGGCAGGACACGGCTGGATGTACCCCACCGACGGGCTGCTGGTGCACGGCAATCACTACCAGGCCGGTGTCCCGGCCGCGCTCAGCGCCGGATACCGCCCGGTGTCGTCCGACTCCCTCATACGGGTCCCGCGCGCCGAGGCCGGGCTGCGGGCCCTGCGTACGTCCACCGGACCCGACGAATCACGCAAGATCATCCGGCAGGCGATGTCGGACCACCTCGGCCACCCCGAGTCGCTGTGCACCCACCCCGATCCCCGGAAACCCACGCTCCGGCACTGGACGACGCTGGTCTCCTCGTGCGTGGATCTGACCAGCGGCGAGTACCACGCCACTGCGGGCACCCCCTGCGAGAACGAGTACCAGCGGGTGCCGTGGAACCTCTACGACGGACCGGGGGCACACCGATGAAGCGCAGCTCCCGGCCGACCGCCCCGCTGCTGGCCGCGGCCGTCGCCGCCCTCGCCCTGAGCGCGGCTGGATGCAGCGGCGCCACCCACACCCTCGGCGGCGGCAAGACGCTGAACGCCGCCGATCTCCGGCTCACCCCCACCACCGCCAAGGCCACCGGACGGCTCGGCACCGTCAACTGGCTGCTGGAGGACGAACCGGACTCCCTCGACCTGGACACCCAGGGCACCAGCGCCGGCCGGGCCGTCCTGACCAACGTCTGCGAGCGGCTGTACCAGCTGCAACCCGATATGTCCGTTCGCCCCTTCCTCGCCCGCAAGGTCACCCGCCCCGACCCCACCACTCTGGTGCTGAGCCTGCGCGACGACGTCACCTTCCACGACGGCGCGAAGATGACCGCCGACGACGTGCTGTGGAGCCTGAAACGCCACGCCGACCCGGACATGGAGCAGGCCGACGAGTTCGGCAACGTCAAGAAGATGGCCGCAACGGGCCCGCACGAGATCACCATTACCTTCAAACAACCCGACGCCCTCTTCACCAAGGCACTCGCGGGCGATGCCGGGCTGGTGTACCACCGCAGCCAGGTCCAGGCGGCGGGAGCGGAGTTCGGTACCCCGGGGCGCGGTGACGCCTGCTCGGGCCCGTACGAGCTCACGAGCTGGAAGTCGGGTGACTCGCTCACCATCCGCCGCTACGACGGCTATTGGGGCCGCAAGCCGCTGACCCGGCAGGTCGTCTTCCGCTGGGCCTCCGACAGCGCCTTCGTCAATGCCCTGACCACCGGCGCCGCCGACGGCGGCTACGCCGAATCCCCCAACACCGCCGCCGCCCTGGCCGGCCGTAAGGGGCTCACCGAGCACTACGGCCCCAGCACCGCCTCCCTCGCCCTCATCCCCACCGAGCGCGGTGGCCTCAAGAACCCCGCGATCCGCCGCGCGCTCTCCCTCGCCCTGGACCGCGCCGGCATCGCCGCCTCCGGCTACGGCGGGCTCGTCCAGCCCTGGGCCGCCCCCGTCGGCTCCGGCGCTTGGGGCTATGCGAAACCCGCATTCTCCGCGGCGCAGCACACGCTGAACGCGTCCGCCCCCGCGCGGCCGGACGCCGCCGCTCTCGCCCGGGCCAGGCGGCTGGTGAAGGCGGCAGGGGCCCCGGCCGAACCGATCGTCATCGGCACGGACGCGAGCCAGGGCCGCACCGTCATCGCCAACGCGGTACGGGCCGCGCTGCAGCGCATCGGGCTCGTCGGACAGATCAAGACCGTGCCGACCGCCCAGTTCGAGGAGTTCTACAGCTCCCCGCAGGCCCGCTCGGAGATCGATGTACTGGTCGGCGACTGGTACATCTCCAAGAGCGACCCGATGGGCTTCTACGACAATGGACTGTCGGACAGCCCCAACAACTGGGTCGGGTTCAAGAGCCGTGCCTACGACAGCACGGTGCACCAGGCGCTGCGCACCCTGGATGACGGCGCGCGCGCCCGGCTCGCCATACGGGTGCAGAAGGAGTTCGCCGACGCGGCGGTCTGGATCCCCGTGGCACAGGTGCCCTCCGTCCTCGTCCTCAAGGACGGTCTGACCGGGCCGCCCGCCTCACAGGCCCACCTCTATTACCCCTGGGCCGCCGCACTGGGTACCGCGCCCGGGGCCGCCCCCGCCCACCAGCCCCGAGAAAAGGACTGAACCGCCGTGGTCCGCAGACTCGTGCGGCGCATCGCCGGCCTCCTCGCGACGCTGTTCGCCGCCTCCTTCGTCATCTTCGCGTCCGTCTACGCCGCCCCCGGCGACCCGGCGGTCTTCCTCGCCGGCGGCCGCGACAAGCTCACCCCCGAGAAGATCGCCACCGTCCGCGCGCAGTACCACCTAGACGAACCGCTGGTCGTCCAGTACGGCCGGTGGCTGTGGGACTGCGTGCACACCGACCTGGGCAAATCCTTCCGCTACGGAGACCGGGTGGCCGATCTGCTGGCCGCCCGGCTGCCCACCACCCTCGAACTCGTCGGCTACGCGACGGTGCTGTTCGTCGTGCTGGGCGTCGGCGCCGGGGTGCTGGCGGCGGTCCGCCGCGGCTGGGTGGACTCCGCGGTCGTCGGCGCCACCACCCTCGCCGGCTCCGTCCCCTCCTTCGTCGCCGCCCTCGCGCTGATCGCGCTCTTCGGGGTGCGGCTCGGCTGGTTCCCGGTGACCGGCGGCGGAACGGGCTTCGCCGGGACCGTCCACCACCTCACCCTGCCCGCCCTGTCCATGGCCCTGGGCGCGCTGGCGATCATCAGCCGGGTCACCCGGCAGGCCATGCTGGATGCCGCGGCCGCCGACCATGTGGAAGTCGCCCGTGCCTGCGGCGTCCCCGAGCGCGAGATCGTGGTGCGGCATGTGCTGCGCAACGCCCTCGGGCCGATCGTCACCATGTGCGGTCTGGTCACCGCCGGCATGCTGGCCGGCACCGTCGTCATCGAGACCGCCTTCGGGATCAGCGGCATCGGCTCGCTGCTCGTCGGGGCCATCAACACCCATGACTTCCCCGTCGCCCAGGCCGTCCTGCTGCTGATGGTCACCGGCTACATCCTCGCCACCACCCTCGTCGACCTCGTGCACCCCCTGCTCGACCCGCGGGTCAAGGCCGCAAGGAGCACCGTATGACCTCCCTCGACACGGCTGCGGGCCCCGTCCCGACGGTGACCGCCGGCCCCCGCCCGCGTACCAGGCGCCCGATCGCCCCGGCCGTGGCCGCCGGTTTCCTCGCCCTGGTGGTGCTCGCCGCGCTCTGCGCGCCGCTGCTCGCCCCGTACGCGCCGGACGCCATCGACCTGTCGTCCTCGCTCGAAGGCACCGGCCGGGCGCATCTGCTGGGCACCGACGCCTCCGGCCAGGACCTGCTCAGCCGGGTCCTGTACGGGGCCAGGACCAGCCTGATCGCGCCGCTGCTGCTGCTCGCGCTGGCCGCCGTGCTCGGCGTCACCCTGGGCACCGTCGCCGCCTGGCACGGAGGCTGGGTCGACACCCTGGTCAGCCGGGTCACCGACGTCATGTATGCCTTCCCCGGCCTGCTGTTCGTGGTGCTGATCATCGCGGTCTTCGGCTCCGGCATCACCACCTCGGTGATCGCCCTGGGCCTGGCCTTCGCCCCCACCATCGCCAAATACACCCGCAGCATCGCCCTCGCCGAACGCGCCAAGCCCTATGTCGATGCGTACCTCGTCCAGGGCATGGGCGGCGCCCGGCTCTGCGCCCGCCACCTGGTCCCCAACCTCGGCCGGTCCCTCGCCGGTTACCTCGTCGTCCTCTTCGGCGAGGCGCTGATGAGCCTGGCCACCCTCAGCTACCTGGGCTTCGGCACCCAGCCGCCCAGCTCCGACTGGGGGTTGATGGTGCAGGAAGGCCAGGCCGCGATCGCCCAGGGGGCGCTGCTGCCGGCCTTGGTGCCGGGCTGTGCCGTGGCCGCCGTCGTGGTGGCCTTCAACGTCGCCGGTGTCCGGGCCGCCGACCGCCTCTCCGCCAAGGGATAGCCGCCATGCCGAACCCGACCACACCCCCTGCCCCCGCCCCGTCCACTCCCCCGCCCGACGCCGCTCCCCCGCCGGACGCCGCTCCGCTGCTGGACATCGACCGGCTGACCCTCCGGCTCCCCGGCACCGCCCGCCCCGTCCTCGCCGAAGTCTCCCTGCGCGTCGGCCCCGGCGAGATCGTCGGCCTGGTGGGCGAGTCCGGATCGGGCAAGTCCACCACCGCCAAGGCCGCGCTGCGACTGCTGCCCCAGGACGCCCGCACCGAGGGCACCGTCCGGGTGTCCGGCACCGAGGTACTGCCCCTGAGCGGGGCGGCACTGCGCGCCCACCGCTCCGGCTCCGTCGCCATGGTCCACCAGGACCCGCGCTCGGCTCTCAACCCGGTCCGCAGGATCGGCGACTTCCTCACCGAACGGCTCGCCCGCAGCGGCCTCGACCGCCCGGCCATGCGCGCCCGGGCCCTCCAACTGCTGGCCAGCGTGGGCCTGTCCGACCCGGAGCACCGCATCCGGCAGCGCCCGCACGAACTCTCCGGCGGCATGCTGCAACGCGTCGTCATCGCCGGCGCGCTCGCCGCCGCTCCCCGGCTGCTGCTCGCCGACGAGGCCACCAGCGCGCTGGACGTCACCACCCAGGCGGAAATCCTCGCCCTGCTGCGCACCCTGCGCGACGAGCACGGCATGGGCCTGCTCTTCATCACCCACGATCTGCAGCTGGCCGCCGCCTACTGCGAGCGGGTGTACGTCATGTACGCGGGCCGGGTCGTCGAGGAACAGCCGGCCGGCGCCCTGTTCCGCACGCCCCGGCACCCCTACACCCGTGGGCTGCTGGCCTGTTCACCCGACCTGTCCGAGGCGCCGCGCGTGCTGCACCCCATCCCGGGCCGCCCGCCGTCCCTCGCCGACGCCTTCCCCGGCTGTCCGTTCCACGCGCGCTGCGCACACGCCGACGACGGCTGCGCGGCCTGGACACCGACCCCGGCCGCGCTCCCCGGCGGTGGCTCCGCCTCCTGCCGCAAACTGCCGGACGCCCTGGGGCCGTCTGCCTCCCTGGCCTCGAACCCGGCCCTGGGACCGTCCGCCTCGCCGCCCTCAACCCCAGCCTCAGGGCTGCCCGCCTCCCCAGCCTCAAACCCAGCTCCAGCCCCGGCCCCGGCCCCGGCCCCGGAATCATCCGCCTCCCGGGCCCCGGCCCCGACCCCACCCTCACCCTCGCCCTCACACGAAAAGAGGCAGCCATGACCGGCGCACATCCGCTCCACGGCCCGGCGCACCCGCCCGCCCACAACAGCCCGCCCGTTCTGGTGGCCGAGGGACTGGGCAAGACGTACCCCCTGCCGGGCGGCGGCCGGCACCGCGCCGCCGACGGGATCTCCTTCACGCTGTCGCGCGGCGGCTCGACCGGGATCGTGGGAGAGTCCGGGTCCGGCAAGACCACCGTGGCCCGGATGCTCGTCGGACTGGTACGGCCCGACGCCGGCACCGTGACCGTCGACGGTCACACCCGTACACCCCGTACGCCACGGGGCCGGGCAGCGCGGCTGGCCAGGGCCCGGGACATCCAGATGGTCTTCCAGGACCCCTATGTCTCGCTCGACGCCCGGCTCACCGCACGCCAGTGCCTGCACACCGCGCTACGGCTGCACGGCGCGGCGCCGCGGGACGCCGACCAGCGGGCGACGGAACTGCTCGACCTGGTGGGGCTGGGGACACGGGAGGCCGGAGCCCGGCCGCACGGACTGTCCGGCGGACAACGGCAGCGCCTCGCCATCGCCCGCGCGCTCGCCGTCGGCCCCAAGGTGCTCGTCCTGGACGAGGCCGTCGCCGCGCTGGACGTCTCCATCCAGGCACAGATCCTGCACCTGCTGGCCGGGATCCGCCGGGAGACGGGGGTGGCGCTGGTGTTCGTCAGCCACGATCTGGCCGTGGTCCGGCACGTCACCGACGAGACGCTGGTGATGCGGCACGGCCGGACCGTGGAACAGGGACCCACCGAGCAGGTACTCGCCGCGCCGGCGGCCCCGTACACCCGGGCCCTCCTGGCGGCCGTGCCGCACCCGGGCTGGGACCCCGCGACGGCAACGGCGACAGCGGCCGCCGCGGCAGCAGGGTTCACCCCATAACGATCGACGCGCAGGCACGGCATCCCGGCGTCGAGCACGAGCACGATCCGGGCGCGACCGAGGTCGCTCGCTCGACGGCGGGTCCGGGCGTCCGGTCAGAACGGCACGGTCAGACCGGCCTCTCGCAGCCGTATCAGCGCCCTGCCCATGCACTCTGCGACCGACGCCCCATCAGCCCGCATCCCGCCACCAGGCAACGGTCCACCGCCGGCAGCGAACGTCCATGCAGGCCGCCCTTCCTGCATACGCTCCGCATCGACCCTGATCATGGCCCCCACCCCCTGCTCGCCTAGCCACTCCAGGATGAGGAGCGTCGCGTCCTCGACGCCACTGTCCAGACCCACCTTGGGCCACCGCCCCTTTGCTTTGATCATGCCCATGACCCTACTCAGGCTTCCGTCGGGGCGGGCAATGGAGCGTTCTGGACGCTGCAGAGCGTTCGAAGAAAGCGGAGCACAACAGCGAGCCGAGCCTCAGGACACAGTGCCGGGTCCCGCGGACTCGGTGCCGGGTCCCGCGGACTCGGTGCCGGGTTCTGCGGGCTCGGTGCCGGGTTCTGCCTGCTTGCCAGGTGAACGCCGAGACGGCCCCTCGGCGGGGAACAGAATCGGGCTGAGCAGATGCCGCGTGCGCTCCGGTGAGGGATCATGCCCCATCCGCGACACGATCACCTCCCGCATCTCACCGATCATCTCAGCCAGCTCATCCCGACTGAGCCAGAGCGCATGCTGGCGGAATCCCACCAAGTCGGCCGGCGGGTCGGCGCCGTCCCGCTCCAGGTAGGCGTTGAATTCGGCCAGCAACGTGGCCATGGCCACCGCGAAGCCCCGGCGGTAGTCCTCCAGTGACATGGACGCGGCCGCGTCGGCATCGATCACCGCTCGGGCGCGATGGAGCCGGTACCGGCGTTCAACGGAGCCACGCACGCGCTGTTCGCCCTCCACCCTCAGCAGACCGCCGTCGGCCAGGAGCCCGACGTGCCGGTAGACCGTGGCCTTCGATACGTCGGGAAGCAGAGCACACAGCTCGGTGGTCGTACGCGTCCGCCCGTCGTACATGGCGTGTACGACGCGCAACCGAACCGGGTGCAGGAGCAGATCAACCGTGTCCATGGACACATGGTCTCACCTTCGATACCTTTCTCAAACTTGAGAACACCAGCACAGCGAAGAACCGCTGAGCGAAGAACCGCTGAAGGAAAGAGAAGGGGAACATCCCATGCCGCGCTCATCGCCCTCGCCCCGGTCCGAATCCGCCCTCCCCCAACCGCCGCTGGGGGAGCTGTACGACGTCGGGGGCCGGCGGCTGATGCTGCACCGATCCGGTAGCGGGGGCCCGGCTGTGGTGTTCCTTCCGGGGGCCGGACTGGTCGGCCTGGACTATCTGAACACCCACAACCGGGCGGCCGGACTGACCACCAGCGTGCTCTACGACCGCGCCGGCACCGGCTGGAGCGAAGAGGTCGACCTGCCCCGCAGCGCCGCCGAGGTCACCGACGAACTCCGCGGCCTGCTGCGTGCCGCCGGCATACCCACCCCCTACGTGCTGGTCGGCCACTCCCTGGGAGGGGCCTACGCCCGTCACTACGCGCAGCGCTTCCCCGACGAGGTGACTGGCCTGCTCCTGTTGGACCCCTTCCACGAAGACCTCCTCGACCACGCACCCCAGGAGGTACGGGAGAAGCTGGAGCGGATGAGCCGGCAGGACCTGCCGGAGGCGTCGCACGAGCAGCTTCAGCAGGCCCGCGACCGGGCGACACCGTTCTTCGCGAAGTGGCCTGCCCCCGTCCGCCGGCCGCTCATCGAACACCACCTCGCCACGTGGAAGACCGGGCTGTACGAGAGCCGGAACGTCTACGACGACGTCGCACACGAAATCCGGCACGCTCCCGGCCTCCCCGACGTACCGCTGATCGTGCTGACCGCCCTGGGATACGACGCCACCCAGGCTCAACTGTGGTCCGAAAAAACGCTGTCTGAGGTGAACAGCATCAAGACCACCCTGCACCAGCACCTTGCCGCGTCCGTCCCCCGCGGTGAGCACCGCACCCTCGACGAGAGCGGGCACGGCTGGCTCCACGAGGAGCAGCCGGAATCCGTACTCCAGGCAATCACCGACCTGCTCCGCACGGCGGAATAACGCAGGGCACGGGGGCCGCCGGCCTTGGATCAAGACTGCCGATCGTCGTCCTCACCCAGGGCCGGTGAGGAAATCCATGGTGATCCCGCCGACACGCAGCGCTACCACAGCAGTCGCATGCTGCATCTCAGCGGCCGGGTGCCCGCATTCCGGCGCCTTGCGCCGGCGGCGTCACGCGGGAGTCACGTCAGTTCCACGCCACGGTCATGGCCGACCTTCCACGCTGCAACAGGTATGCCAGCTCCTAAAGACAAGGGGAAGCATCATGACGAATCTCCGGAAGCGGCTTCCGCACGTGATCGGCGCCTCGCTCCTGGCCGCGGCACTCACCGGCACAATGGGCGCCATGAGCGCTGTGGGCGCTGAAGCGACACCCACGAAGGCAACAACGTCGAAGTCGGCGCCGGATGTGCGGTGCCGATTGGTGCTCAACAAGAAGACCGGCAAGCTCTTCGTGTTCCCGAGGGGCTGCAGGTTCGGCGGCGGTGGAACCACCGGAGCCACCACCACAGGAGCCACCATCGGCGGACGCACCGGAGGGGTCACCACCGGCGCCACCACAACTGGCGCGACCACCACCACAACCGGTGCCTCCAGCACCACCGGCGCCACCACGACCGGCGCGACCACCACCACAACTGGCGCCTCCAGCACCACCGGTGCCACCACGACCGGCGCCACCATCGGCGGCGGAGCAGGCGGCACCACGGGCGCCACCACGACCGGCGCGACCATCGGCGGCGGAGCAGGCGGCACGACCGGTGCCACCACCACCGGCGCCACCATCGGCGGCGGCGCAGGCGGCACCACGGGTGCCACCACCACCGGTGCCACGATCGGCGGACGTACCGGCGGGACCACCGGCGCTACCACGACCGGCGCCACCATTGGCGGCGGCGCAGGCGGCACGACCGGTGCCACCACCACCGGCGCCACCATCGGCGGCGGAGCAGGCGGCACGACCGGTGCCACCACGACCGGCGCCACCATCGGTGGCGTGGTCGGCGGCACGACGGGTGCCACCAGCACCGGCGCCACCATCGGCTGACGCAACAACAGCTGGGGCAGCAGCCGCACGAGTGGCGTCACCACCGGCGCCACCACCGGCTGCCGCCCGGGCGACGCACAGCGCAGAGCTCTCGGCTCCGGCCGAGGGGCGGACGCGATCTCGCGATCTCCCTGCTCTGCCTGCGCAGTCGCCAGGTGATGTGAACCCCGAGGTCTCCCCGGCGGATCGTCCCCACCACGGGCCGACTCCGCCGGGGGACGTTCGCCGTGTCCTGCGGGGGAGGTCCCTTACCTCACCTCACACTGGGGCCTTCGCCCCGGTTACCTGTGGTTCCTTGTCGCGGCGGAGCGGGCGGGTGATGCGGTTCCGTGTGGACGACACCCTCGACCCGATCCACAGCAGGAAGTTGGTCGGGAGGAAGACCATGTCCGCAACGACCATCGCCAGCGAGAAGAACGGCAAGCCGCAGATCACCGCGATCGTCGCGTGTTCGGTCATCAGGATCGCGAGCAGCACGTTCTTCACCCGGCGGTTGAGGAGGGTGAAGGGGAAGGCGACCTGCGCGATGACAGTGCCGTAGGTGATCAGCGTGACGATCACGGAGCCGCTGTCGAGTGCCTGGGACAGCGGAGTCCACGGGCTGAAGTAGTTCAGGTGAAGCGGATAGTGCAGGGCGGTTCCGTCCTGCCAGCGCGGCCCCTGGATCTTGTACCAGCCGGCCGTGGCGTAGAGCAGACACACCTGGGCGGCGATCACCAGCATCGCCGAGTTGTGGACGAGGTTGGCGGTGACATCCAGCACCCCTCGCACCTCGGAGAAGCGGCTCCGCCCGGCCCAGTACCAGAGGGCCTGGATCAGCCACAGCCCCCAGAAGATCAGGATCCACCCCCAGGGGAGCTGCGCGAATCCCGTGATCTGCGCCAGGGCGAGGCCCAGGCCGCAGAGCCCCCAAAGGGCCACGCCCACCGGGTTCCTGTCCTCCTCGCCCAACGCCGCCGCGCGCGCCCGCCGTCGCGCGTCCAGCGACCAGACCTGCCCGCAGCGGGTGAGCACCAGATAACTCGCGATCAGATGGATGAGGGTGTCGCCACCGTCGCCCAGCAGGACGTTGCGGTTGAGCAGCGACAACACCCCGATCATGAACAGCAACGAGGTCGTGCGGGTGTGCCATCCGATGAGCAGCAGCACGCACGCCACGATCGTCCCGTGGTAGACCAGCTCGAACCACAGCCTGTCGCTCGACCACAGCAGCACCGTGAACGCGTGGTTCGAGTCGACGAGGCGATGGGCCAGGTCCAATCCCCATGGGCTGGTGGTGCCGTAGAGCTCCTGGCGGTGCGGCCACTCGCGGATGAGGTAGAGGCCGAAGGTCAGCGCGAAGCCGATCCGGACGACCGCGGCCTGGTAGGGAGCCAGCGTCATCCCCGTGATCTTGTTCAGACCTCTGGCGATGGCCCGGTCGAGCTTTGTGCCCAAGTCCTTGAAGGGGGAAGGTGCCCGGGCGGTGTCCTTCTCGACGCTCACTGGAACTCCTTCTTGGAGACCGGCCACCACGGAAGCACCTGGTAGGTCGTCTGGGTGTTCACGCGCTCAGTACTCCACTTCGGCGGGACAATCGGGGTGTTCGACGCGTAGATCTGCACCTTGACCACCTGGCCGCCGTCGACCCGGGGCCCGATCCGGTGTGCCGCGATCCGGCGCACATAGGCCTCGGAGAGCTCGCCCCGCAGGCCGACCGGACGCCCCTTGACGTCGTGCGTCCTGTTGTAGAAGTCCCAGGCCTGGCGAAGCAGGTTCTGGTGCGCGTGGCTGGGTGCGGGATTGTTTCTGATCGCCTTGAGGTCCTGGGCGGTCAGGCCCACCCAGTTCGTCAAACGCCGGGAACCGTCGGCGAACTTGACCTCGGCGCGCGCATTCACGGCGATGTTCTGCTGGAGCGGGTTCGGGGCGAAAAGCTGCCAGTTCTGGTCGAACTCCGGATAGACCCAGCCGTTGACCAGCCCGTTGTACTGCCTGCTGAGGGCGTTCGACGGGGCGACGAACAGGAATATCAGGACCACGTGGAGTGTGACGACGATCGCCAACACCGCGATGGTTCCCGCGATCACTATTCGCGACAGCAGCGACCAGGACCCGTTGGGCGCAGGCGGCAGCGCACGGGGGGCAGATGACGCACTGGGTGCAGGGCCTCCGTCGGCGGCGTCCGAGCCGGTCTCGACCGAGGTTGTCTCGCGTGGCTCCACAATGCTCCCTCGATCGCAGGTCCCGGACATTCGGCGGATTCAGTTGCGGGTCACCTGGTCTTTCATCGGATCACCGCGTCTAAATGAGAATAAATGAGTGCATTGCCGCACAAATACTCTATTGAGCCGAATGGTTGATGGGACGTACCCCTCCCCTGTGCGGCGACCGCGCAGTACGAACGAAAGCGCCGAGGCCGCCGGAGCGCCCGACCCGACGGACTGAGCCACTTCGCGTCACGAGGGTCGGCCGCACCTTGAGTCAGCTGGCACCGCGAACAGAACAGGAACAAGCACAGGCACAGCCGCAGGCGCAGGCACCGGCACAGCACCTCGAACGGGCGGCACTTTGAGGGGCGTGGCACATTGAACGACGTGGCGGCACCTTGAGGGGAACCTCGGAGGGCCCCACCTCGGGGCCCTGAGGAACCCACAGCTCTGCGGCCACGGGGAGTCACCAGTTGGAGTCACCAACCGGAGTTGCCCATCGGAGTTGGTGACCGACCGAGGGCACCAGCCGACGTCACCAGCCGGCACCCGGCCGCTGCAGTCCGTCCACCAGGTCGCACAGCCGCGGCGTGGGGCGAAGTCCGAGCTCGTCGCGGAGACGGTGCGTATAGCGTTCGAATTCGTCCAAGGCCTCGGACGGATTGCCCTCCGCCAGGTGGGCGCGGATCAGCGAAGCCTGACTGCTCTCCCGTAGTGGATTGGCTTGTACGGCCGCGTGGGCGGCCGCGACAGCCCCGGCGAACTGCTTCGTGTCGATGAATGCTCCCGCCAGCGCCTCAAGGGCGTGGAGCCGGAGCTGCTGCCATTGCTCGGCCTCCCGCAGGGCCCACTCGTCGTACCAGCCGGGCAGCAGGTCGTCGGTGAGCTGGTCGACGGTGGCCGCGTTGATGTTGAGGTCTTCGGCCGGGACGCCGGGGTCGAGTATGCGCTGGGCCAGCGACCGGGCGTGATGCAGGTCAACGGTGACCTTTCGCGCCAGGCGCACCTCGGTAGGACTGACCTCCAGGGCTTTCCTGCCGATGCCACGCAGGCGTGACAGCGCCGACCGTAGATTCGCGTACGCGCTCTGTTCGCATGCCTCGGGCCAGAGGCTCCCCGCAACCAGGGAGCGAGGGGCAGCGGCACGACCGTTGAGCGCAATGAACGCCAGCAGCCGTTTCGAACCGACGGGCACCGTCACCGGGACGTCGTTCACCACTAGGTCGAAACCGCCGAGAAGGGCGATGTGCACGGTTGGCCGGCTGCTCGCGGGTGGCCAGGAAAAGATCAGGTCATCTGAGCTCATGGCTGTTGATCGCGGAGGGGGACGTCCAGTGCGACGTAAGCCGACTGGCCGTGCCCCCCATGTTCGAGGTTCGCGATCATCTGTGCACCTCCCACAACCACATGTTGCGCTGCCCTCGGTGGGTTGTCGAATTGTTCCAATTCAGCTGGACAAATGCCCTCCTGAGGCGCGTGGGCACACATACCCTCCGATGGCAACTGGGCAGCATCCGGGACCGATCTTCGAGGACCGCGGCGCAAGTTCCGCGCCGCGAGGCGACGGGGCGGCCGGTCGCTTGCGCGGAACCTGCCGGTGAGCCATCCGGCGACGGGTCCGGGCCCCTTCCAAGAGCCACGAAACGCGAAAAGGGCCCTGACCTGGGTCGAAACCAACTCGGGCGCATTGTGTGCCGTGACGTCAGGCCTACGGGCCGGGGCCGGACCGGCGCCGCACGGGCACCACAGTGCGCACAGGCCCGACCACTCAAGGGAGGGATGGAGGAGACTCAGGGAGGGGTGGTGACTCAAGGTAGGGGCGGACACTCAAGGCAGCGCGTGCGCACCACTCGTCAACCGAGCAGGTAGAGAAACACCCCGGGCGCGGTGGCGGAGCCGCCCGTAGTGGTGACCGCGACGGTGACCGCGCCCAGAGAATGGGTGGGGGCGATGGCTGCGACTTGGGTGTCGGACAGGACCGCGAACGTGGCGGGGACACCGCCGAAGGTCACACCGGTGGTCGTCGACAGCCGAGTGCCCGTGATGCCGACCAGTGTGCCGCCTGCGGGGAGGCCCGTCAGCGGGCTGAAGCCGGTGGCGGTCGGCGGGCCCACGAAGCCGAAGGTTCCGGAGGCGGTGGCGGTACCGCCCAGAGCCGTGACGACCAAAGCCACGGCACCGGCCGCATGGGCCGGGCTCACGACAGTCAGTTCACTGTCGGACACCACCGTCGGCGTCACCTCTGTTGCACCGAACGCCACCGAGGTGGTGGTGGCGAGGCCGCGCCCGGTGACGGTAACCGTCTCGCCGCCCGCGAGGGGCCCGGACGACGGCGCGACGGCGACGATGACGGGCGGGGGAACGTAGTAGAAGGGCTCGGGGTTGCTGGTGCCCCCCGGGGTGCTCACCGTGGCGTCGACCACTCCGGCCCCCGAAGGGGCGACCACCGACACGGAGGTGGGGGTATTGGCCGTGATGGCGGCCGACTTGTTCCCGAAGTGCACCACGGTGGCGTCTGCGAGGCCGGTACCGGTGAAGGTGACCGTGGCCCCACCACCGGTTGACCCTTGGTCCGGATTGATCGGCATGTCCCCGCCCCCGCCTCGGTGTCGGCGAAACCCTTGAAAAGCCCGTTTGCCCGTCGTCTACCAGTTACGCAGGAAATACGATCCGAGGTGAGACGGCCCTTACCTCTTCACCCGGATGGCGCAGCCTGAGCGTTGAGCGGATGCCACCCGGCCGGCCCCCGCCAACTGGGGTGACGTGCCGCCATGACGCGTCTCGTGCGTGCCGCCGTCTTTTGTGCCGCCGTCTTCTTGGCGCCCTATTCATGGCCCTATTCGTCGTCCTGCTCGTACTCCCCCCGCTCCTCGGACCTCGCTCGTAACGCCCTGCTCGTGGCGCCCTGCCACCGGTTCCTGATGAGCCGGCGACAGGGCGGGGCGGACCCGGCAGAGGTGTCGCATCACCGCTCGGCGGCTCGACCGCTCGGCCACTCGACCGATTACGGCGGATGCGAACCCCGGACCGTCCTCCTTGCCGCGGGCGAACCGGTGCAAGGAGGACCGCTCACACGTAGGTGTATCCGCCGGCGACGTTGGCGCTGCCGCCCGGGGTGGTGACGACGACGGGAACGTTGCCCGGCGCCCCGGCAGGGGTGAAGCCGACCAGCGCCGTACCCGACGCATTGACCGAAACCCCCGTCGCCGCAACCCCGTTGAACGTCACCACCGCACCACTCAAACTGCTCCCCGTGATCACAAACGCCGCACCACCCACAGCACTGCCCGACGACGGCGACAGCGACGTGACGACAGGCGGAGGCGGGGCGGTGTACGTGTACCCACCGGCGACCGTGGTACTGCCCGCCGGGGTGGTGACGACGACCGGAACGTTGCCCGGCGCCCCGGCAGGGGCGAAGCCGACCAGCGCCGTACCCGACGCATTGACCGAAACCCCTGTCGCCGCAACCCCGTTGAACGTCACCACCGCACCACTCAAACTGCTCCCCGTGATCACAAACGCCGTACCACCCACAGCACTGCCCGACGACGGCGACAGCGACGTGACCACGGGCGGAGGCGCCGTATAGGTGTACCCGCCGGCGACGGCGGTGCTCCCGGCCGGGGTGGTGACGACGACCGGGACATTGCCGATGGGGCCGGGCGGCGTGACGCCGGTGAGCACCGTCCCCATGGGGTTGATGGACACTCCGGTGGCCGGCACGCCGTTGAAGGTGACGGTTGCGCCGGTGAGGTTGGTGCCGATGATGGCGAACGCGGTGCCGCCGGCGGTGGACCCGCTGCTGGGCACAAGAGCGGTGACCGTCGGACCGGTGGGCGGAGCGATGGTGTAGGTGTAGCTCACCGAGTTGGTGTTGCCTCTCGGTGTGGTGGCGATGATCTGGACCGTACCCGCTGTGTGCGGGGGCGCTACGACGGTGACCGAGCCGCCGGAAGGGTCCTGGGCGACGATGGTGGCGGGGATGCCACCGAAGGTGACCTGGCTTGTGCCCTGCAGGCCCGCCCCGGTGAGCAGGACGGTATTTCCTCCGGAGGTCGGTCCCGAGTCCGGAATGGCCTCGTAGAGCCTCGGATATCTGGGCCAGTTTCCCCCGTCCCCGCCGGGCCAGGAGCCCGGGGACTGCGGACTTTCTTGCTGCTGTACGACTGCGGACATGACTTCTCCCTGGGCAGCCGCCGCTCCCTCTCCCTCACGATTCCGTTCGTGAACGGGTCTGGTGGGAGCGGAAGTTGCCGGTCGTCGAATGTTGGGTGCATGCGACGGTAGGGTTCCCGGCCGGTCGAAAGAAGGCGCGTACGTGTCAGCAATGACGCGTTCCACAATCAACATGACAATAAGTAAATGAGCGTGACTCCCGGGCCGCCGACCGGCGTGCGCCGGTATTCCGCAGACCCGTTTCACGAGCCGCCCGGCGTGCGCGCGGGGCGGTCCCCGCCGTGCGGCAGTGGTGATGCCCGGGGACACCTGCCGCTCGTCCCCGGGCACCGCTTCCGCGTTCCGTGTTCCGTCGTTCGTCTTCCGTTGTTCGTGTTCCGTCTTCCGCTGTTCGCCCCCACGGCCGAGGGCCGATCGGTTACGGGTGGTAGATGGTCGCGGCCCAGTTGGCCTTCCAGTTGCCGTCGCCGAACTGGAGGTTGACGGAACAGCGACCGGTGTCGCCGTCACAGGTCAGGCTGTTCGCCGGCACGGGAGCGGCAAGCCGTGCGCCGTCGGCGGACCGGAGCGCCTGGTGGAAGATGCTGGCTGACCAGCTCGCGCGCCAATTCCCGTCGCCGAATTGCAAGTTGGCGGTGCACTTGCCGGTGTCGCCGTCGCAGTTGAGGCCCGTTACCGGTACCGGAGCACGGTAGGCGGAGCGGGGTGACTGGTGGGAGATGGTCGCGCCCCAGCTGGCCTTCCAATTGTTGTCACCGAAGCGGAGGTTGGCTGTGCACTTGTAGGTGTCGCCATCGCAGTTGAGCGCGGTCACCGGTACCGGAGCAGCAACGGCCGGACCGGCCAGCCCGATCCCCAGAGCAACGAGTGCAGCGCAGGTGCCGACGATAATGCGTCGCATAGCCGTCCTTCCCTCGTGGGCGCACGGCGCGCCCGATTCCAGAGAAGGATTTGCTGATTTCCTGCTGCACCAAGCCCGCAGGAACGGCCTTCAGCAGAAAGTGTGCACCCCCGTACCGGCGAGCGAAATCCGGGCAGGGCTGCCGGACGGCAATTGGTGGTGAACGGCGCATTCGTGGTGGGCTCGAGGCGCGAAGAGGGTGCAGCGCCCGGTACGGCCGACTGCTCGTGGCCCATGCCACCGGCACAATCGGGACTTCCGGCGGCAATCTCGCCGCACGCGCTTCCATGCGTGCCGGCTGCGCGGATGAGGGTGCGGTCCGTGGGTAGCTTCTACGGTTCGCCCTTGCGGTTCGGCCCACCGCCCCTTCCCTTCGACCCCACCGCCTCCGTCCCCGTCTTTGTCCCTGTCCCTGTCCCTGTCCCTGTCCTTGTCGTTGGCGTTCTGTGGGCGGGAAGGCGGCGGCGTCGGGCCGATCGGCCGAAGGCTGCGCGTTCTCAGGGGGTCGGAGTCTCGATCGCCGAAGCGTCGTCGAGAACGCGGCGGGCGGCCTCCGCGAAGTCTCGTACCTCGGCGGTGAAGGCCAGCCCGGCTTCGGCAACGGATGCGGCGGCGTCCACGCACTCGTGGGACCCGGCGTCGCATCGCTCTCCTGCTTCGATGGAATTCCGCAAGGGCCTGATGCATCGGTGTGCGGTTCTGATGAGTTCCTGTGAAGGGGAGACCACGGGCGGCGGCCCCTCCAGAAGTACGTGCACTCCGAGATGATCGAGCTTGTCGAGCTCTCGGTGAAAGGCGTCCAGGTCCGTGGTGTGGGACTCCCGGTACCTTCCGAGCGCGCGCTCGGTGGCTCGTGCCTGTTCCAGGAAAACCGCGTACACGATACGGCGCGGCTCACGGCGCTCCCGCACATGACCGACGCGCAGACCGCGCCTCAGCTGTGCCTCCTGGGCCGCGAGTTGACTCCGGGCGGTCCGGGCTCCCCAAAGCCCCGTGACGGCTGCGGCACCTCCCGTACCGAGTGCGCCGACGGTAGCTCCCAAGATCGCCGCTATGCCCGAATCCACCTCGGCAGTCTTGCGTATGCCACGGTTCGGCGCGCAAAAGCGGCAATAACGTACCGGACGGTTCACCTTCGGTCACGGGTCGGTCCAACCCTTGCTCTCGCGGTCCGGAAGTGCGCTCGACCGGGACGGTTTACGCGCCGGCATCCAGGCCGGGGGCGATGCCTCTCGCGCGGGCCATCCATATCGCGGAGGGCCCTGTATTTCCAGGGGGACCTTGCCTTTCTCGGGGGCCCTGCCTCCCAGGCGGGGGATCCGGGGTTTCCCGGTGGGACCATGCCTTTCCCGGTGGTGAGGGACCCTGCCTTTCGCGGGGGGCGAGCCCCTTCGAGTCCTTTCGAGCCCCTTACACGGACTCCATCGCGACGGGCGCCGGGGGCCCCGCCTCGCCCCGGCGCGGGCGGATGTAAGGATGCCGTCATGACTGACAACGTATTTTTCGACATCACCATCGATGGCGCCCCCGCCGGGCGGATCGTCTTCACCCTGTTCGACGACGTGGTTCCCCGGACCGCGAAGAATTTCCGTGAGCTCGCCACCGGTGAGCACGGCTTCGGCTACGAGGGGTCCGGCTTCCACCGCGTCATCCCCGACTTCATGCTCCAGGGAGGCGACTTCACCGCCGGCAACGGCACCGGCGGCAAGAGCATCTACGGCGAGAAGTTCCAGGACGAGAACTTCCAGCTCAAGCACACCAAGCCCGGTCAGCTGTCGATGGCCAACGCCGGCCCGCACACCAACGGCTCGCAGTTCTTCATCACCACCATCGTCACCGACTGGCTCGACAACAAGCACGTCGTCTTCGGCGAGGTCGTCGAGGGCATGGAGATCGTCCGGAAGATCGAGTCCCTGGGCTCCCGCAGCGGCGCCACCCGCGCCGACATCGTCATCGCCAAGTCCGGCGTGGTCGCGTAGTAGCCACCGTGCCTCCGGCGTCGGCCGGCCCCGTCGACGCCACCGAATCCCAGGGGCGCCGACGTCACGCGGGCTTGGGATGCCACTTGGCATACCGCTTCGGATGCCCCTGCGGATGACACGTCGGACAGCACTGCGGATGCCGCCCTTCTGCAGGGCGAGCACGACCGCCGTGCCCGGCCTCGCTCGGCGTGACGATCAAGGCCCTCGGCGCCCTGTGTGCGCCGGGACGGGCCCTGGGCAACCGAGCTGCGCTCTGGGCGGCCGCCGCCGTAGGTGCGGCGGCCGCCCACGCCGGAGTCGGACCGTCGTGTGCCGTGCCGATGACGAGGACCGCCTCGCGGCCTCGTGACTGCCTACCGGCTCGCGGCTGATTGCGGGCGCGCGGCCGCAAGAAAATTCGTGGGGAGCCACTGCGTGGATATTTTTGCGCGGGCGGCGAGGTGGGCGACGTAAGCGTCGCGCAGCTCGTGCGGGGTCGTGAAGCCCGGTTCGGGGGTCAGCCATTCGTCCGGGACGGCGGTGACGACCTCGCGCAGCAGCTCCGGCGTCACGCGGTGGGCGAGTTCGGCATCCGCCGCCGCCACGTCGGGACCACGGGAACCGAGAACGTGGTGCTGGAAGGGGTACGCCTTGCCGACGGCGTCCGCCGCGGAATCCCAGCGGTGATGAAAGACGAGCGAGGCGCCGTGGTCGATGAGCCACAGATGGGGCTCCTGGTGACCGGAGGCCGGCCAGGCCATGAGGTTCGGACTGTGCACCGTACGGTCCACGTTGGCGGTGAAGGCGTCCAGCCAGACGATCCTTGCGGCCTCCGCCGGATCGACCTCCAGCGCGTCCGGTGTGAAATCAGCGGCTCCCGGCAGGTAGTCCATGCCGAGGTTGAGTCCGGCGCTGGAGTGCAGCAGATCCTGGATCTCCTGGTGTGGCTCCTCGCCGGCGACCGACGGGTCGAAGTGCACCAGGACCAACTCCGGTACGCGCAGCCCGAGTCGGCGGGCCAGCTCGCCCACGACGACCTCGGCGACCAGCGCCTTGCGCCCCTGCGCCGAGCCGGTGAACTTGACGACGTACGTCCCCAAGTCATCGGCCTCGACGACTCCGGGCACGGAGCCACCGGAGCGCAGGGGTTCGAGGTAGCGGATGGCAGTCACGTGTCTCAACATCTTCCGAGGTTCCCTCTCCCCGTCTCGGGCCCCGGCCCCGGCCCCCGCATCGAGTCGGAGTCGGGTTTGGAGTCGGATTTGGAGTCGGCCCCGACAGTAACCAGCATCGCAACCCGCTACTCCGGCTTCGCGTCCCCCACACCATTCTCCCCCGACGGACACACGGAGGGCGGGGCAGCCACCGCCGGCCTCCCGTCGGAACATGCCGCCACGGCTCGCCCAAACTGGCTACTTCAAGCCGACCAGGACTTCCTGTCACGCGGGAGCCGGTGATCCCAGGGGGCTCGCCGCCATGCCGTGATCCTGCGCCCGCGCTCCGGAGCGTACGGCCGGTTCTTCCTGGGGCGGCGCTGTCCCCACCGCCACTGCCGCACCACCGTGGCCAACCGTTACGCCGCATCGATCTTCCCGGACGAGTAACGGAATCGTGACCATGGGTAGTGTGGCGGCCGCCGACAAGTGGCCGGTAAACGCTGTCCCCGAAACGACCTTTAGGCAATCATGGATCACGACCGAACGCCGGGGTGTTCATCGTGGCTCACCTGGAGGGTGGACATACGTTCAGCAATGCGTCTGCCTTCGCCAGGAGAGAGTTCTGCAGGTTTCTTCGGCCCTGTCCGATTCCAGGTTTCAGTTTTGCGCGACGCAGTGCGGTGCAGTGCGGTGCACAGAGAGAGTGACTTTCTCTCGACCGCGGAATGACAGCAGCTTTCCTCGCTCAAACGACTCTCATCGTACGAGGCGGGTGAATTCGCGGGATGACTCTCGCGGTTCGCCGGCCGGGCCGCCACGATGGCTCGTGATAGTGATCAAGCGCAATCGAAGACGTCGTACGGTATCCATCCAGTGGGTCGTTGCGTCAGTTTTGGCATCTTATTGACCACGATCCACACCTGTGTGAACTGGGGTGAAGCAATATGACGACCAGCACGGCAACTACACTTCACGATCAAGTCACTTCGCTCATGGACGAGTTGGACCGGCATCCGGTCTACGACAACGAGTACTTCACGTTCCTGGAGAACTCGCCATGGAACAGCGACACCTACGACTTCCACCGGGCGAACTTCTTCCAGCGCACCGAGGGCACGGTCAAAGGCATCGCCCACGTGTGTGCACAGGCGGCGGCCAACGATGACCGGGACACGCTGGTCCTGTTCTCCTACATCCTCAACGAGGAGGCCGGGAACGGCGAGGCCGCCCACTGCCATGAGGTGCTGATGGAGAACGCCCACAACTTACACGGACAGGCGGAGTTCGGCCTGGCGCCCTTACGCGTGAAGGACGCGCGCAACAGCAACCTGGTCATACCGGAGACGTTCGCTTACCGCGAGCGCACCCGGGAGCTGCTGGGCGCCAACTACCACCGCATGCTGGGCGTCGCCATGGCTCTGGAGTCCCACGCCGACCGGATGCTGCAGGTCTGCCGTACGGCGTTCCGCAACAGCAACAACAAGCTGGCCGAATCCGAGTTCGTCAACAACGTCGAGATCTACTTCAACGTCCACGTCGGCGACGAGGGTGTCGAGGAACGCCATGCCGCCGATGCGAAGAAGTGCGTCCAGAACAACTGCCGCACCGACGCCGACGTCGCCGAGATCGCCTATGGCGCGAACGAGACGCTGAAAATTCAACTGGAAATGTGGGACGCGATGCACAAGGCCGTCCGCAAGTTGCATTCCTAACGGGGAGAGGTGACCCGGCCGACCGTGCAGAAGAATCGTGGCATTTCCGATGCCGTCCTGAGCATTCCAGAATCGGTGACTCACGGAACCGCGGCGAAGATCGTCGCGCTCAACAAGTCACTCCCCGAAGACGACCAGATCATCGATCTCAGCATTGGCGCGCTGGACACACCGACCGATCCCCGGATCGACCGAGGTGTGATCGAGTTCGTGGAGAAACAGTCCGACGCGATTCATGCGTTTGCGCCCATCAGAGGGTTTCCGTTCCTGCTGGAGTCCGTGGCCGCACGTGTGGCTCGCCTGCACGGAATTGCGTACGACCCGGACCGTGAAATCATGGTCACCCCGGGCGGTGTGAAAGGTTCGATTTCGGTAATCTTCCATGCCTTGCTGAATCCGGGCGACGACGTCGTGATCCCCGTGCCCAACTGGCCGCACTACTCGGACATGGTGCGGCTGCACGGAGCCGTCCCGAAGACCGTCCTGGTCACGGCGCACGAAGGCCTCACGGCACCGGCTCTTGAGGAAGCGCTCTCGGAGCGAACCAAGATCGTCGTGCTCGGCGACTGCATCAATCCGACGGGGAAGGTCTATTCGACCGGGGAATTGTCGGCGCTGGCGGATGTCGTCGCCCGGCACAATGTGCGGCGCGAGTCCGCTGGCAAGAGCCCGGTCCATGTCCTGTTCGACTCTCCCTACGAGGCCCATATCGTGGGGGCCCGCGCCAAGACGTTTGCCGCCATCGACGTTGCGCTCCCCGACGGCAGCCGCTGCTCCATGCGGCCGTGGACGCTGTCGGTGACCGGACCGGGCAAGACGTACGGCATGCACGGCGACCGGATCGGTTACCTCTGCGGTCCGCCGGACATCGTGGACGCGGCGGCGCGTGCACAGGTCAACCTCACCTCGTTCGCGTCCACTTACGGGCAGGTCGCCACGCACGTCGCCTTGCAGCCGGACATGGACGAGGTGGCAACCGCCAGAGCGGAGGCCGCACGCACCAATCTCCAGACCATGCTGCGTGAGCTCGGCGCCGTCCCCTCGTTGAAGATCAGCCCTGCCCAAGGGGGCTACTTCCTCTTCGTCGACTTCTCGGGCTACGCCGACGCCTACCGGAAACACGGCTACAGCAGCGCCGATCAGTTCCTGCTGGACGAGGCGAAGGTCGCCACGATCCGCGGCAGCCATTTCGCGGAGGGCCACCTCCTGGATCACTTCGTGCGGATCAACTGCGGCCGGACGGGTGCGCTCGTGAGCGAGGCCGGCAGACGTATCAGGCGCGCCCTCACACGCTTGGAGTCCTGACCTGAATGCCACGATGAGGGGAAACATCACCTACTGCATCATCGGCACAGGGTTCGCAGGTACCTGCGCGTTGTGGCATGTGGTGCAACGGCTCACCGATCCACGCCGCAGGCCCTCGCTCTCCCGCTCCGCCGTCACGATCGTCACGGTGGAGCGGGGGCCGGTGAACGGGCCGGGATATCCCTACGCGAAAGACAACGTCCAGCTTGCGCATCGGTGCAACAACGAGGCGAGCACCATGGGCATCCACGGCAATGACTTCGTCGACTGGCTGGCCGAGAGCAAACCATGGCTCATCAGGGACCATCCGGAGCTGGTCCTGGAGACCCACCCCGGAGTCGAGCTCGGTGCATGGCAGCCCGACAACGCCGAGTTCTATCCGCGTGCGTTGTTCGGTCTGTATCTCGAAAGGCGCTTCCAGGAGGCGGTCGAGCGGGCCCGTGCGCATGGCATCGACGCTCAGCAGTACGTGCGCCACGAGGCCGTCGACGGCTACGCAACGGAGCAGGGTTTCGCCCTCTCCCTCCGCAGCCTCGACACCGGCCACCGGTTCACCGTGGACGGGATCGACCGCGTCCTGCTGAGCACCGGGCACTGGCAGTCGAAGGCGGCCCACCCGCTTTCCGGAGCGAGTGGATACCTCGCGTCGCCCTATCCGCCGGACGCGGTGAAAGCTGCGGTATCCGAGCGCGTCCGGTCGCGGCGCGCACGCGGCGAGCGCCCCCGGGTGTTCGTTCAGGGCATGGGCCCGAGCGGCATCGACGCCATCATGACCTTGTGCGGTGACGGCGAGTTCACGTACACCGACGACGGTCATATCGCGTCGTACCGGCCGGCGGCGCAGGCCGGCGACGAGCCGTTGCATATCGTCGCCGGATCGCGCTGCGGGTTCTTCCCTCCCGTTCGGGGGCCGCTCGCACCGTTCGAGCCGCACCATCTCACGGCGGAGCGCCTTGCGGAGATCCGGCGCGATCACCAAGGGCATCTGAAGATCGAGCGCATTCTGGAGCTCCTGGACAAGGACCTGCGCCGGGCCACTGCGGGGGCAGTGGGGTGGGACGACTTCAAGAGTCCCCGCTTTGACTCCGCCAGGGAAAAGCTCGCGAGCGATCTCCAGGACTCGTACACCGGAAACCTCGTCCACACCATTGCACTCAAAGCGCGGCGGATGCGCTTCTACCACCAGCTCGAACCGATGGACAAGGCTACGTACGACCGTCTGCTCGACACCCACTTCATCCGGACGGCCGTGCCGATGCCGTCCGCGAACGCGGAGAAGCTCCTCGCTTTGATGGACGCCGGGATATTGACGACCGTGAAGCAGGGCTATGACGCGCCGCACCCGGCAGTGGGTGAGGACGGTGATTTCCGGATCACCTACCGGTCCGGCGAGGGCGGGCAGTCGACCTTGCGGGCCGACTGTGTGATCCGTGCCAGCGGGCAGGACTTCCGCATGGAGAACCATCCGTCACCGTTGGTGCAGAACCTTCTGAGGCGAGGCGAGATCGTCCCGCATGAGGAAGGCGGATATGTCACGGGCGGTATCGCGCTCGATGCCCGCGGCGGGTATCGAGTACTGAAGCGGACGGGCGGCGGGTGCGTTCCGTCGCCGCATCTCACCTCCTACGGTTCGCCCGTCAGGTTCTGGCAGCACGAACACAATTTCGCCGGCGCATTCGTCGAGGCGGCCGAGTGGGTTGCCGACGAATGGCTTGACGCCGCGGCGGACGTCACCGTACGCTCCGCCGCCGTCGACAGTCCCGGGTTGGTCACCAGCGAGACAGGGAGTTGAGCAAATGGAGATGAAAGAGTTCCATTACCAGGACGGCCTGCGGGTCAGCCTGTTCAATCTCGACCACAGGGCTGTCCCCTATCACTTCCATAATGAAGTGTCCGACATGATGTATTGCTCACGGGGTCAGATCACGATCGAGCTGCCCGATACGGACGAGGTATTCACCGTCCTTCCGGACCAGGTGTTCCAGGTTCCCCACCCGAGCAAGCACAGGTTCGTCAACGGCGCACCTGTCGGAACGCCCTCACGCTATGTCCTTCTCCAGATCGGCGCATTCGACATCAACTTCGTCCGGGACGCCAAGGACATCGCGGGGCAGTTCGCCGAGCGCGACGCGACGCAGGTCACGGGCGGCGCCGTCTACATCGAGGACCGCAAGAGCGACATCGTCAAACTCGCCGATCACTTCGAACAGGAGAGGCCCGAGGGCCTGGACCCGGAGGAGCAGGCTGACGTCGTGACGGCACTGCGGTGCTTCGCCTCCCGTGGGCTGGAGACAGGGCACCCGCGGAGTGACCTCAACTCTTGACCCACACGGCCCTGCTCTCCTTCGACGTGGCCACCGTCACGTTGATTGTTCTGACGTTCTTCGCGGGTGGGTTGGTCAAGGGTCTGACCGGCCTCGGCCTGCCGCCCGTCGTCCTCGGAATTCTCGCTGCGACGGTCGGGATCCACCCCGCGAAGGCGTTGATACTCATTCCGACATTCCTGACCAACGTCCTTCAGGCTTCGCGCGGCGGTCACGGCCGGGAAGTCGTCCGTCTCACCTGGCCGTTTCTCCTGGCGGCCACGGTCTTTACCGTCTCGGGTGCGTTCACCCTGAGCTACTTCCGGGCGGACGTGATGTCCGCCCTGCTCGGCGTGGGGCTCGCGGTGTACGGGTTGCTCGGGCTGTTCAAGCTCCGGGTGAACATCAGAGACAGATGGTGGCACCACCCCGCGGGGGTGCTCTTCGGAGCCACCAACGGCTTCCTCACCGGAATGACCGGCTCGTCAGCCGTCCCAGGAGTCTTCTACCTGCAGTCCATTGGTCTGCTGCGCGACCAACTGGTGCAGAGCATGGGGATCCTCTTCACGCTCTCCACCGTTGGTCTGGCATGGTCGCTGCGGACGCAAGACCTGCTCAGCGTGAATCTCGGCGTGATGTCGGCCGCCGCCTTGGCCCCGGCGTTTCTCGGGATGTCGATCGGCAACCGGATACGCCGGAAGATCTCCGAGGAGAAATTTCGCACCGTACTGTGTGTTGCCCTGCTGCTCCTCGGCCTGTATGTCGCGATACAGAGTCTGGCCGGCTGATGAGGATTCATGAAGCAAGGAGAGGAATCACCATGGAGCATGGTCTCGCCGAACTGCTGGGTGAGCTGGAGGAATTCGGCACTGCCAACGATGCGGCGACGGACGACCGGAGCCGGAAGATGCTGAATATCACGCACGACACCGGCGTGTTCCTCGCGTTACTCGTCAAGGCATCCAAGGCCAAGAAGGTGCTGGAGATCGGGACGTCGAACGGCTACTCGACGTTGTGGCTCGCCGATGCCGTGGGCGGGGACGGCTCGGTCACCACCGTCGAACAGGCGCCTCACAAGCGCGCGATGGCCGAGCGGAACTTTCGGCGCGCCGGGCTCTCCCCCCGCATCCAGCAGATCGAGGGCGAGGCCGGCCGGTTCATCGCGACGCGCGAGGCGGGCGAGTACGACTTCATCTTCCTGGACAGCGATCGCGGACAGTACGCGGACTGGTGGCCCGCACTGCAGCGGATCCTCGCGGACGGCCACCTGCTCGTGGTCGACAACGCGGTCTCCCACGCCCACCAGATGGAAGACTTCAACCGCCTGGTCGCGGCCTCGGACGGCTACCTCGGCTCCCTTTCCCCGATCGGCAAAGGCGAGTTGGTGATCCTGAAGGACACCTGACGGGCCCTGCGCCGGGACGGCACTCAGCCGGCGTCCTCGGGTCGCGCGGCCAGGACACGGGTGATCAGATCGGTGAGGGTGGCCCGCTCGTCGGCGTCGAGGGTGGCGAACCACTGCTGCTCGCGGCGGCTCTGTTCGGCGAACGCCTCCCGGACGGCTTTCTCGCCCGTGGCGGTGAGGCCGGCGGCGACCGCGCGCCGGTCGTCGGGGACCGGGCGGCGTTCGACCAGGCCGTCCCGTTCGAGGGTGTTGATGGCGTTGGTGACCGCCGAGCGGGACATCGCCGAGATCTCGGCGAGCCTGGCGGGCTGGGTGGGGCCCAGCAGCCAGAGCTTGAACATCAGCCGGAAGCCGGAGAGCGTCCAGCCGCGCGGGCGGTGGATGTGGCTCTCCAGGTCGGCGACGACCAGGTAGGACAGGTGGAGCAGGTGGTAGGCGAGCGCGAATGCCTCCGGGTCGGTCGGTGAGGGCATGCCCGCCAGTCGGTCGCGGGCGTAGGCGGCGTATCTGAGATCTGGTCGGTCCACGGACAGAGTCTTGCGCATGGAAGCGGCGCGATGGGAGATTGTTACGGCCATAACAATCATCCCTGGAGGGTGCTGTGCGGATCACCATCGCAGGAGGCGGTATCGGCGGGCTCGCCACCGCACTCAGCCTGCATGCGGCCGGACTCGACGACGTCGTCATACACGAAGCGGCCCCGGAGATCCGTCCGCTCGGCGTCGGGATCAACCTTCTTCCGCACGCCGTAAGGGAGTTGACTGAGCTCGGTCTGGCCGACCGGCTGGCCGCGATCGGTGTCCCCACCGCCGATCTGACCTACTTCAACCGGTACGGGCAGGCGATCTGGTCCGAACCGCGCGGGCTCGGCGCCGGCTACCGGTGGCCGCAGTACTCGGTGCACCGGGGCAGGCTGCAAATGCTGCTGCTGGACGCCGTCCGCGAGCGCCTGGGTACCCGCTCCGTCCGAACCGGAAGCCGGATCACCGGCCTGCGCCACGACTCCGGCCTGCTCATCGGCGCCGACGGAATCCACTCGGCCGTCCGGGCCGCGCTCTTCCCCGGCGAAGGGGCACCGCCCTGGAACGGGCTCGTACTGTGGCGGGGCACGTCCTCCTGCGAGCCGTTCCTGACCGGCCGGTCCATGATCATGGCCGGGGACGGCACACAGAAATTCGTCGCCTACCCGATCGGGGACGGACGGCTGATCAACTGGATCGCCGAGCGGCCACTGGACGGCGAACCGCCTGAGCGCGGGAACTGGAACCGCCCCGCCGACCTGGCCACGGTCGTGGAGCACTTCACCGACTGGAAGTTCGACTGGCTCGACGTGCCGGGGATCATCACCGGGGCCGAGGCGGCCTACGAGTACCCGATGGTGGACCGCGAGCCCCTGCCGCACTGGACCAGGGATGACGTCGTCCTCCTGGGCGACGCCGCGCACGCCATGTACCCCATCGGCTCCAACGGAGCGTCCCAAGCGATCATCGACGCCCGGGTACTCGCCCACTCGCTCGCCACGACCGGCTCCGCCGCCGCGTACGAGGACATCCGCAGGCCGGCCGCCACCGCGCTCCAACTCGCCAACCGGCGCCAGGGGCCCGAGGTCGTCATGAGGCTCGCCCACGAGCGGGCTCCCGATGGCTTTGCGGACATCGAGCAGGTGGTCCCGCTCGCAGAGCGCACGGAGATCGCCGCTGCCTACAAGCGCACCGCGGGCTTCGACCCGACCCTGCTCAACGAGCGCGCGTCGTGGAGCGTGCGGTGAACCTGAAAAGTCTCGCCGTCTTCGAGGTGAAACTGGACCCGGTTCTCGACCTCGGAGACTCGCACTGGGGCAGCCGCCGAGTGATCAACATCGTCGGCGGGACATTCGAAGGGCCCCGGCTGTCCGGGGAGATCCTGCCCGGCGGGGCGGACTGGCAGGTGCTGCACCCCGACGGCATGGCCAGCATCGATACCCGCTCCACGCTGCGCACTCATGACGGCGCACTTCTCTACCTCTCGACCAGCGGAGTACGCCACGGCCCGCCCGAGGTTCTCCGGAGGCTGGCCGCCGGGGAGGCGGTGGACCCCGCCGAGTACTACTTCCGGCTCTTCTGCCGCTTCGAGACCGGGGACGAGCGCTACCGGTGGCTGAACCGCACCCTGGCCGTAGCCTCGGGCGCCCGTACCACCGAGGCCGTCCGCTACGAGGCGTACTCCCTCGGCTAGGGGGTGTCTCCCCCTAGCCGGTGCCGCACGCGGGGGCCTCTATGGGCCACGTCACACCAGCTCGCCGGAACTCGCACGTCCGGTTATCCGACTCCCTGAAGTGGCACGGCAGAGGACCGGGCCACCTCACCTTCGAGTTGGGAGCACCCGGGTGCCCACTGAACAACGTCTCGCATCGAGCGATGCCGGCGATACCGGCGATGCCCCGGACGCCGTCGGCTCCGGTGCGCAGCGGGCGGCCGTACGGCGGACCGGGTGGTCCGCCCTTCGCCCGCTGGTGTGGCGACTGCACTTCTACGCCGGTGTGCTCGTCGCGCCCTTTCTTCTGGTCACCGCGGTCACCGGACTGCTGTACGCCGGGGCGTTCCAGGCGGAGAAGGTGGTCTATGCGCAGGAGTTGAGCGTCCCGGCCGGTGCGCACACGATGCCGCTGTCGCGGCAGGTCGCCGCCGCCCGCAAGGCGCATCCCGAGGGCAAGATCGCTGCCGTGCGCCCGGCGCCGCAGCCGGGCGACACCACGCGCGTCCTGCTCGCCGGCGTCCCAGGGGTGTCCGCCGAGCACCAACTCGCCGTCTTCGTCGATCCGCACACCGGCAGCATCCGGGGAGCGCTGCCGACGTACGGCGCCACGGGCGCGCTGCCGCTGCGCACCTGGCTCGACGATCTCCATCGCCACCTGCACCTGGGCGAGAACGGCCGCCTCTACAGCGAACTGGCCGCCAGCTGGCTGTGGGTGGTCGCCGGCGGCGGGCTCGCGCTGTGGATCGGCCGGAAGCGTACGAACCGCAAGCTGCGGGCCCTCGCCCTGCCGGATCGCACCGCCACCGGACGGCGCCGGACGCTGTCCTGGCACGGCGCGGTGGGCGTCTGGGCGGCGGTCGGCCTGTTCTTCCTGTCCGCAACCGGCCTGACCTGGTCCACGTACGCCGGAGGGAACATCGACGAGCTGCGTCAGGCCCTGGGGCAGGCGACACCGGTGGTCTCGACGGCGGTGGCGCAGGAGCATGCGCACCACGGTGGCTCCGGCGGGATGGCGGGGATGCCCGACATGCCGGGGATGGACGGGAAGAAGGGCGGCGCGTCGAGCGGGGCGGCGTCCGCGGACGTGGGCATCGACAAGGTACTCGGGGCGGCTCGCGCCAAGGGGCTGTCCAACCCCGTCGAGATCGACCTGCCGACGGGCAAGAACACGACCTATGTCGTCAAGCAGGTCCAGCGCAGCTGGCCCGAGAAGCAGGACGCGGTGGCGGTGGACCCGGGCACGGGAAAGATCACCGACGTCTCGCGTTTCGCCGACTATCCCGTCCTGGCCAAGCTCACCCGCTACGGCATCGACCTGCACACCGGCACGCTCTTCGGCATCGTCAACCAGCTCGCGCTGGCCGCGCTCGCCCTCGCGCTGATCTTCCTCGTTCTCTGGGGATACCGGATGTGGTGGCAGCGCCGTCCCACCCGCGACCGCACCCTGTCCGTCGGACGGCCGATCTCCCGGGGCGCCTGGCGGCAGGTTCCGCTGCCCGTGCTGATTCCGCTCGCGCTCGTCGTCGTGGTGGTGGGCTGGGCAGTGCCACTGCTCGGCACGTCGCTCGCCGTGTTCTTGGTCGTGGACCTCGTTCTGGGCGTGCTCGCACGCCGGCGGGCTGCCGCTGCGGCCGCCACGGACTGACGGCTCCTGAGGCGGCCAGGGGTCGTCAGTCCAAGGGGCAGACCCGTCCAGGGGTCAGACCCGTAGTGCGGTCGCGCTACCAGTAGTGCTTTCGGCCGGCGACCGCGTGCCCCATCGTGCCGAGGAGCCACAGAATCGCGCCGATCACGGCAAGAATGACCCCGATGGTCCACAGGATGGAAATGCCGGTCACGAATCCGATGACGAGCAGAATGATTCCGAGAACGACCACGGCGTGCTCCGATCTCGCTTGAGTGTGGATTCAACTTTGATCCTCGGTTGCCGGATCGGCAAGTTTTGGCAGTGCGGCAATAGATGTGGATCGGGGGAGCTCGGTCGCCGCTTGCATGCCTCATGACCGCATGGATGTCCCGGGGGCGACGTGAGCGGCGTGGCCGCCCGGGCGCGCAGGCCACTGTGTGCAGCCCAGGCCGCTCGAAACGCGCAGACGCGGCGGCGACGAGTATGCGGGCGGGCGATCCCGGGGGACGATGGAAGCCACAGCACTCACCTGCCAGGGGCAGGCCACAGAGACACGTGGGCGGGTCGGGCCACGGAACGGGGTGTGGGCACACCTCCCGTGGTCCGGCAGACGGAAGGAGTGCCGGGGTGAGCGCAGACGAGGCGCGGCCGGCCGGCGCCGGTGGACCGGAGGGCAAGTCGTCGCAGCCGAGCGGGCTGATGGACCTTCTCGCCGTCGCCGCGGTGCTGGTGGATGCCGACGGGCGGATCGTGCTGTGGAGCCCGCAGGCCGCGGACCTGTACGGCTACTCCGCCGAGGAAGCCCTCGGGCAGTACGCCGCGCCGCTGCTCATCCACGAAGAGCACTGGGACCTGGTCATCAAGAAGTTCGCCGAGGTCATGGAGACCGGCCGGAGCTGGGGCGGCACCTTCCCCATCCGCCACAAGGACGGCGCGGCGCGGCTGGTGGAGCTGCGCAATATGCGGCTGACGGACGACCACGGCGATTTCTACGCCCTCGGGCTCGCCACCGACTCACCGACGCTCCGCGAGGTGGAGCGGGATGTCGCGCTGTCCACCCGGCTGATCTCCCAGTCCCCCATCGGGCTGGCGATTCTCGACACCGAGCTGCGCTACGTCTCCGTCAACCCCGCGCTGGAACGGATGCACGGCATTCCCGCGAAGGATCACCTCGGCCGGCGCTACCGCGAGATCATGACCGCCGCGAAGTTCGAGGTGCCCGAGGCCGCGATGCGGCAGGTACTCGAAACGGGCGTCCCCATGGTCGACCAGGCCACGGTTGTCGGCCGCAGCCCCTCCGACCCGGACCAGCAGCGCGCCTGGTCCATCTCGTTGTACCGGCTGGAGGACCCCCAAGGGCGGGTTCTCGGGGTGGCCGACCTGGTGGTGGACGTCACCGACCGGTATCAGTCCGCCCTGGAGGCCAGCGAGGCCCGGCGGCGTCTGGCCCTGATCGCGGACGGTTCGGCCCGTATCGGCACCACCTTGGAGGTGGAACAGACCGCGCGGGAGCTGGCCGAGGTCACCGTTCCCGAACTCGCCGACGTGGTCACCGTCGATGTGCTCGACTCCATCCTGGGCGAGCACCGCCCGGCCCGTGACGAGGGCCCCGCGCTCTTCCGCGCCCTCGCCGTGAAGGGCGCCTATCCCACCGAAGCCCTCCAGGCCGCCGACCCTCCCGGCCAGACCGCCGCCTACGAGGCCGACCGCCTGGCCACCCGGTGCGTACGCACCGGCCGCCCGATCCTGGTCTCCCACGCGGATGACGCCGACCTGGCACGCATCGCCCGCGACGACCACGCCGCCACCTTGCTGGCCCGCGCCGGGGTGCACTCCTACCTGCTGGCCCCGCTCACCGCCCGCGGCCAGATCCTCGGCTGCCTGGGGCTCACCCGCGCCCGCAACCCGCTGCCCTTCGACGAGGACGACCTCGCCCTCGCCGCCGAACTGGCCTCCCGCGCCGCCGTCTGCATCGACAACGCACGGTCGCACCAGAGCGTGCGCAACGCCGCCGAGACCCTGCAGCGCAGCCTGCTCCCCGACCATCCGCCCCACCTGCCCGGTCTGCAGATCGCCTCCCGGTACCGGCCCGCGCAGGCCACCTATGAGATCGGCGGCGACTGGTACGACGTCCTTCCGCTCGAAGGGGACAAGACCGCACTCGTCGTGGGCGACGTCATGGGCAGCGGTATCGACGCCGCCGCCACCATGGGCCGCCTGCGCACCGCCACCAGCGCCTTCGCCGACCTCGATCTCGACCCCGCCCAGGTCCTCCAGCACCTCGACAAGATCACCTCAGGGCTGGAGCACTACATCGCCACCTGCGTCTACGCCGTCCACGATCCGCATCGCGCCGAATGCCATATCGCCACCGCCGGCCACCTGCCGCCCGTCCTGGTCCGCAGCGGCCAACGCCCCGAACTCCTCGACCTGCCCACCGGTACCCCGCTCGGAGTCGGCGGCGTCCCCTTCGAGACCGTCACCTTCCGTCTCGACCCCGGCGACCAACTCGTCCTGTACACCGACGGGTTGGTCGAAACCCGCTACCACCCCATCGACGAACGTCTCGACACCCTGCTCCGCCTGCTCGACGCGCCCGGCCGCTCGCTGGAGGAGACCTGCGACCGGCTCCTCAGCGACCTGCGGCGGCCCGACGACCCGGATGACGTCGCCCTGCTCATTGCCCGCACCCGGCCCTTCGGCGCCGGTTCCTAGCGCGGCGGTGCTCCGGCGCGCAGGGGCCCCCGATGCCGGGTGGCAGGGGCAGGCGGCGGATGCCGGCTTCCGGGTGCCGGGTGCCGGGTGCCGGGTAAAACCTTGCCCTCGCTCCCGTATGGCGTAGCTTTCCGCCGGACCGCCCGCCCGGCCCGGCCGGCGCAGCAGAGCGGCAGCTCACGTGCCCCGCCGGGCCGGTTTTCCGGGTGGAGAGCCGTGGCCGGCGCGCGGTCCCGGCGGGTGACGGCCAGGTTGACGGCGCGGCGACCGAGGAACACGCTCGTCACATAGGTGCTCGATACAACTGACTCGCCGCGAGGCCGGCTGCCGGGCGACCGGGCACCGGCGTGCCCGCCCGTGCCGACCGGCGGCTTTCGAGTCGTGATCGGGAGGACATGGCATGTGTGGCATCACCGGCTGGGTTTCCTTCGACCGTGATCTGCGCTCCGAGCGGGAAACCGTGGACGCGATGACCGAGACGATGGCCTGCCGCGGGCCCGATGCCCGTGGCACATGGGTGCAGGGGTCCGCCGCTCTCGGGCACCGCCGCCTCGCCATCATCGATCTGCCCGGTGGACGTCAGCCGATGACCGCCGACCGGGCGGACGGGAGCCCGGTCGCCCTCGTGTACTCCGGCGAGACCTACAACTTCGGCGAGCTGCGCGACGAACTCGCCTCCAGGGGCCACCGCTTCACGACCGGCTCCGACACCGAGGTCGTCCTGCGCGGATACCTCGAATGGGGGGAGGCGGTCGCCGAACGGCTCAACGGGATGTTCGCCTTCGCGGTCTGGGACGAGCAGCGCAGGCGGCTCGTCATGATCCGCGACCGGATGGGCATCAAGCCGTTGTACTACTACCCCACCCCCGATGGCGTGCTGTTCGGCTCCGAGCCCAAGGCGATCCTCGCCCATCCGCTCGCCGCCCGGAAGGTCGGCCCCGACGGCCTCCGCGAGCTCTTCGCCTTCGTCAAGACGCCCGGCCACGCCGTCTGGGAGGGCATGCACGAGGTGGAGCCCGGCACGGTGGTCACCGTGGACCGCGACGGACTGCGCCGGCACGTCTACTGGTCGCTGCGGACCCGGGCCCACCAGGACGACCAGGAGACCTCGATCGCCCGTGTCCGTCAGCTGCTCGACGACATCGTCCGGCGTCAGCTCGTCGCCGATGTGCCGCGCTGCACCCTGCTGTCGGGCGGCCTGGACTCCTCGGCGATGACCGCGCTGGCGGCCCGTCAGCTGGGCGAGGTGGGCGGGAGCGTACGGAGTTTCGCCGTCGACTTCGCCGGCCGGACCGAGCACTTCGTGGCCGACGAGCTGCGTGCCACTCCCGACACGCCCTTTGTGCACGACGTGGCCCGTCTCGCCGGCACCGACCACCAGGACATCGTGCTGGACTCGGCCCACCTGGCCGACCTCGATGTCCGCGCAAAGGTCATCGGCGCGCGGGACCTCCCGATGGGCTTCGGCGATATGGACGCCTCGCTCTACCTGCTGTTCAAGGCGATCCGGCAGCATTCGACGGTCGCCCTGTCCGGCGAGTCGGCCGACGAGGTCTTCGGCGGCTACCAGCAGTTCTTCGACGAAGAGGCCCGCAAGGCCCACACCTTCCCCTGGCTCGTCCGCATCGCCGAGCGCTTCGGCGACGACGGCAACATCCTCACCCCCGCCGTCACCGACGCCCTCGACCTCGGGTCCTACATCCAGGACGGCTACCGCTGTGCCGTCAAGGGCGTGGAACGTCTCGACGGGGAGAGCGACTTCGAGTTCCGGATGCGCACGATCTGCTATCTGCACCTGACGCGCTTCGTGCGGATCCTGCTCGACCGCAAGGACCGCGCGAGCATGGCGGTCGGACTGGAAGTGCGGGTGCCGTTCTGTGACCACCGGCTGGTGGAGTACGTCTACAACGCGCCCTGGTCGCTGAAGTCCTTCGACGGACGGGAGAAGAGCCTGCTGCGCGAGGCCACGGCGGATCTGCTGCCGCAGTCGGTGTACGACCGGGTGAAGAGCCCCTACCCCTCCACACAGGACCCGCAGTACGCGGTCGCGCTCCAGCAGCACGCCAAGGACCTGCTGTCGCGCCCCTCGCACCCCGTCTTCGACCTCGTCGACCGCGCCTGGCTGGAGCGTGTGGCGCAGCACGAGGCGCCCCGGATCACCCAGGCGTCCCGGAGCGGCCTCGAACGGACGCTGGATCTGGCCCTGTGGTGGGACATGTACTCCCCCACGGTGACGGTTGCTTGACCGGGGACGCGTCCGGTGTGACGACACTCCTGGTGGCGTCGTCACCACGGCGCGACGCTGAGCCATACTGCAGCCGACCGGACACGGTGACGACGCCCGGAAGCAGGGTGTCCCCTCCCCCCCATGGAGCGCTGCGCAGATGACCGGCAACCCCAGCGAGTCGCCGATTCCCCCGCCTGCGCCTGCCGGTGCGGACAACGGGCCTGCCGGTGCGGGCAACGGGCCTGCCGTCTCCCGCCAGGAGTTCGACGCGCTCTTCGAGACGGTGCGCACATGGGGCCGCTGGACCCGCGCCGACCGCGGCGCCTGGAACCGGGTGACCCCGGACCACGTACGGCGGGCCACCGCTCTGGTCCGGTCCGGAACCACCGTCCCTCTGGGGCGCCCCTGGAACACGACCCCCGGGCCGGACAACAGCAGACCCGCCCTGCACTACATGTCCGACCTCGGCGACATCGAGCCCCCGGAACCCTCCACGCACAAGGACTTCCTCGCCGCCGACTACCACGGCAAGGCCGTCAGCCATCTGGACGCGCTGTCCCACGTCGCCTACCGGGGGCAGCTCTACGACGGCCGCAGCGCGCACGAGTGGGTCGATGCCGGCGGGGCCCGCTTCGGTGACGTATCGGCGCTGGGCCCCCTCGTGACCAGGGGGGTGCTGCTCGACCTGCCCACAGTGCTGGGGTGCGCCTGGCTGGAGCCCGGGCGGGCCGTGCACGCGGCGGACATCGTGGCCGCGGAGCAGGCACTCGACGTGACGATCGGCGAGGGGGACGCGGTGCTGCTGCGGTCCGGCAGCGTCCGCCGGCGCCGGGAACTGGGCGTCTGGGATCCCGGCACGGCGAGCGCGGGCTTCCATGTGGACGCCGTGCCTCTGCTGGCCGAGCGGGGTATCGCTCTGCTCGGTGGCGACGGCGACAGCGATGTACGGCCCTCACCGGTCGACGGCCTGCATTCTCCGGTCCATGCGCTCGCCCTCGCCGCAATGGGAGTGCCGCTCCTGGACAATCTCGACCTCGAAGCCCTCTCGGCCACCGCCGCGGGGGCGGGCCGTTATGCGTTCCTCCTCGTGGTGGCCCCGCTGGACATCCCCGGCGGCACGGGCTCGCCCGTCAATCCGGTGGCGGTTCTGTGACCCGGTCGCGGTCCTGTGACGGCGTTCCCGGTCGTGACCGTGTGTGACGGTGGGGAGTGTGTGTGACAGCCGGGAGCTGCCGGACTCGGCTTCCCCTGTCCACGATGTCCATGATCAGTACCACTCTCTGCCTCTCTCACTCTCTGCTCAGAGATCTACAATGAGACGGTATGGCGCGGCCGCCCCTGCACGGGCGGCCGGAGCGGCACATACCGATGTGGGAAGTGGTCGGGATGGGGCTCGTGGGAGCGGATATCGGCCCCGCGCGCGCCCGTGAGCAGTTTCTTCGCGGCGGGGCGGTCGAGGGGACCGTGCGAAGCACCGTCCTGAATTCGTGGCAGCGTTCCCGGTCGCTGGGGCTGTCGCCGGAGGAGTGCGAGCTTCCCTTCCGTCAGGATCTCGATCTGGACGGCCGGCTCGTCCGCGCCGCCGCCCCCGTGCTGGACCGCCTGCAGTCCAGGTTCGCGGGCAGAAGTATGAACGTGGCCCTCGCCGACGGCCGCGGGGCCGTCCTGCAGCGGCGCTTCGGCGACACCTCGCTGGTCAGACATCTGGCCGCGATCCAGAGCGTCCCGGGGTTCGTGTTCGCCGAGGAGTTCGCGGGGACCAATGGCATCGGTCTGGCCCTTGCGGAACGGCAGCTGATCAACGTCTACGGCGCCGAGCACTTCGCCGAACGCTCCCAGGCCAATGCGTGTGCGGCCATTCCCGTCCGGGACCCGCTCAGTGGACGTATCGAAGGCATCCTGTGCCTCGGCTTTCCGCCCACCGATGCGGATGTGGCGCTGAACGACGTGCTCAGCAGGGCAGCCGGGGCCATCGAACGGCGGCTGCTGGAGCAGAGTTCGACGCGAGAGCGCGCCTTGCTGCAGGCGTACCTCGACGCCAGGAGCCGCGCACCGACCGGTGAGGCGACGGGCGACGGGCAGCCGGGCGAGCCGGCCGAGCACGCGCCGGCCGAGCACGCGCCGGCCGACAGCGCACCGACCGAAAGCGGGCTGGTCGACAGCGGGCTGGACTGGCGTGACCAGATGATCCTCAAGGAGCGGGCCACCGAGCTGATCTCCTCGGCGCAGCGAGCCGCCATCGAGGTCCCGCTGCCCGGCGGCCGGCGGATCACCTTGCTGAGCCGGCCGGTGACCAGCCCCTCCGGCGTGGAGGGCGTCGTCATCGAGGCGGTTCTCCCCACACCGCATCAGCACCTCGCCGTCCTCAGCGCAGCCGGCGCCGCTCCCGGCCCGGCGCCCGACCAGGTTCTCGCCCTCGCCGTCCCGCTGCCCGCGCACCTTGCCGGCAGCGGACCGGGCCGGGCGGCGGCCCCGGGCCGCCCAGCGGGCGCGCCCCGTACCGCACGACGTCCCTCGGACCGTCCCGCTGAAAGTCCCTCCGGCCGTCACGCCGAGGGCCCCGCCGATCGTCTCTCCCACGCCGCGGCCGGTGGGCTGGTGCTGATCGGTGAGCCGGAAGTGGGGAAGTACGCCGTGGCGGCCCGGCGCCGCCTGGAGCTGCTGTCCGAGGCCAGCACCCGCATCGGCACCACGCTGGACGTGAGCCGTACCGCCCGGGAACTCGCCGAGATGGCTGTCCCGCGCCTGGCCGACTACGTCACCATCGACCTTCCCGAGGCGGTGCTGCGCGGCGAGGAGCCGACGGATCCCCGCACCGGCCTTTACCGCACCGTGGTCCACGGAATCCGGGACGACTGCCCCTTCTACCCTGCCGGTGAGCGGGTGGCTCTGCGTCCCTCCACGCCCCAGCTCCGCTGTCTGGACGACCGGCAGCCCGTTCTCGAACCCGATCTGAGGGCGGCCGGCGGCTGGATCGCCCAGGATCCCGTGCACGCCCGGCGCCTCCTCGGCCATGACGTGCACTCGTTGATCGCCGTCCCCCTCCTCGCCCGCGGCATCGCCCTGGGCACGGCAAGCTTCTACCGCTCGCGCGACCCCGCCCCGTTCGGGGACGACGACTTGTCGCTGGCCCAGGAACTCGCCACCCGTGCCGCCATCTGCATCGACAACGCCCGCCGTTTCACCCGCGAGCACACCATGGTCCTTGCCCTGCAGCACAGCCTGCTGCCGCAGAGCTTCCCCGAGCAGAGCGCCGTCGATGTCGCCTACCGCTATCTGCCCGCCGAGTCCGGCGTCGGCGGCGACTGGTTCGATGTCATCCCCCTCTCCAGCACCCGGGTGGCCCTCGTCGTCGGGGATGTCGTCGGCCACGGCCTGCACGCCGCCGCCACGATGGGCCGCTTGCGCACCGCCGCGCGGAACTTCGCCGAGCTCGACCTCGCCCCGGACGAGGTCCTCACCCATCTCGACAACCTCGTGGGACGCCTCGACCGGGAGGAAGGCACCGAGGGTCCCGCGGCCGACAGCACCGGCATCATCGGCGCCACCTGTCTGTACGTCATTTACGACCCCACCACGCGGCAGTGCGTGATGGCCCGGTCCGGGCACCCTCCGCCCGCGCTGGTCCGCCCCGACGGCACCGTGACCTTCCCGGACCTGCCGGCCGGCCCGCCGCTGGGCCTGGGCGGCCTCCCGTTCGAGACCGCCGCATTCACTCTTCCCGAAGGCAGCCGGCTCGTCCTCTACACCGACGGACTCATCGGGGACCGCCAGCGCGACGTCGATACGGCCCTCGACCTGCTGCGCCACGCCCTGGCGCACCCGGACCGTCCGCCCGAGGACACCTGTGAGGCGGTCCTCCGGGCCGTGGCGCCCCGGCACCCCACCGACGACATCGCGCTGCTCGTCGCCCGCACCCGTGCCCTCGCCCCCCGGCACATCGCCACCTGGGAGGTGGCAGCCGACCCGGCGCTCGTCTCCGGCGTCCGCGCCGCGGTGACCCGGCAGCTGACCGAATGGGGGCTGCACGAGGTCGTCTTCGCCACCGAACTCCTGCTCAGCGAGCTGGTCACCAATGCCATCCGCTACGGCACCGCCCCCATCCAGGTGCGCCTGCTCCATGACCGCACGCTGATCTGCGAGGTCTCGGACGCCGGCAGCACCGCCCCGCATCTGCGCCATGCGGCCAGCACCGACGAGGGCGGCCGTGGCCTGTTCCTCGTCGCACAGCTCGCCCAGGCCTGGGGCACCCGTTACACGGCCGGCGGCAAGGTCATCTGGGCCGAGTGCGCTCTGGAGGCGCCGGCAGGAACACCGGACGCCGCCGCAGCGTATGTCGACAACATCCCCGCCCTCTGACCGTCCCTCCGGCATCCGGGCCAAGGCGGGCCGTACCATGACGGAATTGCGGTAATCGGTACGGATGTGGCATTGCCGGGCCCCGGGCGCGCCACCCTCACCACCACGAAGCACCCCGCAGCAGTGCCCCGTAGCTGTGCCCCGCAGCAGTGCCCCGTCCGTCGGGAAGCACCCGGCAGGACCATGAGGCCGACCTCCGGAGACGTCTGTGCATGCCGCTCCTGACAGCACCCCTCCCCCGCGCGACGCCCCCCGGCCTCTCGTCCGGGTACGCGGCCTGTGCAAGCGGTTCGGCGGCACCCTCGCACTGGACGCGGTCGACCTCGACATCCGCTCCGGCCGCATCCTCGCCCTGCTCGGCCCCAACGGCGCCGGGAAGTCCACGCTCATCAAGGTGCTCGCGGGCGTCCACTCCGCGGACGAGGGCGAGGTGCGCGTCGACGGGCACCCGCTCGGCACCGACGCGGCCTCCCGCGCCCTGTCCTTCATCCATCAGGACCTGGGCCTGGTCGACTGGATGACGGTCGCCGAGAACATTGCCCTGGGGGCCGGCTATCCGTGCCGCGCGGGTCTGCTGTCGTGGCGGCGGGTCCGCGGTCGGTGCACCGCGGCCCTGGACATCGTCGCCGCGCATCTCGATCCGGATGCCCCGCTCGCCGGTCTCCCGCGCGCCGAACGCTCCCTGGTGGCCCTCGCCCGCGCGCTGTCCACCCAGGCCGCCGTCATCGTCCTGGACGAGCCGACCGCCAGCCTCCCGGCAGCCGACTGCGCCCGGCTGTTCGACGTCCTGCGCACCCTGCGCGACCAGGGCCGTGCCCTCGTCCATGTCACCCACCGGATCGACGAGGTGTACGAGGTCGCCGATGACTTCGCCGTCCTGCGTGACGGACGCGTCGTCAGCCAGGGCCCGGTGGCCGGCTACCGGCCGGCCCGGCTGGTGCGCGACATCGTGGGCCACGAACCGGCCGGCTTACGCTTCGCCGCCGCCTCGGGTCCGGCCGTACTGCGCCTGGACCGGGTACGGACCGAGAACACGGCGCCGGTCAGCCTGGAGGTGCACGCCGGGGAAATCCTCGGCATGGTGGGCCTCACCGGCGCCGGGCACATGGAACTGGGCCGTGCCCTCGCCGGCTCCCGGCCGGTCACCGGCGGACGGGCGCTGCTCGACGGCCTCCCGTACACCCCGCACACGGTCATGGCCGCCGTCGGCTCCGGTGTCGGCCTGGTGACCAGCGACCGTCAGGAAGAGGGCTGCGCACCCGAGCTGACGGTGCGGGAGAACTTCCTGGCCAATCCCCGGGCGAGCGGTGTGCGGTCCTGGCGCCGGATCGTTCCGCGGCACGAGCGCGCCGAGGCCGCGGCCCTGATCGAGCGGTTCTCGGTCTTCCCCCGGGACACCGAGGCGCCGATCGCCACCCTCTCCGGTGGGAATCAGCAGAAGGTCATGATCGGACGGGGGCTCAGGACGAGCCGGCGCCTGCTGATCCTCGAAGAGCCGACCGCCGGGGTGGACGTCGGCGCCAAAACGGCGATCTACCGCCTGCTCCGGGAGGCGCTGGCCGGAGGCCTCGCCGTCCTGCTCCTCTCCACCGACTTCGAGGAGGTCGCCCACGTGTGCCATCGCGCCCTGGTGTTCGTCCGCGGGGTGATGACGGAGGAGCTGAGCGGCGGGGCTCTCACGGTCTCCGAACTCGCCCGTGCCTCCTCGGCGATGAGCGCGCTCACCGGGACGGTGGAACCATGACCCCCTCCCCCCGCCTCCTGCCGGGCCGCCGGTTCGGGCACTTCCTCGGCGCCTACGGCCTCCTGGCCTTCGCCGCCCTGCTCTTCCTGGCCTTCTCCCTCGCCCTGCCGGACACCTTTCCCACCCTGGACAACATCTCCGAGGTCCTGTCCAACCAGTCGATCCCCGCCCTCCTCGCGCTCGGCGCCATGCTTCCCATCGTCACCGCCAAGTTCGACCTGTCCCTCGGCTACGGTCTCGGCCTGGCGCACGTCATGACGATGCAGCTGATCGCCAACGAAGCGTGGCCCTGGCCCCTCGCCTGCCTCGCCGTAATCGTCGGCGGAGCGGTCGTCGGCGTCTTCAACGGGATCGTCGTCGAATTCGCGAAGATCAATTCCCTTATCGCCACGCTGGGCACCGGCAGCATCCTGTACGCCCTCACCGGTTGGATCACCAACGGGGCCCGGATCGTTCCCGGCCCGCAGGGCCTGCCGGCGGCCTTCACCGATCTCTACGACTCCAGGTTCCTCGGCCTGCCGGTATCCGCCTTCTACGTCCTCGCGCTGACCGCCGTGCTGTGGCTGCTCCTGGAGCGGCTGCCGCTCGGCCGCTATCTGTACGTCATCGGCTCCAACCCGCGCGCCGCCGAGCTGGTGGGCATCCCGACCCGGCGCTACGTCGTCCACGCGTTCGCCGGTTCGGGGCTGGTCGTCGGTATCGCCGGTGTCCTGCTCGCCGCCCAGCAGCGGATCGGCAACCCCAGCGTCGGCCTGGACTATCTGCTGCCCGCCTTCGTCGGTGCCCTGCTCGGGTCCACCGCGATCAGACCAGGACGCCCGAACGCCCTGGGCACCCTGGTCGCCGTCGTCATCCTCGCCATCGGCCTTGCCGGTATCGGCCAGCTCGGCGCGCAGTTCTGGGTCACCCCGCTGTTCAACGGCGCCACCCTGCTCCTCGCCGTCGGCATGGCCGGCTATGCCGCCCGCCGCCAGCTGCGCCAACGGCGGACACCACCGTCCCGGCCCCGCCATGACGCGGTCCGTATCAGCTCGTGATCTCCGGCCGTCGCCACCGTGTCGTCCCTCCGCAGGGAGCGCCCGTGCACTCGCACCGCAAGACCGCCGTTTGCGGCACAGTCGTCGTGGCTCTGGCGGCCACTGTCCTCGCCGGCTGCGAACGGGGCGCCTCGACCGGCGCCGCACCCTACTCGCCGGGGCCGGCGAAGACCGGTTGTCCCGCCGTCCTGGCCCGGGCCCGGGCTGCCGTGGCACGGGCCGAGAAGCCGCACACCTCCTGGGACGGGCCCACCAGCGGCCCCCGGGCGGTCTTCGGCAAACGCCTCGTCTATGTCGCGCAGACCATGACCAATCCCGGTGTCGCAGGCGCCGCCGAGGGCCTCCGGCAAGCCGCGAAGACCCTCGGCTGGCCGGTCCGGGTGATCGACGGTCAGGGCACCCCCGCCGGGATCCAGGCGGCCTTCAGCCAGGCCCTCGCCCTCCGGCCCGCCGGCATCGTCATCGGCGGCTTCGACCCACGCCTGACGTCGCGGCAGGTCGCGACGGCCACCGCCGAACACATCCCGCTCGTCGGCTGGCACGCGGTCGATGCCCCCGGCCCGAGCAAGGACCCCGGACTCTTCAGCAACATCACCACCAACGTCCAGGATGTCGCGAAAGTCAGCGCGGACTGGATCATCACGCACTCCCGGGGCCACGCGGGAGTCGTCGTGTTCACCGATGCCTCGATCCCGTTCGCCAGGAACAAGTCCGAACTGATCAAGAAACAGCTCGCCACCTGCTCCGGCGTACGGCTCCTGGAGGAGGAGAACATCCCGCTCCCGGACACCAGCAGCCGCACGCCCCAGGAGGTCTCCGCACTCCTCTCCCGCTTCGGGGACCGCTGGACCCACTCCGTCGCCATCAACGATGTGTACTTCGCCGATGCCGCGCCGGCCCTGCGCGCCGCCGGCCGGAAGGGCGGCGGCATCCCCTTCAACATCGGCGCGGGCGACGGCGACCCGTCCGCCTTCCAGCGCATCAACAGCAGACAGTTCCAGGCGGCCACCGTCCCGGAGCCCTTCTCCCAGCAGGGCTGGCAGATCCTCGACGAATTCAACCGCGCCTTCTCGGGCAGACCCGCCAGCGGTTATGTCGCCCCCGTGCACATCGCCACGGCCGGCAACAGCCGCGGGGCCACGACCTGGGACCCGTCCGGCTATCGCGCGGCGTACCGGAAGATCTGGGGCAGATAGGCCCCGGGCCACTGCCACCGCCGCCACCACGCGCAAGCCCTCCTTCAGTTGACGGATGTAACGCCGCGCCGTGCCCCATACGTTGGCACCGCCGCAGCAGGGACCACAGCCGGGCACGGGGCGCTTCCTCCCCTGTCCGGGCGCCGTTTGCCGCGGCAGCAGGGCCGGTTACCGAACCCGCCCCCAGGCAAGAACTGCCAAGGAGAACCGAATAGCCATGATCACCGAGCCGACCCCCTACGGACCGGTGCGGCGGACGATGGCCGCATTTGCCGCGGTCGCCTTCGCCACGCTCGCCACGTCAGTCTCTCCGCTCACGACCGGAACGGCTCACGCGGAAACCCCCGCCATGACCGGCCTGTCCCTGTCGCCGCGCCTGCCCCAGGGCGACGGTCTTGCGCCGTCATTGGATCTGGCGAAGGACTCGCCGGACTACGGGACCGAAATGGTCATCAACAAGTCGCCGATAGCGAATTGGAGCATCCTTCCCAACAGGGACGGGAGTTTCCTGATCCGCAACGACAAGACGCAGAAGTGCGTCGACTTCAACACCGACAACGACCACCTCGTCGAGCCGAGGTACTGCGACCAGAAAAACAGCAAGCAGAATTGGTATCTGCAGCCCTCTGGCGGTGGTGACGGCTACTACCTGATCCGGAACGTCAACACCGGCAAGTGCATGGATGTGTTCGGGGGAAGCAGTAACGACGGCACCACCGTGGGTACCCACGGCTGCAACGGTGACAGCAACCAGGAGTGGACCATCGGTCCGACCCCCGGCGCGGAGTACACGGGCCCGTCCCTCGCGGACCTGGCCACCGCGTACGCCCTGAAGCAGTGCAGCAACAGTGCCGGCGCCGTCAAGTCGTGCGACTACGAGGTCACCGGCGACAGCGTGGCTTCCGTGGGGGACCTGAAGCGGGTCAGCTCCAACGTGTGGAACAACAGCACCGACCCCGGGGACCGGACCATCACCTGGACGCAGACCACGTCCCAGACCAATACGGTGGGCACCTCCCTCACCGTCACCAGCGAGGTGGGGGTCAACGTCGAGTTCGTCACGGCCAAGGTCAGTACGGCGCTCACCGCACGCTACGAGCACTCCTGGACCCAGACCGAAGCCGTGAGCGACGCGAACAAGATATCCGTGAAGCCGGGCAACTACAGCTGGGCGATGCGAGGCCAGCTGATGAAGACGGTGACGGGTAAGTGGACGTTCACCAACGATCTTGGTGACACCTGGTCCGGCGACGGCACCGCCACCGTCCCCGCCAAGGACGGCACCGACAGCCTCAGCAGCGACCTGGTGCTGTGCACGAGCGACAGCCCCGCTCCGGAGTGCGTCAACAACCGCTGACCTGTGCAGCGCATTCCCTCGTGATCCGAGTGGGCTGCGCCGCGTGATCTGACGGCACGCCGTCGGAGCGTTCCCCGGCCTCCTCGAAGGGAGCCGGGGAACATCGCGTCGAGCGCCGAGGGGATCAGTCCTGCGAAGGTGACCGCCCGGATTTCTGCCGGCGGGTCACCTCCGCGGCGATCTCGACCCGTGAGGTCATCGCCAGCTTTCTGAGGATGCTGGACACATGGGTGCTGACGGTGCTTCGGGCGATGGACAGCCGAGCCGCGATCTCGGGATTGGAACACCCTTCGGCCACGTGCTCCGCAACCAGGCGTTCGGTGTGGGTGAGGGCTTCCCAGCCGTCACGAGAGCCGGTGCGGGTCCGGTGTGAGCCCCGGCGGACGGCGACCGCACGCAGCCGCGATGTCGCCTGGGCGGCGTCCCAGACCGCGCCCAGCTGCGTGAACGTGTCCAGCGCCTGATCGAGCAGGACGCGGGCGTCGTCCAGCTGCCCACTGCGGGCCAGCATTTCCGCCGCATCCGTAAGGGCGTGTGCCGCATTGAGTGGCCGCGGGGCGTTGCGGTAGCAGCGGACCGCTTCCATGAGCAGATCAGGGTCCCCGTTCAGCAGACCTTGACAGCGGTAGGCGTCACCGAGGTGGTAGAGGCCACCGCTGTGGTCGGCGCGTCGTTGCGCGGCGGCAGCGTACCGCTGGGCGTTCGCACGGTCTCCCCGGGCCAGGGCGAGGCGGACCAGATCAGGTGTCAGAAAGCCGAGGATCAGCTGGCCCGGCAGATGGCCGACGCCGCTGTCGAACGCCTCGGCGAGCCGGGAGTAGGCGCGCCGGGCATCGCCCTGCGCCTCGTCCAGAAGGACGCCGGCGCACAACGGCAGGTACTCGTAGAAGGCTGCGACCGTCGAGTTCTCGGTCTCGGGCAGCAGAGCGGCCAGATGCGCTTCGGCGAGGGGGCGCCTGCCCCGGTGCACGGCGATCAGCGCCGCCACCGCCCGCAGCGCCCGGCTCAGTGCGTCCTGGCCTCCGCAGTCAAGACCTGAGGTGATCTCCGCCAGCGCGTCGTCCCAGCGCCCCGTGTGAAACGCGAGGAGCGCGCAGGACAGGTGGTACCAGGGCAGGAACATCCCTGCGGTGTGCTCCGCCGGGATGCGTATGGCGGCGAGGGTCCGCTGGGCGTCGTCCCCGAGATCGAGATCGACGTAGTAGTTCACCAGGGCGAGTTGCAGCCCCATCCACTGCGCCGGGTGCATCGAGTCGGGCATGAGGCGGGACGCCTGCCGCGCGAGTTCCACCGCTTCGGAGTCGGGCGTCTCCAGGAATCGCTTGGCCGCCAGTATGTGCAGGGCGCCGGCCAGGGCGTGGCTGTCGCCGGCCTTGTCGGCGGCGCGCCGGGCACGTGAGGCGACCGCGCCGGCTTCGGTGAGGTCCCCCAGTGCGAAGAGACATACCGCGCCGAAGGCCTGGAGCCGGACCGCCTCGATCTCCGGTACGCCCGGGCTCCGGTATCCGGCCCGCGTCTCCGCCAGCGCCAGGTCGGGCCGGCCCCGGGCGAACGCGGCCTGGATGACGATCCAGCGCATCAGGCATTCCCACCCGGGGTCAGGCGCCTTGGCCAGGGCGCAGCGGGCACTCTCCTCCGCCTCGGCGAGGAGACCGCAGGAGAGCTGCGCAAGGGCGTGGTGCAGACGGAGGTTGGCGTACCCGGCATCCGTGGGGTCGCCGAGTTCCAGCGCCGTGGTGAGCAGCCGCAGAGCCATGGCCGGTGCCCGCGTGGTGAGCCGTGCCGCGGATCCTTCCAGCCAGGTGAGCAGGAACTCCGGGCTCGGCAGCCCGTTGAGGAGATGCTCGGCAACGCGTTCGGGAGCCGCCCCGGCCTCGGCCAGGCACTGCGCTGCTCTCATGTGCAGCATGTCCCGGACCGACCCCGGCACGGCGTCGTACACGGCATGCCGGATGAGCTCATGCCGGAAGCGCAGGCGTTGGCCGGTGTCCCTCAGCGCCCCGGCGGCCTCGGCCTCGGCCATGACGGCCAGCAGGTCGCGCAGTGGAAGGTCCACCACCGCTGCGAGTTCGGCGGTGGTGCAACCGGCGCCCAGTACGGAGGCGACGCGCAGCACCTGCAGCACGTCATCGCGCAGATGGCGAAGCCGGTGCGTCACCAGCGCGGTCAGCGACGGCAGTGAGCAGCCGGCGGCGATGTCCGCCGTGGCCTCACCGGTCTCGGCCGTGGCCTCACCGGTCTCGATGGCGTGCTCGCGCCTCAGCGCGGCGATCAACTCGGTGAGGTACAGCGGGTTGCCGGCGGCTCCCTCGGCCATGCGGCGCAGTCGCGGACCGGCCGGCCGGCCGCACAGGTCCGCCAGCAGGGCCGCCACGGCCGCCGTATCGAGGGGAGCCAGCTCCAGCAGGGTGCGATTGCCGGCGATCGGGCTCCGTGACAGCTGGTCGACTTCCCCGGCTCCGGACACGGGCCGGTGCGCACCCACCACCAGAAGCGGCAATTGATGCACCGAACTCACCAGTTTGTACAGCACTGCCAGGCTTGACGGGTCCGCCCACTGGAGGTCGTCGAGGAACAGCGCCAGCGGGCCCTGTGCGCACAGGTCCTCGACCAGCCCGATGATCGCCTCGATCGTCGCGGCATACGCCCCGGACGTCTCGCCCTTGGCGCCCGGCAGACCGTAGCGGGCATCGCCACGCAGCACCTCGGCGACCCGGGCCCGCCGTGCGTCCGAGGGGGACTCCTCCAGCCTCAAGCAGCTGGAAATGAAGGCGAACGGACATGCCTGTTCCAGCTCCTGGGCACTCCCCTGCAGCACCCGCAGCCCCCTGCGCTCCGCAGCCGCCGCGGCCTGATCGAGCACCGCGGTCTTCCCGAGGCCGGCCTCAGCCACGACGAACGCGGCCCGCCCCTCGCCCGCGAGCGTGGACTCCACCAGCCTGGACAGCTCCGCCAACTCAGCCGCACGCCCCACAAGCCAACCTTCGAATGAAGTCATCACTTCGCCCCCACGCCATGCAATGCCAGGGGTTTCTTAGCACATGTCTTGGATGTGTGAAGTGAACGACCGTCAGCCGGACAGGATCCGCTCGTCGGTCAAGGCGGCCTTGGGACCCGGGTACGGCCGGGCGGTGGTGCGGGGGAATCCCGCGGCGCAGGCCGCGTGGCGAGGACACCGCCCCGAGCCGAGGGACCGATACTCGCCCCATGCGGCTGTTCAGGCGCATGGGCCCGGTTGGGAAGCGTGACGGAGGAGGAGTGCCCGGTGGAGCTGAAGCTGACGGACAAGGTCGCCGTGGTCACCGGAGGCAGCAAGGGCATCGGCCTGGCCGTCACCGAGGCACTCGGCCGTGAGGGCGCGCGCGTGGTGGTGGGCAGCCGCACCGAGACCACCGAGCTGGCGGCTCTGCGCAAGCGGTACGACGTCACCTTCCACCCCGTCGATCTGGCCGACGCCGACGGTGCCGACGCCCTGGTCCGGGCGGCAGCGGACCGCTACGGCCGGATCGATGTGCTGGTCAACAACGTCGGTGCCACCACTCCACGCGCCGGCTTCCTCGACGTCGATGACGCAGCCTGGCTGCATGCCCTCACCATGACGTTCCTGAGCGCGGTGCGCGCCAGCCGTGCGTCGTTGCCGCACTTGCTGGCCCATGGCGAGGGCGCGATCGTCACCATCAGTTCGGTCAATGCCCGGCTGCCGTTCCCCATGGTGGTGGACTATTCAGCGGCCAAGGCCGCCCTGAGCAACCTCACCAAAGCACTGTCGGAGGAGTTCGCTCCCCGGGGTGTCCGCGTCAACGCCATCGCCCCCGGTCCCGTACGCACCCCGTTCTGGACTGCCCCCGGCGCCTTCGCCGACACCGTCGCGGCCGGGGCGGGCGGCACGGCGCAGGAGGCCCTGGACCAGGTCGTTCCCCAGCAGATGGGCATCTCCACGGGACGGATCACCGAACCCCAGGAGGTGGCCGACCTCGCGGTCTTCCTGGCCTCCCCGCGGGCCGGCAACATCACCGGTGCCGAATTCGTCATCGACGGCGGCCAGATCAAGACCACCTGACATACGGGGCGGCGCGCCTCCCATACGCAGGGCCCGTCCTCGCGGTCCCGGCCCCCGTCCCGGTCGAGCGGCGCCGGACGATGGGGTGTACGCGCGCCCGGCCGGCGCCGTCGGCCATGAACTCACCGGGCCGTTACTCGAAGCGCGCGGGGTCGCCGGCTCCCCGGCGGACGATCTCCAGGCCGTCGCCGGAGAAGTCGATGACGGTGGTCGGCTCGGTGCCGCAGTCGCCCGAGTCGATCACTGCGTCCACCACGTGGTCGAGCCGTTCCTTGATCTCCCAGCCTTGTGTCATCGGCTCTTCCTCGTCGGGCAGCAGCAGGGTGCTGGAGAGCAGCGGTTCACCCAGCTCCGCGAGCAATGCCTGGGTGACGACGTGGTCCGGGATCCGGACTCCGACGGTCTTCTTCTTGGGGTGCATCAGCTGGCGCGGCACCTCCTTCGTCGCGGGCAGGATGAAGGTGTAGCTGCCGGGCGTCGCCGCCTTGACCGCGCGGAACACATCGTTGTCGACATGGACGAACTGGCCCAGCTGCGCAAAGTTCTGGCACACCAGGGTGAAGTGGTGACGGTCGTCGAGGTTGCGGATCGACCGGATCCGGTCGATGCCGTCGCGGCTGCCCAGCTGGCATCCCAGTGCGAAACAGGAGTCCGTCGGGTACGCGATGAGCGCACCGGAGCGGATGCTCTCGGCCACGGTGCTGATAGTGCGCCGCTGGGGGTTGTCGGGGTGCACATCGAAGTATTTCGCCATCCATCGAGCCTACGGGATACCGGCTTCGCTGCCCGGGTGGCAGCAGCGACGGGCTCGGCCGACACCCGGGGGCATCGGCCGAACCCGCTGGTCCGCAGGCGGACGGTGGGTTACGGCGCCATCTCGTACGCCCCGGCCAGTGCCTCGACACGCTCCCAGACGCGCGCCGAGCGGGCCTCGTCGACGACCGGACGCCGGACCGCGCCCAGCGCCCACTCCTGCTGCGCCGCGGTGGCCGAATCCTTGCCGTGCAGTTCGACGGCGTGCGCGGAGAAGTCACGGACGAGGACGGCGAACAGCTCGTCGAGGACATCGGCGTCGAGGCCGGTCAGGCGCGCCTGCTCCAGGATCAGCTGGCCGTGCACGACCAGCGCGAACAGCTGGCCGACGGCGAGCAGGAGGTCGAGGTCGCGGCTCTGGTCCTCGCCGGGAGCGGCGGTGGTGACGAACTCGCACAGGGCGTCCGCCTGCTCCCGGAAGCGGGCGACGTTGGACACCTCGGCGTAGGCGTCGAAGGCGGCGCGCCAGTCGTGGAAGCGGACGGAGCCCAGGCCGCGGGCCGGTCCCTGCCGGAAGAGGAACGCGTCGTCGGCCGCGTCGAGGCGGGTGGGCACCGCCTCGTACTCGGCCGGGTTCAGCAGGTGGTTGCCCATGAACTTGAGGATCAGGGCGAGGTTGACGTGGACCGTGCCCTCCAGCTTCGGCAGGCCGCGGATCTCGGTGGCGGCCTGGGAGAAGTAGGTGTCCTTCTCGAAGCCCTTGGCCGCGATGACGTCCCACATGAGGTCGATGACCTTCTCGCCCTCGGTGGTCACCTTCATCTTCGTCATCGGGTTGAAGAGAAGGTAGCGGCGGTCGTCGGGCCCGGCGGAGCGGAAGTAGTCGACGGCGCGGTCGCTGAAGAGCTTCATTCCGACGAGACGGACATAGGCGTCGGTCAGCTCGCGGCGCACGTGCGGGAAGGCGGTGACGGGACGGCCGTAGAGGATGCGGTTCTGTGCATGGGTGACCGCCTCGTACATCGCGTGCTCGCAGATGCCGATCGCGCCGGTGCAGAGGTTGAACTTGCCGACGTTGACGGTGTTGAGGGCGGCGTCGAAGGCGGCCCGTCCGGTGTGCAGGATGTCGTCCGCGCCGACCGGGTAGTCGTCGAGGCGGAACTCGCTGACGTACTTGGAGGAGTCGACGACGTTCTTCACGAGGTGGTACGCGGGGTGGCGGCTGTCGGCGGCGAAGAAGACGTAACCGTCCGGGCCCTCGATGTCGGTGCGGCGGCCGAAGACGGAGACGAGTCCGGCGGCATTGCCGTTGCCGATGTAGTACTTGGAGCCGGTGGCACGGAAGCCGCCGTCGCCGTCGGGCTCCAGGAGCATGTCGGTGGAGTAGATGTCGGCGCCGTGGGCCTTCTCGGACAGGCCGAAGGCGAACACCTCGCCCTGGGCGAGCAGTTCGGCGGCGCGGGCCCGGACGGTGGCGTTGTCGCTCTGCCAGACCGGACCGAGCCCGAGGATGGTGACCTGCCAGGCGTACCAGTAGTCGAGTCCGTAGAAGCCGAATATCTCGTTGAGGGCGGCGATCCGGGCGGTGTCCCAGCGCTTGTCGGGCTGCCCGTCGGCGGCGGAGGCCGGGGTGAGGAAGGTGGCGAACAGCCCTTCCTTGGCGGAGAACTCAAGGAACTCCGCCAGCCAGGCGCGGGAGCGGTAGTCCTCGATCAGCTTGCGCTTGCCGCGGTCCTCGAACCAGGCGACGGTGGCACGCAGCAGCCTGCGGGTCTCGGGGTCGAAGTGCGCCGGGTCGTAGGTGCGGGGGTTGAACAGCAGCTGGTCGGCCATGGATGGTCGCCTTTCCTGTATGCGGGGGTTGCGGGTGGTGACGGGAGGCTTCCGGGGCGTGCCGGGGTCGGCGGGACGGTGGACGGCGGGCCGGCGGCCGGCGGGGGTGGTTCGCCGGGTGGTGCGCCGGCGCCGGTTCATCGCTCGGGGCCGTCCCGGTGCGGGCCGGCGAGCCGGTGGAGGGTGGCGAGCACGTCGTCGAGCCAGGCGAGGGTCATCCGCTCGTAGGCGATGCCGCCGCGCAGCACGACATGCTGGAGCTCTTGCCCGGCGTCGGGCGGCGCGGGGGCCTCGGGACCGGTGAAGTCCCGCCGCTCCCCCGCGAGATAGTGCGCGAGCCGGTCGGAGTGCGCCCGGTGGTGGCGCTCGACCTCACGAATCAGCGCGGCCGGATCGTCGAACGCCGCGCCGCGGATCTTCACGGCGAGGTCGTGCCGGACGCTCTCGGGTTCGATCGGCTCGTGGAGCCACCCGGAGAGCGCGGCCCGGCCCGGGGCGGCGACGGAGTACTCCTTCTTGTCCGGCCGGGCCTGTTGGGGCACCTCGCGGACATCGATCCAGCCGTCGCTCTCCATGCGCTTGAGCACGCGGTAGATCTGCTGGTGGGTGGCGGTCCAGAAGTATCCGATGGACCGGTCGAACCGCCGGGCCAGCTCATAGCCGGAGCCCGGCTTCTCCAGCAGGGAGACGAGGATCGCGTGGTCGAGCGCCATGCCCCGAATCCTTCTATGCAACTTGTTGCATAGACAAGTGGGCACCGCCCGGGTGAGACACGGCTCACCCCGCGAGCCGGTACGCGGGCATGCGGCGGGGCCCGCCGGCGGAGTGCGCCGACGGGCCCCGGGGACTTGCTAGCAGTTGACGTCGAGGACGTGGATCCCGGACACCAGAGTGCCTTCGAGCTTGTAACAGTGGTTCTTGTCGGCCTCGTTGATGTACAGGGGCTTGGAGCCGCCCGTCCAGTAGACGGTGACCGTGACGCCGGTCGCCTCGGCGGGGAAGTACCCCTTCCAGCTGGTCCCGATCGGCCGGTCGTGCTGGCAGTAGTTCTTGCTTTCTATGCCCGCCGGGCCCTTCCACTCGTAGCAGGTGTCGATGAGCGACCCCGCGTTGTGCTCGAACGAGATGTAGTTGTCCGAGGCGGCAGCGGCGGCCGGCGCGGACAGGACCGCGCCGGCCAGCGCCAGTCCGAGTGCCGCGGCACCGTAGGTCAGGGAACGCTTTCTGCTGCGCATACGGGAGTAAGCCTTTCGCTTCGCTGATCCGGAGATGCTCTAACAGGTCTTTTCGGTGATCTTCGGGTCGAAGGTGTAGCCGCTCAGCTCGTAGCAGTGGCCGCGCTTGAGGTCCGTGATCTGCGGCGTCACATTTCCGCCCCCGATCTGGGCCGCCACCTTCACCTCGAGCTGGACGCCCTGGGCGTCAGCGGGGATTTCCGCCCGCCAGTCGGTGCCCTTGGGCTTCGCATAGTCGCACGAATCCGAGGTCGACGAACCCTGCCAGTGGTAGCAGGTGTCGACCAGGAACCAGCCGTTGTTGGTGAACCCGATGTAATTGCCCGAGCCGGCCGCGGCGGCGGACGGTGCCGTCATAACGGCGCCGGCCAGCGCGAGTCCCAGGGCGGCGGCACCATACGCCGCCGACTTCTTGATTTTCCGCACGGAGTGCTCCTTCAGAGAGAGTTGGCGAGGGGAGACCGGCTGCTTCAGCTGCCGTTCATCAGCTTTCCGCCGTCACACGCGACCTCGTCGGTGTCCGCCCGCGCGGCCGCGCTGAGGGGCACCTCGGTGCGCAGACCCGTGATCTTCGCGCCGCCGAACTCGCCGCCCTGGATCCGCACATCGGAGACGCGCTGCTCCATGTCATGGCCCAGCTTCAGCATCCCCTTCCGCCCCGGCTTGATGGTGATCCGGACGTCACCGCTCTTCGACTCGGCGTTGGTCTCGCTGTACTGCGCGGAGGCCCCCACACCCAGCTTGTCCTTGACGAGGGTGATATCGACGTTGACGCCGACGTTCCAGCCCCAGGTGAAGGTCTTGCTCCCGCTGAGGGTCTGGTTTATTTCCCCCTGCCCTCCACTGCAGTTCTGAATGGGTCCCACGCCCATGGCGGTGTTTTCCACGTCGAACCACTTCGTCACGTTCTTGGACTCCACGGCCGTCGCCGTGCAGGACACATCGCTGTTCTTGCACTGGTCCATGGCGCGCTTGACTTCGTCGGCGGAGTTCACCTGGTATCCGTTGTCATAGGTGACGGAGGGGCTGCCCTCCTGCAGCCAGGTGTTCGTGTGGCCGTTGATGTCGGTGGAATCGGCGGCCGATGCCGTGGGCGTCGTCAGGGCAAGCGCCACGGTGACGGCACCGAGGGCGATACCGATGCGGGATGCGGATGTGGAGATCAACGTTTTCCTCGCTCTGTGAATGGGGGGGACCCGGTGCAGTGGACGCCGGTTCACGGGACAGCGCGACGGCGGCGCTCCCTCGATTGCCGCGTTCAGCAGCCGGTTTCCGTGAGCTTGGGCCGGTCGGCGAGACCCGTGATTTCGAAGCAGTGATTCTTGCTGGTGTCGAATACCGCGGCGCTGTCCCTCGTGGCGTAATCCACGATGCTGGTGCTGAGGTCGATCTTCGCGCCACTCGCACCGTCGGGGAAATACGCCTGCCAGGTCGTGTTCACCGGACGGACGTTGTGGCAGTAGTCCTTGCCCTCGACATCACGCCACTTGTAGCAGGTGTTGGCGAGGATTCCGGCGTGATTGGTGATCTGAATGTAGTGACTCGAATCCGCCTGTGCGGCGGGGGCGGTGAGTACCGCCGACAGGCTTGCGGCGCCCGCCGCGAGAAGACCGAATACGGCTCGATGGTTGAACCTCACGGTTGCCACTCCCTCTTGAACTCTCCTGCGACATCGGAAGAATTGCGACGTCGTGAGATCTGAGTAAGTCATGAGAAGCGGGCCGAATCAATTGGTTCCGGCTAAGACTGCGGTACCCCGGAGAAAAGGACCGGGGTAACCACGAGGAACGCCCCGGGAAACGGGACACCACGGCACCGGACCACGAGAACCACAGCTCTTTGCGGCTGCCGACCACAGGGCCGGCGGCTGCCCCGCAATGCCGAAAGACCCCTCGCCAGAAGGTGAGGGGCCTTTCCGGTCCGGCCGGGCACACGGGTCCCGGGACCGCGCCTCAGGAGTCCGCCGTGCCGCTCCCCCGGCGGGACCGGTCCGCAGCCGCCATGGCCGCCGCCAGATGCGGGCGCCCCGCGATGCCGAGCTTGCGGTAGGCGCCGGTCAGATGGGTCTCCACGGTCCGCAGCGACACGACGAGCAGTTCGGCGATCTGTTTGTTGCTGTATCCCTGCGCCGCCAGGGTCCCGACGCGTTCCTCCCCCGCGGTCAGCGCCCCGGCCCCCGCGCCCCCGGCGGCTCTGCCGGCCCGCCCGCCGGCGAGGTGCAGCCGCTCCTGCAGACGCGCGGTGAGCACCGTGGCACCGCACCCCACGGCCAGGTCCAGCCCGCGGTGCAAGGCGCTCCTGGCGCCCCGCTTGTCGTCCCGGTGCAGCAGGGCGGTCCCGAAGTCGTGCAAAGCGCGGGCGAGTTCGAGGCGGGCGGGGGTGGGGCCGAGTACGTCGACGGCCTCGGCCAGCAGGTCCAGCCCCCGAGGACCGCTCGTGGCGAGCCCCGTCGCCCGCAGCGCCACCCCGAGGGTCCGCGGGATCCGGCAGCGCCGGGCGAGGTCGAGCTCCTGCTCGGCCAGCGTACGGGCCGACGCGGTGTCCCCCAGGGCGAGATGGGCGGCCACCGAACGGGAGCGCCAGGGAGCCATCGCGGGGCTGATGGTCCCCGCGGCCTCGCAGTGGTGGCCGCACTCGCGGAGCAGCGAGAGCCCGGCCCGCGGATTGCCCTGAGCGATCCGCAGCGCTGCCAGACTCATGAGGAAGCGGGGCCGCTCCCACGCCACTTCCGCCTGCCCGGCCACGGCATGGGTGCCCGCGATCCGGTCGGCCGCCTCGGTCCGGCCCTGTGCGAGGAGGGCGTCGATCCTGAGGGTGTCCAAGGTCAGTGCGTACGGGAGCCGCCCGGTGGAGGACGCCTGGTCAACGGCGCCCTGTGCGGTGGTGAGCGCTTCGGTGATGTGGCCTCGGCGCAGCGCCAGTCCTGCCTGGTAGAGCATCAGGGAGGAGACGAGCAGTTCCATGCCCCGGCCCGAGATCTCCCGGGTCAGATGACGGTTGAGCTGGTCGGCCGTGTCGAGCTCGTCGAGGTACAGCAGTGTCTGGGCGACGAAGTAGTGCAGCGGGAACAGATCATGGGAGAACGCCGGCAGATTGACGGAAGCGCGCTCGATGAGACCGGCGATGTACGGGGCGGGCAGGCCGGCGCGCAGGGCTCGGAAGGCGCGGATCGCGAGCAGCTGGCGTTCTCCCGCGGTGCGGTCGGCCAGGTCGTCGTCCGTGCCGGGGGACGGCGCGGGGGCCGGGCTCGTGGCGGAGGGCCGCTCGAACTCCATCCAGGCGCGCAGCGCCCCCATCCGCAGCGCCAGTTCACGGTCGGCGGCCCCGGAGTCCGCGGTGCGCCGGTCGCACAGCACCGCGATCTTCCGGTCCACATTCGACAGGTCCGTACGGGAGCCGCGGGAGAGGAGCAGCGAGTAGGCGAGCACGCCCAGGGCATCACTGCGGGCCGTTTCGTCGGTCAGCTCTTCGAGCGCGCCGGTGACACAGGAGATGGCCAGCGCGGCATCGTAATGGCTGGCTGCGGTGCCCAGTTCCAGGAGCACGCGGGCGCGCTCGGCGTCGTCCAGCGGCTGGTGCAGGGCGGAGCGCAGATAGGTCACGGCCGTTTCGGGTGCGCCGCGGTGTAAGGCCTGACCGGCCGCTCTGCGCAGCACCGGCAGGACCCAGGAGCCGTGTACGGGACCGGCCGCGAGCAGATGGGCCGCGACTTCCTCGTCGGGACGCCCGCTGAGGCAGGACACCTGGGCCGCACGCGCATGACCGGCACCGAGTTCCTCGGGCGACAGCATCCCGAGCACCGTGTCGCGGACGACCAGATGGGTGAAACGGAGGTCGCCGTCCGCGCGCAGCAGCCCCAGCGACCGCAGGTCCTGTGCGGCGGAGAGCACCACCGCCCGGCCCGTTCCGCAGTACGCGGCCAGCAGCTCCGGAGGCTTGCGGTCGCCCAGGAAGGCCAGTGCCCGCGCCAGCTCCACGACCTCGCCGGACGCCTGGCAGAGCCGGTGCGAGATCTCCCCCGCGAGCGTCGACAGCATGACCGTGGGGATCCGGTCCTGGAAGGGCGCGGTCGGCCGTACCCCGCTGCGCCGGGCCTGGTGGAGCAGGGCGCGGACGAACAGCGGGTGCCCGCCCGTGGCGGCGTGAGCGGCGGCGCAGAAGGCGTCATCGGGTTCCTCCGCGCCCCAGAGCGTCCGCACCAGCTGTCCCACACCGGCGATGTCCAGGGGCTCCACCACGAGGGTGTGGCAGTTCGCGGGACGGACGAGCTCGGCGAGCAGCGGATCGAGCCGTCTGACCTCGGCGCTCCGCGTGGTCACCGCGATCAGAACGGGGTGGCTGTCCGCCCGTCCGGCGAAGTGCACGAGCCACCGCAGTGACGGCTGGTCGATCCACTGCAGGGCGTCGACCGCCAGGAGCAGGGGTTGCCGGCGGGAGAGCCGGGAGACGAGGGCGTCGAGTCCCCGCAGCGTCGACGCCGTCACATCGGCCGCCTCCGGCAGCGGTTCCGTGGCGGCGGCGTCGTCCAGCGCCCGGAGCGTGGCCGCCGCGGCGCCTTCCAGCAGACGGGCGCGGTCGGTCTCGGACACCGCGGCCAGCAGGGGCCTGAACAGCTGTCGCACCGCGCCGAAGGCGAATTCGCGCTCCAGGGGGTGGCAGCGGGCCCGCAGCACCCGGAACTGCTTGTTCCGCTCCCACCAGGTGCTCAGCAGGACGGACTTGCCGACCCCGGCCGCCCCTTCGAGCTGTACGACGCGGGACCGGCCGGACAGGACCTCGGCGGCCACGGCGTCGAGGGCGGCGAGCTCGCGTTCGCGCCCCACCAACGGCCAGTCGTCACCGCATGCATCGCGGGAATGTCCGAACGTCACCACTTGCTCAACTCTCGTCGTGCGCATCTGCTGTTCGAGACGTTGCGATGCCCACCGCGGTTGCCTGAGCTGGGCACTCGGATCCGTACCGCCGCCCTGCCGCACGGCCGCGGTGGGCTTGGGAGGCCGGCGTTCCCCGACGGATCCGCGGCCCGCCGTCGTGTGCAACCACCTCGCAACGTTGCAGGGAGTTAACTGGGGCACTGCCTCCGTGGCGGCTCGGTGACCATGATCCGGCCCGGGCCGGGCCGGCTCGCCGCCGTCCCGGGAGCGCTGTCCGTTGTGGCCGGTCAGGAGAGGAACGGCACGTGTACCGACAAGAGACCGACAATCCGCAGGTCAACGGCTCCACGACAGAGCCGGGGCGTTTTTGATGAGCGGCGGCGAGGAGCCGTTGGCGGCCGCCGGGGGCACCGCTGCGGAGGAAACTTCCCGGATCGCGCTCAGCGCGGCGGCGACCGAACTGCTGCGTCTGCTGTGCGACCGGCACGGCCCGCTGATGTTCCACCAGTCCGGCGGCTGCTGTGACGGCAGTGCCCCCATGTGCTACCCGGCCGGGGAGTTCCGTACGGGATCGTCGGATGTGCTGCTGGCCCGGCTGACCGTGGAGGGCGTGCCGGAGCCGGTGGGGTTCTGGATGTCCGGGGACCAGTTCGAGCGCTGGCGGCACACCCATCTGACGGTGGACGTCGTACCCGGGCGGGGCAGTGGCTTCTCCCTGGAGGCGCCGGAGGGCGTCCGTTTCCTGATCCGCTCGCGGCTGTTCACCGACGAGGAACGCGCGGCTCTCGGCGACTGAGGGCCGCGCGGCGCCCGAGGAGGCCCCTCTGGGGAGGGACCGGGGCGGGCCGGAGAACACGCCGATCCGGAGACACAGTGAGGCCCCACGCACGGGGGAGAGCGTGGGGCCTCACTCTTTAAAACGGGTGGATGGCGCCTCGGGTTCCCTCACGGTGAAAATTCCGCAAGAAAATCTTGTGCGCGGTGTGCACGACCATGCCCCGCCCCGGCCCCACCCCTGGTCGGCGTTCAGGCGTCGTCCTGCACCAACCGCTCCAGCATCGACTGGAAGTCCCCGTCCGCCACCACCCGCAGCCCGCCGCCGGACGGCTCGCTCAGCGGAGTCATCACGCCCCGGCGCCACCAGAAGACCCTGGGGCTGATGGCGCCCGCCGCGTCCTCGTGGCCGGCCGCCGCGAACTGCGCCATGGCCTGCAACGCCGGGACGACCTGGGCATCGTGAATACGGTGGAAGGCCAGCTGGTGGCGGAAGGGCAGGGCGACCAGCGCACCGTCCGGGGTGAGATCGATGCCCATCAGCCGCTGCACCAGTTCGTCCAGCACCAGCACCCGGCTCGCGGTGAAGAAGGAGTCGCCGAGCAGCACCTCGAACGCCGAACCGTCGCCGCGCCGCACGGTCTCATGCCCCTCGACCGGCAGGGCGCGCAGATTGTTCATCGCCCGGATCCGCAGCTCCGCCACGTCCCCGAGGTCGGTCAGCGAGTCCTCGCTCAGCATCTGCACCGCCTCGGGCAGATCGAGGGCGAGCACTTCCCGCAGCCCCGGCGCCGGTGCGCGGCCGTAGCGGAAGGAGTCGGAGGCGGGCAGCGTCTCCTGGGCGACCACGCGGGGGTAGAGGCAGGCCCGGATCTCGTCGGCGCTCAGGATCTCCAGCGGCTGCGGGCCGTCCATCGTACGGAGCACCTTGCCGACGTGATCCCGGATCAGCGCGGGCCAGCTGCGCTCACCGCGCCGGTCGCGGTGGCACACCGCGGCGAGGTTGCCGAGGCCGAACTGCCGGCCCGCGGAGTCGGTGACCACGCCCGCATACGCGGTGACTTCGAGCCCCTGTTCCGCGAAGGCCTGCCGGACCTGCGATCTGAAGACGCCGCCTTCGCGCTCGGAGAAGAAGCCGAACTCCCCGTCGCGTGCCAGGTCGCGGGGATCCCGCTTCGGTCCTCGGCGGAACAGGCCCATCTCTTCCTCCCGGCAGCGGCCACGAACGACGGCCTCGAATGGGCCGATCGTAACGGGTGCGTCGCTGCCCTCGTCGCCCTGCGGTCTGCCGTCCTGGAGGTGACCGGCCGCAGGGTGACGAGGTGGCGGGGCCGGCGGGACGAGGGGGCGAGGAGGAATGGGGAGGGGCCCGGGGGAAGGACGGGGAGGGACGAGGGAAGGGGGCGTCTTCTCTCCCTCAAGGGAAATACGGCCGGTGCCGACGACATGACGCCCCATCAGCTAACTGTCATCAGCTGAAGGGCGCGCCCTCAGCTGCGGCCGGCAGGACGTCCCCGCCGTCGCCGTCACGTCGCCATGACTGTCGCCGCCGCTGTGACGACTGGTCAGCCCCTGCGGGCCCGCGACACTTCAGCGCACGGCACCCCGGGCGCGCCGGTGGAGCCGGACACGCCGGGCGCGCCCACGGAGACACTGGAAGCCCGCACGACCAGCTCCGGTGCCAGCCGGACCGTGCGCCGCGCCCCGGGTTCCGCTCCGGCCGGGCCGCGGCTCAGCAGGCGGGCGGCTTCGGCGGCCAGTTCGCCGACCGGCTGGCGGACGGTGGTCAGCGCCGGGTCGGCGAGGCCCGCCAGCGGGATGTCGTCGAAGCCGGTGACCGCGACCTCGCCCGGTACCTCCGCGCCCAGCTGTCGCAGTCGCTGCAGCGCACCGGCGGCGACGAGGTCGTTGGCGCAGATCAGGGCATCCGGGCGGGACGGCCAGACGCGGTCGACGGCCGCCCGCCCCCACTCCACCGAGAAGTCGCCGAGTTCGATGCGCCCAGTGGCCGTGGGGTCCAGCGCCGCGGCCCCGGTCTCGTAGGCCGCGCGCCGTTCCACCGCCGCCGAAGCGGTCCCGGCCGCGCCGACGAAGCACGGGCGGCGGCGGCCGGTGGCAGCCAGGTGATCGAGCACCAGCGCCATACCGGCCGCGTTGTCGACGGCGACGGAGTCGGCGACACCGGGTCCGCAGCCGCGGTCGAGCAGCACCAGCGGCACCCGGGCGGCCGCACCGGCCACCGCTTCCCGGCTGCGCCGCTCGTCGACGGGTATCAGCAGCAAGGCGTCGACCTGCCGCCCCAGGAAGGCGTGGATCCGGGCCGCCTCGGTCACCGGGTCGTCGTCGCAGTCGGCGAGGAGGACGGCCCGCCCCTCGGCGTGCAGGGCGTGCTCCAGCTCCCGGACGAGGGAGGGGAAGAACGGGTTGGTGATCTGCGGCAGCACCAGCCCGACGGTGCCGGTGGAACGGCTGCGCAGGGCCCGGGCCACCTGATTGGGCCGGTAGCCCAGGCGCTCCGCCGCCGCGCGTACGGTGCGTGCGGTCTCGGCGCCGACCGGTCGGGTGCCGGCCAGGACACGGGAGACCGTGGCAATGGAGCAGCCCGACGCCAGCGCGACATCCCTCAACGTGACTTCGGCCACCGTCTCCCGGCTCCCTTCGTTCGGCCCGCCCGAACCGGAGGGAGCATACGCCCCCTTGTTCACCCGGCAAACGTTGTCCCGTCGAAGGCGGCCCCCCCGGCCGTCACCCCAGCTCTTCGTCCCGATAACGTCCGGATGGCCAGAGATTGAACCATTGACAACCCGCGGGCCCATGGGTCAAGTTTCCGGAGAACGTTTTCCATGCTGCTCGCTCGCCGGCTGACTCCACGCCCGGGCTCACCATGGGTGACCGCCGGGCGCGCTGTGCGCCGGACCCCATACCGGCCCGCACACACCACACCTTCATCACCGCTTTTCCGAGCAGCAGAGCAAAGGGGCTCCTCCGTTGGCCAGAAAGATCATCCTCGACTGCGACCCGGGGCATGACGATGCGATCGCCATGCTCCTGGCACATGGCAATCCCGACGTCGAGCTGGTCGCCGTGACGACCGTGGTCGGGAACCAGACGCTGGAGAAGGTGACCCGCAACGCCCTGTCCGTGGCGCGCATCGCCGGGATCACGGGCGTGCCCTTTGCCGCCGGCTGCCCGCGTCCGCTGGTGCGGGCCATCGAGACGGCGCCGGACATCCACGGCGAGACCGGTCTCGACGGCCCGGACCTGCCCGAGCCGGCCTTCGAGCTGGACCGCCGGCATGCGGTGGACCTGATCATCGACACGGTGATGTCCCACGAGCCCGGCGAGATCACCATCGTCCCGACCGCGGGCCTGACGAACATCGCCCTGGCCGTACGCAAGGAGCCGCGGATCGCCGAGCGGGTCCGCGAGGTCGTCCTGATGGGCGGCGGCTACCACGAGGGCAACTGGAGCGCGGTCGCCGAGTTCAACATCATCATCGACCCCGAGGCCGCGCACATCGTCTTCAACGAGCGCTGGCCGGTGACCATGGTCGGCCTGGATCTGACGCACCAGGCGCTGGCCACCCCGGCCGTCGAGGAGAAGATCGCCGCCGTCGGCACGGCGCCTGCCCGCTTCGTCCTGGAGCTGCTGGACTTCTTCCGCGAGGCCTACCGCGAGAACCAGGGCTTCGACCACCCGCCGGTGCACGACCCGTGCGCGGTCGCCTACGTCATCGACCCGGAGGTCATGACCGTACGCAAGGCCCCGGTGGACATCGAGCTGCGCGGTGCGCTGACGGTCGGGATGACCGTGACGGACTTCCGCGCGCCCGCCCCCGAGGACTGCACCACCCAGGTGGCGGTCAAGCTCGACCACGAGCGGTTCTGGAACCTCGTCGTGGACGCGCTCGAGCGGATCGGTGACGTCGAGGCATGAACGTTTCCACCACCCCGCGTCCCGCCGAGGCGACGGACGGCGGCGGGTCCGGCGTCCGGATAGGCGTCCTGGTCGCGGCGCTCCTCGCGGCGTGCTTCGCCTTCCAGCTCAACGCCAGCATGCTCAGCCCCGCGCTGAAGAACATCGAGGACTCCCTCGGCGCCAGTTCCGCCGAGATCGGCCTCACCCAGACCGCGTTCTTCACCTCGGCGGCGCTGTTCTCCCTGTTCCTCCCGCGGCTGGGCGATGTCATCGGCCGCCGCCGGGTACTGGCCGGCATGCTCGGCCTGATGGTCGTCGGATGTGTGGTCGCCGCGCTGGCCACCAGCGTGCCGATGCTGTTCGCCGGCCGGGTCATCCAGGGTGTCAGCGGTCCGGTCGTCCCGTTGTGTCTGATCATGCTGCGGGTCGAGGTGAAGGAGCCGAAGCGGTACGGCACCCTGCTCGGCGTGATCACCGCCGTCAACGGCGGGATCGCCGGTGTCGACTCCCTCGCGGGCGGCTACCTCGCCGACCGGCACGGTTTCGGGTCGGTCTTCTGGGCGATGGCGGCCGTTGCGGCCCTGGCCACCGTGCTGGTCGCCACCCTGACGCCCGAGTCGAAGTCGCCGGCGGCGACCCGTATGGACTGGCCCGGGGTCGCGCTGCTCGTCGTCTCCGTGGGCTCGCTGCTGATCGCGCTCAACGAGGCGGGCAAGCTGGCGGCCGCCGACTGGCCGCTGATCGCCGTCCTCCTCGTCTTGTCCGCGGCCGCCTTCGCGCTGTTCTGGCGGACCGAGAACCGCACCGGCCACCCGCTGGTCGCGACCCGGCACCTCAAGCAGCGCGCGACCTGGGCGACCCTGCTGACCACGGTGCTCACCATGACCGGTGTGTTCGCCGTCATGAACGGGCTGATCCCGGCGTTCGCCCAGGACGCCCAGGCCGGTCTCGGGATGAGCGCCGAGGCCTCCGCGTGGTGGACGCTGTCGCCGTACGCGCTCGCCGGACTGGCCATGGGGCCGCTGGCCGGCCGCCTCGCGGCCACGTTCGGCTACGGCCGCATCCTGCGGTGCGGCCTGGCCGGGTCGGTGGCGACGGTGGTGCTGATGCTGCTCACCATGCACAGTCATTCGCAGGTCCTGCTGCTGGTGACGTCCGTCCTGGTGGGCATCGCCTACGCGGGTGTGGCGAACATCGTCCTCAACGGGCTGGGCATCGTCCTCTCCCCCGCCGAGAACCCGGGCTTCCTGCCGGGCCTCAACGCGGGCGCGTTCAATCTCGGCGCGGGGCTCAGCTTTGCGCTCCTCTACGCGGTCAAGACCGCCGCCACCCCGGCGGACCCGTCGTCACCCGGTGGCTACACCGCGGGCATGATCGCGGGCGTGGCCATCCTCGCCGCGGCCATTGCGACGTCCTTCCTGATCCCGAAGCCGGTGGCCGCCGAAGCCCAGGACTGAGGCACCCGCCTGCTCTTGCCCCGCCGCCCGCCGACCGGACTCCGGTCGGCGGGCGGTGTGGTGCCGGCGTCCCGGGTACGGCGCACGGGAGAGGTAGTACCGGTGTCTCCGGTACGGCGCACGGGAGAAGTAATGCGGCGTCTCCGGTACGGCGCACGGGAGAGGTGATGCGGCGTCTCCGGTACGGCGCGCCGAGAGGAGGCACCCGGCAGCCGGATCACTGCGGCCCCGTTTCCACCGTCCCCCGCAGGATGGCGCCGAGCCCGCCGGTCGGTGCACGGTCGGGGTCCCGGACCACCACGACATCCGCCCCTGTCGCGGCCGCCGACCGCACCAGCGCGTCATCCGCCCGTGCGACCGCGGGATGTTCCTCTCCCAGGTACGACAACTCCGTTCCGCGTACGGCGAGTTGGTCGGCGTCGGAGCCCACCCAGACCTGCCGGGCGATGTCCGAGCCGTGCGGGCTGACCAGCAGGGTGTCGATCCGGTGTTCCCGCGCCGCCTCGATCAGGGCGGGGATACCGGCCGCGGCGTGCGGGGCGCTCTCGTTCCCCGGCCCGGCGCCGGTGCGGAAGCGGTCCGCCACCTGCGCGATATGTTCGCGCTCGCAGTCCGCTCTGACCTGGGCGATGTCCCGGTCCACCAGGGCGCTCTCGGCACCGGGCGCACGCCCGCCGTGGGAGCTCTCGTAGGTGAGGGCACGCAGCGGTTCGGGCAGCTTCTCGTGCACCAGATGGCGTTCGCGCGCCTCCCCGACCAGGACGACGGCCTCGGCACCGCTCTCCTCGAAGGCCTCGCGCACCGCGTCGGCGATCTCGCCGGCGTTGTGTTCCCAGGTGTTCTCCGTCTTGGTCCGGACGTGGCGTTCGGACGGGTCGCCCGAGGCGGTGCGGGGCAGAGGTGATGCGGCGCGGCTGTGCCGGCCGGTGGGCCCGGCGCCCCGTTCGCCGACGAGGGCGAAGTCCGCCCCGGCCCGGTCGAGACGGACCACGAGGCAGATGGGGTCGTCCCCGATGGCCGCCAGCAAGGGGGTAACCCTGGGCACCGGGCCCCAGGCGGCGAAGGGGGTGGCCGGGGCCCCCGGGAGCGGGGTGTCGAGCACGATCTCACCGTGGGCGGCGAACAACACCCGTCCGGCATGTGCCCCGCGAACGCCCTCCCGCGGCGTGAGCAGGGCCTCGTGCACGGCACCGCAGGTGGCCTCGTCCGCGCCGAGCGCGAACAGCTGCGCCGTGGTGGCACTCGCCGGCAACTCCTGCTGTTTTGCGGCGTCCTCGGCGCTGAGCGGGACGGTGGCATAGACGGATGCCCAGGGGCCTGGCCGGTTGATGACCGGTTTCAGGAGCGAGAGTCGCATGGCGCTGCCTCCTTGGCTTCCTCGGTTTCCGCGGATTCTCCCGTGGAGGTGGGCTGTCATCGGTGTGCGGCCGATGTCATCGGTATGCCGTTAGGGAACTGCCGTTATGGAGCTGGGTGCCTTACGAATTCCCGTTCCCGAAAGCCGTATGCATGGCGGGCATATGCATCTGCCGTCACGTTCCGCGCACGCCCGGATGATTTCCGTGTGCACAGGGGAATAAGGCACCGCCGGGTTGTACAGGGAGCCGTCGGGTTGTTAGGGCTGGGGGACCAGGGAAACTGGGAGTAACGCGTCGGGTCTGTACGACTCGTAGAGCCGGAGGCACCCCATGGTCATGGAACACGGCACGGACAAGACCGGCCCCGCCCGGGATGACGTGATGAAGAAGCAACTACGGGGGCAATTGACGGCGGAGCGCTCCCTGCGGACCGATGAGGAGCACGAACTCCAGCCGGCCGGAGAGGACCAGCCGGTGGCGGCGTGGTCCCCCGAGAGCGACTTCAGGGGCGGCACGCCGAGCGGGATGAGCGAGCGGGATGTCGGGCTGCGTTCCGAACTCGCCCAGCACCTGGGGCGGAGCCTGTATCCGGCCGACAAGTACGCGATCATCGAAACCCTGCGGCGGAACAACGCTCCGGACCGGCTGGTCGCGATGGCCGAGCGGCTGCCCGCACACGAGCGGTTCGGCAATGTGCAGAGCATCGCCGAGGCCGTCGGCATCGCGACCGAACACCGACGCGCCTGAAGCGGCGGGGCGCCTCCTGGCGCTGCCGTGAGACGCCAGGAGGCGGACAATCGGTTGTACACGCACCTGCCGCACCCCGCGGCCGGGCCGGCGAAGGCGGAGAAGGAGGGCGGTTATGTCCGACGACGCAATGGGCGACGAGGTCTATCAGCCGCCCAGATCCGATCCCCAGGACAACCCCAACGACCTCGACATGGAGGACGCCCTGGACGAGCCGGATCTCGACGAGACGCTGGACACGGGCTATTCGCCTCCGGAGCGTCCCTTCGTGGTGAACCACGAGGGGACCACCGCGCGGGAGCTGCACGACCGCGACACGCTCGACCACCGGCTGGCGGTGGAGGTACCGGACGTCTGCGCGCCCGACGGCGACGGCATCGGCGACCTGCCGGACGGGGTGGGGGAACCGACGGACCTCGAATGCGGCGAGGAGCGGGCCGGCCGGCTCGTGGGCTCCGACGAGGGGTTCTGGCGCGGGGGAAGCAATGACATCGCCGCCCGGGACGTCGGGATCGACGGCGGCGCCGCCTCGGCGGAGGAGGCGGCGGTGCATATCGCGCGGGACAATGCGGGGGACGGGGAACGGGAGAGCGGCTGATTGCCCGCAGGGGTCGCCTTCGGGTTGCCGCGGGAACTCCTCTCGGGTTGCCCGCGGGGATCCCGCTCCGGCCGGACATCGGAGCACCACGACACCACCATGTGTATCCGGCCGCTCACCGGTTAACCGACAGGGCACCACACGCTCGGTGTACCTGCGCCGGCCGTCCGCTCGCACCGGACCGCGACCGCCGCGCCCGGCCCGGCGCCGGAACACCCCTCGACCGCAGGAGTCCACGTGCAGCGACGTCGTCCTCGGATCGTGATCGTCGGAGCCGGTTTCGCCGGGTTCGCATGCGCCCGTACGCTCTCCCGGCTTGCCAGGGGAGCCGCCGAGATCGTGCTCCTCAACCCCCATGACTACTTTCTGTATGTGCCGCTGCTGCCGGAAGTGGCGGCCGGAATCCTCGAACCCCGCCGGGTCGCGGTATCGCTCACCGGGAACCTGCCGGGCACCCGGCTCGTCCTCGGGCAGGCCCACGACGTGGACCTCGATGCCCGTCAGGTCCACTACACCGACCCCGAGGGCGAGAAGGGCGCGCTGTCCTACGACCGGCTGGTCCTGACGGTCGGCAGCGTCAACAAGCTGCTTCCCGTCCCCGGCGTCGCCGAGCATGCCCACGGTTTCCGCGGGATGCCCGAAGCGCTGTACCTGCGCGACCACGTCACCCGCCAGATCGAACTGGCCGGTGCGGCCGAGGACCCGGCCGAACGATCCGCCAGGACCACCTTCGTGGTGGTGGGTGCCGGATACACCGGAACCGAAGTCGCCGCCCATGGAGTGCTGTTCAGCGATGCGCTGGCCCGGCAGAACACGGGGCTGAAGGACGGTCCACGCCCCCGCTGGCTGCTGCTGGACGTCGCCGACCGGCTGCTGCCCGGGCTCGACGCACGGCTGTCGCACACCGCCGACCGGGTCCTGCGCTCCCGTGGCGTCGATGTCCGCACCCGCACCTCCGTCAAGGAAGCCACCGCCGACGGGGTGCTGCTCGACGACGGCGAGTTCATCCACAGCCGTTCCCTGATCTGGTGTGTGGGCGTACGGCCCGACCCGCTGGTCGACTCGTTGGGGCTGCCCACCGACAAGGGGCGCCTGTGCGTGGACAAGTTCCTGGGCGTGCCCGGCCGGCCGGAGGTGTTCGCCTGCGGTGACGCGGCGGCCGTCCCTGACCTGACGCGCCCCGGCGAGGTGACGCCGATGACCGCCCAGCACGCCCAGCGGCAGGGCAAGGTCGCTGCGCACAATGTCGCGGCGTCCTGCGGCCAGGGTTCACGGCGCGCTTACGAGCACCGTGACCTGGGGTTCATGGTCGACCTGGGCGGTGCGCAGGCAGCGGCGAACCCCCTGCATCTCCCGATCTCCGGCCCCCTCGCCGCAGCCGTCACCCGCGGCTATCACCTGATGGCGATGCCGGGCAACCGGGTCAGGGTGGCCGCCGACTGGTTCCTGGAAGCCGTGCTGCCGCGCCATGGCGTTGAGCTGGGGCTGCTCAGTTCCTGGTCCGTGCCGCTGGACACGGAAGCCCCCGAACTGCCGCGCCTGCCCGGAGGCAAGTCCGCCACGACGTAAGGGGGCCTTCCCGTAAGGGGGCTTGGCTTTCACGTAGGGGGCTTTCACGTAGGGGGCTTTCACAGGCCCCTCAAAGGCCTCTCCTCTACTGCACGGCCTCTCCCCTACTGCACCCGTTCCTCTTCCTCCTCTTCGGGGAGCCACACATCGCTCACCCCGATATTGACCTCCACGACCTGGAGGCCGGTCATCCCCTCGACCGCGGAGATCACGTTCTGACGCACAGCTCTGCCCACCTGGGGGATGACCTCGCCGTAATCGACGACGATGTCCAGGTCGACCGCAGCCTGCTTCTCGCCGACTTCGACCTTGACGCCGTGCACGGTGGTCGTGCCTCCGCCGGGTACGCGTTTGCGCAGGGCTCCCACCGATCTCGAAAATCCGCTGCCGAGGGCATGAACCCCGATCGATTCAGCGGCTGCCAGATAGGCAATTTTGGCGACCACACCGTCGGCGATGGTCGTCCGCCCCAGGTTCCCGGTGTTCCGCGCCCCGCGCTCTGCGGACTCGGTCATCGCGCCTCACCTCTTCGCTCCATCGAGGGGAAGTCTTCGGACCCTCTCTTCACGCTATGGCCGTACGGGTGACGCTGCCTCCCGAAGCGGGGCGGGACGGGGCGGCTCGGGGTACGCACCTGTACCCCGGCGCCGCCCCGCGCTTTGCCGTTCCGGCAAGGAGATTTGTCCGCTCGCGCACGCTCGGCGAGCCCTTGTTCCTCGGCATGCGCCTGGAGAATCCGTACTGTCCGGGGCCCCGGGGCCCGCCCGGGGAGGCACCCGGCCCGGCGCGACCGGTGCCGAGGGCTGACGCCGACCGCCGGGCCGCCCCGCTGGGCCGGTCTCCCGCGGGGTCGGCCGAGACCGATTCCCGGCCACGCGCTCCCTGCCGGGTCGCGGCTCCGCTCAGCAGGCCGCCAGCAGCAGGACGTTCAGCAGTACCAGGGCCGCCAGCAGGGCCAACGCTGCTGCCAGGACACGGCGTTTGAGGCAGTCATAGCGCTGCTGGTACTCCCGGCGGAGCTGGAGTGCCCGGCCGGCGATACGGGTGACGGCCCGCTGCGAGAGATCGAGCTGGCGCAGGGCCAAGAGGCGCACCAGCTCTTGCCGTTGGGCAGTGGTCGGCCAGTCGAGGGCGTCGACGAAGGCTTCGGCCTCGGCGCGGGCGCGGTCCGTCTCCGCCTGCCACAGCAGATACCCCTCGATGCCGGCGATACCCGCCTGGACGGTGCGACTGTCCGGCGTGCGGCGGTCCGGAGTGTCGCCGTCCGGCGCGTCGCCATCCGGCGTGTCGCTGTTCGGCGTGCGCCGGCCCGGCGTGCGGTGGTCGGTCATGGCGTACCCCGCTCAGCGCGGCTCGTCCCCCGAAGGGCGGTCGGTACGAGCGGGCACTTCCGGTGCGGCCACGTCGCGCCGCGCGCCCTTCCTGGCCTCTTCCAGGGCGGCGACGTCGGGGTGATGCAGGTCGAAGGCCGGCGACTCGGAGCGGATCCGGGGCAGGGTGGTGAAGTTGTGCCGCGGCGGCGGGCACGAGGTGGCCCACTCCAGGGAGCGGCCGTAGCCCCACGGGTCGTCGGCCGCTTGCTTCGGGGCATACTTGGCCGTTTTCCAGACGTTGTAGACGAACGGCAGCACCGAGAGACCCAGCAGAAACGCACCGATGCTGGAGATCGTGTTCAGCGTGGTGAAACCATCGGACGCCAGATAATCCGCATAGCGGCGCGGCATGCCTTCGACTCCCAGCCAGTGCTGGATGAGGAAGGTGAGATGGAAACCGATGAACAGGGTCCAGAAGTGGATTTTGCCGAGCCGTTCGTCGAGCATTCTGCCGGTGAACTTGGGCCACCAGAAGTAGAACCCGGCAAACATCGCGAAGACCACGGTGCCGAATACGGTGTAGTGGAAGTGGGCGACGACGAAGTACGAGTCGGAGACGTGGAAGTCCATCGGCGGTGAGGCCAGCAGGACGCCGGTCAGGCCGCCGAAGAGGAAGGTCACCAGGAACCCGATCGACCAGAGCATGGGGGTCTCGAAGGACAGCGAGCCGTGCCACATCGTGCCGACCCAGTTGAAGAATTTCACCCCGGTCGGGACCGCGATGAGGAAGGACATGAAGGAGAAGAACGGCAGAAGTACCGCGCCCGTCACGAACATGTGGTGCGCCCAGACCGTGACCGACAGCCCCGCGATGGAGATCGTCGCCGCGATCAGTCCGATGTATCCGAAAATGGGCTTACGGCTGAAGACGGGGAGGATCTCGGTGACGATGCCGAAGAAGGGCAGCGCGATGATGTACACCTCGGGGTGGCCGAAGAACCAGAAGAGGTGCTGCCACAACAAGGAGCCCCCGTTCGCGGGGTCGAAGACATGGGCACCGAATTTCCGGTCCGCCTCCAGCACCAGCAGCGCGGCGGCCAGCACGGGAAAGGCGAGCAGCACCAGCACGGCCGTCAGCAGGATGTTCCAGGTGAAGATCGGCATCCGGAACATCGTCATGCCGGGCGCGCGCATACAGATGATCGTCGTGATGAAGTTGACCGACCCCAGGATGGTGCCGAAACCGGAGAAGGCCAGGCCCATCACCCACAGGTCGCCGCCGATTCCGGGGGTGTGGAGGGGGCCGGACAGCGGGGTGTAGGCGGTCCAGCCGAAATCGGCGGCCCCGTCGGGTGTGATGAAGGCGCTCAGGGCGATCAGTGAGCCGAACAGGTAGAGCCAGTAGGCGAACATATTGAGCCGCGGGAAGGCCACGTCGGGCGCGCCGATCTGCAGCGGCATGATCCAGTTCGCGAATCCGGCGAACAGCGGAGTCGCGAACATCAGCAGCATGATGGTGCCGTGCATCGTGAAGGCCTGATTGAACTGCTCGTTCGAGAGAATCTGCAGCCCCGGGCGGGCAAGCTCCGCCCGGATCGCGAGCGCCAGAACTCCGCCGACCATGAAGAACCCGAACGACGTGCCCAGATAGAGCGTGCCGATCGTCTTGTGGTCGGTGGTCGTCAGCCAGTCCACCACCACGCGTCCGGCATTCCGCCGCCGCTTGACCAGTTGCAGGGATTCCGTCTGCTGAACGGCTGTCACGGTCCGCACTCCTCATCGCCCGCGGTCGCCCCCTCGCCGGGCTGACGGTTACAGACACCTCGGAAGACACCAAAGAGGCTCGCCGCCGCAGGCCATCAGTCACACCAAGGAAAGAACGCGGGCCGCGGACCGCGGCGCGGTGCATTTCGCTCCCGTGCGGTCAGGCGGCGAGCCGGGGAAAGAGCGCTTCGGCGTTGCCGCGGCTGTACGGCGGCGGGTGGTCACGCTCTGCACCTCGCGCGGGGCGGACGGCACTCCGCGCACCCACCTCCGCGCGCCTCCCCCCACACCTGCCACCGCGCACCTGCCGCCGGCGCAACGATTCCCGGCCGGGCCATTAGCCAATTGCCCGCTGGTCCGTCAGCCGGTTGCCGGGCCGGCCGACCCGTCAGTTGTCAGCCGGTCTCCACCAACTGCACGTACTTCTTCCCGAGTTGCGACATGGCGTGGTCGAACTCCTTCTGCGAGATGGCCTCGTGCAGCGTACCGAGCACCGCGCGGAGGCCGCGGCCGGCTTCCGGCCGGGTCAGGCCCGTGCGCTCCCGCACCCTGCGGATCGACTCGTCCGGCCCGAAGGTCTCCGTCTCGCCGCTCCCCCGCTGGAGCGAGTCACGCAGGGACTCGGGAAGTTCGAGGGCCAGATCGCGGACTTCGCCGTTGCTGAGCCGAACACCGAGTGTCTCGAGAGTGGCACGGGTGAGATCGGCCGCTTCCTGCCGCGAGAGTCCCGTTCGAACCGCCACCAGCTGGAAGAACTCCTTGTCGTCCATGCGAGCCTCCACATCGGAATCGAGGGGTGGGCGAGGGAGGCAGCCTCACCCACCACCTTGCCACGCCCGCATCCCCCGTGCGAGGCACCGCAAGGCCACCCCTCGTGGGCGGTGGATCACCCACCAGCACCGGACACCCGGTGTGACTGTGTGACCACCAAACGTGCCCGGCCCTGGTTGCCTCACCGCCCCTTCCGCACCGCGCCGCGTCAGCTCAGCGTCTGCAGCATCGATACCTGGAACGGCTGGAGTTCGCCGGTGCGGCCTTCGAAGACCTTGGCCGCCCACTCCGGGTCACCGAGCAGGGCCCGTCCGACGGCCACCAGGTCGAACTCGTCCCGCTCCATCCGGTCCAGCAGCCGGTCGATACCGGTGACGCCTGCCTGTTCGGCCCGGAACGTCCCCATGAACTCGTTGTCGAGACCGACGGAGCCGACGCTGACCGTCGGCTTGCCGGAGAGCTTCTTGACCCACCCGGCGAGGTTGAGGTCCGAGTCCTCGTACTCCGGCAGCCAGTAGCGGCGCGTCGAGCAGTGGAAGGCGCTGACCCCCGCGTCACTGAGCGGCCCCACGATCGCCTGGAGCTCGTCCGGGGTCTCGGCCAGACGCGCTTCGTAGTTGCCCATCTTCCACTGGGACATCCGGAAGAGGACCGGGAAGTCCGGTGACACCGCCGCCCGGCAGGCCGCCACGATCTCGGCGGCGAAGCGCGTACGGGCACGGAGGCTGCCGCCGTACGCGTCGGTGCGCCGGTTGGTGCCCGACCACAGGAACTGGTCGATCAGGTAGCCGTGGGCACCGTGCAGCTCGACCCCGTCGAAGCCCAGGCGTTCGGCTGCCGCGGCCCCGTCGGCGAACGCCGCGATGACGTCGTCGAGGTCCCGCTGGTTCATGGTGTGACCGGACGGGGTGCCGTCCACGGTCATGCCGGACGGGCCGGAGGGCGGGGCGTCCGGGAACGGCGGCGCGCCTGCGGTGCGGGCCATGCCCACGTGCCACAGCTGCGGCATGATCGTCCCGCCCGCCGCATGCACCGCCCGGACGACGCGCTCCCAGCCGGCGAGGGCGTCCTCGCCGTGGAATCGCGGCACGGCGCCACTGGTCCCGGCGGCCGCGTGATCGACGTAGGTGCCCTCGGTGATGATCAGCCCGGTCCCGCCGGCGGCCCGGCGCGCGTAATAGTCCGCGACATCGGCACCCGGGACGCCGCCCGGCGAGAACTCACGGGTCATCGGTGCCATGGCTATCCGGTTCGGCACGGTGAGGCCGCCCAGGGTGAAGGGGCGGGAGAGCACCTGGGCCGCCCGGGCGGCGGAATCGCTGGAATGCACGTGGGGACTCCTAGGACGAGAATGCGGTCGCGGAGCGCCACGGACGGACGCTCCGCTGTACGCAACACGCGAGAACGGAGCCTTCATCCGCTTTCGGCTGTCGTCTGCGCCACAGTGCTCGCCGGCTTGCCCCGGCAGTGGCCGCCAGGGCTCGCCGTTCCGGCCGGGCGCGGGCCGCGCAGAAGCCCTCAAATGGCCATCGCCTCCTGGATCCACCGGTTCACCCGGTACGGCAGCCACCACAGCAGCGGCCCGGTACGGGAGACCAGGCGCTCCTCGAGGAAGTCGGCGGCGATCGCCTCGGGGACGGCCGACAGCGGCGCGCCGTAGGCCAGTTGGCCGATCGCCTCCCGGTACGCGGACTCGTCCGTGGTGAAGCGGCGCAGATGGCCCCACCGGCGGTCACGGATCTGGACGAAGCCGGGGCCCTGGCGCCAGACGCACTTGCAGAGGTAGTGCTCGTCGCGCCACCGGGAGAGCGCGGCCGCCTCGTCGGCGGGGCCACTGAGGGTCCTGGGCGGCTGGAGGTGGCAGAGCTCGCGCCAGCCGTCCACGGGCTCGGCCGGCAGGCGCAGCTGCCACTGGACGAGCACGGCGCGTGCCGTCAGATCACGGATCAGGCACAGCTGCCGGACCGCATGCGCGGCGGCGTCCGGGGCGGCGTCGGGGTCGTCGACGGTGGTCAGGTCGATCTCCCCGGCGAGCCGCACCCGCCGTACCCCCAGCTCCCACAGCCGGGCGGCGTGCTTCTCCGGCGGTCCGGCCAGGTCGAGCTCGCCCAGGCTCATGCCGGGCAGGGTGCAGGCGTCCTCGTCGTAGTCCCGCCATGCGGCGAGCGTCAGAGCCCGGGGGGCGGGGGTGGTGGTGCAGGTCATGGATGTCTCCTCGTGGGCCGGACGGCGTCAGGGCTTTGCGGACAGCCCCTGAGGGCTGCCCCGTAGTCCCTTAGCGGCAGACACCCCCTAGGCGTGGACGACGTCTCGGGATGCGTCCGGTGTCTCGTGGCGGGCGGGCGCGGCGTGGCGGTGGCGCATGAAGTCGAGCCGCAGCAGGTCCTCGTTGACGGCCGCCGGCGCCAGGTGGACGTACTGCCCGCCGTCGGTGAAGACCAGCCCGAGCGTCACCCAGCGCTGGAGGAGGGTGTGCACCGCCGCGGCGTCGAGCGGCTGGCCGGGCAGCCGTGCGGCGAGCTTGCGGGTCAGAGCGGCGGGGGCGTGCGGCTGGTCGAGCAGCTTGAAGGCCGCGATCTCCGCGGGCTCGGTGAGCTCCATGGTTCCCCAGTCGAAGGCGCGTCTGCGGCTGACCAGCACGATGCGGTCACCGAGGTCGGTGTGGGTGAGCCTGCTGTCCACGTGGTGTTTGCGCCAGGCGCCCAGGGCGTCGTTGAGGGAGGTGACGGTGGGTTCCCCGATGCCGCGTTCGGGTGCCTCGAAGACATAGGCCAGGTCGTACAGTTCAGACTCGGGCAGGTCGTAGGTGAAGCGGTAGTGCTCCTCGGGCCGCAGACCGGTGAAGCCGAGTTCGGGCCGGTTGAAGTACGGGCTGAAGCGTTCGATGGCGATGCGGGCGGAGAGGTCGACCGGCGGGTCGAGGTGTTCCAGGGCGGGCAGCTGGGCGATGACCGGCTCGTAGTCGGCGGCGGTCTCGCCGGGGAAGCCGTGGAGGTAGTTCCAGGAGACCGAGAGCCCGGTCTCGGCTCCGTCGCGGAGCATCCGGACGTTCTGGCAGCCGCTCACCCCCTTGTCCATCAGGTCGAGCACCCGGCTGTTGAGGCTTTCGATGCCCGGCTGGACGTAGATCATCCCGGCGTCGGCGAGGGTGCGCAGCTGGGTGCGGCGCATATTGGCCTTGATCTCGATGTGCAGGCGCAGGTCGTAGCCGCTGTCGATGAGGCGGGGCAGGACGGTGTTGAGGTAGCCCATGTCGAGGATGTTGTCGACGACGTACATGTCCAGCACGCGGTGGCGGCGTGCCAGGTCCATGATCTCTTCGTAGAAGGTCTCCGGGCTCTTGCTGCGGAACTGCATGAAGGAGCCGTTGAGGCCGCAGAAGGTGCAGTGGTGCTTCTCCCCCCACCAGCAGCCGCGGGCCCCTTCGACCACGAGTTTGGGTTCCACCCAGTTGCGGGCGACGGAGGACGCCAGCCGCTCGAAGTAGCCGCTGTAGTCGGGCGGGAGGATGGTGGCGGGCGGCAGCGGGCTGGGGCTCATCGGGTTGGCGGTGCTGGTGCCGTCGGGGCTCCGGTGGCACAGCCCGGGGACGGCGGACAGGTCGCCGCCCTCGTCGAGGGCGGTGAGCAGCTGGGGGAAGACGGCTTCGCCCTCGCCGCGGACCACGAAGTCCAGGAAGGGGAAGTTGCGGTGGCCGGCCGCGCCCTGTTCGGCGTCGCAGTTGGCGCCGCCCATCACGGTTTTGATGTGCGGGGCGAGGCGTTTGACGTACTTGGCGGCGGCGAGCGCGGCGGTGTTCTGCTGGAAGGTGGAGGTGAAGCCGACGACATCGGGCCCGGCCGCGACGATCCGCTCGGCGGTCTCCTGGACGAACTCCGGTACCACGCGGTGCAGTTCGTGGGACATCCGCAGCCGCTCCTCGCGCAGCTTGCCGCGCATCGAGGCGCGGAACTCCGCTACCCGCCACTCGGGATCGTCGTAGAGGGCGGAGGAGAACACCCAGTCGCCGCATCCCATGAAGTAGGAGGAGAGCGCATAGAACTGGTAGTCGTCCGCGGTGAACTCGGTACGCCGGGTGATCCAGTCGGTGAACTCCAGGTTGGCGTGCAGGACATCGGCATGGCCGGAGGTGCGCTCGTCGACGCTGCGCCGGAGGATTCCGAGTGCGAGGGACGGGAGGTCGATCGGTGACCAGGGCATGTTGACCAGCAGGACGCGCATGTCGGCTCCTCGTAGGCGGCGGGGTGGGAGGGGAGGCGGCCACGGCCGGCGGCCGGCCGGTGACGTGCGGCGGTCCGGCCGGCCCGGTGGTGCACCGGGCCGGCCGGGGAGGGTCAGTCCTCCTCGGTGTCCTCCGCGTTACGGAACGGGACGGTCACCGTGATGCCGATGCCCGGCTTGCGGTTCTCCTCGTCACCCGCGAGCGGGTCGTTGTGGATGATGTCCTTCTGCATGGCTGTGTCTCCTGTTCTGCCGGTATGACGGGAACGGTTCACATTTCCGGGGGCGCCGGACGGGCCGGTGCTCCCCAAGACCCCGTCCGCTGCGGGACGGGGGGTTCGGTGGGCCGCGGGGTGCGGCGCAGGTGCCGGCCGAGAAAGCCCATGGCGTGCTGCAGGGCGGCCACATGGTGCGCGCCGGTGTAACCGTCGTGGCCGGTGTCCAGCCACCGGGACTCGTGCGCGACACCCGCACGGTGCAGGGCGGCCAGGTAGCTCCGGACCTGGCCGGGCGGGCATTTGGCGTCGCGGGTGGCGGCGATCACCAGCAGCGGGGCACGGACCTCGGCCGCGTAGTGGACGGGCGAGCTGCGCGCGTAGCTCCCGGGAACGGCGTCGGGGGTACCGCCGAACAGCCGCTCGTCCAGGGCACGCAGGGCGGGGGTGCCGGTGCGGTGGGCCGCGGCGCAGTCGGCGACCGGTTTGACGGCGACGCCCGCCTGCCAGAGGTCCGGCCGGGTGCCGAGCGCGAGCAGGGTCAGGTAACCGCCCCAGGAGGTGCCCCACAGGCCGATCGCGTCCTCGCGGGCCAGGCCGCGGCGGAGCAGGTCGGCCCGGACCGCGACGAGGTCGGCGACCTGGGTGAGTCCCACCCCCTCGCCGTACGCGGCACGCCAGGTGGGCCCGTAGCCGGTGGAGCCGCGGTAGTTGACCCGTGCGACCGCGAAGCCGGAGGCGATCAGCGAGTGCACCTGCGGGTCGTAGGCGTCGCGGTCGTGGTCGGCGGGTCCGCCGTGCACCAGGAACACCAGCGGGGGCCGCGGGCCGCGGGTCGGTTCCGGTTCGCCGAGCAGCGTGTGCACGGGTCCGTCCGGGCCGGGGGTCCACAGGTCACGGTGCCGGCCGGGTGCGGGGGCCGGCAGGGCGGGGAGCGCCGGCAGCCGGGTGCCGGCGGTGGAGCCCATCCGCGGCGGGGTGGCCGTATCGGTCCACAGGTAGTGCACGTCATCGCCCGGGTGCGGGACGGCGTCGAGCAGGGTGCCGGGCGGGGAGGGCACCGGGGTCAGGGTGCGCCGGTCGAGGTCGGCGGTGGTGAGGGCGGAGCGGCCGTGGCGGTCGTGGCGGATGAGGACCCGTCGCCCTTCGGGGTACCAGCGGGCGGTGATCTCGGTGTCGAAGCGGCACCAGTGGTGCGGCCGCAGTCCGGCGCCCGGCCGCCAACTTGCCAGCCGGTAGCCGTCGTTGTCCTCCTGGACCAGCAGGAGTTCGGTGGCGGCGGGGGTCGGCGCGAAGCCGAGCGCCCACAGCCGTCCGCGCCGCCCGGAGAGCTGATCGAGGACCGCCCCGGAACAGGTCACGAGAGTGAGGGCACGGCCGGATCCGGCCGCCCCCGACACCGCCAGCAGCCCGCCCGACGGCGAGATACCGGTCAGCAGCGCAGGGCCGTCAACGGTGCACACCTGCCGGGCCGGGCCGCCCGGTGTGCCGAGGTGGACGGTCATCCCGTGGCCGTCCCCGAGGCCGACGGCCACGGTGCCGGCGTCGCTGAGGGCGAGGCCGCACGGGAGGCCCGGGCGCAGGCCGGTCAGACCGGGGTGCCGCGGCCCGCCCTCGAAGTCCTGGAAGTACCAGAGCCCGAGGCCGCCGCGGTCCTCGGTGAACCACCACACCCGGGCGTCAGCGTCGAGGGCGCAGTGCACCGTGCCGTCCGGGCTGTCGGTGACCTGGCGTGCGGTGCCGGTGGCGGCGTTCCAGGTGAAGATCTCGCAGCGGCCGTCGGCGTCCGCGGCCAGGGCCATCCGTTCCGGGTCGCGCGGGCAGACCTCGGGGAGCGCCGGCCGGTAGACCCGGAAACCGATGCCGGTGCCGGGCGGCGGTGCGGCGGTACCTGCCGCGGTCGCAGTCATACGGTCTCCTCCTTCGTCCCGCGGGGGAAGCTCGGTGCCCTGCAGGTCGCGTACAGCGCGAGCACGGCCAGCAGCACCGCACAGCCGATGAGGGTGGTCCCGGCCCCGGCGCGGCCGGCCGACAGCCCGGCGAGGGCCGGGGCCAGGGCCGCTGCCGCGCCCGACGCCGTGGCCAGCACGGTGCCGGTGCGGGCCTGCAGTCCGGGCGGTGTGATCTGGAGGATCCGGGCCTGCAGCGCCACGGTGGCCGGCGGCGTCAGGAAGCAGAGGAGTCCGAGGAGCAGTCCGAACTGCCAGGCGTCGCGGGCCACCACCAGGGCCGCGGCGGGCGGCACCATCAGCCAGGACACCGCCACCAGCACCGTCGCCGCCGTGTGCCGGCCGGCCAGTCGCGGGGCGGCCAGCGCCCCGGCCAGGCCGGCCGCCCCGGTCAGGGCGAGGACCAGGCCCAGCGGAGCCGCGCCCCTGCCGTGGTCCTGGAGGGCGAAGACGGTCGTGTAATACAACGCGACGAGCAGGGCGTTGACGGCCGAGATCCAGACGAGCGCCAGCCGCAGGAGGGGTTCCCGGCGCAGCAGCGCCACCCCTGCCCCGGCTTCGGCGAGCAGCGCCCGCCAGGTCCGGTGCGTATTACCGCCCGGCAACCGCTGTTCCGGCCGCGCGGACAGACCCGAGCGCATGGCGCGGATGCCGCCCGCCGCGACGACGTACGACAGGGCGTCCACGAGGAACGGCAGCCAGGCACCGGCCGCGAAGAGCAGCCCGCCCAGTGCGGGCCCGACGACGAGGGCGCCCCGCTCCCCCGCCTGTAATCGGGACAGCACCCGCCGGTGCTCCTCCGGGGGACACACCAGGGCCACGGTGCCCAGCGACGCCGCCTCATAGCAGGCGGTCGCGCACCGCTCGACGAGCACGGCGGCAAGGAGAACGGCCAACGGGACCCGGCCCGCGGCGACCGCCACGGTGACACCGGCCATCGCCGCGGCGGACATCAGCGCGGCGCCCACCATCACCCGCTTACGGGCCCCGCGGTCGGCGGGTACGGCGGCGAGCGGGCCGAGGACCAGGGTGGCGACCGCGAAGAGCCCGGCGATGACGCCGACCTCGGCGGGGGAACGGCCGAGCCGCAACAACAGCAACGGCAGAACGAACCCGGACACCTGACTGCCGACTGCGTCGCAGGTGCCCGCCCACCAGAAGAGCCGGACGTCGCGGCGGGCGTGCGGCAGGGGGACGGCGGGCGCGGGCGCCGGGGCGGAGTGCGTCATCAGGGCCGGCCCGCGTCCGGTCTCGCGGTGCCGTGGACGGTGCGGCCCGGCACCGTCCGCACCGGGTTGTTCCCCGGGCGGTTTGCCGACGGACGGATTGCTGCCGGACGGGTTACCGGCGGATGGATGGCCGCCGGATGGCCGGCTGCCGGACGGATTGCTGCCGGACGGTGTGCCGTCGCACTCCGGAGGAACGCCGGCGGTAAGCCGTGCGGTGAGTCGTCCGCGCGTGGGGTCGCTGCTCGCCGTTCCATGCGAAGCCACCTCACGTTCGTGGGCAGATCGTGAAGATTGCCACACCAATAGGTCAACTTGCGGAGGAAATGTGCCAGAAGCGTGCTGGAGCTTAACCAGCCAGTGACGCAGGCCACAAGGTGTCGGGCAGTGAGCCTTTTCCGGCCTCGGCGCGAGCGGGTCACATGGAGGGGGCGGACGGCCCGAACGAGTGCGGTGATGCGGGTGGTGCCGCACCCCTTCGTGGGCGGGGAAATCGGTCGCGGCCCGCGCGCCGAGCCGTTAACTTCCGCCTGAACGCGGTGAGATGCACGACGCGGCGACCAAGGAAGTGAGACATGGAGACCGGGATACCCATGGGGACCGAGGAGCCAGGCAGGGAGACCGGGGGCGCGCGGACCGACCGCTTGGGCTTGCTGCTCGACCAGTTCGACCAGGCCAGGGAGATGGCCCAGGTGCGGCTGACGGGGCTCGGTGACGAGGAGTACCTATGGGAGCCGGTGGCCGGTTGCTGGTCCATCCGGCGCCGGGGCGAAGCGGCCACGCCCAGGGCGTACGGGCCGGGCGAGTGGGTGCTCGACAAGGGCGCCCCGGACATTCCGGCGAGCGAGTACGCCGAGGTCGCCCGCCAGGCCGCCGGCGGTATGAGCGTCGCCAAGATCGCCGATGACTGGAGCGTGAGCGTCGAGCGGGTCGAGCAGGTCCTTGCCCACACCGGTACGCCGGAGCCCGACGAGACACCGGTAGCCACCATCGCGTGGCGGCTGGCGCACCTGCACTCCGGCTTCGCGGGCCGATGGGAGTGGGCCTTCGGCGCACGGCGGCAGGAGCCGAAGCTGTTGGTGGACTTCACCCCCTCCGCCGCCTTGGCGCTGGAGCGGTTCTGGACGCTGATCGACCGCTGGCGCGACAGCGTCGCCACCGTCACCGACGAGCAGCTCGACACGGTCGGCTTCTCGCAGTATCCGTACGGCTCCGATCCCGACGACCCCTTCATCGCCGTGCTGGCGGGGGCCAACCTCGAATTCATCCACCACATGGCCGAGATCGCGTTGCTCCGCGACCTGTGGCGGGCCCGTTTCACCACCGGTGGCTAGCCAGGTGTGCTGTCCGGACAGCACACCTGGGCCTGGGCTCGGCGCGGCGAGAGCGTTCCTTGCCTCGCCGGCCCGGACGACCGGAAAAGCCGCCGGTCAGGTGTGCAGCGTGCAGGGCAGCCTGGTGCCCGTGGTGCTGCTGGCCGCCCTGCTGGCGCTGCTCGCGGCCCGTACTGTGCTGCGCCCGGTACGCAGGCTGGCCACCGGCGAGCTGAGCATCCGGGTCGAGGAGAAGGGCCGCGACGAATTGGCCGAGCTCGCCCACACCTTCAACCATCCTCCCGCGCTGCGTCCTCTCGCGCCGGCTTGCGCTGAGCCCCGGACCGGGGGGCTCTGACCGGTGGGCCAGGACGGGACGGTCCGTCACGGGTTCAGCACTCGACGGGCGGCAGCCCCGGCAGCACCTTCTCGATCGTGATGGGGAACTCGCGCACGCGCGTCCCGGTGGCGTTGAACACCGCGTTCGCGACCGCCGCACCGGACCCGCAGATGCCCAGTTCGCCTAGGCCCTTTGCGCCCAGGACGTTGGCCTTGTCGTCGTACCCGTCGAGGATGACGACCTCGACATCGGGGATGTCGGCATGGACCGGAACCAGGTACTGCGCGAGATCCCGGTTGACGAAGGCGCCGGATCGCAGATCGACCACGGCTTCTTCCTCCAGGGCCGCGCCGGCCCCCCAGATCATGCCGCCGATCAGCTGCGAGCGGGCCGTCTTCGGGTTGAGCACCCGTCCCACCGAGAACACGCCCAGCATCCGCCGCAGACGGATCTCGGCGGTGTCCGCGTCGACCCCCACCTCGGCGAAATGGGCGCCGTAGGTGTGGATCGAGTAGGCCGAGTAGTTCGGGTCATCGCCCATGAAGAGGGTCGTGCCCTCCGCCTCCGCACCGTCGGGATGGTGGCGGGCGACGATCTCGCCCATCGCCTGGGAAGCGTCGCCGATGCGCACGGTGCCGTCGGAGAACACGGCGCCGGCCGGGTCCAGGCCGTGCAGCGCAGAACCCGCGTCGCCACGCGCCGCGACCAGCAGCTTCTCCCGCAGGACCACGCACGCCCGGTGCACCGCGGTGCACGAGCTGGCGGCGCCCCACGAGCCACCGGACCCCCAGCTGGAGGGCAGCTCGGAGCGCCCGAGCTCGATCCGCACCCGGTCGGGCGGCAGCCCCAGCCCCTCGGCCGCGACCTGGGTCAGGATGGTGTAGGTGCCCGTACCGATATCGGTCATGTCCGACTGGACGACGGCGGTGCCGTCCGCCTCCAGTCGCACCCGCGCCGCTGTCGGCCCCTGGAAATGCCCGCGGATGGCGGCCGACATGCCGTAGCCGACGAGCCACCTGCCGTCCCGCACGCTCGCCGGGGTGGCGGGGCGGCGCCCCCAGCCGAACCGGCGCGCGCCGTCGCGCAGGCAGTCGACCAGATGCCGGTCGCTGTAGGGCACGTCCCGCTCGGGATCGACGGTGGGCTCGTTGCGGATCCGCAGCTCGACCGGGTCCATCCCGAGCTCATCGGCCAGCTCGTCCATCGCCGACTCCACCGCCAGCAGGCCCGGCGCCTCGCCCGGCGCGCGGACGTCCGACCCGCGCGGCAGATCGAGCGGCGTGAGCCGGTGGCTGGTCAGCCGGTGGGGCGCAGCGTAGAGGCTGCGGGTCGTGGCGGCGGTCTGCTCGGCATACTCCAGGTCGCGGTTGGTGTGCATGGTGACGTCATGGGCGAGCGCATTCAGCCGTCCGTCCCGCCCCGCGCCCAGCCGCACCCGCTGGCTCGATGTGGGGCGCAGCCCGACGAGCTGGAAGACCTGCTGCCGGGTCAGCGCGACCTTGACCGGTTGGCGCAGCTCGCGGGCGGCGAGCGCGGCCAGGATCGTCTCGGCGTGGATGCCCAGTTTGGAGCCGAATCCCCCGCCGACGAAGGGGCTGACGATATGAACCCGCGCGGGGTCCATCCGCAGCGTGGCGGAGACCGAGGACTGTGCCGCGTCGACGATCTGACTGCTGACGTAGACGACCAGGTCCTCGCCACGCGGTTCCACCAGGCACGCATGCGGTTCCATCGGCATCGAGAACTCGTACGGCGTGGTGTAGTTCTGGTCGACTCTCACCGCGGCGTCATCGAATCCGGCATCGAAATCGCCCACCGATGTGTCGGTGGGAAGCCCGGCGTTGACCACCTTCGGGATGTACGTCTCCTCGTCGTCCGCAGAGAAGTCGAACCGTCCCCGCCCGACCGCGTACTCCACGTCGACGAGATCGGCGGCCGCTCGGGCCTGCTCGAAGGTCTCGGCGACGGCGAGTGCCACAGGCTGGCCGTAATAGTGAACCTCCGGGCCGGTCAGCTCCGGCTGGGCGCGCCAGTACTCCAACGGGATGGATTCATCACGCGGGCCTTGCACCGGGGCGTTGTGGTACGTCATCACCATACGGACGCCGACTGCGGATTCGGCGTCCTCGGTGTCGATCCGGGTGATGCGGCCTTTGCCGATCGTCGCGCCGAGGATGACCCCGTACAGCGGCCGGCCGGCCTCCCAGTGCTCGTAGGCGTAGGGGGCCCGGCCGGAGACCTTCAACGGGCCGTCAACGCGGTTCAGGCCTTGCCCGATCATCTCGCCTCCTCAGCTCGACCTGGCCGCTTGCGCCAGCGTGCGGCACAGCGTGCGCCGGGCCAGTTCGATCTTGAAGTCGTTGTCCCCCTGCCCCACGGCGTCACGCATGGCGGCCTCGGCGGCGGCGCGATAGGTGGCCATCGTGGCGGGACGGCCGGCCAGTTCGGCCTCCGCTTCGAGGGACCGCCACGGCTTGTGCGCCACTCCGCCGAGCGCCACCCGCGCCTCGCTGATGGTTCCCTGCCCGGTCGAGACGACCGCCGCCACGGAGACCAGCGCGAACTCGTAGGACGCCCGGTCACGCACCTTGCGGTAGAGCTGCCGGCCCGGCAGGGGCGGAGGCAGGAGCACCCCCGTGATCATCTCGTCGGGCCGCAGCACGGTCTCGATGTGCGGTGTATCGCCCGGCAGCCGGTAGAAGTCCGTGATGGCGACGCGGCGCACCGACCCGTCGGCGTCGAGCAGTTCGATCTCCGCCTCCAGCGCGGTCATCGCGACGGCCATGTCCGAGGGGTGGGTGGCGATGCAGGACTCGCTGGCGCCGAGGACCGCGTGGATCCGGTTGAAACCGCCGATGGCCGAGCAGCCGGATCCGGGGTTGCGCTTGTTGCAGCCCGCGGCCGGGTCGTAGAAGTAGGGGCAGCGGGTGCGCTGCAACAGGTTTCCACCGGTGGACGCCTTGTTCCGCAACTGCCCCGAGGCGCCGGACACCAGCGCCTGCGACAGCACCGGATAGCGGGTACGCACCCGGGTATCGGCGGCCACGTCGGAATTCCCCGCCTGGGCGCCGATGCGCAGTCCGCCGTCCGGCAGCTCCTCGATCTCCCGCAGCGGAAGCCGGCTGATGTCGACCAGATGGCTGGGGTGCTCGATGCCGAGCTTCATCAGGTCGAGCAGATTGGTGCCGCCGCTGATGAACTTCGCGCCGGTTCTGGACACCGCGGCGACGGCGGCCTGTGCGTCCGTCGCCCGCTCGTAGGTGAAGGACCTCATTCCGGGCCTCCCTCCGCGATGCCGCGGATGGCCGCCACGATGTTCGGATAGGCGGCGCACCGGCAGATGTTGCCGCTCATCCGCTCGCGGATCTCCTCGTTGCTCAAGGCGATCCGCGACGAGGCCACCTCGGCGGTGGCGTGGCTGGGCCAGCCCGCCTCCACCTCGGCGAGCATGCCGACGGCCGAACAGATCTGGCCGGGAGTGCAGTAGCCGCACTGGAAGCCATCACACTCGACGAATGCGCGTTGCATGGGGTGCAGGCCCTCGGGATCGCCCAGGCCTTCGATCGTCACCACCTCGTCGTCCTCGTGCATGACGGCGAGCGTCAGACAGGAGTTGACCCGCCGGCCGTTGATCAGCACCGTGCAGGCGCCGCACTGCCCGTGGTCACACCCCTTCTTGGTGCCGCTCAGGCGCAGGTGTTCGCGCAGTGCGTCGAGCAGCGAGGTCCGCGGATCCACCTCGAGCCGCCGCACCTGATCGTTGACCCGCAATGTGATCGCCGACAGCGGAGCCGTCCCGCCCTGGCTCCGCCCCGTGGCGCTTCTCTCTGCCTCGCTCATCACAGCCCGCCCTCCTCGACCGGGTGCGGTGTCACGCTGGATCACGCTGGAAATGCAGCACCACTGTCGGGCGCGCTCCCCTGATCTTCAGGGTCTCGCACAAACATGACCGCCGCACCGCGAGGCTTTCTCCGGTGCGCGCCCTGCGGACAGGCCCTGGAAGCCGCAGCTCATGAGCGCCTCGTAGCCGCCCTCGGGCGCCGGCCGCTCCCACGGGGTCGCCCGCAGCCGGCGGGCCACGTTCCGAGACATCTCCCGAGCGGCGCCGAGTGGTGTTTCCTCACATGGCACCGATGCGTGGGCGGCGGATCACCGGGCGGCCTGACGTCCCATCAGGAATCTGTCCGAAGACCCGCGAGAGTACGATCAGAGGCGACCGGCGCCGCCCGAACCCGTCTCCCGATGCGAGCCGACGGGCGGCCTCTTGACCCGCAAAGACGCAGGTCGCGAGACCGCCGCCGGCCCCATCCTCACCCGGTTCGGGCGATCCCCCGCGTCGCCCGATCCGGGCAGCTCGACCGGGTTTCGTCCATGGACGAAACCCTGCATTATACGAAGTATATTGGCCCTGAGCCAGTCAACGCAGGAGTTACAGGATGTCTCCCCGCAGCGCATCGGTCAATGAAGAGTTGCGGCGGCGGTCCCGCGAACGGCTGCTGCAGGCGACGGTCGAGCTGGTGGGAGAGCGCGGCTTCGAGGCCACGACGCTCGGGGACATCGCCCAGCGGGCGGGGGTCGCGCGGGGACTGGTGTCGTACTACTTCCCCGGCAAGCGTCAGCTCCTCCAGTCCGCCGTCCACCGGCTGATGCATCTCACGCTGCAGGCGGCACTGGAGCGCGCGCCACGGCCGAGCGGGCCGGAGGCGGGACGGGAGCTGCTGGCGCGGGCCATCGACGCGATCCTGGGCCTTGCGCATGACCGCCCGTTGCTGATGCGGACGCATCTGGCGGGAATCCTGACGGCCGACGGATTCATCCAGTGCCCCGAGCAGCAACGGCTGGCCCAGTTGCTCCGCGAGACGGTCGTGGCGTACGGCTCCCCGGACCCCGAGGCCGACTATCCGCTGTTGCGGGCGCTGCTGATGGGTGCGGCGGTGGCGATGCTGCTGCCGGGAGCCTCGATGCCGCGGGTGCGACTGCGCGCCGAGCTGTTCCAACGGTACGGACTGGACTGGGAGTTGGGCGAACCCCACGCCGCCGGGGAGGTGCAGGCTCCTTACCGGGGAGACACCCCCTAGCTTCGCCGGTCAGCGCTTGTTGTGACGTGGCGTCAGCAGGCCTTCGTCACGGGCACCGGCGATCAGACGTAGCGATCTTCGACGGTTACGGCCGGTGGCAAGCATGACGGCCAGCACCGGATCGTTCCCCTCCCGCTGAGCCCGGCGGTACGCGTCCGCGGCGACCCTGCGACGCTCACCGGCCCGCGACCGGGCAAGGACGGTGGAACGGGCACGCCCGGACGGCGGGGCCGCGGCGGACGACCCGGATGGCGTCGACGGGTCGGGCGACGCTGACGACTCTGCCCCCGTCAGCTCTGACGCCGACGGCTCTGACGTCGATGGCTCGGGCGACTCTGGCGACGTCGACGACCCCGCCGGTACCGCCGTTGCCGATGACGTGGAGACGGGGACAGTCGCCGGCGTAACGGCCGGGGCGGGCGCGGCAGGCGAGGTGGAAGGGACGGAGGGCTTCCCGGCGGAGGGCTCGTCGGGCGGTCCGGCCGATGCCGATGGCTCGGCGGTCTGCTCAGCGAGGCGCCCGGCGCCGGTGCCCGCCTCCGCCCCGTGAAGCACCCCGTCTCCCCGGATGGTGCCCGTCGTTCCCTCGCCCGTCGTTCCTTCCTCCGGGACGGCCTCCCCCTGCGTCGCAGGTACCACACACCCCCCTGTCGCCGCCCCCTGTCCAGCGCCCATCGGCTCCGGCTCCGTCCCCGGCTCGCCCCGCGGCTCGCCCCCCGACCCCGGCCCGGTCACCGGCTCGGCTGCCGCGCCCCCCAACGGCGCCGCGTGCGGCCCGGCCTGCGGCCCGTTCTGCGACCCCGTCCGCGGCCCCGTCCGCGGCCCGCTCTCCGGCTCCACCGAGGTGGTCACCGGCCCCCCGGGCTGCCGGGGCGCGGGCCGGTTCCTGTGCGGCTGCCCCGTGGCGGCCCGGAAGGCGTCGTCCAGCGGGCCTTCGATCCAGCGGGCCAGGTCGGTCAGGCCGGCGAGGGTCAGCGGTGGGTCGGCCCGTACGTCCTCGACGGTGATGTGGTCGTCGGAGACCGTCACAAGGACATCGACCCGGGCGCCGTCGGCGAACGTCAGCCGGGCGCTGCACCAGGGGCCCAGCGGATCGAGCCGGGGCAGCGGACACCCGGGGCCCCGCGATCCGGCGGGATCGTCCGGGGCGGCGGGGCCGGGGGCGAGAGCGGGCGCGGCCGAGCCGTGCGCCCGCAGCTCCCACGTGGGCCACTCCCATGGCGCGTCCTGGGCTTCATATCGGTGATTAACGGTATAAAAGTCACTTTCCGACACATTGAAAACCTAGCCCCCCGCTCACCCGGCCCAGTAGCGCGGCACGCTCATCCCACCGGGAGCAACCCCGATAGCGCATCTCCCGCCGCGCGTCCGCCGGTGCGATCCTGGGGGTATTCCGCGGAAGGGGCCACTCGTGCTTCGTGTCGCAGTGATCGGTTCTGGACCCAGCGGCGTCTACACCGCCCAGTCCCTGATCGAGCAGCAGACCGTACCGGACATCGAGGTGTACGTCCTGGACCGGCTGCCCTGCCCGTACGGTCTGGTGCGCTACGGCGTCGCGCCGGACCACGAAAAGATCAAATCGCTGCAGAACAACCTGCGCACGGTACTGGAGCACCCCGGGGTGCACTTCCTGGGGAACATCGAGGTGGGAGCGCCGGGGCTGGGCGTCGAGGAACTGCGCGAGATCTTCGATGCGGTGGTGTTCTGCGTGGGCGCCGCCACCGACCGGCATCTGGGCATCCCCGGTGAGGAGCTGCCCGGCAGCCATCCGGCGACCGAGTTCGTCGCCTGGTACAGCGCACACCCGGATGCGGCCGCCGTCCGCTTCACCCTCGCGGCGCGGTCCGCCCTGGTGATCGGCGTGGGGAATGTGGCGGTGGACGTGGCGCGGATGCTGTCCCGTGGTGCCGCCGAGCTTGCCGCCACCGATATGCCGCAGGGCCCGCTGGGCGCGCTGGCGGACAGCCGCGTCCAGGATGTCTGGATGGTCGGCCGACGCGGCCCTTCCCAGGCCAAGTTCACCACCAAGGAGCTTCGGGAACTGGGTTCCCTTCCGGATACGGAGGTGTGCGTACGGCCCGAGGAGCTGGCGCTGGATCCGGCGTACCGGGACCCGGGCGGACTGCCCGCGATGGGGCGGCGGAACATCGAGGTGCTGCGCGGCTGGGCGGAGCGGCCGGCGGCCCCGGCAGGTCCGGACGCGAGGGCCACCGGACCGGGGCGCCGCATTCATCTGCGGTTCTTCCTGCGCCCCGTCGAAGTGCTCGGGGACGCCACCGGGGTGCGCGCGGTCCGGTTCGAGCGGACGGCACCCGACGGGCACGGCGGAGTGACCGGGACCGGCCAATTCGAGGACATCGAGGGGCAGTTGGTGCTGCGTTCGGTCGGCTACCGGGGGACGCCGATGCCCGGCCTGCCGTTCGACGAGGCGACCGGAACGGTGCCGCACCAGGCGGGGCGGGTACTGCGGGACGGGGCGCCGCTGCCCGGTGCGTATGTGGCGGGCTGGATCAAGCGGGGCCCCACGGGGGTGATCGGCACGAACCGGCCCTGCGCCAAGGAGACCGCGCAGTCGCTGCTGGCCGATGCCCCCGCGCTGGCGGTGCGCGAGGCGGCCGAGGACCCGGTGGCCGCGCTGATCCGGGCGGGGCAGCGGCCGGTCCCGTGGCCGGGCTGGCTGGCCATCGAGGCCGCCGAGGCGGAGTGGGGCCGCGGGCTGGGGCGCGGCACCGTCAAACTTCCGGACTGGGCGGGACTGTTGGAAGCGGCGGGGGCGGCGGACCTGACCCGCTGAATCCGCGGGCGGGTCGGGGCGCCGGGTTCCGCGGCGCCGGGCTCCGTTCGGCCGAGCCCCGGTGCACCTGACACCGGTCCGTCGGGCTCCGGCCCGCCGGACCGGAGCGGTCCCGCCATTCCCGACGGCCGCCCCGGCACTCCCGGCGCTCCCGGCACTCCCGGCACTCCCGGCACTCCCGGCAGCCCCGCTACCCCTCCCCGAGGCGGCCGGCCTGCAGATCCGCCGCCCGGAGCACACCGTCGATCAGGCCGGGGAAGAGCGCTTCCAGATCGGCCCGGCGCAGCCCGTTCATCTTGGCCGTGCCGCGGTAGAGCTGCTGGATGACGCCGTACTCGCGCAGCACCCTGAAGTGGTGGGTGCAGGTCGACTTGCTGACCGGGAGTTCGATGTCCGCGCAGTTCAGCTCACCCTCCGCGGCTGCCAGCGCGCAGACGATCCGCAGTCGCACGGGGTCGGCGAGCGCATGCAGGACATCGGCCAGCCGGATGTCCGCACGGGCCGGGTGCTCCAGCGACCGGGAGCCCGACGGAGCCCGCGCGGAGGTCGTTTCGGTCGGCATGACGGCTCCTGACTCATCCTGCGGCTCGGTCTGCGGGGCTCGGTGGGGCCTGGCGCGCCGCCGCCCGCTTATTGTACGAGAAGCGTCGTAGTTTGACATCCACCGTAGTACGACTCCTATCGTATGAGTGCGGGGCCGGCCGGCACCCGTTCGCCTCCAGGTACAGGAGCCCGCCGTGAGCGCCCTCTTCGAGCCCATCACCCTTCGCGCGCTGACCGTTCCGAACCGCCTCTGGATGGCACCCATGTGCCAGTACTCCGCGGCCCCCGAGGGCCCGGCGGAAGGGGCGCCCGGCGACTGGCACTTCCAGCACCTGGCCGCGCGGGCGGCGGGCGGCACCGGCCTCATCCTCACGGAGGCCACCGCGGTCAGCCCCGAGGGGCGGATCAGTCCGTACGACCTCGGGCTGTGGAACGACACCCAGACCGAGGCCTTCCGGCGCATCACCGGCTTCCTCAAGGACCAGGGCACCACCCCTGGAATCCAGATCGCCCACGCAGGCCGGAAGGCGTCCACCGAGCGCACCTGGGTGGACCGTGGTGCGCCGATCCTCCCCGGTCAGCGGTACGGCTGGGAGCCGGTCGGGCCGAGCCCGGTGCCGTTCGGCGAGGGGTTCGCGGCCCCCGCGGAGCTCACCGTGGCGCAGATCGAAGAGATCGTCGCGCAGTTCCGGGCGACGGCCCGGCGGGCGCTGGCGGCCGGCTTCGAGGTGGCCGAGATCCACGGTGCGCACGGCTACTTGATCAACGAGTTCCTCTCCCCGTTCACCAACCGGCGCACCGACGAGTACGGCGGCTCGTACGAGAACCGGACGCGGTTCGCACTGGAGGTCGTGGACGCCGTACGGGAGGTCTGGCCCGACGAGCTGCCGGTCTTCTTCCGGATCTCAGCGACCGACTGGCTCACCGAGGACGAGAGCGACGCCCGCGAGGGCTGGACGGCCGACGACACCGTGCGCTTCGCCCGCGAGCTGCACGAGCACGGCATCGACCTGCTGGACACCTCCACGGGCGGCAACGCGCCGGACGCGAAGATCAGCACGGGTCCCGGCTACCAGGTGCCGTTCGCCGAGCGGGTCAAGAAGGAGAGCGGTCTCGCGGTGGGCGCCGTCGGTCTGATCACCGAGGCGCGGCAGGCGGAGAAGATCATCGCGGACGGCCAGGCCGACGCCGTGCTGCTCGGCCGGGAACTCCTGCGGTCCCCCAGCTTCGCGCAGCACGCGGCACGGGAACTGGGTGCCGGGGCCGCCGTGCCGCAGCAGTACCACCGGGCGGTCTGAGGCCGCCGGGAGGACGTGCGGCAGCCGTGGCAGGAACGGGAGCCGCACCGTCCGACCTGCGCGGATACCGTCCGGGACGCCATTGTCAGTGGCCGGGTGCAGACTTGCCCCTATCTGAGACAACGGCGTCCCGGAGGTGTTCCGGCATGACTGACGTAGTACTCGCGGTGGGCACGCGCAAAGGGCTCTTCATCGGCCGTCGACGGCACGGCGACTGGGACGTGAGCGGTCCGCATTTCTCCGCGCAGGCGGTGTACTCCCTCGCGATCGACACCCGCCGCGCCACGCCCCGGCTGCTGGCCGGGGCGGACAGCGCGCACTGGGGTCCCTCGGTGTTCCACTCCGACGATCTGGGAGAGAGCTGGCACGAGCCCTCCCGCCCCGCGGTCAAGTACCCGGAGTACACCGGGACTTCACTGGAACGGGTGTGGCAGCTGCATCCGGCCGGCCCCGCCGCCCCCGAGGTGGTCTATGCGGGCACCGAGCCCGGCGGCCTGTTCCGCTCCGAGGACGGCGGCGAGACCTTCGAGCTGGTGCGGGCGCTGTGGGACCACCCCAGCCGGGAGAGATGGCAGCCGGGCGGCGGTGGGCTGGCCGTGCACACGGTGGTCACGGACCCGCGGGACGCCGACGCGGTCACCGTCGCCGTTTCCGCCGCCGGGGTCTTCCGCACCCTCGACGGAGGCGCCGGCTGGGCCCCGTCCAACAACGGCGTGAAGGCGGTCTTCCTTCCGGACCAGCATCCGGAGTTCGGCCAGTGCGTCCACAAGATCGCGCAGGACCCGGTGCACCGCGACCGGCTGTATCTGCAGAACCACTGGGGCGTCTACCGCAGCGACGACGCCGGCGCGCAGTGGACGGATATCGGCGGCGGGCTGCCCTCCGACTTCGGCTTCGCCGTGGCCGCCCATCCGCACAGGGGAGATGTCGCCTACCTCTTCCCGATCACCGCCGACATCGACCGGGTGCCGGCCGGGAACCGCTGCCGGGTCTACCGCACGGCCGATGCCGGTGACAGCTGGCAGGCGCTGAGCGAGGGGCTGCCGGAGGAGGACCATTACGGCACGGTGCTCAGGGACGCGCTCTCGGTCGATGACGCCGATCCCGCCGGGGTGTACTTCGGCAACCGCAACGGCGAGGTGTACGCCAGCGCGGACGACGGCGACAGCTGGCAGCAGCTCGCCTCCCATCTGCCGGACGTGCTGTGCGTACGGGCGGCCGCGGTGGCCTGAGGGAAGCCGGGAGGGGAGACGGCCTGGGTGTTGGCCATCGGTTGATCGGGAGCGGGCCACGGCCAGTAGGGTGATCCCGTGGCTGCACGACCTCTCCAAGACATTGTCGAACCGGGCTGGGCCAAGGCACTTGAGCCCGTTGCCGGACGGATCGCCGCGATGGGCGACTTCCTGCGGGCCGAGATCGCCGCGGGGCGAAGTTATCTGCCGGCCGGTAACAATGTGCTGCGCGCTTTCCAACAGCCCTTCGACGAGGTGCGGGTGCTCATCGTCGGACAGGACCCCTACCCCACACCGGGGCATGCGGTCGGGCTCAGTTTCTCCGTGGCGCCGGAGGTGCGTCCGCTGCCCGGCAGCCTGGAGAACATCTTCCGCGAGCTGCACTCCGACCTCGGCCTGCCCCGCCCGTCGAACGGCGATCTGACCCCGTGGACGCAGCAGGGCGTGCTGCTGCTGAACAGAGCGCTGACGACGGCACCCCGTAAGCCCGCCGCACACCGCGGCAAGGGCTGGGAGGAAGTGACGGAGCAGGCCATCCGCGCACTGGTGGCGCGCGAGCGCCCGCTGGTGTCGGTGCTGTGGGGGCGCGATGCGCGTAATCTGCGGCCGCTGCTGGGCGATCTGCCGGCCGTCGAGTCCGCGCATCCCTCCCCCATGTCCGCCGACCGCGGCTTCTTCGGCTCGCGGCCCTTCAGCCGGGCCAACGACCTCCTGGTGCGGCAGGGCGCACAGCCCGTCGACTGGAGGCTCCCCTGACACCGGGAGATAGTGTGCCTGGCATGACGAATGCGAACATCCCTGCGGGCTGGTATGCCGATCCGCAGGGCACCCCCCACCAACTTCGCTGGTGGGACGGGTCCCAGTGGACCGAGCACACCCACCCGGGACAACAGCCCGCGGCTTCCGACCGGGGCCAGGCACCGCAGCCGGGCCCTGCGCAGGCCGCACCGCACCAGGCTCCCCAGCAGCAGGCCCCGCAGCAGCAGATGCCGCAGCAGTCCGCACCGCAGCAGGCGCCGGGCCAGGCCCCGTATCCGGGTCAGCAGCACGGCGGCGCACCGTACGGTCAGCAGGGCTACGGCCACCCCCAGCAGGCGCCCGGCCAGCAGGCGCCCAGCCAGCCGATGCAGCAACCGATGCAACAGCCCATGCAGCAGCCGTACGGGCAGCAGCCGATGCCGGGCGGACATCCGGGGGCTGTGCAGCAGCAGGCCGGGGTCGCACCCGGCGGGCCGGGCGGCGGCAGTCTGTTCACCGAGCCGGTGCTGGTGGTCAACCAGAAGGCCAAGCTGATCGAGGTCAGCAACGAGTACAGCGTCTTCGACCAGCACGGCAACACGATCGGTGCGGTCGTCCAGGTCGGCCAGAGCACGGCGAAGAAGGTGCTCCGCGTCGTCTCCAGTCTCGATCAGTACATGACCCACAAGCTGGAGATCCGGGACGCCTACGGCCAGCCGCAGCTGATCCTGACCCGCCCCGCGAAGATCCTCAAGTCCAAGGTGATCGTGCAGCGTCCGGACGGCTCACCGGTCGGCGAGATCGTGCAGCAGAACGCCATCGGGAAGATCAACTTCGCGTTGATGGTCAACGGCCAGCAGATCGGCGCCATCAAGGCCGAGAACTGGCGCGCCTGGAACTTCGCCATCGTGGACCACGCCGACACCGAGGTCGCCCGGATCACCAAGACCTGGGAAGGCCTCGCCAAGACGATGTTCACGACGGCGGACAACTACGTCCTGCAGATCCACCACCAGCTGCCCGACCCGCTGCTGAGCCTGGTCGTCGCCACGGCCCTGACCGTCGACACCGCCCTCAAGCAGGACGCCCGCGGCTTTGGGTGAGCCCGCGGGCCGCACCCCGGGCGCCCTCGGGTCCGGCCCTTTCCCCGGGGTGCTCGGGATCGACTCGGGCGGGTCGGGACTGCGGGTCGCCGTCGCCCGCGCCGATGACCTCGATGCCAGGCCGCTCGCCTCCCGCGCCTGCCGCGAGCCGGTGCGCACCGGCCCGGCCGGGATCGATGCGGAACACCTGCTGTCCCAACTCCTGCCCGCCGCAGAGGAGTTGCGGCGCGAGACGGGCGTGCACGGGTTTGCCGCGGTGTGCGTGGGAGCGGCCGGTATGGCGACTCTCGGCGGGGATCTGCGGGCCCGGCTGCCGGGCGCGCTGGCCGCCGCGTTCGGGGTACACCACCTCGCCCTCGCCGCGGACGCCGTGACCGCGTACGCCGGCGCGTTGGGCCAGCGGCCCGGTGCCGTCGTCGCCGCGGGCACCGGCATGATCGCCCTGGGCACGGATCTGACCGCGGAGGGTGGTTGGCGCCGGGCGGACGGCTGGGGCCATCTGCTGGGCGACTGCGGCGGCGGCGCCTGGATCGGCCGCGCCGGACTGGAGGCCGCGATGCGGGCGTACGACGGACGGACGGACGGCTCCGCCGCCCTCCTGGCGCGCGCGGAAGCGGTGTTCGGGACGGTCTCCGGGCTGCCCGGCATGCTCTACCCGCGCCCCGACCGGCCCGCCGTACTGGCCTCGTTCGCCCCGGAGGTAGCCCACTGCGCCGCCGAGGACGACGCCGTGGCCCGCGGCATCATGCATGCCGCGGCGGGCCATATCGCCGATGCCGCCGCCGCGGTCTGCCCGGCGGGGGACGCGACCGCGGTCGGCTGCACCGGCGGGCTGTTCGGCCTGGGCGAACCGCTGCTGGCGCCGCTGCGCAGGGCGCTGGCCGAGCGGCTGCCGCACGCCCGTCCGGCGGCCGCGGCCGGCAGTCCGCTCGACGGGGCGCTGGCCATCGCCGCGGCACTGGCCGCAGACCGTCTGACACTGCCCGTCGATGCGCAGTTGTTGCAGATCACACGGCCTGCGCCGGGGTAGCGGGCGTGACGCGCGGGATAAATCGGGACGGATACCTCTTCACCGAACCCTCCCTCCGCGCAGGGGTGGTCCGAACCGTTAGCATGCGGCGCCATGAGTTCCCCCACTGGGCCCGCACCTGGCTCGCCCGATTTTGACGCCGCACCCCCGAGCCCGGGAGCCGCACCCGGCCTGCCTGTACGTATGCCGCGACGGCAGTCCGGCCGCCACCGCAAGCCGGAACCGCTGGCCGCACCCGAGGGTGCGCCCGCGCTGGTGCTGGCCGTGCCCGGCACCCCCTCCAGCGCCTCGCGCAGCCTGGCGGAAGAGGTCTCCAGCATCGCCCGCTCCGAGCTCCCGGGCCTCGACGCCCGGATCGGCTATGTGGACGGCGGCGACGACGAGTTCCCGTCCCTGGAGGCCGTGCTGGCGCAGGCCGCCAACGAGCACAAGGCCCGGGCGGGCGCCGACGGGCAGCCCGACCCCGGCCCCGCCGCCGTGGTGGTGCCGCTGCTGGCCGGACCGGACAGCGCCCTGCTGCGCCGGATACGCCAGGCCATGATGAACAGCGGCTCCGGCGCCGAGCTGACCGATGTGCTCGGCCCGCACCCGCTGCTGGCCGAGGCGCTGCACGTCCGGCTCTCCGAGGCCGGTCTGGCCCGCGCGGACCGTGCCCGGCTGTTCACCGTCGCCACGGCGGCGGACGGCATCATCCTCGCCACCGTCGGCGGCGAGGAGGCCGTGCAGGCCGCCGGGATCACCGGCATGCTGCTCTCCGCACGGCTCGCGGTGCCGGTGCTGGCCGCCGCCCTGGACGAGGAGGGCGCCATCTCCCGTACGGCCGAGCAGCTGCGCGAGTCCGGTTCGCAGCAGCTGGCGCTGGCCCCGTACCTGATCGGCCCGGAGATCACCGACGGCCTTCTGGGGGCGGCCGCGGCGGAGGCGGGCTGCGCTTCGGCCGAGGCGCTGGGCGCCTACGGCACGGTCGGCCGCCTGGCGCTGTCGAACTATGCGGCGGCGGTGGGCATCACCCTGCCGACGCAGGCACAGGGGGCACCGGTCCGCTAGGACTCTCCCCGGAGCGGACGCCGCTCCCGGAAGGGCCGTCTTCGCGCAGCGCGCGGGGCGGCCCTTCGTCGCGTCCGGCCGGCTTCCCGGGCGCCGTGCCTGCTCGCCGTGCCCGGTCGTCGTGCTCCGCCGCCTGGCCGAGCACCTTGCCGGGACGCCCCGCCCCGCCGCCGTCCGGCCGCCTTGCCCCGCCACCGTCCGATCGCCCTGCCCGTCACCCTCCCCCGTCGCCTTGCCCGGCTGCCGTGTCCAGGCGGAGGCGATACGTCCGATTCCGCTCCGAGCGGCGCAGTTGCCTGTCAGGAGGCCCGGGAGGCCGGCGGCCGAGACGCAGTCGGGCCGAGGGGTGTACGCCCGTCAGGTGCCCGCACAGGGGGCTTGCCGTACGCCTGACGCGCCGACCGATGAGTCCGGGAGCACCACGAGGTCTACCGTCCTGCAGAGGCCATTCGCCGGCTGCTCGCCCCTCGTGGCGTGAGCGGGCCGCCCACGGAAGGAAGTTCATGTCGAACGTCGACCTCGTCCGTGCCGCCTTCGCGGCCTATCTCACCCAGGACCGTGCCGCCATGGACCGGCTGCTCGCCGAGGATTTCGTCTTCACCAGCCCGCAGGACGACCACATCGGCAAGGCCGCATTCCTCGGCATCTGCTTCCCCACGGCGGACCGGCTGCGCTCGCAGGAGATTCTCGACGCCGTGTCCCTCGACGGCGAGCAGGTCTTCGTCCGGTACGAGTACGAGCTGAAGACGGGCGAGCGGCATCGCAACGTCGAGGTGATGACGGTGCGGGACGGCCGTCTCGCCGAGACACAGGTGTACTTCGGCGGGCGCTTTCCGCAGGGGTGAGACGGCTACCGCCGGCGTGGGACGGCCGCCCTTGGCGGCTCAGGCGAAGACCACGCAGGAGGCGGCCGGCGCCTCGACGGATCCGCCCCGGGCCGGGATGCCGGTCGCCGGGTCGACGGTGAACCAGGTGACGTCACCGGAGCGCTCGTTGGCGGCGTAAAGGTGCCGGCCGTCGGGGTGCAGCGCCAGGTCCCGGGGCCAGTGGCCACCGCAGGGGACGGTGGTGACGAGGGTGGCGGTGTCGCCGTCGAGGGCAAGGACGGCGAGGCTGTCGTGGCCCCGGTTGGCGGCCCAGGCGAAGCGGCCGTCGAGGGAGACGACCAGTTCGGAGGGGAAGGTGCCGGCGTCGTCGTCCCCGTCCGGGAGGAGGCGGGTCTCCCCCAGCGGCGTCAGCGCACCGGCAGCGGCATCCCATCGGCAGACCGTGACCGTCGGATCGAGTTCGTTGAGGACGTAGGCACGGTCACCGTGCGGGTGGAAGGCGAGGTGGCGCGGGCCGCTCCCGGGCCGCAGCCGGGTCTCGGCGTGCACCGACAGTGTCCCGTCGGCCGGGGCCAGGACGCAGCTGCGGACGGAGTCGGTGCCCAGGTCGACGCTGAGCAGCCAGCGGCCGCCGGGGTCGGACAGGACGGCGTGGGCGTGCGGGCCCTCCTGGCGGTCGGCCTGCGGGCCGCTGCCCCGGTGGGCGAGCACCGTGGCGGGGCCGGTGAGCGTGCCGTCGGCCCGTACGGGGAGCGTACTGACGCTGCCGGAGCTGTAGTTGGCGGTGACGAGGTGGCCGTCGGCCAGGGTGAGGTGGGTGGGGTCGGCGCCGTCCACGGGGACGGCGGGCGCGAGCAGGCGGGGCCCCTGCGGGGTGAGGGCGAAGGCGGCTGCGGTGCCGTCCGGCGTCTCGCTGACCGCGTAGAGGAACCTGCCGTCGGGGCTCGGGGCCAGGTAGGAGGGGTTGGGGAGGACGCCGGTGGAGTGCAGCGGGGTGAGTGCGCCGGTATCCGGGTGGATGGCCGCGGTGGTGATGCCGAGGCCGCCGGCCGCGGTGAACGATCCGATGTACGCACGCAGCCCGTGGTCGCCCGCCTCCGCTGGTCCGCCCTTCGTCACTGGTCCGCCCTTCGTCCGCCTGCCCGTCGGGGTGCCCGTGGAGGTGCCCCGGCGAGGTGGCCGTCAAGGTGTCCGTCACGGTGCCCCCGCGACGCTAACAGCCAGGGGCGGGAACGCGGTGGCGATGGCCGGTTCCCGCCCACGGGCGTGCGCCGCCGTGAGCCCGCAGGCCCGTACGTGCGTCACGGAGCGCTCCGGACGCGATGCCGGGAAAGGCGCACGGCCCGCCGCGTCCCTCCTGAGGGACCGTGGTCAGGCGTCGGCCAGGGGGGCGCGCGGCGAGCTGCGCAGCGGCGCGGAGAGTTCGGCCAGCGCCCGCTCCAGGCCGTGGAGGTGGGCCAGCGCGGGTTCCGCAGCGGGAGGGTGCGCCACCACGACGGCGGCGGCTCCCGCCTCGCGTGCCCCGCGCGGTGTGGTCAGCGCCTCGACGGCGGCCTCCACCCGCTGGCACGAGGCGGTGAGCCGGGCATCGTGGGAGGCCTCCGGGTCGGCGGCGATGGAGGCCAGCCCGCGCACCTCATGGGCGCAGTCGTCGAGCAGCGCCAGCACCTGACGCGCCCGTGCCTTGCGGGCCCGCAGCGGGCTCAGGGGGTGCACCAGCGGGGAGAGCGACAGGCGCACCCTGCTCAGCAACGGCCCCAGCTCGGCGACGTGCGGGGCAGGGTCGGCGGTCGCGGAGCCCGCGAGGCGGGCGGCGGCCTCGGCGGTGCACTGGTGCACACAGCGCAGGGCGCGCTCGATCCAGGCATCGGTGGTGGCATGGGTGGTGACGGGCAGCACGAAGACCACCGCCAGCGCCGCGCCGAGCGCCCCCACACCGGTCTCGGCGAGACGCAGCGTGAGCAGACCGGCGTCCAGCACTCCCAGCAGCCCGTACAGCAACGTGGCCATCAAGGTCACCGCGAGCATCATCCAGGTATACGAGACGGCGGCGGTGTAGAAGATCCCGAACACGCTCACCGCGATCAGGGCCGCCGTGGGGACGACGGCGCCGTGCAGCGGGAGGGCGACGAGCAGACCGAGGACGATGCCGATCACCGTGCCGAGGGTCCGGCGGAAGCCCCGGACCAGCGTCTCGCCGCGCGAGGTGGTGTTCACGAAGATCCACCAGGTGGCGCCCACGGCCCAGTACCAGCGCTGTTCGGAGAGCAGCTGGCCCGCGAGGAGGGCGAAGGCGCTGCCCGCGGTGGCCTGGATCGCCTGGCGGGTGGTCGCCCTGGCGAGTCCCCTGCCGGCCGGCGGGGCGGGCAGGACGGCCGGGGGCAGCCCGCGCTCGTAGCACCACACCACGAAGCGGACGAGAGAGGAGGCGGCCAGGGCGAGGGCGACCGCGGCATACAGCTCGGGCAGTTGGCCCGGCACCGTGTGCAGGAACTGCGCAGCGAAGAAGGTCATGAACGCGAACACCCCCAGCGCATGGCCACGCGGTCCCCAGCGGCGGGCGTAGACCCCCGCCCCCACCACCGCGGCGAAGACCACGCCCCGCCCCACCGGATGGTCGTGGAGCACCGCGGCGACGGCGAGCACCGGGAAGCCGACCGCGGGCAGCAGGCCGGTGGTGACCAGCTGCGCGCGGACCGTCGCGTCGGTGACCGTGAAGAGGGCGAGCAGCGCGGCGAGCCCGCCGGTGATGGCCGCGACGAGCGAGTGCCCGGCGAGACCGCACACGGTGACCGCCAGACCGATGCCGAGGACGGACCGGGCGGCGCTGCGCAGCCGCAGCCACCCCGGATCCGGAGCCACGAACATCCTCTTCAGCACAGCTTTCCGCCCTTCGACGTTCCGGCATGAAATCCGGCATGAAAAAGGCGCCGCGGAATCCGCAGCGCCATCGACGGGGCCATCACAACACTTCTTCGGCATGTTGATCAACAGAGGCCGGAAAGGCTGTGCCATTGGTATAGCAGGGCGGTCTCGCGCCGGGCCAAGAGGGGGCCAATGGGCGGGACCGGGGCGAGAGACCGGTCTGTGGGTCGGCCCCCCCGGGGGCTGCCTCCGCCGTCCCGCCGTCCCCCGTTCCGCCGTCCCCGACCCGCCGTCTCGTCGCGCCCGGGCGCGGGACCGATACCTGCGAATGCCGGACACGCCGGGAGCGAGTCTCCATAGTGAGGTTCACCAGTCCGTAGAGGTTCGCCAGTCCGTGGTCAGGTTCACCGGTCCGTCTGCCGCCGGGACGGCGCCGAGGAACAGGAAGTGATCACTGATGAGCGACACCACGCGCGAGGCCGTCCCCCTGCGGTGGCCCGCCGTCTCCGCCCGGCGTCTGGAGCGCAGCGCCCTGGCCGCGCCTGCGCCGCACCTGGACGCCGCGGGGATCGCCGGCGCCCTGTGCGGTGCACACGCCCAGGTGCTGAGCGCCGCCGAACTGTCCATCGGCATACGGGGCGAGGGCATCACCCGGAGCGTGGTCCGCAAGGCGCTGTGGGAGGAGGCCGCGCTGATCAAGATGTACGGGCCGCGGGGGACCGTCCATCTGTTGCCGGCGGCCGACCTGCCGATGTGGGTGGGCGCCCTGACCGCGCTGCCGCCCTCGTCCAGTCCGTTCCCCCAGGACATCCGGATGACGCCCGGCCAGACGGATGAGGTCATCGCGGCCATCGGCGCGGCCCTGCGGGACGCCGAGCTGACCGTCGACGAGCTCAGCGAGGCCGTCATAGACGCCACCGGTCCCTGGGCCGGTGACCTGGTCATGCCGGCCTTCCAGGGGATGTGGCCGCGCTGGCGGCAGGCCATCACCCTCGCCTCGCACCGCGGGCAGCTGTGCTTCGGCCCGAACCGCGGCCGCAAGGTCACGTACACCCACCCGCAGCATCTGACCGGTGGCCGCGCCATGGCGGGCACGGCGGCACTGGCCCGGCTCGTGGAGCGGTACCTGCACACCTACGGCCCGGCCACACCGCAGCACTTCGCGCGGTGGCTCAATGTCTCACCGCGCTGGGCCACCGAGCTGTTCGACTCCCTGGGCGGCGCCCTCCAGCGCGTCGAGCTGGAGGGCACGGCGGCCTGGGTGAACGCGGGCGACACCGACATGCCCGGGGAACCGCCGCGCGGGGTGAGACTGCTGCCGTACTTCGACGCTTACGTGGTGGCCGGCCGGCCACGCGACCGGCTCTACCCGGGGGCCATGGCCCAGCGGGCGCTGACCCCCAGCGGCCAGGCGGGCAACTATCCGGTCCTGCTGGTCGACGGCGTGGTGAGCGGTGTCTGGCACCAGCGCCGGTCCGGCCGCCGGCTGGCCGTCACCGTCGAGCCGGGCACCGCCCTGACGGCCATGCAGCGCGCAGAACTCGACCTGCAGGTGGAGCGGCTGGCGTACGTGCTGGAGGGGACCGCGGAGCTGACGATCGGGAAGGTCGGTGTCGGGCCCCACGCGTAGTACGCGGCGTAGGCGGGCGGCGTAGGCGGGCGGCGTACACGGCCGCGAAGGAACCCCACACCGGCGGGCAGCACAGATTGCTCACCCGGCACTGCCTTCACCGGGGCCCTGGGTACAGTCACGACTCCCCAGGAAGCCCGCCGACCTCGTGAGGAGGCCGTTGCACCATGTCCGTGGATGCCCTCGACGCCAAGATCCTTCGGCTGCTGCTGGAGCAGCCGCGCACCAGTGTGCGGGAGTACGCACGTCTCCTCGGGGTGGCCCGGGGCACCGTGCAAGCGCGCCTCGACCGCTTGGAACGGGACGGTGTGATCACCGCCTACAGTCCCCGGCTGTCCCCTGCCGCGCTCGGTCATCCCGTTCTCGCCTTCGTCCACATCGAGGTCACCCAGGGCCATCTGGAGGAGGTGGCCGACGCGCTGGCGGAGGTCCCGCAGATCATCGAGGCGTTCTCGACGACCGGCGGCGGGGATCTGCTCACCCGGGTGGTGGCACGGGACGCGGAGCATCTGGAGGATGTGATCCAGCAGCTGATCAGTCTGCCGGGCGTGGTCCGCACCCGTACGGAGGTGGCGCTGCGCGAGCGGGTGCCGCATCGCATGCTGCCGCTGGTCGAGGCGGTGGGCGCGGCCGGATCGCGGTGAGCCGGCCGCTACTGGGCGGGAGTGCGGTGCCTCGCCGTCCCTTAGGTGACCGCCGGCGCCGACACCCCGGCGTTCGCGGGCGCCGGGCGGCTGTCCGGCTGTCCGGCTGTCCGGCTGTCCGGCTGTCCGGCTGTCCGGCTGTCCGGCTGTCCGGCTGTCCAGGACGGTCAGGACGGTCAGGACGGTCAGGTGTTCCGGGGCGGTCAGGGGGAAGGCACGGCGCGGGCAGCGTACGACCGGCTCGGACGGCCGGTCCGTTCTTCCCCCTGACCGGGGGTGGTCACTCCAGGTCGAGGGACTTGCACTCGGCGGCGAGGCCGTCGGCGCAGAGCAGGTCGACGCGGACGGCGCCGTCGCGGACGACGGTGTTCTTCATATTCTTCCGGGTGACCATCTGCGCCTTGAACAGCTGGGCGGGGATACCGGACTTGGTCTTGTTGTCGGCGGTGGCCGACGTGAGGGACTTGATGCTCTTGCCCCGCAGCAGCCGGAAGGCGATTTCGGCGGCGGTTTCGGCCTCCGGCCTGACTTCCTTGTAAATCGTGAAGGTCTGGGTGCCGGCTACCACCCGCTGCAGCGCGGGGAGTTCGGCGTCCTGGCCCCCGACCGGCACATTCTTGATACCGGCCGACTTGAGTGCCGCGGCGATACCGCCCGCCATACCGTCATTGGCCGAGTAGACCGCGCCAAAGCCCTCCGCGCCATGGGCGTCGATGAAGTCGCCCATCTCCTTCTTGGCCGTTGCCGCGGACCAGCCGGGGATGTCCTTCTCGTAGACGATCTTACGGACCTTGCCGTCGAGGACGGCATGGGCGCCCTTCTTGTAGGACGGCGCATTCGGGTCGGTCGGCGAGCCGTTCATCATGACGACATCGGAGGCGGCTGCCTGGGCACCGAGGGCGGCGAGAATTCCCTGCCCCTGGAGCCGGCCGATCTTCTCGTTGTCGTAGGAGACATACGCCGCGACATCGCCCTCGGCGAGCCGGTCGTACGCGATGACCTTGACGCCCTTCTTGGCGGCCGAGTCCACCCAGCTCTTGGCCGCCGCGGCGTCGACCGGGTCCAGAATGATGACCTTGACGCCCTTCTTCACCAGGGCGTCGAACTGCCTCTTCTGGGCATCGACCTGCTGCTCGGCATTGTGGTAGTCGACTTTGCATTCAAGGCACAGGGACGCAACGCGCGACGAAATAATGCGGCGGTCGAACTTCTCGTACCGGGCCGCTTTGCTCTCCGGGAGGAGCAGCCCAATGGAGTCCTTGCCGGGACCGGTGTCCTGTTGATCACTTCCACAGGCCGCCAACGGCGCTGCGAGCGAAAGCGCCATCGCGCCGGTGACGGCACGCCGCATTATTGCATTCATTCCCGGTACCTCCAAAGGGGCCGCCTGACCGGCCCATGAACGGCTGAAGTGAACGTCATCTCCGGGCCTACCGTCAAGAATCGCAGCAATAACGATATGGAAGGGTGCTGTGATATCGCTCTCTGAACCCCCGTCACGCGGCGGGCATTCCGGACAGTACCGAAACGGTCAATTCACTCCGGAACACGCCGTAACGCTCCGGTTCCGACCCCGCCACTCCGGCCGTGTGACATGGGAGGACGCCGGGTTTCGCCCCGCCGCCCACCGCACCAACAAGGCGATATCCAAATGGAGTTGACCGAAGGCGCCAGGCTTCGACGCGCACGCGAGCGGCGACATGAACGCGGACGTGAACGCGGACCCTCCCTTTCACCGCGCACACCGGACCGCGAGCGGAGGGGAGAAATAGATGCTGCACGCAGCCTTTCCGGAGTGCCGCCGAGCCGAACGGCGAGTGGTCAAGACCAATTCAGCGGCCGGACCTCCACGCCCCGGGCGAGGAGCACGCCGAACCTTTCCGCTCAACGACCAAATACCACAACCGAAATGGGGAATCCCTGGGAATTTCTTTAGCCTAATTTTTTACGCCCGGGCCTTCTCCGCCAAGAGAGCCCGGGCCACGACGCTCCGGGAATCGCTCGCGACGGGTCAGCCAACCCAGCTGCCGGTGAGGCCGAGCACCGCCGAGCCGTCCAGGTCGGCGAGCTTGGTGCCGGTGAAGCCGCGCGCCCAGTCCGACGTCTGGATACGGAACGCGGGCCGGTCCGCGGTGAGCGCTTCCAGCACGGCCTCGGCAGCCTCGGCCGGGGTCTGCGCACTGCCGGCGAACTGCGCGACGGTGCGGTCCAGGTAGGCCTGCAGCGCGTCCGCGTAGGGGCCCGCGGCGGCGACCTCCCCCTCCCGGTCGACCCCGATGTTGTTGACGAACTCGGTCGCCACCGCGCCGGGCTCCACGACGGAGACCGTCACCCCGGCCTTCGCGGCCACCGGCGCCAGGCTCTCCATGTAGCCCTCGACGGCGAACTTGGCGGCGCAGTAGGCCTCGTTGAAGGGCTGGCCGATGACCCCGCCGACGCTGGTAACGGTGATCAGACGGCCCCCGGAGGCGCGCAGATGAGGCAGCGCCGCCTTCGAGACCGTCAGCACGCCGAAGAAGTTGACCTCCATCACCGTGCGCACCTCGGCGACGGACTCGTTCTCCAGCGTGCCGAGGTGTCCGGCGCCCGCGTTGTTGATCACCGCGTCCAGCCGGCCGTGATCGGCGATCACCCCGTCGACCGCGGCGGCGACGGACGCCTCGTCGGTGACATCGAGCTGCCGCACCTCGAGCTCCACCCCCGCTTCCGTGGCCGCCTTGCGCAGGGCACCGGCACGGCCGGTGTCGCGCAGCGTCGCCACGACCCGCCAGCCGGCCTGCGCCGCGGCGACGGCGGCGGCCAGGCCGATGCCGGAGGACGTGCCGGTGATCAGAACAACCTTGGAAGACATGGCGAACCTTTCGGCCCCGTTGCGACGGAGCAATTTAAGTGCGTGTACACACACCATAGGCATTATGTGTGCGCACACGCAACCGGTAGCCTGTGCGACATGGCGAAAAGGAAGCTCACCCAGGCCGAGATGCCGGTGGCCGACCATGCTTTCTACGGGCTGGTCTGGGCCGGCACCGTCCTGACCGAACGCGTGGACCGTGCGCTGGTCAAGGCCCACGATCTGCCGGTCTCCTGGTTCGAGGTGATGCTCTGGCTCGCCTCCAGCCCGGACCCGGTCCCGGCCTCCGTGCTCGGCAACAGCACCATGCTCAGCCGCAGCCAGGTCTCCCGTGTCGTGGACGCCCTCCGGAGCCGCGGCCTGGTCACCCGCACCCCCGCCGCGCATGACGCACGTTCCGTCGAGGTGTCCCTCACTCCGGAGGGCCGCCGGCTCTTCGAAGAGGCCGACGCCACCCGCCGCTCCTGCCTTGCCCCGGTGTTCACCGACCTCCTCGACCAGGACGACCTCGAAGCGCTGAGCACGGTGTGGCGGAAGCTGAAGGCCAACAAGGACGGCTGAGGAGTCACGTCACGGGACTGCCCTGCGGATCCGGACTGCCCCATGGGTCGGGACCGCCCCACGGGCCGGCACTATCTGACGGATCGGGACTGCCCTGCGGACCAGGACGGAGCCCGCGGTGCCGCCGCCGGCCCCTCAGTGCGCGATCGTCCGGGCGATGTCCAGGGTGAGCCGCTGCCAGGGGTCGCGCGGTTCCCGCGTGGTGAGGTCGCCGATCCGGCGCAGCCGGTAACGCAGCGACTGGGGGTGCAGGCCGAGCCGTCGGGCGGCGGCATTCGCCGAGCCCGTGTCGAGGTAGGTGGTGAGCGCGTCCATGAGGTGCCGCCGGCCGGGCTGGAGGAGAGGCCCGAGGATCAGCCGGCTGATCTGCTCGGGAGTGGTGGCGGGGCGTCCGCCGAGGAGCGCCAGCACCTGGGCATCGCCGTCCGTCAGGACCCGCTCGGGGTGGTGGGCGTGCGCGGGTGCCGTGTCCAGCGCGTCGGCCGCGAGGCGGTAGGCGACCGCGATCCGGTCCAGGCTCTCCCCCGAGATGGCACAGCCCCGCAGGCCCCGTTCCCCCAGGGCCCGGGGCGCGGCCGCGCCGGCCGCGGCGGGCAGCAGCAGGACGGCGCGCGAGCCCCGGACCGTCACCAGCGGGGTGAGACCGCCGCCGTGGCCGCCGTCGCCGCCGAGCGAGGACAGCAGCCCGGTGGCCGTCTCCTGTGTCACGCCCGCGCCGTCCGCACCGGTCGGCTCGGCCACCAGCAGGCAGTAGGGGTCCGGGAGTTGTCTGCCCAGCCGGGCGGCGCGGTCGGTCAGCGCGCCGATGGAGGCGTGCCGTCCCGCGATCAGGTCGTCGAGGAGCAGCCGCAGTGCCCGGTCGCGGTCCGCGGTGAGATCTTCGCTGGTGGCGGTGTAGGCGGTGGCCATCTCCTCGGAGAGGGTGTCGAGGGTGGTCAGCGCCATCCGGGCCAGGGCGAAGGCGTCCGGTGCGCCCGGCGGGGGCGTCGCGGCCGCGATCTCGTCCGTCAGCACCGTCGCCGCGACCCGGTAGGCCCTCAAGACCGCCTGCACCGGGCGGCCGTCCGCGGCCCGCGCCGCAGCGATCCCGCGGAACCGGCGCAGGTCTGCGGGGGTGAGGGCGCCGTCGGTGGCCCAGAGGTGGAGCAGCCGGTCCAGCGCCCAGGCGGCGATGGCCCGCACCTCGTGGAGGCGGCCGTCATCGAGGGCGGCATAGGCCGGGACCTGCTCGCGCACGGCGGTGACGATCGCCGCGACCACCCTGGGGTCGGCGATCAGCCGCTGCCGGATGCGCTCCCGTTCCTTCATCACAGGGTGATGATTCCACCCGCGTGTTGTGCGCACCGCGGTGGACGGGTGTTGTCACTGTCGCCAGGATCTCGGGTGAGCACGCAGTCTCAGCGACGAGAGGCGGGACGTACGAATGGCGAAGCACTGGGCGGACTTCCAGTACGAGATCTATCTCCACGGCATGACCGGCGCCGTACCGCGGCTGCCGACCGATCTGACGCGGCTGGAGGAGCTTGCCGAGCGGCGCCTGGGTCCCGGCCCGGTCGGCTATGTGGCGGGCAGCGCGGGCACCGGCAGCACCGCCGACGCCAACCGGGCGGCGCTGCACCGTCACCGGATCGTCCCGCGGATGCTGCGCGAGGTGCACGAACGCGATCTGTCCGTGGAGGTGTGCGGGCGGGCGCTGCCCGCGCCGCTCGCGCTGGCGCCGGTGGGCGTGCTGTCGATCATGCATCCCGACGCCGAGCCCGGCGCCGCCCGTGCCGCCGCGGCCCAGGGTGTGCCGTACATCCTGTCCTCCGCCTCCAGCACCCCCATGGAAGAGGTCGCCGAGGCGATGGGCGACGGGGAACGGTGGTTCCAGCTCTACTGGGCCAAGGACCGCGAGGTCACCAGGAGCTTTCTGCACCGGGCGAAGGCGGCCGGATACACCGCCCTGTTCGTCACCCTCGACACCCCGCTCCTCGCCTGGCGGCCGCGCGATCTCGATCAGGCGTACCTGCCGTTCCTGCACGGCGTGGGCACCGCCAACTACTTCACCGATCCCGCGTTCCGTGCGGGGCTCGCCAAGCCGGTGCACGAGGACCCGAACGCGGCGGTGATGCACTTCCTGGGGATGTTCGCCGACCCCGCCAAGACCTGGCCGGACCTGGCGTTCCTGCGGGAGAACTGGGACGGCCCGATCGTGCTCAAGGGCATCCTGCACCCCCAGGACGCCCTGCAGGCCGCCGAGGCCGGGATGGACGGTGTGGTCGTCTCCAACCACGGCGGCCGCCAGGTGGCGGGCTCCATCGCCGCCGCCGACGCGCTGCCCCGCGTGGTGGAGGCCGCGGCCGACCGGCTCACCGTGCTCTTCGACAGCGGCATCCGCACGGGTGACGACATCTTCAAGGCGCTGGCCCTGGGCGCGAAATCGGTGCTGGTGGGCCGCCCGTACGCCTATGGGCTCGGCCTCGACGGACAGGCGGGCGTCGAGCACGTCATCCGCTGCCTGCTCGCCGAACTCGACCTGACCCTCGCCCTGTCCGGGCACTCCCGCCCGGCCACGCTGACCGCCGACGACCTCACCAAGGAATCCGCATGACCACCTCGCCGGAGTCGTCCTCCACCGCCTCGCCGCACCCCGTGCGCAACGTCCTCGCGGTCATCTCGCCGCATGTCGGCGGCCGCGCCGCCGGAGCCGCGCTGGCCGGCCTCTTCCCCCAGCAGGCCCGGGTCACCATCGTCGAGACGACGGACGAGGACCCGGCGGCGCTGCGCGAGGCCCATGTCCTGATCACCGGCCTGGGCCCGGTCACCGCCGGACATCTCGCCGCGGCGCCGGACCTGGAGCTCGTCCAGTGCGCCAGCCACGGCTTCGACTACATCGACCTGGAGGCGGCCCGCCAACGGGGGATCCCGGTCTGCAACATCGGCTCCAGCGGCGCGGAGAAGCAGAACGTCGCCGAGCAGACCTTCGCCCTGATGCTCGCCCTGGCCAAGCAGTTGGTCGCGGCCCATACGGCGCTCACCGAGGCCGACTGGGCGCTGCCGCGCCTGCAGCAGTCCATCACCGAGCTGTCCGGCAAGACCCTCGGCATCATCGGCCTCGGCCACATCGGCGAGGAAGTCGCCCGCCGCGCCCTCGCGTTCGACATGGACATCGTCTACACCGGGCCGAAGCCGGTCGCCCCGGAGACCGCGGCCCGCCTCGGCGGCGCCCGTCATCTCGGTCTCGACGAACTGCTGCGCACCTCCGACTACATCACCCTGCACGCCCCGCTCACCGAGCGGACCCGCCATCTGCTCGACGCGGAGCGCCTGGCGCTCCTCAAGCCCACCGCCTTTGTGATCAACACCGCCCGTGGCGCCCTGATCGACCAGGACGCTCTCGCGGACGCCCTGGCAGCCGGCACCCTCGCCGGCGCCGGCATCGACGTCTTCGACCCCGAACCGCCCACGGCGGCCCTGCGCCTGCTCAAGGCCCCGAACGTGGTGCTCTCCCCGCACGTCGCGGGGGTCACCCGCGAGACGCTGGTCCGCATCGCGCTGGCCGCCGTACAGAATGTCCTCGGCCACCTGGAGGGCAAGCCGCTGCGGGACATCGTCTCGTAACGCCACACCGCATCGGCGCTCTACGGGGGCGGCGGCTCCGGTGCCGGCGGCTCCCGCACGACCGGCCGCTGCCGTGCTCGTGCGGGAGCGGGAGCGGGAACGGCCGGTGGCGTGCTCGTGCGGGAGTTGCCGGCCGCCGGGGCCGCTCCAAAGGGCTGTCCCGAAATCCCTTTCCCCTGCCGTTCCCGCTTCCCCCTGCCGTTCCCGGCTCGCCGCACGCCGCTCCGCCCCTCATTCCGGCCAATGTTCGGCGCATCGGTGCGGTACCGGTCCGGCTCCGTTGTGATCACCATGGACAGCGTCCCGCCGATCACCCCGGCCGGCCGGGCCGGTTCCTCGCCCGTGGCGGCCCTCCGGCCCCGGAACGGCAGCCAGGAGAAACAGGAACACATGCGCGTCACCCACGAGGCACCGCTCGCGCCGATGACCACGCTGGGCATCGGCGGGCCGGCGGCGGCCCTCATCGAGCTGTACGACTCCGCGGACTTCCCCGAGTTCGTGGCACTGGCCGGCGTCTTCCCCGGCGAGCCCGTCTGCCTGGGCGAAGGAAGCAATGTCCTGGTCGGCGACGCCGGATGCGACAGCGCCGTGCTGCGGATGAGCACCAAGGGCATACGCATGGCGGGGAGCACCGCCGACGGGCGGGTGCTGGTCGAGGTCCAGGCCGGTCATCCGCTCGGGGATCTGGTCGACGCCACCGTCGCCGAGGGCCTGACCGGCATGGAGATGCTGGTGGGCATCCCCGGGACCGCCGGCGCCACCCCCGTCCAGAATGTCGGCGCATACGGTCAGGAGACCGCCGACACCCTGGTGGAAGTGACGGCATGGGACTGGACGTTGCGCCGCAAGGTGACCATGGATGCCGCGGCCTGCGGCCTGGGCCACCGCACCAGCGTCTTCAAACGCTCCCGCCGCTGGACCGTGCTGAGCCTGGTCTTTGCGCTGCGCCGGTCCGCGCTGAGCGCGCCGGTCACCTACCGGACGGTCGCCGCCGAACTCGATGTACCGGTCGGGAGCAGGCTGCCGCTGGACGAGGTGGCCCGGGCGGTGCTCACCGTCCGCAAGAGCAAGGGCATGGTGCTGGGGTGCAGTGGCACCGACGACCGCTCGGTCGGCAGCGTGTTCCTCAGCCCCGAGATCTCCCCCGCCCAGGCCGACGACCTGCGGGCGCGCCATGCACCGGTGAACCGCTTCCCCGACGGCTCGATACGCGTCAGCGCGAGCTGGCTCATCCGGCAGGCCGGATTCGAGCTGGGCCGGCCGATCGTCACCGGCGTACGGGTTTCCTCCCTGCACTACACCCTCGTGGCCGAGGAGGGCGCGAGCGCCGCCGGTTTCACCCGGGCCATCGACATCGTGTTCCAGGAGGTTCTGCGCCGTACCGGAGTGCGGCTCACCTCCGAAGTCGACTTCCTCTGATTTCAGCCCCATATCCCGGAGTGAGGGAACTCACGCCGCCTTACCGGTTTCACGGCCCGATGATTCGGCATTCACCACGAGCCGAATACCCGGAAGGCCGGAGACAAGGGCCTTTTGACGGCGCCCGACCGGATGCACAGCGGCATTCCGTCGCACCTCTTTCCCCTCGTGCGCTTTTGTCAGGTACGAGCAAGTCTCTTTCCCTCAGGTGATGTTCAAGCCATTCTTGATGGCTCGAACGGCCGGGGAGGGTGACCTCCACCCCCTCGCCCTATCACCGGAATAAGCAGTCGCAAGGAACCGAACCGGATTCCGTCATTCCGGGATCCGCGAGAAGAGGAGCGCACCTCTCCATGCTTGACATGACATACGCGCCGAAGGTGAAATGACCGCCGGTTGCGAAAGCCCTTTGCAACAGCCGGACACGCTCCGGGATTAACCATCTTTCTTTGGAGGGGACCATGGAGAACATCATCACCAGCATGGACGAATTCGACCTCGACCTCGACATGGAAATCACGGATTCGGCCACGGTCGCCATGAGTGCGCAGGAGTCGAAGCTCATGACGCAGGTCTGTCCGGTCACCTCCTGGAGCTGCTGAACGAGCCCCTGGGACAAGCTGCTGAGACAGCGGTGCGGGGCGGCACCGGGGACATCGTCCCGCCGCCCCGCACCGTCGTCCGGAGAAGCGGTGGGCGGGGAACGGGCGGGCGGAGAGAGCAATGGGCGGCAAGAGCGACGTCGATTTCACGTGCGGGGAGGTGGCTCTGGTACGGGCCGCGGCACTCCCCCTGCCCCCCGATGACACACCTGCCCGGCCGCCGCGGCCGTCCGCCGGGGAAGTGGACGAAGAGGGCTGGCTGCGCCGTCAGGTGACCCGGCTCGCCGCCGATCCACGGCTCATGGAAGCGGTGACCCTCGCCAGCGCAAGCCTCGCGGCGGAGGTGGACCGAGCCGTCACGGGAGAGCGGCTGAGGCTCAAATCGCTGCGCCGTATCGCGGTGTCACTGGCGAAGTACCACTCGCGGATGTCCCACCGCCCCACCCCGTTCGGCTTCTTCGCGGGGGTCGGTGCCGCCGGGTTCGGAGCTGCCCCCGCGCGGGAGCCGTTGGTCGGCGGGCGCAGTGCGACCCGGCCCGACGCGGACTGGCTGGACGGCGTGCTGGCGACGCTGCTCGATGTCCCGGCCGCATGGCAGCGTTCACGGCTCACCGCCAACAACCTGCACACCGTACGGGACGGCCGGCTGGTCCTGGTCGACCATCATGACCGCACCGGGACACGGCAATGGACCGGCTCGGTACGCCACACCCGGGTGGTCCGTCACCTCCTGGCGGCCGCGGCCCGGCCCACGCCATTCCCCGCACTGGTGGAGGAGGGAAAGCGGGAGTTCCCTCAGGCACCCGAGGGCGCGGTCGAAAACAGCATCGCGCAGCTCGTCCGCGGTCACTTCCTGCTCAGCGAGCTGACCCCGCCGCCCGACTGCACCACCCCGCTCGACCACATCTGCGACCTGCTGCACGGCGTCGATCACCCGACGGTTCGTCAACTGCACGCCATCAGAGCAGAATTGTGTTCCCTGGACGCCGCGCCACCGGAGTCCCGGCATGCCCGGCTGACCGCGGCCCGTGCGCGGATGCAGGCCCTGCAGCCGGCCACGGACGTCCTCCAGGCGGATCTGGCGCTGGACGTACGGCTGACCCTGCCGCACGAAGTGGCCCGGGAAGCGGAGCGCGCCGCGACGGTGCTGTGGCGGACCTCCCCCGTCCACCGCGGCAACCCGCACCTCCGCGACTACCATCTGGCCTTTCTGGAGCGGTACGGCACCGACCGGCCCGTCCCGGTGCTGGAACTGCTCGACGAGACCCGGGGGCTCGGACTTCGTCGCGAGGACCGGCAGCACGGTGCCCCGTCGCCCGCCGCGCCCGGCGCCGACGCCCTCGCGCGCGACCGCGTGCTCGGCGAGCTGCTGATGGACGCCGCCCGCCGCGGCAGCGGGGAGGTGGACCTCGACGAGGAGGCCGTACGCGCCCTGGAACCGGCGGAGCGCGGGCCGGCCCCGCCGAGCATGGAGGTGGGAGCCGAGCTGGTGGCACCGGGCTGGGAGGCCCTGTGCGGCGGGGATTTCGATCTGGTGCTCAGCCCTCATGCGGTGTCACCGCTGGCCGGGGCGGTGTTCAGCCGGTTCGCGCCGGTGCTCGACGAGCGGTCGGCCGGCCGGATCCGGGAGCTGGCCCGGCACACCGAACGGACCGCACCGCAGGACGAGATCCCGGCGTGTGTCGCCTACCGGCCCAGGGTGGCGCGTTCCGGCAATGTGTCCGCCGTCCCGCAGTGGCTGTCCCATCGCCTCCCCCTGGGCGTCGGCCCCGCCGTGGCGGGGACCGCAGACGATCTGCGCCTGGAGAACCTGGCGGTGTACGCGGACGCGGACCGCCTCCGGCTCGTCGACACCTCGACCGGCCGAAGGGTGCGGCCGCTGTCGTACTCGATGCTCCGTCCCAGCAGCGGCCATCTTCCGTACGTGGCCAGGTTCCTGCTCGAACTCGGGCAGGAGGGGCAGGCCTTCTGCGCTCCGTGGAGCTGGGGCAGCTGGGCCTCGGCCCCCGCACTGCCCCGGGTGCGCCACGGCCGGACCGTGCTCTGCCCGGCGCGCTGGCTGCCGGACCGGGCGCTGCGCGCCGCGGCCGGGGGCGGGGACGAGGAGTGGGAGCGGCAGGTCGGGCGCTGGCGGCAGCGGTGGGACGTGCCGCGGCAGGTGCTGCTCACCAAGGCGGACCACCGCGTCGCGGCCGACCTCGGCGACCCGCTGCACCTCATGGCCTTCCGCGACGAGGTGCGGCGCTCCCCCGGCCTGACGGTGGTGGAGCAGTTCGCAGGCGCAGCCGGGAGGCAGTGGCTCCGGGGGCCGGAGGGCTCCCATGCCGCGGAGTTCTTCTTTCCCGTCTTCGCCCGGCCTACCGACCGCGACTCCTCCCGCTCCCCCGACACCCGGAGGCCCCTCCCCGCGCCGGTGCCGGTCCCGCCCCTGACACGGGACACGGACAGCGGCCGCGGAACGCGCGCTCAACTGCCCGGTGGCGCATGGCTCTACGCGAAGATCTACCTGCCCCGGGCCCGCCAGACGGAGGTGCTGGCCCGTCATCTCGCACCGCTGACCGACCCCGGCCTGCTCAGCAGAGCGGGGGCCGACCTGTGGTTCTTCCTCCGCTACGAGGATCCGGCTCCCCACATCCGGCTGCGCTTCCACGGCAAGCCGGAATCCCTGTGGCCGGTGCTGCTGCCCGAGCTCCACTCCTGGGCGCAGGCGCGCACGGAGGCGGGGCTGCTCGCCAAGGTGGTCCTGGACACCTATGAGCCCGAGACCGAGCGGTACGGCGGCCCGGCCGCGCTCGGTCACGCCGAGCGCTTCTTCCACGCCGACAGCGAATCCGCCGTCACTCTGCTGGCCATGTCACCCGACCAACTGGGCAACCCGACGCTGCCGGCCGCGCTGGGCATCCTCGACATCCTCACCCACCTCGGGTCCCCGGACCAGGCGCTCGGCTGGCTCAGCACCCCCTCGGTCCTGGCGCATCGCAAGGACGTACCGCGGGCCCGGAAGCAGGCTCTCGCCGCACTGCTGGACCCGCACGGCAGGCCCGGGCCGCCGGCCGCCGCGGACGGCTGGGGCGTCGGGTGGCGCACCCGCGGCCCGGCGCTGGCCGGTCTGCGCGACGTGCTTCTCTCCGGTGAAGGGGACGGGGACGGGGACCGCACGGGCCGGATCGCCCTGAGCCTGACGCATCTGCACTGCAACCGGCTGTTCGGCCCCCGCCCCGAACAGGAACTGTCGGCCCATGCGACGGCCCGTGAAGCGCTCGCCCTGTGGCTCGGCCGGAAGCGGAACAACCGATGACCGGGACCACACCCGTGACCGGGACCGCACCCGAGGAACTGTGCGACGCGGCGTCGGCCGTCGCCCACCGCGTCGCCGACCTGCTGAGCACACCGGAACAGGTGGCCGGCGCCGCCCGTGACGCCTTCGCCGCGCTGCCGCCCGAGCTGCCGCAGTCCGGCTGGCAGCCGGCCTCGTTGCTGACCGGACACCCCGGCATCGCGCTGCTGCACACCCGGTGCGCCCGCAACGACGCCCGGTACGCGGCCCTCGGGCACTCCCATCTCGCGGCGGCCGTGGCGGCGGCCCGCGACGCCGGGCAGGCCGCGGTCGGCGACCTGCTGCTGCCCGCGCGGCTGCACGCGAACGCACACGGCGGATACACCCGGCTGCTGGCACGCTGCGTCGAGGTCCATGCCGCCTACGTCCGGGCCCGCGTCACCCACCTCGTCGCACGACGGCAAGAACACGGGCCCGGGCTGGCGTACGGCGACTACGATGCGATCGCGGGCCTGGCGGGAGAGGGGCGCAGCCTCCTGCTGGCGGCCGACCACGGCGACGAACGGTGCGTACCCGCCCTCGGCGACGTCCTGCAGTTTCTCGTCGGCATCAGCCACCCCGTCCGCCTCGCCGACCCCGGCCGCTACGGCCACTCCGGCCGCCCCGATCGCCCCGATCGCCCCGCGGAAGAAGACGGCATCCAGGTGCCCGGATGGTGGTGCGCACCCGACCGGTACCTCGTCCCGCGCGACCGCGAGGAGTTCCCGGGAGGTGACTTCAACGTCGGTGTCGCCCACGGGATCTGCGGCCCGCTCGCCCTGCTGTCACTGGCCCACCGCTCCGGGCACCGGGTACCGGGGATGCCGGACGCCATCCGGCGGATGGCCGACTGGGTGCAGAGCATCGGGTACACCGACGGCCACGGCATGCAATGGCCCGGCCGGGTCGCCTTCCCGGGCCGCCCCGGAGAGCTTGCCCACCGCCGAGTCTCCCCGCGGGCGGGGACACGCAGCCGACCGGGCTGGTGCTACGGGACCTCCGGTATCGCCTGGAGCCTCCACCTGGCCGGTCAGGCGCTCGGCGACCACCGGCTGACAGCACTGGCCGAGGAGGCGATCGGCGCCCTCGCACCTCGCACCCACGACGGGCCGGCGTCCGGTGGGTCAGCGTCCGACAGACCCGCGTCCGACGACCCGGGCCTCTGCCACGGCCGTGCGGGCGTCCTCCACACCACCGTCCGCATGGCCACCGCCACCGGACGCCCCGCATTGTGGACGGCCGCGGACGCCCTCGCCCGGGAGCTCATCGCGGCATTCGACGAGCGAACTCCCTTCGGTTACACCCAAGTTCTGCCGCTCGCACCCCCGCCGTCACCCTCTTTGCGGACCGCCCCGCACCGCATCCACCACCCCGGATTGCTGGACGGCGCCACCGGAATCGCCCTCGTACTGGCCGACTACGCCGACGCCCGCCGGGGAACCGCACCGACCGAGCGTGACGGCTGGGACGCGGCGCTGCTGATGGGGTGACGGCGCTTCAGAGGGGTGATCACCCTTCCTGGAATCCGCCAGGCGTCGGCCGGATCTCGAAGCCTGTGAGTCCCTGCGGCTCTTCCTCATGGACGGACACGGTGTTGACGGTCGCCATGGGGGGACCCTCGTGTGCCCAGTCCACCAGTTTCCGTACGTGCTCGGGCTCCCCCTCGAACACGGCCTCCACCGTCCCGTCGGACAGGTTGCGTACCCAGCCGGCCACTCCGTGCTCGTCGGCCAGGCGCCGGCAGGTGTCGCGGAAGAACACCCCCTGCACGTCTCCGGAGACCACCACCCGTCTGCGGATCATCCGTGCCTCACCTCGCTCGTTCGTCCGGCGGTACGAGCGCAGATATATCCCGCCCCCGCGGTCAGCGGGCGGAGCCACGCCCGGGCGGCGTACGGCTCACGGAACGTCCGGTGGCCGACGCGGCGCGGGCGAAGTGGGCGGCGTCGAGGACGGCGGCGCCGCCCGTGTCGTTGTTGAAGTAGGTGTAGACGTCGGCCCGTTCCGGCCAGGTGTCGGCGATCCGTCGTGCCCAGGTGGTGAGCGCCTGGCTGCCGTAGCGGGGCCCGGGTTCCGCACGGCCCCCGTGGAGACGCAGATACCCCCAGTCGGCGGTACGCCAGAGGGGCGTCACGGGCCGCGAGCGCCGGTCCGCCCAGCACAGTGCGGCACCCCGGTGCTCCAGCACGGTGCGGATCTCCGGGGTCCACCACGAGGTGTGGCGCGGCTCGACCGCCACTCGGGTTCCGGCGGGGAAGCAGCCGAGGCAGGCGTCGAGCAGCCCGGCGTCCGCGGGCAGCGTGGGCGGCAGTTGGAGCAGGACGGGCCCGAGCCGGGGGCCCAGGGCGGCGGCGCGCGACATCAGCCGCCCGACCGGCTCCTGCGGATCCCGCAGCCGCTTGATGTGCGTCAGATAGCGGCTCGCCTTGACGGCCATCACGAACCCGCCGGGGGTGCGTTCCCGCCAGGTGGCGAAGGTCTTCTCCTCGGGCAGCCGGTAGAAGGCGGCATTGCTTTCGACGGTGGCGAACTGCCGCGCGTACTCCTCGAGCCACAGCCGCTGCGGCTGGTCGTGCGGGTAGAGGACGCCGCGCCAGTCCTTGTACTGCCAGCCGGACGTTCCGACGAAGACGGTCATGACGGATCCCTGCCCGGTCAGGAGCGGCGGCTATCAGCCGGGGCTCATCCGGCGGGGCCCGTCCGGCGGGGCCCGTCCGGCGGGGTGGTGTCATCCGGCCCAGCGCCCGGACAGGAAGGTGAGGGCGAAGACCGTCATCAGCGGCGCCGCGAGGCAGACGTACGCGGTTTTCACCCGCGGAGTGCGCAGGCTCCATCCGGCCAGGAGGACCCACAGGGGCCACCACAGGAGGGTGGCGCGGGGTATGGAGGTGTACCAGTACGAGGTGCCCAGGGCCCAGAGGCTGAGGCCGACGTAGACGGCTTCCGGCCAGCGGCGCCGCCGGACCAGCACCCCGACGAGCAGCAGGCCGACGACCATGGCGAGGAGTTCGGCCTGGGACATCAGGGCGTACCCGGTGGGCAGTGACTCGGCGAAGGCGGCATGCCAGGTGTTCCCCCAGGCCTCCCAGGGGGCGTGGAAGTCGCGGTACCAGCCGCGTTCTTCGGCGTGCTTCCAGGCCATCCAGTCGCCGGTGTGCATCCGGAGATACCCGCTGTAGACGAGGGGCGGCAGTGCGGGAAGCGCCAGCCACGGCAGTGCGCGCCACTGCCGGCGGGTGCGGACGGTGACGGCGAACTGGACGGCGAGGGCGGCGGCGAGGAAGAGTCCGCTGACCCGGACGCCGGTGGCCAGCGCGGCCAGGACGGCCGCGGCGGGCCAGTTCTGCCGCTGGGCAGCGAGCCAGGCCGGCAGGGCGAGCGCGAGGAAGAGCGCTTCGGTGTACCCCGCCGCCAGGAATATCGCACACGGTGAGAGCAGCAGGAAGAGAACGGCCCGCCGCCCGGCGCGCTCGTCGGACAGGTACAGCCGGGCGATCCGGGCGAGTGCCAGGACGGCAACGGCGCCGGAGACGAAGGAGATCAGCAGGCCTGCGGTGGCCCAGTGCGGGACGACGGTGTGGACGGCCCGCAGGAGGAGGGGGAAGCCGGGGAAGAAGGCTTCTCTGTTGTCCCAGCCGTTCATCCACGGCCCGGCCTGACCGGGGAAGTAGCCCTCGCTGGCGATGTGCAGGAAGTGCCCCCAGTCCCACCGCCGCCACGGCGCGAGGAAGTCGGCGGGGTGATGGGCATCACGGTCGTCGAGAAACAGCCACCGGGTGCAGTAGGCGGTGGTCCAGATCCCCACCCGGGTCAGCAGATACAGCCACAGCACCTCGCGGTCGGCGGGCCCCGGGACATAGCGTCGGCGGCGGGGTCCCGGCTCCGGCGCGTGGGCCGGACGAGAGCGGCCTGCCGGTCCGGAGTCGACTGCCGGGTCGGCGGCGTCTGCGGGGCCACCGCCCGGGGGCGCCGTGTCGCTCGGGGCCGCCGTCGCGCCAGGGATCGTCGTGCTGCCCGGGGCCGCTGTGCCATCCGGGATCGCCGTACCGCCCGGCGTCACCCTGCCACCCGGGATCGTCGTACCGACGGTGCGCGCCGACGCCGAGGGGGCCCGTGGTCCGGCGACGGGGCGGGCGGCGAGCGGCGGGCGCGTCCGGCGCAGGCGGGGCGACAAGGCGGGCATACGGGATCTCCTGCTGGGGTTTCGGGCGTGCGGGGCCGCCCGGCGGCGGGACCGCCGGGTCAGGGTGCGGAGAGGTCAGCGCGGTGGCGCGGTGGACGGAGGGGATGTTCCGTGCGTGGCGGTGGCGGACGCCCCCGGGGCTCCCCGGCCGGTCCGGGGCGGCGCGGTGGCGGGCGGTGTGCCCGGTTCGGTCCGGCCGGGAACGGGAGTACTGGTCACCGACGACGTGCTGCGGGGCGTCGTCGGTACGGGTTTCGGGGCGGGACTCGGCCGGGAGGGAGACGGGGTGACGGCCGGGACGCCGGTATTCGGGCTGCCGGGCAGCAGTACGGCCGCGGCCGCACCGGTACCGGCGAAGACCAGGCAGGCGCCGGCGGCGAGCGCGGCGATCCGACGACGGCGCAGCCGCTCCCCGCGCCGGGCGACGAGCACGACCGGTGCACAACGCGCCCGGGACTGCCCGGTGGAGGCCGCTTCCTGGAACAACGACCGCAGCGGGTCATGGGGTTCAGGCACCGGGTGCCTCCTCAATACGCGGGTCCTGCAGACGAACGGAGAGTGCGGTCCGGCCCCTGACCAGATGGGTCTTGACGGTGCTGGCGGACAGCCCGGTCTCGACGGCGATCTGCTCCACCGTCAGGTCACACACGTAGTGCAGCGTCATGATCCGCCGCTGATTGGCGGGCAGCTGCCGCAGCGCCTCCACCAAGGCCACCGATTCGGGCCCGGGGCCCTCGACATGCGGCGGGGCGCCGCTGCGCTGCCAGGCATCCGCGGCACGGCGCCGTACGCGCCACCGGCTCACCGCCAGGCGCCAGGCGACCGTACGGATCCAGGCCTCGGGCTGACCGTTCCGGTCGAGCTGACGCCGCCGGCTCCACCCCCTGGCGAACGCCTCCTGCACCACGTCCTGCGCCTCGTGCTGATCGCCGAGCATCACGTACAGCTGCCCGGTCAGCCGGGCGACCGTCTGCGCGTAAAACTCTTCGAACTCCTCGACGGTCAACGGCCACTCCCCGGTTCTTTTCGGTCTCCCCTCGCATACGCCTGGCGCACGGCATCCGGTCGACACGCAGCGCAAAGTTCCGGGGTGACGGTCATCACAGACCGCGGCGCCCGGCACCCGGCACCCGGCACCCGGCACCCGGCACCCGGCACCCGGCACCCGGCACCCGGCACCCGGCACCGCCAACTCAGAACCGCGGCGCACCGGCACGCGGCGCCGCCGGCTCAGAACCGCGGCGCTCCGGTACCCGGCACCGCCGGCTCCCCCGGAATCACGCCACCACCCGCGTTCCGGTCAAGCCGCTTCCCCCCTGCCCCGCCTCCTGGTGAATCGGTGTCCCGGAGCCGGTCAGCGGGGCGCCCGTGCCGCCATGGCGTGCCGCGACGATCTCGGCGGCGATGGAGAGTGCGGTCTCCTCGGGGGTGCGGGCGCCGAGGTCGAGGCCGATCGGGGAGCGGAGGCGGGCCAGTTGGGGGCCGGTGACGCCGGCTTCGCGGAGTCTGCGGTTGCGGTCCTCGTGGGTACGGCGTGAGCCCATCGCGCCGACGAAGGCGACCGGCAGCCGCAGGGCCTCCTGCAGCAGGGGGATGTCGAATTTGGCGTCGTGGGTGAGCACGCAAAGGACCGTGCGGCCGTCGGTCCCGGTGCGCTGGAGGTAGCGGTGCGGCCAGTCGACCACGATGTCGTCGGCCTCCGGGAAGCGGGCCCGGGTGGCGAAGACGGGGCGGGCGTCGCACACGGTCACGTGGTAGCCGAGGAACTTGCCCGTACGGACCAGAGCCGCGGCGAAGTCGATGGCGCCGAAGACAATCATGCGGGGCGGCGGCACGCTCGACTCGACGAACAAGGTCAGGTCGGCCGCGCAGCGCGATCCGCTCTCCGAGACCGAGAACGTACCGGTGCGCCCCGCGTCCAGCATGGCGCGGCTCTCCGCCACCGCCGCACGGTCCAGCTCCGGATGCCCGTCGAGTCCCCCTTCATAGGAGCCGTCGGGGCGTATGAGCAGTGCTCTGCCGAGCAGTTCGGCCGGTCCCCTGGCCACACGGGCGATTGCCGCCGGCTCCCCCCGGGCGGCGGCCGCCAGCGCCGCGGCGAACACCTTCCTGCCCGGTGAGTCCGCCCGCACCGACGTGACCAGGACCTCGATCACCCCGCCGCAGGTCAGTCCCACCGCGAAGGCGTCCTCGGCGCTGTAGCCGAACTGTTCCAGGACCGTCCCGCCATCCTGGAGTGCCTGGGTGCACAGGTCGTACACCGCTGCTTCCACACATCCGCCAGAGACCGATCCGATGGCCGCACCCCGGCTGTCGACGGCGAGGGCAGCGCCCGGGCTGCGCGGCGCGCTGCCGGCGACGGCCACGACGGTGGCGACGGCGAAGTCCCGCCCGTCCGCCATCCATCGGTTCAGCTCGTCGGCGATGTCCAGCATCTCGGTTCTCCTCCTGGTGTGCGGGCCCCGCACGAAGGCCCGTTATGGAGCGGACGTCATCGCACCCGGACGTCCGGTGCGAAGGGGAAGGGACCCGAGCCCGGGCGCCCGTGCACGACGGGAGCCGAACCCGGGCATCCGTACGGGACAGGAGCCGAACCCGGGCATCCGTGCAGGACAGGAGCCGAACCCGGGCATCCGTACGGGACAGGAGCCGGACCCGGGCGTCCCTGAGGGCTCAGCCGGTTCCGCTGTTACCGCTCCCGACTCCCGCCAGCAGGACACGGTCCGGACGGATCGGCAGGTTCCGGTGACGTATACCGGTCGCGTGCCAGACCGCGTTGGCGATGGCCGCCGCGGCTCCCACGATCCCGATCTCGCCGATGCCCTTGATCCCCACCGGGTCGTCTTCGTCCGGGTCGTCCACCCAGTCCGCTTCGATGAGCGGTACATCGGCGTGCGCGGCGAAGTGGTAGCCGGCGAGGTCGGCGCCGACATGGCCGCCCGACTCCGGATCCCTGACCGCCTCCTCGTGCAGCGCCATGGAAAGGCCCCAGGTCATACCGCCGATGAATTGGCTGCGGGCGGTCAGCGGGTTGATGATCCGGCCCGCGGCGAAGATGCCGAGCATCCGTCGAACGCGTACCTCACCGCTGGTGACATCCACCGCGACTTCGGCGAACTGCGCCCCGTAGGAGTGCCGTTCCTTCTTCGCCAGCGCGGCGATGGCCTCGCTGGTGTCCGCACGTGCCGTGATCCCTTGCGGCGGGATGGCCCCGCCCAGCGCCAGCTGTTCCTTCAGCTCACGCACCGCGGCCGTAATCGCCCAGCCCCAGGAGCGGGTGCCCATCGAGCCGCCGGCGACCATCGCGGGGCCGAAGTCGCTGTCCGCGATCTTCATACGGATGCGCGCCGGTTCCACCCCCAGTGCGTCCGCGGCGATCAGGGCCAGCGCGGTCCGTGCGCCGGTCCCGACGTCCGCCGCGGTGATCCGTACGGTGAACGTGCCGTCCGCCTCGGCCGTCACGGCCGCCGTGGACGGGGCGGCCGCCGAGGGGAAGGTGGCCGCAGCCGTGCCGGTGCCCAGCAGCCAGCGTCCTTCCCGGCGGGTGCCGGGACGCGGGTCCCGGTCCGCCCAGCCGAAGCGAGCGGCGCCCTCCTGGAAGCAGGCGGGCAGTTGACGGCTGCTGAACGGCAGACCGGAGAGCGGTCCCGCTTCCGGTTCATTGCGTGCCCGCAACGCGATCGGGTCCATACCGCACTTCTCGGCGAGCTCGTCGAGCGCGGACTCCAGAGCGAAGGAGCCCGGGGCCTTGCCCGGCGCACGCATCCAGCTCGGTGTGGGCACATCGAGCGGGACGACGCGGTCGACGGTGTGGTGCGCGTCCGCGTCGTACATCACCCGGCCGAACTGCGCGCTCCGCTCGACGAATTCATGCACGGTCGAGGTGAGGCACAGCGCCTGGTGGTCGAAGGCGCGCAGCCGTCCGTCGGCGTCGGCGCCGAGTCTGACCCGCTGCACCGTGGGGCTTCGGTAGCCGATGACGGAGAACATCTGCCGTCGGGTCAGTACGACCCGGACCGGGCGGTGGAGAACGGTTGCCGCCATGGCGGCGAGCACCACATGCGGACGGGTCGCCTTGGCTCCGAAGGCGCCGCCGACGTGCTCGGACCGCACCCGTACCGAGGCGGGGTCGAGCGAGAACAGCTTCGCAAGCTCGTCCGACACGAACCTGCTGCCCTGGTTGGAGTCGACGACTTCGAGCCGGCCGCTGTCCCAGCGCGCCATCGCCGCATGCGGTTCCAACGGGCTGTGGTGCTCTTCCGGTGTGGTGTATTCCGCATCCACGACCACGGAGGACGCGGCGAGTTCGGCCGCCAGGTCGCCCTTCTGTGTCTCCGTCGGCGTCCCGAGGGAACCATCCGGTGTGCGTACTCCGGGGCGTCCGTAGAAGAAGGCGGTGTCGTGCGGCTCCTCCTCGTACTGGACCACCAGGGTTTCGGCAGCTTCCCTGGCCTGCTCGGAGGTTTCGGCGACGACCAGCGCGACCGGCCAGCCGACGTGCGGCACACGGTCGTGCTGGAAGACCTGAAGGATCGGCTCGGCCGTCCCGAAGGCGTTGGTGTAGTCCCCGTTGACCCGCGGGGCGTTGCCGTGGTGCAGGACGGCGAGGACACCGGGCATGGCGAGTACGGGGCCGGACTCCACGGAGCGGATGCGGCCACGGGCGACGGTGGACAACACCAGCCAGCCGTGGGCGAGTTCGGCGAAGGGGATCTCACCCGCGTAGCGTGCCGCCCCGGTGACCTTGTCCCGGCCCTCCAGGCGGGTGTGGGCGGTGCCCGAGGCCCGCGTCACCGCGAGGCTTTCGGCCGTGGTGGTCATCGGGCGGCCTCCTCGGCGAGTTCGGTCAGCACGGCCACGACGAGGTTGCGCATCAGTGTCACCTTGTATCCGTTGTGGGGCAGCGTCCGGGCGGCCGACAGTTCGGCATCCGCGGCGGCGGCGAAGGCGTCGGCGCTCGCCGGTCCCCCGGTCAGCACCCGCTCGGCTTCCCGGGCCCGCCACGGCCGGGACGCCACCGCCCCGAAGGCGAGGCGGACCTCGCGGACGACTCCGTCCCGGACGTCGAGGGCGGCGGCGATCGAGCCGATCGCAAACGCGTACGACGCGCGCTCGCGCACCTTCCGGTAACGGGAGACGGCGGCAACGGGGGCCGGCGGCAGGGTGATGCCGGTGATCAGCGCGCCCGGCGGCAGCGCCGTCTCCAGGTGCGGGGTCGCACCTACGGGACGATAGAACTCCGTCAGCGGCAACTCCGCAGGCTCGTCCGCCGTTTCGTACCGGACCACGGCATCGAAGGCGGCGAGGGCCACTCCCATGTCCGACGGGTGGACGGCCACGCAGTGCGCGGAGGCGCCCAGGATCGCGTGGTTGTGGTGTTCGCCCTCGATAGCGGGACAGCCGCTGCCGGGGTCCCGCTTGTTGCACGGCTTGGTCGCGTCGGTGAAGTAGCCGCAGCGGGTGCGCTGGAGCAGATTCCCGCCGACCGTGGCCATGTTGCGCAACTGCCCCGAAGCACCGGACAGGACGGCCTGCGCCAACGCCGGGTAGTGGCGCCGCACTTCGGGATGGGCGGCGAGCTCACTGTTGGTGACGGTCGCGCCGATGTGCAGACCGCCGCCGTCCCCGGCCTCGATCCGGTCGAGGGGGAGTTCCCGTACATCGATGAGCAGCGCGGGCCGTTCCACCCCGGCCTTCATCAGGTCGACGAGGTTGGTGCCGCCGCCGAGCGCGCGCGCCCCGGGATCGGAGCCGAGCAGGGCGACCGCACCAGGGACGTCGAACACGCGCTGATAACCGAACTCCCTCATGCCGTCACCTCCGCGCCGTCCGTGCCGGCAGCCGTGGAGGGGCCGATTTCCTGCCGCGGTCCGGGAGGGGACGGCGCCGCACCGGCCTGCGCCGCCTGCGCGACCGCCTGCACGATCGATACATAGGCGCCACAGCGGCACAGATTCCCGCTCATCCGCTCCCGGATCTCATCGGCGGTGAGCGGCGGCACGCCCGCCTCGGGCCGTACGTCCGCGCTCACGGCGCTCGGCCAGCCCGCCGCATGCTCCTCGATCACCGCGATCGCCGAGCAGATCTGGCCCGGTGTGCAGTAGCCGCACTGGTAGCCGTCCAGGTCGAGGAACGCCTGCTGCACCGGATGCAGCCGCTCGCCCTCCGCCACGCCCTCGATGGTGGTGATCCCGCGCCCCTCGGCGGCCACCGCGAGCTGCAGGCACGCGACGGCCCGGCGTCCGTCGAGCAGCACCGTACAAGCCCCGCACTGGCCGTGGTCACAGCCCTTTTTGGTACCGGTCAGATCCAGGTGCTCGCGCAGCGCGTCGAGCAGGGTGGTGCGGTGGTCGACGGGCAGCGTGTGTTTCTCGCCGTTGATGTTCAGGGTGATGGCGCTGGACGTCGATAGGGCCATGGTCAGCCTTCTTTCGCGTATGGGAGGCGCGGTGGTCATCGGGGCGCGGACCCTGATGCCGACGTGGCCGGCCCGGAGGCCGAGCGGCCCCTGTACTGCGGGAGCGGGAGTGCCGGACGACAGAGGTTCCCGGGGACAGTTCGGAAGACGGTGGGGGAAGAGACGGCGGGGTGCGTAGCGGCGCCGGCTCGGAGCGCCGACGGCGAAGGCGCTGGATGGTAGGCAGGTCACAGTGCCCACGGGCTGTCCACACCGGCCGTATCTGCCGCTATGGTGGACCTAAGCGGACAACTGTCCATTACCCTCGTAACGTACCGGACAACTGTCCGGTTAGCAAGGCCGGCCCTCGCTGATTTCCGGAAGGAGGACGAGTGCAGCAGAAAAAGGACGCGCCCCTGCGCTCGGACGCGCAACGGAATCGCGAGCGCATCCTCGAAGTGGCACTGGAGGAGCTGACGCACTCGGCCGATGCCCCGCTGAGCTCCATCGCGAAGAAGGCATGTGTCGGACAGGGGACCTTCTACCGCCACTTCCCCAACCGCGAGTCACTGGTCCTGGAGGTCTACCGCTACGAGGTCCAGCAGGTCGCCGACACCGCGGCCCAATTGCTGGAGACCCGCACACCCGACCAGGCCCTGCGGGAGTGGATGGACCGCCTCGCCCAGTACGCCATGGCCAAGGCAGGCCTGGCCGACGCGATGCGCAGGGCCACCAGCAAGCAGAATGCCCTGGCCGGTTTGGGGCACGGCCCCGTCACCTCAGCGGTCACCCTCCTGCTGCAGGCGAACGAGGAGGCCGGGACCATCCGTCCGGGGGTGACCGCCGACGACTTCGTGCTCGCCATCGCCGGCCTCTGGCAGATCGACCCCCACGGCGACTGGCAGTCGCGCGCCGGACGCCTCCTGGACCTGGTCATGGACGGACTACGGGCCGGCGCTCCCGGCGCGTGACCTACGCGCACCCACCTGCCACGAGCGACACGACCGGCCGAGGCCACCCGGCCCGGTACGGCACGACTGCCGCCCGGGATGCCGCCCCGAGAAGCACCACGCCGCCGGCGCCGCATCACACACGCCGGCCGTAACTGCGGGTAAGTGATCACTTTCACTCAGCAGGGGCCCCGTCCGCGGTCCATACCGGTCTCCCGGCTGCCATCATCCCTACCGGTGCGGGGAGCAGTGGATAGCAGTGGATCCCGCGCGGACCGAAATGGCAGCGATATCAGGGGAGTTGGCGTGGCATCAGTGTGGTCGCGGTGGGTTGTGCCCAAACGGGCGGGCACCGGCGCGAGTTCCGTTCCCAGCGGGCCGGGGGTGAGCCGTCGCTCGCTCGCGGTGAGGCGTTTCGCAGCAACGCGGTTCACGGCGAAGCGACGCGCGGCAAGGCGTTTCGTGCCAAGGCGTTTCGCGGCGGCCACTGCGGTCGCCGTCCTCCTCGGCCAGCTCCTCGGCGGACTGCCCGCCGCGGCACAGGCCGGCGCCTTACCGGGTTCGGCGTTCCCCCTCGTCCTCGACGTGGACTTGACGCCGAATCCGGTGTGCAGCGGAGCCGTGCACGGCCGGGTGCAGGTCTACGACCCCGCCGCGGCGAGAGCCGGCGCCACCGTGGAGTGGCGCGTCCGCGCCGGTGAGAAGCAGCTGGCCGGCGGGCACCTCGCCATGGCTGCCCCGGTCGGCACGGCGGAGTTCAGCATCCCCTTCGACCGGGTGCCCGCAGCCGAGACCGCCTTGCAGGTCGACGCCCGCATCGCCACCTCGTCCGGGAGTCATGCCCACGGCCGCTACGGCAAGGTCTGGCGGGACACGGTGCGCCGGGGGTGCGATCCGGTGCGGGTGGCATCCGTCGGTGACTCCGTGGTCTGGGGACAGGGCCTGGACCATGACCAGAAGTTTCCTTATCTGACGGGTCAGTTGCTCGGCCGGGAGACCGGCCGGGGCCATCAGAACATGGACTACTCGATCTCCGGCGCGGTGCTCGACGCACCGGATCTGCCCGTGGGCAACGACGACGCGGCCTGTCTGCGCACGGCGGAGAAGCAGGACCCGGACGGCGACGGGGAGATGGAGTTCGGCGAGGTCACCCAGCAAACGCCGGATGTGTTCTGCCAGTTGGAGAAGGCGGGCGCGCAGGCGCGGGCGGGCGGCTACGGTCTCGATCTGGTCGTGATCAACGGCTGCATCAACGACCTCGATCCCTTCTTCGGTATAGGCGTCGGCATCACCCCCGGCTCACAGCATCTGCCCGAAGCAGTGAAGCGCGAGTGCTCCGGCATCGGCGCGGCGCCGGAGAACCCGGCCAAGAACGTCCCCTACTTCAGCGGCGCGAAGGTCGGATACGGCGGACGCGGGATGCAGGCGGCGATCGAGAAGGCCCATTCCCTGCCGGGGCGGCCGAAGGTGATCGTGGCCGATTTCTACTACGCGCTGAGCCGCAGCAGTTCTCCGATCCCGGTGCGGACCTGTTCGGCCCCGGGAGTCTCCGGGGCACGGCTGACTTCCTGCAGGGGAGCCCTCGGCAGGGTGGCCGAGCGCTACGAGCAGTACACACAACTGGCCAATGCCGCCTACCACCAAGCGGCGGCCACCGCCAACAAGGCGTCCCCGGACGGCCCGTACGCGGTCGCGGCCGACGGACTGTTTACCGTGGACAATGCCGTTCTCGCCCCTGACTCCAAGGTCTGGGGCACTCCGGTGAGCGACCCGGCGTTCCCGCTGCGCACGCGGGCCTGCCCCGAGCTCAGCGCGACTCCGGCGCAGTGTCTGACTGCGGCAGTCGCCCACCCCGACATCGAGGGCGCCCGGCAGTACGCCGATGCCTTTCTCCTCAACCCGCAGGTCCGCGAGTGGTTCCACCTCCCCCGGCAGGGTCCCCGGGCGCAGCTGGACGTCCCGGCGAACGCGCCCGTCGGCAGCGAGGTGCGCATGTCGGTGACGGTGAACGGCAAGCCGCCCGCCGCCGGGTACCGCTATCACTGGTACTTCGGCGACGGTACGCAGCGGGAGACGGGCGAAGCGGCCGTCACGCATGTCTACGACCGTAAGGGGCCCTGGCTGCCACGCCTCGTGATGACTGGTCAGGACGGTAAGAAGGTCCTGGTCGAGGCGCCCCGGGCCCTCACCGCGGCGGACTGAGTACTCCGCCCGAGGGGCGGCTCGCAGATGCGGGCCGCCCCTCGGCACGGTCGCGCCGCTCCCTCCCCCGCGCACCCGCGCTTCCCCACGGCTTCGAGACGCCGGATGTCTGCGGGCCGTACCCGGCCCTGGCGCGAGCGGGCCGGGAGCGATGAGGTGGGCTTCCACAGCGGACTCCACCGGACTCCGCCGGACCGCACCGGACCGCCGGACGAGGGCCACGTGCCCGGCGGCCGCCCGCGGTGGCCCCGGACGGTTCGGGCAGGAGCAGCGCGGACAGGAGGAGTGCAGGCATGGAGCTGGAGCTTCGGCACCTCAGAGTGCTGTGTGCGATCGCCGATGCCGGGAGCGTGGGCCGGGCCGCCTCGGACCTGGGGTACTCGCAGCCGGCTATGAGCACCCAACTGCAGCGGATTGAGCAGTACTTCGGCCATCCGCTGTTCGAGCGGAACACCTCGGGCGTGGAGCTGACGCGGTACGGCACCGAGGTCCTGGCCCAGGCCCGTGACGTGCTGGCCCGCGCGGCCGCGATCGGGCGCCGGCCGGTCGCAGACCGTACGGGAACACGCCGGCACCTCCGCCTGGCCGCGACCAACTCGCCGGTCCTGGCCGGTATGCTCATCCGGCTCCGGAGCCGGCTGCCCGATCTCGCGCTCACGTTGAGCAGCGTGTATCCGTCCTCGGAGATCGTCGAGCTCCTGGAGCACGGCGAGGTGGACGCCGCGATCGCCGCGGACTATCCCGGACGTGAACTGCGGCACTCAGCAGCCGTGGCACACCGCGGGATCGTCACCGAGCCGTCCTTCGTCGCTCTGCCGGCCGGGCACCGGCTCCGGCACTGCCGGGAGGTGGCGCTCGCCGATCTGGCCGACGACACGTGGTTTCTGACTCCGGACGACGGGGCCGGCTGGCCGGGAGTGTTCTACGCGGCCTGCCGGGCGGCCGGGTTCACCCCGGCGGCGGTCCACGAATTCCTGGGCGACCAGCAGCAGTTGCAGAACATGATCGCCGAAGGCATCGGTATCTCCATCGTGCAAGCGACGCTCCGGCCGATCCCCGGTGTCCTCGTCAGGCCCCTGGCCGGCGCTCCCCTGTGGTGCCGCTATGTGCTGGCCTGGCGACGCAAGGGCCTGGCCGACGAGCTGGCGGACACCCTCTTCGGCTCCGCCGCCGAGGCCTACCGGGCCCTCATCGCACAGTCTCCACACTTCCGGACATGGGCCTCCCGGACCTGGAGCGTGGCCAGGCCATAGCTCGGCGGCATCCCCCTACTAGACTGTCGCATCCGATCATCCCACTCGCCGGTGACGCCGTGTCACCACTCCGCAGAATGTGGACGAGAGTCAATTCCCCTGGCCACCCCTGGGCACCCCGACGGCCGTTGACAACGGTCACGGCTCCTTCAAAGATGGCCCGAGCTGAGAAGATGATCTGCCTGGGGGCGACTTTGCGGTCCACTGACTACGTCGTTGACGCTTGTGAACATGCGGATTGCTTCGCTGGCGAATCTGTGATCAGCGCCTTGGTCGCCCGCCGCGTGAGGGAACAGCCCGAGGAATGCGCGCTGCGCGACACCACCGGCAGGTCACTGACCTATGCCGAGCTGTGGGAACGTGCCGGCTGGATGGCCGCAGCGCTTGCGGAGGCCGGGGTGGCACCGGGAGACCTGGTCGCCCTCGCGGTGGAACGGTCCGTCGAACTGCCGGTCGCCGCGCTGGGAGTTCTGCGAGCGGGCGCCGCGTACGTACCGCTGGATCCAGCGGTACCCGAGGAGCGGCTGCGGACCGTGGTGGAGGACTGCGCGCCACGCGCCGTCGTCCGAGGGCCGGGCACCCGCTGGATGCCGCCGGCAGGCCCGGCAGTGGTGGCTCTGCCCGATGCGGCCCCAGCCTCTCGGCCGCCGGCTCCGGCCCGAACCGACGCCGGGAAACCGATGTTCGTCGGGTACACCTCCGGTTCCACCGGCCGCCCCAAGGGCGTGGTAATCAGCCATCGCGCGGTCGCCTCCTAGTCCGTTCGTCGCACTACTGCCCGCTCGGTCCCGGAGACCGGGTGGCGGGCCTGTCCAGCCCGGCGTTCGACATCACGACCTTCGAGATCTGGAACACCCTGGTGGCCGGGGCGACACTGGTCGTCCTGCCCAACCCCGCGAGCATCCCGGTACAGGCGTGGGACGGGCTGCTGCGCGAGCACCGCATCACCGCCATGCTGCTGACCACCGCGCTGTTCGACATGATCGCCCGCGAGGACCCGACCGCCTTCCGCTCTCTGGACACCTTGCTGTTCGGCGGCGAGCAGGCCGACGCCGTGACAATCCGCCGGGTGTGCGAGGCCGAACCGCCGCGCCGGCTGGTGAACGTCTACGGTCCCACCGAAGCCACCACGATGGTCTCCGCCTTCGTGTGCACGGCACAGTCGACGGCGGAGGTCACTCGTGTCCCGATCGGCTTCCCCATCCAGCCGGGCACCCTGCACGTCCTGGACGCCGACGCGCGGCCCGTCCCGACGGGCGAGGACGGTGAACTCTGTGTCAGCGGACCACAGCTGGCCACCGAATACCTCGGAGACCCGGCCCTGACGGCCCGCAAGTTCGTCACCCTGCCCGGCGGCGAACACGTCTACCGCACCGGGGACCTGGTCCGGTGCCGCCCCGACGGCGCGCTGGAGTTCCTGGGGCGGATCGACCGGCAGATCAAACTGCGGGGCTTCCGCATCGAGCCCGAAGAGGTCGAACTCGCCCTCATGGCCACGGGTATGGCATCCGCCGTGGCGGTGGAGAAGACCGGGGAGGGCGCCAGGGCCGGCCTCGTGGCCTACGTGCGGCCCGCCGCTGGTGCCGCAGCACAGGCCGACGACCTGACCGACCGCCTCGCGGCCGCGGTCCGCGAGGCGCTGCCCGCGTACATGGTGCCCGGCCGCTGGATCGTCATGGCCGAGATGCCGATGCACGTCAACGGGAAGATCGACCGCGGCCGGCTGCCGGAGCCGGGATCCGCCGACGGGACCCCGACACCCGGCGACGCCGTCCCCGCGGACGGCGACGAGAACGACCCGCTCACGGCCGTACGCGCTGTCGTGGCGGACCTCCTCCAGCTCCCGGGCGTCGGCCCGGACGAAAACTTTCTGGTTCTCGGCGGCAACTCCATCCTGGCGATGCAGGCCACCGCACGGCTGCGCGACCGGTTCGGCGTCGAGCTCAATCCGGCGGACCTTCTCTTCGCCGACAGCATGGCGGAATTCGCCTGCCTGCTCGCCGCACAGCTCGCCGAGCTCCCCGCGTGATCCCCGCCACCGACCGCCGCCCGGACCTGCGTCGGCGCGGCGCCATCGAGGCACCCCTGCCATCGTCGCAACGGGGCCTGTGGTTCTTGCACGCCGCCGACCCCAACCTCTCCGCCTACGCCGTACCGCTCCTCCTGCGCTTCCCGCGACGGGTCGCTGTGCCGGTCCTCCGCACCGCCCTGGCGGCTCTGCCGGCCCGGCACGAACCACTGCGCACCCACTACCCGCTGCGTGACGACGAACCGGTGCAGCGGACCCTGCACCGGGCCCGGCACCGCTTCGGGTGGTCGACCTCACCGGCGTTCCGCAGGCCGCGGAACGGGGTGGACGAGCACTGGCCGGACATCCGCCCGCTCAGCATCCGGGGGAACCGGACACAGTGAGCATCATCCCGACCTCCTCCGTACTCGCCGGAGTCGACCTCACCGATCCGCGGACCCACGCGGAACGCGACGTGCGTCCCCTCTTTGCCCGGTTGCGGAGGGACGAACCCGTCGCCTGGCACGAGCCGCCCCCGGGACGTGACCGGGGATTCTGGGTGCTGAGCCGGCACGCGGACGCCCTGCGCGTGAGCCGGGACACCGCCCGGTTCTCCTCGGCGCGCGGCAACATGCTCACCACGCTGCTCGGCGACGGGGACTCGGCGGGCAACCGAATGCTGGTGGTCAGCGACGCGCCACGGCACACCGTCCTGCGCACCCGGATGCGCCGGGCGTTCACCGCCGAGGCACGGAACGAGATCGGCGACCACGTCCGCACCACCACCCGGCGGCTGCTGGCGGCGGCCGTCCTGCGTGGTGCGGCCGGTGAGCCCGTCGACGCCGCCCGTGACATCGCGGCGCACATCCCGCTCGGTGCGATCTGCACGATGCTCGACGTGCCGGAAGCCGACCGGCCGTTCGTGCTGGCTCAGGCCCAACTGCTGCTGTACTTCGCCAGACTCGCCCGCACCCGCGCTGCGAGCCCCGGCCGCGACGCGCTGTCCCTGCTGGCCGACAGTGGCATCGACGAGGAGCGGCTGAGCGAGGACGAGGTCGTCCTCAACTGCTACAGCCTCATCCTCGGCGGTGACGAGACCACCCGGCTCGCGATGATCGGCGGCATCCGGGCGCTGGCCGAAAACCCGGAACAGTGGCGCCGGCTGCGCGACGGTGAGGTCGGGCTCAGCGACGCGGTGGAGGAAGTGCTGCGCTGGACCAGCCCCGTTCTCCACCTCGGCCGCTCCCTGGCCGAGGACATCGACCTGCACAGACGGTCGCTGGCGGCGGGGGAGGTGGCGACCGTGTGGATCCCCTCCGCCAACCACGACGAACGGGAGTTCACCGAGCCGGACCGCTTCGACGTCGGGCGGCAGCCCAACCGGCACCTGACATTCGCCCACGGCCCGCACTTCTGCCTCGGCGCGCGGATGGCCCGCGAGGAACTGGAGATCCTGCTCGGCGAGCTGCGCGACCAGGTGGCGGAGCTGCGGCCGGCCGGACCGGCCACGCCGGTCTACTCCGCCTTCGTCGGCGGCTCCGCCGGCCTTCCCATACTGATGCTTCCTGCCTGATCCGGCGACCACACACACCCTCCACAGCCCTCGACACGTACGGGAGCGCATCCGCATGCCCGGTCAACCCACCCAGGACACCCTTCACGGCCGCGTCGCCGACCTTGCACGCCACGCCCCCGAGCACATCGCCCTGGTCTTCCAGGACGAGCGGATCAGCTATGCCGAACTCCTGCGCCGCGCGGACACCCTGACCGCCCGGCTCCTGCGCCTCGGCGTCCGCCCCGAGCAGCGGGTGGCGATCCACCTCGAACGATCCCCTGACCTCATCGTGTCGATGTTGGCCGTGCTGCGGGCCGGCGCCACCTACGTGCCTGTCCCGCCGGACTACCCGGCCGAGCGGGTTCGCTTCCTGCTCGACGACTGCGGTGCCGCCGCCGTGATCGCCCCGGCGGGCGCCGAACTGCCCGGCGGCCCGGTCCACGTCACCCCGGGCGGGCCGGAGGGGGCGGGCGACATACCGGTACGTCGGCCCGAGGTGCCGGCCGACGGCGCCGCCTACGTCCTGTACACCTCCGGTTCCACCGGTCGGCCCAAGGGCGTGGTCGTCAGCCACCGCAACGCCCTCGGCCTGGTGAGCGACCAGGACTACGCCGATTTCTCCGAGGACGAGACGTTCCTCCAGCTCGCCCCGGTCGCCTTCGACGCCTCCGCCTTCGAGATCTGGGGCGCGCTCACCAACGGGGCCCGCCTCGTGCTGCCCGCGGCCTCCTACCAGGCGATCGAGGAACTCGGTGACCTGCTGCGCGAGCAAGCGGTCAGCACGCTCTTCCTGACGCCCGCGCACTTTCACGAGGTGGTGCGCGGCCGGATCAGCATCCTCGACGGCGTCCGGCGTGTGGTGGTCGGCGGCGACGTGCTGTCCGCTGAACGCGCCACCTCCTTCCTGGCACACCGTGCATTGCTCTCCCGGCCGGTGGTCCTCGTCAACGGCTACGGTCCGACCGAGACCACGACCTTCGCCACCGCCCACCGGGTCGGGGTCGCGGACGGCGCGGACGGCGCCATCCCGGTGGGCCGCCCGCTCGGCTCCGTTGCCGTCCATCTGCTCGACGCCGAGCTCGCGCCGGTACCGGCAGGGCAGCGGGGCGAGATGTGGATCGGCGGCCGGGGGGTGACCCGCGGCTACCTGGGGCGCCCCGGCCTGACCGCGCGCTCCTTCCTGCCCGACCCGTTCGCCGGGGTCCCCGGCGCCCGCATGTATCGCACCGGGGACCTCGGCCGCCGACGCCCCGACGGCGTCATCGAGTTCGTGGGCAGAGTTGACGATCAGGTGAAGGTCAACGGCTTCCGCATTGAGCCCAAGGAGGTCGAGGCGGCCCTGCTGGCTCTGCCGGGGGTGCGGGACGCCGGGACGGTCGCGGCGGCGTCACCGGACGGCGGCAAACAGCTCATCTCCTACGTCGTCGCCGAGCCCGGTCACCACGCCGAGCCCTCCGGTCTGCGTTCCGCTCTGGCCGCGACGCTGCCCGGACACCTCGTGCCGTCCCGGGTCGTGCTGGTGGACGCTCTGCCGCGCACTCCGTCGGGCAAGCTGGACCGCGGCCGGCTCCGCGAACGCCCGGTCCCCGCCCCGGCCCCCGTCCCGGTCCCCGCCCCGGGAGCCGGGGACGCGGTGCTGCGCGGCCGCAACCAGACGGTCCTCGCCGAGATCTGGGCCGATGTTCTGGGCGTTCCGAAGGTCGGTCCGGACGACGACTTCTTCGCGCTCGGCGGTGACTCCATGCTCGCCATCCGTGCGATCGCCGACGCCGAGGAGCGCGGCGTACGGGTCTCACTGGTCGACATGTTCGAAAACCCGGTCCTGCGGCACATCTGCCCCCCTGACGAGGAAGCCGCCGAGGTCGCCGCGGCCGGCACCGCCGTGCCCGACGTTCCGGCGGCGAACCGTGTCGCCGCGGCGGCTGCCGGTGTTCCCGGGACGCCGGACGGATCGCCCGTCCCGGCGCGGGAGACCTCGTGTCCGGCGACCCGGCTCCAGCTCGGTCTGATCTTCGAGGCGTCAGCCACGGGCGGAGCCCTTTACCACGATGTGATGGCTCACCGGATCGAGGCGCCGCTCGACGCCGCCGCGTTGCGTACCGCGCTCCACGTGGTGGCTACCACGCACGAGGTGCTGCGCACCCGCTTCGACCTCGGCGCCGCGACCGGCCCCCGCCAGGTCGTCGAGCCCGAGCCGCGCCTCCCGCTCGTCCTCGACGACCTGCGCGGGCTCGACGCCGAGCAGGAGGAGAAGGAACTCGCCCGGATCGCGGCCTCCGCCGGCCGCCGTTTCGACGTGGCCGAGGCCCCGCTGATGCGCGTGTACGCTGCGGCTCGGGACGACGCCTCGTTCTGGCTGGTGTACGGCTTCCACCACGCCGTGATGGACGGCTGGAGCGACACGGTCTTCCTGTCCGACCTCGTCGCCGCGTACGCCGAGGCCCGGGACGGCCGCACTCCGGTGCCCCGCCAACCGGCTGTGTCCTACGCGGAATTCGTCCGGTTGGAGCAGCGGATGCTGGAGTCGCGGGAGGCGCGCGCCTTCTGGAGCGAGCGCTGCTCCAGCCTCCAGCCGACGCCCTTGAGGCCGGGCGCGGCGAGCCGGGGCGCGGATCGCCGCCGGGTCTCCCGGCCGCTGCCCGGTTCGTTGCGCACCGCGCTGGAGAAGGCCTCCGCCGACCTGCGCCTCCCGCTGAAGAGTCTGGTTCTGGCAGCGCACCTGTCGGTGGTCGGCGCACAGACCGTTTCCGACCGGCCGGTCTCCGGGCTCCAGCTCAACGGCCGACCCGAAGTCGTCGGGGCCGACCGGCTGGTCGGGCTGTTCCTCAACATCGTGCCGGTGTCCGCAGACCTGACCGACGTGACGTGGGACGTCCTGGCACGCCGGGCCTTCGACGAGGAGCGGGCCGTGCTGCCGTTCCGCCGTTTCCCGTACCCCGCGATCCGGGAGTTGGCCGGTCGGCCGCTGTTCGACGTGGTCCTCAACTTCGCGCACTTCCGCCTATGGGCGGGACTGGACTCGCACCGGGAAGGCCCGCGTGTCGGCGCGACCCGTATGTGGGACAAGTCGAGCTACCCGCTGGTGGTCGACGTTGCGCTGGACGCCGTCGGGGACGGCATGCGCATCGAGCTCACGGGCGACTGCGCGCTGTGGGAAGCGGAAGACCTCCACCGCACAGCGCTCGCCTACCAGGAGGCACTGGCCGCGCTGGCCGGCGACCCGCGCGGGTCGGTGTTCTGAGATGGCCGTGCGATCGACCCCGGCCGTGGCGGGCGCCCGCCACGCACCGCTGAGCCCGGCGCAGTTCGCCATCTGGCTGCGGGACCGGATGACCGGCGATCCCACCCTCTACCGGGAGCACGCCTGCTACGAACTGCTCGGCCCCTTGGACCCGAAGCGCTTCGCCACCGCTCTGCGCGCGGCCGTCGCCGCGCATCCGGCCTTCGGCGCCGCGGTGCTCCCGGGGCTCCGCGGCGTCCCCGAGTTGCACCTCGACCAGCACATCGTCGAGGTGGAGCACCGTCACGTCGCCGAGGGTGAATTAGCCGATGTGCTGGACCACGAGTCGCTGACCGGTCCGGCGCTGGACGGCGGCCCGCTGACGCGCTGTCTACTGCTGTCGGTGACGCCCGAGCGCCACGTGATGCTCATGGTCTGGCATCACCTGGTGGCTGACGGGATGGCACTGCGTGTGCTACTGGAGACCTTGCGGGACTGCTGGGACGATCCGGCCCGCCTGCCGGAGGCCGGCGGACCCACCGTGTGCGACGCCAACCTGGCGTACCTCGCAGCCGCCGAGTCGGCGGCGGCCCGGGAACGGGCCCGGGCGGCGGCGGATCGCCTTACGGGGCTCGCCCTCCAGCCGCTGCCCCGGACCGGGGCCGGGGCGGGGGCGTCGCGCCGCGAGGTCATCGGCGAATGGGACGGCGCCGTCGAAGGCCTGGCCGAGGCGGCGGTCGCCGCCCGGTTGACGGTGCCGATGCTGCTGGCGGCCGCCTGCCGGCGCGCGGCCGGGGAGGTGCTGGGGCTGGAGGACTTCCTGCTCGGCTGCGTCACCGCCGGCCGCTGGTTGCCGGACTTCGAGGCGGTCGTCGGCTGCTTCGTCAACACGGTGCTGGTGCCCGCGAACAGCGGCCTGGCGCTGTCGGTCCGTGAGCATGTCCGCTCCGGCGCACGGGAGTTGGCCGCGGCGGTGGCCCGCCAGGACATCCCCTTCACCGCGGTGGCCGGCCACTTGCTGCGGGACGTGCGGCCGAGGCCGCGGACCTTCCCGCAGATCTATTTGAGCATGGACACCCCGACACCGCTGCGCCTGACCGGCCTGGAATGCCGGAGGATCCGCATCCCGCATGCCCAGGCCAAGTTCGACGTGGCCCTGATCGTTGAATACGACCGGGGTGGCGTCCACGGCGTCCTGCAGTACCGTGACGACGTGCTCACCCCGGCGACCGCTCAGCGCTTCGTCCGCGTGTTCCTGGCCCGGCTGCGCGAACTGCCGGGTGCACTCGTCCGGCCGTCGACGGCCCGCTGAGCCGGAGGCCAGGCATCCCCCTCTCGGTCGTCCAGCACGAGGACGTACTGGTCTTCACCAAACCGGGGAGAGGCACCGGCAAGCCCTGTTCCCAGAGCGGCAGCTCGACGTGCGTGTCGGCTTTGCACTCCCGAAGCCGCCTCCGAAGAGATCGTCATCGTGGCCGCTGAAGGCTCCGACTGCCGAGTTGAGGCATGCGCTGACGCCTCGGAGGCCGGGTCCGCGATGGTCACGACGCCTGCCAGGACAGCGAGTACATCCACTGCGGCACGTGCTCCATCTTCGTATGGGTCGAACCCCTGCGCGAGTGGCGTCGAGACCGGCACCGCCCCCGTACCCCCGCCACCGGCCGGATGTTATGGCACATTCCCTTCAGGTGCTATGTCACACCTTATTGTCGGCGGTCCGCATCCGCTGAGACGGTGCCACTCACGCCTCAGCTCGATCCCGAGGCGCATCTGTCCACGAAGGAGCATGGATGCGCTACCGCTTCCCCCTGCCCAGATATGTGGTCGGCGGACTGGCCACCTGCGTTGCCACGGCCGGTCTGCTCTCCGCGCCGGCACTGGCGGCGCCCCGCCCGCCGGCCGCCGCCCAGGCCGTCACCGGGCCCCGGACCACCCCCCACCCCGTACCGCCGACCGGCCCGGCAGCCGGCACCAACGAAAGGCCCGCACTGCGGGGCCGGCCGCTCGACATCGCCCAACTCCCCCCGCTCAGCGCGAAGAATCCCCCCATTTCTTCGACTGCGGCGGCACGGCACCATGGCGCGGAGCACGGAGCGGAACACGACGCGAAGCACGGCGCGGCGGCCTCCTGCAGCCCGTCCGACTTCGGCAGCCGGACCGGATCCGAACTGGTCACGTTCGTCGAAGCCTCGACCACGGACTGCGTGAACACCCTGTTCAGCGTCACCGGCAAAGACGCGTACGACGTCTTTCGCGAGGACCAGATGGTCACCGTCGCCAACGCCTTCCGGAGCGGGGCGACGACGTACCCCGGTGACAACTCGGACCATGTGTGGCAGCTCGTGCTGTTCCTCCGCGCCGGCTACTACGTGCAGTCCAACCATCCGGACGATGTCGGCAGCTACGGCCCGACCCTGGCCGCGGCCACCGAAGGCGGCCTGGACGCCTTCCTCGCCACCTCGCACTCCAAGGACGTCACGTCGGACAACGGCGATGTCCTGGGCGAGGTCATCATCCTCACGGACAGCGCCGACGAACAGGCCCGCTACCTGAGCACCTACCGGCAGGTCCTGAGCGGCTACAACAGCTCCTACGACGCCATCCCCAGCATGCTGGCCGCCGTCAACGACGTCTACACCCCACTCTGGCGCGGAAACTGGAACCCCGACTACGTCAAGGCGGTCACCGCCGATCCGAGCATCATCGACACCCTCAACACGTTCGCGCTCGACCACCTGGACCTGCTCGGCACCGACAATTCCTACCTGGACTCCAACGCCGGCATGAACGTGGCACGGTACGTCGAACACCCGGCTCTCCAGGACAAGGTCCGGCCGCTGATGAAGGGGCTGCTGGACGCCTCGAAGATCAGCGGTCCGACCGCGCCCCTGTGGGTCACCGTCGCTTCCCAGGCCGACGCCTACGACAAAGCCAACTGCTCGTACTTCGGCGTCTGCGACCTGTCGGACCAGCTGACCAAGGCCGCGCTGCCGATCACCCACACCTGCGATGCCACGCACACGATCAAGGCGCAGTCTCTGACGCCCGGGGAGCTTGATGCCACCTGCGCCAGCATTTTGGGCCAGGACCCGTACTTCCATGGCCTGGTGAAGGACAACGGCCCGATACCCCACCAGTACGAATCGACCGTCCGACTCGTGGTGTTCGGCAGCCGCAACGACTACCAGACCTACGCCGGAGCCATCTTCGGTGTCGACACCAACAACGGCGGCATCACCATGGTCGGAGACCCGACCCAGCCCGACAACCAGCCCACCTCCGTCATGTACCAGAAGAGCTCCGACGACGGCTTTCCGGCCCGGATCTGGAACCTCAACCACGAGTACACGCACTATCTCGACGCCCGTGACGACATGAAGGGCGACTTCGGCCAGCAGACCGCGGTCCCCGACGTGTGGTGGATCGAGGGTCTTGCCGAGTATGTCTCGTACAGCTACCGCGGTATCACCGACGACGAGGCGGTCACCGAAGCCGGCAAGCACACCTACGCACTCAGCACGCTCTTCGAGACCACCTACGCCAACAGCAACGTGACCCGCACCTACCCCTGGGGTTACCTCGCCGCCCGCTACATGGTCGAGAAGCACCCCTCGGACGTCACCACCATGCTGGAGCACTTCCGGACCGGCGACTACACCGGCGGCTACGCCGTCTACCACACCGACATCGGCACCCGCTACGACGCCGACTTCGACTCCTGGCTCACCGCCTGCGCGACCGGCGCCTGCGCCGCCACCCCAGGCCCGACCACCACACCTCCGGCACACCAGTTTCCGGCACAGCGGCCTCCGGTACAGCGGCCTCCGGCCCGACCCTCCACCTGACCTACAAGGCCCCACCCACCCCGGCGGCGGCAGCCTCACCTCACGGTCGCGACACCGGGCGGCGCGGAAGCGGTCCCCGTCGCGGGCCCTGGTCGACCAGGGCCCGCGACGGGGCCGGAGAAGCGGGGGGACCTGTCGCGCTAGCCGGCGGCCGAGTCAGCCGGAGATGTCCAGAAGGTCACCGTCGGCCCGTAGGAGCCGTCTTTCTCGTCGCTCACCTCGACGGTGATCTCCCGGTCGGAGTAGCGCGCGGACAGGACACCTTGCCAACACTCGCCCAGAGCCAGTGCGAGCTGGGGCAGTTCCTCCCCGAGCTGATCGTCATCCGTCAGGGCGGTGTTGATGAAGGTGTCCCACAACTCGACGTGATTGGTCACCGCTTCGATGCGTCTCCGATCGTCGCCCAGGTTCGTGAACCACTCGTCGACAGTGTCCTGACTGAAGCGCTCCTCGAGGAACACGCCACCGCGGTACTCGACCGTCTCGGGGCAGAACAACCACGCCGCAGCCAGGACGAAACGCAGGCCGCCCTCGAAGTCAAGGTAGTTCTCCGGGGCAAGCTCCTCGTCCTTCCAGTCGCTCCGCCACCGCCGGAAGAACACCGGCAGCTCACGCTCGGACCACGCCGGTTTGCTGCTGCTCACAGGATCGGAATCTCCCAGGGAAACACGGCGCGCACCGACCTCGGTGGACGCACGAAGCGTGGCCGCCCCGGCCGAACCCGCCCTCGTAAGCCGCTCAGGAACCCTGCAGGGCACGGAACGAGTCGAACCAGACGGTGGTCCGCCCGACCCGTCCATTCTCCTCCCTGACGGTGCGGTTCGCGTACAGGGGGTTGAGGATCCACGGTTTCTTGTCGGCGCCCCAGCCCGACTCCATGGATTCGATCTGCACCGCCCCGTAGGTGGCCACCGCGAGCTTCCCGGTCTTGCGGAACATCTGCACCTGCCGCGTCAGATAGTCCTTGTGGGACGCGAACCACGGGCTCATCGCGAGGAAGTCGTCCCACCTCTTCTGCGGGAAGGGCTTCTCGATGGCGTTGCCGATCACCTGCCACACGCGGGTGTCCGGGGGCACCTCGTACTTCTCGGCGTAGGCCGCGGGAATCTTGTCATCCATGTGGTTCTCCCAGAGCTGCACCAGGGAGAACTCCGTGGCGAGGAACTTCTTGCCCTTGCCCAGACGGGACACGACGTACTGGACGTACTTGCCGGCCGCCTGCAGGGAGTCGACATGCGGGTGGATGTCCAGGCCCTCGATCTCCGGCGTCCTGTTGACGAAGGTGACCCACCGCTCGGTGGCCTTCGTGCGCCCTTCCTTCGTCTCGAGGCGGTTGAGAGCCCCCATGTACAGGCGGGTCCTGCAGCCGTGCGGGAACTTCTTCCTGCGGTAGGCGATGACGTGTGCGGCGAGGTGCTCGTAGAACGCATTGAGCCGCGCGTCGCGCTCGTCCTTCTTGGTCTCGAGCCAGGGCTCGTTGCCGATGGTGAGGATGTCCATCTTCCCCATGACGGCGTCCAGCACCCGGTCCACGCGCTTCAGCTGCGCTGCCATCTCCTTGCTGCCCGCCTTGGGCAGCGACTGCCCGAGAGTCAGGAAGGGGAACTTCAGCGAGAGGATGGTCTTGAAGTCGTTCCCGCTCGCATCGAGCAGCCTGGCGATGGACCGCTGCCGGCCCGGGGCGTGCGTATCGAGGAAGTCCGTCATGGGGACGAAGCCGCGCACCCATTCCGCCGAAAGGTCCTTCACCTGGGCGAAGTTCATGTCCGAGGGGTCCTCGTTGAAGTTCACCCCGAGCGCGCCATTCGGCGCCTCGCCCGTGGGTGCACCGCCGCTCTTCGCATTCGGCTGCACACTCCCCTCCCCACCCGACGGCTTGCCTCCTGTGGGATTGCACGCCGCAGTGAGGAGGGCCGCGCCGGACACTCCCAGCACTCCCAGCAGCCGGCGACGCGAGGTCGGCCTCGCGATGGACGGCGTCCCGCACATGTCAGGCTGCGCGGACGGCTCGTACCGCATTGCTGTTCTCCGATTCAGATGACGTCGTTGCCGGCCGTCGTCCCCCGGCGTCGTCTGTGGCGTGTTGGCCAAGCGGAGGTCGCTGAACTCCCTTTGCCGACAGGCAGCTTTACCCTCCATGCAACGCCCCGGCCGTTGGTTCGTGCATGATCAACGTAACTCATCGAAACCAGGGCACACGGGCTCGCCCCCGTTCCGGACGGTACACCGCCCTCTGGGGACGCCGCCGTAAGGGAATCACCTCGGGGGCCCTTGAACGCGGGCCGACTCCCCCCCCCATGACTCGAGGGGCTACGACTCCCGGCCACAGAGCTCTTTCGATAATGGGATCCATTTTCATGTAGTCTGGAAGTTCTCGCCTACCCACACACAGGAGGTCCGCCATGGCCGTACCCAAGCGGAAGATGTCCCGCAGCAATACCCGCCACCGCCGCGCCCAGTGGAAAGCCGCCACTCCCCAGCTCGTGCCCGTCACCGTCGACGGCTCGTCGTATCTGGTACCGCAGCGCCTGGCCAAGGCGTACGAACGCGGTCTGCTGCGCCCGGAGAGCTGAGCCGAGGGAATGACCCACAACCGACTGCCCGTCACGGTCTTGTCCGGCTTCCTCGGAGCGGGCAAGACCACCCTGCTCAACCACGTCCTGGGCAACCGGGAGGGCCTGCGCGTCGCGGTCATCGTCAATGACATGAGCGAGATCAACATCGACGCGATGCTGGTGCGCGGAGGCGGGGCCGCACTCTCGCGCACCGAGGAACGCCTGGTCGAGATGACCAACGGCTGCATCTGCTGCACCCTGCGCGACGATCTCCTCGAAGAGGTCGACCGGCTGGCCCGCGAGGGCAGGTTCGACTACCTGCTCATCGAGTCCAGCGGTATCTCGGAACCGATGCCCGTCGCCGCCACCTTCGCCTTCCCTCGCGACGACGGCGCGACCCTCGGCGACCTCGCACGGCTGGACACCATGGTCACCGTCGTCGACGCCGCCAACTTCCTGCCGGAGCTGGCCGGAGGCGACGGACTGGCCGAGCGGGGACTGGACCAGTACGAGGACGACGAACGCACCGTCAGCGACCTGCTGATGGACCAGATCGAGTTCGCGGACGTCATCGTCCTCAACAAGACCGACCTCGTCGACGCGGAGCACGCCGGCCGTCTCCAGGCCACGCTCGCCCGGCTCAATCCGGCCGCCCGCATCGTGCCGGCCCGGCACGGGCGGGTAAACACCGCCGACATCCTCGGCACCGGGCTGTTCGACCTGGAACGGGCCCAGCAAGCGCCGGGCTGGGTGCGCGAACTCAACGGCGACCACGTACCGGAGACCGAGGAGTACGGCATCTCCAGTACGGTCTTCCGCGCCGATGCCCCGTTCCACCCCGGCCGGCTCTGGAGCTTCGTCACCGAAGGGATGGACAGCGGCAACTACGGCCGGATCCTGCGCTCCAAGGGCTTCTTCTGGCTGGCCGGCCGCCCGCACGTCACCGGGCTGTGGTCACAGGCCGGGTCCGTCGCCCGCTTCGAACCGTCCGGCACCCGCGCCCCCGGCGACAGCCAGGGCCAGGAACTGGTCTTCATCGGCACCGGGTTGCACACCGAGGCGCTTCAGGCTGCCTTGACCCATTGCCTCCTGGCCGACGGGGAACAGCCCACCGACGACCCGTTCCCGGCGTGGGACACCTACGGGATCGAGCATGCCTACGGGAACGCGGGCACCTACGGGATCGAGGGCGCCTGTGAACACGAGCACCCGGACCTCGTACCGCGGGCCTGAAAGCTCCGGGTTGGGCAGTGGTCGCAGCCACGGCACTGCCCAACCCGGCTCCGACTCAGTTCCGGCTCCGGCTCCGAACCCGCCGAGCGACCAGGTGGGCGGACGGGCAGACGGAACACGAACGGCAGAAGGCAGCAAGGGCGCCGTCAGCCCGCCCGATCTCGTCAGGCGAAACCGTCACGGCAGACATGGCCGCTCCCAGGGCTTCCGCAGTTGCTGGTTGCTGACTGCTGGCGGGCGGTTGCCGGTTGCCGGTTGCCGGTTGCCGGTTGCCGGTTGCCGGTTGCCGGTTGCCGGTTGCCGGTTGCCGGTTGCCGAGCCTGATCCGCAGCATCCTGCCCCCTCCCCGCTCTTCGGCACCTGAGGGCGGCAGACAGGCCTGAACGGGCGGGTTCGGTGTACCTCGTGCGGTGAAGCCCATCGGTGCACCACCGAGAGCCCTGCGGGGCGGAAACGAACTCTGCGGCCCGGGTCTTCGCCCGGGCCGCAGGAGTTCAAGGGCTCAACGGCAAGACGTCACCAGGAGGACTTGGTCACCCCGGGGAGGAAGCCGGCGTGTGCCTGCTCGCGCACGCGTACCCGGGAGAGGCCGAACCTCCGCAGGTGTCCACGGGGCCGGCCATCCACGCTGTCCCGGTTCCTTACCCTCGTCGCGCTGGCATCGCGCGGCTGGCGCCGCAATTCGGCCTGTGCGGCGGCGCGTTCGGCCTCGGTGGACGAAGGACGCCGGACGACCTCCTTCAACTCGGCGCGCCGGGCCGCGTACCGCTCCACGATCGCCTTGCGCTTCTCGTTCTTCGCAATCTTGCTCTGCTTGGCCATCAGACCTTCACCCCTCGTGCGCGGATACGTGCCACCGCGGCCTCGACGCCGATGGCATCGACCGTCTTGATCGCCTTGGCGCTGAGCGTGAGCCGGATATGACGGCCTTCGCTCGCCAGCCAGTAGCGCTTGTGCTGGATGTTCGGGTCGAACCGGCGGGACGTACGGCGGTGCGAGTGGGAAATGGTCTTGCCGAAGCCCGGCTTGGCGCCGGTCAGCTGGCAGTGAGCGGACATGGTGGTCTACCTCTCGTCGGGGCACTTATCGGTAATGGAAACCATTGCCATATAGTACCTGCCATGGCTCGCAACGAACTACGCCCGGTCATCAAGCTCCGCTCCACCGCGGGTACCGGCTTCACCTACGTCACTCGCAAGAACCGCCGGAACGACCCCGATCGCCTTGTCCTGCGCAAGTACGACCCGGTCGTCGGCCGGCACGTCGACTTCCGCGAAGAGCGCTGACTCATCGGTCAGCCCCGCCCCCAGCCGAGCTCACAGACAGGAATGCCGTCATGAAACCCGGAATCCACCCCGCCTACCGCCCCGTCGTCTTCCGTGACAGGGCAGCCGACTTCGCCTTCCTCACCCGGTCCACCGCGACCAGCGACCAGACGATCGAGTGGGAGGACGGCAACACCTATCCCGTCATCGACGTGGAGATCTCGTCGAAGAGCCACCCCTTCTACACGGGCACCACCCGGGTCCTCGACACGGCGGGCCGCGTCGAGCGCTTCGAGCGGCGGTACGGCCGGCGCGGGGCAGCCTGATGGCGGGGCACCCCGGCCACCCCGGCCGTCCCGACTTCCCCGGCGCCCCCGGCCTCCCCGTCGTCATCGTCGGCGGACTGCACTCCGAGGCCCGGGAGGAGGTGGTGCGGCGGCTGCTGCACACCGTGCGCGGCAGTGTGGCTCTCCACCACGACCTCTCCACGGCCGCGGAGGGCACCGTACGGCGCACCGTGCACGACGCCTCGGGCACGCTGTCCTCCGGCGAGGCACCCCTCGTCAACGACTGCGCGTGCTGCGCCCTGCGCGAGGACCTGGTTCCCGAGCTCCAGCGGCTGGCCGGCAGCGGCCTGTACCGGCTCGCCGTGGTCGAACTCTGGGACTCCGTCGAACCCAGGGCGATGGCCGAGGTCATCGCCGCGCACGGCGGCGAAGCGCTGACGCTCTCCAACGTCGTGACCGCGGTCGACCCGGCGCTCGTGCTGCCCTACCTCGCCAATGGCGACGACCTGGCCGAGACGGGGCTCGCGGCGGCCGCAACCGATCAGCGGACCGTCGGGGACACCTGGGCACGCCAGCTCGAGTACGCCCCGGTGCTCGCGCTCGTCGGCAGCCCTGACGCGGATGACGAGGACCGTGCGCTCCTCTCCCAGCTGCACCCGACAGCCCGTCGCGTGACCGCCGCCTCGGGAGAGCTGGCGGAGATCGCGTTCGCCGGATTCGACATCGAGACGGCAGCCGCAGCCCAGCACCCGGCCTGCGCGCTGCTGCCGCAGGAGGCGGAGGAAGCCGGAGTGTCCACCCTCGTGTGGCACCGGCGGCGCCCCTTCCATCCGGAACGGCTCTACCAAGCGCTGGAAGACCTGGCCTGCGCCGGGGCCCGCAGCCGGGGCCGCTTCTGGCTCGCCGACCGCCCCGACGCCCTGCTGTCCTGGGACGCCGCCGGCGGCGCCCTGTGCGTGGAGAACGCCGGCCCCTGGCTCGCCTCACTCCCCGACGCCGCCTGGGAGATGGTGCCGCCCATGCGCAGGGCGGCCGCCGCCCTCGACTGGCATCCCGAACACGGCGACTGCTGCCAGCACCTGGTCTTCACCGCCCCCGGCCTCGACCGCGACGGCCTGGAGCGACTGCTCGACTCCTGCCTGCTGACCGAGGACGAGTTCGCCGGCGGGCGGGAGGCATGGAAGCGTCTCCCGGCCTCGTTCGACGCGCTCCTCCACCCCGTCTCCTGACCCCGCTCACAGCACACCGAACCCACAACCGGCCTACCGAGAAAAGGAACTCCCATGCCCCGCCGCTCCGACCCCCGCAAGCCCCTCAAGGCACGTCCCAACCCGCTCGACCAGGCCGGCATCACCTACGTCGACTACAAGGACACCGACCTGCTGAGGAAGTTCATCTCCGACCGCGGCAAGATCCGCAGCCGTCGGGTCACCCGGGTCACCGCACAGCAGCAGCGGCAGCTGGCCCGCGCCATCAAGAACGCCCGCGAGATGGCGCTGCTCCCGTACGCGCCCCGGTAGTAGTCACGGCACCGTGCCTCGTCGGCGGTCGGCTCGTGGCCCTGCGGGCAGCGGCGTGCGGACCGCCGGCGAGCGGACCGACCGCCGGCGAGCGGTACGGAAGGCAGGGGCGGGAGACGCGCAGAGAGATCAGGGGGCCTGTCTCGATACGGGGACGGTGGTGCTCAGGGGCATCGCCCTGGGGCTGACTGCGCACCCACCGGCCCTTCTGCCCGCTGACACGCGTCGGCGGGCTTCGCCGTCAACCGGCCGCGCTGCTTTACGAGTTGCCGGGGACACCACGCCTCGCACAGGTACGCGACGTCGGCGGCAGGAGTTGCCCACCTGGACCGGGCTCAGCCGGTGAGGTATCGGCGACTCAGGTCATCCAGAAGAAAACCGCCGTCATCCGCTTCTCCTCCAGGGTGGTGCCGCAGTAGCCGGTGGCCGTGTGAATCAAATTCGCGGAGTAGAGCAGCAGACGGTTGGTGCGGTGCGGGACACGGATGTCCTCGACGAAGGAGTCCGCTGCGACGAAGCGGGTACCGAGGGCGTCGACCAGGTTGTTGTACGGCGCGGCCACCTGGTTGCCGCCGAGTGAGCCGCCCGGCAGGCACTGGCGGTAGAAGCTCGTGCCGACGTCCTTGGGTGCCAGGGGGTTGAGGTACAGCACGGCCGCATAGCGGCACAGGGTGCGGGAGTCGGTGTGAGGACGCGGCTCGCACTCGCCCTCACCGACGACCTGGACGCAGTTGTGGTGGAACGTGCCGCCGCTCGCGAGACGTTCGGCCCAGATCTTCGGGGCCCCGGTCGCCTTTCTCACCAGTTTCTCGACGTGCGCCAGCTCATCCGGCTCCAGCGCGGGCATGCTGCGCAGGCCGGGCCAGCTCTCGGGCTTGTGGGGGTAGCCCTCGGTCCAATCGTTCCGGGCCAGGCAGCGCTCCCGTACGGCTGCCGGGTCCGGCAGCACATCGTCCAGCACCCAGTAGTCCCGGCCACGGGTCGGTTTGCGGTACGGCAGGACCGGTAGAGGGGAGGGGCGTAGAGGCATGAAGGGAACGTAGTTCGCCCCTTGCCACAGCTCGCCACTCAAGCGGTCAACCTTCAGTCAAGGGTTCCCCATCCGTCGACGGACCGCGCGGGCTGGCTGGCTGGCTGGCTGGCTGGCTGGCTGGCTGGCTGGCTGGCTGGCGCCACTCTCGGGCCGGCCGCCACCCACCGCAAAAAGCTACCCACCCTCTATCTCTTCGTCGGACAATCGCCCTCATGCTCTTGTCATCTCCCGCACGACTGTGGCTCCTCCCCAACGCCGCTCTCCTGACCGCGGCGTCCATCTGGGGCATCGTCCGCTATCCGCATCTGCCGGGTCGGATACCGCAGCACATCGGCATCGACGGGGTGGACGCCTGGACGAACCGGTCTGTCGGCAGCGCCTTCGCGCTCGTATTCGTGCACATCGGCGTGACTGTTCTGCTGACCGCCTGTGCCGAGCTGACACTGCGGGTAACTCCGAGTTCCGAACTCCCGGACGACATTGCACCAGCCGGCAATGGGCCATTCGGCAATGGGCCGGCGAGGTCGTCGCTCAACCGGCCTCGCACCCGCGCCTCCGCCGTCCGGTCCGCCCGGGCATTGCTGGCACTCAACGCTTGCGTGGGCATCTCGCTCCTGATCGGCTGCGCAGTTCTGTGGCGTTCCACGCCGGAACGAGACGTATCCGGGTGGCTGTTCACCGCGATGGTCGTGCCGATCCTCGCCGGGACTGCTCTGACGGTGGCCTCCGCCCTTCGCGATCGCCGAACACCTGCATACGAAGGGCCGTCCCGTAACTGATCTTTGGCTTGATGGTGGTTGGTCAGGGCTGGATCCCGGGCACCACCGGTGGAAGGCAGAATTCCCCTGGTATGTTGCGCCGATGCCAGCGATCAAGAAGTTCCAAGTCACCTTCGACTGCGCAGAACCTGAGCGCCTCGCTCGTTTCTGGTGCGAGGTGTTGGGGTACGTCGTGCCGCCGCCACCGGAGGGGTTTGCCACCTGGGACGAATTCAAGTGCGCGCAGCCACCTGAGCAGCGGGATTCATGGTTCGCCTGCAGTGATCCCTCTGGTGTGGGCCCGCGACTGTATTTCCAGCGCGTCCCCGAAGGGAAGAGAGCCAAGAACCGGGTGCATCTTGATGTGCGGGTCGGCACCGGACTCGTCGGGCCGGAGCGACTGGCCGCACTTGAGGCCGAATGCGCACGGCTGATCCCGCTCGGCGCGGTACACGTGCAAACGCTGTATGACGGCGATGATTCGTGCATCCCGATGCTGGACATCGAGGGCAACGAGTTCTGTATCGACTGAGCATTCTCCGAGCCGGAGGGGTGGGAGCTGGGGGAGCCTCCTCCCTTGGACCTCTCTGGCCCGGTATGGGACGGGAGATATCCCGTGAGGGCGAGGTGGTACAGCCGGGTCATGCCGAGCATGGCGCGTGAACGCCGTCGCCTTCAGACGGCAAGCGCGAAGGGTCTTCCAGGCCTACATCCGCGCCAAGACGTACTCGACACGGGCCCGAACCCTTGCGGTGAGAGGTGTTGTGCGCCTCCTTCCGAGCCGGCAGTGCGGTCTGGCCGCATTCACGGCAGTGTGCGGGATGAGCAGGCTGGTGCCCCGGTAACCGCCGTCCGCGATGACCGCGGCCCGGCCGACGGCGGCCTTCGCACCAGAAAGGAGGGCGCCGTCGACGATCAACACGGCGTCCTTACGAAATCGCTGACGGGGCGGAAGTGCGAGCGACGGTCCGAGGCGGCCGACGACCGGAACATCTAGGGTCCTCGGTAGCTGATCGGATCCGGACCAGGAGGTCGTCATGAGAGTCGTTTTCGTGCATGGGGCATGCGTCAAGGACGGATCGTGGTGGTGGCACCACACCGCTGAGCTGCTGGCCGAGCGGAACGTCGCCTGCGAGGCGCCCGCCCTGCCGAGTTGCGGCGAGACGGGTGAGCCGACAAGCGCGCAAGGCCCGGGGCTGGCGGAGGACGTCGCCGCGGTCCGCGGGGTGCTGACGGCGAGCGACGAGCCGACCGTCGTGGTCGCCCACAGCTACGGCGGCATCGTCACCGCAGAGGCAGCGGCAGGCGTCGAGGCTGTGCGCCATCTGTTGCTCGTGTCCAGCTACCTGCCCGAGGCCGGGCAGAGCCTCTCCTCGTTCGGCGGCCAGGAGCCCGCCCCGTTCCTCGACATCGATCCCGAGGGTGGCACGTTCACCGTCCGGCCGGACGCCCTGGCCGAGACATTCCTCCAAGACTGCGGTCCGGAGATCCAGCGACAGGCCATGGACAAGACGGCCCGGCAGAGCCTGACGGTCCTCGAGCAGCCGGTGCAGTCCGCGGCCTGGCAGCACGTGGCCGCGACGTACCTCGTCTGCGCACAGGACCGCGGCACCCCCGCCGAGCTCCAACGCGAGTTCGCCCGCCGGGCCGGCAGCGTCGTGGAACTGGACGCCGGCCACCACCCGTTCCTGTCCCAGCCGGCCGCCGTCCGCGACCTCGTGCTGAGCTTGTGACAGCGACCGGCGACCACACCGTGGACATCGGCCGGCGCGCGCCATGGTGCGCATCGCCTCCGGCTTCGCCGCCACCACTCCCGGCTACAGCTACGGCCACGTCCACGGCAGCACCTACCTGATCTCCCTGCACGCCACGTCAGGGCAGAAGGCGCCAAAGCCTCCGGGCGGAGCATGACCAAGGAGATCTTCGGCGCCCGCACCACCGGCGAGCACGGGCCTGGCGTCGACGCGGTGCACTTCGAAGTCCCCAGGCCGCAGCCCGCCGGCCTCGGTCGGCGATCAGAATGCCCCGCCCGCCCTTGAACCGTCAGGACACCGCCGGCAGCCCGGGGCCTTCGCAGCGCACGTCCGCCTCCGGCGTCCTGCCGCCGACGAGATACGCCGCCGCGGCGTGGTCCACGCAGGCGTTGCCGCGGCTGGCGAACACGCCGTGGGAGAAGTCGTTGTCGAGGGTCAGCAGGCGCGAGCCGGGGAGCAGGCGCTGCAGCTGGTGTGCTCCCTCGATGGGGGTGACGGGGTCGTGGGCCGAGGCCACCAGCAAGGCCGGTGGCGCGTCGCGGCTGCCGAGCGGGGTGCGGCGGGCGGGGTGGTGCTGCCAGTAGGCGCAGGTGGAGGCTTCCATGCCGGTCAGTACCGGCTGGGGGTCGAGACTGCGGGTGTGGCGGAGGTCCGCGATGATCCGCCGCGGTGCGGGGGCGGGGCCGTCGGCGCACTTGACGATGCGGTTGGCGGCCTCGTAGTTGCGTGAGTCCGGGCCGTCGAAGGCGCTGTCGGGCCGGAGGCCGTCGACGACGCCGTCGTCCAGATACGCGCGCAGTCCGTCGGCGAGGCCGGACCAGCGTTCCGTGCGGCCCAGCGCACGGTAGACGGCGCGGTCGAACTCCGCGGGGCCGAAGCCGTTCACCGGGCGGGCGGCGAGCTCTTCGCGCACGCGCAGGTAGGCCCGGCGGGTCCGGTGCGCGTCGCCGCCCAGCCGGAAGTGCTCGTGGTGATCGGCGGCCCAGGCGAAGAACCGGTCCCGCTGCCGCAGGAGCGCGCGGCTCTGCACGACGTCGAAGTCGTACCAGTCCCAAGGCCCGACCACGCTGTCGAGGACCATGCGCCCGGTGCGGTGCGGGAAGCGTGCCGCATAGGCGGCGCCGAGATAGGTGCCGTAGGAGACGCCGAGGAAGTTCGTCTTCCGCTCGCCGAGCGCGACGCGTATCGCGTCCATGTCCCGCACGGTCTGTTCCGTGGAGAGGTACGGCAGCGCGTGCTTCGCGCCCGCTGCGCAGTCGTCGGCCATGTTCCGGAGCGAGGTCAGGTACGTCCGCTCGGTGGCGGGGGCGACCGGTACGGGGTCCGCGCCCGGGGCGGCGAAGAGGCCGCCCATGGTGCCGCAGTCGGCGGGAGCGCTCCGTCCGACGCCGCGCGGGTCAAAGCCGATGACGTCGTACGAACGCCGCACGCCCGCCGGGAGTTTGGCCCGCTTCGTGACCGCGTACGGCAGCCCGGAGCCGCCCGGGCCGCCGGGGTTGACCAGCAGGGCACCGCGCCGTTCGGCAGGGGTGCCCGAGGCGCGCACCCGGGAGAGGGACAGTTCGATGTGCTGTCCCTGGGGCCGGTCCCAGTCCAGCGGCACGCTCAGCCGGGCGCACTCGACGTGCTCCGGCGCCGGCGGAGCGGGAACGGAGTCGGGACAGGCGCCGAAGCGGAGTGCGGCCGGGGGTGCCGCTGCCTGGGCTGGTACGGCGGGGAGCGGGGTGAGGACGAGGGCTGCCAGCGCGCACAGGTGGGCCGTGCGGCGTGCGGGAGGAATCACGGGGTGTCTCCAGCGAGGTGCATCGAACATGACAATGAAAATGATTATCGATATCGTCTCTCCTGGCAACACCGTCCGCCCCCAGAGGGGCGCCGTCGGGCTGCCCCGATACCTGCACATCAGCCTGGGAAGGGAAGTTGTGGCTCATCTACTGGTGGTCGAGAGCTGGGTCGGATCGATGAGCAGGCTGCTGCCACGGGCGATCAGGGAGAGCGGGCACGAGTTCACCTTCCTCACCCGTGACCTGCACCACTACCTGCGCTCCGCCCCCGAGGGCACGGCGCACCCGCTCCTCGCCGCCCGCCATGTGATCACCGCGGACACCAACGACACCGCGACGCTGATTCCCCTGGTGGAGCGGCTGCACGCGGCCCTGGGGTTCGACGGCGTGGTCACGTCCTGCGACTACTACCTGCCGGCCGTGGCGCGGATCGCCGGCCACCTGGGCCTGCCCGGCCCGAGCCCCGAGGCTGTCGAGAACGCCTGCCGCAAGGACGCCACCCGCCGCGTCCTCGCCGACGCCGGGCTGCCCGGTCCGCGCTTCGCCGTCCACGAGGAGTGGGCCGACCTCGCGGGCGCCGCGCGGGAGATCGGCTATCCGCTGGTCGTCAAACCCATCGACCTGTGCGCGGGCATGTATGTACGACGAGTGGATGATGAATCCCAACTTGCCTCTGTGGTACGCGACTTGGCCGACTTTCCGGTCAATGCACGCGGGCAGCGGCGGGCGCCCGTGGTGCTGCTGGAGGAGATGCTGGACGGCCCCGAGGTGAGCGTCGAGACCGTCTCGCACGCGGGCGCGGTCCATGTGGTCGGTGTGACCGACAAGAGCATCGGCGGGGCGCCGGCCTTCATCGAGACCGGCCACATGTTCCCCGCGGCGCTGTCCGCCGCGGACGCGGAGGCCGCCGAGCGGACCGCGCTGGCGGCACTCACGGCGCTCGGCCTGACCGACGGGGTCGTGGCGCACACCGAGATCAAGCTGACCTCCGGCGGCCCGCGCGTGGTCGAGGTCAATCCGCGCCCCGCGGGGAACCGGATCACCGAGCTCATCCGCCACGTGATGGGTATCGATCTGGCCGCGGCCTTCGTGGACGTCGCGCTGGGCCGCGCCCCCGACCTCCGGCGTACCGACACCGGGGTGCGCAGCGCCGCCATCGGCTTCCTCGTACCGCACACCGCCGGCACCCTCGTATCCCTGGAGGCCGGCCCGCTACGGGACGCACCGGACGTGCTGGAGGTCCAGCTCGCCGAGCCCGGCCGTCAGGTCAAGGCGGCGGGCAGCAACAACGCGTACCTGGGGCACGTCATGGCGGGCGCCCCGGAGGGCACCGGCGCCCGCGACCGGGTCGAGGACCTGCTCGCCGAACTGCGGTCCGGGCTGGTGATCCGATGACCTCCGCCGCCGCGGCGTCCGTCCGCGGGACGACGTACGACGAGCTCATACGGCGCACCCTGGCCGGCGAGCTGGGCCGGGATCCCGCCGGTCAGCGGATCGAGGTGGCCTTCACCACGCGGCAGGCCGTACGGCACGCCGGGCGCGGCACCGGGTACCGCAACGAAGTGCTCAGTCTGCGGCTGGGTGGGGCCGTCGGCTCGTGCGCGGTCGAGCCCGGTGCGCTGTCCGACGACGCGGTCGAGGAGTGTGTGGGCGCCGACGTGGCGCGGCTGCTGGAGCATCCGCTGCCGCCGGTACGGGTCGCGGCACTCGATGCCTATCTGATGCACACCGCCCCGCACACTCCGGACCACGGAGCCTGGCCGGTGCCGTTGCCGGCCGGGACGTCACTGGAGAAGTCCCGGGCTCGGGCCGGGGCCGTCGTCGAGCTCGTCGACCTGCCACCGGGTGCGGTCGTGCTCGTGGTCGGCGTCGTCAACTCCCTTCTGGAAGCGCTGCGTTCGCGGGGATTCAGTTATGTGCCGTGCGACCTCAAGGGCGGGACGACGGAGTGGGGCGAACCGGTCGTCACCGACGCGCTCGGCGCGGCCGGGCGGTGCGACGCGCTGCTGGTGTCCGGGATGACGCTGGGCAACGGGACCTTCGAGCCGCTGCGGGAGCACGCGCTGCGGCACGGCAAGCAGCTGGTGATGTTCGCCCAGACCGGTAGCGCGATCCTGCCGCGCTTCCTCGGCCACGGGGTGAGCGCGGTGTGCGCGGAGCCCTACCCGTTCTTCTGGCTGGACGGCGGCCCCGGCACCGTCCACCGCTACCGCGCGGACCGTCCCGGAGGTACCCCGTGACCGTGACAGACGCCGGGCCGGCCGTCGCCCGCCCGGAGCTGCTGACCCTGCTCGGCCGCACTCCGCTGGTGCGCATCACCACCGAGCTGGCGGGCCCGCACCCCGGTTTCTGGGCCAAGCTCGAAGGGCTCGGCGCGGGCGGTATGAAGGCGCGGGCCGCGGTGTCCATGCTGCTGGGCGCCCGCGAGCGCGGTGAACTGCGGCCCGGCGCCCCGGTGGTGGAGTCCACGTCCGGCACGCTCGGCATCGGGCTGGCCTTCGCCGGACAGGCCCTCGGCCACCCCGTCGTGCTGGTCGGCGACAGTGAATTGGAGCCCTCCATGCGGCAGTTGCTGCGTGCCCACGGGGTGCGCCTGGAACTCGTGGACCGGCCCGCTCCGGAAGGCGGCTGGCAGGCGGCCCGGCTCGCCCGGCTGCGGGAACTGCTCGCGGTGCTGCCCGGCGCCTACTGGCCCGACCAGTACAACAACCCCGACAACAACACCGGATACGCCTCCCTCGCCGCCGAACTCGCCGTGCAGCTGGACCACGCCGACGTCCTGGTGTGCAGCGTCGGTACCGGCGGACACAGCGCCGGGATCATCGCCCCGCTGCGCCGGCACTGGCCCGCCCTGCGGCTGATCGGCGTCGACGCCACCGGGTCGACGATCTTCGGCCAGCCGGCCCGCCCGAGGCTGATGCGCGGACTGGGCAGCAGCATCCACCCGCGCAACGTCGCCTACGACACCTTCGACGAAGTCCACTGGGTCGGCCCCGCCGAGGCGGTGGACAGCTGCCGCCGCCTGGCCCGCGGCAGCTTCGTCAGCGGCGGCTGGAGCACGGGGGCAGTGGCACGCGTCGCCGCATGGGCCTCCCGTGTGCACCCGGGCGCGGTGGTCGCGACCGTCTTTCCCGACGGACCGCACCGCTACCTCGGCACGGTCTTCGACGACGACTTCACCGCCGCGCACGGCCTGGCCCCGTCCACCGCGGCCGTCCGGCCCGTCGAGATCCCGCACCCCGGCGCGGCCGAGGCCGTCGGCTGGGCGCGGTGCACGCGCATCGCCGACCCGCTCCGGGCGGCCACACCCCCTTCGGAAAGGAATCCATGAAGTCCGGCTTGCGCACCGTACGCCTCGAACTCACCGAGCCGCTGCGCATCTCCCGCGCCACCCTGTCCGCCCGTGAGGCCGTGTGGCTCACCGTCGAACACGACGGTCTGCGCGGCCACGGAGAGGCGGTGACGAGCGTCTACTACGGGCTCGACGCCGCAACGCTCCGGCAACGCTTCTTCGCCGTCGGCACGGATCTCGCCCGCTTTCCCGATCCCGAGAGCGCCCTGGAGGCCCTGCGGACGGGCGAGTTGGCCGGGCCGCCGGACACTCCCCCGGCCGTGACCGCCACCGTGGACGCCGCGCTGCTCGACCTGGTCGGCAAGCGGGCGGACCGTCCCGTGCACCGGCTCCTCGGTACGCACGTAGCTCCGGTTGCCGCCACGGCCCGGACCATCGGCATCACCTCGCCCCTGCGCGCCGCCGCACAGGCCCGGTGCCTCGCCGCGAGCGGCTTCGAGGTGATCAAGGTCAAGGCGGGCACACCCGATCCCGAGGACGATGTGGAGCGCGTCCGCGTCATCCGCGACGCGGCGCCCGGGACGCGGCTGCTGCTCGATCCGAACGGCGCCTGGAGCACGGCACAGGCCACGGCCCTGCTGCCACGGTTCGCGGACCTGGGCGTCGAAGCCGTGGAACAGCCGCTTGCTCCGGGTGACCCCGACGCGCTGGGCGCCCTTGCCGAGAAGTCGCCCCTGCCGGTCATCGCCGACGAGGACGCCGTCGGCTTCGACGACGCCCAGCGGCTGGCCGGACGGGTCCAGGGCATCAACGTCAAGCTCGCCAAGTGCGGTGGCGTCCACGCGGCGCTGCGGATCGCCGAGTTGATCGACGGCAGCGGCACCGAGCTGATGCTCGGCTGCCTGACCGCCAGCAGTCTCGGCTTGGCGCCCGCCGTGCACCTCGCCGACCGCGCCCGCTGGGCCGACCTCGACGGACATCTGCTGCTCGCGCACGACCCGTGGACCGGGATCGGGGGCCAGGACGGCTGCGTACGCGCCGGTGCCCTGCCCGGGCTGGGCGTGGAGCTGCGGGAGGTGGGCCGTGAAGACGTGGCATGAGATGCGCCGCTTCCCGCTCGCGGTCCAGCTCCTGCTGGTCAACCAGCTCGGCGTCAACACCGGCTTCTACCTCCTCATCCCCTACCTCGCCACCCATCTCGACGAGAACCTGGGCCTCTCGGCGGCCGTCGTCGGAGTTGTCCTCGGCGTACGCAACCTCAGTCAGCAGGGCCTTTTCCTCATCGGCGGCTCCGCCTCCGACCGGCTCGGCGCGCGGGGCGTGATCATCGCCGGCTGTGCGCTGCGCACCGTCGGGTTCGCGCTGTTCGCCCTCGGCGACGGCCTGCCCCTGCTCCTCGCCGCTTCGGTACTCAGCGGCCTTGCCGGGGCACTGTTCAACCCGGCTGTGCGCGCCTACCTCGCCCAGGAGGCCGACGCCCGCAAGGCCGAGGCGTTCGCCCTGTTCAACATGTTCGCCACGACCGGCGCGCTGATCGGGCCGCTGCTGGGCAGCGCGCTGCTCCTGGTGGACTTCCGTACGTCCGCGCTGACCGCGGCCGGGATCTTCGCGGCCCTCACGGTCGCCCAGGCCCTGGTCCTCCCCGCCCGGCAGGTCAAGCCGAGTGAGGGCACCGTGCTGGCGGACTGGCGGGAAGTCCTGGGCAACCGGGCCTTCCTGGCCTTCGCCCTCGCCATGGTCGGCATGTTCACCCTGCAGAACCAGCTGTACCTGCTGCTGCCCGACGGGGCGCGACGCGCGACCGGCTGGGACGGCGCGGCGGGCCTCGTCTTCCTCGTCGGCACCGTGTCCAACCTCGCCCTCCAACTGCGCATCACCCGTGCACTCACCTCCCGTGGCAGCCGGGCCCGCTGGATCATCGTCGGCCTCTCCCTGATGGGCCTGGCGTTCCTGCCGCCGGCCCTGGTGGCGGACACCGGCTCCCCCGGTTGGCCCGACGCCGTGCCCGTCCTGCTCGGTGCCCTCCTGCTCTACCTCGGCGTGATGGTCGCCCAGCCCTTCGTGATGGAGCTGATCCCCGGCTTCGGCCGGCCCGAGCTGACCGGCACGTACTTCGGGATCTTCTACGTCGTCTCGGGCATCGCCGCCGCCGTCGGCAACACGGTCGTCGGCTGGGCCATGGACACCGGAGCACGGGACGACGCCGGCTGGCTGCCCTGGGTGTGCTGCTCACTGTTCGGACTCGCCTCCGCCCTGGGCGTGGTCTGGCTGCGGCGGCACGGCTCGCTGCCGGCGCCGCACAAACCGACACCGCAGAAACCCGCGGCAGCGGCGACGGCCTGAGGAAGGAACCGATATGACCTCCACGACGGCCACGACGGACGCCGCCCGCAACCTGCTCACCGACAACCCCGAGCTCTACGAGGCCCGCTTCCCCGACCCCGGCCGGCTCGCCGGACGCTGGACGGAGGACTGCCTGCGGCGGCACGGCGCCGGTCCGCGCCTCCTCGACATGGGCTGCGGCACCGGCCGCGACGCCGCCCATCTGCACGGCGCCGGCCGCAAGGTGACCGGAGCCGACCTGTCGGAGACGATGCTCGCCTACGCCCGTACGCACCACGCCGGGCCGGAGTACGTCCACGCCGACCTGCACCGATTCGACGTCGGCCGGGACGGGTTCGACGCGGTGGTCTGCCTGGACAGCGCCCTCCTGTACTGCCACACCAACGACCAGGTGGACGGGTTCCTGTCCTCCTGCCGCCGCGCGCTGGTCCCCGGCGGCCTGCTGGTCGCGGAGATGCGCAACGGCGCGTACTTCCTGGGCCGTACCGACCTGCTCGACGCGCCCACCGTCAGCCGGTTCACCTGGCAGGGCACCGCGTACCGCTCGACCACCACCCTCACCGTGGACCGCACGGCCCAGCTCCTGCGCCGTACGCGCACCTGGACCGCCGACGACGGATCAACGGCATGCGAGCAGCGCTCCGCCTGGCGGCTGCTGTTCCCCCAGGAGATGCGGCAGGTACTCGCCGCGCACGGCTTCGAGGTCCTCGAACTGCACGACGGCCCCGGACCGCGCACCGAACCCGCCTGGAGCGAGGGGCGACTGCCGGGCCGGACGGCCGACGCCGACCGCCTGCACCTCGTCGCGCGACTCGTCGCCCCCCGCTGACCCCGCCTCCCCACCACACCTCAAGGACACCTTCATGCACGACGAACGCTTCCCCGGCCTGCGCCGCCGTGGCTTCCTCGCCGCCACCGGAGCGGCCACGCTGGGCGCACTGGCCCTGACCGGCTGCGGCGGCCCCGGCGACAAGGGCCGGGACGACACGGGTGGCACGCCCCGGCGCGGCGGGCGGTTGCGCGCCGCCTTCGCGGGCGGTGGCGCAAGCGAGACCCTCGACCCGCACCTGGCCAACCTGTTCGCCGACGCCGCCCGCGCCAAGGCGCTCTTCGACAAGCTCGCCGACTACGGCGCCGACCTGTCCGCCCGGCCCCGCCTCGCCGAGAAGTGGGAGCCGAACAAGACCCTGGACCGCTGGCAGGTCACCCTGCGCAAGGCCACCTTCCACAACGGCAAGCCGATCACCGCCCAGGACGTCCTCTACAGCTACCGGCGCATCGCCGACCCGAAGAAGGCGTTCCGCGCCAAGGCGTCCCTGGAGCCCATCGACCTCGACGCCAGCCGTGCCACCGGCCGGCGGAGCATCGAGTTCGTGCTCAGGCGGCCGACCGCCGAATTCCCCAACGTCCTGGCGGCCTTCGGGGCGTACATCGTGCCCGAGCACGCCACCGACTTCGACAACAAGCCGGTCGGCTCCGGACCCTTCCGGTTCGTGTCCTTCGCGCCCGGCCGCTCGGCCGTCTTCCGCCGCTACGACGACTACTGGGACGGCGCCCCCCACCTCGACGAGCTCGAATTCGTCATCGCCAACGAGGAGTCCGCCCGCGTCAACGCACTCCTCGGCGGCCAGGTCGAGTACGCCCACGAGCTGAACCCCACCACCGCCCGTGCCCACGAGGGCAAGGGACAGATCGAGATCGTCCGGCTCCGCAACAGCGCCATGCAGGCGTTCTGCATGAAGACCGACCGGCCGCCCTTCGACGACAAGCGGGTGCGCCAGGCGTTCTTCCTCATCGCCGACCGCAAGGAACTCGTCGACGGCGCCCTGTCCGGCGCCGGGGAGATCGGCAACGACCTGTTCGGCAAGGGCTACGAGTACTACGCCGACGGCCTCCCGCAGCGCCACCAGGACCTCGACAGGGCCCGTGCCCTGCTCCAGCAGGCCGGCGCCGGGAAACTGAAGGTCACCCTGGACACCTCGGCCGTGGCCGCCGGGTTCACGGAGGCCGCCGGCATCTTCCGCGACCAGGCCGCGAAGGCGGGCGTCACCATCGACGTGAAGACGGGCAGCAAGGACACCTACTGGGGCGACACCCTCGACAACGGCACCCTGTGCTGCTACCGCTCCGGCGCCATGCCCCTCGACGCCCACATCTCCCAACGCCTCCTCACCGACTCCGCCACCAACGCCACCCGGTGGAAGCACAAGGACTTCGACGCGCTCTACCAACACGCACAGTCCACGCGTGACAAGACCGAACGGGCCGCCGTGTACGCGCGCATGCAACGCCGTCTGTACGCCGAAGGCGGCTTCCTCATCTGGGGCTTCGCGGACTGGATCCTAGGAACTTCCCCCAAAGTGAAGGGAGTTGAGGCGAAAGCACCCGCCAACACCCTTGACTGGGCCCGATTCGACAAGGTGTGGCTCGCGTGAGCGGACTGCGCTCCTTCGCCGTCCGGCGGCTGCTCCTCGGCGTCGCACAGACCGTGGCCGTGGTGGTGTTGGTCTTCGCGTTCACCGAGGCACTGCCGGGCGACGCCGCCGTGGCGCTGGCCGGGGACCAGCCGGACCCCGCCCACATCGAGGCCATCCGGGAAGCGATGCACCTCGACCGGGCCGCCCCCGAGCGTCTGGCCGACTGGGTGACCGGCCTGCTCCACGGCGACCTCGGAACCTCGCTCACCTCCGGACGCCCGGTGAGCTCGTACGTCACCGGCGGCTTCGGCCCCACCCTGCTGCTGGCCGCACTCACCATGGCGCTGCTCGTCCCGATCGGCTTCGGCCTCGGCATGCTGGCCGCCCGCCACGCGGGAGGGCTGATCGACCGGCTGGTCAGCTCCGTGACCCTCGCCGTGTACGCGGTACCGGAGTTCGCTCTCGGAGTGCTGCTGGTGACCGTCCTGGCGCTCCGGCTGGGCTGGCTGCCGCCGACCGCCGTCGGCTACGGCACGGATCTGCTCGCCCATCCCGCCGCCCTGGTCCTGCCCGTGCTGGTCCTGCTCTCCCGCCCTGTCTGCTCGCTGGCCCGGCTGGTGCGCGCCGGCATGATCGACGCGCTCGCCTCCCCGTACGTGGCGCAGGCCCGCCGCTACGGCATCTCCGGGGCACGCCTCCACCTCACCCATGCCTTGCCGGGCGCCCTTCCCGCTGCCGCGCAGCAGCTCGCGCGCACCCTCGACTGGCTGCTGTGCGGTGTGATCGTCGTCGAAGCCCTCTACGCGATTCCTGGCCTGGGCACTGTCCTGCTCAATGCCGTCGCCGAGTGCGATGTGCCCGTCGTGCAGGGACTGGCCGTGCTGTTCGGCGTCCTGACCGTCGTGCTGAACCTCGGTGCCGATCTGGTCGCCCACCGGCTGGCGCCGCGGGCGGGGGTGGTCGCGTGAAGCCCTCGCGCACGGGCCGCTTCGCTCTCGGTGCGGCCGTCATCGCCGTACCCCTCGTGCTGGCCCTCCTGGGCCCGTTGGCCGCGGGCGACCCGGGCCCACGGGCCACGTCCTTCACCTTCGGCCATGGGCACTGGCTGGGCACCGACTTCGTGGGCCGGGACGTGTGGCAGCAGGTGTTGCACGGGGGCCGTCCGGTCGTGCTGACCGCCCTCGGCGCCACTGCCCTGACCTACCTGGTCGCTCTCCCGGTCGGCCTCCTCGGCGCGCTCACCCACCGCCGCTGGCTGGAAGAGATCCTGATGCGGCCGCTGGACGTGCTGCTCGCCGTGCCGTCGCTGCTGCTGATCCTGCTGGTGGCCTCCGTGTTCACTCCCGGCCCGGTCGGCCTCGCCCTGCTGGTTGCGCTGGTCAACGTGCCCGATGCGGCCCGGATGGTGCGTGCCGCCGCCGCGGAAGCCGCGGCCAGGCCCGCGGTGGAAGCGCTACGTATGCAGGGCGAGACATGGTGGCGCACAGCCGTCGGCTACGTCGGCCGCGCCATGCTGCGCACGCTGGCCGCCGACGCCGGAACCCGGCTGACGGGTGTGCTGTACCTCGTCGCCACCGCAGCGTTCCTCGGCGTCGGCGTCGCGCCGGACGCCCCCGACTGGGCAGTCATGATCGACCGCAACCGCGTCGGCCTGTTCGTCCAGCCATGGGCCGTGCTCGTCCCCGCGCTGCTGATCGTGACCCTGACGATGGGCACCAACCTGCTCGTCGACGCCGCGCTGGGTGACGGTGGCACACGTATCAGGGCTGGGGGCAAGGGCGCCAGAGACCGGGGGACGAGGGTCCGGGGCCCGGGGCAACAGGGCCCGGGGCACCCGACGCGAGCCACCGAGCACCGGGCACCACGCACCACGCACCACGCACCACGCACCGAAACACGATGACCAGGTTCCCGCGCAGCCGAGCAGAGAGTGACGTACGTCCGTGAACCACGAGAATGAGATGACGGACCGGACCGGCACGCCCGGCGCATCCCCGCATACCGGCGCCGCCGATCCCGTGGCCGAGGTCCGCGACCTGTGCGTCGTGGTCGGCGGGAGGGCGATCGTCGAGGGAGTGAGCCTGCGCGCCCTGCCCGGCAAGGTCACCGCCCTGGTGGGCGCCTCCGGCAGCGGCAAGACCACCACCGGCCTCGCCCTGCTCGGCGAGTACCCGTCGAGCGCCCGGGTGACCGGCGACATCCGCCTGGCCGCCGACGGCCTGGCCGGCTACATCCCGCAGCACCCGGCGGCCGTCCTCAACCCCGCCCGCCGGATCGCCGCCCTCCTGACCGACATCGCCCGTACACAGGTACGCCACCTCCCCCGTGCCGAACGCCGAGCAGCGGCCCGCGAACGCATCCTGCAGGCCCTCGTCGATGCCCAACTCGCGGACACCGAGCCCCTGTTGCGACGCTACCCCCACCAGCTCTCCGGCGGCCAGCAGCAACGCGTCGTCCTCGCCCAGGCGCTCCTGCTCGGCGCACGCGTCATCGTCGCCGACGAGCCCACCACCGGCCAGGACGCCCTGACCAAGCACCGCATCGTGGAACAGCTCACGACGGTGGCGGCACAAGGCATCGCCGTGGTCCTCCTCAGCCACGACCTGGACGTCGTACGTGCCCTCGCCGACGAGGTGATCGTCATGCGAGCGGGCCGGGTCGTGGAGTCGGGCCCGGCAGAGCGCCTGTGGCTCGCTCCCCGGCACGAGTGGACCCGCCAACTACTGGCCGACCAGCCCTCGTTCGACGACTACCCCACCCCAGCAGAGATCGCTGCTCCGGCGAAGAACGCTCCGCGAGAGGCCGTCCTGCGCGTACGCGACCTCACCGCCCGCCACGGCAACGGCACACGCGGCACGACCGTGGTCCTGCAGGCCCCCGAGCTCAACCTCCGTCCGGGCGAATGCCTGGCCGTCGTCGGCCGCTCCGGCAGCGGCAAGACCACTCTTGCGCGCTGCCTGGCCGGCCTGCACCGGGCGCACGACGGAGAGATGCTTCTCGACGGCGTCCCCTTGCCGCGCAGCCTGCGCCACCGCAGCCGAGCACAGCTGGCGGCCGTGCAGTACGTCTTCCAGGACGCGCGCGCCGCCTTCGACGAACACCGCAGCGTCCTCGACCAGGTCGCGCGCACCGCCATACGTCTGCGCACCACCGACCACCACACCGCACGGGCCGAGGCCCTGGCCGCGCTCACCGGCCTCGGCCTCCCCGAACAGCTCACCGGTCGACGCCCCGGTCAGCTGTCCGGCGGTGAACTCCAGCGCGCCGCCCTCGCCCGCGCCCTGCTCGCCCACCCCCGCGTCCTCATCTGCGACGAGATCACCTCCGGCCTGGACACGGTCACCCGCCGCAGCATCCTCGACACCCTCACGACCCTTCTCGGCACCCGCGAAGACCTCTCCCTCATCCTGATCACCCACGACCTGCACACCGCGGCCCTGGCCCACCACATCGCCGTCCTCGACGCCGGAAAAGTAGTCGAACAGGGCCCGTCCCCACAGCTCCTCACCAAGCCGGAACACCCCTTCACCCTCTCCCTCATGGCAACGACAAATCGCCCGGGGGCGCGGACGGCCCCCTGACCCGCCCCTCAAGAGACAACGATCCACGCACACCGCTCCCCGCACTGGCGCGAGCGGTGAGGCATTCCCCGTCGCGGTGGCCGATGCCGGGGCCTTCTGCTCGTCGGTGAAGGAGCAGTAGGTGGAATACAGCACGCTTTACGGGCCAAGGTCGCCGGGTTCATGGATCTGGAATCCCGTAGGCCGACTTCTTCACATCGCCGGGATACGCAACGTTGCTATGTTAGGTCGATGATGGATGTCGCAGCAGCGCAAGCCGTCCTCGATAAAAGCCCCTTCGGACCCTGGTGGGGATTCAAGGTGGAAGCCGTCGGAAAGGGGCAGGCAAAGCTCTCGTTACGCCGGCGCCCGGAGCTCTTCCGCCCAGGCGGAGTCCTCCAGGGCGGGTGCGCGATGACGCTCGCCGATGTGACCTGCTGGATCGCGATCATGTCGCTGTTCGGCGAGGACGATCCGTCCGTCACCCAGCAGATGACGACGAGCTTCCTCGGCCCGGCGCGCACCGATCTGGTCTGCGAGTCGACGATCGTCCGACCCGGTCGCCTGATCGTCTACGGCACCGCTGACACGACCGACACCGCCGGAAAGCTCGTATCCCACCACACCCTGACCTATATCCGACCACCGGAGCGGAACGCGGCCTGAGAGATCCGCCCGTTCCCGGCCATAGACGTCGTTTCTTATGGCGTTGCTGGTTGTTGATGCCCCGCCCGGCCGCTCCCCCGCCGGGCAGCGCACGCCATTGCCACTCCTCCTCGACGACCAGCCACGGTTCCACGTGCACGGCACTACTCCGCGTCACCTGATACCGCCCGGAGAGGGAACTTTTATTCCGTATGAGGGCTCTTCAGGCCCTGCTTGTCATGCCGGCCCATTGCGATGAATGCCGCTCCGAGCACACAGGCGATGCCGGCTGCGAGGTAGGCGAGGTGGTAGCCGGTGAGCTGGTCGCTGCTGGTCGCTGCGACCAGGACCATGACCGCCACTCCGACGCTGGCGCCGATCTGCTGTGCCACGACATTCACCGCGCCGGCGACCGCGTGCCGGTCCGGCTCGACGCCGGTGAGCGCGGAGGACGTCATCGAGGGGAAGTTCAGGCCCTGGCCGATGCCGCTGATCACCAGGCCGGGCAGCACATGCAGCAGATAGTTGCCTTCGTGCGGTGTGGTCATCCAGAGCGCTGTACCTCCGCCGATCAGAACGAGTCCGACGACCATCAGCGTTCGCGGCGTGTACGTGGCCAGCAGGCGTCCGGTGACGAAGTTGGCGGTGAGGAAGACGCTCGCCGACATCGGTACCAGTGCGAGACCGGACTGGAGCGGAGAGTACTTCAGCATCTCCTGTAGATACAGGGGCGCGAAGAACAGCATCCCGACCGAGCCCATGTACTGCAGGAACGCCGCCAGGCTCGCGGCCCGTACCGATGCGACCCGGAAGAGGCCGAGAGGAAGCACGGGGTCGGCGGTGCGGTGCTCGTGCACGACGAAGAACATCAGGAAGGCCACTGCGACGCACAGTGCGCTCCATGCCAACGTGCCCGTACTGCTCGCGCCGACGACCAGCAGGGTGAGGCCGAGAGTGCCCGAGATCGCACCGGGCAGGTCGAGCCGGCCGCCGCGCCCGACACCACCGGGCAGTCCGGCGCGCGTCGCGGCCAGCACGGCCAGGCCCAATATCACCGAGAACCACAGCACCGACCGCCAGCCGAAGAACTGGGTCAGTACACCGCCCAGCAGCACCCCGCCGCTGAAGCTCGCCGCGCCGACCGCGGCGTACACACTGAGGGCTCGGTTGCGCGCCGGACCGGCCGGAAACACCTCGGTCAGCAGGGCCAGTGCGGCCGGACCCGACAGGGCAGCGCCGATGCCCTGGACCGCCCGGGCACCGAGCAGAACCCCGGTTTCCGGGGCCACGGCACCGGCCAACGCTGCCACCGTGAACAGGGCGACACCGCACTCGAACACCCGCCGTCGGCCGAAGACATCGGCCAGGCGGCCGCCCACCAGCAGGAAGCCGGCGAACGTGACGGCGTAAGCAATCATGACCCACTGGAGCGTGGCCTCGTCCAGGTCGAAATGTGCTCCGACGGACGGCAGGGCGGCATTGAGCACCCCGAGACCACTCACGTCCAGTGCGAGCGCCCCGGCCAGCACCCCAAGCGCCAGGCCCGGCCGCTGCCGTGACATCACCTCAGTAGTGGTCATGCGGGCCTCCCCCGGAATCCGCCGCCGGCTATGTCGACCACGAGGTGGTAGCCGAGCCGTAATGGGGCGAACACTTCACCCGCAATCGCACCCGCACCCGCACCCGCAATCACCGCCGTCACCGGAGTGCCGGGGCGTGCGGCCACCGGGCGGTGTGGGGTGGGTGGGGAATGCCTGGATAACGTGTCGCCGGCGTCGGCCGCACGCGGCTGTCGTGTGGTGGCGCGTTCCCTCCGTCTGGTGCCCACCACCAGAAGGTGAGTGTCAGTCAGCGTCGGTTCAGGTTTCATGATTTTCATGCCGAGCAGCTTGCAGTGCCGCTCGTCCCCTGTCCAGCCCGACCCTGCCCGTATGCCACCACCGGAACATCCCTGGCAGGTCATGCCGCCTCCCGCCGGCCGAGGCATGGGGACGGCAGGCAGTGCACGTCCGAACCGGACGCCTTCCTGCACCCCGATACGGGCCGAGCCGTGTCGAGATCGCCCCGTGTTGGACCAGGATGCCCCCTGTTACCCATGCCGTCCGAACCACCCCGCGGCGATCGCGAGAAGAGGGCAAACCAGTCACTCGGGGGTTAAATCACGCCAGTGCACCTTCTGGCACACACGTCACACTTGTTTCACCATTCACAGGGTGGCACTCTGAAGTTCGTCGGGCCGACGAGCACCTCGTAATGCGGCCCCGTCAGCCCACATCACCTTTACCTGGAAATGGATCTTGACGCTGGTCGGCAGTGGTTGCGCAGATGGAGAGTTCCGCGTGCGCGTCCCCGAAGGCAATGCAGTCGCCGATCGAATTGACCAGAAAATGGACGATGCACGCCGGCGGCTGGAATGCCGGGCAGTGATCCTGAATCAGATCGCGGTCTGATTCAGTCAAAACGACTTAGCGGGGGGTCGGGGCGCGGTGCAGGTACCAGTCTTTCTGCAGCCATGCCATCCAGTCCGGGATGGGACAGTCTGCCCAACAGGACACGGATCCCCTTGTCCTTGACGGGGATTCCTCAGGTGTGGCCCCACTGCGGCACTCGGCCCGCACGTCGAAGCGAAGCTTCCGCGACATGAGCCGTTGAGCCCATGAGCCCTGACCCTGCCCATGTCCATGGCCGGCCGCCTGAGCACTGGCACACCATCTCGAGAAGTGCCGGCCCCGGCCATGTTCACCCCGCACGGCCACACCTGCGCCCCACCACCTCAATACCGCTGCCCTCTGCCCTTACCTTGCGGACGGAGTTCCTGAGCCCGTTAATCATCCGGCCGCAAGCCGCAAAATTTCGCCGGCCCAGTCCAGCCCAGCCCAGTCGAGTCCATTCCATCCGCCCTGTTGAGGAGCCGAAATGCCCCAAGAGCGCGCAGCACGAGATGTGCATGCCATATCAGAGTTTCTGCTCTCTCGCGTTGCTGAGCTGTTGGACATGTCCCAGGACATGGTGGATCGCTGGGCGCCGATGCACCAGTTCGGGCTGGACTCAATGAAGTTGACGACTCTTGCCACCTCGTTATCCGAATTCCTCGGCTGGAAAGTTCCGGTCACCTGGATGTGGCAGTACCCGACCCTGGACGAACTGTCCCGTGCGCTCGTCCAGGGTCCACGAGCCGCGGAGACCACAACAGCCCCGGGCAAAGATCGCCGTACGGCATCGCATGAACCCATCGCGATCGTGGGCATCGGCTGCAGGTTCCCCGGCGGACCGGACCCGTCCTCGTTCTGGCAGCTGCTGTCCGAGGGCCGCGACGCCGTCGGCCCGGTACCGGCCGCGCGACGCGACCTCCTGAACGATGCGGTGCGGTGGGGCGGGTTCATCGACGGCATCGACCAGTTCGATCCGCTGTTCTTCGGTATCTCACCCCGCGAAGCCGTCCAGATGGACCCGCAGCAGCGCCTGATTCTGGAGCTGGCCTGGGAGGCGCTGGAGGACGCGGGGGTCGCGCCGCACAGTCTCGTCGGCAGCGACACCGGCGTGTTCATGGCCTCCTGCTGGGGCGACTATGCCGCTCTGGCGCACTATCGCGGTCCCGACAGCCAGATCACCCCGCACACCGCGACCGGCATGCACGACGGCATCATCGCCAACCGCGTCTCCTACCTCCTGGGCCTGCAGGGCCCGAGCATGGCCATCGACGCCGCCTGCGCCGGATCGCTGGTCTCGGTGCATGTGGGATGCCAGTCGATCTGGATGGGCGAGAGCGAGCTGGTGCTGGCAGGGGGCGTGAACCTGAGCTTCGTCTCCGACTACTACACCGCCATGGACCAGATGGGCGCGCTCGCTCCGGACGGCCGCTGCAAGTCGTTCGACGCCCGGGCCAACGGCTATGTCCGCGGTGAGGGCGCCGGTGTCGTCGTGCTCGCCCCGCTCAGCGTGGCGCTCGAGCGCGAACTGCCGGTGTACTGCGTGATCAAGGGCAGCTCGTCCAACAACGACGGTCTGAGCAACGGCATGACCGCGCCGAACCCGCAGGCGCAGGAGAAGATGCTCCGCACCGCCTACCAGCGGGCCGGCATCAAACCCTCCCTCGTGGACTACATCGAGTGCCACGGCTCCGCGACGCCCCTCGGCGACCCGATCGAGGCCAATGCCATCGGCGCGGTCCTGGGCGGTGACCGCGGGGAGCCTCTGCGGCTCGGTTCCGTCAAGTCCAACGTCGGGCATCTGGAGGCGGCGGCGGGCATCGTCGGCCTGGTCAAGCTCGCGCTGTCGATGCGCAACGGTGTGCTGCCGCCGAGCCTGCACTACGCCTCTCCGAACCCGCAGATCATGTTCGACGAGTACCACCTCACCGTCCAGGACCGGCTGACGCCGTGGCCGCGGCGGTCCGACGCGCGCCGAGGAGGCGTCAGCTCGTTCGGATTCGGCGGCGCGATCTGCCACGTCGTCGTCGAGGAGCTGCCGCGCCCCGAGAGCTCACTCCTCCTGCTGGCCGAGGACTCCCAGGAGGCGCTGGCCGAGCGGGCCCTGGCGCTGCGCGAGGAGAACGACCTGCGGGCGGTATGCGGCCGGACACCCGGCGACGGCAGGTTCCGGCTCGCGGCCACCGCTCACGACATGACCGAACTCAGGGCGCAGCTGGATGCCTTCGGCACCGGTGCGAAGGCCGCCGGGGTAAGCGCCGGGGAGATCACCGAACACCGGCCGCGGGTGGCGTTCCTGTTCTCGGGCAACGGTTCGCAGTGGGTGGGCATGGGCAGGCAGCTGCTCGCCGGTATGCCCGTGTTCCGACGGTCCATGATGCGCTCCGACAAGCGGATGCGGGAGCTGCTGGGCTTCTCGCTCGTCGACGAGCTGCTGTCACCGGACGGCCGCATCGACGACATGGACGTGTTCCAGCCGCTGCTGTTCTCCCTCCAGGTCGCTCTGGCCGACGCCTGGCGCTCGCTGGGGGTGGAGCCGGACGTCGTCGTGGGACAGAGCGTCGGCGAGTTCGCCGCCTCTCACATCGCCGGCGCCCTCGACTTCGAGGACGCCTCCCGTCTGGCCGCCCACCACGGCCGGCTCCTCCAGCAGCTGGCCGTCGGACGCGGTGACGGCATCGTGGTCATGACCGGTGCGGACGACGTCAAGCAGCACCTGACCGGAGGGCTCACCCTTTCCGGCCACAACGGTCTGAACTCCACCCTGGTCACCGGCACACCGCAGGAGATCGACGACCTGGTCCAGCGGCTCACGGACGAGGGCATCACGAACCACCGGGTGCGGATGGGCCACGCACCGCACTCGCCGCTGGTCGACCACGTCCTCGCTCCGCTGAGGACCGAACTCGACGGCATCAAGCCCCGGACCACGCGCATCCCGATGATCTCGACGGTCACCGGCGAACTCGTCGACGGCGCCGAGCTCGGGCCGGATTACTGGGTGAACAACCTGCGCCAGGAGATCCGGGTGGTCGACGCCCTGACGAACCTGCGCGACCACGACATCGACGCGGTGATCGAACTCAGTCCGCATCCCCTCCTGCTCAAGTCCGTGTCGGAGATCCTGACGGCGACCACCCTGCCCTCGCTCCGTCGTGGCGCCGACGAGGCGTCGACCCTGCTCGGTTCGCTCGGCGTGCTGTACACCGCCGGCCTCCCGGTCACCCCCGGCCCGTTCACCGCGGGCGACCGCGGGCGGCACGTCACACCGAACCCGGGCGATGCCGCGGGCGACGAGCGGGTGCATCTCGTACCCGTCACGGCGCGTACGGCGGACGCGCTGACCGACACCTGCCGCGAGCTGTCCAACCATGTCGAGCGCGACACGGGCCTGCGGGTTTCCGACCTCGCCTACACGCTGGCGGCCAGGCGTACCCACCACAACCACCGGATAGCGCTGTTCGCCCGCAACCGCCAGGACGTCCTGGACGGACTCGCCAGGGTCGCCGCCGGTCAGCCGCACCCCGACGTCGTCACGGGCACGGTCGCCGGCAACAGCGACCGGCGGGTGGCGCTGGTGTTCTCCGGCGGCGGAACGCAATGGGCCGGCATGGGCCGGGAGCTGATGCGTTCGCACGCCGGCTTCCGTAGGTGGATGAGCGCGTGCGACGCCGCCGTGCGCGCGGCGGGCGGCTGCTCGGTGCTCGACGAGCTCGCCGCCCCGGCCGACCGGGCCAGGTTCGAGGAGATGGACTTCCAGCAGCCCGTGCTGTTCGCCTTGCAGGTCTCGCTGGCGAAGGTCTGGCTCGAACTCGGCATCCAGCCGACCGCCGTCGTCGGGCACAGCCTGGGCGAGGTCGCGGCCGCCCATATCGCCGGCGCGCTGTCTCTGGACGACGCCGCCCGTGTCGTGGTCGCCCGGTCGCACCTGCTCGAACGGAAAGCGGCCGCCGGCGCCATGATCTCGGTCGACCTGCCGGAGCAGGATCTGCTGCCGAGGATCGCCCCGTACGCCGCGCACGTGGCCATCGCCGTGGTGAACAGCCCCACCAGCGCGGCGGTGTCCGGATCGCCCGATGCCATCGCCGCTCTGGAGGCCGACCTCCAGCGGGCCGGGATATCGACCCGGAGGATCCGGGTCGAGAGGCCGGTGCACAGCCCCGGCATGGACCCGCTGATCCAGCCGCTGCGCGAACGCATCGACGGCATCACCCCGCTGACGAACACCCTCGCCTTCCACTCCACGGCACTGGCCGACACGGTGAACCCGGTCACCGATGTCGACTACTGGGTGCACAACCTGCGCAACCAGGTCCGGTTCGCCGAAACGATCGGTGCGCTGGTCGAGGACGGCGTCGGCACCTTCATCGAGATCGGCCCGCACGAGACCTTGCGCGGCGCGGTCGAGGAGATCGCACTGACCCGTGGTGCCCAGGTGCACGCGGTCAACTCCCTGCGGCGCAACGAAAGTGACGTCCGCTGTCTGCTGGGGGCCGCCGCGTCCTTGTACGTCAGGGGCCTCCCCTTGACCTTCGACTCGTTGTTCGCCGACGACGTCGAGGTCGTGGAAACCCCGCTCGTGCAGTGGCAGAAGGAGCGCTACTGGCTGGACACCACGCCGCACCCCCGCGGCGGGCCGGCGCCGGTTGCCGAAGCAGTGGCCGAGTCCGTGGTCGCGACGGTGGTGGCCGAGCCCGTCGTCGAGACCGTGGAGAACAGGCCGCTGGAGGAGGTCGTGCTCGGCGAGATCGCCGACGCGCTGGGCGTGCCGGCGAGCAAGTTCGGCGAGGGCGCGAGCCTGCGCGACTTCGGTCTTGACTCGATGCTGGCGCTCCGCCTCGTCAACAGGCTGCAAGCGCTGTTCGGGCAGCGGGTGTCGCCGGTGGTGTTCCTGGACGGCCGGACCATATCCGAGGTCGTCGACCACGTCATCGAGACCATCGGCCGGCCGGCTGAGACCGCGGCGGGCGACCGGGCACCGGTCGCGGAGGTGCATCCGGCACGGGCGTCGAAGGCGTCGAAGGCGGAGCCGCAGGCGGTGGTCGTGCAAGCGCCGGAGCCGGTGGCCGAGCCAGCCCGGACGTTCCTCGACGATCTGTCCGAGCTGGACGCCGAGGAGCTGGTGGAGGAACTGGACGCGCGCGGGTTGCTGGACCCCACCGACGCACCGGCGTTCGACCAGCTGCGGGCCGACGGTCTCGGGTTCGAACTGGCACCGGCCTCGCACGGCCAGGCATCGCTGTGGTTCATGCAGATGGTCGCGCCGGACGCCGTGCCCTACAACTTCATGGTGGCCGCCCGGATCCGGACCGCGGTCGACGAGCAGGCGCTCGAGGGCGCCGTGCGGGCCGTGATGGAGCGGCACCCCGCGCTGCGCACCCTCTTCGTCGAGGCGGGCGGCAGCCCGTACCAGGTCATCCTGGACGAACCGGAATACGAGTTCGTCGTGGTGGACAGCACGGACCGGGACGACGAACAAGCCCGCGAGGAGCTGGCCGAGTACGGTCACCTGCCGCTCGACATGGACAACGGGCCGCTGGTGCGGGTGGTGCTGATGACGCGTGGTCCGGCGGACCACTACCTGCTGGTGCTCGTGCACCACATCGCGTCGGACGCGGCGTCGGCCGACGTGATGATCCGCGAACTCCAGGAGTACTACGAGGGCGTCGGCCCCGCCGCCGGAGAGCCGGCCGCCCCCTACACCGAGTTCGTCGAGTGGGAGCGGCAGTGGCTGGCCGGCCCGGCGGCCGACGCGGCGTTGAGCTGGTGGTCGGAGAAGCTGGCCGACCCGCCCGCCCACCTCGACCTGTCCACCATGGAGCGGCCTCCCGGCGTCACCTACGAAGGCCGCGACCTCACCTTCCGCTGGAGCGCCGAAGAGACCCGTCTGCTCAGGGAGTTCGCGGTACGCGAAGGTGTGTCGATCAGCACCGTCGTGCTGGCCGGCTTCTTCGCCACGCTCCACCGCGCGGCCGGGGTCGAGGACTCCGTGCTGGCCACCGCCATCGCCCAACGCGGCGAACCCGGCTGGGAATCCGCCATCGGCTACTACCTGAACACGGTGCTGGTGCGCGCAAAGCCCGCCGGTGACCGCAGCTTCCGCGACCTGCTGCGCGAGGTCCACGCCTTCTCGCTCGGTCTGCTGGAGCACATGAACTACCCCCTCGACCTGTTGGCTTCCGCCCTGAAGCCGCCGAGGGCGGAAGGCCGCTCCCCGTGGTTCGACGTGGTGGTGAACTGGCTGTCCTCGGACGCGTTCCCCCGGTCCGTCAAGCTCTTCCACGGCATCGGCGACACCATCGCGCCCGATGGCGCCCTCCCGCTCGAACCGCTTCACGTACGCAGGCACCTCGCCAAATTCGACCTGGAGATCTCGATGGCCGACATCGACGGCGAGGTGGCCGGCCACATCCAGTACAAGCCGAGCTACCTGGAAAGGGAGACCGTGACGGCACTGCTCGCGCTCTACCGCACTGTGCTCTTCGAGTCGATCGCCCACCCCGACCTGGTGCTCCAGGACATCGCCCCGAGCGGCTGCCCCGAGGAGACGGACCAGTGACCGAAACCCTGCACTCCGAGTTCATCGAGCAAGCGGTCAAGAACCCCGACGCACCGGCCGTCTACTCCGATGCCGGCGTCCTGACCTACGGCGAGCTGAACGAGCGGTCCCGCCTGCTGGCCGAACGGCTCGTCGCCGACGGCGCAGGACCCGGTGTGCCGGTCGGCATCTGCGTCGAGCGCACACCCGACCTGCTGGTCGGCATCCTGGCCACACTGCGCGCCGGCTCCTGCTACGTGCCCCTGGACCCGCAGTATCCGGCCGAGCGGCTGACCTTCATGGTCCGGGACAGCGGGACCCACCTGCTGCTGACCACGCCCGCGTCCCGGGCCGGCTGCCCGGCCGGCCCCACCGTGGTCGTGCTGGACGAGACCGTGACGACCGAGCCCGGCGAGAAGCCCGTTCCGGTCGTACCCGGCGACACCGCGTACCTCATCTACACGTCGGGATCCACGGGCCGGCCGAAGGGTGTGGCCGTCCACCACAGCGGCTGCGTGGCCATGCTCTCCGCGATGGACCGCATCTTCGAAGGCTGCGACCTGAGCGGCGTCTCGGCGGCGAGTTCGGTCTGCTTCGACATGTCCGTGATGGAGATCTTCGCCGCGTTGTGCCGCGGCGGCGCCGTCGTGCTCGTGGAGAGCGCCGTCCACCTGCCGGAGAGCCGGTACGTCGACAGGATCACCCACCTCAACGTCGTACCGTCGGTGATGAACGGCCTGCTCGACGCCGGATGTCTGCCACCGAACGTGCGCACCGTCGTATTCGGCGGCGAGCCCCTGCGGCGCAAGCTGGTGGACAGGACGTACCGGGAGACCAGCGCCGACCGGGTCTTCAATGCCTACGGCCCCACCGAGGGAACCGTCTTCTGCTCCTTCGGGCTGGTACCGGAGGAGCAGACCGGTGAGCCCTCGATCGGCAGGCCATCGGCCGGCGCCCGTGCCTATGTGCTCGACGAGAACCTGAAGCGGCTGCCGGCCGGCGTGCCCGGTGAGCTCTACATCGGCGGCGCCGGCCTCGCCCACGGCTACGTCAACCGGCCTCGTACCACGGCCGAACGGTTCGTGCCGGACCCGTTCCTCGACGGTGAACGCATGTACCGCACCGGCGACGTCGTCACGTTCACCGACGACGGCGAGCTCAGGTTCGGCGGTCGCACCGACCACCAGGTCAAGCTGCGCGGCTACCGCATCGAGCTGGAAGAGGTCGAGGCCCGGCTGACCGGCTGCCCCGGGGTCCGGGAAGCCGCCGCCGTCGTACGGGGCAACCGGCTCACCGGCTACGTCGTGCCCGAGGGCGACCCCCGGGACGGCGTCTGGCTGGATGCCGGGCTCCAGACCGCCATCACCGGCAAGCTCGCCACCCAGCTGCCCGACTACATGGTGCCGGGCACGGTCGTGTTCCTGGCCGCGCTGCCGTTGGCGCCGGGCGGGAAGCTCGACCGCACCGCGCTTCCCGAGCCGCCGGCCGCCGACACCGGCGGGCCCCTGACGGCCGCCGCCACGCCGACCGAGGTGGCACTGGCGGAGATCTGGGGCCAACTGCTCGGCCTCGAACCGGCGAGCATCGACGTCCGGGCCGCCTTCTACGACCTCGGCGGCGACTCGCTGCTGCTCGTCCGGCTGGCCAGGCTGATGACCCGGCGCTTCGACCGCCGCGTCCGCGTGCCCGACCTCTTCAGCTTCCGTGACATCTCCTCCCTCGGCCGCTGGCTCGACGAGGACAGCGGCGCCACCCCCGAGGTGGTCCAGTCGGCTCGCCTCCGCGCCCACACCCGCCGCGCCGCGCTGCGCGGCCGCGGCGCCTCCACCGGCAGCTGAGCAGCCCCCACTCGACCCGAAGCAGGAGCCTTTCCATGACCGACAGCCCCGAGCAGGACTACGACCCCGGTGATGTGGCCGTCATCGGCATGTCCCTGCGGGCGCCCGGCGCCCGCACCAAGGAACAGTTCTGGGACAACCTCGTACACGGCAGGGAGTCCGTGTCGTTCCTCGCCAAGGACGACATCCACGTCGACGAGACCCTGATCCACAGCCCGTTCTACGTGCGGGCCTGCGGCGTCCTCGACACCTACGACAAGTTCGACCCGTCGGTGTTCGGCATCAGCGACCGGATGGCGGCCGCGATGACCCCGGAGAACCGGCTGTTCCTGGAGAGCGCATGGGAAACGCTCGAGGACGGCGGCTACGACCCGGACCGGGTCAAGGCCGAGATAGGCATGTACGGCGCCAACAACCCGCAGACCGCGGCGCTGTACAGCTCCCCGCCGGACCGGGTGTCGGTCGGCCCCGAGGCGATCGAGGCCAGCCTGGCGTGGTCGCCGGACACCATGACGTCCAACGCGCTGTACTACATGGGGCTCACCGGCGAGGCCGTCACCGTGGCCGCCGTCTGCGCCGGCTTCCACTACGCGGTGCACCTGGCCTGCCAGTCACTGCTGCTCGGCCAGACCGACATGGCCGTCGCCGGTGGCGCGATGGTCCGGCTGCCCCACCCCCGTGGTCATCTGTGGGAGGAGAACCGCATCCTGTCGAAGGACGGCCACTGCCGCCCGTTCGACGCCCACGGCACCGGCACCGCGCTGTCCAGCGGTGTCGTCACCGTGCTGCTCAAGCCGCTGGCCCAGGCCGTCGCCGACCGGGACCACCTCTACGCCGTGGTCAAGGGTTCGGCCGTCAACAACAACGGTGTCAGCGCGATGGCCTACGGCCTGGCCCAGCCCGAGCGGCTGAGCGCATGCATCGCAGGCGCCATGGAGGTGGGCGGCGTCACCCCGGACACCGTGTCCATGTACGAGGCCAACGGTCTCGGTATGCCGATGACCGACGAGCTCGAAGTGCACGCGGCGAGCATGGCGTTCGGCAAGCAGACCGGCACCACCTCGATCGGCGGGGTCAAGGGCAACGTGGGCCACGGCGGTGTGGTGTCGGGCGGCTTCGGTGCGATCAAGGCCGCGATGGCCCTGCACCACAGGAAGCTGCCGGCGACGATCAACCTGACCGAGGTCAACGAAGACCTCGACCTCCCCGGCACCCCGTTCGTCCCGCAGCTGGAGACGGCGGACTGGGAGACGGAGTCCGGCATCCGCCGTGCGGGCATCACCTCGATCGGCGGCGGTGGCTACAACGCGCACCTGGTGCTGGAAGAGGCACCGGCGGTCGCCGACCGCGCCCCCGAGGCCGACGGCAGGCCGCGCCTCGCCACCCTGTCCGCCCTGGACGACGAAGCGCTGGCACGCCAGCGCACGAGGTTGAAGGACTGGCTGGAGGCCCACCCCGACCTGCGCCTGGACGACATCTGCTTCAGCCTCAACCTGGGCCGCAAGGTGATGTCCCGCCGGTGGGCGGCCGTGGTCCGCAGCCGTGCGGAGCTGATCGCCGCGCTGTCCGACGACTCCCCTCGCGGCCTGGCCACCGAGACCGCTGCCGCGCCGCGGGTGGACACCGACTCCTTCCGGCGCAACGACCACGGGATCGTGCAGTCCGGTACGGACGCACAGGCGCTGTCCGAGCTGGCCGCCGCCTGGGTGACCGGTCAGCAGGTGGACTTCGGCTCCCTCCACCTGGGGGAGACCAGCCACCGCGTGCCGCTGCCCACCTACCCGTTCCAGCCGCGCCGGTTCTGGCGTACGGACTGGTGACCGTGAGCACACCGGCACTGGACACCCTGGACCTGGGCGACCCGAACACCTTCGCGGACCACGACCTCGACCGGTTCTGGCACACCCTGCGGGACACCGCCCCGGTGTACTGGAACCCTCCGGCCGGCGATCGCCGGGGGTTCTGGGTGCTCTCCCGCTACGACGACATCATGGCCACCTACCGGGACGACGTGAACTTCACGTCCGAGCGCGGCAATGTGCTCGTCACGTTGCTGGACGGCGGTGACGCCGGTGCCGGCCGGATGCTGGCCGTCACCGACGGGCACCGGCACCACGAGTTGCGCAAGATCCTTCAGCGGGTGCTCTCGCCGCGGGTGCTCAACGAGGTCGCACGGACGGTGCGGGTCAACACCCGGCAGTTGATCCGCGAGGCGGTCGAGTCCGGCGGCTGCGACTTCGCCGAGCAGATCGCAAGCCGGATCCCGATGACCACGATCTCGAACCTGCTCGGCGTGCCCGAGCCGGACCGGGACTTCCTTCTCTCCCTGACCAAGACCGCGCTGTCGACCGACGACGAGGACATCGACGAGGTCGACTCCGAGATGGCCCGCAACGAGATCCTGATGTACTTCATGGACCTCGTCGAGGAGCGGCGCGAGTCGCCGGGCGACGACGTGATCAGCATGCTGATCGGCAGCTCCATCGACGGTGTGCCCCTGTCCGACGAGGACGTCGTACTCAACTGCTACAGCCTGATCATCGGGGGCGACGAGACCAGCCGGCTCACGATGATCGACTGTGTCCACACGCTCGCGGGCCGGCCCGGGCAGTGGCGGCGGCTCAAGCACGGTGAGGTCGCCGTGGAGACCGCCGTGGACGAGGTGCTGCGCTGGGCGTCCCCCACGATGCACTTCGGGCGCAGCGTCGTCCGCGAGACCGCACTGCACGGCGTACGGCTGCGGCCGGGCGAGATCGTCACGCTCTGGCACGCCTCCGGCAACCGGGACGAACGGGTCTTCGAGCGGCCCGGGGAGTTCGACCTCGGCCGCACCCCCAACAAACACCTGGCCTTCGGCTACGGCCCGCACTTCTGCGTCGGCTCGTACCTGGCCAAGGTCGAGATCTCCGAACTGCTGCTGGCTCTGCGGGACTTCACCACCGGATTCGAGCAGACCGGCGAATCGCTGCGCATCCGGTCCAACTTCCTGACCGGTTTCTCCACCCTGCCGGTGCGGTTCCGGCCCGATCACTCCGGACTGAAAGAGGCCGACTGATGAGCGGAAACCCCTTCGTCGGCGGCGAGGCCGACTGGCTGGTGGTGGCGAACACCGACGGGCAGTACGCGCTGTGGCGGCCGTACCTGGAGGTACCGAAGGGCTGGCGGATCGTTCACTCCTGCCCGGACCGGGACGGTGCCCTCGACCACGTCGAGCGGAACTTCACCGCGGCGGTGGGAACACCGACGGCCTGACCACCATGGAGAAGGCCGGGTCCTCCGCACCCGCACTCACCGGCGAGTCCGCCGTCCGGATCTGGCGATGACCTCGAAGCGGGGCACCTGCCCGCGGGCTCGGCGCTCTTACCCCTACTGAACAGACACCCGACCGGCGACCGCACGGAGCGCGAGTGATGAACATCTACATTTCAGGACAAGGTGCGTTCGCGGTGCAGGTCGCGGACGCCCTGCTGGAGGAAGGGCACAAGATCGTCGGCGTAGCCGCCCCCCGCCTGCGCAAGGGGCAGTCCGACGAGAGCAACGCGATGTCCTGGGACCGCCTGCGCTCCTGGGCGTACCCCAGGGACATACCGTGGACGGACTCGACCGCACTGCGCGCGATGCACGTCCCGGACGGGGTGGACATCATCATCGCCGCACACTCACACGCCTTCCTCGGCCGCCACACGCGCGCCAGGGCCGCCGTCGCCACCATCGGCTACCACCCCAGCCTGCTGCCGTTGCACCGCGGCCGCGACGCGATCCGATGGACGATCCGCGACGGTGACAAGGTGACGGGCGGGAGCGTCTACCACCTCACCGAGCGCACCGACGCCGGCCCGCTCGCCGCCCAGGAGCACCTGTTCGTACCCCCGGGCTCGACCCCGCAGAGCCTATGGCGCGAGCACCTGGCCCCGCTCGGTGTGCGGTTGCTCTTGAAGGTGGTCACCGACCTCGCCCAGGACAGGCGGATCGAGGTCCCGCAGGACGAGAAGGTGGCGACCTGGGAACCCGCAATGGACTCGCCACCACTCTTCAAGCCCGAACTCATCGCGCTGCCGGGAACCGCGTACGTCGACGGCAGCAGGTGGGCACTTCACGGGCAGTGAAGGGGTTCACCTCGCAAGGACAGCTGCAGCCTCGGGCAAGGCCCCCTGCCCCCGGCCATGCGAGCCGACCGGTCAGTGATCCGAATCCGGAACCTCGCGCGGGGCGGACGGAGTCCGGTCTCCGGGGCGAGAGATCCAGCCGGCGGTGGCGGCCAGAGTATGCAGGACGGTAGCGCCGGCGAACACCACCGAGGAGACCGGCCGCCCCATCCATCGCGTCAGATCGCCTCGCAGGTCGGGATCGACCTCGACGGTCACCCGGAGGTATCTGCTCTGCAGCGTGGTGACTTTGGTGGGCCGGGGTGCGACAACGTCCCGTCCGCGCTGCAATGCCGCGCGGTAGCTCTCCTTGCGCTGACTCATGTCTCATCCTGACGCTTGATCAGTTCCTCCGCGAAGTCCATGTACGCCGAACCCTTGGCCTGGACCGAGTTCCCGAAGGACTGGGCGTACAGGTCGAGCCGCGCGATCTGGGTGTCCAGCACCTCGAAACCCCGCTCGGTGAGTGCCTCGCGAGCGTCCGCATCGGGCCCGGTGCGCGTGGCATCGGGACGGTTGGTGCGATTGAGCAGCACCGCCGAGCGGGCCGGCTCGGCACGTAGGGACTGCACGTCCGCCATCTCACCATGGATGGGTGCCATCCGGTCCAGTTCGATGGGGGCGGGGGTCACGGGCACGATCCACTCACCGGCGTACCTCATGATGCTGCGGGCAATGCGGGGATGGTCCTCCAGCTGCGGCGCATCGAGCACCACGGCCTGTCGGTCGCCGAGGAAGTCGTTCACGCGACGGTGGACATCCCCCACCGGCAGGGCGATCACCGGAAACGGAAAGCCGCCGGCCAGCTCGCTCCAGCGCAGCGCGGAAGCGGCCGGGTCACCGTCGACCAGCAGCGGCGAGATACCCAACTCATGAAGCGCGTGGGCCAGCCACACAGCAGTCGTCGTCTTTCCGACGCCGGGCTTAAGATTCACAAACGCACAACTCAAAGACACAATAACGGACAATAGCGGGCGCGATCGTCCAGTTTCGGTCGACACGAGGGCATGGCCTCGCGGTTCACCCGCAAGGAGTGAGAAACGTCGGACACCCGGTTGTGGTGCGGCCGACCGTGAACACGAGGCGAGCCAACCAGCGGCTCGGTGAGAGCGGGGGATCCAAAGCCCTGGCCCGGCCGGCTGCCGCACCACCGCCGGCTGTCCGGTTCGGCGGGAGACCGTGGTGCGGAAAGGACCCGTCACGGCGAACTACGGCCGGCACGCGCCGCCGCCGAGACCCTTCTCGCACACGCTCTGCCCCGGACGGCCGCCCCCTGACCCGTCGGACAGGGGGCGGCCCCGGCCCGGAAAATGTCCGTCAGGCGTCCCGCGTACGCGGCACCCCAGGAGCGGTCCGTCACCGGGCGTCGCGTAGCTGAAGAAGGTACGCCGCGGTCAGCGCAACGGCACGGTCTTCGTCATGCGACAGCTCCACGAGGGCACGTGCGGCTGTCGTCCCCGGGATGCCCGCCAGTGCCTGGGCCAGCCGTCCGCGTGCCGGCGCTTCAGCGGTGTCGTGGGCGAGGCGGTCGACGAGCCCGGTCGCGATCTGATCCGCCGTCGCGGTGTCGCTCGCCAGCACGCTCAGCGCATCGGCTGCGTCGGTGTCGTTCCTTCCCTCCACGATCATGTCGATGAGCGTCGGGACCGCATCGGCCGTTCCGCGTGTCCCGAGCGCCAGAGCCGCATACCCGCGGACCACGACGTCGGGGTGCGCGAGAGCGTCCCGCAGCCGCGCGGTGGCCTCATCACCGGGCATTTCGGCGAGGGACTGAACGGCGCGTTCCCGCACCGCGGCCACCGGTGAGCCGAGGCCCGCCGCCAGCAGTGCCGGGCCGCCGTCGCCGGATCGCGCCAGCGCCCAGCGCAGGGCCCCGGCGACGTTCGGCTCCGTCTCGCTCAGTGCCGCCTCGACCAGGGCCTCCACCGGCACCGGAACCTCGTCGACCGAGGAAAGGGCCGCGCGCTGGCGCGCCTCGGCGCTCTTCGACCCCAGTGCCTGGAGGAGCGCGACGACCTGGAGGACGTCCTCCCAGCCGGTGGGCTCGGCCGCATCGATCCGGCGCAGCCGCGTAAGCAACTCGGTTTCCGCCGCGATGCGTTCGCGCGTCTGACGGATGAGGTCGTCGACGAGTGCCGAGGGCGTGAAGGCGGGATCGTCGAGCGCGCGCCCGATCTCGCGCAGGGACAGCCCCAGCGACCGCAGGCTCTCGATATGGAAGATCCGTCGGATGTCCTCCGCGGAGTACTCCCGATAACCGGAGCCCGTACGCCCCGAAGGGCGCACCAGGCCGCGCGACTCGTAGTGCCGGAGCATGCGGGCACTGACCCCGGACCGTCGTGCCACCTCGCCGATCAACACGTCCTACCCTCCCGCCTGGCCGGACCCGCCGAGGGCCACGACGCGCTTCGCCTCCTCGATCGCGAACGCGAATCCGGTGTCCGGGTCGCGCAGCAGCCGCTCGGTGGCGAGCGCGTGCGCGCACACGCGGGCCGGGGGCCGTCGTCGCGGCACGCAGTGCCGGCAGAATCACTTCACCCAGCGCGACCAGCGCCCGGCTGAGACTCAGCTGGGTCTCCCGCTCACCGCGCCCGAGCTGCGTCGCCAGCACCGCGGCCAAGGCGGACTCCTCGCCTTCCGGCACGAGCACGACCGCGGCCCGCCAGGCGCTCCGCGCCACCTCGACGTCGCCGTCGGACAACAGCGCCCGGGTGATCGCCGGCCACGCCTGCCGGCCCCCGATCTTGGACAGCGTGTGCAGCGCCTGGCTCCGTGCCTGCGCACGCTCCGAGCGGACTTCGCGGATCAGCCCGGGGAGCGTCATGGACACCGGGTGGCGGGTGAGTGCCCAGGTCAGCATGTCGCGGACCAAGAACTCGGGCTCGATCGCGCATCGCTCGATGAGCTTGTCGACGAAGCGCGGGTCAGGCGTCGTGCCGACCGCCAGAGCAGCCCGCAGGCGCACGGACGAGCGGTCGTCCTCCAGCCCCTGAAGCGCTCGTCTCCCATCCGTGTTCTCTCGCGTGATCGTCATCGAGACCACCTCCTCGGCAAGCAGTGAAGACCCTGACACCGCGTCAAGGTCAAACACGGCCCGCTGCGCGATCCCCACACCCTACGATCGCCCGGGTATGGCCACTGGAGGGGGCGGAATGCTTGAGGGCGTCAAGGGCGGGACAGCGGCAGCGATGCGGCTCGTGGGAGGTGCGCCGCTTCGGGAAACGCTTGATGTCGCCGACCCCGGTGACTGGCTCGCGCTGGATGCAGGAGTGCGTGAGGTGGCCTGGCACCGCCTGCACTTCCTGCCGGAGCGGGAGCACGGTGCCCCGCTGCCCGCCGATCTGACGCAGCTCGGCGAGTCCCGGCTCGCACTGGCTCTCTGCCACCGCGACGGACGGATCCGTCAGGAGGCGGTCGGCCGGTCGGCCCGATACCCCGGCCTGCTGCCGCTGGTCGTGATCCGCTGCGCCGACTGGGTCGGCCCCGTACGCGAACGCGCCTGCCAACTCCTGTGCGAGGCCCTTGATGTGGACTCCGCCCGCGACCTCGCGCCGCTCATCCTCCGCGTCGGCCGCCGCGGCAGAGGGGCCTTCGGCGTCGATGTGCTCGGTCAGGTCCTGCGCCGGGCATCCCACGGACAGCTCGTTCCTCTCTTCGCTCACCCCGACCGCACCGTCCGGCGGTTCGCCTACCGGTTGGCCGTCGAGGGCCGGCTGCTCCGTCCCGCTGAGCTGTCCCGCGCGGCCGCCCGGGACGAGGACACCGTGGTCCAGGACCTGTGTGCCACAGCGGCGCTCACGGCTCTGAGCGATAGGGACGGGGAGGCGTACGAGGACGTGCTGCCTCCCTTGCTCTCCGCGCGCCACCCGCGTACGCGTTCGGCCGGCGTCACCGCCCTGCGGCGGGCGGGATGGTCCGAACAGGCAAAGTCGTTCCTCAGCGACCGGTCCGCGCTCGTGCGCGCTTGCGCCCGGTATGTCGTACGACGGCAGGGAGGCGATCCGGTGGCCTGGTACCGGGAGCGGTGCACGGCAGTGGACGACCCCGAGTTGCCGCCCGGTGCGGTCATCGGGCTGGCCGAGTGCGGGAACCGCGCGGACGCCGGGCTGCTGTGGCCGCTGCTCGCACACCCGAAGGCCGGCGTGCGAGCGCGGGCAGTGGCCGGACTGCGGACACTGGACTGCGTGGAGATGAAGCAGTTGCGACCGCTCCTCGACGACCCCGGCGCCAGTGTTGTCCGCGAGACAGCCCTCGCCCTGCTGCCCTCGGCAAAGGAACTGCCCGCCGACTGGCTCCTGGAACGCACCGGCTCCGACCAGCCGCGGCACGTCCGCGTCGGCGCCTTCCGGCTGCTCGACGCGCATGGCGGCGTCGTGGCGCTCCGCACGGCGGTCGGTCTGCTGGAGGACCCGGACGCGAAGCTGCGCACCTGGGCCGGGCAGTCCGTGCAGCGCTGGCAATCGCCGGCGGACGTGCGGTGCCACGCCGCGGAGGTGGGGGAACTGCTCGACCGAAGCCGACACCTCTTCAGCGACCATGTGCTGCGCCGGCGCAAGTGGGAGGCCGGGGTGGACAGCTGTGCCCCCTGAGGTGGAGCACGCACTCGTCGCAGTATCCGGAGCCCCGGACGCGGTAGTAGAGGCAGCAGTTGTGGCGACGGTATTCGAGGGGGTGGACGGTGAGGGTGCCCGCGCTCGCAAGTGAGTCCGGAGGAGATACCCGTCGGCATTCTCAGCGCCCTGGTCGGCGGCCCGTTCTTCCTGCGGCTGACGGGGCGGAAGGCGGCCCGATGACGACGAGTGCGATAGCGGCGGCCGGAGCGCTCGACGCCCACGAGGTCTCCGTCGTGGTGAACGGCAAAACCCTGGTCCACCAAGCCTCCTTGCACGTGGCGCCCGGCGAGATGGTGGCGCTTGTGGGCCCCAACGGGGCCGGCAAGTCGACGCTGCTGCGCACGTTCTACCGGGCGCAGCGCCCCACATCAGGACGGGTGTTGCTGGACGGCACGGACGTCTGGCGGATGCCCGGCAAACGGCTCGCGCAGCGACTGGCGGCCGTCCTCCAGGAAACTCCCGGGGACTTCGAACTCACCGTGTACGACGTGGTCGCCATGGGCCGCACGCCGCACAAGCGGGCCTTCGCGGGCGACGACGCGGACGACCGCGACATCATCCTGCGAGCGCTGGAGGAACTGCACGTCGGTGAACTGGCACACGCGCCGTTCGACCAGCTCTCCGGCGGGGAGAAGCAGCGGGTCCTGATCGCCCGTGCACTCGCGCAACGCACGGGAACGATGGTCCTGGACGAGCCGACCAACCACCTGGACCTGCGTCATCAGCTCGATGCGCTGCGGCTCGTCCGTAGGCTCGGCGTCACCGCCGTCGTCGCGCTGCACGACCTCAACCTGGCCGCCTCCTTCTGCGACCGGATCTGCGTGATGGACGGCGGCCGGGTGGTCGCGACCGGAAGCCCGGTGGAGGTGTTCACGCCCGCGCTGCTGGCCGAGGTCTACCGCGTCGAGGCGGAGGTGACCGAGCACCCGCGCACCGGCGTGCCGTACGTGACCGTGCTTCCCGGAATGCATGCGGCGGGCAGCGCCGTCCCGAACGGAGGAGACCAGGCAGAGCAAGGAGCGTGACCGCAGGAGAGACACAAGCCCAGGGCCGGTCGGGCGGCCGTCGGTCGGTTTCCCATCGCCTCGGCCTTCGGCCACATCGGACCGCCTGTCCCACCCGCGTAACCTGCACCACCTGCACCACCGCACCCTGACGCATCACGCGCCCGCGACGCAGAATGCGATGCCCGCAAGCTCTTCCTGACGGGCTTCCTCACCTGCCCGCTCCATCCCAAGGTGCCGTCCTCTGCATCTCGCTGCTGCCGCGGTTCGTCGCGTCGACAGGGAGCGCGGCCGTGTCGGCTTGCGGGGGCTGCTGTTGGGGCTTCCCTTGGAGCTGCTGTTGGGGCTGGCCAAGATCGCGGTGGGGGCCGCGGGCGACGCGTTCGTCATCGCGAGGGCCGGCTCCGTCGCCGGGTTCTTCGCCGGGTTCTTCGCCGGGTTCTTCGCCCGGCACCCGCTCTGGCAGCACCTGCACCGCTATGCGATGAGCACCGCGCCGACGGGCTTCGCCGTCAAGATCGCCGCCGAACGAACGGGCGCGGTGGTCGCCCTGCACCGATCGCCGACCGCCGACAGGGCAACATCCACGAGGTGTTCCTCAATTCGGCCTGCTGCGCAATCACCTACCGACGCGTCCGAACCTTGCGTCAGCTCCTCTTGGTCAGGCGAAAGGCTCGGTTGGAGCCGAACGCCTCCCGGCAGGACTCCGGCACACCGAGGGCCAATCGCAAGCCGACAGGCTCGACGAGCAGTTTGCCCACGGCGTCCTGGCGGAGTTCACCGGCCCGGGTGTGGGGTCATTCCTCCAGCGCTGCCGCCATGCGTTCGAGGTCGGCGAGGAGCACTGCCAGGCGCTGCGCCGGGATCGCTTCGACCATGCGCTGTTCGATGGCGTAGACGGCGGCCTGGACGGCGGCCAGGCGCGCGTTGCCCTCCGCGGTGAGGTGGGCGGGCCGGGCGCGGCCGTGGTCGGCGGTGGCGGGGCGGGTGATCATTCCCGCTTCCTGCAGGGCCCGCAGGACGACGTTTCCGGACTGCCGGGTGACGAAGGTCGCGCGGGCGAGGTCGGCGTTGGACATGCCGGGATGCAGGGACAGAAGTTCGAGGGTGGCGTACTGCGGCACAGTCAGGCCGTGCTCGCGCAGGACCTTGTCCATGGCCCCACGGAGGGCGGCCTGCGTCCGTTTGAGCAGGTATCCCACGTGGTGAGTGACGTCTTTCGTGGGGTGGGGCGGTTCGGCCGACGCGTTCTCCAGCATGTCAGCATTTTGACATATGCGACCCGGCCGTCCTAACCTCGACCATGTCAAAGTCCTGACATCGAGTTCATCGAGTTCGAGGAGACCCATGCCTGTCACCATCGACGGCCCCGACTTCGTCGCCCTGCAGGTGCGCGACCTGAACGCGGCAGCGGAATTCTGCGAGCAGCACCTCGGTCTGCGCCGGGCCGCGGTCTCGCCACCCCACGCAGTCGTCTTCGACACCAAGCCGACCCCCTTCGCCGTCCGCGAGCTCCTCCCGGGCGTCGACCTCGCCGACACCGCACGGCCCGGACTCGGCGCGGTGCTCTGGTTCCAGACCTCCGACGCCCACCAGCTCCACGACCAGCTCACCGCTGCCGGGATCACGATCCTCACTCCGATCACGGACAGCCCCTTCGGGCCGATGTTCTCCTTCGAAGGCCCCGAGGGCTACACCCTCACGGCACACGGAGGCTGACCGTGCCCGCCGTCACCCTCACCCCGGCCGGGCCCTTCTCGCTTGCTTCCGGCATCCGGTTCCTGGAGGGCTTCGGCCCCGCGAACCACCCTTACACGGCGGACGGAATCCTCCGCCTGGCCTTCCCTGCCGACGACGGCGACTCGGTCGTCGCGGCCGCCGTCCGGCAGGAGGTGAGGGCAGACGGCGGCACGGGAACGGTCCGGGCCGAATTCACCGTGCACCCCGGTACCCCGCACCCGGCGAAGGCAGTGACCGCGGAGGCGGCGGCCACACAAGCCGTGCGGGCCCAACTCGCCCGCATCCTCTCGCTCGACGTCGACGCCACCGGATTCCCCGGTCTTGCCGGGGACCCCGTGGTGGCCGGGCTCATGGCGGACCACCCGGGGCTGCGCCCGGTGTGCTTCCACTCCCCCTACGAAGCCGCCACCTGGGCAATCATCGGCAACCGCATCCGCATGACCCAGGCAGCAACCATCAAGGCCCGCATCGCCCACCAGCACGGACACCGCGTCCACATCGCAGGCCGGCCCCTGCACGCATTCCCCACCCCCGCGGCCCTGCGCGCCATCACCCACGTGCCCGGCCTCACCGGCATCAAGATCGAGCGGCTGCACGCACTGGCCGAAGCAGCCCTCGACGGCAGACTCGACGCAGCCCACCTGCGCGCCCTGCCCGCCGACTACGCCCTCACTGAACTGCGCGCCCTGCCCGGCATCGGCCCCTTCTCCGCCGAACTCATCCTCATCCGGGGAGCAGGACACCCCGACGTCTTCCCCCGCCACGAACCACGCGTCCACAAAGCCATTGCCACCGCATACGGACTCGGCGCCCCGACCACCGACGACGACGTCACCCAACTGGCCAAGATCGCCGATCGCTGGAAGCCCTACCGCAGCTGGGTCGCCTTCCTAGTCCGAGTCCGCGCCCAGGACACGCCCCAACCGGGCCCCGTGTGCCACGGCTCCCCGCCATCGTCGTGACGTCGTCTTCCGCACTCGCTGAAAGGTCCCGTGGTCCTCGGCGGGCGGGCACACCACGACGCTGCGGCACCTCGCCGCGTGATCGGATCGGCCGAATACGCCCAGTACGACGACCCTCCGCCTTGCGATGCACCGCACCTGACGCCGCCCGCTGCTCCACCGAGTTCACAGGACGGCCCCTCAAGAACAAGCTAAGGCCGCCCGGAATCCTGAGGGGAGATGGCGGCATCGGCGATCTCCGCGCGGCTCGCGGCCACCCGCAGCGTCAGGGCGGCGGCGGATCCTGCCACCAGGCCACAGGTCAGGGCGGCAGGGACGCCATTACCGAGCTCAGCGGCCAGATGTAGCAGGTCCCGGCGCAGGCCCGAGCCCACCCCGTCCAACGCCATCCTCAGCAGCTGGCTCGCCAGCAGCCCGAAGACGGTCGCGCACACTGCGCCGGCCGCCATCGCGGGAACAGTGGCTCGGGTGAGCAGTCCCGGCAGCCGGCGCAGTGCCCACCACACCACGGCGAGCAGCAGCAGATCGGCGGCGCGATACAGGAGCCAGTAACCAAGCGGCGCGGCCCCTGGGCCCGCCCAGGCGCCGAGCAGCAGCCACTGGCGTAGAAGGTCACCGGGTTCAGCGAACAGACCGATGCTCGGGGAGACTTGTTGAAGTGCGGCGGCGACCGGCTGGTACGAGAGGACGACCAGGGAGATTGCGATCACGGCAGTTCCGACCGAGGCTGCCAGGCGGGCGGCGCGAGCCGGGACGACCTCGTGCGACAACGCACCGGCCCCCTTGGCAGCGACTCGCGCTGCGACCACAGTCACCGCCGCCGCGACCAGCGCGGTCACCACCAATACCTGCCGCCCGGAGGCGATTACGCTCGCCAGGTGGGGCAGGAAACGGTAACCCCCGCGCCCTCCCGAGCCGATCAGCCACGGTGCGGAAACGGTCACCGCCAGGGTCCCGGCTACCAGGCCCCAGGCCCATATGGCGAGCAGCGCAGCCGGCATCCGGCCGCGCACCGGCGGCAGCCTGCGGACCAGGAGCAGTGCCCCAGGTATGAAGAAGGCGAAGACCGCGCCGAACCGGATCTGCAGTGCGGTGGAATACAGCGCGCGGTAGTTGGTACCGACGGCCCCGTCTGCTCCCCCGCCCCCGCCGGACACCTCGGTACCGAGCCAGGCCGAGCTCGGAGGGTCGTACGACCAGGGGGCGAGCCAGCGCTCCAGCTCGGCGGCGGTCTGGCTGTCGAGCATGGCGGCAGCACCCGGCAAGTGCAGTGCGTGCGCACTCGCCCCCGCCCACCACAGAAGCGCCGTGAGCAGCAGCCCTCCAGCCAGTGCCGGTAACACCGCGCGCCGGTATGTCATGACTTTCCCCCGCCTTGGTCGCCTATCCCCTCAATCCCAACGCAGGGCAGATTACGGGCCGTTCATCACATACAGATCACGGGAGGGACAGGGCAACCGGGCTGGTCGCCCATCAGATCCACGTCTCCGAAGGTGAGTTGTCCCTCGGCGAGGGGGTGGTCACCGCCATCGATGCCGAGTGGCGGCTCGGAGCCCGCCAAGCCCACTCCGGCACCCATGCCCTGCAAGCGGCACTGCGCGAAATCCTCGGACCGACCGTCCCGCAGTCCCCATGAATCGGCCCGCGCCCTGCCCCCCCCCCGCCCCCGCTCCAGCAGCAGAGGGTTGATCACAGACCCGGGACCGTCAATGTGCACCGCGATCGGACCCCGGTGACGCAGTACCTGGCCACCCTTCCGTTCGAGGGGGCGGACCGGCGCCGATGGATATCTCTGTGACGGACGCGGGGTGTTCTCCGTCTTGGCGGGCTCGTCCGGGCGGGTTACGCGGTGGTGCGGGCAGCCTGCACCATCCGAGCGAGTGCGGCGCGCAGCGCGGCGTTGAACCGGTCGGGGAGCTCCTGGTGTGGCATATGGCCGGCGCCGGCGATCACACTGAGCGCGGCGCCCGGCGTAAAGGCGAGTATCCAGCCGTGCAGGAACAGCAGCGCCGGGCCGGTCCCCTCGTCCTCGTAATGGAGCGTGGTGTCGTTGACGTCCAGACTGGGCATGGCGGTCCCCTCTGCCTCCTCGGGCCCTTGGGACCCGCGCGGTTCGTGATGCCCCCAGCCAACCGCGATCACCCCCGCCGACCAATGAGCGATCCGCGCCTACAGCGATCGCGAACGGTGATCAATGCTGGTCGCGGCGGACAGAGGGGCCGGGGGCCATGGAGCTGCGTCAGCTGCAAGCTACGTCCTCACCGTGGCGGAGGGACTGCACTTCGGCCGGCCCGCCGAGCGGTTGCACATCGCGCAGTCCGCGGGCAGTCAGCAGCTCCGCCGGCTCGAACGCGAACTGGATACGGAGCTGATCGATTCGATCCCTGGGAAGAGGGCATCGCATCGCCGTCCAGGTAGCCGCCGATCTGGACATACACGGATGGAATCATCGATCTGGAATCAGCCGGCCAGATATAGCCACCTTCCACACTGCGCTACCTAGGGGAGTCTGGCTTCGTGCACCTCAAGCAGCAGCGTTTGCCTACCGGTGTGGTCAGCAGTTGGTGATCTTGAAGCTCGTGGATGTTTACGAGAAATAGCAGCAGTGCATGGGCCGGCTCAGCAGCCCGATAGCAGGTGCAGCGCAGGCCAAGTTGGTGGCCACCAACTCGAGATCGATCAAGGAAGCGCGCAACGGGAGTGTGGCGCTGTGCACCCGTCAGGCGTCGAAATGACGGCGCGCGTCCTCGATGTGACCGAGGTACTGGTGGGTCCAGCCGCATATGGCGTCAACCGTGGCGCGCAGGGCCCGGCCCGGTTCGGTAAGGGCGTACTCGACCCGCGGTGGCACGGTGGGGTACGCCTTCCGGTCGACCAGGCCGTTGCGCTCCAGCATGCGCAGGTTCTGGGTGAGCATCTTGTGACTCACGCCCTCAACCTCGTTCCGCAGTTCGCTGAAGTGGGAGGAAGGGGGTGCTCCAGCGTTACGCCGGCGTCCGGCCACCGGTCGCCCGCCCAAGCTGAATGACGCCCAGGTCGAGACGGTGCGGGCCGCCTTGGAGCGAGGTGCCCGGGCTCATGGGTTCGAGGCCGATCTGTGGACCTTGGAACGAGTCGGCGCCGTCGTCGAGCGGGTGACAGGAGTGTCGCTGTCACGGGCGTCGGTGTGGCGTGTGCTGACCGGCCGGCTGGGATGGAGTCTGCAGCGGCCTGAGCGGCGGGCGGTCGAGCGGGACGAGTCCGAGATCGCCCGCTGGATCACGCACGAGTGGCCGCGCATCAAAATGGGGCGGTGAACACACGTGCCTGGATCGTGTTCCTCGACGAATCAGGCGTCTCGCTGCTGCCCCAGATCCGCCGCACTTACGCACCTCGGGGCCGTACTCCGCTCCTGCGGCACCGGCTGAACTGGAAACGTGCGTCGATGGCCGCGGCTCTGGGCTACCACTCCACCGACCCGGATCGTGGTCCTCGCCTGTGTTTCCACCTCAAGCCCGGCAGCTACGACACCGCCGCACTGATCGACGTTCTGGAGCAGGTCAAGGCGTTCTACGGCGGGGAGCGGGTGGTGCTGGTCTGGGACGGGCTGTCCGCCCACTGGAGCCGGGCGATGCGAGCCTGGGTCGCCGAACAGGACTGGCTCACGCTCGAGCGATTACCCGCATACGCACCCGAGCTGAACCCGGTGGAACTCCTGTGGTCCTCGCTCAAGAAACGCGAACTCGCCAACCTCGCCGACGACCACCTCGCCGACGTCGCCGACGCCACCGAACAAGGCATCCACCGGATCAACCACAACCAGCACCTGCCATGGTCCTACCCCAGCACACCGGCCTGACCATCCACCCACCACACCCACCGAACTTACGAAAAGATCAGTAGGCGGACCGGCTGACGTCGTCGAAGTCGGTCGAGGCCGACAGCTCGGCCCATGCCAGCATGTCGCGCTCGAAGGCGTCGCGTCCGGCCTGGACGAGCTGAAGCGCGTCGGTTCCGAGCAGCAGGCGCGTCGGCGGTCGGTCGGCCGCCACGATGCGCAGCACCGCGGCTGCGGCCTTGTCCGGGTCGCCCGGCTGGCGCCCGCTGCCGTGGATGCGCCGGGCGCGCAGCGGCTCGAACAGCTCGTCGTAGTCGGCGATCACACGGGGTGCGCGGATCATCGAGCGGCCGGCCCAGTCGGTCCGGAAGCTGCCCGGCTCGACGGCGGTGACATGGATGCCGAAATCGGCGACCTCCTTGCCGAGCGTTTCGAGGATGCCCTCCACCGCGAACTTGCTGCCGTGATAGAAGCTGAGGCCCGGCATGGTGATCAGCCCGCCCATGGAGGTGACGGCGATGATGTGGCCCGAACGGCGCTCCCGCATGTGCGGCAGCACGGCCTTGATCACCGCCACGGTTCCGTAGACGTTCACCTCGAACTGACGGCGAAGGTCATCCATCGACGACTCCTCGAAGAGACCGTCATGGCCGTACCCGGCGTTGGCGACGAGTACGTCGACCGGGCCCAGGTCGCGCTCGGTCTCGTCCACGACCGTGTCCACCGCGTCATGGTCGGTCACGTCCAGGATGCGGGCGTGCGCGTCACCGGCGAGCGCTTCAAAGGCCCGTACGTCGGCGGGCGTGCGCACCGTGCCCACCACCCGGTGGCCCGCGGCCAAGGCGGCGCGTGCGAGTGCGCGGCCCAGGCCGGTGCTGACGCCGGTGATCAGGAATGTCTTGGTGTCCGACACAGGAGTTCCCTTCGTGCGATACGAACAGAGGCCGACCGGGGCGGTCAGGCCCCGGTCGGTCTCGACACGTTCCACTTCAGCACCGGAATCGGCTGCTGATCGGCTTCCGGGGGGTCCGCTTCGCCCCGGGGACAGCCGGACGGGGGGACTGCCAGTCCCCCTTTCGCAGGCCGTCGGGCCGCTCTTGGGCCGTATCGTGAACGGCATGGACCGCAACACAGCTCTCGGTGAGTTCCTCCGCTCTCGGCGGGCACGGATCACCCCGCGCCAGGCGGGCCTGTCCGACGGCGGCGGCTCTCGGCGAGTGCCAGGACTGCGCCGCGAAGAGATCGCGCAACTGGCGGGCGTGAGCGTCGACTACTACGTACGCCTGGAACGCGGACGCCGCCTGAACGTCTCCGAGACCGTGCTGGACGCCATCTCCCGCGCGCTACGCCTCGATCCAGTCGAACGCACCCATCTGTTCCAGCTCGCCAAGCCCGCCGCAGGCAGGCCCCGCCGCACGGCGACGCGTCCGCAGCCGGTCCGCCCGGGGCTGCGCGACCTGCTCCGGATCCTCGAGCACACCCCCGCCCTTGTTCTGGGGCGACGACTGGACGTCCTTGCGTCCAACCAGATGGCACGTGCGCTGCTCACCGACTTCGACGCGCTGCCGCACCGCGAGCGGAACCTGGTGCGGTTCATGTTCTGCGACGAGACCGCCCGCTCGCTGTATACCCACTGGGACACCCACGCCCAGGACATTGTCGCCTCGCTCCGGCGCGACGCCGGACGCCATCCCCACGATCCACTGCTGGCCGAACTCGTCGGCGAACTCTCCATCACGGATGAGGACTTCCGCCGCTGGTGGGCCGACCAGAACGTGTATCGGCACACGCATGGCAGCAAACACTTCCGCCACCCGATCGTCGGCCCGCTCACCCTCAATTACGAGTCCCTCACCCTGCCCGCCGACACCGACCAGCGGCTGAGTGTCTACACCGCCGAGGCAGGCTCCAGCTCCGAAGAGGCGCTTCGGCTACTGGCCGCATGGATAGGGCAGTCCGAGACCTCGCACGGGCAGCACACGGGTCATTAGACGCCCGCCGGTCCGCGAGGAGCGGTCGACCATGGTGGCTGCGTCCCATGAGCCGGGATGGGCGTTATGGAACATGGCCCTCTCCGGGTGTTCGATCGAAGCGCCGGCATCGTCCGCCCTCCCGGCGAGGCTGTGGTCAGTGTGCGCCCCTCCCTCCGTGAATGCCGACGCGGCCGTCGGCCGAGCACCAGCGATTGCGCGGCCTGCTGTGCGGCCGGGGCCGGACAGTGGCGGAAACTGCGCGCTCGCCATACATCCCTGGCGCTGGGCGGTGCCTGTGTCCCAGTACAACGCCTCCAGTGCAAAGCCTTCGCGGGCACGGCCGCCCCGGCTCCGCGCGGTAGCGCCCTTGGACTTACCGGAGTCCGGTGCCCTGCAAGGGCCATCTCCTCAAATGACGTCCACGATCTCCTCGGAACGGGCACACGTCTTCGGTGCACTGAGCAAGCAAGCGGCTTCTCGTTCACCGACTTCAGCAAGTGTGCGATCTCGTCGGCATCCAGTGCAGCAGGCAGGGCTCAGCCGATCATGGTGCTGCCCGTCGCATTGGTGCGCTCTCCGTATTCTTCGGCGGGATCGTCGAGGCCGCCAAGGGCATAGGGATGTCACGTTCGCCCAGCTGCTCAGGGGCGAACTGCCCCTAGCCCAGCCGCCAATCCTCATCGGTGTCCGGGTATCGACCCAGTTGCACGGGCATCGCGGCGATCGCGGCCTGTGCCTCAGGGCCCGGGCTTGGCAACCAGATCTTCCGCGGGGTCTCCAGCTTGGGCAGTGCGAACACGCTCAACGAAGTACTGTCACCTGCTGTGGGTGGACCCGGCACGCGAGCTGGTGATCGCCTCGCGCTGGGGCGCGGAGGTCGAGCGCCTGCTGGCCGAGGTGTCGGGGGCGGTGCCGCCGGTCGCTTGACGGCCTCACCGGGGTGTGTCCGACGGTCCGTGGCCCGTCGGACACAGACACCGACACGGTCCCAGGCGCAGACACAGAACCCGGCACAAGCACCGTCCTGTTCGTGAGGCGAAGCAGGGCGGGGCGGGGCGGTCTGACGAACGATGAGTGGGCACGACTCGTACCGCATCTACCGAAGACCGGTCGCCGGGGCAGGCGATTCAGCACCACCGGAACGCTGGTCGACCACTCGCTGTGCGGCATGAAGGAGTGAATCGAGGGGCGGATGGTAGGCGCCAAGTGCGGCTTCCCGGAACGGAGTTGCCGTGCGCTGCGCGAATTTGTTGGACCGAGTTATTTTCTGTTCATTCTGCAACCGTCTCGCTTTTGTTTCTGTCTATCTCTACAACCCCTTCCATCCCACCGGGCTCACAACTCAGGGGGGCGGACCCGAGGGGCGATCGATGTGTTACCCGTTGGAGGATTTGTGCGCAACCGAACCAGGAGCATGGTGTCAGGCGCTGTGGGCGCCGCCTTTGTCGCGGCCGCGGCCGGCGGCGCCATGGCAGCAGTGACGGACGGCAACGGGCGGGGCCAGGACCAGCCTTCCACGAGTGCTGCAAAGCGGAGCAAGATCACCCAGGGCGACCTCGACGGCGACGGCCACGCCGACCTCGGCGTGGGAGCGCCTGAGGGCACGGTCTCCGGGAAGTCCAAGGCGGGCTACGTGGGCGTGACCTACGGCGCCAAGGGTGGCGTCGACACCAAGCGGCACAGCACGCTGACGCAGGCCAGCGCGGGCGTGCCCGGCACCCCGGAGGCCAAGGACGGCTTCGGCTCGGCCGTGGTGCGTGGCGACGTGGACGGGGACGGTTACGCCGACCTGATCGTCGCTGCGAACAACGAGGCCATCGGCAGCACTACGCAGGCCGGTTCCGTCACGGTCGTCTTCGGCTCCAAGAGCGGTCTGTCCGGCGACGCCATCGCCTTCCACGCGCCGAAGGTCGCTGCCAACGCGCACTTCGGCGACCAGATAGCCGTGGGCGACCACAACAAGGACGGCCTCAGCGACATCGCCATCTCCGACGGCGCGAAGGTACAGCTCGTCAAGGGCGCGAAGAACCTGCGGGAGACCGCGACCCCGAAGATGACCAGCGTCACCCCACCCGGCGGCGGCGTCAGCGTCGAGCACCTGGCCTCCGGCGACATCAACGGGGACGGCTACGCCGATCTCGTCACCGTCGCCTCCCAGGACTCGCCCTCCGACGAGGGCACGCTCGGCGTGCTGCCCGGCTCATCCGGAGGCCTGAAGAAGACGCCGCTGGGCAAGGACATCCCACTGCCGTTCGCGCAGTACCGCCCCGTGGTAGGCGACATCAACGGCGACGGGAAGGAGGACGTCGTCACGGACACCGGCTTCTCGGACGGTCCGCAAGAGCAGAAGCTGCGCACCTACCCCGGCACCGCCGACGGGCTCGACTCCGACAAGCCGGTGGACTGGAAGGGCAAGGCGCAGGAGGGTGAGGCTATCCGGCTCGCCGACTTCGACGGCGACGGCCACGACGACCTGGTGGTCAGCAACACCGGCGCCGAGGCGCCCGGGGGCTATAACAACGCCGGTGCCATCAACGTGCTCAAGGGCACCGAGAACTGGCTGACCGACCAGGGGGCGCAGACCTTCTCGCTCGACACCGAGGGCGTCCCTGGCTCCATGGAGGGCAACGACAAGTTCGGTGCCTCCGTCTCGCCGGCCGATTACAACGGTGACGGGAAGGCGGACCTGGCCGTGGGCATCCCGAACCGCACCGAGGGAGTCGGCGCGGCGGCCCTGCTGTACGCGGGCACCGACGGGCTGAGCGCCAAGGACTCGTCACTCATCGACCCGAGTGACCTGGGTTCCCCGGCGACGAAGGGCCGCTTCGGCACGGAGCTGACGAACCCGGCGAAGTAGGCCCGCACGCTGGGGCCTGTTCGCAGATCACGTGCCTGTCGGCTGGTGGGCTCGTTGTTGCCGACATGGGGCGGGGTGATCTGACAGATGCCGAGTGGGAACGGCTGCGGCCGTTCCTGCCGGTCAGTAACCGGCGTTGTGGACGGTGGCGGGACCACCGGCAGGTGATCGACGGGATTCTGCACCGAGTGCAACCGGGGTGCAGTGGCGTGACCTTCCGAACGGTTCGTAGACCCTTGAGGGTGCCGGTCGTCTCGCCGGGCACTTCACGGAGATCCGTGGCCGATCCCCCCACCCCGCGGAGACCCTCGACCGGACCAGGCCGACACCCTTGCTCTGCACCAGGCCCTGCGCACCCACGCCGCCGACCACGCGCATGCGCTAGCTGCGCGGATCACCGACGCCCAGGTCCTCGCCGGCGCCAGTCGGCCCCTGGGGCTGGGGGGCTCGCATGTTGAGGTGCCGCGTATTCGGTGGATGACTCCGGTTACTGATTACTGACTGTCGCTGGTCACGGTGGTCCAGCGCGGGTCGATGTGGCCCAGCCATGTGTCTTGGTCGTCGGCCAGTGGTTGCTTCAGGGGAAGGGGGAGGAACCGGCAGGCAAAGGTGAGGCCGGCGTCGTCTCCGTCGCCGTGGACGTGGTGGTCCCACGCATCGGAGGTGTCTGCTGGTGCCTGGAGGAAGAAGAAGCTGGTTCGTCGTGGCTGACCCGTGTCGGGATGGGGCTTGTCCTCCACGGCGATCTGCCGGACCACGGCGGCTCTCAGCAGACCGGTCTCCTCGGCGACCTCTCGAAGGACCGCTTCTTCCAGTCCTTCGCCTGATTTGACTCCTCCCGCAGGGACTTGGGTGCCGGCCTCCGGCATGCCGGTGTGGTCGAACACCAGAAATTCGGGGACCGCGCGATCCCGGATTACGTATGCGGCGACACGGATTCTGGGTGGGGTCATCCCGGCATTGTCAGTCATCGTGCCTTTCATGGCGCCGGGAGCGTATCGGCTCCAGGTTCCGCCGGCCTCGGTAACCAGGCGGGTGACCGCTGTGCGACGGGCGTCCTCGACGCCTTCCTGCGCGCCGGTGTCCCCGTCCCCGACGAGATGTCCGTGGCCGGCTTCGACGACAGCCGCCTGGCCCGCCGCGCCCCCATCGACCTGACCACTGTCGGACAGGACATCCCGCGCCTGGCGGAACTCGCCGTCGGCCGGGCCATCGCCCGGATGGAGGCGGAGGCGGCGCCGGGCCCCGAGACCGTCATCGTGCCGCGACTCGTGGTCCACGCGACCACGGCGGCGCCGCGCCGGGCCCTGTCGTAACTCCCGTCGTCCGCCCGCGGGACAGGCCAGGCGTCGCCCGGCAGGCGCGAGGCCGACAACAGGGCTCCAGGGCTCCGGGCTGAGGACCCAAGGCTGAGGGGATCACCCGGACGGCGCCGACCGGATTGCGTCGGGCGCCGACGCGCGGCAGGGCGCGGGCGCTCTTATGCTGGAGGTTCAGGACCTTGCGGCCCGTGTCCCAGGGCAGTGCCGTGACCTGCGGCTTCTGTGCAGTCGCGCCGTAGGCGGACACATCGTTATCCCGCGCTCGTGCTCACACGGGGGTAAACACACGCTCGTGCTCGGAGTTGCGGAACGTGGCCTCGCATGGTGGGGAGTCACTCCATGACGCATTCCCGTTTGTGCCGGGCTGCTGCGACGGCTGCCGCGGCAGGGATGTTCGCACTGCCGATCGCGGGCGTGGCCGGGTGCGGTGGCCCCGCCGTGCCGGCGAAACCGTCGCCGTCCGTTTCCACATCGGCGTCCCCGGACGAGGTCCGTGACATCACCCCTGGCGTGACGCAGCAACTCGACACCGTCGTCCAGCGGATCATGGGGGAGGCGAACATCCCGGGTGTGACCGTGGGACTGTGGACGCCCGACGGTAACTATGTGCGGTCCTTCGGGCTCGCCGACCCGAGCAACGGCCAGGCCATGTCGCCGGATCTGTACATGCGGACCGGGAGCGTGACAAAGACGTTCACCGTGACGGCGCTGCTGCAGTTGGTCGACCGGCACAAGGTGAACCTGAACGATCCGATCGGGAAGTACGTCGAAGGCGTACCCAACGGAAGCAAGATTACCCTGCGCGAGCTGGCTGGGATGCGCAGCGGCCTGTTCAACTACTCCAAGGACGAGGCCTTCTACGAGGCGCTGACGAACGACCCACACCAGCCGTTCGCCCCGAAGGAGTTGCTCGGCTACGCCTTCCAGCACCATGTGCTGTTCCCGCCGGGAAAGAAGTTCGAGTACTCCAATACCAACCTCATCCTGCTCGGCCTCGTCATCGAGAAGGTCACCGGTCAGCAACTGCACGACTACATCAAGAAGGACGTCCTTGAACCGACCGGCCTGGACCACACGCTCCTGCCGGTCGACGCCACGTTCCCGACCCCGCACGCGCAGGGATACACGACCCAGACCGCGAACGGCGACGTCCAGGACGCGGCCGACTGGAACCCTTCATGGGCCTGGGCGGCCGGCGCGATGATCTCCAATCTGCAGGACCTGCGCGTATGGGCGCGTGCGGTGGCCACGGGCAAACTGCCCGACGGCGGCGACCTGATCAGTCCCGACCTGCAGAAGCAGCGGCTCACCACACCCCCGACCCCCATCCCGGGCATCGGGTATGGCCTCGGCATCTTCAGCGTCCAGGGGTGGATCGGGCACAACGGTTCGCTGCCGGGCTACGAGTCCCTGGTGGTCTATCTGCCGTCGGCACGGGCGACCCTCGTCGTCCTGTTGAACACCGACATCGACCATGACAACCAGGAGCCCACCACGCTTTTCGGCGAGGAGATCACGAAGATCGTCACGCCGGGCCACGTCTTCAACCTGCCCGCGGAGCCCGCGGCCAGGTAGGCAAGGATGCCGGAGCCGGTGCGGGCGGGAGAGAGGGAAATCCAGTGCTCCGCCGCCGACCGGTTCTCACCAGGCAGTGCGCGCCGCCCCGTTCTCGCGGCGCGCGTTCCGTGACGAGTGAGGGGAGCCAGGCCGTGCGTGAGCGCACCGCTGTCGTCTTTCCCCGGTCACGGTACGAGGTGATCCTAGATGAATGAGTCCGATGTTTGTGCTGGCCGCGACCATGGCGAAGGGAGCCCGTTGACTCGTGTATGACGCTACCGATTCGCTTGGACCGGAACCATTGACGGCCAGCCGCGACGGGGAAGAGGCCGCGGCACCAACGTGCTCGTCAACCACGCCGGAACCTGGCAGATGCTTCACGAACACCTCAGCGCATAACCGGGCGGCGCCATCGATCCATAGGAATTGACAATTACTCTGGACAAAAACACACAGTCACAGACCTGAGCACAGGGCCAGCGAGCACGAGGTATGTGGAGAGAGAAATGAAGGCAATCGTCGCGACTGATCAGGGCGCGGAAGCGGCCGGGATCAGGCTGGCGGAGCGGCCTGAGCCGACGCCGGCGATCAACGACGTCGTCGTTGAAGTCCATGCGTCGGGCTTCGTCCCGGCAGAGTGGGAGTGGCCCTCGACGTGGGTCGATCGCTCCGGTCACGACCGCGCCCAGGCGATCATCGGCCACGAGTTCGCCGGAGTGGTCATCTCCCTCGGCTACGGCACGACGGGACTCTCGCTGGGCCAGCGGGTGTTCGGGATCACGGACTGGCACCGCGATGGAACCCTGGCCGAGTACGCGGCCGTGGAGGCACGCAACCTCGCGCCGCTGCCCGGGGCCGTCGACTTCACGGTGGGTGCGAGCCTGCCGATCTCCGGCCTGACCGCATGGCAAGGCCTGTTCCAGCACGGTCGTCTTCAGGCGGGGCAGAGCGTCCTCGCACACGGCGCCGCTGGCGCGGTCGGATCTGTGGTGACGCAGCTCGCCCGGGAGTTCGGCGCCTACGTCATCGGTACCGGGCGGGGGCCGGACCGTCAGGCGGCGCTCGACTTCGGCGCGAACGAGTTCCTCGCCCTCGACGACGACGATCTCGAAGACATCGGAGGGGTCGACCTGGTCTTCGATGTCATCGGTGGTGACATCCAGAGGCGCTCGGCGAGCATCATCCGGCCTGGCGGGACGCTGGTGTCGGTGGTCGGGCCTGCTGAGACTCGCCCTGTCGACGGTCTCGCGGTCGACTTCGTCGTCGAGTCCGTTCCGAGTCAGCTGGTGGAGATCGTCGACCGGGTGCGGGACGGGCGCCTTCGCACGCACATTGGAACCGTCGCGACCCTCGACGACGCCGTCCCCGCGCTCAACCCGACCGAGCGGCGCAAGGGCAAGACCGTCATTCGCGTGCGCCCCTGAGCTTCCTGGAACGGACGGAGCAGCCGGAGCTGACGAGCGGGAAGTTCAGGCAGGCCGAGGCGTGGCCGCTCGTGCGACCCGACCGATGGCTCGCGAACGAGGCGCTCAAGGCCCACGCCGCCGGAATCGTCGCCGCGGTCGCTGCTGCCGGCGGGTGACGCAGCCTTGCCGCCGGTCGGGAAACCGTCACGGTGACGGTTTCCCGACCGGCACTTTACGATCCCCGCACGCCGAACTGTCACCTGGCCAAGGGCTGTCCCGTAACTGCAGAACGCCACCGGCGGGACGGAGTGCCGTTCTACACCCCGGCCGAGGTGAACATCCCGCGCCTGAACCGTCTCCGGTGTCCCCCAACGAGGAGTTCACGGCGGCCGGCTTCCGGGGTACGGGCGGTAGGCGGCCGTCACGCGTTGCTCTACGGCGGCAAACCCGACCGCGTGAACACCGCCGCGGGCGTCTGCGATACCCGACGCCCAACGCAACGAGCGAGGCCTCAACAGCGTCAAAGGCGCTCGGCTACCTCAGCGAGGATCCGCAGCAGCCGATGGTGGTCTTCCACCTGTGGAACGGCAGCGGTCCGGGGGCCGGTCGAGGCCGCCCGAGCACGAGCAACCGGTTCTCCTCGCCGTGCGCTTCGCCACGGGCTCGTTCCGTCGATCGTTCACCTTCACCCCGGAAGGTGAACGGAGGAAGCCAAAGATCGCTGCTCCTTACCTGTCGCAGTAGCCGGTCCGGAGGCGAACGAGGGCTCGGATTCCTCCCGGTGGAACGCCCTGCCCGACCGCGACCATGGTGAACACGGTGCACCGGGCGGCAGGCGTGCGACAGGCCTACGCCCTCCGGATCTGTCGCTCCATTCGGAACCGGGTGCCGGGGCTCCCTGTCGGGGCGACGGGCGGGCAGGCACACCGGCAGCGTCAGGTCCCACGTTCTGCTCTGCCCCATCGGAACCTCCCGCGGTACCAGCCTGCTGAGCCGTCCCCGTTCCCGTCCCACCCTTGGTGACGCCTTAGCAGGTCACAAGGGTGGGATCCCAAGAGGACATCACTTGCCCCGAGACCACTGGGGCGGGCCGGGGCGACCGGGCACGGTGGTCTCGTGCCGACGGGCCACGGGGTCCCAACGGGGGGACCGTCCTCCGGCCGACGAAAGGGATTGACCGTGACGTCAGGCAAGCGCATCGCTCTCGCAGCCGCCGGACTGGCCCTAACGGGCGGCCTCGTTGCCGCCCCGGCCGCGACCGCCGCCCCGGCCGCGCCGGCCGCACCGTCGGCTCCGTCCGCCGGGCACGTGGAGGCCGCAGCCAACAGGTGCTCCGGCTGGAAGGAGATCCACATCACCGGCGGCGCCGCCAAGTACATGGAGTGCACGAAGAAGGTCAGCGGCAAGTCGTACGTCTCCGGCGCCTTCTACCTGTGGGACACCAGGCGCGACGGCAAGGCGGTCCAGGCGTACGCGGAGACGGACTACAACCACTGGTACGGCGACGATGTGACCTGGCAGCACTTCTACGGCTGGGCCGACCACACCCACGGCAGCCCGAAGATCAGCACGGGCTGGCAGCGGGGCAACGGCTTCGGCGTTGCCCCCGGCTCAGCCGTATGCGCTTCCCCGTCTGCCGCGGAGCGGGCGTGTAAGGCTGCAGTGGGAGCCAGACCGCAGGGCTCCTCACCTAACGAGCTCGTGCATGGTAGGCGGTGAAGTACGATGAGCTCTTGATCGTCGATCATGGTGGCGTGGTGGGGAACGCGAACCGTGCGGCAGTCATCAGCGATCGGCGGATCACGGGCCTGGCGGCCGATGCGATCGCTGAACTCCTGCCCGAAGTAGGTCCGTTGGGGCAGGGACGGCATCAGGCCAGGCTGGCCTCCCGGCCGCGGAAGCGAGCCGTGGGCGCCGGTGCGACGCACCGGCTGGTGTGCGTCGACCGTCTCCTGGCCACGCTCGTCCATCCGGCAAGAGACCCGGTGCCTCCCAAGCCATCAGCGAGGACGGTCAGACGTTGGGGACCTGCAGCTTGTCCCAACTGTTCTTGCCGGGGGTGCCGTTGGCATCGTCGCCTTCGAAGCCGAGCTTCTCCTGCCAGGCGGCGTAGGACTGCACATCGCCCGGGCCCCATACGTCGGCGTTGACGCTCGACTGGTACCGGTTGCAGCCTTCGGCGACGAGCCGATGGTGCATTGCGGCGATGATCGGCGATTTCCGTCCCGTGTGGAAGAACGACTCACCAGGGAACGGCTCGAAGGCGGCGGGACCGGCGGGGCCGCCACCTGACTGGTAGGCGGTCAGTGCCCTGTTCGATGGTGAGCGGCGTTGCTTGAAGACCGTCTGCACGCGGGCGTCGGCGCGTGGCAGTTTGCTGTGGCCGCTGAGAATGGCCCCCGGAATTTCGTAGTTGTAAACGACTTCGTCGCTTGCAGCCTCAACCGACACCACCTGGCTGGAAAGGACCTGATGGACTCCGGAGTAGCTCGTACGCAATTCGTGCTCGAGATAGTCCAGTTGGGCATCCATGTTGAACAGGACATCCGCCCCGCGCGCAGCTCCGTTGTAAACGTGCCTGAAAAGCCCCGACCGCCGAGAGGGCGAAGTCCACTGGGCGAGGCCGGCGCCGGGTAGCTTGGGCCCCTGATGAGGTGATTTCCGATCCATGATTTGGGCGGCTGTGAAATTCGTGGTTACTCCGGCGAAGTTCTTCGCTCGCATCGGGGTGGACGGCGAGCTGCCCTCGATGCGATTCGGCAGAATGGCCGACTCTGCCCACAAGTTCCCGACGATCCCGGCGGCGCCTGCGGGCGGAAAACCGTACCGGTCGACGAGTTGTCTCATGCAGTAACGCATGCGGTCGTCGGTTCCGACCTGTGTCCAGTCGCCAGCCGACGGAACCACCGCGACCGCGGCGGGCGCGTGTCCCAGTCCGCGACCGGGACAGTCGGCATCGGCTGCAAGATGCCTTGCTTCGATGTTCGAAAATTTGCCGTTCATTTCAGGCTCCTCACGCGAAGCCCGCTTCGCCCGTCGCGAGGGCGCACGGCGTCCCCCACGGCTGGAGAAGCCGGGTGAGGGGAGGACAGAGACATGCTGTCTCGAGTTGTGCACTGGTGGGCCGCCAGTAGCGATCGCCCCGGCCCTGTTCGAAGCCCAACCCAAAACCATTTTCATTGTACTGCGAAGTATTGCAGCCCGCCCTGCATCACATTACGCGGCCATCAGGTAACCAAACGCGGCCGCCCGGCAGGCTGTCACGCGGGGTCACACGTCTGTGATGCGCTACCGGACAACATGAGCTTCAGGCACGAGCATAATCGCGACCACCAAACGCATAGACATCTCTAACAGCGACTAACGAGCTCGTGCACAGTAGGCGGTGAGACGTCCGGGACTTCGGTGGGGCTCGGTGTTCACATTTGCCGTGCCGATGCCAGGTCGGTGATCTGGTGATGAGGCAGCAGGCCAGCGACGGCTTGGACGGGCCCTCCAGTTCTTTAGGTGGGCGATGCCATGCTCGACGCCTGCGGAGCAGTGGCGGCGACTACTGACCAGGCGGGCCACTCGTCCGGCCCGCCGCCGAGCCATTCGAATGAGCCGCGGGTCATCGAGCGAAATGACACTTTCATCCAGACGAGCCCGGTGCAGAAACTCCACGAGATCTCGGGCCCGTAAGCGAAGGCATAGGATCAGCCTCAACTGTCACCCGTATGCCGTCGGTCGGCGACGGCGGATGCGCTGCGGGGGACGCTCGGCCATACCCCCACCGTGCGCCCACCTCGCCGATGACGCACGTCGACGGTCGTCGACCGTGTCTACTTCCCCCGCGCAATCTGCGACGTCTGGTGGCCCGTGGTGCCGATCTCGGCCCCGATCTTGCCAGCCATTTATCGCCCATCCACTGTCGCGCCTACCAACTTCGTAGGTTACGGATCCCTGAGGGTGCTCCTTGCAAAAATCCCACTCCGACATCAACTAACGCATCGGCGAGGGAGAAATACCCCGCCGGCCGTGGTCCCGGCTGCGCATGGGAGAGGGGGCCGGCGATCGACGCGGCCGGCGCCCGGGCTCGCGAAGAAGTCCACGAGAGTGAGCCACGCACGTTGCAGTACGCCCAGCAAGAACCGCTCGCCACCCACTCGTGTGCGACCGGCCCCCGGGTGAAGGTACGCGCAGACGTGCGTATGCGTTTCGCTTTCCCTCCTCCTGTGACGGAAATTGATGCGTGGCCCTGCGGGCTTGATTGGCGAAACGTGCCGTCTCGTACCGGCCGTTCGGGAATTATGGACACCTTCCGGCCGTGTCTCGAATGCGTGGTTGTGTCGCTTACCGGCTTTCGGCCACAGTTACCGAGGTTCGCGCCGGGTGTTCCGTGCCCCCCGACACCGCGACAAACGCCTGTGCCATTTTCCATTCTATGGCGGTCGAGGGGTTGAAGCTCCATGGCAGTAAGTGCGGGCGAAATCCGGAACCTTCTCGAGCAGACGACACTGCGGGGAATGGTCGAAGTTCCGGCCTACGCTCTGGACGGCTCTGCCGAGGACGTGGGTCTGGTCTTCCGAAGCGGTGTGCTGCGGGTGGACGGCTCGGTGTGCGATCCGAAGGAGTTGTGGATCACCGGGCAGGCCGTCACCACGGGGCTCTCGTCCCCCGTGCCGGTGCACATCACGTTCACCCGTGATGGTGAGCTGATTGCCGGGACGCCGGCCGTCGCCGATCTCGGCGAGGGCCGGAAGCTGCTGCTCGTCGACGGCACCCCGGCGGGCGCAGAACTCCCGCCCGGAGCATGGGCGGTGGTGGATGGTCAGGCCCTGCGGCTGACGCGGCGGGCTCCCGCACCGCCGACCGACGGCCAGGTCGAGGAAGGCGAGCTGGCCTGCGCGCAGTTCTAAAACGGAATTGTGCCGGTGAGCAGCCCAGCCCCGAACCTCGACGCCAACCTCGCCGTCGCCCTCAACGCCCTGCTGACCGAGCAGAGCGTCACCCGTGCAGCCGCGCGGCTGCACACCTCCCCCGAGGCCGCGGACTTGGTCGGCGCCGCGCTGGCGCCGAGACTGCTCGGACTGGCCCGGCGCCGGGCACCAGGCGTCTCGCTGCGGGTGTTGGCCGAGGAGTGGGAAGCGGGCCGCGCACTGCGCGAAGGCCGGATCGACCTGGAGATCGGGGCCATCGACCACGTCGACCCGGAGACCCAGGTCGAAAAGCTCGTCACGCTGCGGATGGCGGCCGGCGTCAGGGCCGGGCACCCGCTCACTCGAGGACCCCTGGCAGCGGCGAGGCTGCTGCGGCCGAGCACGTCGCGGTCAGCCGCCGGGGACGCCTCACCGGCCCGCTGGACGCGGCCTTGGCCGAGCAAGGGCTTAGTCGGCGGGTCAGCGCCGTCCTGTCCGGTCACCTGGCGGCGATGGCACTGGCCGCAGCCGGCGACGTGGTCTGCCTGGTGCCGACCGCGTTGCCGGGCGAGCCCCCTTCACCACTCAGCGACGCGGCGCACGCACTGGGACTGCGTCTGCTGGAGATCCCGCTGCCGCTGCCGCCACTGACGATCGGCATGACATGGCACCCGCGCCACAGCGCCGACGGGGCTCACCAGTGGCTGCGCGGAGCCGTGCGCCGGGCGCTCCGTCCAGTCCGAGAGGAATAGCTCATGGCGCGGGCCCGGGCATACCCGGGCACCCGGACACAGACCCGAACCCGACCATGGCCAGAAGCCTGGGCGCGGCCGAATCCGCGGCAGACGACTTCGCTCCCCCAGGCCGGGCGCCACCACCCTTCGAAGCCGATCCAGTACCGAGGTCGGGCGGGCCGGCCCTCCTGGACTCCCGAGCTTCACGCTTGGGCGAATCGACGTACCCGACCCCGTCACGACGCGCCTCCACACACTGGTCACTGACCGCCTCCGCACAAGGGTGCTCCAGGCCCGGCGGGAGCTGCATGCCTTTCTCCCTTTTGGTCGGCTCGTTTCGGGATGGTGTGGCCGATGCCCCGTCGCCGCAGCCAGGTCCGGATGGCCTGGGAGCCGTAGCCCTTGTCGCCCACCACGTGGGCGGGCCGGACCCATGGCCGTCCCGGGCCGGTCCGGGGGACCCGGATCGCGTCCATCAGGGCGGTGAACTGGGTGCAGCCGTTGGTGTTACCGCCCGTGGCGAGGAAGGACGCGCCCCTCACCAGAACCCCCATCGACACCAGCCGACGGCGAGTCCCCACCTCTCACACGCGTCTCACAGACTGTGTGGACGCCCCCGGACTCAGGGCTCCGACATGGCCCTTGGGAGCGATTCCCTGATTCGGCTGGACGCCCCAGGACACGGGTTACAACCTGTGCCATGTGGTATCGCGAGGCCCGCTCGCCAGCACCACGGACCACTCACCGAGATCCGGACCAGGTGCGGACCAACTCGGCCTCGCACCAGACGTTTCCACCCTTTGCCGCAGGTCAGAAGCGAGGTCAGGCGTGTACCACCAACAGACGAAGAACTTGCTGGGCGTTCCGCACCCGTGGATCAGCGACACCACTTAACCCCACGAAACCCCCAGCGCCCTCGTCACTCACAGGACGGCGTTCGACGGGCCCGGCCAGCGACCGACCGACAAAAGTCGCTCCCCGGGAGGCAGGAAAGTCACCCCAGGAGCTCAACCGGACCCGACGGTCCGTATTACTCGTGTTCGTGTCCGCCAACCTCCGTTAAGGCAACCCGCACAATACTCGGTGACACCTGTCAGATCCGAGGCGCCTCGCATGTACGTCAAGTACAAGGAGACGGCACGGGGCGGGCTCGCGGTGAACATCATCGAGTGCTGAGGTTGTGGGCCCTGGCCAGCGCGTTCGTACCTTTCAGAGCTGTCAGGGCCTTCCCTGCTTACCCGGCGGAAAGTCCCTGGAATCTCCCAGGGACAGACGTGAAAGTCCCTGAAGAGTCCCCGGAATGCCCCCGGCCGGCGAGGGCCTCAGGGGAAGCCATCCGCCCTCTCAGCTGACCAACGCGTCAGAGTCAGCTGGGCACCTTTAGGTACGCCCCCGACGTTGCGGAGCCTCGGCGGCTGCTCCGGCCCGTACCCGTAACCCCGAACTGATAGGTGCTGCTGCGACCTGACAACGCTGGTGATCAATTCAACCACCGACTCGGAAGGCATAGGGATCACGACTTCGCCACGATCATTGCCCACCGACCGCCAAGCTCGGACTACGTCACGGCTGCGGGGTCAAGCCGAGGAAAGGACCACGGTCGTGGTCCCCGCGCATGCGGGGTTGGTCCCTGGCGTATGCGCTCGTTGGCCTCGGCGGCCTCCTCCTCCCCCCACACGCGAGGTTGCGCCCATGCGGTACAGGCGTGGAGAGCAAAGCAAGGACACTCTGTGGTGACCGGCGCCCGCTCATGCGATGACGCCCCAGCGAGGGGCCACCATGCACACCAGCACGCACACGTCCTGTACGTTCCAGACGGATTGACCGATGTGGAACTCCCGCTCGACTGCGGGCCGTACGAGAGCCGCGTTCAGCTCGGCCTCGCGTGGACAGCCCCGGACGAGCTGGCCGAGTGCGGCTACCAGCAGACCGTCCTCCAACTGATCTGCGACACAAGACGGTTCGCTGGCCGATGTGCTGAACCAGCTACCAACCCTTACCGCCACTGCGCGCGGTTCCCCGACGCGCACCGCACCTTGGGGGATTCCAGAAGCCGTCGGCAACTTGAGTGGAGCCGTGGCAGGATCCGATGCCAGCCATTCGCGTGCCATGCCCACCAAGTGAAGGACCTGGAATCTTGTTGAAGTCCATATCGCAGACAGCGCTGGCGGTCACCGCCTGCGCCCTCACCTTGACCGCCTGCACCTCCCCGCCGGCCAAGCCCGAAGCGCACCCGGTCGCCACCGCCACTGAGACAACCGCACCCGACTCCAGACCGTCGCCGCACTGCCCGCCGAAGAACCCCAAGGCCCCGACGCCCGTAGCGGAGAAGGACGGCGTACGCGTCGCCGCCCCAGTACGCCAGAAAGACACGAACGGCTTCCTCGTCGGCGTCGATGTGCCCAACTGCGGTCAAAAGGCAGCGCGGTACGAGGTCAACGTGCGACTGATCGGCCCGCGGGGCTACCTCGCATTCCTCCACGTCAAGACCGACACGGTGCAACCCGGACAGACCGTTTCCGGCGTCTACACGGCCCGTGACCAGGGCGGCACCAACGTCGAGGAAGGCAAAACTCCGCATGCGGTCATTTACAACGTCATCACCGAAAAACCATAAATCACAGGACATGCCTGTCCCCGGTCTGTAAGGCTCTACCCATCTGACCCACGAACAACAGATCGAATGCTCCTGGGTCAGGAGGGCTATCCTCAAGGGGGAATCAATGCGCATCCGACGAACCACCACCAAGTTAGTTCTCTCCATCCTGCTGCCCCTCGCCGCCACCGCGGCCATGGCCAGCCCGGCCTCCGCAGCACAAAACAAGACCACGAAGAACGCCGACGGTACCTACACCATCGAGTACAGCCCCGAAGAAGCCGAGAAGCTCTTCGCTCGGGAAAACGGCACCCCTCTCGACGCCCAGCCCCTCGCGGGAAGCAACGCCTGCGGCAGCGGCTACACCCACTCCGGCGGGGCACAGCGCATCACCGATTCAGGCGGCGTGCCGATACTCACCGCCTACTCCTGGTACAAGGACATCCCGAACAACGGCTTCTACGAGGACCCCACCTGCGGCCTCCTCTACTCCGAAGGCAACTACTCCGGCAAGTCGATGTACCTCAGCGCCACGCTGTGCGACAACTACGTCGACACACCCTGCGCCACCGACGCCGGCTATTTCGCCTCCTACGCCGGACCGGTCCGCCAGGCCAAGGGTTACTGCGGCAAGTACTACTTCTTCATGAAGAAGACGAAGACCAGCAGTGACCTTGCGCGCGGCAGCTTCACCGTCGGCGCCTGCAACTAGGAACCCAAGCCGCACCGCCCGCACCATGCGGGCGGTGCGGCTTGGTCATGCCCGGCTTCATCCCAAGGAGCGCAGTGAAACGATTAAGACGGCAGACCGCCGTGCGCCTGTGCACGGCCCTGGCCTTCGGGGCCACACTGATACCCCTGTCCTCACCCCAGGCGCAAGCCTCCGATCCACCCCCCAAGGGCGCGGCTCAGTGGCAGCAGCCCCAAACCCAGGACGTCGACAAGCCCACCGCCATCGACACCAAGGACCGCACCAGCATCCTCGGCAAGAATTACACGTCCTCCAAGGACACCGCGTTCACCACCTCCGGTGACGGAACCGGCCTCCACCTGCTGACCGCCAACGCCAGGGACGGCTACGCGTGGAAGACCGCAGCCACCTTGTCCGAGGACGGCTTCGACACCGACGCCTGGATCGGTAACGCCTGCGTCACCGGATCCGGGAAGTACGCCGCCGTCGCCTACGCCCCGCGCACCTTCACCAACAAGCCCGAGCTGATGGTGCGCGGCGCGTTCACCGCTGTCGTCAACCTGGCCACCGGCAAGGTCACCAAGCTGCCCTATCAGGCGACACTGGCCTACTTCTCCCCCGGCTGCGGAATCGGTGACAGCGCCGTTTTCTCCCAGCTCTCGCATGACGGCGACAAGAAGCAGCAGACCCGCCTGATCGCCGTCGACGCGGCCACCGGGAAGACCACCCGGCCCGTCACCTACCCGGGTCAGGTTGTCTCCGCCATCCCCACCAGCCACGGCATCATCGCCGCGCACGGCAAGGATCTCGTCAAGGCCGCGGCCGGCAAGCTCACCACCCTGGCAGTCGGCAACAACACTCCATTCCAGATCAAGACCGACGCGGACGGCGGCCTCACCTACATCGACCGCACCGCCGACACCGTCAAGAAGAACTCCATCAGCAGCGCCCGGCATCTGACCTCCGCGCAGATCACCAAGGGGCGTTCCACGCCGGTCACTCTCGCCAGCGGAAAACTCTCCGCCTGGGACCTGGACGCCTCAGCGAGCGGCACGGTGGTCATCACCGGGAAGGCCACCACCAAGAGAGCGCTGCCGAAGACGGTCAAGAACCCCGGCAAGATCGCCATGGGCGCCCGAATCTCCACCCATGGCCAGGCTGCGGTCACCACCGCATGGGCGGAGGGCAAAGACAGCCGGATCCGGCCCGAGGAAGCGCTGAGCGAACGCACCGCCCGCACCACACTGCACATCCTGGCCAGCGGGAAGAACGTCACCTTGGACGCCCACCCCGACGCTGCACGCCAGGACGCGGGCAGTGCGGGGAAGGCGCCCTCCCCCGCACTGCCCTCAGGCAAGAAAGCCACCAGCCTGTCCACGCAGACCGCACGCGCACAGGCCCTGGGCGCCGGCTCGCCCACCGACCCGGTCGAAAACGACCGCACGTGCTCCGTACCGCGCAACAACTACAAAAAGCAGGCGTTCCAGCCCACACCCCGCCAGGTCGAATGGGCTGTGGACCAGGCCGTTGTCGGCAAGCTGAACATCACCCGCTCCGCGAACTGGAAAAACACCGGCATGGGAAGCTACAGCCCCCAGGGCCTCTTCCCCGGCTTCGTACTCTCCGGTGACCCCAACCACAAACTCGACCCCGAAGACGCCAGCAACAACGACCACTGGCACATCCCCGCGCAGATCCTCCTCGGGATCACCGCGCAGGAATCCAACATGTGGCAGGCCACCCGCTACGCCGTGCCCGGCGTCACCGCCAACTCGCTCATCGGCAACTACTACGGCATCAAGTACAGCGCCGACGGCGACCAGCTCGACCCGTGGAAAATCGACTGGTCGAAGGCCGACTGCGGCTACGGCATCACCCAGGCCACCGACGGCATGCGTCTTCCCGACAAGGGACAGACCACCAAGACGCCCCTCGAACAGGAAGCCATCGCGCTGGACTACGCCGCCAACATCGCGGCCGGAGCACAGATCCTGTCCGAGAAGTGGAACGACACCTACGACGCGGGCCTGACCCTCAACGACGGCAAGCCCCAGTGGATCGAAAACTGGGTCTTCGCGCTGTGGGCCTACAACTCCGGTTTCCACCCCAAGGGCCAGGAAACCCACTGGGGTCTGGGCTGGACCAACAACCCGGCCAACCCGCTGTGGAAGTCCAACCGAGTCCCCTTCCTGGAAAGCGCCGCAGACCCCTCGAAGGACGACTACAGCCACGCTGCCCACCCCCAGGACTGGCCGTACGAGGAGAAGGTCATCGGCTGGGCCGCACGTCCCATCTCCGCGCTCTTCGCCCCCGGCGACTTCCAGGCCGGCTACCGTCCCGCCTGGTGGAACACCAACGGCTCCAGGCACGACTCCAAACCACCCGTCGACCTGTTCTGCGACACGTCCAACGCCTGTAACCCTGGCAAGATCGGCGAAGGCGATTCCAACGACGCGGGAAAGGGCGCCTGCACGCTGGATACAGGGGACGACAAGTCCAACCCGCACTGGCTGCACTGCTGGTGGAACAAAGCCGCACCCCAGTGGAAAGACTGCGGCGGGCTGTTTCCGGAATGCGGTAACGCCGTCCACCGTTTCAACACCACCTATCCCGAACAGCCCGATGGCAGCGCCTACCCGCCGCGCTGTTCCCATGGCCTCCCCTCGGGGAGCCTCGTCATCGACGACCTCCCGGCGGGCGCCATCCCAGCAGGCGACGGGTCACGACTCTGCGGTGCGATCTCCTCACATGGCACGTTCAAGTTCTCCTTCCCTGAGTGGAACGGCGCCTTCCCGTCCAAGATCGACACCCATCAGATCGGGGCCGGGTACCAGAACCACTTCTACTTCGCGCACACCCGCCAGCCTGAGTCCTACCCAGGCAACGCCGGGCGGATGAAGGCCACCGGCACCTGGACCCTGAACCAGAACATCGGCGGCTGGGCGCGGGCCTACGTGCACATCCCCGACCACGGGGCCCATACCCGCCAGGCTTCCTACGAAGTCGGTGGGGCCGACTCCTCCTCCAGCACCACCCGCGTCGTCCAGCAGCGCATCGGCAAGAACACCTGGGTCCCTCTGGGGGTCTTCAACTTCACCGGCAAGCCCAGCATCTCCTTGAGCAACTTCACCAAGGACGGCACCGGAAACGAAGACGTCGCCTGGGATGCCGTTGCCTTCCAGCCACTCCCGAAGAAGCCTGCCGACTTCGTGGTGGCCATGGGCGACTCCTTCTCCTCCGGCGAAGGCGCCTCGGACGGGAACGCCAACTATTACCCGGAGACCAACTACCGGGACGCGCAGAACAAGTCGGCCCGTGACGCCTGCCACCGCTCCGACAAGGCGTGGTCGCGTCAGGCGAAACTGCCAAGGGCCGGCAAGTCCATCGGGGAGCTGGCCGACGGACGGGATGCGTCACTCGACTACCACATGGTGGCCTGCTCCGGTGCACGCACCTACAACATCACCAAGAAGAATGAGTACGGGGAACTTCCCCAACTCGACTCGGGCTACCTCGACAAGAACACGACCTTGGTGACCATCTCGATCGGTGGCAACGACTCCCGGTTCACTCCGATCATCCAGGCGTGCATCCTCGCTGGGGACAACAACTGCGCTGACAGCCCCTTCAAGGACCACGACGAGGACATCGACGCCACCCCGAACGAGAACCGTGACGGCAGATATCAGGACAAGCCCATGAAGGAAGCCGTCCCCGGTTTGATCTCCGACCTGGTCCGCACCGACATTACTTCCGCCCTGCAGAAGATTCACGAGAAGGCGCCCAACGCGAAGATCACGCTCGTGGGTTACCCGGAGCTGATCGCCGGGGATGCGAGCTGCATCAAGCTCAATGTGCTCCTGCCGTATGGCATCTCACCGCAGTCGAACATATGGCTCAAGAGTGTGGCCAAAACGCTGGCGACGCAGATGGAAGGAGCGGCGGCGGACGCGAAGGCAAAGGGTATCACCGTCCAGTACGCCAACCCCATCTCCGAGTTCTCCGGAAAGGGAATCTGCGGTGATCCGGAGTCGATCCACGGCATCGTTTTGAAGACGGTCGACAGCGACGAACCGAAGATCGACTTCCCTCTCCTCGGGGAGTACGGCCTGTCGGCCCAGTCCTTCCACCCCAAGATCGGCGGCGCACGCCTGTACGCCAACGTCCTGGAGAGGAGCCTGAACGGTTGGTATTGAGCCGCTAGCCTGACAGCGTGCCCCGGCCGGATCAACGGCCGGGGCACGGTGCTTTATCACGAAGAGGGAGACCAGTCACCTTCGTGGCAGTATCGCTTGCCATCATCGCTCTTCTCGCAGTAGAAGTAGTCTTCGCTCTGCTCCAGGGTGAAGAGTCCAGGCTTCTTGGGAGTCCAGGTCAGCCTCACATTGTGCATGCGGTATTTCTCAATCAAGTGCGTATCGCCGATAATGTAATCGGCCTCGCCGCATACGCCGTGCTTCGGGGGACTCCACTTGACCACCTCGGGATGTTTCCGTGCAGCGCACACCACCTCGGCCGGACTCAGGCGCGTCGAATACGTGGAAGTGATCTTCACCTTGCAGTTGACCTCAGGGGCATCCGCCGGATTCGGGTCGAGGTTCGGCGCCTTCTCCTCGCAGCCCTTCTCTACCGTGCGGTCCTTGAGCGCTAAACCGTCGATGGCCTTGTCGAAGTTCTCCGCAACGCCCATCATGCGCTTTTCCGTCACTTCTTCTGCGCGGTTGGCATCTTTGCGGTCTTGCGCTGATATGCCGGTGCCGCATCCTGCGAGAGTCAGCGCCGCGGCTGCTACGACAGATCGTGCTATCCGCTTCCGCACCAGGATCCTCCGTTATGTGGTGTACGTGCATGCAGTTCGTCAAGCATTCCTCTATTGTCCACGGAGCCGTCGCTGTCGATCAGGAAGTTCCGGCTTCGGGTCAGATGATGACGTGAAGGGCGGTGTTCTCCCACCCATCGGCACCGTCGAAGTACTCTCCATGGTTTCACTTGGAGGGCTCCATCCTCACTAAGAGCGTGTCCTACATGGTCAGTTTGAGGAACCGCTTGTAGCAGCAGAGAGCGGATGCCAGTCCGAGAAAGGCCAGGTAGTTGCCTGGTTTCCGCTCGTAGCGGTGGTTGAGGCGGCGGTAGCCGGTCAGCCAGGACATGGTGCGTTCGATGACCCACCTGCGACGGCCGAGCCGCTCGCTGGAGTCGATGCCCTTGCGGGCGATACGGATGCCGATGCGTTTGCCCCACAGCCAACGCCGCAGGTGAGGGATGTCGTACGCCTTGTCTGCATGAAGGCGCGCGGGTTTGGAGTCGGCCGCGTGGGATTCGTGTCCCATGTGGAAATGGGACAGCATCGGCTTCAGAGCGAGGCTGTCGTGGATGTTGGCCGCGGAGAGCGCGACCCGTAGGGGCAGTCCGTTCGCGTCGGACAGGACATGCATCTTGGAACCGGGCTTACCTCGGTCCACGGGGCTCGGGCCTGCAAGTGCGCCCCCTTTTTAGCCCTCACGTGGGCGGAATCGAGGACCGCACGGGACAGGTCGACCAGGTTCTGCTCATCCAGAAGCTGGAGAACCTTCTGATGCAGTCGGCCCCAGACCCCGGCACGAGACCAGATGGCGAAGCGGCGGTGCACGGTCGACTTCGACGCTCCGAAGCACGGCGGCAACGCCCGCCAGGCACAGCCGCTGACCAGGACGTAGATGATCGCGGCAAACACCGCCTCATCATCGATGTTCGCGACCCCGCCGCCCTGCGGACGAACCCGCGCCGCCGGCAGCAACGGTCTTGCCAACTCCCACAAGCCGTCCGGAACGATCCATCCCCACCGTCCACTCCCCATGTCCAGCACAACCGCCAACTGACCATGTAGGACACGCTCTTAACCCTCACGAAACCCCAGCGCCCTCGTCACTCACAGATGGCGTTCGACGGGCTCGGCCAGCGACCGACCGACAAGACTTGCTCCTGGGGAGGCAGGGAAGTCACCCCAGGAAGCTCAACCGGACCCGACGGTCCGTGTTACTCGTGTTCGTGTCGACCAAGCAGACGGACTGCCAGGTGCCGAGGGACAGGCGGCCCCCGATGACGGGGAGGGTGGCGTGGGGTGGGACGAGGGCCGGGAGGACGTGGTCGCGGCCGTGGCCTGGGGTGCCGTGGCGGTGACGCCAGCGGTTGTCTGCGGGGAGGAGGTCGTGCAGGGCCGCCAGGAGGTCTTCGTCACTGCCTGCGCCGGTTTCCAGGACGGCGATGCCGGCGGTGGCATGCGGAACGAAGACGTTCAGCAGGCCGTCGCGGCCGTCTGCCGTCTCCCGGAGGAATGCGGCGCAGTCGGCGGTGAGGTCGGTGACGGTCTCCGACGAGCCTGTGGTGACGTCGAGGGTGCGGGTGGTGAATGCGGTGCTCATGGGTCCATTTTGGTACGGACGACCTGCCCAGGTCCGCACCCCCGCGGGCCTCTTCCGCCATGCTGCTCAATACTCCGGCAACAAAGGTCCACCAGCCGAGATGACGTTTGACCCCTCTCGCGGCACACCGCTACGTTCAACGACATGCCTACATCAGCCCAGCTCACCACGCGCGGTCATATCGACCTGCTGCGGGTGGCCTCTGCCGCGTGTCACCGCGGCGGCTGTTGTTGAGGCCTTTGCGTCGCCATTGCTGACGTCGTTGGTGAAGTAGTCGCTGAAGTTGTTGGTGAGGGCGTTCTAGGGTTCGCTTTCGCGGCGCTTTGGGGCCGGCGTTCGGCTCGCTGCGGCTGTGCGTGGTCGTTTTGAGGATTTCTGCTTTTCTGTCTGCCTTGGTGGGGCCTGGATTCCGTCCGTGGCTTCTCGGGTGGTTGGGTTGCCGTAGAGCGTTGCGGTGTTGACGACTGCCGGAAGCCCGGGTGCCGGAGTCCGGATGCCGGTCTGACGCGCGGTGGCTTCGGCAGCGATCCCGGCGGCGGCTTCGGCAGCGATCTGGAAGCGATTTCGGTGGTGGTCTTGTTGCCGGCGGGTGGGCGCTGTGTTGTCGTGCAGCCGGGGCATGCGGATTTCCTTTCTTCTTCCCGCTCAACGTTCTCTTCCCTCCCTTTTCTTCCCCTGTTCTCCCCCCCTGCCATCCCCCTCCTCGTGGAGTATTGATGACTGTTGATCAGGCCGTGGTGCACCATGCGCCGCCCGATATATCCGCTGAAGCAGCCGCGCCGTCGCTGACGAAGGGAGTGGGGGCGAGGCCCAATTCCGGGATCGGTGCCGGTGGGCCCGAGTTGGTGCGTGTCGATCCGGTATCCGGGCGCCGGTGGTCGGTGCCGCGGTGGCTGCGCCGTACGGTGGGGCCGGTCGCGTTGCTGGTGTTGTGGCAGGTACTCAGTGCCAGCGGCGCCCTGGAGGCCGAGATCCTGGCGTCGCCCGGGGCCATCGCCGCGACCGCCGACGACCTGGTCTCGGACGGGACGCTGCCGTCGGCGATGCTGGTTTCCCTTCAACGGGTCGCGGTCGGGCTGTTGTTGGGCGGTGTGATCGGTGTGGCGCTGGCGCTGGCGTCGGGGCTTTCGCGGCTCGGTGAGGATTTGGTCGACGCGACCGTGCAGATGCTGCGTTCCATTCCCTGGGTGGGCGTGATTCCGCTGTTCATCATCTGGCTGGGCATCGGAGAGGCACCCAAGATTGCGTTGATCTCGCTGGGTGTGGCTTTCCATCTGTATCTGAATGTCTATGCCGGAATCCGTGGCGTCGATGCCCAGTTGGTGGAGGCAGGCCAGTCCCTCGGACTGAGTCGGTGGGGCCTCATCCGGCATGTCGTACTACCCGGCGCGCTGCCTGGTGCCATGACCGGGCTGCGCTATTCGCTGGCCACCGCGTGGCTCGCACTGGTCTTCGGTGAACAGGTCAACGCCGACGACGGCCTCGGCTTCCTGATGAACCAGGCCAGGGAATTCTTCCGCACCGACGTGATCGTGGTGTGCCTCGTGGTCTACGCGATTCTCGGGCTCATTGCCGATTTCCTCGTCCGTACCTTTGAAAGGCTGCTGCTGCAATGGCGACCGACATTCACGGGTCAGTGACCGATACCGAGCAGGGACGGCAGGTCACGCGTGCCGGGCTCTCCGGTTCCGCCGTACGGATCGGCGGGTTGGTGCGGTCCTTCGGCGGACGGGCCGTAATCGACGGTCTTGACCTGTCCCTTCAGCCGGGCGAGTTCGTGGCGTTGCTCGGGCGCAGTGGTTGCGGTAAGTCGACCTTGCTGCGGGTCCTGGCCGGGCTCGACCAGGAAATCGACGGTGAGGTGCTGGTGCCGCGCCGCAAGGCCGTGGCGTTCCAGGCGCCGCGCCTGATGCCCTGGAAGCGGGTCTGGCGGAATGTGCTGCTGGGGCTGCCGGGCCGCCAGGAACGCGACGTCGCAGTAAGGGCGTTGGAGGAGGTCGGGCTCGGCCATCGGGCCGATGCCTGGCCCAAGACACTCTCCGGCGGCGAGGCCCAGCGTGCGTCACTCGCGCGTGCGCTGGTGCGGGAGCCGGACCTGCTGCTGCTCGACGAGCCGTTCGGTGCCCTCGACGCACTGACCCGGATCAAGGCCCAGCGCCTGGTGGCCGAGTTGTGGCAGGAGCGCGGTTGCGCGGTGCTGCTGGTGACCCACGATGTGGAGGAGGCTCTGCTGCTCGCGGACCGGGCACTGGTGATGGAGGACGGCCGGATCGCGTACGAGACCACGGTGGATCTGCCGCGACCGCGCACTCTCTCCGATCCACGCTTCGGCGCGTTGCGCGCCCGGTTGCTCGACCGCCTCGGTGTGGAGGACCAGGACAGCGAGGACAGCGAGGACGGTACGGAAGACGGTGAGGGTTCTGGCGCGGTCGCGGGCGGTTCGGCGGGCGTCGGCTCCCGTGCGGCCGGCGACTCCCCCGCTGCTGCCTGACCCCGTCACGGAGGGAACGGTCGGCAACCAGCCGTCGTAGCTGGACGGTCGCCGGCCTTCACCCGATGCCTGGTGCCTGGTGCCTGGCGCTCGGTGCCCGGCGCTCGCTATCCGTAGCCCGTAGCCCGACGCCCAACGCCCGATGCCCGACGCCCGACGCCCGACCTCCGCGACCCGATGTCCGTGGCCCGATTGCCGACGCCTACGGGCCGATGCCCGACACCGGATGCCCGACCCTCAATCTCCGCGACCCGACGCCCCATGCTCAACACCTCCCCCGCACCGCCCACTCCCCTCACCCATTCCAGCCCGCACCACCCACTCCCCTCAACCATTCCAGCCCGCACCACCCCACCCCGCCCCCACCTCCCCCCGAAGGAAACGGACTGCCCCATGAGAGCTCGCCCCATCGCCCCAGCCGCCGCCCTGCTGCTCCCGCTCGCCCTGCTGCTGGCCGCCTGCGGGGGTGGTTCGTCGGGGGCCAATGGGGCCGGCGGGGGTACCGGCAGCGGTACCGACGGCAAGGGGTCGCTGACCCTCAACGTCGGTGACCAGAAGGGGGGTTCGGAGGCGCTGCTACGGGCCGCCGGCGAACTGGACGACCTGCCGTACAAGATCAAGTGGTCGACCTTCACCTCGGGGCCGCCGCTGCTGGAGGCGATCAACGCGGGGGCGGTGGATGTCGGTGCGGTCGGCAACACCCCGCCCGTGTTCGCCGCGGCGGCGAAGTCGAAGATCAAGGTGATCGCCGGGACGCACAGCAGGTCGGACGGTGAGTCGATCCTGGTGAAGAAGGGGTCGCCCCTCAAGCGGCCGGCACAGCTGAAGGGCAAGTCCATCGCCGTTGCCCAGGGCAGCTCCGCGCACTATCAGCTCATTGCCTCGCTGAAGAAGGCCGGGCTGACCTCGAAGGACGTCACGCTCAACTACCTCCAGCCGGCCGATGCGCTCGCCGCGTTCACCCGGGGGAAGGTGGATGCCTGGGCAGTGTGGGACCCGTACACCTCGCAGGCACTGGACCAGGCCGACGCCCGGGTACTGACCACGGGGCAAGGGGTCGTCAACGGGCTGAGCTTTCAGGTGGCCGCGCCTGCCGCCCTGGACGACAAGAAGAAGGCGGCGGCGCTCAAGGACTACACGGACCGGTTGCGGCGCGCGCAGAACTGGGTGTTCAAGCATCCCGGAGTCTGGGCGAAGGCCTGGGCGAAGGAGACCGGGCTGCCGGACAAGGTGGCGCTGGACGCGGTCAAGCGCACCAGGGGTACGGCGGTCGCGGTCGCCGTGGACAAGGCCGCCATCGCCTCCGAGCAGCAGATCGTCGACTCGTTCGCGGCGCTGAAGCTGATTCCCCGCTCCTTCGACTTCGGGCAGTTCGTCGATCCCCGTTTCAACGGTGACCTGCCGCCTTCGGGCACGGCGCCGCGTACCTATGGAAAGGCTCAGTGAAATGTCCGTACACCTGCATTGGTTCCTGCCGACCGGCGGAGACGGGCGGACCCTCGTCGACCGCCACGCCTACACCGACGGCGGCATCAGGCGTGACCGCATCACCCCGGTCAGCGGGGTACGGGCCCCTGACATCGAATATCTGGCGCAGATCGCCAAGGCTGCCGAGCAGTTGGGGTTCGAGGCGGTGCTCACGCCGACCGGTACGTGGTGCGAGGACGCCTGGCTGACGACGGTGGCGCTCACCCAGGTCACCGAGCGGTTGAAGTTCCTGGTCGCCTTCCGGCCGGGAGTGATCTCGCCGGTGCTGGCGGCACAGATGGCCGCCACCTATCAGCGGATCTCGCGCGGGCGGCTGTTGCTGAATGTGGTGACCGGGGGTGATTCGACCGAGCAGAAGCGGTTCGGCGATCATCTCGGCCATGACCGGAGGTACGCCCGTACGGATGAGTTTCTGCAGGTCGTACGTGGAGTGTGGGGCGGCGCGCCGTTCGACTTCCAGGGTGAGCACTATCAGGTCGAGGGCGGTCTGACGGCGCTGCCGCCGGATCCGCTGCCGCAGATCTTCTTCGGCGGCTCGTCCGCTGCCGCCGGTCCGGTCGCTGCCCGGAATGTGGATGTGTACCTCACCTGGGGAGAGCCGCCCGAGGAGGTCAAGCAGAAGATCGACTGGATACGCGGGCTGGCGGAGAAGGAGGGGCGTACGGTCCGGTTCGGCATCCGGTTGCACACGATCTCCCGGGACTCCGCCAAGGAGGCCTGGGCGACCGCCGGCCGGCTGCTCGACGACCTCGATCCGGCGACGGTCGCGGCCGCACAACAGGCGCTGAGCAAGAGCGAGTCGGTGGGTCAGCAGCGGATGCTGGCACTGCACGGCGGCTCGCGCGACAAGCTGGAGATCTCACCCAATCTGTGGGCGGGTGTGGGGCTGGTGCGGGGCGGGGCAGGCACTGCTCTGGTCGGCAGTCACGCCGAGGTGGCCGACCGGATCGAGGAGTACCACTCCCTGGGCATCGAGCACTTCGTGCTCTCCGGCTATCCGCATCTGGAGGAGGCGTACTGGTTCGGCGAGGGCGTACGGCCGGAACTTGCCGCCCGCGGGCTGCTGGATGCGGGCCCTTCTCCCCTGGCGGGCGTACCGGCCGCCCATGGCCGTCCGGCGTCCGCACCGGGTGGGGCGCCGCTGCTGATCGCGGGTGGGCGCTGAGTTTGGGTGCCCGTGGGGCGTGGGGCCGTGGGGCCGTGGGGCGTGAGCTGAGCCGTGAGGCGTGAGCCGTGGGCCGTGGGCCGTGAGGCAGGGTGGGAAACGGCTCACGCCTCGCGGAAGGCCCCCGCACCTCGCGGGAAGACAACCACCCCTCACCTCGTTAGATGAAACATGAACTACCCCGGGGTGCGCGAGGCCGCGGCCGAGACCGACGTCGTGACCGAAGTCGACGTCGTGGTGATCGGTGCCGGGCAGGCCGGGTTGGCCGCCGCGTTTCATCTGCGGCGGGCCGGCTATGCGCCGGACCGCGACTTCGTGGTGCTCGATCACTCGCCGCGCCCCGGGGGTGCCTGGCAGTTCCGGTGGCCCTCGCTCACGTACGCGAAGGTGCACGGGATGCATGCACTGCCGGGCATGGAACTGACCGGTGCCGATCCGCGACGCCCGTCGTCCGAGGTGATCGGCGCGTACTTCGAGCGTTACGAGCAGGCCTTCGGGCTGCGGGTGCACCGGCCGGTGAGCGTGACGGCGGTGCGGGATGGCGGTGGGCCCCCCTGGACCGAGCCTGTCGGGGCCATGGGGGCCGTCGGGGCCATGGGGGCCCTGGGGGCCCTGGAGAGAAGGCGGCTGCTGGTCGAAACCTCGGAGGGGACCTACGCGGCGCGGGCGCTGATCAATGCGACCGGGACCTGGGACCGGCCGTTCTGGCCGCGATTTCCCGGGCAGGGGACATTTGGCGGCCGTCAGCTGCACAGCTCTGCCTACAACGGGCCGGAGAGCTTCCGTGACACGCGGGTCGTGGTCGTGGGCGGCGGGACCTCTGCCGTCCAGCAGTTGATGGAGATCGCGCCGGTCGCGGCCGCCACGACCTGGGTGACCCGCCGGCCGCCGGTGTTCCGCGAGGGGCCGTTCGGCGCGGAACAGGGGCGGGCCGCGGTCGCCCTGGTGGAGGAGCAGGTCAGGCAGGGGTTGCCGCCGCGGAGCGTGGTGAGCGTGACCGGGCTATCGATGACCGAGGCCGTCCGGCAGGCCCGGGAGAGCGGCGTACTGGAGCGGCTGCCGCTCTTCGAGCGCCTTACCCCCACGGGCGTGCGCTGGCACGACGGACGCACCGCCGAGGCCGACGTGATCCTTTACGCCACGGGCTTTCGTGCCGCCCTCGACCATCTCGCCCCGCTGCATCTGCGCGAACCAGGCGGCGGCATCCGGATGGACGGCACCCACACGCTGCGCGATCCACGGATCCACCTCGTCGGTTACGGGCCATCGGCGAGCACCATCGGCGCCAACCGCGCGGGACGTGCCGCGGTCGGCGACCTCCGCCGACTGCTCGCCACGCCTACGCGGTCACGAGCTCGACCACGACCGCAACCAGCCCATGCGGCACCACACCACAACCGCCCTCCCCAGGAGCCTCTCCCCGCACACGTTCAGGCGAACTGACGACCCCGTGAGCATCTGTTCGTCGGTGCGCATGATCGAAAAGGGAAGGGCTTCAATTGACTCATTGCAACGGGCGATGATGACGGGGCGCGAGCGGCGGGCTGCAGACCGTTACCACGCCTCCGGCCCAAACCCCTTGCTGGGCCGGAGAGTTGAGTCCCACAACTTCAAGGAGAAGATCCCGATGGACATCCTCACCGCTCTCTTGGCCCACGTCCTCCACCTCGTGGGTTGGCTCATCTGACAGGCCTCATCCCCAAGGCGCCGCCCCTCCCCGTCCCGGGAGGGGCGGCGCTTTTCTGTGTTCCCGTTCCTCGAACCTCGTTCCTTTGGTCCCGTTCCCCCGTTCCCTCCCGGCTACTTCTCCAGCTTCCGCCTGGAGGTCTCCGGAAGCGTCAGATAGACGAGGAACGAGACGAAGCACAGCACGGCCACGTACCACGGAAAGAGGTCGGCGTGGCCGGCCTGCTTGAACCAGGTGCCCACATAGGGGGCCGTGCCGCCGAAGAGGGCCACGGTGAGCGAGTACGGGAAGCCGATACCGGCGGCACGCACCCGCGCGGGGAACACCTCGGCGTTCACGGCCGCGGCGACCGCGGTGTAGCCGGTGAGCAGCACCATGCCCGCACACTGCACCAGCAGCAGCGAGGCGAACGTATCGGTGACCAGGTGCAGCAGCGGTACCACGAGGACGGCGAAGCCCAGCGAGAAGCCGAGCAGCAGCGGTTTGCGGCCGATGCGGTCCGAGAGCATGCCGCCCAGCGGCTGGAGCAGGGCGAAGAAGGCGAGCGAGAGGGTGCCGACGGTGAGCGCATCGCCCTTGTCGAAGCCTGCGTTGACCTGCGCGTAGGTGGGCAGGTAGGTCGTCCAGGTGTAGTAGGCGATGGTGCCGCCCGCGGTGATGCCGCAGATCAGCAGGGACTGGCGGGGGTAGCGGCGCAGCGCCTCGAAGAGTCCGGGCCGGTCTGCCGCCTCGGGGGAGGCGTCAAGAGCTTGGGGAAGGGTCTCCTGGGCACCGCGACGGATCCACAGCCCCAGCAGACTCAGCAGCGCGCCGATGAGGAACGGCACCCGCCAGCCCCACTGCCCCATCTGGCGCTCGCTGAGCAGCGCCACGAGCAGCGCCGCGGTCCCGGAGGCCAGCAGTTGGCCGAGTGTCGTGGACACGTACTGGAAGCTGGAGAACAGGCCGCGCCTGCCCGGTCCCGCCGATTCGACGAGGAAGGTCGTGGAGGCCGCGAACTCACCGCCCACCGACAGGCCCTGCACCAGACGGGCGATGACCAGGACGAAGGGTGCCAGCAGGCCGGTGGCCCCGTAGGTGGGGGTGAGCGCGACCAGCAGGCTGCCGCCGCCCATCAGCAGGATGGTCAGCGTCAGTGCGGTCCGCCGGCCGCGGCGGTCGGCGATCGCGCCCATCAGCAGTCCGCCGACCGGGCGCATGAAGAAGCCGACCGCGAAGACGGCGAAGGTGGAGAGCAGCGGCACCAGCGAATTGCCGGCGCCCTGGGGGAAGACCTGCCCCGCGAAGTAGACCGCGAGGAAGGAGTAGGCGTACCAGTCGTACCACTCGACGGCGTTGCCGATGGAGGCTGCGGCCAGCTGCCGCAGCCGTGACGGTGGGCGGGCATCGTTCGGTGCCTGATCCTTGGCTATGTGCTCGGCACTCGACATGGTCCTCCGCTCCTGGTTCTTCTCGTTGGCCTGCTGCTGGGGCAGGATGAGCCGCCAGGTGATCATGTACCGCGGAAGCGGGTGGCCGCCAGGGGCTGTGGCAGCCGAAAGGCAGCCGAAAGGAGAGGGCAACGTGCGCGTAGCACTGTTCGTCACCTGTATCAACGACATGCTCCATCCGCGGACGGGGCAGGCGGTGGTGGCGCTGCTGGAGCGGCTGGGGGTCGAGGTCGGCTTCCCCACCGAGCAGAGCTGCTGTGGCCAGCCGCAGTTCAACACCGGATACCGGCATGCGGCCGAGCCGCTGATGCGCCGCTTCGACCGGGCATTCCAGGACTACGAGTATGTGGTCACCCCGTCCGCTTCATGCGCGGCGATGGTGCGGGACAACTACCCGCGGATCGGGGCGAAGGCGGCCGCCGAGCGGCGTGGCCGGGGGCTCGTCGACGCGGCAGCGGTCGCGGTGCCCAAGATGTACGAGCTGACCGAGTTTCTGGTGGACGTACTGAAGGTGGAGGATGTCGGCGCCTCTTTCCCGCACACCGTCACCTACCACCCCACCTGTCACGGTCTGCGGGTGCTGGGGCTGGGCGACCGGCCGCGGCGGTTGCTGGAGCACGTCGAGGGGCTGGAGCTGCGGGAGCTGCCGGGCGCCGAGGAGTGCTGCGGGTTCGGCGGCACCTTTGCGGTGAAGAACCCGGCGGTCTCGGCGGCGATGGGTGCCGACAAGGTCCGCCACATCCTCTCCACCGGTGCGGAGGTGGTCTGCGCGGTCGACAACTCCTGTCTGCTGCACATCGGCGGCACCCTCAGCCGCCGGGGCGCGCCGGTCCGCCCGGTCCATATCGCCGAGATCCTGGCCAGTACGGAAGGGAGCGTGCGGTGAGCGGCACCTACCTGGGCATGCCGGCCTTCCCCCGTGCCGCTGCCACCGCCACCCGCGACACCCGGCTGCGCGCCAACCTCACCCATGCCACCCGCACCATCCGCGACAAGCGGGCCAAGGCCGTGGCGGAGCTGGACGACTGGGCGGAGCTGCGGGCCGCGGGCGCCGCGGTGAAAGACCGTACGCTGCGCCATCTCGACCACTATCTGGAGCAGCTGGAGGCCGCGGTCACCGCCGCGGGCGGGCAGGTCCACTGGGCCCTCGACGCCGACGAGGCCAACCGGATCGTCACCCGGCTGGTACGAGAGACCGGCGAGACGGAGGTCGTCAAGGTCAAGTCGATGGCGACGCAGGAGATCGGGCTCAACGAGGCCCTGGCCCGGGCAGGTATCCGTGCGTACGAGACGGATCTGGCCGAGCTGATCGTGCAGCTCGGCCACGATCGGCCGTCGCACATCCTGGTCCCGGCGATCCACCGCAACCGCGCCGAGATCCGCGACATCTTCCGCCGTGAGATGGCCTCTTGGGGCCGCCCGGCACCCGAAGGGCTGACCGACTCCCCCGCCGAGCTCGCCGAGGCGGCGCGGCTGCATCTGCGGGAGAAGTTCTTGTCCGCGAAGGTCGGGATCTCGGGGGCCAACTTCATGGTCGCGGAGACCGGCACCCTGGTCGTCGTGGAGTCCGAGGGCAATGGCCGGATGTGTCTGACCCTCCCCGAGACGCTGATCTCCGTCGTCGGCATCGAGAAGGTGGTGCCCGAGTGGCAGGACCTGGAGATCTTTCTGCAGTTGCTGCCCCGCTCCTCCACCGCCGAGCGGATGAATCCGTACACCTCCACCTGGACGGGCACCACGGACGGCGACGGGCCGCAGACCTTCCATCTGGTGCTGCTCGACAACGGGCGCACGGACACCCTCGCCGACACCGTCGGGCGGCAGGCGCTGCGCTGCATCCGCTGTTCGGCGTGTCTGAACGTCTGCCCGGTGTACGAGCGGGCCGGCGGGCATGCGTACGGCTCGCCCTACCCCGGTCCGATCGGCGCCATCCTCACCCCTCAACTGCGCGGTCTGGCCGGTCCCTTGGAGGAATCGCTGCCGTATGCCTCGTCGCTGTGCGGGGCCTGCTACGAGGTGTGCCCGGTGGCCATCGACATCCCCGAGGTGCTGGTGCATCTGCGGGAGCGGGTCGTGCAGGGCGGGCCGGTCACCCTTGGCGGGACGCGCACCGTCCTCCAACCGGCCAAGGGCCATGCCGCGGAGCGGGCCGCGATGCGGGCGGCGGGCTGGGCCTTCGATCACCCGGGCGCGCTGCGTACCGGGATGCGGCTGGCGGCTCGCACCCGCAGGCTGCATCCACGGCGGCTGCCGGGGCCGGGCCGCGTCTGGTCGCGGACACGCGATCTGCCCGAGGTGCCCGCCGAGTCCTTCCGCGACTGGTGGCAGCGCACCCGCGGTACGTCTTCGGGGCGCGGAACTTGGGCGGAGCCCGGTACGTCATCGGAGCCCGGTACGTCGTCGGAGCAGCGAGGGGACGCCAAGTGAGCAGCCGGGACCTGGTTTTGGCGCGGGTGCGGCAGGCTCTGGCTGATGTGCCGGGCGGTGAGGGGCCGGGCGACGGGGGGACGGGCGGTCAGGGGTCGGCCGGGCCGCCGGTGGTGCGGGACTATCACCGGGTGCACGGGTCCCGGACGCAAGCGCAGACCGTGGATCTGCTCGCGGAGAATCTCGCGGACTACCGGGCGATCGTGCACCGCACCGATGCCGAGGGGCTGCCCGGGCTGATCGGCCGGCTGCTGGCGGAGCGCGGGGCTCGGTCGGTGCTGGTGCCGCCGGGCCTGGACGCCTCCTGGACGACCGGCGCCGATGTCACCCTCGTCGAGGACCGCGTATCGAGCACGGCCCGTGAACTCGACCGCGTGGACAGCGTGCTGACCGGCTGTGCGGTGGCCGTCGCGGAGACCGGCACCCTGATCCTGGATGCGGGCCCCGGCCAGGGCAGACGGCGGATCACCCTGGTGCCGGACCATCACCTCTGTGTCGTCCGGGTCCCTGACCAGGTGGTCGGCTCGGTGCCGGAGGCGCTGCCACGGGTGGCGCCGGACCGCCCGCTGACTTGGATCTCCGGCCCGTCCGCGACCAGCGACATCGAACTCGACCGGGTGGAGGGGGTGCACGGGCCGCGGACGCTGGAGGTGATTCTGCTGTCGGCGGCACAAAGGGCGGACTGAGCGCGGTGGCCGCGGCCGCGGAGGGCTACGACAGGTGTGCGACCCCGCTGTCAGTGGGGATTCCTACACTGATCGGGATGCCTTTCGCACACGCTGTGCGGGGTGCGCGCCCGGGGGGGGGAGGAGGGAGCACATGGTGCTTCGGCAGGGCTTACCACCACGGCGTTCCGGCGCGGCCGGCCGTTTACCCTCACGACGTTCCGGCCCGGACGGCCGCTTACCCGCACCGGATCCCGGACGGCCGCCTCTTGCCCCTCCGCCGGACTCCGCCCCCTCGCGGCTGCTGACGTGGCTGGGGCGGCTGGGCGTACCGGCCGCCGCATTCGCCGTGTTCCAGACGCTGCTGGGAATCCTGCCGCAGAACCTCGCGGGCGAGGCGGCGCGTTACTGCGTGGCGGCGACCGCCGGCGCAGGCGTCGGCGCGGTGGTGTGGCTCGCCGCGGCCCTGCTGCGGACGCGTGCGGTGGCCACGGACGCCGTCGCGGCAGCACCGGCGGGCACCGCGCCCTCGCCCGCCGGATCACTCCCCGAGCTGACCGACGGCACGTACCAGGCACTGCGGCGCGGCCTCTCGGTGATCGAGGTGTCCGGGCACGGACCGCTCACCGGGTGGCCGCACTCTCTCGCGGAGAGCGATCCGCCGGTGCATCCGACGGCGTTCGGTACGGCGTACGGGCTGCATCTATTGCTCGACATCGCGCCGTATGACGGCCGCATACGGGCGGGGCAGGTGGCCGAGACGCTGTGGCGGCTGCGGCTTCCCGGCGGTGGGTGGGCCGCCCGCTCCCAGGGCAGCGGGGCGCGGCCCGAGGTGTCCGCGATCGTGCTGGGTGCGCTGGCGCGGGCCGGCGCCGATCCGCGACTGCTGGAGGCCGAAATACGCTCCTGCGAGGTGTTGTGGAATCCCGACCATGACGCGTCCGGGCTGGCCAACACCTATGTCGTGACGAACGTCCTGCGCGGACTGCTGCGGGCGGCGCCCGGCGCCACCGCACTGGAAGGACTGCGCGAGGTGCTGGTCCATGGCGCCACGGCCGACCCGGCGCGCGGCAATCATCGCTGCTGGGGCGCGGCGCTGGCCGGCGGCCGCGGCAACCCGGCACCGTCCGCGGCGCACACCGCGCGGGCTGTGGTGGCGCTGGACCGGGCCGCCGGCGTGCTGGGCGAGGACGAGCGGCAGCGTACGGTGCGCGAGGAGGGGCTGCGCTGGCTGCTGGCCGGCCCGGCGACGCCGGCGGGTGGCATGACCGATCTGCAGAACTGCCAGGAAGAGGTACGACGGCCGGACCAGGAGGATCCGCTGCACCAAGAGCTGCTGTCGGTACGGCATTTCGCCGCGGCATGGGTGGCGCGTGCGCTGATGACGGACGGAGCCCGCAAGGTCGCGGCCGAGGACGCGGGGCTGCCGGCGTGGGAGGCGCAGCTGACCGCTGCCGTGGCGCGGGTCCACAGCATGCAGCGGGGCGGGGTGTGGCGGTGGGACGACGGGCCCATGGGGCATCCGGTGTGGATGGCGTATCAGGGTCTTTCGGTGCTGCGGCGGCATGCGTTGATGGTCTACCGGCCATGAGGCGACGGCGCTACTTCCCCGGGGGTGCGAGAGGCGGGGCCGGGCCACCCGGGGCGCGATGACGCTCATGGCGGTGACGGGCCAGGGGCGGGCTGGTCGAGTCAGGGTGATCGAGCTGGACTCGTCGAACCGGGGGTGACCGAACTGGGGTTGATCGGGTCGGGCGCTCGGGTCGGCCCGAAGAGCCAAGGGTGCGATGAGCAGCGGCGGAACGGTCGGCGGCGGCGAAGAGGAGTCGGACTCATGCAGATCGAGGAAGCCCGTCGGCTGCTGGCGGAACGGCTGGGCGGCGGACCGGGGCCGCCGTCGCCCGAGTCGGCACGCGCGGTGACCGCCCGGCTGGCGCACCCGGACACGCTCGGTCCGCTGGCGCGCCGGTTAGCCGCCGGCGATCTGGACCTGGCGGAGTGCGCCCGGCTCTCGTACCGTCATGTACTGGGCTTCGACAAACTGTTGCTGCTGGCCGGCGCCCCGCGGTTCATGCTGCGGGTGCATTTCTGGCACGGCAGGGCCGGCGGGGCCCCCGAGGACATCCACAACCACCGGTGCGCGATCGCCTCGGCGGTGGTGCGCGGCAGCGTCCGGATGGAGTGCTACGAAACGGCCGCGAACGGCGTGCCCGCGACCGCCTACCGGGAGACGATCGACGGCCCCGGCGGCGCCTGGCGGCTCCGACGGGTCGGGGACGCACGCCTGCGGCTCATGTGCACGGAGCGGTACGGCCCCGGCCGGAGCTACGGCCTGGCCGCCCATACGCTGCACCGGGTGGTGAGCGACGAGCCGACGGTGACGCTGTTCCTGGAGACCGCCCCGCAGCGGTCGGTGACCGATGTCTACGTCAGGAACAGCGGCGGCGTCAGGGGCACCGTCGCCGGGGGCGGCGCCGCCCCCGACGGCGGCGGGGTCCTGACCGGCGGCGCCCTCAGGGCCGGCGGCGCCGAGCGGGCGGATCCGCCACCCAAGACTCCGCTGTCACCGGCCGTCTACCTTGCCGAACTCGACTCCCTGGCAGGCTCTTTGGGCTACTGAAAGGGGCCGGCGCCAGGCGCTCGAAGCGGGCCGTCAGGGCACGGATACCCGCGGCGTCGAGCCGGCCGCCGAGTGCCTGGCGGATCACCCCGAGGTTGTAGGCGTCCACCCCGATCCCGGCCAGCTCGGCGGGCCGTGCCCAGGCATAGGCCTGATCCGTGCTGGGCAGGACCACATCCAGCGTCAGGGGGCGGACGATGAAGTTGTCCTGGTGGTTGTGGACCCGGCGGCCCTGATAGTCGCTCAGGAAGCCGGAGGATCCGGTGTGCGCGACGATGGTGCCGAGAATCCCGGTCTCTTCCTTCAGCTCGCGCAGGGCACCGCTCTCGGCGGACTCCCCTCGATCGAGCTTGCCGCACGGCACGCCCCACGCGCCGGGCAGAAAACGCTCGCGGTAGCTACGGCGCACGATCAGCACACGAGCATCGTGCACCACCACCGCCGCGGCCAGATAAGTGTCTGCTGCAATCTGGTTCATCGGACTCTCGCAATCCGAAGAGACGGGCGCAGGCCCGTGGCGGAGGTCCACCGTACCGGCGATGACTCCACGGCGGGCCGGTTTGGCGGGCACCCGTGGGAGCACCCGGCGGGCGCCCCGGCGTGCGGTACGGCCCTACGTCCGCCCGACCTCGCTACGTCTGCCTGACCTCGCTACGTCCGCCTCACCGCTCTTGAGCGGAAGCTCTCCTGCTCTCCAGACGCTCGACGATCCGGAACCGTTCGAGCACGACCAGGGTGTCGTCGTCGACGGTGAATTCCGGGTCCCCGAGTGCGGTGCGCACGTCCGGGCCGTGCCAGAAGGCCTCGTGAGCGGCGCGCCAGGCGGCCACCGTGGTGTGGCCCTCGCCCTCGTCTTGCGCGTGCGCCCGGTCGGCCTCTGCCAGGCGCACCACCCGTACCCCGGTCACCTCGATCACGGCCACCGGCCGGCCGGCGGAGTCGGGTACGACCGACCGCTGACCGGCGGACGGCAGCGGCTCGTCGTCCCGCTCGTACTCGGTCAGCAGACCGGTCGTGGCGGTCTTGGCTCCGGAGAGCACCGCGGAGACCAGCTGGTCGCGCAACGGCCCGGGGAAGCCGAGCTCGAACTGCGGGAGATCCAGGTAACCGTGGTGGTCCCGGTAGTCCTGATAATCCTGGTGGTCCTGGTGCGTGGTCACGCCACGCAGCGTAGGCGCTACCGACGCCGTGCGGGTGTGGTCTCGCGGGCCGCGTGGGCGGTATGGGCGGTGTGCAGGGCCCAGCCGATCAGCGGGAGCTGGCCGGGCAGCCGCGCGTAGGCCACGGCCTTGAGCGGGGCGGGGCGGTGCCGCGAGTCGTGGGCCATCTTGAGGTTGGCCGGGAAGACCGCGGCGAACAGGCCGGCCGCGGCCAGCGCGCCGGCCCGGCGGGTGCGCGGCAGGGCGACGGCGGCGGCGACCGCGAGTTCGGCGACCCCGCTGGCGTACGTCCAGGTGCGGGGGCTGCCGGGCAGTTGCCGGGGCACGATCGCGTCGAACGGCTTCGGGGCGAGGAAGTGGAGGGTCCCCATCCCCGCGAGCAGACGGGCCAGCGCGCGGGCGGAACGGTCGTCGGCTGTCACGGAGGACTCCCCTGATCGGACGGACGAAGGCAGGGCAGGAAGGGCAGCGCGTGCCGCAATCCGCAGGCCCGGCGGCCGGGGAGTGGGTGCGGCGGCCACCCCGACCAGTGAACTGGCCGCCGCGCGTTCGACCTTACCCGCGGGTCACTTACGGGGCCATCATCTGATCGTCCGCGGGAGTGAGGTGTGCGTCACGCCGTACCAGCGCTGCATAGTGCCCGTCGGCGGCGAGCAGTTCGTCATGGGTGCCGCGCTCGGTGATCCGGCCGGCGTCCAGCACGACGATCTGGTCCGCGTCGCGGACCGTGGAGAGGCGGTGCGCGATGGTGAGAGTGGTACGGCCCGCGGACAGCTCGTCGATGGCCTGCTGTACGGCGTGTTCGGTGTGGGTGTCCAGGGCGCTGGTCGCTTCGTCCAGGACGAGGACGGGCGGGTCGCGCAGGATGGTGCGGGCGATGGCGAGGCGCTGTTTCTCGCCGCCGGAGAAGCGGTGGCCGCGCTCGCCGACGAGGGTGTCGTAGCCGTCGGGGAGGGCGGCGATGTGGTCGTGGATCTGGGCGGCCCTGGCGGCTCGGGCGATCTCGTCGTCGGTGGCGTCGGGCTTGGCGAAGCGGAGGTTGTCGGCGACCGAGGCGTGGAAGAGGTAGGTCTCCTGGGAGACCACGCCGACCGACCGGGCGAGGGTGTCGAAGTCGAGGTCACGGACGTCCGTGCCGTCGAGGCTGACCCGGCCGCCGGTCACGTCGTAGAGCCGCGGTACGAGGTAGCTCAGGGTGCTCTTGCCGCTGCCGGTGGGGCCGACGACGGCGAGGCTGCCGCCGGCCGGGACGGTCAGGTCGATGCCGTCGAGGGTGGGAGCGGCCTCGGGGTCGTAGCAGAAGCGGACGTTCTCGAACCGGATCTCGCCGCGGGGCGCCGGGAGGCGGACCGGCTCGGCGGGCTCGGTGATGGCGACCGGCAGATCGAGGTACTCGAAGATGCGCTGGAAGAGCGCCAGCGAGGTCTGCATCTGCACGCCGGTGGACAGCAGCGAGACGGTCGGCCGCAGCAGGCCCTGCTGGAGCGAGACGAAGGCGACCAGGGTGCCGAGGGAGAAGACCGGGCCGCCGAGCTGGAGGACCAGGCCCGCCGCCCAGTAGATCAGTGCGGGCATGGCGGCCATGACGATCCCGATGGTGGCCATCCGCCAGCGGCCGGCCATGTTGGCGCGGACCTCCAGGTCGACCAGGCGCTCGGACTCATCGGCGAAGTTCTTGGTGAGGGAGTCGGCGCGGCCCATCGTGCGGCCGAGCAGAATGCCGCTGACCGAGAGGGATTCGGTGACCATCGCGGACATCGCGGCCATCTGCTTCTGCCGCCGGGTGGTGATCTTCTTGCGTTCGTTGCCGACCCGGCGGCTGATCCAGACGAAGAGCGGAAGCAGCAGCAGCGAGACGACGGTCAGCCGCCAGTCGAGGGCGAGCATCGCACACACGCTGGCGATGACGGAGGTCAGGTTGGAGACCAGGGAGGTGGCGGTGGAGGTGACCGTGGCCTGCATCCCGCCGATGTCGTTGGCGATCCGGGACTGGACCTCGCCGGTGCGGGTGCGGGTGAAGAAGGCCAGCGGCATCTGCTGGAGTTTGGCGTAGACGGCGGTGCGCAGATCGTGCATGACGCGCTGGCCGACGGTGGTGGACAGCAGGGTCTGCAGCACGCCGAAGACGCTGGTGGTGACGGCGGTGGCGATCATGCCGAGGGCGAGCAGGGTCAACAGGCCGGTGCGCCGGCCGGGTATCGCCACGTCCAGGATCTCGCGGAGGAGAAAGGGAGAGGCGACCGAGACCAGCGAGGAGGCGCCGACGAGCAGGCCGACGAGGGCCAGCCGGGCGCGGTAGGGGCGGAAGAGCGCGAGGATCCGCCGCAGCTGGACCGGCGTTTCAGGGTCCTTCGGCGGTGGGGTCCACTGGGGTTCGTCGCTGCGCATGGGCTCCTTCGAGGGGTGCGGATTTCACGGGGCGGAACTACGGACGGGCGGGAACTTCGGACGGGGCCGGAGCCACGGTCGGCGCCGGAGCCACGGTCGGGGCCGGGCCTACGGACGAGCAGGAGCCGCTGACGGGACCGGCACTACGGACGGGCCGGATTTCGAACGGCCGGATACGGGACGAGCATCGTGGAGCTTAGCTCATTGTTACCTATGCTCACAATGAATTAAGTCCTGCCATCCGCTATCCTCGCGCCATGCCCTCCCCCGAGCCGACGGTCAGCACCACCAACCTCGCCGAGCAACTGGTACGGCTGACCCGCCGGATGCACCGCGCCCAGAAACACCACCTGGAGCACCTGGACCTCGTCTTCACCCCCGCCCAGTCCCGGCTGCTGCGGATCGTCGACCACTACCGCGACACCCCGCCGCGGATGGCCGACCTCGCCGAACGGCTGGAGGTGGTGCCCCGGGCGGTGACCACCCTGGTGGACGCACTGGAGGCGCATGGCGCGGTGCGCCGGGTACCGGATCCGGCCAACCGCCGCGTGGTACGGATCGAGCTGACCGACACCGGCCGTTCCACGCTGCGCGCGTTGCGCAGCGCGCGGCGGGCCGCGGCGGAGGAGATCCTGGCCCCCCTGACCGCCGATCAGCGCGAGGTGCTCGGCGGTCTGCTGTCCACCCTGGTCGACGATCCGGACCGGCCGCATCGACCGGACCTGCCGCATCGACCGGACCGACCGCATCGACCGGACCGACCGCATTGAGCTGACGCGGAGTCAACCGGAGGAGTGCCGCCATGCCCCTGCTGGAACCGGACCCACAGGCCCTGCGCCCCACCGCGACCGGCAGCCCCGCGCACGACCGGGTGGCCGACCGGCGGGCCCTGGGCACCCCCGAGCCGCTGCGCAGCGAACTGATCGCGCTCCTGGGCCCCGACAAGGTGCTCCACAAGGTCTCCGACCTGGTCCGCTACGCCTCCGACGCCAGTCCGTACCGCTTCGTCCCGCAGGTCGTGGTGGTGGCCGAGGACCTTGACGACATCTCCGCGGTGTTCTCCTACGCCCATGGCAAGGGCCGCAACGTCGTCTTCCGGGCCGCCGGGACCTCGCTCAACGGCCAGGCGCAGGGCGAGGACATCCTCGTCGACGTGCGCCGGCACTGGAGCGGGATCCAGGTGCTCGACGGCGGCGCCCGCGCCCGGATCCGGCCCGGCACCACCGTGCTGCGCGCCAACACCACCCTGGCCCGCTACGGGCGGCTGCTCGGGCCCGATCCGGCCAGTGCCGTCGCCTGCACGGTGGGCGGTGTGGTCGCCAACAACGCCTCCGGGATGACGGCCGGCACCACCCGTAACTCCTACCGGACGCTGGCCTCGGTCACCCTCGTCCTGCCGTCGGGCACGGTCGTGGACACCGCGCAGCCGGACGCCGACACGGAACTGGCGCACGCCGAGCCGGCGCTGTGCGCGGGCCTGCTGGCGCTCAAGGCGGAGATCGAGGCGGACGGGGAGCTGGTGGCCCGGATCCGTGCCAAGTACCGGATCAAGAACACCAACGGCTACCGTCTGGACGCCTTTCTCGACGGCGCGACGCCGGTGGAGATCCTGCGCGGCCTGACGGTCGGCTCCGAGGGCACCCTCGGCTTCATCGCCGAGACGGTCTTCGGCACCCTTCCGTTGGACCGGCACACGTCCAGCGCGCTGCTGTTCTTCCCGACGCTGAGTGCCGCGGCCGCGGCCGTACCGCGGTTCAACGAGGCGGGGGCGCGGGCCGTGGAGCTGATGGACGTCAATACCCTGCGCGCCTCGGTGAGCGTGGCCGGAGTACCGGCCGACTGGGCGGCGCTGCCCCGGGAGACCGCCGCGCTGCTGGTGGAGTTCCGGGCGCCCGACGAGGCCGCCCGGGAGGCGTACGAACGGGCCGCGGCCCAGGTGCTGCCGGAGCTGGAGCTGATCGCTCCGGTCGCGTCCGTCACCAACGCCTTCACCCGGGACCCGGCGGCCATCGGCGGCTACTGGAAGGCCCGCAAGGCGTTCGTGACCGCGGTGGGCGGCAGCCGGCCGCCCGGTACGACGCTGATCACGGAGGACTTCGCGGTGCCGCCGGACCGGCTCGCCGAGGCCTGTACGGCCCTGCGGGAACTGCAGGCGCGGCACGGCTTCGAGGCGGCGGTCGCGGGCCATGCCGCACACGGCAATCTGCACTTCCTGCTCGCCTTCGACGCGGCGGACCCGGCGGACGTGGCGCGCTACGCCGCCTTCATGGACGCCTTCTGCCGGCTGACCGTCCGGCGCTTCGACGGATCGCTGAAGGCGGAGCATGCCACCGGCCGGAACATCGCACCGTTCCTGGAGCTCGAATGGGGGCCGCGGGCAACGGAGTTGATGTGGCGGATCAAGGAGACCGTGGATCCGCACGGCATTCTGGCTCCGCGCATCCTGCTCGACCGCGATCCGCGGGCGCATCTGCGGGGGCTCAAGACCATCCCGGAGACCGAGGCCCCTGCCGACCCCTGCATCGAGTGCGGCTTTTGCGAGCCGGCCTGCCCCAGCGGGGATCTGACCACCACGCCCCGCCAACGGATCGTGCTGCTGCGCGAGATGGCGCGGCAGTCACCGGGCTCACCGGTCACCGCCGCGCTGCTGGAGTCGTACGGCCATGACGCGGTGGACACCTGCGCCGGCGACTCGCTCTGCCGGCCGGCCTGCCCGGTGGGGATCGACACCGGCGCGCTGATGAGGGACTTCCGGCACCGGCGCCACTCGCCGCGCGAGGAGTGGGTCGCCGCACGGTCCGCCCGCCACTTCAAGGCCGCCGAGCGGGCGGCACGGCTGGCGGTGGCCGCCGCCGACCGGCTCGGCGACCGGCTGACGGCGTCGCTGACCCGCGCCGCCCGCAGGGCCGTACGCCCCGACCTGGTGCCCGAATGGCTCCCGCGGATGCCCGGCGCGGCGGCCCGTACGCTGCCCGCGACACGGAGGTCCGGGGCGGCGGCGGTCTACTACCCGGCATGTGTGAACCGGATCTTCGGTGAGCCCGCGGAGTACCGGGGGCCGTCGTTGCCCGAGGCGGTGGTGGCGGTGTCGCAGCGGGCGGGCCGGCCGGTGTGGATCCCGTCGGACGTGGCCGGGACCTGCTGCGCCACCATCTGGCACTCCAAGGGGTACCGGCGCGGCAACGTGCTGATGGCCAACCGCATCGTCGAGGCGGCCTGGGGGTGGACGGCCGGCGGCAGGCTGCCGCTGCTGGTGGACGCGTCCTCGTGCACCCTGGGCCTCGGCCGTGAGGTGGTGCCGTATCTGACGCCGGACAATGCCGCACTGCACGCCGGGCTGACGGTCGTCGACTCGGTGGTCTGGGCCGCCGAGGAGCTGCTGCCGCGGCTGGACATCCTGCGCACGGTCGGCTCCGCGGTGCTCCATCCCACCTGTTCCCTGCAGCACTTGGGGGCCGAGGAGCAACTGCGCCGGGTCGCCGGGGCGTGTGCACGGGAGGTGGTGGTGCCGGACGACGCGGGCTGCTGCGCCTTCGCCGGTGACCGCGGGATGCTGCACAAGGAGCTCACGGAGTCGGCCACCGCGAAGGAAGCAGCCGAGGTGAACACCCGGCACTTCGACGCGTATCTGTCGGCGAACCGGATGTGCGAGATCGGCATGGACCAGGCAGCGGAGGGCCGAGGCTATTGCTCGGCCCTCCTGGCGCTGGAGCGGGCCACCCGCCCCGCCCGTGAGCTGCCTTCGGGGGCGCGCCTCAGCGGGTGACGTGCAGCGCCACCGCTCCCTTGGCCGGGACCGAGAGCTGCGCCTTGCCGTCGTTCCCGACGGTGACCGTGTGCCCTTCACAGGAGGACGGCGCCGCGGCGACGACATTGCAGTACGTGCCGGCCGGCAGCGAGGTCGCAAAGGTCTGGTGCAACTCGGCGTCGCCGTTGTTGAGGGCCACGAATCCCTTGCCGCCCCGGCCGAAGGCGAGGGCGCTGCCCCCGTTGTCCCACCAGTCCGTCAGCTCCGCCGAGCCCACCGCGTTGCGGAAGCCCACCATCCCGGTGATCGCCTGCTTGGCGTGTTCGTTGGTCCAGCCGCCGCTGCCGCTGGGCGGTCCGGCGTCCTTGTCGGTCCACTCGTAGCCGGAGTAGACGTTCGGTGAGCCGTACGGCGAGGCCAGCATGAAGACGTTGGCGAGGGTGTAGGCGGCGCCGTCCTTGTAGGTCAGCGTGGAGCCGTTGCGCTCGGTGTCCCAGTTGTCGACGAAGGTGCGGGCCTTGTCGCTGCCGAGCTTGCCGTCGGCGACGGACTTCAGTTGCGCAAGGTTGCCGCTCTGGAAGGCACTCTTGAGGTGGGTGCCGTAGCGGAACTCGTCGACATCGCCGATGCCGGTGTACTCCTCGGGCTGCACCGCCTCGCCGGCGCCGTGGATGACCTCCTGCACCCAGTAACCGGGGTCGTGCATCTTGCCCTTGACGGCGGCGAGGTCGGTGGCGGAGATGTGCTTGGCGGCGTCCACCCGGAAGCCGTCCACGCCCAGCGACCGCAGGTCGTCAAGGTACTTGGCGATGGTGGTGCGGACGTGGTCGCTGCCGGTGTCGAGGTCGGCGAGCCCGACGAGTTCGCAGTTCTGGACGTCGTCGCGGTTGGTGTAGTCGGAGATGCTCTTGCGGCAGCCGTGGAAGTCCTGGTCCTGGTAGTAACCCGGGTAGTGGTACTTGCTGTACCGGGTGCCGCCGGTGCCCGTACCGCCGCCTGCCGCCATGTGGTTGATGACGGCGTCGGCGATGACCTTGACGCCCGCGCCGTGGCAGGCGCTGACCATCGAGGCGAACGCGTTCCGGTCGCCCAGCCGTCCGGCGATCTTGTAGCTGACGGGCTGGTACGAGGTCCACCACTGGTCGCCCTGGATGTGCTCCGAGGCGGGCGAGACCTCGACATAGCCGTAGCCGGCCGGGCCCAGCTGCGTGCGGCAGGCCTTGGCGACCTCTGCGTACTTCCACTCGAACAGGGTGGCGGTGACGGTCTTTTCACCGGCTGGGGCGGCCTGGGAGGACCACGGCGCGAAGGTGGCGAGGCCGGCCGCGGCCAGCACTCCGGCCAGCGCCCCGCCCAGCACACGGGAACGTTGCTGCATCTTGCGGCTCCTTGGTCATGGGGCACGGCAGGACGCACCGCGCCCGCGAGTGCAGCCACGCGCCGGGCCGCCATGGGGGGATGTCCGCATCGGAGCCTGCCGTTTGCCTTGTGGACACGTCAAGGTTTTCCGCAAGACTTTTCAGCGACTTGCGAAAGGTGCGGGTGACGGCATCTCCGGTGTTGCCATGAGCCGTCCGGTATTGCGGCAAAGAGTCCAAGAGCGCCGCATCAAGAGTCCAATCGGCCCTCTTGTGCCTCAGGCCGCCGACCGACAGGGTCCTGACCGAGGTTCACGTATGCCCCGGCACACCACCGCTCCCCTGGAGGACCGATGAACGAGGCACCCTCGCAGAACCACGACCACGACCACCACCACGACGGCAACCACGACGAGGCTGGTCCGAGCCGCCGTTCGGTGCTGTGGACCGCCGGTGCGGCGGGCGCCGGACTCGGGCTCGGCGGCCTGCCGTCCGGACCGGCCGCGGCGGCCGCACCCTCGACGACCGCGGCGGCCGAATCCGCCACGGCCGCCGCCGCGTCGCCCGACGCCAAGGGCAGAACCATGATCGGGGTGCCGTTCGAGCGGCGCAGCACCGTCCGCGTCGGCATCATCGGACTCGGCAACCGCGGCGGCACGATGATCGACCTCTTTCTCGCGATGCCGGGCGTCCGCGTCGTCGCCCTGTGCGATCCGGTGAAGGACAAGACCGCCAAGGCCGCCAAGAAGGTCACCGCTGCGGGACAGCCGGCGCCCGCCGTCTACACCAACGGCGACCAGGACTTCGAAAACCTCTGCCGGCGCGGCGACATCGACTTCGTGTACGCGGCCACGCCGTGGGACCGGCACTTCGAGATGGCGAAGACGGCGATGCTCAACGGCAAGCACGTGGGCGTGGAATGCCCCCTCGCGCTGCGTCTGGACCAGCTGTGGGAACTGGTCCACCTCTCCGAGCGCACCCGCAGACACTGTATGCAGCTGGAGAACTGCTGCTACGGCAGGAATGAGATGCGGGTGCTGCGGATGGCCCATGCGGGCCTGTTCGGCGATCTGCTGCACGGCGCCGGTGCGTACATCCACGATCTGCGCGGCCTGATGTTCGACCCCACGTACTACGAGGGGCCGTGGCGGCGGCTGTGGCACACCCGGCTGCGCGGCGACCTCTACCCCAACCACGGTTTCGGCCCGGTCGCCAACTACATGGACATCAACCGCGGGGACCGCGCCGTGCGCATCTCCAGCATCGGCACGCCCGCCCTCGGCCTCGCCAAGTACCGCAAGGAGCACATGCCGGCGAACGACCCCAGCTGGAAGGAGTCGTACATCGGGAGCGACCGGACGATCAGCCTCGTCCAGACCGCCAAGGGGCGGGTGATCCGGCTGGAGCACGACGTCTCCACCCCGCACCCCTACAGCCGGATCAACAGCCTCGGCGGCACCAAGGGCCTCTTCGAGGACTACCCCGAGCGGATCTACCTGGAGCCGGACCAGAGCAACGACGAGTGGGGCGACTTCGCCAAGTACGCGGAGTGGGACCACTGGCTCTGGAAGGAGCACGCCAATCCGCCCGGCGGGCACGGCGGCATGGACTACATGCTGGTCTTCCGGCTGATGCAGTGCATGCGGCTCGGCCTGGTACCGGACTTCGATGTCTATGACGCGGCGACCTGGACCGCGCCGGTGCCGCTGAGCGACCTCTCGATCAAGGCGAACGGCGCCCCGCAGGAGATCCCCGACTTCACCCGCGGGCTGTGGAAGAAGGCGCGGCCGGGGATGGATTCGTCCAAGCCGGAGGGGTAAGGCCCGCAACGGTGCGGGGCCCGGCGGGCGGCGGTGCGCCGGCCGGGCCCGTGGCCTCCGGTGTCGCGGGTGGTCCGGTGGCGCGCGCCCCTCGGACGCGCACCGCGCCCCGGGCGCTCACCCCGCCAGGTGCGCCCTGTCCCCCATGACCACCACGGGGTGCCGCGCGGGATCGAGGGCGCGCAGCAATGCCTGCATCCCGGCCTTCGGGACGCTGACACATGCGGAGGTTCCACTGCCGTGGTCCAGGTGCAGCCAGACCCCGCCGCCCTTGGACTCGCCCTGCGGACGGGTCGGGTCCAGCGGGGAGGTTCCCTTCACGCGGTTGTAGTTGATCGCGACGACGTAGTCGAAGTCGTGCCGGGTGTTCCTGGACCAGTACGACGGCGGGGTGAACGCCGATGAGTGCGTATAGGGCAGCTTGGCGCCGGGGTCCTGGAGCACCCCGCCGGCATCGGTGAGCGGGAAGACCCCGACGGGGCTGCGCTTGTCCCCTTCGTGGTGGTCCACCGTCCAGCCGCGCCGGCCGTTGTGGGCGGTCCAACTGCCCTTGCGGTCCCAGCCCTTGGTGCCCTTGTCGTAGAGGACGACCGTGGCCTGGGTGGAGTTCACGCCCTTGCCGTAGACCGCCACGACCTGCCGGGAGCCGGCCGGGATCCGCGACCGCAGGGCAGTGCCGACCTCGGGGATGTTCTTGAGGTGGGTGGTGGCCGACGCGCCCCGGGCCGGGCCGCCGGGGCGCTCCCCCTTACCCGCGCCCTCGCCCTTGCCGTCCCCGTCCTTGCCGCCGGTCGCACCGCCGCCACAGCCCGCCAGAAGGACCAGTCCCGCCGCAACCACCGCCGCCATCCGCATCGCACTGCCCGCTGTTCGCATGACGCCCATGGTCGCACCGTCGGCCTGGCAGCCGGCGGGCACCCGACGCCGCCCGCGGGCCGCCACCGCACGATTGTCCGGATCGCATGGCCACAGCGGAAAAACCGTTTGAAATCCGCCCACGTCGCGGGCCAGTCTTCCAGGACCTCCGCCGGAAACGAGACGGGCGAGAGGGGCATTTCGCCTGCCGCAACGGCCTGTTGCCGCCCACCCACCACGACTTCGCCTGGGACATCATGCACATTCGCGACCTTCCGCATCCCGACCCGGGCGTCCCTGACGTCCGTACGGGCGGCGCCTTTCTCCGCTGGCTGTGCGCACAACAGCTCGGCGGGCAGCTCAAGGCCCTCGCCTGGGGGCTGGTGAACTTCGGCGGCATCGCCGCCTCCCCGGTGCCGGTGGGTATGGCCGTCCAGGCCGTGGTGGACCGCGACGCCGGGCGGCTCCTCCTGGCCGGCTCCCTGATCCTGGCCCTGGGCGCCCTGATCGCGATCGGTGGCACGATGCTGCACCGCGCGGCCGTCACCAACTGGATCACCGCCGTCGCCCGGATGCAGCAACTGCTCGCCCGCAAGACCACGGAACTGGGATCGGCCATGACGCGGCGGGTCGCGGCCGGCGAGATCGTCGCCGTCAGCACCGGCGACCTGGAGAAGATCGGCTGGTTCGTCGAAGCGCTCTCCCGGTTCGCTGCCGCCGCGGTCGCCGCCATCGGCGTCTCCGTCGCCCTGGCCCTCTACCGGCCGGAGCTCGGCGTCCTGGTAGCCGTCGGCGTGCCCGTCATGGCCCTGGCCGTACTGCCGTTGCTGCCGCACGCCACCCGGCGCGCCGACGCACAGCGCGAGAAGGCCGGCCAGGCCACCGAGCTGGCCTCCGACACCGTCGCCGGACTGCGCGTCCTGCGCGGCATCGGCGGCGAGGAGCTTTTCCTCGGCCGCTACCGCAGCGCCTCCCAGGAAGTGCGCCAGGCTGCCGTCCGCAGCGCCCGGATGTGGTCGCTGATCTCGGCCATCCAGGTACTGCTGCCGGGCCTGCTGCTCATCGCGGTGGTCTGGTACGGCACCCGGCTGGCCCTCGACGGCACCCTCGCCGTCGGCGATCTCGTCACCGTCTACAGCGCGGTCACCTTCCTGCTCCTCCCCCTCAGACACTTCGAAGAGATCGCCCAGGCCTATTCCTTCGCCAAACCGTCCACCACGCGCACGGCCCGCGTACTGGCACAGAGCCGCCCGGCCGGCGGACGGGACACGGGCCGCGAGGCGGCACCCACCGGCGATCTGCACGACCCGGTCAGCGGCCTGACCGCCGCGGCCGGCCGGCTGACCGCGGTGGTCTGCGGCGACCCCGACAGCGCGGGCCGGCTCGCCGAACGCCTCGGCGGACACCCGCCGCAGCCAGCCGAGGGCGGCGGAGACCGCTCCGTGCCGGTCCCGGTCGTGCTCGGCGGCACCCCGCTGGACGACCTGGCACGTGACACGGCCCGTGGTGCCGTGCTCGTCCAGGACAAGGACCCGATGCTGCTCTCGGGCACGCTCGGCGAACTGCTCGACGTACCGGCATCCGGCCGGGTGGGCGCGAAGGAGGCGCTGACCGCTGCGCAGTGCGGCGATGTGCTGACCGCGCTCGCGCAGGCGTCCGCCGACGACTCGGGAGACCCGATGCACACCCACATCACCGAGCGCGGCCGCTCGCTGTCCGGCGGGCAGCGCCAGCGGCTCGCCCTCGCCAGGTCGCTGGTCGCCGACCCGGAGGTGCTGGTGCTCGACGAACCGACCAGCGCCGTCGACGCGCACACCGAGGCCCGGATCGCCGAGGGCCTGCGGGAGATCAGGAAGGGGCGTACGACGGTCGTGCTCACCTCCAGCACGCTCCTGCTGGACCGGGCCGAACAGGTGGTGTTCCTCCAGGAGGGGAAGGCCGTCGCCGAGGCGACCCACCGCGAACTGCTGCACAGCCACCCCGACTACCGCGCGATCGTCACCCGCGAACCGGACCCCGAGCCGGCCATGCCGACCGCCCCGATCGAGGAGACCGCATGATCGGCCTGGCGCCGCCGGAGCACGATCCGGACGCCCCGCAGACCCTCACCACCCTTCCGGTCGGCTCGCCGGCCACGGTGCGCAGCTATGTCGGCGGCCTGATCCGCCGTCACCGCAGGGCGTTCACCCTGCTGGTCGCCGTGAACGCGGCCGCGGTGATCGCCTCCATGGCCGGCCCGTATCTGCTCGGCGGAGTCGTCGAGAAGCTGTCCGCGGGGGCCCGTGACCTCCCGCTGGAGCGCACCATCGGGCTGTTCGCCGTGGCGCTGGCCGCCCAGACGGTGTTCGTCCGCATGGTCCGGCTGCGGGGAGCGATGCTCGGTGAGCAGATGCTCGCGGATCTGCGCGAGGACTTCCTCGTACGGTCCGTGGCGCTGCCGCCGGGCGTTCTGGAGCGGGCCGGCACCGGCGACCTGCTGTCGCGGATCACCACCGATATCGACCGGCTCTCCAGCGCGATGCGCGAGGCCGTTCCGCAGCTGTCCATCGGCGTGGTGTGGGTGGCGCTGCTGCTCGGCGGGCTGACGGTGACCGCACCGCCGCTCGCGCTGTCCGTACTCATCGCCCTGCCACTACTGGTCGTCGGCTGCCGCTGGTACTTCAAACGGGCACCGAGCGCCTACCGCTCCGAGGCGGCCGGTTACGCGGCGGTGTCCGCGGTGCTCACCGAGTCCGTGGACGCGGGGCGTACGGTCGAGGCTCACCGGCTGGGCGCCCGCCGGATCGCCCTGTCGGAGGACCGGATCCGATCGTGGACCCAGTGGGAGCGCTACACGCTCTATCTGCGCTCGGTGCTCTTCCCCGTCGTCGATCTGACCCATGTGCTGCTCCTGGGCTCGGTGTTGCTGCTCGGCGGAGCCTTCGTCATCCAGGGATGGATCACTCCGGGGCAGCTGACGACCGGGGCACTGCTGGCGCAGATGATGATCGAGCCGGTCGGCATGGTCCTGCGCTGGTACGACGAGCTGCAGGTGGCCCAGGTGTCCATCGCCCGGCTCGTCGGCGTCCGGGAGATCGAGCCGGAGGACACCGCTGCGGAGCGGTTCCCGGACGGCCGGGAGGTCCGCGCCGACGGGGTCAGCTTCGGCTACCGTGCGGGCGTCGATGTGCTCCGGGAGGTGTCGTTGCGGGTCCGTCCGGGGACCCGGCTGGCGCTGGTCGGGCCCTCCGGCGCCGGCAAGTCGACACTGGGCCGGCTCCTGGCGGGCATCTACGGCCCCCGGGTGGGCAGCGTCACGCTGGGCGGCGCCGAACTCTCCGCGCTGCCGGCCGAGCGGATCCGCGAGCAGGTGGCACTGGTCAACCAGGAACACCATGTCTTCGTCGGCTCGCTCCGCGACAACCTCCTGCTGGCGCGCAGCGGTGCGGCCGATGCCGAACTATGGGCGGCGCTCGGCGCGGTGGACGCCGACGACTGGGCGCGGGCCCTGGACAAGGGGCTGGACACCGGGGTGGGCTCGGGCGGCCACACGCTGACGCCCGCCCAGGCCCAGCAGATCGCACTGGCCCGGCTGGTGCTCGCCGATCCGCACACCCTGGTGCTGGACGAGGCGACGTCCCTGCTCGACCCGCGGGCGGCCCGCCATCTGGAGCGCTCGCTGAGCAGGGTGCTGGAGGGCCGTACGGTCGTGGCGATCGCGCACCGGCTGCACACCGCCCATGACGCCGATGTGATCGCGGTCGTCGAGGAAGGCCGGATCAGCGAGCTCGGCAGCCACGACGAACTGGTCTCGGCCGGTGGCGCGTACGCCGCGCTGTGGCGGTCCTGGCACGGCTGATACGGGGCACGGGCGGAGCCCGGCACGGCTGTTACGGAGCCGACCGCAGCGCGCGCGGCCTCCGCGAGGTCGCCGCGAGGACGTCGCCGGCGCGGGATCAGGGCCCGGAAAGGCTCCCGGCCCGGGACGGCAGCGGGGTACGCAGGTCGCCGGAGGGGGCGGGCGACGGCCCCGCTCCAAGGACGGCGAGCACAAAGGCCGTGGTGAGGGCGCGGACGTCGTCGGCCCGTTTGATCAGGTAGTGACGGCCGTCGGGCACCTCGTACCGGCCCAGGTCCGGCACCACTTCGCGGGCCCGCCTGGCGTACTCCAACGATCGGGCGGCGCTCGCCGCACTGCGGTCCCGCTCACCGTGGATGATCAGCACCCGGCGGCCCGCCAGATGCTCCACCGGGTCGCCGCCCGGCAGCCAGGGGGCGATACCGGCCACACCCACCACGGAGGGGTGGCCGGCAGTCCAGAAGGCAGCGCGACCACCGAGCGAGTTGCCGATCAGTACGACGGGGACGTCGCCGTAGCGACGGCTGATCTCGTCCAGCGCCCAGCGGGTGTCGACGGCCGTGTCTGCGGCATCACCGTTCCAGCCCCGATAGCGGTAGTGGAGCAGGTGCACGGCGATGCCGTCGGAGCGTCCCCGCTCCGTGAGTTCGGCCACCAGGTCCTGCAGTCCCACCTCAGCGATCTTCAGCGGCCCCCGCCGACTGCGGACGAACCCACCGGGCAGCAGCAGAGCCACCGCCTTGACCACGCCCTCCCCTTGCCACTCCGTCAGCGCTGCACTGCGTTCGCGCGATGTGAACACGCCTACCCTCCCCATCGATCAGACCCGTTCCCGCCATCTCGCGGCAGGACGCGCGCGGCCGGGCAAGCAAGCACCGCGTCCGTCCGCACACCACGAAACCGCTGAGGGGAACCCGGAAACGTTCCCGGTCACCTGCTTGAGCCGGCGGCATCCGGCCTTCACCGGACGGACTGCGGCCCGTTGGGCACACCACCTCGGCACACCCCTCAGCCCCGGCGAGAAGTCAGCTGAACACCCGCTCGGCCGCCTCCCGGATCGCGTCCGCCAGTACCTCAGGGGCTGTGAGGTGAGCCGCATGCCCCTGGCCCGCGAGGGTGCGGACCTGGGCCGTGGGCAGGGTGACCGCCAAGTCGGCCAGTCGCTCCCGCAGGTGCGCCGGGCTCATGTCGCCCTCGACCAGGGTGGTCGGCACATCGAGCCGCCTGAAGCGGTCGATGCCGACCCCGAGCGCATCGAGCGCATCGACATCGGCGACCTGCCCCGCCGCCTTCGAAGCGAACACAGCCAGCCCCGTCGGATCCACGACCAGGGTGTCGACCAGTTCCGCGGGGAGTTGGACGATGTCCCGCAGGTGGATCCGCATCGCCTCACCCGGATCCCCTGCGGCGAGGGCCTCGCGGGCGCGCCGGGCCGCCTCCGCTCCGACCAGCGAGCTGGTGGGCATCGGCGGCTCGTAGAGGAACAAGCCTGCGAACATCCCGGGCGCCGACAAGGCGGCTTCCAACACGGCCACCGCACCCGAGGAGTGACCGACCACGAGCACAGGCCGGTCGAGGAGTCCGGCGATTGCCAGCACGTCCGCCGCCTCGACAGCCATGGAGTGCATCGGCGGGATACTCGCCCCCGGGGCATAGACGCGCCGGGTCATCCTGACCACCCGGAAGTCGTCGACCAGCGACCGCATGACGCCGTCCCAGGACGTGGCGTCCCCACCGCCCCCGTGTACGAGGAGCAGCGTCGGCCCTCTGCCGTGATCGAGAGCAGTGACGGGCGTGCCGTCAGTGGAGGTGGTGACAAGTTCAGCCATGCGGGCAATTCTGTGCCGCTGGGCCTACAACGCACCGACATTCCACCGACAGCGACGGTCTGCAGGCTCCGTGCCGACCCCGCGGGTCAGAGCCCACGAGCGCGCCCGCTTCGTGAGGCTCGCGGGAAGGACGCAGGACCTCCCCCATGCCTCCGCATCAGCCTTCGGTGACCGGGTCGCGCACGTCAGAGATACACGTCAGAGATAGCCGAGCGCGCTCAGCCCGCCGACGCCGCCCAGCAGCATGAACACCGGCATCAGTATCTTCAGCTCCACCCAGCTGCCGGCCTTGAAGCGCATGCCCTTGGGCGGGCCCACCGGGTACCAGCGCTTGCGGCCGATCGGGATGGGCCACAGGACGGGGCAGCCCGAGACGGTCAGGGCATCGCCGATGTCGTGGACGAGCGCTCCGAGTACGACCGGGAGCCCCAGCCAGAGGTACTGCTGCCCCGGCTCGCTGAACAGCCAGCTCGCGCCGTTGCCCGGCTGGTCGAGAATGCCGGCCAGGATCCAGGCCGAGGCGGCGCCCAGCAGCCACACCAGCACATCGCTGGAGACCCGCGCCGCCCGCCACAACAGCCCCTCGATGGCGAGCACCATATGGACGAAGAGGATGCCGAGGACGGCCCAGCGACCGCCCTGCATCGCCAGCAGCGACATCCCGGCGCCGACCAGCACGGCCCACACCCAGGTGTGGGTGAGCGTGCGGTGGCCTCCGTTGCGGTTCGAGTCACCGCGCATCTTGGTCGCCTTGTAGACCGCGTGCGAGATCGCGTCGACCAGTTCGCACAGCCACCGCGAGAGCGGCCCGAAGGCCCGCGAGATGGTCGCGGACTTGTGGTCGAGGTCCGGGGCGAGTGCCGCACCGGCACAGATCAGAGCTCCGCAGACGAGCACCGGCCAGGGCATGGGATGTCCGGCGGCAGCGGCCGCCGCACCCGCCCCCAGCCAGGCCGCGGCCCCGGACAGTGAGTGCGCCGGTCCCATCATGGTTGTTCCCACCCCTTGTTCTCTTGGTTCTCTTGCGCTCGTGCTCCGGCGCGGACGGTGTGCCTCTCGTACTGCTGAGCCGCGCCCCTGACGCCCGGTCGGCGACTCAGCGTAGCGTCAGATGATCTCCCTACGAGGAGGGGGTGAGGCCACGCCCGCACAGGCACACGAGCGCACGGACACATGGGCACATGGGCACACGCCCCGCACGGGCGCAGCGTCCGCAGGACCGGCTGACGGACAGGCGGCGGCCATGGGCACCGCCCAGGGTCCACTGCTCGTCCCGCGCCCCTTCCTGTCTGTCGTCCCGGATGATGCCATCGGGGCGCGCCCTGCAGGCGACGCCAACTGCTCGGACGGTGAATGCCGTTGGGATGGCCCTCCCGCCTGGCCCCTAACTAGGGAGGCCATCTCACGCGCCTCCTCCCCCACGACGATCGGCGATCGGAGGTGGGTCGTCGACGATCGGTCGTCGCAAGTCGGTGATGGGCTGGTCGGTGGTGGGTCGTCGACGATCGGTCGTCGCAAGTCGGTGATGGGCTGGTCGGTGGTGGGTGGCCGGTGGTGAGTGGCCGGCGACCGGGCGACCGGGCGACCGGGCGACCGGGCGACCGGGCGACCGGCGAGGACCGGAACGGTCCGAAGCGTCCGCCCCTACGCCCCACGCGTGATCTGCGCCACGCACCCTCCGGGCGTCGGCGCAGAGGGTGATGCCGGCGGCAACCGTGTGACCTCAACTCTGTACGGAGGGTAATGGGGCGGCGCCTCTCTCCCCTCCCGTTTGCGCCACGACGGGGCGTATTTCCGCAGGCCGGGGGCGCCGGAACGGCGTCCCGAGCCGGCGCCGGGGCCGGGAGGGCAGGGTCCGGGGGCCTTCCGGGCGGGCGGCCACAGGCCTCGTCGATCTTGAACCGGGCTCCCTCCGGGTCGCCGGTTCCCTGATCCGGGCCGAAGACAGGCAGTATGGGGGCGTGACCCTCATCGATCATCTCCCGAACGACGCCGACCCCGATGCCCTCTTCGAAGCCTTTTCGGGCTGGGCCGAGCAGCAGGGCATTTCGCTCTACCCTGCCCAGGAGGAGGCGCTGATCGAGGTGGTCTCCGGGGCGAACGTCATCCTGTCCACCCCGACCGGTTCCGGTAAGAGCCTGGTGGCGGCCGGCGCGCACTTCACCGCGCTCGCCAATGATCAGGTCACCTTCTACACCGCCCCCATCAAGGCGCTGGTCTCGGAGAAGTTCTTCGACCTGTGCAAGATGTTCGGCACCGAGAACGTCGGCATGCTCACCGGTGACGCCTCGGTCAATGCCGATGCCCCGGTCATCTGCTGCACTGCCGAGGTCCTTGCCTCGATAGCGCTGCGGGACGGGAAGGACGCCGACATCGGCCAGGTCGTGATGGACGAGTTCCATTTCTATGCCGAACCGGACCGTGGTTGGGCCTGGCAGATTCCGCTGCTGGAACTTCCGCAGGCGCAGTTCATCCTGATGTCGGCCACGCTCGGCGATATGTCGCGCTTCGAGGGGGACCTGACCCGGCGCACGGGGAAGCCCACGTCGGTGGTGCGCTCGGCGACGCGGCCGGTGCCGCTGTCGTACGAATACCGCACGACGGCGATGACGGAAACCCTCACCGAGCTGCTGGAAACCCGCCAGGCGCCCGTGTATATCGTGCACTTCACCCAGGCCGCCGCCGTCGAACGGGCGCAGGCGCTGATGAGCATCAATATGTGCACGCGTGCCGAGAAGGACCAGATCGCGGAGCTCATCGGGAATTTCCGGTTCACCACCAAGTTCGGCCGGAATCTGTCGCGGTATGTCCGCCATGGCATCGGCGTGCACCACGCCGGGATGCTGCCGAAGTACCGCAGGCTCGTCGAGAAGCTGGCACAGGCAGGCCTGCTGAAGGTCATCTGCGGCACGGACACCCTCGGCGTGGGGGTCAATGTCCCTATTCGTACGGTTTTGTTCACCGCGCTGACCAAGTACGACGGGTCGCGGGTGCGGACGCTGCGGGCACGGGAGTTCCACCAGATCGCGGGTCGCGCAGGACGGGCCGGCTTCGACACCGCGGGCTTTGTGGTCGCACAGGCCCCCGAGCATGTCGTGGAGAACGAGAAGGCGCTGGCCAAGGCGGGCGATGACCCCAAGAAGCGCCGGAAGGTGGTGCGCAAGAAGGCACCGGAGGGCTTCGTCAACTGGGGTGAGAACACCTTCGAGAAGCTGATCGCGTCCGACCCGGAGCCGCTGAACTCCCGCTTCCGGGTGACCCACGCGATGCTGCTGTCCGTGATCGCCCGGCCGGGCAATGCGTTCGAGGCGATGCGCAAGCTGCTCGAGGACAACCATGAGCCGCGCCGGAATCAGCTCCGGCACATCCGGCGGGCCATCGCGATCTACCGCTCGCTGCTGGACGGCGGGATCGTGGAGCGGCTGCCGGAGCCGGACGCCGAGGGCCGGATCGTCCGGCTGACCGTGGATCTTCAGCAGGACTTCGCGCTCAATCAGCCGCTGTCGACGTTCGCGCTGGCCGCCTTCGACCTGCTCGACCCGGAGTCGCCGTCCTACGCGCTGGACATGGTCTCGGTCGTGGAGTCCACACTGGACGATCCGCGCCAGATCCTGGCCGCGCAGCAGAACAAGGCCCGGGGCGAGGCGGTCGCCCAGATGAAGGCCGACGGCGTCGAGTACGAAGACCGTATGGAACGGCTCATGGACGTCGAGTACCCCAAGCCGCTGGAGGAACTGCTCTTCCACGCCTACGGCCTGTACCGCAAGAGCCACCCGTGGGTCGGCGACCATCCGCTGTCGCCGAAGTCGGTCATCCGCGATATGTACGAACGCGCCATGACCTTCACGGAGTTCACGTCCTTCTACGAGCTGGCCCGCACCGAGGGAATCGTGCTGCGCTACCTGGCGAGTGCGTACAAGGCGCTGGACCACACCGTCCCGGACGATCTGAAGTCCGAGGACTTCGAGGACATCATCGCCTGGCTGGGCGAGATGGTGCGGCAGGTCGACTCCAGTCTGCTGGACGAGTGGGAACAGCTCGCCAACCCGGAGGTGGAGACGGCCGAGCAGGCCGCGGAGCGGGCGGATCAGGTCCGGCCGGTCACGTCCAACGCGCGGGCGTTCCGGGTGCTGGTGCGCAATGCGATGTTCCGGCGGGTGGAGCTGGCGGCGCTGGACAAGGTCGAGGAGCTCGGCGAGATGGACGCCGATTCCGGCTGGGACGTGGACGCCTGGGGCGAGGCGATGGACGCCTACTGGGACGAATACGACGAGCTGGGCACCGGCCCGGACGCGCGCGGCCCGAAGCTGCTGCAGATTCAGGAGGATGCCGAGCACGGACTGTGGAAGGTGCGGCAGACTTTCGCCGACCCGAACGGTGATCACGACTGGGGCATCTCCGCGGAGGTGGACCTGGCCGCCTCCGACGAGGAGGGGCGCGCGGTGGTGCGGGTCACGGATGTGGGTCAGTTGTGAGGCGACGGCTTCGACCGAGGCCGCCGAAGGATCTGACGGAGGGCCACCGGTCATGACCAATCCCGCCGAAAAGCTGGTCGATCTGCTGGACCTGGAGCAGATCGAGGTGAACATCTTCCGGGGCCGCAGCCCGCAGGAATCGTTGCAGCGGGTCTTCGGCGGGCAGGTCGCGGGCCAGGCGCTGGTGGCTGCCGGGCGGACCACGGAAGGGGACCGCCCGGTCCACTCGCTCCATGCGTACTTCCTGCGCCCGGGCCGGCCCGGGGTGCCGATCGTGTACCTGGTCGAGCGGGTCCGCGACGGGCGGTCCTTCACCACCCGCCGGGTCGTCGCCGTCCAGCAGGGACGCACGATCTTCAATCTGACCGCCTCCTTCCACAAGCCGGAACCCGGCTTCGATCACCAGTTGCCGCTGCGTCGGGTGGTTCCCGACCCTGAGGAGCTGCCGACGGTCGCGGAAGAGGTCCGCGAGCGCCTGCGCAGCCTGCCCGAGTCGCTGGAGCGGATGGCCCGCCGGATGCCCTTCGAGATCCGGTATGCCGACCGGCTGCGCTGGACCCCGGAGGAGATCGAGGGCGCGGAACCCCGCAGCGCGGTGTGGATGCGCGCGGTGGGTCCGCTGGGCGACGACCCGCTCGTGCACACCTGCGCGCTGACCTACGCCAGCGATATGACACTGCTCGACGCCGTCCGCATCCCCGTCGAACCCCTCTGGGGCCCGCGCGGGTTCGATATGGCCTCGCTCGACCACGCGATGTGGTTCCACCGTCCGTTCCGCGCGGACGAGTGGTTCCTCTACGACCAGGAGTCGCCCATCGCCACCGGCGGCCGCGGCCTGGCCCGCGGACGGATCTACGACCGCGAGGGCAGACTGCTGGTCTCGGTCGTCCAGGAGGGATTGTTTCGTCCTGTCTAATCCCGGAACGGGTTGTTCAGGGCACTGCAGGAAGTGTCCGACCATCCCAGGAAGGGCTGTTCAGAAAGCTCGGGGACTGACCCGGGCGGGCGACGGCGGAGGGTACGGCGACCGGTGTCCGCGGGCGGCCCGGGTCTTCCCTGCGGGCCCTTTCCAGGCAGCGGGAGAGATGGACGCGGTACCACAGGACTTCGTCGAACTCATCCGCCGTCAGGACGCGTTCGAAGGATTCCCTGGCGGCCGGGGTCACCGTGATCACGGAGGCCAGGGTGGGCCTGAGCCGGCGCAGCAGGGACCGCTCCAGCGGGTTCTCGGCCACCGAGGCCAGTTCCTCCGGCGGCAGCACGGCGGCGATCACCGCGGCCGCTTCCCAGGGATCGTCGGTCTGCCCCATGAGCTGGGCGATCCGCCGGCTGCGCCACTGGCGGGCCCGCCAGTCCTGTCCGCTGTCGAGCATCACCCGCATCGCCGCCGGGGTGTTGCCCCGCATCAGGTCGGGTTCACGGTCGGCGAAGTCGGCCACCTCGGCCGCGAGATAGAGCCAGACCACCGCGCCGAAGCGGTTCACATAGAACCGGACGGGGCCCAGACAGCCCGCCCGGGTCAGGCGGACCGCCCGGCCGGGCCCGATGCCCATGAGAGCGGCGGCCTCGGTCGTGCTGACTGCGCGGATCCGCTCGCGGAGCGCGTCCGGGAAGCCCGGCTCGGCCTGTAGCCGGGCGATCTCCTCCGCCGGAACCCGGCGCCGGCCGAGCGCTCCGGCTCCGGCCGGCCGACCGTCGGCCCCGGCCGCGGCCGTCCGTACTTCGCCGAGCTGGGTGGCGAGCTCCAACTCGCCTGTCCGCAGCTCCAGTTCGCGGGCCGCCCGCCCCGTCGTGAGCGTCTGCTGCCCGTCGCACACCACTGTCATGTCGCTTCCCCCGCACCTCGTTCGATCACTGACAGTGACGACGATAGCCGCAGGCGGCGACAGCGGGTCAACCCCCGCCTCAGACCTGTGGATAACTTTCCGGCTGGCGGGCCGCGACGGCCAGATGCTCCCCGACGCGATTGACCAACAGCGTCATTTCGTAGGCGATCTGCCCCATGTCGGCGTCGGCGCCCGCCAGCACGCACAGACAGCTGCCGTCTCCCGCGGCCGTCACGAACAGCACTCCGTCGTCGAATTCGACCATGGTCTGACGCACCCGGCCGATTCCGAAGTGCAGCCCCGAGCCCTTCGCGAGGCTGTGCAGTCCCGAGGCGACCGCCGCGAGATGTTCGGCGTCCTCCCGCTCCAGTCGCTCGCTCGCCCCGGTCACCAGCCCGTCGTTGGAGAGCACCAACACGTGCCGTACCTTCTGCACCCGCTTGGTCAGATCGTCCAGCAGCCAGTCGAGTCCGCTGCTCAATGCCATTGCTGCTTCCTCCCCGTGTCTCCGTCCGCATCCCTGGCCGGACGGCAGCCCGCGGTCCGCGAACTGCCGTGCCAGCCTGTCCCACCTCCGCCGTCTCGGCAAGCGGCCCCGCGGTCCGGCGTGCCACACGGTGCGTGTGCGGGCCGCATGGCTGAGGATGTCGGCATGGCACACAAGATGACGAAGGATGAGTGGCAGAGGTTCCTTTCCGAGGGCACGCGTACCGGGAAGCTGGCGACCGTACGGGCCGACGGCAGCCCGCACCTCGCACCGGTGTGGTTCCTCCTGGACGGTGACGAGCTGGTGTTCAACACCGGCGCGGACACGGTCAAGGGACGCAATCTCGCCCGGGACGGCAGGGTGGCACTGTGCGTCGACGACGATCGGCCACCGTTCGCTTTCGTGTCCGTGCAGGGAACAGCGGAGATCAGCGACGATCTGACGGACGTCCGTCACTGGGCGACCCGGATCGCGGCCCGCTACATGGGCGAGGACCGTGCGCAGGAGTACGGCGCCCGCAACGGCGTTCCGGGCGAGGTGGTGGTCCGGGTCAGGATCGACAAGGCCGTCGCCCTCGCGGGTGTCGCGAGCTGAGGGGCACGGGTGCGTGGCGCGCGCCGTCCGGCGTCCGCGCCACCTCCGCCCGCCAGTTCAGCCCACCGAGTCCAGCACCCGTGCGGAGTGCCGCCGCCCCGCGTGCTCGACGAGCCGGACCAGCACTTCCTTGCCGGAGTCCCGGTCCCTCGCATCACAGAGCACCACCGGGGTACCACGGTCCAGGTCCAGTGCGCGGGAGACCTCGTCGGCCCCGTAGGACCGGGCCTCCGCAAAGCAGTTGACGGCCACCAGGAACGGGATCGCCCGGCGCTCGAAGTAGTCGACGGCCGGAAAACAGTCCTGCAGCCGCCGGGTATCGGCCAGCACCACGGCGCCCAGCGCACCCTCCGAGAGGTCGTCCCACAGGAACCAGAAGCGGTCCTGTCCGGGGGTGCCGAAGAGGTAGAGGGACAGTCCCTGCCTGATGGTGATGCGGCCGAAGTCCATCGCCACCGTGGTGGTGCCCTTGGCGTCCACTCCCCCGGTGTCGTCCACCGTCTCGCCCGCCTCGCTGAGCCGTTCCTCCGTGCGCAGCGGGTGGATCTCGCTGACCGAGCCCACCAGGGTTGTCTTGCCGACGCCGAAGCCGCCCGCGACTAAGATCTTCAGGGTCAACTCGGCGTCGGGGCCCGGGGCTGCGCCCTCCGGGGCCCCTTGTGCGGCGTTCATCTGCCGTCTCCTCCAGGATGCAGGGTCCTGCGCGTCACGGGGTGTACGGATCCACGGCTCGACGAAGGGAGCCTTCGGCGGCGGAGGGCCGTCCGAAATCCATGGCGTGGACCGTACCCCCCGCTGAGGGGGATTTCCCCGGATTCGCCAAAGCCGCCACGTCTTCGGATCAAGAAACTCATCAACCGTCCCCTTCATGGTAGTTGGACCCCTGTGGGGCACCACCGGGCAAGCGGGAGGCCGAGCGGGTCACGTCCGGGAGCGGGTCGGAGGACGGGCGCCCCGACGACCTACCTGTACCGTCTCCCTCCCCCTGACCGTTCCGCCCCCGGAGGAGCCCGATGACCGGCCAGCACGGCGACCACCACGCCGACCGCCCGCACGAGGTCCGGGCGTTCTTCGCGCCACGCGCCGCCGGCTGGGATGCGAAGTTCCCCGGCGACGGTCCCGCCTATGCGGCGGGCACCGCCGAACTGGGCCTCCGGGAGGGCGACCGGGTGCTGGACGCCGGCTGCGGCACGGGGCGCGCGCTGTCCGCGCTCCGGGGAGCCGTGGGAGCGCGCGGGACGGTGCTGGGCGCCGATCTCACGCCCGAGATGCTGCAGGCCGCCGTACGGGCCGGGCGCGACCGCTACGCGGCGCTGCTGCTCGCCGACGTGACCCGGCTGCCGCTGCCCGACGCCGCGCTGGACGCGGTCTTCGCCGCCGGGCTCATCTCCCATCTGCCGGACTCGGCGGGCGGCCTCACCGAACTCGCCAGGACCGTACGTCCCGGTGGCCGGCTGGCGCTCTTCCACCCCATCGGGCGGGCGGCCCTCGCCGCCCGCAAGGGCCGCCCGATCACCCCCGACGACCTGCGTGCCGAGCCGAATCTGCGGCCCCTCCTGGCGGCGTGCGGCTGGGACCTGATCCGGTACGAGGACCGCGACTCCCGCTACCTGGCGCTGGCGGTACGCCGGGCGTAGCGGGCCATCCGGGCGGGGTCTGACCAGAGGCCCTGGCCGGGGCTGCCTGCCCAAGGGGCGGGGTACCCGGTGAACGGCGCCAGCCGTAGGCGTCGCGCCACCGCTTGGGCGTCTCCACGGACGTGCGGAGGACAACGTGCAGACGACATAGCGCCATAGCCCCGCACTTGGCGGCAGCCGCCCCTTCGTCCGCCGACGTTCGCTGACTTTTCCGACGGCCAATTTCAGGGGCGTGGGCGGTCGTTGAAGGGCATGCGCGTGGGATCCGCCACGGCCAGGGCCTTCGTGAGCGGCATCCCGGTGCGGCCGGCGAGCGCCAGCCGCTCCCGGACCTCGCGCGGGGTGCGCGGGCGGTAGCCGGGTCCCGTACCGCAGCAGCCGCCGTGGAAGGCCAGTCCCGCACGCAGGACGGCCTCCAGGGCGCGCCGGCCTGCTGCGTCGCGCCGCCTGGGGACGGCGAGGTCGGCGCCCGCGTCGATCAAGCTCGGCGCGGCACTGCGGGCAGCGGCCCGGCCCCCGTGAGGTTGCCGTCTTCTTCCACGCGGCCCGGCAGCCCAGGCACACGAAGTGCATCCGGCTGCTGTAAAAACACATCTGCGCAGCGTATGGCTGGTGACAAGCCCGTACCGAGCCAATTAGGGTGCGCCGACATACTCCGCGATGGATTGGATGGGGAGGCTCGCGTGCCCACGACCGAGAGCGCCGACAACGACCAGTTGTTCGTGCTGACGGCGGTGCTGCTGACGCCCGCGCAGTTCCCGAGCGTGCTCGGCGACGACTACCCCGAGGTGTGTGCGGGCCTCGGCCTCGAACCGTACGCGGAGGGCTACGGGCTGGTCCTCGGTCAGGACAGTGACGGCGCGCGCTGGACCGTGGCGACGGAGGACGTGTCGCTGGTGGCCTGTGCGATCGCGGCCTGGGACTGCGGGATGGAGTACGACCTCTCCCCCGGGGAGCACAGCATCGTCGGAGCGCTTCCCGGCTGGCCGCTCTCGCTCGCGGTGGCGGCGCCGGGTGTGCCGCAGCCGCACGATCCGGAGCCGCAGGAAGGCGACCCGGCGCCGCTCGCGCCGCCGGACGCCGAGGAGTGGGGGCCTGCGCAACGGCGGCTCGGCGCGGACGAGATCGCCATGCAGTGGGCGGCGTGGCGCGAGCAGGTGGATGACGAGGACACCTTTGCCGAGCCGGGGGATCATGCGCACAAGGGGGTGCGGAGGGTGCTGGAGGAGGCGCACGGTTATGTGAGCGAGCCGCCGCCGCCCGGGCGGGTGCGGTCGTCGTTCGCGGCCGGTGAGGCGCGCACCCTGCGGGTCGACGGTCCCGGCTGGAGCATGGTCGCGCGTACCGATGACATTGCGTTCGTGCTGCTGGACGACGAACCGGGTGAGGTGCATCCGGTGGGGCGCGGGCCTGCGCTTCCCGCGCTGCTCTCGTCGCTCGACGAGTTGGCGGCACGGCCGGTCTGAAGCGGACTGATTTCGGCGGACTGCTTCGGCAGGCTGCTTCGGTGGGCTGTTCGCGCGGGAACGGGCAGGGCGCGGGCGGGACACCGGGGACGAAGGGCGGAACCGTCCGAGGCGCAAGCCAGGCAAGGCCCAAGCCGACAAGGCTCAGGCCGGGCGAGGATGCCGGACAGGTGCTGGACGGGCGCCGGGCGGACGGCGCGGCGTGGCGCGGGAGGGCGCTCGGGCTCGGTCAGCGGCCGATCTGTTTGCGGCTGACGCGGCGGAGCCGGCGTCGTTGGGAGGAGTCGAGCGTCAGATACGCGACGGCCGGGACCCCGACCATGACCAAGAGGGCCGCCCAGAAGGGCAGCAGCCACAGCAGGATCACTCCCACCGCCACGCCGCCGACCGCGACCTTCGCCTGTGTGGACATCCTTCACGCCCCTTCCGCGGCGTACGCCGCGCTCTGTGTACTCCATTGAACGCCGTTTTCGCGTAACAGGTTCCATGTATTCGCGCCCGGTCCTGTACTCTCGGGCGCTTCAGGCGCCAGTAGTCAAACTTGAGGAGTTCTGTCCGGTGACACCACCCCCGGCGGTCACGCCCGCTCGGCTCTCCGCTCTGTCCCGCTGTGCAGCGGTTTTCCTGCCGTCGGATCCGCCGCGTGCCGGGCGGGTGGCGTTCTGGCGCCCCGATGGCGCGCCCATTGAAGAGGCACGTAGCCCGGCCGGTGCGACGGACGGAGAAGGCGGGGCGGCGGACGAGGACGGCGGTGCGACGGACGGGGAGGGCTGGGCGGCAGAGCGGCTGGAGGTGGTCCTGCCGGACGAGGACGGTGGGGTTCCCCTGTGCGAGGTCCCGGCGCTCGTCCTGACGGTTGCCGAGGCGGTGCCGGTGCTCACCCGCGCGCGGGCCGCACGGGGCACCCATCCGGCCGCCGCCTTCTGGGGGGCCGCGGCCGTGCTGGCGCTGCAGTTCGCGGCCCGCGGCCGGCTGCTGCCGGGGGTGAGTCCCGACGGGTATGACGCCTGGCGGCTGGGTCCGCTCGATCCGGTGGACATCGAGCGGCTGCGCGATCTCGCCGCCGCCATGCCGCCGTACGCGCACGCCGTCCCGCTGCCGGATTCCGCACCGCCGGCGCTGCCGGACCCCGAGCGGCAGCTCCGGTCCTTCCTCGACGCGGTGGCGGACGGGCTGCCGCGCTCCCCCGGCGCGGCGCTGGTCACCGGCGCGCCGGCCTTCGCGGCGCCGGCACCGCAGCAGATCCCCGAACAGCGCGCCTGGGCCGCGGATGTCGCCGCGGGGCATGACGCGGGCGTACGGATCTCACTGCGGGTGGACGTGCGGGGCACGGAGGTGGCGGGGAACACCGAGACCTCGGAGCCCACCGAGATCGCCGAGGCCACGGGGGCCACCGAGGTCGCCGAGGCTACGGGGGCCACCAAGGCCGCCGAGGCCACGAAGACCACCAAGGCCGCCGAGGCTACGGACCTCACGGACGCCGAGACTGCGGACGCCCCGGACGCCGGCATCACCTTCACCGCCGTGCTCCAACTGCACAGCCTCACCGATCCGACGCTGGTCGCCGAGGCCGCCGAGGTGTGGGCGGGGGCGTCGTCCGCCGGGCAGGCCTTCGGGCCGCGGGCGCGGATGGACACGCTGCTGGCGTTGCGTCGTGCGGCGGATGTCTGGGCGCCACTCGGCCCGTTGTTGTCCGCCGCGGTACCCGGGGCACTGGAGCTGGCCGAGGAAGAGGTCGCCGAACTGCTCGGCCCGGCCGGCCGTGCGCTGGCCGCCGCCGGGGTGCAGGTGCACTGGCCGAAGGATCTGGCCCGCACGCTGACCAGCCGGGCCGTGGTGGGGTCGCCCGAGGCGGGCGACGGCAGCGGCTGGGAGGGACCGGAGTCGGGGCTGCCTTCGCTGTTGTCGGCGGATGCCCTGCTCTCCTTCAGCTGGCGGTTCGCGGTGGGCGGCCAGGAAGTGGACAGGAACGAGCTGGACCGGCTCGCCGAGGCGGGACGGCCGCTGGTGCGGCTGCACGACCAGTGGGTGCTGATCGACCCGGAGACGGTGCGGGCCGCCCGGGACCGCCCGGACCATAAGATCACGCCGCTCGATGCGCTCGGCGCCGCGCTCATCGGATCCGCCGGGACCCCGGACGGCGGGCGGGTGGAAGTGGAGGCCTCCGGATGGCCGGCCCGGCTGCGCGACCTGCTCGCCGACCCGGAGAACGACGGTGCCGCACCCGTCCGGCAGCCGGCGGCACTCACCGCGACGCTGCGCGACTACCAGGTGCGCGGACTCGGCTGGCTGCACCGGATGACGTCGCTGGGACTGGGCGCCTGTCTCGCCGACGACATGGGGCTGGGAAAGACGATCACGCTCATCTCCCTGCATCTGCACCGGCAGACCACCCCCGCCTCGGCCGGCCCCACGCTGGTCGTCTGTCCCGCCTCCCTCATGGGCAACTGGCAGCGGGAGATCGAGAAGTTCGCGCCGGGCACACCGGTGCGCCGCTTCCACGGCGGGCGGCGCAGCCTGGCGGAGCCGGCGGACGACGAGTTCGTGCTCACCACCTACGGAACGATGCGGCTGGACGCCGGGAAGCTGGCGCAGGTGCGCTGGGGGCTGGTCGTCGCCGACGAGGCGCAGCACGTCAAGAACCCCTTCTCCGCGACCGCCAAGGCGCTGCGCACCCTGCCCGCCAAGGCACGGGTGGCGCTGACCGGCACCCCGGTGGAGAACAATCTGTCGGAGCTGTGGGCGATCCTGGACTGGACGACGCCCGGCCTGCTGGGGCCGCTCAGCCGGTTCCGGACGCGCTATGCGCAGGCCATCGAGGGCGGTGCGGCGGCGTCCCCGGAGGCGGGCGCGGCGGCCGAACGGCTCGCCCGGCTGGTGCGGCCTTTCCTGTTGCGCCGCCGTAAGTCCGATCCGGGGATCGCGCCGGAGCTGCCACCCAAGACGGAGACCGACCGGGTGGTGGCGCTCACCATGGAGCAGGCCGGGCTCTACGAAGCCGTGGTGCGCGAGGGGCTTGATGAGATCGCCAAGACGGACGGGTTTGCCCGCCGCGGGCTGGTGGTCAAACTGCTCACCTCGCTCAAGCAGATCTGCAACCACCCCGCGCAGTACCTCAAGGAAGGCGGCGGCCGGGCGGACCGCGGGCAGGCGGCGGAAGCGGTGCGGACCGCGGGCCGTTCGGGGAAGGTCGAGCTGCTGGACGAACTGCTCGACACCGTCCTGGCCGAGGGCTCCAGCGTGCTGGTGTTCAGCCAGTATGTGCAGATGGCGCGGCTGTTGGAGAGCCATCTGGCGGCGCGCGGGGTGCCCACGCAGTTCTTGCACGGCCAGACGCCGGTGGCCCGCCGCGAGGAGATGGTGCAGCGCTTCCAGGACGGCGCGGCACCGGTGTTCCTGCTGTCGCTGAAGGCGGCGGGTACGGGTCTGAACCTCACCCGGGCGTCGCATGTCGTCCACTTCGACCGCTGGTGGAATCCGGCCGTCGAGGCGCAGGCCACCGACCGCGCGTACCGCATCGGGCAGACCCGCCCGGTGCAGGTCCACCGGTTCATCACGGAGGGCACGATCGAGGACCGGATCGCCGACATGCTCTCCCGTAAGCAGCAGTTGGCGGATGCGGTGCTGGGGTCCGGTGAGGCCGCGCTGACCGAACTCACCGACGCCGAGCTGGCGGACCTGGTCGCACTGCGAGGGAGTGAGTGATGACGAGGCCCGGAGAGGAACAAGCGATGGACCCGGCGCAGGAGCGGTATCCGGACGAGAGGGACCCGGGCCGGGACGGGAATCCGGACGGCAGAGGCCCGGCGCAGGCGAGGCACGCGGACGACAGGGGCCCGGCGGCCGGTGAGCGGACGTTCGGTGCCTTGCCCCCGGCACGCGGGCGGGCCTTTGCCCGGAGTTGGTGGGGGCAGGCGTGGATCAAGGCACTGGAGGACACCGCGCTGGACAACGGGCAGCTGAAGCTGGGCCGGCGGCATGCGCGGGCCGGTGCGGTCGGCGCGGTCTCGGTGCGACCCGGCCGGATCACCGCGATCGTCCAGGACCGTGACCATACGCGTCACCGGTCCGACGTCCTGTTGCAGCAGTTGGGCGCGGCGGGCTGGGACCGCCTTCTCGACGTGGTCGCGGACCGGGCCGGGCATATCGCGGCGCTGCTGGACCGTGACATGCCGCCGGTACTCGTCGAGGACGCGTCGGCCGCCGGGATCGAACTGCTGCCGGGCATCGGCGACCTGGAGGCGGAGTGCAGCTGCGGCGCATGGGACCACTGCGCGCATACGGCTGCGCTCTGCTACCAGTTGGCGCGGCTGCTGGATCAAGACCCGTTCGTCCTGCTGTTGTTGCGCGGCCGGGGTGAGCGGGACCTGCTCGACGCCTTGCAGGCACGCAGCGCGGCGCGGGCTGAGGGGCCGGCGGGCGGGGCCGGAGCAGCGAGCAGAGGCGGGGACGGGGACGGGGACAAGCGTCCCGGTTCGGGGGTGCCGGCAGCGGAGGCCTACGCGGCGCGCGACATCCTGCCGTCGCTGCCCGCGGCACCGTCGCCGGTCGCCGCACCGGGCGTACCGCCGGTGCTCGGCGGCGCCACCCCTCCCGCGCCCGGGGTGGAAGTGGCGGCGCTGGAGTTCCTGATCGGGGACGCGGCGGCGCGCGCCCGGGGGTTGCTGGCGGATGCGCTCTCCGCCGGGCATCCGGACGCCCCGTTGCCGCCGGAGCTCACCCCCGCCCAGGACGCGGTCCGGCTGGCGGCGGCCGATCCCGGGGAGGCCATATCGGCGCGGCTGGCCGCCGGTTCGGGGCGTGATACGCGGGCGCTGGCACTGGCCGTACGGGCCTGGGAACTGGGCGGCCCGGCCGGGCTCGCGGTCCTGGAGGAGGACTGGACACCGGAACCGGAGGAGCTGACGCGGGCCACCGGGCGGCTCGCGGCCGCCTGGGAGGAAGGCGAGATCCGGCCGCGGCTACGGGCCACCCGCAACCGGTGGACGGTGATCGGTGGCGGGGCCCAGCTGCGCTACGGGCGGGACGGCCGCTGGCGGCCGTATCGCAGGGAAGACGGACAGTGGGCGCCCGCGGGCCCGGCCACGGACGATCCGGCGGGCGCCTGGGCGGTGTTGTCGGCCGAGGGGTGAGGTGAGCGGTGAGGGATGAGGTGAGCGGTGAGGGATGAGGGGGAGGGAGATGAGAGGAGGGGATGAAGGGAGGGGACGTGAGGCCGGCGGGTGCGGGGAAGGGCCGCCAGGGCTGCGGAGCGGGCCAACGCCCGCTGCCGGTAGCTCAGTTCCGCCGCCGAGGTGCGCCGCTGCCCCCTGGCCCGGGCGCCGGCCGGGCAGCACCCCCGCGGCGCCCCGGCCCCATCCTCCTCATCCGGCTGCGCCGTGCCGCCGCACATGATTCGCTGAACTGATCCCCCCACGCCAGGCACGTCGCCCGCAGCAGGAGGACCAGTGACCGGCACCTCGCCGCACGCGCCGCACCACACGTCGTACGGGCCGCCACCCCGGACCGCCGACGCACCGCCGACCCACGCCGCCGACGCCCCGCCGCTCCGGAACACCGACGGAACGGACAGCGCACCGCCGCCCCGGAGCGCCCACGGGACGGAGAACGCACCGCCGCCCCCGATCGCCGACGGGACGGACAACGCACCGCACCACCCCGGCCAGGACCAGCACCCCCCGTACTACGAAGACCGCTCACCGGGCAGCGGCGCCCTTCCGCCGCGTGCCTGGTACCCGAGGTCGGATGCGGTCCGGCTCTCGCTGCACGGCCGCTGGCGGTTCCGGCTCTCGGCGAGCGCCACCGCCGAGGACGACTCGTTCGCCCGCCCGGACTTCGACGATGCGCACTGGCCGGAGCTGCGGGTGCCCGGCCACTGGGCGCTCCAGGGACGCTTCGCCTCGGAAGGCTCCTACGAGGGCAGCGGCACCGCGCAGCCGATCGGGGCACCCGTCTACACCAACACCGCCTACCCCTTCCCGGTCGATCCGCCGCGGGTGCCGGACGAGAACCCGACGGGCGATCACCGGCAGGTCTTCGACCTGCCCGAGGGGTGGGGCGAGGGCCCCGCGGTGCTGCACTTCGCCGGGGTGGAATCCTGCGCCCGGGTCTGGCTCAACGGCCAGGAGCTGGGCCATTTCAAGGGCAGCCGGCTGCCGCACGAATTCGAGGTCGGGCCGCTGCTGCGACCGAGCGGCAATGTGCTGGCGGTGCGCGTCCACCAGTGGTCGTCGGGCAGCTATCTGGAGGACCAGGACCAGTGGTGGCTGGCCGGCATCTTCCGGGAGGTCTCGCTGCACCGCCGTCCGGAGGGGTCGGTCGCCGACCACTTCGTCCACGCCGAGTTCGATCACGTCACGGGCCAGGGCACCCTGCGGGTGGAGTCCGAGCCGGAAGGACGGGTGACGGTTCCGGCGCTCGGCCTCGATCTGGCGACCGGTCAGAGCGCGACGGTGCCGGTGCACCCCTGGACGGCCGAAGCGCCGCACCTCTACGACGGGGAGCTGGTGACCTCCGGTGAGCGGATCCCGCTGCGCATCGGATTCCGTACGGTCCGCGTCGAGGACGGGCTGCTGAAGGTCAACGGCCGCCGGATCCTGCTGCGCGGCGTCAACCGCCACGAGTTCCATCCGCGCTATGGACGGGCCCTCGACCCCGAGACGATGCGCCGCGATCTGCTGCTGATGAAGCAGCACAACATCAACGCGGTGCGTACCAGCCACTATCCGCCGCACCCCGCCTTCCTCGGCCTGTGCGACGAGTTGGGCCTGTGGGTGGTCGAGGAGTGCGATCTGGAAACCCATGGGTTCGGCGGGCAGGGCCGGCGGGACAACCCGGTGGATGACGCGCGCTGGGAGCCGGCGTTGCTCGACCGGGCCCGGCGGATGGTCGAGCGGGACAAGAACCACCCCGCCGTCGTGCTGTGGTCGCTGGGAAACGAGTGCGGTACGGGGCGCGGGCTGTCCGCCATGGCCGCCTGGATGCGCGAGCGCGACCCGTCCCGGCCGCTGCACTACGAGGGCGACCCCAGCTGCGCCGACACCGATGTCTACTCCCGGATGTATGCCGACCACGCCGAGGTGGAGCGCATCGGGCAGCGCGCCGAGGCGCCGCTGCCGGATCCGGAGCTGGACGCCCGACGGCGCCAACTCCCCTTCCTCCTGTGCGAGTACGCGCATGCGATGGGAAACGGGCCGGGCGGGCTGAGCGAGTACCAACGGCTGTTCGAGCGCTATGAGCGCTGCCAGGGTGGTTTCGTCTGGGAGTGGATCGACCACGGGCTGCGGCAGCAGACGCCCGCCGGCGAGGTGTTCCACGCCTATGGCGGAGACTTCGGCGAGGAGGTGCACGACGGGAACTTCGTCTGCGACGGCCTGGTCTTTCCCGACCGGGTGCCCTCCCCGGGCCTGCTGGAGTTCAAGAAGGTCGTGGAACCGGTACGGATCGAGACCGGGACCGACGGGACCGGGGCTGGGGCAGGGACCGGGGGCGGGACCGGGACCGGGACCGACGAGGACGGCGCGGCCCGCACGGTCCGGATCACCAATCTGTACGACTTCGCCGGCCTGGGCCACCTCGGCTTCCGGTGGAGCTACGAGGTGGACGGTGAGCCGCGCGGTCACGGCCGGCTCACGGTGCCGCCGTTGGGCCCCGGCGAGTCGGCCGTCGTGCAGCTGCCGGCGCCGCCGGCCGGGCCGGACAACAAGGGCGACCGGGCGGACGGGGGCGATAAGGGCGACGAGAGGGACGTAGGCGAAGCGCTCTGGACGGTCCGGGCGGTGCTGGACGAGGACACCCCCTGGGCATCCGCCGGGCACGAGATCGCCTGGGGCCAGCTGCCGGCCGCCCCGCGCCCCGCCGCCACTCCCCCGGCGGCCACCGCCGCGCCGCGCCGTGGCGAGGGCAATGTGATCGTCCTCGGCCCGGGGACCTTCGACGCGGGGACGGGGACGCTGGCCTATCTGGACGGCGTCCGGATCGGCGGCCCCCGGCTGGACGTCTGGCGGGCGCCGACCGACAACGACGAGGCCGCGCCCTGGCAGCCGGGGCCGCGTCCTGCCACCGAGTGGCGGCGGATCGGCCTGCACCGGATGCGGCACCGCGTCGATGCCGTCGAGACCGGCCCGGACACCGTGGTCGTACGGTCCCGGGTCGCCCCGGCCGGGTCGCCGCTGGCGCTGCGCGCGGTCTATCGCTGGACAGCACAACGGGGTCTGCTGCGGCTGGAGTTGAGCGTCGATCCCGAGGGTGACTGGCCGGTGCCGCTGCCGCGGCTCGGAGTGCGGATGCGGGTGTGCGGCAGCCTCGGCCTGGTCCGGTGGTTCGGCGGCGGGCCGGGCGAGGGCTATCCGGACAGCCGGGCGGCCGCCCGGGTCAGCCGCTGGTCGATGTCGGTGGACGCCCTGCAGACGCCGTATGTGCGGCCGCAGGAGAACGGTGCGCGGCCCGGTGTGCGCTGGGCGGAGCTGACCCGTTCAGACGGCTCGGGCCTGCGGATCGAGGGCGATCCGGACTTCTTCCTCACCGCCCGCCGGTGGACGACCGAGGAGCTGGCCGCGGCCCGCCACACCACGGATCTGCGGCCCGGCGAGGATCTGTGGCTCCATCTCGACCATGCACAGCACGGCATCGGCAGCCAGTCGTGCGGGCCCGGGGTGCTGCCGCGGCACCGGTTGGAGGTGGCGCCGGCGCGGTTCTCGTTCGTGTTCTCGTCGCTGCACTGAGCCCGCGCCGGACGTGGCGTCGGCCAGTCGCCGGTGGTGCGCCGGCCGCCGTGCCGTAACGGCCGGCGCACGTGCCCTACCCCGCGGGGTACGCAGGTGTCCTACGCCGCGGCGTGCGCAGCACTGCGGCAAGGGGTTGTGTCAGCGGTCGGCGTTACGCTCCGGGGTGAGGCGTGAGCACCCGCGCGTCCCGCAACAACGAGAGGTTCTGCACCATGGTCAGCACGTCCCCGCCGCTCACCGACGCCCTCGCCGCGGGGCCGCTCGTCCTCGACGGCGGGCTGTCCAATCAACTGGAGGCCGCCGGGCACGACCTCGGCGACGCGCTCTGGTCGGCCCGGCTGCTGGCCGAGGAGCCGGAGGCGGTGCTGCAAGCGCATCTGGCGTACTACGAAGCCGGGGCGCAGGTCGCGATCACCGCCAGCTATCAGGCGACGTTCGAGGGCTTCGCGCGGCGCGGTATCGGCGAGGAGCGGGCCGCGGCGCTGCTCGGCCGGAGTGTGGAGCTGGCCCGCGAGGCGGCAGGGCGGGCGCTGGCCGGCGGGGTTGCCGGGCCGCTGTATGTGGCCGCGTCGGCGGGCCCGTACGGGGCGATGCTGGCGGACGGTTCCGAGTACCGCGGCCGGTACGGCCTGTCGGTGGACGAGCTGGAGCGTTTCCACCGGCCGCGCCTGGAGGTGCTGGCCGCGGCGGGGCCCGATGTGCTGGCGCTGGAGACGGTGCCGGATGCCGAGGAGGCCCGGGCGCTGCTGCGGGCGGTGCGCGGACTGGGCGTGCCGGCCTATCTGTCGTACAGCGTGGCCGGTGACCGCACCCGGGCCGGGCAGCCGCTGACGGAGGCGTTCGCGGTGGCGGCCGAGGCCGATGAGGTGATCGCGGTGGGGGTGAACTGCTGCGCACCGGAGGATGCGGACCGGGCGGTGCGGCTGGCGGCGCAGGTCACGGGCAAGCCGGTGGTGGTCTACCCCAACAGCGGGGAGAGCTGGGACGCCGGGGCGCGGGCCTGGTGCGGCGAGGCGGCGTTCCGCGCGGACCGGGTGGCCGCCTGGGCCGCGGACGGTGCCCGGCTCATCGGCGGCTGCTGCCGGGTGGGTCCGGAAGCCATCGCCGAGCTGGCGGCGGGGCTCGGCCGCTGAAGCAGCGGCCCGGGGGGGCGTCAGCCAGGGCCAGAGACATCGGCGGCGCATGAGCGGCAGCCGGGCGCACGCCCGGGCGTGTGAGCGGCAGCCGGCGCGTCGGCACAGGCGCATGAGCGGCAGCCGGGCGCACGCCCGGGCGCCCGTTCACGGTCCCGGATGCGGGCCGAAGGCGTTACACAGACGCAACCGACGCAGCGGGGACAGAGCCCAGGACCGGTGGCAGGATGCAGCCACATCGCAGCACGCACGGCTTGGTTGATGTTCATCCTGCCCCTGGAGGGCCTGTGTCCGCTCGCTCCGCGTTGCCTGTCATAGCCGTCGCCGCAGCCGTCGCCGTTCTGGCGGGGTGCAGCAGCACCACGTCCGGCGGGAAGAAGGGTTCCGGCGGCCTGGAACTGGTCTCCTCCGGGACCTTGAAGACCTGCACCCACCTTCCCTACGCGCCGTTCCAGGTGAAGAAGGACGGCAAGGCCGTCGGGTTCGATGTGGATCTGGTGGACCTGGTCGCCAAGGACCTGGGTGTGAAGCAGGAGATCGTCAACACCCCCTTCGAAGGCATTGAGACCGGCCAGGATTTCACGATCCGCAAATGCGATCTGGCCGCCGCCGGTATGACGATCACGTCCGCGCGGGACAAGGTCATGGATTTCTCCGACCCGTATTTCAATGCCACGCAGGCGCTGCTGACGAAGAAGGGCAAGCCCTTCAAGAAGGTCGAGGACCTCAAGGGCAAGAAGCTCGGCTACCAGAAGGCCACCACCGGCGGGATCTACGCCAAGAAGCACGGCAAGGGCGTCGAGCTGGTGGAGTTCGAGGATCTGGGGCTGCTGCTGACCGCCGTGAAGTCCGGCCAGGTCGATGCCGGCATCAATGACAACGGTGTGCTCTTCGACTATGTGAAGCAGAATCCGGACACCACGGTCACCGCGGAATTCAATACCGGTGAGCACTACGGCATCGGTGTGCGCACCGGGAACGACGCACTGCGGAAGAAGATCAACACGGTCATCAAGAAGGCGAAATCGGACGGGAGTTACGACCGGATCTACAAGAAGTGGTTCGGCACCACCCCGCAGAGCTGAGGCCCGCCGTCATGTCTGTCATTCCTCTGTCGAAACGACAGCGCGCCCGGGTGATCCGCGGCGTGCAGTACGGCGTGCTGGTCCTCGCCGTGGTGGTCTTCGCGCTGATCGCCGACTGGCATCAGCTGCGGATGGCATTCTTCGACGTGGAGGTCGCGAAGGCGCTGTTCCCCGACATCATCACCACGGCGCTGGTCAACACCGTCCTCTACACCCTGCTCGGCTTCGGTTTCGGTCTGGCGCTGGGACTGGTGCTCGCCCTGATGCGCCTCTCCTCGGTGCCGCCCTACCGCTGGATCGCGGTCACCTATATCGAGTTCTTCCGCGGCATTCCCTGTCTGCTGGTGTTCATCGCGCTCGGCTTCGGTGTGCCGCTGGCCTTCGAGGTCGCGCTCGATATGAACGTCACGGTCATGCTGTCGCTCGGGCTGGTGGGCGCGGCGTACATGGCGGAAACCATCCGGGCCGGTATTCAGGCGGTTCCCAAGGGCCAGACGGAGGCGGCGCGTTCCCTGGGGATGTCGCACGGCCGGGCGATGGTCTCGATCGTCATTCCGCAGGCATTCCGCATCGTGCTGCCGCCGCTGACCAATGAACTGATCCTGCTGACCAAGGATTCTTCGCTGGTGTACCTGCTGGGGCTCTCCCTCAGCCAGTTCGAGCTGGCGAACTTCGGGCGCGATGCGCTCAATGAGCACAAGAGCCTGACCCCGATCCTGATCGCCGGGCTGCTCTACCTCGTGATCACCCTCCCGCTCGGCCAACTGGTCCGTCGGCTGGAGGCCCGTACGGCGAAGGCCAGGTGAGCTGTGTGACGACCGACCAGGCGGCACCGGGGACGACGGATGCGAAGGCCATCGACGTACAGGGGCTGCGCAAGGCGTTCGGTGAGCTGGAGGTGCTGCGCGGGATCGACTTCTCGGTGGCGCGCGGTGAGGTGGTGTGTGTCATCGGGCCCTCGGGGTCCGGGAAGTCGACCTTGCTGCGCTGTGTGAATCTGCTGGAGGAGCCGAGCGCGGGCCGGGTCGTGGTGGCCGGCACCGAGGTGACCGACCCGGACGTGGACATCGACCGGGTGCGGCAGCGGATCGGGATGGTCTTCCAGGCCTTCAACCTCTTTCCGCATCTGACCGCGCTGGAGAATCTGACGATTGCCCAGCGGCGGGTGCTGCGCCGCGACCGCACCGAGGCGGAGCGGATCGCCCGTGCCAACCTCGAACGGGTCGGGCTCAGTGACAAGGCGACTGCCTATCCGGCGCAGTTGTCCGGCGGGCAGCAACAGCGGGTGGCCATCGCCCGGGCGCTGTCCATGGACCCGGAGCTGATGCTCTTCGACGAGCCGACCTCGGCGCTGGACCCGGAGCTGGTCGGCGATGTGCTGGCGGTGATGCGGGGTCTGGCGCAGGAGGGCATGACGATGCTCGTCGTCACCCATGAGATGAGCTTCGCGCGGGAGGTCGCCGACCGGGTGGTGTTCATGGACGGCGGAGTGATCGTCGAGCAGGGCACTCCGGAGCAGGTGGTGGGCGCCCCTCGGCACGAGCGGACCAGGACGTTCCTGGCGCGGGTGCTGGATCCGGCCGCCGCCGAGGTGGGCGAGGTCACGGACGCCGGCGCGGCGGGCAAGCGTATCGACCGCTGACCGGCCGCTGCCGTGGGCGGGCATCGGCGGGCGTCGGCGGGCGTCGGCGGGCTGCTCTCGAAGTCGCCGTCCACGGCGGGCGCTGACCGGCCCGAAGCCACGTCTGAACTGTCCGGCTCGTGGGCACCGTTGGCGACAGGCAAGCAAGCAGCAAGCCACCTACGGCTCGGAGGTTTTCTGTGTTCACCGACCTGCCCTTGGACGAGTTGCACAACTACCGCCCGCCGCGCCCCGAGCCGGCCGGTTTCGACGCCTTCTGGCAGCGCACCCTCGACGAAGCCCGTGCCCATGACCTCGATGCACACTTCACCGAGGTCGATGCGGGGCTGGCGCTGCTGCGCACCCACGATGTGACGTTCTCCGGCTTCGGCGGGCACCGTATCCGCGGCTGGTTCCTCTTCCCGCGCGCGGCCGACGAGCCGCTGCCGTGCGTCGTGCAGTACCTCGGCTACGGCGGCGGCCGGGGGCTGGTGCACGACTGGCTGCTGTGGCCGTCCGCGGGGTACACCACCCTCGTCATGGACACCCGCGGGCAGAGCGGCCCCAACCGGCCCGGTGACACCCTCGATCCGGTCGGCTCCGGCAATCCGGGCGTGCCCGGCAAGATGACCCAGGGGCTGCTCCGCCCCGAGGACTACTACTACCGGCGGCTGTTCACCGACGCGGTACGGGCCGTGGAGACGGCACGGGGGCACCCGGCGGTGGACGCCGGCCGGATCGTGGTCGCCGGCGGCAGCCAGGGAGGCGCCGCCGCCCTGGCGGCCGCGGGACTGGCCCCCGGTCTGGCGGGCGCATTGATCGACGTACCGTTCCTGACCCACATCCGCCGCGCCGTCGAGATCACGGACAGCGGACCCTACGGCGAGCTCACCCGCTACTTCGCGGGAGAACGCGGCCGGATCGACACCGCGCTGCACACCCTGGACCACTTCGACGGCCTGAACTTCGCCGCCCGCGCCACCGCCCCGGCCCTCTTCGGCACCGCCCTGCGCGACGATGTGGTCCCCCCGTCCACCGGCTTCGCCGCCCACCACCACTACGCGGGCGAGAAGGAACTCAAGGTGTGGCGCTTCAACGCCCACGAGAGCGGCGGCGGCGAACAACGGGCCGCCGAAATCGCCTTCCTGCGCAAGCTGTTCGGCTGAGCGACAGACATCAACCCACCGCAGCCTCCGAGGGCCTCGCCAATCTCGCGATCAGGCACCGGAATATTCGTGTGCGCGTGCACAGCGCCCGGTAGGTTTCCGATCATGGCAATCTGCAGCAACTCTCTCTGACGGAGTTCGTCAACAGACGCGGCGCTGCTGTTGGCCCAGTTCCTCCACGTACGCCGACGGGCGACCTGGCGAAGGTGAGCCGGGCCGCCGCCTTCGGCGCAAAGCGGCGGGCTTGGAAATTTCAGACCTCGGGGTCAGGACGGTTCGGGGTGGCCTTGTAGCCGGTGATCACCGCCGGGTCAGCGTCCGGGCCGCTGTCATCGAGCCGACACATCCCAGGTCGGTGGTGGCAGCCGTGGTGGATCAGGCGTCCGCCTGGTGTCCGGTCAGGGCATATCGCCCGTATCCACTGCCCGTCGCCACGATCACCGAACTCCGGCACCGTCCGCCCGGCCAGATCCTCCAGCGACAGGCGCTCCCGCGACGCCAGCCGGGAACCAGCGGCGACGGCCGGCACTCTGCCCTCCGTGAGCACCACGGGCCGGTGCGCAAGCCTCGCTCCACCACCGGCAGCCACATCAGCTCACATCGGTCTCGCCGGCCCGCATCCGCGCGAGCGGATCGCTGAAGTGGAACTCCGCGAACTCCACCGCGACGGTGCGGGTGCTGCGGTCGAACAGGGCACCGCCCAGGCGGCGTTCCTGCTGACGGATCGACTGGCTGACACGCGCCTGGGACAGGTGCAGCCGCTGCGCCGTCCGGCCGAAGTGCAGTTCCTCGGCGAGCGTCAGGAAGATGGGCGAGGCTCGATTTCGTCACGATCCGCTCTACGAAGGGCCTGGCCTTGTCGCCCGATCCCACCTCCGTCCATCCGCTGCCCGCACACGACAGAGTGGTGTTCCTCAAGCCCCTGGTCGCCTCACCAAAGGTCGTCGTGGGCGACTACACCTACTACGACGACCCGGACGGCGCCCGGGAGTTCGAGCACCGCAACGTGCTCTACGCCTACGGGCCGGAGCGGCTGATCATCGGCAAGTACTGCGCCATCGCCGCGGGAACCAGGTTCCTGATGGCCGGTGCCGAGCACCCGACGATGGGAGTGTCCACTTACCCGTTCACGATGTTCGGCGGCCGATGGGCCGAACAGACCCTGGACATCGTGACCGCCATGCCCAGCCGCGGCGACACCGTCGTCGGCAACGACGTCTGGTTCGGGTACGGGGCGACCGTCATGCCCGGCGTCCGGATCGGCGACGGCGCCATCATCGCGGCCGGCACCGTGGTCACCGGCGACGTTCCGCCCTACACGATCGTCGGCGGCAACCCGGCCACACCGATCCGGCAGCGCTTCACCGACCCCGACATCGAGCGCCTGCTGCGCGCCACGTGGTGGGACTGGCCCGCCGACCTGGTCACCGAACACGCCCGCACCATCATGGCTGGAACTCCGGCCGACATCGAACGAGTCGCCAATGGAGGGGACCACTCATGAAGTACGCGCTCATGATCTTCGAGACGGACGAGTCGCGCCGACGGATCCAGGCCGACCGGGACGCGTACCGCAAGGTGTACGAGACATGGATCGGCGAGATCGCTGCGAGGGGCCACCTCGTCGGCGGCGAGGCCTTCGAGACCGAGCTCCAGACCCCGCTCACGGTGCGCAAGGCGGCCGACGGAACGCCCACGGTGACCGACGGGCCCGCTCACAGGGGCGAGGAGACCCTCGGTGGCTGGTTCGTGCTGGAAGTCGACGACCGGGCGGAAGCACTCGCGCTGGCCAAGACCCTGCCCACCCCGGAGACGATCGAGATCCGCCCGATCCTCGGCTCCGCCTGAGCCGGGCCCGCAGCTCACCTCGCGCCCGACGGAGTGTCCTCCGAGGGCATGGAAAACAGCCCAGTGCTCATAGAGCCCCCTCAGACAGCCCCCATCAAGTGCTCCAGCGCCAGCTGGTCCAGATGCTCGAAGGCCATCCCGCGGGCGGCCGCCGCCTCGGCGTCGAAGTTCTCGTACGCCGTGCCGTCGGCGAGCAGCCCGGCGAGGCCGTCCTCAGCGGTGGGCCGGCTCAGCTGCTCCAGGCGCGCGGCGTGCAGCGCATCCTGGACGGCCGGGTCGGCACGGAAGGCCGCGGCGCGTTCCCTGAGGAGCAGATAGTTACGCATACAGCCGGCCGCCGAGGTCCAGACGCCGTCCAGGTCCTCGGTACGCGGCGGCTTGAAGTCGAAGTGCCGCGGCCCGTCGTATCCGGCCGTCTCCAGCAGGTCGACCAGCCAGAAGGCGGACCGCAGATCGCCCGCGCCGAAGCGCAGGTCCTGGTCGTACTTGATCCCGCTCTGGCCGTTGAGGTCGATGTGGAAGAGCTTGCCCGCCCACAGTGCCTGGGCGATGCCGTGCGGGAAGTTGAGCCCGGCCATCTGCTCGTGCCCCACCTCGGGGTTGACGCCGTAGAGCTCCGGGCGCTCCAGCCGCTCGATGAAGGCGAGGGCGTGGCCGACGGTGGGCAGCAGGATGTCGCCGCGCGGCTCGTTGGGCTTGGGTTCGATGGCGAACCGCAGGTCGTAGCCCTGCTCGACGACGTACTGGCCCAGGAGGTCGAACGCCTCCTTCATCCGGTCCAGGGCGGCCCGTACATCCTTGGCCGCGCCGGACTCCGCGCCCTCCCGGCCGCCCCAGGCGACATAGGTACGGGCCCCCAGCTCGGCGGCGAGGTCGATATTGCGGAGCGTCTTGCGCAGGGCGTAGCGGCGCACGTCGCGGTCGTTGGCGGTGAAGGCGCCGTCCTTGAAGACGGGGTGGGTGAAGAGGTTGGTGGTGGCCATCGGCACGGTCAGGCCGGTGGCGTCCAGCGCCTTCCGGAAGCGGGTGACGGCCGCCTGGCGCTCGATGTCCCCGGCGCCGGACGGGATCAGATCGTCGTCGTGGAAGGTGACGCCCCAGGCGCCGAGGGCGGCGAGGCGGTGGACCGACTCGACGGGGTCCAGGGCCCGGCGGGTGGCGTCACCGAACGGGTCACGGCCCTGCCAGCCGACGGTCCACAGGCCGAAGCTGAACTTGTCCTCGGGCACGGGCTGGTGGCTCATCGCGACTCCCGGTGATTTCGTCAACGCGCTTTACAAATTACGCCGCGGCCAAACTAATATGCGGCAGCACGCCGGGGAACCCCCTGGACCCGGGCCGTGGAGCAGGGCCACCGAGGGAGAGAGTGCACGATGGGCACACAGTCAGCGGGACCGCTGGTCGTCGGGGTGGACAGCTCGACGCAGTCCACCAAGGCGCTGGTCGTGGACGCGGCGACCGGAGCCGTCATCGCCCGGGGCCAGGCGCCGCACACGGTCGGCGGCGACGGCAAGGAGAGCGACCCCGCACAGTGGTGGCGGGCGCTGGGCGAGGCGCTGGCGCAGTGCGGCGACGCGGCGCGGCAGGCCTCGGCGGTGTCCGTCGGCGGACAGCAGCACGGGCTGGTCACCCTGGACGCGGCCGGTGAGCCGGTGCGTCCCGCCCTGCTGTGGAACGACGTCCGTCCCGCGCCCCAGAGCGAGCGGCTGATCGCGGAGCTGGGCGGCGCGCGGGCCTGGGCCGAGCGGGTGGGGAGCGTGCCGGGGCCGGCGTTCACGGTGGCCAAGTGGGCCTGGCTGCGGGAGCACGAGCCGGCCGCGGCCGCCGCCACCGCCGCGGTGCGGCTGCCGCACGACTACCTCACCCAGCGCCTGACCGGCGAGTCCGTCACCGACCGCGGCGATGCGTCCGGGACGGGCTGGTGGGCGTCGTCCACCGGGGCCTACGACCCGGAGATCCTGGAACACGTCGGTCTCTCCCCCGAGGCGCTGCCGCGGGTGGCGCTCCCCGGCGAGGCCGCCGGGGCGGTGCACGCCGGTGATCTGCCGCTGCCCCACGGCGCGTTGGTGGCCGCCGGGACGGGAGACAACATGGCCGCCGCCCTCGGGCTGGGCCTGCGTCCCGGGCAGCCGGTGCTGAGCCTGGGCACCTCGGGGACGGTCTATGCGGTCTCCACCCACCGGCCCGCCGACCCGACCGGCACCGTGGCGGGCTTCGCCGATGCCCGCGGCGACTGGCTGCCGCTGGCCTGCACCCTGAACTGCACCCTCGCCGTGGACCGGGTGGCGGCGCTGCTGGGGCGTGAGCGGGAGGCCGTGGAAGGCGGCGGCGAGGTGGTGATGCTGCCGTTCCTCGACGGGGAGCGCACCCCGAACCTGCCGGGCGCCTCGGGCCTGGTCCACGGGCTGAGGCACGACACCACCGCCGGCCAGCTGCTCCAGGCGGCGTACGACGGCGCGGTGTTCGCGCTGCTGCAGGCCCTGGACCGGGTGCTGGACGCGGATGCCGCGCCCGATACGCCGCTGCTGCTGATCGGCGGCGGAGCGAAGGGCCGGGCCTGGCGGGAGACCGTCCGCCGGATGTCGGGCCGCCCGGTGGTGGTGCCCGAGGCGCAGGAGCTGGTGGCGCTCGGCGCGGCGGCGCAGGCGGCCGGGCTGCTGCTGGAGGAGGACCCGGCGGCGGTGGCCCGGCGGTGGGGGACGGCGCGCGGCGCGGAGTACGAGGCGCAGCCGAGGGACGGCGCGACCTGGGACCGGCTGGCGGCGACGCTCGCCGACGGCGGGGCACTGCTGCGACGGTGACCGCGCCACCGCAGTCGTCCACCGGGACACGCTCCCGCCCGCACCCCGAGGAGACCCCCGTGACCGCGCCCGGCGGCGACACCCAGCACGGTATCCGGCGGCGCAATCTGGCCCGGGTGCTGCGGACCGTGGCCGCGCAGGGGCCGCTTTCCCGTCCTGCGGTCGCGGCGCGGATCGGGCTGACCCGGGCGGGGGTGGCCCCGCTGGTCGACGAGTTGCTGCGGGCGGGCCTGCTGGTGGAGGCGGGGCGGGCGGCCACCGGCGGCCGGGGCCGTCCTGGCGGCGAGCTGGTGGTCAGCGACCGCGGCCCGGCCGGGCTCGGTGCCGAGATAGGCGTCGATCATCTGGCGGTGTGCGCGGTCGATCTGCGCGGGCAGGTCCGGGCCCGGGTGGCGGCCGGTGCGGCGAACCGGCACAGCGCTCCCGGGCCGGTGCTGCGGCGGCTGTCCGCGCTGCTCGCGGAGGTGACCGAGGCGATCGCCGCCGAGGGGCTGCGGCCGGCCGGGCTGGCGGTGGCCGTACCCGGTCTGGTGGCCCGCGGTGCGACGACCGTGGTGCACGCCCCCAATCTCGGCTGGCGGGCCGCCGATCTCGCGCCGGGGCTCGCCGGGGCGACGGCCCCGCGGGACGGCTCCCCGGCCCTCCCGCTCACCGTCGAGAACGAGGCCAACCTCGGGGCGCTGGCCGAACTGCGGCTGGACGGGAGCGGCGGACGGCCGGGCCCGCCCCCGGACTTCGTGCATGTGTCGGCGGAGATCGGTATCGGTGCCGCGGTCGTCGTGGACGGTCAACTGCTGCGGGGGGCACGGGGGTTCGCGGGCGAGCTGGGGCATGTGCCGGTGTATCCGGACGGCCCGGTGTGCGGCTGCGGCGGCCGGGGCTGCCTGGAGCAGTACGCCGGGGAGGAGGCCGTGCTGCGCGCGGGCGGGCTCGTCCCCGGGCGGGCGGCGGCCGCTCATCCGGGACCGGGTGCCCGTATCGGACTGCTGGCGCGGTGTGCCGCCGACGGGGACACGGCCGTCGTACGGGCGCTGCACGAGGCGGGGACGGCACTCGGTATCGCGCTCGCCGGGGCGGTGAATCTGCTCGATCCCCGGGCGGTGGTCCTCGGGGGCGCGCTGGCCGGGCTGGCGCCCTGGATTCTGCCTTCCCTGGAGCGGGAGTTGGCGCTGCGCACGGCCGTCGCGGCGGATCGCGGGCAAGACGCCGGGCCGTTGGTGACGGTGTCCCGCCTGGGCGCGGACGGACCACTGCTGGGGGCGGCGCACGCGGCACTGCAGGCCGTGCTGGACGATCCCCTCCGCTCGTGCGCCCCGGCACACTCTCCCCGGAATGGAACCCGCTAAACCTATCCATGGAACGAGAATTCCATGCCACCCCATCGAGCGATTGTGTCGATAAAAACAGCACCACTATCTTCGGTTCGGCGGGCTGCCGCGGAACTCCCGTGAAAGGGTGCTTCGGAGGCGGTCCGCATCGCGCCCTCCGAAGAGACAGGTGGCATTGTGACGATTGCCGACGAATCACTGCCCGGCAGTGCGGAAGAAGCTCAGAATTCCAGTCTGAGTACCACCGCCGCGCGGAATCTGGCGACCACCACCAAGACCGCGCCGCAGATGCAGGGCATCACGTCCCGCTGGCTGCTGCGGCTGCTGCCCTGGGTGCAGGTGTCCGGTGGCACCTACCGGGTGAACCGCCGGCGGACGTACACCCTGGGCGACGGGCGCATCGATTTCGATATCAGCGGCAGCGACGTCTCGGTCATCCCCGACGAGCTGCGCGAGCTGCCGGCCCTGCGGGAATTCACCGATACCGAGGTGCTGGCCGCACTCGGCGAGCGGTTCACCCAGCAGGACTACGCACCCGGTGAACTGATCGCCGAGGCGGGCACCCCGGGCGACCGGCTGGTGCTGATCGCACACGGCCGGGTGGACCGTATCGGCACCGGCAAGTACGGCGACGAGGCGGTGCTCGAGGCGCTGGCCGGCGGGGACCACCTCGGTGACGCGCCGCTCACCGACCCGGAAGCCACGTGGGAGTTCAGCTATCGCGCGGTGACCCGGGTGACCGTGATGGCGCTACCCCGGCAGGCCGTGGCGGAAATCACCGACCGCTCCCCCGGGCTGCGCGACCATCTGGCGGAGGCCGGGCAGGACACCGCACAGCCGACGAACTCCACGGGGGAATCGGCGGTCTCCATCACCTCGGGGCATCACGGCGAGCCGTCCCTCCCCGGCACCTTCGTCGACTACGACCTGACGCCGCGGGAGTACGAACTCAGCGTCGCGCAGACGGTGCTGCGCGCCCACAGCCGGGTCGGCGACCTCTACAGCGACCCGATGAACCAGGTCGAGGAGCAGCTGAAGCTGACCGTCCAGGCGCTGCGCGAGCGCCAGGAACACGAGATGATCAACAACCCCGGCTTCGGGCTGCTGCACCACGCCGACCTCAAGCAGCGCATCCACACCCGCACCGGCCCGCCCACCCCCGACGACCTCGACGACCTGCTGGCGACGGTGTGGAAGGACCCGGGCTTCCTGCTCGCCCATCCCCTCACGATCGCCGCGATCGGGCGGGAGTGCAGCGCCCGCGGACTGTATCCGACCGCGGTCGATGTCATGGGGCATTCCCTGCCGTCCTGGCGCGGGGTGCCGATTTTCCCGTGCAATAAAATTCCGGTGACGAAGGAGCGGACGAGTTCGATTCTGCTGCTGCGCACCGGCGAGGAAAAGCAGGGAGTTGTCGGTCTGCACCAGACCGGAATTCCCGATGAATACGAGCCGAGCCTTTCGGTGCGTTATATGGGACTCGACGACCGCGCCGTTATCAAATATCTCGTCAGCGCCTATTATTCGGCGGCCATTCTCGTGCCCGATGCGCTGGGCGTTCTCGACGACGTACAGATCGGCCACTGACCGGCCACTGACCGGCCCGCAAAACGTGACGGCGCGCCCGCGAGCGGCCCGATCCCCGCCCGGCCGCGCCGGCCATACGCACCGGCAGGCCTCGCCCGCACAGCACAGCACGCACCGACAAGAACAGGTGAGCCTTCTCCATGACCACATCGGTGGATCCGACGTCCGGCCCGCAGCAGTCCCCGGTCGAGCAGAGCCGGTCCAGCCTGGACACCGCGGCCGCCCGCAAGCTGGCGACCACGACCAAGACCGTGCCGCAGATGCAGGGGATCTCCTCCCGCTGGCTGCTGCGCATCCTGCCCTGGACGCAGGTCTCCGGCGGTACGTACCGCGTCAACCGCCGCCTGACCCACACCCTCGGTGACGGCCGGGTGGAGTTCACCTCGACCGGCTCCGAAGTCCGGGTGATCCCGGCGGAGTTGCGGGAGCTGGCGCCGCTGCGCGGGTACACCGACGCCGCGACGCTCCAGGCGCTGGCGGACCGCTTCGTCCAGCGGGAGTTCGCCCCCGGTGAGGTGCTGGCCCGCAGCGGCGCGCCCACGGACCGGGTCATCCTGATCGCCCACGGCAAGCTCGACCGTATCGGCGCCGGCAAGTACGGCGACGAGACGGTCCTGGGGGTGCTGGCCGACGGTGACGCCCTCGGCGCCGCGGCCCTGCTGACGCCGGACGCGGAGTGGGAGCACTCCGTGCGGGCGGTGACCCGGGTGACCGCGCTGACCCTCTACCGCAGTGACCTCGAAGAGGCGCTGGGCCGGTCGGAGTCGCTGCGCAGCCACCTGGCGGAGTTCCGCGAGGCGCTGGTCCCCGCGCAGAACAAGCACGGCGAGGCGGCCATCGAGCTGACCGCGGGCCATGTCGGCGAACCGGCGCTGCCGGGCACCTTCGTCGACTACGACCTGGCGCCGCGGGAGTACGAACTCAGCGTGGCCCAGACCGTGTTGAAGGTGCACTCGCGGGTGGCCGATCTCTACAACGACCCGATGAACCAGCTGGACCAGCAGCTGCGCCTGACCGTGGAGGCGCTGCGCGAGCGCCAGGAACACGAGCTGATCAACAACCCCGGGTTCGGGCTGCTGCACAACGCCGACCTCAAGCAGCGCCTCCACACCCGCAGCGGCCCGCCGGCCCCCGACGACCTGGACGAGCTGATCTCCCGGCGCCGTAAGACGCAGTTCCTGCTGGCGCATCCGCGCACCATCGCGGCGATCGGCCGGGAGTGGAACGCCCGGGGGATCTACCCGACCACCGCGGAGTGCGAGGGCACGGCGGTCCGCGCCTGGCGGGGCATCCCGCTGCTGCCCTGCAACAAGATCCCCATCACCCCGGACCAGACCAGCTCGATTCTGGCGCTGCGGGTGGGCGAGGAGAACCAGGGCGTGGTGGGGCTGCACCAGACCGGCATCCCGGACGAGTACCGGCCCGGGCTGTCGGTGCGCTTCATGGGGATCAATGACCAGGCCGTCATCAATTACCTGGTCAGCGCCTACTACTCGGCGGCCGTGCTGGTGCCGGACGCGCTGGGCATCCTGGAGGACGTAGAGATCGGTCACTGACCGGCGGGGGACCTCGGTCCGGGTGCCACGCCCGCGTTCGGCCGTCAGGGCCGGGGCGCGGCACCCGGGTGACGTCCGATCAGGTATCTCCGCTCTCCTGACCTGCACCGTTCCTGCCTTTGGTCGAGCCATTGGCAAAGCGGCCATTCCCTTGGCAGGGCGTGCCCTGTTGCGCATCATGAACGCACCGCAGGTGTGTGACATGTACGCGACCATGCCCCCACGGTCCCTGTCAGGAGTTCACATGGAGCCCGACCGCCGCTGCCCGGACCGCCGTCGCCTGCTCACCGGTGCGGCCGCGCTCGCCGCATCCGCCGCACTCGTCCCTTTCACCGCGGCCGGGGCCGGGGCCGCCGTGCGCCGGCAGGCTCCGCGCGGCGGCGCCTACCCCCCGCACCAGTGGGTTCCGGCCAGCCCGTCCAACTTCACCGCCGCCGACCGCCCGACGCAGTATCCGGTCAAGAAGGTCGTGGTGCATGTGACCCAGGAGACCTACAAGGACACCCTCAAGCTGTTCCAGGACCCCCGGCACAAGGCGGCCGCGCACTATCTCGTACGGTCCGCGGACGGCAAGGTCGCGCAGTGCGTCAGGGAGCGGGACGTCGCCTGGCACGCCGGGAACTGGGACTACAACACCCGCAGCATCGGCATCGAGCACGAGGGCTGGATCGACGACCCGACATGGTTCACCGACCCGCTCTACGAGCAGTCCGCCCGGCTCACCGCCGCCATCTGCGACCGCTACCGGATCCCCAAGGACCGCGAGCACATCATCGGCCATGTCGAGGTGCCGGGCACCGACCACACCGACCCGGGTGAGTTCTGGGACTGGGCGCGCTATCTGGTGCTGGTTCAAGCGGCCTCCTGGCGAGGCCTGGGATGACGCGGACGCGGCGCCGTGGCACGCCCTTCGGGGTGTCCGGATCGGCACGGTGCGGCCCCCGGCGGCGCCGGAGACGGCGACACGACGGCTGTTGCGCGGGTCTACGCATTGATGACATCTCCGGGTCATAGTGAACGTCTCCGGCACCAGGGACAGTTGGCACGACGTCAGGGGGGATCGTGAAGCGGCGATTCGGTCGAGTGCACGCGGTGCTGACGGTGCTGGTGGCGTGGGGGGTGCTGGCCGGCGGAGGGATGGCGGGCGGGGCACGGGCCACCGCCGCGGACAGCGCTCTGCACCGCTCTTCCGCCCGGCTGGTGGCACCCGGTGTGGCCTACGGTGAATTCCGGATGACGGTGCCGCGCGGCCTCGTGCACGGGCATCTGCTGACGGTCGACCTGGCCGATCCACGGGTGTCGGTCGATCTGCTGTACCCGGGGGCGGTCGGCGCACGGTCGCCGGTGTCCGCGCTGGCGGCCGACCGCGGCGTGGTGGGGGCCGTCAACGGCGACTTCTTCAATATCACCGAAACCCAGCACCCGGGCGTGCAGGCGACCGGCGCCTCGGTCGGCCCGGCGGTGGCCTCGGGCCGGCAGCTCAAGGGCGCGGTGCCCGGCGGCCAGCGGTTCGGCCCTGTCATGCCGCCGGGCGCGACCACCGAGGACGTCATCGGCGTCGGCTACGACCACCGGGCGCGGCTGGACCGGCTCACGCTGCGCGGCGCGGTGCTGACCTCCGAGGGGACGCTGCCGCTGCGCGGTCTGAACCAGTACGCCCTCCCCGTCGGCGGCATCGGCGCCTACACCCCGCAGTGGGGCACGGTGTCCCGGCTGCGCGCCACCTGCGGCACGGACACCGACCGGGCGGCGCCGTGCAGCAGGGACACCACGGAGGTGACCGTCCGGCACGGCCGGGTGACGGCGGTGGAGGACGTCCCGGGCAGTGGTGGGGTGCCCGGGGGCAGTGTGGTGCTGGTGGGCCGGGAGGAAGGGGCGCGGCGGCTGCGCACCCTGGAGCCCGGTGAGCCGGTGCATCTCGTCTCCCGCCTCGTCGGCCGGGGGCCCGTCCCCCTGCGGTTCGCGGTGGGCGGCTTCCCGATCGTGCGGGACGACGAGCCGGTGGCCGGCCTGGACGGCGTCGCGGTGGCGGTGCGTACGTCCGCGGGGACCGGGGACGGCGGGCGGCTGCTGTATCTCATGGCGCTGGACGGGGCCCCCGGCCAGACCGGCCTGACGGTGCGCGAACTGGCGGACTTGATGGTGGAGTTGGGTGCGCGGGACGCGATGGACCTGGACGGCGGCGGGTCGTCGACGCTGGTCACCGGCGACAGGTACGGGGCCACGGTCCGCAATCATCCGTCGGGCGGGGCGGAGCGGCCGGTGGCCAATGCGATCGGGGTGTTCTCCGCCGGGTGAGCACCGGGGCAGCCGCCCGCGGCGCCCGGCCGCAGGCCGCCACCGTCACGGCGGGCAGGGCACCATCGTCACGGACGCAGCCCGCCACCGTCACGGACGCACGCTGCTCACCACATCCGCGGCGCCGGAGAGACCCTGGTGGATGTCCGGCGCGAGGCTGCTGTTCGCCAGGTAGAAGCCGAGCAGCGCGCACACCAGGGCGTGCGAGATCTTGAGCTTGCCGCTGCGCAGGAAGATCACGGTCAGGACGACCAGCAGCAGTACGACCGAGATGGAAATGGCCATGGGACGCACACCTCCTCAACCGCCGCCCGAACGGGCAGCAAGGGGTGGCCAGTTTGGCGTATTTCGGGGTATGTCAGGTTCTCCTCCGGGTGCTCCGATCAGGTGATCACTGCGGGTCACTGCCGGCGCCGGGCGGGCGCTTGCGGGACGCAGCGGGCAGGCAACAGAGGCGCGGCAGGGCCGACGGCAACCGGCCCGTACGGAATCAATCGCCCATATCAGCACAAGCTCCGGGTTCCGACCCGTCACCCCCGCGCCACCACGCCCCGTCGGCCACTGTGCCGTGGATCACATCACTCCCTGCAACGAAGTATGGCGATCCCTCGTCTTAGCGGCCGACAACGCAGCCCCTCCCCCACGCCGATGCCCCTGCCCGCATCACCACCCTCTCCGCACCGCAGACGGAAGCACCCGACATGAGCCAGCCCCCCTCCCGCCGCCGGTCCTCCCGGCCGCGGCGTATCGCACTCGCGCTGGTCCCGGTGATCGGAATGGGCGCGCTCACCGGGTGCGGGGGCAGCGCGGAGGCGTCCCCGCAGGGCGATCCGGTGCAGGTGGCGCTGGGCGCGGCGGGCGGGGCCAGGACCGTACAGGCCGGCGACCGCCTCCAGGTGACCGCGGAGGGCGGCGTCCTGACCGAGGTGTCCGTCACCGACCCCAGGGGGCGGCAGCTGCCCGGCGGACTCAGCCGTGGCGGGACCAGCTGGACATCCCGGGCGAAAACCGCACCGGGTACCAAGTACTCCGTCGTCGCCAGGACCAGGAACGCACAGGGCGGCGTCGGCGCGGCCAAGGAGTCGCTGACCACCGCGAACGCGGCCAGGCTCAACACACTGATGCTCGATCCCCACTCGCCGGGCGTGGTGTCCGGAGCCGACCGGCCCCTGACGATCCTCTTCAACTTCCCGGTGGCCGACCGGGCCGCGGTCGAGCGGCGGCTCAGCGTCACCACCGACAGCCGGATGACCGGGTCGTGGGACTGGGAACAGGACCACGGCGGCGGTGACCGGGTGGACTGGCGGCCCGCGCGGCCCTGGAAACCGGGCACCGAGGTCACGCTGCGGGCGGCTCTCGACGGGGTGGACTCCGGGGGCGGCCGCTACTTCGTCCATGACTATGACCTGAAGTTCACCATCGGCCGGAGTTGCACCGACTCGGACATGGAGCCAGTTTGTGGCAAGGTCCACGGGAGTGACCCCATAGAGGTCACCACACCCTCCCTACGAGGGGGAGACAACAGGGCCATCGGGATCGGAGACTGGAATGACGGCTGATCCCCGTGGCAGAGAACCAGCGCCGCGCGGCGCGCAGCTGAACCCTTTCCAAACCTAATGTGACGGAATGAGCACCGTGCAGGACCAGGATCAACTCACGGGGTGGCAGCGCTTCCGGCGCCGCGTCCCCAATGGCTTCGCCATCATCTTCAGCGTGTTGGGGCTCTTCTGTGCCCTGATGGCGCTGATCGGGCCCCTCCGGCGCGGATTCCACCCGGTGATCTACTGGCTGGACACGCTCACCATCCCGGTGGTGCCGAACTTCGCCTACGCGGTGTTCCTCTTCCTCCTGGCCGCGGCGATGACCGCCCGCAAACAGGTGGCACTGTGGTTCGTGGTGACCTACATGGTGCTGGTCACCCTCGCGGATGCGCTGTTCCTGGTCGAGAGGTACTGGGAGTACACCTTCTCCCTGGTGCTGTGCGCCGGTGCGCTGGTGCTCCTGCTCGTCTCGCACCGCGAGTTCTATGCGATCACCCGGCGGGGTGCGTTCCTGCGCGCGATCCTGGTGCTGGTCGGCGGGCTCGCCGCGGCGGTGCTGATCGGCTGGGGCCTGGTCTCGCTGGCCCCCGGCACGCTGGAGCCCGGCGCCACCAACCGGCTGCTGTGGGCCGCCAACCGCGTCTGCGGCGGACTCGTCGGCGGCCGGCTGATCGAGGGCCATCCCCCGCACTGGACCAGCGCCGTGCTCGGCCTGCTCGGGGCGCTGGCGCTGCTGAACGCCGCGGCCACCCTGTTCCGTTCGCAGCGCATGGAGGCCGCGCTGCACGGCGACGAAGAGGCCCGCATCCGGGCGCTGCTGGACCGCTACGGCAGCCAGGACTCGCTCGGCTACTTCGCCTCCCGCCGCGACAAGGCCGTGGTCTTCTCCCGCAGCGGCAAGGCCGCCGTCACCTACCGCGTCGAGGCAGGTGTCTGCCTGGCCAGTGGTGACCCGGTCGGTGACCGGGAGGCGTGGACCCAGGCCATCGAGGCCTGGCTGGAGGTCGCCGGACGGTACGGCTGGCAGCCCGCCGTCATGGGGGCCAGCGAGAGCGGCGCCAAGGCGTTCGCCCGCAGCGGCCTCGGGGCCCTGCAGCTCGGCGACGAAGCGATCTTGCATGTGAAGGACTTCGACCTCGACGGCCGGGAGATGCGGGTGACCCGCCAGGCCGTCAACCGCGTCGAGCGCACCGGCGCGACCTTCCGCGTCCGGCGCCACTCCGCGCTGACCGACGAGGAGATGCAGGAGGTCATCCACCGGGCGGATGCCTGGCGGGACACCGAGACCGAGCGCGGCTTCTCGATGGCGCTGGACCGGCTGGGCGACCCGGAGGACGGGGACTGCCTGCTGGCCGAGGCGTTCGACGGCGACGGCAACATGATCGCGCTGCTGTCCTTCGTGCCGTGGGGCAAGGACGGCATCTCGCTGGACGTCATGCGCCGTGACCGCACCGCGCCCAACGGCGTCATGGAGTTCATGGTGGCCCGGCTCTGCGGCCAGGCCGGTGCCATGGGCGTGCGCCGGATCTCGCTGAACTTCGCGGTGTTCCGGTCCGCCTTCGAGGAGGGCGGCCGGATCGGTGCCGGACCGGTGCTGAAGTTCTGGCGCCGGCTGCTGCTGTTCTTCTCCAAGTGGTGGCAGCTGGAAGCCCTCTACCGTTCCAACGCGAAGTACAACCCCGAGTGGTACCCGCGCTTCCTGTGCTACGCGGACGCCGGTGCGCTGGCCCGGATCGGTCTGGCCTCCGGTATCGCCGAGGGCTTCGTGGCCGTGCCGAGCCTGGGCAAGCTGTGGGGCAAGGGCCACAAGAAGCGGGTGCTGGCCCCGGCGAGCACCGCGGGCCTGCCGTCGCTGGACGAGCTCGGCCTGGTGCAGAGCGGACCGGCCACCGAGGAGGAGCTGCACGAACGGGAGCTGGCCGCGCTGCCCGAGCAGGTGCGGGTGCGCCACCGGAAGCTGGAGCGGCTGCGGGAGGCCGGCACCGACCCGTACCCGGTGGGCGTGGAGCGTACCCACACCCTGGGCGAGGTCCGCGAGGAGTACCCGGACCTGACGCCCGGCGCGCGGACCGGCAAGACCGTCAGCATCGCCGGGCGGGTGCTGCTCACCCGCGACCACGGTGGCGTGCTCTTCGCGGTGCTGCGCGACTGGTCGGGCGATCTGCAGATCGCGCTGACGCGCGAGGGCAGCGGCAAGGAGCTGCTGGAACGCTTCGGTGCGGACATCGACCTCGGTGACCATGTCGAGGCCGAGGGCGAGGTCGGCACCAGCGACCGCGGTGAGCTGACGGTGTTCGTGACGCAGTGGCGGCTGACGGCCAAGTGCCTGCGGCCGCTGCCGGACAAGCGGCGCGGGCTGACCGACCCGGAGGCCAAGGTCCGCCAGCGGTACGTGGACCTGGTCGTCTCGCCGGATTCGCGGGACAACGTCCGGGCGCGCAGCACGGCCGTACAGGCACTGCGCCAGGGTCTGATCGAGCGCGGCTACCTCGAGGTCGAGACGCCGATGCTGCAGCAGATCCACGGCGGCGCCAACGCCCGTCCCTTCCAGACCCATATCAACGCCTACGACCTCGATCTGTATCTGCGGATCGCGCCGGAGCTGTATCTCAAGCGGCTGTGCGTGGGCGGTATGGAGAAGGTCTTCGAGATGGGGCGGACCTTCCGCAACGAGGGCATCTCCTACAAGCACAACCCCGAGTTCACGATGCTGGAGGCGTACCAGGCGTTCGCCGACTACGACGTGATGCTCGACCTGACCCGGGAGCTGATCCAGGGTGCGGCGATCGCCGCGTTCGGCAGCGCCACCGCCCGTAAGGCGGACAAGAGCGGCCGGCTGGTCGAGCACGACATCTCGGGGCTCTGGCCGGTGAAGACCGTCTACGGCGCGATCTCCGAAGCGCTCGGCGAAGAGGTCGACGCGGACACCTCGCCGGAGGCGCTGCGGCGGCTGTGCGCTGCCTCGTCGGTGCCGGTGAAGCCGGAGATGGGCCGGGGCGACATCGTGCTGGAGATGTACGAGCGGCTGGTGGAGGAGCGGACCGAGCTTCCCACGTTCTACAAGGACTTCCCCACCGATGTCTCGCCGCTGACCCGTCAGCACCGGCGGGACCCGCGGCTCGCCGAGCGCTGGGACCTGGTCGCGTTCGGCACCGAGCTGGGCACCGCCTACTCGGAGCTGACCGACCCGGTGGAGCAGCGGCGCCGGCTCACCGCCCAGTCGCTGCTGGCGGCCGGCGGTGACCCGGAGGCGATGGAGCTGGACGAGGACTTCCTGCAGGCCCTGGAGTACGCGATGCCGCCGACCGGCGGTCTGGGCATCGGCGTGGACCGGCTGGTCATGTTCCTCACGGGGCTGTCGATCCGCGAGACGCTGCCGTTCCCGCTGGTGCGGCGCCGCTGACGGCAGCAAGGGCCCGCTGCCGGCGGGCCTGCGGCGAAGGCCGCCCCCACCGAGCGGTGGGGGCGGCCTTCGCCGCCGCGTCCGGGTCCCCGATGCTGCCGGGGCCGAAGGGGCTTGTCCGCCCGCGGGGTCAGCCCGTTGCGGGGGCCGGGCACCCGGCCGGGGTCGCCGCAGCCTGCCGGGAGTACTTCCACTCCGGGTCGAGCAGTCCGGTCTTCAGCTGCTTCGCCGCGGCCGGGCTCTCGACGATGTAGCCGAAGTCCTGCAGCCAGGCCGGGTAGAGGTTCTTGGAACCGATGTAGAACGCCGAGTCGTCCACCGACACCAGCTTGTGGTGCAGCGCGTACGGCTTGCCGTCGGCCCACTTCGCGGCGTCGGAGCTGCGGAACGAGGCGAGCTGCAGGTTGCCGCACATCGCCCGCGACGCCTTCTCGTTGTCACCGGTGAGCGCCACCAGCCGCTTGCGGAGGGTGTCGCTGATCTCGTCCAGGGACTTGATCTGGGAGTAGCCCCCGCTCCCGACGGCTCCGCGGTTGGCGGGGTCGCTGACGACGATGCGGACCTTCACCCCGGCGGCCAGCTTGCCCGCGAGGGTGTCGTAGGTCCGGATGTCGTAGCGCGGCAGCGGCGGGCAGGTGCCGTTGAGGTCCTGCTGCGAGATCTCGACGTGGCTGCGCGCGCTCCCGATGAGCGAACGCAGCGCGTTCTCCTCGGGGTTGACCGTGTCGTAGTCGCGGTCGCCGTTGGTGTGGTCGTGCAGCCCCACGGTGCACTTGGTGTCCGGGGCCGTGGGCAGGTCCGGGTGATACCCCGAGGAGGGGTCGGACTCCTTGATGCCCACGCCGAGACCGCCGACCGCGATGACCGGGACGTCACCGGTGGGCCCGGCGGGGGTGGCGCCCGCCTCCTCCTTCTCCATCGACGGCATGCAGGAGGAACCGTTCGACGTGGCGAGCCACACCTTGGCCGGGTCGGACGCATTGCTGCAGGTCCAGTCCCACAGCGTGTCGAGGTACTTCCCCGCCGAGCGGGCGGCCGGCCCGCTGAGCGCCATGTCCACGTCCGACACCGGGTGGGCGGTGTCGAGGTAGTCGTCCTTCCAGCCGTTGATCCCGCCCGTGATGGCCGTCTTCCCGTCGACCACAAGGAGCTTGGAGTGATTCCAGGAGAGCGACGTCTTGGACGTGGTCATCGAGGCGACATTGAGCGTGACCTTGCCGGCCGCCGCGCCGAGCTTGCCGATCAGGTCGTCCCGGTAGCGGGACGGCACCACATTGAGGTGGTAGATCGGGGCGGCGCCGACCAGGATGCGCACCCGCGGGGAGTGTCCTGCCTTGACGGACGCCTTGAGACCGGCGACGACGGCGTCCTCGAACCCGCCGTTGGGGAAGGGCGCCAGCGAGGAGATGTCCACGGTGTGCCGGGCGTCGGCGATGTTGCGGGTCATCTTGTCGAGCAGCTGCCGGGTGCCCGCGCGGTCCTTGCAGCCGACGTCGCCCCAGCAGCCGGGGGTCTGCAGCAGCCAGCCGGAGGGGTTGTCCGCCGGGGCGTCCAGGCGGTTGCCGTTGGTGCGCTCCCATACCGAGCCTTCGAGGCCGGGGGAGGTTTCGCGGAGCGACCGCTCGATGGAGTCCAGATGAGGGGTGGGCGGTGTGTCCGCGGCGTATGCGGCCGAGGTCGGCAATGTCGCACATACCGTCGTCAGGGCGACGGACACCGGTATGAGCCGGTGGAGCCGGTGGGGAGCCAAGAGCTTGCCTTCTTTGGGTGATGAGGCGAGCCGGGCGCTGATCACATGTCACTGATCGCATGCCCGGCTCCGGTTGCCCTCAGAAGGTATCGGGCTCCGTTCTGTGCGCTTCGTGCAGGAGACGATCTCCGCTACAACTACGGGCCCCCGGTTGCGGCGTCCGGGGTTCCCCGGTCGCGGACGCCGCTGTCGTGGATGGTGCTGACGCGGGGGCCGCTGCCGTGGAGGTCGCTGCCGTGGATGCCGCAAAGGTGCGGGTGTTCAGAACCAGTTGACGGTGAACGGGAAGGCGGCGGTGGCCGTGGCGCCGCGGGAGTCGGTGACGGTGGCGGTGATCTGGAAGGTACCGGTCTGCCAGGGTCTGCCGCCGATCCGGCCGCCGGGGGCGTCGGCGCCCAGGCCCAGCGGCAGGCCGGTGGCGCGGTAGGTGAGCGGGGGTGTGCCGCCGGTGGCGGTCAGCTGGACGGTGCAGTCCTGGAGGAATCGGCAGGTCTGCGGGCCGGGGGCGGTGAACTTCAGGTCACCGCCGGGCGGTTCGCCGCCGCCGGTGTCGAACACACCGGTGACGGGCGTGGCGGTGGCGGCATTGCCCGCATGTCCGGTGCCGTACATGTCCTCGACCGTCCGCAGCAGGCTGTAGTGGTTGTAGGCGCCGCTGAGGCTGCCCGGTGCGACATGGGCTCCGTGGAACACGGTCGCGATCCGGTTGGAGCCGAGGTAGTTGTCCTCGTCCCAGGTGACCATCAGCAGGCTGTTGTGCTCCTTGGCCCACCGGGCGTAGGAGGCGAGGTTGTTGCTGAGCCAGGTGTCGCCGCTGCCGACATTGCAGTCGTGCATGTCGTTGCACATGTCCGGGATGACGAAGGAGACGGTCGGCAGCCGGGTGAAGTCGTCCCGGGGGAACTGGGCGAAGGTCTTTCCGGTGCTCACGGGCACGTTCTTGAAGGCGAACCAGGGGTTGTGCTTCTGGGCGTAGCGGCCGTCGGAGCAGGTCGTGGAGCCCTCGTTCGGCAGGCCCTCGTTGTAGCTCGCGAAAGTCTTGCCGGCGGCGAGCAGTTCCTGGCCGAGGTTGGGCGCGGTCGTCGACTGCGCGGTGTAGCAGCCGTCGCCGGTGATCCCCTGGGTGGCGCCGGAGAACAGGTTGAAGTAGTTCGGCTGGCTGGGGTGGGTCAGCGCCTGCATACCGGTCAGGTCGGCGCCCTCCCGGGCGAGTTGGTTGAGGTAGGGCGCGGCGGCGTTGCCGATGATCTCGCCGTACTGCTTGTTCTCGAAGACGACGATCACGACGTGGTCGTAGTTCGGCAGGGCGGCCCGGGTGCCGGTGCCGCTCGCGTGGGCCGCCGTGACTTCCGGGGTGGTGCGGGCGTCGGCGGTGGTGGCGGCAAACGTCAGGCCGAGCGCGCCGAGCACCGCCACGAGCGCCCTGCGCAGATGGACGGCTGTTCGCTTCATCAGGTCTCCCTCCGTTCCGGAGATGCCGGGGCCGGGGTCGGGGCGGTGGTCGAAGTCGGGGCGGTGGTCGAAGTCGGGGCGGTGGTCGAGGTCGAGGCGGTGGCCGGGGTCGGGGCCGGGGCCGGGGCCGGGGTCGGGGCCGGGCTCGTGGTCGTGGTCGTGGTCGTGGTCGTGGGCGTCAGGCTTCGCGGCGGGCCGCGTCCACGACGTTGATCCGCAGGAGGCGGGGTACGGGCAGGTCGCAGCGGCGGAAGGCCTCGGCGGTGGCGGAGCGGACCGCCGCGCGCCGGTCCGGGGGTACCAGCAGCAGCACGCTGCGGCCCGGGCGGGTGCCGGGCCACCAGGCGGACCAGGCACCGGCGCGCAGGGCCTCACGTACCGCGGCGGCGAGTCCGGTAGCGAGCTCGGTGGACGGGGAGGAGGCGGGGGCAGGGGCGGTTGGGGTGTCGGGGGTGGCAGAGGCGGGAGTGGCAATGGTGGTGAGGGTGGGCGTGGTGGCAGGGGCGGCATCGCCGGTATCCGCGTCGCGGGACGCGGTGGGACGGGCCGTCAGGAGGAGCAGGCAGGCATCCCTGGCGCTGTCGGGGGCGCGCAGCGGCAGATGGGTGTGGCCGTCGGCCGCGAGGAGGTGGCCGGCCCGGGCGAAGAGCACCGCCCGCCGCAGCCCGTCGTCCCCGGGCACGGCGGCGCCGAGGAGGCGCGCCAGTTGCGGGCGGGTCGGCGGGTCCCCGCCCCGGCCGGCGTGCACACCCGAGACGGCCAGGGCGACCGCGCACTCCAGCGGTTCGGCGACGGGCAGCCCCACGGCCTCGGGCAAGGGGGCGTTCAGCTGCAGATCGGCGCCGCCCCGGCCGCAACCGGCGGCGGCGAGGCTGCGCAGCACGGCATACGGGCGGGCGGCCCAGTCGGGGGCGCGGGCGGCCGGTCCGGTGAGGGGGAGTTCGGCGGTCTCCGCCGGGTGGTTGAGCGAGGCGCAGCGCAGCATCCCGTCGGCGCGCGGGGCGACGGCCACATCGACGTAGTGCCCGGCCGCCCCGAACCAGTCGGTCCCCGGCGCCGGCCCGGTACCCGGCGGGCCGGGCGGGACGGCGGAGGCGGAGCCCTGGAAGGCGGGCGCGGAGGCCCGGGGGGCGGCCGAGGTGTCGCGGAAGGCGGCCGCGGAGGCCTGGCAGGCGGAGGCGGAGACCCGGAAGGCGTACGGGGCCCGCCACACCGCATCGGGCGGACGGTGACAGCCCATCGAGAAGCCATGGGAGAGCAGGCGCAGCAGCGGGTCCGCCGTGGTGCTCCCGGCCAGGCCCACCGCGCTCACCCGAGCTCCTTGCGGGCGAGCAGCCGGTAGGCGTTGCCGCCGTCGGCGACCCGGGCCACCGCGGTGCGCAGGCTGTCGAGGCCCAGCGCGGCGGCGTAGCAGGGCACCGCCATGGCCTGTACGGCGCTTCGGGCGGCACGGCGGGCCGGGGTCGAGGGAACGGCGGACCAGGGGGTGTCCGGGTCGGGGACGAGGCTGTTCGCGGCGAGGACGGTGGCGCCGAGGAAGTCGCCGTTGGGCTGGTGGGCCGCCCCGTGCTGCTCGACGAGCACGGTGAACCCCCGTGCCGCCAGGGCCTGTTTGAGGTTCCCTACGGGCATGAGGTGCTGGTGCTGGGGCTGGAACCAGGGCAGCCAGTAGCGGCCGAACAGCCGGCCCGCCCGGGACTCGGGATCGGGGAGTTCGATCAGCAGATGACCGCCGGGGGCCAGGACCTTGACGGCGGCGTCGAGTTCGGCGCGCGGGTCCCGGGTGTGTTCGAGGTAGTGGTGCATGCTGACGGTGTCGTAGCGGCCCGCGAGCCGGTCGGCGAGGTCGGGGAACTGGCCCTGGTAGGCGGTGTCGATCCAGCCCCGGCGTGCGGCCTCGTGGACCCCTTCGCCCATGTCCAGCCCGTCGAAGCGGGTGTCGGGCCATACGGCACGGGCGGCGTTGCAGAAGTGTGCGGCGGCGGTTCCGACGTCGAGCCAGGCCCGGGGGGTGGTGAACGGCCGGAGCAGTTCGGCGCGGTCGCGGTAGGTGCCGCTCATCCGGCCCAGGACCAGAGCGGTGCCGTCACCGCCGAGGCCTTCGTAGAAGTCGCGGTAGTAGAAGTCGAGTCCGTCCGGGGTGAGCCTGGGGTTCTGGAAGATGTGGCCGCACTGGCGGCACTCCTCCAAAGTGAACCGGCCGGGCTTGCCCTGCATCAGGTCGGGCGTGCGCACTCGCACCACGGGGTCGGGCGCCGAGCACCAGGGGCAGTCCGTACGGCGCGGCTCGAAGAACCGGTCCGTGCCGCGGGCGAGTGCGCCGGCGTACGCGGCCCGGCGCGCCGCAACACCGGCGGGACCGGATTCCTCCGTGGTACCGGACTCTTCGGTGACACCGGAATCTCCGGTGACACCACACTCTTCGGTGGTGGCGCCGGGCCCTTCGGCGGCCGGTGCGGCGAGGGTCCGCAGTGCGGTCGACAGGGCGCGCAGCGGACGCAGGGCGGTGGCGCGGGCGAGGCCCGCGGGGCGCGGTCCCCGGACCGGGCCCAGGACGACGGCGGGCTGCAGCCAGTACAGGGCGCTCGCCGCAATACCCCAACGCGGCGCGGATACCAGGCACTTCACCAGCAGGGCGAGACCGGCGAGCTGGGCTGCGGACAGCAGGGCGGGCGGCAGGCCACGGGCCCGCAGTTCCTCGGCGTGCCGCGCGGGGTCGGGGGGCGGACCGGTCAGCCCGGGGGCGAGGGCCCAGCCGGTGGCGTCGGGAGCGTACTCCTTGAGCGTGCGGACGAGGCGGAGCAGATCGGCCACCGAACGCGGCGGGGTCCCGGCGCCGAGTCCGGCCCGCCGGTGGACGTCGTCGGCCACCAGCAGGGCGTGACCCGCGCCGTGGCCCGGGGCGCACCGGTCGGCGCGGTGGGCCGTGGGGTCGAGCAGCCGGAGCAGGCCGAGGGCGCTCTCGGCGTCCAGGCGTGCCGGAATCAGGTCCACGACGCGCAGACCGTCGCGTACGGCGTGGTCGGCAGCGGCACGCAGGGTCGCCGCGTCGGCCGTGACACCGGGCGCGGTGATCAGGTGCCAGCCGGGCAGCGGCGGTAGCGGGGCGTCCTGGGCCGGGGCGGGGTCGAGCACGGGCAGCGCGGCGAGCCTGCGGCGGGCGCGCACGGTGCCCGCCCCCAGGGCCGTCACGGCGGCGGCCGCCACCCATCGTGTGCGGGCTCCCGAACGGTGCGCTCGCGTCATCGGGCTCACGGTCCCTTCTCGTTCTCGGTCTCGGGCTCGGGCTTGGCCTCGTTCTCGGGCTCGTTCTCGGGCTCGGTCGCGGCCTTGGTGGGGGCGGTACCCGGCCCGGGCGGGCGGGGGTGCCGGGCTGCGGATGCGCCGGCGGGCCGGCCGGTGGATGTGCCGGGGTGCGCGGCACCGGACGTGCCGGGGTGCGCGGCACCGGATGTACCGGCGGCCACGGCGCCGGCCTGCAGCTTCTCCAGACGGTCGGCCGCGGTGCGGGCGCCGCCCGCTGCGGCGAACGACGCCTGGATACGGCGGGCCGCACGGCGGTGGGCCGGATCGTCCAGGACGGCGGCCAGCGCCTGGTGCAGCTCGTCCGCACGGGCCCGGCCGAACCGCACCCGTACCCCCGCCCCGGCCCCGGTCACCTGACCGGCGACGATCGGCTGATCGTCGCGGACCGGCGCCACGACCAGCGGCAGCCCGTACGCAAGCGCCTCGCACACGGTGTTGTGGCCGCCGTGGCACAGCACCGCGTCGAGGTGCGGCAGCAGGGCGAGCTGGGGGACGTACTCCTGGTGCACCACATGGTGCGGGACGGTCCCGGCGAGGTCCGCGGGGGCCGCGAGGATCAGTTGCGCCCGGTCCGCGAGGGCGTCCGCGGCACGCAGGACCGCGGGGTAGAAGCGGGCGCCCGCCTCGCGGTTGAGGGTGCCGAGGGAGACGAGCACCCGCGCGCGATCGGGGTCCAGCCGGTGCCACGGGAAGTCTCCGGGGGACGGGCGGGCGCCGAAGGCGGGCCCGACGAAGGCGTAGTGGGGCGGATACCGCCGTTGTGCGGGACGCGACGCCGCACCCGTTACGCCGACGGCGGCCGGTGCGTTCGCGCGGGCCTCGGCACCGGGCGGCACCCCGGCCCCGTCTCCAGCCGGTCCGCCGTCCCCGAAGAGCGCGGGGGTGGAGAAGACCAGGACGAGGTGCGGGGAGAAGCGGGGGTCCCAGCCGCTGGGCGCGCCGCATTCGGCGAGCAGTGCGGCGATGCGCTGTGCCACCCACTCCCCCACCTTGGGAACCCCGTCGAAGGGCCGGGTGAACTCGGCCGTCGTGGTCGCCGAGGTCGCCCAGGGCAGACCGTGCCGCCGCGCCACCAGCGGCCCGGCCAGGGCCTGTTGGTCGGTCACCAGCAGGTCGGGCGCGAAGTCCTCGACGGCGGCGTGCACACCGGGCAGCATCGCGCGGGCCAGGGGCAGCAGGACGTCCGCCCACAGGAAGCGCAGGGCGGCGATGCCCCGCAGATCGCGCCACCGCCCGTGCAGGACGTCGATGCCGTCGCCCCCGCTCCGGTCTCCCGCCGGGTACAGGAGGGAGCCCGCGGGGAGCAGGGTCGCAAGGGCCGCGTCGGGTCCGGTCCAGGCGACCCGGTGGCCGCGCGCGGTGAGTTCGGCGGCGACGGCGAGCGTGGGGTTGACGTGTCCGGCGAGCGGCGGGACGACGAACAGCACTCTCATCGGACCACCGCCCCGGCCCGCTCGCCGAGACGTTCCAGCACGGCGGCGCAGAGCCCTTCGGTGGCTTCGTTGAGCACGGTGTGTCCCACGCCCGGGAGCACGTACAGCTCGCAGTCCGGTGCGCCGGCCGCGAGCTCCCGGGCTCCGGGGAGGAGTTCGGAGTGCTCTCCGTAGACGGCGAGGACCGGGCACCTCAGCCGGGCGAAGTCGTGGGAGGTGAAGGCGGCGCCCGCTGCGATGTCCTCGATCAGGGAGGTGCGGTTGAGCAGGGCGTCGGCACCGGCGGTCAGCCGGGCCTCCTTGCGCCGCCCGAGCGCGGCAAGCTGCTCGGGCAGCCGGCGGTGTTCGAGGCCGAGGGCCGCGACGGAGAGCGTGTCGGTCATGTCTTCCACCCAGTCGCCGGTCAGTTGGGCGTCGATCAGCACCACCGAGGCGACCAGCTCGGGCCGGACGAGCGCGGTGTGCAGGGCGAGCACCCCGCCGTAGCTGTTGCCGACCAGATGGACCGGGCGGCGGTCGAGGCCGAGGGAGCCGAGCAGGGCGGCGAGGTCGGCGGCCGCGGTGTCCCGGTCGTAGCCGCCGGGCGGGCGGTCGCTGCGGCCGTGTCCGCGCTGGTCGTAGAGGAGCACCGGGTGACCGGCGCGGGATACGGGACCCGCGAGGGTGCAGTAGAAGCTCGACAGGTTGTCCATCACGAGGCCGTGGAGGAAGACGACCGTGGGGCCGCCGTCGCCGTCGCCGCGGCCCGGCAGCCGCTGGGTGTGCAGGCGCAGCCCGCCCGCGGGGGTCAGGGACATGGGTGCGCTCAGCCCGTGCAGGCCTGGTCGGCGGCGGTGACCGTGTCGATATGGACGGCGAGTTCGCCGACCGTCATGGCCAGGATCTGGTCGATGTCCTTCTCCGCGAGGAGGCCGAGGAGGTCCACCGCGCTGCCGTAGCGCTGTTGCAGCAGCTCGGCGAGGGCGACGAACTCGATGCTCTCCAGCGCCAGATCGTCGTTGAAGGTGGTCGCGGGGGTGACCTCGCCCACGACGAGCAGTTCGTCGCCGACGACGCTCACCAGCATGTCGGTGATCTCGGCCAGGATCGTCCCGGTGCGCTCGGGGAGCGGGTCAGCTGCCATGGGTGGCCTCCGTGGAAGTGGGGGTGTCGGTGTCCGTACGGGGCCCGGGCGGCGGCCCGGTCCAGGCGACGACATGGTGCGCGGACAGGTCGTGGACGGAGTCGAGGTGGACGAGGTGGTGCCGGCCGTCCGGGGAGTCCACCCGCAGCGCGCCGCCCGGCGCGGACGTCACGGCCCAGTCCAGCGGGCGGCCGCCGAGACCGCTGCCCGCCGCCTTGGCCGCGGCCTCCTTGGCGCACCACAGGGCGGTGAGCCAGTAGGCGCGGCCCGTTCCGCCGGTTGCCTCGCGGGCCTGGAGGCCGTCCGCCAGGCGGCGTTCGGCCGGGGTGAGGGCGATCTGTTCGAGGGCTCGCGGGTCGTCGGTGACCGGCTCGATGCCGATGCCGACGGGGCCCGACCGGTGGGCGAGGGCGACGGCGACGTGGTCCTTGTGAGCAAGCGAGAGGTGGAGGCCGGCGGCGAGCGGACCCTCGGGCCTGGGGCGGCCGTGGGGGTCGGCGCCGACCGCGACCTCGGCGGGGAAGACGGGGCCTGCTCCCGACTCCCACAGCAGCTCCCTGACCGCGTCCTTGGCGGCGATCCGGCCCAGCAGCCAGCCCGCGCGGGCGCGCGGCACGCACCGTTCGTAGCATGCGCGTTCGGCGGCGCCCAGATAGCGGCGCATCACCAGCTCCTGCGAGGCCGGGTCCGTCCAGCGGCGCCGGGCCAGACACCAGCCGCCCGGCCGGGGTTCGCCGATGCCGCACACCTCCGGGGTGAACTTCATCGGCCACACCCGTTCGTCGGCGCCGAAGCGCCGGTACGTCCAGCCCTCCAGCTGCGCCCATACGGCGCCGTCGGCGCCGCGCAGTTCCACGTCGCCGCGTACCGAGCCGGGGCCCACCTCGCGGATCCGGGCGGTGGCCGCCAGCAGCGCGCCCTCGGGGGGCGGGGGTCCGTAGAGCCGTACCCGCTCCAGGGTCGCGGGGAAGACCAGCCGGTCGCCGGCGAGTTTGAGCTGCATCCAGTGGCCGAGGAGCTGGCCCGCGGCGTCCAGGAGGGCGCCGGGGGCAGGCAGTGCGCGCAGCGTTCCGCGGATGCCGTCGGCGGCGAGCGCGCTGACCTCGTGTACCCCGGCGAACTCCGGGCCGTGGAACATCCACCGGTCCCGGTACAGGGCCGCGGCGCTGACGGGCGCCGGCCCGCAGGACGTCAGGGCCGGGGGGCCGGAGGGCGGCGGGGGCGGATGGTGTGCCGCGAGATGGACGGTGACGGTGGCATGGTCACCGAGGCGCACCCGTACCCGGCCGCCGTCGGCCGGGGTCGCGGTGACGCCGAGGTCGACGGGCGGCGCGACGGGCATCCAGCGCAGCGCCCGGACGTCGGAGTAGCCGGTGACGGTGAGCCCGGGGCGCACCTCGTGGGCCGCCTCGGCGGCCAGTTCCAGCAGTGTGGTCATGGGGACGACGGGGAAGCGGTCGGCGGGCTCCGGCCAGTCGCCGGGCTGGAGGTAGACACAGTGGTCACGGACGTAGGGGAGGGTGCGGAGGGAGAGGTGACGGGTGGTGTGGCGGGGGGCGGGGGACGGGGTGGGGACGGAGGTACGGCCAAGGCCCGGGGCGGCGGCCGGGGCCTTGGCGGCGGTGTGGCGAAGGCCCGGGGCCGGGGCGGCGGTGTGGCCAGAGCCCGGTACGGGGGTCGGCTCGGCGGAGCGGCCAAGGCCCGGGGCCGGCCCCGGGGTGGCGGTACGGCCAGGGGTCGGTAAGGCGGCCGACTCGGCGGTGTGGCTGCCCGGTGCGGGCGCCGGCTCGGCGGTGTGGCAAAGGCCCGGGGCCGGGGCCGGGCCGGCGGTCCGGCCGGCGAAGGATGCCGGGGTGGGCCGGGCGGCCGCGGTGGCCGCAGTGGCCGCAGTGGCCGCGGCGGCGACCGCGCGGGTGGCGGCCCGGGTTTCGGCGAGGACGGCGTCCAAGGTCTGCCGTACGGGGTCCCCGACGGAAGGCCAGGGGTGCGGCAACGCTCCCGCACCACCGGCTCCTCCGTCGTCCGGCAGCGCTCCCCCGCCCCCTCCCCCTCCTCCCCCTTCGGGGGAGGGGGCGGGGGGTGGGTTCGGGGGTGGGGGAGGGCCCGCGGACGCGAAAAGCAGTCCCCCCGGCGCCGCCCCGCCCAGGCGGACCAGCGGCGACCCGAGATCGAGCCGCACCGATGCGCCGGCTCCCTCCTGGCCCGTGCCTCTCTCCGAGTCGGTGGCTCCCTCCGGGACGGTGGCGAGGCCCGGGACCGTGGCGCGGCCCGCGGCCGTGACACCGTCCAGGCCGGTGGCGCGCCCCGCGCCCGGGACGCCGCCGACGGGTGGAGCCAGCCGCTCCCAGCGCGGAGCAATCCCCTCCACCCACAACGCGGCTGCGGTCCGCAGTAGTTGTGCCCCTCCCCCGCCGCGGGTGCCGGCCGCCGCCACGGCGAGATGGTCCTCCCCGTGGAGGGTGTCGCCGATGAAGCCGGTAAGACTGCCGGCGCCGATCTGGACGAAGGCGCGTACACCCGTCTCGTACAGCCGCCTGGTCAGGTGCTGGAAGCGGACCGGCTCCAGCAGGTGCCGCAGCACCAGCTCACGGACCTCCGACGGGTCTTCGGGGAAGGGCGCGACGGTCGTCGCCGACCAGACGGGGACGTCCGGGTCCCGCAGCGGGAGGGCGTCGAAGGCTGCCCCGACCTGGGCGAGGTAGGGCGCCCACATCGGCGTGTGGAAGCCGGAGCGGAACGGCATCTCCTGGGCCGATACGCCCTGTGCGGCAAGTCTGCGGACGGCCTCGGCCAGCGGCTCCGGAGCTCCGCAGATCACCGACTGGTGCGGGCAGTTGTCGTGGCTGACCGCCACCCGCTCCAGGCCTTCCAGCGCCGCGGCCGCCTGTGCGGCACCGCAGCCCAGGGCCGCATAGACCAGGTCGGGCACCGCGAGGGAGCCGGGCCGCAGCGAGCCGAGGAAGGTGTCCACGGCCTGCGGCGGGTACATTCCGGCGACCACCATGGCCGTCCACTCCCCGAGGCTGTGGCCGGTCAGCAGATCGGGGGCGATGCCGAGTCCGGCCAGGGCGCGGGCGAGCAGCCGGCCGACGGCGAGCGAGTCGACGGCCCGCTCGACCAGGCCGCTGCCCCCGGAAACCACAGGGCGGGGCAGGGACATCCGGTCGGCGATCTCGTCCACGCACGGCGGCAGGTCCGCTTCCAGTCCCGGGAAGACGAAAGCGAGCCGCGCTCCCGTCTCCCGGGCGAACGGCCCGAAGAAGGGGCTCGGGGTGAACCACACCTCACCGCGCCCCCGCCAGGGCAGCCCTCGGGCGAGGATCTTGGCGGCCAGGGCGCGGCGCTGCGGGGTGGGACCGAGGAGAGCGAGACGGCAAGGGCCGTCGCCCACAGGAACGCCGGTTCCCGCGCCCCCCGCTCCCTCCCCCTCCCCCGCTCTCTCACCCTCGCCCTGTCCCCCGCCCCCTCCCCCATTCCGTAACTTCTCCGCCAGTTCGGCGGGCGAGTGCGCGGCGAGCAGTACGGTGCGCTCCGGCTCCGCCGTCCGCAACGGGGAGGTGTGGGGCACGGGCGCCCCGGCGGCGGGCCGGCTTCCCGGGGCTTCCTCCAGGATGACGTGGGCGTTGATGCCGCCGAAGCCGAAGGCGTTGACGCCGGCCCGTAAGGGTGCCCGTCCGGCGTCCCAGGGCTCGGCCTCGGTGACCGGACGCATCCGGGTCCGTGCCAGGCCCTCGTGCGGCTCGTCCAGGTGCAGGGTCGGCGGCAGGGTGCGGTCGTGCACCGCGAGGGCGGCCTTGATCAGTCCGGCGATCCCGGCGGCCTGCATGGTGTGGCCGAGCATCGACTTCACCGAACCCAGGCCGACCGGCGGCCGTCCCGCGCCGGGCGGCCCGAAGACCCGGGCCAGGGTGTCCAGTTCGACGCCGTCACCGACCGGCGTCCCGGTGCCGTGCGCCTCCAGCAGTCCGAGCGCGGTGGGGTGCTCCGGATCGAGGCCGGCGCTGCCCCAGGCCTGCTGCAGCGCCCTGGTCTGCCCCTCCGTCCGGGGGTTCATCAGGCTCGACGCGCGGCCGTCCCCCGCCACCCCCGCCCCGCGGATGACCGCATACACCCGGTCCCCGTCGCGTTCGGCGTCGGCCAGACGTTTGAGGAGGACGACGCCGGTGCCCTCGGACAGCAGCGTGCCGTCGGCCCGGCGGTCGAAGGGACGGATGCACTGGCTGGGGCTCAGGGCGCGCAGCTGGGTGAAGACGCTCCACAGGGTGGCGATATGGCAGTGGTGCACGGCTCCGGCGACCACGCTGTCGCAGCGCCCGGCGGCCAGCAGATCGACGGCCTGGGCCACGGCCAGCAGCGAGGAGGCGCAGGCCGCGTCCAGGGTGTAGGCGGGCCCCCGGAAGTCCAGCCGGTTGGCGGTCCGGGCGGCGGTGAAGCTGGGCACCAGGCCGATGGAGGCCTCGGGCCGTTCGGGGCCCAGGCTCTCCTGGAAGGCGTCGCGTACCGCGGAGATCTTCGACTCCCCCAGTTCCGGGGCGAGTTGGCGCAGGGTGGCGGCGAGCTGGTGGGCCGTACGGACCCGCTGGTCGAGCCGGGCGGTGGCCACGCCCATGAAGCCGCCGCGGCCGAGGATGACCCCGATACGGGAGCGGTCGGCGGGCAGCCGCTCCTGGCCGCCCGCGTCGGCGATGGCGTCGGCGATGACGCGCAGCGCGAGCAGTTGGTCGGGCTCGGCCCCCGGGACGGTGGCGGGCATGATGCCGAAGCGGGTGGGGTCGAAGGCGGCGAGCTCGTCCAGGAAGCCGCCCCGCCGGCAGTAGAAGCGGTCGCTGCGGACGGGGCCCTCGGCGCCGTGCGGGTCGTAGTAGACCTCGGGGTCCCAGCGGCCGGGCGGCACCTGAGTGATGCAGTCCCGGCCGGCCATCAGGTTGCGCCGGTACGCGGCGAGATCAGCGGCACCTGGGAAGAGCGCCCCCATGCCGACGATCGCGGCGTCCGTGGGGCGCGGGCCGGCCCGCCCGGCAGCGGTGTCACTCATCGCCCGCCGCCTCCCCGGCGGCCTTTGCCGCCAGGACGACCTGGGGCGAGGTGCCGTGGGCCAGTTCAGCCAGCAAGGCGTCGGCCGCGGCGCCGGGGTCCAGGAGCGGGATGCCCCGGCGGGCGTAGGCGCGTTCCAGCTCCGGGGTGACCATGCCGCCGCCGTCGGCCGCCCAGGGTCCCCAGTCGACGGCGAGGACGCGCCCGGCCGCACGGGCCGACCAGGCCCTGGCGAGGGTGTCCAGGGCGTCGTTGGCGGCGGCGTAGTCGGCCTGGCCGCGGTTGCCGAAGACTCCGGCGACACTACCGAAGAGGACCAGGAAGCCGGTGTCGTCGCCGGCGGCCTCCAGGAGGTGGCGGGCGCCGTCGACCTTGGCGGCGAAGACCCGGGCGAAGGACACCGGTTCCTTGTCCCGCAGCAGCTTGTCCTCCAGGGTGCCCGCGCCGTGCACGATCCCGTCGAGGCGGCCGTGCCGGTGCCGGATGTCGTCCACCACGGCGCGTACGGCGTCGGCGTCGGAGACATCGGCCGCGTGGTAGCGCACGGAAGCGGCGTGCGGTGCGAGGGCGGCGAGGGTGGCAGTGATCTCGCGGCGGGCCAGGACGCGGGTGGCCGCCGCCTCGATACGGGCCGGCCTGCGCAGCCCTTGGGCGAGGAGGGCGGCGCGCAGCGCGATGCGGTCGTGGGCATGGGCGAGGGCCGGGTCCTCGGGGGTCTCGTCCAGGGGTGTGCGCCCGAGGAGTTCGAGGTGGCAGCCGTGGGCGCGGGCCAGGGCGTGCGCCGTACGGGCGGTGATGCCGCGCGCGCCGCCGGTCAGCAGCACCACGGAACCGGCGTCGAGCGCCGGCCGGCCGGTGGGGAGCCGGTCGTGCGGCAGCGGTGTGGGAACGGTGCGCAAGGTGGTGCGGGTGCCGTTGGTGCGGCCGACGACGACCGGTTCGCCGGGGGCGCAGAGTTCGGCGAGGAGGTGAGCCGCGATGCGTTCGGGGCGGTCCTTCGGGTCGATGTCCACGGCGCGGATCAGGACGCCGGGGTATTCGAGGGCGGCCGTACGGGCAAAGCCGCGCAGCCCGGCGCCTGGCAGGGGGTCGGGGGCGTCCTCGGCGGCGTCCTGGCCGAAGGTGCCCCCGGCCGCGGTGGCCAGCAGCAGCCACCGGGCTCCGCCGGTCAGGGCGGTGCGCAGCCCCGCGTACTGTCCGGGCAGTACCGCGCCGCGGCCCGCTCGCAGGGCGCTGAGGTCCACCAGTCCGCCCACCCCGTCGGCGATGACCTCGGCCAGCCGCTCGGCGGGCACGGTACGGACCCGGGCGCCATGGCTCTCCAGAAGGGCCGTGAGGGCGACCGCCACGCCCTGGCCGTCCTCCACCACGGCGAAGTCACTGCCCGCCACCACCTCGGCGGGTGGCCGGCTCGCCGGCGGGCCGAGGGGCGCTACCTGGACCAGGTAGCGGGTGGGGGGCCGGGGCACGGGGGTGCCGTCGGCTTCGGCCCGGGGCCCGGTGGGTGGGTTGGGGATGGCGGACGGGTTCGGGATGACAGGCTGGTTCGGGGTGGCGGGCGGGTGCGCGGAGGTGGGCGGCGTGGGATCGGATGGCTCGGACAGGGACGGCGCCCTCGCGGGACCGGCCGCCCCCGCGAGGGCCACTGCGGGCACGGGTGAAGGAGGCGTCTCCGCTGCGGGCTCGGGAGCAGGGGGCGTCTCCGCTGCGCTCTCGCGGTGGGCGGCGGCGATCCAGTCGACGATGCCGCTGATGGTCTTGACCCGGGAAAGCTGCTCCACCGCCGGTTCCATGGCTCCGTCGGCGTCCTGGGGCAGTCCGATCCGGTCGGCCAGGGCACCGATGATCTCCACCCGCTTGATGGAGTCCACCGAGAGGTCGGCCTCCAGGTCGAGACCCGCGTCAAGCATCTCGTGCGGATATCCGGTCCTGGTGTGAATGATGTCCCGTACGGCATCGAGGAGTTCCGCGGGGCTCAGACGCCGTGCCGTGGTGCCGGGCGCCTGCCCTGCGGCGGCGTCGGCGGCCCCGAGCCCTGCGTCGGGCCCGGCACCGGCGTCGGGCCCGGCATCGGCGTCGGGCCCGGCATCGGCGTCGGCCGCGTCCCCGGCGCCGGACCGGACGGGCGCGGCATACGACGCGGCGGCCTGCTCGGGCACGGCCCTCGATGGTGCGACCGCAGCAGCCTCCCCGGCCACCCCCGACTCACCCAAATACCGCAGCACGACATCCCGTTGGGCCGTGATCAGCTCTCGCGACGCCCGCAGATACTCCAGCACCACATCCTGCTGGGCAACGCCCCCGGACGCCGCGGAGCTTCCGGACGCGGCGGAGCCTCCGGACGCGGTGGCCCCGGACGTGGTAGAGCCCCCGGACACGGTAGAACCTCCGGACACGGTAGAACCTCCGGATGCCGTGAAGCCCCCGGGTGCGGCAGAGCCCGACACCACACCCTCCCCGTCCCGCCACCCCGGTTCCACCCGTCGCGCGGGGCGCAGTCCCCCCGGCAGGCAGGCGCCGTCGGCGGTGCGCACCAGATGCCCGTCGACCAGCCATCCCGGGCGGCGCGGTGCGACCGCGGGCAGCGTCTCCGTACGCCCGTGGAACAGGGCTTCCGGGGCGATCGGGACGCCGGCCGCCGCGAGCCGGGCCAGCACGTGCGGCAGCCGGGCCAGTCCCGGCTCGCCCGGGACATCCAGTGCCACGGCCGTGTGCGGCCGGCCCTCCAGGATGCGCCCGACGAGGCCGGTCAGCACCCGGCCGGGCCCGGCCTCCACAAAGGTGCGCACCCCGGCGGCGTACATGTCCTCGATCTGCTCCACGAAGCGCACGGGTGCGGCGACCTGGTCCGCCAGCGTGGCGCGGACCGCGGACGCCGCGCGGTCGTACGGGCGCGCGGTGGCGCCGGACCAGACCGGGAAGGCGGGCACGGACACCTGCGCCGCGGACAATTCGGCGCCGAACGCATCGCGGGCCGCGGCGAGTTGCGGGCTGTGGAAGGCGCAGGCCACCGTCAGGCGGCGCGCGTCCAGGCCGGCCGCGCGCAGTGCCGCCACCGCCGCTTCCACGGCATCCGTGGGACCGGAAATGACGCTCTGTTCGGGCGCGTTGTGATTGGCGACGACGACCCCGGCCGCGTGGATCAGCTCCCTGACACGCTCCGGAGTGGCCACGACGGCGGCCATCGCGCCGGGGTCGTCCCCGGCAGCCCCGAGGATGGCCTCGCCACGGCGGGCGCTGAGGCGCAGCAGCGTCGCGGTGTCGTAGGCGCCCGCGGCCCACAGTGCGGTCAGCTCGCCGTAGGAGTGCCCCGCCGTGCAGTCGGGGCGCACGCCGAGCGTGGTGAGCAACCGGTTCGCGGCGGCGGAGGCGAGACCGAGCGCCGGCTGGGCGACGCGGGTGTCGGTGAGGGCGGCCTGCTGGGCGGCCCGCCGCTCGGCGGTGAAGGCGGTGGGCGGGAACATGGCCGCGACCCACTCCTGATCGGCGTCCTCCAGAAGACCGCGCAGGGCGGGGAAGGCGAGGAACAACTCCCCCATCATTCCCGGACGTTGACTTCCCTGGCCGGGGAAGAGGAAGGAGACCAGTCCGGGGTCGGCGTCCCGGCGGCGCGGATACACGCCCTCGGCGGCATCGAACCGGCGGGCGGCCGCCAGCTTGACGGCGAGATCGTCGAGGTCGTCGGCCACCACACAGATCTGGACCGGCCCCTGGGCCGCCGCGGACTCGGCGGCCAGGTCGCGCAGCGGCCACGGCCGCCCGGCGGCGTCGTTGTCAGCCAGCCGTGCGGCAAGCCGTTCCATGGCCCGTACGGCGGCGGGGCGGTCGCTCCCCCGGAAGCAGAAGAGTTCGGCGGGCCAGTCCGTCAGGGCGTGGGCGGGCTCGGGCGCACCGTCGTAACCGGCCAGCACGGCGTGGTAGTTGGTGCCGCCGAAGCCGAAGGCGCTCACCCCGGCGAAGCGCCGCCCCGCGGGGACCGGCCAGGGCCGGGCGCTCCCGGTGTCGAAGCGGAACGGTCCGCTGTCCGCGGCCGGCCGGGTCAGATGCAGGGTCGGCGGCCGTACGCCCGTGTGCACGGCGCGGGCGGCCTTGACGAGCCCGGCCAGGCCGGCCGCGCATTTGGTGTGCCCGATCTGCGACTTGACCGAGCCCAGCGTGCAGCTGCCCGGGGTGGCTCCCGCGGCCTCGAACACCTCGGTGAGGACGCCGAGTTCGGCGGTGTCGCCGACGACGGTTCCGGTGCCGTGGGCTTCGAGGAGTCCGACCTGCGCGGGGCTGATCCCGGCGCGCCGGTAGGCGCGTTCGAGGGCCCGCCGCTGGCCCTCGGGCCGTGGTGCGGTCAGCCCGAGGGACCGGCCGTCGCTGGAGGTGCCGACGGCCTTGACGACCGCGTAGATCCGGTCGCCGTCGCGTTCGGCGTCGGCGAGCCGCTTCAGGACCAAGGCGCCGACGCCCTCGCCGAGCGCGATGCCGTCGGCCGCCGCATCGAAGGGGCGACAGCGGCCGGTGGGCGACAGGGCGCGCACGGAGGCGAACATCAGGTAGTCGTTGATGCCGTTGTGCAGATCGGCGCCGCCGCACAGCGCCATGTCGCTGTCGCGGTCGCGCAGTTGGCGGCAGGCCAGGTCGAGGGCGGCGAGCGAGGAGGCGCAGGCGGCGTCCACGGTGCAGTTGGCACCGCCGAGGTCGAGCCGGCTCGCGATGCGTCCGGCGATGACATTGGCGAGGACGCCGGGGAAGGAGTCCTCGGTCAGGCGGGGCAGTTCGGCGTCGAGTGCGGGCGGCAGGTCCCCCAGGTAGGCCGGGTGCAGGGCGCGCAGGCCGTAGGCGCCGGCCAGTTCGGTGCCCGCCTCGGCGCCGAAGACGACGCTGGTGCGGGCGCGGTCGAAGTCGCGCTCAGCGTATCCGGCGTCCGCCAGGGCCTTGGCGGCCGCGTCCAGGGCGAGCAGCTGCACCGGCTCGATGGCGGCGAGGGAGGCCGGGGGGATGCCGTGGGCGAGGGCGTCGAAGGGGATGGCGGGCAGGAAGCCGCCCCAGCGCGACGGGGTGCGTTCGCCCGCCCGTGCGGGGTCCGGGTCGTGGTACGTACCGGTGTCCCAGCGCTCGGCGGGTACCTCGGTGACGGAGTCGGCGCCGGAGACGATGTTGGACCAGAAGCGGGCGGCGTCGGCCGCGCCGGGATAGCAGCACGCCATGCCGACGATGGCGATGTCCAGCGGCTCCGCCTCCGGTTCCCGGTGTCCTTCGTGCTGCCCGTCGGGGGTCGCGAACTGCTCCGCCCGGGCCGTGAGCTGCGCGGTGGCCCCCTCGGTCACGGCGGTGTGCAGCGCGGCGACGGTGGTGGTGGCGCTGTGGGCGGTGGCGGCCTGGCCCAGCATGTACAGGCCCTCCCGGCGTTGTTCCCGCTCCCCGGCCGGCGCGGGCCGCCCGCCGTCCGTATGGCGCAGGCCCTTGCTCGCCAGGCGCAGGCGTCCGAGGTTGCGCCGCTCCAGCTCCTCCCACCGGGCCCGCGGGTCCGTGCCCTGGGCGGCGAGGCGCCGTTCGGCGGCCGTGAACTCCTCGGCGTAGGCGGTCTCGGCGCAGCGGGTGGCATGGCCCGGTGCGGTCCGCAGCAGGACGGTCCGGTCGCAGGCCAGGGCGGTGTCCTGGAAGCCGGGCAGGACCGCGCCGGTGGCCACGGCCTCCTGGGTGAAGAGGTAGGCGGTGCCCATCAGGACGCCGATGCGGGCGCCGAGTCCGGCGAGCGGGGCCGCGGCGGCGGCCGCCATGGCGGCGGTGCGGGCGTCGTGGATGCCGCCCGCGAAGAGCAGGTCCAGGCCGTCGGCCGTCCCACCGTGCGTCCGGGCGTGGGCGGTCAGCCGCTCGATCTGCTCCTCCCACAGCGGGAAGCTGGCCCGGGGGCCGATGTGACCGCCGCACTCCTGCCCCTCGAAGACGAATCTCCGGGCGCCTTCGGCGAGGTAGCGCTCCAGCAGGCCAGGTGCCGGGACATGCAGATAGGTCCGGGTCCCGGCCGCTTCGAGCGGCGCGGCCTGGGCGGGGCGGCCACCGGCGATGAGCGCGTACTCCGGGGCGAACTCGGCGACGGCGGCGAGCTGTTCACGCCGCAGCTCGGGCGGGGCGAAACCCAGCAGGCCGACGCCCCAGGGCCGCTCGCCCAGCCGCCCGGCGGTCTCGGCCAGCAGCCGGCGCACCTGCTCCCCGTCCATGACGGCGAGGGCGAGAAAGGGCAGCCCGCCCTCGGCGGCGACCGCGGCGGCGAAGGCGGACACATCGCTGACCCGGGTCATCGGCCCCTGGGCCACGGGGAGGTGGCGGGCACCGGGGCGCGGCGCGAGCGGCCGGGTACGGGCCGCCGCGGCAAGGTGCTCGGCGAGGGCGGTCCGTACCGCCTGGACGACGCCGCCGGTGGTGCGGTGCCGCGCGGCGAGCCGGGCGGCGAACGCCCCGTCCTGGCCGATGGGGAGCAGCTGGGTCTGCAGGTCCCGGGCACCGAGGAGGGCGGCGATGCGGGCGGCGGGGCCGGTCTCCGCCCCGGTGCTCCCGGCGTCGTCCCCTCCGGCGCTCCCGGCGTCGTCGCCTGCGGTGGCCATGGCGGCCGCCGGGGCGGCGAGGTCGGGGCGGGTGAGGACCCGGTGGCCCGCGACGAGCGTGGTCTCGCTGCCGTCCATGGCCCGGACGGCGTCGGCGACCGCGCGCGGCAGCCGGGCCGCCCCCTCGGCGGTGAGCGCGAGCTGGGAGTCGAGCAGCACCCCGGCCGCTCCGCCGGCGACGGCCGCGGCGGCGGTGTGCGGGCCGATTCCCCCGGCGGCGAGCACGGGGACCGTCACGGACGGGTCGGCCAGTACGCGGGAGAGCAGGACGCAGGTGGTGAGTTCGCCGACCCGGCCACCCGACTCGTGGCCCCGGGCGACGAGCGCGGTGGCGCCGGCGGCACACGCCGCCGCGGCCTCCTCGGGGGTGGTGATCTCGGCCCATACGCGGCGCCGCCCGCCACCGGCCCAGTCGTCGGGGCCGGGGACCGCGCCGGCCGGAGCGTGAGCCGCCCCGTCCGGGCCGGAAGCCGCGCCCTCTGATCCCGGGACCGCGCCCGGGCCGGCGCCGTACGCCCGCGGATCGGCGCCGCACGCCCGCGGGCCGCCGCCGTACGCCCGCGGGTCGGCGAGCAGCACGGTGTCGGTCCCCTCGGGCAGATCGGCGGGCGTGAGCGGACACCCCGCCGGTACCCGTACGCCGTGGCGTAATCGCCCGAGCCGGGCCAGCGCCTCGCGCGCGGCCCCGGCGTCCCTGCCGAGGTCCAGCAGGCCGAGCGCGCCGGCGCGTTCGGCCGCCACGACGATCCGTTCGCCCGGTTCCTCGAAGGGCGAGAGCGCAACGACGAGGTCACGGCCGGAGTGGGGGGTACCGGGGAGAGGGGTGCCGGAGAGTGGGGGCCAGGGGGCCACGGGCGCTCCTTCTGCTGGGGGCGGACACGCTTACCACTGCCACCTGCGGTAACCAGCGGTCAGACCCGGAGGGCAGGCCCTGACCCGCTGATGCCGCGTTGCATGGTGGAGCCACCCCCATGCACTGTCAACGCACGTGCATCAGGCGGTAGTTGATTCCGCCAAGGTCACAAAGGTGCCGCGCCACCTCCCCCACCACCCCACCACCTGGGCGAACACACACTCGAACGCCGGTTTTCGGGATCTCACCTGGCCTGAAATACACCAGGGTTGGCACAGTGCACCAACGGCTCGCCGCGCAGATAGCGGCCGGCCTCCGCGGCGGCGATCCGTGCGGCCTTGTGCGCGACTTCCTGGCTGCCGCCCGCGATGTGCGGGGTGAGCACCACGCCGGGGGCGGTCAGCAGCCGGGAGCCGGCGGGCAGCGGTTCCTCGGGGAAGACGTCGAAGCCGGCTCCGCGGAGCTGTCCGGAGTCCAGCGCATCGCAGACCGCGTCGTAGTCGAGGAGCGCGCCGCGGGCGCAGTTGACCAGGATCGCGCCACGGGGCATCGCGGCGATCTCCGCGCGCCCGATCATGCCGGTGGTCTCCGCGGTCACCCGGGCGTGCAGGGAGACGATGCGGGAACGGGTCAGCAGCGCGTCGAGCGAGACCTGTTCGGCGAGGCCGGCCAGCGCCTCGGGGCGGACGTACGGGTCGTGGACGAGGACCTGGGCGCCCATGGCGGCGAGGACCTTGGCGACCCGGCTGCCGATGGCGCCGAAGCCGATCAGCCCGACGGTGGCGCCCTCGATCTCGATGCCGCAGTTGTCGTAGTCGTAGTAGTCGCCGCGCCAGACGCCCCGGCGCAGAGCGGTGTGGGTGTCGCCGACGCCGCGGGCGGCGGCCAGCATCAGGGTGAGGGTGTGCTCCGCGGTGGCGGTGGCGTTACGGCCGGGGGCGTAGCAGACCGCGACCCCGTGCCGGGTGGCGGCTTCGACGTTCACGTTGACCGGGCCGCCGCGGCTGGTGCAGAACAGCTTCAGATCGGGGCAGTGGGCAAGAATCCGCTCGGTGAGCGGGCCGTGCTCGGTGACGCAGATCTCGACGCCGCGCAGCGCCTCGATCATCTCGTCCTCAGTGCCGGAGGCCTCGATGACCTCGCCGACCGGGCCGAAGGGGGTGTGCGGCCAGTCGAACCGGATCTCGCGCACCTCCAGCGGTGTCTCCCCGGCGGCCTCGTGCACGGCCCGGGTGAACAGGCCCGGGCGGATGAAGTGGTTGCCGGCAGCGAGGACGGTGGTGCTCATGAGGGCTTCTCCTGAAGGGCGGGAGCGGTGGCGCCGGGGGGCGGCCGGTGCGGTGGCCGGACGGTCGGTGAAGAGACGGCCCGTGGAGGGACGGTCAGTGGACGGACGTTCAGTGGACGGACGTTCAGTGGACGGACGGTCAGTGGCGAGACGGTCAGTGCAGGGCAGGCGCCCGGTTCAGAGCCGGGGTGTTGAAGCTGAGCAGCGCGGTGCGCCCGTTCTCGATGCGGATCTCGGTGAGCGCACCGTTGTGCAGCACGGGGAAGACCCGGCGGTAGTCGGCGAGCGGGATGCCCAGCAGATGGCAGAGCAGAACCCGGACGAGGGTGGAGTGCGCCACGACCAGGATCCGGCCGTGCGGCTGTTCGCGGGCGAGGTCGGCGAGGCAGTCGGCGGCGCGCTCGGCGGCGCGGCGCGGGTCCTCCCCGCCGGGCAGGTGGTTCCCGACCGGGTCGGCGAGGAAGGCGGCCAGATGCTCCGGGAAGCGTTGGCGCATCTCGTCCCTGGTCAGGCCCTCGCCCTGGCCGAAGTCGAGCTCGTAGAGCCGTTCGTCGGTGTGTGCGGCGAGGCCGCAGGCGGCGGCCGCGGGCGCGGCGGTGAGGCGGGCCCGGGCGAGCGGGGAGCTGTGGACGGCGGTGAGGCCTGCGGTGGCGGCCCAGGTGGCGAGGGCGGCGGCCTGCTCGCGGCCGCGGTCGGTGAGGGGCACATCGGTGCGGCCGGCGTAGCGGTTCTCCGCATGCCAGACGGTCTCGCCGTGGCGTACGAGGAGGAAGTCGGTCACGGTGCTGCCCTCCTGCGGGCGTGGTCGGCCACGGCCGGGTCGAGCCAGCCGCGGCGGGTGAGTGCGTCGATGAAGCGGAGGTGGACGGGGGCGTAGCGGGCGGTGCGGGCGAGGTCGGGCGTGAGCTCCCGGTCGATGCGGACCATGGCGGCGGCCGCTTCCCGGAGGCCGGCGCCGGAGGAGGTGGCGGCGAGGACCGCCATGCCGAGGGCGCCCTCGGCCTGCTGCGGCAGCCGTACGGGACGGCCGAGGACATCGGCGCGCAACTGGCACCAGTAGGCGTTGCGGGCGCCGCCGCCGGTGAGGGTCAGCGGCCCGTCGACGGGCGCGCCGAGGTGGTCGAGGTAGTCGAAGCAGAGCCGTTCGAGGCAGGCGACACCGAGCAGATAGGCATGGAACTCGTGTGCACGGGTGGGGACGTGGCCCAGGACGAAGGGCTCGGCGTCAGGGGCACGGAAGGGAAAGCGTTCGCCGCCGGCGACCAGGGGGTAGGCGACCGCGTCCGGATCGGGCAGGGCCGCGGCCCGCGCGGTGAGCGCGTCCAGGTCCTCGCCGGGGAAGTGCCGGGAGAGGACCCCGGCGCCGCTGCTGGAGGCGCCGCCCGGCAGCCAGTTGTCGCCCGGTCCCCGGTGGCAGTAGACGACGCCCGCCGGGTCGCGGACCAGGTGCGGGCTGCTTCCCTTGAGGACGAGGGTGGTGCCGAGTACCGAGTTCCAGGCGCCCGGGGCGAGTGCCCCGGCGCCGATCTGTGCGGCGCAGCCGTCGGTCATCCCGGCGACGATCGTGGTTCCTTCGGGGATGCCGGTGACCGCGGTGGCAGCGGCGCACACCGAGCCGAGCACCCTGCCGGGGCGTACGACCTCGGGCAACACCCCCTCGGGCACGCCCAGTTCCGCCATCACCCGGTGCGGCCAGCGCTCCTCGACGAGGTGGTAGCCGGTCTTGAGGGCATGGCTGGCGTCGGCCGCGACCTGATGGCCCGCCAGCCGCCAGGTCACCAGGTCGACCTGGTGCAGCAGCCGGACTCCCGGGCCGGGGGCGGGAGCATCGGCCAGCAGGTGCACGAGTTTGGGCAGCGCCCAGGACGGCTGCATGCTGCGGTAGCCCAGCTCCTGCCAGATCGTCTCCCCGGCGGTGTTGACGGCCGCGGCCTGTGCGGCGGCGCGCCCGTCGTCGTACATCACTCCGGGGGTGAGCGGGGTGCCGTGGGCGTCGGCGAGCAGGATGGTGCCGGAGGTCCCGTCGATCGCCAGTCCGCGGACGCGCCGGGTGTCGATCTGCCCCAGCGCTTCCCGGCAGGCGGCGGCCAGGGCGCTCCACCACTCCTCGGGGTCCTGCTCGTGCCGGTTGCCGTCGCGCCGGCCGGTGAGCGGGCGGGCGGCGGTGGCCAGGACCTGCCCGGTGCCGTCGACGGCGACGCAGCGCGCGCTCTGGGTGCCCAGGTCGAGCCCGAGCCAGATGCCGTCGAGGGCGGAGGCGGGGGTGCCGCGGTTTCGGCGCGGGTCAGTCACGGGGGTCTCCAGGGGTGGTGCCGGTGGTCTCGGTCGGCCGGCCGGGGGCCTCGGCCCGGCGGCGGGAGTTCCCCCGCCAGACCGCGCCGCCCCGCCAGCCGGCCTCCCGGGCGTGCGCCCGCCACCCGAGGAAGTCCTCGTACAGCGCGGCATAGAACTCCGTGCGCTCCGGGTCGGGCTCCCAACCGCGCTGCATCCGGACGTACTTGGCGGCGGCGCTGTGCATGCTGGTCTCGGCGCCGGTGCGGACCAGGCCGGTGAGGAAGGCGCCCTTGGCGCCGAGTTCGGTGTCGCCGGAGCGGGCGGTGGGCACGCCCGTGGCATCGGCGATCAGCGCACACCAGGCGTCGCTGTTGGCTCCGCCGCCGCACAGCCGCAGCTCGCTGACGTCCGTACGGGCGGCGGCCAGCGAGTCCCGCAGGACCAGCGAGAGCCCGTCGAAGACGGCGCGTGCGAGATCGGCGGGAGTGTGTTCCAGGGACAGGCCCCAGAAGGTGCCGCGGGCGCCCGGGTCGAGGAAGGGGGCCCGCTCCCCGGCCGGCGAGAGGTACGGCAGGAACATCAGCCCGCGGGCGCCCGGCTCCGACTCGAAGGCCAGCTGTGCCAGCTCCGGCGGCCCCGGCAGATGCAGCAGCCGGGCCGCCCAGCCGAGCACCTCGGCGCCGTTGAGCGTGGGGAAGGCACGCAGCACCCGCTCGCGGCCCCGGTAGGCGATATGGATTCCGGACGGTTCGCCGCTGGTGTCGACGTCGGTCCGGACGATCTCGGTGCACAGGGTGGTGCCGAGGATGCTGCAGGCCTGGCCGGGGTTGACGACGCCGACGCCGCGGGCGGTGGCGGCGATGTCGTAGGGGGACATCACGACCGGGAGCCCGGCCGGCAGCCCCAGTTCGTCCGCCGCCGCGCCGGTGATCTCGGCGATCCGCTGCGACTCCCCGAGGACGGTGGGCAGCAGCCGCTCGTACTCCCCGAGGCCGAACAGCTCCAGGATGTAAGGGTCGTAGTCACCGGTGGCGTGGTCGAGGAACGGCGCGGAGGCGTCGGACTCATCGCTGGCGCACACGCCGGTGAAGCGCAGGAAGAGCCAGCCGGCCGCGGTGAGCGAGGTGGCGGAGCGGGCCAGCCGGTCCGGGTCGTGTGCGGCGAGCCAGCTGAAGAGGGCGTTGGGCATCCCCGCGCAGGTCAGCGAGCCGTTGCGGCGGAAGGCCGCCTCCAGGACGCCGCCGCGCTGCCAGCCGGTGAGCAGGTCCCCGGCCCGGCCGTCGGACCACAGGAGGGCAGGCCCGGTGGGCCGGCCACGATCGTCGACGAGCCAGGCGCCGTCGCCCTGGGCGGTGAACGACACCAGCCAGACCGGGTCGGCCAGCCCGTCGAGGACCGTGCGGACGGTGTGGACGACGGCGTCCCAGACCGCGTCCATGTCCTGTTCCGCCCAGCCGGGGTGCGGGCGCAGGACCTCGGTGGCCCGGCGGGCGACGGCGATCTCGGTGCCCTGGTCGTCGAAGACCACGGACTTGATCACCGTGGTGCCGACATCGATGGTCAGTACGGACATCAGTGGGGTCCTCTCACGCCGGGGACGGGGCGGCGCCGGCCGCGGTGTCCTCCGGGGCCTCGCCGCGCCGTATGGCGGCGTCGCCCGCAGCCGCCGCACCCGGCTCGTCCGGCAGCTTCAGGAAATGGGCGAGCACACAGCTCACGGCGTACATCCCCGCGAAGATCCAGACCACCCCTTCGACGCCGAGCGGCCCGACGAAGGCCGCGACGACGGCCGGGCCGACGAAGGTGCTGGCTCCCGCGCCCAGGTTGAGGGCGGCCAGCGCCTGCCCCTGGTGCTTCGGCTCCAGGGTGGGCACCAGCGCCGACAGCGGTACATAACCTGCCAGCGTAGCGCCGTAGAAGGCGGCGACCAGGAGGGCGAGCGGGAAGTTCGGGCCCGCCGCGTCCGGGACGTAGAAGAGCAGCAGGGTGCTGAGCGTGCAGCCGGCGCCGCCGAACCAGGCGATGGTGCGGCGCCAGCCGAACCGGTCGCCGAGCACGCCGAACAGCAGGTTGGCGAAGATATTGGTGGCGAACATGGCGCTGAGCAGATGCAGCCACTGGGTGAGGCTGAAGCCGACCGTCCGGGTGAAGTGGATCGGCATGATCACGAAGAAGCCGAACTGCGAGGCCGTATTGATCACCCGGACCACCGAGCCGGCCCCGACCCTGGGGTTGCGCCACAGGATCGTGACGCTGCCGACCAGGGTGGCCACCGGTCCCTTCCCCGCCCCGCGGGGCCGCCGTGCGCCGTGGTCGTCCCGCACCAGCAGCAGCGCGGTCAGCCCGCCCGCGGCCACCAGCACCAGCGCGGCCCACAGCGTGGCGTAGGCACCGATGTGCGGGATGAGTCCGCCGGCGACCAGCGAGCCGAGCGTGGGCAGGCCGCCGGTGAAGGCGAACCAGAACCACCCCATCGCCGTACCGAGCCGGGCGCGCGGCGTCACCCCCGCGACCCAGACCAGGAACCCGTACGCGAACAGCGGATACCCCAGCCCGCGCAGCCCGTAGGCGAGCATCATCATCGGGTAGCTGGTCAGCGGAACGGCGGCCAGCAGGAAGAGCAACTGGAAGGCGCCCCAGATGCCCAGGCCCGCCCACATGACGCGGCGCGGCCCCCACAGCTCGGACAGCACGCCGGAAAGCCAGGCGGCGAGGCCCGCCGCGACCCCGTAGACGGTGAACAGCAGCGCGACCCGGGGCTCGGGGATGCCCTGGTCGGCGAGGTAGGGCGACAGATAGCCGGACTCGACCCCGTCTCCGATCATGAAGAGGAGGAGTCCGAGGTATCCCCAGGCGAGCGTCGGCGGGATACCCATGCGTGTGATCAGCGAACGCGGAGGAGAGTTCGTCATCGAAGCTCCCTTTCTGCGGCGGCGGGGCAGGAGGGGTGAACGCAGCGATGGAACCGCCGGGCGGAAACGGGCGTCAATGGCCGCCGGAATCTTCGCATCCGGGCCGCGACCTGCCATGTTGTGTCGTACCGGAACCCGCATGTGGCCGCCGCCTTCACCGCGCGCGCCATGTGAAGTCCGTGCGAACATAACGCGGCGAATTCACGCGGCGGAGCGGGTGCGGCAGGGCCGGTGCAGCGGAGCCGGCTCGGCGGAGTCCTGCGCAGCGGAGTCGGCTCGGCGCGGTGGCGGCACCCACCCCGCCGTACGGACTCCGCCGCACGAACCCCTTCCCGCACGGGCCCCGCCGCACGGGAACGAAAGGGAACAGAGCCATGGACCGGGTCGAGGCCCAGGAGGAACGGCGCCGCCGGATGCGGGACGCCGTCATCGCCCGCGGTTTCGTCCGCACCGCGGACCTCGCCGAACAGTTCGACGTCAGCCTGATGACCGCGCACCGCGATCTGGACGCCCTGCAGGCGCAGGGCTGGCTCCGCAAGGTCCGCGGGGGCGCGACGGGGCTGCCGTCGGCACAGTTCCACGGCAGCGTCGCGGAGCGGATGGCCACCATGGCGCAGACCAAGCAGCAGCTGGCGCGGGCCGCCGCCACCCTGCTGGTCCCCGGGCAGTCGGTGCTGCTCGACGACAGCACGACGTGCCTGCTGCTGGCCCACCAGGTCGCCGGGCACACCCCGCTGACGGTGATCACCAACTCCCTGCCCGCCATCACCACCCTCGCCAAGGAGCCCGGCATCTCACTGATCACGCTGGGCGGCGCGTACTTCCCGGCGTACGACGCCTTCATGGGCCCGCACACCGCGGAGGCGGTACGGGCCTTCCGCGCCGATGTGCTGTTCATGTCCACCACGGCCGTCACCAACGGCCGCTGCTACCACACCTCACCGGAGACCGTGCAGGTCAAGCGAGCCATGATGGAAAGCGCCGGCCGCCGCATCCTGGTCGCCGACCACACCAAGTTCACCAAGGGCGGCCTCTACGCCCTGGCCCCCCTGACCGACTTCGACCTCCTGATCGTCGACGACGGACTCCCGCCGGACCAGGTACGGAACATCCGGACGGCCGGCACCGAGGTGCTGGTGGTACCGGCCCGGGGCTGATACGGGTCGTTGAATTCAAGCGGGGTAGAGGTGTCCGCGGACTCAGCGGGTGGGGCCGGCAAGGACGGGGCCACGCCGTGAACTCTGAACCGCCCTGTCCAGCAGCGCGGACGGCGCCCCTGCGCGCGGAGGGGCGCCGCATCCAAACCCTCGGCATCGCCTGCAACGACGGGCCCGCCTCCTTGGCCAAGAGCAGTGCGCCTAGGGTGAGATGGTGCCGATTTTCGAGGTCGTGACAGCCGTTGCCGCACCCCCGGACCAAGTGTTCGCGGTATGCCTGGATGTCCAGGCGCATACCCGCTCGATGTCCTCGTCGTCGGAGCGAGCGGTGGACGGCAGGACCCGGGGCGAGCTGTCGCTCGGTGACACGGTGACCTTCCAGGCTCGGCATTTCGGCCTGACCTGGCGGCTCAAGGCCCGCATCACCGCATACGACCGGCCCCGACGATTCGTGGACGAGCAGGAGTCCGGGCCTTTCAAGCGATGGCATCACGCCCACCACTTCGAGCCGGACGGCGCCGGTGGCACCGTGATGAGAGACGTCATCGACTTCGCCTCGCCCCTGGGGCCTGTCGGTCGCATCGTCGACAGAGTCCTCCTGAGCCGGTACATGCCCCACCTCATCAGAGCCCGCAACGCCCACCTGGCCGGCACCTTCGACTGAGCGGCCGGGCCGGACACGGCAGGGCCGATGCCCCGGGGAGCGTCACCTCGGCCTTGCTCGCTCGTCCGCTCTCCGCCCGGCCGGGCCGGCGCCCGTCCTCGTCGTCCACCACGGCATGGAGGGCCAAACCGTCATACATCCGCTTCACGCACATGTACTCAACTTGTTCTTTATCTTCCACACCCCGTGGCAACGAGTGTTCCCTCTTCTCGCGGGACGGGACCTGTTGAGTTCGCTGCCAGGCGAGGTGTTGTCGCTCGTGGTGAGGATGGAGCGGACTGCATCAACCGGCGTTGTCACTTATCGGCTTCCGTGCTCCGGCAATGCGGGCCAGGTGCTGGTAGAGGGGCGACGCGGTCAGGGCGACGAAGAGCGCGAACAGGGTGAATGGCAGCAGCCCGAGGGGCCGGAGCAGGTAGTCAGGGTGTTGTGAGATCTGCGGCCAGTTGACGTAGTAGTTGGCGGACACGTCCACGGTCATGACCGCGCAAGCCGCAATCACAGCGATGGGCCGGAGTCGTGTCAGCAGAACGGCCACCAGAGGGTCGAGCAGGACCAGGGCGACGAAGTAGACCCGGATGGGAGCCGGTGCAGCAGAGGCATAGCTGTGGTGACCGCCACCTGCCAGGTCCACGAGGTGCATGGCGGTCCCCCAGAGGAAACAGATGACGTACACCGTCACGACGAACAGCACCCGTCGCGACAGGTGACTCGGTCGCCCTTCCCCTTGGGCAAGCGGACCTGTCGATGCCTGCTGCTTCATGCTGCCCCCGGTTGGTTGGCGGCACCCTACGTCACCTGCCTCAGCGCCTTTCGGGTAATCCTGCCAGCTCGTCATGTCCACCACACATCGGATGAGGCGGGCCATTTCGGCCTCGAACGGCATCTCGAACTGAGTCGCTCACCTGGGGATTCACCGGACGTGGAGGCGGCCTTCGTCTGATCATGTGCTCCGACCAAGGTGCACGTGACCAAGACGAAGGCCGTGAGGGTGAGTCTGCTGCCAGATGCTGTCCGGAGGGAAGCGTTGGCGGAGGCGTCACGCTTCCGGGGTGAGTTCTACGAGTGTCTGACCGCACGGCGCGATGAACTGTTCGAGCTGTCCGACGCGGTGTTGTGCGCAGACGGGGCGGTGAAGTCCCCGGTGGACTTGACGCTGTTGCCCGAGCATCGGCGTGGGCACGGAGCGATGTACGGCGGCTTGAACCATGGCCGGATCAACATGGACCGGCTGCGGACCGTGCTGGCAGGGCTGTCGCTGCCTCGGTTCGATGGCGGGCGGCTGGTGCTGGCGGTCGATGTGTCGCCGTGGCTTCGTTCAGACGCGCCGTGCTCGGCGGAGCGGCTGTTCTGCCACGTCTACGGTCGCGCGAAATCGGCCTCGCAGTTCATTCCGGGGTGGCCCTACTCCTTCGTCGCCGTGCTGGAGCCGGGCGCCACCTCCTGGACCGCGATCCTGGACGCCGTGCGGCTCGGACCGGTGGACGACGCGACCGCTGTCACCGCCGTCCAGCTCCGAGGAGTCGTCGAGCGGCTCATCACCGCGGGCCAGTGGCAGGCCGGGGACCCGGACATCGTGATCGTCAGCGATGCCGGCTACGACGTCACCCGCCTGGCCTGGGTCCTGCGCGATCTGCCCGTCGAGCTGGTCGGCCGAGTCCGCTCCGACCGCGTCATGCGACTGCCGAAGCCACCGCGGACGCACGGCGTCAACGGCCGGCCGCCCAAGCACGGTCCGGAGTTCCGCTTCGCCAAGCCGGAGACCTGGCCCGATCCCGCGATCACCACGGCCACCGACACCAGCAACTACGGCAAGGCCGAAACCCAGGCATGGGACCGGGTCCACCCCCGGCTCACCCACCGCTCGGCATGGCTGGACCACGAGGGTGAACTCCCCTTGGTGGAAGGCACGTTGATCCGCCTGAAAGTCGAGCACCTGTCGAAGGAACGGGATGCTCCGCCGGTGTGGTTGTGGTCTTCGAAGACCCGCGCCGCCTCCAACGATGTGGACCGTTGCTGGCAGGCGTTTCTGCGCCGCTTCGATCTGGAGCACACTTTCCGCTTCACGAAACAGACCCTCGGCTGGACCACCCCGAAACTTCGCACGCCCGAGGCCGCGGACCGCTGGACCTGGCTCTTGGTCGTCGCCCACACCCAGCTCCGGCTCGCCAGGCCCCTCGCCGAGGACCTCCGCCGCCCGTGGGAGAAACCCGCCACCTTCAACCGGCTCACCCCGGCCCGGGTCCGCCGGGGGTTCAGGAACATCCGCGCTCACCTCGCCTGCCCGACCCGTGTTCCCAAACCCACAGGCACTGGCCCCGGACGTCCACCCGGCGCCAAGAACAAGCACCGGGCACCTCGCTACGACGTCGGCAAAACCGTCAAACGCCCCGAGACCCTCAAGGCCATCGGCAGACCTGGAAGATCTTGGTAGATAAAGAACTTCCCAATGACGATGTCAAGCGGCTGCCGTGACGGTTGGTAGTACCTCATAACACGCTCCGTCGCGGATCATGGCCCACAAGACGTTGGCTCGTCGACGGGCCAGAGCGAGCAAGGCCTGTTTGTGCCCCTTCCCCTCGTTCCGCTTACGTCCGTAGTAGGCCTGCGAGGCGGTGCAGGTTCTCAGGCTGGCCATGGCGGAAAGGTAGAAGGCTCGGAGTAGGCCGCGGTGATAGCGGCGCGGACGGCGCATGTTCCCGCTGACGCGGCCGGAGTCCCGTGGCACGGGTGATAGGCCGGCGAAGGAGGCCAGGCGGTCGGCCGTGCCAAAAGCGTCCATGTCTCCGCCGGTGGCGGCGATGAACTCGGCGCCGAGAAGGGCGCCCATGCCGGGCAGACTGCGGATTACGGCGGCGTGACGGTGCTCGTGGAAGCGGGCCTCGATGAGCGCGTCGAGTTCGGCGATCTCCTCATCAATGACCAATACACCTTTGGCGATCCGGGCCACCATGGCGGCCGCGAGCGTCTCACCGGGAAGCGCGGTGTGCTGGCACTTGGCCGCCTCAACGATGGTTTCGGCGAGCGTTGCAGCGTTCTTCACCTTGCGGTTCTTCAGCCAGGTTCCGATCCGCTTGGTTCCGCTGCGGCGTATCGATGCCGGCACCTGGTAACCGGTCAGCAGGACGACCGGGCCCTTCTTGCTCAGATTCAGTGCACGCTCCAAAGCCGGGAAAAACTCCAGCAGTTGGGCACGCAGTCGGTTGGTCTGGCGGGTCCGATCGTTGACCAGATCCAGGCGTCGAGCTGTCAGAGTACGCAGGTCAACGGCTATCTCATCGCCAGGGCGAAGGAAGCCGAGGTCTTGGCGCATGCGGGCCTGGTCGGCGATGACGAAGGCGTCCTTCTCGTCCGTCTTGCCCTGGCCGCGGTAGGCGGTCGAGGCCTGATGCACGGCCAAGCCGGTGATGTAAACCATCGGCTGATCGTGGCTGAGCAGGAGGCCGATGAGCAGAGCGGCACCACCGTGGTTGATGTCCACCGCCCACAAGGTGTCCTCGGACAGTGCGAGGACGTCTGAGATCAGCTCCAGCAGGGCCGACTCATCGTTGAGGACGCGGCGAGAGAGGAGGCGGTCTCCTCGCTCATCGAGCACCACACAGTGGTGGTGTTCCTTGCCGATGTCCACTCCGGCCCAGATCTGGGGCACGGTCACCTCCGCCAGCTCGTCGCTACAGATCGATCCCGCAGACGACCTCGCCGACGTTGTCCTACACAGCGATCAAGTCGCGTATCCCAATTAGCGGTCGAGTCGTCGCGGGGCTCCGGGCGGCCAAGTTCTTTGAGCCATCCAACGGCGACAAGCTCACAGCCATACCCAGAACCCCCGGGCCCGACGATCTTACGAATGACCGCCTCAGACCCACGCTTGGAAGGTAGGACAAGCTCAACGCCCGCAAAGAGAATATCGATACGCGTACCGCATTCTTCGCGAGAACTCCTCGGCAACAGCCGCCGATGACTGACGGTGTATTGCCAAACTTTGAAGCGTCGGTCTGATGCACAGACCTTGGCCACGCGACGAACCTCTCCGGTGAGAATGCTGCGCATCCGCTGCTTGGCTGCGTCGCTCTTCGTGGGCCTTTTCCGATCCCTTCAAATCCAGTTCATGCCCGGCATCGCCCGCCTGCACCACCGCGCCTCGGCCGGGTGAGCAGCCTGCGCGGACACGCTTTCCTCAGCTCAACGTCAAGTGCACGAGATCGATCTCCTCACCGCGAGCCCTCGCGAAGCAACGACTGCGGCCCGTGGCGACGAAGCCGCACCTTTCCAGTACGCGGAGGGAGCCGGTGTTGTCGGCAGCGGCCTCGGCGTGCAGAGGACGGGCGCTCTCCAGCTCGATCAGTTCAGCGAGCGCCCGGGAAGCGATGCCTCGCCCCCAGTGAGACCGTCCGACGACATAGGTCACCTCGCGCTCGGACGGCGAACCGAATACCGCGGCATGCCCAGCCACGACGCCGTCGGCGAGAACGGTCCGCAAGAGCACTGCCGGATCGGACCGCACCTTGGCCCAGTGCCGGTCAAAGTGACCGCGGTCGTAGTGGTACTTCCTGGTCAGAGCCGCCATCTGGTGCAGTTCGGGGTCCGTCAACTGCTCCCAGAAGACCGGCAGGTCGCTGTCCTGAAGTTCGCGCAGGGATATGTCCATGGGGGTGGTGTCAGCCTCCGCAAGATCATCGCCGAAGTGGTCAGCTCAGAGCCTAAGGGCTGCCGGCGGCCGATCAGCCTGCTGACCGGCACACTCCACGAGCCTGGCCGAATCGCTACGCCGGTCTGCAACTCCCCTTTTCAGCAAGGCTCTCCCGGGAACTGGACCCGAAAGCCCCCGCCCATCCCGGACGGCCCGAGTCGCGACGGTGTCGCGGCCCGGGCCGGGGGAGACGAGGACGAACGAAGGTGTGCTGTGGCAGGTCAGTTGTTGAGGCTGGTGTGGTTCCACCAGCTCTGGCGGCCGACGGTGAAGTCGACCGTCGGGCCGGTTGCGTCGATCTTGCCCTGGTACTGCTGGCCCTTCTTCAGCGGGCTCTCGATCAGCTTGTCGTGAGCGTCCTGGATCGAGTCGATGACGAGGGTCGGGACCTTCTTGAGCATCGCCTGGTCGATCGGCGAAGCGGTGCTGATGGTCATGGCCTCGTCCCAGTTCGGGCGTTCCGCGAGCTGGTGGGCGAGGTGGATCTCGTCGCCTTCGCCGAAGATCAGGTAGGTGAGGTATTCGGGGTAGGGCAGCTGCCCGAGCTTGCGGAAGGAGAGGACGTCTTCCCTCTTGCACTCCACCGGGGTCTCGGTGGTCGTCATCTGCTGGAAGTCGCGGCTGCCGTCCGGCTTCACGATGACCCGCTCCAGGTGGACGCGGAACTCCTTGCCCTGCTGCAGCTCCGGGAGCTCGAAGTGGTGCGGACAGCGCAGGGAGTAGAAGACCCGCTCGTTCTCGTGCTGCGCCAGATCCTTCAGGTACATCTCCCGCAGCTCACCGCTGTCCTTGATGGTGAAGGTGAACACCGCCTGGTAGTTGTGGCCGGACTGGGGGTTGTACAGCGCCAGGTGGTAGAAGAACAGCTTCTTCTTGCCCAGCAGCAGGAAGCGGTGGATGTGCTCGTGTCCGTCATGGTCGGGTCCGGGTGTGGTGTTCATGCTGAGGTTTCACCTTTCGTCGGGTGGGGGTTCGGTCGGGTGTGCCGCTGCCGCCGGGCCCAGAAGGGGTGGTCGGTCCAGCGGGTTTCCTGTGCGTGCACGGCCTGGTGGCCGTGTTGGTAGGCGGCGCGGGCCGTGGCGACCTTCGCCGCGTAGTCGGGCAGCGCCGCCCGGTCGCCGTGCAGCCGGGCGTGGACCGCCTGGCCCGCGCTCAGTCCGGTGTAGAGGGCGGTGAGGATGCCCTGGGAGCTGAGCGGGTCGAAGGCGGCCGCCGCGTCTCCGGCGGCCGTCCAGCCGTCGCCGTGCACCCGATCCAGATGTGCGCTGTGCGCGGGGGCGCGGCGGGGCGGCTGCAGGACGGTGAGGCCGTGCGGGCGGGCCCGGCGGGAGATGTGCCGGGTGGCCAGCAGGCGGTCGTGGAACCGCTCGGCGCCGCGCGCGGCGGCGGCGGGCAGGTCGGGGTCGGTGAAGTAGGCGACCAGCCGGTGCCGGGAGGGCAGCAGGGCGGTGTACCACCAGCCGTCCTGGTCGGACTCGACCAGCGAACGGCCGTCGGTGGTGGCCTGCGGGGCCGGTTCGAGGGTGAGGTGGAAGGCGGTGAGCCGGTCCCCGGTGCGCCGCCGGGCACCGGAGCGGACGGCGATCGCGGCGCCCCGTCCGGTGGCGTCCACCACCCAGCGGCAGCGGACCGTCCGCTCCCGGCCGCCTGCGCGGTCGCGCAGGGCGAGCCGCCAGGTGCCGTCCGGCTGCCGGGAGGGGCACCGTACGCCGGTGTGCTCGGCGACCTCGGTACCCCCCGCGCGGGCGGCATCGCGCAGCCGCCGGTCGAAGAGCGGCCGGTCGAGGTGCCAGCCGTGGCCGTACGGGTCGTCGATGGAGTCCACGGCGTGCAGTTCGGCCGAGCCCCAGGCGGACAGGTTGCCGTGGCAGGGCAGATGGCCGCTGCCGAGGACCGGCTCCTCGATGCCGAGGTCGGCCAGGAGCAGCCGCCCGACGGACACCAACGCCTCGCCGGCCTTGGGCGGGCCGGTGCCCGCGTCGGCCAGCAGGACGCTGCGCCCGGCCTGTACGAGGGCGAGCGCGGCGGCGCAGCCGGCCGGGCCACCGCCGGCGACCACCACGTCATAGCCCGGTACGGGGCTCACCGGGCGCCGTGGAAGGGGTCGAGCTTCTCCAGGTACCCGGCGGCGATCGCCTCCTCGTCCCGGCCGGTCGCCTCCTTGACCTCCTGGACCGCCTGGTCCACGAGCATGGACTCGACGGTCTCGGCCGGGATCTCCCCGGTCCAGGCATCGGCCGCGCCGGCCCGCTGGGGCACGCCGGCCTCGGGGACCTGGATGTTGATCAGGTTGGCGTGATCGGCGGCCGGCGGATAGCCGGGCTCGGACTCCACCTGGAGGTACCGGGGGAACTTCGCGTCGCCCACGGTGTATTCGTGCGGCTCGACGATGCCGAACTTGAACCAGTCGTCGATCATCTGCCGGCGCTGAATATTGAAGTTGGTGCCCTTCAGGCCGCGCAGCCACACCGCGCGGTTCTCGAAGGCCTTCTCCCTGGCGCTGTCGTCGGAGCCGGTCGGCGGGGTGTTGACGATGGCGAAGTCCGACTGCTTGAGCACATGGTTGGGCATCTGGGCGGGCCAGAAGGTGGGCAGATAGGGGCTGTAGCGGGGGCCGAGACCCGACTGCACCTGGTAGCCGGAGCGGCAGCTGGCCGTGTCGCACTGCCAGGGGGCGGCCATCCAGCGGGTGAGGTCGCCCGGCCCCTGCGCGAAGAGCGGGCCGTTCTTGCCCAGGGCGTCCTGGAGTGTGAGCACATCGCCGTAGTCGCGTTCCGGGTTCTCCGGGCCGCGGTGCAGGATACGGAACGGCTCGGAGTACAGGGTCTTGTGCCGCATCGGCCAGGTGACCTCGCAGCCGGGGTGGAACGCGTCGGCGGCACAGTTCTCCAGCGCGGCCCGGTCCAGCAGCTGCGGCTGGTCGGCGGGCGGCGCCTGGTCCACGTCCGGGAAGCCGGTGCGGGGCGGGCCGGTGGTGAAGCGGCCGTCGGCCCACAGGGCCAGCATCCGGTCCTGGGCGGCGGAGAGCGTGATGTGCTGCCGGACGGAGGTGGGCTTGCCGCCGGACATGGCATCGCCGTAGAGCCAGGGCCAGGGCAGCGGGGACGTGCCGTCCCGGTCGTAGTCGCGCATGTGGACGTAGACCTGGCCGCGGAGTTCCCGGCTGGCCTCGCCCGGGTCGGCGAGCCGCTTGCGCATGGCCGGGTCGAGGAAGTGGTTCGGGCCGTCCCAGCCGAACTGGGTGGCGAAGCCGTGGTTGACCCACTGCAGATCGCAGAACCGTCGCAGGATCGGTTCGATGTGGTCGGGAAAGGACACCTGCTGTTCGGCGGGGAGGGTGTGCTCGGTGACGAACACGTCGTGGAGCACGTCGTAGAGGGTGCGGACGGTCTTCACGCCGGGCGCGTAGTGCGGCGGGGCGACCACGGCCCACGCCGGGGTCGCACTCTTCGTGACGCCCCCGATGGTGATCTCCGCCGTCACCGGGCCGTCGGAGACGTCGTCGTACCAGGTGTCGTTGTTGGCGACGCCCGAGATCGGCTTTTCGGGGGTGGCGTAGGAGGCCGACGTGCCGGCACCGCCGACGACCAGCAGGCGTCCGTCGGTCTGGGTGGCGATCGAGCCCAGGGCGACCGCCCTGGTCATGATCTTTCCGGCGAAGGTGGCGGTCTCGTGCCGGGAGGCGCGGATGGTCTGGCGGCCGGGGTCGATCACGAGCTTCTTGCGCTCCGCTCCCCGGACGTCGGCGTTGCGCCGGGTCCGCTGGCTGTCCGGCAGTCCGGTGGCCTCGGGGATGTCGAGCGGGATGTGGAACTGGTACCAAGCGGCCTTCTTGTTGGCCAGGTGCACCGACCACGTGATCTCGGTGACGTCCTCGTCGTCCAGCGTCAGCTCCCGGACGATCTCGCCCGCCTGGTTGTAGCCGTAGATCCGGAAGCGGGCGGCCTGCCGGACGATCTTTCCCGAGCTGTCCTTGTAGGAGCCGGGCGGCAGTGGGGGCTGGTCCGGTGACTCCGGGCCGATGAAGGGCTGCTTGTCGCTGTTGCCGACCCGGGCGATGCCTATGGCGGGGTGGATCTTCACCTGTGCGATCCGTGTGTCCATCGAGGAGCCTTTCGCTGGGCGGGCGTGGATGGTCCCCAAGGCCTCAAACGTAGGATCGCCGTCGTTCGTGCTGTGCCGTCGAGGCGTCACAATGGGTGCACGGATTCACCCTTTCGAGAGGCCGGCACGCCGAGCCGCTTCCGGCTTGCTCACGGACCGTGACACCGGCCGCCGGGTGGGCCGGAAGGGCACACCCCGCCGAACGGCGCACCCGGCCGAAAGCCGCGCCCGGTGGTACCGGAGCACCGGGCGCGGCGGGGGGCGCCGCCCGCCGCCGAGTGGCGCGGCAGGGGCCGGGACGGTCGGGGCCGTCGGGGACGGTCAGGGGCAGTCAGCGATGGCCAAAGAACGGTCAGAGAACGGTCAGACGAAGGCGCTCTCGCCCGTGATGGCCTTGCCCACGATGAGGGTGTTCATCTCGCGGGTGCCCTCGAAGGAGTAAATGGCCTCGGCGTCGGCGAAGAAGCGGGCCACGTCGTAGTCCAGGACGATGCCGTTGCCGCCGAATATCTCCCTGCTCCAGGCGACGACTTCCCGCATCCGGGCGGTGACGAAGGCCTTGGCCAGCGAGGAGTGTTCGTCGCGGAAGATGCCGGCGTCCTGGAGGCGGGCCAGCTGGACGAGCATCCCCCAGCAGGCCGTGATGTTGCCGAGGCTCTTGACGAGGAGGTCCTGTACCAGCTGGAAGCGGGCGATCGGGCGCCCGAACTGCCGGCGCTCCTTGGCGTAGGCGAGCGCGAGCTCGTAGGCGCCGATCATCACGCCGAGGGCCTGCCAGGCGACGCCGCTGCGGGTAGCGCGCAGGATCTCCGCGACATCGCGGAAGGAGTCGACCCGCTGGAGGCGGTTGGCCTCCGGAACCCGGACGTCGGTCAGGGTGATGTCCGCGTTCTCGACGATCCGGAAGGCGGTCTTGTTCTCGATCTTGGTGGCCGAGAAGCCGGGGGTGCCCCGCTCCACCACGAAGCCCTTGACCTTGTTGTCGGCCTCGTCGCGGGCCCAGACGATGACCAGGTCGGCGAAGGTTCCGTTACCGATCCAGCGCTTGGCGCCGTTGAGGATCCAGTGGTCGCCGGCCCTGCGGGCGGTGGTGCGCATCCCGCCCGCCACATCGGAGCCGCCGAGGGGTTCGGTCATGGCGAAGGCACCGATCTTGTCCAGGGCGGCCATCGCCGGCAGCCAGCGGTCGCGCTGCTCCTGGTCGCCGCCGCGGTAGATGCTGTACATGGCCAGTCCGTTGTGGACGCCGAAGAAGGTCGCGGACGAGGCGTCGGTGCGGGTGTACTCCATCGCGAGCATGCCGACCAGCAGATTGCTCCCGGCGGGCAGCGGGTCGCCGTACCCCTCGTACGGGACACCGGCGAGGCCCAGCCCGCGGAACCTGTCGATCAGTTCGCGGGGGAACTCCCCCTTGGCCCAGGCATCGTTGACCAGCGGCTTCACCTCGGTCTGCAGGAAGTCGCGGGCGTGGAGGAGCAGTTTGCGCTCGTCGTCGGGCAGCAGGTCCTCGTAGCCGTAGAAGTCGGCGGTGAGGCCGTCGGTCAAGACGGTCTGGGGGTGGCCGTCGGCCAGAGCGGTCTCGGGGCGCGTGGCGGTCGGCGTGGTCTCGGCGGCGGCGGTGGCGGTCTCGGCGGCGGTGGCGCCGGCGTCGTCGGTGGTGGCGGCGGCGTCGGTGGCGTCGGTGGCGGTCATGACCGGGTCTCCTCGTTCTGCTCGTGGGCGGTGGCGTTCTCCAGGGCGCCGAGGACCGCGAGCTGCTTGCGGTCGCGCTCCTGGCTGAGGTCGCGGTACGAGCGGGAGCCGTACGCGTCCTCCACGGCCCTGATGAGCCGTTCGGTCTGTTCGGGGCCGGCCTCGGGGCGGCCGAGGGAGTCCCACATCCGCTGCATCGACGGGCCGATGTGCTCGGCCATGTGCCGGTAGCCGCCGGGGCCGCCACCCAGGTGGGCACCGAGGAAGGGACCCACCGTCGACCAGCGCAGCCCCAGCGAGTTCACCATGATCGCGTCGAGCTCGGCCGGGCCGACCACGCCCTGTTCCACCAGGTGGATCGCCTCGCGGCTGAGGGCGTTCTGCAGGCGGTTGCCGACGAAGCCGGGGATCTCCTTGCGCTCGACCACCGGGACCCGGCCGACCGAGCGGTAGAACTCCACCGCCCTGGTGACGGAGTCCTCGCGGGTGCGCCGTCCGGGCACCACCTCCACCAGCGGTACGAGGTGCGGCGGGTTGAACGGATGGCCGATCAGGATGCGCCCGGCGTCGTCGAGCCCGTCGGTGAACGCGGTGGAGGGAATGGCGGAGGACGAGCTCAGCAGGAGGGCATGGGACGGGGCTTCACGGACCAGTTGCGCGAAGAGCTCACGCTTGAAGGCGGTGTTCTCCGGGCCGTTCTCCTGGACCACATCGGCGTGCCGGACCGCCTCGGTGACCTCGCCGGCCAGGTGGACGCGGCCGGCCAGGCCGTCGGTGTCCAGGCCCTGCCGGGCCAGTTGCGGGGCCGCCTCGGCCAGCGCCGCGTCGACGGCCTCGGCGAGGTCGGGGCGCGGGTCGGTGACCCGCACCTGCAGTCCGTGCCCGGCGAACAAGGCAGCCCACGAGAGGCCGATGGTTCCGGCGCCGATCACGGCCACGGTGCGCACGGTGGGGTGGGTGGTACTCATGACAGCTGCTTCTTTCCGTGCGCGGCGTCAGCGCGCGAGGTAGTCGTGCACCGGCTCGACCGGTGCCAGGGTGAGGTCGGTGAGGAGGTGGCTCGCCGAGACGATCTCGCAGACCGGAAGATCGGCCAGCGGTGCCAGCGCATGCGCCTGCAGCTGCAGCCGGGCGGGGCCGGTCCAGGCGCCCTTGACCACCACGTCGCTGATCTCGGTGCGGACCAACTGGGCCACCTGCGGCGCTCCGTCGTAGCCCGGGACCAGCTTGAGCATGAAGGTGGGCACGGTGATCTGTGCGGCCGCTTCGCCGGGGTCCAGCTCGTGGTGCTTGTAGCCCATGGTGGCGGTCGCCACCCGGACCGTGCCGTAGTCGAGGACGCCGACGAGCGCGCCGTGGTCCACGTAGAGGGCGGGCGATCCAATGGTCTTCGGGTAGGCGCTCGCCTCGCGCCCGGAGGCCGTGGCCGCGAAGTTGTCGAGGTACATGGCGTGCAGGTACTCGCCGCGTTCGCCGTCGAGGCGCACCGGGATCGCCTGGCCGGATTCGGTGTACGGCCCGTATCCGGTGACATCGCCCATCCGCATCACCTCGAAGCGGACCAGCGGCTCGTCGATCTCCAGCGGCTCGGGTACCACCGCGCGCAGGGCGTCGTAGTCCGTGCGGTAGACGATGTTGAAGTACTCGCGGTGGGTGAAGCGGGGGATGACGGGCGGATAGGCCGGATTGAGCAGGGGGGTGGCATGGTGCCGGAGAACGTCGCTCTGCTTCATGGGTGCTCCTCCTACTTTCCCTGCCATACGGGGGCACGGCGCTCGGCGAAGGCCGTCATGCCTTCCCGTACGTCGGCCGATGCGGCGAGCGCGGCCATCTCGTCGCGCTGGGCGGCGAAGGCGGCCGGCTCGGGCCTGCCGTCGGCGGCGTGGGCGATCTTCTTCACGGCGGCGAGGGCGAGGGGCGCGTTCGCCGCGAGCTGCGCGGCCAACTCCAGTGCGGTGGCAACCGTTTCACCGGCCGGTACCACCCGGTTGGCGATACCGAGCAGCCCGGCCCGCCCGCCGGAGACCGGCTCTCCGGTCAGCAGCAGTTCCATGGCCAGGTGGTAGGGGATCCGCTTCGGCAGCCGGATCGCCCCGCCGCCCGCCGCGATGAGGCCGCGCTTGACCTCCGGCAGGCCGAACTGGGCATCCTCGGCGGCGACGATGAGGTCGCAGGCCAGGGCGAGTTCGAAGCCGCCGCCCATGGCCCAGCCCTCGACGGCGGCGATCAGCGGCTTGGTCGTCACGGTCTCGGTGAGTCCGCCGAAGCCACGGCCGGGGATCTCGGGCGATTCACCGGCCAGCGCGGCCTTGAGGTCCATACCGGCACTGAAGGTGCCGCCCGCGCCGGTGAGGACACCGGCCCGCAGTGTGGGGTCGGCCTCCAACTCGTCGATTGCGTGGGCAAGTTGGAGGGCGACGTTGGCGTTGACCGCGTTACGGGCGCGGGGCCGGTCGAGGGTGATGAGGAGGGAGGTGCCGATCCTCTCGGTGCGGACTTCGGGAGCGGGGTCCGCGGGACGGTCGTGGGCAGGAGTGGTGTCCGGTGTGCTGGGCATGGCCCGGGTCCTTCGGTGGTCGTCGGGTGTGGCGCGGGAAGGGTGCGGCGTGCGGCGTGCGGCGTGACGTGTCGACGTACCGTCAGCGCCGGTGCGCGGCGAGCTCGTCGAAGACCTCGTCGGTGTGCTGGCCGGGCAGCGGGGCGAGCCGCCGGACCGAGCCCGGCGTGGCGGAGTAGCGCACGGGGATGCCGACCGAACGGATCGGGCCCTCGCTCGGGTGCTCGACCAGGTCGAGGAGGTGACCGTCACGGACGTACGGATCGTCGGCCGCCCGGTCCAGTTCCAGCACGGGCGCCATCGGGATGCTGTGCTTGGCGCAGATCTCCTCCCACTCCTCGGTGGTCAGGACCGGCGCGCACCCGGCGACCAGTTCCAGCAGCGGGTCGACATCGGCGTCCTCGATGGCCGGGCCCGCCACCCGGGGGTCCTCGGCGAGGTCGGGGCGGCCGGCGGCGGCGAAGAAGTCGCGGTAGTTCTGCGGGGAGTACGGCACGATGCAGGCGAGCCCGTCGGCCGTGGGCACGGCCCGGTGGCCGCGCTTCATCGACAGCGAGAAGCCGGTGGAGCCTTCGGCCGGCTCGTAGACGTGGCCGGACAGGTGCTCGACGAGGTTGAAGGCGAGGAGGGTGTCCGTCATGGGGACTTCGACGTGCTGGCCGCGCCCCGTGCGGTCGCGGTGCACCAGCGCGGCGAGCACCGCGTAGACGATGGTCAGCGCGGCGACCTTGTCGCCGATGATCGTCGGAAGGTAGACGGGCCGGCCCAGCGCGCGGTGGGCCACGTCCACCAGCCCGGAGGACGCCTGGACCGTTTCGTCGTACGCGGCGTGACCGGCCCGGTCGGAGTCGCTGCGGAAGCCCTGGGCGTGGGCGTAGACCAGTCCGGGGTGGCGCTCGGCGAGGTCGGCGTAGGTCAGGCCGAGCCGGGCCAGGGCGCCGGGGCGCATATTGGTGATCAGCACGTCGGCCGTGCCGATGAGCGCCACGGCCCGCTCGCGGTCGGCCTCGTCCTTGAGGTTCAGGGAGACGCTGCGCTTGTTGCGGTTGACGTTCAGGTTGAGCGGAGTCATCCCGGGCGTGGTCCGGTACCGGCCCGACCGTACGGTGTCCGACGGCGACTCGATCTTGATGACGTCCGCGCCGAGGTCCCCGAGGATCTGGGCGGCATAGGGCCCCATCACCACCGTGGACAGATCGATCACCCGTACGCCGTCCAGCGGGCCGTTGGCGCTTTCGGTCGTGGCGTCCATTGTCGCTCCTGCGGAAGTAGCTGTACTGCGAATGTTTCCGCTTTCGACGTTAGGCGAGATGCCACAGAATGAGAACGATCAAGAAACGAAGAAGGGTATGACCACAGCGGTCATACCCTTCTCGTCGGATTGCCGGCGCCCGTGGATCAGGCGAAAAGTTCCTCGGCGAAGATGCGCCGAGCCGCGGTGACGAGCTCTTCGAGGTCGCCGCCGACTTCGGCCCGGTCCGTACGGAAGAGCAGGCCGGTGGCCAGTTCGGGCTGGAAGTCCAGCACCGGCAGCACCTTCACATTCTCCAGCCGGTAAAGATGCATCGGGCTTTCCGGAGAAAGCATCGTCATCGAGAACGCAAGGCCGCCGGATACCAGTTCCGAGGTTCCGGCATAATCGGAGCTATTGATGCGAATTCTTTTCTTCAGCCCCGCGGAATTCAGCCGGGCATCGATTTCATCGAAGTACGCGGGCATGGCCTCGGGGGCGGTGGCCACATAGGGGAATTGCTTCAGCTCGTCCAGGGTGACCGACTCCCGGCCCTCGAATCGGTCGGCGGGAACCGCCGCCCCGAGCCGTTCGCGCATGACCTCGATGATGCCGAGCCCGGGGTCCGCGACCGGCAGCCGCGCCAGCGCGAGAGCCAGCCGCCCGTCCCGGACCGCCTCGGCGAGGCTGGTGGAGCGGCCGGGCCAGCGCTTGAGCTCGTAGGTCTCCCCGCAGGCCTCCGCCAGCTCCCGGACCCGGGCACGGAGGCCGGGGTGCACCCCGGAGGGCATCCCGATGAGCAGGGTGGTGCGTTGCGGACGGACCGCCTCACGCAGCCGCCAGGGAATGGAGTTGACGCGGTCGAGCACATCGCGCGCCATCGGCAGCAACGCGGCACCCGCGGGTGTCAGCTCGACGTGATGGGTGGTGCGGTCGAAGAGCGTCTGGTGCAGCTCACGCTCGAGGTCCTTGATCCGCTGACTCAGCGGAGACGCCGCCATGTGCAGCTTGCGTGCCGCCTGGGAGAAATTCAACTCTTCGGCGACCGCCACGAAGTAGCGCAAGTGCAGCATGTCCACAGGCCCACATTACCCGGGCCACCCAAGGGGGAAGGGACCGCACTTTCACGGACCGTGGTGGCACCCCGGAGCAGCCCGGAGCGCCCCCGACCGGCCCGGCGGTGCTCTCGTCAGCCGTCGGTGAGACCGAGCAGCGAGGGGTCGTCGGCCAGGTCGCGGAAGGCCGCGCGCGGGTCCTTGAGGAGCTTGCGCTCGGTGAGGTCGAGCAGCCCGCAGACCGCGCTCACCTCGGCGGCCACCGTGCCGTCCGTCTTGCGGACGGTCTGCTCGATCCGGAAGGTCTTGCCCTCGCCCCAGACGAAGGCGCAGCTCACCTCGACCTCGTCACCGGCCCGCAGCTCGCGCCGATAGCGGATGGTGGTCTCGACGGTCACCGGGCCGACCCGCCGCTCCACCATCGCGCTCTGGCGGATGCCGCTCACCTGCAGCAGCGACCAGCGGGCGTGCTCGGCGTACTGCAGATAGACGCTCTGGTTGAGATGGCCCTGGGTGTCGGTTTCGTAGCCGCGCACGGTGACCGGGACGGCGAACGGCACGGCCGCCGCGTCCGCACCGGCGGTCTCCGCGCCCGCACCATTCCCCGTGTCCGTACCGGATCCCGCGTCCGTACCGGTTTCCCTGTCCGACGCCTGTGCCGCTCCCACCACGATTTCTCCCGTCCCCATACCCGTACCCGTACCTGCCGGTCCGCCGCTCGGGCGCACCCGGGCCTTCTGGCCACCGGTTTCTCATCGTAGGCGCCGGGGGCCGGCGGACACCGACCGCGTCGGGCACCGGCCGTCAAGAGCTGTCCATCACGGGCTGTCCATCACGGGCTGCCCGTCACGAGCCGTCCGTCACGGGCTGCCCGTCTTCAGTCTCAGGTTCCACTTGGCCAGCGGCTCCCCGACCGGCTGGAAGATGGTGACGGTGGCACCGCCGAAGTTGCCGCAGGTGGCGGCGCCACCGCCGGAGTGCATGCCGATCGCCATCGGGGCGTTGGGCTGGGTGACGTACGAGCCGCCCGAATCGCCGGGCGCCGAGCAGGCGTTGGTGAACGAAAGGCCCTCGATGACCGTATTGCCGTAGTCCACGGCCTGGTCGGTCCGGGTGATCTCCCCGCAGTGCCAGCCGCTGCTCTGCCCCGAGCGGCAGATCGACATCCCCACCAGGCCCTCCTGGGAACCGGTGACGGTGACCGGCGTACCGCCCTGGCCCGCCACGTACGAGCTGACGATCCAGCCCGGCTGGTCGACGCCCACCAGCCCGAAGTCGCCCTCGCGGTCGTTGACGCTGTGATGGCCACCCTCGTTGGAGATCCCCATACGGGTGCCGTCCTTGCCGTACGCGGTCTGGTCGGCGGTGAGGGTGCAGTGACCGGCCGTCAGGAATCCCTGGAAGCCGTCCGGCCCGGTCACCGAGAAGCCGATCGAGCAGATGCCCTCGCTGCCCGGCATCCACCGCTCGCCGCCCACCACCGAGCCGCCCTGCTGGCGTGGTCGCCGGTCGCCGCCTTCGACGGTGACGGGGACCTTCGCGCGTGCCCCGAGACCGCGGACGTCCTCCTCGAAGACATCGGTGCGGGCGGTGCGCCTGGTGTGGTCGATACGGACCACGACGCCGTTGGCGCGCTCGTCCACGCCCCACCCGGTGACGCCCGGTACGCCCTTGCCGGCCTTCCGGCTGATCTGCTGCACCAGTGCGGTGAGCGTGGCGCGGCTGTGCGGCACCGTTTTGGGCACCGCCCCGGCGGCACGTACCCGCTGCGCATCGGCGGCGCCGGTGACCGCGACGACGAGCTTGCCGGTCGTCTTGTCGAACCACATCCCGGCGGACGGTGCGGTGAGCGCCCGGTGCACGGTGGCCACGGCACGGTGCGCCTCGGATTCCTGCGCGAGCCGGGTGCGCACCTGCTGTGCCGTCAGCCCGAGGTCCCGGCGCATCGCATCGAGCATGGCGCGCGGCGAGGGCGGGGGCGACGGGTCGTGCCGCGGCACGGCATGCGCCGGGCCGAGCGGGCCGGCGGCCGCCACGACGGCGGCGACGGTCGCGCCCCAGAGAGCTGCCTTGCGAAAGCGGCGTTCCATCGGGGATCTCCTCGCGGTGTCGAGTGCACGTCGGATCCGATTCGTCGAGCCTGCTCGACACCGGGACGTGCGGCACGAGGGAGATCCCCTGCATCATGACCGGGTGAGGTACGACCCCGGCCGTCAAATCCCCGCCTCCGGTGGCACGGTAGCGTTCCGGCGGCTTCCTCGAGCCCTGCGGAAGGTGACCTACTCGGGCGCCCGCCATCCGGGAGCCCCGACACCTGAATGCCCGTCACACGACCCGGCGAGGGCGGGCGAGGCACCCGGCGGCGCCCTTGATCCCTTCGCCGACGTGGCCGGGGGCGCGAACTGCCAGCGCTACGCCTATGCCGTGCTGCGCCACTTCGGCCTGCGGATACCGCCGTTGCGCTCGGCGGAGCTCTGGGCGGACGAGCACGCAACACGGCGGGCCGCCGCTCCGCAACCGCTGGATCTGGTGCTGTTCGACTCCGGGCCGCTCGACGGCCGGCCACCGGGGTACGGCGCACATGTGGGCGTGCACCTGGGGCCCGACCAGGTCCTGCACCTGTGCCGGGAGGTCGGCGAACCCGCCGTATGGCGCTATGCGGACTTCGCGGCGCGCCCGCGCTACGGGCGGTTCCTCGGCGCCAAGCGGGCGGTGGGCACTACGGAAGGCTGAGCGCGGCGGGGGGCGAAGCGCTCAGCGCCCGGCGAGTGCAGCGCCCGGCGAGTGCCACGCAGCGGTGAGCGCCCAGCGCGTGCGGCCGCGGCGGTGCGCGCCTCGAGGCGGCGGCGCGGGAGCGCGGGAGGCGCCCCGCGCTCAGAAACCGCCGCCGAAGCCCCCGTCGCCTCCGCCGCCGAAGCCGCCGCCGTCACCGAAGCCACCGCCGTCGCCGAAGCCGCCGCCGAAGTCGTCGGAGTTGAAGTCGGCTCCGGAGGAGTCGCCGCCCTCGGCACCCGTGGGGCCGCCGAAGCCGGCGCCATAGGCGTCGGTCGACCACATCATGTTGCCGAGCAGCGTGCCCACCAGGAGGCCGGGCAGCAGGCCGCCGCCGAAGTAGCCGCCCGCCCAGGGGCCGTAGGCCGGGCCCGCGTCCCAGTAGGGGCGGTCGCCGCCCGGGGTGCGGACCGTACGGGCCAGCGGCTCCCGGCCGTCGTCCAGGCGGCTCTTGTCCGCGGCACAGACCGGCACGGTGCGCTCCGCACCGCCCGCGGGGGCCCAGGCGACATCGACGACGGACGGACCGTGGCGCGGATCGAAGAAGCAGGGCAGCCGGCGCTCGGGCAGCGGCTTGCCCTCGCGTCGCGCGGCAAGGGTGGCCAGCGAGAACCGGCCTTCCTCCAGGGCCTTGGTCACGGCCTGCACATCGCCGGGGTGCCCGGCCGCCGCCATCGACGACTTGGCGTTCTCGTACGCGTCCAGCGCATGACTGTAGTCCGCGCGCATCGGGTCGTCGGCACCGGGCTCGCCGGGGTGGAAGTCGAGCCGGTCCAGCTCCTCGCCGAAGGCGGTGATGTCCTCGTCGACGACGACCCGCAGGTCCTCCAGCGCCGCCCGCTCCTCCTCGGCCCGCCTTCTGCGGTTGCGGCGCGCGAGGGCGTACGCGCCGCCACCGCCGACGACCACCAGCACACCGAGACCGATCGCGGTGCCAGCGTCGAAGCCGGTGCCGCCGGAGTCGCCCCAGGAGGCGGGTGCCTGGCCGTGCGCCGAGGCGGTCGCGGTGTCGACAAAGCTGTTCAGCCGGGCGTTGACGCTCGGGTAGTGGGAGCGCTTGACCGACCCGACGAGGTTCTGCACCGCGCTGTGCGGCATCACCCGCGGGTCGGCACCGGCGTTGAAGCCGTTGCCCAGCTCGACGGCGTAGACGCCGCTGATGCCGGTCTTGGTGCGCAGATCGCGCAGCAGCGTGCTGGGCTGGTACTCGGCGGCCCGTGGCAGCACGGCGACGAAGACCGGCTTGTTCGCGTCCTTGATTTTCTTGGCCAGCGCATCCGCTTCGGCCGAGGAGAACTGGCCCGCGGCACGGGGATCCACATAGACCGGGCCCTTCTTGAGGGCTGCCGCCGCCTCGTCGAGCCCGCCGGCGGCACGGGCTCCCGGTGCCAGTGCGGCGGCCACCACCAGCAGGGCGGCCATCAGCAGCAGAACCGGTCCGATCAGCGCACGACGTGTTGCGGTCTTCATGGTTCGACGCTACCTGAACCGCACTTTCCAGACATCACCGGTGCAGGGGTCGATTCGTCCCGCACCGGGGGATTCTCCTCCGTCCACGGACGGCTGTCGCGCCGGGGATGTCCATCCAGGTGATCGCTCCGCGCGTCGTTTTTGATGATCAAAGCGCCGGGGATGTTCCGGCTCGCCACTCCCCCGAGGAAACGAGGAGACGATGTGCAGGGCCACCTCGATGGCCACCAATCTGGCCGTCGCCGTCGCCGCCACCGCCGTCGGATGCATGCTGGTGATCTCGCTGACGCCGTCGCGCCCGGACACCGGCCGGAGCCGGCCCTCGGCCGGCGGTTCGGCGGCCGCCGTGTCCGGCCATGCGGGCTCGGCCGCGCGGGCCGCCACCTCCGCCCTCAACACCACCGCCGCAGGCGCCGGACCCGAACGGCCCGAGGAACCCGGGGAGCCCGAGGACTTCGCCGCACCGCCGACGGGGCGGATCGAGGTGACCGCACCGAAGCCCGGCGTCGACTACAAGGCGAACGGCAGCTTCACGGCGGCCTGGAAGAACAGCACGGGCGAGGAGGTGGACGTCTGGCTGCGGGCGGCGACGGGCCACGGCCGCTCGCAGCGGGTGGCGCTGGTGGTGCCCAGGGCGGAGGCCGGACCGACCGGTGAGGCGATCGTGACGCTGCCCAAGGTGCCGCCGGGCCCCCGCTACGTCCTGGAGGTGGCCACCGCCGGTGACGGCGCGGTCGGCGCCGTCAGCCGGACCTTCGCCATCACCGAATGACCGGCCGGCGGCGGCCGGTCATTCGACAGGAGGTGGCCTACCGGGCGTCAAGAGCTACGGGGCGTCGAGAGCGACCAGCCCCGCCAGGGCCTCCCGGTGCCGCCCCGGCGACCCCAGGGCGAGCTCATCGCTCTTGGCCCGCTTGAGGAACAGATGGGCCGGGTGTTCCCAGGTCATGCCGATGCCGCCGTGCAGCTGGATGCACTCCTGGGCGGCGCGCACCGCCACCGGCGCGCAGTACGCCTGGGCGACGGCCACCGCCACCGGGGCATCGGCGCTGCCGGTGGCCAGTGCGTCCGCGGCGTTGCGGGCGGCGGCGCGGGCCGATGCCACCTCCAGCCAGAGCGCGGCCATCCGGTGCTTGAGCGCCTGGAACGAGCCGACGGGGCGGCCGAACTGGGTGCGCTCGGCCGTGTGGCGCACGGTTTCGGCCAGGCACCATTCGGCGACACCCAGCTGTTCCGAGGCGAGCAGCCCGGCGCCGGTGAGCAGCGCGCCCGCGACGGCGGTGCGGGCCCGGTCCCCGGTCGCCAGGAGCCGGCCGCGGGCACCGTCGAAGGTGAGGTGCCCCAGGGGGCGGGTGAGGTCGAGCGGGGTGACGGGCTCGGTGCGGACACCGTCCGCCGCAGCCTCGACCGCGTAGAGGGCCGGGCCGTCGGGACCCTCGGCCGGGACCAGGAGGAGTCCGGCGCCCGCGGCGTCGGCGACCGAGGTCACCCGGCCGGTCAGGGCGCCGTCCGCCGCGGCCCGTACGGCGGATGGGGCCGGCCCGCCCGGAGCGGTGGGCAGCGGGACGGCGAGTACACCGACGGTGCCGCCCCCGGCGAGCGCGGCAAGCGGCGCGGCCACATCCTCTTGGTCGTGGTCGCAGCCGAGCAGGGCGGTCACCGCGATGACCGCGCTGGTCAGATAGGGGACGGGCGCGACACAGCGGCCGACCTCCTCCAGCACCACGGCGGCCTCGCGGGCGCTCGCGCCCGCTCCGCCGAGCTTTTCGGGCACCAGCAGCCCGGCGGCGCCGATGTCCGTGGCGAGCGCCCGCCACAGGGCGGTGTCGTAGGCGGCCTCCGACTCCAGGCCGGCGAGCACGGTGGCCGGATCGCTGCGGTCGGCGAACAGCGACCGTACGGCATCGCGCAGCGCGTCCTCCTCCTGGGAGTAGAGGAGGTCGGGGTCGGGCGCCGGGGTGCCGGTCAGGGGTGTCCCGTCGTTCATCGGGGGAGGTCCTTCCACGCGACGTCCTTGTCGGTGCGCGGCTCGGGCGGCAGCCCCAGCACACGTTCGGCGACGATGTTGAGCAGCACTTCCGAGGTGCCTCCTTCGATGGAGTTCCCCTTGGCGCGCAGATAGCGGTAGCCGGCCTCGCGGCCAGTGAAGTCGACGCCGTCGGGGCGGCGCATCGTCCAGTCGTCGTAGGTCAGACCGTCCTCGGCGAGGAATTCCACCTCCCAGCCGCTGATCTCCTGGGCGAGCCGGGCGAAGGCCAGCTTCATTCCGCTGCCCTCGGGGCCGGGCTGGCCCTTGGTCAGCTGCTGGCGCAGCCGTTCGCCGGTCAGCCGGGCGACCTCGGCCTCCACCCACAGCGTCAGCAGCCGCTGGTGGAGATCGTGGGTGCGCAGTTCGGGCCGCGCGCGCCAGTCGGCGGCGGCCACGCCGATCATGCCGCCCTCGCGGGGGATCCGGGCGCCGCCGATGGCGACCCGCTCGTTCATCAGCGTGGTCTGGGCGACCTTCCAGCCCTCGCCGACCTCGCCGAGGCGGCGGCTGTCGGGGATGCGGACGCCGGTGAGGAAGACCTCGTTGAACTCGGCCTCACCGGTGATCTGCCGCAGCGGACGGACCTCGACCCCGGGGTCGGTCATATCGCAGATGAAGTAGCTGATGCCGCGGTGCTTGGGCAGGCCGGGGTCGGTGCGGGCGATCAGGATCGCCCAGCGGGCCAGATGGGCGCTGGACGTCCAGACCTTCTGGCCGTCCACGATCCAGTCGCCCGCGCTCCCGGCTTCGCCCCCGTCCTCCCGGACCGCGCGGGTCGCCAGGGCCGCGAGGTCGGAGCCGGCGCCGGGCTCGCTGAACAGCTGGCACCACACCTCCTCGCCGGTCCACAGCGGGCGCAGCAGACGCCGCTTCTGCTCGTCGGTGCCGAAGCGCAGGATGGTGGGCGCGGCCATGCCGAGGCCGATGCCGATGCGCCCGGGGTCGTTGCCGGGGGCGCCGGCGGCCGCCAGCTCCGCGTCCACGACCGCTTGCAGGGAGCGTGGCGCGTCCAGTCCGCCCAGGCCCTCCGGGTAGTGAACCCAGGCCAGTCCGGCGTCGAAGCGGGCGCGCAGGAACTCCAGTCGCTCCGTCTCGGCGGGAGGATGTGCGGCAAGCAGCTCGGCGGTGCGCCGGCGCAGGTCTTCGGCGTCGGTCATCGGGTCTCCTTTGCCGCGGGCAGGATGACGAGCCGGCCGGTGGACGTACCGTCGGCGACCCGCTGGACGGCTTCGGCGGCGTCCTCCAGGGGGAACCTGCCGCCGATGAACGGCTTGACGGCGCCCTGTGCGGCGAGCTTGGCCAGCTCCTCGTGGCTGGCGTCGACCGCGGCCGGGTCCTTGGTGTTGTAGAGGCCCCAGTGCAGGCCCAGGATCGCGTAGTTCTTCACCAGCGCGTGGTTGAGGGCCGGGGTGGGGATGGCGCCGCCGGCGAAGCCGACGACGATGATCCGGCCCTCGAAGGCGATGCACTTGACGGACTTGGCGTAGGCCTCGCCGCCCACCGGGTCGTAGACCACATCCGCGCCGCGGCCGCCGGTGGCCTCCTTCACGGCGCCGATGATGTCGTCGTGGCGCCGGTCGAGGACGACATCGCAGCCCAGCTCGCGGGCGGTGCGGGCCTTGTCCTCGCCGCCCACGACACCGATGACCCGCGCGCCGGCGGCCTTGCCGAGCTGTACGGCGGCGCTGCCGACGCCCCCGGCGGCGGCGTGCACGAGCAGGGTCTCGCCCGCCTGGAGCCGGGCCCGGCGGTGCAGTCCGAACCAGCCGGTCTGGTAGCCGATGTGCAGTGCGGCGGCCTCGGCGTCGTCCAGCGCCTCGGGGGCCGGGCGGACCGTCGCCGCGTCGACGACGGCGAGTTCGGCGAAACCGCCGTCGGGCAGCGGCGGCTGGGCCAGCACCCGCGCCCCGGTCTCACCGGCCGCCCCCTCCCCCGTGGCGATCACCTCGCCGCAGATCTCCACTCCGGGGGTGAACGGCAGCGGCGGCCGGACCTGGTACTGGCCGCGGCACAGCAGGGCGTCGGGGAAGTTGACGTTGGCGGCCCGCACCCGCAGCAGCAGCTGACCCGGTCCCGGCTGCGGATCCGGCACCTCCTCCAGCCGCATCACTTCACGCGGCTCGCCGTTCGCGTGTACGCGCCATGCCTTCACCTGGTGCCTCCACAGACCTTGGATACGCGGGTGGGGCGGAGGGCGCGCCGGCGCCCTCGCCAGCGACATACTAAGCGGTCGGTATCCTCCAGGGAACAGTCTCCGCCACATCGCGGCGACGGCCCTCGGCGCCCCCGGCGCCTGCCCCGGTGTGATGGCGCTTCCCCGCGGCGCAGGGTCGACCGCCCGAGGCGGCGCTGCGGTTACTCGCCTCCTCGCCGATGCCCGGGGCAGGCAGGTCCGCCCGGACCCGGCACACGAGGAGGCTCAGGTCCGTCCGGACCCGGGCCGCGAGGAGGCTCAGGTCCGCCCGGACCGCTGCTGGGCGTCCCGCAGGGTCTCGGACGGTGTGGCCCACCGGGCGCGTACCACCGGGAAGCCGGCCTTCTCGCAGGCGTCGCAGACGAGTTCGTCGTCGTCGACGACATGGCGGACCTCGCGGCCGCGGGCGATCCGGCGCAGGATCTCCAGCTTGGTGTGCCGGGCCGGGCGCCGGTCGCTTTCGGGGCGCATCCACAGCCGGCCCTCGGGCAGCCCGTGCCGGGCGAGCCAGGCGAGCGTGTCGCGGCGGCAGCGCTCCGGACGGCCGGTCAGATAGACGACCTCGCAGTCCTCGGTGCTGCGCAGGGCCAGGGCCACTCCTTCGGCGAGCGGCGGGTCCTCGGTGGCGGCCGCGAAGAAGGCCTTCCAGTCGCGCGGGGTGCGCTGCAGCAGATGCTGCCGGTGACCGGCGTCGGCGAGCGTGCCGTCCAGGTCGAAGACCGCCAGGGGGCGCGTCGTCATGCCGTTGCCGTCCTCTTCCGCCGCCGTTCGCCGGACCTCTCGGGCCACGTGACCACGATCCGGCCGGATTCGATTCCCTGCGCGAGGGAGAGGCGATCGTACGCGATCTCGGCGCAGGTCGCGGTGTCCATCCGCAGCCGGACATCGGGGCGCTCGGCGGGGCCGTCCGCATAGCCGGGACCGCCGTCCGCGAAGCCGTCCGCGGAGCCGGACCCGCCGTCCCGACCGCCGCGCTGCGGGCCGCCGGAATGCGAGCCGCCGGCCTCCGCTCCGCCACCCCCGAGGACGACATGGAACTCGCCCTCGTCGAGGGCGATACCGATCACCTCGACGCCCTCCGCGAAGTGCCGGGCGAGCCGGGCGACGAGGGGCACCGCGAACCAGTGGGCCCGCACCGCGTCCGTCGGGCGCTTCTCGTCGAGGGCGGGGGCGCCCCAGTCGGCGAGGGCGGTCAGCGCGGGCAGCAGCGCGCGGCCGCGGGGGGTGAGTTCGTAGACGAAGACGGCGCCGGGCGGGGCGAGCCGGCGGCGGGTGACCAGGCCGTCCCGCTCCATGTCCTTGAGGCGGGAGGCGAGCATGTCGGTGCTGACGCCCGGCAGATCGGCGTGCAGATCGGTGTAGCGCCGGGAGCCGCCCAGCAGCTCCCGGACGATCAGGAGCGTCCAGCGGTCGCCCACGGCGTCCAGGGCTCGGGCAACGGCGCAGTACTGGTCATAACTTCGGCGCGGCATGACACCCAGCATAGACAGAAGTTGGACTTTCCAAGTCCCAGCTTGGTAAAACCAAGTACGGTGTATCGAATGCTGCCGCGCCGCGCGGTGAGCGAGGGACCGGGAGGCCACCGCATGCAGTTCAAGCAGTCCAGCAAGATGGCCGACGTCTGCTACGAGATCCGCGGGCCGGTGATCGAGCACGCGGACGCACTGGAGGAGGCCGGCCACAGCGTGCTGCGGCTGAACACCGGAAATCCGGCGCTGTTCGGCTTCGAGTGCCCGGACGAGATCCTGCAGGACATGGTGCGCAACCTCTCCCGCGCGCACGGCTACACGGAGTCCCAGGGCATCCTCTCGGCCCGCCGCGCGGTGGCCCAGCGCTACCAGCAGAGCGGGCTGCCGGATGTCGGCGTGGACGACATCTACCTCGGCAACGGTGTCTCCGAACTCGTCTCGATGGCGGTGCAGGCGCTGCTCGACGACGGCGACGAAGTCCTCATCCCGGCCCCCGACTTCCCGCTGTGGACGGCCGTCACCACCCTCGCGGGCGGCAAGGCCGTGCACTACCTCTGCGACGAGTCGGCGGACTGGCTGCCGGACCTCGACGACCTCGCCTCGAAGATCACCGACCGGACCCGCGCCCTGGTCATCATCAACCCGAACAACCCGACCGGCGCGGTCTACCCCCGCGAGCTGCTGGAGGGCATGCTCGACCTCGCCCGCCGCCACGGCCTGATGGTCTTCGCCGATGAGATCTACGACCGGATCCTGTACGACGACGAGGTCCACCACCACGCCGCGGTGCTCGCCCCCGACCTGGTCTGCCTCACCTTCAGCGGGCTCTCCAAGTCCTACCGCGTGGCCGGCTTCCGCTCCGGCTGGCTGGTGGTCTCCGGACCCAAGCAGCACGCCGCCGACTATCTGGAGGGCCTGGGCACCCTCGCGTCCATGCGGCTGTGCCCGAACGCGCCCGCCCAGTACGCCATCCAGGCCGCACTCGGCGGCCGGCAGAGCATCGAGGACCTGGTGCTGCCGGGCGGCCGGCTGCGCGAGCAGCGCGACCGGGCCTGGGAGCGGCTGAACGAGATCCCGGGCGTCTCCTGCGTCAAGCCCAAGGGCGCGCTCTACGCCTTCCCCCGCCTCGATCCCGCCGTCCACAAGATCCACGACGACGAGAAGTTCGTCCTCGACCTCCTCCTGCGGGAGAAGATCCAGGTCGTCCAGGGCACCGGTTTCAACTGGCCGCACCCCGACCACTTCCGCATCCTCACCCTCCCGCACGCCGACGACCTCGACGCCGCGATCAGCCGTATCGGGCGCTTCCTGGCGGGCTATCGCCAGTGACGCCGGGCTGCCGCCGGGGGCACCGGAAGGCGGACGCGCCGGACCGCCGTCACGGCAAAACACACCCCGCCCGGCACTCACTCGAACGGCCGTACGCCTCTGGCACCCCCCGTCCGCCGTCCACCGGTCCGGTCACCGGCCGCCGCGGCGGGCCAGAAGGCCGTCCTGGCGCCGGGAGGGCGCCGCGGCTCCTTCCGGGGTCTCCCGGCCCGGACGGCCCGCTCGCCCCGTGAAAGCCCGTCCCGCCGATCGCGGCGCGAACGCGCCCTTGAGCGCATCGCCCGCAGCGGATTAGGTGGAGGGCGGCAATCCTGCCGCCACCCCACCAGGGAGAGGTATTCCATGCCCGTACGGCCTGCGGAAACAGAAGCGGAGCTGGAAGCTCACCTGCGCGGAATATGCTTCAAGACGGGGCCCCCGCGCCGCATCGGCGTCGAGATCGAATGGCTGGTCCACGACGCGCGCAACCCCCGATGTCCCCTTGAGCCTGCCCGGCTGCACAGCGCGGCAACCACGTTGCGCGCCCTTCCCCTCAGCTCCCTGCTGACCTTCGAGCCCGGCGGCCAGCTGGAGCTCAGCTCACCCCCCGCCCGCACCCTCACCGAGTGCATCGAGGCGGTCACCGCCGATCTCGCACTGGTCCGCCCCGCCATGCTGGCCATGGGCCTGGGCATGGCCGGCCACGGTCACAATCCGTGGCACCGCCCGCAGCGGGTGCTGACCGAGCCGCGCTACAACGCCATGGAGGCGTACTTCGACCGCTGGGGCTCCGCCGGGCGGTCCATGATGTGCGCCACCGCCTCCGTGCAGGTGTGCGTGGACGCCGGCTACGAGGAGCCGGGGCCGCTCGGGCACGGCCGGCGCTGGCTGCTGGCGCACCTGCTGGGCGCGGTGCTGGCCGCGGCCTTCGCCAATTCGCCCACCAGCGAGGGCTGCCCCACCGGCTACCGCACCACCCGCCAGGTCGTCTGGTCGCAGCTCGACCCGGGCCGTACGCTCGCCCCGCCGCAGGGGCCCGACCCGCGCACCGCCTGGGTGGCGTACGTCCTGGACGCTCCGGTGCTGTGCATCCGCACCGAGGACGGGCCCTGGGACGCACCGGAAGGGCTCACCTTCCGCGAGTGGATCCGCACCGGCGTGCCCCGACCGCCCACCCGGGAGGACCTGGACTACCACCTCACCACCCTCTTCCCGCCGGTACGGCCGCGTGGCCATCTGGAACTGCGGATGATCGACGCACAGTCGGGCGACGCCGGGTGGGTCGTACCGCTGGCCGTCACAGCCGCGCTGTTCGACGACCCGGAGGCCGCGGAGCGGGCGTACCGCATCGTCAAACCCCTGGCGGAGACGGCGGGTTCCCGGCCGGCCCCGCGCAATCCGCTGTGGCGGCGTGCCGCCCGCGCGGCGTTGACCGACCCGGAACTGCACTCGGCGGCGGTGGCCTGTTTCGCCGCCGCGCAGGATGCCCTGCCACGGCTCGGAGCCTCCCCCGAGGTGCTGGCGGCGGTCGCGGAGTTCACCGAACGGTATGTGGCACGCGGCCGCTGCCCCGCGGACGATCATCTCGACGCCCTGTACGCCGCGGAGGGCGATCTCATCGTTGGGAAGGACAGCCAGTGACCCCCGATCCCGAGCTCCTGCGTGAGCGCGCGGCCTCGGCGCTGCTCACCGCCCGTAACCGCACCCGCCTGCTGACCACCTGTGTCGAGGATCCCGACCTCGTCGCGCAGCACTCCCCGCTGATGTCCCCGCTGGTGTGGGACCTGGCGCACATAGGCAACCAGGAGGAGCAGTGGCTCCTGCGCACGGTGGGCGGCCGGGACGCGCTGCGCCCGGACATCGACTCCGTCTACGACGCCTTCGAACACCCCCGTGCCCGGCGCCCCTCGCTTCCGCTGCTCGCGCCCGACGAGGCGCACGGCTATGTCGCCGAGGTCCGCGGCCGGGTGCTGGACATCCTGGAGCGCGCCGAGTTGCACGGCGGTCCGCTGCTCGACTCCGGCTTCGCCTTCGGCATGATCGCGCAGCATGAGCAGCAGCACGACGAGACCATGCTCATCACCCACCAGCTCCGCCGCGGCCCGGCCGTCCTCACCGCACCCGAGCCACCGCCCGCCCCCGACGACATCTTTCCCGCGGAAGTCCTCGTGCCCGGCGGGCCGTTCTCCATGGGCACCTCCACCGAGCCCTGGGCGCTGGACAACGAACGGCCCGCACACCACCGGCTGGTGCCCTCCTTCCTGATCGACACCACCCCCGTCAGCAACGGCGCCTACCAGCGGTTCATCGAGGCCGGCGGCTACGAGGAGCCGCGCTGGTGGGCCCCGGAGGGCTGGGCCCAGGTGCAGGAGCACTCGCTGCGGGCACCGCTGTTCTGGAAGCGCGACGGGGGCCAGTGGCTGCGCCGGAGGTTCGGGGTGACCGAGCCGGTGCCGCCGGACGAGCCCGTGCTGCACGTGAGCTGGTACGAGGCGGACGCCTATGCGCGCTGGGCAGGCCGGCGGCTGCCGACCGAGGCCGAGTGGGAGAAGGCCGCCCGGCACGATCCGGCGACCGGGCGGTCCAGGCGCTATCCCTGGGGCGACGAGGACCCCACACCGGCGCATGCCAACCTCGGCCAGCGGCATCTGCGGCCCGCGCCCATCGGCAGCTACCCGGAGGGCGGGTCGCCGCTCGGCGTACGGCAGCTGATCGGCGATGTGTGGGAGTGGACGGCGAGCGACCTCCTGCCGTATCCGGGCTTCGCCGCCTTCCCCTACCGGGAGTACTCGGAGGTGTTCTTCGGCGACGAGTACAAGGTGCTGCGCGGCGGCTCGTTCGCCGTCGACCCGGTCGCCTGCCGGGGCACCTTCCGCAACTGGGACCTGCCGGTCCGCCGGCAGATCTTCTCCGGGTTCCGCACCGCCCGGGACGCGGATCCGGCGGTGGGCGCATGACGGCCGCGGCTCCGCCGGCCCAGGAGGCCGGTGCCTGATGTGCCGTCATCTTGCCTATGTGGGGCCCGAGATCCCCATCGGACAGGTGGTGCTGGCCCCGCCGCACAGCCTGTACCGGCAGTCGTGGGAACCGCGCCGGCAGCGGTACGGGACGGTGAACGCCGACGGGTTCGGCGTCGGCTGGTACGCGCCGGGCGATCCGGTGCCCGCCCGCTACCGGCGGGCCGGGCCGATCTGGGGCGACGATCTGCTGCCCGACCTGGGGCGGGTGGTGCGCACCGGCGCGCTGCTGGCCGCGGTGCGTGATGCCACCGTGGCCGGCGCGGACGCCGAGGCCGCGGCCGCGCCGTACGCCGAGGGGCGCTATCTGTTCAGCCACAACGGCGCGGTGTCCGGCTGGCCGGACTCGCTCGCCCCGCTGGCGGCCGAGCTGCCGCCGGGAGAGCTGCTGCGGCTGCCGGCCCGCTGCGATGCGGCGTTCCTGTGGGCGCTGGTCCGCCACCGGCTGGCGCGCGGCGACGAGCTCGGCGAGGCGCTGGCCGGCACGGTGGCGGCGGTCGCCGCGGCCGCACCCGCCTCCCGGCTCAATCTGCTGCTGACCGACGGCACCGCCATCGCCGCCACCACCTGGGGCGACACGCTGTCCCACCTGGCCGTTCCCGAGGGCGGCACGGTGGTCGCCTCCGAACCGTACGACGATTCCCCCCACTGGGCCGAGGTCCCGGACCGCACGCTGCTGCGCGCCACCGGAACCGAGGTCCACCTCACCCCGCTCAAGGAGCCCGCCACGTGAGCCCGCTCAGCATCACCCGCACCCTCCCTGCCGACGCCACCGCGGCCGCGCTGCGCGCCGATGTCACCCAGGGCCTGTCCCGTACTCCCAAACAGCTGCCGCCCAAGTGGTTCTACGACGCCCGCGGGAGCGAGCTGTTCGAGGACATCACCAAGCTGCCCGACTACTACCCGACCCGCGCCGAGCGGGAGATCCTGCTCACCCGTGCCGATCACATCGCCGCGGCCACCGGGGCCCGCACCCTGATCGAGCTGGGGTCGGGCTCTTCTGACAAGACCCGCCATCTCCTGGGCGCGCTGACCGAACTGCACTCCTATGTACCCATCGACGTCAGCGAATCCGCGCTGGCCGTGGCGGGCGAGACACTGCTCGCCGACCATCCCGGCCTCGCCGTGCACGCCCTGGTCGCCGACTTCCAGCAGGGCATCGAACTCCCCGACACCCCCGGCCCGCGGCTGCTCGCCTTCCTCGGCGGCACCATCGGCAATCTGCTCCCCGAGGAGCGCGCCGCGTTCCTGCACTCCGTGCACGCCATGCTCTCCCCGGGCGATGCGCTGCTACTCGGCACCGACCTGGTCAAGGACGAGGCCACGCTCGTCGCCGCCTACGACGACCCGCAGGGCGTGACGGCCGCGTTCAACAAGAACGTCCTGGAGGTCATCAACCGCGAACTGGGCGGCGACTTCGACCCGGCGGACTTCGACCATGTCGCCCTGTGGAACGACGGGTGCGAGTGGATCGAGATGCGCCTGCGGGCCCGTAAGGACCTGAACGTCAAGATCCCCGGAGTGGACCTGGCGGTGAGCTTCACCGCGGGCGAGGATCTGCGGACCGAGGTCTCGGCCAAGTTCCGCCAGGAGGGCGTGCGGGCGGAACTCGCGGCGGCCGGACTGGAGTTGAGCAGCTGGTGGACGGACAGCGCGGACCGCTTCGCGCTGTCGCTGTCCTTCCGCGTCTGATTTCCGTCCCTTCCCGGCCGGCGTGCCCCCCGGGTCCGCCGGCCGGGTGCCGCTCGTACGTTCCCTGTGGTTCGATACCCCGATCGCCGGTGCACAGCGGGGCTGTCGCTGCGCACCCACGCAGACTCGACGGACAGGGGAAGCGGTATGGGGCTGGGACTGGATCGACGGGGTTTCCTCCGGGGCGCGGCCGGGCTGTCGGCCGCCGGTGTGCTGGCGGGCGTCGGCAGCGGGCAGTACACGGCGGAGGCGGCCCAGCGCCGGGCGCCCCGGCTGTCCGTACAGGACTGGATGTCGGCGCTCGGCGACGCCACCCCCGTCCAGCGGCTGACGATTCCCGGCACCCATGACTCGGGCGCCCGGGTGGGCGGCCCCTGGGTGGCCTGCCAGAACACCCCCGTCGACGCCCAGCTGAGCAGCGGTATCCGCTTCCTGGACGTCCGCTGCCGGGCCATCGACAACGTCTTCGCCATCCATCACGGCGCCTTCTACCAGGAGTTGATGTTCGGTGATGTGCTCAACGCCTGCCGGGCGTTCCTGCAGGCGCATCCCTCCGAGACGGTGCTGATGCGGGTCAAGCAGGAGTACTCGGAGGTCAGCGCCGAGGAGTTCCGCCGGATCTTCGGCATCTACCTGGACGACAAGGGCTACCGGTCGCTGTTCCGGCTGGACGCCGGGCTGCCGACGCTGGGCCAGGCCCGCGGCCGGGTGGTCCTGCTGGCGGACTCCGACGGTCTGGGCGGCGTCCGTTACGCCGATCCGCAGCTGTTCGACATCCAGGACGACTACATGGCGGAGCCGTTCGGCAAGTACCCGAAGATCGAGGCCCAGTTCCGCAAGGCCGTCACCCAGCCCGGCAAGCTCTTCGTCAATTACGTCAGCACCGCCGCCCTGCTTCCGCCCCGCTCCAACGCGGACCGTCTCAACCCGCAGGTCAAGCGGCTGCTGGAGGGCCCGGAAGGGAGCGGCTGGACGGGCCTGGGGATCGTCCCGATGGACTTCCCGAACGAGGCCGGCCTGGCGGAGACGCTGATCCGGCACCAGCTCGCGGGGCAGGGGGTGCGGCTCGCGGCGTGAGCGGGGAGCCGTCGGGCACGCGCGGGACGGTGCACCGCCAAGGACCGGGCCGGGCCCGGACGGGGGCACGGCGCGCGTCACCCGACCGGCCCAACGAGGCCGGGCCCGGCGACGCGGCCGCCTGACCCGACACGCCGGGCCCGCCGGGCCTCTCGGAGGGCGGGTGCGCCGGGCTTCCGATGCCGGTTTCTGTCCGTGATCTTCGCCGCCTGAGCGGAAAGTTGCGCCAACTGACCGAACCACGGCATGCATCCCTGCATCAGACTGGGTGAAATGTCTGGTTCCGGTGTCACCCCAGCATCCGACGGGGTAATACCGGCTGATGCGGCGAGGCGGCTGCTGGTGGAGACGAGCGCACGCGGGACCGAGCCGGCGGACCACGCCGGCGGGGCGGACCGGAACGCCGGGGTACCGGCGGCCGAGGACTGCCTCGGTCCCGGCGGCCCGGCCTGCACGGGCCGCGGCCGGGCCGGCGTGCCGCTGCGGGCGACCCTGGCGCTCGGGGTGCTGACCGTGGTCGTGGGCAGCACCGCGCTGGCCCTGGGGCCCCCGTCACGCGATCCGTTCCTCGCCGCCGGGGACACCGCCACCGGCTCCTACCTCGCGACCAGGGCCGACGGCGAGCAGGCCGCCGCCGCGGTGCTCGCCGGCCCCTATGAGGAGCGGCCGGGACCGCCGGTGACGGCACGGTACGGCGGTGGGACGGCGGCCCCGCGGGCACCGGTCCCGCTGACGGCGTCCCGGCCCCTGCGGGCGGCCCCGGCGGCGCCCGCACCGGCGATCGGTGCGCTCTTCTCCCCCGGCGACGACGGTGCCCCGGTCCACCACTGCACGGCCGGCGTGGTGCACGCCCCCGGGGGTGACCTCATCGTCACCGCGGCGCACTGTGTCCACGACGACGGCTTCCGTACCCGGCTGGTGTTCGCGCCCGGCCTGCACGACGGGATCGCGCCGTACGGACTGTGGGTGCCCACCCGGATCCTTGTCGACCCGCGCTGGATCAGCGACCGGGACCCCGACCACGACGTGGCGTTCCTGCGGGTGCGCCGGGCGGGGCGGCCCGGCGGCCGGATCGAGGACGTCACCGGCGCCGAACGGATCCGGTTCGGCGCACCGGCCGGACGCCCGGCGCAGCTGACCGGTTACCCCGAGGACCAGGAATCCCCGGTCAGCTGCCGGCACACCGCGGACGCCCAGGGCCCGACCCAACTCCGGTTCGTCTGCCCGGGTTTCCCGAAAGGGACGAGCGGCGGGCCGATGCTCACCGACCTCGACCCGGCCACCGGCACCGGGTCGCTGATCGGCGTGATAGGCGGCCTCAACGAGGGCGGTGACGACTTCGTCTCGTACAGCAGCCGGTTCGGCGAGGATGTGGCCGCGCTCTACCGGCGGGCGACCACGGAGCCGGACCCGCGGGCCGCCCAGCCCGGCTCCCGCGCCGCCGCGTCCGGCGTCATGCCCCGCGCGGCACCACGGTCTTGAGGACGGACGGCAGCGGGTACCAGTCGGCGGTGGCGAAGCTGGCGTGTGCCGCGGCGAGTTGCCGGACCCTGGCCAGTGCCTGCGCCTCGGTCGGGTGGGTACCGTCGATGACCGGCGGCACGTTGTGGGCGTCGGTCATGATGAGCAGGTAGTTGCGGGTGTCGTACCAGGAGGTGTCGATACTGCCGTTCAGATACGTCGCGGCATCGCCGTCGAAGACCACGAACCAGGGGCGCAGCGCCGGGTCGGTGTAGCGCTCGCGGGGGTCACCGGGAGCGGCCCCGTGCACCGCGGGGAACGCCGTCGACTGCGCCAGCTTCCCCTGCGCCGCAAGGTCCTTGAGGTGGCCGGCGTACTCGACGTCCGTCCACAGCTTGTCGAACGGGTTCTTCTCCTCGACCGTGCCGGGTATCAGCTCGAACAGGAACTTGCCCGCCAGGTCGGCCCGGGAGGGCCAGCCGCCGGCCCGTACGGCTTCGTCGGCGGTGGCGTGCCGGCCGGTGAGGTCCCCGGGGCCGTAGACCGCATCGCCCAGCTTCTGCCGCACCAGCGCATCGAACTCGGCGGGCCCTCGGCCGCCCTTGGCGTTGAAGCCGTCCTTCATCTCGACCTTGAGCAGGATCGGGCGGTGTCCCGGGTGGGCGTCGTGCCAGGCCTTCATATCGGCCAGGCAGCCGGCGAAGTCCTGATCGCGGTTCTTGGTGCGCAGTTCCGAGGCGTTCGCGGCGCCTTCGCAGTTGCTGTTGTTCCCGAGCGGGTTGCTGTGCGAGACCCGCCAGGACCGGCCCAGCCCGTTGGACCAGAGGTCGAGTTCGAGCAGCGCGGCGCCGGAGTCCAGGGCGTCCGCGAAGTAGGGGTACTTCTCCTTTTCATACGCATTGTGGACGCCCACGGACGTGCTGGTGCCGTATGTCGTGGCGGCCGGCTCGGCGACCGCCGGTCCGCTCACCGCGATCACCGCCGCCGCCGCGGCGGCTACCGTTCCCACACACCGCTTCCCGTTCATGTGCCCCGCTTTCCTCTAGGTCTTCGGGCCGCCGGCACTGCTCCCGAACGCCCCGGTCGACCGGTGCGTCCCCCGGCCGACCGGGGAGCAGCGTACGGGAGTTCGACGGATGAGGGACCATAAGGGCCGCGACAGACAAGGAAACAGCAGATGACAGGAACCGCCGTGGAGGGCGCATGACCGACAGAAACCCCACCGAACTCGCACCACGTACCGGATTGCCGCTCGCCGCGGCCGTGCTCACCGGGACGGTCGCGCTCTACATCTCACTCGTCGCCTTCGGCAACATCACCGACTTCGACACCAACCGGGACTTCGTCCGCCATGTGCTGGCCATGGACACCACGTTCAAGGACCCGGACCTGATGTGGCGGGCCCTCACCTCGCAGGGGCTGCAGGACGCCGCGTATCTGGCGATCATCGCCTGGGAGACGGTGGCCGCGGTGGTGCTGCTCGCGGCCACCGCGCTGTGGGTCACCGGCGCCCGGCGCGGGAGCCTCACCCGTGCCCGGCAGGTGAGCACGGTCGGACTGCTGATGATGGTGCTGCTGTTCGGGGTGGGGTTCCTCGCGATAGGCGGTGAGTGGTTCTCGATGTGGCAGTCCAAGCAGTGGAACGGGCTGGAGGCCGCGACCCGCAACCTCACGGTCGCCGGAATCGCGCTGGTGGTGGTCCATCTGCCGGGTGCGGCCGGGAAACAGGGAAGCGGGGAGTAGCGGGCACTCGGCCCACCACTCCCCGCCACGTCCTCTCCCCCCACCCCGCGGCCCCGGCGGGCCGGAAGATCCGGACCGCCGGGAGAGCCGGCGCGCCGGGTCCAGCCCGCCGGGAGAAGGGCGCCGGGCCTCAGCCCGCCGCGTACACATCCTCGATGTAGCGCCCCGAGGCGGTCAGTTCGCGCAGCCAGGCCTCGGACTCCTGGGGCGAGGCACCGGTGCTCGCGGCGTGCAGCTCGCGGAAGGCGGCCCGTACACCGGGGGCCATCCGGCTGCCGTCACCGCAGACGTACACCCGCGCGCCGGCCTGCAGCAGCTCCCACACCTCGGCCCCCTCGGCGGCGATCCGGTGCTGGACGAAGCGGTGGCCGTTCTCGGGGCGCTCGCTGAAGACGGGGTGCATCGAGACGACACCGGCGGCCTCGGCGGCGGCGAACTCCGCGGCGTGCAGGAAGTCCGCTTCCGGGTCGTCACAGCCGAAGTAGAGCCGGGCGGGGGCCTTCTGGCCCGCGGCGAGGCGGTCGGCGACGGCGCCGCGGAACGGCGCGAGACCGGTCCCCGCGGCGATGAGGATGACGGGGGTGTCATCGTCCGCAGCGAGGCGGAAGGCCTCGCGGCAGGGCTGGACACGGGCCAGGACGGTGTCGCCGGGCCGCAGGGAGTGCAGATGGGTCGAGCCGGTACCGCCGGGCAGCAGCGAGACCATCAGATCGGCGTGCCGGGGGTCGGCGGCGGGTGCGGACGACAGGGAGTAGTGCCGGATGCGCAGGGCCGGCAGCAGCTCCAGGACCGCCGGCCAGGGCAGCGCGCCGCGCAGCGCCGGGTGGGCCTCGATCAGGTCGATCACGGTGCGCGGATCGTCCTCCGCGAGGTTCTCCAGGGCGTGGCGCTCGGGCGGGCAGGGGTTGAGCGCGGCGAGCACGGCTACCTGCTCCGGTGTGGGCCGCATGCCCAGTTCGAGGTGGTGGGTGAGCAGTTCGCGCACCGTCAGCGGCCGGTCGACGGGCAGGGTGTCGCGGCTCGGGCGGCGGCCGGAGTGCAGCGCGAGGACGGTGTCGAGGTCGGCGCCGAGGACCCGGGCGGCCCGCTCGACGGCGGCCGGGGCGTTGGCCGGCAGCACGGCGAGGTGGTCGGCGGTGCGGTAGCCGACGCCGTCCGGCAGGGCGATCCGCAGGAAGCGCTTGGGCCGCGGCCAGCCCTCGGCGGTGAGGTCGTGGGCCTCGGTGACGGTCATCGGGACGAGGTCGTGGCGGGCGGCGAGCGCGTCCAGCGGACCGCCGGTGATCTCGGTGACGGTGTAGCCGGTGTCCTCGGCGTCCGGTGCGCTCGCGCCGATGCTCGCCGGGTCGCCGTAGCGCGTCAGCAGCCGGGTGCGCAGCGCCGCGGTGAACTCCTTGACGGTGCCGCCCAGGTCGCCGGAGGCATCCGCCTCAGCCCGCGGCAGCAGCCGGTCGCCGCCGAGCGCGTCGAGCCGGTCGTCGATGAGGGTCGGTATGTGCTGGTAGGTGGCGGCCCAGTTGCGGTCGCCGACGCCGAGGACGGCGAACGGGATACCCGTGGCGGCGCCGTCCCGGGCGGTGGTCAGCCAGTCCACGAAGGCGGCGGCGTCATCGGTGGGCCGGCCGTTGTAGGAGGCAGCGACGATGACGACGGGCCGGTCGGCGGGCAGCGCTCCGGCGTATGCGTCCAGCGGCGCGACGTCGGCGGCGAAGCCGAGCCCGGTGGCCTCGTCGGCGAGCCGCTCGGCGAACTCCCGGCAGGTGCCGTAGTTGCTGCCGTGCAACAGCAGCAGGCCGGTGCCCTGGACGGCGCGGGTGGGCAGCCCGTCGTCGGTCGCAGGGTCGTCCGCGGCGCCGGCGCCGCCGCCGGGGAGCACGGCCAGCGCGGCGCGGACCGCGGCCCGGTCGGCGGGCGTACGGGCGGCCAGGGTGAGGGTGAACGCCTCCGGCTTGAGGGTCAGCGTCTCCTTGATGCGCAGCCGGTAGTCGCCGTGGTCGATCAGGCGGTAGCGCTGGGCGAGGAGGGCGAGCAGCATGGTCGCCTCGTGGAGCGCGAACTGCCGCCCGATGCAGGCACGTTCACCGGTCCCGAACGGCTTGTAGGCATGCGGCGAGCGGGCCGCCTCGGCCTCCGGACTGAAGCGTGACGGGTCGAACAGCTCGGGGTTGTCGCCCCAGGCGGGGTCGCGGTGCAGCATCGGGGTCAGCACCGTGACCAGCTCCCCCGCCTTCACCGGGTAGCGGCCGCCGAGCAGGGTGTCCTCGCGGGCCTGCCGGGTGAAGGCGGCGGCGGTGGGCCACAGCCGCAGCGCCTCGTTGAGGACCTGGCGGGTGAACGGCAGCCGGCCGATGTCCTCGAACGAGGGGTCGGGGTCGCTCTGGTCGCCCCACAGCTCGTCGGCCTCGCGCTGGACCATGCGCAGCGCCAGCGGGTCCTTGAGCAGGTGGTAGAGGGCGAAGGAGAGCGCGCCCGAGGTGGTCTCGTGGCCGGCGATCAGGAAGGTGATGACCTGGTTGCGGATGTTGGCGAGGTCGAGGGCAGGACCGTCGTCCCCCTGGCCCCCGGCGCCGAGCATCAGGCCCAGCAGGTCGTCGTCGCCGGTCTGTCCGCTCTCCGTCCGGGCGGCGATGACCTCGTCGACGACCGACGCGAGGTAGTCGGCGTCGGCCTGGAACGCCGCGTCCGCCGCGGAGTGGTCGGCGCCGGGGTCGCGGGAGAACTTCGTCATGCTCCATTCGAGGCAGCGCACCATCGCCTCGACGAACGGATGGGCGCCGTCGCCGCGGGAGAAGGACTCGAAGTCGAAGCCGAAACCGGCGAGCCCGATGGTGTCCAGCGTCATCCGGGTCATGTCCTCGGCGACCTGGACGGGCGTACCGTCGGCCACCCGTCGGTCCCAGGCCGCCATGACCCGGCGGGCGACCTTGAGCATCGCCGGGTGGTAGGTGCGCATCGAACCGAGCGCGAAGGCCGGCATCAGGACCTCGTGCGCCTTGGCCCAGTTCGGCTCGTCGTTGTAGGCGGTGAACAGACCGTCACCGGCGAACTCTCTGACGTTCTCCAGGACGACCGACACGCCCTTGGCGAAGCGGGATTCGTCGGCGACCTCGGTGACCAGGTCCAGCGAGGAGAGGAACAGCGTCTCGCGCTCGCCGAACTTGCGCTTGAAGACCGGGCCGTGGAGCCGGGCGAGGTCCATGGACTGCTGGATGGGCGTGTGGGTGAGCCCGGCCGCCGTGAGGTCGGCCACCGGAATGCCGTCATCGGCGGCGCGTTCGTCGCTGTGGAGCGCGATGGTGTCGGTCATGTCTCCAAGCGTGCAGCCCCCCACGTGCAGGTCACGCCCGGACAACTGCATGATTGTGCAGTGGTTTTTCGGTGCTCGCTCTTGCGCACGGACCAGAGAAGGGGCAATGGACAACGGGACTGCCGACCGGATGCCGGACGGGGACGCGGCTGCGGCTGCGGCTGCTGACGCGGACGAAGGGGAGAAGGCGCCCTGCGAGCGCACCTACATCGACCCGGCCGGGCCGTACGCGGGCGGCCCGTGGCGCAACTACTTCCTGATCCTGCTGGACCGTATCCCCACGCCGATCGCGGTGTGCCGGGCCCACGGCGAGGTGCTGATCGCCAATCCGGCGATGGCCGAGCAGTGGGGCACGGCCCCGGGACAGCTGCGTGGCCGGAACCTGCTGGACCTGTTCGAGCCCCGCGCGATGGCCCAGATCGACCGGCTCACCGAGGCCCTGCGCCTGGGACGCCGTTCCCGCTATCCGGTCGAGGTGCGCTGGCGCGCCGGGACGGACGGGGCCGAGCGGGAAGGGGAACTGACCATCGACCCGGTGGGTGACCCCTCGGTGAACCCGCCCGCCCTGCTGGCGCTGCTGCGGGTGAGTGACAGCGCTCCGCAGCCGGCACCGCGCGGTGCGGCGAGCCCGGTGGAGGCCCGGATCCTGGCGCTGGCCGCGGGCGGCGCGACCACCTCGTCGATCGGCACGGCACTGGGGCTGACGGTCGACGGGGTGAACTACCACCTCACCCGACTGGCCCGTCGCTGGCGGGTCCAGGGCCGTACCGCGCTGGTCGCCAGGGCCTATGTGCTGGGCGTCCTCTCCCCGGACAGCTGGCCCCCGGCCCCTGCCTGACCGGGCAGGAGCCTGTGCGGGCCGGGCGACCGGGAGCCGGCAGCGCGAGCCCGACGGCAGGGGCCCGGCAGCGCGCGGTCGGCGACCCGGGCCCGCCACTCCCCCAGCACACCTGTGCGGATAACCTCCCTGGTGTGGAGGAGAACGCAGCCGCGCCGTTCGAGCGCGGAACGGACGGCCCGAAGGTCATCGTCGTCGGCATCGACGGCTCCGACTCGTCGTGGCGTGCCGCCTCGTACGCGGCGGGCCTGGCCAGGCGCCAGTCCTCGAAGCTGGTGCTGGTCTACGTCCAGCCGGTGCTGCCGGCCGGCGCCGCGATGGGCGCCCCGATCGCGGATGCGACCGACCAGGTCGCCGAGGAGCTGATGGCCGAGATCCGCAAGGCGACCGAGCGGCTGGCGGGGATATACAGCCTGCGCTGGGAGTTCCACACCCTGCGCGGCGACCCGTACAACGGCATGGTGCAGATGGCCGACGAGCTCAAGGCCGATGCCGTGGTGGTCGGCGCCTCGGAGCAGGCCGGGCACCGCATCATGGGCTCGGTCGCGGTGCGCCTGGTCAAGGCCGGGCGCTGGCCGGTCACCGTCGTCCCCTGAGCCGCACACCCCAGGGCCCGCCCCGGCGCTCCGCTGGTGGGGCGGGCCGCCCTGAGGCACGGTGGACAGTGCACGGGCGGAGCGCCGCCCCGGCGAGGGAGACCACCGTGACCGACCGCACGTATCGCGTGACCGAGATCGTCGGAACGTCCCAGGAGAGCGTGGACGCCGCGATCGAGAACGGCATCAAGCGCGCCTCGCAGACCCTGCGCAACCTCGACTGGTTCGAGATCAGCCAGGTCCGCGGCCATATCGTCGACGGCGAGATCGACCATTACCAAGTCGGCCTGAAGGTCGGATTCCGGCTCGAGGACGCCGATTGACGCCTCTCCCGTGTACGTCTCCCGGCGAGTCCCGGCAGTACTAGGGAGTCGCCTTCCCTAGTCGCCCCCGAGGGTCCATGATGATCCGCCGTCGGACCACGACGGAGCGTACGGAGGGATGACGTATGGGTCTGCGCGCGGGACAGGGCATTTTGCGCCGTAAACCGATCGAACACATTGAAGAGACGGAAGGCACCGCGAGCGAACAGCTCACCCGTGCGCTCGGCCTGTGGCAGCTGACGGCCATCGGCGTCGGCGGCATCATCGGCGCGGGAATCTTCACGCTGGCCGGTACCGTCGCGAACGGGAAAGCGGGACCCGCGGTCCTGATCTCCTTCCTCATCGCGGGCATCGCCAGCGCCGCTGCCGCGTTCTCGTACGCGGAATTCGCCGGCCTGATCCCGAAGGCGGGCTCGGCCTACACCTACGGGTACGCGGTCCTCGGCGAGGTGGCGGGCTGGTTCATCGGCTGGGACCTGTTGCTGGAGTACACCGCGATCGTGGCGGTGGTCGCGATCGGAATCTCCGGCTACTTCGGCTTTCTGCTCGGCGAAATGGGCCTCGATCTGCCCGCCTGGATGCTGGGCGCGCCGGGAACGGGGCCGGGACACCAGGTGGACCTCTTCGCCGCGGTCCTCTGCCTCCTGATCGCCTATCTGCTGACCCTGGGCATCAAGAACGCCGCACGCTTCGAGACGATCGTGGTGGCCCTGAAGGTCCTGGTGGTGATCGTGGTGATCGCGGTCGGCTTCTTCCACATCAAGACCTCGAATTACACGCCGTTCTTCCCGTTCGGCGTGAGCGGCGCCTTCACCGGCGCGGCCACCGTCTTCTTCGCGGTCTTCGGCTATGACGCGATGAGCACCGCGGCCGAGGAGTCCAAGGACGCCCAGCGCCATATGCCCAAGGCGATCATGTATTCGCTGGCCATCTCGATGGTGCTGTACGTCCTGGCCTGCCTGGTCCTGACGGGTATGCAGAACTACAAGCACATCGACCCGGAGAGCGGCTTCTCCTCGGCGTTCAAGTCGGTGGGCCTGAGCGGTCTGGCGGATGTCATCGCGGTCGGCGCGATCATCGGCATTCTGACGGTCATGTTCACCTTCATGCTCGGGGTGACCCGGGTGTGGTTCTCGATGAGCCGGGACGGACTGCTGCCGAAGTGGTTCGCCAAGACCAGCCCCAAGCACCATGTGCCGACCCGGGTCACCTGGATCGTCGGCTTCGCCTCCGCGGTCATCGCGGGCTTCCTCCCGATCGGCGAGGCCGCCGAGCTCACCAACATCGGCATCCTGCTCGCGTTCGTGGTGGTCTGCGTCGCGGTGATCGTGCTCCGCTACAAGCGTCCCGAACTGCCGCGGACGTTCCGTACGCCGGGGATGCCGGTGGTGCCGGCCATCGGGGTGTGCTTCTCGATCTGGCTGATCACGTTCCTGGAATGGCAGACCTGGGTGCGGTTCGTGGTCTGGTTTCTGATCGGCATGGTCATCTACTTCACCTACTCCTACCGTCGCTCGAACCTGGCACGGGCGGAGCGGGCGAACGCCGGCGGGAAGGGCGGCGGCGGGGAGAGCGGCGGAGCGCGGCCATGAGCCGCGGCCACTGACCGCGCAACGGTGAAGCACGCAGCGGTGACCCGCGGGGGCCGGCGGACGACATCCCGCCGGCCCCCGCCTGCCCTCGGTATCAGAAGACGAACGGCCCCGGGGACTGCGGCGACGTGGCAGTGCAGGTGGCCGTGACGCCGAAGACCACGACCTTCAGGGAGGTGGCCTCCAGGCTGTCGCCCGCGGCGACCGTGCCGGTGAGGGGGCCGGTGGAGACCTGACTGCCGGCCGGGATCGCCGGGTTGGAGCTGCCGCTGAACTCCGTGGTCCCGGAGCCGTTCTTGGTGAGGGTCAGCGTGGAGCTGACCGAGTTCGCACCGACGTCTATCGGTGAGGTGATCGCCGACGTGGAAAGACTGATGGTCGCGGCCGTACCGTCCTGGGTCGCGGTGAGCGTCGCCGTGCCGGACCCGAAGCTTCCGCAGTCGAACGAAACGGTGGCGGTGTCGGGGGTAACCGCCGAGGCGGCCGGCGCCATCGCGAGCGTGCCCGCGGCGGCGACGGCAACGACGAGTGCCGTACCGAATCTGCACGTGCCTGATCCGAGGTGTCTCATGGGGGTACCGCCTTCTTGAGGGGGGTGCAGGCCCATGGCCCCGGCCGTCGGGGGGACGCGCGGGAACGGCCGGCAGCCACGCAGGAGCCCGCGGTCGGACCCCCGTGCCGACCACCGTCCAGACCTGACGGATGGTCAGCGACCTGAATCGCTGACCATTGAGGCACGCACCCCTGAAGAGAGCAAGGCAGCCACCTCATGATTTTTGACATGCCTACACCAAAACAAGCCATGCCCCGCACCCGGCCGGCCCGGCATCGGGACACTGATCCCGCAATGAGCGGCACACCGCTGCCCAAGGCGTCGTTTCAGGACCCCTTCGGAGCCGCTGTTTTGGGTGCTGCTGACGGCTGAGGGCCGCACCCCCGAGCCGGGGTGCGGCCCTCAGGACAGGGCCCGACCGGGCAGTCCATCTGCCGATCAGTCTTACTTCTCGACCGTGCCGGATTTCCCGCCGATGGACTCCTGATAGATGTCCGCGTAGGTGCGCGAGTCCTTGACCAGGTCGTCACAGAAGGCAGCGACATCGTTGCCGATGAGTTCCAGGACTCCCTTGCCGGCCGCGACACCCTCCTCGAAGAAATCGACAATCCCTGAAAGTAAGGTCCAGTCAGGCAAGTCGATCGGTCCGATCTTGAAGTAGTACCTCTCCATCTCCTTGTAGACGATCTGGTAGTCCGGTGGGAGTGCCTTGAGCCGCGCCCTGTGCGCTCGCCACCGTTTCTTGCCCTCGATGATGTCCTGGATGCCCACGTCAGCCTCCTAGCCGGCCCAATTTCCTTGCGACGTTCCGGTTCAACTGCTCGCGCCACCGGTCGCGATAGCTCCGAGCCCCTTCTTCGCCGGCCAGCGACGCGCAGAAGCCCTCGATGTCGTCGCCCAGCACCTCGTGAACGCTCTGCCCGTCCGCCGCCGTTTCTTCGAGCAGCCCCAGGGCACCGTCGAGGATCGACGTCAGGTGGCGACCTGTGAAGCCCGAGTAGGGGCAGAGGTGAACCTTGATCTGTTCCCACGCCGCCCGGTGGTCGGCCGGCAATGCCTCGGCCCGGGCTGCGAACGCCTTCCATTCCCTGGTGAGGTCACTGCCGGTAATGGTCTCCCGGAAATTCATCTCCCGCCCTCCTTGAGCTTGTTGATTCGCGAGGAGAGGTACTCCCATTTCGCCCAGAACCTGCCGAGCTCTTCGCGCCCCGCGTCATTGAGTGCATAGAACTTGCGCCGCGGACCCATCCCGGAAGGCCTTTTCGTCACCTGAACGAGCCCGTTCTTCTCCAGCCGCAGCAAGATGGTGTAGACCGTCCCCTCGACGACGTCGGCGAAGCCGAGTTCATTCAGACGACGCGTGATCGCGTACCCGTAGGTCTCCTCCCTGCCGATGATTTCCAGCACGCAGCCCTCCAGCGTGCCCTTCAGCATCTCCGTCAGGTCGTCCATCGCGGATCTCCCCTTCACCCTCTCCCAGTACTGCGTAGCACTGAGTACCACTACACAGTATCACCGAGTAGCCCGCGGGCTCGGGGGCGGGGAAGCGAGGCGAATCCTCAGCGGCACGCTTGATGCGCGGCATGTGAGGGGACTGGACGTTGCTTGGACGCGGGCACTTGCCGTAGCGGAACGTCTTACTCTGCTGCACCGCAGCACTGGTCACGCGCCGCATGAGCATGCGGCGCGTGACCAAGCTCTGAAGCGATCAGCGAGACGGCCGGCCGCCGTACGGGAGGGTGATCAGTTCCATGGCGTGGCCGGCCGGGTCCATGAAGTACACGCCGCAGCCACCGTCATTGTGGTTGATCTCGCCGGGATGCTGCCGCTGCGGGTCGGCGTAGTGCTCGATGCCGCGCTGCGTGATCCGTGCGTATGCCGCATCGAACTCCTCCTGGGAGACCAGGAAGGCGTAGTGCTGCGGTGTGATGCTTTCCTCGGGGATCGTGGCGAAGTCCAGCGTGACGCCGTTGCTCGGGCCGACGGCGATGAAGGGGCCCCACTCATCGGTGATCTCAAGGCCCAGCAGGTCCACGAAGAACTCGGCGGACTCCCGGTTGTTCCGGGCGTGGATGATCGTGTGGTTCAACTCGACTGACAAGGAATGCCTCCAGGGGCATCTCCCCGACACCTCCATGCCTCACCCAGCCGGTGACCGACACGCGATGTCGCTGCGCATCCTAGTCGATTCGCCGGCTCGGCCCGGTGGCGTGCAGTGGCCGGCCCGATAGCACCAGCGCGGACACGTCCAGGCACCCGCTGCATGGGCACGTGGGCACCATCACCATCACATCACCATCACGGCCACCGCACGCCGCTTCATCGGCTCCGATGACGGCGCCCCAGCAGGAGGCTCCGGTCACGACCCGTCAGGCATGCCCAAAGGCGCGGCGAGTTCACCCAGAACCCGGGCCGCCGGTGCCGCGTCGATCAGCCACTTCAGATGGCTGCTGTCGAGAGTGCGGACGTCGTACGGGTTGTCCGGGGTCAGCTCGTTGCCCTCGCTGATCAGCCGGTCCTGCACGGCGAGCGGCAGACTCACATCGCGGGCCAGTCGGACGAAGGTCTTGGGTATACGGCCCCAGGTCGCGGCCTGCGCCCGGTCGGCGGAAGTACCGGCGTCCAGGTTCTCGTCGGGCTGGAAGGTGTTCAGGAAGGTCAGGAACTCCTCGTCGGTGCCGTCGGCGAGGAGGGCCGCCTTGAACGCCGCGAGGACATCCGCATCCGCTGTGCGGAAGTTGGTGCGGAGCAGGCCGAGTTCAGCCGGGTTCCCGACCATCGCCGGGGCCAGGGAAGCGACGTCGACGCCGGCCATCTCCGGCTCCGCGTAGTAGTCGCCGACGTCGAGCTCGACCGGGCACCAAGCCGAGACGTAGACGATGCGGTCGATCAGATCCGGCCGTGCGTTGGCCGCGGCCGTGGCCGTCACGCCGCCGCGACTGTGCGAGACGAGGATCACGGGGCCGTTCCGCTTGGCCCGTTCCAGGATCCCGATCAGATACGCGGCGTTGTCGGCGAGCGTCACACCCCTGATCGAGCCGGGCTCGGTGCCGAGCCCTTCGAGATCCTGCGGTGCCTGATAAGCACGCGAGTAGGACGCCCCGAATCCGTGGCCCGGCAGGTCGACGGCGACCGAACGGTGCCCGAGGAGGCCGAGTTCGGCCTGGAGCGGGGCGAAGGAGAAGGAGTTCGCGAAGGCTCCGTGAACCAGCACGAACGTCGGTTGCATCTGTCTACTCACTACTACTGCCACTCACTCTCTGACCTCGGCGGCGTCGGCGGGACGCACGGCGCCGGTCCCGGCGCGTTGCCGGTGCCGGAGGCTCGGGGCCGGAGGGCCGGTGACCGATACCCAGTGCGGGGATGCCAAGTCCAAGTGCCAAGTGCCGGATGCCCGGCGCCCACTGCCCCCTACCCGACGGCCCACATTACCCAGCAGAAGATCATCCGCACTACCGGTATAAGCCCTTCCGCTTACGCGCTCCGCCACCCCAGTGGCGCCGCACACAAGCGCGCCCGCGTCCCCGCCGGACGGGACTTGCTCAGAAAGCCGGCCTCCGTTCCCTGACGCTCCGGGCACCGTCCCAGAGCCGGCCGGCCTGCATGCCCTCGTCACGCGAGGTCACCTGCGTCAGCGGGGCGAAGTCATCGGGCAGCACGTCCAGCAGACTCCTCACCCGCTCTCCCGCACGAAGCGCGATCAGCAACTCGCACCGCAACTGACGTGGGATCCCGGGACGATGGGACAAGCTGACCCACAAGCCCGGCCACAGGTAGTGGGTTCCGTCGGACGCCGCATGCGCCTCGACCCACGCAGGGCTCAGCCGCTGGTTGAGGCCGAGTTCACCGGCTCGCTCCTCCAGTCTGAGCAGCGAAGCCGTATCAAGGGCCTTCAGCTCGCGGGGCACCGGCTGATCCGAGTTCATCGCCCCATGCTCCCTGACGGCATCCCGGACCATGACCGACGCCCCATGGAAGATGCCGGACAGGTGCGGTCGCCTCTCCCCGAAGAGGCGGCGAGGGCGTGTCCGCGGCCCGGTGCGGTCGTTGGCCACCCGCGGCAGCGGCCGAGTGGCCCCGTGCCGCCATCGGCCGCACCACACCCGAGGCCGAGAACGCGCTGAACCGTCTGCAGAGCACATACGAGAACGTCAAACCCCGCAGCGATTCCCAACGGGCCTTCCTCACCGGCACGCTCGCGTCCCTGCGGGAATTGGCTCTCGCACGAACGGAACGCCTGCTCCAGGCACGCGCCAACGTCGGCCCACCCCTGTCCTTGTGGATGGTGGTCTTCCTGACCAGTGCACCGGTCCTCGGCTTCGCCGTCATCTTCGACGCCGGGCAGACCACGATGCGCTACGGGATGGTCGGGGCGGTGAGCATACTCGTCGCCGCCAACCTGTTCCTCGTCACAGAACTCTCCCACCCCTTCCTGGGCGAGTTGGGGAAAGTGCCCAGGACCACAAGGAGTACGCGACGGTGACCGAGCCGGCAGATCTGCTGCGGCGGCTGCACTGGCTTGAGGAGCCGGAGTCGTTGCGTCTGCCGTCCTTCGATCCGTTTCCCGAGATGTGACCCTCTTCGAGGCACTTGACGCCACGCGGCCCTGATCTGCAGGGAAAGGGTAGTCAGCCGTACGCCTGCCGGTGCTCGCGAAGCGGGAAGCGGCCTTGGCCGGGCAGCGAATGTCATCGCTCTCCGGGCCGGACAGGGGCGGGTTCGTCACGCCAGGGCACACCGTGTACACGGCTTCGGCCTTGCCGAACCGGCAAGAAGAATGGCGCTCTGCCCCAGGTCACCGCACGGTGTGTCGCATGAGTGAGGAACTGGATTCTGACGTTTTTGATGTGATCGTGATCGGTGGCGGTGTGGCCGGTCTGTCTGGGGCGCTGACCCTGTCGCGTGCCCGGCGCTCTGTTCTGGTACTGGATGCGGGAGAGCCCCGCAACGTGCCCGCCGCTGCGGCCCACGGCCTGGTGTCGCGTGATGGCGTCGCGCCCCTGGATCTGCTGCGTGCCGGGCGGGCGGAAGTGGGCCTGTACGGCGGACGGGTGCTCTCGGAGCGCGCCACGACCGCCACGCGCGTGGACGGAGTCTTCGCCGTCGGCACGCAAGGCGGCAAGACCTTCCGGGCCCGGCGGCTTCTGGTGACCACGGGCCTGGTGGACGAACTGCCTCAGGTGCCGGGGCTGTCCGAGCGGTGGGGGCGGGATGTGCTGCACTGCCCGTACTGCCATGGCTGGGAGGTGCGTGACACGCCGATCGGTGTGCTCGGCACGGGGGCTGCATCGGTGCACCAGGCACTGCTGTTTCGTCAGTGGTCCAGCCAGGTGACCCTGTTCCTCCACACCGGCCCCGAGCCCGAGGAGGACCAGTGGGAACGCCTTGCCGCCCGCGGTATCGAGGTCGTGCAGGGCGAGGTGACCGGCCTGGAGATCGCGGACGACAAGCTGGGCGGTGTCCGACTCGCCTCCGGTCTGGTGATTCCCGTTCAGTCCCTGGTGGTGGCCCCCCGGTTCATCGCGCAGGGCGGAGTCCTGGCCCGGCTGGGCGTCGTTCCGGCACCGCACGCCATGGGAGTGGGCACCTATGTGCCCGCCGACGCCGGCGGCGCGACGGACGTCGCCGGAGTGTGGGTGGCCGGGAACGTCACCGATGTGATGGCCGGTCTCGCCCAGGCCCAGGCCGGGGGCGTGTCGGCGGCAGCGGCCATCAACGCCGACCTCGTCAACGCCGACGTGGACGAAGCGGTCGCACGCCACCGTGCGGCCCGGTTTCAGGAGACCTTCAGCGCCGAGAGTGAGGCGAAGGTCAGCGCGCGCGTTCTGGGCGAGAGTCGCCACGGCCTCGACTCCCTGCTGCCCTTCGGGGAGTGACGGCGGTACTGCTAGGCAGGGTGGGCCTTGAGATGGGCCCGCTCGCCTTGCTTGCCGAAGATGACCAGGAGCTCGACCGGCTGATCGTCGTCCGGGCCCAGCCAGTGCGGCACATGCGTGTCGAATTCCGCCACTTCACCCGGTGCCAGGCTCAAGGAGCGCTCGCCGAGCAGCAGGCGCAGCCGGCCGTCCAGCACGTAGATCCATTCGTAGCCCTCATGGATGTTCAGCTCGGGCTCGCCGGCGGAGGGGGTGATGACGAGTTTGTGCGCGTGCAGCCCGCCGGGCCGGCGGCTGAGCGGCACGTACGTCATTCCGCCGCGCGTGACGGGCCGGAGGTTCACGCGCGGGTCGCCGGTCTCGGGCGCCCCGACCAGTTCATCCAGGGGGACCTGGTAGGCGTGGGCCAAGGGGAGTAGCAGTTCCAGGTTCGCTTTGCGGCCACCGCCCTCCAGGCGGGAGAGCGTGCTCTCGGAGACTCCGGTGAGCTGGGAGAGGGCTGCCAGTGTGATGCCGCGCTGTTGGCGCAGTGCACGCAGCCGCGGGCCGACGGTGGCCAGAACCTGATCGACGTTCTTCATGTCACGCATCTTGCTGAAGCGGCATGACGGTTTGCAAGTTTGGCAGTCCGCGTCCCACTCTCCAGGCGGCGCGGCACCTGTCCCGCCGCCCTCACTTTCGATTACTGCTCAGGAGAGCTCCCGATGACCAGCCCAGCTCGCCGCGCCCGCACGACGCCCGATCCTGCCGTGGCGGACCCGCACCGGTGGATAACACTGATCGTGGCGTCCGTTGCCACGCTCATGGTCGTCCTCGACGTGTCCATCGTGAACATCGCTCTGCCCCAGGCACAGAGCGATCTCGGGATGAGTGACTCCAACCGCCAGTGGATGATCACCGCGTACGCGCTGGCATTCGGCGGCCTGCTCCTGATCGGCGGCCGTATCGCCGACTTCGTCGGCCGCAAGAAGGCCCTTCTCATCGGCCTGCTCGGCTTCGCCGCCGCCTCCATGCTCGGCGGCCTGGCTCCCAACCCGGGGACCCTGTTCAGCGCCCGTGCTCTGCAGGGTGGCTTCGCCGCCCTTCTGGCCCCCGCCGCCCTCTCCCTGATCACGGTCGCCTTCACGGACCCGAAGGAACGTGCCAAGGCCTTCGGCATCTTCGGCGCTTTCCAAGCCGGAGGCGGCGCCGTCGGGCTGCTGCTCGGCGGCGTGCTGACCGAGTACGCGGGCTGGCGCTGGTGCATGTACATCAACATTCCCATCGCCCTGCCCGCAGCCCTCGCTGCTCGCCCCTACATCCGTGAAAGCCGTGCGGAGGGGGACCGCCACTACGACATTCCCGGGGCTCTACTGGTGACCGGCGGCCTTGTCGCCCTCGTCGATGGCTTCGCCCAGGCAGCCGACGGCGACGGCTGGACCGCCCCCGCAACGCTTGTACTCCTGGCGGCCGCGGTCGTCCTGCTGACCGTCTTCGTGATGGTGGAGCACCGCAGCACGCACCCGCTGCTTCCCCTTCGGGTTGTCCTCGACCGCTCCCGCGCCGGAGTGTTCCTGGCCAACCTCCTCATCGGCGCCGGCATGTTCGGCATGAACCTTTTCATGACCTACTTCCTGCAGGTCAACCTCAACTACACACCGCTGCAGGCCGGCTGCGCCTTCCTGCCCTTCAGTGTCGGCATCATCGCCACCACCACCCTCGGCGCTCCCCTGGTCACCCGTTTCGGCCCCAAGACCCTGATGGCGGCAGGAACCACCCTGGCCACGGTGGGACTGCTCTGGCTCACCCGCCTGGACTCGGCTTCTGGCTACACGGGCGAGGTACTGCCGACCCAGACCCTGGTCAGCATCGGCGTCGGGTTCTTCTTCCTCGCCGGCCCCAACGTCGCGCTCTCCGCCGTGAAGCCGCACGACGCGGGCGTAGCCAGCGCCGCCCTGAGCACCAGCCAGCAGATCGGCGCAGCCCTGGGACCGGCCCTGCTCAACACCCTCTACATCTCCGCCGTCACCGGCTACCTCGCCTCCCACACCGTGGCCCCGGGCGAGGGTCCGCAGACCGTACGGCTGGAGGCCTTCCTCCACGGCTACCGCATCGCGTTCATCGTCGCCGGCGCTCTCCTGGCTGCCGCCCTGATCGCCCTGCTCGCCCTGGTGAGAACCCCCAAGACCAACCCCGGTGCCATGCCCGCCTCATCCCCGTCCACTGAAGCACCCCCGCCCAGGTCGTCTGAAGGAGAGACACCGCGATGAACGAGGTCGTCCGCGAGATCCACGCCGCCAACGACGCCGCCCGGTTCCGGGAGCGGCTCTACCGCAGCAAAGACGGCGTCTGGAAGAACACCGCCAACCCCTTGCTCGCCGAAACCGCCGCACACCTCACACCCGGCCGCGCCCTCGACCTGAGCTGCGGTGAAGGCGGCGACACACTACGGCTCGCCACTCACGGCTGGCACGTCACGGCCGTCGACATCGCCCCCACCGCCCTGCAGCGCACTGCCCAACTCGCGGCCCGAAACGGCGTCGCGGACCGTGTGCGCACTGAACAGCACGACTTGGCCGGCACATTCCCCGCCGGCACCTTCGACCTCATCTCCGCCCAGTACCTGCAAACCCCCTACTCCTTCCCGCGCACCGGCATCCTGCGCCAGGCCGCACACGCGCTCACTCCCGGCGGGATCCTCCTCATCGTCGATCACGGCTCGATACGCCCCTGGGCCTGGCACACAGACCCCGACGCCCATTTCCCCGACCCGGAAGACATCTACGACGACCTCGCCCTCGAGGCGGCGCGGTGGATACCCCAGCGCCTGGCCACTTCGGAACGGGTGGCCACCGGCCCCAACGGACAGACCGCGCCCGTCACCGACACCGTCATCGCCGTGCGCCGCATCGCCTGACAACCGCATGCCGTGCCCGCCACGCATGCTGAACACCCCTCACAGGAGCACCTCTCATGACCGACATCTTCGCGCCCGTCACAGTGGGCAAGTGGACGCTGCACAACCGCATCGTCATGGCCCCCATGACACGCAACCGGGCCACCCCGGACGGCGTACCCACCGACCTCATGGCGACGTACTACGCCCAGCGGGCCACCGCCGGCCTGATCATCACCGAGGGAGTGCAGCCCAGCGCCGTCGGGCAGGGCTACATGAACTCACCCGGCCTGCACACCCCCGAACAGATCGACGCCTGGCGCGCCGTCGCCGACGGCGTACACCAGGCAGGCGGCACGATCGTGGCACAGCTCATGCACGCCGGACGCATCTCCCACCCCGACAACAAGCACCAGGCCGAAACCGTCGCCCCCAGCGCCATCGCCGCACCGGGGGAGATGTTCACCGCCACCGGCCGCCAGCCGCACCCCACGCCGCGCGCCCTGACCACTGACGACATCCCGGATGTCGTCGATGGATACGTCCAGGCCGCCCGTGCCGCGGTCGACGCCGGCCTGGACGGCATCGAACTGCACGGCGCCAACGGCTACCTCCTCCACCAGTTCCTCGCCCCCTCCACCAACCAACGCACCGACAGCTACGGCGGCTCGCCCCAGGCCCGCACCCGCTTCGTCCTTGAGGTGGCCCAGGCCGTGAGTGACGCCATCGGCAGTGAACGTGTGGGAATCCGCATCTCTCCGGCGATCAACCTCCACGGCGCACTGGAGGCCGACCCCGAGACCACTGCGGCCACGTACCGCCCCCTCGTCGACGCCCTGTCCGAAATGGGCTTGGCCTACCTGCACACCATCGGCGACCCTGCCTCCGATCTGCTCACCGACCTGGCTGACCGTTTCGCGGGTACCCACATCGTCAGCAACGGCTGGGACCCGGTCACGGATGTCACCGCTGCGGAAGACCTCATCAACACCGGTGGGGCCGACCTGGTGGCCGTGGGACGGGCCTTCATCGCCAACCCCGACCTGGTGCACCGCTGGCAGACCGGAGCCCCGCTGAACCAGCCCGACGGCACCACCTTCTACGGAGGCGACCACCGCGGCTACACCGACTACCCGCCGTTGACCCAGGAGACGGCGGAGACGGCTTGGCCTCACTGCGCCCGAGGATCCGCGCATTGAGCACTGTGCATCGTGAAGCTGCAGGTCACGGGGGTGGCGTGAGGGGTCTTCGGCGTAGTCGTGCGGGTCGTGGTCGGCAGTCCGGAGCGTAGATCGCCTGGCAGGGTGGGTTTGCACCTTCCGGCCCGTCGCCGCTGGTGCCGCTCCTACGCACCGGCGCATGGTGAATCCCGAGGTGCTGGAGCGGATGAGGGAGCAGCTCGCCGGCGAGCGACCAGCGGCCGGGTCGCCGGTCGCGCAGGTGGCGGGCCGGGCGGTGCGGTTGGTTTTGGACCGTGCGCCGGGGGCGGACGAGTCCGCGTTGCCGGCGGACTGTCAGCGCGTCCTGACCGCGGTGCGGCAGACCGCCCTACTGCCGCTGTCGAGCGCCACCTCGGACTGTCTCGCCGACCTGGTCCGCGGCCACCGCAAGAAGATCCGCTCACCGCGCCCGGCCTCGCAGCGGGCGCCAAGCACACCGGAGTTGGCGTCGCAGTGCCACTTGACGCGGCCCCTCGCGACGCGGGCCCTCGCGACGCCCTCGCGACGCGGGCCCTCTTGACGCAGACCTGACGAGTACCAAGAATGAGCGCGTCCTGACAACGTTGTCGACGCTTGGGCCGTAGGGGCTTCCGCAGACCCTCAGGCGGCTTCCGGAGGGCTCGGAGGCCGTTGTGCGGCCCGGATACCGGAGGTCTGGAACCATGCCATGGCTCAGTCGCACCCGGCTGCGCGCCGCAGGGGCGGTGCTGGCGGCCGCGCTCATCGGGGGCGCGCTCGCGGCCCCCGCCGCGCAGGCCGAGTCGGCCGGTGGCCCGCTCACCGGCCTGGTCAACCCGTTCATCGGCAGCCGGAACGACGGCAACACCTACCCGGGTGCGGCCGTCCCGTTCGGGATGGTGCAGCTCTCCCCGGACACCGGGCATGACACCGGCTACAGCTACGACGACGACCACATCCGGGGCTTCAGTTCGGTGCACCTCTCCGGCGTCGGCTGCGGACTCGGCGGAGATCTGCCGGTGCTGCCCACCACCGGCGATATCACCGAGACCGACTATGCGAAGTACGCGGCCGGCTACGGCCATGACGACGAGTCGGCCCGGCCTGGCTACTACCGCGTCGGTCTGACGTCCTACGGCGGGATCACCGCCGAGCTGACCGCCACCGCCCGCACCGGCCGGCAGCGCTACACCTTCCCGGCCACCGACAAGGCGAATGTGCTGCTCAACGCGGGCCAGTCGCTGCACAGGACGGTCTCGACGCGGGTCGAGGTGCTGGATTCCCGCACCGTCCGGACCACCCTCACCGGCCGCGGCTTCTGCCAGGACACCAAGCCGTACACCGTCTACACGATCACCCGCTTCGACCGTCCTTTCGCGTCGTACGGGACCTGGGACGGCGACAAGGTGACGGCCGGCTCCAAGAGCTCCACCGCGAGCGGCCGGCACGGCGCCTATGTCCGGTTCGACACCCGCAAGGACCGGACCGTCGAGGCGACCACCGCCCTGAGCTATGTGGACGCGGCGGGCGCGGCAGCCAATCTGCGGGCGGAGGGCGGCGGTTCCTTCGACCGCGTGAGGGCGGCGGCCGACGCCGCATGGGAGCGGCGGCTGGGGCTGGTGCGGGCCCAGGGCGGTGACACGACGCTGCGCCGCACCTTCTACTCCTCCCTCTACCGGTCCTTCCTCGCGCCGAACATCGGCAGTGATGTGGACGGCCGCTATACGGGCTGGGACCAGCGGACCCATCGCGCCAAGGGGTTCACGTACTACCAGAACTGGTCGTTGTGGGACACCTACCGCACCCAGGCGCAGTTGCTGGCGCTGCTGGCGCCACAGGAGTCCCGCGATATGGCGCTGTCGGTCCTGCGGATCGACAAGGAGAGCGGCTGGCTGCCCAAGTGGGGCTACGGAACGGTCGAGACGAACATCATGACCGGCGATCCGGTCACTCCGTTCCTCACCAATGCCTATCAGCAGGGGCTGCTGCGGGGGCATGAGGAGGAGGCGTACGCGGCGCTGAAGAAGAACGCCGACGGTGTGCCGTCGGCCGGTTCGCCGGCCGTCGGGCGGGAGGCCAACGCGCAGTACCTGAAGGACGGTTTCGTCCCGTACCTCAAGGGGCGTCCGCACACCAAGCCCGGTGACTCGGACTTCGACCACGGCGCCTCGGCCACCCTCGAATACGCCCTGTCGGACGCGATGCTGGCACAGATGGCGCGCGATCTGGGGCACGGCGAGGACGCGGACCGTTATGCGGCCCGCGCCCAGAACTACCGGAAGATCTTTGATGGTTCGACCGGTTTCTTCCGGGCGCGTGACGAGAAGGGCGCCTTCGCCGGACCCGCCGATCCGGCCAAGAGCGAGGGCTTTCACGAAGGCACCTCCTGGCAGTACCAGTGGCTGGTGCCGCAGGACCTGCCGGGGATGGTGCGGCTGATCGGCGGCAAGGAGAAGGCCGAGGAGCGTCTGGACGCGTTCTTCGCCTACCCGAAGCTGCTCCAGGATCCGGCGAAGACCGCCCGGGAGGTGTGGGTCAACGGCCCGTACGACTACTACAACGCGGACAAGTACAACCCGCAGAACGAGCCCGACCTCATCGCGCCGTACACCTATCTCTCCACCGGCCACCCCTGGAAGACCACCGATGTGGTGCATGCGGCGCTGACGTTGTTCACCGACACCCCCACCGGTATGACCGGGAACGACGATCTGGGGACGATGTCGGCGTGGATGGTGCTCTCCTCGATCGGGGTGTTCCCGGTGCAGCCGGGCACCGGCACCTGGGGACTGAGCACCCCCGTCTTCGACCGGGTGGAGCTGACGCTGGACCGGCGCTACTACCCGGCCGGGCACTTCACCGTCACCGCGCCCGGTACGTCCGATGCCCGCCGTTATGTGCAGTCGGTGCGTCTGGACGGCGCCGGCCACGACCGGACGTACCTCACCACCGAGGAGCTGCGATCGGGCCGTGAACTGGCCTTCGCCGTGGGCACGGAGCCGTCCGGCTGGGGTACCGGCGACCGTGCCGCGCCGCCGCCGGTGGGCACGTCCTCAGCCGCGCAGCAGCAGTCCGGTCGCCAACGCTGAGATCACCACGGCGGAGAGCAGGGCGGTGGCCACCCGCCCCCGTGGGCCGGTGAGCGCCCTGCCCAGGACGGTCCCGCCGGCGGCCAGGCACAGTTGCCAGCTGAGGGAGGCCAGGGTCACCGCCGTCACGAAGGCGGCGGGGCCGGCGACGCCGGAGCCGGGGGTGCCCAAGGGACCGGGGGTGCCCGCACCGCCGGCGAGCACCAGCGCCGAGAAGTAGAGGAGAGCCCAGGGGTTGATCAACGTCAGCCCCAGGAAGGCGAGATAGGCCCGGGCGGGGCGTTGCAGGACGTCCCGTTCCGGGCCGTGGTGCGTGCGGCGGTGGCGCAGTGCCTGGACGGCGGTCCGTAACGCCATGCCGAGCAGGAAGACGGCGGCGAGCACGCGCAAGGGGCCCGCGATCGGCGCGACGGCACGGGAGAGGGCGGCGCCGCCGGCCACCGCAGCCAGCGCGTAGAGGCCGTCGGCGGTCGCCACCCCGAGCGCCGCCGAGGCGCCGACCCGGAAGGAGGTCCGGGCGGTCACGCTCACCAGCAGCACGGCCAGCGCGCCGACGGGGACGGCCAGGGCGTAGCCCGCCCACAGTCCCGGCAGAAAGGCATCGGTCAGGATCTCGGTCATGCCGTCCAGCGTCGGACGCGGCAACCGTGCGGGTCCATCGAAAGTTTCCGCAGGGAACCGTGTGGTATCCCCACATGGTTGCGCCCTACGCTGCGCGCATGATCGATCCCAGGCTCCAGACCCTGCGCGTCCTGCACACCCAGGGCACCGTCACCGCGACCGCCGCGGCGCTGCAGCTGACGCCGTCGACGGTCTCCCAGCAACTGCGCCAGCTCTCGGCCCGGCTCGGGCTGGAACTCCTGGAGCCGGACGGCCGCAAGGTGCGCCTGACTCCGGCGGCGTTGGCGCTGGTCGAGCACGCCGATGCGCTGTTCCTGCGCTGGGAGGAGGCCCGGGCGGATCTCGCCGGGTACGCGGACGGGGTGGCGGGGCGGCTGCGGATCACGGGGGTGGCGACGGCGATCACGGGGGTGATCGCGCCGGCGGCGGCGCGGCTGCGCGAGGAGCTGCCGCGGCTGGCGGTGGAGATCGGGGAGGATCCGGACGTGAACCGGTTCGAACTGCTGCTGGCCGGGCGGGCGGACATCGCGGTGGTGATCGTGGCGGAGGGCGCCCCGGCGCCTGACGATGCGCGGTTCGTCCAGCAGCCGGTCCTGGCGGAGCCGCAGGATCTGCTGGTGCCGGCCGGGCACCGGTTCGCCGGGCATGCGGCACGGGGCGTGACGCTGGCCGAGGCGGGCGGGGAGAGCTGGATCCGCGCCGGCGATCCGGCCGATCAGCACCGGCTGCTGCTGGCCGCCTGCGCCTCGGCGGGCTTCACCCCGCGGGTGCACCATCACGCGGTCGACTGGTCCGCGGTCGCGGCGCTGGTCGCGCACGGCTTCGGGATCTGTCTGGTGCCACGGCTGGCGCCGGTGCCGGAGCGGTACCCGGTCGTCAGGGTGCCGCTGCGCGGGGAGCCCCTTCCCGTACGGCGGTTCGTGGCTGCCGTCCGTCGCGGGAGCGAGCGGCAGCCCCCGGTCGCCCGCGGGCTGGCGGCGCTGCGCGCGGCCGCGGGCGAACGAGAGGCGAAGGGGGTGTGAGAAAGGCAGGTGCGGACGTCAGTCCTGCAGGGCCTTCCAGAACTCGTCGAAGGACATCCGGCCGTCGCTGTCGGTGTCCTTTGCCCTGATGACCGCCTCGGCGACCGGGCCGGTGACGAACGGGTCGCCCATCTCGGCCATCGCGTGCTTGAACTCCTCCGGCGTGACCTGGCCGTCGCCGTCCGCGTCGAACCGGGCGAACGCCGCCCTGGCCTTCTCGATGTCTGCCATGAGAGGTGCCCCCTTCGTGGTGCTGCGCAGTGCTGCGCGGTGCTGTTGCCTGCTGATCTGACCTGCGTACATTAGCGGACCGTCAAGAGGCGTCCGGCCGCGCCCTCCGCCGGGCCAGGTAGGGCGCGGTACGGCTCTCCGGTGCCGCCGCGACCTCGGCCGGGGTTCCGGCCGCCACGATCCGGCCGCCGTCCGCGCCGCCGCCGGGGCCGAGGTCGATGACGTGGTCGGCGCCCACGACCACCCCCATGTCGTGCTCGACGACCACGACGGTGTGCCCGGCGTCGACCAGGCCGTGCAGCTGGCGCAGCAGCACCTCGGTGTCGGCGGGGTGCAGTCCGGTGGTGGGCTCGTCGAGGAGGTAGAGGGTGTGGCCGCGGCGGGTGCGCTGGAGTTCGGTGGCGAGCTTGATGCGCTGGGCCTCGCCGCCGGACAGCTCGGTGGCGGGCTGGCCGAGCCGCAGGTAGCCCAGGCCCACGTCCTGGAGGGTGCGCAGGCTGCGGGCCGCCGCGGGGAGATCGGCCAGGAAGCCGGCCGCGGCGTCGACGGTCATCGCCAGGACGTCCGCGACGGTCCGGTCCCGGTAGGTGATCTCCAGGGTTTCGGGGCGGTAGCGGGCGCCGTGGCAGTCGGTGCAGGGGGCGTACGTGCCCGGCAGGAAGAGGAGTTCGACGGCGACGAAGCCCTCGCCCTGGCAGGTCTCGCAGCGGCCGCCGGCGACGTTGAAGGAGAACCGTCCGGGCGTGTAGCCGCGGGCGCGGGCCTCGTCGGTGGCGGCGAAGACCTTGCGCACCGCGTCGAAGAGCCCGGTGTAGGTGGCGAGGTTGGAGCGCGGGGTCCGGCCGATCGGCTTCTGGTCGACGCGGACCAGCCGGTCGATCGTCTCCAGGCCCTCGGCCGCGGTGAGCCGGGCGCGGGCCATCGGTCCGGCGGAATCACCGTCGGCGGCGTCCTGCTGCTCCTCGCCCGCGCCGAGGTGGTCCCGTACGGCGTCCGCGAGCACGCGGGTGACCAGCGTCGATTTACCCGATCCCGAGACGCCGGTGACGGCGGTGAAGACGCCGAGCGGGAAGGTGGCGTCCAGGCCGCGCAGATTGTGCAGGGTGACGCCGCGCAGCGTGAGGGTGCCCGAGGGGCTGCGCACCGTGCGTGCGGCGGGTGGTGCGGGCTCGAAGAGGAACCGGCGGGTGGCGGAGGCGGGGGCGTCCGCGAGGGCGGCGACGGGGCCGCTGTGCAGGACCTGCCCGCCGTGTTCCCCGGCGTGCGGGCCGACGTCCACGATCCAGTCGGCGCGGCGCACCACGTCCATGTCGTGCTCGACGACGAACAGCGAGTTGCCGGCTTCCTTGAGCCGCCCGAGGACCGTGAGCAGGGACTCCGTGTCGGCGGGGTGCAGGCCGGCGGACGGCTCGTCCAGGACGTAGACGACGCCGAAGAGACCGGAGCGCAGCTGAGTGGCCAGCCGCAGCCGCTGGAGTTCACCGGCCGACAGGGTGGGCGCCGGCCGGTCCATGCTCAGGTACCCCAGGCCGAGTTCGGTGAGGACGTCGATGCGGGCCACCAGGTCGCGGGCCAGCACCGGTGCCACCTCGTCGTCGGCCCGCCCGGCGGTGGGCCGCAGCAGCCGGGCGAGGGCGCTCAGCGGCCGGCCCGCGAGGGTGGCGATGTCGTGGCCCTCGAAGGTGACGGCCAGCGCCTCCGGGCGCAGCCGCCGCCCGTGGCACACCGGGCAGGGCTCGGCGACCATGAACCCCTGGACGCGCCTGCGCAGGGTATCGCTCTTCGAGTCGGCGAAGGTGTGCAGCACATAGCGCTTGGCGCTCATGTACTGGCCCTTGTAGGGGCGTTGGATCCGTCCCACGTCGCGGACCGGGTGCACGGTGACGACGGGCTGTTCGTCGGTGAACAGGATCCAGTCCCGGTCGGTCTGCGGCAGCTCGCGCCAGGGCCGGTCGGTGTCGTACCCGAGGGCGTCGAGGATGTCACGGAGGTTCTTGCCCTGCCAGGCCCCGGGCCAGGCGGCGATGGCGCCCTCGCGGAGGGTGAGCGAGGGGTCGGGGACGAGGGAGTCCTCGGTGACGCGGTGGACGGTGCCCAGCCCGTGGCACTCCAGGCAGGCGCCGGCCGCGGTGTTGGGCGAGAAGGCGTCGGAATCGAGCCGTTCCCGCACCCCCTCCGGGTAGTCGCCGGCGCGGGAGAAGAGCATGCGCAGGGTGTTGGAGAGGGTGGTGACGGTGCCGACCGAGGAGCGGGAGGTGGGCGCGGAGCGGCGCTGTTCCAGGGCGATGGCGGGCGGCAGTCCGGTGATGTCCTCGACCTTGGGCGCGCCGACCTGGTGGATCAGCCGCCGGGCGTAGGGGGCCACGGATTCGAAGTAGCGGCGTTGCGCCTCGGCGTAGAGGGTGCCGAAGGCGAGGGAGGACTTGCCCGATCCGGACACCCCGGTGAACGCGACCAGCGCGTCCCTCGGGATGTCCACATCGACGGAGCGGAGATTGTGCTCACGGGCGCCGCGCACCCGTACGTACGAGTCGGCCATACCTCCATGATCGGGCACGGCCGCCGGTGCGCGGTCAGCCGGGCGCCGTGGCGGCGGCGATCCGCTCGCGTGCCTCCTCCCAGGGCAGCGGAGCGGCGACGACCGCCCGCAGCGCCCGGACCTGGCGGGGCGGGAGCCCGGCCATGAGCACGCCGACGGCGCTGCCGTCCCGGCCGTAGAGCGCCAGGACGCGCCGCTCGGCCCGGTCCACGACGGTGGTCTCGACCCGGTCGGCGCCCGCGGTCAGGCCGTACGCCTGGATCTTGACGGCGTACTGGTCGGACCAGAAGTACGGCACGGGGGCGAAGGGGCGGCGCTCCGGGGCGGGGGCGGCGGCCTCGGGCCCGGCGGCGGCCTCGGGCCCGGCGGGGTCCTCGGGCCCGGCGGGGTCCTCCGGCCCGGCGGGGGCGGGCGCCTCCGCGGCGAGTTCGGCCAGGAGGTTGCGGGCCGCGGCCATGCCCTGTTCGGTGGCGTTCATCCGGTGTTCGAAGCGCAGCGGGCGGCCGTGGACCGGATGGTCCCAGCGGGCCACATCGCCCGCCGCATAGATGCCGGGGGCGGCGGCGCAGTACGCATCGCAGCGAAGCCCGTCGCTGGTGTCCAGCGCCGGGTCGTCCAGCCACTCGACGGCGGGCCGGGAGCCGATCGCCAGCAGCACGAGGTCCGCGGGCAGGCGGTGGCCTCCTCCTCCCCCGGCGGCCACGCCCCCACTGCCGGCGGGTCCCCCACCGGCCAGTCGTACGGCGGTGACCCGCTGGTCGCCGCCACCAGGCAGGCCGTTGGCGCCCGCCGGGTCCGCGGGCGCCGTCTCGAAGCCGTCCACCACTCCGGTGAGCAGCCGGACGCCGCGGGCGCGGTGCTCCTCGGCGAGCAGGTCGCCGACCTCGGTGCCGACGGCGGCGGCCATCGGTGTCGCCTCGATGCCGACGAGGGTGACCTCGTGCCCCAACTCCCGTGCCACCGCGGCCGCTTCGCAGCCCAGTACGCCGTTTCCGACGATCACCAGGCGCAGTCCGCCTCCCGCTCCGCCGGCGGCTACGCCCTCACCGGCGGGGGCACCCCCATCAGCCAGCCGGCTTCGCAGGGCCAGGGCGTCGTCGAGAGTGCGCAGGGTGTGCACCCCGGCGATGCGGTCGGCGCCGGGCAGGGTACGGGCCGAGACGCCGGTCGCAATGATCACGCCGGCGCAGGCGAGCTCCGCGCCGCCGTCGAGGGTGAGGGTACGGGTGGCCACGTCGAGGCCGGTGGCGCGGGTGCCGAGCCGCAGGTCCAGGTCGAGCGGGGCGAGCTGGTCCGTGGTGCGCAGCAGCAGCTTCTCCGGCGCCCAGGCGCCGTGCAGCAGCTGCTTGGACAACGGCGGCCGGTCGTACGGGAGATGGGGTTCGTCACCGATGAGGGTGAGCGGGCCGCGCCAGCCGGAGCGGCGCAGCGTCTCGGCCGCCGCGAGACCGGCCGCCGAGGCGCCGACGACGGCGATCGGCAGGCCGGTCATGCGTGGACCTCGATCACGGCGGCGGGGCAGATGGCGGCCGCCTCGTGCACCGCGTCGTGCTGTGCGGCGGGCGGCTCGGCGTCGAGCAGCACGACCACGCCGTCCTCGTCGCGCTGGTCGAAGACCTCGGGGGCGATCAGCACGCACTGGCCGGCGGCGCAGCACTTGTCGGCGTCGAGGGTGATCTTCACGTCAGTGGGCTCCCTTGCGGTGAGGTGGCGTGGGGAACAACGGCCGGGACGCACCGGGAGTGCCCGGCGGCGAACCGGTGTCACCAGGTGACGGGCGGAGAACGGCGTCCGTGCAGCCCACGGACCATCAGCCGACGGACGAGCTACCTCCCGCCGGTCACCCGGCGGATCTCCTCCAGCGGGTACGGCGCCTGTCTGCTCTCCTTCTGCACCTTGCGGAAGAACTCCGCCATCACCGCGGCGAGCGGCGCATGACGGGCGATGAGTTCCGCGGCCGGGGCCGGGATTCCCGAGGGAGGCGCGCCGGCGGCGCAGGCGCGCACCCACGCGTCGCGGTCGTCCCTGCCGTACCCGTACAGAGCGGTGACCAGCCAGTGCACCAGGCGCGTGACGGTGTAGCAGCGGTCGTAGGTCCGATGCCGGTCGAAGAAGGCGGTTTCGTCCCGTGACAGCTCAAACCGGGAGGAGACCGCCAGGCCGTAGTCCGTGAAGAAGAGACGCCGGCCGTCGGTCAGGATGTTCTCGAAGTGGGCGTCGAAGTGCAGGAGTCCGCGCGCGTTCATGAACGAGGTGCCGGCTGCCAGCTCCCGCTCCACCATGGCGCACGCCCGGCCGGCCGCCTCGTCACCGGCTTCGAGCTGACCGCCCATCCAGTCGTGCAGGTTCTGCGGGATGTACTCCAGGAACAGCGCAACCGTCGCCGAGGCACCGTGACGCGCCTCGATACGGCTGCGCACCTCCGGCCCGCCGCCCCAGTAGGCGACGGCCCGTTCCACGTCCGCCAGTTCCCCGGCAAGCGGCGTCACCGTGTCCGGCAACACCCGCCAGTGATACATGAGGGGAAAGCCCTCGTACTCCCCCGCCAGCGCCCAGTTCGTCGTCATGGTGTGCGCGGCCAGCTCCCGCCAGGCACCGAAGCCCGGGCTGCCGATGCCATACTGGAGGAAGGGCGGCAATCCGAACACATTGGCCGTGGACCGGACGTTTTCCGGCTGTCGCTCCCGATCGGTGAGGGGCACCTGCTTCACGAAGACCGGGGTTCCGGAAACGTCCAGCATTGCCGACTGTCCACCGATGCCGGAGCCGAGCGGCGCGGCCGCGTCCACGAGCTCACGCAGTCCGCGATCACTGCACAGGGCCAGGGAGGTGGAAACGGCGCTGTGGGCGGCCAGCCGTGCGCGGCGGGACCTGTCGTGACCATCCATTCGTACCTCCAGCCGGGTTCGGCTCCCATAGGACACGCGCCGCCCCGGCCCGGCCCTGCCCCGCCCGGCTCTCAGGCGACCTCGATGCCATACTCCTGCACCAGCGCCTCCAGCCCCCCGGGAAAGCCCTTGCCGCCGATCACGAAATCCCAGTCGCCGCCCGCCCGCTGGCGGAACGAGCCGAGGACCAGAGCGGTCTCCCCGCGCCGCCCGTCCGAGACCTCCAGGCGGCCCAGCTCCTCCCCCGACGCGTCCAGCAGCCGGATCCCGGCGTCGGTGAAACCGGAGAGATCGGCGTCGGGGTTGACCTGGGGGTCGATCGCGGCGACCAGGACCAGCCGGTCGGCGGCCGGCGGCAGCGCGTCGAACCGCACCTGCATCGCGGCCCGGTCGGGGGCGAAGCCGGGCAGCATCCGGACCGAACCGTCCGGGCTGCGCGGGTTGTTGTAGAAGACGAAGTGATCGTCGCTGAGCACGTCGCCCCCCTTGCACACCAGGGCACAGACATCGAGGGCGACCTCGCCGGACCAGTTCATCCCGAGGATGTTGTGGTCCGCCGGCTCGTCGGCGGCGGCGGCCGAGCCGGACGGGGCGTCCCCGCCGAGCCGTCCGCGCAGCCCGTAACGGCCGAGCAGATCGACGAGTTCGGGGCCGGCTATGAGGCTGAGCGGTTTGCCGTTGGCGAAGGTGTGGGCGCCGGGGCCGAACCGGGAGGTGGTCACCAGCACCCCCTTGTTGGCACCTTCGGACTGGACCGTGCCGTACAGGTCGCGGACGGCGGTCGGCGGGACGGTGTTGCGGTAGCGCTTGACCTGCACGACGATCTTGCCGCCGCGGATCGGGTCGGGGTCCAGCGCATCCACATCGACCCCGCCGTCGCCGGACCGCTGGGTGGTCACGGCCTGCATGCCCATGGCGCGGAACAGCTCGGCGATCAGGTTCTCGAAGGCGATCGGGTCCATCTCGTACAGATCCGGTTCGCCGTCCGTGCCGTGCGAGACGACCCCGCCGCCCACGTCTCCGGGCAGGCGCACGGGGCGCACCGCGGTCCGCTGGTCGGGGCGGGCGGCGAGCTGCCCGCGCAGCCCGTCGGTCAGACACTCCACCGCGCTGACCTGCTCCAGGCGGAAGGTGTCGAAGGAACTGCGGGGAGCCATGACGGTCGCGAGATACACCTGGGCCGGGCGGCCGGTCACCGGGTCCACGTCGTCCACGAAGCCGTTCAGCGCGACCGAGTCGAGCGTGCCGTAACCGTCGGCGGCGAAGAGGTCGCGCAGCACCAGCAGGACACTCTGGGCCAGCACTTCGCGGTAGAGCGCCCGTCGCTGCGCGGCCGGCCGGGCGGTCTCCTTCTCCTGGTCGGCGGTGGGCATATAGCGGACGGACTTGGCCTCCGGGACGATGTCGTAGCCCGGGAGTTCCCAGTCCAGAACGAGCTGGCGGGCCGTCGGGTCGTAGGCCGCCGCGACCTGCCGGGGAAAGCCCTCCGGCCAGGCCGTGGAGGAGTACAGCGCGGCGGAGAAGTACTCGACGGCCGCGTCCGCGTCGCCGCCGCGCAGGCCCGACAGCAGCTCCTCGATGCCGGAGTTGTGCTGCCGGATCTCGGCCACGGCGCCCGCGGCCCACTGGTCGTACTGCTGCCGGTAGGCGGCGAGTTGGGCCTGCCGGCGGCTCTCCGCGGCCTGCGCCGTGTACCAGTCCTGCTCGTAGCGGGCGCGGGCCTCTTCCTGGGCCCGGTCGCGACGGGCGCCGAGGTGCCAGCCGCCCGTCGGTGCGTGATAGCGGGCCGGGTCGGGCATCGGTACCGGCGTGGCGAGGGCGCCGGGTGCGAACTCCTCGATCCGCTCGGGGCGCAGCAGCGCGGCGGCGGAGAAGGCGGGGGCGCGGCAGCCGTCGGCGAGCAAGCCGGTCAGGGCGGTGACGCGGGCGTCCAGTTCCTCGGTCCGCCGGCGGGCGTCTGCCTCGCGTTGCTGCCGGTAGGCCGTCTGCCGCTCACGGTGCATCCGGGCCATGGCGCGTTCGGCGTCCCGTGCCTGCCGTTCCTGGTCGCGCTGCTGCTGTGCTCGCGCGCGGCGCTGGGCTTCCTGCTGGCGCTGCTGCTGACGCTGCGCCTCGGCCCAGACGGCCATTAATCCATGGGAACGGCGGCTCATATCGCTGTGTGTCCTCCCCCCGGGGCGGGCTGCCCCCGGAACCCTGTGGAAGCGGTTTCACCTGCGTTGTTGGGTGAGACTTTAGCGGGGGCAGGAGAGGCTGGTCACGGTCGGGGAGGAATATCCCGCGCCCTTCGTGCGGTGCCCGCCGACGCCGTTTCCTGAACCGCTCCGGGGGGGGCGCCCGGCAGCATCGCCCGGCCGCCGTTGCGGCCCGTCCGGACGTGAGCCGGCCACCGTACGGGCCCGGCCGCCCGCCGTCACCCCGCCGCCGCCCGCAGCTTCGCCGCCGTCGCGGCCGGGTCGTAGCCGTCGGGCACCCCCGGCACCAGCACCACATCACCGTCGATGTGCCGGGTACGCAGCGGCAGGATCTCCGTATAGGCAGGCGAGTCGTACCAGCCGCGGGCCCGGGCCAGGTCGGGAAAGGCGATGACGACCACGGCTCCGGGCCAGTCACCTTCCGTGACCTCCACTTCGGAGCCGTGAACGAGAAAGTGACCGCCGAAGGGGTCCAGCGTCGCCTGGATCTTCTCGATGTAGTCGAAGATCTCCGGATGCGGGGCGGCGGGGCGGAGGTGAGCGATGGCGTATGCCGTCATGGGACTGCCTTTCCTGCGGGTTGCCGGTCCATCGGCGTCCACGTTTCCAGTCCTCGCCGTACGGGTCGATTACCTCCCGGGTAAGACGCCAGGCACCGGGCGGGCGGCGCCAGTTGGCAGGGAATGCACCAGGTCCTTTGCACAGCCTCGCCGTTGGCCAAGTGCGGTCACCGCGTGACGAGATCGCCTTAGACTCGACGGACACCGTGCCGGATCACAGTTGAAAAAGGAGATGGAATGAAACAGCCGCCCCCCTTCGCCTCCCTGGCCGCCGCACTTGCGGCGCTCGGGACGGTGCTGGGCTTTCTCGCAGTCCAGTTGCGTACGGACGGTTACGAGCAGTACGTCGAGTCCGTGGCCACCGCCAGCGTCGTGATGTGGACGACCGCCTGCCTGACGGTCGTGACCTGGACCCGCTGGCGCCAGGGGAAATCGAGCTGAGTTCCCCACCCGCCGACGGGCGCCGAGGCATCAGCCCGGCGCCCGTTGCGCGCGGCGCTTTCCTCGGGCGCGCCGATTGCCTCATCCAACGCTCTTGAAGCTCATGACGCCGATGGGGAAGCCGTCCCACCTCTTCCCCCGGCTCCGGTACTGCCGGAGGCCGTACGGAGGTGAGCGCATTGCCGACAGGGAATGCCGCCGTGCCGTGAACACCCTCAGTAGAGTCCAGCCATGGCATACACCTTCCAGGTCACCGTTGACTCGGCCGACCCGCACTCCCTCGCCGACTGGTGGGCCGACGCTCTCGGCTGGGAAGTGGAGCCGAGCGACGAGACGTTCATCCGCCGGATGGTCGCCGAGGGCCGGGCGAGCGAGGACGACACCACCACGCACCGGGGCACTCTCGTCTGGAGGGTCGGCGCCGCGATCCGCCATCCGGAGGGCCTGGACCGGGCGCCGCGCATCCTCTTTCAGCTCGTGCCCGAGCCCAAGGTGGTCAAGAACCGCGTCCACCTGGACGTGCGCACGGGTGGCGACGATCCCCAGGCCGTGGTCGAGCGGCTGATCGCCAAGGGGGCCACGCTCGTGCACCACGGCAAGCAGGGTCCCTTTGCCTGGACCACACTCGCCGACCCGGAGAACAACGAACTCTGCGTATCGACCTGACGCAAGGGATGACGCACGGGCGGGCGGGCCCGACGCTCAGATCGCGCCGTCGTGCTCCGCCCAGTACGGGTCCCGCAGCTGCCTCTTGAAGAGCTTTCCCGACTCGTCACGCGGCAGCAGCTCCTCGAAGACCACGGCCCGGGGGACCTTGTACCCGGCAAGCCGCCCGGCGACGTGGGAGCGTACCTCCTCGGCGCTGAGCAGCACACCGGGTTCGGTCTGCAGATGGGCGGCCAGGACCTCGCCGAACTCCTCGTCGGGGATGCCGAAGACCGCCACGTCACGGACCCCGTCGAGGGCGAGCAGGCAGCCTTCGATCTCCGCGGGGTAGATGTTGACGCCGCCCGAGATGACCATGTCGTTCCGGCGGTCGCTGAGGAAGAGATAGCCGTCCGCGTCGAGATGGCCGATGTCGCCGATGGTGACGTATCCGGGCAGGTCCGGTGCTTCCATGGCGGCGCGCCGGCCGGGGTCGCCGAGGTAGGTGAAGCGGGGCCAGCCGTCGCCGGGTTTCAGGTAGATGTCACCGGTGGCTCCGGCCGGCAGCGGCTTGTTGTCGGGGCCGACGACCGCCACCCCGCAGGTCTCGGTGGCGCGTCCGACGGTGCCGGGGTGGGCCAGCCACTCCGCACTGTCGCACCAGGTCACGGCGCCGGTCTCGCTGCCGCCGTAGTACTCCCGCAGTACCGGTCCCAGCCAGTCGATCATGGCGTACTTGATATGCGGCGGACAGGGCGCCGCGGCGTGTACGACGGAGGTCAGCGAGGACAGGTCGTAGCGCTCGCGTACGTCCTTCGGCAGCCGCAGCAGCCGTACGAACATCGTGGGCACGACCTGCACCTGCTCGATGCGGTGGTGGTCGATCAGCCGGAGGAATTCCTGGGCGTCGAAGCGCGGCATCAGGGTGACGTCCAGGCCGGCCGCGAGCGCGAGGACGGCGTGCTGGCTGGGCGAGGCGTGGTAGAGCGGGGCGGGGATGAGCGTGCGTCCGCCGGGGGCGACGGCGAAGTACTCCAGGAACAGCCGTACCGCTTCGTCGAGCTGGTCGGGGGCGACCGGTTCGCGCAGAACTCCCTTGGGGAGCCCGGTGGTTCCCGAGCTGTAGATCACGGTGGGCGGGCGTTCCCCCGCGGCCTGGTCCAGCGGGGCAAAGCCTTCCAGCCACCGGTCGAGCAGCGGATGCTCTCCCGTGACGGGCGGTACGGCGATCCCGCAGGCGGCCGCGACCCCCGCGGGAACGGCGGCCTCGACGATCCGTACGCCGTCGGGGAGCACAGCGGTCACCGCGTCCAGCATGTCGCTGTGCGCAAAGACGACCTTGCTGCCGCTGTCGGTGAGCACATGCCGCAGGTCGTCCTGGCGGAAATGCCAGTTGACGGGTACCGCCGAGGCGCCCAGCAGGGCGGCCCCGGCGGTGATCTCCAGATGGGCGGGCTCGTTGCGCATCACGACGGCGATCCGGTCGCCGGGATCGACGCCCGCCGCCCGCAGCCCGGTGGCGATCCGCGCTGCACGGTCGAGGAAGGACGGATAGTCGCGTTCATGCCCCGCGCAGCGAATGGCCGGGGCGCCGGCGGCGGGCGGGACGACGGCTTCCATGGTGCCTCCAGTGAGTGCGACCGGAAGGCCCATTGAACCGACAAGTCCGGTGGTTATCCAGAGCGCCCGCCGCGGGCCGGCCCTCCCCCGGGCCCTCGGCGGCGTCTCTTTCGGTCGCTCTCCCCCTAAACCCCGCTTAGATCCGAGGTCTTGCGCCCTTCTGGTCCCCTCTTTCCCCAACTTCCGTCCGGTTTCCGGAAGATGCTCCGATGTTTGTCGCGTCCGGGGTCTTCCGGTCCGGGTTCGGGCGCTGCACCATGCGGGGTGGCACAGGAGGCACGTACGTGACCAACTGACCCGAGGAGCATGCGATGCACAGCCGCACCAGACCGTTCCGGCTGCTGGGGCTCATGGGGGTGCTGGGCACCCTGCTGCTGGCCGCAGGCGGCCCCGTGGCCGCCGCGAAGCCCCCGCCGCGGCCCACCGCCGGCCCCGGAACCAACCACGCGACGGACGACCCCTTCACCTCGTCGCGCACCGCGTGGTGGCGTCAGGACCGCTTCGGGATGTTCATCCACTTCGGCGCCTACTCCCATCTGGAGGGCGAGTACACCCGGCCCGACGGCACGGTGTGCCGCAACGCGGAGTGGATCAAGCGCGAGTGCGGGATCCCTGACGACGAGTACGAGAAGCAGGCCGCCGCCTTCAACCCGTCCGCCTTCGACGCCAGGGCGATCGTCCGGGCGGCCAAGGACGCCGGCCAGCGCTATATCGTCATCACGGCCAAGCACCACGACGGCTATGCGATGTGGCCGACGCGGCAGAACACCTGGAATCTGCGCGACCACTCCTCCTTCGATCCCCGCCGCGACATCCTCGCCGAGCTGAAGAAGGCCGCCGACGCCGCCGGGATCAAGCTCGGCTTCTACTACTCGATCTGGGACTGGCACGACCCGGACTTCGCCGGCCCGGCGACCTTCCCGCGCTACAAGAAGCGGATGTACGCCCAGCTCAAGGAGCTGATCGACAGCTACGACCCGGCGCTGTTGTGGTTCGACGGCGAATGGGACGCGGACCGCCCCACCAACCGCTGGTCGCGCCAGGACGGCGCCGACCTCCAGGCGTATCTGCACGGGCTGGACCCGCACCTGATCGTCAACAACCGCGTCGGCAAGCGCGAGGTGGTCGACGGGGACTTCGGCACGCCGGAGCAGGAGATTCCCGCAGAGCCGGTCGACGGGCAGCTGTGGGAGAGCTGTATGACGCTCAACGACCACTGGGGCTTCGCCAAGTACGACACCCACTGGAAGCCGGCGGCGACGGTGGTGCGCAACCTGCTGGAGGTGGCGAGCCGCGGCGGCAACTATCTGCTCAACGTAGGCCCCGACAAATCCGGGCGCATCCCGCAGCCGTCCGTCGACCGGCTGCGCGAGACCGGCCGGTGGCTGGCCGCGCACGGTCAGGGCGACGCGGTCCACGGGGCCGGGTACACCGGGCTGGTGGCGGACCCGGCCTGGGGCACGGTCTCCCGGCGGGGCGACACGCTGTACGCCTCGGTCACCTCCTGGCCGGCCGCCGGCGCGCCCCTTCACCTCACCGCCAAGGGGCGGTTCGAGATCACCGCGGCCCGGGTGCTGGGAAGTTCTCAGCAGGTCAAGGTCGCCCGGGCCGGGGACGGCTTCGACCTCACCCCGTCCGGCACCGCCACCGGTCCGCTCGCGACCGTCATCCGGCTCACGATCACACCGCCGGCCGCCGCACCCGCCGGCACCGGAACAGGGCTGACGGCGCAGAGCTGGGCGAACGACTCCTTCACCGGCCCGCCCGCGGCGACCACCGTCGACCCGACGGTGAACAAGGCCTACCGCTTCGACGGATCACCGGACCCGGCGATCCCCTCCGATCACTTCAGCACCCGCTGGACCGGCAGCATTCAGCCGCGCTTCGACGAGACGTACACCTTCACTACCGTCTCCGACGACACCGTGCGCTTGTGGATCGACGGCAAGCCGGTGATCGACAGCACCACCCCGCACGGCCCGAAGGCCGACAAGGGGACCGTCACCCTGCGGGCCGGTCACCGGCACAGCATCCGCCTCGACTACACGGAGCAGACCGGCGAGGCCTATCTGAAGCTGCTGTGGTCCAGCCCGAGTCAGCCCCAGCAGATCGTGCCGCAGCGGCAGCTCTACGCCGACTGACCACGGCCGTACCGGGCCGGCCACGGCCGGGCGGCGGGCAGACGGGCAGACGGGCAGACCGGGTCGGGCAAGCGAGAAGGGTTTCGCCCCCCGGTTGGGCCGTTCGGGTCAGTCCGAGCCCCTGGGGTGCCCGGTTCGTCCCCCGCGGTGGCGCCGCCGGCCGATGCCGACGAGCTCACCCGGCCGCTGGGTCTGCTCGGGCGCCGGCCCTGACCCCGGAGGAGGAGGCCCACGGGTCAGGGCCGACGCCCGAGCGATCGGTGATTCAGTCGATGCCGCGGAAGATATTCGGTTCGGCGGGATCGTCATCGCAGCCGGCGAGACGCACGGGGGCGCAGCGGTCCCAGACTTCCAGATTGCGGACTTCCTTGATCCGTCCGGGCCGCTCGCCCTGCTTCAAACGGGGCTGCTTGTGTTGAGCCTTGTGCAATGCCACCACGCACTCCTTCATCTGAGGTATTGGTCCGACGCGGTGGCGCCTTGTTCACAAACCGGGAGGTCAGCCAAGGTTTGTGGCGTTCCCGCGACGGGCCAATGGTGTTGGCGTCTCCCAGAAAGGTCGTCCGTCGCCCCTCAGAGTAACGAGGCCGCACTCCGCGCGCTCGACGTTTCCCGGCGGCAAGGGCCCGTCATCGGAAGATGCGGATACGGGGCCCCTGAACGAGGGGAAATCGGGCGGAATATGTGATGCACGTCACTCACTCCAATGGCCCTCAGGTTGCTGCATTCGCCCCGATCCCTACGCTGAAGAGTGAGCGACGGATCCGGCTCCGGTCGCCGCGTGCCCTGCTGCGAGGCACGCGGGGGCAGTGCTACCCATGGGCGGGTGGCATGGTTCTCGGATTCCGGTTACTGGCTCGGGCGGCTGGCTTTCCAGCGCACGCTGGCCGTTCTCTACGTGGTCGCGTTCCTCACGGCGGCCCGGCAGTTCCGGGCACTCATCGGCGCCCGCGGCATGCTGCCGGTGCCCGTGTTCGTGGCGCAGGTGCCGTTCCGTGCCGCGCCCTCGGTCTTTCACTGGCGCTTCTCGGACCGCTTCTTCGCCCTCTGGTCGTGGAGCGGGGCGCTGCTGGCCGCGGCCGTGGCGGCGGGGGCCGCGGATGCCGTACCGCTGTGGGCGGCGATGGTGCTGTGGGCCGTGCTGTGGGCGATGTACCTGTCGATCGTGAACGTGGGACAGACCTGGTACAGCTTCGGCTGGGAGTCGCTGCTGCTGGAGGCGGGTTCGCTCGCGGTGTTCCTCGGGAACGACGCGATCGCTCCCCCGGTGCCCGTGATCTGGCTGCTGCGCTGGGTGCTGTTCCGGGTGGAGTTCGGGGCCGGGCTGATCAAGATGCGCGGCGACCACTGCTGGCGGGATCTGACCTGCCTGTACTACCACCACGAAACGCAGCCGATGCCCGGCCCGTTGAGCTGGTTCTTCCACCATCTGCCAAGACCCTTGCACCGGGTCGAGGTGGCAGCCAACCACGTCGCCCAACTCGTGGTGCCCGTCCTGCTGTTCACCCCGCAGCCGGTCGCCGGGTGGGCCGCGGTCGCGATGGTCGTCACCCAGCTGTGGCTGGTGCTCTCCGGCAACTTCGCCTGGCTGAACTGGGTGACCATCGCGCTCGCCCTGTCGGCCGCGGCCCCGCTGTGGGGCAGGCCGTCCACGCCGCTGCCCGCGCCTCCGGTGTGGTTCGAGGTCCTGGTCCTCATCGCCACGGCCGGGGTCCTCGTCCTCAGCTATCGCCCGGCGCGCAATCTGCTGGCCCGGCAGCAGATGATGAACACGTCCTACGAGTCACTGCATCTGGTCAATTCCTATGGAGCCTTCGGCACCATTACGCGAGTGCGCCGGGAAATCGTGGTGGAAGGGACCGCGGACGCCGTGACCGGGCCGGAGACGACCTGGCTCCCCTATGAATTCCGGGGCAAGCCGGGCGCGGTAGGACGGCTGCCGCGCCAATTCGCGCCCTATCACCTCCGGCTGGACTGGCTGATGTGGTTCGCCGCGCTGTCACCGGCCTATGCCCGGTCGTGGTTCGTCCCGTTCATCGCCCGGCTGCTGGAGAACGACCGGGACACGCTGCGGCTGTTGCACCGCAATCCGTTCCCGGATCTGCCGCCGGCCCGGATCAGGGCCCGGGTCTTCCGTTACCGCTTCACGACCTGGCGGGAACTGCGGGAGACCCGGGAGTGGTGGCATCGCACCGAGGAGCGGGAGTTTCTGGCGCCGGTTGCGCGGTCAGCTCTGCACGGAAGGCGATGACCATATCGCGGGCGTGGCGCAGTCCGATGCGGGTGAAGTCCCCTTCCAGGGCGGCGAGTTCGACCAGGGTCTCGTCCCGGTCGCGGCCGAGGCGGGCGCGGGACTTGGCCAGACCGAGCCGGGAGAGCGCCACCCCGCGGGGCTCCTGCATCTCGCGGAACTCCCGCAGCGAGCGGGTGTACGTCTCGCGCGCGGACTCGTAACGGCCCGCCCGGTAGAACACATTGGCGCGCATCTTGTGGTTGTAGGCGAGCGCGCTGGCCAGGTCCATGGTGCGGCAGATGGTCTCCGCCTCGGACAGCAGCGTCAGCGCCCGCTCCGTCTCGCCCTGGACGGACAGGACATCGGCGACGCCCCGCAGCGACCAGGCGCGCCCGCGGAAGTCATCGGCCTCGGCGGCGATACGGGCGGACTCCTCGAACAGCTCCAGGGCCTTGTCGTAGCCGCCGGTGTTGCGGTGCATCTGGGCTATGCCGGACATCGCCCAGACCATGTGCCGGGCCTCGCCGTGCGCCCGGCCCTGGGCGAGCAACTGCTCGTGGAGCTCGGCGACCGCTTCGTAGTCGCCTTGTATGCGGCCGGTCTCGGCGAGGCCGGCGAGCGAGTAGCCGTGGGCGAGGCGGTCGCCGCTGCCGTCGGCCAGCGCCACGGCATGGGTGAGCAGCCGGCGGGCGAGCGGCAGGGAGCCGCACTGGCGGGCCAGGGTGCCACCGCTCCACAGCGCCCAGGCCATGGCACCAGGGTCACCGGCTCCACGGGCACTGCGGTAGCTCTCCCGCCAGGCCTCACCCGCCTGCGCCACCCGGCCGAGCCGCCGGTTCGCCTCGGCGACCGCGAGCGCGGCCCGGGACCGCTCCAGCGCCGTGCCGGCTTCGGCATGCGCGCGGCTCGCCTTCGTCAGCACCTCCTCGTAAGAGGAGTTCACGCCCAGTGCCGTTCCCAACTCGCCCTGGTATTCCGGGGCGAATGCCTTGCCGTACATAGATACCCGTGGCCTCTCGATCATCTTTGTGCCTTGATCAACAACCTACGAGCCATGAAGGCGCGGCGAATCAGTCCGCGTATGGGTTATGCCGTACGACTGGAGTGCTACGGCAGGGGTCATGGTCATCATGAGGATGTAGGGGGAGGTCAGGGTCACCCCGGCCGGTGGGGTACCGCCATGGCGTGGTACGCCACGCCACTCGGGCGGCGTCACTTGCCGCAGCGGCGAGGGCGGGCCACCCTGCTGCCACGACCACCCGATCACGGACCACCGACCGCCGAGCACCGAGGTGTGGCATGAGCGCAGCGCGCACGGGAACGCAGACCGGGACAGGGAGCAACCGCACCGACCGCAGACGGTTCCTCGGCATCGCGGCGGGGCTGGCCGCGGCGGGCGGGGCAGGTGGGGCGGGCCTGCTGACGGCGGAGGATCCGGCGCCCGGGCACGCCACCCACCACGCCGCCGGGCACCGCCGGCGCCGGGTCCGGCCGCTCTTCCTGGGGACGTACACCTCCGCCGCGGGCGGCGGGGCCGGGGTCGGACTCGGTACGTACGACACCGTGACCGGCCGGATCACCGGCACCGGTGCCGTCGAGGGGGTCGCCGACCCCTCCTACCTCGCACTGGCCCCGTCCGGCCGCACCCTCTACGCCGTCAACGAGCAGGAGCGGGGCGAGGTGACCGCGATGACGCTGAGGCCGGACGGACCGCCCACGGTGCTGGGCACCCGGTCCACCGGCGGCGCCGGTCCCTGTCATCTGTCGGTGCACCCCGGCGGCCGCTGGCTGCTCAGCGCCAACTACCTCTCCGGCAGCGTCGCCGTGCATCCGGTCGACCGCGCCACCGGCTCCCTGGGCGCGCGCACGGATCTGGTCACCCACACCGGACCGCCGCCCGGTCCCGGCCAGGACGGGCCGCATGCCCACCAGATCATCACCGCCCCGGACGGCCGGCACGTACTGGCCGTCGATCTCGGCAATGACACCGTCTACACCTACCGGCTGGACGAGTCGGCCGGAGAGCTCACCCAGGTGTCGTATACGTCGCTGCGGCCCGGCGCCGGCCCCCGGCATCTGACGTTCCACCCGTCGGGCGCCTTCGCCTATCTGGCGAACGAGGTCGACAACACGGTCGTGGTCTGCCGCTACGACGGGAGAACCGGGCGGCTGACGCCCGGTGCGCCGCAGTCCACGGGGACCGGCCCGGGCACCAGCTATCCGGCGCAGCTCCTGGTCACCCGCGGCGGCGGCTTCGCCTTTCTCGCCAATCGCGGTCACAACAGCCTCACCCGCTATGCCGTGGAAGCGGCCGGGGCACGGCTGCGGCTGCTGGACACCGTGCCGGTGGGCGGGGACTTCCCGCGGCAGATCGCCTTTTCGCCGGATCAGCGGTGGCTGTTCGCGGCGAACCAGAAGTCCGGGTCGGTGACGGTGTTCTCGGTGGATGCCCGGACCGGGTCGCTCCACCGCACGGACGCGCCGTTCGCGGCTCCCGTCCCTGTCTGCGTCCTGCCGCTGTGAGGGCGGATCACGGCGCCACGCGGCACCCCGTTGCCGGAACTGCGCGGCCGGGGGAAACGGGCCGGCCGACCGGCCGCGCGGTGCCGCCGCCGACCGGAAGCGGCCGGCACCACGCCGGTCCGGGCGCGCGTCGCGGCTACTGGGAAGCGCCGCCGCCCCAGCTCTGGGTGATGGCGAGCTTGGCATTGCTCTGCTGGGTCTCGGTCGGGAAGTCCGGCGTACCGGAGACCTTCGGCAGCTTCGCCGCCGCGGACTTGTCGAGCTTGCCGGCCTTCTTCATGGCGTCCATCAGCGCCGGGCGGGCAAACCCCTTGAGTCTGAGGTTCTGGCCCTCGGGACTGTAGAGGTACTCCAGCCACAGGCGCGCGGCCGCGGGGTGCGGCGCGTCCTTGTTGATGGCCTGCGAGTAGTACTGGGAGAACTTGCCGTCCGTGGGGACCGTGACCCTCCAGTCGAGGCCCTTGGACTTGAACGCGTCGGTGTAGCCGGCGTTGAGGTAGTCCCAGTCGATGCTGATCGGCGTGCGGCCCTTCGCGATGGTGGCCGCGGTGGACTTCACGGGTGCGAGAATGCCGTCCTTCTTCAGTTTGGTGAAGAAGTCGATGCCGGGCTGGATGTCATCGAAGGAGCCGCCGCGGGCGAGGGCGGCCGCGTACACGGCGCCGAAGGCCGAACCTGCAGTGGTCGGGTCGCCATTGAGCGCGACCTTCCCCTTGTACTGCGGCTGGAGCAGATCCTTGAACTTGGTCGGGCAGGTCTGCACCTGCTTGGCGTCGCAGCCGAAGGAGACATAGCCGCCGTAGTCGTTCGCCCAGCGGCCGATCGAGTCCCGCTGGACGTCGGGGATGTCGGCGAATCCGGCGACCATGTACGGCGCGAGCAGCCCGTCCTGGGCGGCGCTCTGCGCGAAGGAGCTGCCGAGGTCGAGGACGTCGGGCGCGCTGTCCTTGTCCTTGCGCGAGGTGACCGCCTTGATCTCGTCCTGGCTGGCCCCCTTCGGGTTCTCGACCTCGACCTTGATGCCGTACTTCTTGGTGAAGCCGTCGATCAGGGCGCCGTAGTTGGCCCAGTCGCGGGGCAGCGCGATCGCATGCAGGGTGCCTTCTTTCTTGGCCGCCTCGGCCAGGGCGTCGATGCCGCCGAGGGCTTCGGCCGTGGTCGCGGTGGCCGCGTTCTTTCCGTCGGCGTTGTTCGCGTCAGAGGCCGCGCCACATGCGCTGAGGGCGAGTGCGGCGGGTATGGCGAGGACGCCGGTGAGGACGGCAGTCCTCGGCGGGAACACGGTCACGATCTCTCCAGGGGTACGCGCAGAGGGTTGAGGGGGATTCATGCGGGGCCACACAGGGGATGCACGTGGGGGGTGAGCACCTGTCCGATGGGTTGTCTGACAAGTGGGCCTCAGTAGGCCCAACTATGGTGTCCGGCAGGTAAACATTGGTAAAAGTACTGACTCCGATTCGCTCGCAATCGCAGCTCGCGGGGGTCACGACGGCACCTCGCCCGGGCCGGCCGCGCTGCACACTCCGCACACAACTCCGCGCGGCCCGGGCAGCAGGGCGGCACGTCATGAGGCGATCGCCGGGGAGCCGGGGCGGACTGATGCACAGGACTCTCCCTAGCCGGCCAGGTACTGCCGCAGCAGATCGCGCAGATCGGTCTCGAACGCCGCGTACCGGCGGCGGAGCCGGTCACCGGGCCAGGCCTTGGGCAGGAGCTCGGCGGGGAGCAGGGGGTCGGAGAGGAGATGGCGGAGTGCGGCCGCGGCGACGGTGAAACGGTCGGCGGGGGCGTCGGCGCGGTCCAGTGCCAAGGCCAGGGCGCGGGCGCGGCGTGCCCATCCGGTCAGGTCCCACAGCCGCTCGGCGAGCGCGGCCGGGTCGCCGTCCGGGGCGCCGGTGAGCCAGGTGCACTGCTCGGTGACGACGGCGGGGCGGGGCCGGTCGAGGTTGGCGGGGCGCAGCCAGCTGCCCTCGCGGAGTTCGGCCAGCCGCAGCGCCGCCATGGCCTGGCGCAGCGCGGTGCGTTCGGCCGGCGGCCGGCCCTCCGCCGTGGCGACCACGGCGATCTCCCACTCCCCGCTCCAGGGCCGGGTCCTCGGCGAACGGCTCTCGTCCTGCCGGGCCTGGCGCGCCAGGAGGCGGGTGGTGAGGGCATAGGAGCCGTCGTCCTGCCGCAGGTCGCCGGCGGCCACCATGCGGGAGAGCGCGACCCGGACGGTGCCCTCGGCGATACCGAACAACTCGCCCACCCGCACCAGGGCGCGCGCGGGCAGCCGTGGCGGGTGGTGACCGAGGAGCGTGCTCAGCACGATCGAACGTGCGGTGAGCGGCCGCAGTGCCAGGGCGGCGGCCTCGGTGGCGTCGGAGGTACCGGTGCCGTCGGGGGTGCCGGTGCCGTCGGGGGTGCCGGTGTCGTCGGGGGTGCCGGTGTCGTCGTCGTTCATATGTGCAGGAAATTCTAGCGACGCAGGGCGCCAGAACAGCCTTTCGCAGGTCAGCGCATGGCCCTCGTCGATGAGCGCACACCAACCCGCACATGACACCGTGCGTCTTACAATCTTCCCTCGGCTGTTCTGATTCTGTAACGTCAAGGTATGACCGTCACTCATGAAGTCGTGAATCAGGCCCCGCCGCTGACCGGTTTCAGCACGGCGGACGAACCGGCCCTGAGGGAGGCGCTGGTCCGGGACGGCGCCGAGTGGGGCACCCGGGAAGTGGCCGAGCTCGGCGCGCTGGCCGGTTCCGCCGCTGTCCAGGACCAGGCACGCTGGGCGGAGGAGCAGCCGCCCCGGCTGCACACCCACGACCGCTTCGGGCACCGCATCGACGAGGTCGCCTTCCACCCCGCCTGGCATCAGCTGATGACCGTCGCGGTGGAGCACGGTCTGCATGCCGCACCCTGGGCCGACGACCGCCCCGGGGCGCATCTGGTGCGCGCCGCGAAGTTCTACGTCTGGTCGCAGGCCGAGGCGGGGCACGGCTGCCCGGTCTCGATGACGTACGCCGCCGTCCCCGCCCTGCGCGCCGCCCCGGAGCTCGCCGCGCAGTACGAGCCGCTGCTCGCCGCCCGCAGCTACGACTTCGGGCTGCGGGCGCCGCTGACCAAGTCGGGCCTGATCGCCGGCATGTCGATGACGGAGAAGCAGGGCGGCTCCGACGTACGGGCCAACACCACCCGCGCCGTCCCGGCCGGCGACGGCACCTACCGCCTCACCGGTCACAAATGGTTCACCTCGGCGCCGATGAGCGATGTCTTCCTGGCGCTGGCGCAGACCGCGGAGGGTCTCGGCTGCTTCCTGGTCCCGAGGGTGCTGCCGGACGGCACGCTCAACGGCATGCGGTTGATGCGCCTCAAGGACAAACTGGGCAACCGTTCCAATGCGTCCTCCGAGATCGAGTACGACGAGGCGGTGGCCTGGCCGGTCGGTGAACCGGGCCGCGGGGTGCGGACCATCGTCGAGATGGTGAACATGACCCGGCTGGACTGTGTGCTGGGGTCGGCCGCCGGGATGCGGGCGGGGCTGCGGCAGGCGCTGCACCACACCGCGCACCGGCAGGCCTTCGGACGGGAACTGGACCGGCAGCCGCTGATGCGCTCGGTGCTCGCCGACCTGGCGGTCGAGTCGGAGGCGGCGACCGTGCTGGGGATGCGGCTGGCGACGGCGGTGGACCGGTCGCTGGCCGGGGACGCCGGCGAGACGGCGCTGCGCCGCCTGGCGCTGGCGGCCGGGAAGTACTGGGTCTGCAAGCGGGGCAGCACCCATGCCGCAGAGGCGCTGGAGTGCCTGGGCGGCAACGGCTACGTCGAGGACTCCGGCATGCCGCGGCTCTACCGGGAGGCGCCGCTGCTGTCCATCTGGGAGGGCTCGGGGAACGTCGCCGCGCTCGATGTACTGCGGGCGCTGGGCAAGGAACCGGCGGCGCTGGACGCGTTCTTCGCGGAGGTGGAGACCGCGGCCGGCGCGGACCGCAGGCTGGACGCGGCGGTGGCCGGGGTCCGCAAGATGCTCGGCGGGCTCACCGATCCGGAGCGGGCGCAGCTGATGGCGCGGTCGCTGGCGGAGCGGATGGCACTGGTGCTGCAGGGGTCGCTGCTGGTGCGGTACAGCCACCCGGCGGTGGCCGATGCGTTCTGCGCCTCGCGGCTCGACGGGGAGTGGGGCAATGCCTTCGGCACCCTGCCGGCCGGCGCCGACCTGACCGCGATCCTGGAGCGCACCCGGTCGGCAACGCCGGATGCGGCCGCGGCCGGGAGCGGGGCCTGATGTCCGTACGGGTGGAGCGCGCCGGACCGGTGACGACGGTGGTGCTCTCCCGGCCCGCGTCGCGCAACGCCGTGGACGGCGCGACGGCCGACCGACTCGCCGATGCCTTCCGGGAGTTCGACGAAGACGACGGCGCACGGGTAGCGGTGCTGTGGGGCGAGGGCGGGACGTTCTGCTCCGGCGCCGACCTCAAGGCGGTCGGCACCGAGCGCGGCAACCGTGTGGCCCCGGACGGGGACGGGCCGATGGGGCCGACCCGGATGCGGCTCGGCAAGCCGGTGATCGCGGCGGTCGCCGGTCATGCGGTGGCCGGCGGCCTGGAGCTGGCACTGTGGTGCGATCTCCGGGTGGCCGAGGAGGACGCCGTCTTCGGGGTGTTCTGCCGGCGCTGGGGAGTACCCCTGATCGACGGCGGCACGGTGCGGCTGCCCCGGCTGATCGGCGCGAGCCGGGCCATGGACCTGGTGCTGACGGGGCGCCCGGTCCCGGCCGCCGAGGCGCTGGACATCGGCCTCGTCCACCGCGTGGTGCCCACCGGGACGGCCCGCGCGGAGGCGGAACTGCTGGCGGCGGAGATCGCCCGCTTCCCGCAGGCCTGTCTGCGCAGCGACCGCGCCTCCCTCCTGGACCAGGAGGGCCGGGACGAACAGTCGGCCATGGCCGCGGAACTCCGCCACGGCCAGGCGGTACTGGCCGAGTCGATGACGGGCGCGGCCCGGTTCACCGCGGGAGCGGGGCGGCACGGGGCGCCGGACGGGGGGCTGGGGGGCTGAACGGACGGGAACGGCGACCGTGAGCGGGGCTGCTGGTCGCTTACGGTCTCCGCGTAGCCGTCTGGCTTACGGTCTCCTCCTAACCATTGCCTTCGCCTCCCCCGCCCACAGCCGCCCGCCCCGAGGAGCGCATGCCATGACCGGATTGAACTATCCCGAGGAGGGCGGCACTCGGCGTACTCCTCTGCCGCCCGGCTACCACCACCTCCACGAGGAGCTGCCGATCGGCCACGGTCCGGCAGTGCTGGCCGCGGCGGGCGAGGCGATCACCACCTTCCGGATGCATCGCGCGGCCGGCGCCCGGATCCGGTCCGATGCCCCGCGGGCCGCGCCTGGGGTGGACGTCGAGGTGTCGCTGGGCGTCGGCCCGTTCCGGCTGCGGGCGCCGTGCGCCGTGGTGTGGACGGTCGCCGAGGAGGACCGGATCGGCTTCGGATACGGGGCGAGGAAGGGGCACCCCATGTGCGGCGAGGAGGCGTTCGTCGCCGAGCTGCGCCCCGACGGTGCGGTGTGGTTCACCGTGACCGCCTTCAGCCGGCCCGCCAAGGCAGTCACCCGGCTCGCCGGCCCGCTGGTGCCCGTGTTCCAGCACCGGTACGTCCGCCACCTGGGCCGGACGCTCCGTCGCCTGGTGAACCCGTGATGTTGAACTCGTGATGCCGAACTCGTGATGTTGCGCTGAGCCTGCCCTGCCGGGCGGGGCCCGGGCGTCCCCCGTCACAGCGGCTGAGTGCACGCCCCCGCCTTCTGGTTCGGCGTTCCGCTCACCGCCTGATGACCCCTGGAATACGCTTTGTTACCGGCGCGTAGGGGCGTGATCCGTGATCGCCATACGTCCACCTCTGCTTCATCATTTCGTCACCATCACCTCTGCCGACTGTGAAAGAAAACCAGGCATGTGTGAAGACGAAATGATCCCGCCGCAGGCGGACATGACCGAGCGGGAGTGGCTGCGGACCGGCTCGGCGACGACGGCCGGGGAACCGCCGATGCGTACGACGGGACGCGTTCCGCAGTGGGTGAACCGGCGGACCCTGCTGGGCGGTGCGATGGCCGGTGCGGCGCTCACGGTGCTGCCGTCGCCGGCCCAGTCGCCCGCGTCCGCCGCGCCCCGCCACCAGGCCCCCGGGGCCTTTCCGTTCCCCGAACACCCCAATGGTGACGGCGATTTCGCGATTCTGGTGACCGGTGATGCGGGAACAGGGGACGAGGCGCAGTATGCGGTGGCGGCCGCCGCGCGGGATATCTGCAAGACCGAGGGCATCGGCCTCGCGGTGGGACTCGGCGACAATATTTACGAGAACGGCCCGGAGTCCGCTGACGATTCCGAGTTCCAGGACAAGTTCGAGAAGCCGAACGGCGGCATCGATGTGCCCTGGCTGATGGTGCTGGGCAACCACGACTGCTCGGGGCTGATCCCCGGCAGCGGCGGCGACCCGTCGCGCGGTGACCGCGAGGTCGCCTATGCCGCCACCTCACGGCGCTGGTACATGCCGAGCCGCTACTACAGCGTGCCGCTGCCGGCCGCCGATCCGCTGGTGGAGTTCTTTGCCATCGACACCATCCCCTGGTCGTCGTACGTCGCCCAGCTCGACCCGCACTACCGCTGGGACGGGCCGTACATGCGCGAGCAGCGAAGCTGGCTGGACGGTGCGCTGCGCGCCTCGCGGGCCCGCTGGAAGGTGGTGATCGGGCACCACCCGTACCTCAACAACGGCAAGCACGGCAGCGCCGGTTCGTACGACGGTTTCGAGATCGGGAACTACACCAGCGGTGTCCATCTCAAGGACATGTACGAGAAGGTGGTGTGCGGACGGGCCGATCTGATTCTGTCCGGCCACGACCACACGCTGCAGATCCTGGAGCCGACGGCCCGTACGGGCGGCACCCGGCAGGTGGTGTGCGGTGCGTCGGCCAAGACGGAGGGCGGCACGGCGCACTTCCACAACCCGGCTGCCTGGCAGAACTTCTCCGACCACGGATTCATGGTGCTGAAGGTGTCCGGCGCGCGGCTGACCATCGATGCGTACACGGTCGATGTGGCCACGCGGAAGGCCACGCTGCGGCACCGCGCCCGGCAGACCCGGCCGGTCGCGGCGGTACCGGCACACGCCTGAGGGCGGAGGCCGTCCCGGGCCGGGGTGATGCGCGCCCGGGACGGCTCACCCTGCGGGACCGGAGGACGGCCGCGCGGGGCCGGACGGCGGCTGTGAACGGGACCGGACGGCGGGGCCGGGACCGACGGCGGCGGACACCGAACGGGGGTGCCGGCACACTGTCCCCACCCGCGCGTTCACCCCTCTCCCCTCCCCCCGGACGGCATCCGGAGCACCGGACATGCGGGCCCTCCGGCGCGCGCCTAGGGTGAGCGCATGGCCGCGTTCCGGTGGATATCGGCCCCGGTCAACGGCCCGCGACCGTGGGCACGAGGCAGGCTCGGCCCGGTGCCGCCGGCCACTGCCGCGATACGCCGATGCCGCGGGCGCGTGCGTGCGGAGGTTCTGCGCCGCGTGCGTATGGAGCTTCTGCGACGCGTGCGTGCGGAAGTTCTGCGCCCCCCGGCCCCCAGGCGTGGCACGCCATGACCGACGTCCCTCCGCACCCGTTCGACGAGGGCTACGACCCCCGGACCGACCGGGACTGGCGCCTCGTCGAGGAGGACGCCTCCGGGGTGTCGGACCATGAGCCGATCGGACTGCGCCAACGGCTCTCGCTCAACCGGATGGGCACCTTCGACTGGGACCTGGACCGCGGCTACATGAATCTGGACCCCGGTGCCATGGACGTCTTCGATCTGCGCCCGGACGAATACGACGGCGCGCCGGCGTCCCTGGTCAAGCGGGTGCCGCCGGCGGAGGGCCGCCGCCTGGACGAGGCACTTTCCCAGGCACTGCTGGACGGTCACTCGTCGTACGGCGCCTACTTCCGGGTCCGGTGCCGCGACGGCACCCAGCGCTGGACACACTCCCAGGGCCGGATTCTGCACACCGCCGACGGGGTGCCGTACCGGGTCATCGGCATCGTGCGGGAGGCGACCAGCGAGCTGGCGGACTCCGCACTGCTGCGCTCGCTCCAGCAGGAGCGGCAGCGGCAGACGGTGATGGTGCAGCAGACCACCGCCGCACTGGCCCGTGCGCTGTCGGTCAAGGACGTGACCCGGGTGCTCACCGGAACCGGCGGCGCCCGGCGGTTCGGCGCGGACGGGCTGGTCCTCGGCCTGGTCGCGAACGACCGGTTCGAGGTCATCGCCACCGCCGGGCTGGAGGGCGACGTGCCCGACAACATGATGACCTCGCGGCTCGACGACACCCTCCCGCTGGCGGACGCGGCGCGCTCGCGGCGTCCCATCTTCCTCAGCACCCGCGGCGAGCTGATCGCCCGCTACCCGCGGCTGCGCCCGTACACCAGGGTGCTGCCGACGGGCAGCGCGGCGTTCCTGCCGCTGATCGCCCAGGACACCGTCATCGGGGCGCTGGGACTGTTCAACGCCGAGCCGGCGGTGCGGTCGCCGGAGGCCAGGAACCTGGCGCTGGCGCTGGCCGGTGTCGTCGCGCAGTCGGTGCAGCGGGCGACCCTCTTCGACCAGGAGCGGGAGTTCGCGACGGGGCTGCAGGCGACGATGCTGCCGCGCCGGCTCCCGCCCATCGAGGGCGGCGCGGTCACCGTCCGCTACCACCCGGCGAGCGTCGGGCGGGACATCGGCGGCGACTGGTACGACGTGATCGCCCTGCCCCAGGGGCGGACCGGGCTGGTGGTGGGCGACGTACAGGGCCATGACACCCATGCAGCCGCCGTGATGGGCCAGCTGCGCATCGCCCTGCGGGCCTACGCCAGTGAGGGACACTCACCGGAGACCGTGCTGGTTCGGGCCTCCCGGTTCCTGGCGGAGCTGGACACCGAGCGGTTCGCGACCTGCACGTATATCCAGGCCGATATGGAATCGGGAGCGCTGCACCTCGCCCGGGCCGGCCACCTCGGCCCGCTGATCAGCAACAGCTCCCGGCACATCGACTGGCCCGAGGTCCGCGGTGGGCTGCCGCTCGGTCTGGCCACGGTCTTCGGGCACGACCACTTCCCGGAGACCCAGCTGTTCCTGGAGCCCGGCTCGACACTGCTGCTGTGCACCGACGGCCTGGTCGAACAACCGGGCCAGGACATCTCCCGCGGTATCGACGCGCTGTCCGCGGCGGTCCGCACCGGGCCCACGGATCTGGAGGCGCTTGCCGACCGGCTCTCGGACCATCTGTGGGCCGACCCCGGCTCGGAGGACGATATGGCCCTCCTGCTGCTGCACCGGCTGCCCGGTTCCGGCGTCGTCGCCACCCCGCGGCTGCGGCTGCACGTCCATCAGGCCGACCCGTCGGGCACCGCGGAGGTCCGCTCCGCGCTGCGCCGTACGCTGGACCAGTGGCGGGCGGGCACCGTCATGCACAACATCGAGGTCGCCGCCTCCGAGCTGATCGCCAACGCGCTGACGCACACCGAGAGCGGCGCCCTGGTCTCCATGGAACTGCTGCCGGGCACGCCGCGCCGGATCCGGCTGGAGGTCGAGGACCGTTCCAGCCGGTGGCCGCGGCGGCGCAGTCCCGGCGAGACCGCCACCTCCGGGCGCGGGTTGATGCTGGTCGAGGCGCTGGCGGACGACTGGGGCGCCGAACCGCGGGGCGCGGGCAAGGCGCTGTGGTGTGAATTCGCGGTACCGGACGGCCAGGAGGCGGTGTGGTGAACGTCCGGGCTGCGGTGTGCGGTGTGGTCAAGGCCCGGGCTGCGGTGTGGTGAACGTCCGGTCCGGCGAGGGGTGGCGTTCGCCCAGGGAACATGTCCGCATTCAGGATCGATGACGGCACATCAACTGAGCTGTTGGGTCCGGGGAATGGGCTCCCACGTCGCGGCCCGGCAGTGGCCGAGCCGACCAACCTGGCCGTTGGCCGACTCGACCTGACCGGAACGTACACCTTCACGTCCATGACGCAAACCGCTCCGGCGCCTGCGCCCTCCCGGGGCGACCGTTTCCGCCACCCGGCTCGGTCTTCTGTCACCGGCTCAGGTTCGCGGCACCGGCCCGGGCTCCTGATGCGCGGCGCCGGCCCGGGCTCCTGACTCGGCCTCCCGACACCGGCTCAGTTCTCCGACGCCGGACCGGGTTTCCGACTCAGGTCGCGGCGCCGGCCCGCTCCTCCGGCACCGGCTCACTCCTCCGGCCCGTACCAGAGCGTCGTCATATTGCAGAACTCCCGGATGCCGTGCCCGGACAGCTCCCGCCCGTAGCCGGAGCGTTTGGCCCCTCCGAAGGGGAGGCCCGGGTGGGAGGCGGTCATCCCGTTGAAGAAGACACCGCCGGCCTCGATATCGCGGGCGAGGCGCTGCTGTTCCTCGGGGTCCCTGGTCCAGGCGTTGGAACTGAGCCCGAACGGGGTGTCGTTGGCGAGGCGCACCGCCTCGTCGAGGTCGGCGACGCGGTAGAGCGTGGCGACCGGGCCGAACGCCTCCTCGCGGTGGATACGCATCCCCTCGGTGATGCCGGACAGCACCGTCGGCTCGTAGAACCAGCCCGCGCTGTGCTCGGGCGGCCGCCGGCCGCCGCACAGTGCGGTGGCGCCCTGGTGGACCGCGTCGTCGACAAGCTCCTCCAGGTCGGAGCGGCCCTGCTCGCTGGAGAGCGGTCCGACGTCGGTCTGCTCGTCCATCGGGTCGCCGACGGTCAGCGCGGCCATGCGGGCGGTGAACCGCTCGGCGAAGGTGTCGTAGATGTCCTGGTGCACCAGGAACCGCTTGGCCGCGATACACGACTGTCCGTTGTTCTGGACGCGGGCGGTGACCGCGACGCGGACCGCCTTGTCGAGGTCGGCGGAGGGCAGCACGAGGAACGGGTCGCTGCCGCCGAGTTCGAGGACGGTCTTCTTGACCTCGTCACCGGCGATGGACGCCACCGCGCGGCCGGCCGGCTCACTGCCGGTCAGCGTGGCGGCGACCACCCTCGGGTCGCGCAGGATGTCCTCGACCGCCCCGGAGCCGACCAGCAGGGTCTGGAAACAGCCCTCGGGGAAACCGGCGCGGCGGAACAGCTCCTCCAGGTAGAGCGCGGTCTGCGGCACGTTCGAGGCGTGCTTGAGCAGCCCGGTGTTGCCCGCCATCAGGGCGGGCGCGGCGAACCGTACGACCTGCCAGAGCGGGAAGTTCCAGGGCATCACCGCGAGGACGGGGCCGAGGGGGCGGTAGCGCACCACGGCACGGATCGCGCCGGAGTCGCTGACATCGGCCGGATCGGGGTGCTCGTCGGCGAGCAGTGCCTCGGCGTGGTGGGCGTACCAGCGCATGGTCTTGGCGCACTTCGCCGCCTCCGCGCGCGCCTGGGCCAGCGGTTTGCCCATCTCGGTGGTCATGGTGCGGGCGATGCCGTCCTGGTCGGCATCGAGCAGGTCGGCGGCCGCGAGCATCCGCTCCCTGCGGTAGCCGAAGCTGGTGGTGCGGTGCTCCTGGAAGGCCTGGTCCGCCCGGACCAGGTGATCTTCGATCTCACCCCCGTTGAGGGCGTCGAAGGTCTTCAGGGTCTCGCCGGTGGCCGGGTTGACCGTGGCGATGGCCATGATCAGCACCTCCTTGGTGGGTGCGGGAGCGGGATACCCCCGGTGGAGAGGGCGACGGGTCCGGGCGGCCCTCCTAGGAGAGCGGCCACGGCCTAGGAGAGGGGCGAAGGCTCCGGTGACGGCTCCGGGACCGGATCGGGATCGGGTCCGGGCGGACGGGGTATCGGCGACGGTTCCGGCGGAATGGGATCCGGTTGCCCAGGCGGGCTCGGTGGGCCGGGAAGCGGGTCCGGGACGGGCGGCGGGCCTCCCGGATCCGGGGGCGTGGGCTGCGGATCGCGGTCGAGCGTGCGCTCACTGCGCGTATGCGGTTGCCGCTGCACGGTGGGCCTCCAGACTGAGACGGCTAGTGGCACATGAGCCCCCGTACCCGAGTTTCGCCCGTCCATGGCCCCCGCGCACGGCGGATTGCCGCGGACGGGTTGCGCACGGCCCGGGGGCGGCGTATGTGACCTGATCGGACGGCGCCGGGCGGGCCGGTCGCGTTCTAGGGGGTGTCTCCCCGATCAGGCCGGATCAGGGAGCGGGGGCTGGTGCACTTCGTTCGCTGCGCTCTCTCCGTCTCGGCTCCACATCAGCCACCGGATGCCGAGCGCGATCGCAAGGCGGAGGAGGGAGTCGACGCGGAGCGGTTGGGGTCTCCCCTGCTCGAGCGGAGCCGAGAGCTTGGGGAAGAGTGACGACAACACGGATGGGGGTCCCCCCGCGCCGTTCAGGCGTGGGGGAGTGCGTGCCAGCCCCCGCGAGCCCGGCATGGTCGGGGAGACACCCCCTAGATTGCGCTCATGCCCGTGATGCTGCGTACGAGGACGATGCGCCTGGTGATGGCCGGTAGGGCCGCCGTGACCGGCAGGACGGCCGTAGCCGGGAACAGGGCCGTAGCCGGGCGCGCGCTCCGGGCGGTGCGGAGAGTGCGGACAGTGAGGTGGGTGCGGACAGCGGGGAGGGTGCGGAGGGTACTGACGGCCCCGGCGGTGCGAACGGAGCGGAGGGCCCGGACGGGGTGGGCCGCGGTGCGGGGCACAGCCCGGGTCACGGCCCGGGGCACGGTCCGGGGCCGGGCCTCGGCCTCGCTGTCCGCGGTCACCCTGGCGCTGCTCGCGCTCGCCGTGCCCGCCCCGGCGGCGGCCGGCGCGTCCGCAGCCGCTCCCGGCCGCCACATCCCCCTTCCCGACCGCCGCGTCCCCCTACCCGACCTCATGGCCGACACCGGCGGCGGCGAGCAGCTGATCACCGCCCGTGCGCCCACGACGCGCGCCACCACCGGGACCGTGCGGTGGTGGCAGCGGCACAACGGCCGCTGGGGGCAGGCGGGTTGGGCGCCGGCCCGCTTCGGAGCCAACGGGCTGGCCGAGGGCAGCAGCCGGGTGCAGGGCACGTCGACCACCCCGACCGGGCTCTACGACCTGCCGTTCGGCTTCGGGACCGCTCCGCCCCCGCCCGGCACCGCCGTGCCGTACCGCCGAGTGGGCGCGGACTCCTGGTGGTGCGAGGACAATGCCTCCGCCTCCTACAACCGCTGGGTGGCGCCGCTGCCGCCGGACTGCGCGGCGGGCGAGTCCGAACGGCTGGCGGACTATCCCACGCAGTACGCCCGGGCCCTGGTCATCGGCTTCAACTATCACCGTCCGGCGCACGGCCGCGGCGCCGGCATCTTCCTCCATGTCAACGGGAAGGGCGCCACGGCCGGCTGTGTCTCCGTACCGGCCGGGGCAATGGCACGGATCCTGGCCTGGATCCGTCCGTCCGCCCACCCGCACATCGCCCTCGGCACGGCGTACGGGCCAACCGTCATCACCCGTTACTGACAGCGGCCGCGGTGCGCGGGAGATGAGGTGCCCGGGGTGGCAGGCCACCCCGGTGCCCTGCCGGCTCGGGTTCGGCCGACGGCGGTCCGGTGGGCGGCGGTTCGGCCGACGGCAGTTCGACCGGCCTGCGGTTCCACCAGCGGTTCGCGCAGCATGGTGCCCGCGCGCATCCGCGGGCCCATGGACGCGAAGCTCCGAACGTCCGGCGCCCACCGAACGCCGCACAGACCAGGACAACTTGACACCGGATCACAGGGCTGCCGCCCCGTCCTGCCACCTTGCGGCTTTGCACCAAGGCACGCCTGCGGGACTCCAGTGGGTAACGGGCCGCGACGACACGCATCGGCTGCGACACGCGCCGATGGAATCCGGCCGTGGGGGGCGCCGCATCGAGCCCGCATCGCGCCCCGAAAGCGGCTCTTCCGTAGACATCGAAGGCGTGCGGGCGCAGGCTGATGCCGATCGGACGTGACCCGTGCGGATGGGCCCGGCCGGCGGGCAAAGCCCAGCGTCGAGGGAAGGGGAACGGCATCCGGTGAACGAAGTGCACGTGCGACGGCTGGTCCGGTATCCGGTCAAGGGCTGCGCCGGGCAGGACATCACCAGCGCCTGGCTGCGCCCGGGGCTCGGACTGCCGGGTGACCGCGTGCTGGCCATCGCCAACGGGCAGAGCCCATTGCCCCGCGCGGGACAATGGGCTCCCACCGAAACCTTCGCCCGGCTGACCACCCACCATGACCTCCTTAGGCTGAGAGCCGCCTTCGACGACACCACCGCCACCGTCACCCTGCACCCCACGGATCAGAGCCCGGTGACCGTACTGCTGGATCAGCCGGAGAGCCGCAGGGAAGCCGATGCGCTGCTGCGCCACTGGCTACCGGCCGGCCCCTATGGCGGACCGGAGCTGGTACGCGCCGATCGGGGCTACTGGGACGATCGGACGGGCACCGTCTCACTGATCAACCTGGACACCGTCAACGCACTGGCTGACGCGGTCGGAACACCGGTCGATCCGCTGCGCTTCCGCGGCAACGTCTACCTGGCCGGACTCGGCGCATGGGCGGAAATGTCCCTCCCCGGCGAACGCATCATGCTCGGCGAGGCGGAACTCGAGGTACTGCACCCCGTCAACCGGTGCCGGGCCACCTGCGTCAACCCCGTGACCAGCGAGGTGGACCTCAACATTCCCGCCTCGCTGATGACCCACTTCGGGCATCTCTTCTGCGGTGTCCGGGCCCGCGTCATCTCCCCCGGAGCGTTGCACACCGGGGATCGGCTGACCCGCTTCCGGCACCGCGGCAGGCCTCGGCCGCCCACAGCGGGGCTGCCGCCCGAGCAGTGGCCCCGACCTGCCCGCGTCGTCCGGTACGAGGCCGAGAGCGACGATGTGGCGAGCCTCTGGTTGCGCGATCCGCTGCAGCACCTTCGCGGCCCCCACAGCCCAGGACAGCACCTGCGGATCCACGTCACCGACGACCGAGGGCCGGTCTGGCGCTGCTACACCATCTCCGGCAGCCACCACGGCGACCTGCGCATCAGCGTCAAACGCCATCCCGACGGACGCATGTCACCGTGGCTGCACCGCCACGCCCGCCTCGGTGCGACGCTGCTCGTCTCCGGCCCGCACGGGTCCCTGACCGGCGGGCCCGGCTCCGGTTCCGGCTCCCGCTCGCCGCTGCTGTTGGCCGGCGCCGGAATCGGAATCACCCAGACCCTCGCCCTTCTGCAGGCCGCAGCCGAGGAAGACCCCGGTCGTCCCCTCGTGCTCTGCCATACCGCCCGCAGCGGCCGCTGGCTCGCCCTGTGGGAGGAAGCCCGCGCATTGATCTCCGCGCTGCCTCAAGGGCGGGCCCGCTTGTTCCTGACCCGCCCCGAAGAAGGCGACCTCACCCGGTGGAACGCCACAGCCGGTCGCCCCGATCTCGGCGCCGTCGCCACTCCGCTGCTCGACCTTCCGAGTGCGACGGCCTACCTCTGCGGCCCCCCTGAGTTCATGGACGCCGCTCGGGACAGCCTGATACGCCGCGGGCTGCCCGCCAAGGCGGTTCACCAGGAGATCTTCGCCTCGCCCCGAGCTCCACTGCAGACTCCCGGGCCGCCGCTCCCCGGCCCGTTCCGCGTGTCGTTCACCGTCAGCCACCGCCAGGCACACTGGACACCGGACCACGGAACGCTCCTCGACCTTGCCGACGAAATGGGGATATCGGCCCCGTCCGGTTGCCGCGTCGGTGCCTGCCACCTCTGTCAACAACGCATCAGCAGCGGAAGCGTCACCTACACCACGCCGCCCGCCCTGCCTCCGAAGCCCGACTGCGCGCTCCTGTGCTGCGTTGTCCCCACCGGCGACGTCGATATGCCGCTGTGAGCCCGCCGGTCGATCCGCCTGTCGGGTCGCAAGGCGATCGGCGAGCCGCGGGAACGGACCCGCCCCGTGTTCCGCGCACGCGGGAATCGGTCCACGATGCTCCGCCGAAGCTCTGTCCCTGCAGAGGCGTGAGGTCCGTCACGGAGTCGGGCGGAGCAGGAGGGTGGTGGTGGCCGAACGGGCGCGACTCAGCCACCGCCGCGTTCCTCCCGGCGGGAGTTCGCCCCGCCGCCGGAGCGGTCTCTCTTCTGCGGTAACTCACGATTACTCTGGTTTTGAACTCGGGCTCCGCAAACGAGCGGAAATTGATTTTCAGCCACTGCGGCCCGGTTCTGCCCAGCGTTGACGCCCGCCCGGAACCGCCGTAGATTAGCCGATGATCAAGGGGTATGCATTCACGCGGAGTCGCTGTTACGGGGGAGTCGAGAGCCGTGGTTGCGCAGTTCAGGTTAGTCGTCGCCGACAGCCGCGAACTATTCCGTGAAGGGTTGTCTGCGCTTTGTACGGCGGAGCCGGGAATCCAGGTGGTGGGCCAGGCCGACGATGGACTCGAGGCCCTGTCGCTCATTCGCAAGGAGCGCCCCGAAGTTGTGCTCATCGATGCCGAGCTTCCCGAAGTCGGAGCCGTACGGACGGCTCACCAGGAGCCTGTGGCCCCGCGCTTGGTGATGCTGACCCCGCATGAAGATGCGCATCTGATGGAGCGGGCGATGTCCGTAAGGCCGCACGCCTGCATCTCAAAGGACTCGACGCGTGAGGAGCTGTTCGAGACGGTACGGGCCATAGTGAGCAACGGGGACCGCATGTTCATCTCCTTCTCCAGAGGGGTGGCCGAGCAATTGAGGTTTCCCACGAAGAACCCCCTTACGGCTCGGGAGAAAGAGATTCTGCAACTCGTCTCCAGTGGATTCCGCAATGCACAGGTCGCTTCGTCTCTGTGCGTCACGGAAGGGACAGTGAAACGACATCTCTCCAACATCTATGTGAAGCTTGATGTCGGATCGCGCATGGAGGCCGTGCACACCGGCGTGAAACTGCGGCTGATCACGGGAATTCATTGACGGTACGAAGCTGTACGGCGAGTCATCGGTTCCTCGTCACCACTCCCAGGGACGCAGCCACCACACAGCCCAACGCCACCCATTGGCTGGGGCCGAGCCGCTGGGAGAGGATCACGAGACCTACCAGGGCAGCGATCGCCGGCTCGAGGCTCATCAGCACTCCGAAAACCCGCGGAGGTATCTGCCGAAGGGCCCTGAACTCCAGGGAGTAGGGAACCACGGAGGACAGCAGGGCGAGACAGAAGCCGATGGCCAGCACATGCGGCTGCAGAAGACTGGTTCCGGCGTCGGCGAAGCCCACGGGGAGAGCGAGCAGTGCGCCCCACACCATGGCCAGGGCCAGGCCCGCGCCGTCGTTGGTACGGCTGCTGAGCTTCGCACCCAGCAGGATGTACCCCACCCAGCATCCTGCGGCGATCAACGCGAAGGCGACACCGACCCAGGAAAGGCCGCCGTCGACCTCGGTGAGCAGTACCACCCCCGCGGCGGCCAGGAGTGCCCACGCGGCATCGGACCAGCGACGGGAGCTCACGACGGCAAGAGCCAGCGGCCCCAGCAGTTCGATGGCGACGGTGACGCCCATGGGGATACGGTCCAGCGCTTGGTAGAAGGCGAAGTTCATGCCGGCGAGCACCGTTCCACAGGCGAACACGGCGGGCAGAGCGCGCCGTCCGACCCGCAGGGACGTGCGCCACGCGAGCGAGAGGACCAGGGCGGAGAAGACCAGCCGCAGCGTCGTCACTCCGAACGCCCCGGTGACCTGGAACAACGGCTTGGCCAGTGCGGCTCCCAGTTGCCGGAAGAGCATTCCGCACAGGATGAGCCCCGGCGGCGGCACCACCTCCAGAAGGCGTCCGGCGCTCCGCCCGGCACCGGGCCGGGGGCGCGCCGCCCGGTCAGTTTGCTGCACCGTCTGTGCAGTAGTCGTTTCTTGAGTCCCCGTCATGGTGCTCCTAGAAAATCTTCGCAGCGGCACAACGCCGGCCGGGCGGCCGGCGCACACACCCGGCGGGCCGACCCGGTGCCGGCCTTCTTGTCCTGGTCCTCCGGTAATCCGGTCCCGCGGTTCCACGGCCGGGTGACGACCGCCCGCCAAGGGCAGACGCCTCCCGAGCCGTGCCGCGTCGAGGCCGGTCGGAGATCCTTCGGCTGCCCGCCCGCGGCGAGCGGTGCCCGGTCAGTCCGGGGTGATGCCGAGGGCGGCCGCAGGGCAGCGCTGAACAGCGTCTTCGACCGTACCGCCGGCGTCCGTCAGAGGGCCTTCGTCGAGCAGTTCGACGAGACCGTCGTCGTTCTGATCGAAAACGGCAGGCTCGATGAGCACGCACAGTCCCGATCCGACGCAGACTTCCCGGTCGATGGTGATCCGCATGACATGTCCTCCAGGTCACCAGGTGACGGGCAGTTCATGAACCCCGTACACGATCTGATCGTTTTTCAGCGGGAGTTCCGCCGCGGGAACTGCCAGGCGTAGACCGGGAACACGGGCGAACAAGGTGCTGAAGACGACCTCCAGGTTCATCCGGACAAGGTTCTGACCGATGCATTGATGCGGGCCGTAGCCGAATGCCAGATGACGGCCCACGTCACGATGGATGTCCAGAACTTCGGGGTTCTCGTAGAATTCACTGTCCCAATTGGCCGATGCGTTGAGCCCGAGTACGCCGTCACCTTCCCGTATCGTCACGTCGCCGATCTTGATATCGGACAGAGCGACACGGAAAGTGGCCTGGTCCGAGATGCTGAAATAGCGGAGCAACTCCTCGACGGCTTGCGGGACAAGCCCTGGGTCGGCCCGCAGTTCCGCCAGTTGGTCAGGATGCTCCAGCAGGCCGACCGTGCCGAGGGCGATCATGTTCGGTGTCGCCTCGTGGCCCGCGACGAGGAGCAGTCTGGCCATGCCGAGGACCAGGTCCCGGTCGTAGGAGCCCGATGCACGGAGGTTGCCGATGAGCCGGCCGATCAGGTCGTCTGACGGTTCGCGCTCCTTGTCGGAGACCACCACCTCGAGATAGTCGAGGAGTGCGGCGTAGGCGTTCTCCTGCTCCGGGCGGGTCGCGTTGCGGGAGAGGATGACCGCCGTCTTGGCCAGGAAGAACGCGCTGTCCTCGTACGGCACTCCCAGCAGTTCACAGGCGATCATCGAGGGCACCGGGGCGGCGAAGGCCTCGATCAGGTCCGCCGTACGGCCGGCGTCGAGCGTGGACGCGAGGCATGCGTCCACGATCTCCTGGACGCGTGGCCGCATCTGCCGGATCCGCTTGACCGTGAACTCCGGGAGAACCAGCCGGCGTCGTGCGAGGTGCTCCGGGCCGTCCATCCCGACCATGCCGACGAGTCGTTCTTTCGGCACCCCGACGGGAAGCCGCACCTGCAGGGGGGAGCCGGGGAGCAGGCGGTCCGTGCCCACCTGGGGATGGACGAGGAATTCTCGGATGTCCTCCTGCCGGGTCAGCAGCCACGCGGTGCTTCCGTGCTGAAGAGTCACCTTGGAAATGGGCGCCTCGGCACGTAACTGCGCGTACTTTTCGGGTATTCGCATCGGGCAGGACCGGGGCATGGGGAATTCCGGGAATTCGGTGTGCATGCTCTGGGCTGCGGAGTCGGTTGCATGAGGCACGTGCATGTCACCTGTCTCCTCGAATCTGATCAGCAGTGCCTCAAAGGTAGGTCGCTCAGGAATGCGGGCGCATTGCCCGGCCGGGGTGTTCCGGAGCATGCCTGACGGTGCAGTGGTGATGCATCAAAAGATGTAGCGCAGGTCCCAGCGGTCGGAGCGGCGGCCGGGTTCCGTCCGCCGCCCATCAGTGAGGTGATCGACCGGACCGAATCGCACGATCGGGGAGACCCGCTTGACGCGCCCTTAAGGCTGCGGATCCCGTGCGTCGTAGCGGGCGAAGGCGCGGCGGCCGAGGCCCAGGCCGGTCACCACCAGGACGCAGGCCAGCCCGCCGCCGATCACCGCGGTGGCCGGGGAGGTCAGATCGGCCATGGATCCGGCGAGGAAGTCGCCCAGCCGCGGCCCGCCGGCGACCACGACGATGAAGACGCCCTGGAGCCGGCCGCGCATCGCGTCCGGTGTCGCGGCCTGCAGCATGGTGCTGCGGAACACCATCGAGATGGTGTCCGCACAGCCGGCGACGGCCAGGAAGAACAGGCCGAGCCACAGCTGCCGGGAGAGACCGAAGGAGGCGATGGCCGCGCCCCAGGCGGCCACCGCGATCAGGATGGCCAGGCCGTGCCGGCGGATCCCGCCGAGCCAGCCGGAGAACAGCCCGCCCAGTACGGCGCCCACCGCGGGCGCGGCGACCAGGAGGCCGACGGTCTTGGCGTCCCCGGCGAACCAGAGCACCGCGACCGCGGGAAACAGGGCGCGCGGCTGGGCGAGCACCATCGCGGCCAGGTCCGAGAAGAACGTCATCCGCAGATTCGGCCGGGTGGCGAGAAAGCGCAGGCCGTCCAGTACGGAGGCCCGGCGCCGTGGCCCCTCCCCCTGCTCGGGCCGCATGGACGGCAGCCGCCACATCGCGTACAGCGAGCCGCTGAAGGCCGCCACATCGATCAGGTAGGCGGCCTGGTAACCCCACAGACCGACGATGACGCCGCCCAGCATCGGTCCGCCCATCAGACCGAGGTTGCTGGTCAGGGAGTTGAGGGCGTTGGCGGCCGGCAGCTGTTCGGTGGGCAGCAGCCGCGGGATCATCGACGAGCGGGCCGGCGAGTTCATCGCGAAGCAGACGGCCTGGAGCGCGACGACGGTGTAGAGCAGCCAGACCCGGTGGTATCCGGCCAGGGCCGCGGTGGCCAGTGCGAGGGACATCACGGTGGCGCCCGCGGCGCTGTAGAGGCCCAGTTTGCGGCGGTCGACGGTATCGGCGATGGCGCCGCCGTACAGCCCGAAGACGACCAGGGGGACCAGTGAGCACAGGCCCACCAGGCCGACCGCGAAGGTGGAGTGGGTGAGGGTGTAGACCTGCAGGGAGACCGCGAGCGCGGTCATCTGCTGGCCCATCCAGGAGATGGTGTTGCCGCACCACAAGCGGCGGTAGTCCGGGGAGAGACGCAGCGGGGTCAGGTCGGCGAATATCCGGGAGCGCGGGGATATATCGCTCTTCCTGGGGGTCGTTGTAGGGGCCACGCGGCGCAGTAAAGCACGTGGCAGGGGCGCGGCGGACGGCAGGGCGGAAGCGGCGCCCGGGCCGATCGCCCCTTACCCGCCCGGTGTTCGGCACGCTCGGCAGGCTCGGTGCGTACGGCCGTAACGGGCTCTTCCCTCCCCGCTGGCCCGGTCAGCCGCCCGGAAGCCCATACACCCTACGGGCATTGTCCGCGGCAATCATCGCGCCGACCCGCCGGGCGTCCTCGTCGGACCACGCCCCGGAGGCCGTCCAGTCGCCGAGGACGGTCGCCAGTGCGGTCCGGAACAGGGCGCTGCCGACGGCATACAGCTCCGGCAGGCCGTAGGCGTCGGTGGAGAAGAGCAGTTTGCCGAAGGGGGCGAGCTCCAGGAATTCGGCGAGCACGGCCGCGGCGCGCGGGCCGGTGTGGGTGAGTGTCAGCCCGATGTCGGCGTAGACGTGCGGGAACACGGCGGCCAGGTAGGCGGCTTGGCGGTGGTACGGGTAGCAGTGCAGCAGCACGAGGTCCGTACCGGTGCCGGCGGTGGCCCGCACCAGGTCGGTCAGCAGCGCCGGGTCGGCGTGGTCGAGCCGGAGGTCGGGGTCGCCGAAGCCGGTGTGGAGCTGGAGGGGGCGGCCGGTGGCGACGGCGAGCTGGACGAGATGGCGCAGCAGGACCGGGTCGGTGAGCCGGGGCGCGCCGGCGGCCAGCCAGGAGCGGGCGGCGGTGTGCACCGCGCCCGGGGCGGGCGGCGCGGGATCCAGGGCGAGACCGTGGCGGTAGGCGGCGACCGACTTGAAGGCGACGGCGGTGCGCGCGGCGTCCCGGACCGCACGGGCGAGGGTGTCGGTGAACTCCTCCGCGTCGCGGGAGCCGGCCGCGATCCGCTCGGCCAGGGTCTCCAGCCGTACGACCTCGAAGCCGGCGCCGCCGCCGTCCTCCGCGGTCTCGGCCGGGCCCGTCAGGTCGCCGGGCAGCCCGGTGTCCAGGAGGTAGGCGCCGATGCCGGTGGCACGCAGCAGACGGCGGCGGGTCTCGTCCGGGCCCAGTTCGGCGCGGCGGGCCAGATAGCGGTCGGGCGGGCAGTGCGCCGGCAGGTCGAGCAGCGGCGGGCACCAGCGGCGCACGGCGAAGCCCGCCTGGGTGTCGAAGAAGGTGGTGCCCGCGGCGGGCGGCCGGTCCGACTCGGTGAGGTAGGCGGCGAACGTCCCGGGGTCCGGGGCCTGCCGGAGCACTCCGTGGCAGTGGTGGTCCACCAGCGGCGGCAGGCCGTCGCCGGGGACGCTTCCCACCGCGTCCGCGGGCCTCACCAGCGCCAGCGGGTGGCCGCGGCGATCTCGTCGTCCTCGCTCTCGGCGAAGTGGGCCTCCTCCGCGCGCCGGACGGCGAGCACCGCGCCGTGCAGCACCTCGCCCATCGCCTCGTGCAGCGGGGCCGACTTCTCCAGCCGGTCGGCCGCCTCGGTGAGGGTGGCGGGCAGCCGGACGATGCCCCGCCGGGCGCGCTCGCGGACGCCGAGCACGCCCGGGTCACCGGTCTGCGGTTCCGGCAGCCGGTCCCCGGAGTCGATGCCGTGCAGTCCGGCGGCGATGACCGAGCCCACCGCGAGGTACGGGTTGGCGGCGGCGTCGAATGTCTTGATCTCGGCGTGTCCGCCGTCCGGGTCGTCGGGGGCGCCGGTGATCAGGCGCAGCGCCGCCTCCCGGTTCTCCACGCCCCAGCACTGGTAGACGCCGGCCCATTGGGAGGGCTGCAGCCGCAGGTAGCTGGCGGGTGAGGGGCAGCCGATGGCGAGCAGGGCGGGCAGGGCGCCGAGGACGCCGCCGAGGAAGGCCGCCGCGTCCGGCGCCAGGCCCCAGGGGGCGTCGGGGCTGCGGTGCAGGCTGGTGCCGTCGCGGTACAGGCCGAGGTGGAGGTGGCAGCCGTTGCCGACCTGCCCGGCGACGAACGACGGGGCGAAGGAGGCACGCAGTCCGTGCCGGACGGAGACGGCGCGGATGGTCTCGCGGACCAGCACCACATCGTCGGCGGCGCGGACCGGGTCGCCGGGGGCGGTGGTGACCTCGAACTGGCCGGGGGCGTACTCGGGGTGGAGCTGGAGGACGTCGATGCCCTGGACGCTCAGCGCCTCGGTGACATCGCGGAGGTAGTCGGAGAGTTCGACGACCCGGGTCATGCCGTAGGCGGGGCCGGCGCAGGGGTAGTCGAGCGGTTCGTCGCCGGTGGCGGTCTGGTGCCCCGCGGGGGCACGGGTGACCACCCACTCGGTTTCGAAGCCCATCCGCAGCTCCAGGCCGGCGGTGGCCGCGCGCTCCGTCATCCGCCGGGCGAACTGCCGCTGGCAGGCGGCGTGCGGCAGCCCGAGCTGGTCGTAGCGGTCCGCCGGCGCCCAGGCCCAGCCGGGCTGTGCGGCGAGCGTGGTGACGCGGTCCAGGTCGGGGAAGAGCCGCAGGTCGCCGTCGGGTCCGCCGAGGTGGTCGGAGGCGGTGATGGCGTCGTCGGAGGTGAACACGTCGAAGACGGGCGACATCCCGACTCCGCGTTCCGCCGCGGCCGCGAGCCGTTCGGCCGGCACGGTCTTGACGCGGGCGATACCCGCATTGTCCACCCAGGTCAGCGCCACGTTCCGGACGCCTTCCGCGGAGAGACGTGCCGCCAACTGGCGGGCTTCCTGGCGCTGTTGTGCAGCCCGCGATCCCATAGAGCCGTCCTCACTGACCATGCCGATGCCTCGGCGCCCGTTCGCGCTGTGTGCCCTTCCCGGGACGGTGCGACGCCTCCCCGGTCAGGAGCAGTTGAACTCGCACCATACGCACTTTCCGCTGCCGCGCGGTTCCACACCCCAGACATCGGCCAGGCGGTCCACGAGCAGCAGCCCCCGGCCGGAGACACCGGCTTCCCCCGGCTCGCGGCGCCGCGGCAGACTGCTGGACTGGTCCTCGACCTCCAGCCGCAGCAGCCGCCCGACGCTGTGCGGCATCCGGATGTTGACCACGGCCTCGCCGTCGGTGTGCAGCAGCGCGTTGGTGATCAGCTCGTCGGCGACCAGTTCGATCTCCTCGGCGCGCTCCGCCGCGCCCCAGGCGCGTACCGCGGCCCGGATCATGTGCCGGGCGGCGGAGAGGCCTTCGGGGTCGGCGGGCGCGATGTGCTGGCGGAAGCGTCCGACGATGTCGTGTTCGGGGGCACCGAGGCGGCGGAGCAGAAGCAGCGCCATATCGTCCTCGCCGGTCCGCTCGTCCGCCGATTCGCACAGCCGGTCGGCGAGTTGCTGGACGTCCTGGGGGCCCTGGCGGACCTCGCGGGCCAGATGCCGCATCCCGTCGTCGAGGTCGGTGCCGGGCTGTTCGACGATGCCGTCGGTGCACAACAGCAGGGTGTCGCCGGGGGCGAGCAGGACGGTGGTGACCGGGTAGTCGAGCCGCCGGAATTCGGAGGCGATACCGAGCGGCAGCCCGCCGGCGACCGGCAGCCTGCGGCAGATCCCCTCGGCGTGCCGCAGCAGCGGGTCGATATGGCCGGCCCGGACGATCCGGGCTGCGCCGGTGCTCAGATCCGCGTCGACGTAGATGCAGGTCGCGAAGCGGTCGGTGTCGAGCTCGTTGAGGAAGGCGGAGGCGCGGGCCATGACGGTGGCCGGGGCGTGCCCTTCGGAGGCGTAGGCGCGCAGCACGATCCGCAGCTGGCCCATGAGGGCGGCGGCCTGGGTGTCGTGGCCCTGGACGTCGCCGATGACGGCGGCGACCCGGCCGTCGGGCAGCGGAATCACGTCGTACCAGTCGCCGCCGATGTCCCGGCCCATCCGGGCGGAGCGGTAGCGGACGGCGATCTGCGCACCGGCGACGCCGGGGATCCGGCGCGGCAGCATGGCCTGCTGGAGGCCGGCGGCGAGATCGTGTTCCTGGTCGTAGAGCATGGCGCGGGCCAGGCTCTGCGCGATGCTGCTGCCGAGCGCCACCAGGACGTTGCGCTCCGGGTCGTGGAAGTCGCTCTCCCGCTCGAAGAACAGGCCGATCACACCGATCGGGCGGCCCTGCGCGATCAGCGGCAGGTAGGCCGCGGAGTGGACGTTCAGCGGCTCGATGGCCGGCCACAGCCGTGGGTAGTTGCGCCGGAATTCCTCGCGGCTGCCCACATAGCGCGGAGTGAGGGTGCGGACCACTTCGCTCATCGGGAATTCGTCCCCCACCCGGGTGTATTCGAGATCGGGTACGAAGCTGCCCGCCTTGCCCTCGGACATCAGCCGGATGCGCCCCGCCTCGACCAGCCCGAGGATCACGTTCTCGGCACCCAGCCGGCTCAGCCCCTGCTCGTCGGCGAGCACGGCGATCACTTCGCCGACCGTTCTGGCGTGTGCCAGGGCGGCGGTGGTGCGCTCGACGACGCTGGTGTGCCGGCGGCGCTCCTCGTCGACGGCCAGCCGCTCCGCCGCATGGGTGTATTCGTGGCTGGCGTCGCGGACCACGCCGATGATGCGGCGGGGCTTGCCGGTGCCGTCCCGGCGGATGCTGCCCTGGCTGTGGGTCCAGCGGAGCTCGCCGTCGCGCAGCCGGACCCGGAAGTACGCGCCGTAGGAGTCGCTGCCGTCCTTGAGCGCGCGGGCGACCAGGGCGTCCAGCCGGGCCGCCTCGTGGGCCGGGACGCGGCAGCCGAGTGTGGCGGGGCGGTCGTCGTACTCCGACGGGAGCATGTCGAACACCTCGAGGGCGGGCGCGTCCATGTGCATCAGCCCGCTGTCGAGGTCCCAGTCGAAGCCGCCCATGCCGTTGAGGGCCAGGGTCAGGTCCGGGTGGGCGGGCCAGTCGTCCGGCACCGACACGGTGGGCCGCTTCGCTCCCCGGTCAGCCATGTCGTCACTTTGCCACATTCACCCGGATTGCGGCGGGTCCGGCCGCTTCACCCCTCCCTGCTGCGGCGGCATCGGCCATCGCACTGACTCGGTCATCAGCTCTCCCGCAACACCCTCTCTCGAAGCCCACCAGAACCGGCATTCCCGGGGCTACTCCCTCGTCGATCCGTTGCGATGTTCTCAACGCGCTGTTACGGTCCCTGACCATGAAGGACACCCCCGGAACCCGGGTCACCGACGACGCCGGAGAGGTCACGGACCGCGTCCGTGAGGTGATCGGCCGGCTCGGCTGCAGCCACCGCGAATTCGCCCGCCGGATCGTGATGGACCCGTCGAAACTGTCCAGGTCACTGGGGGGCACCCGGCGTTTCACCCTGGCCGAGATCGTCCGCATCGCCGACATCGGCGAGGTGGACACGGGCTGGCTGCTCGGCGCCCCCGAGCGGCCCTCGGCAGCGCCGGACCGCGCACCGGCGGCCGTCCCCGAGGGCGGCCGGCCGCTGCAGATCGTGCGGGAAACCGTCCGGCTGATCGCCGAGCACGGCTTCCACGGTGTACGGGTCGCCGATATCGCCGCCGCCTGCGGTACCAGCCCGGCCGCGGTGCACTACCACTTCCCCGGCCGCGACGAACTGCTGGAAGCGGCCGTGCGCTGGTGCATGGACGAGGACACCGAACGCCGCGCGGCGGGCCTGGCCGCGGCCCCCGACGCCCGCGGCGAGCTGCTGCACCTGATCGCGCTGCAGACGCCGCGCACCGAGCAGCAGCGCCGGCAGTGGCTGGTCTGGCTGGATCTGTGGGCCCAGGCCGCCCGCTCCACCGCCGTGGGGCGGCTGCACGAGCACTACTACCGGCAGTGGCGCACCACCGTCGCCGATGTCGTACGCCGCGGCGTCGGCCAGGGCGTCTTCCGCGCCGTCGATCCGGAGTTCGCCGCGCTGCGGCTGACCGCCCTGATCGACGGCCTGGCCACCCAGGTGCTCGCCACCGCGCCGGACAGCACCGGCCCCGACACGATGCACACCGCGCTGCTCGCCTTCGTCGACAGCGAACTCGCCGCCGCCCCGGCCGGCTGAGGCCGCCGCCCCCGCTCAGCCGCCACTCCCCCGCCGCTCACCGGACCGAGCCCCGAGGAACGACACGAAGCACGGCACCAGGCACGACACCCCACCGAAGGGAACCCCCGTGAACAACGAGGTCATCATCACCTGCGCGCTCACCGGCGCCGGCGACACCACCCACCGCTCCCCGCACGTCCCCGTGACGCCCGAGCAGATCGCCGCGTCGGCCGTCGAGGCGGCCTCCGCGGGCGCCGCGGTGGTGCACATCCACGTACGCGACCCCGAGACCGGCGCCCCGTCGCGTGACCCGCGGCTGTACGCCGAGGTGGTCGGGCGGATCAAGGAGACCGGCACCGACGTCGTCATCAACCTCACCGCGGGTATGGGCGGCGACCTGGTGATAGACCCCGAGCAACCGCTCCGGCAGCTGCCCGGTACGGACCTGGTGAGCGGCCTGGAGCGGCTGCCGCACGTCGAGGAACTGCTGCCCGACATCTGCACCCTGGACTGCGGCTCCCTCAACTTCGGCGACGGCTCCAACCTCTATGTCTCCACGCCCGACATGCTGCGGGCGGGTGCCCGGCGCATCCAGGAGCTCGGGGTGCGGCCCGAGCTGGAGATCTTCGACACCGGTCAGCTGTGGTTCGCCAAGCAGTTGCTGGCCGAGGGGCTGCTGGACGACCCGACGGTCTTCCAGCTGTGCATGGGCATCCCGTGGGGCGCGCCGGCCGACCCGGGCGTCCTGCAGTCGATGGTGAACCTGCTGCCCGAGGGCGCCCAGTGGGCGAGCTTCGCGCTCGGCCGTATGCAGATGCCGTGGGTCGCCCAGTCGATCCTCCTCGGCGGCCATGTGCGGGTCGGCCTGGAGGACAACCTCTACCTCAGCAAGGGCGTCAAGGCCACCAACGGCCAGCTCGTCGAACGCGCGGTCCACATCACCGAGTTGCTGGGAGCCACGGTCGCCACCCCCGACCGGGCACGTGCCCGCCTGGGCCTGAAGCCGCGCGGCTGAGCGCCCCTGGTCCTCGTTTCCCTTCCCCCTCTTTTCCTCTCTTCCTCCTCTCCACCAGGAGTCGATTCCCCATGCCCGAATCCACCTCCGCACGCTGTGCCCCCTCCGCCCCCTGTGCCCCCGAGGACGTACGCCGTATCGCCTGTATCGGCGCCGGGGTGATCGGCGGCGGCTGGGTCGCCCACTTCCTCGCCCGCGGCTACGACGTCACCGCCTGGGACCCGGCCGACGACGCCGAGGACAAGCTCCGCCGCCTGGTTGCCGCCGCCTGGCCCGCGCTGGAGCAGATAGGCCTGACCGACGGCGCCTCGCCGGACCGGCTGACGCTCGCTCCCACCCTCGCCGAGGCGGTCGCCGACGCCGACTTCGTCCAGGAAAGCGCCCCCGAGAACCTGGAGTTGAAGCGCTCCTTGCTCGCCGAGCTCGCCGCCGCGACGCGCCCCGGCGTGGTCATCGCCTCCTCCACCTCCGGCTACCCGATGACGGATATGCAGACGACAGCCGAGGACGCCGGCCGCCTGGTCGTCGGTCACCCCTTCAACCCGCCGTACCTCATCCCGCTGGTCGAGGTCGTCGGCGGCGAGCGCACCGACCGCGAGGCCGTCGCCTGGGCCGCGCGCTTCTACGACCTGGCGGGCAAGTCCGTGATCACCATGGACCGCGAGCTGCCCGGCTTCATCGCCAACCGCCTGCAGGAAGCCCTCTGGCGCGAGGCGCTGCACATGGTCGCGAACGGCGAGGCCTCGGTCGAGGACATCGACGCCTCGATCACCGAGGGCCCGGGGCTGCGCTGGGCATTCATGGGCCCCTGTCTGACCTTCGCGCTGGCCGGCGGCGAGGGCGGGATGGCCCATATGCTCGACCACTTCGGCCCGTCCCTGAAGTCGCCGTGGACCCGGCTGGCGGCTCCCGAGCTGGACCGCGAGCTGCGCGACGCCATGGTCGACGGGTGCGCGGAGGCGGCGGGCGGCCGTACGTACGCGGATCTGGTCGCCGAACGCGACCAGGGCGTCATCGACGTCCTGCGCGCCACGGGCCGGCTGGGGAGCGCCCGCCGATGACCGCCGACGCTGCGGGCGGCCTCCCGCTCTTCCACCAGACCGTCCGGGACGACTGGATCGACTACAACGGCCACCTCAGCGAGGCCTACTACGTCCTGGTCTTCGGCTTCGCCACCGATGCCCTGATGGACGCGGCCGGCCTCGACGCGGCCTACCGGGACCGGACCGGCTGCTCCCTGTACACGGTCGAGGCCCACGTCCGCCATCTCCACGAGGTCGCCCGCGGCAGCGAACTCACCGTCCGCACGACCGTGTTGGGCGTGGACGACAGGAAACTGCGCCTCGTCCACGAGATGTTCGCCCGGGCGCCGTCGGGCTCCCCGGTGGCCACCGAGGAGCTGTTCGCCCTGCATGTCGACCAGGCCGCCGGGAGCGCGGCACCGCTGCCCGACGCGAGCCGGGAGTACTTCGCCGGGCTCCTGGCGCCGGCGCCCCCGTGGGCGGGCAAGGGGATCCGCGCGGTGCAGCCGCACCGGTAAGGACGACGACCGCAGGCACGGCCGGAGCGCCGCGGCCCCGGCCGTGCCTCCGCCACGTACCTCCACCGCATCCCGGTGCCACGTCCCTCCGCCACGCGGCACCGGAGCGACCGGGCCCGCCCCGTCGTTCCGGTGCCATCCTGGAAGGAGCGAGGATCTTCACCACTCACCGAGGAGAAGCCACCATGACCGCCACCAGGGGCCATCACATCGAGGTCAGGCAGGGAACGGACCACGTCCGCGTCACGGTCGGCGGCCGGCTGCTGGCCGACAGCCGCCGCCCGCTCCTCCTCCAGGAGACCGGCTACCCCGTGCGCTACTACCTCCCGCCCGAGGACGTCCGCACCGATCTGCTGACCCCGTCCGAGACACACACCGTCTGCCCCTTCAAGGGCACCGCCTCCTACTGGTCGCTTCCCGACGGGCCGGAGGACATCGCGTGGGCCTACCCGGAACCGCGCCCCGAGGTGGCGCAGATCAAAGATCACTTCTGCTTCTACGAGGTCGACCCGGACTGAGCCCGGGTGCGGGAGCGGGCACCCCTCCCGCGCCGCGGGACCCCCGCACGGCGCACAATCGAAGGGTGAACGACGCGGAGCGACCCCACGACGAGCCAGGCGCCTCCCACGAGCCCGGCACCTCCCGCGCGCCCGGCGCGCCTCCGCCGCACGAGGGCGGCGACCCGGCCTGCTGGCTGGACCAGGTGTGCGACGCCTGCGGCCGGATCCGCGAACGGCCCCGCAGCGCGGTCTGCGAACACTGCGGGGCCGGGCCGGACGGCACGACGACGGAGGCGGCGCCGAGCGGGGCGGGCTCCTCCGCCGCCGGCCGGCGGACCCCCCGCCGGGATCGCGACGAGGAGGGCCGGGCTCGCAACGCCCGCCCGCGCGACGGCCTCGGCCGGCCGTTGCCGTACGGCTCCCCGGGCGTGGCACGGCAGCCGGAGGGGGTGTCCCGTACGCCCGCGCAGTCGCTGGCCGAGGCGCAGCGGCTGCTCGACGAGGGGATGCCGTTCCACGCCCATGAGGTACTGGAGGACGCCTGGAAGGCGGCTCCGGAGGCGGAGCGGGAGCTGTGGCGGGGGCTCGCCCAGCTCGCGGTGGGCCTCACCCATGCGGCGCGTGGCAATGCCGTGGGCGGCACGGCGCTGCTCGAACGGGGTACGGCGGCCATCACGCCGTACGCGGACACCGCCCCCTACGGGATCGATGTCGCGGGACTGATGTCGTGGGCCGCGGAGCTGACCGGACGTCTGACCGGCACCGGGGCGGCCGTACCGGCAGCACGGACCGCGCCCCGGCTGCGGGCCACCGGGCAGGACACCGGGAACCGCCCTGCCGGGAACGACACCGGGAACCGCCCCACCGGCAACGGGACCGGCGACCGCCCCGGCGCGGGCGGCTGACGCCGGGCGCCGCCGGGACGGGCGGAGCCACGGGCCTGGGCCGCCGGCCAAGAGCCACCGGCCAACAGCTACCGCCCCAAGGACCTACGCCGCCCCTCCCCCTGCCTGCGACGCCCTCGCGCCTGGCGCCACCGGCCGAGCAGGGCGCCCAGCCCGAGGGCCGCGACACCTGCTCCGCCCGCGCCCAGGACGAGGGTGGAGCGCCTGGGCGGACCGCCGTGCGCCTCGGCCCCGGTGATCTCGGCGGCGACCGGGCGGAGCGGCGCGTCGCCGTCGCCGTCGGGGGTGCGCACGGCGTGCAGAGTGCCCACCGGCTGGGCCTTTCCGTCGGTGTCGAAGCCCCAGTCCAGCAGCGAACCGGCTTCCTTGTAGACGGCGTTGGTCGCGTTCGACTGCGGGTTCAGCACGGTGACCAGCAGGGTGCGGCCGTTCCGCCGGGCGGCGGCGATCAGGGTGTTGCCGGCCTTGCTGGTGTAGCCGTTCTTGACGCCGATGATGCCGGGGTAGCGGGACAGTCCGTGCGAGCCCACCAGTATCCGGTTGGTGTTCTCGATCATGGTGGTGCCGCCGGCGCCGGGGAAGGCGGCACGGCTGGTGGCGCAGTAGCGGGCGAAGTCGTCATTGGCGAGCCCGGCGCGGGCGAAGACGGACAGGTCGTACGCCGAGGACACCTGGCCGGGCGCGTCATAGCCGTCCGGGGACTTGACGGTGGTGTCGCGCGCTCCGAGTTTGCGGGCGGTCTCCTGCATCTCCTGCGCAGTGGTCCGCCAGCCGCCGTTCATCGCGGCCAGCACGTGCACCGCATCGTTGCCGGAGCGCAGGAAGACCCCGCGCCACAGGTCGGCGACGCTGTAGCGGCGGCCCTCCTTGACGCCGACGACGCTGCTGCCGGACCCGATGCCCGCGAGGTCCGCCGTGCTGACCCGGCGTACGGAGCCGGACGGGAACTTCGGCAGGACGGTGACCGCGAACAGCGTCTTGAGGGTGCTGGCCGGGGGGAGCTTGCGGTGGGCGTTCTTCGCGGCCAGCACGCTGCCGGTGTCCGCGTCGGCCACCATCCAGGACAGGGCGGACAGACCACCGGGCAGCCTCGGTGTGCCGGGAGCGGCGACGGCCTGCACCCCGGCACCGGCCGCGGCGGGCTGACGCGCCGTCGAGCCGTGCGCCACGGCCGGTATGGACGTCAGCGATACACCGGCGACGGCGATCAGGGTCATCGCCGCTGCCTTCTGGGACACTCGCGCGTCAATTGCCATGCCGTCACGCTAAGAAGCAGTGCCGCGGCCCGCAGCACAGTTGAGCCAGACGGACCACGCGGTATGCCGCGCACCCGGCGTGTCGCAACTGCAACGGCTGCAAAGAAGGACCCGCCCGGTGCGACGGGGGATGCACACCGGGCGGGTCTCAGAGACCTTTCTACCTCATGAGCGAACGGTTATGCCTCAAAAACTTGTTCGTTCGCCGTTCAGAAGGCGACGGGGAGCGAAATCAGGCCACGTGACCGCAGGGACCGCCGGTGCCGCAAATCACCACGCGGGACGTCCAGACGCAGCTCCGGGAAGCGGTCGAGGAGCGCTTCCAGCGCAATGACCGCCTCCATACGGGCCAGCGGTGCGCCCAGGCAGTAGTGGATGCCGTGTCCCAGCGCGAGGTGCCCCGAGAGGTCCCGGCCGCGGTCGAAAGTGTCCGGATCCGCAAAGCGCACAGGGTCGCGGTTCGCGGACGCTATCGACAGCAACACGCTCTCCCCGGCCGCGATCCGTACGCCACCGATCTCCAGGTCCTCCTTGGGGAAGCGGCGCAGCGCCAGCGGTCCGGGCCCGTCGTAGCGCAGGAACTCCTCCACGGCGGCAGGCAGTTCGGCCGGATTGTGCTGCAGCCGGCAGAGCTCGTCGGGGTGGTCGAGCAGAGTGAGCACGGCGTTGCCGATGAGGTGGACGGTGTTCTCGTATCCGCCGAAGAGGATGAGGAAGGCGAGCGAGGTCAGTTCGTCCTCGCTGAGCCTCTCGCTCCCCTCGCCGCCCGCTTCACCGGCGCCCGGCTCATCGCGTACCGCGATCAGGTCCGAGAGCAGATCGTCGCCCGGCTCCGCGCGCTTGGCGGCGATCAGGCCGGTGTAGAACTCCAGCATCGCCCCGACCGCTTCCTTCATCGCCTCCGGGCGCTTCGGATCCGGTGTGATGAGCGCGTCCGACCAGGCCAGGAAGTCGCGGCGGTCACGGTGCGGAATGCCGAGCAGATCGCAGATCACGGTGATCGGCAGCGGCCCCGCGTAGTCGGCGATCAGATCCGCACGCCCCCGCTCCGCCATCGCGTCCAGCAGTTCGTCGGCGATCTTCCGTACGGGCCCCCGCAACGCCTCGATCCGGCGCGGAGTGAAGGCCTTGGCCACCAGACGCCGGATCCGTGTGTGGTCCGGGGGGTCCATGTTCGCCATGTTGGCGTCCAGCGCGGGCGGCAACGAGAACCCGCGGTAGCCGCCGGGCGCGGCGTGGCGCTTGTCCAGGGAGAGCCGGGGGTCGGCGAGACCACGGCGGACGTCGTCGTAGCGGGTCACCAGCCAGGCGGGGTTCCCGTCGGGGCCGGTGATCCGGTGCACCGGCCCGGCTTCGCGCAACGCGGCGTAGGTGGCGTGCGGATCGTCGAGGAGCGGCGTCACGTCGATGGGGGCGTCAGGTCCGGTATCGGCGGTGTTCGGCATGATCCCGACCTTAGGGGGTGACTTCCCTAGGTCCTGTCCGGAGTTCGGATCACGGGTGCCGTGCGATGCTGCGGAGCCAAAGCATCACACCGCAGAGGTGGAGCCCGGCCTCGTAGCTCTGCGGGGCTGTCGAACCGGGTCGCTATGCCGCGTCAGTTCCGCAGTCGGTTGGATGGACCGTTCCACGGTGCTGCGTTCCGTGTACAAGTCCGGAACTCCGGACAGGACGTCACTAGTTTGTGTTTGGTCCCGGCACCCACAGCCCTGCGGCGATGACGTGCGACGAGTGCCGCCTGTGACGCTCATGCCACAACGGGCCGACCTTTGCGACGAACTCGGCGACTACTTCGGGCGTCAGCCCCGTGACCCGCCGATCTCGGGTGACCACTGCGCGAGACCGGGCCCCACCACACAGGTCACGGTCAACGATCACGGCATCGACGCGCCACCACCCACCACACACGACCCCGTAAGTTTGCGGGCTGAATCGGGAATTCAGCACGCCTGTTAATCCTGGTCGCTGAGTCCACGTCCACCTTGTGCCGGTTCACAGAGCGACCACGATTTTGCCGTGAACATGCCTCTCGGCCTGCGTCGTCACGGCTTCGCGAATCCGCTCGACCGGGAAGGTCGCCGCGATCGGCACCGTGATCTCGCCGGAACGGATCGCGTCGGCGATCCGTTCCAGGGTGCCCGGCCCCGCATCGAGGGCGCCCGTCTTGCGCACACCGGGCGGCGGGGCGGGGCCGTCGGCCACGACGGTGATCCGCTCGGGTGCCACGCCGAGCTTGAGCGCGGTCTCGGCCGCCTCCCTTCCGAACAGGTCGGTTGCGGCGGTGATCCCCTCGGGCGCCAGGGCCCGCACCCGATCCGTCAGGCCAGGGCCGTACGCCACGGGTTCGGCGCCGAGCCCGCGCAGGAATCCGAACGTTCCTTCGGAGGCGGTGCCGAGCACCCGGGCACCCGCAAGCTTCGCCAGCTGCACGGCGAAGATGCCCACGCCACCCGCCGCCCCACCGATCAGGACGGTGTCCCCGGTGCGGAGCCCGATCGCGGCGAGCGCGGCGGAGGCCGTCAGACCGGACACCGGAAGCGTGCAGGCCACCTCGTCGCCGATGCCCTCCGGGGTGGGCCACAGCGTTTCCGCGGATGTCTTGACCAGCACGAAATCGGCGACGGACCGGCCAATCGCAGCCCCATACACCCGGTCGCCGGTCGCGAATCCCGTGGCTTCGGCGCCCACCTCGTCCACCACTCCGGCGAAGTCGCTGCCGAACCCGGCCGGCAAGGTGATGCCGAACCGCGCCGCCATGTCGGGCTGTGTGGTGATTTGCCAATCCATCGGATTCAGCCCGGCGGCCGTGACCCGGACGCGAACCTCGTCCGGTGCGGCGTGCGGCTCGGGTATCTCCTGCAGTTCGAGTACTTCGGGACCGCCAAAGCGCCGGTATCGGACAGCTTTACTCATCGGTGACCTCTCCTGGCCGGTGATGGGACTTGGTCTCATTGACCGTACACCAGTGATGGGACGAAGTCCCGTACACTGCTCCCATGGCTCGCTGGCAACCCGACGCACCCGGACGACTCGCCGCCGCCGCCCTCGACCTCTTCGAGGAGCACGGCTACGAGAACACGACCGTGATCGAGATCGCGGAGCGCGCGGGGCTTACCAAGAGCACGTTCTTCCGGTACTTCCCGGACAAGCGTGAGGTGCTCTTCGGCAGGGGCACGGTGACCGGTCTGCTCGTCGAAGGGATCGCCTCGGCGCCGCCTGCAGCCGGGCCGCTCGACGCGGTGGCCCACGCCCTCGACGCGCTCGGCCGGACGTTCTTCACCGTCGACCGCCGCGAGTTCAGCGGCCGGCGCCAGGCCGTGCTGAACGCCAATACGGAACTGCGTGAACGCGAAGCCCTGAAAAGGATCGAGCTCACCGCCTCGATGATCGAGGCCCTCAACCGCCGCGGAGTCCCGAGCCTGACCGCGCGCGTGGCCGCGAAACTGGGCACGCTCGTCTGGGAGATCGCCTACGACCAGTGGATCGACACCGACAACAGCGAGGGCTTCGGCCCGCTGGCACGGCAAGCGCTCGCCGAAGTACGCGCGGCCGGAGCCGTGCGCTAGCTAGGGTCTTACCGCCCTGCGCCCTCCGGCAGGCCGGGGCCGGGACGCCCAAGTCCTCTCCCCCGCAGGCCATCTGACGGCAGCGGCACCGGTCCGCCGGACCGGTGCCGCCTGGTGGTTCGGGCGGCCCGGACCCCCGTACCGGGCCACCCCGTCTGTGTGGTGCTTCCTCAGCTGCGTGCCAGCGTGCTCCGCTGCCGCAGCTCGGTGAGCACGGTCTCGATCAACGGTGAGTGGTAGACGTCCGCGACCAGTGCCAAGTGCTCGTACTCCGCGGTGAGTTCGGCCGGTTTCGTGCCACTGGAGACCACCACGCTGTCGGCGCCGTGGACGGGGACATGGCCCACCGCGCGGTTCTCCAGGCCACGGCGGAGGGCGGCGGCCTCCGCGACGGCCGCCAGCTGCCGGTCGTCCAGGGCGACCGCGCGGGCGCGTTCACGGGCGATGTCGAGGGCGTCGGACTCCACATGGCGGCGGATGCCGCGCTGTACGTCCCGGATCTCGGCCATCTGGCGGTTGGCCCGCCACTCCAGATCCGCGAACGGCCACCGTACGGCCCACGCCGAGGCCTCCATCGTGACCTCCGGGGAGCGGGCGGTGACGGTCCGCCAGAGCGGGGAGAGCCGGCGCAGCCGGCGCCAGGCGGCGACCCGGGGGCCGGCCGCCGGCAGCGCGAATCCGGCAAGGACCATGAGCGCCGCGACCGAGGCGCTGAGCGGAGCCACCCCGTTGGAGAGCCACAGTGCCGGGTGGCCCGTCCAGGACAGCACGAAGCCGATGACCTTGCAGCCGCAGTAGCCCAGGCCGAGCCAGCAGCCGGCGGCCAGCAGCCGCAGCCCGCGGGCCAGATACGTCGTGCCGAGCCGGGCGGCGAGCCGCGGGCACAGCGTCCCCAGGGCCGCCGAGCTCAGGCCGAAGATGGCCAGATACAGCACCAGGAAGAGCATGACGCCGGGCGAGTCGGTGTAGGCGGTGCTGAAGTCGCGGGGGTGCTCGACGGCGTCCGGCCTGCCGACCACGAACCCGGTGATCGCCACCGCCCACAGCGCGGCCACGGCCCCGACGGCGGCGCGCGCTCTGCTGCGCGCACGAGTCCGCGCGGCCGCACCCTCGCCCGACGTCCAGCGCAGCATCAGCACCAACGCGCCTGCGGCGAACACCACGACGGAGGAGTAGAGGAAGACCATGGCGAGGTTGGACACGCCGGTCAGCCGGTCGAAGGCGCGGTAGAGGCTCGGCGCGGAGAAGAGGAAGACCGTGGCCACGCCACCGGTCATCACACAGGCCAGCCCCAGGTCGGCATTGCTGCGGTCGCGGAACCAGGCCCGGGACTTGTACCCGACGATCGCCCAGGCCGCCACGCCGAACGACAGATAGATGACATCAAACACGCGGTCCCCCGTCCCCCGTCGCCCCCGCACCGACACCGTCACAGCCCGCACCGCCGGACGGCGCTTCCTCCCGGCGCCTGAGGTGCTGCAGCGCGGGCCCGAGCGCCGCCGCCAGCTCGGCCGCCTGCCCCTCCAGGGGGAGTTCGCGCTCGCCGGCGGACGGCGCCACCCGTTCCATCAGCAGCGTGCCGAGCACTTCGGTCTCCCGCTCGGCGAGGTTGTCATAGCCGTGGTGCCGCGCGAAGCCCATGGTCAGCCCCATGCGCCGCATGGCGGTGGCCACGTCGACCGAGGGCGTCCACAGCTTCAGCGCGTCCTCGGTGACGGCGGGGTCCTGGCCGTGCCCCAGGAGCAGATGACTCAGTTCGTGCAGCACGATGTGGGCCTGGTGCCAGGGAGAGGTCTTCAGCTCGTAGAAGACCCAGTAGCCGTCGTCGGTGACGGCCGTCATCCCCGAGACCACCCCGCCCAGGCTCATCGGCACCAGATGGACGGGCCGCCCCACCCGTGCGGCGACGATGTCGCACATCCCCCGCAGGTCGGTTGTGGCGGGCAGCGCCAGCTCCTTGATGAGCCGCTTGCACCGCCTGCGTATCTGCCCCACTCGCATGCTCGTCCCGTCCTCGTGTCCGGCCCGCTGCCAGGAAGCGAAAATCCGGCCGCGCTCAGCGGTCCGCGTCGGCTCACTCACCGTGCCGGTCACCGCCCTGCTCCGGCGGGTCGGCCGGCAGGTTCATCTGCTGCCGGAACTGGGAGATGATCGTCGTCAGACTGTCCTGCACCTCCGGCGGCAGCCCCACGGAGCGCAGCGCAATGGCCCGCACCCGCTGGTCCCGCATGGCGGCGAGGAAGCGGACCTCTTCCTCCACCCGCGCGGCCTGCGGCTGCGAGAGGTCGCCCAGCAGATAACCGACCGGAACGGCAAAGAACTTGGACAGCGCGCGCAGCAGCTCAGGGCTCGGGTTCGTACGCCGGCCGTTGCGCAGCATCGACAGATACTGCTCGGTGACCTTGACGCCGCCGTACTCCTCGTCCCCGGCGCTGATCTCCTCGGCCACAAAGGCGTTGGTATACGGGGCCCCCGGCGGGTGCATATTCGCGAAGAGGTGGCTCAGCCGCTCCGCGAGCGTGCTGCCCGCCTCGTCGGACCGGCCGTCGTCCCCCACGCTCATGCCCACCGTCCCCCATCGATCGGCCCCAACGAACAGTTAAGGCCCCGTCACCGCCGCTCTCATCCTGGCACGAGGGGTACGCGGTGCACCAGTCCACTTACGGACAGTAGGGACCGCACCGGCTTAACCGGGAGTTGAGCTGGATTTGAGGTTCGCCGCCGATCGCCCGCCGACCGGGGCAGGGCGGGCCGGCCGGACCACACGGCTACCCCCGGCGGTGGTGACTGCCCGGGGTGTATCCGTAGGCACGGCGGAAGACATCGATGAAGGCACTCGTGGAGGACCAGCCGCAGCGACGGGCGACGGTGGTGACGGATGCGCCGTCGGCGAGCATCTTCAGGGCGTGGTACAGGCGCAGTTGGGTGCGCCACTGGGGGAAGGTCATCCCGAGTTCGGAGCGGAAGAGGCGGCTGAGGGTGCGTTCCCCGGTATGCGTGTGGGCGCCGAGCTCGGCAAGGGTGCGGGGGTCGGCGGGGTTGTCGTGCAGGAGGGCGCAGGCGGCGGCCAGCCTCGGGTCGGCGGGCGACGGCAGCTGTACGGGCTGCTGCCGTGAGGCGCGGAGCTGATCGAGGAGAACGGCGCGCAGCCGGCGGCGCTCCGGTCCGCTCCCGGTGGGCTCGCGGGTGTAGACGAGGATCAGCTCGCGCAGGAGGGGGCTGACGGCCAGAACGGTGGGCGCGTCCAGACGCAGGGGGTTGTCGCCGACGGGCAGGCCGAGGGTGTGCAGGTCGAGGTGGCCGTAGGCGCGGTGGGCGTGGACGGTGCCGGCGGGGACCCAGATGGCGCGGGTGCCGGGGGCGAACCAGGTGCCGGCGTCGGTGGTGACGGCCAGGACGCCGGAGCCCGCGTAGACGATCTGGTGGTTGTCATGGCGGTGGGCGTCGATGCGTTCGCCGGCCGCCAGCGCCAGCGTGTGGGTCGGCGCGGCGGGCGTGTGGCGGATATTCGGCATACGTTGGCACTTTATCGGAAGCGGGACAGCGGGCGCGGCGGTGACGATCGGAAAATGTCCACCACCCAGCCCCCGGCTCGCTCCACCACATCCCTCAAACTGCTGTCCCTGAGCCACGTCTGCGTGGACGTCTACCAGGGCGCCGTGGCCGCGCTCGTACCGTTCTTCCTCTCCGAACGGGCCTACACCTACGCCGCGGCCTCCGGCATCGTCCTGGCCGCCTCCCTGCTCTCCTCGGTGGCGCAGCCGCTGTTCGGCGCGCTGACCGACCGACGCGCGATGCCCTGGCTGCTGCCCGTGAGCGCCCTGACCGCGGGCATCGGCGTCGCCCTCAGCGGCCTCAGCGGTTCCTACGCCGTGACCCTGGCCGTCGTCGCCGTCGCCGGTATCGGGGTGGCGGCCTACCACCCCGAGTCCGCCCGTGTCGCCCGTATCGCGAGCCGCGGCAGCCACACCGCGATGGGCCTCTTCTCCCTCGGCGGCAACATCGGCTTCGCGACCGCGCCGCTGCTGGTCTCCGCCGTGATCGCCACCGGCGGCCTGCGCGCCTCGCCCCTGCTGGTCGTCCCGGCCCTGGCGGGCGCCGCCCTGTGCGTGGCCGCACTGCGGACCGTCAGCCTCCCCGCCACGGTCGCAACCACCTCCTCAGCCGGAGGCCGTCCCGCGGGCAGGGACGACTGGCCGGCCTTCCTCACGATGTCCGGCGCCGTCGTGTGCCGCTCGATCGTCTTCGTCGGCCTGAGCGCCTTCCTCTCCTTGTACGCGCGCCAGCGCACCGGAGGAGGGGAATTCGCGGGCACCGCGGCCCTGTTCGTGCTCTACCTGGGCGGCGCGATCGGCACCGTCGCCGGAGGCCGGCTCGCCACCCGCTACGGCCGGATCGCGGTGGTCCGCTGGTCCTACACCCTGACCGTCCCCGCCGTCGCCGGCGTGGTCCTGGTCCCCGGCCCGCTCCTGTACCTGTTCACCGCCCTGACCTCGGCGGGCCTGTACGTGCCGTTCTCCCTGCACGTCACCCTCGGCCAGGACTACCTCCCGCGGCACGTCGGCACCGCCGGCGGCGTCACCCTGGGCCTGACCGTCAGCATCGGCGGCCTCGCAAGCCCGCTCATCGGCGCCGCCGCCGACGCCACCTCCCTGCAGACCGCACTCGCCCCGCTCATCGCCCTGCCCGCCCTGGGCTGGCTGCTCCTGCGCACCCTGCACGAACCAGAAATGCCGGAAAACATGGCGACCACCGCCTCCGGCACCGGCTCCGGACCCGGCCCTGACCCCGACCCCCAGGGCAACACCACGCCCGTTTCCCGTTCGTGAGCCGGCGTTCCGCACCCGGGGCCACGAGGATGGCCGGAGCCGAGCCGACGGGCGCGCAGGGGGCCGCCGCGTCCGCCTCACACCCGGGCACGAAGCGGACTCCGGTCATGGAGCGGACCCCGGCCATGGAGCGGCGGCTCCGTAGAACGCCTCGCTGACATAAGGGACTTCGACCTGTCCGCCGACCGCGTGACGCCCGCACAGCTCGCGCACGCGGTTCAGGACTCCGGGCCGACGGCAGCGACGGCACGCTGCGCCTGGGTGGAGGAAGCACTCATGGTGACGAACTCTTGAGCTCGGGGGGGGCACTTGACCAGAGTCCGGCCCCGGGCCGCTGCTCCACGGCCGGCGCCGCTACATGGCCTGGCCCGACTGAGTGGTTCACCCGTCCTCGGTGAGCCTGCGCACGGCCGCCTCGGCGTCCCGGTCATCGGGCAGGTAGCACAGCAGGTGATGGCCGGGCTCGTCGACGGCCGCCAACTTGACGTAGCGCAGGCGCAGTTCACCTGCCGTGGGGTGTCTGAAGTGCCGCACCGCGGGACGGTAGAGCGCCGTCTCCCGCCCGCCGTACCAGCGGGCCGCGTCCGGGTCCTGGGTGATCTCGGCGGCGATCTCGGCGTACCGCCGGTCCGCGGGGTGGCGGGCGGCATTGGCGCGGAACTGCCCGAGCAGATAGCGCGCCTCGGACTCCCAGTTGACGATCAGGCTGCGGGCGGGAGCCCAGCGGAAGACCAACCACGGCAGATTGCGCCGCGGGGGCGGCAGCCGCGCGGGGTCGGTCAGCAGCGCCGCGTAACCGGCGTTCCAGGCCAGCAGGTCCCAGTGCGGGTCGATGACCGCGGCCGGGTTCGGTGAGACCGACTCCACCAGCGACAAAAGATTGCGCGAGACCCAGCCCGGCGGCTTCCCCGGCGGTGCCGCGTCCTCGGTGAACGACAGGACGTGCGCGGTCTCCGCCTCGTCCAGCCGCAGGGCCCGCGCCACCGACCGCAGCACCTGCTCGGAGGTGCGCACCCGCCCCTGTTCCAGCCACGCGTACCAGGAGCTGCTGATGCCGGCCAGTTCGGCCACCTCGCCGCGGCGCAGCCCCGGGGTGCGGCGCCGCGGTGCCACCGGCAGGCCCAGCTCCGCCGGGGAAAGCCGCTCCCGGCGCGAGCGCAGGAACGCGCCGAGCTCCCGGCGCAGGGCCTGCGCCGCGCCGCCCTCGCCGGACGGCCGCTCCACCCCGCCCATCACGCGCCCCCTTCCCCTCTCCGCCGGGCCACGGTGTTCGCACAGCGACGCACGGCAGGGTGTGAGCGATCGTAATCGCCTGGGACGACCATCCGGACGGCCAGGGTGGTGACCTTGAGGGGACCCCGGTACACCCGGGCACAGAAAGGAGCCGGCTGCCCATGTCCGCCGCCCCCACCACCGCACCTCCCAACTCCGGCGCACTGTCCCCCCGTTCACTCCGGCTGCTGCGTTCGGCCGGATTCGTCAGCAACTTCGACCGCTTCTGCATCACCCCCATGCTGGTGCTCATCGCCGCCCAACTCGGTGCCGGCATGGCCACGGTGGTGCTCACGGCCAGCGTCTACTTCCTGTGCTACGGCCTGACGCAGCCGGTGTGGGGGCTGGCCAGTGACCGCCTGGGCCGGGTGCGGGTGCTGCGGCTCTCGCTGATGGCGGGCACGCTCTCCTCACTGCTGTCCGCCCTCGCCCCCGACCTCACCTTCCTGATCGTGGCCCGCGCCCTCGCCGGGGCCTGCTTCGCCGCCTGCGTACCGGCCTCGCTGAGCTATGTCGGTGACGTCGTGCCCGCCGAGGTCCGTCAGCGTCCGCTCAGCGACCTGATGACCGCCTTCTCCCTGGGGACCGCGCTGGGCACCGTGGTGGCCGGGGCGCTGGCGCACTACGCCGGATGGCGCACGGTGTTCCTGCTGCCGGGCCTGGCCGCGGCCTACCTCGCCCGGGCGCTGCGGCACCTGCCCGAGCCCGAGCGGGAGCCCGCCGGTTCCCTGCCGGCGCCCTTCCGTATCGTGCTGGGCTCGCGGTGGATGTGGTACGTCATGGCGCTCGCCCTGACCGAAGGGGCCGTACTACTGGGCTTCTTGACGTACCTGGCGCCCGCGCTGGAAGCCCGGGGCGTGCCGACCGCCGTGGCCGGGGCGGTGTCCGCGCTGTACGGCGCGGGGGCCATGGGTTTCGCGCAGGTGGTCAAGAGGCTGGTGGGACGGTGGAGCCCTGCGGTGCTGATCCTGGCCGGCGGGGCGGCGGCGGCCGCGGCCTACGCCACCGCAGCGACGAGCCGGTCCGTCCCGGCACTGGCGGTCACCGCACTGCTGCTGGGCGGCAGTTGGTCGTTCATGCACACCACGCTGCAGTCATGGGCGATCGCCGTCGCCCCGGCGGCCAGGGCCACCGGCGTGGCGATGTTCGGGGTCAGCCTCTACGGCGGCAGCGCCCTCGCCAGCAGCCTGACGGCCACCATGGCGGCCGGCCACAGGTACGGGCAGCTCTTCCTGATCGCCCTGTTGCTGACGGTTCCGCTGACCCTCGCGGCGGCGGTGGGGCGCAGTCGGTACCGGTGACCTGAGGGCGCCGCGCCGGACGGGCGGCCTGGCCGACGTCCAGCCAGGCCACCCGCCTGGCCAACCATGATCATTACCGGTGCGAGAAGCCGAGAGAGGCCCGGAAAACGGTCAAGAGCCCTGCTTCACTCTCGTGAAACAAGGCTCTGACCTGCGACAATGGAGAGAACTCCAGTCGGGACGACAGGATTTGAACCTGCGACCCCTTGACCCCCAGTCAAGTGCGCTACCAAGCTGCGCCACGTCCCGGTGCCCGTTTCGGCCGGGAATCCCCGGCTGACCGCGCACGAGAACAATACCGCATGTCAGAGGGTGGGTGCTGCCATATCCCGCGGGTCGGCACGCGTACGGACGGCAGAAGAGATGAGTACCCGTACTCATGCACCGCCGTCACGGTGCCGTCACGCTACGCGCATGACTACTCCATCGATTCAGCGGCCGACGACCACGGCCTTCTTCGTACAGGCCGCGATCTCCTTCGGGCTGTCGCTGGTGGCGCTGGTGATCGGGATCATCAAACTGCCGGTGGGCCCCTGGGAGCGCGGCTTCCTCGCCATCGGCCTGGTCTTCGTGGTGTCCTCGGCATTCACGCTGGCCAAGTGCATCCGCGACCGCCAGGAGGTCGAGGAGGTGACGAACCGGGTGGACAAGGCCCGGATCGACAAGATCCTCATCGAGCAGGACGTCTTCAAGCCGGGGCAGGTCTGATCTCGGCAGGCCGGGGGTCTCCCCGCTCTCGGGGGCGGGGACCTCGACGCGCGCGGCTTCGACCCGCACAGCCTGGCCATGCACGCTTCGCCCCGCACGGCCTGCGCGAACGGATCACCGGGTTCCTGGCGGCACGGCCCTGACAGCCGGCGCGCCGCCGTGCCCCGGAGCGCGGCGGCGGCTCAGACGTGCTTGTCGAGCCAGGCCAGCAGGTCGTCCTGGACCTCGTCACGGTTGGTCTCGTTGAGGATCTCGTGACGGGCGTCCGGGTAGGCGCGCCAGGTCAGGTCGCGGGTGCCCAGGTAGCGGAAGTCCTCCAGGAGTTCATGGATCAGGGTCAGCCGCTGATGGCAGGGGTCCTGGTCGCCGACGGCGAGGTGGACGGGCAGTCCGCGCGGGATGCGGGCGAGGTGTGCCGGGTCGTTGATCTTGCGGATGGCGCGCACCCAGTCGGCGGCGAGACCGGCGCAGAACGGGAAGCCGCAGTCCTCGTCGGCAACGTAGGCGTCCACCTCGGCGGGGTCGCGGGAGAGCCATTCGTAGCCGGTGCGGTGGGGGAAGGCGTCGTTGAGGGAGCTGAAGGTGCGCGGGATGAAGGAGGAGAGCGCGTCGCGGCCGTGTTCGGCGATCTCCTGGTCCAGCTCGGCGAGGGCGCCGTCGATGTCCAGTCCCGGCAGGGTGCGGAAGGCGCCGGTGAGGATCAGTCCGGCGAGGTCGGCGCCGTACTCCTGGGCGTAGTCGCGGGCGAGCATCGCGCCCATGCTGTGGCCGAGCAGCACCAGCGGGACGCCGGGGTGGGCGGCGGCCGCATGGTTGCCGATGCCCTTGAGGTCGCTGACGATCGCCCGCCAGGCGTCCTCGCCGACCACCCCGCGGCCGCCCGTGGAGGCGGCGGTGGCGCCGTGGCCCCGGTGGTCGGAGGCGAGGACGGCATAGCCGTGGCCGGTCAGGAAGCGCGCGAAGCGGTCATAGCGCCGTCCGTGTTCCGCGGCGCCGTGGGCGATCTGGACCAGGGCGCGCGGGTGACCGGACTGCGGGAGCCAGGTGTAGGTGGCGATACGGGCGCCGTCCGGGGCCTGGTGGAAGTCCTGCTGCGTGGCCTGCATGGCGTCGTCTCCTGACTGCCGGGGCGGTGGCTGACGGGCGGGTGGCTGGCGGGGCGGTGGCTGACGAGTCGTCGGCGCCCACTCTGGCGCGCGAGGCGGCCGTGCGCCATGGGGCGCGCGTGGCGTGGTTGCCCCGGTCCCCCGGCGGCGTGACACGATCAGCCGGTTCTTTGATGACTCTGTGCCGCAACCCCCCTTCGCAGGAGGAACGTTGGACACCACGGATCGTTCCGAGGACCGTTTCGAGGATCATTTCGAGAACTCCCCCCTTCCCTCCGCGCCGCTGTCCCGCCGCAGATTTCTGCAGGGCACCGCCACGGCCGCCGCTGCGGCGGGTCTGGCCGGCGTCACGAACGCCGGCGCCTGGGCGCAGGACGCCGGTGCGCGCGGCGCCGCCCTGTCCTTCACGGCCGCGACCAACGGCGCCGCCTCGCTCTCCCCGGCCGGGGACCGGCTGGTCGCCGAGGTCCAGAACGTCCTGTGGTCCTTGCCGCGGGCCGGCGGCGACGCGGTGGCGCTGACCCCGCCCGACCTGGAGCCCACCCGTCCGGTGTACTCCCCGGACGGCCGGCGGATCGCCGTCTGCGCCTACCGGGGCGGCGCCTTCCATCTGTGGACGCTCGGCGCCGACGGCTCCGGTCTCCGGCAGCTGACCGACGGCCCGTGGGACGACCGCGGCCCCGCCTGGTCGCCCGACGGCACCCGGATCGCCTTCGCCTCGGAGCGGGGCGGGGACCCGGTGGCCGGCAGCCCGTACCGGATCTGGGTGCTGGAGGTGGCGACGCGGAGGCTGACCCGGGTGACCGGCCTGTCCGGTCAGGAGGGCCCTCACCAGGACGCCGCCTGGGAGGACTTCGACCCCTGCTGGTCGCCGGACGGCGCGCGGATCGTGTTCGTACGGGGGCAGGTGGCGGGCGCGGCGCTGGTCTCCCGCACCGTCGCCTCCGTGCCGGCCGACGGGCGGGGCGCGGTGCGCACCGAGCACACCGAGACGGCGACCGCGCAGGTGATGGCGCCGGCACTGTCCCCCACGGGGCGGCTCGCCTATCTGCGGACCACGGACTACCCGGGGCCCACCTGCGCGCTGGTGGTGGACGGCGGGAGGGTCGCGGTCGACGGCGATGTGGAGCCGGTGCCGCCGCGCTGGATCTCGCGGGACGAGCTGCTGCTGACGGTCGGCGGACAGTTCCGGATCGTCCCGGTCGATGCCCCGCAGCACGCCGAGACCATCCCGTTCACCGCGCGGCTGCCGCTGGCCCGCCCCCGCTACCGCGTCAAGGACTACGGCTTCGAGCGGACGGCGGCCGGCCCGGTGCGCGGGGTGCATCTGCCCGCGCTGTCGCCCGACGGCCGCAGGGTCGCCTTCGCCGCACTCAACGGCCTCTGGATTGCGCCCACTTCGGGTGGCGGCGCCCCGCGCAGGATCGTCCGGGCCGATGCCACCCGCTACGTCCTGGCGCCGAGCTGGTCCCGCGACGGGCGGGCGCTGCTCTACGCCGACGACCGGGACGGGCTGTTCGCGGTGCGCCGCCGCGATCTCGCCTCCGGCGAGGAGACGGTGCTGGCCGCCGGCGGCCGGGTGCAGCCCGCGCTGTCGCCCGACGGCGGACGGCTGGCCGCACTGGACATGTCGGGGAACCTGGTCGTACGGACGCTGTCCGACGGCACGGAGAAGGTGCTGGCCGCACCGATGGGTGCCGGCGGGCTGCCCAGCCGTCCCAGCTGGTCACCGGACGGGCGCTACCTGGCGTACTGCGACCGCACCCGCCTCAACCGCCGCTTCCGCGAGGGCTACAACGTCATCCGGATCGTCGACACCGAGACCGGCAAGGACCGGCTGCACCCGGTCGCCGAGCACGTGTCGATCGCCGACCGCTACGACTCCGGGCCCGTGTGGTCGCCCGACGGGCACTGGCTGGCCGTGATCGTCGAGTCCGCGCTGTGGGTGCTGCCGGTGCGGCCCGACGGCACGCCGGACGGGGCGCCGCGGCAGCTGACAGAGGAGAGCGCCGACCATCCGTCGTGGTCCGGGGACTCCGGCACGCTCCTGTACCTCTCGGCCGGGAAGCTGCGGCTGATCGGGGTGTTCGGCGGCACGGCGCGGACCGTGCCGCTGCCCCTCGGGCACCGCCCCGCGCGCGCCCGGGACACCGTGGTGCACGCGGGCCGGTTCTGGGACGGCACGGGCGATGAGGTGCGGGAGGACGTCGATGTGGTGGTGCGGGACGGGCGGATCACCGCGGTGGAGGCGCACCGCCCGGCCCGGTCCGGCGCCGTCCGCCGGGTCGACGCCTCCCGGCAGACCGTGCTGCCCGGACTGTGGGACGCCCACACGCACCCCTGGCAGACGACCTACGGCGGCCGGCAGACCGCGCTGCAGCTCGCCTACGGCATCACCACCGCGGTCTCCTGCGGCGGCTTCTCCTATGAACAGGCCCGCATCCGGGAGGCCGTGGCGGCCGGTGTGCTCGCCGGGCCCCGACTGCTGACCTGCGGAGAGCTGCTGGACGGCAGCCGGGTCGCGTACAGCATGGGGCGGGCGCACCGCACCCGTGCGGGGCTGCGCCGCTCGCTGGCGCGCGGTGCGGCCCTGGACTGGGACTTCGTCAAGACCTATGTACGGGCGCCGGGCTGGGTGATGGAGGAGGCCGCGCGCTTCGCCCACCAGCGGCTGGGGGTCCGGGCCGGGAGTCACCTGCTCTCCCCGGGCGTCCAGCTCGGCCAGGACCTGACGACCCATCTGCAAGCCACTCAGCGACTGGAGTTCGGCCATGCCGTCAGCGCCTCCCGGCACGCCTACCAGGATGTCGAGGAGATCTACACCGGCACCGGCTTCCACCTCCTCGCCACGCCGTTCTCCGCGGCCGCGCTGCTGGGCGACGATCCGGCGCTGGCCGAGGATGTGCGGGTCACCCGGCTGATGCCGCCCTGGGACACCGCGCTCGTACGGGAGAACGCCGGCCATCGCCCCACCCCGGCGCAGCTGGCCGACATCGACACCGAGGTCGGCGTCTACCGGCGGGTACTGGAGGGCGGCGGGCTGGTCGCGCTGGGTACGGACCAGCCCCTGGTGCCGGTGGGACTGGGCCTGCACCTGTGCCTGCGGGCCCTGCACCGCGGCGGCCTCAGCGTGAGCCGGACGCTGCGCACGGCGACCGCGCTGCCCGCCCGGGTGTTCGGCGCGGAACGGGATCTGGGGACGCTGGAAGTCGGCAAGCTCGGCGATATGACGCTGGTGGACGGCGATCCGTTCCGGGACTTCGACGCGCTGGTGCGGACCTCGGCGGTCCTGCGCGGCGGACGGCTGTTCGCTCAGCAGGAGTTGACCGACTCCTTCCCGGCGCCCGCCACCCGTTCGCTGCGATCAGCCGGCACCGACTGGCTGGAGGTGGGCCGGCAGCAGCGCCGCGAGTCCTGCTGCGACGCCTCACACTGATGCGCGGCACCCCGCCGCGGCGGGGTGGGAGGCGTGGGGTGGCGCGGTTCCGGAACCCTCGGAACCGCGCACAGGCGTCCTCGAATCCGGGGGTGGTGCGCATCTGCTTCGCGCTTCAACTCTTCACTTAAATGCACCCAGTTGATGTTTTATGCGCCCCGCAGTAGGTATGCCAACGGGTATTGCACGGGGTAAGCGAAAGATCACTTTCCGGAACGTTCGCTGCGACGGCACCACCGGGTGCCGTCCGAGGCGTGATGCGACCAGCACGGGGGAGATCGCGAAGGAGGGGCTCGTCTTGCACCGCTACTTCACGGACCAGCGGCATGAGGTACTCCGGCACCAGGTGCGGGAGTTCGCCGAGAGGGAGGTCCGCCCCCGGGTGGCAGAAATGGAGGCGAACCGTTCCGTGTGCCATGACCTCTCGCGCCTGATCGCGCGGCAGGGCTGGATAGGCGCGACCGTGCACCGCGCCTACGGCGGAATGGGAGCCGGCCATGTCGCCAAGACCCTGATCATCGAAGAGCTCTCCCGGGTGAGCGCCGCGATGGGCGCCATGGCGCAGGCGTCGCAGCTGGGCGTCGCGAAGATCGTCCACTTCGGCAGCGAGGAGCAGAAGAAGACCTGGCTGCCGGCCATAGCCTCCGGCGACTGCCTGCCGACCATCGCGGTCACCGAACCGCAGTCCGGCGGCCATGTGCTGGGCATGGCCACCACCGCCGTCCGCGACGGCGACGACTACGTCCTCAACGGCCGGAAGATCTACGTCGGCAACAGCCATGTCGGGGATCTCCACGGCGTGGTGGCCCGCACCGGTGAGGGCTCCAGGGGCCTGTCGGCGTTCCTCGTCGAGTCCGACAGCCCGGGCTTCCGGGTAGGGCCGCAGCAGCCCGCCATGGGGCTGCACGGCTTCAGCTTCGGCGAGCTGTTCTTCGACAACTGCCGGATTCCGGCGGCGAACCTGCTGGGCCGGGAGGGCGACGGACTGTCGGTCGCCTACTCCTCCAGCGTGCTGTACGGACGGCCGAATCTGACCGCCGTATCGCTCGGCATCCATCAGGCGGTGCTGGACGAGACCACGGCGTTCTGCGCCGAGCGGCAGCGCTACGGCAATCCGCTGGCGGACCTCGGCAACATCAAGCTCAAGCTCGGCCGGATCCAGTCGCGGCTGCTGCTGTCCCGGCTGTCCGCGTACCACGCGGTGCACCTGCTGGACCAGGGGCTGCCGTGCGATGCGGAGCTGATGAACGCCAAGCTGGTCAATGTGGAGTCGGCGCTGGAGTCGGCGCGCGACGCGATGGACATCCATGCCGCGTGCGGGCTGTTCACCGACCGGCCGGTGGAGCGCTTCCTGCGCGACGCCCACCACATTGTCGCGCCGGCCGGCACCTCCGAGATCCAGTTGCTGCGCCTGGGCGAGCTGGCCCTGGGACGGGCGCGGGGCGAGTGGTCCAGCAAGCTCGCGGATCTGCTGCGGCTGGAGCCCTCGGAGTGGCCGGAGGAGGGCGGTACCCCCGCGGAGGTACCGGCTCCCGCAGGGCGGAGCGAGGACACCACGGCCACGGTGCCCGGCCAGCGCACCGGTCCGGTGTCCGGACGCTCGTGGTGCGCCCGGCCGAGGTGAGCGGCAGCTTCCGTCACGGGGTGCGCGGTCATCGGCAGCCGGCCGATGCCGCGGCCCCGGGCCGGGCGGACTGCCCCGGGAGAGATACCCCCTGGGACAGTCCGCGCCGGGCACCGGGGCCGGATTCCGGACCGGGGAAGCGCCAAGGAGAGGACGCCTCGCGCGCCTCCCCCGGACGCCTCCTCAGGCGTCGCTCTGCTGCTTCTCCATACGGTGGATCTGCTCGACGAGTTCGGCGGCCATCGACTTGATGGTCTCCAGCCCCTCCCGGCCCCAGGGACGCGGTTCGAGGTCCACGACGCAGACGGTGCCCAGTGCCATCCCCGTACGGTCGATCAGCGGCGCACCGAGGTAGGAGCGGATGCCGATCTCGTCCACGACGGGGTTGCCGGCGAACCGCGGGTAGTCGCAGACGTCCTCCAGCACCAGGGCCTTCCGGCGGACGATGACATGCGGGCAGTACCCGTGGTCACGGTCCATCACCCGGCCCGGCTGGGCGCTGGCGGGGGCCGGTCCCAGCTCGACGGCCCGGTCCTGCGCGGGGGTGTAGAGGCCGGCGAAGTACTGCCGCCGCTCGTCGATGAAGTTGACCATCGAGTACGGCGCCCGGGTGGTCCGGGCGAGCTTGCGGGCGAACTCGTCGAAGGCGGGCAGCGGGGACTCCCCGATCCCCAGGGCGCGCAGCCGGGCGACCCGCGCCGGGGCCTCGTCGTCCTGCGGGGTGAGCAGCAGATGGCGCGTCGGATCGTAGGAGAGGTACGGGACGCGGGAGGCGGGGTGGTTCACGGCAGCTCCGGGGTCGCGGCGAGGGCGGGGGTGAGCAGATGCTGGACGAGCGAGACCAGGACGTGGGTGGCCGAGCTGCACCGGCGGGCGTCGCAGAGCACGACGGGGATGTGGGGAGGGATGTCCATGGCGGTGCGGACCTCGTCCGGGTCGTAGTGGTAGGAGCCGTCGAACTCGTTGACGGCGACGATGAACTGGATGCCGCGCCGTTCGAAGAAGTCGACGGCCGCGAAGCACTGGTCCAGGCGCCGGGTGTCGGCGAGGATGACCGCGCCGAGCGCACCGTTGGACAGCTCGTCCCACATGAACCAGAAGCGCTGCTGCCCCGGCGTCCCGAAGAGGTAGAGCACGTGCGCGGGGCTGAGCGTGATCCGGCCGAAGTCCATGGCGACGGTGGTGGTGTCCTTGTTCTCGACACCCGCCAGATCGTCCGTGCCCACGCTGATCTGGGTCAGGAGCTCTTCCGTGCTCAGCGGCTCGATCTCGCTCACCGCGCCGACAAAGGTCGTCTTGCCGACCCCGAAGCCCCCCGCGACCAGGATTTTGAGCGCGGTGGGGAAGAGATCGGTCGAGGGGTCCCCCGGGGTGTGGGGGTCACAGTCGTTTGCGAAGTCCATTCAGCACCGCCTCCAGCAGGGCTCGGTCGGTACGGGACGCGGGCCCTGCCGAAACGGCTGCGGGGGCCCGCGCGGTGAGCGCCCCGCAGTCGACGAGGTCGGCGAGGAGCACTTTGGTGACCACGGCGGGCAGCCGTATGTGGGCGGCGATCTCCGCGACGGAGACCGGCCCGCCGCACAGCCCCAGCACCTGGGCGTAGTCGGGGCCCTGGCAGGAGACGGGCCGCCGGCCGGTGGCCATCACCATGGTCAGCAGGTCGAAGTGCGCCGTCGGACGGGTCCGGCCGTTGCTGACGGTGTACGGGCGGACCAGCCGGCCCGCCGCGTCGTCATACCACGGCTCGCCGCCCTGCCGCCGTCGGCGACGCACGGTCATGGTCAACGACCGCCCGCGGGCGTCTGGTGGCGTGCGGGGGTGGACAGATAGGGCCGGACGCTCTTGACCAGCATCGACATCTCGTAGCCCAGCACCGCCACATCGGCTTCGCGGCCGGCGAGCACGGCCAGGCACGCGCCCGATCCGGCGGTGGAGACGAACAGGAAGGCGGACTCCAGCTCGACGACCACCTGCAGCACCTCGTCGCCCTCCCCGAAGCGCACACCGGCGCTGCGGGCGAGGGAGTAGAGGCCGGAGGACAGGGCGGCCATGTGGTCGGCGCTGTCCGGGTCGAAGCCGTGGGCGGCCTTCACCAGGCCGTCCGAGGACAGCAGCAGCGCGCTCCGGGCGTGCGGCACCCGCTGTACGAGCCCGGTCAGCAGCCAGGACAGATCGGTGTGCTGGCCTCCCTGCAACTGCGAATGCGCCTGCGCACGCACATCACTCACCATGGTTGCGGTCGTCTCCTCGGGGGCGGGCCATCGTGGCATCGTGGTCACGGTCGTAGTGCAGGTCGTTGCCGGCCGGGCTGCTGGTGTCGCCGCCGTCGGCCGGGGTGGTGCCGTTACCGCCGGCGGTGTCGCCGGCGTAGGTGTCGTCGGCGAGGCTGAAGCCGCGCCGGAAGGCGGCCATCAGGCCGGGGTCGTGCTCGGGCTCGGGCCCCGTACGCGGGGTCGTGGAGGGCAGGATCGGGTCGCCGCGCAGCTCGGGGACGAGGTGCGTCTGCTTGCGCCGCCGGGGCAGCCGCGGGCGGGCGCTGTTGTCCACGGCAGGCGGCGCGGGCGGAAGCACGACCGGGCCGGGATCGGCGGGGCGGTCGGCGGGAGCGGCGTCAGGGCTGTGCGGCTCGGGCAGCCGCGCGCCGGGCAGGTGGACGTCGGGAGTGTAGACGCCCGTTGCGCGGACCAGCCGGCGACGAGCCGCACCGGCGTCGGGATCCGAGAGGGCATGGGTGTCCGCGGGGAGGGTGCTCGGGGCCGGAACCGGGGCCGTACGGTCGCCGTATCCGTGCGGCGCCATGTCGAGCGCGTCGGGGGCGGGAGCCGGGCTGGGGATGGCCACGGTCGGGCGGCCGGGGCTGAGGCCCGGGTCATGGCGCTCGGGAGGCTCGACGGCGTCGTGATGCCGGGGGCGTTCGTGACGCGCAGGGCTCCCGTCGGGGTAGTCGGGGTCGTCGGCGAAGCCGCCGGCGTAGCCCCCGTCGTGCTCACGCGCCGGGTCGGTGTCCGGCGATCCGGCGCGCGGCCCCTCCGCTCCGTCCGCTGTGTCCGCTCCCTCCGCGTCCCCGTCGGCCGGTTCGTCGCCGAGCAGTTCCTGGGGCACGATCAGCACGGCCTGCACGCCGCCGTAGATATTGCTCTGCAGCCGCACCACGATGCCGTGCCGCCGGGCGAGCGAGGAGACCACGAACAGTCCGATCCGTCCGTCGCTCAACAGCTCGGCGACATCGATGTGTTCGGGGTCGGCCAGCAGGGCGTTCATCCGCGACTGCTCGTCCGCCGACATGCCCAGGCCGCGGTCCTCGACCTCGACCGCGAGGCCCGCGGTGACGAGCTGGGCGCGCAGCAGGACCGGGGTCTGCGGGGCGGAGTAGATCGAGGCGTTCTCGACGAGTTCGGCGAGCAGGTGGATGACGTCGGCGACGGCGTGTCCGTGCAGGGTGCCCTCGATCGGCGGCACCAGCTTGATCCTCGGGTACTGCTCGACCTCGGCGATCGAGGAGCGCAACACCTCGGTCATGGACACCGGGCGGCTCCACTGGCGGCGCGAGATGGCGCCGCCGAGCACCGCGAGGTTCTCGGCGTGCCGGCGGATCCGGGTGGCCAGGTGGTCGACGTGGAACAGGCCCTTGAGCAGGTCCGGGTCCTCGACCTGGTTCTCCAGCTCGTCCAGCAGCTCGATCTCCCGGTGCACCAGCGACTGCAGACGGCGGGCGAGGTTCACGAACACCTCGACCTTCTGCTCGCTGCCGCTGGCGTTGCTGCGGGCGATGGCGACCGCGTCGATGACGGCGGACTCGGCGGCCCGGCCCGCGGCGGCCACCTCGTGGGCGAGCAGGTCGAGCGTGTCACCGGTGGGCACCAGGCCCTGTTCGGGCTCGCGGCGCTGGATCCATTCGCCCTGCCGTACGCGGTCCAGCAGGTCGTACAGGTCGGACTGGCTGCGGGCGCAGACCTGGCGCAGCCGGGCGTAGCGGGTGACGGTGGCGCGGGCCTCGGCGTTGGCGGCGGCGCTCGCGGTGAGCACGATGACGCAGACCAGCGCGAGACCGCCGCACAGCACCACCCACTCGTGGCCGGTGAGCCGGGCGCCGCCGGTGTGCACCACAAAGGCGGCAGCGGCCGTGCAGATGACGGCGACGAGGAGGCAGGGGACGGCGGCGAGCCGGACCAGACGCGCCCGTATCGCCGAGTCGGCAGCGGATTCGGGGAACGAGGCCCGGCCGTGTCGTCCGCCCTCACGCTCCCGCCGCCGGACGGAGGCGGGGACAGGGACAGCCCCCGGGGAACCCTGGGGCCCTGGGGATCTGTGAGCCTCCTGGAACGTCTGGTTCCCCTGGGGGAATGCGGTAGGCATCGGCGCCCTCCGGATCGGCCGTTGGCAGTTCGCGGAGCACGCACGCTAGTTGTTGCACGGGTGGGGTCCGGGCCCACTTCGGGGTTTCGCTACCCCTCGCCACCTCCTTGAGTGGGCGCCTTGCGCACATCAGTGCGAGGCAATCCGAACTCCCGTTCATGGAGGGTCAGTTGGAAGGAAAGCTGAAACCCCTGACGAAGAGCCCTTCCGTGCGGGGCCCTCACTGGAACGTGCGGCGATAGGTCTGGGGGCTGACGCCGGTGGTGCGTTTGAAGCGGTCGCGGAAGGCGGTGGGTGAGCCGAAGCCCACCTGGGCGCCGATGCGTTCGACGGGATGCGCGGTGGTTTCGAGCAGATGCTGCGCCTGGCGGACACGGGCGCGGTGCAGCCACTGGAGCGGTGTGGTGCCGGTCTGTTCGCGAAAGCGGCGGATCAGGGTACGGGTGCTGGTGTCGGCGCGGGCGGCGATATCGGCCAGGGTGAGATCGCGGGCCAGGTTGTCCTGCAGCCAGGTCAGCAGAGGTTCGAGGGCAGAGCCGCGGGGTGCGGCCGGGTAGGGCTGGACGATGAACTGGGCCTGTCCGCCCTCTCGTTCCAGAGGCATGACCGACAGCCGGGCGGCGTCGGCGGCGACGGCCGATCCGTAGTCGCGGCGGATCAGATGCAGACACAGGTCCAGTCCGGCGGCGGCACCGGCCGAGGTGAGGATCTGCCCGTTGTCGACGTAGAGGACATCGGGGTCGACCTCGATGTCCGGGTAGGCGGCGGCCAGCATGCCGGCCGCCGCCCAGTGGGTGGTGGCGCGCATCCCGTCGAGGAGCCCGGAAGCGGCCAGGGGGAAGGTGCCCGAGCAGATGGAGGCGATGCGGGTGCCGTGGGCGGCGGCCTCGTTCAGCGCGTCATGGACGGCGGGCGGGAGCGGGGCGGCCGGGTCGGCGGTGCCGGGAACGATGACGGTGTCCGCGCCCGCCAGCCCCTCCAGCCCCCACGGCGCACGCAGCGTGAACGCACCGGCATCGACCTCGGGCCGCTCGGCGCAGACGCGGACCTGATAGCCGGGGCGGCCGTCCGGCAGGCGCGTGCGGGTGAAGGCCTCGATCGGGGTGGAGAGGTCGAAGGGGATCACCTTGTCGAGCGCCAGAACGGCCACGGTATGCATGGCCATAACGTACCGGCCACCGGAATTCCGCCACCGCCCGCCTACTCCGGTGAGGGCAGTCACCGACGGGCGGGTGACCTTCACCCGTGGCATAACTCCAGCTCAACTGCCCGCGGACAGTGCGCCGGGCGAGCTGGCGATATTCCGTTGAACCCTGACAGTAATGCCACTGGGGCCTGACGGCAGCGCGGATTAACTTCGGTGGTGCCCCGGCACGGACCGGGCCACTCCCCCGCCGAAGGAATGCCCATGCACGCCCAGATCGTCCTGTTCGATGGTTTCGATCCGCTCGATGTCGTCGCCCCCTTCGAGGTCCTGCACGCCGGAGGCGCCGCCACCGACGGGGCGGTGCGTGTGGAGCTGGTATCCGCCGAAGGACCGCGTGAAGTGGTCAGCGGCACCGGCGGGTTGGCACTACGGGCCACGGCCGCCCTCGATCCGGAGCGGGCCGACCTCATCGTGGTGCCCGGCGCTTCGGGCCGCGTCGGGGAGCCGGGCGAGGTGCCCGATCCGGAGACCGGCGACCTGACACCGGACGACTCCATCCCCGCCGTGCTGGGCCGCACCCTGCAGACGGGCCTGCCGCCGCTCCTCCGGGCCGCCATGGACCGGCCCGGGCTGACGGTCGGCGCGGTGTGCGGCGGCTCGCTCATCCTCGCCATGGCCGGGCTCCTGGAGGGACGCCATGCGACGACCCATCACATGGGTATGGACCTGCTGGACGCCACCGGTGCGCAGGCGGTGCGGGCCCGCGTGGTCGACGACGGCGATCTGGTCACCGGCGCGGGGGTGACGTCCGGCCTGGACCTGGGGCTCTACCTGCTGGAACGCGAGGTGGGACCCAAGGTCGCGCACGCCGTGGAGGAGCTGTTCGCCCACGAGCGCCGCGGCGTCGTCTGGCGCAACCGAGGGCGGGCACCCACCGCGCGCTGACTTCTCTTCGCGACCGCCGCCCTGCCGCCCGTTCACGGCAGTCGCGACCGTCAACCGTCAACTCGCACGTATGGCAAGGCAGTTCAGCCCCCCTCACTCCGCTCACCCGCCCCCGGCCCGTCAACAGGGCCGCAGCACACCGAGGAAGACCGCACCTATGCCCGTCGAAGGCACCCGGGACCTGGACATCTCCACCCCCATCGGCAAGATCGAGGCCGTCACGGAACTCCGCTCCGCGGACGACGGCTCACCGGCCGGCACCCCCCGCGCCGGCCGGCAGCCCGTCTCCAAGGTCACCGGCCGGCGCCGCAGCCACTGAACCTGAGGACACACACCGTGACAAAGCTCTTCCTTGCGCTGCACGTCCTGGCCGCCATCATCGCCGTGGGGCCGGTCACCGTCGCCGCCGGCATGTTCCCCCGGGTCCTGCGCCGCGCCCAGAGGGATCCGCGGGACAGCGCCGCCCGCAGCGGCCTGCGCATCCTGCACCGCATCTGCCGCGCATACGCCACCATCGGCATCGCCGTACCCGTTCTGGGGCTCGCCACCGCCGGCAGCCTCGGCGTTCTGAGCAGCCCCTGGCTGATCGCGTCCGTGGTGCTCACCGCGGGTGCCGCCGCGGTCCTGGCGCTGCTCGTCCTGCCCTGCCAGGACAGCGCACTCGCCGCGGTCGAGGCCGCGGCGGACCTCGCCGGCGCCCCGATTCCCGGTCATCAAGCCGCGGGCCGGCTGGCGATGCTCACCGGCCTCTTCAACCTGCTGTGGGCAACCGTCACCGTCCTGATGATCATCAGGCCCGGATCCACCACGGGAGCATGAGGATGCGCATGCGTCCACGCCCGCTGTGGTCCGCCGCCCAGCTCGAACTCGTCTCACTGATCGTGCTGTTGGCCAACCTCGCCACCGTCCACCTGCGGTCCCTCGCCGCCCTGATGGGCCCCCTCCACGGCTGTGCCTACCTCTTCGTCGTGATCGCGGCATGGCGCCATGAGAGCGCCGACAGCACGGCCAAGGCGGCGGCGGTCATCCCCGGCATCGGCGGTCTCCTCGCCCACCGCCGGATCGACCGTACGAGGAATCCGGCCTTCCGGGGGCGCGGCCTCCCGTAGCCGCGGCACGGCCGCAGCCGGATACCGGGGGCCGCGCCGTACGCCGGGACGTCCGCGGCCGCCGGACCGTAGGGCCGCCGGACCGCCGGACCGCCGGACCGCAGGGCCACAGGGCCACAGGGCCACAGGGCCACCCCACCCCGTACGCACCGGTGTGTACGACGCCACGCTCCACAGGGCCGCAGGCCCCACAGGCCCCACAAGGCACCATCCCGCTGCCGCCTCAGCGGTCGGCGACGAGATCCACGTCGGTGGGGGAAACCGCCGGCTGCCAGGCCGGCCAGCCATGGGCGGGGGGCACCGCAATCGCCCGCCACCACGGATAGACGGCCGGCGGGTCGGCGGGCTCGAACGGCTCGCCCGGCCGGGGGTGGGCGCTGGTGACCCCGGCCTTCCGGGCGGCGGTCAGGGTCCACTCGGCGGGCTCCGCCCACGGGTGCGGTGCAAGGTTGAACGTGCCCCAGTGGATCGGCAGCAGCACACCGCCGGGCGCGTGGCCCTGCAGGTCGAGGTGGGACTGCACCCCCTGCTCGGGATCCATGTGGATGTCCGGCCAGTAGTCGCTGTAGGCGCCGATCTGGATCATCGTCGCATCGAACGGGCCGTACGCCGCGCCGATCTCCGCGAAGCCGGAGAAGTAGCCGGTGTCGCCGCTGTGGTAGATCCGGTGATCGGGTCCTGCGACCACCCAGGAGGCCCACAGGGTGTGCTGCGGGCCGCGCAGACCGCGGCCGCAGAAGTGCTGCGCGGGGGTGGCGGCGAGGGTCAGCCCGCCGATGCGGGTGGACTCGTGCCAGTCGAGCTCGGTGATCCGCTCCGCGGGCACACCCCAGAATTCCAGGTCGGCACCGACACCGAGCGGAACGACGAAGGCCGCGCCGCTGCCGGTCAGGCCCTGGACCGTCGGCATGTCGAGATGGTCGTAGTGGTCATGGGAGATCACCACGACATCGACCGGCTCCAGCTCGTCCAGCCCGATGGGGACCGGATGCATCCGCTTGGGGCCCGCCCAGCCGAACGGTGAACAGCGCTCGCTCCAGACCGGGTCGAAGAGCACCCGCTGCCCGTCTATTTCGACCAGTACGCTCGAATGACCCATCCAGGTGAGCCGCAGCCCGGAGGCGGGCGGCTCGGTCCCGTCCGCGGCGGTCGGACGGTAGACCGGGATCCGGCCGGCCGGCGCCCGGCGCCGCCGCCCCTCCCGGCTCAGCTGGGTACGCACCATCGGCAGCGCGGAGCCGTGGAGCAGCTGCCTGGTCTCCACGGGATTGCGGAACTGGCCGTCCACGAACTGGGGCGACCTGCGCAGCCTGGCCAGCCGCTCCCCGGTGGGCACAGCGCCGAAAGCCGCCGGCCGCAGCGCGGAGAGTCGGGTACGACGGGGTCTGGAACCGGTCACGGCACCTCCATGGTCGGGGTAGTCGCGAAGTGAACGGGCCGCCTGGGCGGCGGGTTCCGGTACGCCGCGCCACACGGCGCCGCCGTACGGTTTCCGCACCACGACACCCGGACTCTCCACACCATCACCCGTAGACAGCAACGGCGCGACCGGCCGTGACATTCCGGAGTAAGGGTGTGACCTTTCCCCGGCGCCACCGCAGATGCCGGCCGGCCCGGCAACTCGAACGCGTCCATGGGAGCGGCGACGGGCAGGCCGCCCTCACACCCGTTCCACGACAGTGGGCGGGCCGGGGAGCCCGGGCCGGCGGGGCAGAAAGACCGTGCGCAGGAAGATCTGCGGGGCGACCAGGCGGGCGGGCGGCGCGGTGAGGCAGAAGACGTCCCGGAAGGCCGCCCCGACGACGGGGTCGATGGCGGCACGGGCGGCGAGCCGGTCGAGGTACCACGTGGTCAGCCGCTCCCCGAGACCCGCCGTGGTGTCGGCGGTGCCCGCGTACGGGCGGTCCGAGCCGACCGCGGCGAGCCAGGCGGGTTCCGCGGCGCGGGCCACCGCCCGCTGCGCCTCGGCGGTGATCCCCGGGCGCAGGCCGCCGCCCTCGGCGAACGTGGTGCGCACGGCCGGCGCGCCGAGTGCGGCGACCGACATGCCCTGGCCGTATACGGGGTTGAAGGTACAGCCGGCGTCCCCGAGGACGAGGAATCCCTCGGGGAGGGCACCGGGCCGCTCGTAGTGGCGGCGGCGGTTGCAGGTATCGCGGAAGCCGTGGACCGGTGAGAGCGGTTCGGCCCGGGCGAGCAGTTCATGGACGTAGGGGTCGCCGATGGTGGCGGTGAAGGCGGTGAACTCCGCCGCGTCCGTCGGCGGGTGGTGCCCCCGTACGCCGGACAGCGTCAGCAGCCAGTTGCCGTCCTCGACCGGCACATACGCGGCCCCGCGCGGGCACTCCGGCCGGCCCGGCACGTTGACGCCCGCGTCGGGCGCGGTGGCCGGGTCCTTGGGGGCGGCACATCCGGGTGGCGTAGGCCAGCCCCGCGTCCACGGTCTCTTCCTGCGGCGCGGCCCGGCCCAGCGCGGCGAACCACTGGGGTGTACGGGAGCCGCGGCCCGAGGCGTCCACCACGAGCGCGGCCGGCAGCTCCCGCTCGGACCGCGCGCCCGGCTCACCGTCCCGTGACCGGACCCGTACCCCGGTCACCCGGCCGGCGTCCCCGCTCAGCCCGATGGCCTCGGTCGCCTCCAGGACCTCCACCCGGGTGGCGGAGCCCGCCGCAGCCCGCAGCGCCCGTTCCCGGACCACCGTGTCCAGCACCGGACGGGTGACGCTCAGCGTGAGATGCCGGCGCTCGTCGAAGCGGCGCTGCCGGCCCGTGGGGGTACGGGTGAGCAGATCGCGCGGCAGATACAGGCTGCGCGCGCCCGCCGCACCGAGCGCGGTGACCGTCCCGCGTCCCGGGCAGCAGCTTCTCCAGCGCGCGCTGACCACCGCTGAGGAGGATGTGCAGATGGCGGGCCTGCGGGAGGCCCTTGCGCAAGGCCCGCCCCGCCGGGTAGCGGTCGCGCTCGACGACGGTGATCGCGTCGACCTGTCCGACCAGGGCGGTGACGGCCAGCGTCCCGGCCGGCCCGCCACCGATCACGATCGCGGTGCGCCCGCCCCGGGAGCGCTCTGCCATGTCTCCTCTGTCTGCCCTGTTCGTCCTGTCCGCCCTGTCCGCCATTTCCGCCTCGTCCCCCGCCGGCCCGTCCGGCCGCCGGCGCCCGCCCGTCACTGCCCCGGATCCGCTCTTCCTCCCCGGGGTCCGTACGCCGCGCCGGATTTCCGATCGCCGCCCGCGCCGGGTTTCGACCGCGGCCCGCACCGGCCTCACCGCCCGCGCCGCCCACGGAGCTTGATCACCGAGGGACCTCAGGCTTCAGTGCCCTCACCCTCCCCGTCAACGGCCCTTTCCGCCAACCGTTCGAGGGACATCCCTGCAGTCCCGCGGACCGCGAGCCGGGCCTCCTCGCCCGTTCCGCACCGGCCCCTGATCACCGGCGCGGCTTCTTGCGGTCCCTTTTCTCCCTCGTGTCACCGGAGTCCCTGACATCCCGTGATGAGCCGAGTGTGCGTCTAGACTCCCGGCAGCGGACGCACATCGTCCGCAAACGGTTCCACCAGCAAGGGATTCGTCTCACCAGCAAGGGATTCAGGGACGCTTGTGACATTCCAGCAGGTTTCTGAGCCGTATGACGCCTACGACGTACTCGTCGTCGGCGGGTCGGGCGTGGACACCGTCGTGTCGGTCGCCGCGCTGCCCGTACCGCTCGCCGACTCCTATGCGGTCCCCCCTCTTCACGAAGGGGCGGGACACACCGGCACCGGCGTCGCGCTCGGCTGCGCGGCGCTCGGGCTCACCACGGGATTCGTGGATTTCCTCGGCGACGACCATCCGGGCCGCCTGGTCCGTGAGCGGCTGGCCGGTACCGGCGTCGACTTCCGGCCGCTGCTCTCGCCGCACGGCACCCGGCGGGCGGTCAACCTCGTGGCCTCCGACGGCCGCCGGATGTCGTTCTACGACGGCCGTGACCCGGTCGAGCTGCGGATGCCGCCCGAGCACTATCTCCCCCCGCTGCGCCGGGCCCGGCACGTCCATCTGTCGATCATGCACTTCGCCCGGTTCCTCTACGACGACATCGAGGCTCTGGGCATCCCCGTCTCCACGGATCTGCACGACTGGGACGGACTGACGGACCATCACCGCGAGTTCGCGCTCCGCTCGGACCTGGTGTTCCTCAGTACGGCGGGGGCGGGCGAGCGGATCGGCTCCGTCATGCGGGAGATCCTGCACGAGGGGCGGGCCGAGGCGGTGATCGCGACGGCCGGGGCGGGCGGCGCCTACCTCCTCACCACCGACGACCGCACCCCACGCCTGGTCCCGCCCGCGGTCCCGCCCGGCCCGGTCGTGGACAGCAACGGCGCGGGCGACGCCTTCACCTGCGGGTTCCTCTACGGCCGGCTGGCGGGCCGGGATCTCGACGAGTGCGCGCGCCTGGGTGCGATCGCGGGGGCGTACGCCTGCACCTCGCCGGGCACCCACACCCGCCTCGCCGGACCGGAGGACCTGCACTCGGCTCTCACCCCGGCGGCGCCCCTCAACTCGACGGCGCCGGCCACCGCACCGCCCTCCACCGCACCGCCCGGCGACGGGCAGCCGCTCGCGGGTCCGCCGGACGCCCGGGTCTCCCCCGCGGGCGCGTAGCTCGCCGGCGGGAACCTCCGGCCGGGCCCGCGAGCCCGGCCGGTCAGCCCTTGCGGCCCACCCCGCCGTAGAAAATGGTGTTGTTGAGCTCCTGCGCACCGGGCACCGGGCCGTCGGGACGCCACAGCGGCACCCGTACCACCCCCGGCTCCAGCAGGGCGAACGGCCCGAAGAGCGGCGCGATCTCGGCCTTCGACCGCAGGTTGAGGGAGGCGGTGGCGCTCTTGTAGACGTTCACGACGCCGTCGCGCGCCTGCTCGTCCGTGCGGCCCGCCGCATAGGCCTCGTAGGGCTCCCCGGTCGCATGCGACAGGACGAGATGGCTGCCTGCGGGCAGCGCCTCGGCCAGGGTGGCGATGAGGCCGGCGGGATCCTCGTCGTCCCGGACGAAGTGGAGTACGGCGACCAGCAGCAGCGCCACGGGACGGTCGAAGTCGATCAGTTCCCGGACGGTGGGGTGGTCGAGCAGCGCCTTGGGGTCGCGGACGTCGCCGAGCACGAATCCGGTGCGTTCGGTGTTGGTCAGCCGGGCCCCGGCGTGGGTGGCGACGATCGGGTCGTTGTCGACGTACACGACGCGGGTGTCGGGAGCGGTCTCCCTGGCCACCTCATGGGTGTTGGGGGAGGTGGGGATGCCGGTGCCGATATCGATGATCTGGCGGATGCCGCAGGCGGTCAGTTCGCGCACCGCCCGCCGCATGAAGGCCCGGTTGGCGCGGGCGCTGAGCCGGACCTGGGGGTGGACCTCGATGACGCGCTCCGCGGCCACCCGGTCGACCTCGTAGTTGTCCCAGCCGCCGAGGTAGTAGTCGTACATCCGGGCCGGATGCGGCCGGCTGGTGTCGATCTCCTCGGCAGGGAAGCCCGAGGCCTCCGGCCCCTGGACGTACGGTCCGATCTCATGGACCGTGCCCTCCGGTACCCCCGGGGAGATGTCCTGCTCGTTCATGCCGTCCTCCGCTCGGACCGCCGGCCCGGCGCCGCCGCGAGCAGGAAGTCGGCGTGGCCGGCCTTCGCGCCCTCGATGAAACTCACCATTTCGTGGTGGGTGTAGATCAGCGCCGGGCCGTCCGGGTCGGTCGACTGGCGCAGCGCGATCCGGCCGTCGCCCAGCCGCATGGCCTCGACGCACTCGCCGCCGTTTCCGCCGCTCCACGGCTTGTGCCAGCCCTCAGTGCCCAGTTCCTTGGCGGGCATGCCGTTGTAGATGCGTATGCGATCCATGGTTCAGATCTCCTTGCGAAAGCCACCCAGAATGGCCTCGGTGGTGTGTGCCGGCGCGGCCTGCGCACACATCCGGTCCAGGGCCTCCAGGAACTGCGAGACGTCGTTGCGCTGGTCGAAGTACACGGCTCCGACGAGGCTTTCCGCGTAGGCCATGTCCGGGAGTTCCGGAATCGGGAAGCGGAAAATGTGAAAGGGGCCGTACATGGCGGGGTGCGGACCCGCGGCGAAGGGCATGACCTGCAGGCGGACGTTCGGCAGTGCGGTGGCCTCCATCAGCCGGGTGATCTGGTCGCGCATCACCTGGGCCCCGCCGATCGGCCGCCGCAGCACGGTCTCGTCCATGACCACCCACAGCATCGGTGCGCCCTCACGGGTGAGGAGCGACTGCCGCTCCATGCGCAGCGCGACGATGCGGTCGATGTCCGCCGCGGAGGCGTGCGGCATGCCGGCCCGCAGGACGGCGGCGGCGTAGTCCTCGGTCTGCAACAGCCCCGGGACGTAGTGCGGTTGATAGGCCCGGATGAGGTTGGCTTCGCTCTCCAGGCTGACGTAAGCGCTGAACCACTCGGGAAGGACGTCCCGGAACCGGTGCCACCAGCCGGGCTTGTTGGCCTCGCGCGCGAGGGAGAGGAAGCCCTCGATCTCGCCCTCGTCGGTGACGCCGTAGGTCGCGAGCAGCTTCTCGACGTAGGGGAGCTTGAGGCCGACCTCGGCCTTTTCCATACGTCGTATCGTGGCGTGGGTCACATCGAGGGCCGCGGCGGCCCGTTCGAAGGAGATTCCCGCCTTCTCGCGCAGGTCCTGCAGTCGCTTGCCGAGCACCACCCGCAGGACGGTCGGTGCACCTGCCGACCGTGGGTCCGCCACGTCCGATCGCCTCCAACTGACTTCAGTGGTCAGCAGTGTGTCATGCCGTCAACAGCACGAACAGACTGCACCTTACGATTCTGCAAATTGCAGAGTGATCCTTGCCATCGGTGACCGGCATCGCACATAGTTACGGAGTGGCTTCCTCCAACAACGCTCCCTCGTTAGGGCGCTGTGGCGGCTTCGTCGCCCAGTACCCGCAGGACGCGTTCCACTTGCCGGCGCGGCGCACCTCCGTTCCCGAGGCGCGCAGACGCGTCAGTGCGCTGCTGCACGAGTGGGGCGCGGCTCAACACGTCCATGACGACGTGGAGTTGGTGGTTTCCGAGCTGTTCACCAACGCGCTGCGGCACACCGACAGCGAGAAGGTCGGCTGCGAACTCGCCCTTTTCGGGGCGCACATACGCATAGAGATCACGGACCAGGGCGGCCCGGAGGATTCGGCGCCGCACGTCCAGCCCGGCAGCGTGGACAAGGAGTGCGGACGAGGACTGTTCCTCGTCGGCGCGCTCTCCGACAGCTGGGGATCGCGGCCCGCCGACAGCGGCCGGGGCCGGGTCGTCTGGGCGGATCTGCCGTACTCCTCGCTCGCCCACTGAGAGGCCCCGCTCCGCATCGGCGGAAACGGGGCCTCCGGCGCGCCTTGGGCCTTTGACGGCCCCGGCCGCCCCAGGGGACGACACCTCCCGGGCGGGTGTCCCCTACAGCGGCAGCAGATCGGGCCGCTTGGGCTCGACATGGTCACCGGACGACTCACCGCGCAGCCGGCGCCCGATCCACGGGACAAGGTGCTCCCGCGCCCAGTGGATGTTGTCCCGCCGCGCCTCGGCGGCCGACCGCTCCGCCTCCGGCGGCCACGGCTGGTCCGGGTCGGCCGGCACCCGCAGTCCGAGCACCTGCCCCGCGCGCAGCGCCACCCGGGTGTGCCCGTCGGCGGAGAGATGCAGCCGGTCGCCGTCCCAGGCCCGCCGGTCCTGCACCGACTTCAACGACCACAGGTCCAGTACCGGGCAGTCGTGCCGGTCCGCGATGGCCCGGACATGCGCCGTGTACGTGGCGATCTTGCCGCGCAGATGCTTGAAGACGGGGACGCCGCGGGTGTCGAAGCCGGTGCAGAGCAGGACCGTACCGACCTCCTGCCGCAGATCGGCGACCGCCGCCTCATAGCGCTCGGCGACCGCGTCCGGGTCCGAACCGGGCCGCAGGATGTCATTGCCGCCGGCGCAGAACGTCACCAGAGCGGGGGCGAGCTTCTTCGCCCGGGGCACCTGCTCCTCGACGACCTGGTCCAAGAGCCGCCCCCTGACCGCGAGGTTCGCATAGCGGAAGTCCCCTTCGGCCTGCTGGTCCGAGAGAAGGACCGCCAGGCGGTCCGCCCAACCGATGTACGCCCCGTCAGGGCCGGGATCCCCGACCCCCTCTGTAAAGCTGTCCCCGACGGCTGCGTACGACCCGATGGCGCCGTGGGCGCCGTTGCTGAAGTACTTCGAATCGTCTGCCACGTCAAGACATACTTCACCTCAAGAAGTGACTTACGCCACCGTAACCAGGGGTTGACGAGGGGTGATTAATGCCACCAAGTCAAATTCTTGTCAAGTTGGAATAAAGATCGGCAACGCCCTGCTCCCCCGCATATCGCGGAGCCTCCATGTCGGCCCGATTGCCTATTGCATCAATGTCGTATCGTCGGAAGTGCCCGCCTCGCCGACGAGCGGCGTCGGCGAACGAACCCGAGGAGCGCGCGTGACGCAGCAGACGCCGCAGGTCCCACAGGCCCAGCCCGAGCTCGCGGAGGTCCGCAACTTCCGCGATGTGGGCGGTCTGCCGACCGTGGACGGGCGTCGCGTACGGGAGGGGAGGCTGTTTCGCAGCGGACACCTCGCCCATGCGACCGAGACGGATGCCGCATTTCTGGCCGGCCTCGGGCTGCACACCATCTTCGACTTCCGCAATGCCTCGGACATCAAGCTGGAAGGCCCCGATGTCACGCTGCCCGGCGTGCGCAATGTGAACATCCCGCTCACCGACCCGGCTGACGGCGCGGAATTCTGGGCCATGGTGCGCGACGGTGAGCTGGACCAGCTGCGCTCCGCGCTCGGCGACGGCAAGGCCGCGGCCCGGATGGCCAAGACCTACCGCCACATCATCACCACCCGCACCGAAGACCACAGCAGGGTGCTGAATGCGCTTGCCGAGGACAGCGTCCCTGCGCTGATGCACTGTGCGGCCGGCAAGGACCGCGCCGGCCTGTCCGTTGCCGTGACCCTGCTCGCGGTCGGCGTGGAGCGGGACGCCATCGAGGCGGACTACCTCAAGTCCAACGATCCCCACCGGCGCTACAAGATCCGCCGCTCCGACAACTCCGCGGTCGGGATGTCGCAGGAGGTTATGGAGCTGCTTGCGCCGCTGTTCGGGGCACACACCGACTACCTCGCGGCCGCCTACGACGCCATCGAGCAGACCTGGGGCTCGACGGAGAAGTACCTCACCGACGGCCTGAAGCTGGCGCCCGCCACCCGCGAGCGGCTGCGTGACCGGCTGCTGACGGACTGACCAGCGGGACACGACCCGTCCTGCGCTCCGACGCCCCGCCCCGCGGCCGGCGCGTCGGAGCGCGGGATCCCCGTGTCACTCCAGCACGTTGGAGCAGACCGGGGAGATCTCCTGGGTGTCCTTGATCTCCTCTCGCAGCGCCTTGCTCGCCACGAGCGCGGCGACGACATCGGGGTGCATGCCGGCCTCGTCCCCCTCGCGCTCCTTGGCGTCGGCCGCGCTGTTCCGCTCGTCCGCCCGGGTCTGGAGGGCGGACTTCACCTTGGCATCGGTCGCCTTTCCGGCCGCGGCATGCAGGCCGGCTGCCACCTGCCTGGACCGGTCGACGAAAGCTTTCGTCGTGCGCAGCTCCGTCGGCCGCTGCGTGGGAGCAATGATCTGTTTGGCCTCGGCGCAGCCGGCCGGCACCTCGTTCGCGTGCGTCACCACCAGGACGGTGGTGGCGGCCGCGACCGCCACGGCGGCGGTTCCTGCCGTGGCGGCGGTGTTAGCGGAGGCGAGTTTGGCGAGGTAGCCGAAGAGGCTGCCGATCTTCGCCGTGGGGGCGACGGGCGCGGCGAGGATCGCCAGGGCCGCGGCCACGGCGAGTTTGTCGCCCTTCAGGAGATTGCGGATCTGCTCCTCGGTGCTGACGAAGAACTTGAGGTCCTTGCTCATTCCGCCGTGCGTCGCGGCGATCTTGCCCAGCATGTAGAGCTGCAGCGCGATCTGCCCGCGGCCGGCGGCCAGCGCGGTCGGCGCGGCGACCCTGACCAGGCGGGAGAGCGGTACCCACTGCTGCGCGTCGTTCAGGGCGCGTGCCACGGTCAACAGCAGATACGGGTCCGGTCCCGGCTGCGCGGTCTTCGCCGTGAGCCCCGCCGTCAGGCCTTCAGCGGCGGTGGCCGCCGCGGTGGGGGCCCAGTTCTGGTGGCGGACCGCGGCGAAGGCGTCCTCGGTGATCAGGTAGGTGCCGCCGCTGTAGGTGACCAGGCGGCGGTCGTAGAGTTCCGGCCCGGCCCCTGCGGCCTGCGGGTCTCCGGTGACCGGTGCGAACCAGGCGGCGGGCAGCGGCACGCCGAAGGTCGCCAGCGCGACCAGCGCGCTGCGGGCCGGTTCGCTCAGGGCGACGGCCAGGGCCTCGGCCTGACGCTGCGGGCTCAGCTGGTCCGGGTCGACCGGCGGGGGCTGGTCGTGGGGCTCCCTGTCCGCCCTGGCACGCCATTGGTCGGAGCCCTTGATGAACTCCGCGTACTGGCGCAGGCGCTGAGGCTTGCCCTCGGCCATCCGGTAGGCGTGGTCGAACTGCAGGTTCTGCAGACCGACCGGGCCCAGCGTCAGCCCGAGTTCGGAGCTGAGCAGTTTGATCGCGGCGGCCCGGGCCAGGGGCTGGACATGGTGCGCCGCCGCCGAGTCCGGCAGGGTCGCGTACGGGGACGTGAAGAGGAATGTGCACCCGGAGAAGGTCTGCATCACCCGGGCCACCTCCTCCCGGCTCAGTGCGCAGTCGAAGACGGTGAGGTGGACGTCGGAGACATGGGCGACGGCCTCGTGCAGCACGGCCTCGTCGACCCCGCGCAGGAAGGTCTTGCCGAAGAACGCCTCGGTCAGCCGCTGGTAGAGGCTTTCCAGCGTGCCGGTCTCCCCGGCCCGGGGCGACAGGACGTGACCGCGCCGGCCTTGCGCGGCCAGCCTCCGGTGCACCTCCTCGGCGATCGCCTTCTTCCCGACGTCCGCGGCCCCGTACAGCTGGACACTGGTGCCCTCGGTCAGCTGCCTGACGGTCTGTTCCACGATCTCGTCGCGGCCGAACAGGTCGGCGCGGGCGGGAGCCCGCAGAGGACGGGGCTCCCGCAGCGGCAGTTCCAGCACGCTCTCGGTCTCGACGAACTTGCCGTCGACGTAGACGACGTTGAGGGTGTAGTCACCCGTGCTCACATTGCCCTGGACATCGCCGTGGACCACGACCGACCGCCGGGCGGCGGAGCGGGCCGGGTCCTGGGACATCTGGGCCGGATCCTGGGACATCTGGGCCGCGGACCGGTCGGCCGGCCCGGACTTCCCGTTCACCGGCGCTGGATGTTGATCGCGTCGTCCCCGGTCGACACGATGCCGGGAACGCTCCCGCTCACCGCCACGCTCCGGGCACCGTCGGCCTGTGCCGCCGGCGGTGCGGGAAGCAGCGCCGCCAACTCCGCGGCCAGCGACGGGTCGGCCGCCAGAACGCCCCTGATCCGAAGGCGCAGTGCCGCCAGCGCGTCCGGATCTCCGTCTGATTCCGCCAGGTCGGTCACCGCCGCCTCGATCGGCGCGCCGTCAGGAGCACGGCGCAGGATCCGGTCGAGCAGTCGCCGGCCCAGCAGGACCGTCGCATCGGCTGCCTGGCCCTCGGCTTGGTTCAGCACGTTGACGCCATAGGCGCCCACTGCCGCGCCGACGGCGGGCACGATCTGACCGACTAAGGAATTGATGTCGGACACTGTTCTCCCCCGTGGTTGTCCCGATGAACAGCAGTCAGCTCCGCCGGTGCGGCTCTTCCCGGACCGGGCTTCACGCAGAGCTTCACGCTCAGCTCCACACTGACCGCCCTACGTCTTCCCGGAACTCTGCCGTTTACTCCCATGCATGCCCGTCACTTCGGGCTCGGCAGCGGCACACGCGGCCCGTTCGACTCGCGCGGCGACGGCCCTCTGCGCCCGCCACCCATCTGTTTTGCGAGCGTGAACTTGCAGCATTCGAACGCTAGTTACTGGTCATTAAACATATAGTCAATGTGTCCTCCGTCACTCACCCAGAGAAAAGCGCAGGTCGTAGCACTGTGCGCAGTTGATCGATCACGTTCGGCTGATGATGTGTGCGCCGCGGTTAACCCTGAGGGGGTCCCCCGTCGGTGAGAGGGGCAGGAACGCACGTTCCGACCCACCCGCCACAGTGCGGGTGGGCAGCAACTCTCTTGAAGGGAGGGCACGTGGAGCACTTGGGGCACTCATGGCCCTGGTACGCGCTGGCCGTTTTCGGCGCCTACCGGTTGACCGCCGCAGGACTCGACGCCCTTGTCCGGCGCGTGACCCACACCGCCTTGCAGGCCGCGCTGCACCGACACCCCTGTACCGGCGCTGCGCCGGGACAACAGCCCGGCCCACGCCTGAGCCCCCGTCCCGAGAACGGCACCCACCCCGCCCCCGCCAGGCCCGCGGTGCCCCGGCCTCCGTCGGGCCCGCGCTGCGGGGAGGTGCGGTGAACGAGAACTTCCCCGCGGCCCGGCCCACCGCCGACCTGCCGCTGGACTTCGAGGCGTTCTTCCAGCGCGAGCAGAAGGCGTTTCTCGCCCTCGCGTGCTTCAAGCTCCGGGACCGGCGCGACGCGGAGGAAGCCGTCCTCGAAGCCGGCCGCCGCATGTACGCGAAGTGGGAGCGGATCCTGGCCCATGTGAATCCGACGGCGATGGCCTACCGGATCCTCCATGGCGTGATCGGCGACTTCTACCGCCGCGAAATCCGCGACGCGCGCGTCCAGGCCTTCGCCGAGCCTCCGGACAGGCCGGACAGCTCGTACCTGAAGGAGCTGGGGGACCACGAACCGCTCGATCTTGCGCTGGACGAGCTGGAGTCCCGGGCTCCTCTCCAGGCCAATTCCGTGCGCCTCTACCACCTGGCGGGGCTGTCGTACGAGCAGATCGCCGAAAGGCTGGGAACCACTCCCGGCTCGGCGAAGGTCAGCGTGAGCATCGGTCTGCAACGCCTCAAAGAGATCATGACGAAACGTTCCGGAAGGGACGAGTGATGCTCGAAAACGTGCTCCGGCTCCAAGCCGAAAAGATCCGTGACGAGTACGCCGACCACGACGTGGCCGCCTTCACCCGGCGCCTCGCCGAGGCCATCGCCGACAAGGGGTGCCGGCCGCCCGCGCGCGTCACCCGCGCGGCGGCCGGCGGCGGCCGTCCCGTCCCGGTCCGCCCGGCGGTGCTCCGCGGCCGCCGTCGGCGCCGGCCCACTCCCCTCCTCGACCCGGCGGTCGCTCCCGCGGCTGTCCTGGTCGAGGTCCGGCGGCTGTGTCAGATCGTGCTGCGCAGCGATGACGTCGATGCGCTCGGCGCGTTCGCCGCGGACTACGACCCCGTGGGCGCCCGGACGTTCGCCTGTCTGCTCTACAGCCTCGACAAGTGGGAGGGCGCGCTGTACTGGTGGCGCTTCGCCGCCGGGGCCGGCGACGAACTGGCGGCCCATCTGCTGGCGGTTCATCACGCGGCCGTCGGGCCCTGGCCCGAAGCCCGGGTGTGGCGTGCGATGGCGCGCCTGATGGGCTTCGCCTTCGAGGTGCACCTGCCGGTGCCCGTACGCGGGTCCTCCGAACTCGCCCAGGGCTTCGCCCGCTCCCTGGACAGGAGCCTGCAGACATTTTTGACCGGCAGCCGTCTGCCGGCCGGCCTCTGAACCCACCGGTTGTCCGGCGGCCATCTGCCGCCGGACAACCGGCCTCCCACGTACGCGGCCGGGAACCCGGCTACTCCCGGCGCCCCAGGTGTGCCTTGACCAGCGTCCGGCCGAAGTCCCACATCAGGCCGCCGCCCCCGTGGGCGTCGTCCATGACGGCCGTGAACGCCTCGACGAAGCGGTCCACTTCGCGTTCGCCGATGATCAGCGGTGGGATCAGCTTGATGACTTCGAGGTGGTCGCCGGAGACCTGGGTCAGGATGCGGTGGCGCTGCAGCAGCGGCACCACGACCATCTGCGCGAACAGCCCCTTGCGGGCCGCCTGCAGCATCGTCCAGCGGCTGCGCAGGCCGAGCGACGTGGGGCGGCCGAACTCGATGCCGATCATCAGGCCGCGGCCCCGTACGTCGTGCAGCAGCTCGTACGTGCCGACCAGCGCGGCGAGCCGGGAGCGCAGCAGCTCGCCGGTGTGCCGGGCGCCCGCGACGATCTGCTCGTCCTCCATCACCGAGAGCACCGCCAGACCGGCCGCCATCGCCTGGGCGTTGGCGCCGAAGCTGGCGGAGTGCACCAGCACCCGGTCCATGGACGAGTAGACCTTCTTGAAGATCCAGTCCTTGCCGAGGGTCGCGCCGACGGGGACGTAGCCGCCGGACAGCGCCTTGGCCACACAGACCAGGTCCGGTTCGACTCCGTCCTCGTGCTGGTAGGCGAAGAAGTCGCCGGTGCGGCCGAGGCCGGTCTGCACCTCGTCGGCGATCAGCAGGGCCTTGTGGCGGTGCAGCAGCTCCTGTGCGGCGCGCAGGAATCCGGGCGGGGCCGGGTGGACTCCCTTGCCCTGGATCGGTTCGACCACGAAGCCCGCCACATCGCCGCGCTTCAGCTCCCGTGCCAGCGCGTCCAGGTCACCCATCTCGATGGCGGTGTCCGGCAGCAGCGGGGCGAAGCCGTCCCGGAAGCCGTCCTCGCCGTTGACGGAGAGCGCGCCGGTGGTCAGGCCGTGGAAGGCGTGGGTGCAGTAGAGGATGCGCGGTCTGCCGGTCGCGTAGCGGGCGAACTTCAGGGCGGTCTCGACGGCTTCGGTGCCGCTGTTGCCGAAGAAGACCCGGTCCAGGTGGGGCGCGCAGGCCAGCAGCTTCTCGGCGAGCAGGCCAGGCAGCGGCTGGCAGTCGAAGCGGGTGAGATCGGCGAGCTGGGCGTCCAGGACGTCGTGCAGCGCCTTGCGGACGACGGGGTGGTGCCGTCCGAGGCCCATCACCCCGAATCCCGCGAGCATGTCCAGGTAGTCCTGGCCGTCGGCGTCCCAGAAGTAGGCGCCCTCGGCCCGCTCGTAGACCTTGTCGAAGCCGATGGTGTGCAGCATGCGCGGGAGTTGGTGGTTGAGATGGCGGGCGTGCAGGTCGTAGCGTTCGCCGCCGCGTTCGGCGAGCAGCCGGGTCAGATCGAATCCGGTCACGCGTGGCTCTCCTTACGGGCCAGCGCGGCGCTGATCCGGCCGGCGATCTCGGCCGGGGTGAGGCCGACGTCGGCCAGCAGCTCACCGCGCTTGGCGGGTGCCAGAAACTGCTCGGGGATGCCGAAGGTGCGCAGCGGCACATCCACGCCAGCGTCCCGCAGCGCCTGGCCGACCGCCCAGCCCACGCCTCCGGTCCGGCAGTTGTCCTCGACGACCACCACCATGGCGTGGTCCGCGGCGAGCCGGGGGACGGCCTCGTCGACCGGCTTGACCCACCGCGGGTCGATGACGGTCGCATCGACGCCGCGTGCCGTGAGCAGTTCCGCGACCCGCAGACAGACCGGAGCCAGCACGCCGACGGCGACCAGCAGGACGTCGGGATGCGGCGCCTGGTGGAGGACATCGACACCGCCGATCCGGTCCACGGCCGGGACCGGGTCGTCCACCGGCTCCTTGGGGAAGCGGACGACGGTCGGGGCGTCGGCCACGTCCAGCGCTTCGCGCAGCTGGGCGCGGAGCTGGTCGGCGTCGCGCGGCGCGGCGATCCGCAGACCGGGGACGACCTGCAGGACCGACATGTCCCACATGCCGTTGTGCGAGGGACCGTCGGTGCCGGTGATGCCGGCCCGGTCCAGTACGAAGGTGACCCCGCACTTGTGCAGCGCCACATCCATCAGCACCTGGTCGAAGGCCCGGTTGAGGAAGGTGGCATAGACCGCGACGACGGGGTGCAGACCGCCGGTGGCCAGCCCCGCGGCCGACACCACCGCATGCTGTTCGGCGATGCCCACGTCCCACACCCGGTCGGGGTAGGCCTCGGCGAACTTCCCGAGCCCGACCGGCTGCAGCATCGCCGCGGTGAGGGCGACGACGTCCGCACGCTCGGCGCCGATGCGGACCATCTCGTCGCCGAAGACGGAGGTCCAGGAGGGCCGGTCTGCCACGGTGACGGGTGCGCAGGTCAGGGGGTCCATCACCCCGACCGTGTGGAAGTGGTCGGCCTCGTCCTCCAGGGCGGGCAGGCAGCCGCGGCCCTTCTCGGTGAGGCAGTGCACCAGCACCGGGCCGTGGAAGCCCTTCGCGCGGCGCAGCGCCGATTCGACGGCCGCGATGTCATGGCCGTCGACCGGCCCGAGGTACTTCAGTCCCAGGTCCTCGAACATGCCCTGGGGCGCGAAGGCGTCCTTGAAGCCCTTCTTGGCACCGTGCAACGACCCGTAGAGCGGTGGTCCGACGACCGGAGTGCGCTGGAGCACGTCCTTGCCCCAGGCCAGGAACTTCTCGTAGCCGTCGGTGGTGCGCAGGGTGGCCAGGTGGTCGGCGAGGCCGCCGATGGTGGGGGCGTAGGAGCGCTCGTTGTCGTTGACGACAATGATCAGCGGGCGGTCCTTGGCGGCGGCGATGTTGTTGAGGGCTTCCCAGGCCATCCCGCCGGTGAGCGCGCCGTCCCCGGTCACGGCCACCACCTGCTCGCTGCCGCCCCGTACCTGGCGGGCCTTGGCCAGGCCGTCGGCCCAGCCCAGCACCGTCGAGGCATGGCTGTTCTCGATGACATCGTGCGGGGACTCGGCGCGTGAGGGGTAGCCGGACAGGCCGCCCTTGGCCCGCAGCTTGGAGAAGTCCTGCCGGCCGGTCAGGAGTTTGTGCACGTAGGTCTGGTGGCCGGTGTCCCACAGGATGCGGTCGGCCGGTGAGTCGAAGACCCGGTGCAGGGCGATGGTCAGCTCGACCACGCCCAGGTTGGGTCCCAGGTGGCCGCCGGTACGGGAGACGGCGTGCACGAGGAAGTGCCGGATCTCCTCGGCGAGTTCGGCAAGGCGCTCCGCGGGGAGCGCCTTGAGGTGGTGTGGCTGCCGGATGTTCTCCAGCATCGTCATGTGCGCTCCCCCTCCGGTTCGGCTGACAGGGACCGGCCGGACCCGGCTCGTGCGGCCATGAGGCGCACGAGCCGGGCCTGACCGGGACGACGGTGCGCCCGGGTGCGGCTCACCGCTGGTGGGCGGTCACCCGCGGTTGCCCGCGACGGTCTCCCTGGCCGCCCGCAGGGACTCCTTCAGCGACCCCATGGTGGCGAGGACGGCGGTCGGCTCGTAGCCGCAGTGCGCCATGCAGTTGGCGCAGCGCGGGTCCTTGCCGCGGCCGTACTTGTCCCAGTCGGTCTCCTCGATGAGCTCCCGGTAGGTGGGGACGTACCCGTCGCTCATGAGGTAGCAGGGGCGCTGCCAGCCAAAGAGCGAGTAGTTGGGGATCGCCCACGCCGTGCACGGGAAGTCCGCCTTGCCCTCCAGGAAGTCCAGGAAGAGCGGGCTGTGGTTGAGCCGCCAGCGGCGCCGGTTGCCGCCGGCGAAGGCCTTCTTGAACAGCTCACGGGTCTGCTCCACACCGAGGAAGTGCTCCTGGTCGGGGGCCTTCTCGTAGGCGTAGGCGGGCGACAGCATCATTTCGTCGACCTGCAGATCGTCATTGAGGAAATTGAGGACCTCGATGATGGTCTGCGGGGTGTCGGTGTTGAAGAAGGTGGAGTTGGTGGTGACCCGGAAACCGCGCCGCTTGGCCTCCTTGATCGCCGCCACCGCCTCGTCGAACACGCCTTCCTTCGCGACGGATTCATCGTGCCGCTCACGCATGCCGTCGATGTGCACGGCGAAGGCGAAATACGGCGAGGGGGTGAAGTTCTCCATCTTCTTGCGCAGCAACATCGCGTTGGTGCACAGGAAGACATACTTCCGCTTGGCCACCAACTGCCGCACGATCTCGTCGATCTGCGGGTGCATCAGGGGCTCGCCACCGGCAATGGAAACCATCGGGGCGCCGGACTCCAGCACTGCACCGACCGCCTGCGCCACCGGCATACGCTGTTTGAGCACGCCCGCCGGATGCTGGATCTTCCCGCAGCCCTCGCATTTCAGGTTGCACGCGAAGAGCGGTTCCAGCTCGACGATGAGCGGGAACTTCTCACGCCGGCGGATCATCTTCTGTTCAAAAAGATAGGTTCCGACCCGGATGGACTGACGGAGCGGCATAGCCATCTGGCTCACCTCCAGGGGAGCAGCAAAGAACGGTGCCATTCGTAGAAAACGGGAAGTACGGAGCGCAGCACGCGGAAGGCCGATATTCCACCGCGCACCGTGCCGATGCGTACGAGTTCATGTTCTGGAGCGTCCACGACCACCCGGACGGCCGCAACCGGACGGATCCCGGCGCGCCGGGCCACCCGGAGGGTCGCGGCGGATTCCATGTCCACCGCGACCGCACCGGCGGCATGCAGCGCGGCCCGCTCCGCACCGCGTACGACGTGGTCGGAGCCGCGCAGCAGCCCGGTGTGCACGGTCAGCCCCCGCTGCCGCAGCGCCCGGAGCAGCGGGCCGTTGTCGTGACAGAGCGTTTCCGGCGCATCCGCGTGGTGATCGCGGGTGGCCTCGGCGACGACCACGTCCCCGGGGCGCATCCCGGGCGCGAGGCCGGCGCAGAAACCACTGGCGACGACGGGGGAACGTTCGGTGACCGCGCCCGCACTCAGCGCATGGGCGAGGGCGCGTTCGGCCGCCTGGGGGCCCATGCCGGTACGGAGCGTGACCAACTGCGGACCGTCCCCGCGCGCCGCTCCCCCGCGGTCACCGCCGCGCAGCGCGAACCGCTCGATGCCGAGCGCACAGGCGACCAGCAGGGGCGGGTCCGCGTCCGCCGGGGGACGTGGCATCAGGCCCTCACCGGCAGGCCGGCCGGTCCCCCGCCCAGGTAGCGTCCCAGGGCGGTCAGCGGGAAGACCTGGCGGTAGAGGTGATAGTTGATGGAGAAGTCCCAGGGGAAGCCCGTGCCGGTGAAGTACGGCTCGTCCCAGGACCCGTCCTCGCGCTGGGTCGCGGTCAGCCAGCGCACTCCGCGCCGTACCGCCGCACTGTCCCGTTCCCCGGCCGCGAGCAGCGCCATCAGCGCCCAGGCGGTCTGGGAGGCGGTCGAGGCGCCGTGCCCGGCCCACTTCTCCTTGTCCTGGTAGGAGCGCTGGTCCTCGCCCCAGCCGCCGTCGTCGTTCTGCACCTGCTCCAGCCAGCGCACCGCCCGGCGCACCGCGGGGTGCGAGGCGGGGATGCCCGCCGCGGCGAGCGCGGGGAGCACCGAGCCCGTGCCGTAGAGGTAGTTGGTGCCCCAGCGGCCGAACCAGGCGCCGCTGGGCTCCTGTTCGGCCAGCAGCCAGGCGATGCCGCGGCGGGTGCGCGGGTCGTGGGTACGGCCGACATCGGCCAGCATCTCGACGACATGGGCGGTGACATCGGCCGACGGCGGGTCGATGACCTCCCCGAAGTCACAGAACGGCAGCCGGTTGGGGAACGGGCTGGTGTTGTCGACGTCGAAGGCGCCCCAGCCCCCGCCCTTGGACTGCATCCCGAAGATCCAGCGCACCGCGCGGTCCACCGCGGCGTCGACCCGCTGCGGGTCGGGGTGCTCGACCCGGCGCAGCGCGAGCACCACCTCGGCGGTGTCGTCGATGTCCGGATAGTTGTCGTTCTCGAACTCGAACGCCCAGCCACCGGAGGGGAGTTGGGGCCGCTTCACGCTCCAGTCGCCGGGCCGGCGGATCTGCTCGGCGAGCAGCCAGTCGACGGCCTTGAGCAGCCGCGGGTGGCCGGCGGGCAGCCCGGCGTCGGCGAGCGCGATGGTGGCCAGGCAGGTGTCCCAGAGCGGGGACTGGCAGGCCTCGATCATCCGGGTGGGGCCGCCACCCTGGCCGTCAGGCCCGGCGGGACCGCCACCCTGGCCGTCAGGCCCGGCGGGACCGCCACCCTGGCCGTCAGGCCCGGCGGGACCGCCCTCGCGCCACACGGCGAAGCGGTCGAGAGAGGCCAGGCCGGCGCGCAGCACGGGGTGGTCGAGGTCGTAGCCGAGGAGGTGCAGGGCGATGACGGAGTAGACGGCGGGGGGCTGGATGCCGCCCCAGCAGCCGTCGTTCTCCTGCCGCTCGATGATCCAGCGGGCGGCGGAGCGCATCGCGGCGCCGCGCAGCCTGCGCAGGGCGACCTTGCGGTAGAGGTGCAGCGCCTTGTCCAGGCGCTGGAAGAGCCCGTCCCAGCTGGTGGCGGGGGCGAGCGGCCGCGGCGGGTTGGGCCGTTGCGGGTCGGTGTGCAGCTCGTCGAGGGCGAACGGCGCCGGGCGCACCGGGCGCTTCGCCGAGACGATCGTCAGCGGCACGATGGTCTGCCGCGCCCAGCATCCGAAGTCATAGATGTTGAGCGGGAACCACGCGGGGAAATAGATCAGCTCCGGCGGGAGTTGGGGCAGGTCGTCCCACTTCCACCAGCCGAAGAGGGCCAGCCAGATGCGGGTGAAGACCCGGGCCGCGGCGACTCCGCCCTGTTCGCGTACCCATGCGGAGGCCTTGGCCAGGTGCGGAGCGTCCGGGGCGTCGCCGGCGAGGCGCAGGGCGACATAGGCCTCGATGGTGGTGGAGAGTTCACCGGGCCCGCCGTGGAAGGTGGCCCAGGTGCCGTCCGCGCGCTGCTCGCCGCGGATGTGACGGGCCGCGGCCTCGGTGAGCTCCGGGTCCTGGATGCCCAGGAATTGACGGAGCAGCAGATCTTCGGCGTCCATCGTGACGTTGGTCTCGAGGTCGCCCTTCCACCATCCGGTGGGGTCCTGCACGGAGAGCAGATAGTCCGTGGCGCGGGCGGTCGCACGCCGGGCGGCGTCCGCCGTGTCCGTGGCTGCGGCGGTGCGCGTGGGTGGAGCGGTTCCGGCTGTCTCAGCGGTGGCGTCGCTGGCCGAGGGGGCCCGGGGCGGCAGCGCCCCGGTGCTTCCGTCGGTCGTCGCTGTCATGGCTTCCCCTTCTGCAGTGAACTGTGCAAAGCGTGCTCAGGGATTCCGTCGGCCGGCGCCTGGCTGGCGCCGGCCGGCGACTGCGATCTATTCGGTGTCGCTGGTGCTCATCTCTCCCGGACAACGACGAAGTCCGCGAGTGCGACGAGCTGTGCGCGGACCTTTTCCGGCATCTCGATCTCGTTCAGGGCGGCAATGGCGGTGGCGTGCTGGCGGCGCGCCTCCTGGGAGGTCCACTCGCGGCCGCCGGCCTCCTCGATGAGGGCCGCGCGGGAGGCGAACTCCTCCTCGGTGAAGTCGGCGATCTCGGTCTCGCTCTTCTTCGCGTCCTCGGCGAGGATCCGGGCAAGCCGCTCGGCGGCCGGGCCTTCGGCGGCCAGCGCGGCGACGACCGGCAGCGACTTCTTGCGCTGGCGCAGGTCGCTCCAGGGCCGCTTGCCGGTGGCGTCCGGGTCGCCCCAGATGCCGAGCAGATCGTCCACGGCCTGGAAGGCGAGGCCGAGGTGGTAGCCGTACCGCTCCAGGGTGTCGGCGGTGCGGTCGTCGGCGCCGCCCAGCACCGCACCGATGGAGACGGCACAGGCCAGCAGTGCGCCGGTCTTGTTGCCCTCCATCTCCAGGCACTCCTCGACGGTGACCCGCTCGCGGTGCTCGTAGGAGATGTCCTGGGCCTGACCGTCGATCAGCTTGCGGGAGGCCTGGGTGAGCCGGCGGGTGGCCCGGCCGGCGTCGACCGTGCCGAGCTCCAGCAGTATTTCGTTGGCGAGGGCGAACAGCGCGTCACCGACGAGGATGGCCTGTGCGGGACCGTGCACCTTCCAGACGGTGTCGCGGTGCCTGCGCTGCTCGTCGCCGTCCATGAGGTCGTCGTGCAACAGCGAGAAGTTGTGCACCAGCTCGACGGCGACCGCGCCGGGGATACCGGTCTCGGGGGCCGCGCCGGCGGCCTCGGCCGACAGCAGGGCGAGCGCGGGCCGTACGGCCTTGCCGCTGTCGCCCGTGGTGGGGCGGCCCTCGGCGTCGATCCATCCGAAGTGGTAGGCGGCGACGGTGTCCATGGGAGGAGCGAGCCGGTCCACGGCGGCACGCAGCACGGGAGTGGCGAGTGTCCGCCCGCGCTCCAGCAGCGCGGTGACGCTCTCGGTGTCGATAGCTGGGGAAGCCGGATTCACGGTTTCTCCTCTGTTTCCGGTGCTCGTGCTCGTGGGAGCGCTCGTACGCGTCGTCATGCCGCCTCCTGAGGCAACTGGCCCTGAGGGAAGCCGAGTTCGCTGAGTGCCTCGCGAGCGGCGGCAGTGCCGCTGCGCACAGCGCTTTCCATGGTCGCGGGCCACCCGGTGGCGGTCCACGCACCGGCCAGGAACAGGCCGGGGGCTTGGGTGCGGGCGGCGGGGCGGAGCCTGCCGACGCCCGGGGCGGGCGCAAAGGTCGCGGTGCGCTCGCGGGTGACGAAGAAGTCGTGGATCCTGGCGCCGCGGGCGGCGGGCAGCAGCCGCTCCAGCTCGGGCAGGTAACGGGCGCGGAGCTTGGCGACCGGCTGGTCGATCTCCTCCTGCGCCGCGGACTGCGAGACCGCCAGATACTGGCTGCGCTCCTGGCCGGGAAGGCCCGTCAGCCCCGAGGCATCGGTGCGGTCGAAGACCCACTGGACCGGGGAGCCGAGCGCGGCGAAGAAGGGGCGGCGCAGCACCTTGCGGTCGTAGACGACATGGAGGTTGAGGATGGGGGCCGTGCCGATGTCCAGCAGCCGGTCCTTGGCGTCCAGCGCCGCGTCGGGCAGCAGGGCGTGTGCCTCGCGCTGCGGTACGGCGAGGACGACGGTGTCGGCGGTCAGCTGCTCGCTGTCGTGCGGCCCCTTCTCCACCGTGACCTGCCAGCCGTCATCGCGGCGGGCGAGGGCCCCGGCGCGGGTGCGCAGGGCGATGCGGACACCGGCCTTCTCCAGGGCCGTGCGGGCCAGGTCGTCGTGGACGTCGCCGAGCGGGACCCGGGCCCAGCCGATGTCGGCGGCACCGGGAGCGGAGAGCAGTCCGGTCTTGAAGACCTTGGCGGCCAGGCCCATCGAGGCGTCCCCGGCAGGGGCGTTGAGGGTCGCGATGCCGACCAGGTCCCACAGCGCCTCGACGGCGCGGGCGGACTGGCCGTGGCGGCGCAGCCAGCTGCCGAAGTCCTGCCGGTCCAGGGCGGGGTCGGCCGGGTCGAGGCCCTTCAGCGCGAGGGTGGCGCGGACGACCGCGGCGCGCTCGGCGGGCGAGAGGTGCGGGTAGCCGGCCAGGCTCGCGGCGAGGTGCAGCGGTACGGGGAGCGCCGTGCGGCGCAGCCGGCCGAGCCGCATCCGGTCGGCGTCGAGGACGGGTACGTCCATCCGGTCCTGCAGGGGCACCAGGTGCGCGGCGCCGAGCCGTTCCAGCAGCCGGCTGTAGGCGGTGCAGCAGCGCAGGAAGACATGCTGGCCGTTGTCGACGGTCAGCTCCCCGGCGCCGGACTCGCGGCGGAAGGAGAAGACCAGTCCGCCGAGCCGGGGCCGGCCCTCGACCAGGGTGACCCGCAGCCCCGCGTCGGCCAGCGCGAGCGCCGCCGTGGTGCCCGCGAGCCCGCCGCCGATCACCACCGCCGCCGCCCCTGCGGGACGGCCGGACGGCAGGTCGTGCCGCAGGCCGGGCCGCCTGGCTCCCGATGTCATGTGGTCTCCCCCCGTGCTGCTGTGAGGGACGCAGCCTGCCCGGGGAGGGTTGCCCGCCGCAGTGAAGCGGGATCACCGCTGTCGTTCGCCGCCCGGCGCATCATCCGCGCCTCCGCACGGACTCCCGCCGGCCGATCGCCCGCGCGTCGAGCCCGGAGAGCCCGCGCACCGCGACGAAGGCCTTCTCCCTGCCGGGCAGCGAGACCCGGCCGCGCAGCACCGCCTCGGGGTCGGCGGCGATCCGGGTCAGCAGCCGGTGGTAGATGCCGGCCATCGCGGCCACGCAGGCGCCGCTGCGCCGGTCGAGCATCGGCAGCAGCCGGAACCCCTCGGCGAACAGCGCGCGGGCACGTTTCACCTCGAAGTGCACCAGGCCGGTGAAGTCGGAGCCGGGCGGCGGCACGGGCCCCTCGAAGCCCGCCGCGCAGCCGAACTTGGCAAGGTCCTCGGCGGGGAGGTACGTACGGCCGTTCCCGGCGTCCTCGCGAACGTCCCGGAGAATGTTGGTGAGTTGCAGGGCCAGGCCGAGGGTGTCGGCGTACTCGAAGGCGCGCTCGGCGTCCGGCGCGCCCGGGACGGTGCCGAACACGCCCAGCGAGAGCCGGCCGATGGCGCCGGCGACGCAGCGGCAGTAATCCCGCAGCTCGTCCCAGGTCTCGTAGGTCTCGCCGCGCACATCCATCAGCACGCCGTCGATCAGCTCGTCGAGCCCTTCCAGCGGCAGCGGGAAGCGGCGGGCTGCGTCGGACAGCGCGACGGCCACCGGGTCGGTGTCGTCCTCGTCGATCCGGCCGTCCTTGATGCGCGCCAGCACCGCCCGGGTGTCCTCCAGGCGGCGTTGCTTGTCGGTGGGTTCCAGGGTGCCGTCGCCGATGTCGTCGACCCGGCGGGAGAAGGCGTAGAGCGCCGACATGGCCTGCCGCTTGTCGGCCGGCAGCAGCCGGATGCCATAGGCGAAGTTCCGTGCCTGCTGCCCGGTGACGGCCTCACAGTAGCGGTACGCAGCGAGCACCGGCGCGGACGCGTGTGCGGTTGCCTCCACGGTCCGACTCACCCCTCTCTTCGCAATGTCGCCCCTACCTCGCGCAGCAGGCTGAGCTTGGTCGGCTTGGGCGGTCCAGGGAGTACGTCGTAATCGGCGGCCGCGACCGCCTGGAGTGCAGCGCGTCCGCCGGCCACGAAACCGGCCAGCAGCAGCTTGAGTCTGCCGTGGACGCTACCCACCAGCGGGGTGCCTTCACGCAGCAGCTCACGGGCGCGTTCGGCCTCGTAAGCGATCAGCGCGCGCACCGATGCGCCCCCGCTCGGCGCGGCCAGATCGGCCTCGTCGACACCGAAGCGCTTCCTGTCCTCGGCCGGCAGGTAGATGCGGTCGCGCCCCAGGTCCTCGGCCACGTCCTGGATGTGTTCGACGATCTGGAGGGCGGTGCAGACCGCGTCGGAGTGGCGGATGCGTTCGGGGCTCGCGGTGCCGGTGAGGGCGAGGACGAGGCGGCCGACGGGGTTGGCGGAGAGCTCGCAGTAGGCGGCCAGGTCGCCGTAGGTGCCGTAGCGGCTCACCCGCTGGTCCTGCCGGTTGGCCTCGATGAGATCGAGGAACGGCCCCGGGGTCAGCCCACAGCGGCGGACGGTCGGGCCGAGGCGGCGCAACAGCGGATGCCCGGGGCCGGGGGCGCGGTCACTGAAGACGCGGCGCAGGTCCGCCTCGAGGGCGTCCAGCAGCGCGGGCCGGTCGTCGTACTGTGCGCGGTCGAGCCCGAGGAGTACGGCATCGCCGCCGCCGGGTGCGAGATCGCCGTCACCGATGTCGTCGACGAGCCGGGCGAAGCCGTAGACGGCCATCAGATCGGTCCGCCAGGCACGGGGCAGAAAGAACGGTGCGACGGGGAAGTTCTCGTGTGCGGCCTGTTCGAGCACGGTGCGCGTCTGCTCCCGTCCGTCACCTGCCGCCCCCCTCCGGAGGAAGGCGCGACGCGCCTGCTCGTCGTCTCGGCTCACCGGGGACTGCCCGGCGCATTCCGGTGCCGGAGCGAACCAGTAGCCATTGCCGTCACGTCTCCCGTTCTACACCGCCAAGCCAAAACATCCCATTTCGGACACGCCGCACTCGACGCCACGCCCTGATCGAGCCCGCTTCACCCGCTTGGGCGAGCATTGCCCGACATATCCCACTTGTGCCGTTCGGCACCCGTACAGCTTACGCCGTACACCTCACCCGCGTCCGAGGGGGTACCGAAGCCCGGGGCAACCATCCCGTCAACATCCATTACGCCCGAACTGTTCCAGGTGTCAACGGAGTTGACCTTTTCGTCACGCTCGAAGGCCCCCGCGAGGCGGACTCACGGAGGCCTTCGGGTGCGGGACGGACTATTTGCCCGTCTCCTTTTCGTACGCCTTGATCACTTCGTCCGTCGGGCCGTCCATCAGCAGCTCGCCGCGCTCCAGCCACAGGGTCCGGTCGCAGGTGTCGCGGATGGACTTGTTGTTGTGGCTGACGAGGAAGACGGTGCCGGCCTCCTTGCGCAGTTCGCGGATGCGGGCCTCGGAGCGCTTCTGGAAGCTGCGGTCGCCGGTGGCCAGGGCCTCGTCGATCATCAGCACGTCGTGGTCCTTGGCCGCGGCGATGGAGAACCGCAGCCGGGCCGCCATCCCGGAGGAGTAGGTGCGCATCGGCAGCGAGATGAAGTCGCCCTTCTCGTTGATGCCGGAGAAGTCGACGATGCCGTCGTAGCGCTCGCGGACCTGTTCGCGGCTCATGCCCATGGCCAGGCCGCCCAGCAGGACGTTCTTCTCGCCGGTCAGGTCGTTCATCAGGGCCGCGTTCACGCCCAGCAGCGAGGGCTGGCCGTGGGTGTAGACCTTGCCGCGCTCGGCGGGCAGCAGCCCGGCCACCGCCTTGAGCAGCGTCGACTTGCCCGAGCCGTTGGAGCCGATCAGGCCGATCGACTCGCCGCGGTAGGCGGTGAAGGAGACGCCCTTGACCGCGTGCACCTCGCGCACACCCGACGAGGGCTTGCGGCGGACGATGCGGTTCAGCGCCGCGGTGGCACTGCCCCTGCCCGCGCCGGTGCCGTAGACCCGGTAGACGATGTGCAGATCATCCGCGATCACCGTCGGGATACGGGCCTCGGCGGCCTCGGCCGGCTCGATGCCGTTCTTCTGTTCAGCCACGTCCGTACCGCTCCTCAGCCTTCCAGAAGTACACAAAGCCGACCACGCCCATCAGCAGCGCCCAGCCGCCGGCGAACGCCCACACATGCGGGGGCAGCTTCGCGGAGGTGAAGCTGTCGATCAGCGCGAAACGCATCAGGTCGATGTAGACGGCGGCCGGGTTGGCGTTGAGCAGGACCTCCACGAAGGCGGGGACGTGCTTGCCCTTCAGGATCAGGTCGATGCTGAACATCACGCCGGACGCGTACATCCACGTCCGCATGATGAAGGGCATCAGCTGCGCCAGGTCCGGCGTCTTCGCCCCCATCCGCGCCATGACCATCGCCAGGCCCGTGTTGAAGACGAACTGCAGCGTCAGCGCCGGCACGACCAGCAGCCACGACCAGGTCGGGACCTGCCCGAAGCCGAGCAGGATGATCACCAGCACGCCCATGGAGAACAGCAGCTGCTGCAGCTGCATCAGGCAGAACGAGATCGGCAGACAGGCCCGCGGGAAGTGCAGCGCCCGCACCAGACCGAGGTTGCCGGAGATCGCCCTCGTACCGGCCATCACCGAGCTCTGGGTGAAGGTGAAGATGAAGACACCGGTCACCAGGAACGGGACGAAGTCGGGGACGCCCCGGCTCGTGCCGATCAGCACACCGAAGATCAGGTAGTACACGAGCGCGTTCAGCAGCGGTGTGGCCACCTGCCAGACCTGGCCCAGCTTGGCCTGGCTGTACTGCGCCGTCAGCTTGGCGCCGGCGAACGCGGAGATGAAATGCCGCCGGTCCCACAGCTGCTGGACGTACTCCGGCAGCGAGGGACGGGCCCCGCTCTGCGAGAGCCCGTACTTCTGGGCCCGCTGGGCAGGCGTGAGCCCGTCATCGGAAGATGGCGGGGCACTCATGGCGACCGCACCGTCGTGCGTGGTCTCGCTCACAGTTGACACTTTCGTCCTCAAGGTGCGCTGCCGGGGCCACGCCCCGGTTCGCGCCTGATGCTCTCAGATATGAGCTTGTCAGATGACGGGAGGGCGGCCCAGTCGGGTCAGTCGCCAAACGGTAGCCCACTTCATGGGGCGCCTGGGACCGCTCGGGGTCGCCCAGCCCTCCTTGAAGCCGCCCAGCCAGGCCCGCAGCGCCGGTCGCGAGGGCCGGCGGGCGAGGGTGAGCAGGAACCAGACACCGAGATAGACCGGAACCAGCGCGGCGGGGAGGTTGCGCCGGGCCAGCCACACCCGGTTACGGGCCACCATCCGGTGGTAGACCGCGTGCCGGGCCGGCGCCGTCGTCGGGTGGAAGAGCACCATGTCCGACCGGTAGTCGATCTGCCAGCCGGCGTCCAGCGCCCGCCAGGCCAGGTCGGTCTCCTCGTGGGCGTAGAAGAAGTCGTCGGGCAACCCGCCGACCTCCTCGAACACCTGCGTACGGACCGCGTTGGCACCGCCGAGGAAGGTGGTGACCCGCGACGAACGCAGAGGGTCCGAGGCCCGCAGTCGCGGCACATGGCGGCGCTGGGTCTCCCCCGTGTCCGGGTCGGCGATCCGGAAGCTGATGATCCCGAGCTCGGGGTCCGCAGCGAAGGCCTCCCGGCACAGCTGTGCGGTGTCCTCCCTGGCCAGCAGCCCGTCGTCGTCCAGGAAGAGCAGGACGTCGACCTCGCTGCCGCCGGGGCCGAACGCCTCGATACCGACATTGCGGCCGGCCGGGATGCCGACGTTCTCCGGCAGCTCGACGGTCCGTACGCCCTCGGGGAGCTCGGGCAGCGGCGAACCGTTGCCGACGACCGCGATCTCGATCGGGTCGCCCTCCTGCTTGGCGACCGAGTCCAGCAGCGCGCGCAGTTCCTCGGGGCGGTTGCCCATGGTCAGGACAACCGCACCGAGCCGCATGCTCCTACCCACACCGGCTCCCGTCACTTGAGCCTGCTGGAGGCGAGGATGGACACGAGGTGCAGCAGGGTCTGCAGGAGCGCGATGCCCGCCAGCACGGCGACACCGAGCCGCGAGAAGAACAGGTCGCCCCTGACCTGGTCCAGGACCGCCAGGACCAGGATCAGCAGGGAGGCCTCGACCCCGAGGACCAGGCGGTGGAACTTCAGCGCCGCGGCCGCCTTGCGGGCCAGCGCCATACCGGACGAGCGCGGCTCGGACGCCGTCTCCTTGACCGGCAGCAGACCGCCCTGGTGACGGGCGACACCGACGAGGTCGGTCTCGGCCTTGATCAGGATGGCGCCGAGCGCGGCGAGGGTGCCGAGGAAGGCCCACAGCCAGTCGATCCGCCCGGAGCCCCACAGGTCGGCGGCGCGCAGGCCGAAGCCGACGAGCACCGCAGCGTCGCACAGGTAGGCACCGACCCGGTCCAGGTACACCCCGCCCAGGGAGAACTGCTTCTTCCAGCGGGCGACCTCGCCGTCGACACAGTCGAGCAGCAGGTAGAGCTGGACCATCAGCACGCCGAGCAGGGCCCCCGGGATCCCCGGCACCAGCAGGGCGGGGGCGGCGAGGACGCCGGCGACGGTCATCACGTAGGTCAGCTGGTTGGGCGTGATCCGCGTGTTCACCAGGTGGCGGTCGATGCGCAGCGAGAGCTCGCGCATGTAGAGCCGGCCGGCCCAGTGCTCGCCGCTCCGCCGGTCCTTCACCCCCGGGGGGTGAACGACCGGCCGGAGCTCAGCTACCGATGGCTTGTGCATAGTCGGCGTAGGCGTCCCTGATCTGGTCGGTGGACAGGTCGAGGTGTTCGAGGATGGTGTAGCGCCCGGGGCGGGTCTTGGGTGCGTACTCGACGACCTCGACGAATTCCTCGTCCGTGAAGCCGATCTCGCCCGGCGTGACCGGCAGGCCGTGCCGGCGCAGCACCTGGACCATCAGGTCACGGGTCTCCTTGTCGCCGCGCAGATGCGTGGCGAAGGCGGCGGCGAGGCCGCACTGCTCGCCGTGGCTCGCGGCGCGCTTGGGGTGGAGGATGTCGAGCGCGTGGTTGATCTCGTGGCAGGCGCCGGACGCCGGACGGCTGTCACCGGCCACCGACATCGAGATGCCGGTCAGGACCAGGCCCTCGGCCAGCACCTGGAGGAAGGCGTCGTCGCCGACCCCGCCGGGGTGCCGGAGCACGGCCTCGCCCGCCTGGCGTGCCATGGCGGCGGCCAGTCCGTCGATCGCCTCACCGGTCTCGCGGTGGGAGAGCTCCCAGTCCGCGACCGCGGAGATGTTGGAGATCGCGTCACCGATACCGGAGCGGACGAACCGGACCGGGGCCTCGCGGATGATGTCGAGGTCGATCACCACGGCGATCGGGTTCGGCACACCGTAGGAGCCACGGCCGGCGTCGTTGTCGAGGGTGGCGACCGGCGAGCACAGGCCGTCGTGCGACAGGTTCGTCGCGACGGCGACCAGGGGCAGGCCGATGCGGGCCGCGGCGAACTTGGCGCAGTCGATGATCTTGCCGCCGCCGAGGCCCACGACCGCGTCGTAGTGCCCCTTCTTCATGGCGTCGGCGAGCTTGATCGCTTCGTCCAGGGTGCCGCCGCCGACCTCGTACCACTCGGCGCCGGGCAGCGCGGGGGACAGCCGCTCGCGCAGCCGTGCCCCCGATCCGCCGCTGATCGCGATGGCGAGCTTGCCCGACGCGGAGATGCGCTGATCGGCCAGCAGGCCCGCCAGGTCGTCCAGAGCGCCGGCGTTGATGTCAACGACGACCGGGGACGGAATGAGGCGGGTCAGTACTGGCATGCGATGTCACGGCCCTTCGCCAGGTCGTCGTGGTTGTCGATCTCGACCCACTTGACGTCGCCGATCGGGGCCACGTCCACCTTGAAGCCGCGGTTGACGAGCTCCTGGTAGCCGTCCTCGTAGTAGAGGTCGGGGTCCCGCTCGAAGGTGGTCTTCAGGGCGTCGGCCAGCTCCTCTGCCGCCTCGCCCTCGATGAGGGTGACACCGATGTACTCGCCGGTCGCCTCGGCCGGGTCCATCAGCTTGGTGATCTTCTGGACGCCCTTGGCGGGGTCCACGACGACCTTCATCTCCTCGTCGGCGAGCTGCTTGACGGTGTCCAGCGCGAGGATGATCTTCTGGCCGTTGCCGCGGGCGGCGAGCAGGGTCTTCTCGACGGAGACCGGGTGCACGGTGTCGCCGTTGGCGAGGATCACGGTGTGCTTGATCGAGTCACGGCCGCACCACAGGGAGTAGGCGTTGTTCCACTCCTCGGCCTTGTCGTTGTCGATGAGGGTGAGCTTGAGGCCGTACTTCTGCTCCAGGGCCTCCTTGCGCTCGTAGACGGCTTCCTTGCGGTAGCCGACGATGATCGCGACCTCGGTCAGGCCGATCTCGGCGAAGTTACCGAGGGTCAGGTCGAGGATGGTGGTGTCCCCGTCGACCGGCACCAGGGCCTTGGGCAGGGTGTCGGTGTAGGGGCGCAGACGCCGTCCGGCGCCGGCAGCCAGCACGAGGCCGATCATGCGGGTTCTCCTTCATCGTGTACGGCGGGTGCTTGGGAGGACACCCAGAAACGGATGCTCTCGATGAGCACCAGCAGCGCCAGGGCCACAGCAAGGGCCGTCAGCGCGATTGTGAAACCTGAGGGGGACAGTGCGGCGGCAAGGACGGTGACCACAAGGATCCGTCCCTCATGTCCGCCGGTTGCCCGGACCAGCCACCGCGGCGGGGCCCCGGTGCCACCGCGGATGCGGTAGACGGTGTCGTAGTGATGGTAGGCGACCGCCGCGACCAGCCCGAACGCCGCGGGCAGCGCTCCGGGGACGTCCGCACGGGCGGCCAGGACCAGAATCGTGACGTATTCGCCGGCCCGGAAGAAGGGCGGCACGAGCCAGTCGAGGGCGCCCTTGAGCGGGCGGGACACGGCGGCACCGGCCAGCAGCGCGGAGCAGAGGGCGACGCCGACGGTGAGCCAGGACATCGGGTCGTCCTGGAAGATCACCCAGACCAGCAGCACGGCGGCCGAGAGAAACGCCATAGCGGGCGCCAGGTAGGAACCGGTCCGGCCGCGGCCGCGCGCCCCGGCGGCGATCAACTCGGCGAGCGGCCCGGAGTCGGCGAGATCGGCCAGCGCCTGGGCGGCGCGGTCGGTGCGGCGGGCCCGGCGGGTGAGCGAGCGCAGCACCCGTCCTGCCGTGGTGTAGCAGGCGGCCAGCGCACAGCCGATGAGCAGGGCGTAGAAGACGATCCGCGGGGTGGTGAGCGCGGTGAGCACCGCGATCATGGCCCAGCGCTCACCGATCGGCAGCACGATCATGCGGCGTACCCAGACCGTCCAGCCGACGCTGTCGAGCTTGCCGGAGAGCGCGGCGGTGGGGCTGGTGTTGGCGCTCGCGTCGTGGTTCGCCTCGTTGAAGGAGAAGTCGACGACGTGGCGGCAGGTCATCAGGACCATCGCGCCGAGCGCCAGCGCGCAGACATCATCCCCCCCACGGGCCGCGCCCAGGGCCAGGCCCGCGTAGTACGCGTACTCCTTGGCCCGGTCGAAGGTGGCGTCCAGCCAGGCGCCCATCGTCGAGTACTGCAGGGAGTAGCGGGCGAGCTGCCCGTCGGTGCAGTCCAGGACGAAGGAGAAGAGCAGCAGGAAGCCGGCCGCGACGAAGCCGCCGCGGGTTCCGGTGGCCGCGCAGCCCGCCGCGATCAGCGCGGTGAGCAGGGACGCGGTGGTGACCTGGTTGGGGGTCAGCCCGCGGCGCGCGCACCAGCGGGCGAGGTAGCGGGAGTACGGGCTGATGCAGTACGTGGTGAAGAACCCGTCGCGGGACTTCACGGCGGTGCGCAGCCGTACGGCCTCGTCGTCGACCGCGGCGACGGCCTCCCGGGCCTCCTCGCGCTGCGCCGGGGTGAGCGCGACAGTGGCGACCAGGCTGCCGAGCTCGACGCGGTGCACTCCGGTCACCTCGCGGTCGAGGGAATCGGTGAGGGTGTCGGTGAGGACATCCGTGAGGTGGGCGGTGCCGGCGCCGACCGGGATCCTGCCGACCGCACGGGCCAGCGCGGCGCGCGCCCCGGGCTGCGCGGTGAGCGCGCCCGGCACCGCCGCGGCGGGGAAGCGGGGGTCGGTCAGCGCGAGCCGCAGGGTGTGCAGATGGCCGACGAAACGGGGGTCGACGACGGCGACCCGCTCCTGGGCGGGCACCGCGGCAAGCAGCTCGGCGGCGGAGGCGGCATCGTCCGCAATACGGACGTCAAAGCCCAGCGTGCGCAGGTCGGCTTCGAGCGGCGACCCGGCGACCGGCGGACCGGTGAGGATGGCGGTCGACAGTCGAACTCACTCCTTGGATGCTGACAAGGCAGCACGGACGGTTCGTGATCGATCCGCATTCGATACGAACTACCCGGGCAGCGGGCGTGGCACACCTGGCGCCCGGTGGGCTGGGGTGGCACGTCGGCAGAGGCTATCGGATCGCCGGATGCGGCCGTTCACCGCGCATTCACCGCTCGATCGGGTGACCGACGGCTGCGCCTGCCGCGATCATCATGGTGGATCAGGTGGTCCATGAACAACTGGCCCGCGGACCTGGCACTCCCTCCGGTGCCGGTTATGAGAGGGCTGGTCACGGGGCGGGCGGGTTGTGCCGGGGCCGGTGTGGCGAGAGCCATCCCAGGTCCGGGGGCGGTCCGCCGTCACGGGGACGCCGTCACGGGGACGCGCGGCGCCGTCCGTATCGGGGGTGCGGGGCGCGGCAGCGGGTGTGGACCATCTCACGGCCGGGCGCACGGCAGGAGCGGCGCGCTGGCATGTGGCGCCGCGCACGCACTCTGCCGGTGATGCGGACCCGGCTAGGGCAGACTTGGCGTCGAAGAACCGACGACAAGGATGGGCATGCCGATCACACCTGCCAACGGACAGACCGCCGGCGACCCGGCGGTGAGCACACCGGGCGGCGCCGCCGAACCGATCATGCTGGAGCTGGTCGACGAGGACGGTACGACGATCGGCACCGCGGAAAAGCTCGCGGCACACCAGGCTCCCGGGCAGTTGCACCGGGCGTTCTCCGTCTTCCTCTTCGACGAGAAGGGGCGGCTGCTGCTGCAGCGCCGGGCGCTGGGGAAGTACCACTCCCCCGGTGTGTGGTCCAACACCTGCTGCGGCCACCCGTATCCCGGTGAGGCACCGTTCGTCGCCGCGGCCCGGCGGACCTCGGAGGAGCTGGGCCTGGCGCCCGCTCTGCTGGCGGAGGCGGGAACCGTGCGTTACAACCATCCCGACCCGGCCTCCGGCCTCGTCGAGCAGGAGTACAACCACCTGTTCGTCGGGCTGGTGCGGGCCGAGCCGGCACCCGACCCCGAGGAGATCGGCGAGATCGCGTTCGTGACGCCGGAGGAGCTTGCCGAGCGGCATGCCGAGGCGCCGTTCTCCGCCTGGTTCATGACCGTGCTGGACGCGGCGCGACCGGCGGTGCGTGAGCTCACCGGAGGTTCGGCGGGCTGGTAGCGAGCGGGGTGAGCGGCAGTTCGGCCCAGATGGCCTTGCCGCCGCTCCTCGTGTCCTCCACATCGCATTTGCCGCCCGCCTCCGCAGTGAGCGTCTTGACGAGCCACAGCCCGCGGCCGCCGACGTCGCCCTGATCCGCCTCCAATGCCTTGGGGCGGTAGGGGTGGCTGTCCTCGACCGCGACCCGTAGCCAGTTCGCCCCGATGGTGACCTGGACGGCGATCTGGGGCGAGAGCAGGGCGGCGTGCCGGACGGCGTTGGTGACGAGTTCGGAGACGATGAGCAACAGGCCGTCCATGATCTCGGCGGCCACGGGAACACGCTGTTCGGCGAGCAGATCCCGGACCGCGTGGCGTGCCTGCGGCACCGAAGACTCCAGTGCCGGGGCGGTGAACCGCCAGACACCTTCGTACGCGAGCGGGGAGGTCAGCTCTTCGGGGGGTTCTGCAGGGGGTCCGGAAGGCATCCTCACAGGAAGAGTGTTGAGAATGCGTTGGTCCGGACCGGCCAGCTGAACACAAGTCAGCGCTTATCGACGCCTTATGGCCGATTGCGAATGAGGCGCTCGGCCCGGCGACCGATCCTGTTGCTTTTATGGGTTGTTCGCGGACTTACCGGAGGTGACCCCCGTACGATCCGCGCCCCCGGGCGGTGCATCCGGAACGCACAGCGCGGCGGGACCGGTGTCTGGCACCGGTCCCGCCGCGCTGTTTCAGTAGCGGGGACAGGATTTGAACCTGCGACCTCTGGGTTATGAGCCCAGCGAGCTACCGAGCTGCTCCACCCCGCGTCGGTGAACACCACACTACGGGTCGGCCGCCTCAGGGCCAAATCGATAATCATCGCGGGTGCCGCGGGCCTCCACGGGCGGCGTCCTGGGCCCTTCGGACGGCGCCCCGCCGCGGTCCTCAGACCGCCCGGTCGGTGATCCGTCCGCCGTCGACCTCGATACGGCGGGTGGTGTGCACCGCTTCCAGCATCCGGCGGTCGTGCGTGACCAGCAGCAGGGTGCCGGGGTACGAGGCGAGCGCGGACTCCAGCTGTTCGATGGCCGGCAGATCGAGGTGGTTGGTCGGCTCGTCCAGGACGAGGAGGTTGACCCCGCGGCCCTGGAGGAGGGCCAGCGCGGCGCGGGTCCGCTCCCCCGGTGACAGGGTGCGCGCGGGGCGCAGCACATGCGCCGCCTTCAGCCCGAACTTCGCCAGCAGTGTGCGGACATCGGCGGGCGGAAGGTCGGGAACACAGGCCCGGAAGGCGTCCATCAGCGGCTGGTCGCCCTGTGCCTGGTCGCCCGAGCCGGGTGCGCCGAAGAGCCGGCCGCGCGCCTGGTCGACCTCGCCGACCACCACGCCGGGGCCCAGGACGGCGTGCCCGGTGTCCAGCGGGAGCCGGCCGAGCAGGGCGGCGAGCAGGGTCGACTTGCCGGAGCCGTTGGGGCCGGTGATGGCGACCCGGTCCGCCCAGTCGATCTGCAGGTCCACCGGGCCGAAGCGGAAGTCGCCGCGCCGCAGGCCGGCGCCGCGCAGGGTGGCCACGACCGCGCCGGCCCGGGGCGCGGCGGCGATCTCCATCCGCAGCTCCCACTCCTTGCGCGGCTCCTCGACCACCTCCATCCGCTCGATCAGGCGCTGGGTCTGCTTGGCCTTGGCGGCCTGCTTCTCGGTGGCCTCCACCCGGGCCTTGCGCCCGATCTTGTCGTTGTCGGGGGCCTTGCGGCGGGCGTTCTTGACACCCTTCTCCATCCAGTTGCGCTGGGTGTGCGCCCGGGTCTCCAGGGCGGCCTTGGTGTCGGCGTACTCCTCGTACTGCTCCCGCGCATGGCGCCGGGCCCGTTCGCGCTCCTCCAGGTAAGAGGTGTAGCCACCGCCGTAGGTGTTCACCTGCTGCTGGGCGAGGTCGAGTTCGACGACGCGGGTGACCGTGCGGGCCAGGAACTCGCGGTCGTGGCTGACCAGGACGGTGCCGGCGCGCAGGCCCGTGACGAAAGACTCCAGCCGGTGCAGGCCGTCCAGGTCGAGGTCGTTGGTCGGCTCGTCCAGCAGGAAGAGGTCGTAACGGGAGAGCAGCAGCGAGGCGAGCGAGGCGCGGGCCGCCTGGCCGCCGGAGAGCGTGGTCATCGGCTGGTCGAGGCCGATGGACAGGCCGAGCTGCGCGGCGGTCTCCTCGGCGCGCTCGTCGAGGTCGGCCGCGCCCAGCGCGAGCCAGCGCTCCAGCGCCGTGGCATAGGCGTCGTCGGCGCCGGGCCGCTCGTCGACCAGCGCCTGGGTGGCGGTGTCCAGCGCGAGCTGGGCCTCGGTCACGCCCGTACGGCGGGCGAAGAAGGCGCGTACGGTCTCTCCCGGGCGGCGGTCGGGCTCCTGGGGGAGGTGGCCGACCGTGGCGGTGGGCGGGCCGATCGAGAGCGTGCCGTCCTCCGGGGTGTCCAGGCCGGCCAGCAGGCGCAGCAGCGTGGACTTGCCCGCGCCGTTGGCGCCGACGAGGCCGACCACATCGCCGGGGGCGACGACCAGATCGAGGCCGGAGAACAGGACGCGCTCGCCGTGGCCGGCGGCGAGGTCTTTGGCGACAAGAGTTGCTGACATCAGGCCGCCGATCGTATCCGGCCCGGTCCGTCGCGGTCGCTCTAATATCCGGAGCATGGAACCCGGCCTGAAGACGCATGTCAGCGACGGCACAGCGACCGTCACCATCAGCAATACCGGCAAGCGGAATGCCATGACCGTGCAGATGTGGCGGGACCTGCCGCCGCTGCTGGAGCGGCTGACGGCCGACCGCTCGGTCCGGTCGCTGGTGCTGACCGGCGAGGGCGGGACGTTCTGCGCGGGCGCCGACATCGGGTCGCTGCGGGATCCGGCGGGTGAGTCGCAGGGCCTGGCGGCGGCGGCCGAGGAGGCGCTGGCGGCGTACCCCGGGCCGACGCTGGCGGCGATACGCGGCTATTGCGTGGGCGGCGGCACCCAGTTGGCGGCCGCCTGCGATCTGCGGTTCGCGGAGGAGGGCGCGCTGTTCGGGGTGACGCCGGCCAAGTTGGCGGTCGCCTATCCGGCGGCGGCGACCCGGCGACTGGTCCGGCTGGCCGGGCTGTCCACCGCCAAGTACCTGTTGTTCTCGGGCGAGTTGATCGACTGCACACGGGCGCTGCGAGCGGGTCTGGTGGACGAGGTGCTGCCCGAGGGCGCGCTGGACAAGCGGGTGGCGGAGTTCTCGGCGGTCCTGGCCAGCCGGTCGCTGCTGACGCAGACCGCGGCGAAGGAACTGGCCGACGGGACGTGGGACGTGCCGCCGACCGAGGCCGAGGCGCGCGGCGCCCACTGGGCCGAGCAGGCGCGGGCGAGCGGCGACACCGCGGAGGGTGCCGCCGCCTTCCTGGAGCGCAGGGCGCCGCGCTTCACCTGGCCGGCGGGCTGACGCCGGGGGCGGGCCTTACGCGGTCCGGGCCTTACGCGGTCCGGGTCTTACGCGGGCCAGGTCTTACGCGGGCCAGGTCTTACGCGGGACCGGGGCGGGTCAGGCCGGCCCGGGACTTGGGACGGCTGCTCACTGCTGCCCGGTCAGCAGGGCCCGGCCGCCCTCCCGCATCATCGCGGTGATCTCGGCCGGTGCCTTGTCAGGCGAGCCCGCGTCGTAGGGCGGCTGCGGGTCGTATTCGATGCCGAGCTGGATCGTCTGGGCCACGGTGTCCCCGGCGATCCGGCCGGCCAGCGTCAGCCCCATGTCGATGCCGGACGAGACGCCGGCCGCCGTGACGTACTTGCCGTCGACGACCACCCGCTCCCCCGTCGGCTCGGCCCCCAGCGCCGGGAGCTGGTCCAGCGCGAGCCAGTGGGAGGTCGCCCGGCGCCCCTTGAGGAGCCCCGCGGCGGCCAGGATCAGCGAGCCGGTGCACACCGAGGTGGTCCAGGTGGTGCCGGCGTCCACGGCGCGGATCCACTCGTGCACCGGGCCGTCCGCCATCTGCGCGGCCTGCCCCGGGCCGCCGGGCACGACGAGGATGTCCGGTGCGGTGACCTCACCCAGCGTGGCGTCGGCGACCAGCCCGAGCGAACCGAGGTCATTGCGGTGCGGGCCGGTGCGCTCGGCGACGAACACCGCCTCGGCACCCGGCAGCCTGCTGAGCGTTTCGTAGGGGCCGACGGCGTCCAGCGTGGTGAAGCCGTCGAAGAGAAGGATCGCGAGCTGCATGGCGTCTCCTGTCGGTGGATCGGTAGAGGTGGTGCCGGCCCGGTGGAGCGATGACGGCCGGTAGGGGTTCAGGAAGAGATGAGGGGTGGTCCGGCGGTCCGGAAGCGGCGGCGGTATTCGGCCGGAGAGGCGCCCAGGGCCCGGAGGAAGGCGCGGCGCATCGCCTCGGGGGTGCCGTAGCCGCAGTGGCGCGACACCTGCTCGATGCCGTCGGCAGAGTCCTCCAGATGCCGTCGGGCGGCCTCCAGCCGGACCCGGTCGACATAGCGCCCCGGCGTCATGCCCACTTCGTCGCGGAAGGCACGGGCGAAGTGCCGCGGGGAGAGGCGCGCACGCTGCGCGAGGGCGTCGACGGAGAGGTCCCCCGCCGGGTTCTCGGTGATCCACTGCTGGACGTCGCGCAGCGGTCTGCGCTGGGCGGTCTGCGCGGCGAGCTGGGCGCTGAACTGGGTCTGGTTGCCGGGCCGCCGCAGAAACACGACCAGATGGCGGGCGATGCTCAGCGCGACGTCCCGGCCCAGATCCTCCTCCACCAGGGCCAGGGCGAGGTCGATACCGGCCGTCACGCCCGCGGAGGTGGCCAGATCGCCGTCCCGTACGTAGATCGGCTCGGGTTCGACCCGTACCGCGGGGAACCGTTCGGCGAGGGTGTCGCAGAGCATCCAGTGGGTCGTGGCGCGGCGGCCGTCCAGCAGCCCGGCCTCGGCCAGCAGCAGCGCTCCGCTGCACACCGAGACCTTCCGCCGGGCGCGGTGGGCGTTGTCGCGCAGCCAGTCGATCAGCCGGGGGTCGGGGGTGCGGGTGCCCTGGCCGCCGGGCACCAGCAGGGTGTGCGGCGCCCCGGCGGCGGCGAGCGTGGTGTCGGGGACCAGGGTCAGCCCGCTGGTGGTGCGGACCGGGGCGCCGTCAAGACTGGCGGTGCGGATCCGGTAGACGCCCGGGACTTCCTGGGCCGCACCGTGGAAGACCTCGACCGGTCCGGAGACGTCGAGAGCCTGCACACCGTCGAAGAGAACGACGAGTACCTCGCGCTGTTCCATGCCTCCATCCTGGTCAGCGGCGGCGAAGGCGGCAACGACGGATTTCCCACCCTTTCTGCCATCGCCCGGGCCGGCAGCGGCTTACGGCCCTCCTCCGGCGCCCTGCGCTCACCCCCATACCGACGGGTCGGTAGCCTGCCCGTATGACCTCTTCCAGTGCACTTCCCGAGCAGGCCGGCCGTACCTGTCACAACGTCGTCAACCCGTTCCACTCCACGCACTACTTCGCGCCGGAGCTCGCCGCGGAGATGGCCAAGGCCGGGATAGAGAACCGCAGCGCCGCCTACTTCGCCTGCCGAGGAGCGGCCATGGGCGCGGTGGGCCCCGGCACCATCACGGCCACCTTCTACAACTTCAAGCACGAGCTCATCGCCGAGCACGTCCCGGACGTCTGGACGGTCACCACGCCCCAGGCCGTGCTGGACGCCCGGCTGCGCGCCGTGGACGCCACGCTGCGCCGGCTCCTGGGCCCGGAGGCCGTCGAGTCGCCGGAGATGGCCGAGGCCGCGCAGCTGGCGCTGCGCGCCGTCGAGGGCTGCACCCGCCAGGCCCGGCCGCTGTATGCCGCGCACGCCGACCAGCCGGTGCCGGACGCCCCGCACCTGGCGTACTGGCACGCCGCGACGCTGCTGCGCGAACACCGCGGCGACGGCCACCTGCTGGCGCTGTTCGACGCCGAACTGGACGGGCTGGAAGCGCTGGTCAGCCACACCGCCAGCGGCCGCGGGATGAGCTACAAGGGCGTCATGGCGACCCGTGGCTGGTCGGAGGAGGACTGGGCGGCGGCGCAGGAGCGGCTGCGGACCCGCGGCCTGCTGGACGCCGAGGGCGAGTTGACCGAGGCCGGTGTCCAGCTGCGCAAGGACCTGGAGCGGACGACGGACCGGCTGGACCGGGCGCCCTACGAGCACCTGGGCGCCGACGGCGTGGCCCGGCTCACCGAGCTGGCGACCGGTTTCACCACCGCCGCCATGAACGCCGGGGCGTTCCCCGCCGCGCTGTTCGGCAAGTGAGGCCTTCGTAGCACCGCCGGGCCCGCGGTCTCCGGGAGGGGCGGATCCGTTCGCGCCGCCCGGGGCCGGGGCGGCTCTCCCCGCCGGCGGGCGGGCGCGGGGGCCGCGCGGACACCCCCGGGCGGCCGGGCGGTGCGACAGTCCGGCCCGCCAACCGGCACAATGCAGGCTTACGCAAGCGCTGGAAGGCGGGTCAGGATCAACGTGACGGCAGCCACTGAGCCCATCGGGACCCTCGGGTCCATCGAAGCGAGGATCGCCGGGGAGCTCGGCGTCAAGGAGCGGCAGGTGAAGGCCGCGGTCGAACTGCTCGACGGCGGCTCGACGGTCCCGTTCATCGCGCGCTACCGCAAGGAAGCCACCGAAACGCTCGACGATGCGCAGCTGCGCTCGCTCGAGGAGCGGCTGCGCTATCTGCGGGAGCTGGAGGAGCGGCGGACCGCGATCCTGGAGTCCGTACGGTCCCAGGGCAAGCTCGACGCCGCCCTGGAGGCGCAGATCCGCGGCGCCGACTCCAAGGCGCGGCTGGAGGACATCTACCTCCCGTTCAAGCCCAAGCGGCGCACCAAGGCGCAGATCGCGAGGGAGGCGGGCCTGGAACCCCTCGCCGACGGACTGCTCGCCGATCCTTCGGTGGAGCCGTCCGCGGCCGCCGCGGCGTTCGTGGACGACGGCAAGGGCGTCGCCGATCCGGCCGCCGCCCTGGAGGGCGCGCGGGCCATCCTGACCGAGCGGTTCGGGGAGGACGCGGACCTGATCGGCGAGCTGCGCGAGCGGATGTGGTCGCGCGGGCGGGTCGCGGCGAAGGTCCGTGAGGGCAAGGAGGAGGCGGGCGCGAAGTTCGCCGACTACTTCGACTTCGCCGAGCCGTTCACCGAACTCCCCTCCCACCGGGTGCTGGCGATGCTCCGCGGGGAGAAGGAGGAGATCCTGGATCTCAACCTGGAGCCGGAGGATCCGTCGGCGGCGACCGAGGGCCCCAGCTCCTACGAGCAGTCCATCGCGCACCGCTTCGGCATCGCCGACCGGGGCCGGCCCGGCGACAAGTGGCTGCAGGACACCGTCCGCTGGGCCTGGCGCACCCGGGTCCAGGTGCACCTCGGCATCGATCTGCGGCTGCGGCTGCGGCAGGCCGCCGAGGACGAGGCGGTGCGGGTCTTCGCCTCGAACCTGCGCGACCTGCTGCTGGCGGCGCCCGCCGGTACGCGCGCCACGATGGGCCTGGACCCCGGTTTCCGTACCGGCGTGAAGGTCGCGGTGGTGGACGCGACCGGCAAGGTGGCCGCCACGGAGACCATCTACCCCCATGTACCGCAGCAGAAGTGGGACGCCTCGCTGGCCACGCTGGCGAAGCTGGCCCGCGAGCACGACGTCGAACTGATCGCGATCGGCAACGGCACCGCCTCCCGCGAGACCGACAAGCTGGCAGCCGATCTGATCGCCGCGCAGCCGGAGCTGAAGCTGACGAAGGTGATGGTCTCCGAGGCCGGCGCCTCGGTGTACTCCGCCTCCGCGTTCGCCTCGCAGGAGCTGCCCGAGCTGGACGTCTCGCTGCGTGGCGCGGTGTCCATCGCCCGCCGTCTGCAGGACCCGCTGGCCGAGCTGGTCAAGATCGACCCGAAGTCGATCGGCGTCGGGCAGTACCAGCACGACCTGTCCGAGGTGAAGCTGTCGCGCTCGCTGGACGCGGTGGTCGAGGACTGTGTGAACGGCGTCGGCGTGGATGTCAACACCGCTTCCGCGCCGCTGCTTTCGCGGGTGTCGGGCATCGGCTCCGGTCTCGCGGAGAACATCGTGGCGCACCGCGACGGCAACGGCCCGTTCCGCTCCCGCAAGGCCCTCAAGGACGTGGCGCGGCTCGGCCCCAAGGCGTACGAGCAGTGCGCGGGCTTCCTGCGGATCCGGGGCGGCGACGACCCGCTGGACGCCTCCAGCGTGCACCCGGAGGCGTACCCGGTGGTGCGCCGGATGGTGAAGTCGGCGGCCACCGAGGTCGGTTCGCTGATCGGCAACGCCACGGTGCTGCGCACGCTGAAGGCCGCGGACTTCGTCGACGACTCCTTCGGCCTGCCGACGGTGAGCGACATCCTGCAGGAGCTGGAGAAGCCGGGCCGCGACCCGCGTCCGGTCTTCAAGACGGCGACCTTCAAGGACGGCGTGGAGAAGATCGGCGATCTGCAGCCGGGGATGCTCCTGGAGGGCGTGGTGACCAATGTCGCCGCCTTCGGGGCGTTCGTGGACGTGGGCGTCCACCAGGACGGTCTGGTGCATGTCTCGGCGATGTCGAAGACCTTCGTCAAGGACCCGCGGGACGTGGTGAAGCCGGGCGACATCGTGCGGGTCAAGGTGCTCGATGTCGACATTCCGCGGAAGCGGATCTCGCTGACGCTGCGGCTGGACGACGAGCACGGCAAGGGCGCCGCGGCGGCCGGCGGCGGCGAGCGCCGGGGCGGCTCCGGCAGCTCCGGCGGCGGCCGGGGATCCCGTGAGGGCGGCAGCCGGGGACCACGTGAGGGCGGTGGCCGGAGCGGTGCGCCGCGGCAGCGGCAGGGCGGCGGGCAGCGCGGCGGTGACCGCCGCGGCGGCCGTGACGCCGGACCGGCCAACGACGCGATGGCGGACGCCCTGCGGCGCGCCGGGCTCCTGGGCACGGAGCGCGGCGGCCGCTGACGCGGAGCACGGCTGCCACCGGCGGCAGCGGGCCGGACGCCCGCTGCCGCCGGCACGGCCGTGGTGCCGAGGCGATGCGGACGGCCTGCTCGGAGTCGCCCCGTCCGCCCGATGGCCTGCTCGGAGTCGGCCCGTCCGAGCAACGGCCTACTTGGATTCGACCCGTCCGACCGGGTGGGCGCCGCCGGGCAGCGCCTCACGTGCGGCCTGCCAGGTGTGGTCGCCGGGGTGGAGCTCGGTCCGGAGGTAGGCCGTGGTGAGCCGCCCCACGGCGGCGACCCGCTCGGGGCTCTCGTCCGTGGTCTCGGCGGCGTCGTATCCGGGGATCCCGCCGAGTGCGTGCCCCGCGCCGAACAGGGTGAGCAGCGACTTGGGGCCGGGGCTCAGGGCGTAGGGGTCGGCGTGCCAGTCCGGCCCCCGGTCCGTGAAGTGCCGGGAGTCGTCCTCGTCGCCGGCGACGACCAGCGCGGGCGTGGTCATCGTGGCGAAGTCGGTGGTCCGCAGGACGGGCAGCGTCTGCGCCATGGGCCCGTTGAGGACGTCGCCCCTGCCGGGCGCGGCCAGCAGCACCCCCGCCTTGATCCGGGGCTCGATGAGGCTCACTTCCTCGCCGCTGTCGGGGTCGGTGACCCGGGCGCCGAGCAGGAGGCTCGCGGTGAAGCCGCCGAAAGAGTGTCCGGCAACGGCGACCTTGGTGTGGTCGATCCGTCCGGCGAGCAGCGGCACGGCCTTTTCGATCACGTCGAGCCGGTCGAGGAGGTGCGTCATGTCCTCGGCACGCGAGCGCCAGAAGAAAGGTGCTCCCGGGGCGTCGGCGACCAGGTGGCTCAGGGTCCTGGAAGTGAGATGGGTGGGCTGGACGACGGCGAACCCGTGTGCCGCCCAGAAGTTGGCGAGCGGTGCGTAGCCGTTCAGCGAGGAGAGATGGTTCGAGGGTCCGTGACCGTGCGAGAACAGGATGACCGGAAGTCCCGTTCCGGTCGCGGGTGCCGAGACGCGGACCTGCAGGTCCACGGGACGTCCGGGAATGGGCAGCACCACCGGGCTGTAGGACAGGACCGGGGCGGGCGCGCCCGTCGCGTCGGCGGTGTCGGAAGCGGCGGTGGCGGTGTCGGTGGAGGCGTTCACGAGGCGTGGGTTCCCCTTCTGTGAGCCCTGCCGCCCGGCGGTCTCGTGCGGCCGGCGGCGGGCAGGGCAGTAGAGAGCGTCCCGCTTCGGCTAAGCTGAAACGGAACACTGTTCCATTTAATATCCGGAACAGCGCTCCGCTTTGTCAAGGTGCCGAAGGAGAACGTGATGCCCACCGATGGCCCCACCACGGAGCCGCCGGCCCGAAGCAAGCGGGCCGACGCCCAGCGCAACCGGCAGACGGTGCTCAGCGCCGCCGCCGAGGTGTTCGTCACCTCCGGCGTCGACGCGCCGATCCGGCAGATCGCGGCCAGGGCGGGCGTCGGGATGGCCACGATCTACCGCCACTTCCCGACCCGGGCGGATCTCGTCACCGCGGTCTACCGCCACCAGATCGAGGCCTGCGCCGAAGCCGGCCCCGACCTGCTGGCCGGCGCCGACTCCCCGCTCGACGCACTGCGCCGGTGGATCGACCTGTTCGTCGATTTCCTGGTCACCAAGCACGGACTCGCCGACGCGTTGCAGTCCGACAGCGACCGCTTCGCCGCGCTGCACACCTATTTCCTCGACCGCCTGCTGCCCGTCTGCGCCCAACTGCTCGACGCCGCGGTCGACGCCGGCGACATCAGGCCCGGCACACAGCCCTACGAGCTGATGCGCGGCATCGGCAACCTCTGCATCGGACGCGACAGCGACCCCCGCTATGACCCCCGCCGCCTGATCGAACTGCTTCTCCAGGGGCTCCAGCACCGTTGACCGGCCTGACGGCCGCGTTCACCGACGGCCAAGTTCACCGGCGTTCACCGACACCGACGTTCACCGGCCTTCACCGCCTGCGGCGTTCACCGCCGACGGCGTGCGACGGGGCCCTGCGGTTCAGGACGCCCCCGCATAGCCGCGAATGCGCTCCACCTCCGCCGCCACATCCGTGAGCGTGGCGCAGTCCGGAACCGGCAGCAGATCAGGGCCCGGCACATCGGCGGACCGGCGGCGCGGGTCCTCCAGGGCGTCGGCCATTGCCGACAGCGCCTGGCACAGCCGCTCGGCCTCGGCCACGCTCGGGCGGTGGGCGCCGTGGTCCAGGCGTACCGCGCAGGCGGTCGCGGCGTCCACGATGCGTTCGGCCGCGGTGACAACGGTCAGCCAGTCGGGGTTGCGGTCGCGGGCGGCGAGGAGTTCGGCCGCGGCGGTCTCCGCCGCGGCCCTGGCCTCCCCCAGCGACCGGTAGGCGGCCCGGCGCAGCGCCAGCCGCCTGGTGGGGTCCGTGCCCGGTTCCGACTCCAGGACGTGCCGGAGGAATTCCTCGGTGCTGTGCAGCGCCGAGGTGACGCGGTGGCCGACCCTTCGGCGCGGGTCGGCGAGCCGTGGCAGATGTCCGACGACGAGCACGATGCCGCAGGCGATGGAGGTGTCGACGACTCGCTCGGCGGCGGCTTCCGGGGAGCCGCCGACGTAGACGAACGACAGCACCATGAGGGTGATCGCCACGGTCTGGAGCGCGAAGTGCCGTGTGGCGAACGGCAGCAGCGCTCCGCCCGCACCCGCCACCAGCGCGGGCCACCAGGAACCGGTCAGCACCAGGCCCGCCCCGGCGAAGAGCAGCACGCCGGCGATGGTCCCGGCGAAGCGGTTGACCGTACGGGAGAAGAGCGGGCCGAGGTCGGGTTTGACGAGGAAGGTGGTGGTCGCCGGGAGCCAGTACCAGTGCTCGGGGTGCAGCAGCAGGGCCACGGCGGCGCTCGCGGCGATGCAGACGGCGACCCGCAGGCCGTAGTCCCGCCCGGCGGGCCCGAACAGGCTGCGTCCGCGCCGGGTCCGCCCGCCGGCGGCAGCCAGCGCCGCCCGGGCCACGGTGCGCGGCACGGCCAGCCAGACGGGACGGCCTGAGGGGGCCGGTGCGGGTGGCTCCGGTGCCGGGGGCAGCGGCTCTCGGCGGGCGAACGCGACTGCCGCGTCCAGCAACGCCTGGTCGAAGGCGCCGCGGGCGGCCGTACTGGTCTCCGGAGCGGACAGCCGGCCCGGGGACCGCCCGGTGCGCAGGGCCTCGGCGAACTGCCGGGGGCTCTGTGCCACCCGGGACGGCAGCGGCCGGGCCTCCCACAGCAGTGCCACGCTGGCCTCGCACAGCGCGGTCGCCGCGGCGAACCGCTCGGCGAGCAGGAGTTCTTCCGTACGGGCGTGGCGGCGCAGCAGGCTGCTGGTGAGCCGGCGCAGCCGCAGGGCCTCGTCGGCGCGGTCCAGGGCGGCGGTGAGCCGGCGCCTGGCGCTCTCGGCACCGGCCCCGCCGGCCGCGCCCAGGGCATCGGCGAGCGCGTCGAAGACTGTGGCGACCGCCGCCCGCTCGCCGCTGAGCGCACCCCCCGCGGGCCGCGGCGAGCGCAGGACGAGCCGCAGCAGGAGCAGCCACAGGCAGCCGGCGAGGACGAAGAGGGCCTTCGCCCAGGGCGCTCCGGGCAGCGGCATCCCGGCGCCCAGGACGGTGGTGGCCAGCATCTGCATTCCGGCGTTGGAGCGCACCGGCCCGGCGACGCTGCCCGCGCCGGAGACGAAGCCGACGGCGAACAGCGCCGGGACGATCCACCAGCCCGCATCTGCCGTCTGCAGCGAGGCGCCGATCAGTATGCCGAAAGCGGAGGCGAGGGCGGGCAGACCGACGTGGACCATGCCGGTGCGCCGGGTGCCGGGGCGGTCGTTGACCCCCGCCAGCATGGAGCCGAGACCGCTCAGTACGCCGGGCGCCGGGTGGCCGGTGGCGATGCCCGCGCCCAGCAGCGGTCCCGCGCACAGTGCACCGCGGACGACGGCCGCCCAGGGCACGGGCAGCCGCTGCCAGCGGAAGGGGTGGGCCAGCCAGGCGGGCACGGCGCGCTGCGCGCGGAGCATGAGCCTCCTCAGACGACGGCGTACGGACGGCAGGAACGGAATCCGAGGGGCGACATCGGCCAACGGTGCTGCCACCACCCTAAGGTCCGGGCCTGTCCGGACCACTGCCGCGGGGTTACCGCAAGATCACGAACACACGGCAGGAAGGCGGCTCCCCCCGGTGGACATCTGCCGTCCCGCCCCCTCCCCCACCCTCGTCAGTCCCCGCCCCACCCGTTAGCGTCCCGTCATGGCGATCAACACAGGTGGCATGGATGTAGCGGTGATCGGCGGCGGTGTGATCGGGCTGACGTCGGCGATCGCGCTGGCGGAGGACGGGCACCGGGTGCGGGTGCTGAGCCGGGACGCCGCGGGCGGTACGACGTCGGCGGTGGCCGGCGGGCTGTGCTGGCCGTACCGCATCCGGCCCTACGAGCGGGCGGTGCAGTGGTCCGTGCGGTCCTTCCACGTGCTCGCCGCGCTCGCCGAGCGGCCGGAGGAGACGGGCGCCCGGATGGTGACGGGCACGATGACGGACGCCACGGACAGCACGGACGGCGGCCGGGAAGCCCACTCCGGCGACCGCCCCGACGACGACCTGTCCGCCTGGTACGACGCGGTGCCCGGGCTGCGGCGGGCGAGCGTCACGGAGCTCCCCGAGGGGCATGCGGCCGGGTGGCGGGCCCGTACTCCTCTGGTGGACATGCCGGCCCATCTCCGTTACCTGGAGCGGCGGTTGACGGACGCGGGCGGCAGCGTGGAACGGCAGGAGATCACCTCGCTGACCGAGGCCGGCCGGACGGCCGACGTGGTGGTGAACTGCTCGGGGCTGGGCGCGCGTGAGCTCGTACCCGATCCGGACGTCCATCCGGTCCAGGGGCAGCTGGTGATCGTGGAGAACCCCGGTATCGAGGAGTGGTACGTGGCCGCCGACGCGGGTTCGGCGGACACGACGTATGTGCTGCCGCAGCCGTACGGCGTGGTGCTGGGCGGGACGGCGCGGGAGAACGCGTGGTCGAGGGAGCCCGATCCGGCGGTGGCGGAGGCGATCGTGGCGCGCTGTGCGCGTCGCTTCCCGGAGCTTGCGGGGGCCCGGGTACGGGAGCACAAGGTAGGGCTGCGCCCGGCCCGCCCGGCGGTGCGGCTGGCGGTGGAGCGGCTGCCCGGCGGCACGCCGTGCGTCCACAACTACGGGCACGGGGGTGCGGGGGTGACCGTGTCGTGGGGATGCGCCGACGAGGTGTTGCGGAGTGTGCGGACCCTCCGGGAGGGTGACGGGCCATTGGGCCGGTGACGGCGGCGAAGTCCCGCCCGGCCACGGCGCCGGGCTCCGTGGCGCCTGCCGGCCGCCCGGCCGAAGGACACCCGGGACTTGTGAATCGGCGCCGGACGAGATGAAGTTGCCACCCAGGGGCGCACATCCCTTCACCGGTCTCGTGCGTCTCATGAGCAAGCGGCATTTCCATATCGCCGCACTTCAGGGGCATTTGGAGTATACATTTTGAAAAACCGCAAAATCGGCAAAAGGGGCATGCGTCGCGCGTCCGCGGCGGTTGTCACCGCGGGAGCCGTCCTGACCGCCGGGGCGCTCGCCGCTCCGGCGCAGGCCGCCACGCCCAAGCCCCCCACGATCGTCGCCAAGGGCGGCTTCGTGATGAACAACGGCACGGGGAAGTCCCTCTTCTCCAAGGCCGCGGACACCCGCCGGTCCACCGGCTCCACCACCAAGATCATGACGGCTCGGGTGGTGCTGGCGCAGGCGAACCTCGACCTGGATGCCAAGGTCACGGTCCAGAAGGCGTACAGCGACTACATCGTTGACAACAACTGGGCCTCCTCGGCCAAGCTGATCGTCGGCGACAAGGTCACCGTCCGCCAGCTGCTGTACGGGCTGATGCTCCCGTCCGGCTGCGACGCGGCGTACGCGCTGGCCGACAAGTTCGGCAGCGGCTCCACCCGGGCCGCGCGCGTGAAGTCGTTCATCGGCAAGATGAACTCCACCGCCAAGTCCCTGGGCCTGAAGAACACGCACTTCGACTCGTTCGACGGCATCGGGAAGGGCGCGAACTACTCGACGCCGCGCGACCTGACCAAGCTGGCAAGCAACGCGATGAAGTACTCCACCTTCCGTACGGTCGTGAAGACGAAGTCGACCAAGCAGAAGGTCACGACGAAGAGCGGCGGCTACCGCAGCATGTCGTGGGAGAACACCAACGCCCTGCTCGGCAGCTACTCGGGCACCATCGGCGTCAAGACCGGCTCGGGTCCGGAGGCCAAGTACTGCCTGGTCTTCGCCGCCACCCGGGGTGGCAAGACGGTCATCGGCACGGTCCTGGCCTCCTCCTCGGTGGTCAACCGCACCGCGGACGCCAAGAAGCTGATGGACTACAGCTTCAAGAAGTAGCCCGGTCGGGACGTACGAGGGGCCTGCGCGCAGCCATCCGGCCGCACGCAGGCCCCTTCGTCGTCCCGCTGCCCTCAGGCCGCCGCAGGTCAGCAGATCAGCCGGTGGCGATGCGCGCCGACACGCAGGGGTCCTCGTTGCGGTAGCCGAGGCGGTCGTAGAGCCGTTCGGCGGGAGTGTTGTCCGCGAGCTGCCACAGCGTGCAGAAGCCGTGGCGGCGTACGGCGTATCGGGTCAGCCACGAGGTCACGGCCGCCCCGAGCCCCTGACCGCGCTGGCGGGCGTCCGTCGCGACGGACGCCATCAGCGGAGCGCCGCTGTCCCGCAGGCTGCTCAGGGCGCCGCAGGCCACCAGCTGCCCGTCCGTGCCGCGGATCCCGGTCCACAGGGTCACCTCGCTGGAGCCGGGGCCGGTGGAGTGGGCCGGGCTGTGCTCGTTGAGGAAGTCGAGCAGTTCCCCGTGGTGTGAGGCGTCAAGAGTGACCACCCGCTCCTCCGCCGGGTGTACGGGCGGTTCCTCCAGCGTCCAACGGAAGATCCACTCCACCACCTCGGTCACCGGCAGATGCCGCCTGACCTGGCCGACGGTGCCGCGCGGCCCGGTGAACTCCCGCACCCGCTCGGGCAGGCCCTGCGCGGCACGCAGCACGAGTCCGGCGGCGGGATCCGGTTCGCCGACACACCACAGATGCCCGCGGGCGTCGTCGAGCCAGGCGGCGGCGCCCTGGCCCGACCAGCTGACGCGGCCGGACGGACGGCGCCGGGCGGCGCCGAAGCGCAGCAGCGCGCCGCCGGCCTGCCGCTCCAGGCCCTGGTCGAACAGGTCTGCGGTCCGGGGGAGAAGAGTCGTTGCCTGCATCGCTCTCAAGAAGTAAAGGAGGCGAACGGCGCCCGGACACGCGCACGCGCGCGACCGGAGTCCGTCGATCTGGGTACAGGGGGATCCCGGCAGCGGCTGCGCACCCGCGCGCCCGGCCGACCGGGGCGTCCACTCTGGCATACCGCCCCCGGGCCGGTGCAAATCAGGGTCCCGGGGCCCTCACCTGCCAGGAAGCGGACGCAGCAGGGGCCGGCCGGACACCGCGTCCGGCCGGCCCCTCACCTGCCCCGCGGACCACCTCGGTGACCGCTCACCGGGCAGCCCGCATCCGGTGCGGCGGGCAATCCGTCAGGGATCCGTCAGGGACTCGCGCGCCGGTCCTCACTCCGGACCCCGGCGACGTGACCGTCCCCGTCGCCGCTGCCGCTGGCGCTGGCGTCAGCGTTCCCGTTGCCGCCCGGCCCGATCTGGATCTCGAAGTCACCGTCGTACTGCTCATGGCCCGCGATGACGGCCATCTCGACGGCCTCCTCGCCCCTCTGGCCGCGCACGATCAGCGGATCGCTGCGCAGATCGCGCATCAGCGCCCAGCACATGGCGATCATCACGACCATGAACGGCACCGCGACCAGAATCGTCAGGTTCTGCAGTCCGGTCAGGGCGTCGCCCGAGCCGCCGCCGATCAGCAGCATGATCGCGGCGACCGCGCCGGTCACCACTCCCCAGAAGATCACCACGAGCCGGGTCGGCTCGAAGGTGCCCTTCTGCGAGAGGGTGCCCATGACAATCGACGCGGCGTCGGCGCCGGAGACGAAGAAGATGCCGACCAGGACCATGACCAGGATGCTCATGACCGTGGCGAGCGGATACTGGTGCAGCACGTCGAAGAGGTGGCCTTCCGGGGTGCTCGACCCGCTGAGCTTCTTGTCGGCCTGGAGCTTCATCGCCGAGCCGCCGAAGACCGCGAACCACGCCAGGCTGACCACGCTCGGGACGAGGATGACGCCGCCGATGAACTGACGGATCGTCCGGCCACGGCTGATCCGGGCGATGAACATCCCGACGAACGGCGTCCAGGAGATCCACCACGCCCAGTAGAAGACCGTCCAGCTGCGCAACCAGCTGCCCACGTCGGCGCCGCTGCTGGCCTCCGTACGGCCCGCCAGTTGCGGCAGCTCGCCGATGAAAGAGCCGAGGGAGGTCGGCACCAGGTTGAGGATGAGAATCGTCGGGCCGACCACGAACACAAAGACCGCCAGGATCAGCGCCAGCACCATATTGATGTTGGACAGCATCTGGACGCCCTTGGCGATGCCGGAGACCGCGGACAGGATGAAGGCGATGGTCAGCACGGTGATGATGATGACCAGCAGGCTGGTGCTGACGCTGTCCATCCAGCCGAGCACCTTGATGCCGCTGCCGATCTGCAGCGCGCCGAGCCCGAGCGAGGCCGCGGAGCCGAAGAGGGTGGCGAAGATGGCCAGGATGTCGATGACCTGACCGCCCCAGCCGTTCGCCCGCCGGGTCCCGATCAGTGGGGTGAACACCGCGCTTATCGTCTGCCGCCTCCCCCGCCGGAAGCAACTGTAGGCGATGGCCAGCCCCACGACCGCGTAGATGGCCCACGGGTGCAGCGTCCAGTGGAACATCGTGGTCGCCATCGCGGTGTCCATCGCCTGGGCGGCGTCCTTGGGGTCGGTGCCCGGCGGCGGTGTACTGAAGTGCCCCAGTGGTTCACTGACGCCGTAGAACATCAGGCCGATGCCCATGCCCGCGCTGAACATCATCGCGATCCAGGACACCGTCCGGAATTCGGGGTCTTCGCCCTCCTTGCCGAGGGTGATCCGGCCGTACTTGCTCACCGCGAGCCAGATCGCGAAGATCACAAAGCCGGAGGCGGAGAGCACGAACGCCCAGCCCCCGTTGTCGATCACCCAGTTCAGCATGGCTGTCGAGGCGCTCTTGAGGGATTCGGTGGACGTCGCTCCCCAGGCGATGAAGGCGAGGGTGAGCAGGGCGGTCACACCGAAGACCACACGGTCGGTCTGCGGGGGCCCGGTCCGCCGCGGGTCTTCGGGAAGATCCGCAAGGGAGGGGGTGGCACCCCCGTCTCTGGTTTCCTTGACTGTGTCCGACACGTGTCAACCTTCCATGGACGTCAATGGGCCATATTTTCCTTACCCGTTACCCCCTACCACACGAGGGCAGACGTTCATGGGTTTCGCGACCGTAAGGTGATAACCGGCCCGCTGGTCCAGCAGCAGCGGGACGAGCGGGCGCAGCGACTGGCGCAGCGGTACGACGACGCCGTCCCCCGCCCGCTGCCAGAGCACCCCGTGCAGCGCCAGTTCGTCCTTGACCTGCGCGAACTGTGCCGCGTCGAGGCGGTAGGCGCAGGGCGGGTCGGCCAGGACCTCGCCGGCGCCGGGGGGTTCGTTGTCCGCACCGCCGAGGTAGACCGGGCCGCGGTCGGTGTATCCGGCGAGGCGGGCGGCCGCGGTGGCCGCCTCGATACGTGGGCGGTGCCGGACGGCGAAGGTGAACGCGCCGTCCAGCGCGGCCAGCTGGGAGTCCACCCGGCGTCGGTTGTTGAGCGCGGGGTCGGCCTTCTCGGCGGCGGTGAGGGCGTCGACCCGGGTCTCGACGAGCAGTCCGACCGAGCCCTTCACGCCGGTGGTGTTGCGCAGAATCCGTTCCTGGCCGTCGCCCGCGACCTGCTTGACGGGGTCGCCGGTCTCCGGGTCGGTCCAGATGCCGTAGACGCCGGTGGAGAATCCGGCGTGGCGGACGGCGGGTTCGACGAAGTCCCGGGAGAGGGCGGTGGCCTCGCGGTGCACCCCGTCGCCGGTGTTGAGGTTGCGGGGCCACAGGGACAGCAGGTCCTTCAGGTAATACGGCGCGGTGGGACCGTATTCGTGCAGGTCGAGGAGGGTGTCGGGGCGGTAGTCGCGGAGGACGGCCGCCATGGCGCGGGACTCGGCGGTGTGCAGCTCCAGGTGATCGCGGTTGATGTCCACGCCGTCGGAGTTGCCACGGGTGTCCGCGGCCCGGCCGTCGGGGTTGGCGGTCGGGAGGACCAGCACGCTGGTGTGCTCCAGGAGCCGCCGGGTGGCCGGGGCCTTGCTGTAGGCGAGGTTGCGGACGGTGGTCAGACACGCCTCGCGCCCGGCGGGCTCATCCCCGTGCTGGGAGCAGACCAACAGGACGGAGTTGCCGCGGCGGACGTCCTCCGGGCGCTCGGGGGCCGGGGCGCCGATCCTGACCAGCCGGATCGGGCGGCCCTGCTGCGTGGTGCCGATCCGGTCGATGCGCACCCGTGCCGAGGCGCGGTCGACCGTGCTGAGGAACGTTTGCTCCTCGGCTCCGGTGGTCCAACGGGCACCATGGCTGGTTTCGAATCCCGTACGGGGCGCGGGGGTTCCGGTTGCGCCGGCGGGAAAGGCCGGCGGGGTCGCGCCGAGGAGGGGGGCCGTCAGTCCGATGACCAGCGTCCCCAGGGCGAGGCGACAGCAGCGGGACCTCACGAGGGTGCCTCCCTTGAGTGGGGGTGACGTGCGGTGATGTGGGGTGACGTGCGGTGACGCGACGTTGGGGCCGGGGCGGGGCCGCCCGCGGCGGGCGGCCCCATGCGGTCATCCGCCGGCCGGCATCCGGCTGATCGAGCGCGGCGGGGCGATCCCGTCGTGCGGTGTGGCGGCGGCCGGGTGCCGGGGCGCGCCCGCGGTGGCCCGTGCGAAGGCCGGGGCGCCGCCGGTCAGCGGCAGTCGGGCAAAGGTGCGGGAGAGGTCGAGGGTGAGCTTCGGGGTGGATGCGGGCGGGTCGATCAGGCCAGCGTCGGTTCCGGCCACGATGAGCGCAAGCCGGTGTCCGGCGGGCACGACGTGATCGCTCGCGGCCAGATCCAGGGTGAGGGTGTAGCGCTTGCCCGGGGTGAGCGGGCGGCCCTTGCGGGGGTCGGCGTAGGTGCCGAGGTCGGCCCACCCACGGCTGAAGACGGTGTATCCGACGTTCCGGGTGTCGGCCGCGGTCTCCTTGAAGCAGCCGGTGTCGCCCGGGGTTCCGGCGCCCCAGCAGGTGCGCTTGCCGAGGGTGGTGATGCCCTCGCCGTCGGCCGCGTAGTTGCGGATGGTGTCGGGGCCGAGGTCCACCAGGACGGCGGAGAGATGGGCGGTCGAGGTGCTGGGGGTGGCGGTCACCGTCACCTTGCCGGAGCCGGACAGCCGGAGCGGGGCGCGCAGCGGTGCGGTGCTGAACCCGGCCTTGGCGGGCGTCGGTTCGTCGATCCGGGCCGCCCAGTCGGCCTCGCTCAGCTTCGGGTCGTCGGTGAAGGCCGCACTCGCACCGTGCGGCGCCTTGGCGGTGCCCAGCACGCCGACGCCGGGTGCGCTGCCGCCGCGCGGCCGCAGGGTGGTGGTCCGGGTGCCGGGAGCGGGCCACTGCGGGTCGGTGGACCAGGTGCCGGGAGACCGCTCGATATCGGCCATCGGGGCGCGATCGATGCCGTTGTCGTAGCCCATCAGGTAGTGGTCGAACCAGTGGTGCAGGGTGGTGACCCACTCCCCGCGGCGGTAGTCGAAGGGGTCGACGTGCCCCGTCTGGGAGAGCCAGACCTTGCGTTCGACGCCGTGCCGGGCGAGCGCGTCCCACCACTGCCCGGCGTGCCGGGTGCGGACGTTGAGGTCCTGCATGCCGTGCACCATGAAGACACTGGCCCGGACCTTGTCCGCGCGCCGCACATAGTCGCGCTCGGTCCACAGACCGGTCCAGTCGCCGCTGCGCGGCGCTCCGTCGGCGAGTCTCTTCTGCATCGCGGCACAGCGCCGGTGCGCGTCGGGACTGTTGACCAGATCCGCCAGGGCGTCGGGGCCCGAGTCGTAGAGCGGGGCGCCCTGGGCGAAGTAGTAGTCGTACCAGGAGGAGATGCCTGCGATCGGGACGATGGTCTTCAGCCCCTTGACGCCGGTGGCCGCGACGCCGTTGGCGATGGTGGCGTCCCAGCTCTTGCCGATCATGCCAGTACTGCCGTTGGACCAGTCCGCGGTGACGGGTGTGCCTCCCGTACGGGCGGTATAGGCGCGGCCTCTGCCGCCGAGCCAGTCGATCACGGCCTTGGCCGAGCCGATGTCGGAGCGGCCGCCGACATCGATGCAGCCGTCCGAGCGGTTGGTCCCCGCGAGATCGACGAGGACGGTCGCATAGCCGCGCGGCACGAAGTAGTTGTCGTAGTAGAGCGGGAACTGGACCGGCCGGCCGTGGTCGTCGTAGGTCTTCTTCTGGCTCTCATTGCCGCGGCCGCAGCAGGAGTAGTACGGGCTGGCGTCCATGATCACGGGGATCCGGCGCCCCTGCTGTGCGGGTTCGGCGGGCCGCACGATGTCGACGGCGACGCGGTCGGTCCTCCCGTCCGCGTCGCCGTCGAGCCGTGTGTCCACCCAGACCGATTCGCGTATCGCGTGGTCGTAGGAGTAGACGGGTCTGCTCTCGCGGGGCGCCGCCTGCGCGGCGGCCGGCCCGATCAGGGCGGACAGCAAGGCGGCGACGATCGCCGGCACGAGCACGGTGAAGGGGGTGCGGAGGATCCGCGCAGGATTCGTCACGGGCGGACGGTAGCGCGGCTCAACTCCCGTGCGTAAGAGCCTGTCCCGCAAGCAGGGCGGCCGCGGCCGTAGCGGAGGACGCGGCACCGGTGAAAGCGGCCCCGGGTGCGGCGCTCACGGGAAACCCGGCCGGCTCGCTGCGACCGGCCGGCCAACGGGGCCCGCGGGTGGGGTTCATGTCGGTCATGTGTCAGATAAGGCCATGTACATGACGCGGCCCCGACGGAGTACATAGGGTCTGACTCGAGCCATCCCCCTACGAGTTGGAGGACTCGTGCGTCACAGACTCCTGGTCCCGGGTGCCGCCGCACTCAGCCTGCTGCTGGCGGTCCCGGCCTCCGCGGCCGGCTTCACCCCGGGCGCTCCGGGTGTGGGCGACAGCTACTACCCCGAGAGCGGAAACGGCGGATACGACGTTTCCCACTACGACCTGCGACTCAAGTACCAGCCCAAGACGGACCTGCTGGAGGGCACGGCGACGCTGCTCGCCAGGACCACCCAGGACCTCTCGCGCTTCAACCTGGACTTCGGTCTCAAGGTCAGTGAGATCCGGATCAACGGCAAGAAGGCCTCCTTCGCCACGTCCGGCAAGCACGAGCTGGAGGTCACCCCGGCCACGCCGCTGGAGAAGGGCAAGCAGATCAGCGTCGTGGTGCGCTATGCGGGCAAGCCCTCGGAGCTGAAGATTGACAACTACAGCGCCTGGGCCCGTACACCCGACGGCGGGGTGATCGCACAGGAGCCGGACGCCGCCGTGTGGTGGTTCCCGAGCAATGATCACCCCACCGACAAGGCGACCTACGACATCTCGGTGGCGGTCCCGGACGGCACCCAGGCGCTGAGCAACGGCGTGCTGGCCTCGCAGTCCTCCAAGCTGGGCTGGACGCGCTACAACTGGCGCTCGGACAAGCCGCAGGCGACGTACCTCACGACGCTGGCCGTCGGCAAGTTCGACATCACCACCGACACGACCGCGAACGGCCTGCCGGTCATCAACGCGGTCAGCAAGGACCTCGGTGCGAACGCGGGCTCGGCCCGGGCCAGCATCGAGCGCACCGCCGAGACCACCGAGTGGCTGGAGAGCGTCTTCGGCCCCTACCCGTTCAATGCGGTGGGCGGCTATGTGCCGAACGTTCCGGCCCACTACGCCCTGGAGACCCAGACCCGCCCGTTCTACGGCGAGAAGGCCTTCGACCGCGGGACGAACGTCTCCGTCGTGGTGCACGAGCTGGCCCACCAGTGGTACGGCGACAGCGTCTCGCTCAAGGACTGGAAGGACATCTGGATCAACGAGGGCTTCGCCTCGTACAGCCAGTGGCTGTGGTCCGAGAAGGAGGGCGAGGGCACCGCTCAGGAGCTCGCGGACTACGTCTACGCCCAGCACCCGGCCGACGATCCGTTCTGGAAGGTCAAGCCGGGCAACCCCGGCGCGGAGAACCAGTTCGACGACGCCGTCTACGACCGTGGCGCGCTGGCCCTCCAGGCGCTCCGCAACAAGATCGGCGACAAGGCCTTCTTCGGGCTCCTCAAGACCTGGCCGACGGAGCACAGGTACGGCAACGCCTCGGTGGCCGACTTCGTGAAGTTCGCCGAGAAGAAGTCCGGCAAGAATCTGGCCGGGTTCTTCGACACCTGGCTGTTCCAGCCGTCCAAGCCCGCGGTGGGCGCGGGCAAGCAGGCATTCGGCGCGGGGAAGTCGCCGGTCGCCGAGCCCAAGTCGTGGAAGCAGATCGCGGCCACGCACGACGTGCACCGGCGCTGACGCGGCCCACGGGCGCCCGCTCCGGCGCCCGTGGCAGCGATCCGGCCGGAGCCTGGGGTGATCCCCCGGCTCCGGCCGGCTTCGCTTTGTCTACCCGGGCGCGGCGTGCCCGAGCGACGCCTGGTCGGGCGCCGCCTGCCTGCGCGCCGTCTGTCCGCGTGCCGCCTGCCCGCGTGCCGCTCGCCGGGCCCGGCGAGCGACCGGCAGGAAGCGCAGGCGCTCCGGAAGCACCGGGACCACGGCGCGGACGACCCGCCCGAAGCGGCGCAGCCTGCGCTCCTGTGCGTCCGTCCATTCCAGCCCGAGGGCACACCGGGCGTCCGGCGGCATCAGGCCGATCGTGAGGAAGCGCCGGAAGCGGGCGAACCGCGGGCACAGCCACGGCCACGTCAGCCGGAGGAGCAGCCGCAGCCACCACGGACCACGGTCCGGGACCGGCAACGACGGATTCCTCGCCACCAACTCCCGCACCACAACGGTGTCTTCGAGCTCGTTGTCAAGAACCTTCTGGTAGTAAGGCCAGAACTCCTCGACGGACCGCGGCATATCGCGGTCGTGGATCCCCAGGACCCGCCCCACCTGGAGCCATTCCGCATACAGCTGCCGCTCCTGCGCCTCGGTGAAGGGACGCCCGAGATAGCGCTGCGCGTTCCGGAAGACGGGATAGCCGGTGGCGTGCACCCAGGCGTAGTACGCGGGGGTGAGCGCGTGATACTTGCGGCCGTGCGCGTCGGTCCCCTGAATGGTCTTGTGCAGCTGCCGCAGCCGGCGCCCCTCCGCGGCCGCACCCTCGCCTCCGTACACCCACAGCTGCAACGAGGTCAGCGACCGCTCCCCGCGCCCCCACGGGTCCGTACGGAACACGGAGTGGTCATCCACTCCGGCACCCACCGCCGGGTGCGCGACCTGCATCGTCAGCGCGGCCGGCAGGGTCAGCAGAATGCGGACGTCGCCGGCCAGCGACCAGAGCACACCTCCGACCGGAGGGGGTTTTGGATAATTTTCTACCGTATTCATGTCATTAATCATGATACGGCGAGTCCGGTGGCTGGTGGACGCAACGGATGCACGGGGCGCGCCCGGCCGGCTCGGCACTGAAGGGCCGTACCGTGCCCGGCCGGTGCGCCCCTTCACCACCTCTGCCGCATGGACGCGCCCGACCGGGTCGGCATGGAACGAGGCTTGCGCACAGGCGAGTTGCCCTCGATCGGGCCGGGGGCGTGTGCACCAGAGGCAGATCGCCACGGCCGGCCACTGCAGACGGACCACTCCAGGGCCGCTGCGCCGCCGCGGGGAGATCACCACGCCCCCCACCCCACCCCCATGGCGCACCCCATGAAGCAACTCCACCCTCCACCCGTCATCCCGCCGCATGTCACATGCCACACCGCAGCCACCACATCCCCTGGAGCGACATTAGACCGTAAGGGTGATTTTGCCTTGAGATAACCCCCCATGAGCTGGGTTGACGGCATCGCCACTTTTCCTTGCCGGGCGCAGATAGTGACAAGGGCATCACGTAACGCGACACTCGCGACATCTGCCCGAACCACCCGAAAGGAGCAACACATGTCCTGTCCTCCCCCTCCGGTTGACGCCCGCAAGGCACTCGACTTCCTGAGAACGAGCGGACTCGTCGACCTCAGCGTTCCGCTGGAGCGAGTCGTAGATCAGGTCAGCCAGCTCGACGATGTGGCCGGCTACGTACTCGCCTGGGAGCGCTACGTCCTGGTGGTCGCCAACCAGGTCGCGGAGCCCGACGACTCCGCTGCGCGCAACTGATCGTTGACTGCACCGATCGCCGGGAGGCATCCGATGGACATGACGCAACCCGGTGACGGAATGTCACAAAGGCGCGCGGTGGAGACCCGGGCAGTCGCCTGGCTCGCTGCGCGCCGCCATCTGATCGATCCAGCCGGAGCCGCCACGGACCGGGTGTTGTTCGCCCGCAAGGCGCTCATCGAAACCGCCTTCCTCGTGGGCCTGCGGGCGCGCCTCGACCCGGAGCCACTGGAGCACGACTACGCGGCCCTCCTCACTCAGATCGAGGAGATCACGGCCCGCCCCTCCTACCGGGAGCTGATCGCCCGGGATGAAGCAGCCCTCCTGTTGTACGCGGGGACCTATGCGGCACTCCGGCTCTGCGGACGCGAGGACCCGGAATTCCGGCACGTCATCACGCAGGCCGCGGCCGGAGGGTACGCGACGGTCTTCGAACGGATCCCGTACCGGCAGCTCGATCTGCTGCACACCCTGGAGTTGTGCGGCGTCCGCCACACGCTGCCGGAGATGGACGACGTCCTGCCGTTCACCCTGCTCTGCAACGGCCCCAATGTCGCCAAGCTCACCGACCGCGACATCTACGCCATCACCCACACGATCTTCTACGCCACGGACTTCGGCCTCCGCGAGCCCCGCTGGCCACGGGACTTCGACGCGGGCGCGGCGGTGGAACTGCTCGAAGCTCTGCTCGTGCTCACCCTCGGCCAGGAGAATGCCGACCTGGTGGGGGAACTCCTGTGCTGTCTGCTGTGCCTCGGGGTGCGGGACTCCCAGGAAGCCCGCCGGGCATGGAAGTTCCTCGCCGCCGTGCAAGAGGCTGACGGACGGGTCAACGGGCCCCCTGGTGTGGTCCACCCCGAACTGGCCGACGGGGACGACGCGTACGAACACTGGGCCACCGGCTACCACACCACCATCGTCGCCGCCCTGGCCGCGCTCTTGGACCGCAGTCCCAGGGTGGTGCGCAGGCACCGGCCGCCCGCGCCGAAGCCCCACCTGAGCGTGGAGGAACCGCTGCGGCAGGCGGTGGTGTGGCTGGCCGACGCGACCCGGCGCCATGACCCTGTCACGTACCTGCCGGCCGCGGCAGCTGTCGCGCATGCGGCCGAGGCCTTGGGGGAACCCGAGCTCGCCCGTCCCCTGCTCCTGGAATTCTCCGGACGTCTCGCGGACGTGGACGCGGACGTGTGGCAGGGACACGGGATGGAGGTCGTGGGCGAGTTCGCGTTCGGTCTGCGGACTCACGCGCTCACCTGCACGTCACTCGACGCCTTCCTCAAGTCCACCGCCGCTGCCGTCGAACTCCTGGAGGACGTTCCGCCGCAGGCCGCGTGCAACGCCCAACGCCTCGTCGACCTGGGGCTGCTCTCCCCCGGGTGCGCGGCCGCGCTGGGGGACGAGAGAGTAGACGCACCGTACTCAGCACCGACGACGGCCGCTGCCACCCTTCCCCACGCCTGGAAGAACTACCGCCTGGGGCACATTGCCGCCCTGGTCCGGGACTGGTCTCGCACCGGCCGGGCACAGCACCGCATCACCCGCGACGCGATCGCCTTTCTCCTCGCCCAGCAAAGCCCTTGCGGCGCCTTCGGCCGCCCGGCCTGCGACGATCCGGCAACACGGGAACGCACCATGCTCTCCTGGACCCAGAGCATCATCACCGCCCTGGCCGCCGTACACACCACCTGCGGCCCGGTTCCCGCGGCCCGGCAGCCCTGCCCCTGACCCGGGAACCCGGGACCCGCCCGAGCCCCACGAACCCGAGCCTTAGGGCCCAGGCGCCAGGCCCCAGGCGCCAGGCGGAGGCTCGGGTACCGGCTGCCGGTGGACCATGCGCTCCCCACGACATCAGCGGTCGGAGCTTCGGGCTGTCCATCTCGCACCCCCCAGAAGGTTACCTAGAGGTAATTCCAGCTGCTTGGATAGGCGTCGCCGGAGCAAGTCCCCACCCCCACAGGGAGATTCAGTGCCGCACTCATCGCTGCGCACGTCCCGGATCGCCGCCCTCGCCGCAACCCTTGCCGCGGTCACAGTGGCCGCCGCACCGCCCGCGTCGGCCGCCGACGCCCCGCGTCTCAAGGTGCTCAGCTACAACACCTTCCTGATGAGCAAGAATCTCTACCCCAACTGGGGCCAGGACCACCGCACCCAGGCACTCGCGGCCGCGGACTTCTTCCAGGGCAATGATGTCGTCGTCCTCCAGGAAGCCTTCGACAACTCCTCCTCCGATGCACTGAAATCCCGGGCCGCGGCGCAGTATCCGTACCAGACCCCCGTGGTGGGCCGGAGCAGGAGCGGCTGGGACGCCACCGGCGGCGCCTACTCCACCGTCACCCCGGAGGACGGCGGGGTGACCCTGCTGAGCAAGTGGCCGGTCCTGCGCAAGGAGCAGTACATCTACAAGGACGCCTGCGGCTCGGACTACTTCTCCAACAAGGGCTTCGTCTATGCGGTGTTGGACGTCAACGGCACCAGGGTGCATGTTGTCGGCACCCACACCCAGTCCACCGACTCGGGCTGCAAGGCGGGAGAAGCGGCCGCCGACCGCGCCAAGCAGCTCAAGGAGATGGACGCCTTTCTCGACGCCAAGAACATCCCGGCGGACGAAGAGGTGCTGGTCGCCGGCGATCTGAACATCGACTCACACAGCGCCGAATACGACGCACTGCTCCGCAACGCCGATCTGGCGCCGGCCGACAGTCGCACGGGTCACCCCTACTCCTTCGACACCCAGGAAAACTCGATCGCGAAGTACCGCTACCCGAACGACCCCCGCGAGGACCTCGACTATGTCCTCCACCGCAAGGGTCACGCCCGGCCCGCCGGTTGGCGGAACACCGTGGTCCAGGAGGAGTCGGCGCCCTGGACGGTCTCCAGCTGGGGCAAGAAATACACCTACACCAATCTCTCCGATCACTATCCGCTGATCGGCAGCTGAACCCGCGGCCGTACTGCGGTCTTGGGCGGCGGCGACCAGGGGCTTCAGCGGTCGTAGACCGTCACCCCTATGCCGCGCCGAGTGAGCCGCCCGGATATCAGCGGCTCCACCCGGGACCACTCTCCTCCCGCCAGGCCGTAGCCGATCCGTGGCATATGGACCGAGGCGCCGAGTTTCCTGGCCCGGTCCGCGACCCGGCCGAGTCCGGCGTCGATGGCCTCGTACCGCACGGGGGCACCTTTGCTGCCCTGCGGAGTCTCCCCGGCTCGGACGGAGCCGGGAGCTCGGGAGAGGATTCCCCGCTGCCCGACGACGTTGGCCACCCAGAGCTGGTCCGCGACCTGGACGAACTGAGCCGCGCCCAGCCCGAAGTCGTTCCGCGCACGCTCGCGGTGCCACCGGCGGTAGGCGACCTCCGGCTCGGGCCAACGCCGGGAGAGCGCAAGCACAAAGCCCTTGCCCCAGCCGCCCAGGTCGTTGCAGAGATGCACGATCACCTTGACGCCCTCGCCGTGCGGCGCTGTGGCGTCCCCCTTGACGTATGAGATCCCCGTGTTCTCAGTCATGTCTCCACGGTAAGGGCGACCACTGACAATCGACCGGGGCCGGGAGGACCGGACCGAGGACCTGACCAAGGACGGGAGCTAGGACAGGAGCGAGGGCAGGAGCGGGGGCAGGACCACCGCGGGGCCCGTCCCCGGCCGTTGCTCCTCGCCTAGGCGAAAGGGCGGTCGCGGATGCCTTCCGGCCTCCGCGACCGCCCTTGATTCCGCAGGCGTGCGTTACTGCGCGACTACTTCGCCAGCTTGCGTTCCTCGGCGATCCGGCTCACCCGGCCGCGGACCGCGAACCAGCCGACGACCAGCGCGACGGCGAGGACCGGGATCAGCATCACGGTCTTCCGGCCGACACCGTCGTCGAACCACATCAGGACGATGACGCCGAGCAGGAAGGCGATGGTGGCGATATCGGTGATCGGGGTGCCCGGAAGCCGGAAGCGCGGGCGCTCGACCAGGCCCTCCTTCGACCGCCGCACGAACACCATGTGGCAAACCATGATCGTGCACCAGGTGCTGATGATGCCCAGCGCCGCGATGTTCAGCACGATCTCGAACGCCTCGCCCGGCATGACGTAGTTGAGCCCGACGCCCAGCACACACACCGCGGAGGTGAGCATGATGCCGCCGTACGGCACCTGGTTGCGGTTCATCAGGCCGGCGAACTTGGGAGCGGAGCCCGCCATCGACATGGAGCGCAGAATGCGGCCGGTCGAGTAGAGCCCGGAGTTCAGGCTGGACATCGCCGCGGTCAGGACCACGAGGTTCATCACATCGCCGGCCGCCGGAACACCGACGTTGGACAGCACCGTGACAAACGGGCTCTCGTCGCCGGTGTACTTGTTCCACGGCAGCAGCATGGCCAGCAGGATCACCGAGCCGACGTAGAAGACGCCCACACGCCACATGATGGAGTTGACGGCCTTCGGCACGACCTTCTGCGGCTCACCGGTCTCACCGGCGGTCACACCGACCAGTTCCACGGCGGAGTAGGCGAAGACCACGCCCTGGAGCACGATCACCACCGGCAGCAGGCCGGTCGGGAAGATGCCGCCGTGGTCGGTGAGCAGGCTCATGCCCGGTGTGTGCCCGTCGACCGGGTGCTGGGTGGCCAGCAGGAAGATGCCAATGAACATGAAGGCGACCAGCGCCGCGACCTTGATGATCGCGAACCAGAACTCCAGCTCACCGAAGATCTTCACCGAGATCAGGTTCACCGTCAGGACGACCGCCAGCGCGATCATCGCCATGACCCACTGCGGGACATCGGTGAACAAGCTCCAGTAGTGGGTGTAGAGCGCGATCGCGGTGATGTCGGCGATACCGGTCGTCGACCAGTTGACGACATACATCCAGCCGGCGACGTAGGCGCCCTTCTCCCCCAGGAACTCACGGGCGTAGGAGACGAACGAACCCGACGACGGGCGGTGCAGCACCAGCTCGCCCAGGGCCCGTACCACGAAGAAAGCGAAGAGACCGCACACCGCATAGGCAATCGCCAGTGCGGGTCCGGCGGAGTGCAGTCGGCCACCGGCGCCCAGGAACAGGCCGGTGCCGATCGCTCCGCCGATGGCGATCATGTTGACGTGCCGGCCCTTGAGGCCCTTGCTGTAGCCCGCGTCGCCCGCATCCTGCTGCGCGCCGCTTCCCCCGTCAGGTGACCTGTGGGCTGTCTCGGTGACGGCTTCTGTGCTCACTGGTGGTGCATCTCGCTTTCGGGGAGGCGCTTGAGCGATTGCCAATCCCGCGGATCGCGCGGACGGCCGACGGCACACCTTCCACGAAGAGTGCTCCCCCGTCTGTGTGCAAGATCACATCGTGTACAGGCCACCTAAGATCTGTCCGCATTTGTCACGAATTACCCGGCGGAATAGTTTCAGGGAGGTTTCAGCTCGCCGCATTCCGGGCCTCCCCTCGCGCCCGACAACCGGAATTTCTTGACCTGTTTGATCCGGCTCAGGGGCGTGTTTGCCTCCGTGACGGTCCGCTTGGTCTCCGTAACGGTCCGATCGACCTCCGTTGCGGTCCGCTCGGCGGCCACGACGATCCGCTCGACTTCCGCGCGCCCCCGGATGCCCGGCCGGCTCCCGAGCCAGAGAAGGGCGAGCGAAGAGGCGGAGAAGGGGCAGAAGCGCCCAGAAGGTTTTACAGAGGTGGTGAGACAGCAATACTGTTGAACATGATGGAGTCAGCCACCGGCCTGACGGTCGACGAACTGGCCGCCCGCGCCGGCGTCACCGTCCGCACGATCCGCTTCTACAGCACACGCGGCCTGCTGCCGCCGCCGGAGATCGGGCCGCGCCGGGTCGGCCGCTACGGGCCCGACCACCTCTCACGGCTCGCGCTCATCGAGGAACTTCAGCACCAGGGGCTGACACTCTCCGCCATCGAACGCTATCTGGACCAGCTGCCGCCTGATCTGAGCGCCCAGGATCTCGCCATCCACCGGGCGCTGGTGGCGAGCTGGATTCCGGACAAGGCCGAGGACGCCACCCGGGACCAGCTGGAGCGGCGGGTCGGCCGGGCGCTGACCGAGGAGGACCTGGACCGGCTGGCAGCCATGAGTGTGCTCGTACGGACCGAGGACCGGCACGTTTTCCGGGTCGATCCGGGGCTGCTGCACCTGGGCGCCCGGCTGCTGGACGTCCCGATCGCGCTGGAGACCGTCATCGCGGCGCGCACCGTCGTCATCGAGCACACCCGCTCGGCGGCCCGGGAGCTCAGCCGGCTCTTCAAGGACGAGGTGTGGGAGCCGAACCGGGGCGGCGGGCCGGACGAGGAGGAGCTGGCGCGGATGAAGTCGCTCTCGGCCCATATGCAGCCGATGGTGGTGCAGGCCCTGGTCACCGCCTTCCAGCGGTCGATGAAGCAGGAGCTGCGGGAGTCGTTCGGCAAGGAGGGCGACCAGGGCCCCGGAGGCGGCCGCACCTCACCGGGGTGAGGGACGGGCCGCCGGGGCCCGCCCCTCTGACCGGTCGGTCCCTGACCGGTCCGTCCGTGGTCTGTCAGTCCATGGCCGGTCGGTCCCTGGCCTGGCAGTCCCTGGCCGTTCAGTCGCTGAACTTCTCGCCCTTCTCGGCCTTTTCGACCAGCAGCGCGGACGGCGCGAACCGGTCTCCATATGCCGCCTGCAGCTCGCGGGCGCGAGCCACGAAGCCGGGCAGGCCGACGAGTTCTTCCCGCCCCGGCCCGCCCTGGTAGCCGTTGATGTACTGGATCACGCCGCCGGTCCAGCCCGGGAAGCCGATGCCGAAGATGGAGCCGATGTTGGCGTCGGCGACGGAGGTGAGCACGCCCTCCTCGAAGCAGCGGACGGTGTCCAGGGCCTCGGAGAAGAGCATCCGCTCCTGCATGTCGAGGAACGGAACGGCCGCGTCCTTCTTGGTGAAGTGCTCGCGCAGGCCGGGCCACAGGCCGGCGCGCTTGCCGTCGTCCCCGTACTCGTAGAAGCCGGCGCCGCCGCTGCGGCCGGGGCGGCCGAACTCGTCGACCATCCGGTCGATCACCGCGTCGGCCGGGTGCGGCTGCCAGTCGCCGCCGGACTCCTCGACCGCCCGCTTGGTCTCCTCGCGGATCTTGCGCGGCAGGGTGAGGGTCAGCTCGTCCATCAGGGACAGCACCTTGGCCGGGTAGCCGGCCTGGGCCGCGGCCTGCTCGACGGAGACCGGGTCGACGCCTTCGCCGATCATCGCCACGCCTTCGTTGATGAAGTGGCCGATGACGCGGGAGGTGAAGAAGCCGCGCGAGTCGTTGACGACGATCGGGGTCTTCTTGATCTGGCGGACCAGGTCGAAGGCCCGGGCCAGTGCCTCGTCGCCGGTCCGCTCCCCCTTGATGATCTCCACCAGCGGCATCTTGTCGACCGGCGAGAAGAAGTGCAGTCCGATGAAGTCCTGGTCGCGCTCCACGCCCTCGGCCAGCAGCGTGATGGGCAGGGTGGAGGTGTTGGAGCACAGCAGCGCGTCGGGGGCGACGATGTGCTGGATCTCCTTGAACACCTTGTGCTTGAGGGCGACGTCCTCGAAGACCGCCTCGATGACGGCGTCACAGCCCGCGAGGTCCGCCGGCTCGGCGGTGGGCGTGATGCGCGCCAGCAGCTCGTCGCGCTGCTGCTCGGTCGTCCGGCCCCGGGAGAGCGCCTTGGCGAGCAGTCCCTCCGCGTACGCCTTGCCCTTCTGCGCCGCCTCCGGGGTGATGTCCTTGAGGACGACCTGCATGCCGGCCCTGGCACAGGAGTAGGCGATGCCCGCGCCCATCATGCCGGCGCCGAGGACCGCGACCTTCTCGACCTTGCGGGGCGCGATGTCCTTGGGCCGGTTGGCGCCGGAATTGACGGCCTGCAGGTCGAAGAAGAACGCCTGGATCATGTTCTTGGAGATCTGGCCGGTCACCAGCTCGACGAAGTAGCGCGCCTCGATGGTCTGCGCGGTCTCGAAGTCGACCTGGGAGCCCTCCACCGCCGCGGCCAGGATGTTGCGCGGGGCGGGGTAGGGCGCGCCGTTGAGCTGCTTCTTGAGGTTGGCGGGGAATGCCGGGAGGTTGGCCGCGAACTTCGGCTGGGCGGGGGTGCCGCCGGGGATGCGGTAGCCCTTGACGTCCCAGGGCTGCTGGGACTCGGGGTGCTCCTCGATGAAGGTACGGGCCTTGGCCAGCAGCTCCTCCGGCGTGGCCGCGACCTCGTGGATCAGCCCGGCGTCCTTGGCGCGGGTGGCGTTGTACTGGGTGCCCTGAAGCAGCACCTTCAGCAGCGCGTCGGCGATGCCGAGCAGCCGGACCGTACGGGTGACGCCGCCGGCTGCGGGCAGCAGGCCGAGGGTGACCTCGGGCAGGCCGATCTTGGTGCCGGGGGTGTCGAGGGCGATGCGGTGGTGGCAGGCCAGGGCGATCTCGTAACCGCCGCCCAGCGCCGCACCGTTGATCGCGGCGACGACGGGCTTGCCGAGGGTCTCGATGCGGCGCAGGTCGCGCTTGATGCCGATGCCCGACTCGAAGGCCTGCTCGGCCTTGTCGGGGGTGACGGCGATCAGGTCGCGCAGGTCGCCGCCGGCGAAGAAGGTCTTCTTGGCGGAGGTGAAGATGATGCCGCGGATGCTGTCCTTCTCTGCCTCCAGGCGGTCGGCGACCGCGGTGAGGGAGGTTTTGAAGGCGTTGTTCATGGTGTTGGCGGACTGGCCCGGGTCGTCCAGGACCAGGGTGACGATGCCGGTCTCGTCCTGTTCCCAGCGAATGGTCGACACAGCAGCGGATTCACTCATGGTGCGTACTCCGTAGTGGGTGGGACGAGGGTCAGAGGCGCTCGATGACGGTGGCGATGCCCATACCGCCGCCGACACAGAGGGTGGCCAGGCCGTAGCGCTTGTCCTGCCGCTCCAGCTCGTCGATCAGGGTGCCGAGGATCATCGCGCCGGTGGCGCCGAGGGGGTGTCCCAGGGCGATGGCGCCGCCGTTGACATTGACCTTGTCCAGGCTCAGGCCCATGTCCTTGACGAAGCGCAGGACGACGGCGGCGAAGGCCTCGTTGATCTCGACCAGGTCGATGTCGTCGATGGTCAGCCCGGCCTTGGCGAGGGCCTTGCGGCTGGCGGGCGCGGGGCCGGTGAGCATGATCGTCGGCTCGGAGCCGGAGACCGCGGCGGAGAGAATACGGGCCCGGGGGGTCAGGCCGTAGCGCTCGCCGACCTCCTTGGAGCCGATGGCGACGAGCGCCGCGCCGTCCACGATGCCGGAGGAGTTGCCGGCGTGGTGGACGTGGTCGATCTTCTCGACCCAGTGGTACTTCTGCAGGGCGACCGCGTCGAAGCCGCCGGCGTCACCGATGGTGGCGAAGGACGGCTTGAGGCCGGCCAGGGAGTCGGCGGTGGTGCCGGGGCGCATGTGCTCGTCGTGGTCGAGGACGACCAGGCCGTTGCGGTCGCGTACCGGGACGACGGAGCGGTCGAAGCGGCCGTCCTTCCAGGCCTCGGCGGCGCGCTCCTGGGAGAGCGCGGCGAATTCGTCGACATCGCGCCGCGAGTAGCCCTCAAGGGTGGCGATCAGGTCGGCACCGATGCCCTGCGGGACGAAATTGGTGTCGAAGTTGGTCATCGGGTCGGCGAACCAGGCACCGCCGTCCGAGGCCATCGGGACCCGCGACATGGATTCGACGCCGCCCGCCAGGACCAGGTCCTCCCAGCCGGAACGCACCTTGGCGGCGGCCATGTTGACGGCCTCCAGACCCGAGGCACAGAAGCGGTTCTCCTGGACGCCGGCCACGGTGTCGGGCAGCCCGGCGGCGATCGCCGCGATCCGGGCGATGTCGGAGCCCTGGTCACCGACCGGTCCGACGACGCCGAGCACGATGTCGTCGACGGCGGCCGGGTCCAGTCCGGGGAAGCGCCGGCGCACTTCGTGGATCAGACCGACGACCAGGTCGATCGGCTTAGTGCCGTGCAGCGCGCCATTGGCCTTGCCGCGGCCGCGCGGGGTGCGGATCGCGTCGTATACGTACGCTTCGGTACTCAAGTCAACAAGCCTTTCGCATGAGGGTGGAGGCAGGGGCAGCGGGTGGGGACCGGGGCCGGTCCGCGGTCAGCCGAGCAGGGAGCGTCCGATGATCTCCTTCATGATCTCGGTGGTCCCTCCGTAGATCGTCTGGATACGGCCGTCGGTGAAGGCCTTGGCCACGCGGTATTCCGCCATATAGCCGTAGCCGCCATGGAGTTGCAGACAGCGGTCGGCGACGCGCTTTTGCAGTTCGGTGGCCCACCACTTGGCCATCGAGGCGTGCACCGCATCCAGCTCGCCGGCGGAGTGGTCGGCGATACAGCGGTCGAGGAACGCCCGGGTGACGGCGCATTCGGTGGCCATCTCGGCTATCTCGAAGCGGATGTGCTGGAGCTTGGCCAGCGGCCTTCCGAAGGCTTCGCGCTCCTTGACGTACTCGCTGGTGATCTCCAGCAGGTGTTCGGCACCGGCGACGGCGGCGACGGCGATGCCCATCCGCTCCTGGGCGAGATGGGTCATCAGATGGACGAAGGCGCCGTTCAGCGTGCCGAGGAGGTTCCCCTTGGGGACGCGGACGTCGTGGAAGAACAGCTCGGCGGTGTCCTGGGACTTCTGTCCGATCTTGTCGAGGTTGCGGCCACGCTCGAAGCCCGCCATGCCCCGCTCGACGACCAGCAGGCTCAGGCCGTGCGCCCCGCCTTCCGGTGTCGTTTTGGCCACGACGATGACCAGGTCGGCGAGGATGCCGTTGGAGATGAAGGTCTTGGACCCGTTGAGGATCCAGTGGTCGCCCGCGTCCTCGGCGTGGGTGCGGATGCCCTGCAGGTCGGAGCCCGCCCCGGGCTCGGTCATGGCGATGGCGGTGATGATCTCGCCGCTGCAGAAGCCGGGCAGCCAGCGGCTCTTCTGCTCCTCGGTGCCCAGCGTCGTCAGGTAGGGGCCGATGATGTCGTTGTGCAGGCCCACGGCCAGCCCGGCTGCCCCCGCCCGGGTGAATTCCTCGGCCAGCACCGCGCTGTAGCGGAAGTCGTGCTGCCCGCCCCCGCCGTACTCCTCGGGAACCGCCAGGCCCAGGAGTCCCTGCTTGCCGGCCGCCCGCCAGGCGTCACGGCTGACGATGCCGTCCTTCTCCCACTGCTCGTAATACGGCGTCACTTCCCTGGCCAGGAAGGTCCGTACGACCTTGCGGAACGCCTCGTGGTCCTCGGTGAAAATCTGGCGCTTCATCTGCGCGGTCATCGGTTCGGGCCCTCCTCGGAGCCGGTTCCTGGCGGTGTCGGTCGGTGTGGGGCCCCCGGCCGGCCCACGGGAGCGTGCCGGAGGGCGCTCAGGGCGAGCGGCCCGCCCCACACGTCGCCGGCCCTCCCCCGGGGGAAGGCCTCGGCCCCTTCGGCAACCGGACGCGGACCGGCCGCGTACGGAAGCGTGATAGCGGGTGCCATCAGCCGGCCGTGTCCTTCTGCCCGGCGCGGACCGGGCCGGCGGGCGGTTCGCCGCCGACGCGCGGCGCGAGGAGGCCGGGGACCTGCCAGTCACGGGCGATCTCGGCCGAGTCGGCGCCGGGTTGCGCGGGGGGTCTGCGTACCGCGCCCGGAGTGCGCGAGAAGCGCGGCGCGGGCGCGGGCTGGGTGAGGCCGCCGTGCTCGACGAAGGTGCCGCGGGCGGCGAGATGCGGGTGCCGCGGGGCCTCTCCCAGGGAGAGCACCGGCGCCACACAGGCGTCGGACTCAGCGAAGACCGCCGTCCACTCCTCGCGGGTACGGGTCTTGAAGCGGGCGGCGATGGTGGTGCGCAGCTCGCCCCAGGCGGTGAGGTCGTCGCGACTGGGTGCCTCCTGCTCGATGCCCAGCAGCCGGATGAATGCGCCGTAGAACCGCGTCTCCAGCGCGCCCACCGCCATATAGCCGCCGTCGGCGGTCTCGTAGGTGCCGTAGAAGGGTGCCCCGCCGTCGAGCAGATTGGCGCCGCGCCGGTCCTGCCAGCCGCCGGCCGCCAGCATGCCGTGGATCATCGCCGTCAGATGAGCCGTGCCGTCGACGATGGCGGCGTCGACGACCTGACCCGTCCCGTCCTCGGCGCGGGCGTGCTGGAGGGCGGCGAGGACACCGATGACGAGGTAGAGGGAGCCGCCGGCGTAGTCACCGAGGAGATTGGCGGGGATCGCGGGCGGGCCGTCGGGCGGGCCGATCATGCCCAGGGCGCCCGTGATGGCGATATAGCCGATGTCGTGCCCGGCGGTGCCGGCGAGCGGGCCCTGCTGTCCCCAGCCCGTCATCCGGCCGTAGACCAGCCGGGGGTTGCGCGCCAGACACTCCTCGGGGCCCACTCCCAGCCGCTCGGCCACGCCCGGGCGGTACCCCTCGATCAGCACATCGGCGCGCCCGGCGAGTTCGAGGACCTGCGCCACCCCCTCGGGGCTCTTGAGGTCCACCAGCACGGAGCGTTTGTTGCGGTTGGTGACGTCGCAGGCCGGATCGACGCCCAGCCCCGGGCCTCCGGGCCGGTCGACGCGGACGACATCCGCGCCGAGGTCGGCCAGGAGCATGGCGGCGAACGGACCGGGGCCGATGCCCGCGAGTTCGACCACCCGCACCCCGCTGAGCGGGCCGTTCCCTGACTCCGTCATCGCGCCCCATGCCTTTCCGCACTGTGACACTTCTGATGTAACACCCGCGATGTTAAGAACGTGTTCCACTTTCCACAAGACCCCCGTGCCCCGTGGCAGCAGGTGAAAGGCCCGCGACGGCGATGCTGAACTGCCATCGCCGTCGCGGGCCTTTGCGCGCCTGCTGCCGCTGCGCCGCTATCCCCCGTCGAGCTCGGCGATGAGCTTCTTGGGGGCTATGACGCGATACGACTCCTCCGCCCAGTCACAGAGCAGTTCGGCCGGCGGAGCGCCCGGCTCCGCCAGCGGGACCTGCACCCATCCGGACTTGCCCAGGCCGTAGCCCGCGGGCTTGGCGCCGGGCAAGGTCAGGGCATGGGCATGCGCTGCGGGATCCTTCAGCTTCAGCGTGACCCCGCGCGGACAGCCGCCGTCATCGATGCCGAGGAAGACGAAGACCTTCTTGTTGACCTTGATGACGCTTTCGCCCCAGGGGAACTCCTCCACGGCCCCGGGAAGCCCGAGCGCGAACACGCGCACCCGCTCCCGCACCGCCGCCGGATCCGCCACCTTCGCCATGCGCTCCTCCACATCCGTCCCCCGTACGGCACCGCCCGCGCCGCCGCCCGGCGCCACGCTCGTCACGCGCGGGCCGCCCAACGCATTCCACGCTAACGGCGACCACTGACAACGGCCCGCGGAGCGCCGGACGCCGGGCCGACCGAGGGACGATCGCTGTCATGTCCGCCCCGCAACTCGCCACTGCGCTGTTCGACTTCCCCAGCGGTCAGGGGTGACGGCAGTTCACCGAGCCTGCGAGAGCGCTGCTGCTGCCCTCACTGACCGGCCTGGAGCGCGAGGCGAGACAGCAGAGCGCCGGCCGCGGCGCTGCTCCGTCCGGCGGGGGCCGACTCCGCGCGCCGCCTACCGAAAGGGCCCGGCGCCCAACCGGCCGGGCCTGCTCCCCCGGCGCCCGGTGGAGCACCGCTACGCGGAGTCCGGCGGCACCTCCCCGGAGGCGGAAGCGGGAGCGGGAGCGGATGTGGGAGTGGGCATGGGCGTGGAAGCCGGAGCAGGCGCCTGCCCCGCGGGCAGCGCCCCCGTTTCCCCGGCCTTCGGCGCAAGGTGGTCTTCGGGCGCCTGACCGTCCACGAGCCGGCCCAGCCGCCGCGGGACGTCGCCGCCCACCAGGATGATGACCACGAGCGTCAGCCCGAAGGTGAGCACGGCCAGCGCCCGCCCCAGGGACATGCCTTCGGCCAGATGAGCTCCCAGGACGGGCGCCACCGCGCCGCCCAGGGCTCCGACGTTGTAGACAAAGCCCAGAGAGGCGGCGCGGGTGGCGGTCGGGAAGTGCCCGGCCAGGTATTTCGGCAGGATCCCGGAGATGCCCTGACCGAGCGCGAGCAGCCCGAAGACCAGCACACCGAGCGCCGGCAGGCTGTCCTGCACCGCGAAGACCGGGAAGACGAAGGCGAGGGAGGCCAGCAGGGTGCCGGCATAGGCGCGGCGGGTACCGAACCGGTCGCCGGCGAAGCCCGCCAGCCAGCAGCCCGCCATGGTGCCGAAGCCCGCGTAGAACATCACGTCGGTGACCTGTCCGGGGGCGTACCCGAGGTCGGTCTTGAGGTAGGTGGGCAGCAGGGCCTGGACCGGCCAGCTGTAGAGGAAGGCACAGAACACCGTCGCCATCAGGGCCACATACAGCAGCCACCCGCGACGGCCGCCGAGCTGCACGGCGAATGCCACCAGACACACCGCCGCGACGACGGACAGCCCCGGTACGGCGCCCGCGCCGACGGGTGTGAAAACGCAGAACAGCGCGACCGAGGCAGCCGCCGCCAGGGCGGTGTTGGTCCAGGGCCGGATGCGGCCGGTGAACAACGGCCGGAAGGGATGGGGACGTTCCTCTTCCGTGCCGGTGGTGCCGATCTGCCGCTGCCAGTCACCGGCCTCCGGCAGCGATCGGCGCATCCAGACGGCGACCAGTACGGGCAGGACGCCGATCCAGAACATCCAGCGCCAGCCCCAGTGCGGCACCACCCACTTGTAGAGCTGCGCCGCGAGGACGGTGCCGCCGGCGTAACCGGAGATGATGAATCCGGAAGCGCGGTTGCGCCATCGGACGGGCCAGCTCTCCAGCACATACGTCACGCCGGCGCTGTACTCCCCCGCCATGCCCAGACCGATCACCAGCCGCGCGACGAACAGGCTGGTGTAGTCCCAGGCGAAACCGCAGGCGAAGGTACCGAGCGAGTACAGCAGGATGCTGGTGACCATGGCGGTCTTGCGGCCGTAGCGGTCACCCATCGCGCCCAGGACGGCGCCGCCCAGCCACCGGGTGATGAAGGCGCCGGAGATCAGCGAGGCGGCGGTGGCGGTGCTCAGATGGAAGTCGGCGGCGATCTCGGTCAGCACGAGGGTGATCAGGACGAAGTCGAAGCCGTCCAGGAGATAGCCGATCCAGGCGGCGAACATCGCCTTCCACTGGCCCGGCGTGACCTCCTGCCACCGGTTCCGGCTGTGCTCAGGGGGGTCCGCGGGACGCAGCGTCACGGCTGTCCGGCCTCCTCCGGCAATCGGCGGACGGTACGGTTCGCGGCATCGTCGGGGAAGCCGCTGGGTGACATTCGGGGCTGTCTGGGTGACATTCGGGGCAGTACAGCCAGACGACGGTCGGGGCAGCAGGGCCGGACCACGGTCGGGGCAGCAGGCCAGACATGGGACGTCCTATGTCATCGGTGCCATCGGTGAATCTGGACCGGTCGCCGTGCTCTGTCAAGACTGCGTGCCACACTCCGTGCCGCCCATGGGACGGCAAGGGAACAACCAAGGCGGCGGCCGGAAGCGTACGTTGACGGGTCGACGGTGACTGCCTAATGTCCGGGCTCCGTGCCCAGTGGGTGGTCGAGAGGACGCACGATGCGACGGCAGGACACCTCCGGACGGGACCATGACCTCGTCCTCTACGGCGCGACCGGTTTTGCGGGCGCCCTCACCGCCGCCTACCTGGCCGCACATGCTCCCCAGGGCTGCCGCTGGGCGCTGGCCGGGCGCAACACCGCCAAACTGGAGCAGCTGCGCGACCGGCTGACAGCGATCAACCCGGACTGCGCCGGCCTGCCGCTACTGCAGGCCGACAGCGACGATCCCCAGTCGCTGCGCGCCCTCGCCGCCGGCACCAAGGTGCTGGTGACGACCGTCGGGCCGTATCTGCTCCACGGTGAGCCGCTGGTCGCCGCGTGCGCCGCGGCAGGCACCGACTATGTCGATCTGACCGGTGAGCCGGAGTTCATCGACCGGATGTACGTGCGTCACGATGCGACGGCCCGCGCCTCCGGTGCGCGCCTCGTACACGCCTGCGGATTCGACTCCGTCCCGCACGACCTGGGGGTGCTCTTCACGGTGGGGCTCCTCCCCGAAGGCGTCCCCGTACGCATCGACGGCTTCGTGCGGACCAACGGCGCCTTTTCCGGCGGCACCCTGGCCTCGGCACTGACCGTCGCATCGCGTCCGGTCGCCATGGCGCGGGCCGCCCGCGAGCGGCAGCGAGCGGAGCCGCGACCGGCCGGCCGTACAGTGCGGGCGTCCTTCGGGCCGCCGCTCAGGAGCGGCGAAACGCGCACCTGGGGCGTGCCGTTGCCGACCCTCGATCCTCAGGTCATCGCTCGCTCCGCCGCCGCACTGGACCGTTACGGGCCCGACTTCCGCTACCGCCACTACGCAGGCGTACGACGGCTGCCGGTCGCCGTCGGCGGGGCGGTGGGAGTGGGGGCCATGTGCGCACTCGCCCAGGTGCCGGCCGCGCGGCGCTGGTTGTCGCGGCGTCTGGAACCGGGCGACGGGCCGGGCCCCGAGCGGCGCGCACGCAGCTGGTTCAGGATCCGCTTCGTCGCCTCCGGCGGCGGCGAACGCCTGATCACCGAGGTCTCGGGCGGTGACCCCGGCTACGACGAGACGGCGAAGATGCTCGCCGAGTCGGCGCTCAGCCTGGCCTTCGACGACCTGCCGGAGACTGCCGGCCAGGTGACCACCGCGGTTGCCATGGGGGACGCGCTGACGGCCCGCCTCCAGGAGGCGGGCATCGCCTTTCGCGTCGTCCAGGGGTAGCCCCGGCCCCGGCTCTCCCTGCCTCCACCGCCTCAGGCGTCGGCGAGCGCCCTCCGGCACAGCGCGTCCGCGGCGCGGGTCGTCTCGGGAAGCCGGTAATGCGCTGCCAGGTGGAGCGTATGCGCACAGGCATGGTCGATGTCGATGCGATGCCCCACGGAGACGAAGACCGGTTTGACGCCCCTTTGGGTACGCAGCGCACGTCCCACCTCCTCGGCCCCGTCCAGAAGAGGAGAGGTGGCGCCGCGGTCCGGTCCGGGAAGCTCATAGCGGAAGGTGAAGGGGTTCTTGGCGACACCGATGGTGGGCAGCCCGGTCAGCACTCCCAGGTGGCTGGCGAGCCCGAAGCGGCGCGGGTGCGCCAGCCCGTAACCGTCGCAGACCACGAGGTCAGGGGTGCGGGTGAGGCGGGCGAGGGCGTCGAGCACGGTGGGAATCTCGCGGAACGCGAGCAGGCCGGGGACGTACGGGAAGGAGATCTGCCCGACGGCGGTCGCCTCGTCGACGACGGCGCGCGTACGGGCGTCCAGCGCGACGGCGGCAGCCGCGACGACGTCACGCGCGTCGTCATAGGCGACGTCCACCCCGACGACCGTGCCCTCGAACCCCGGTTCCGGACCGGGTTCATCGAGCCGCACACAGGGCCGCAACCGGTCCTGGACCGCCCGCGCCTGGTCTTCGTCGGCCGGCCAGTTCCGCAGTTCGTCGTCGCAGGAGATCATTCCGGGAGTGTCCATGGTGACCACCACGCTACCGAACCGGTGAGCGAGCCTCTGACCAGGCCGGGAGGCCTGATCATGAGGCGTTGTCAGTGGCGCTGGGTACCTTGGTGAGCGTGAACCCGGACCCCGCCGACCGCACAGGCGCCGCCGCCGAGGGCAGCCTCTCGACGATCGGCTCGTGCCCCACCACCGGTGCCTCGCCGCCCTGAAACAACCCTCCGAGGTCTTCATGCCCGACGCGCTCCATCAGCTCGATGCCCTCGACCTCGCCGCCCGGTTGCGCCGCCGCGACCTCTCCGCCCGGGAAGTCGTCCAGGCACATCTGGACCGCATCGAACAGGTCAATCCGGCCGTCAACGCCCTCGTCACCCTCGACCCCGAGGGCGCACTCGCCGCGGCCGCGCTCGCCGACGAACGCCTCGCCCGCGGCGCCGCCGTCCCGCCCCTGCACGGGCTTCCGATCGCCTTCAAGGACACGCATCTCACCCGCGGTATGCGCACCACACACGGCTCACCGCTCTTCGCCGACCACGTCCCCGACGAGGACGAGCTGCTGGTCAACAGGCTGCAGCAGGCCGGCGCCATCCGCCTCGGCAAGACCAATGTGCCGGAATTCGCCGCCGGTTCGCACACCTTCAACCCCGTCTTCGGCACCACCCGCAATCCTTACGACACCACACGTTCGGCAGGCGGCAGCAGTGGCGGCGCCGCCGCGGCACTCGCGGCCGGGCTGCAACCCCTCGCCGACGGCAGTGACATGGGCGGCTCGCTGCGCAACCCCGCGTCCTTCTGCAATGTCGTCGGGCTGCGGCCGACGCCGGGCCGCGTCCCCCGGCACCCCGGTGGCGACCTCTGGGACACCCTGTCCGTCCCCGGCCCGATGGGGCGGACCGTTGCGGATACGGCGCTGTTGCTGTCGGCGATGGCGGGGCCGGATCCGCGCTGCCCCATCGGCCTGGAGACCCCCGGCGAGGCGTTCCGTGTGCCCCTCGATCGCGAGTTGCGCGGCTTGCGCATCGCCTGGACACCGGACCTCGGGGGCCACGCCCCGGCCGACCCGGACGTACTCGCCGTTCTGGAGCCGCAGTTGAGGGTCTTCGAGGAACTCGGCTGCCGTGTCGACATCGCCTGTCCGGACCTCACCGGGGCCGACGACACCTTCCGTACGCTGCGGGCCCACAGCTTCGACCTGGCGCTCGGCACCCTGCTCGACTCCGACCGGCAGGCTCTCAAACCCAGCATCGTCGAGAACATCGAGCAGGGCCGCCGGCTGACCGCCGCCGACCTGCGCACCGCCACCGCGACCCGCAGCCGGCTGTACCTCGGCATGGTGGATTTCTTCTCCCGGTACGACCTGCTCCTGGCGCCGGTCAGCCAAGTCACGCCGTTCGACGCGGAGCTGGAGTATCCCCGGGAGGTCGCGGGCCGGCCCACACGCTCCTATCTGGACTGGATGCGCTCCGCCTACCTCATCTCCGTCCTCGGCGTGCCCGCCCTTTCGGTCCCCGCGGGATTCACCCCGGCCGGTCTTCCCGTGGGGCTGCAGTTCATCGGTGCGCCGCGTGCGGATCTCGCCGTCCTCCAGGCAGGGCATGCCTACGAGCGCGCAACGCGGCACGGCCGGCGCCGTCCGGACCTGCCCGCGGTCTGACCGTCCCGGCGTTCTGCCCCTGAAGTCGCGACACTTCCCGGACCTGGGCAGGCACGCCCGCAGAGACGTGTCCGGGGAGACATGCTGCAGAGGCATGCCGCAGAGACGTGTCCGCGGCGTTCGCCGCACCAGCCGGAGACACATGCTGTGGCATCCGCCCTGGCCTGCGCATTCCCTTTCCGGGAGAAGCTGCGCTTCCGCCTGATGCCTCGTCCATCTCGTCTATATTGCAGCTATGTTCGTACTGGAACTGACCTACACCGCGCCCCTCGAACGCGTCGACGCTGTCCTTCAGGAGCACCGGGAGTGGCTGGAGAAGGAGTACGCCGCCGGGCACTTCCTCGCCGCCGGCCGCAAGATCCCGCGGGACGGGGGCGTGATTCTCGCCGCGGGGACGGACCGTGCGACCGTCGAGCGGATCGTGACCCAGGACCCGTTCGTCCTCGCCGGGGTGTGTGAGTACCGGATCATGGAGTTCGCGGCGACGACGACCGCCCCGGCTCTGGAGCAGTACCGGGAACAACTGCCGTCCTGAGCGGCCGTCCCCCTCGGCCCCGGACCGCCGGCGCTCCGGGCGTCCACCCTCGGCGCTGTGGACGCCCCCCGGCCCGGCCCCTCCCCCGGACTACGGAGTCGTCGTCGGCGGCACCGCTGAACCACTGAGCGAGCCGGCGCTCACGGGAACGGGCGACGCGGGCCAGCGCCCCCCGTTACGCCAGTAGTCCTGGATGTCCTCCAGCTGACGTCCCTTGGTCTCGGGTGCCGTGGCGGCGGCGAAGACCAGTGCGGCGAGCGCGAGGACGCCAAGGCCCGCGAAGGTCAGGGCCGCACCGGCCCGGGCCATCAACGAGGGGAAGAACTGGGCGATCAGGAGATTGGCCACCAGATCGGCGGTGAGCATCACCGAAGCCCCCGTTGAACGCAGTTGGGCGGGGAAGGCCTCGCTCGCGTAGACCCAGATCAGCGATCCGAAACCGAAGTTGAAGGCTGCGGTGAACAGCAGGATCGCGGCGAAGCCCACCCAGGTCGAGGCGCCGTGCAGCTCGCCCCTGGCGAAGACCGCGGTCAGGACGGCGAGCATGACGACCATCGTGCCGATACCGCAGAGCAGCACCACCCGGCGGCCGAGTCGGTCGATGATGAGGAGGGCGAGCACGGTCGCGGCCAGCGAGGCCAGCTGGACGAAGGACGGCAGCAGGAAGCTCTGGCCGCTGCCGGTGAAGCCCATCTCCTCGAAGATCTGCGGGCTGTAGTACGTCACGGCATTGATGCCGGTGATCTGGCAGAAGAACCCGAGGCCGACGACGAAGAGCGCGGCACGGGCGTACGGCTTGCGCAGCAAGGAGCGCGCCGATCCACCGCTCTCCTGGGCGAGCGCGGACGCCACGACAGCGACCTCCTCACGCGGATCGACGTCCGGGTCGGTCATGGCCATGACCTCGACAGCTCGTTCCGTGCGTCCTTTGAGGACATACCAGCGCGGGGTGTCCGGCAGCCTGAGCAGCGGGATCAGCACGAGTGCGGCGGGGATCGCGGACAGACCGAGCATCCAGCGCCAGTGACCGCCGCCGGACAGGCCCCAGTTGACGAAGTACGTGATGACGATGCCCGCGACCGTGGCCACTTGGTAGGCGGCGACGGAGGCTCCACGGATACGCGCCGGAGTCGATTCGGCGACATAGAGCGGGGCGGCGACGATCGAGATGCCGATGGCGATGCCGAGCAGGAAGCGGACGGCATCCAGCACGATGACATTGGGCGCGACCGCGGAGAGTGCGACGAATGCGGCGTACGAACCGGCGACGATCAGCATCGCCGCCTTGCGGCCCAGGGCATCGGCGAGCTTGCCGCCGATCAGCGCGCCCACGATGGAGCCGAACACCAGGATGCTGTTGACCAGGCCCTTTTCGGCCTCGGTGAGATGAAAGTCCTTGCTCAGGAATACCAAAGCACCGGAGATGCTGCCGGTGTCGTAGCCGTAGATGACGCCGACGACGGCGCCGGTGAGCGCGAACAGTCTGCCGGTGCGGCGAGCGGTCCCGGATGACGGGGGCGGGGGCGTCGCGGAGAGCGTGGCAATGGACATGGGAAGTCCTTTGTGCGGCGGAGCGGGCCTTGCTGCATGACTGAGCTGCGTGACTGGACTGCGCGCTTGCACTGCAAGCTCCAAGCGCATGAGTGATCTTGCAAGTATTCGACGCGTTTCTCGCAGCTGTCAACACTTTCCCCCGCCCGCTTGCACCCCCTGCGCCTCCCCGCCCTCATCCTCGGCATCCTGCGACAACCCCACCTTCACCCAGGTGAGAGCGGTGCACGGCGCCCCGCAGAGCCGCCGACCCACCCCTCCCCTCTGGCGCATCCGCCCGAACGAGGGATGGAAGCCTGGCAACTTTCTGCGTACAGTCGATTGCAACGAACGCGAATATTGCACTTTCATGCAGAACTGCGTCGCTGCACAGCACGCAGAGACGCAGACACACAAGCCATGCAGACATGCAGACCGATGAGCACATGCACATCGCAGGAGGGTGGGCCATGAGCGAGATCTCGTACATGGAGCAGGAGCTGCACAGCCAGCCGAAGACCTGGCGGGAGGCCGCGCGGATCGGGGCGGCCACGAACCCGCTGCCCAAGGCCGGCCAGCGGGTGGCCGTCGTCGGGTGCGGCACCTCATGGTTCATGGCGCAGTCGTATGCGGCACTGCGCGAGGCATCCGGACAGGGGGTGACGGACCCCTTCGCCGCCTCCGAGGCGTTCCTCGGCACCGACCGCCGCTATGACGCGGTGGTCGCGATCACCCGGTCCGGCACCACGACCGAGGTGTTGCGCGTACTCGATGCGGTCAAGGGGCGCATCCCGACGGTGACGATCATCGGTAGCGCCGCGACACCAGCGGCGGCGGTCTCCGACGAGATGGTCGCGCTCCCCTTCGCCGATGAGGAGTCGGTGGTACAGACCCGTTTCGCGACGACTGCGCTGACGATGCTGCGTGCACAACTGGGCGAGGACGTCTCCCGGGCGGTGACCGACGCGGAGGAGGCGCTGACCGCGCCGGTGGAGAAGGAATGGGTGGACGCCGAGCAGTTCGCCTTCCTCGGGACGGGCTGGACGTTCGGTGTGGCCAATGAGGCGGCCCTCAAGATGCGGGAGGCATCGCAGAGTTGGACCGAGTCGTACCCCGCGATGGAGTACCGCCACGGTCCGATCTCGATAGCCGCACCCGGCCGGGTGACCTGGCTGTTCGGTCCGGCACCGGACGGACTGGAGGCCGAAGTGGTGCGGACCGGGGCGCGCTTTGTGTGCCATGCACGCGATCCGCTGGCCGATCTGGTGCTGGTGCAGCGGGTGGCGCTGGAGCGGGCGCGCGCCCGTGGTCTGGACCCGGACAACCCCCGCGGCCTGACCCGCTCGGTGATGCTCGAAACGCCGGCCGCCTCCTAAACACCCGCCTCCCCCACGTCGCCCCTCCTCCCACCGTCAATCAGTCCCGTCCGCAAGGGAGCCAGCCTCCGATGCCCCTCGTTCCGACCTCATCGATCGTGGACGCCGCGCGTGAGGCGCGGGTCGGTGCCGCGGCCTTCAACGTCATTCATCTGGAGACGGCCGAAGCGCTCGTCACCGCCGCCGAGCGCACCGCGATCCCGTTGATCCTGCAGATCAGCGAGAACTGCATCCGCTATCACGGCAGTCTGCTGCCCCTCACCCGCGCCACCCTCGCTCTGGCCGAAGGCTCCACGGCTCCGATCGCGGTGCACCTCGACCACATCACCGATGCCGAGTTGGTCCATCAGGGCATCGCCGCCGGGGTGGGATCCGTCATGGTGGATGCCTCGGCGCTTCCGTACGAAGAGAATGTGGCCACCACCGCCGAGCTCACCGCCTGGTGCCATGACCGTGGCGCCTATGTCGAGGCGGAGCTCGGCGAGGTCGGCGGCAAGGACGGGGTCCATGCGCCAGGGGTGCGTACGGACCCGGGCGAGGCCCTGGCCTTCGTCCGTGCGACGGGGGTGGATGCTCTCGCCGTGGCCGTCGGTTCCTCCCATGCCATGCATGAGCGCACGGCCGTACTGGACAAGGCCCTCATCGAGGCGCTGCACACCACCCTGCCGGTGCCGCTGGTACTGCACGGCTCGTCCGGGGTGCCCGACGACGAGCTGCGGCGGGCCATCGCCGCCGGAATGACGAAGATCAATATCTCCACTCATCTGGTCTCCGTCTTCACTCACTCGATACGGCACACGCTGGGCGCCGACCCCTCGCTCGTGGACTCCCGGAAGTACCTCAAGCCCGCCCGGGAGGCAGTGGCCGAGGAAGCGGCGAGGCTGCTGGAGGTGCTGGGCACTCCGGCGACGGTGCCGGACCAGTACGCAGCCCAGGCACCGGCCCGGGGGTGAGGCACCCGGGGGTGAGACGGCGGCAGGCGGTCACCGCCTCCGGGGCGCTTCGTCACAGCGGAGGGGAGGGTCCGGCGCGGCGGAGTACCAGGGCGCCTACGGCGCGTCACGCTGACCTGCTGAGACGAATTAGGCTCGCGCCATGAAGCGCCATGAACGGATGAACGCACTGCTCGAGCTGCTCGGCGACCGAGGCCGGGTGGATGTCGAGGAGGCGGCGACCGAGCTGGAGGTCTCGGCCGCCACGATGCGGCGCGACATGGACGCCCTGGCCGAGCAGCAGTTGCTGACCCGTACCCGGGGTGGGGCGGTGCTCAGTTCGGTGGCGTATGACCTGCCCATCCGTTACAAGCACGCTCACCGGTCGGAAGAGAAGGAGGCAGTGGCACGGGCCGCGGCGAAGCTCGTCGAGCGGGGGCATGTGGTCGGCCTGAGCGGCGGCACGACCACCACGGCGATCGCACGGGTGCTTGCCACCCGTGCGGACTTCGCGGAGGCCGGCCCGCAGCCGCATCTGACGATCGTCACCAACTCCCTCAATATCGCCAATGAGCTGGCCGTGCGGCCGCAGATCAAGATCGTGCTCACCGGTGGGGTGGCGCACTCGCGGTCATTTGAACTGGTCGGGCCGTTCAGCGAGTTGGTGCTGCAGCAGATCTCCATCGACATCGCGTTCATCGGCGCCAACGGCATGGACCCGATGATGGGGGCCACGGTGCACGACGAGGCGGAGGCCCGGGTCAACCGCCTGATGGCCGAGCGTGCCCGGCGTGCCGTGGTCGTCGCGGACTCGTCGAAGATCGGCGAGCGCTGCTTCGCCCGGGTCGGCGACGCTGATGTCTTTGACACGTTCATCACGGACAACGGAGCGAAGGAGGCAATCCGCCGTGAGTTCTCGGATCGAGGACTGAAGGTGGTGGCGGCACGCCCGCCCTCGGGCGAGTGATACCCGGCCGAGGGCGGAGGCGAGCCCAGCCCTCGGCAGCCGGCCCCCGATCGCCGGCCCTCGGCGGTCAGCGGTCCGGTCAACCCGGTCAGCGCGGTCAGCGCGGTCAGCCCGGTCAGCCCGGTCAGCTGCGAGCCGAACCCTGCCCGGCCAGACCCTCGCCTCGCCTGCCCCGATCACCGCCCCAGCCCGCCCGGACAGCGCCGTGGGTCGCTTGACTCACCCCTCGCTCGCTTGCCCCGACCACCCCGCCCCGACCGTTCCCGGCTCGCTCCCGTCCCGCCCGGCCCCTTCCGAGAAGGGCTGCTCGTATGTCGTGTCTTATGTCGCGGTCTTGTCCCTGTGTGACCCCCGGGGCTGCTTTTCCCTGGGTGGGTATGGACAATGGGAATGAACGTGCGAACCCGATGTGGGCTTCGCGGGGGTGTCCGAGGTTTCCAGCGGGGGAGATGACGTGCGGAAGTTCATGGCCATAGCGCTGGCAACGGTGACGTGCAGCGCCTCGCTGACAATGCTCAGCGCCTCGACCGCGGCAGCGGCCGACCGGCCGCCACACTGCGTGGTGGTGCGGAAGTACTTCAACAAGGGGCATCAGCGCTACGTCCGCCTGACGAACCTGTGCAGCCGGCGCACCGCGTGCTACACCATCGTCGTCCCGCATCAGCGCGACCCGCACGGCCGCCTCTCCAAGGGCACGACGAAGGACGTCCGCTACGGCACGACCTGGGCCTCGCGGGCCCTGTACGTGAAGAACAGTTCCTGCTGAACGGGTTCCTGCCGGGCGCTCCGGTAGAGCTGACAAGTTCGCGGGCCGCCACCGCGTCCGGGTGGGTCAGGCGCGTACGGCGACGCCGTCCAGCACCATGGAGAGGTACTGACGGGCGATCTCCTCGGGGCTGTGCTGTCCGCCCGGCCGGTACCAGCTCGCCGCAACCCAGACGGTGTCGCGCACGAAGCGGTAGGTGAGCCGGATGTCGAGGTCGGCTCGGAAGACTCCATCTGCCACGCCTCGTTCCAGTGTGCCGAGCCAGGCCTTTTCGAACTTCCGCTGCGAGTCGGCGAGATAGCCGAAGCGGGACTGCCCGACCAGATGCCGGGACTCCTTCTGGTAGATGGCGACGGCCGCGCGGTGCCGGTCGATCTCCCGGAAGGATTCGGTGACCAGGGCTTCGATGGTCTCCCTGGGGCCGAGCCCGGCGGCGAGTACGGCGTCATAGCCGTCCCACAGCTCGGTCAGGAAGCTGGACAGGATCTCGTCCAGCATCGATTCCTTGGAATCGAAGTGGTAGTAGAGACTGCCGGCGAGCATTCCCGCCTCGTCGGCGATGCGGCGGACGGTGGTGGCGTTGTAGCCGTGTGCGGCGAATACCTCCGCCGCGATGTTGAGCAGTTCGCGGCGGCGCTCCGGTGACGCGTTCGCGGTCGTTGTCTTCTTCTTGGCGGCTGGCACCTGGCTATTGTCGCCCCCTGCGCCGGCGTTCTCCCCTCCCAGTCCCGCTCTACCAACCCTCTCCCCTCCCGCTCTACCAGCCCTCTCCCCTCCCGCTCCGCCAATCCTCTCCCTTCTCGCTCTGATCGCCCCCTCCCGCGCTGCCGTCCCCCGGCGCGGCCCAAAGCTCCGCTCTCTGAGCCCGACGTGACGAGGCGCATATATTTCACTAGTAAAACACCTGTTAATCTTTTGGCATGGGGAAGCATGCCAGACAGTCCGGGAAGAGCGCCTATACCGCTTCGGGGAGTGCCGTGCGGGTCCAGCCGCTGCCCCTCAGGAGCACCGTGCGGCTGCGCCGGCCCGTCGACATCTGGCACAAACCGGCGCTCAGTGCGGTGGCAGCGCTGGCGATTCCCGATCTCACCTTGTTCTTCCTGGGGCGGCTGGATCTGATCCTGTACACCTCGGCAGGGGCGATGTGCGCCCTGTACGCACACGGTCTGCCGTATGCCGCCCGCGCCCGCACCCTGGTGTGGGTGGTGCTCGGGATGGTCGCGAGCCTCGGCATCGCGCTGACCGCCGCCTCGCTGATCACGTCGACCGCGCTGCTCGTCGTGTTCGCCTCACTGCTGGCCGCGGTCCACAAGATGGTCTGCGACGCCACGCGTATCGGCCCGCCGGCGAACATCATCCTGACGTTCATCGCGGCCTCGGCGTTCTTCGTGCCGCAGCGCCTGGGCCAGGTGCCCCTGCATACGGCGGCGGCACTCGGCGCCGGAGGACTCGCCTGGCTGGTCTGTATGGCGCCGGCACTGATACGGCCGCAGGGGCCGGAGCGGATCGCCGTCGCCCGCGCCCTGGAGGCTGCGGCAGGACTGCTGCGTACTGCCGCAGCAGGCTTGGGCGGGACGGAAGGGGCTGGTGGGGAATCTGCCGGTTGGGAACCCGCCGGCCAGGCACCCGTGGGTCAGGAAACCGCTGGGGGCGCCGGTCGGGAATCCGCTGGGGGTGAACCCGCCGGTCGGAAACCCGCTGATGGGAAATCCGCCGGTCGGGAACCCGCCGGTGAGAAGCCCGCCGGTCAGGAAACCGCTGGTGAGGAGCTCGCCGGTGTGGCGCAGGCGCGGCATGCCACGGCGGCCGCCGTGAATGCCGCCTGGCACACACTGTTTCTGGTTCCGGTGCACACCCCGGAGAGAGCCGCCGCGCGGGCCGGGCTCGAACGGCTGCTGGTGCGGGCCGAATCGGTGCTGGGCCACGACGGCCGGTCCGCCGCGGGCGAAGCCGAGCAGCTCTGCGCCTGGGTACGTGAACTGCGCAGCGGGCGGCCGCTGCCCCGGGTTGCGCTCTCGGCTGTGGAGGCCGAGGAGCTGGTGGGTGTCGCCGACGAGGCGCGGGAGCCGCGGCAGCCTGCGCCCGGCCGTCCGCGCGGGGTGCGCGCGGTGCTCGCCCGACTCGCACCCGGGTCACCGCTGCTGCCCATCGGCGCGCGGGTGGCCGCCGGGTGTGTGCTGGCGGGCTGGGTGTCGATGGCCATCGGCGTCGGGCACCCCTATTGGGCCGTGGTCACGGCGGCCTCGATCTACCAGGCCAACACCACGCTCTCCTGGCAACGGGCGCTCCAGCGGACCCTGGGCAACCTTCTCGGTCTGCTGCTCTACACCGCACTGCTGCCGCTGACACACCTCGGGGAGCTCGCGATGGTGGCGCTGGCGCTGGTCTTCCAGCTCGGCGCGGAGGCCTGTATCACCCGTAATTACTGGCTCGGCTCGGTGTGCGTCACCCCGATGGCGCTGCTGCTGACCGAGTTCGGCGGACGGCTGCCGGCCGGCACGCTGATCGCCGACCGCTGGATCGACACCGTGGTGGGCGCGATGATGGGGCTGGCCTGCTGCGTCCTGATCACCAACCGGCGGGCCGCCCACCGTATCGAGGTCGCCCTGGGGCGGGTTGCGGCCGCGGAGACCGCCGCCTTGCGGCTGCTCGCGGCAAGTACCGCGCCCGGGGCGGACGGCGCCCGGGAGGCTGATTGGGCCCCCGGGGCCGACCGGGCCCAGGAGACCGACCGGGACCAGGAAATCCGCTGGGCCCGTGACCGGCTGGTCGCGGGGCTGGTCGAGCTCCGCGAAGCCGTGGAGGTGGCGGCCGGCGAGTGGTGGCAGCGTGCCCTCCCCGAGGAGCGGATCGTCCGTGCCGAGCAGCAAGGCCACCGGACGCTGGCCGGCCTCGTCCGCCGGCTCCCGGCACCGGTTCCCGTCGCCTGACCCGCGGGCCCGCCCGGCGCGGCGGCCGGCACCACGCCAGGCACAATTGCAGGCGTACGGCATGGCCGAGAGGAGTGTGCGGGTGACCGAGGACATCGTCGCGGGGGTGCTGCGCCAGTGGCAGCAGGTGCACCCCGGGCTGGACACCGGCCCGATGGCGGTGATCGGGCGGCTCAACCGCTGTTCCGCACTGCTGCAGCAGGCGGCAGATGCGCCACTGCGGAAGGCCGGACTCACCCGTCCCGAGTTCGACATCCTCGGCACCTTGCGCCGGATGGACCGCGAGCTGACCCCCGGGCGGGTGGCCCGCGAGACCTTTGCGTCCGGTGCCGCGGTGACCAAGCGCGTACGGCAACTGGAGGAGCGCGGGCTGATCGCCCGTCGCCCCGACGACCGGGACCGCCGCGTCGCGCATCTCTCGCTCACCGACGAGGGACGCGAGACCATCGACCGGCTGCTGCCCGAACAGTTGCGGTACGAAGCGGCGCTGCTCGAAGGCATCGGCGATCAGCGGCAGGAGGAACTCTCCGTGGCCTTGGGCGAGTTGCTGGTGGTGCTGGAGGGGCGGCTCGGCAGCCTGATGGAGTAAACCCACCGCCCGCCAAGCCCCGCCTCAGGCCTGCCGCCAGGACTCGCCGTCACGGCTCCAGTCGTGCGATCCGGCCTCGCTCGCCCGCGGTCCAGCATCCCAGGTCCGGGGCGCAGTCGACGGTGTCGTACGAACCCTGGTCGAAGGTGTTCCAGGTGCGGCCGCCGTCGAGGGTCAGATCGCTGCCGGACGGGCCGACGGCCACAGCCAAGCGCCGGGAATGCGGGAGCCAGGCGGCGCCGGAGCGGTAGGCCTTGGGAGGTTCGGCGGCCGGTGTCCAGGTTTTGCCGGCGTCGTCGCTGACCGCGGCGGCGTGGGGCGAGGGCTGGTCCGGGCGGAAATCACCACCGACGGCGAGGACATGGGTCCGGTCGCGGAGGGCGAGCGCGAAGACACCGCGGGCCGGGTCGCCCGCCGGTATCGGGGTGTCGGTGACCGACCAGGTACGGCCGCGGTCGGCGGTGTGCAGGACGCGGGCGGTGCCCGCGCCACCGGTCGCGATCCAGGCATCACGGCTGCCGGCGGAGACCAGGCACTGGCCACTGGCGGCGAACGCGGCTTCGCCCGGCTGGGCCGACGGCATGCCCTTTGACGGCAGTACGCGCCAACTGCGTCCACTGTCCGCCGTGGACAGGATGCGGTACCTGCCGTCGACGGGATCGCTCAGCGCGATGCCGTGCCGCCGGTCGAAGAAGGTCAGGCAGTCGTAGAAGGCGCGAGGGTCGGTGTTGCGGAAGCTCTCGGTCCAGGTGGCGCCGGCATCTTCGGTGCGGAAGACCCGCGAGGCCTCCCCCTCGCCGATCGCGAGAACCACCGCACGGCGTGCGTCGAACGCCTCGATGTCGCGGAACTCCAGCGCACCGGCACCGGGTGGGGAGATGTCGCTCCAGTGCTTGCCCCCGTCGTGGGTGCGCAGCACCGTCCCGGCCGTACCGGCGACCCAGGCGGTCGTACGGCTGACGGCCGCCAGGCCGCGGAAGCGGGCGGTGCTGCCGCTGTCCTTGAGGCGCCAGCCGGCGTGCGGGGCGGTGAGTGATGCCGCCGTTGCCGGCCCGGCGCCTTCCGATACCGGTGGCACCGCGGGCGAACCCACCGGGGCCGCGGTCGCCGGCCCGGCTGTCATTGCGGCAAGCACCGCCATACCGGCCGCCATGGCCGCCCACCACCGAGCCCTACGGGTACGCAGCACTCGTCGCGCGCCCCGATTTCCTAACCGGTCCCGGCCCTCTTCCCGGTCGCGGCCCGCTTCCCAGTCCCACTCCCGGTTCCGGCCCCGGTAACGGATCCGACCCCAGTCATGGTCCCGTTCCCCGCGCAACAAGCGTCCCGTGCGCCGCAATTCGCCCCACCCCGCTCTGATTGTGGGCTGGAAGCTAGCCCAGCCCGACCCGGCCGTCCAGACCACCGCCCAGACCATCGTCCCGATCACCATCCGGGCGACCACCCAGACCGCCATCCGGGCCATCACCCGGACCACCGCCCTCAGCTGCCGATACCCACCCCTCGCACCGTCGCCGATGCCATCGCCCACCCCCGCTCACGACAACCGGCGACAGCCGACGAGAGCCAGAGGCAACCTTGAGCCGCCGCGAGCCGGTGAGCCCCGCGAGTCACCGTGAGCCGCACTCATGACACACCGACCGCACTCACCGTCCACGCCCGCCGACCACCCGCACCCACCACGCCCGCCGGCGACGCGCACCACTCACCTCCGCCGACACCCCTCCCCCACCCGCTCCCCCACCCACACCGCTCGCCCACGCCGCACGCACCCACAGCGCACACCACCAGCACCTCAAGCACATCTAACGATCCGTCACATCAACCAGTTGAGGCCCCATCGCGCCCCCTGACGCACAGCAAAGAGGGCATTTGCGTACATTCAATGGCCCGTGATGCAGGTCACGCAGGAATCCAATGCACCTGGCGTGATGACCTACGCGTCCTAGTGGTCACAGCACCGACGATCCGCACCGAATGCAAGGGAGCCGGCGATGTCCAGCGTCATCGACCAAGCCGTTCAGGCCCGTCTCATCGCGACCGCTCCCCGGTCGCAGGTGATACCGGCGAGCCTGCGTTATGACCGCGCCGATCCGTTCGCGGTGCGTCTGGTCTTTCCGCCCGCCGCGTCGCTGGACGGGGCCGAGGTGACCTGGACGTTCGCGCGGGAGCTGCTGGAGGAGGGACTGTGCGAGCCGGCCGGGGCGGGCGATGTGCAGATCTGGCCGTACGACACCCACGCCGTGGTGGTGGAGTTCCATGCCGTAGGCGGCATGGCGGTGGTGCAGTTCGACGCACAGGAGCTGCGGACCTTTCTGACCCGGTCGTACCAGGTGGTCGCGAAGGGTGACGAGGCGCGGCACCTGGATGTCGAGGCCGATCTCGTCGCCTTGTTGCGCGAGGCGTAACCCCAAAAGAGACGACGGCAAGGGCGCGGGCACCGAGGGTCCGGGGCGCCCACCGTCGCAGCCGCCGCTGCAGTCGCAGCCGTACCCCCCTGACCGCATCCGCAGCCGCAGCCGCAGCCGCAGCCGCAGCGATGAGTTCCGGCGCGTCTGCCGCTCACGCCCCCGCCGCCCCGAAGAGGTTCGCCAACTGCAGATCCAGCAGCCGTAGCGCGGTTTCGGGGCTGTGCACACCCAGCAGGACGTGGGTGGCGAGCCCGTCGGTCATACTGATCAGCAGCATCGCCTCGTCCTCGGTGGCGCGTTCGGGCGGCAGTTCGCCGCGGTCCGCCGCCAGCCGCAGTTGACCGGCGAAGAAGGCACGGAGCTGGGGGATGCCGTTCTCGGCCTCCGCACGCAGGGTCTTGTCGTGCACCGCGCGGGCGAAGTAGGCGGCGCCGACCAGCAGCCCGGTACGGCTCTTGTCGTCGAGCGGCAGCATGCCCGACAGGCAGGCGCGCAGCACCTCACGGGGCGTCGGCTCCTCGGCCGACTCCTCGGCCAGCGCCTCGATGCGGGCGCGGATCCGGTCCGCGGCGAGGCGGTTGATGTGCCGCAGGGCGAAGAGGAGCATCTCGTCCCTGGTGCGGAAGTAGTGCTGCAGCCGGCCGAGCGAGATCCCGGCCTCTGCCGCGACATCGCGCAGGCTCGCGCCGTCCAGCCCGCGGGTGCCGGCAATCCGCCCCAGCGCCTCGGAGATCTCCTGGCGCCTCGCTTCGTGGTCCACCTTCTTGGGCACGGATGACCTCCTTCCTACCGTCCTCGTACCGCTCTCCTACCGTGCGCGACCCGGCCCTTCGCAGGAATCGGCTCCTGACTCCGGCTCCTGACTCCGGCTCATGACTCCAGCGCATGGTTTTGGCGCATGCTCCGACTCAGGAGGGCCTACTCAGCAGGGCCGGCTCAGGAAGACCGGCCCGCTTTTACAAGTCGCCTGTACCGTTATAACGTACCAGCACTCAATACGCTTGACTTGGAAACCGGTGACCTTCATGCCCGAGCATGCCGCCCCGCTGCTGCGCCCACCCCGCCACCGGGTCGATCCCCGGGCCCGCCACTGGTGGACGGCCCAGGCCCTGCTGACGCTCAGTGGCCCGATGCTGCTCGTCGCCCTCGTCATGGCGGTCCTTTCCCTCCTCTTCTTCCCCGGCGCACTGCCGTGGCTGGGGCCGTTGCTGCTGGTCGTGCTGGTGCTGCCGGCTGTCGGCTACCTCGTGGTCATGCCGCGGTGGCGGTATGCGGTGCACGCCTGGGAGCTGGGCGAGCGTGCGGTCTATGCGGCGGGCGGCTGGTTCTGGCAGAAGCGGCGGATCGCCCCGCTGACCCGGGTGCAGACGGTGGACACCGTGCGCGGGCCGCTCCAACGGCGCTACGGGCTGGCGACGGTGACCGTCACCACCGCCTCGACCGCGGGCGACATCAAGATCGCCGGGCTGTCCGATGCGGACGCCGAGGAGCTGTCCCGGCGGATCGGCGAGGCGGCGCAGGACGTATCGGGTGATGCCACATGAGCACGCCACACGAGCCCTCCGCACCCGACGGCGTGGACCGCGACATACCTGACGCGGCATCCGGCGCGCCCACCACCACCTCTGCCACCTCCTCTGCCACCTCCTCTGCCGCCCCCACTACTGCCTCCTCTGCCCCCCTCCCCGGCACCGGCCAGTGGCAGCGACTGGATCCGCGCACCCTGCTGGTGCACTGCGGCTGGATGGCCGCCCCGCTCGGTTCGCTGGCGCTGACGGCGCTGGCCACCGGGGGCCGGATCACCGCCCAGGCCTGGATCACGCTCGCCGCCATCGCCGCCTCGTTCGCGGTCGTCACCACCATCGGCCTGATCCGCTGGGCCCGTACGGAGTTCCGGGTCACGCTCCCCGGGGGCCCGGACGGCACGGGAACGGGTACTTCCGGCGGCCACGGCCACGCTTCGCCCACCCTCGAGGTGCGCAGCGGGCTGCTGACGCGCCGGCTGCGCACTGTGCCCCTGCACCGCATCCGCACCGTCGACCTGACCGCGTCACCGCTGCACCGGCTGCTGGGGGTCACCGTGCTGCGGGCCGGCACGGCGGGCTCGGGGGACGGCCGCAGCGAGCTGTCGCTGGAGGCGCTCACGGTCGCTGACGCGGAACGGCTGCGCGCCGAGCTGCTGGCGTATGCGGACGCCGAGGCGGCAGCGAACGACCCGGTGGTGGCCCGTATCAGCTGGCGCTGGCTGCGGTACGCGCCGCTCACCTTCTGGGTCATCGGCGGGGTGTTCGTGGCGGCCGGTTCGGCCTACCGGGTCCTGGACGGCATCGGCATCGAGCCCTGGAAACTGGGCTTCGTCCAGCGGGCGTTCACCGAGTTCGGCGCGAGCGCCCTCTGGCTGACGGTACCGGCGGCACTGCTCGTCGTCCTCGCCCTCGGCTCGGTCGGCGCCGTCGCCCTGTACGTCGAGAACTGGTTCCACTACTGCCTGGACTGGACCGATGCGCGCACCCTGCGGGTACGCCGCGGGCTGTTCACCACCCGGTCGGTGACCATCGAACGGGCGCGGCTGCGCGGGGTGTTGCTGCGCGAGCCACTGCTGCTGAGGGCCGGTGGCGGAGCGCTGGTGCGCGCGGTGGCGGGCGGTCTGGGCAACCGCGAGGAGAACCGCAAGCGCAGCGGGCTACTGCCTCCGGCGCCCCGCCCGGAGGCGCTGCGGGTGGCGGGCGGCGCCCTGCGGTCCCCCTTCCCGGGAAGCGGGTCTCCGGCTGCGCTGGCACCGCACCCCCGCATTGCGCTTCGCCCGCGCCGGGTGCGGGGACTGCTGTGGGCGGTACTGCCCGGCACCGCCGTCCTGGCCGGTCTCGGTGCGGCGTTCACCCCCGTCCTGCTGCACTGCGCCTGGGTCTACGCGGTGGTGACCACGGCGCTGGTGCTGTGGCTGGCCCGGGACGCGTACCGCAATCTGGGACACGGGGTCGAGGGCCCCTACCTGGTTGCCCGCTCGGGCACCTTCAGCCGCGACACCCTCGCCCTCCAGCGTGAAGCCATCTCCGCCTGGACGTTCTCGACCTCGCCGTTCACCCGCCGGTCCGGCCTGGTCACGCTCACCGCCGCGGTCGCGGCGGGCGAGGACGGCTATCGCATCCCGGACCTTGCGGCGGCCGAGGCGCCGGCCTTCGCCGCGATGGCGGCCCCGGGGATCCTGGAGGAGTTCTTGACGTACCCCGAGGCGCCGGATCACCTTCCGGGGCAGCGACTGCCGTAGCGGAAAGGGCACTTCCTCCCCAGGCAAGCGGCGCGTCCCCGGCGCAGGCACCGCGCACCGCGCACGCCGAGCGCACCGCGCACCCCGCACGTCGAACGGACCGCGCTCCGCGCACGCCGAGCGCGTCCCCGCACCACCCCCCGAGCACAGCGCGTACAACGGACCACCGGGCACCCCCTCCGGCCACATGAGACACATCTCACACCGATGTCGCGTGCACGGCGAGCGTGGGCACACCGTCTTACCGGACGAGCCATTGCCCATGACCCGACAGCCGCAGGGGGAGCAGCGCGATGAACACCGCCATCGACCAAGCCGTCCAGGTCCGCCTCATCGCCACCACCTTCGGCCCGCATGCGGTGCCCGCGGTGCTGCACTATCAGCCCGCCGATCCGCTGGCGGTGCGGATGTTCTTCCCGCCGGAGATCTCGCTGGACGGCGCCGCCGTGGACTGGGCCTTCGCCCGGGAACTGCTCGACGAGGGTATGCGGAGACCGGTCGGGCGGGGTGATGTGCGGGTGCGGCCGTCCGGCCCGGACCGCACGGTGATGGAGTTCCACGCGGAGGAGGGCGTCGCGCTGGTCCAGTTGAAGACCGCGGACGTCCAGCTGTTCCTCGCCCGCTCCTACGAGGCCGTACCCGCGGGCGGCGAGCCGGCGCACCTCGGTATGGAGCGCGGCCTCGCGGAGCTGTTCGGCACGGCGTAAGGAAGACGGGCCGTGCACGGCAGTCAGAAGCGGGCCGTGCACGGCATGAGGCCGGGGGAGGAGGCCGTCGCCCAAGGGTGCGGAAGGTGACGGCACGCATCGGGGCCTGTCCGGCAGGTCGGTGACGGACAGGCCCCGGGCGTTCCGGTGGAGGCGGTCAGCCGCCCCCACCACCGCTCAGCGCTTCGGAAACCCGAACCCGTAGCCCTGCTGCTGCATCCACGGCAGCAGCGCGTCCAGCGCCTCGACGGTCCGGGAACGGTCGCCCCCACCGTCGTGGAACAGGACCGTCGGCCCGTTGGGGAGTTCACCGCGCACCGTCGCCTTGATCCCCTCGAGGGTGCCGCCCTCGAAGTCCTTGCTGTCGACGTTCCAGCCCAGCGGCCGCATCCCGCGGTCCGCGGCCAGCTTCCGGCTGTAGGGGGTGAAGGCGCCGCCGGGGGCGCGGTAGTACTCGACCCGCGCGCCGCCCGCCGCGTCCTCGATCATCTTCTGCGCGTCGAGTATCTGCTGCGACTGGTAGCTCTCCGGCTGGTGATCCATACCGGTGTTGTGGCTGACGGTGTGGTCGCAGAGCTTGTGCCCCGCGGCCACCACCTGCTTGACCAGGTCCGGATGCGCCTTGGCCTGCGGACCTATCATGCAGAAGACCGCTTTGACGTTGTGCTTCTTCAGCACGGCGAGCACCTTCGGGGTCCAGGTCGGGTCCGGGCCGTCGTCGATGGTGATGTTCAGGCTGCGGCCGGGGCGGTCCGAGGCGTGCACGATCGAGGGGTCGACCTTGACGACCGGAGCCTGCTTGGCCTGGCCGGAGCCGACGGTGCCGGCCTCGGCCTGTGAAGTGGCCCCGAAATCACCGAAGGCGAGCGTCCCCGCGACCGCGAGTGAAACCACCGCCGCCGCGGCCACTCCGATGATGCCGCTCTGAATGCCGAAGCGCCGTGTCATCCCGACCCCGTCCCTACCCTGCTCGTGTGCGTACGACCGGCGGTGGCCGCGTGTGCGCACCGCCCTGCACCACGTGAGATGCACCAGAGCCCGGGCAGGCTGCTCCTGTTACCGATCCATCATGAAACTTATTGATACTGGACCCATGCCACGTGTACTTCTGATCGAGGACGACGCCGCCGTACGGGACGGAGTGTCCCTGGCCCTACGGCGGCGCGGCCATGAAGTGGCGGCCGCGGCCAGCGGCGAGGAGGGGCTGGAGGTCCTGCCGGGCTTCCGCCCCGACATCGTGCTGCTGGATCTGATGCTCCCCGGCAAGGACGGCTTCGAGGTCTGCCGGCTGATCCGCGCCGAGCGGCAGCTGCCCATCATCATGCTCACCGCCCGTGGCGAAGATCTCGACGTGGTGCTCGGTCTGGAGGCCGGCGCCGACGACTACATCGTCAAGCCGGCCCGCGGCGAAGTCCTCGAAGCACGGATGCGCGCCGTGCTGCGCCGTACCGCGCTGCCCGCCGACGGCACGCCGGCCGTCGCGGAGCCCGGCCCCGCCCCGGTCGAGACCTACGGCGAACTGGCCATAGACCGCGCCGGTCTGGTCGTCGGCAAGGGCGGCCAGGATCTGTCGCTGGCCCCCTCGGAGATGAAGCTGCTGCTGTTCCTGTCCGCCACCCCGGGGCAGGTCTTCAGCCGCCAGCAGCTGCTGGAGCATGTGTGGGAGCACAGCTATCACGGCGATTCGCGGTTGGTCGATGCCTGTGTCATGCGGCTGCGGACGAAAATAGAGGACACCCCGCGCAGCCCCCGTTACGTCCAGACCGTGCGTGGCTTCGGCTACCGCTTCGGACCCCTGTGAAGCGCCCCGGCCCCCGGATGCCGGCCCTGCCCCGCCTGCGGACGGGAAACCCCCAGTTGCTGCGGGGACTACGGGCCCGGCTCGTCGTGGGGTTCCTGGTGGTGGCCGCCGTCAGTGCGCTGACCACCGCTCTGCTGACCTACCAGGAAGCCCGTAACGCCATACTGCAGCGCTCCCAGGACATTGCCGTCAACGACCTGAGGGCGCAGGTCAACTCGCTGGCACCCGAGCTCCCGGTCCCGCCGTCCCAGGCGGATCTGGATTCCTTGCGCGTCCAGTTGGAGCGCTCAGGGAAGTCCCGGGACTGGGACATTTCCGTGCATTACAGCGGCGTACGGGACAGTGGCGACGGCGGCCTGCGGGGCGACGTCGTGATACCGGACGACCTCAAGGCGTCGGTGGAGAAGCGGCATGTGCCGGCCTTCCAGCGCGTGGACCGCAGCGGGGACCCCTGGCTGCTGATCGGGATGCCGGTACGGCAGTCCGACGGCCGGGCCTCCGCGCTGACCGTCTATGCCCAACTTCCGCTGAGCGCCGAGGAGTCCAACGTCGAGGCGCTGGTGAGCGCGGCCCAGCGGGGCGCGCTGCCGGTGCTGGTACTGACCGTGGTCCTGGCGCTGCTCGCCGCGCGCGGAGTGCTGCGGCCCGTACGGGGTCTGCGGCAGGCCGCCGGACGGATCGCCGAGGGCAAGCTGGACACCCGGCTGGAGGTCAAGGGCGCCGACGAGATCGCGGATCTGTCCCGGACCTTCAACGACATGGCGGCCCGGCTGGAGGAGAGCATGGCCGAGCTGCGCCGCCTGGAGTCCAACTCCCGGCGGTTCGCGGCCGATGTCTCGCACGAGCTGCGGACACCGCTGGCGGCGATGACCGCGGTGACCGATGTGCTCGACGAGGACGCCGACTCCCTCGACCCCGACACCGCCTCCGCGGTCCGGCTGATCAGCCAGGAGACCGGGAAGCTGGCGCGGATGGTGGAGGATCTGATGGAGGTGTCGCGCTTCGACGCGGGGGCCGCGGCGCTCCATCTGGACGAGGTGGACGTCGGCGAGACCATCCGCAAGACCCTCCAGGCCCGGGCCTGGCAGAAGAGGGTGACGGCGGAACTGCCCGCGGACGTACGGGCCGGACTCGATCCACGGCGGCTCGATGTCGTGGTCGCGAACCTGGTCGGCAATGCCCTGCACCACGGCGGCGAGCCGGTCCGGGTGCGGCTGCACGCCCCGGAGCCGGGCGCCGACCGGCTGCTGATCGAGATCTCCGACAGCGGCCCCGGCATCGACCCCGAGGTCCTGCCGCATGTCTTCGACCGTTTCTACAAGGCGGACTCCGCCCGCGCCCGCTCGGAGGGCAGCGGCCTGGGCCTGGCCATCGCGCAGGAGAACGTACGGCTGCACGGCGGCTCCATGCGCGCCGCCAACTCCCCCGAGGGGGGCGCGGTGTTCACGGTGGATCTGCCGCTGCGCCTGCGGGAGGCGGGCGAGCCGGTGACCGAAGGGGACGGCGACCCGCCGGACGACGACGGAGGGGCGGTCGACGAGCAGACCGCGGATGACGACCGGGGCGGCCTCCGCTCCGCGGCCGGAAAGGAGCTGCACGCATGAGCCGCACGAACGCCCTGAACGCCCTGAACGCCCTGAACGCCCTGAACGCCCTGAACGCCCTGCGTGCGACGCGTGCCCGCCGGCGGGTGCTGACCGGCGGGCTCACCGGTGTGCTGGCCGGCGTACTCACCGGCGCACTGGCCGGCGGCCTGACCGGCTGCGGTATCGCCCCCACCGATGTCATCGACGCCGGCGAGCCCGCCACCGGCGTGAAGTCGCCGGGCCAGCCCGCGGCCGATGTCCAGTTGTTCTTCTACGGGCCCTCCGGCCTGCGCTCCGCGACCCGCCCGGCCAAGGTGCCGGTCGACCCGGAGATGGCCATCGACATGCTGATGAAGGGGCCGAACCACGCGGAGCGGATGCGTGGTCTGTCCAGCGTGCTGCCGAAGTTCCCCGGTCCGCTGACCGCCACCACCCATGTGGGCAGTGTCGTGATCACCCTGCCGATGGACGTCAAGCGGCTGGACTCCGCCTCGCTGAACCAGTTGGTGTGCACCGCGGCCAATGCCCGGGTGCCCGGGAACAAGCCGTCGGGCGAGGTCTCCGTGACGCTGGTGAGCAAGACCGTGCGCGTGGGCCCCATGGTGTGCGGGGGCAACAATGCCTTCCCCGTCGTGGAGCCCAGCCCGACCGGGACCGGCACCGGCACGACCGCCCCGGGCCCGGAGGCGGCGGAACCGGACCCGACGGGCTGAGACCCGACGGGCTGAGCGGTCGGCCGGCCCACGGGCCCGTCCCGGAGTTCCCTTGAAGCCCGGAGGTCCCTTGAAGCCCGGAGGTCCCGTCAAGACGGGCGGGCCCGTTTCCGCCCACCCCGCCGTCACCACCCGGCGGGGCCCGTTCGCACCCGCAGGAACCGCGGCCGGTACAGCTCCACATCGCCGTTGAGCCGGGCATCGGGCGGGACGCCGGGCGGGCCGAGCCAGTTGATGTCGTAGCTGAGCAGAAACTCCCCGTTCGTGGTGAATTCGGGGTGTACCTGGGGGTTGTAGGCGGCGACGTACTGCGGGTCGGGGGCCGGTGGGCGGGGCGGGGTGAGGCGGCCGTCCGGCCCGTGCCAGGGGCCGGTCGGCGAGCAGGACCAGTAGGTGGTGATCGCCCGCAGCCCGGCCGCCCCGCCGCCACCGGTGTCCATGGTGAACAGCAGCCAGGCCGGACCGTCGCGGACCACGGAGAAGGCACTCCCGACACCGCGCCGGCCGCCGGCCCGCAGCACCGGCCCGGCCCGCCCGGCCTGCGGCTGCCAGCGGGCGCCGTCCCAGAACCGCCAGCTCTTGCGGTCCGCGAGCCGCCCGCCCGGGACCCGTGCGACATAGGCGCTGGAGGCCGGTGACGAGGGCGGGTCGTCGCCGCCGAAGACATAGGTCCAGCCGCCGGCACGGACCGCCGCCGCTCCGTAGAGAACGCGCCGGCCCGGGTCGGCAGCGATCCGGCCGACGGTCTCGGTGATGTCTTCCAGCCGCAGGCCGGGGAGTGACAGCGTGGCCACCTCGGTGCCACACGGCAGGCCGAAGATCCACGGTCCGGTTCCGGGCGCACGGTTCCACAGCAGCACCCGGACGACCTTCTCGTGCGCGCCGGGCGTACGGGGCTCCACGCTCGCGCGGACCGGCCAGCGCAGTCCGCCGCCGGGCGGGTCGGGGAAGATCGGCCCTGGGGCGGCCGCGGTGCCGCCGGTCAGGGTGCGCGTCGGCCGGCCCGAACGGGACATCACCACGGCGGCGTTGTGCCGCAGGAGCGGGGTGCCCCCGGCGTCGGCGGTCCGCCAACGATGCCGCTCCCCTTGCGGGTTGGGCGGCGGCTGGATCCGGTCGAGGAAGGTGTCGGAGAAGAGCCAGAGCGTGCGGCCGTCGGGAAGGCGCACCGAGTGGGTGCCGTCACCGCCGGTCCAGTCGTCCACCCGGGTGTTGTCGTCGCCGTAGCGGGCGAATTCCGCGGTATGCCGGGAATCGGCGGGCCAGGAGGCGATCCGGCGCCCGCGGCAGTCCGCGGCGCTGCCGGGAGAGGCCGCCCCCGGCAGCGCCCACAGCAGCCCGGCACCGGCGAGGAGCAGGGCAGCGGCGGCCGCGGTACGGATCATCGTCGCCTTGGGCATCGCGCTCCTCCGGGCCCCTGCCCCTTGAGGGCTCGCGGGCTTGAGGGAGGGTGCCGCGCCCACGTTACGGAACCTCCGCGGCGGCCCGCGGCAGGCGCGTCCCGCGGGGGGAAAAGGATGACTCGGCACCGTAGGACCGAACCGTCTCACCTGCCCCTTCCGGCGCATAAATATGAAGATCCATGGGAGGTCAACGAGGGCAAGGTCACAGCTGGAGCCCCTGCTCCAGCTAACGGTCGTTCGCTTAGCCTGCTGCTATGACCGCCGAGCCCTCCGAACTCCCCCTGGCCGCCGCCTTCCCCGATGCCGATCGAGAGCAGTGGCAGCGCCTCGTCGAAGGCGTGCTGCGCAAATCGGGCGCCTCAGAGGCGACGGGCACCGCCGCCGAGGATGCGCTCGCCACCGATCTGCAGGACGGTATCCGCATCCGCCCGCTCTACACCGCCGAGGACGCCACGGGCTCCCTGGGCCTTCCGGGCTTCCCGCCGTTCGTACGGGCCGGCCGGCCCGAGGGCACGACCGTCGCCGGGTGGGACGTACGCCAGCGCCATGTCCACACCGATCCGGTGCGTGCCAATGAAGCGGTACTGGCCGACCTGGAGAACGGCGTCACCTCGGTCTGGCTGGCCGTCGGCGACGGCGGGCTGCCGGTGGACGGCCTGGAGCGCGCGCTCGACGGTGTCTATCTGGACCTGGCCGCGGTGGTGCTGGACGCCGGCGCCGATTTCGCGCCCGCCGCCGAGGAGTTGCTGCGGCTCTACACCGCGTCCGGCGCGCCGCTCACCGAGGCGGTCGGCTGCCTGGGCGCCGACCCGCTCGGTCTGCTGGCCCGTACGGGCGACGACGCCAAGCTCCGCTTGCAGGGGGAGTCGGCCGCCCGGATCGCCGCGCGCTGCGCCGCGGAGGCGCCCGGCGTGCGCGCGCTGGCCGTGGACGCGCTGCCGTACCACGAGGCGGGCGGCTCCGCGGCCGAGGAACTGGGCGCCTCGCTGGCGACCGGTGTCGCCTATCTGCGGCAGCTGACGGAGTCCGGCCTGGGCATCGACGACGCCTGCCGGCAACTGGAGTTCCGCTATGCCGCCACCGCCGACCAGTTCCTGACGATCGCCAAGCTGCGCGCTGCCCGGCGGCTGTGGGCGCGGGTCGCCGAGGTCTGCGGGGCCTCCCCCGCGGCCGCCGCGCAGCGCCAGCACGCCGTCACCTCCACCGTGATGATGACCCGTCGGGACCCGTGGGTGAACATGCTGCGCACCACGGTCGCCGGGTTGTCCGCGGGCGTGGGCGGCGCGGAGGCGGTGACGGTCCTGCCGTTCGATGCCGCACTGGGCGTGCCCGATGCGTTCGCCCGCCGGATCGCCCGGAACACCCAGTCCGTGCTGCTGGAGGAGTCGCATCTGTCGAAGGTGATCGACCCGGCGGGCGGTTCCTGGTACGTGGAGAACCTGACCGACGAGCTGGCCGGTGCGGCCTGGGCGTTCTTCCAGGAGATCGAGGGCGCGGGCGGTCAGGCCGCGGCGCTGCGGTCCGGGATGATCGCCGGGCGGCTGGCCCGTACCTGGGAGCGCCGCAGCAAGGACCTCGCCCACCGGCGCGAACCGATCACCGGGGTCAGCGAGTTCCCGCACCTCGCCGAGCCCCCGGTGCACCGCGAGCCGGCGCCCGACCCGATCGGCGGAGGGCTGCCTCGGGTGCGCAGGGACGATGCCTACGAGCGGCTGCGGTCGCGCTCCGACGACCGTCTGGCGGCGAGCGGTGACCGGCCGAAGGTCTTCCTGGCCGCGCTGGGCCCGGTCGCGGCGCACACCGCGCGGGTGACGTTCGCCGCCAATCTCTTCCAGGCCGGCGGCATCGAGACGGTGCAGGAGGCCGCGCCGGTGGACGCGGAGTCGGTGGCCGAGGCGTTCGCCCGCAGCGGCGCGCGGATCGCCTGTCTGTGTTCGAGCGACGCGGTGTACGGCGAGCAGGCGGCGGCCGTGGCGACCGCGCTGAAGTCGGCGGGGGCGCTGCGGGTGCACCTGGCCGGCAAGCCGGGTGAGCGCCGGGAGGAATTCGTAGCGGCCGGGGTGGACTCCTTCGTCTTCGCGGGCTGCGACGCAGTCGAGGTGCTGTCCTCGGCCCTGGATGTCATGGAGGTGGCGTGATGAACGACACGACACAGCAGACGGGCGCCATCCCGGACTTCAGCACGGTCGAGCTGGGGAAGCCGGCTGCGGCGGACACCGCCGGCGGCACCGGGGAGTGGGCCGAGGCCGTGGCGCAGTCCACCGGCAAGGGCGTGGCGGATCTGACGTGGGAGACGCCGGAGGGCATCGACGTCAAGCCGCTGTACACCGACGTGGACCTCGACGGCCTGGACTTCTTGGGCACATACCCGGGGATCACGCCGTATCTGCGCGGCCCGTACCCGACGATGTACGTCAACCAGCCCTGGACGATCCGGCAGTACGCCGGCTTCTCCACCGCCGAGGAGTCCAACGCCTTCTACCGCCGCAACCTCGCGGCCGGCCAGAAGGGCCTGTCGGTCGCCTTCGACCTGCCCACCCACCGCGGTTACGACAGCGACCACCCACGGGTGACCGGCGACGTCGGCATGGCGGGCGTCGCGATCGACTCGATCTACGACATGCGGCAGCTCTTCGAGGGCATCCCGCTGGACAAGATGACGGTGTCGATGACGATGAACGGCGCGGTGCTGCCCGTTCTCGCCCTCTACATCGTGGCCGCCGAGGAGCAGGGCGTACCGCCCGAGAAGCTGGCCGGGACCATCCAGAACGACATCCTCAAGGAGTTCATGGTCCGCAACACCTACATCTACCCACCGCAGCCCTCGATGCGGATCATCTCCGACATCTTCGCGTACACCTCGCAGAAGATGCCGCGCTACAACTCCATCTCCATCTCCGGCTACCACATACAAGAGGCGGGCGCGACGGCCGACCTGGAACTGGCGTACACCCTCGCGGACGGGGTGGAGTACCTGCGCGCGGGCATGGCGGCGGGCATGGACGTGGACTCCTTCGCCCCGCGGCTGTCGTTCTTCTGGGCGATCGGCATGAACTTCTTCATGGAGATCGCCAAGCTGCGGGCGGCCCGGCTGCTGTGGGCACGCCTGGTCCAGCGCTTCGAGCCGAAGAACCCCAAGTCCCTCTCCCTGCGCACCCATTCGCAGACCTCGGGCTGGTCGCTGACCGCGCAGGACGTCTTCAACAACGTCACGCGTACTTGTGTGGAGGCGATGGCCGCCACCCAGGGCCACACCCAGTCCCTGCACACCAACGCCCTCGACGAGGCGCTGGCCCTGCCCACCGACTTCTCCGCCCGTATCGCCCGTAACACCCAGCTGTTCCTGCAGCAGGAGTCGGGCACCTGCCGGGTCATCGACCCGTGGGGCGGCAGCGCCTACGTCGAAAAGCTCACCCACGACCTGGCGCGGCGGGCCTGGCAGCACATCGAGGAAGTCGAGGCGGCCGGCGGGATGGCCAAGGCCATCGACGCGGGCATCCCCAAGCTGCGGGTCGAGGAGGCCGCGGCCCGAACCCAGGCGCGGATCGACTCGGGGCGGCAGGCGCTGATCGGCGTGAACAAGTACCGGGTGGAGACCGATGAGGAGATCGACGTCCTCAAGGTCGACAACTCCTCGGTGCGCGCCCAGCAGATCGACAAGCTGAAGCGGCTGCGTGCCGAGCGCGACGAGGACGCCTGCCAGGCAGCGCTGCGGGCACTGACCGCGGCGGCCGAGTCCGGTCCCGGCGAGGGCCTGGAGGGCAATCTGCTGGCGCTGGCGGTGGACGCGGCCCGTGCGATGGCCACCGTCGGCGAGATCTCGGATGCCCTGGAATCGGTCTACGGGCGGCACTCCGGCCAGATCCGTACGATCTCCGGTGTGTACCGAGACGAAGCGGGCCCCTCCTCCGGTGTCGAGCGCACCCGGGACCTGGTGGCCGAGTTCGAGCGCGCCGAGGGGCGCCGGCCGCGCATCCTGGTGGCCAAGATGGGCCAGGACGGCCATGACCGCGGCCAGAAGGTGATCGCCACGGCCTTCGCCGACCTGGGCTTCGACGTCGATGTCGGCCCGCTGTTCCAGACCCCGGCCGAGGTCGCCCGCCAGGCGGTGGAGGCGGACGTCCATATCGTCGGGGTGTCCTCGCTGGCGGCCGGGCACCTGACCCTGGTGCCCGCGCTCAAGGAGGCACTGGCCGCCGAGGACCGCGAGGACATCACGATCGTGGTGGGCGGGGTGATCCCGCCGCAGGACGTGCAGCCGCTGCGCGACATGGGCGCCGCCGCGGTCTTCCTGCCCGGCACGGTCATTCCGGAGGCCGCGCACGACCTGGTGCGGGACCTGGCGTCGGTCCTCGGCCACGAGCTCTGAGCGGGGGGTCATGCCTGCGACGATCGATGTCGACCGGTACGCCGAAGGTGTCCGTGCGGGCTCCCGCGCCTGGATCGCCCGCGCCGTCACCCTGGTGGAGTCCACCCGGCCCGACCACCGGGCGGCGGCCCAGCGGCTGCTGGTCGAGCTGCTGCCGCACTCCGGCGCGGCCCGCAGAGTGGGCATCAGCGGGGTGCCGGGCGTCGGCAAGTCGACCTTCATCGACGCGCTCGGCTCGCTGCTGACCGGCGCCGGACACCGGGTGGCGGTGCTCGCCGTCGACCCGTCCTCCAGCCGTACCGGCGGCTCCATCCTGGGCGACAAGACCCGGATGGAGCGGCTGGCCACGGACCCGGCGGCGTTCGTCCGCCCCTCCCCCACCTCCGGCACGCTGGGCGGGGTGGCGCGGGCCACCCGGGAGTCCATCGTGGTGATGGAGGCCGCGGGCTACGACGTCGTCCTGGTGGAGACGGTCGGCGTCGGCCAGTCCGAGACCACCGTCGCCGGCATGGTCGACACCTTTCTGCTGCTGACCCTGGCCCGCACCGGCGACCAGCTCCAGGGCATCAAGAAGGGCGTACTGGAGCTGGCGGACCTGGTCTCCGTCAACAAGGCCGACGGCCCGCACGAGCGGGACGCGCGTTCGGCGGCCCGCGAACTGTCCGGAGCGCTGCGGCTGTTGCAGCCCCCTGACGCGGCCTGGACACCTCCCGTCCTGACCTGCAGCGCCCGCGAGGGCACCGGTCTGAAGGGGGTCTGGGAGCGGGTCGAGCAGCACCGCACCCTCCTGGAGTCCACCGGCGCACTGGCCGAGCGGCGCCGCGCCCAGCAGGTCGACTGGACCTGGTCGATGGTCCGCGACCGGCTGATCGACCGCCTCCAGGAGCACCCCGAGGTGCGCCGGCTGGGCCCCGGCGTCGAAAAGGCGGTGCGCGACGGCGAGATCACCGCGACGCTGGCAGCCGAACGCCTGCTGGAGGCGTTCGGGCTCGGGGACGGCCTCGCGGGCTGAAGGCCTTGCGGGCTGACGGGCTGACGGGCGAGGCATAGGGAAGTTCCGCGCTACCGGGACCCCGATGCCTCCTCCGGTCGCGCCGTGCCCGGCCGGACATCTCCCGGCCGGTCGCCTCGCCCCCGTGCCGCGAAGTGCGCCACGGCCATGTCGCGGAACCGCCTGGCGGCCGTGGAGAGATAGCTGTCCTCGCGCCGGACCAGGCTCAGGGTCCGTACGCAGTCAGGGGTGTCGAGGTGCAGCCAGGCGAGCGGCACCTGCGGGAGCTCGGCGCGGGCGAGCGCGGGGATCAGGCCGATGCCGAGGCCGGCTGCCACCAGGAAGTGCGTGGCACCCGGCTCGTCTCCCTCGCAGGAGATCACCGGCCGCCGCCCGATCCCGCTGAACAGCCGCTCCAGCAGCGCACGTTGCCAGTGCCCCGTCCTGGTGGTGATGAAGGGCTCGTCGGCGATCTCGGCCACCGTGACCCGCTCCCGGGCGGCCAGCGGATGACCGGCCGGCACCACGAGCAGCACCTCTTCGCGCGAGAGCCGCACGGCGCCCAGACCGGGCCCGGACAGCGGCTGGGAGGCGATACAGAAGTCGACCTCCCGGGACCGTAACTGTTGGTGCATCACATCGGGAGTCGACTGCAGGCAGCGGACGATGACCCCGGGGTGGGCGGCGCGGAATCCGGCCAGCAGTTCGGTGAGGGGCAACAGCGTCTCGGCGGCCACGGCGACGGAGCCGTCGTCCAGTCCGGCGGCATCGGCCATCTCCCGCCGTGCGTCGTCGAGTTCGTCCAGGGCCCGCTCGACCCGGGCCAGGAACGCGGCGCCATAGCGGTTGAGCCGGATGGTGCGGCCCTGCCGGTCGAAGAGCGGCACGCCCAGCTCGGCCTCCAGCCGGGCGATCGTCCGGCTCACCGAGGGCTGGGCCACTCGTAGTTCCTCGGCGGCCCGGCTGACGTGCTCCCGGCGCGCGACCTCCCGGAAGTAGCGCAGGGACAGCAGATCCACGGCTTCTCGGGCCTTCCGCTCGGGTGAGGGCGACCCGGGAATCGTCACACGGCGGGAGCGGGCCCCGTTCCGCGGGGCGACCGGGCCCCGTTCCGCGGGGCCGGCCCGCGCCGCGCTCCCCCGGCCCCCGCCTCAGCCGCGTCTCAGCCCCGACTCGACACCGTCGCCCAGACCGTCTTCCCGGTCCCGTCCGGCGGTGTCCAGCCCCAGGAGTCGCTCAGCTGGTCGACGATGTGCAGGCCGCGTCCGGACTCCGACAGGGCGTCCGGCGGCTTGACGACGGGGGCGTCGGTTCCGGCGTCCGAGACCGCGCAGAGCACGGTGGAGTTCTGCCGGGTCAGCGCGAGCCAGGCGTTGCAGAAGGGGGCGGGTGCCTCGACGGCGTCGTCGTCCCCCGCGTCCTTGGCGCCGTAACGCAAGGCGTTGCTGACGAGTTCGGAGACGACCAGGGCCACGTCATCGGCCACATCGGCGCACATCTGCCAGCCCGCGAGAGTCGCCCGGGTGAACCGGCGGGCCTCCGGCACGGTGCGCGCGGTGCCGCTGAGGGCGCAGGCGGCGAAGCCGTCGGGGGCTGGCATCCACCATCCGCCCTCACACGGTTCCTCCCGAAGGGCGTCGTGCACGGTCTCTGCCGGATGTGTGGTCATCAACATCTCCGCGAGGGGGAATTCAGGGCTGGGCCGGACTGCCTCGGAGGGCTAATATCCTCGTCAGCCGTCACAGGATGCAAGTGCATCTGCAATTACATCAGTAAGGACGGTCGCTCAGGGGCTTGTTCACGCCAACGTGATCGCAGGCTCGGGATCGGTCGGAGGAGAGACCTCCAGCAAGGAGCAACTGTTATGGAGCCGGTGACCAACGGCATGCAGGCGACCAGCATCGAAGGCGTCGTCTGGCGCAAGAGCCGCCGCAGTAACCCCAGCGGCAACTGTGTGGAGCTGGCCGTTCTTTCGGACGGCGGGGTGGCGGTGCGCAACTCCCGGTTCACCTCGGGTCCGGCGCTCGTCTACACCCACGACGAGATAATGGCTTTCGTCCAGGGAGCCAAGGACGGTGACTTCGACGATCTCATCGCCGGCCACTGACGATGCGCCGTCGTGATTGGCGCATATGTCGATCGGATAGTCGCCCCGGCTGTACGAAGCGCGCGGGGCGGTGGGACACTGGGCGCTCGCCCGACCACTCAGGGGAGTCAGCATGACCGCCGCGCAGCCGAGCAGCGATCCGTCCCTGCGCCGCTACCTGGAGCATCCGCGGGGCGGCCCGACCGTCCTGCGGATCGTGCTGGGCACCCAGCTTCGCCGGCTGCGTGAAGGGGCGGGCATCACCCGTGAGGCCGCGGGGGACGCCATCCGGGGTTCCCACGCGAAGATCAGCCGCCTGGAGCTGGGCCGGGTGAGCTGCAAGGAGCGGGATGTCGCCGATCTGCTGACGCTCTACAACGTCACGGACGACGCGGTCCGTTCCGACTTCCTCAAGCTGGCCCGCAGGACCAGCACTCCGGGCTGGTGGCATCAGTACAACGATGTCCTGCCCGGCTGGTTCGAGACGCATATCGGTCTCGAAGAGGCCGCCTCGGTGATCCGTACCTACGAAGTCCAGTTCGTGCCGGGCCTGTTGCAGACCTCGGACTACGCCCGCGCGGTGGCGCAGCTCGGTCATCCGCGCTCCTCTCAGGAGGAGATCGAGCGACGGGTACAGCTGCGCGTGCAGCGTCAGGAGCTGCTGACCGTCCCGGATGCACCGCGGGTATGGGCCGTGATCGACGAGGCGTCGCTGCGCCGTCCGCTCGGCGGCCCTGAGGTGATGGCTGGCCAGCTGAGACATCTGCTGAAGATGGCCGAGCTGCCGAATGTCACGCTGCAGATCGCGCCGTTCAGCCTGGGCGGTCTGGCGGCGGCCGGTAGTCCGATCACGATCCTCCGGTTCCTGGAGCCGGATCTGCCGGACATCGTCTATCTGGAGCAGCTGACCAGCGCGCTCTATCTGGACAAGCGCGATGACGTCGATCATTACCTCGCGGTGATGGACCGGCTCAGCGCGCAGTCCGAGTCGCCCCGTGAGTCCCTGGCGATCCTGGAGCGGCTGCTCAAGCAGGAGAGCTGAGGCGCGGGCGGCTGACGCGCGGAACCCGGAGCCCAACAAAAGGAGGCGGGGTACCCATCGGGCGCCCCGCCCCCTCTTTCCTGCTGCGGCGCGTGCGCGCTACAGCTTGCGGGCCACTCCGCCGTATTCGATCCACTCCTGGGTGAGCTGCTTGGGACCGAGGTCCGCGTCCGGCTTCCAGGTGGAGACCTCCACCAGGCCCGGCTCCTGGATCTCCAGCCCCTCCAGGAACCCGGCCAGCTCATGAGCCTGCCGCACCCGGCCCCACTGGCCGTGCGTGCTGACCCGCATGAATTCGGTGACGAAGTCGCGGGTGGCGGCGTCCTCGCTGACCAACTGACACACCACCAGGAAGCTGCCGGGAGCCAGCCGGTCGGCGACCCTCTTGATGAGCCCGGCCGGGTCATCGGCATCGGGTATGCAGTGGAGGACCGAGACGAACAGCGCGGCGACGGGCTGCTCGAAGTCGATCAGCCGCTCGACCTCGGCACTGCCGAAGATGCCCTCGGTGTCCCGCATATCCGCCTGGATCACGGCGGTGTGGGCGTTCTCCTCCAGCAGCGCACGGCCGTGCGCCAGCACGATGGGGTCGTTGTCGACGTACACCACCCGGGACTCCGGGTCGACCTGCTGGGCGACCTGGTGGACGTTGTCCTGGGTCGGCAGGCCTGAGCCGTGGTCGATGAACTGGCGGATGCCGTGTTCGCGGGCCAGCCAGCGGACCACCCGCTGGAGGAAGCGCCGGTTGTTGATCGCCAGCACCTGGGTACTCGGGACGACCTTGCTCAGCTCTTCGCAGGCCTCGCGGTCCACGGCGTAGTTGTCCTTGCCGCCCAGGTAGTAGTCGTACATCCGCGCCACACTCGGGGTACTGACATCGACGACGCCGGCCTGCGGTCGTGATTCCTGGCTCATTCCACACTTTCCCGTCGGTTCGACAGTCATCAGCCATGGGGCAGGGGTGATCTCTCCGTATAGGAGCGACCACACGCTGCGAGCCCCCAACATACCCATCGGAAGGCGGTTGTTGCAGACGAGCGGCAGGGTCCCTTGAGAAGAAGTGACGGGTGCCGGTCGGTCAGCACGGATGAGCGCCCCAACAAGCGTACGAATGAAGGGTGTTCAATCGGCCAGATCGCGCTCCGGGGCCCGACGACCACCCCGTATCCAGGCTCCGCATCCAGGACCTGCATCGAGGGCCTGCGTCGAGGGCCTGCATCCAAGTCCGTACCCGGCAACTGAAGCCCCCTGGCCGGGGGTACGGGCCGCCGCCACGCCACTCACAGGCGGCGGCCCGTTCCTCTTTCCCCCGGCGACACCCAACGCCGGGTACGCCCCCGCGCGACCCGTCCCGGGCAGGAGCACCCCCGGGCCCGGACCGCATCCGGTTCCGCCTCGGCACACACCCGAGCAACAGCCGGTGCGGAGCGGGGCGTTGTATAAGGTCGCCTACCACCATCGACCCGCTTTACACCCCCTGGAAGTGCCGCCGAGACATCCGCACACCCGCCTGCTGCCTTACTTTTGCGTAAACTTACCAGCCAGTAAGGTTACGGTAGGCTGGCGCCAATGACTGACATACGCAGGCGACGTGTCCCCCGTCCGGTCCGGGAGCAGCAGATCATCGACGCGGCGATCAGGGTCTTCGCCAGGCGCGGCTACCACGCCGCCTCGGTCGACGAGATCGCCGAACTCGCCGGAATCTCCAAGCCGATGGTCTATCTCTACCTCGACTCCAAGGAGGGGCTGTTCCTCGCCTGTCTGCGGCGTGAGGCCGAGCGCCTGGTGGCCGTGTTACGCGCTGCCGCGAGCCCTGCGCACACTCCCGAACTGCGGCTGCGGGCAGGGCTGCTCGCGTTCTTCACCTTCGTCACCGAGCACCGGGACAGCTGGGTGGTGCTGCACCGTCAGGCGGCGGAGCTGAGCCCGGCGATCGCGGCGGAGCTGGTCCGGACCCGGCGGGCGGTGATGACGGAGGTCTTCGGGCTGGTCCGGGCCGGCGGCACGGTGGACACCGGGCCCGCCCGCCCCGACGACGAGGCCGGGTTCGTGACGTACGCCCTGGTCGGGGCGGCGGACTCGCTCACCGACTGGATGACGCTCCACCCTGGCGAGCCGCCGGAGCGGATCACCCTGCGGCTGATGAACATGGTGTGGGTGGGGATGCGCAATGCCCTCGTCGGCGAGGTGTGGACGACGCCGGCCCGGGACTCTTAGGCGTGGGGGCTTGGGGTGCGCCGGCCCCGCCTGGTGCACCCTGCCCACCCCGCCGCGCCGCGTCCCGTCGGCTGCATCCTGTCCCGTCTGCCGCGCCGAGCCGTACTGGCCCACTCCCCCGCCCGGCCGGTACAAGAGAGGCATGACCACAGAGCAGAGCGAGTTGCCGACCGCCCCGGGGGCCTCACCCACCACCCCGGCACCCACCACCGAGGAGCCTGCCGCCAAGGCGCCCACCACCGACGAGATGGTGCGTGCCAATGAGGCGAACTGGGACGCCCGTACGCCGGTCCATGTGGCCAGCCAGTTCTACGGCCTGGACGGTTCCCGGACCGCCGAGGGCTGGTTCGCGCCGTTCGAGTGGACGGATCTGGGCGATCTGACCGGGCGGGACGTCCTGCATCTGCAGTGTCATCTGGGCACCGAGACCGCCGCGTTCGCCGCGCGGGGCGCGCGCACGGTGGGGCTCGACTTCTCCGCTGCGGCGGTCGCGGAGGCGCGGCGGCTCGCCCAGGAGGGCGGCCGGAGTATGGAGTTCGTCCGGTCCGATGTGCACCGGGCCGTGGAGGCGCTGGGTGAGCGCCGGTTCGATGTGATCTACACCGGCAAGGGCGCGCTGTGCTATCTCCCCGATCTGGCCACCTGGGCCGGGATCGTCAGCGCGCTGCTCCGGCCCGGCGGGACGTTCTACCTCGTCGAGTTCCATCCCCTGCTCGACTCCCTGGGGCCGACGCCGAGCCCGGACCGGCAGGAACTCCGGCTCCATCATGACTACTTGGGAGGCCGGGGCCCGCTGAGGAGCGATACCCCGTCCACGTACACCGACGGTCCGCCGGTGCAGGGCGCCACGACGAGTTACGAGTGGCGGCACGGCCTCGGGGAGGTCATCTCGGCCGTGATCGGGGCGGGGCTGACCGTGCAGCTGGTCAGGGAGACCGAACTGCTGCCCTGGAAGCGGTTCGATGCGATGGTGCCGTCCGAGAACGGCTGGTGGCGTCTCCCGCCGTCGGAGCCGATCGTTCCGCTGCTGTATGCGCTAAGGGCGGTCAAGGCCTGAGCCACACGGCCGGCGCGGGCGCCCGGCGGCCCGCCGGCCCCCGCCCGGCCGGCACCGGGCGGCACCGGGCGGCACCGGGCGGCACCGGGCGGCACCGGAGCCGGTGGGCGCCTCAGCTCGCCGGCCCGTGGATCCTTCGGTGTGTCAGCGCCCACCAGACCTCCGCCAGATCGGCCGGGTCGCGGAGGCTGGTGCCGGTGATCTCCTCGAAGCGCCGCAGGCGGTTGCGCAGGGTGTTGGGGTGGACGTAGAGGGTCCGCGCGGCGGCTTCCAGGCGCAGCCCCTGCTGCAGATAGGCGGCCGCGGCCTCCTCCAACTGGACGCCCTCCTCGCCCCGTTCGGCCAGCGGCGCCAGACGGAGCCCCACCAGTTGTTCCCCCAGGGCCGGGAGCGCCACGACCGTGGCCCGCAGCCCCAGTTCCTCACGGGTGAACGCCCCGACGAGCCCGAAGCCGACGGCGGCCCGGAACGCCTGGGTCGCCCGGGTGAACTCCGCGGCGAGTCCGGACGCGGGGGCCGGGGCACCGAGCCCCAGGACCAGGCCGCGGCACAGCCCGCCCGGTCGCCCCGTCAGCAGCCCCGCCACCTCCCCGTCCACGGTCGTGACCAGAGGCTTCCCGGTCCCGTCCAGGGCGAGCCAGGGGCGCAACAGGGCGACGATCCGGCCGAAGGCGCGGTCACCGGGGCCGGGATGGACGGTGTCATGCGGGGCGGGTCCGGGCTCCGGGGTGCGGTCCGGCGCGCCGGGCGCGGGATCCTCGGGCAGGCGCGCACGGAAGGGCAGACGGAGCGCGCTGTGGTCGTACCCGCCCTCCGTTGCGGCCCCGTCCTCGGGGTATCCGCCGGCGCGGCGCCCATCGTCGGGGTAGCCGCCGACGGGGTAGCCGACGTGGTGCCCCTCGCCCGTGCCGCCGCCGGCCGGCCCGGCGCCCCACGCACCGCCCGGGGAACCGGCGGTGCCCCACCGCGCCTCGCCGAGCAGCAGGGCGCGGACCCTCGCCGCGCGCCGACGGTCCGTCATCGAGTCGCCCTGGGCGCCCACCCGGCAACTGCGCACGATGCGCAGCGTGTTCGCGTCGGCCCAGGCACGCAGCGTCTCGGCGATCGGCAGCAGGTCCTCGGCGGTCCCGCGCCGGGCCGCCATCTCCTCGCCGAACCGCCGCCAGACGATATCCGTGCCGATCCGGTAGGCGGAGATGATGTCCTCAACGGGCAGTGAGCGCGCCAGGGCCGTCACCTCGTCGAGGTGGGCCTCCGGGATGCCGTACGCCCGCCCGTCGCCCGGCCCCTGTGGTGTCCTGCGCTCCGCGGACCAGCGCTGCACCAGCGACAGGCCGTTGCGCAGGGACGCCTGCACCCGCGGCCGGAGCTGATCGGCCGACAGCGCCGCATAGGAGGGGAGTTGGGCCCGGAGGCCGCCGATGACCTCGTCGGTGAGGGCGCCGATCCCGGCGTGCAGCGCGGCGACGGCCTCCGGCACCGTTGTGGAAGTCTCCACCCGTCCCCTCCCGACTCGGTGTCTTTCCCCATGGCGAAAGCGATCATTCGTCGCCATGCTACGAGGAAGCCGCCCGAACCCCTACAGATGTTCGATCCTGGACGACTTTTCCCCGGTCGTCCGGCATGCGTTCGGCGTTCGGCGCCCGGCCCCGCTTTCCTCCCCACCCCCCCGCACCACCAAGGAATCCCATGGCTGTTTCCTGGCGCCGTATCGCGGTGCCCGCCGCCGCGGTCGGCGTACTCGTCCCCGCGGCTCTCGGCGCCCATGCACTGCTCTCGGGCCCCGACACACCGCGCACGTCCTCGGCCGGCATACCGGCCACCGGGGCGACGGTCCCCGGTGCCGTGCCGGACGATGCCCGGGCCTCCGGTCCCGAGGGCGGTGCCGCGGTCGCCAGGCCGTCCGACGCGCCGACCCGTTCCGGCAATTCGGTCTCCGTGCAGCTCTCGTCGTACGACGCGCACCGCAAGCAGGCGGAGCTCAAGCCGTCCGCCGGTAAGACCGTACGGACCGGTGATGTGATCGCCGCCGCGCCCAACCGGCACGCCCCTTCGGGTGCGCTGTTCAAGGTCGGCAAGGTCACCGGCTCCCACGACGGCAAGGTCCGGGTCACCACCGCTCCCGCGACGCTCTCGGAGCTGCTGGGCGATCAGAAGGTGGACCAGCGGACGGCGTTGCGGCCCGGCGAGGTCTCGGTCAAGCCGCTCTCCTCGGGTGTCACCATGCAGAAGCCCGCTTCCGGCAGCGGGGCGGGCAGCGGCGGCCCCGCCACTCCGTCCGGCGGTCCGGACGCGCCGTCGGGCACCCCTGGCGCCACCGCCTCCGGCTCCCCGAGCCCCTCGGCGTCCGACTTCTCCGGGATCCGCACCCAGCTCGTTCCCTCCGGTAACCGTCCCGCCCCCACCTCCTCCGGCAGCGCGCTGTCGCCCGAGGCGCGCAAGGCGCTCACCACCCTGCGGCTGGGCGTCAATGTGCCGCTGCCCAAGGGTGTGGAGGCGACCGGCAAGTCTCCCGCCCGGCTGGCCGGCGAGGTGACGTTCCGGCCCGAGCTGATCTTCCAGTACGAGAAGCGCGGCGGGCTGAACCTGCTGCCCCAGCGCGCGGCCATCGGCCTCGGCGGCTCGTACGGCTACGGCTGGCAGGTGCACGGCAAGGTCCGCAAGACCGCTGACACCGGGCAGATCGCGGTGCCGCTGGCGGCGGTCACCGGGCGGCACGTCTTCTGGGTGGGCCCGGTCCCCGTCGTGGTCAGCACCGAGGTCACCTTCACCTACCGCTTCACCGCGGGCGGCCGCATCGTGCTCGACGCCGACCAGCGCACCTCCGGTGCCTTCGCCGTCGGCGCGAAGTACGACCGGCAGAACGGGTGGCAGCCGCTGCACGAGGCATACCAGCAGACCAAGGGGGCGACTCCCCGGGTCGAGGGGGCGGCCACCGCGACGGCCCGCGTCGGGACGCGCGCCCAGGTGTTCCTCTACGACACCGCGGGCGTCGGCGGTGAGCTCTCCGTCCACCTGACCGGACGTGCCGCGGCGGCCAGTGACGGCGGTGCCCCGGCGTGGGCGCTCAGCGCGGGGTACGACCTCAAGACCGAGCTGATGCTGCAACTGAAGATCTTCGGCATTCAGATCGCCGATCTGCGCACCACACCGTTCGCGCTGCACGACGAGCGCAAGCTCTTCGGACGCGGGAAGCTGCCCGCCGCCTGAGCCCTCGCCCAGCACACACCGGACGGCGCCGCCGGGGACATCCGCTCCCCGGCGGCGCCGTCCGTGCGTCCGCGTACGGGCCCGGCGGTCGGCCGCGCCCGGCGGCCGTCCGCACCCTGCCCCGTCGCTCTCACCTCAGCCGCCGGTAGGCCGAGCGCAGCAGCTGATCCTTCGCCGGCCCGCCGACCCGCCACTCCAGATGCCAGGTGTCCGCCCCGGTGACGGTGAACGTTCCCTCGTAGCGGTCCTCGGCGCAGGGGTGGACGGCACGCCAGCGGCCGGTCCTGAGGTCGAGGTCGTGAAAGGGCCGGCCGTCGGCGAAGTCGATCTCGGCGGTGCCGTCCGGGCGGGGCCGCAGTCGCAGGGTGCGGCTCGCCGGATGCACCACGGCGCCCCACCGCAGCCGGCCCTCCTCGCTATGCAACAGGCCCTTCCCCGCCGGGTCGGGCCGGAACTCTGCGGTGCCGCGGAAGCTGCCCTCGACGCCGGTCCGCAGGTCGCACACGGTGCGCTCGATGCTCCAGCGGCCGGAGAGGTACGCCGCGGCGTCGGGGACGGGGTGCGGGGACGGATGCGGTCCGGCAACCGGCCCCGGTTCAGGCTCCTGCCCCAGGGCCCGCCCCGGCTTCGAGTGCCGCTTTGGCTCTGGCTCCGGGGGCCGCCCCGGCCGCGGCGCCCGCGCCGCTTCCTGCCCCTGCCCTCGGTCCAGCTCACTGCCCATCCCCCCATTCTCCCGTGCGCCCGCGGGCGTCACCCCGTCGGCCCCGCCCGGCGGCGTTCCCCTCTCCTCCGGCTCCTTCTCCCCCGGCCCTTCGTACCGTGCGGAGCCGCACCGCCCGTCTTACTCTCGGTTCAGTGATCGTCACCGAGGTCCGCGCGGCGGGCCGCCCGTCGGCCCGACGCCGTCGGCCGGGGCGCCGCGGCCGACGCCGCCGCCTCGTACGAGCCGGAGACCGGAGGCACCACCATGCCGGAGCTGTTCATCGGGGGTCAGTGGACCGCAGCGGCCGACGGGCAGGTGCGGGAGATCCGCTGCCCGGCGGACGGCACGCTGGTCGCGACCGTTGACGAGGGCGGGCCGAAGGACGTGGCGGCGGCGATCGGCGCTGCCCGGACGGCCTTCGACGACGGGCCCTGGCCGCGGACACCGGCGGCCGAGCGCGGCCGGCTCGTACTGCGCGTCGCCGAGCTGCTGGAGCGCGACAAGGACGCGCTGGCCAGGGCCGAGTCGCTGGACACCGGCAAGCGGCTGGTCGAGAGCGCCTACGACATGGACGACATCGCCAACTGCTTCCGCTACTTCGGCAACCTCGGCGCGGCCGGCGGGACCGACCGGGTGGTGGACGCCGGCGCCCCGGAGATCGCCAGTACGGTGCGGCACGAGCCGGTCGGCGTCTGCGCGCTGATCACCCCGTGGAACTACCCGCTGCTGCAGACCGCCTGGAAGGTCGCCCCCGCCCTGGTTACGGGCAACACCTTCATCCTGAAGCCCAGTGAGCTCACCCCGCACACCGCCGTCCACCTCATGCGGCTGCTGGCCGAGGCCGGGCTGCCGGACGGCGCCGCCAATCTGGTGCTGGGCACCGGCCAGGTGGTGGGCGCGCCGCTGACCGAGGACCCCCGGGTGGACATGGTGTCGTTCACCGGCGGTCTGCTCACCGGGCGGCGCATCATGGCAGCGGCGGCGCCGACGGTGAAGAAGATCGCCCTGGAGCTGGGCGGCAAGAACCCCAACATCGTCTTCGCGGACGCCGATTTCGACACCGCCGTCGACTACGCCCTGATGGCGGTCTTCCTGCACTCCGGGCAGGTCTGCTCGGCGGGCGCCCGGCTGCTCGTCCAGGAAGAGCTGCACGATGCGTTCGTCGACGAACTGGTCTCCCGCGCCCAGCGGATCCGGCTCGGCGGGCCGTTCGACGAGCATGCCAGGACCGGCCCGCTGATCTCGGCCGCGCACCTCGCGAAGATCGAGGCGTATGTGGCGGCGGGGCTCGAAGAGGGCGCCGTACTGCTCTGCGGCGGTTCCCGGCCCGACGATCCGTCGCTGGCCAACGGCTTCTACTACCTGCCGACCGTGCTGGACGAGTGCACCCCGGACATGTCCGTCGTGCGTGACGAGAGTTTCGGCCCGGTGCTGACCGTCGAGCGGTTCCGTTCCGAGGACGAGGCGGTCTCGCTCGCCAACGACACGGTGTACGGGCTGGCCGGGGCGGTGTGGACGCAGGACAGCGGGCGTGCGCACCGGGTCGCCGCCCGGCTGCGCGCGGGCACGGTATGGATCAACGACTTCCACCCCTATGTGCCGCAGGCCGAGTGGGGCGGGATGAAGCAGTCGGGCATCGGGCGCGAGCTGGGGCCCGCGGGACTGGCCGAGTACCAGGAGGCCAAGCACGTCTGGCGCAATACCGCGCCACGTCCGCAGAGGTGGTTCGAGTGACCGACTCCGAGTCCCCGCGCCCCGGCACCCGGGCCGACGGTTCACACGACGACGATTCCCTGGCCGAACTCGGCTACAAGCCGGAACTCAAGCGCACCCTGGGCAACTTCCACACCTTCGCCGCCGGCATCAGCTATATCTCCATCCTCACCGGCACCTTCCAGCTGTTCTACTTCGGTATCGCCCACGGCGGCCCGGCGTACTGGTGGTCCTGGCCGATGGTCTTCCTCGGGCAGCTGATGGTGGCGCTGTGCTTCTGCGAGCTGGCCGCCCGCTACCCGGTGGCCGGGTCGGTCTACAACTGGTCGAAGAAGCTCGGCGGTCCGCACATCGGCTGGCTCGGCGGCTGGATGATGGTGACCGCCACCATGGTGTCGCTGTCCGCGGTGGCGCTGGCGTACCAGGTGACGCTGCCGCAGATCTCGTCGTGGTTCCAGTTCATCGGCGACGGCACCGGCAAATCCGCGGCCGAGAACGCCGTGGTGCTCGGCACGATCCTCATCACCTTCACCACCCTGGTGAACGCCTTCGGGGTCAAGCTGATGGCGCGGATCAACTCCGCGGGCGTGGCGATCGAGCTGATCGCCGCCGTCGTTCTGATCATTCTTCTCGCCGCGCACGTCACCCGCGGACCCGGCGTCGTGCTGAACACCTTCGGTCTGGGCAGTGGCCAAACCCTCGGTTACTTCGGTGCGTTCCTCACCGCGGCACTGGCCTCGGCGTACGTCATGTACGGCTTCGACACCGCCTCCTCGCTCGGTGAGGAGTCCAAGGACCCCGGCCGCAACGCGCCCCGCGCCATCCTGCGGGCCCTGATCGCGTCCTTCCTCATCGGCGGTCTGATCCTCCTCTTCGCCCTGCTCTCGGTGCCCGATCTGCACTCCGCGAAGCTGTCCGTGGACGGCCTGCAGTACGTGGTGCTGTCCACGCTCGGCTCGACCATCGGGCAGATCGTGCTCTGGTGTGTGGTTATTGCGATCACCGTGTGCGAGCTGGCGGTGCACACCGCGGGCATCCGGCTGGCGTTCGCGATGGCCAGGGACAACAACCTCCCGGCCGCCTCGCTGCTCGCCAAGGTCAGCCCGCGCTTCCAGACGCCGGTGCTGCCGGCCGTGATCATCGGCCTGGTGGCGATCGGCATCCTCCTCATCAACGTCAACCAGCCGCAGATCTTCTCGGTGATCACCAGCATCGCGATCATCATGATCTACCTGGCCTACCTGGCGGTCACCCTGCCGATGCTCTTCCAGCGGCTGCGCGGCAACTGGACGCCGGCCAAGGGGAAGTTCTCCCTGGGCAAGTTCGGCCTTCCGGTGAACGTCCTCGCCGTGCTCTGGGGCTTCGGCATGTCCCTCAACCTCGCCTGGCCACGCGCCGCGGTCTACAACGCGACCGGTCCGCAGCACTGGTACCTGCGCTGGGGCGCCTTCTTGTTCATCGGCGTCGTCGCGATCGGCGGGTTCACCTACTACTGGTTCGTCCAGCGCAAGCGCACCGGAGTCCTGGCCATGCACGCCGCCGTCGCCCCGGACAGCGGCACCCCGGGCAGCAGCGGCACCCCCACCCCCTGATCAGGAGACGGCGCGATGCCCCAAGAGGCCCCTGTGGACGAGTTCGACTATGTCGTGGTCGGCGGCGGCACGGCCGGCGCCGTCGTGGCGGCCCGGCTCAGCGAGGACCCGACGGCCACCGTCTGCCTGCTGGAGGCCGGCCCCTCCGACGTCGGTGACGAGAACGTGCTGCGCCTGGACCGCTGGATGGGGCTGCTGGAGTCCGGATACGACTGGGACTATCCGGTCGAGCCGCAGGAGAACGGCAACAGCTTCATGCGGCACGCCCGCGCCAAGGTGCTCGGCGGCTGCTCCTCGCACAACTCCTGTATCGCCTTCTGGGCCCCGGCCGAGGACCTTGACGAATGGGCCGCGATGGGCTGTACGGGCTGGAGCGCGGCCGACTGCTTCCCGCTCTACCAGCGGCTGGAGAACAACGACGCCCCCGGTGACCACCACGGCCGCAGCGGCCCGGTCACCCTGCGCACCGTCCCGCCCCACGACCCGTGCGGGGTGGCGCTCCTGGAGGCCTGCGTGGCGGCCGGCATCCCGACCACCCCGTTCAACACCGGTCAGACCGTCGTCCGGGGTGCGAACTGGTTCCAGATCAACTGCCGCCCGGACGGCACCCGTTCCTCCGCTTCGGTGTCCTACCTCCACCCCCTCATGGGCACCCGCCGGAACCTGGAGATACGCACCGGTCTCCGGGCCAAGCGCCTGAACTTCGACTCCGCCCGGCACTGCACCGGCGTGGACTACCTCGCCCCCGACCTGATCCACACCCGCACCGTCAACGCCCGCCGTGAGACCGTCGTCTGCTGCGGCGCCATCGACTCCCCGAAACTCCTGATGCTCTCCGGTATCGGCCCGGCCACCCATCTGCGGGCCACCGGTGTCGAGCCGATCGTCGACTCCCCCGGCGTCGGTTCCTCCCTCCAGGACCACCCGGAGGGCGTGATCATGTGGGACGCCAAGCAGCCCATGGTCAACTCGTCCACCCAGTGGTGGGAGATCGGCATCTTCACGAACACCGAACCCGGCCTCGCCCGCCCGGACCTGATGTTCCACTACGGCCAGGTGCCGTTCGACATGAACACCTACCGCCACGGCTACCCCACCTCGGAGAACGCCTTCTGCCTCACCCCGAACGTCACCCGCGCCCGCTCGCTGGGCACGGTCCGGCTGCGCACCCGCGACTTCCGCGACAAGCCCAAGGTCGACCCGCGGTACTTCACCCACGACCACGACATCCGCGTCATGACCCACGGCCTGCGCCTCGCCCGCGAGATCGTCTCCCAGACGCCCATGGTCCAGTGGGCCGGTACCGAACTCGCCCCCGGCCCGTCGACCCACTCCGACGCCGACCTCTTCGACTACCTCCGCACCACGCACAACACGGTCTACCACCCCGCGTGCACCGTCCAGATGGGTGCCCCCGACGATCAGGCGACGCCCCTCGACCCCCACTTGCGCGTCAAGGGCGTGACCGGCCTGCGGGTGGCCGACGCGTCGGTGATGCCGTTCCTGCCGGCCGTGAACCCCTGCATCACCACGATGATGATCGGGGAGAAGTGTGCGGATCTGATGCGCAGCGACTGATCCACGCACCGCGGCTCCACGCACACCGACGACCTACGAGGTGGGCTCCCTTCGCCGGCATGGTCCGGATCAGGTGCTAGGGGTCGCCGTCCGGTCTCACGACCTTCCGGCCTCTCAGCCCGGCCATTCTTCCTGTCCTCGGCGGCAACCAGAGCTGCCTTCTCCGAGGCCCGTCCGGTCGGACTCCCTCGCTCGCCCCGTAGGCCTGATTTCAGGATACCCCCAGACAAAGAGGATGGAAGAGGATGGAACAGGTTATCCATACTTTTTCCGCCGCCCCCCGGAGGGCAAGGCCGGCCCCGGAACCCCCATGCTCCGCTGCGGCGCCCGATTTCCGGGCTGTGTCACGATCGTGGCGTCACGCAGGTCGGAGAGGGGACGCGAATGGCTGGTCGGGCCGCAGAGCACAGCAACCACACAGAGGGCGGCACGGACTCGGACCCGGCGGGGCGCGACGCCGGTTCGGGGGCGACCGTGGCCGAGCGGGTGCGGCGGTTCGAGGGCGGCCTGTCTCCTGCCGAGCGGAAGATCGCCCGGGCGCTGACGGCCAATTACCCGGCGGCCGGGCTGGAGTCCGCCTCGGGGCTCGCCTCCCAGGCCGGTGTCAGTGCACCCACCGTGGTGCGGTTCGTCGCCCGGCTCGGCTTCGACGGCTACCGGCACTTCCAGCAGTCGCTGCGCGAGGAGGTACAGGCGCGTCATGCCTCGCCGCTGACCCTGGCCCCGGTGATCGACGCGGACTCCCCCACCTCCGAACTGGTCGAGGCGGCGCAGCAGGTGAGCAGCGCGACGCTGAGCCAGACGTTCACGGCCCTCCCCGAGCAGGAGTTCGATCAGGCGGTCGGTTTGATCTGCGACCCCGCCAAGCGGATCGCATGCTTCGGCGGGCGTTTTTCGCAGCTCCTGGCCGAGTACCTCGACCTGCACCTGCGGCTGCTGCGTCCGGGGACCCTCGTGCACACCGCGGCGCCGGGGCGCGATGCGGGATTCCGCCTCGACCTGAGCCGACGGGACGTGTGCGTGGTCTTCGACTTCCGCCGCTACCAGGAGGACACCGTGCGACTCGCCCGGTACGCACACGAACGCGGGGCCAAGGTGGTGCTGTTCACCGACCCGTGGCTCTCACCGGTGGCCGAGTTCGCCGATGTGGTGCTCCCCGCGCGCGTCGAGGCACCCAGTCCGTTCGACAGCATCGTCGCCCCCCTGGCTCTCGTCGACACCCTGGTTGCCGCCGTGCATGCACGCCTGGGACCGGCGGCCGACGAGCGAATGCGGGCCGCGGAGGAGGAGTGGTCCGGGGAAGCCGGCACCTCCTGAAAAATTCATTTCACCGACACTCTTGACGCGCCACTTGCAACGAATATTTCATGAGGGTGTCTCGGGCCACATCCATGCGGCCCCCCCTTCTGCTCGGGAGCGCGTTGTGCCCGATCACCCTCAAACCTCACGCACACTACGACTGTGGGAAGCGCTGGCCCTCTCCGTCGGCCTCATGGGGCCGACACTGGCGATGGGCCTCAACGGGGCCGGCGTCGCGGCCACCGTGGGAAAGGCCGTGCCCCTGGTCTTCCTGCTCGGCCTGCTCGGTGTCGGCCTCGTGGGCTACGGCTTCTGGCGGCTGACCCAGCACTTCCACCACGCCGGCTCCGTCTATGCCCTGGCCGGAGCCACCATCGGGCCCCGCGCCGGCTTCTTCGGCGGGTTCGCCCTGCTCGGCACCTACCTCGCCTTCCTGGTGTGCACGCTCGCCGCGACCGGGGTCTTCGCCCATGCCTTTCTGCACGCTCTGGGCATGACCTCCACCGGCCCATGGGCGGTCGTCACGGTCGTTGCCGCCTTGGGCGTCACCCTGCTCAACTCCCGTGACACCCGCCTCACCGCCCGCACCCTGCTGATCGCCGAAGGCCTCGGCATCGCGGCCATGCTGGTCCTCGCCCTTGTCGTCATCGGGCGTACCGGCACCGGTTCGGCGCCCCGCCACCAGTCCTTCGACCTGTCGGTCTTCACCCCCGGCACAGCCAGCTTCGGCGCCATCATGACGGCAACCGTCTTCGCCTTCCTGTCCTGGGCGGGCTTCGAGGCGTGCGCGTCACTGGGCGAAGAGACCGACGATCCCCGGCGCAACATCCCGCGCGCCCTGGCGGGCAGTGTGCTGCTCACCGGTGTTCTGTACGTCCTGATGATGTTCGTCCAGTCCATAGGGTTCGGCACCGATGACAAGGGCGTGCGGCAGTTCGCCGGGGCGGAATCGGCCCTGGTGACGCTCTCCGGCAGCTACCTCGGCACCTGGTTCTCGCTCGTCGTCGCCTTCACCGCGGTCGCCTCCGCCTTCGCCGCCGCACTGTCCTCGTCCGCCGCCGCGGCCCGCATGGTCTCGGCGCTGGCCCGGGACGGCTTCGGTCCGGCCGGGCTCGCCCGCACCGAGCCGGTCACCGGCGCCCCCACCAGGGCCTTGTGGCTGTGCGGGGCCCTGGCCGCCGCGATCACGGCCGTCATGTACGGCCTGGGCACCACCGCCTTCGACACCTACTACTGGTACGCGACCATCGGCGTGCTCTGCGTCCTGGTGGCGTACGCCGTAGCCGGTGTCGGCGTGATCGTCTTCACCCTCTCGCACCGCAACGCCATCCCCCGCCGCGAACTGGTCATCCCGCTCGCCGGTCTGGGCTACCTCTGCTTCGTCTTCTACCAACAGTCCACCGGCCAGGGCGCGCCCTACAGCTACTTCCCCTGGATCGCCGCCGCCTGGTGCGCGACAGGACTCGCCGTGGTCCTCCTCGCCCCCTCCCTCGCCGGGCGCATCGGCGCCCGTCTCACCAGTGAAATGAACGGGTCTCAGGGCCCCCGCCAGGAACAGAACCCTGAGCCTCCTGCCGCCGACAGCATGAAGGTGACCTCATGACTCCCCGCGCCGACGACTACGCGACCGCCTTCGTCGCCACCTGCGACCTGGCCGGCCAGGTACGAGGACGGGCCGTGCCGTCTTCCGAACACGACACCCTCCTGCGCAGCGGCACCGGCTGGGTTCCCGCGAACCTCGCGATCTCCTCGTTCGGCCCGATCGCCCCCGACAACGTCTTCGGGTCCCGTGGTGATCTGCGACTGCTCCCCGACCCCGGCACCGCCGTCGACATCCCGGCCGACGGCGCCACCGCAGGCATGCGGCTCTATCTCGCCGACCAGACACTGCCGGACGGGGAGCCCTGGGCCTGCTGCCCGCGCACCTTCCTGCGGGACACCCTCGCGGAGCTGCGCGCACGCACCGGCCTGGAGGTCGTCGCCGCCTTCGAGCACGAGTTCGTGCTCGACGGCCTGCCCGCGAGCGCTCCGTTCTCGCTGCGGCGCTTCCGGGAGGCCGAACCCTTCGGAACCGACCTGGTGCGGCTGCTGGAACACGCCGGCCTCGAACCGGAGACATGGATTCCGGAGTACGGCGACGGCCAGTTCGAGGTCACCCTGCGCCCCGCCGCTGCCGCGGTCGCGGCCGACCGGGCCGTCCTCCTCAAGGAACTCGTCCGCGACCTGGCACGCCGCCGTGGCCTGCCCGTCACCTTCGCGCCGCTCCTGGACGCCGACGGCGTGGGCAACGGCGTCCACATCCACCTGAGTCTGCGCGATGCCGACGGCCGCCCCGCGCTGTACGACCCGCAGCGCCCCGGCCGGCTCTCCGCCCTCGGTGCCCGCTTCAGTGCCGGCGTCCTGGCCCATGCCCCGGCCCTCACGGCCCTGACCGCACCGAGCCCGGTGTCCTTCCTGCGCCTGACCCCGAACCGCTGGAGCGCCGGCGGGGTGTTCCTGGCCGAGCACAACCGCGAAGCGCTGCTGCGTATCTGCCCCACCACCGGACTCGGCAGCTCCGGCCCGGCCGCGCAGTTCAACCTCGAATACCGTGCCGCCGATGCCACAGCCAACCCCTGGCTCGCCCTGGCCGCCCTTGTCCGCGCCGGCCTGGCCGGCCTGTCCGGGGACTACGACGAGCCCACCGTGTGGCCCGAGGACACCGACCGGTCCCAGCTCGCGATGGCGCCGCCCCTGCCCGCCACCCTCGACGAGGCCCTGGAGGCCCTGGAGAAGGACCACGTCGTCCGGTCCTGGTTCGACCCACGCCTGCTGGCCACTCAGCTCTCGGTCAAACGCTCCGAGCTCGCCCAGCTCAACGGCCTGGACGACGCGGCACGCATTCGGAAGGTCCGCAATGTCTACTGAACGGCTCCTCGCAGAAATCGCCCGGCTCCCCCTGGTGGACCACCACGTCCACGGCGCCCTCCGCAACGACGCCGACCGCGGTGCCCTGGAACAGATGCTCACCGAGTCCGACCGCCCGATCCCGCCGTGGATGACCCAGTTCGACTCGCAGATCGGCTTCGCCGTCCGCCGCTGGTGCGCCCCGGTCCTCGGCCTCGAACCCCACGCCGACCCCGAGACGTACGTGGCCCGGCGCACCGAACTCGGCACCGACGAGGTCAACCGCAGACTGCTCGACGCCTCCGGCATCGGCCACTATCTGCTGGAGACCGGCTACAAGGGCGAGGACATCCTCGGCCCTCAGGGCATGGCGGCCGCCTCCGGGCGCCCCGTAGACGAGGTGGTGCGCCTGGAAACCGTGCTGGAGGACGTGGTGCGCGCCGGTGTCACCGCCGCCGAGCTCCCCGACCGGTTCCGGGAAACCCTGGCCGCCCGCTCGGCCACCGCGGTCGGCCTCAAGAGCATCGTCGCCTACCGCCACGGCTTCGACTTCGACCCCGCCCGCCCCCACGACCACGAGGTGACCGCCGCGGCAGACGCCTGGCTGGCCGAGTGCGAAGCCACCGGCACCGTCCGCGTCAGCCACCCGGTGCTGCTGCGCTTCGCCCTGTGGTGCGGTGTCGACCGCGGTCTGCCGATCCAGCTGCACGCCGGCTACGGCGACCCGGACGTCGAACTCCACCGCTGCGACCCGCTGTTGCTCACCCGGTTCATCAAGAACGTGGAACCGCACGGCACCGACCTGCTGCTGTTGCACTGCTACCCCTTCCAGCGCAACGCGGGCTACCTCGCCCAGGTGTTCCCGCACGTGTACTTCGACGTCGGCCTCGGCATCAACTACACCGGCGTACGCTCCGACGCCGTCATCGCCGAATCGCTGGAACTCGCCCCCTTCGCCAAGATCCTCTTCTCCTCCGACGCCTGGGGGCCGCCGGAACTGCATCACCTCGGCGCCCTGCTGTGGCGTCGCGGCATGGCCAGGACTCTCGCCGCGTGGACCGAGAGCGGGGAGTGGGACGTCGAGGAAGCACTCAAAGTGGTGCGCATGATCGGCCACGACAACGCCCGCCGCGTCTACCGGCTGGAGGACCAAGCATGACCGGCGATCACCTGACCGCGCTGGCCGCCGCGCTCGAAGAGGAACTGCCGGCCGCCGCCGCACTGCGCCACCGCATCCACGCCCGCCCCTGCCTGTCCGGCGCCGAAGCCTCCACCCGCGACCTCGTGCTCGCCGCACTGCCCGCAGGCTCCACCACCAAGGTCGCGGACACCGGTGCCGTTCTCCGGATCGGCGGCCCGGGCCCCGCCGTTGCCGTCCGCGCCGAACTCGATGCCCTGGCGGTACAGGAGAAGACCGGCGCGGCATGGACGTCCGAACACCCCGGCCTCATGCACGCCTGCGGCCACGACGTGCACCTGGCCGCGCTCACCGCCCTTGCCCGGGCCGTCGACCGGACCGGCGGCCCGGCCCCCCTGCTGGCGGTCCTGCAACCGAGGGAGGAGACCTACCCTTCCGGCGCCCGGGACATCGTCGAGGACGGCATCCTCGGCCGGGAGGAGTGCCGGGCGGTGATCGGAGCGCATGTGCAGCCACTGCTCCCGGCCGGCACCGTCGCCTGCACCCCCGGCGGCGTCAACGCCTCGGCCGACGAATTCACGATCACGGTCCGGGGCCGCAGCGGCCACGCCGCCTACCCGCACCTCACCCGCGACCCCGTCGTCACCCTGGCCCATATCGTCGTCGCCCTGCAGAGTCTGGTCAGCCGCGGTACCGACCCCATGTCCCACGTAGTGCTCACGGTCAGCACCCTCGCGGCCGGTACCGCCGCCAACGTCATCCCCGGCACCGCCGAAGCCCGCGGCACATTGCGCGCGCTGGGCAACGACGACCGCGAGATGCTGCACACCCGGCTGGCGGAGGTCGCCGGACTGGTGGCACAGACCCATGGCTGCACCGCGCAGGTGGACATCACCCGTGGAGAGCCCGTGCTCGACAACGACCCGGATCTGACCGCCGCCACGAGACCGCTGCTCGGCACGCTCGGTCTGAGCGCCGGTGACGACCTGCGCTCCGCCGGCTCCGACGATTTCTCCTTCTTCTGTGCGCAGCTGCCGTCGCTGATGCTGTTCGTCGGCACCCACGGGGGCACCGAGCAACTGCACTCGCCCACGTTCCTGCCCCCCGACGAGCGGATCCGCGACGTCGCCCGCGCCATGCTCGCCGGCTACCTGGCTGCCGCGGAACCGCTCACCTGAACTCCCCGCCGCCTTCTGCCCTTCACGCCTTTCGCGCCTTTCCCGCTTTCGCACCCAAGGACCGCCTCATGACCACCACAGAAACGCACGGCATGCCCCACCCCGGCTCCACGACCCAGCATCATGTGTCGCTGGCCGAGACGGCCACCGCCCGCAACTACGCCCCCCTGCCCGTGGTACTGGCCTCCGGCCAGGGCGCCTGGGTCACCGATGTCGAAGGCCGCCGCTACCTGGACTGCCTGGCCGGATACTCGGCCCTCAACTTCGGCCATGCCCACCCCCGGCTGACCGCCGCGGCCCAGGAGCAGCTGGCCCGCCTCACCCTGACCAGCCGGGCGTTCCACAACGACCGCCTCGGACCGTTCTGCCGAGACCTCGCCGACCTGGCCGGCATGGATCTCGTGCTGCCCATGAACACCGGTGCCGAGGCCGTGGAGACCGCGATCAAGGTCGCCCGCAAATGGGGCCGTGAGCGCAAGGGCGTCGCCCCGGACCGCGCCACCATCATCGTGGCCGACGGCAACTTCCACGGGCGCACCACCACGATCGTCAGCTTCTCCGCCGACCCCGTCGCCCGCGAAGGCTTCGGCCCCTTCACCCCCGGCTTCCGCAGCGTCCCCTACGGTGACAGCGCGGCGCTGGAAGCGGCGGTCGACGAGAACACCGTGGCGGTGCTCCTCGAACCCATCCAGGGTGAGGCCGGCGTGGTCATCCCTCCGCCGGGCTACCTCCAGGCTGTCCGGGACGTGTGCAGCCGCGAGAACGTGCTGTTCCTCGCGGACGAGATCCAGTCCGGCCTCGGCCGTACCGGCACCACATTCGCCTGCGACGCCGAGGACGTCACCCCCGACGTCTACATCCTCGGCAAGGCCCTCGGCGGAGGCATCGTTCCGGTGTCCGCCGTGGTCTCCCGCCACGACGTCCTCGACGTCATCCGCCCCGGCAGCCACGGCTCCACCTTCGGTGGCAACCCACTCGCCGCCGCCGTCGGCCATGCCGTGGTCGAGCTGCTGCGCAGCGGTGAATACCAGGCCCGGGCAGCCGCATTGGGCGAACGGCTGCGCGATCGGCTGGAGGACCTGACCGGCCGCGGCGTCGTCGCGGTCAGGTCCCGCGGCCTGTGGGCCGGCATCGACCTCGACCCCGCACTCACCACCGGCCGCCAGGCCTGTCTACGCCTCCTGGACCGCGGCGTGCTCGCCAAGGACACCCACGGCTCCACCCTCCGCTTCGCCCCGCCACTCGTCATCGAGCCCGGCCAACTGGACTGGATGTGCGATCAGCTCGGCGAAGTCCTGGCCGAGGCCGGCTGAGCTCCGGTGGGCAGGGGCGGGCGGTGTCCGCCGTAGCGAAAGGGACGGCCGCGAACACCGTCACGGCCCGTCCACAATGAGGATCACCTTGCCCACGTGCCGCCCGGTCGTCAGCGTCTGGATCGCGGTCGGTGCCTCCCGCATCGGATACACCTCGTGCGCCAGCGGTTCGAGGCGCCCGTCCGCCCACAACGGGGACAGCTCGGCCAGCAGCGCCTGCACCAGCGGCCGGTCCACCCGCGACAACAGCAGCAAATCGACGCTGTGCATGCTGATGTTGCGCCGGAAGGGTGCCAGCTCGACCGTGCCGCCGCCGTAGATATCCCGCTTGCCGATCTCGACGAACCGGCCGTGCAGGCGCAGCAGGCCGAGCCCGGCCTGCTGCGCCTTGCCGGCCAGCGAGTTGAGCACCACATCGACGCCGTCCGGGCTGGTCTCCCGCACCCCGTCGGCAAACGCGACCGACCTCGAGTCCAGCACGTGCTCGACGCCGAGCTCCCGCAGGTACTGCCGCTTCCGCTCGGTCCCGCTCGTTGCCAGCACCCTGGCGCCGTACAAGCGCGCAACGTTCATCGCTGCGAGCCCGACGCCGCCCGCCGCCGACTGGATCAGCGCTGTCTCCCCGGCACCGAGCCCGGCCAACCGGACGAGCGCATACCAGGCGGTCAGGTAGGCCACGGGCAGGGTGGCCGCTTCGGCGTCGGACAGCGCGGCCGGCGCGGCCACCACGAGCTCGGTCGGCACCGTCACATGCGACGCGAACGCACCCTCGTGGAAGAAGAGCACCCGGTCACCGACGTGCAACCCGGGCGCACCGGACCCGACACGGACCACCGTGCCCACCCCGTCCAGGCCGAGCTCATGCGCCTCGCTCTCGCCGAACACAGTGCCCATGCCCAGTACGACCAGCACGTGGGCGAAGTTCACCCCGGCCGCTCGCACCTCGATCTCGACCTCACCCGGCTCCGGCGCGCGCCGGAGCCGGGGGCAGGCGGCCAGGCTGTCCATGTCGCCGGGCCGCTCCGCGTGCAGCACATAGCTGTCCACGAGTTCAGGAAACCTGGTGTGTCCGGTCGGGGAAGAACCTCTGCCGCATCGCCCGCAGCGTCCGGAAGTCGTCCGGCTCGATCGACATCGAACGCCGCCTTCGTCGAGATCGTGGCCGGCCTGAGCGACTTGCGCGACGCGGGGGGCGCCGACGGTACCGGGGTCATGACCGAGCTGATCGAGGAGGCGGAACGGGCACAGCGGCGGGTGGACGCGGACGAGGCAGGACCCTCGAACCTCGCGCCGCTGCGTATCGACCCGAGCGACCTCCACGACGCCGCGTCGGGCCTCTACCTGGTGACCAAGCCGCTCGGCATCGGCCGCGAAGAGCGCTGACCCGCGGCGGGGCACGGAACGGCGGCTTCGCGGCAGAAAGAGAGCCGGCGGGAGGTCGGCCCGGCCACGACCGGTCGGCCGAGCTGAGCGACATTCGGGTGCCAACCCTGGTGATCTCGTTCGCCGGGACGTCATCATGCCGCCCGCCGAGGGCGCCGCGGCCGCCCGCGCGATCCCCCGCGCCCGGTTCGTGGAACTACGGGGCTGCGGGGCTGCGTGGCTGCGGGCACTTCGGGTTCCTCGAACGTCCCGGCGAGGTCAACGTGTTGTTCACCCGAGTTCTTCGACGGGGTGGGGAGGGAACGATGAGCGCAGCCGCCTTGCTGTTCGCCGACGTGGTCCTGATCGTGGTGCTGGCCCGGCTGTGCGGCGCGCTTGCCATGCGGCTCGCTCAGCCCGCGGTGGTCGGCGAGATCGTCGCCGGCATCCTGCTCGGGCCCACACTGCTGCACGGCGAGCTCGCAAGGACGCTGATCCCGACGGAGGTGCGGCCGGCGCTGGGCGCGCTGGCCGGCATCGGTGTCGCGGGCGATACCACCCGCGCGAGCCCATGGGGTTCGTCCTGTTCCTCGCCGTGGCGTTATCGGTCACCGCGTTCCCGGTGCTGGCCCGGATCCTGACCGACCACGCGATGCAGCACACCAGGCTGGGCACGCTCGCGCTGGCGGCGGCGTCGATCGCCGATGTGGTCGCCTGGTCGCTGCTGGTCCTCGCTGTCACCGTGGTCAATCCCTCCGGGGCGAGCCCGTGGCGGTTGCTGCTCCTCGCCCCGTACGCGATCGTGCTGCTCGCGGCCCGCCCGCTGCTGCGCCGCCTGCTGTGGAATGCGCGGCAGCCGCATCGGGACCGGTTCGTTGTGGTCTTCGTCGGCGCGCTGGCCTCGGGCGGGATCACCGAACTCCTCGGCCAGCACTTCATCTTCGGCGCGTTCGTGTTCGGTCTCCTGCTGCCGCGCGACGACCCCGAAGGCTGCGCCGAAATCGCCCACTTCGCCAAGCGGACCGGCGGCCTGCTGCTTCCCGTCTACTTCGCCGTCGCCGGGTTACAGGTGGATCTCTCCAGCATCGACGGGAACGGGGCCGGCGTGCTCGTATTGCTCCTGGTGGTCGCCGTCAGCGGCAAGATCGGCGGCGGATTCCTCGGCGCCCGCCTCGCCGGTCTGAGAAACCGGCAGGCGTTAGGCATGGGCGCCCTGATGAACACCCACGGGCTGACCGAATTGATCATTCTCACCACCGGCCGCCAACTCGGACTCCTCGACGGCGAACTGTATTCGCTCATGGTGGTGATGGCGATCGTCACCACAGCGATGACCGGCCCCCTGTTGTCACTTACTCGGCCGACCGATATCCCGTCCTCCCCGGCCGCGAACACGGTTGTTCTTCCCGCGGAACGGAAATCGACGCCCACCGGATAAGGGCCGGCCGTGCTTGTTACTGATCCAGAACTGTTGGGTTGCCGGTCTCGTTGGCCGGGTGTGGCCGGGACCGCCGCAACGGCACCGGATGCGCCTGCCCGCACACCGCCCTGCACGACCACTCCCGCCCGGCCCACACCGAAGACCTGCCCAACGAAATTACCCCTGCCTGTGTCGCCGCGGCCGTCGTCGACCGGGTCACACTCCGCCGCGGTGCCGTCCGCCGGCACGCACTGCGCGCTTGCCTTCATCTCGCGCAGACCTCGGGTCAACTCCGCAGCCCTGCGGACGAGAGGATCTGAAATGGCCCAGTGGCCGACACAACTTCTGGGGAAGACCCCTAGACTGCCCGCGTTCAGAGTCGACACAGGGAAGGAATCACAGCGGTATGGTTCAGGCCACCGAGGAGCAGTTGTTGACCACCCCGATCGACCAGCGCTACTTCGAAGACTACGTGCCGGGTTCGACTTATGTGTTCGGCACCGCGACCGTCGACGAGAGGCAAATCGTCGAGTTCGCCAAGGAATACGACCCGCAGTTCTTCCACGTCGATCCGGTCGCCGCGGCCGACGGGCCGTTCGGCGGCCTGATCGCGAGCGGTTGGCAGACCGCGGCGCTGATGATGCGGCTGTTCGCCCGGCACTACCTGTCCAGCGTGGCGAGCCTGGGTGGCCCCGGGGCGGACGAGCTGCGCTGGCTGCGCCCCGTCCGCCCGGGCGACGTACTGACCCTTCGCGTCACCGTACTGGAGGCCAAGGCCTCGAGCTCCAAGCCCGATCGCGGGCTCGTCCGCTCGCTCGCCGAGCTGCTCGACCCGGTGGGCGAACCCGTCTTCAAGGCCACCGTGCTGAACTTCCTGCGTCGCCGCACCACGGGCGACTGAACCCGCCCGACGGGTGTCTGCTGAATCTGCTCCCGGATCGGAGGTGAGAAGCGAGCCGGCTCAACCGCCCGGGTCAACACAGCACCTACACCACTTGTGTTCAGGCGGCCGTACGCGGATTGAACCGTCTCGAACTGACAGCGTAACTGCGGGCCGCATGGGAAGCCCCGACCGCCAAGGCGCCTGCGGGCCGCTCGCCCCCGCAGCGCCGGGCCGGCCGCCCTCGTCGTCGCGCTCGGCTGGATTTTCGTCCTCATCGAAAAGCACGTCCCCCAGCCGCTCGCCCCTCCGCCCCTCCGCCCCTCCAGCGATCATCGCCGGGGCCAGGAGTGACGCCCCGCGCTGGTTGCCTGACGGCTCCGTCTCCACCGGAGTAGCAGTGAGGGCGCCGCTCGCAGCCCCGACCGACCGTAGGTAGCAATCCGCAGGTAGCAATCCGTAGGTAGCGATTACCTCATAGCGTGCCAAAGCGAGGCTCGATCGGCGTCCATCCGCCGACCGACAGGATCAGGACGGGGAGGAGGTCAACAGGCCTTGGCCGGGGTCGTCGAGCCGGGCTTCCCTGCTGAGGACTGCACGGTGCAGGTTCCGCAGCAGGGCACCTGGTTCCACTCCTATTTCCTCGACGAGGGCCTGTCTGATGTTGCTGTAAGCCTTCAGGCATTCTCGAATCCGCCCGCTTCGATAAAGAGCGATCATAAGGTAAGCGTGCAGGTTCTCCCGCATCGGATGATCGTGCACGAGTCCGTATAACTCGCCATTCAGTTCACTGTGTCGACCGAGTCCGAGTTCCAGCTCCAGACGCCGCTCATACGTGGCATTGCGCCTCTCTTCCAATTGCCGCGCGTAACCGTTAAGGATGGGAGTGGCCCTCACATCCGCGAGCGCCGGGCCGTTCCACAGTTGGGTCGCCTCGGAGAGCAGCTGTGCGGCTTCGCGCGGAAGGCCGGCACCCAGAGCCTCACGCGCCTGGAGGACCGTGGAATCAAAATGCCTCAAGTCCAGCGAATGATGCTTGAGTCGGAGCACATATCCTGGCGACTGGGTGACGATGATCGAGGAACCGGCGCCCAGATTTCCGAAGTGTCTCCGCAGTTTCGAAATATATACCTGGAGGGCAGTGGAGGCCGTACGCGGAGGCGCCCCCGCCCAAAGAGCGTTGATGAGACGCTGCGTGGGTACGACGCGGTCAGCATGAACACACAGAGCAGCCAGGAGTGATCGAAGCTTGAGCGCCTGTGGCGTTACCCCTTCATCACGATCGTTTGCCACCTCTAATGGGCCAAGAATCCGAAATCTCATTTACCCCCCGCTCATTCGATTCCCGAAACCCTTCCCGTTTACCGCCACATTACACCGAGGGCGAATTCCCGAATATGATGAGCGAAGCCTCGGGGAGACGTCAAGCTTATTATTCGCACGACGTCCACATGAACACACAGAGGTTCAGATATAATGCGCGTATACCAAGCCCGCTAAAATCTCCTATATAGGGATATGCTTCACATCGCCCGTAACTGCCGGTTGCCGCAACTCAGCACTTCACAGATCGTCGTCTGGAGGACGGACGGGCTCGCGATCAAATATCGGCCAGTAATTAAAATTGAAGCAAATTAATTCGCTTCCGACCGAACCGGAACGCACCCTCTCCCGTCATTACTTTAGAGAGGCTTTAGTGGCGCTTTATGGTCAGGCCCGCTCGCCCGCGCCGACGAGTTCGGGAGTCAGTGGAAGCGAAAAGCTAAGAGCCGTCCCGCAAAAGTTCTTGGGTGCGGTCCATGCCGCGAACGATCACCGACGGAGATGCACTCATCTTCACCACACCCGGACGGTGCGCCGCTCCGGCACGACCACAGGACGGGCAATCCCGCCGGTCACGTCCCGGGCAGAGGGCTCGCGAGGAGGCGAATCCTGACGTGGGAACGCCCGGCGGAGGATTGGCCCAACACTGCCGAACTGCTCAAGCGCTTGACCGGAATGAACCACTCGCCCGCACGGCTGGCGAACGTCACGCGGACTCATCGATCAGGTGGCCGACCAGCCGAATGGTCCGTCCACGCCGACCGTGCTGCAGCGCCTCCTGCTAAGTCGTGACCGGCTCGGCCCCGAGCAGACCCGCTCCATCGTCGCCCATGCCTTTGACTGGCTGGACACCAACGACGACCACCCGGCGTTCGCCATCGTACTCAACCCCGTGCTGAGAGAGGAGGAGTTGACCGCCGAGCAGCGCCAGTCGGCCCTGCGGCTGGGGCTGGCCCAGTTGTCGGCACACCCCGACGACGATGCCCTCCTCGCCACCTTGCTCAGCCAGCTTGAGGGGCTTACCGCAGCGCAGGCCCGGACGGTTGCCGACCTGGGCATTCAGCGGTTGGCCGCCCATACCGGCAAGGCACAACGTGCTGTTCTGGCTTCTCTCCTCACCCGTACCGATCTGACGCAACAGCAGGGGCGAGCCGGCATCGACATCGCTCTGCGGTTTCTGGAACACCGAAAGGGCACCAAGGTGCGCCCTGTGCTCTCTGGCCTGCTACGCCATCCCGCTCTCGACGGAACCCGGCAGGCACGCGCGGTCGATGTCACTCTCCATTGGCTGACACTCCACTGCACGCATTACAAAGCGCACGTGGTTGTCGAGGATCTCCTCAGGATTCCGAATCTGTCCGCGGACCAGAAGAAGACAGCCACCCGCCTGGCCCAGCGCTGGCTCGCCCATCACCCCGATGCCCCGAATGCCCCCCAGCTGCGCACCGCTGTGGCAGAGGTGACACCGCCAGGCCCGTAAGCCAGCCGATCTCGGAACGGCTCGGCGCCCTGCCCGGCCCTGACTGGAGGCTGGGTGGGACCGTCCCCGCGGGGGCGGCGCGCAGGTGGTCCACGATCGGCCGGGTCAGCGAGCGTGTCCGGCTGCTCAACACGGTCAGCGGGATATTCGGGTGCTAGGCGTTCCACGCGTTGCGTACCTCGTCGGCAGTCTTCGCGTCCTGGTCCTCGGGGTGTACGGGCCCGCAGGCATTCGGACTTACTCGTCCACCACCCGCAAACCTCCCGTCCGAGCTGCCGCCGCCGATCCAGACACGTCGCCGTGGGCACGGCCGGGATGGCATGCGTGAGCCATGTCACTTGTCGGGGGTGCATAGCGGTGCAGGGGCCAGTGCCTTTATTGAGGGTGTAGGGGCGTGTTGAGGTGAGGGGGTGACGCTGATGGGGCAGTTGCGGGCCGATGAGTTCGACCGGTTCGTGGCGGCTCGGTGGTCGGCGCTGCTTCACCTGGCGCGGCTGTTCACCGGTGGAGACCGGCACCGGGCCGAGGATCTGCTGCAGGAAGCGCTCGTCAAACTGTGGTTTGCCTGGCCAAAGGTGGCCAAGGGGGCGCCCGAGGCGTATGTGCGCCGGGTCTTGGCCCGTACTGCGGCTCGCTCGGCACGGCGTCGCTGGTGGGGCGAGCACCCTGTGGACCAGCTGCCCGACCCGCCCGAGGTGGCAGATGAGACCGCTGCCGTGGACGAGCAGACCCGGTTGGAGGCCGTGTTGGCGTTGCTGCCGGCGCGGCAGCGGGCTGCGGTGGTGCTGCGCTACTACCAGGACCTGCCCGAGCGGGATGTCGCGGAGGTGCTGGGCTGTCCGGTGGGTACCGCCCGTTCTCTGACGACCCGCGGCGTTGCACGGTTGCGTCAGCTTCTGGCTGAGGCAGAGCCGGTGGAGTGAAGAGGGAGCTATGGATCACTTCGAGCAGGAGCTGGCACGGATGATGCGCGACAGCCAGGAGGACACGCTCTATGAGGACCGGCACCGAGACCGACTGCACGCCGGCGTTCGCGCACGCCGGCGGGCTCGAGCGGCCTGGACGGCCACCGGATCCGTGCTGACCGTTGCGGGGCTCGGAGTCGGACTGATGGTGCTGCCAAGTTCCTTCGCTCAGGACGGCCCCACCGGCCCGCAGCGCCGCCCCGGTACCCCTGCCGAGTCGGTCCCGATGCCATCGACACCCCGCCCCAGGCCCGGTGCCACAAAGCCGCCGATGCCGACCTGCACGTCAACCACCCGGCCGGTGCCGATGCCGTATCACCCCTCGCCCTCCGAGCCTTCGATGCCCAGCCGTACATCACCCCCCAAGCCGGTTCCGATGCCGACCTGCGCCTCAACTACCGGCCCAGTGCCGATGCCGTACCGTCCCTCAACCGCCGAGCCGGCTCCGACGCCGACACAAACCTCGACCGCCAGGTAGCGCCCTGGCCGCGTTCAAGCGGTCCCGATGGGTGTGTTCGGAAGCCCAGTGTCCGTACAGCTGGGCGAGAGGGAGAAGGCGACTTCGTTTGCGCGCGAACCGCACCCTGGGCAACCAAGTCGGCCACGGGGTCCTGCCTCGGAACCCGCCGTGCGGGCGAGCTCCGCACAGTACAACCGCTACGTATTCGTCGATCCTCAAGACCGTCGCCTCCCGGCCCTAAAAGTGGCGGGAGGCGCAGGAGGCACCGTGCTCACCGCGTTCGCCCGAGCGTTCAAGACGCCCGACCTGCGCAAGAAGCTGCTGTTCACACTGGGCATCATCGTGCTCTACCGGATCGGAGTGCACATCCCGGTCCCAGGGGTGAACTACGCGAACGTCGAGTTCTGCACGGCTCGGACCCACGCCAACAGCGGGTTGTTCGGCCTGGTGAACATGTTCAGCGGTGGTGCGCTGCTGCAGATCACGATCTTCGCGCTGGGGATCATGCCGTACATCACGGCGAGCATCATCCTCCAGCTGCTGACCGTGGTGATCCCGCGGCTGGAAGCCCTCAAGAAAGAGGGCCAGTCCGGCCAGGCGAAGATCACCCAGTACACCCGCTATCTGGCCGTGGCGCTCGCCGCTCTGGAGGGCACCGCCCTGGTAACCGCCGCCCGCGCCGGTTCGCTCTTCCAGGGCTGCACGCGCCAGATCGTGCCCAACGACACGGAATTCACCACCATCACGATGGTCATCACCATGACGGCCGGCACCTGCCTGACCATGTGGCTCGGTGAGCTGGTCACCGACCGCGGCATCGGCAACGGCATGTCGATCCTGATGTTCATCTCGATCGCCGCCCGCTTCCCGAGTGCGCTGTGGCAGATCAAGCTCACCGGCGAGCTGGCCGACGGCTGGATCGAGTTCTTCGCCGTCATCGCGGTCGGCCTGGCGATGGTCGCCCTGGTGGTCTTCGTCGAGCAGGCCCAGCGGCGCATCCCGGTGCAGTACGCGAAGCGGATGATCGGCCGCCGGTCCTATGGCGGAACGTCCACTTACATCCCGCTCAAGGTGAACCAGGCAGGTGTGATTCCCGTTATCTTCGCGTCGTCGCTGCTCTCCATCCCGGCGCTCATCGCACAGTTCAGCCAGTCGAAGGCGGCATGGGCGACTTGGATCGCCACCAACTTCACCAAGGGAGACCGCCCCGTTTACATCGCCGCGTACGTCTTGTTGATCGTGTTCTTCGCCTTCTTCTACGTGGCCATCAGCTTCAACCCCGAAGAAGTCGCCGACAACATGAAAAAGCACGGTGGCTTCATCCCGGGTATCCGGGCTGGTCGCCCGACGGCCGAGTACCTCAGCTACGTGCTCAACCGGATCACGTGGCCGGGCTCGCTGTATCTGGGGCTGATCGCACTCGTACCAACAATGGAGTTGGTGCTTTTCCACGCGAACCAGAACTTCCCGTTCGGCGGGACAAGCATCCTCATCATCGTGAGTGTGGGCCTGGAGACCGTGAAGCAGATCGAGAGCCAGCTCCAGCAGCGCAACTACGAAGGGTTCCTCCGCTGATGCGAATCGTCCTCGTCGGACCCCCGGGGGCCGGCAAGGTCCCCGCCCTGAAGAAGGTGCGCATCCGCCTGCCTGTCGGCCGTCCCCGCACCGGCCCGCTGCCGTGGCCGGAGCAATCCACATCCCGCCGACAGTGGTGTGCGCGAGAGGCAGAGATCCGGCGCCTGCGCCCGCGTCTCGGTAACCCTGACGAGCCACAGTCGCCCCGCGCCTACAGCCGGCCTCGGCTCCCTGGGAGAAATCTGGGCGAAGACCTTCTCCTGGAGCCTCTGCGACACCACGCCAGACCAACCCATGCCAACCCTCTGACCTGGGCAGACACCAGAACGCGCGGGTAAGGATCTTGCCCTTACTTCATTCGGGACAAAGAGGTGGCCGGTTCAAGTCCGCCCCACTACGACTGCCGGCCATCGACCGGATCCGAGGTTGCGCGCCGCACCGACCACGCCCGATAGGGAGGCCGGAACTCGACGCGCAGTCCTTGGGGCACCGATAGGAACCCCGACGACGCCCGCGGGCAGCCGTGCAGGTCAGGTCCTAACGCTTCAGAGAAGCAAGCTCCAAGCGCACACGATCTCCACATGCGCCCGACATAAACCCCATACGCTTGCCGGGGGAAACCCCAGGTCAGCGCGCCGCTCCGTCGGGAGTTCGCGCACCCCCGCTTCGGCTATTTGATCGAATCCTCATACAAAATGCCTGGCCAGTGCACTGACCAGGCATTTTGGGATACGTGTCCGAGGGGGGACTTGAACCCCCACGCCCGATAAAGGGCACTAGCACCTCAAGCTAGCGCGTCTGCCATTCCGCCACCCGGACTAGGTGTGATCTTCGCGGGGCGTTCCCCGCGGCGACATGGACAACAATACCAAGGTTTCGGAGTGCCTTTCACCTGCGTATCCGCCCGCCACATAACCTCGAATTATGGGCAATGAGGGACATGTCTCGCATATCAGTGATCCCCGCAGGCCACGGGCGCTCTCGCCGCTGCGGGAGCATCTGCGGGACACCTTCTGGTTCGCGCCGGCCACGGGGCTGGCGGGCGCGGTGCTGCTGTGGTGGGCGGCGGCGTCGCTCGATCTCAAGATCATCGAGTGGCTGCAGGGTGCGCATGCGTACGGGGCAGTCAGGGAGCTGGTCTCCATCGCCGAGGACACCAAGACGATCGTCACCACGATCAGTTCGGCGATGATGACCTTCATCGGTGTGGTGTTCAGCATCTCCCTGGTCGCGGTGCAGATGGCGAGCGGCCAGCTCACACCGCGGGTGGTGCGGATCTTCATCCGGAGCCGGATCACCAAGACCACCCTCACGGTCTTCCTGGCGACCTTCCTCTTCTCGCTGCTGGTGCTCACCTCGTACGAGAGCGAGACCGATGCCCGGCAGGTCACCTCGGTGCCCGTGGTGCAGAGCCTGATGACGATGGTGCTGGTGGGGCTCAGCCTGATCCTGTTCATCGCCTATGTGTCGGCCACCTTGCGGTTGATGCAGGTGGGGCCGGTGGTCGACCGGATCACCCGGGAAGCGCTGCGGATGCTGGCGCGGCAGGGCACGGGTGGGGAAGGCGGGGAGGGCGGGGCTCGTCTGGCGCCCGAGACGGGGCGGATCCCGCATGAGGGCCGGGCCGGGGTCGTCCGGGATGTGCATGTGGCGCGGCTGGTGCGGGTGGCGCGGCGGCAGGGGGTCGTCCTGCGGCTGATCCCGCGGATCGGTGACTTCGTGATGCCGGGGACGCCGGTACTGGCGGTGCACGGCGGAGCGCCGCCGCCGCGGCGGGCGCTGCGCTACACGGTCTCGGTAGGCGTGGAGCGCACTTTTCACCAGGATCTCGGGCTCGGGCTGCGGCAGCTGTCGGACATCGCGCTGCGGGCGCTGTCGCCGGCGGTGAACGATCCGACCACGACCGTGCAGTGCCTCGACCGGATCGTGCAGATTCTGGCGGCGGTGGTGCAGCGGCCGCTCGGAGCGGTGCACCACCGGGACCGCCGAGGGGTGGTGCGGCTGGTGCAGAACGTTCCCGGCTGGACGGATCTGGTGGACCTGGGGCTGACCGAGGTCCGGGTGGCCGCGGCGCACAGTCCGCAGGTGACCCGGCGGATCGTGGCGGGCATCGGTGATCTCCTGCTGCTCGCGCCGGAGGGACGGCAGGCGCCACTGCTGCGGCACCGCACGCTCCTGTTGCAGGCGGTGGAGCGTGCGGTGCCGGCGGCCGCCGACCGGCGGTTCGCCCTGCACCCCGACCGGCAGGGGATCGGGTAAGGCGAGTCCGGAGGGGGAGGGCGGGTCCGGTGGGGCAGGTCGGGTCCGGTGGGACAGGTCGGTCCGGGGGGTCGTGGCGGTGCGGCGGTGGGGCTGGGCGCGCTGGCCGGCTGGGCGCGCTGTGCGGCTACGGCATCAGGTGGTAGTCGGGGAAGTTGCCGGGCAGCCGCTCGGCGGCCGGGCCCTCGGTCACCGCGCGGACCAGGAGTTCGCCGCCGACGAAGGCGCCGCTCCAGGAGTTGCCGAAGCCGCCGAAGAGCTCATCGCGGTCGCCGCGGGAACGGGGCTTGCCGTGGCCGACCTTGAAGGCCCGGATCTGCGGGGCGAGACGGTCGTAGGTGTCCTTGTCGTCACAGGACAGGCTGGCGACCAGGGCGCCGTTGCTGGCGTTCATGGCGGCGAGGAGTTCGGCCTCGGTGTCGACGAGCACGAGGGTGTCGACGGGGCCGAAGGGCTCGGCGTGGTGGAGCGGGGAGGAGGAGGGCGGGGCCAGGAGGGTGGTGGGCGGGAAGTACGCCGAGGTGTCCTGGGAGGGCAGGAAGTGGCCCTCGGCGAGGCTGCCGCGGTGCAGGGGAACGGCGCCCCGGGAGATCGCCTCGGTGGTGAGGTCGGCCAGTTCCTTGGCCTTGGCGGCGTTGATCAGCGGGCCGAAGTCGAGTTCGGGGAGCGGGTCGGCGGGGTCGGCGACGGCCAGCGGGTGGCCGAACCGGACGCTGCGTACGGCCGGGAGGTACGCGGCGAGGAAGTCGGCGAACGCCTCGCGCTGGACGACGAAGCGGGGGTAGGCCGTGCAGCGCTGCTTGGCGTAGTCGAAGGTCTTGCGCACCAGGGGGGTCAGGGACTGCCAGTCGGTGTAGTTCCAGATGCCCCAGGTGTTGAGGCCCTCCTGTTCGAGGATGTGGCGTTTGCCGAGGTCGGCGACGGCGGTGGCGACGCGGGCACCGGTGTCCCGGCCGCCGACGAAGGAGACACAGCCGATTTCCGGCGAGCGGACGAGGGCGGGCGAGAGCTCCTTGCCGCTGCCGCTGACGAGAGTGGCCGGGACCCCCTCGCGGGCGGCCAGGGCGCAGGCGAGGGTGAGACAGACCAGACCGCCGTCGGTGGGGGTCTTGGCGATCACCGCGTTGCCGGCCAGCGCCTGGACGAGCATCGCGTGGATCAGCACCGACATCGGGTAGTTCCAGCTGGCGATGTTGCTGACCGGGCCGGGCAGCGGCGTGCGGTCGGCGAGCATCCGGTCGATCCCGGAGACGTACCAGCGGACGCCGTCGATGGCGCGGTCGACATCGGCCTGCGCGAGCTTCCAGGGCTTGCCGATCTCCCAGACGAGCAGCAGCGCGAGCAGTTCGCGGTGTTCGGTCAGCGCGTCGAGGGTGGCGGAGATCCGGGCCTTGCGTTCGGTCAACGGGACGTGGCGCCAGGCCCGGTGCTGGTCGAGACAGGCGCGTACGGCGTGCAGCGCGGCGTCCGCGTCGAGGCGGGGCGGGCCTGCGATGGGGGTGTTGTCGATGGGGCTGGTGGCGGGCAGCGGGTCACCGTCCGGATGCCAGGCGGCGGCCCAGAGGTTGAGGGCCTGGTCGTCGCGGAAGGCCTCGGGGGCCGCGGCCAGGCTGCGCTGCCAGGCGTCCTGCCAGGACGTTCCGGGTTTGAGGAGGAGCGTCGGGGCGGGCGCGGGGTGCTCGTTCCGCTGCGGGTTCGAGGTGGATTCGGTGGTGGGGGCCATCGGATGTCTCCGCTCTCGGTGCACGGCCGGAGGGGCAGGGTCATGGCGCTCGGGCGGCTCCCGGAGGAGCCGTGTACTGGACGGTAGTGGGCAGGGTGGCACCGCGGGACGGTCCGGCGTCCGGTATGGCGAGTGTCACTCGGCGCGGGCGACGGGGCCAGCGGGGTGAGGCGACCGCGTGGCCCCGGCGGCGGCACGGGCCTCCCGCGGACCGTGAGCACTCCCGGCGGCCGGCACCAACACGGCGTGGTCGGCGCACAGTTCCGGCAGAGGGCCGGGGTGCCTGCCGCGAGACCGTCCCGGCGTACGCGATGAGGGTGGGCGGTGCCGGCGCGGCACCGCCCACCCTCATCGGTGGTGCGTACGGGCTCAGCCGGCTGCGGGCTCGGCCGGCTCCCCCGTCCCCTCCTGCGTACGGTCGGCGATCGCCCGGTGGTGGCGGACGACCTCCCCGATGATGAAGTTGAGGAACTTCTCGGCGAATGCCGGATCGAGCTTGGCGTCCTCGGCCAAGCGGCGCAGCCGCTCGATCTGCGCGGCCTCGCGGGCCGGGTCGGCGGGCGGCAGGCTGTGCCGGGCCTTGAGCTCGCCGACCTGCTGGGTGCACTTGAAGCGCTCGGCGAGCAGATGCACCAGGGCGGCATCGAGGTTGTCGATGCTGCCGCGCAGATAGCTCAGCCGTTCACGGGCCGCTTCATCGGCGACGGCGGTCGCTTCGCCGGCCGCCGGTGCTGTCCCCTCGCTCATGTGCGTCTCGCCATTCGTGATCGGTCGGTACCTGGTGCGGTGTCGTGCTGCTGATGCCTGATGTCTTGATCGGGTGCACATTACCCGGCCGGTGGCCGACGGCCGGGCGGGTCTCGCGGATCGGACCGGTCGCGCGGATCGGACCGGTCGCGCAGCTCGGACCGGAGGGGGCCCGTTCCGGCCGGAGTGGCCGGCAACGCGTGGAAGGGGAGGCCGCTGATCGTCGTGGCGGCTACGAGAGCGCGACGGAGGAAGCCGGCGAACCGGCTCATCGGTGGCAGCGCGGCAAGGAGAATGGCCGGGTGACCATATTTTGCTGTGCTCATTGTCAGCAGCCTCTGACCAGCGAAGTGGTGCCGGGAGAACCACGGAAGGTTTCCGAACGGACGTCGGGCCATGAGGTCGTTCCGCCTCGGATGGCCCCGGAACACTTCCAAGTCAGTTTCGACAGCAGCCTTCTGATCCTTCACCCGGACGACGTTCCCGGGACGACGCTGCACCCCGATCCACGGCGCGTCAGTGGTTGCTGCGGGCTCGCCGGCCAAGACGGACCCAACCTCGTCTGTGCCGGATGCGGTGTTGACGTCGCGACGAAAGAGTCCGACTGCTGGACCGACAACTTCGTGACACTGATCGTCGCCCGCGTGACGGACGGGCCCGGGGCGTCGTAGAGGTACGGCCCCGGCGAGGGGGCAGCGGGTCGGTCGGGTCGGTCGGTTCGGTCTTCCTGGCCTCGACGGCGAGACGGTAGTGGTCGGCCTCGCGCAACAGGTCCCGGTAACGCAGCTGATGGACCTCGATGTTCATCCTTGCTCCTCCTCAACCGGACACCTCAGCCGGGACACTGATGCTGTGGCTTCTCCCAAGGGCAAGGTCAACGAGCGGCCGCGTCCGGTGGCGGGAGGTGCCGCAGGAAGTGCCGTCGATCGGCGCTGTGCAGGGCGTGTGGGAGCCGCCTCGTTGGGCGATATGATCCGTCGTCCCCGCCGCTGACCTGGGGCTTCGCGGAACTGCCGGTGCGGAAATTGTCGGTACGGAACATCCGGTACGGAACTGCGGTCCGAGCCCGGCATGTGCCCCACCGCAGCTCAGCCGCATCCCCGAGACGTGCTCCTGCCCCGTGCTCCCCCGTGTTCGCGGTGTTCCCCGTGAAGAAAGGACCGCAAGCATGCCGAACAGCGCCCTCCTCGTGATGGACGTCCAACGGGACATCGTGGATCTCGTGGACGACGGCTCCGGATATCTGCCGCGCCTGCGCAGGGCGATCGACGGTGCCCGGGCGGCGGACATCCCCGTGATCTACGTGGTCATCGGCCTGCGCCCGGGACAACCGGACGTCAGCACGCGGAACAAGGTGCTCACCTCCGCCGTGCGCGAGGGCCTGTTCACCGAGGGCAGCCCCGGCACCGAGATCCACCCCGACGTCACGCCCCGGCACGGCGAGATCGTGGTCACCAAGAGGAGGGGAAGCGCGTTCTCGGGCAGCGACCTCGATCTGGTGCTCAGGGCTCGCGGTATCGACAGCCTTGTTCTCACCGGCATCGCCACCAGCGGTGTCGTGCTGCACACCCTGTGCCAGGCCAACGACCTGGACTTCGGCCTCACCGTCCTGGCGGATGCCTGCCTCGACACCGACCCCGAGGTGCACCGGGTCCTCACCGGGAAGCTGTTCCCGCAGTGGGCGGAGGTCGTCACCGTCGAGGGCTGGCGGGAAGCCCTCACCTCGTAAGAGGCCCGCCGAGCGAGGGGGCTCCGGCCGCCGCGCATGGACCGCGCAGTCCCCTGCCTCAAGCGGTCGCCCGGTGGCGGGATCCCCCACAGAACCCGCCACCGGGCCGCTCTTTATGGGTCGCGGCGCTCGGCCGGCCCCGGGTCCACGGCGCTGCCAGGGTCCCGATTCAGGCACATACCCAGGTCGCCGCCCGGCCACCCCTCTTTCAGCGGAGCTTCAGGGAGCTTCAGAGAGAGGGGCCGGAGGGGTGACGGTGAGGGGCAGCCCGGAGGGCGGTGCGGGAGGTGGTGTGGGGAGTGGTGTGGGAGGTACTGCAGGGAAGTACTGCAGGGAGCGGTTTCGGTGAGCAGGCCAGGCCGGACGCGCCCTGCGAAGATGGGCCCGGTCACACCAGGCAGCCGACCGACCATCGGCGCCGGACAGCGCAGGGGGTATCCGCGTATGAACAGGGACAGCGACCGCATCAGGATCGCCGGAGCCGACGTCGCCGTCGTGGGCGGCAGCATTGCCGGTTGCGCCACGGCACTGGCCGCGCACCGGGCCGGCGCCGGCCGGGTCACCGTTTACGAACGCACCGCCGGCCGCCTCGCGGACCGTGGTGTCGGCCTCGCGGTGCACAACGCCCGGTATGCCGAACTCGCCGCCGCCGGGTATCTGGACACCGCCATGCCGTGGGTGCAGCTGGCCACCCGTCGCTGGTACGTACGCGACGGCGCCGGGCCGCTCGGCCGTCAGATCGGCGCGCTGCCCTTCCCGTTCCGCTCGTACTGCTGGGGGCCGCTCTGGCAGGAGTTACGGCGGCGGCTGCCGGAGGACACCGTCTTCCGGTCGGGGGTACGGGTGGACTCGGTCAGCGACGAAGCGGACTGCGCCGGCGTCCATTGCGACGGCGGCGAGGGAAGCAGAGCGGCCGAGGGCCGTGCGGGCAACGGAGAACAGCGGCGCGCCGACGGCAGCAGCCGCCGTACGGAGCGATTCGACCTGGTCATCGGCGCGGACGGCTACCGTTCGGTGGTCCGCGAGACCGCGTTCCCCGGTGTACGGCCCGGCTATGCCGGCTACCTCGCCTGGCGTGGCGCGGTCCCGGCCGACCGGCTGACGGAGCTCAGTTTCCCCGGCCTGCCGGCCGACCCCTGGGCGGAGGAGGACTGCATCTACGGCGTCTTCGCCGGCGGCCACGTCATCATCTACCGCATCCCGGACGGCCAGGGCGGCCACCGCGCGAACTGGGTCCTGTACACCGCCCCGCCCGCCGGCCTCGACCTGGGGCTCGACACCCCCACCAGCCTGCCGCCGGGCACCCTCACCGACGCCCTGCACGCCCATTTCACCTACGTCACGGATGAGTTGCTGCCGCCCTACTGGGGCGGGCTGATGCGGCTGACGCCGCGTCAAGAGGTGTTCATCCAGCCGATGTACGACTTCACCGCCGCGCGCTACACGGCCGGCCGGCTGCTGCTCGCGGGCGATGCGGCCACCGTCGCCCGCCCGCACACCGGCGCCGGAGCGGTCAAGGCGCTGCAGGACGCCGCCGCCCTGGAGACCGCGCTGCGCGCCGTACCGGAGCGGCCCGACGCGCTCACGGCGTACGGGACCGAGCGGGGCGCCACCGGCCGGACGATGGTCGAGCTGGGTCGCCGGCTGGGACGGACCCTGGTCCAGGACACCCCGGACTGGCGGACCCTGGACCAGGCCGGTCTGGAGGCCGCCTGGGCCGCGGCCGACGGCTCGGGCGCATTCGGTGGGCGTGAGCTGAAGAGCTGACACCCTTCCGGGCGCCGCACAGTACGCAGCACGCGCCACTCACCGCCGGCTGGCCGGCCGACCGCCCGACCCAGCCTGTGGTGCGGGGTGCGGGGCGCGTGCTGCGACGCCGGCCGCCGCCTCGCGCTCCCGTGCAGGAGAATGGAAACGTCGAGGTCACTTCGCCGCACACCCACCTCCGGTGACCACGACGGCAACTACCGCACCGAGCAACACCGGACAGCACCGAGCGACACCAAGCCGCACCAAGGGCTGCTCCGGCTCGCCATACAGACACCACCGGGCCGCTCCGGCCCGTGAGGACGGGACTGATCAGACATGGGACGGGTCACCGAGCGACGCCGCATCATCCGCATCCGCGACGGTGCCGTGAGCACCCGCCCGGACACCCTCGTCGCCGAGGAACCGCTGGAGATACGGCTCGGCGGCAAGCCGCTGGCGATCACGATGCGCACACCGGGCGACGACTTCGCGCTCGCCGCCGGATTCCTCGTCAGCGAGGGCGTGCTGGCGAGCGCCGACGAGCTGGCGAACATCGTCTACTGCGCGGGGGCGACGGCGGACGGGGAGAACGCCTACAACGTCGTGGATGTCCGGCTCGCGGACGGGGTCCCGGTCCCGGAGATCACCCTGGAGCGCAATGTCTATACGACGTCGTCGTGCGGGCTGTGCGGCAAGGCCAGCCTGGACGCGGTGCGCACCACGACCCGCTGGCCCCTGGAGGCTTCCCCCACCACCCCGGTCCGTATCGACCCGGCGACCCTCGCCGCCCTCCCCGACCGGCTGCGGGCCGCTCAGCGGGTGTTCGAGCGGACCGGGGGCCTGCACGCCGCGGCGCTGTTCACGACGGACGGTGAGCTGCTCGACATCCGGGAGGACGTGGGGCGGCACAACGCCGTCGACAAGATCGTGGGGCGGGCACTGCAGCAGGGGCGGCTGCCGCTGTCGTCGAGTGTGCTGATGGTCTCCGGCCGGGCGTCGTTCGAGCTGGCGCAGAAGGCCGTGATGGCGGGCATTCCGGTGCTGGCCGCGGTCTCGGCGCCCTCCTCGCTCGCCGTCGACCTGGCCGCCGAGACCGGGCTGACGCTGGTCGGTTTTCTGCGCGGCTCCTCCATGAACATCTACGCGGGCGAGCACCGCATCGCCCTGCCCGCAGCGGCCGCCACGCCTACCGACTGAGGCCGCGGGCCCGCCAGACCGGCCGGTGCACGGGCCGTCGGCCGGGCAGGCGGACCGATGGGCGGGGCGCCCCCGCGCCGACCGGCCTGGTGGCTCACTGCCCCGGGAGCGCGATCCGGGTCAGCAGGGCGACCAACTGCTCGCGTTCGGCCGGGGTCAGATCCTCGGTCAGCTCCGCGTTGGCCTCGTCGCCGAGCTGCTGGGTGCGGCGCAGCCGCTGCCGGCCGTCGACGGAGATCTCGACGGCGTTCTTGCGCCGGTCCCGGGGATCGGGGGTGCGGGTCACCAGCCCGTCCCTCTGCAGGTCGTTGACGATCGCGACCATGTCCTTGGGGTCGATGCGCAGTGTCCGGCCGAGCTCCGCCTGGGAGACCGGGCCAAGTTCCTCGACCGCCGACAGGACGGCGTGGTGCATCATCCGCATGCCTTCGCCGGCCAGGGCATCGGCGACGAGGCGGTGGCCGCGGGCGGCGGCGCGGCCCAGCAGCCAGCTGGGGAGCGCGCGGATGTGGCGGGGGGCGTAGGGGGTGTCGGCCATGGGTCCACCGTACCGAGCATTTCCTTGGCGAACCCAACGAAAAACCATTGGTGTCGCCAATGATTAAACTTTATTGTTGGGTCGCCCAATGAAACTGGTCGGTGCGTGCCGTCCGGCGACAGGGCAGCTGCCCGGCTGCCCGGCTATCTGCCTGCTCTGTCTGCCCTGTCTGCCGCCACGCACCGATCGACGACCCCGGAGGTGTCCGCCCATGCGCCGAGTCCGATTCCATACCTACGGCGGCCCCGAGGTCCTGCGTGTCGAGGAGGCCGAGGCACCGGTGCCCGGCCCCGGTGAACTGCTGGTGCGCACGGAGGCGATCGGGGTCACGCTGCCGTGCGTGCGACGGGTGCGCGGGGACGGCAAGGGCGGCGGCGATCCGCTGCCCGCCATGCCCGGCGGTGAGATCGCCGGTTCGGTCGTCGCCGTCGGCCCGGACGTCACCGGCTTCGCCCCGGGCGACCGCATCACCTCGCTCACCCTCACCGGCTCCTACACCGAACTCGCCCTCGCGCCCGCGTTCCTGGCGAGCCGGATACCGGACGACGCGAGCGCCGTGGAGGCGGTGGCGCTGGTGCGCAGCGGCCAGGTTGCGCTCGCCGTGCTCAGCACCGCGGTACCGCAGGGCGCGGAGTCCGTACTGATCACCGGCGCGGCGAGCGGCACCGGGCATCTCGCCGTGCAACTGGCCAAGCTCCAGGGGGTGCCACGGGTGGTGGCCGCCGTCAGCTCGCCCGCCAAGGCGGAGTTCCTGTACGGGCTGGGGGCCGATGAGGTGGTGGTCTACGACCAGGAATCCTGGGGCGAGCCGGTCGATATCGTCCTGGACGGCGTCGGCGGCGAGCTGCTGCCGCGCGCACTGGACGCGCTGGCTCCCGGTGGCCGTCTGATCTTCTTCAACTCCGGTGGGGGGATCGTCCCGGCGCACGAGCTACTGGCGGGCGCCAAGACCATCACGGGACTGACGATGCGTCGCTTCTCCACCGTCCACCGGGAGCTGTACGAGCAGCACCGGGCGCGGCTGTGGGAGCTTGCCGGGGCCGGCCGGCTGCGGGCCGCGGTCCATGCCGAACTTCCCCTGGACGAGGCCGCGAAGGCACACGAGATCATCGAGGCCAGGGCCAACCTGGGGAAGGTGGTGCTGCGGCCGTGAGGCACGGCGGTCGTCGTCGGCATCGGTGGAGCGCCCGCCCCGCCGGGCGCTCCCGGCCCTCGTACCGCACCGGACACTCCCGGCACAGCATCTGCGGGCCGGGAGAGTGAATTACGGCCGCGGCGCGTCGAACCCGCGCACGCTCCTTGTCGCGGTCCGCACGCGGCAGTAGCTTCCGTCGCGATGCACATAGGACGTGGGATGTCCTGATGACCCGACGCCGATGCCTCGAAGGGCAGGCCGGACCATGACGTCAGTTCTCCGCGCACACCCCAGCCCCCGCTGCAGACCCCGGTGCCGCCGCGCCGCGGCCCTGCTCACCGCGCTGACCGCCACCGCCCTCGCCCTCCTGCCGACCGCCCCCGCACAGGCCACGCCTGACAGGGCATCGGGCAGCGCCCGTCCCGCCGCCTCGGCGCCCTCCCCCGCCGGCGGCTTCGAGCAGCAGATCCTCTACAAAGCGTCCCAGGAACAGGGCTACTTCTGCTTCCGCATACCGGCCGTCGTGAAGTCCGGGCGCGGCACCCTCCTGGCGTTCGCCGAGGGCCGGCGGCACGACTGCGGTGACGCGGGCGATATCGACCTCGTCCTCAAGCGCTCCACCGACGGCGGCCGGACCTGGGGCCCGCTCCAGGTCATCAACCACGGCAACGGCGACACCCACGGCAACCCGGCACCCATCGTGGACCGCCGCACCGGCCGGATCGTGCTCGCCGAGACCTACAACAAGGGCCGCACCGACGGCCTCAGCTGCGAGGTCCCCTGCGACCGCACCCCGCACCTCCAGTACAGCGACGACGACGGCGCCACCTGGTCCGCGCCCCGGGACCTGACCGCCGCCGTCCGTCCCCCGCAGTGGAATTCGTGGTACGCCACCGGGCCCCTGCACGGCATCCAGCTCACCCGCGGACGGCACGCGGGCCGGCTGGTGTTCGGCATCAACTCCGAGAGCTACGCGGACAACCGGGTCACCGCCAACCACGCCGCCCTGGTCCACAGCGACGACGGCGGCGCCACCTGGAAGGTCGGCGCGCTGGACACCTGGCCCCTGGCCGCAGACGGCACGTTCCGTCAAAAGCCCTCGGAGATGGCGCTCCTGGAACGCTCCGACGGTTCGGTCTACGTCAACGGGCGGGAACAGGACGGCACCGATCTGGGCCACCGCACCGCGGCGGTCAGCCGTGACGGCGGCAACTCCTTCGCCGCCCCGTTCCGCGCCCTGCCCGACCTCTACACCCCGATGGTGCAGGGCTCGGCGCTCCGGCTGGCGCACCCGCACGCCGGCCGCAGCCGCACCCTGTTCGCGGCGCCCGCCGACCCCGACCGGCGCCGGACCATGACCATCCGCTCCTCCTGGGACGAGGGCCGCACCTGGGAGAGCGTCGACCGGGGCGCCCGGGTGACCCCCGACTGGTCCGGCTATTCGGACCTGGTCGCCGTCTCCGACGACGTCACCGGCCTGATGTACGAGGGCGGCGCGGCCGATGCCCGGGACGAGATCCGCTTCGCCCGCTTCACCGAGGACTGGCTCGGTCCGCGCCGCGGCCCGGATCCCACCACCGGCGACGCCGCCCCGGGCGCCCGGCCGGCCGCCGTCCTGGGCGGCGCCCGGGCCACCGGCGGCCGCTTCGGCCGGGCACTGTCCTTCGACGGCGCCGACGATGCGGTACGCCTCCCCTACCGCGGCTCCCTCCCGCTCGGCACCCACGACTTCACCTGCAGCCTGTGGTTCCGCCAGGACGCCACCACCGGCGAACAGCCGCTGTTGTGGATGGGCGGTGTGGGCAGCAAGTCCCCGCAGGTCGCGGTGGAGGGCGACCCCGGCCACGACCGGATCATCGCCCGCGTCACCGCCGTCGACGGCCCCGCACCGGCCGCCACCGCCCAGGCCGTGACCCACAGCGGCTACCACGACGGGAACTGGCACCATCTGGCGCTGCGCCGCACGGGTGGCCGGCTGCTGCTCATGGTGGACGGCAGGGAGACCACCGTCGTCCCCGATGTCCCGGGGTCGGTCAGCCGCGGCTCGGTCTTCGGCGTGCACCTGGGTCAGCGGCCCGACGGGCGCGCCCAGTTCACCGGCGCGCTGGACGAAGTACGCGTCTACCGGCGGGCCCTGACCGACGCCGAACTGTCCGGCGTACGCAGTGACAACGCCCCGGTGGGCGGTCCACTGGTCCTGGGGCTGTCGCTGGACCGGGTGCGCGGGGGTGCGGGGAAGGGCTGAGCCGCACCGGCCGACGAGGCACGGTCCTGGCCTGCCCGACGCCACCGCGGCGGGCAGGCCACAGGGCTCAGCCCTCGCGGCCCTCCGGCCCCTTTCGGTCCTCTCAGCCGTCTCAGCCCTCGCGGTCCCCTCAGCCCCGCGCCCCGTTCACCACCGTCTCGCCGGCCACCTCCGCCTCGGCCGCGCCGCCCCTCCCGGTTCCCCCAACCACCGGTGCCGGCGGCGCGTTTCGTGCTTCCCGCGCCTCTCCTACTCCCTGTGTCCCGTGCGCTCCCTGCACCCCGTGCGCCCCCTGCGCCGCGAAACGCTTCGCCAGGACCGCACACACCATCAGCTGCATCTGGTGGAACAGCATCAGCGGCAGCACGGCGAGTCCGGCCTGCGCACCGAAGAGCACGCCGGCCATCGGCAGGCCGGCCGCCAGGCTCTTCTTGGAGCCGGCAAAGGTGATCGCGATCCGGTCCTCACGGGGGAAGCCGAGCCTCCTCGCCCCGTACGAGGTGGCAGTCAGCATCACCGCGAGCAGCACGGCCTCCACGCCCAGCAGACAGAGCAGCCGCAGGCCGGAGACCTGGTACCAGATGCCCTCGACCATGCCGGCGCTGAAGGCGGTGTAGACGACGAGCAGGATCGAGCCGCGGTCCACCAGGCCGAGGAGCTTCCTGTGGCGCGTGAGGAACCCGCCGATCCACCGCCGCAGCAGCTGCCCGGCGACGAACGGCAGCAGCAGCCGGCAGACGATCGACAACAGCGCATCGGCCGAGAAGCCACCGCCGCCCCCGTGCAGGACGAGAACCGCCAGCAGCGGCGTGACGACGAGGCCGACGAGGCTGGAGAACGACCCCGCGCAGATCGCCGCCGCGACATTGCCCCGGGCGAGGGAGGTGAAGGCGATCGAGGACTGGATGGTCGACGGCACCAGGCACAGGAACAGCAGTCCCGTGTAGAGGGCGGGCGGCAGGACGTGGGGAACCAGCCCGCGCGCGGCCAGTCCGAGCACCGGGAAGAGCACGAACGTACAGGCCAGGACCGTGAGATGGAGCCGCCAGTGGCGCAGTCCGGTCATCGCCTCGCGGGTGGAGAGACGGGCGCCGTAGAGGAAGAAGAGCAGCGTCACAGCGCCGGTGGAGGCACCCTCGGAGATGGCGGCGGACGGTCCGCGGGCGGGCAGCAGAGCGGCCAGGGCGACCGTGCCCACCAGCGCCAGGAGGTATCCGTCCACGGGCAGCCAGGACGGGAGCTGGTTCAAAGGGCGGCGCATGGTCTCTCTTCGGTCGTTCGACGGCTCAGGGGCGGGTGGCATGGCCCCGGCCCTCCAGGGTGCCCGGACCACGGACATCGGGAAACCCTCTTACCGTGGTCACTGTGATTACGGTTCGCGATGAGAGCCGGATCAGGATGCAGAGTCGGACGGCAGAAGGAGAAGCCGGACGGCAACAAGGGAAGCCGGACGGCAGAGGCGGAGGGCCCGTGTTCGAACCCGCGCAGTTGCGCACCTTTCTCGCCGTGGCGCAGACGCTGAGCTTCACCCAGGCCGCGCACCGGGTCGGGCTGCGGCAGTCGACCGTGAGCCAGCACGTGCGGAAGCTGGAGGAGGCCGCCGGGCGCCGGTTGTTCACCCGGGACACCCATGCCGTGGAGCTGACCGAGGACGGCGAGGCGATGCTCGGCTTCGCCCGCACGATCCTGGAGGCCAACGAGCGGGCCGCGAGCTTCTTCGCGGGAACCCGGCTGCGTGGCAGGCTCCGCTTCGGTGCCTCGGAGGACTTCGTGCTGACCCGGATGCCGGAGGTCCTCGAAGAGTTCCGGCGGGACCACCCCGAGGTCGATCTGGAGCTGACCGTCGAGCTGTCGGGGACCCTGCACGAACTGCTGGCGGCCGGGCGGCTCGACCTCGTCCTCGCCAAGCGGCGCCCCGACGAGGCGCGCGGACGGCTGGTGTGGCGCGACCGGCTGGTGTGGGTGGGCGCCGAGCGGCTGCGCCTCGATCCGCAGCGCCCGGTCCCCCTGGTCGTCTACCCGCCACCCGCGCTGACCCGTGCCAGGGCACTGGAGGCGCTGGAGCGCGCGGGCCGGGAATGGCGGATCACCTGCACCAGCGGAAGCCTCAACGGGCTGATCGCCGCAACTCGGGCAGGCCTGGGCGTTATGGCACATACGAGGGGCATGATCCCGCCAGGTCTGGCCCGGATTTCACCACGCGCCGGGCTGCCGGAACTCGGCGGAGTGGAGTTCGTTCTGCTCCACGGGCAGCGCAAGCGTGCGGCACGGGGCCCGGCGGAGGCACTGGCCGACGCGATCCTGGCGGGCGGCGACCGGCTGCAGCTTCCCTAGGACCCCAACAGGGCTGCGCCAGGGGCCCAGGGCCCGCCCACAAGGCCCCGGGAGACGCCTGGCCCCCACAGGACAAGCCCTGGTCAGGGCCTCCGCGCCGGGTTTCCGTCCGATCCGGTGCGAGGTGCAGAGATTTGGTGCAGATATGGTCCCGGCGTCGTGATCGTCCGGCGTTGAACTGACTGGATCATGTCCAGGCTTCTCCGAAGTAACCCGATTTCGACGGTTGGCCAGATCCCATGCCGCCGGATTCACCACGTGGTACGGATCTGCCGGATGCGGTCACGTTGGGGTACGGTCGCGGCCTTGTGAGCAACACCACGAGGAGCTGGGTCATTGCGCGAGTTCACCGTCCCGCCACTGGCGACCGCGCCCCAGGTCGGCGGGCTGGCGGATGTCGTCTACGAACAAGCCGAAGCCGATCCCGGACGCGTCGCACTGGCGCGTAAGGACGACGAGGGAAACTGGCAGAACGTCACCTCCGGACAATTCCGGGACGAAGTTCTCGCCCTGGCGAAGGGTCTGCTCGCGCAGGGCGTCCGGTTCGGTGACCGGATCGGCATCATGTCCCGTACGCGCTACGAGTGGACCCTGTTCGACTTCGCGCTGTGGTCGATCGGCGTCCAGTCCGTACCGCTGTATCCGACGTCATCGGCCGAGCAGGTCTTCTGGATGCTGCACAACGCGGGCGTCTCGGCCTGTGTGGTCGAGCACGAGGACCATGCGATGACCGTCGGATCGGTCATCGACCGGCTGCCCCACCTGCGCAAACTGTGGCAGCTGGACACCGACCCGGTGGCCGAACTGAACGCGGCCGGTGCGCACATCGACGATGACGTGGTGCACCGGCACCGGATGGCCGTCACCCCGGACGCCACCGCGACGATCATCTACACCTCCGGCACCACCGGCCGCCCCAAGGGCTGTGTGATCACCCACGCCAATTTCATGGCCGAGTCCGACAACATGGTGCTCCGCTATGAGAAGGTCTTCCACTCCAAGGCGGGCGATGAGGCGTGCACCCTGCTCTTCCTGCCGCTGGCACACGTTTTCGGCCGGATGGTGCAGGTCTCCGCGATCCGCGGCCAGGTCAAGCTGGGCCACCAGCCCGAGCTGGCGGCCCGTGCCCTCCTGCCCGATCTGCAGAGCCTCCAGCCGACGTTCATCCTCGCGGTGCCGTACATCTTCGAGAAGGTCTTCGCCGCGGCCCGGCGCAAGGCGGAGGCGGAAGGCAAGGTCGGCCCGTTCGACAAGGCCGTGGAGATCGCGGTCCGCTACGCCGAGGCACAGGAGCACAAGGCCTTCGGCACCGGGCCAGGGCCCAGCGCCTCGCTGCGCATGCAGCACCAGTTCTTCGACAAGGTCGTCTACAGCAAGGTCAGGGCCGCGATGGGCGGCCAGGTGCGGCATGCGATGTCGGGTGGCTCGGCGATGGAGCGGCGCCTCGGGCTGTTCTTCGCCGGCGCCGGCGTACGGATCTTCGAGGGCTACGGCCTGACGGAGAGCACCGCGGCCGCCACCGCCAACCCACCCGAGCGGACCCGCTTCGGCACCGTCGGCACCCCGGTCCCCGGCACCACCGTGCACATCGCGGAGGACGGCGAGATCTGGCTGTACGGCGGGCAGATCTTCCACGGCTACCACAACGACCCCAAGGCGACCGATGCCGTGCTGCACGACGGCTGGTTCTCCACGGGTGACCTGGGCGCGCTGGACGAGGACGGCTACCTGACGATCACCGGCCGCAAGAAGGAAATCCTGGTCACCTCCGGCGGCAAGACGGTCTCGCCGGTGGGCCTGGAGGAGCGGGTACGGGCGCATCCGCTGGTCGCCCAGTGCATCGTCGTCGGCAACGACCGGCCCTTCATCTCGGCGCTGGTGACCCTGGACCCGGAGGCGGTCGCGCACTGGCTGGCCATGCGGGAGAAGCCGAAGATGCCGCCGACCGACCTGGTGCGCGACCCGGACCTGGAGACCGAGATCCGGCGCGCCGTGGTCGCCGCCAACACGCTGGTCTCGCAGGCCGAGTCGATCCGTACCTTCCGGATACTGGCCAACCAGTTCAGCGAGGAGCACGGGCTGCTGACCCCGTCGCTGAAGCTCAAGCGCAAGGCGATCGAGACGGCGTACCAGGTCGAGGTGGACGCGCTGTACCAGACGTGACGGGCGGGGCGCGGCTTCCCGGGGGCCTCCAGGTGGTCTCCCGGGAAGCCGCGCCCCATCTGATGGTGCTCCCACCGGTGCGTTCACTCTCGGCGAACCGGCTGCCGCGGCGGCGCGGCATGCCCCGTAATTGCGGCATGCCCCGTAATTGCGGCGTCGGAGCGCGGCCGGCCGGTCCCGCTCACGGCGCGTTCCCACGAATACCCGGCCTTCCTCCGGCATCCCGTCGGCCCGCGCGGGAATGCGCGTCCACGGATGATCGTTGACATCCGTGAACGAGAAAGCCGACGTAAGGATCGATTCCCCCGTGAGCAAGGTTCCCTCCATCACGCTCAACAACGGCGTCGCGATGCCGCAGCTCGGCTTCGGCGTCTGGCAGGTCGAGGACGACCAGGCGTTCACCGCCGTCGGCCAGGCCCTGGACGCGGGATACCGCAGCATCGACACCGCGGCGATCTACGGCAACGAAGAGGGCACGGGCAAGGCGCTCGCTGCTTCCGGAATCGCCCGTGACGAACTGTTCGTCACGACCAAGCTCTGGAATGCCGACCAGGGCTTCGACTCCACGCTGCGCGCCTTCGACACCTCCCTCACCAAGCTCGGCCTGGAGTATGTGGATCTCTACCTGATCCACTGGCCGCTCCCGTCGAAGGACCGCTACGTCGAGACGTACAACGCCCTGGAGAAGATTTACGCGGAGGGCCGCGCCAAGGCCATCGGTGTCTCGAACTTCCGGCCCGAGCATCTGGAACGGCTGCTGGGCGAGACCTCCGTCGTCCCGGCCGTCAACCAGATCGAGCTGCACCCGCAGTTCCCGCAGGCCGAGTCCCGCGCCTTCCACGCCCGGCACAACATCGTGACCGAGGCCTGGTCGCCACTCGGCCAGGGCAAGGGCCTCCTGGAGGACCCGGCGATCGCGACGCTCGCCGCCAAGCACGGCAAGACCCCCGCCCAGGTGGTCCTGCGCTGGCACCTCCAGCTCGGCAATGTCGTCATCCCGAAGTCCGTCACCCCTTCGCGCATCGCCGAGAACATCGACGTCTTCGACTTCGAGCTGGACGACGAGGACCTTGCCACCCTCGCCGGCCTGGACACCGGCAACCGGATCGGCCCGGACCCGGCCACCTTCGACGTGGCCTGACCGCCGCTCCGTAACGGCACCCCGTAGCGGCGCCGCCCGGCTCGTCCGGGCGGCGCCGTTGCCGTACCCGAGTGGCGGGCCCGGCGGACGGCAGGAAGTGTGGAGGGTGAGCGTGGGGCGGACCCGGCGTACCGGCCGGGACCGGTACCCCTCGCTTTGTCCTGCGCCTCCCGCGTGCCCTGGCAGGGGAGGTGCCCCCATCGAGGAGGCACGATGCCTGAAGTCACCTCTCCCTACCAGCCCGGAACGCCCTGTTGGGTGGATCTCGCGGCTCCTGACCAGCAAGCCGCCATCGACTTCTACTCCGAGGTCTTCGGGTGGGCCGGAGAGGTCGGGCCCGCGGAGACCGGGGGCTATGCCGTCTGCACGCTGAACGGCAAGCCGGTGGCCGGCATCATGGCCGCCGTCCCGATGGGCGGTCAGCCCGCGCCGCCGACCGTGTGGACCACCTATCTGTCGGCCGCCGACGCGGACGCCACCTCCGAAGCGGTGAGCCAGGCCGGCGGCACGCTCCTGATGCCCGTCACGGACGTGATGACGCTCGGCCGGATGTGTATCGCGGCCGAGCCCACCGGAGCGGTGTTCGGCATCTGGCAGCCCGTGGACTTCCCCGGCTCCGGCATCGTCAACGAGCCGGGCGCACTGATCTGGAACGAGCTCAACACCACCGACCCGTCCGCCGCCGCCACGTTCTACAAGGCCGCCTTCGGTATCGACAGCGCCCCCATGGAGGGCGCCGAGAACTACTACGCCCTCACGGTGAATGGCCGGCCGGTGGGCGGTATGCAGCCGATGTCCGAACAGATGCCGTCCGGCACTCCCTCGCACTGGCTGGTGTACTTCGCGGTGACGGACACCGATGGCACGGTCGACAAGATCACCGCGGCCGGCGGTGCGGCGCTGCAGCAGCCCTTCGACATGGTTGCCGGCCGGATGGCCGTGGTGACCGACCCGCAGGGCGCGACCTTCGCCGTGATCAGCCCGAAGCCGATGAATCAAGGCTGAGATGCATCAAGGCTGAGGGGCCGTTGACCGCCTACTGCTGCGCGCGGGCCGTATGGACGGTCTGCGCGGACAGCACGAAGGCATCGGGGCGGCGGACGATACCGACGGCGTCATCGGGGTCGGCGAGGCGGGCGAGGGTGGTGTGGTCGTCCTCGTCCAGCCGGTCGCCGTACAGGTCGAGCCCCTGGATCAGGGTGTCCTGGACGTAGGCGCGCGCCTCGTCGGTCAGCGGGGCCGGCAGGTCCAGCAGGAAACTGCGGGTGCGCGGGGTGCGCAGGCCGGCGTCGGCGAGGAAGGCGGGCCAGTCCTCGGTGTCGTCGACGGCGCCGGGCAGCGCCGCGCGCATCTCCACGAACCAGTCCTCGCAGGCCGCGTCCAGTCGGGACTGCAGCCCCGGGCGCCCGATGCCGATGTCGCGCGGCAGGAAGCGGGGGGCGAGACCGCCCTCGGTGACGGCGAGCAGCCCGCCGGGCCGCAGATGAGCGCCGAGGGCGGCGACCGCGGCACGCTGGTCACCGACGTGGTGCAGGGTCCTGGCGGACCAGATGAGGTCGGCGCCGCCGAGGGCGTCCAGCCCGTCCGGGAGTTCGGCGAGATGGGTACGGACCCGGTCGCCGAGGCCGAGGCGCCCGGCCCGGGCGTGTGCCCGCTCCAGCAGTGCCGCGCTCGCGTCCACGGCCACCACTTCGGCGGCGGGGAAGGCCTGGGCCAGCAGACAGCTGACGACGCCCGGCCCGCTGCCGACGTCGAGCACCCGGTCCACCCCCTGGTCGCCGGCCGCGGCCGTCCCGACGAGGAGCTGCCGCAGCCAGGCCGCGGCCTGCTCGTAGAGCGGCAGGTGCAGCTCGGCGCCCCGTTCGAGGAGCGGGCCGAACACCTCCCAGTCGATCTGCGCCGTGTCCTGAGGACCGTGCCCGCGTGCGGGCCGTTCGTCGTTGCTCATGACATCGAGCCTCCGTTACCGGTCGTACGCGTGCAATCCGCGTTGCCGCTCCGGCAACCCCGGATTCCGGCGGGTAAGGGCGCAACCGTAGGGTCTGGCCCGTGGCTACTCCGGGATGGATACCGCCGACGGATACCGAGCGGCGGCTGTACGAAGCGACGGCGCGTGGTGACTGGGACGGTCAGATCGCGGCGATCGCCGGTGAGGATCTGTATCTGGCGGCACCGCAGCAGGGCCAGGATCCGCTGCCCGTCTACGACGACCCGGCGGCGGGTGGTAAGTGCATTCCCGTCCTGACCCGCGGCATGCTGCCGCCGTGGCAGCCGCAGCAGTTCTTCGACCGGGTTTCACTGGAGGAACTGGCGCAGGACTGGCCGAACGACAAGTGGCGCCTCGCGGTCAACCCCGGGACGCCCTGCGCCGTGTACCTGGCCGCCTCCCCCGCCCACCGCGCCGGCTGGCTGCAGCGGCGCGCCCAGGTCGGGGCCCGGCCCGGCGGCCTGCTCGTCACGCACTTCGGCGGTCCGCTGCACGGCCCCGTCGCGCAGGGGCTGGCGTGCGGTGCGCCGCTCGCGGTACACCACAGCGTGCCGTGGAACGAACTCGGCACGGCCTTTCTCGATCACGCCGCCGACGCACAGACGCTGCGCGAACAGTGGTCGGTGACCGACCCCGCCGGCTGGCAGCAGCGCCTGGACCAGCTGCTCGGCGGGCAGTTCGTACCGGCGGAGACGGAGGCGGCGCTGCGGGGGCGGGCCGGCGGACGCAGCGGCGGGGCCGCCGCGGACGGGACGCGCACGGCGGACGAGGCGGACACGACCGACGCGACAGACGCGACGGACGCGACGGACAAGGACCGGACCGATGGGGCCGGGTCGGGCTCCCCGGACACGGCCGCCGCGTCGGCCGTCCCCGAGCTCGTGACCAGGTACGAAGAGCGGTTCCGCGCCGACGGACTGCTGCCGGCCGACGGCCATGTCGTGTCCCTCGTCGCGCTGGACCTTGCGCATGCCGTCACTCTCGTCCGCTGGGGCCTGGGCGCCCGGCTGTGCGCACCGCAGCAGGCCGAACAGGCCGTGACGCAGGCCGGCGCGAAGACCAGGGAGGTGTACGGCTCGTGGGAGGAGTTCGCCGCGGGCTATGCGCTGGGACGGATGCTGGCGTTCGACAACGGCTGGTTCGGGCCGGAGTACACGCAGGCCGTGCACCTGCACCGGGTCCTCACCCAGGACCCGGCGTCGCCGTGGCGCGGACTGCCGTTCGCTTGACGGGGGCAGCTTCGCTTGACGGCGGGCCTGTCGCTTGATGGGGCGCGTCGGTTGACGGGGCGCGGGTCGCCTGCCGGGGAGCGGGTCGCCCTCCGGGGGCGCGCCCCGTCGGACGGTCGCGCGGTCCGGGTTCGGGTCCGGGTTCGGTGTAGACGTAGGGCATGGATGTAGCCGTTTGCCTGTTCAGCTCCGATCTCCGGCTGCACGACCAGCCGGTGCTGCATGCCGCGCTGCGCTCCGCGGCGCAGGTGGTACCGCTGTTCGTCGTCGATACCGGGGTCGCTGACGCGGGGTTCATGGTGCCCAACCGGGCGGCATTCCTGGCCGGCGCGCTGGCGGATCTCGATGCCGGGCTGCGCGGTTGCGGGGGTCGGCTGGTCATCCGTACGGGGGATGTGGTGGCTGAGGCCTGCCGGGTGGCGGCCGAGACCGGAGCCGGTGAGGTGCATCTCGCGGCCGGGGTGAGCGGCTACGCGCTGCGCAGGGAACGGCGGTTGTCCGAGGGGCTGGCGGCGGCGGGGCGGGCGCTGGTGGTGCACGACGCGGTCATCACGGCACTGCCGCCCGCCGCGGTGCTGCCCTCCGGCCCGGGCAAGGACCACTTCGCGGTCTTCACGCCGTACGTCCGGCGCTGGCAGGCCGCGGGGCTGCGGTCGGTGCTGCTCGCGCCTCGGTCCGTACGGGTCCCGGACGGGGTCCGGTCCGAGGACCTGCCGTCGGCGGCGGACCTGTGCCCGGGCGGGAAACCGTCGCCCGCGCTCCCGGAGGGCGGCGAGCGGGCGGGGCGCCGCCGGTTCGGGGCCTGGCAGCGCTCGGGCATGGCCGACTACCAGGACCGGCAGGACGACCTGCCGGGCGATGCCACGTCACGGCTCTCGCCCTATCTGCACTTCGGCTGCCTCTCGCCGGTGGAGCTGGTGCACAAGGCGTCGGCCCGCCCGGACGCCGGTGCCGAAGCGTTCGTACGGCAGCTGGCCTGGCGGGACTTCCACCATCAGGTACTGGCGGCCCGCCCCGGCGCGGCAAGCGCCGACTATCGCACCAAGGGCGACCGCTGGCGGTACGACGACGCCGAGGTGACGGCCTGGAAGGAGGGCCGCACCGGCTATCCGGTGGTCGATGCGGGGATGCGGCAGCTGCTGCACGAGGGGTGGCTGCACAACCGCGCGCGGATGCTGGTGGCGAGCTTTCTGACCAAGACACTGTACGTGGACTGGCGGGTGGGGGCACGGCACTTCCTGGACTGGCTGGTGGACGGCGATATGGCGAACAACCAGCTCAACTGGCAGTGGGTGGCCGGGACCGGCACCGACACCCGCCCCAACCGGGTGCTGAATCCGCTCGTCCAGGCCAGACGGTTCGACCCGCAGGGCGAGTACGTACGGCGCTGGGTGCCGGAGCTGGCCGGCCTCGCGGGCGCGGCGGTGCACCAGCCGTGGAAGCTGACCGGGCCGGAGCGCGCGGCGTGCGACTATCCGGATCCCGTGGTGGACCTGGCGGACGGGCTGGTGCGGTTCAAGCGGGCACGGGGGCTGGAGTAGCGGGGGTGGCGCAGCCGGGGTGGAGTAGCCGGGGCCGGAGCAGCTGAGCCCGAGTAGCCGGGGTCCGCGGACGGTCGCCGCGTCGTGGGCGGCATACGCTTCGGCGGCGGCATCCGCGTCATCGGTGGCAGCCGTGTCGTGGGCGGCATCCGTGCCAGGAGATGATGCAGGGCGGAATACGACGGATACGACGGAGAGGACGGATACGACATGGCCGGGAGCGGTATGCGCCGCGGGCTGGACCGGACGCTGCTGGACCGCGCACTCGGGGCGGCGGGGCCGAGGCAGCCGGCCGCGCTGCCGACGTGGGCCCAGCTCCGTACCGCACTGCGCCATACACCGTCGTCGGTGTGGCACGACGATGTGACGGACTGGGCCGCGAGCCTGACGTACTACTCGGTGCTGGCGCTGCTGCCGTCGTTGATCGTCACGGTGTCGCTGATCGGTCTCGCCGATCCGGCGGCCACCGAGCAGCTCATCAACCAGATCACGTCGATCGCACCGGCCCAGTCGGGCCCGACCGTGCACCGTGCGCTGGTCGGCATGGCACATCAGCGCACCGCCGCCTGGGTGGTGCTGGGCGGCGCCCTGGTCAGCGCCCTGTGGTCGTCCTGCAGCTATCTGGCCGTCTTCCGCCGCGCGCTGCACGCCATGAACCGCACCAAGGACGACCGCCCGCCGTGGCGCAAGGCACCGCGGATTCTGATGACGGCGCTGCTGCTGATGGCCCTGCTGATCAGCAGCGCGGTGGCACTGCTGGTGAGCGGGCCGATCGCGACCGCACTGGGCCGGGCCGTCGGGCTGGGCGAGGCGGGCGAGGCGACCTGGAACCTGCTGAAGTGGCCGCTGCTGCTGCTCCTGGCCACGGTGCTGGCGATGGTGCTGTTCCGTTCCGGCCCGCCCAGCTCCCGCGGCGTGCGCAGAGCGGCCCCCGGCGGCATCGTCGCCGTACTCCTCTGGCTGGTCTCCTCCGCCGGCTTCGCGGCCTACACCTCGTACGTCGGCACCTTCAACCGGCTCTACGGTTCGCTCGCGGGCCCGGTGGTGTTCCTGATCTGGCTGTGGTTCTCCCATCTGTCGCTGCTGTCCGGCGCTCAGTTCAATGTGGAACTGGCCCGCGCGGGGCGGGTGGTGGTACGGCCGCGCTCGGGGAGCTGAGGGCGGCGCGGGGCGGTCCCGGGGTGGCGGATCAGCGGGCTCCGTGCCCCTCCGCCCCGGATCGGCGCGCTCCATACCTCCGGGGGCGGGTCAGCGGGCTCCATGCCCCGGCGCGATCGCCTCGATCCGGTGAGCCAGCCCGAAGTCGAGATGAGTGATCCGTCCGCCGATGCTGTGGGTGTTCACCGAGACCGCGAGTCGGTTGTACCCCAGCGTCAGATCGGCGTGATGGCCCAACTCCTCCTGGATCTGCGCGATATGGATGACCATGGCGGCAGCCGGGAAGTGCCCGTGGAAGGCGTAGCCACGGCACAGCATCCCGCCCTCGACGGACCAGCCGGGCAGTTCCGCGAGGCGATCCTCGATCTCCTTGAAGCTGAGCGGTTCCAGCTGAGCAGTCATGGCGTTCGCCTCTCCCCGTGTGCCGGCCGCCGATGAGCCGGTTCCCGATACGCTTGGTTACGCATGTATATGCATACGTCTCGACCCCGACCGCGGCGGCCGCGACCTTTCCAGCCTGGCACGCCGACGACACTTTCGCGCACCCACGGCACGCGCCGCTCCCGTACACCCACCGGCACCGGCCCTCGGCTACCGTCCCTCCCATGACAACTGCTGCGGCGTCCTCGCCGGAGACGACCACAGGTGTGGGCTCCCTGCTGCGCGAATGGCGCGACCGGCGCCGGATCAGCCAACTGGAACTGGCCCTGCGTGCCGACTCCTCCGCCCGCCACATCAGCTTCATCGAGACCGGCCGCGCCCGCCCCAGCCAGGAAATGGTGCTGCGCCTCGCCGAACACCTCGACGTCCCCGTACGGGAGCGCAACACCCTGCTGATCGCGGCCGGCTACGCCCCGACCTTCCCGGAGACACCGCTGGACGACCCGTCGATGGCCGCTCTGCGCTCCGGCATGGAACGCCTCCTGACCGGCTACGAGCCCTTCCCCGCCCTGGTGGTCGACGGGACCTACCACGTACAGGCGGCAAACCGCGGCGTCACCCTGCTGCTGGACGGCATCGCCCCCGCCCTCCTCCAGCCCCCACTGAACTCCATGCGCCTCACCATGCACCCCGACGGCCTGGCCCCCCGCATCCGCAATTACCTGGAATGGCGCAGCCACCTCCTCGCCCAGATGGAACGCCAGTTGGCCCTGATGCGCTCCTCCCGCCTGCGCGCGCTCTACGACGAGGTGAGCGCCTACCCCCTCCCCCCGGGCGGCCGCGAGAAAGCAGCCTCCGGCGAACACGCCCCCTTCGCCCTCCCCATGATGCTCGAACACCACCACACCGTCCTGTCCTTCATCTCGACCATCGCCACCTTCAACACCCCGATGGATGTGACCGTCTCCGAGCTGGCAGTGGAGACCCTTCTCCCGGCTGATCCGGAAACGGCGGCGTATCTGCGGGACGCGGGCCTGTAGCGGTCGGCGGCCGCCCGGGCCGGACGGCCGCCGACCGTACGGGACGACCGCCGCCCGTACGCGACAGCCCGACCCGCACCGGACGGCCCGGGCAGTACGGACGGCCCGGCCGTCACGGAAGGCCCGGGCCACACGGAAGGCTGAGGCAGCTCGGGCGGCCGGGTCGGCTCCTACAGGTCGGGCAGCTCAGACGACCAGACGGCGGAGCCGGACAACGGAACCGGACAGCGCGACTGGACGGCGGCGGCCGGGACGGCGGGCGGCCGGGACGGCGGGCCGGACGACGACCTCCCCCGATGGCCTTCCCGACAGAGGCGCACACGCCGGGTCACACGACAGGTCACCCGCCGGGCTCACACAACCGGCTCAGACTGCCGCCGGCACCCGGTCCAGAAACCCGCACACGGACCGAATCCGCCCGTCCTCCCCCAACCGCACCACATCGAACCCGGCCACCGGCGCCGACCCATCCGCCACACTGACCAGCTCCCACCCGAACCGCGCAATGTCATGGTGCCCGTCCACGCCGCCCAACTGCCGGAACACGAACCCGGGGAACTGCACATGCGCCCCCGCAATAACCGCCACCAGCCCCTCGTGCCCCGCAACATCGGCCAACGGATCGGTATACGTGGCATCCTCACCAAAGGCCGCCGCGACAGCCTTACCCCGTTCCCCCTCCCCCGTCGCATTCCACGCCTCGAAGTACCGTGCAACCGCCGCCGCGTACCACTCCCCCGCGCCCGAGGACTCCTGCACAACCTTCTGCTCCTGCTTGCCCTGCTTCTCCTGCTGAGTCATGACGTACCCCTGCTCCTGATGACACCCGAACGGCACCGATACCGGCCACCGTTGCCGATACCGCTTCACGGGCCGGAGTGCGCCGGCCCGTGAACCGATGACTTCACCTTGCCGGGTGGCGGGATGGGGGTCGATTACCCAGGAGGTAATGGCAGACGCGGCAGGGGCAGGACTTCGGTACAGGTCAAAGAACCAACCTGCGCGTAGGAAGCCGATCGGGGAGCCACAGACCAACGGTCACTCATCCAGGCTGAGCGCCGCAGTACCGACGTCCCAGTCGGAGGAGAGCGCCCCCGCAGACATGACGGGCACGCCCCAGCTCGTTCAGGCGAAGGTGCTCCCCACGGCCGCAGGATGTTCCGGGCACCCGCTTACCCATGCCGGAGTCTCCAGCCGCATCTGATCGTGGGACTAGGACGACGGGTGCGCAGGGCACGACAGGTGCGATGTTCAGCAGTACGGCGCTTGGCCGGTAAGGGATGCCGCTACCCGCATCCATACGCCGAAGAGGCGGTAGAGGGTGGGGAGTTGGCCTTCCGACTGGACGGTGCGGCTGTCCACGGAGGTGACTCCGGGGATTCCCAGAAGCGTCGATGCCACCGAGGATGACTGCCAGCGGACTCTGAGGGTCGACGAGCCCGAAGTCGCGGCGCGCCGGGGCGCTTTCCGCGTCGCGGAGAGACTGGCCGTGACCGCTTCCTCGATCGCTTGGTGTGCCTCTGCAGCCGGCCGTAACTTCGCGGCGAAGCGGTCATGTGCACTCTTCACGGCAACGGTGGTGACGGAATCGTCCCACGCCAAGGTCTCCGTGCAGGCGCTGTCGTCTCCGGTGAGGGCCACCATGGGCACGCCGAGCGTCGCTGCGGTGGCGTGGGTCAGGCCGATCTCGCCCACCGGCAGGCCGTCCAGCCGTATGTCCTCGATCTCGTGTCCCATGAAGCTGTGGCTCAACACGCCGAGCGTGCCGGCTCGAGAGTGGTAGCCGACGCAGATCATGGCGTCGTGTTCGGGGGTGAGGCCTTCGAGCATGCCCATGTGCTTGGGCTTGCCGCGGATGAGGCGGGCCTCCGGGTGCAGCGTCTCGGGCACCAGATTGCGCATGGGGCCGTGTGCATCGTTGACGACGATATCGGTGGCACCTGCCGCCAGGGCACCGCGGACAGCGGCGTTGACGTCCTCCGCCATCATCAGACGTCCGCGCTCGTAATCCCGCCCGCCGGGCTGGACGTCGTCGGCGTCGACGAGCCCGGTGATGCCTTCCATGTCCGCGCTGATGTAGATCCGCACTTCGCATACTCCTCAAGCTTCAAGCCTCAATTTTGATCGCTTGGGAGACGTTGAGCGTTCCTCGCCCGGTTCCTGGACTCGGACACGAGCCTTGCCGGGCATTTGGGCGAACTCCTGTATCTGCGGGCCCGGTTGGGCGAGCTCGAACGTCAGCCCAGCGCGCCATGCGCCGAATCAGCCCAGGTGGACGAATGCCCCCTCGTACCGGAGTGGAGAGGGGGCGGGGTGTCGCGTTCGCGGGGTCAGACCAGGGTGGCGGTGAGGGTGATGGTGGTGCCGGTGAGGGCCTGGCTCACGGGACAGTTGACCTTGGCGTCCTCGGCCGCGGACTTGAAGGCGGACTCGTCGATGCCGGGTACCTGACCCTCCACGGTGAGGTGGATTCCGGTGATGCCGGTGCCGGGCTGGAAGGTGACCGCGGCCTTCGTCGTGAGCAGCGTCGGTGGGTTGCCGGCCCCGGTGAGCGTGTTCGACAGGGCCATGGAGAAGCAGCTGGAGTGGGCGGCGGCGATCAGCTCCTCGGGGCTGGTCTTCCCATTGGGCTCCTCGGCGCGGGAAGCCCAGGTCACGGGGAAGTGACCGACTCCCGAGGAGTCGAGCGTGACCTCCCCCAGGCCCTTGAAGAGCTCGCCCTCCCACTCGGTGTGAGCGTTACGTGTAGTGGCCATGGTGAACCCTTTCCGTGTACGGATGACGTCTCGCGTACGGATGACGTCGGCTGTCCGATCGTCCGCCCTGGGGCGGTCCGCCCGGGTTTACGACGCGCCGCACCCGCCACCCGGCTCAGCGGTCCGACCGCACTCGAGAGGCGTCGCCCGACCAGCCGGCCACCTGACCAGCAGCCTGACCAACCGCCTGACCAGGCCGATTGTGGTCATCGCCGGTCCCCTGACCGGGAACGTTGCGGAGAACGTGGGGCGGCTTAGCCTTGGAGGTATTGCCACGCTTGCCCCGGCCCCATGCCGCTGGGCGGCATCCGGCGGCGACTGCGGCAACCGCGCGACCCGTGTCGAGCGGGTGGCCGGTGAGCAACGCCGACGAGAGGACAAGCCATGAGCCCCCTGACCCCAGACGAAAACGCGCCCCCCGCCGGAGAGGCTTCCACCGACGGCACACAGTCCGCAGCGGAGGCGGCGGACACCCAGGCCGCCCTGGTCGAGCTCGCCGCCAGTGTGGCTCTGCTGCCGCAGGCGCCGCCGGCCGAGGGTGAGGAGGAGCGCCCCGAGGGCGCTGTCTCCCTGCCGGTGATCGAACAGGACGGCAACCGATACGTCCCCGTCTTCACGACCGAGAATGCCCTGCTGACAGCCGGGGGCGACCTGGAGACCGCGCTCCGCATCCCCGTCGTCGACCTGGCCGCGAACTGGCCGGCGGACGACCTGTGGATGGCGGTCGACCCGTCCTCCGAGCAGGGCCTCGCCCTTCCCCCGGACCTGGTACGGGCGCTGCCCGTCTTCAGCCGGCACGCCGATGACGCGGTCGGCCGGCCCGGCGAGGCCGGCGCGGAGGGAATGGAGGGCGCGTAAGGAGGCACCAACGGATCCAACGGAGAGCCCGGTCCGCCGCCTCCCCGGGCCGAATGAGAGCACTGTCCGCCGCGCAACCCGCGGAACAGCACCGGGCACCCTTTTGCCCTGCTCCAACTGACCTTTCTCCAGCCGACCTGCTCCAACTCGCCTTCAGCATCGTCCACTTAAGGAATCTCCGCACCTCGTGCTGACACGATCGGTAAGTGGCAGGATCAGGTCATGACAGACGACTTACTGGCCCGTGCGCGGAGGCTCTGGGAGCAGGTGGCGGAGGCCCCTGTGTCGTTCCCGTCGGGCGGCGGGGTCGTGATCGTTGTCTCTGCCGCGTCACGGCTGTGTCCGCCTGGCTGGGCGGGGATCGCGAGGCTGGGCGATGCCGCGGTGATCACGGTGCCGGACGAGGCTCAGGCGCTGCTGTTCCGTCGTGCGGTGGCGGACACGCAGGTGGAGTCGGTTGAGGCCCTGATGCGCCCCGGCACGCTCCGGGCGCTGCTGCCCGTGGTCGACGTACTCGGCCCCGCCACGCTCGCCTACCTCGCGAAAGACGGCTTCCGCCCTGAGGTCGGTGGGGCGGCGGCCGGGTGTTTGCCGCCGGGCCATGGTGACCTGCGGGCGTTGGCAGGGTTGGCGGGGGCGGAAGATGCGGCCGAGAGCGGCATCGACGAGATCGACTCTCCGGTGTTCGTGGTGCGTGACGGTCCTGAGGTCGTGGCTGCCGCGGGATATCGGAGGTGGCCGGTGTCGACGGCGCATCTGTGTGTGCTGACTGCTCCGCAGCAAAGAGGGCGCGGTCTGGCGCGGCGGGTGGCCTCCGAGGCGGTGGCCCACGCGCTTGACGCCGGTCTGCTGCCGCAGTGGCGTGCGCGGCCCGAGGCCTCCCGACGGGTGGCGGCCGCGCTCGGATTCCGGGAGCTCTGTGGTCAGTTGAGCGTTCGGCTGGGGCTCGCTCAGTCATTGGGTTAAGCAGCACAAACCGAACTTCGTGAGGGCTGGAGTTCCCGCCTGCCGGCTTTGCCGCGGAGGGGGCGGGAGCGGTGGATGTTCGCGGGCGGACCCGTGTTTCGCCATACGCCATCGCGGTGGAGGACGACCGGTTGCTCGTGGCCCGGTTGTCTGACGCGTCACCGGTCTTCAGGCCAGGGCTGTGGCACCTGCCGGGTGGCGGAATCGATCCTGGCGAGCAGCCCGTGGAGGCTCTGGGCCGTGAGCTCCGGGAGGAGACAGGGCTCGAACTCACTACTGCTCAACTGCTCGACGCGCGGACCTACGCAGCTCAGCGACACGGAGTCAGCTGGCGCCTCACCGCACTGTTCTACGCCGTCGGCCTCAGGTCCGCGTCACCCGCGGTGACCGAGATCGGTGGTTCCACCGACGCGGCGATCTGGACCCCTGTGGCGGACCTACGGGACTCCGCGCTGTCGCCGCCGGCCACCGATGCTCTCCGCCTGTTTGTGTCCGGGGTTCGGCGTGGGGGTGCCGGTCACGGCGATGGCTTGCCGCACGGCATCGGCCTTGGCTCCGAGCCGGAAGCAGCCGATTTCGCGTAGAGGTTTCGCGGCCTCCAAGCACCCGGCCTCCAAGCACCCCTCCGGTGGTGGTAACCCCCGCCCGGACATGGGGTGGGCCTGCTGTCGACCCGGGGGTGGGCCTGCCATCGATGCGGGGGTGGACCGGCCGTCGGCCCGGGGGCGGACCGGCGCTCCGGACGGGGGCCAACCGGCTGTCTGGGCGGGCGCCGCGCCAGAAGACTCGTCCGTATGACGACGAGTCTTGAGACCCCTTCCCCAACCACCGGTAAGGCAGCCCCCGCCGGTACGGCAACCCCCGTCGGCAGCGACTTTGCGCGGCTGTCGCGGCGCATCGTCGCGGCCGGGCTGCTACAGCGCCGGCCCGGGTACTACGCGGTGCGGCTGTCGGCCGTGAGCGCGGCGTTCGCAGGGGGCTGGGTGGTGTTCTTCGCGCTGGGCGACAGTTGGTGGCAACTGGCCGTGGCCGTGTTCCTGGCGTTCGTCTTCGGGCAGATGGCGCTGGTCACCCATGACGTGGCGCATATGCAGGTGTTCCGTCGGCGTCGGCCCAGTGGGATCGGCGGGCGGCTCTTCGGCAACCTGGGTGTGGGCATGTCGTACGGCTGGTGGATGGACAAGCACACCCGGCATCACGCCAACCCCAACCATGAGGAGCTGGACCCGGATGTCGCGCCGGACATCCTGGTGTGGTCGCAGGACCAGGCGCGGGCCGCCAAGGGGCTGCCCCGCCTCATCGGCCGTTATCAGGCGCAGTTGTTCTTCTCGTTGCTGACGCTGGAAGGGTTCAATCTGCGGGTGGCGAGCATCCGTGCGCTGCGGTCGCCCACCATGAAGCACTGGGGCAGCGAGGCGACGCTGCTGCTGACGCACATCGGCCTGTATCTCGCCGCCCTGTTCCTGGTGCTGTCACCCGGTAAGGCGCTGGCCTTCCTCCTCGTCCACCAGGCCGTCTTCGGTGTGTATCTGGGGTCCACCTTTGCGCCCAACCACAAGGGGATGCTGACGCTGACGGGTGACGCACGGCCGGACTTCCTGCGCCGTCAGGTGCTGACCTCGCGCAATATCCGGGGCGGAGTGCTGACCGACTTCCTCCTCGGCGGGCTCAATTACCAGATCGAGCACCACCTGTTCCCCAGCATGCCGACGCCGCATCTACGCCGTGCACAGGAGATCGTGCGCGCCTACTGCGCCGAGATCGGTGTCCCGTACCACGAGACGGGGCTGATCAGGTCGTACGCGGAGGCGCTGCGGCACTTGCGGCGGGTGGGGGAACCACTTCGGACGCCGCGGGCGTAGGCACAGCCGTCGTGGCCGTGGGGGCAGTCGTGGCCGTGGGGGCAGTCGTGGCGGTGGGAGCAGTCGTGTCCGCCGCGTCCGCCGAGTCCGTCGCGTCCGCGGTCTCCGCCGTGCCCAGGGTCTCCGCGGTCTCCGCCTGCCGCGCCGTACGCCGGGCCGCCATGAAGGCGTAGACCAGGATGCCGGCGAACAGGAAGAGCACGCCCTGGTAGATCGCGGCGTAGCCGGCGCCGGCGACGAGCCAGAAGGTGAAGCCGAAGGCGGTCAGGGCGAGGGTCAGGTCGCGGGCGAAGCGGGCGGGGCGGACCTGGTCGCGGCGGCCGGTGAGCAGGAAGTAGACCTGGGCGCCGGCGGCGAGGAGGTAGGGGACGGTCGCCGAGAAGGTGGTGATCAGGACGAGGATCTCGAAGACGCCGCCGGACCCGATGAGGTAGTTGATCACCGTGAGGGCGCTGGCCAGCACGCCGGCGGCCAGGACGCCGAAGGTCGGGACACCGCGCCGCTTGGTCAGGAACGGCGCGGGGAACAGCCCGTCCTTGGCGGCGGCGTACGGGGACTGGGCGCTCATCAGGGTCCAGCCGTTGAGGGCGCCGATGATCGAGACGACGGCGGCGAGCGCGACGACCGTGCCGCCCCAGTGGCCGCCGAACATGGCGTTCACCGCGTCGGAGAACGGCGCCTGGGACTTCACCAGCTTGTCGTGGGTGACGGTGCCGAAGACGGCGACGGTGCCCAGGAGGTAGACGACGGCGGAGCCGATGGTGCCGAGGACGGTGGCCCGGCCGACGTTCCGCTCCGGGTCGCGGACCTCGCCCGCGCTCATCGCGGCGGACTCCACACCGACGTAGGAGTAGAGGAGGATCGCGGCGGCCGCGGACATCCCGCCGGCCACGCTGCCGCTGCCTTCGTGGAACGGGCCGAGGTTGGCTGGGTCGAAGAAGAACAGGCCGACGACGGCGATGAAGAGGAGCGGGATGAACTTGAGGACGGTGGAGATCGTCTGCACCAGGCCGACGTAGCGGGTGCCGGCGAAGTTGGCGACGGCCGGCAGCCAGAGCGCGCCGAGGGCGATCACGAGGTCGGCGCCGCGCGAGGGGTGGCCGGGGAGCAGGACGTGGACGTAGCCGACGATGGCGACCGCGAGCGCCGCGTTGCTGACCCAGGTCATGGTCCAGTACGACCATGCGGAGAGGAATCCGGCGAAGTCGCCGAACGCCTCGCGCGCGTAGACGTAGGGGCCTCCGGTGTCCGGGTGGCGCTCGGCGAGCCGCCCGAAGACCAGGGCGAGGGCGAGGGCACCGATGGTCAGCGCGCCGAAGGCGACCAGGCTGACGGTGCCGAACGGGGCGACCGAAGCCGGCAACAGAAAGATGCCGCCACCGATGATGTTTCCCATCACCAGACAGGTGGCGGTGAACAGGCTCATCCGAAACGGTGACTTGCCTTGAGTGTGCAGGTCAGAGCCGGTCTCGGGGGGCTGAGCGGCAGGGCTGCGGTGCATGTGGGGCGCATCTCTCGTCGTGCCAGGCTGTCCGGTGCGCCGGACCGGTGCACATGGTCACCGGATCGGCGGCACGCTTCAAAATCGCCGTGAATGCTCGCGTCACAGGGGCCTTCAGGTGAAAGATCTGCGGTCTCTCAGGCGGACGGCAGGATTCCCTGAATGGGCCCACTTATTGCATATCATGTGCAATAGATAGTCAATCGCAATAAGCAATTACCCTGGCCGCAGAGCCGCGGTGTGCGAAGGGAGAACGGCATGCGTGGGACACCCGTGGTGCTGGGCATCGAGTCGTCCTGTGACGAGACGGGCGCCGGCCTGGTGCGGAACGGCCGGCTCCTGGGGCACGCCGTGGCGTCGAGCATGAACGAGCACGCCCGGTTCGGGGGCGTGGTGCCGGAGATCGCGGCCCGCGCCCATGGCCACTCGTTCACCCCGGTGATGCACCGGGCGCTGGACGAGGCCGGGCTGCGGATGTCGGATGTCGGGGCGGTCGCGGTGACGACCGGGCCGGGGCTTTCCGGTGCGCTCCAGGTCGGGCTGGCCGGGGCGAAGAGCTTGGCGTACGCGCTGGACGTGCCGCTGTACGGGGTGCACCATCTGGCGGGCCATGTCGCAGCCGACACCCTGGAGCACGGTCCGCTGCCCGATCCCTGCGTGGTGCTGATCGTCTCCGGCGGCCACACCTCGCTGCTGCTCGTCCGCGACCTGGCCCGCGACCCGATCGTGCACCTCGGCGACACCTTGGACGACGCCGCCGGCGAGTGCTTCGACAAGGTCGCCCGGGTCTTCGGGCTCCCCTACCCCGGCGGGCCGGCCATCGACCGGACAGCGCGCGAGGGCGACGCGGGGGCCGTGCGTTTCCCGCGTCCGCTGACCGGGCCTCGTGATGATCCCTACGGTTTCTCGTTCTCGGGGCTGAAGACCGCCGCCGCACGATGGGCGGAGCGGCAGCGCGGCCGGGCCCTGCCGGTGGCGGACGGAGCGGCCGGGCTGCAGGAGGCGGTTGCCGACGTCCTGACCCGCAAGGCGGTGGCCGCCTGCACCACCCACGGCGTCGGCACCCTCGTCGTGGTGGGCGGGGTGGCCGCCAACTCCCGGGTCCGGAGCCTGGCGGAGGAGCGCTGCGCCGCCGCCGGGATCACCCTGCGGGTGCCGCCGCTGCGGCTGTGCACCGACAACGGCGCGATGATCGCCGCCATCGGGGATCTGCTGGTCCGGGCGGGCGCCGAACCGGCGCCGCTGGATGTCTCGATCGATCCGTCGGCGCCCCTGGAGTACGCCGCACTGCATCCGGTCGGCCGTGCTGCCGCCGTGAACGTTCCCGCCTGACCACCGCAGACCGAGGTCCAGGTCGTATCCGGCGGGATCTGGCGGGCTGCGGGCCGCGGTGGGGGCGGGAGCCGGCGGCGGGGCGGGAGCCGGCGGGCGGCTGCGGGACCCGGCGGCGGGCGGGCGGGGCCCGGCGGTGATCAGCCGTCGGCGGACGTCGTCAGTCCGGCCAGCGCCCGCGACAGGGCGGTCAACGCCTGGGTGACGTGCGGGAGTTCCAGCGGGTCCGGCGCGGCCAGGACGCGTTGCCGCAGCTCCCGGTCGGCGCCGAGCAGCGCCTCGACGCCGAGCCGTACCCGCAGGGCACCCGGCGGGTCGCCGAAGCGGTGTCCGCCACGCGCCCCCCAGGGCGCCAACTTCCGCTCCAGCGCGCGGGATTCCACGGTTCCGCGGGCTGCCATCGGCCGGCGCAGCGGTTCGAGGTCGGCGTAGAGATAGCTGCCGGAGTGCGGCGGGCGGCAGAGGGCGCCGGCCTCCGTGATGGTGTGGTGGAGCGCCGCGGCGAGGATGCCGTACACCCGGGCGGCGGTGGCCGTACGGGCGCGCACCTCGTCGGGTTCGCCGAGCGCATGGGTGACAGCGCAGCCGACCGGCCCCGGAATCGGCACCGGGACCGCGGTGAGCGCGTCCAGGGTGGCCGCCCGCAGGACGGCTCCGCGGTCGGTACCGGGGAAGCGGGCCAGCGCGGCCGGCCAGGAGGAGGGGACCAGCGTGGCCCGCAGGTCGGTGAGCACCACGGCCTCGCCCGGCAGCATCTCGGCGGGGCTGAGCAGCACGGTGTCATGCGGGTCGTGCAGCAGATCGCGGCGCGTCTCGTCGCTGATGATCCACAGCCCTTCCTGCGCCGCCGCTTCACAGACCTCGTGCAGTTGCTCGGGCGCAGGGCCGGTGCCGGTCGTTTCGTCGGCGACGGACAGCACCAGGACGCGCGGGCTGTCGCCGTGCATCCGGGCTCGGCGAACGGTCTCCAGCAGCGCGAACGGGTCGGGCACACCGCCCGATTCCGCCGGTACCGGCGCGAGATGCACCGGCCGCCCGAGCAGCCGGGCAGGCGGCGCGTACCACTCGGAGCAGGGCCGCGGCAGCACCACCGCCCCGTCGGTCGCGGCGTACAGCGCGAGGAGCAGGGCCGGCGCCCCGGGGGCGGCGAGGACCCGGTCGGGGGTGGTGGCCAGGCCGCGGCGTTCCCAGTAGCCGCAGGCGGCGGTGCGCAGTGGCGCGCTGCCGCCTGCGGGCTCGGCCTCGGTGCGGTCCGCTGCCGCGGAGAGGTACGCGGCGAGCGCCGGCAGGACCGGCAGGCCCTCCGGCGGATCCGGTTCCGGCTCCCGCTCCGGATCCGGGGCGGTCCGCTGCATCCGTTACCTCCACTCCACGACGGCGGGTCGATCGTGGGCCCTCGCCCGAGGGAGACCTCGCCCGAGGGGGATGCCCCCTAGGGCCCCGACCACCTTGGCAGATGGCGGGGGTGGCGGCGGGGCGACACGTCAGCGCGGGGCGGGACCCGCACTCAATGCCCCGGGTCCGCCGCGGCGGACTCGTAGCGATGCACCCTCACCACCTCACCGCCGCCCCACACCTGCCGCTCGGTGGCGCGGCGGATCCAGCCCAGCCGCTCGTAGAGGCCGATGGCCGCGGTGTCGGTGGCCTTCACCTCCAGTACGGGGCGCAGTCCACGGGCGGCCGCCGCCGTCTCGACGGTGCGCAGCAGCCGTCCGCCGAGGCCCGCGCCGCGGGCGGCGGGTGCCACACACAACCGGCTGACCTCGACTCCGCACAGCGCCGCGTGGCCGACGACCGTGCCGTCCGTCTCGGCGACCCAGGCGGCGGTCAGCGAGTCGGGGGCCAGCCAGCGCGCCGGATCGTCCGGCCAGTGGTGCGGATAGCCGCTGTGGGTGTGCACCTCGGCCAGGAGCGCCACACAGGCGTCGAGGTCGGTGTCGCGCCGTTTCCTGATCATCCCGACAGCGAAGCATGGATGGTCGGGGCGGGGGGCGGACGGGGCACACGGACCGCCCCGCCACGGCGACGCACCACCCCGCCGCAAGGGGCCCCGCGCCACCCCGCGAACGCCGCGCACCGCCCCCCATCAGCCCCTTCCTGCCTGTTACGGCGAGTCTGGGGTACAAGAGGGCGCATGCGATCGCTACTTCCCCAACTCGACCGGCGGACCTTCCACCTCATCGCCTCCCGCGAATGGCCGGGCGCACAGCGGGTCCTGCCCAAGCTGACCCGCAGCGCCAACCACGGACTGCTGTGGTTCGGCATCGCGGCCGGCGCGGCCGCGATGGGCGGCCGGCCGATGCGCCGGGCGGCGCTGCGCGGGGTGGCTTCGCTGGCCGTGGCGTCGGCGACGGTGAACACGCTCGGCAAGCGCTCGGTGCAGCGCCAGCGACCGCTGCTGGAGGCGGTACCGGTCATACGGCAGCTGCACCGTCAGCCCATCACCTCCTCGTTCCCGTCCGGGCACGCGGCCTCGGCGGTGGCCTTCGCGACCGGTGTGGCCTTCGAGAACAAGTGGTGGGGCCTGGCGCTGGCGCCGGTCGCCGCCTCCGTGGCGTTCTCCCGCGTCTATACGGGCGTGCACTATCCGGGTGATGTGCTGGCGGGTGCCGCGCTGGGGGCCGGTGCGGCGTTCGCGGTCCGGGGTTTCGCGCCGACCCGCGCCCAGCTGGCGCCGCCCGCCCGGCCGCGCGCCGAGGCGCCCGCGCTGCCGGGCGGCCGGGGGCTGGTCGTGGTGGCGAACCAGGGCTCGGGACAGCGCACCGGCCCCGGCCCGGACCGCGCCGAGGAGGTGCACGGGGTGCTGCCGCAGGCCGAGGTGACGGTGTGCAGCGGGCCGGACGGGGAGCCTCTGGACAAGGCCCTGGAAGATGCCGCGGAGCGAGCCAAGGCACTGGGCGGTGCGCTGGGAGTGCTCGGCGGGGACGGCACGGTCAATGCCGCGGCGGAGGTCGCGCTCCGGCACGGGCTGCCGCTCGCGGTGCTGCCCGGCGGCACCCTGAACCACTTTGCGTACGACCTCGGGATCGAGACCTATGCGGCGGCGGCACGCGCCGTGGAGACCGGTGAGGCCGTCGCGGTGGACGTGGCGCGCTTCCGGGCCGGGCCGCATCCGGAGGCGCGGCACTTCCTCAACACCTTCTCGATCGGCGCGTATCCGGAGCTGGTGCGGATCCGGGAGCGGTGGGCCGGGAAGATCGGCGCCTGGCCCGCGGGGGTGCTCGCGGCGTGGGAGGTGCTGCGCACCGCCGAGCCGCTGACCCTCACGATCAATGGCGAGCGGCGGGCCGTGTGGCTGCTGTTCGCCGGCAACTGTCAGTACCGGGGGCTGGGGTTCGCTCCGGTGCGCCGGCACGACCTGGCGGACGGGGTGCTCGATGTGCGGGTGGTGCACGGTGGCCGGCTGGCCCGCACCCGGCTGCTCGCCGCGGCCCTGTTGGGCACCCCGCGCAGCTCTCCGGTGCTCGGTGAGGCGCGTTTGTCCCGACTGCGGATCAGCGGGCTCCCGGAGGGCACGACGCTGGCCTTCGACGGTGAAGTGGCCCCCGCTCCGGCAGAGTTGACGCTGGACAAGCAGAACGAAGCGCTGACGGTCTACCGCCTCCTGCCCGAATAATGAGACCACACTCTCATGATGCGAGATTGCGGCGTACGGTGTGATCACCACGCCGCAGAGCGGCCGCGCGGGGTACGTGCGGCCGCCGGGGCGGTGGCCGGGATGCCGCGCGCACCCCGGCCACCGCTCCCCCGCATGCGAAGGAGCCGGTCATGCCGCAGGAATCCGCTGTCTACACCCACGGCCACCACGAGTCCGTTCTGCGCTCCCACACCTGGCGCACCGTCGACAATTCGGCCGGATACCTCCGGGACTCGCTGCGGCCGCACATGCAGATCCTGGACGTCGGCTGCGGCCCCGGCACCATCACCGCCGACCTGGCGGCCCTGGTGCCGGACGGTCAGGTCACCGGCCTGGAGCACGCACCGGACGTACTGCGGCAGGCGCGCGCCACCGCCGCCGACCGGGGCCTGACGAACGTCCGCTTCGCGGTCGGCGATGTCCACGCACTGGACTACCCCGATGACACCTTCTGCGTGGTGCACGCCCATCAGGTGCTGCAGCACGTGGGCGACCCCGTCCAGGCGCTGCGCGAGATGCGCCGGGTCACCAAGCCCGGCGGGATCGTCGCCGTCCGGGATTCGGACTACTCGGCCATGACCTGGTACCCGGAGGTCGACGGGATGGCCGACTGGCTGCAGCTGTATCTGCGGGTGGCCCGCGCCAACGGAGGCGAACCGGACGCCGGACGCCGGCTGCACGCCTGGGCACGGCAGGCCGGTTTCACCCGCGACGCGATCACCGCCACCGCGGGCACCTGGTGCTACCACACCCCTCAGGAGCGCTCCTGGTGGAGCGAGCTGTGGGCGGAGCGTACGGTCAGCTCCTCCTACGCGCGGATCGCGGTGGACGGCGGGCACGCCACAACGGAACAACTGGACCGGATCGCCCAGGTCTGGCGGGCATGGGGCGCCGAGGAGGACGGCTGGTTCGGCATCCTGCACGGCGAGATCCTTTGCCGCGTCTGACGATTGGGACGAGCGGGACAGCCGGGACGACCGGAGTGACAGGTCCCCGGGCCCTGCCGGCGGGGTCCGGCGGGCCCGGGTGACCTGCACCGCCGCCCCGGGGCAGGGCTCCGGCACGCGAGCCGCGGGCCAGGAGCCGCGCCACAGACCCGGGGGGCAGGCTCCGTCGCCCCGGGGTCAGGCTCCGTCGCCCTGGGCACCCACTCGTCACAAGACCCGACGGAGAGCGGTCGATGACGACCAAGTGATCGCGTACCTGCGGACCATCCAACTAGGGTTGCCCGTATGGACATTCTCGGGACCTCATTGCGGGTGTGCGTCGGCGATCTCGATGCGGCGGTCGGCGTCTACGAACGGCTGACCGGCGCCGAAGCGGTCCGCTTCCAGCGCGGCGGAGTGGCGGTCGCGGCCGTCGGATGCTTCTTCCTGATGAGCGGTCCCGAAGCGGAGTTGTCGGTGCTGCGGAAGATCACAGCGACCATCGCCGTCAAGGATGTGGACGACGCGGTGGCCGATCTGAGGGCCGTCGGCGCGGACATCGTCGCCGGTCCGCTGCCGACACCCATCGGCCGCAATCTGGTCGCCCGCCACCCGGACGGCTCAATCTTCGAGTACGTCGACCGGAAGCAGGAGGCGGAGGCCTAGGCACGGGTGGCGGCGTGCAGGTAAGAGCGCAAGGCCCCCGCCCCCTCTACCCCCCGACGGTCTCTGCCGCCGTCCCTACCCCGAGCGCAAGGAGCACCCCGCCCGTCGCGCGCTCCAGGTTGCGGTGGACGCGGGGCCGGCGTAGCCGCTCCAGGAGTCGGCCGGCGCAGACGACGACCAGCAGCAGCCAGCCCGCCGCGATGGCGGCATCGATCGCGCCCAGGAACAGCGTCGCCCCCAGGACCGAGTGCCCGTCGGGCAGGAACTGCGGCACCACGGCCACGAAGAAGATGCCGACCTTGGGGTTGAGCAGACAGCTCAACAGCCCCTGCCGGAAGGCCCGCACCGGTCCCAGGCGCGCGGCGGAGCAGTCCGGTGGCGCCGCCGAGGGCGCGTCCCCGGACCCGGCGACCGCGCCCGACCGCCGGTGGGCCCACAGCGCCTGCGCGCCCAGCAGCGCCAGATAGGCCGCGCCGGCCAGCCGTACGACGGTGAACGCCGCATCCCACCGCTGCAGTGCCGCCGCGAGCCCGACCGCCGCGGCGACCGCCCAGGCGAGCGAACCGAGCGCGGCGCCGACGGCCGTGGCCGCCCCCGTACGCCGTCCGCCCCGCACGCAGTTACGCAGCACCAACAGGGTGTCCGGGCCGGGAGTCATCGTCATCACCAGGGCGAACAGCGCAAAGCCCACTACCGCAGCCGTCACGGCGGTCTCCTGTCGTACGAGGATCCGGTCGGACGACCTTATCCGGCGCCCCGGCCCTCCCGACTCCGCGCTTCCAGCTCTACCTCTCCGGCCCCACCCTTGCGGCTCTGCCCTTGCGGCTCTGCCCTTGCGGCTCTGCCCTTCCACCCTGCCTTCCGGCTCTGCCGTTCCGGTCCTGGCCATCGGACAGGCCCGAGGGAGCCCAAGAGGACCGGGGCAGCCCTTAGATGTCGGCTGCCAGCTCTCCGACGGTGCGCTCCAGCCAGGCGCGGTCGGCCTTGCTGGTGGCGTGGGCGAGGTGGAGCATGCCGCGCCGGAAGCGGTCGGTCATGTCGCGGGCGCGCAGCGGGCGGCCGTCCTCGTAGAAGTAGCTGCCGGGCTCGTCCATGAAGGCGAGGCGACGGCGTAGTACGCGGGCCTGGTCTGCCGGGTCGGGCAGCCGGCCGAGGAAGGCCAGCAGGATGAAGAAGGAGTTGCGGTCGGTGATCTCGAGGTCGGCGGGCTCGCGTAGCCGGCGCAGGAATTCGGCCCGTCCGGATGCGGTGAGGGTGAGGACCTGGCGGGGTGTGGCACGTTCGCCGGGCTCGGTGTGGCGGGTGAGGTGCCCGGCGGCCTCCAGTCGCTTGATGGCGGGGTAGAGAGCTCCGTCGCTCACGGGACGCACATGGCCGCTGAGGCCGGAGATGCGGGCGCGCAGGTCGTAGGCGTGCAGGGGTTCCTCGTCGAGGAATCCGAGGATGCAGAGGGTGAGCACCGGGCCTCCGAGGTGCGTACTTCGCGGTCGTCGTGGCGGTCCACAGTAGCCGCGGCGGGGGCTATGCCTCTAGTAGAGATGCCTCTAAAAGTCATGACTCTAATAGAGGTACCTCTGTTAGAGTCAAAGTCATGACGACGGCAACCACGCAGTACTTCCGCACCCCGGACGGCATACGGCTCGCCTACCTCGACCTGGGTGGCACCGGCCGCCCCGTCCTCGCACTGCACGGCGCCTACGGACGCGGCCGGTCCCTGCTCGGGCTCGCCGACCACCTCGGCCCCGGATACCGGCTCATCGCGCTCGACCAGCGCGGCCACGGACTCTCCGACCACCCCGACGACTACGGGCGGGAGGGCTATATCGGCGATGCGGCGGCGCTCGTCGAACACCTCGGCCTCGGCCCCGTGGCGATCGTCGGACACTCACTCGGCGGCATCACCGCGTATCAACTGGCCGCGAAGCGACCGGGATTGGTCGCGGCCGTGGTCGTGGTGGACTTTCCGGCGGAGTACCGGGCGCCGCTCGGCGACGATCAACTGCTCGCGCTGCCGACGCGCTTCCCGAGCATGCGGGCGATGCTGGACGCACTCGCGTTTGCGGACGAGCCCCGGCACTTCACCGAGAGCGCGGTGGAGGAACCGGAGGGCTGGCGGTTCCTGTGGCGGGCGGAGGAAGTGCACGCCACCAAGGCCGCCGTCCGGGGCGACTGGTGGGACGACTTCACCGCCGCCAAGCAGCCGCTGATGGTCGTGCGGGGCGGGCGCAGTCCGGTCGTCCCGCGCCGGCACGCCGAGGAGATGGTGCGTCGCCGGCCCGGCACGGAGGTCGTGACGATCGACGGGCACCACGACTTCTACCTCACGCACCAGGCGGAGCTGGGTGTGACGGTAAGGGAATTCCTGGACCGCACGGCTCCGTCGTCGGTGTAACGCTCCTCGCGACGGCAAGATCGGCAAACTCCATGCACGCGAAGTGAGTTGCCGATAGCCTGGAAGGCTTTCCACTCCCGTGGAGGGCACCCCTGCACTGCCGTGCCCGCCGAACCAAGGAGGGCCTGGCGGTGGCCGGTTGCCGTAGATGGCGTGGTTGCCGTGGTTGCCGTGGTTGCGGTAGCTGCCCTGGTGGATCCACCGGGTCCGGCACAAGGGGCGCTGAATCCGCCCGGCCGGAGCCGAGATGCCCGGCCGGTGCCACAGACGAAGGAAGGAGCGTGTCGCCGTGAAGTGGCGAACCTAGCCGCCCGCCCGGAAGGTCCGGAGCCCGGGCGGCGGTTCCGGAAGGAACGAGATGTCCCGTACGGACAGGACGAAGCCGCTGTGGGTGCGCTACGCGGAGCACAACCCGCGGCCTGTCCACGATCACCGCTACGGTGCCTGTGATCTGCCGCCGGACCCGACGGGAACGGGAGAGGCGCCGGACACTCGCTGCCGGTGGGAGCACCCCGGCGCGCTGCTGTTCCGTCGCACCTGCTGTTCGGGGTGCAGTGTGCGCGGCTGCGTCAAGGAGCGCCAGCAGATGGCTCGGCAGAGCAACCGCAAGGAACGCTACGCAGGCCGCCGTGAGGCTCGCCGCTTTGTCGTCGGAGAGGTCAGCGACTGACCCGTCAGAGGTAAGCGACTCGCCTCGTCCTCGGTCACGGCCCCGACATGCCGTCATCACAGCGGTGCGGGCCGCCGCCTCTGTCCGGGGGCGGCGGTCCCACTCCCATCGCGCCCCACTCCCACTGCATCTATCGGCAGTTGCGCACCGGCCGAGGTCAGGACACCTCAAGGACGATCTTGCCGCGGGTCCGCCCGGCCATGCTCCGCCGGAACGCCTCGGCGGCCTCGGAGAGCGGGAAGATCACCTCGACCGGCACGGTCAGCTTTCCGGCGTCCGCGAGTGCGCCGAGGGCGGTCAGATCGGCGGTGTCCGGGCGCACCCACACCATGTGGCCGCCCTTGTTCCTGGCCTCACCGTCGGCGATCGACGCCACCCGGCTGCGGTCCTTGAGGAGTTCCTGCGAGACCTCCACGGCGCCACCGCCGACGAAGTCCACGGCCGCGTCGACGCCTTCGGGCGCCAGAGCCCGCACCCGGTCGGCGAGACCGTCACCGTAGGTGACCGGCTCGGCGCCCAGGGAGCGCAGGAAGTCGTGGTTGCGCTCGCTCGCCGTGCCGATGACGCGGGCGCCCCGTGCCACCGCGATCTGGACGGCGAGGGAGCCGACACCTCCTGCTGCGGCATGCACCAGGACCGTTTCGCCCGCCTTCGCGTCGACCCGCTTGAGCGACTGATAGGCCGTCAGGCCGGCGAGCGGAAGTCCGGCGGCCTGCTGCCAGCTGAGCGAGGCGGGCTTGCGCGCCAGCGTCCTGACCGGCGCGGCGACCAACTCGGCGTAGGTGCCCTGCTGCACCTCGTCCCTGCGCACATAGCCGATGACCTCGTCGCCGACCGCGTACTCCGTGGCGTCCGCGCCCACCGCCTCGACCACGCCCGCCACGTCCCACCCGGGAATGAGCGGGAAGTGCACGTCCATCATCGGGTCCAGATAGCCGGCGACGATCTTCCAGTCCACCGGGTTGACCCCGGCCGCCTTGACCCGGATCAGGAAGGAGTCCGGGCCCACCTTCGGATCGGGGCGGTCGGTGTGTTCGAGGACCTCGGGGCCGCCGTAGCTCTTTGCGATGATTGCTTTCATGACCGTCACAACGCGTGACGACCGGGGATCATTCCAGGGTCGCGGAAGGTCACCGAATCGGCGTACGCGGCGTGCGACGACCGGGGCGCCGCGGCGGTGACGGGCCGCGGTGACGGACGGCGGTGACGGACGGCGGTGCCCGACAAGCCGCCGGGGTGACGGCGGGCGGCCGAGCCACCAGGGTGACGGCGGGACGAGGGCCGGCGGCGCAGGTACCGCCCCGCGGACCGAGCGGCTACACCGGCCGCATCCGGTACTCGTACCGCTCCGGGAGCGGATGCCGGGAACGGGCCTCGGCGCGGACCTGTTCGGTGACCGGTCCGCCGCCCGCGACCAGCCGCTCGGCGATGGCGTACCAGGTGTCGGCCAGCGCCTCCTCGCCCTCCCGCAGCGCGGCGATCTCGAAGCCGGCGTCGAAGATCTCCCGGGCGGCGGACGGCTGCCCCTGGGCGAGCAGCACCTGTGCGGTCAGCAACCGGAAGCGGCCGTCGGCCGGACCGGGCTGCGGCAGGGCCGCCAGCAGCCGCGCCGCCTCGTCGGTACGGCCGGCCGCGAGCAGCACGGGCACCGCCTCCCGGACGAGGGCGGAGCACACCGCCCGCCACTCCCGCGCATCCTGGCCCGGCTCCGCTGCCGCCCGCGCCGCTTCGTCGCAGGCCTGCAGGTAGCGGTCCGCGGCGCGGCCGGTCTCACCCGCCTCCGCTTCGGCGACGGCCAGGCAGTACAGCGGCAGAGCCCCCGCGCCACCGTGCCCGAGCGCACGCTCCCAGCTGCGGACCGCCTGGGCGCGGTCGCCGGCGTGCCACTGGGCGAGCCCCAGGTGATAGTCGGTGGCCGCGCCCGAGGGAGCGGACTCCAGCAGATCGCGCCAGGCCGGCCCGACCAGCGCCGGTCCTGGCACCGGGCGGCCGGCCGGCAGGTCCCCGGTTCTGAGCAGTGTCAGCCAGGGCTCCTGCTCCGCGCCCAGCGTGGCCGCGTCGAAGGGTGTACCGGGCAGTTCCAGACCCGCGCGGACGGTCTCCAGCGCGCCCCAGCCGGAGCCGGTGGCCAGCGGCTCCTTCGGTTCCTGGTCGGCGTACGGCAGCCAGGCGGCGTACGCGGCATCGACGTCCGCGCGCGGCAGGGCGGCTTCCAGCCGGGCCGCGACCTCTCGGCGGGCCGCGCCCCAGTCCGCGCCGTGCACGGTCGCGGCGTCGGCGGCCAGCGGCCCGTAGGCCTCCAGCCAGGTGAACTCCCCACCCGCGTCGAGCGGTACCTGCTCCAGCTGCGTACGGGCCAGACCGGCCTGGATCTCGGCGTAGCCGCCGGTGCCCGGCTCGGTGAGCCACTGCTGCCAGCGCCGCCCGGCCCGGCCGGCGCCCCACAGGAAGAGCTTGCGGCCGCGCAGGGTGTCGGTGGAGGTCTGCACCAGGCCGCGGCCGTCGGCGTCCAGGGAGGTGATCCAGCGGCGGGCGCCGTCGGGTACCTCGTAGAAGTAGTCGGCGGGGTGCTCGCTGCGCAGCGGGTAGGTCCGGTCGACGCCGTCGAGGCCGGGGACCGGGACGCGGCGCAGGTTCCGTTCGTAGCCGAAGTGCCAGGCCTCGTCGGCGGGGGCCAGGACACGGGTGCGCTCGTCCTCGGGAACGGCGATGTTGGACCACCAGTAGACGGGGACGGTGTGGGGGTGCGGGTTACGGATCCGGACTCCCACGTGGAGGAAGTCGGAGCCGTCGGGCAGCCACAGGTCCACCTGGAAGGGCAGGTCGCGCAGCCGTTCCCACTCCCACAGCCGCAGCATCTCCCCGCCGTCCGGCGCCGGGACACGGGCGGCGTGCAGCGGGGCACAGGCGAGGGTGGTGTGGCCGGTGGCGCCGATGTTCCATTCGATGCCGCCGGAGAACCAGGCGCCGTTGAGGGCGAAGGCCGCGGGCTGCCACACCGGGTTGCGGTACAGCAGTTCCCGGCCGGTGGGCTTGTGGTGCAGGGAGTACACCCGGCCGCCGAGGCCGGGCAGGACGGTGGCGCGCAGCCGGTCGTTCTCGATGACCAGCGCGTCGAGGCCGGTGGGGCGGCGGGTGCGGCCATAGCCGTCGCGCATCCGCGTCGGCAGGATCGAGCGCAGCGGCGCACCGTCGATCTGCCGTGCCATATCGGCGGGCAGGTGGGCGTCCCGGGTCTCGATGCGGTGCAGGTCCTGGCCGACGCACAGCGCGGGGAGGGGGTTGTCGGGGCCGAGGGGGGCTGCGGGGAGGGTCAGGGTGTTGCGTCGCACTCTCGTGGCCACGGCTGCCTCGCAATGCTGGACCGGGCCACCCCGGCTGCGGCGGCCTCCTGTTGACCAGGGAACCGCGTGATCGCCCCGCTGCACAGGGCTCCTCGCCGCCGGGTGGGGTCAGGGTTGCGCAAAGAGGTCTTCAAGGAGATCGGCGAGCAGCACCGCGCCGGTCCCCTCGGGGTCGCGGTCCGGGTCGTAGATGGTGACGTTGATGCCGACACAACGCGGCGAGGCGGCCAACGGGTCCAGCAGCGCGCGGAGTTCGGAGAGGAGCAGGCCTCCCGGGTCGGGGCTGTCGACGGCCGGCATGACGGACGGGTCGAGGACGTCCGCGTCGAGATGGATCCAGAAGCCGTCGAGGGGCGAGCGCGCGAAGTGGGCGAGGACGTCGCGGGCCACCGTCTCCGGGCCGCGACGGCGGATCTCGCCGACCGGGGCGTGGCCGATGCCGAGGGCGGTCAACTCCTCTTGGTCCTCGTCGGCGTCGCGCAGGCCCAGCGCGCGCAGATCCTCGTCGCGGACGTACGGCCGCAGCCCCTCGATATCGGTGAGGTCCGCCTGCCCGCGCCCGGTGATCTGCGCCAGGCCCTCCCCGGCCGCGGCACCGAGCGGACCGGAGACCGCCGTATTGCCCGGGTGCCGGAAGTCGCCGTGCCCGTCGAGGTAGGCCACGCCGTACCGCCCCAGCCGCCGCAGCGCGAGCACCACCCCGAGCAGAATGCTGCAGTCCCCGCCCAGCACCACCGGGAAGTCACCGCTGCGGACGTGCTCCTGGACGCGCGTGGCGAGCTTGCCCGTATAGGCGGCGAGGGCGGGGGCGTTGAAGTCTCCGTCTCCCTCCCGCCACTCCCCAAGGTCGTAGCGCGGCGGCACCACCACACCGCCCTCCAGCGCGCCCAAGCGCCGCAGCAGCCCCTGTTCGCGCAGCGCGCCCGCGAGCTTGTAGCAGCCGGGGACGGTGCCGGGCGCGGGCGGCCGCAGGCCCAGGTTGGAAGGGGCATCGATCAGTACGGTCCGGCGCATACGGGGATCGTCACACAGGCGCACGGAAAAAGGGGAGGCCTCGGAAGATCCGCCGACATAGCCTGTGGGCTCGGCTCACCGGCGAACGGCAGAACGGACCACGGCCCCATGGCGACCCAGCACACCTACCGAGTCATCGTCCGCGGCAAGTGGGATGATCTCACGCCGCAGTCGCGGGCCGAGCTGCTCGCCGAGGTGGACGACCACGGCCTGGCACAGCACCGGTTCACGCCCGAGGGCTCCCTGGTGTACGACAGGGCGCTGCACTCCTTCAGCTACCGCTTCGTCATCGTCTCGGACGCGGCGGACGGCGAGGAGATGGCGGCCGCGCTCGCCGAGGACAAGGCGGAACGTGCGCTGAAGGCCGCCGGCCTCGGCTGGCGGGAACTGCGGTCCACGGCCACCGACATGGACACCATGAAGATCAACCGCAAGTCCCGCTAGGCGTGCTGTCCCGGGACGTCCCGTCGCCCGGCTCGTTGAAGCGCAGCCGGTTCCCGAAGGGGTCGGTCAGGGTGAGCGAGGTTCCCGTCTCGTCCTGTTCCAGACCGGGGCGCAGGTACGGATAGTCCTTGCCGGCCAGTTCGGCGTGGAGCGCGCGCACCCCGCCGAGCTCCGTGTAGAGCGTGGAGCCGGGCGTCGCATCGCCGTGGTGCTCCGACAGGTGCAGCACGAGGTCGCCGCGCGAGACCTGGGTGTAGAGCGGCATACCGGGTTCGAAGCGGTGCTCCCAGTCGACCGTGCAGCCGAGGTAATCGACGTAGAACTCGTGGGCCTTGACCACGTCGAAGATCCGGAAAACCGGCACGCTGCGGTGGAAGACGATGTCCATGGCGGACAGGGAATCACACGGTTTCCCCGGCGGCCATCCCGGCGGCGACCATCTCGGCGGTGATCGCCCAGCGCTCGTGGTCGCGCCAGGCACCGTCGACGAAGAGGAAGTCCGGGGAGAACCCCTCCAGCCGGAATCCGGCCCGCTTGACCAGGGCGATCGACCGCTCGTTGGCCGGCTGGACATTGACCTCCAGCCGGTGCAGCCCCATCTGTCCGAAGGCATGGCGCAGGACGAGCCGCAGGCCCTCGCTCATCAGCCCCCGCCCGGCGGCGTGCGCGAAGGCGCCGTAGCCGATCGCGCCGCAACGGAACGCGCCGTGCACGATGTTGTTGATCGTGAGGTAGCCGGCGATCCGGCCGCCGTCGAGCTCGCAGATCAGGAAGCCCGCGCGCTGCGGGTCCTGGAGCCGGTGCAGATAGGCGTCGTAAGCGGCGTCCTCGGCCGGCGGGAAGAGCCAGGGGCGGTGCAGATCCGCGCTCTGCCGGGCCAGCGCGGTGAACTCGTCCCGGTCGGCGGCGGTGAAGTGCCGGATGCCCACCCGCGGGCCCTGTGCGAGGTAGCGGTCGTTGGTCGTCACCGGAGGATCGTACGGAGAGGGAAGGCGGTGGGCCAGCAGTTTGCGGTGGTGCCGCCGCCAGTTGCGAGGGCCCCGCCCGACGTCACACCGGCGCCTGGCCTCCGGCCCACTCCCGGACCAAGGGGTCGTCTTCGGCTGTACCTGGCGCACGGCCCGGACGGCTTCGAGGGTTCGTCCGCCGTTGCCGGTGACGGGCTGCGGCGTGGTCATTTGCGCTCGCGCAGGAAGGTGAGGATCTCATCGCGGGTCGGGTAGTTCGGCAGGGGGGCCGGCTTGTCCTGAAGGAACGCAGTGATGACGGCGGCGGCTCGGTCGTTGTTGTCATCCAGCCCGTTCCACATGTGGTGTCCGACTCCGGGCATGTACTGCGTGCGCTGGATGGCGGGGTCATGGGCAAGGATGCTGGTCTCCCACTGACGGACCTGGGAGGAGCACTCGGCGATCATCAGCATCGCGGGGGTCCGGGACCGCCTCAGTAGCGGTGCGATGGAGGGCGAGTCCTTGACTGTCTGCTCGACGCGAAGGCTGGCGGCGGGGCTGAAGGAGAAGTTCTGTGCGGTGTTCTCGGCTGGTATGCGGTGCGCGTCGCGCGCGCAGTATGCGGATGCGGTGTCGCTGCCGAGGTCTGCGGCGGTGAAAGCGTTGTCGCCTTCGGCCTGTCCGATCAGTCCGGTGTCGGGGGTGAGAAGTCCGAGTCGCATGAGACCGAACGCCACGGCGTACCGGGGGACGTGTGTCGATCGCGGTCCGGTCATGGCCGGCGCGAGGCCCTGTGCGGATTTTCGGCCCTTGTGCCCGGTGATGTGTGCGGTGGGGCCGTCCATGGGGCCGGGCTCGGCGATGATCGCCCGGTGCAAGCGTGCGGCGACGCTCGGGTCGGCCAGGGCTCGGGTGAGCACGACCCCGCCTGAGGAGAATCCGAGCATGTCGACCTTGCCCTTGTTGAGGCGGTCGATGAAGGCGGCGAGGTCGCGGACCGACCTGGAGATCGTGTACTGGCCCATGGGGAGCAGGTCGCTTCGTCCGCCACCGGCCTGTTCGTAGGTGTAGACGTCGTAGCCCTGGCGTGCCAGGAGTTGCAGGAACCGGTGGTCGTGCACCGAGATGCCACGGACCGGTCCGCCGTTGAGGTATACGAACGGGATGGGATGCCTGGTGCCGGGGTTCGCGGGCGGGTAGTGATACACCGCGACCCGGCTGCCTGTGGGCAGGCTCCAGTGCTGCGTGGTCACGAACGGCAGGGCGGGCGGGTACCGCCGGTCCTTCGGCACGGTCGGGATGCAGACCGCCGCCGTCAATGCCGCCGCGACAACCACCGGCAGGAACGGCACGAGCCGCACCGGCCAAGTGCGGCGCCGACCCCGCCACATGGCGAGGACAGCCCCGACTCCAAGGGTCGTCAGCCATGCGGCGAGCCCCGAGCCTGCCCCGTCCGTGAGGGCGATCAGTGCGAGAAAGACGACGACCGGCGTCGCGACAGCGGCCAGGGCCAGCAGTAAGCGTCCGGTGAAGTGGACGAGGCGTATGGCGAACGTGGGCACAGCGGACCTCCAGTTTCAGAACACCGTTTCAAAACGACGTTATCAGAGCGGGTAGGCTGCTGGTCGTGGGTAGGCCGAGAACAAATGACGAGGCCGTCAAAGAGCGGCTTGTGGTGTGCGCGACCGAGATGCTCGCCACCCGTCCGCGGGAGTCGGTCACGGTCCGCGCCGTGGCCGCTGCCGCCGAGACGTCGACGACGGCGGTGTACTCCTTGTTCGGCGGTAAGGACAGGCTGATCGGTGCGGTGCGCGACAGAGCCGTCGCCGGCCTGTTCCAGGAACTGTCGGCGCTGCAGACCTCCGCGGACCCTCTCACCGACCTCTACGCGCTGGCCGTCGCGTACCGTCGTTGGGGGCGCGGACACAGCCACCTGTACACCGTGCTGTTCGGTGGTGTGCAGTCCTTCGATCCGTCGGGGGAGGCCGGCGCCAGTGACCCGATCCGCCCGCTCCTCGCGGCGATCGATCACGCGTTGGCGGCGTCCGTACTCGCCGGCGAAGCAACGTCGATCGCCCTGTCGATCTGGGCCACCCTGCACGGGCTCGTGACTCTCGAACTGGCTGGGGCCCTCGATGCCGCCACGGCCGAGGCCGCATTCCGACCGGCGATTCACGCCACGTTGCGCGGATGGGCGACCCCGGCGGTGTTCCGCAGCCTTCGCCAGGCCGAACTCGCTCCTTGACAGGATCAAGGCCGCAGGTCGAATGCGTAGCTGCGGACGCTGCCGGGCCGGTTGTACCGGGCGACGAAATCGATCAGATGCCGGCGTACCGGCTCGACAGCCCGCCCCTCCTCATCGAAGACAAGCCACGGCACCACGCCGGGTTCGCGGCCACATACCCCCACCGCGGCAGGCGAATCGATCGGGCATCACGCGAGAACTCGTCCAACTTTGCTGTGCTCCTTACTTGTTCGGATGCGCAACATCTACCGACTGGACCGGCTGGGGGATGCGCCGCGGCCCGGCGCGTCGCTCGGTAGTCCGGTCAACACCTCGTTGTCCCCCGCCTCCGCAACCACCCGCTCCTCTTGCCACACCGGCGCATCCGTGCCGCAGCGGCCGGGTGGGGTCGCCCAGGTGGCCGGGGCGCCGTGGAAGGAGACGGGCGGGAGGGCGTGGCGGAGCCGGCCGAGGGGGCTGTCGGTTTCGCGGAGGTGGTGCGCGAGGTCGTAGGCGCCGGCGCCGGGCGCCTCCGATTGCGGCCCGGGGGTCCCGGGTCCGGGGTGCGGCTCGGCGTCGTCCGCCAGGTCGTGCATCAGCCACCGCGCGGTGCGGGCCAGGGCGAGGGTGGCGAGGTGCGAGCCGCCGGTGCGGGACTGTTCGGTCAGTGCGCGGAGCACGGCCGCGGCCAGCAGGTATCCGGTTCCGTGGTCGAGTGCCTGGGCGGGGAGTGCGCCGGGAGTGCCGCTGCGCATCGCTCCGCCTCTGCTCTCTTCCGAGTCCTCGGGTACGGAGTCCGCGTCCGTCTCTGCGGCGGCGATTCCGGTGGCCACCTGCACCACACTGTCGAAGCCGCGCCGGCCGCCCCACGGCCCGTCGTCGCCCCAGGCGGAGAGCCGGGCCACCACCAGCCCCGGGCGGCGCGCGGTCAGTGCCTCGGGGGTGAGGCCGAAGCGGTCGAGTGCGCCGGGGCGGTAGCCGGTCACCACCACGTCCGCGCGGGAGAGCAGTTCCTCGAAGGAGGCGCGGCCGGCGGGTGAACCGAGGTCGAGGGCGGTGGACCGTTTGCCGAAGCCGGTGTCGCTGTGGGCGTCCTGACTCTCCGGCAGGTGGGGGGCGTCGATCCGCAGAACCTCCGCGCCGAGCAGGGCCAGCGTGCGGGTGGCCACCGGCCCGGCGATCACCCGGGTCAGATCCAGCACCCGCAGCCCGGCGGCCGGGAGCGTCGGCGGGCCGGCCGGTGGCGGCAGCCGGCGAGCCGGGGCGTCGCCGAGGGGGGCGAGGGTCAGCAGCGGGTGGGCGGCCACGGCGGCGCCCTGCGGGTGGGCGCGCCACTCCTCGGGGGTGCGGGCGGCGACGGCCAGTCCGCCCGCGGCACAGACCGTCTCCTCGATCTCCTCGGCCCGGCGGCCGGAGAGCGCGGCCCCGACCTCCGCTTCCCCGGCGGTCTCGGGGAGGTCCAGCGCGCGGAGCAACCGGGCGCGGTGGTGCGGATAGTTGGCGTGGGTGCGTACCCAGCCGTCGGCGGTGCGCCAGAAGCGGGAGAGCGGCGCGAAGGACGAGCAGGCGCGGCCGTCGACCCGCAGGTGGCGTTCGCTGAGGAAGGCGGTGGCCACCGCGCCGTCATCGACGCGTACGGCGGGCACCGGGCCGCCGTTGCGCCGGGCCGCCAGTTCGGCCGCGGCCAGCGCGCAGACCGCGACCGTGGACCGGGCCAGCGACATGACCGGCAGCCGGGCCGGCAGCAGACCGGGAGGACCGCCGTAGGTGATCCGTTCCGTCAGGGCCGGGTCGCCGCCCAGGGCCGCCCAGGCCAGCTCCGTACCGTTGTGCCCCGCAACCGCGTGTCCTCGCCCCATGGCGGCAGTCTGGCACGGGGCCCGGCTCACCGTTCCTAAAGACTGAGCGGGAGTGAGTCCTGTCGCCAGAACCCACGCTCAGCCGAGCGCCCCGAACGGTCTTGGGCGTTCTGGTCCACCGCGTTCCTGCCGCGTTCAGCTCCATCGGATCGTGTCCGTGGTCCGGGTACGCGGGGGCGGTTTCCCTCACGCCCCCGGTCACCTGGTCCGGCCTGGGCGGTCCGATGCCCGCGAGCATCGCTCTGGTGCTGGCGGGGCGGTGCCGTCCGTCGCCGGATCGGGTGTCCGAGGGAGCGCCTGCCGATGGCCACCGGGGCGGCGGCGTGTCGGCTGGTCTTGCGGTGTGTGGTGGTCAGCGGCTTCTGCCAGTGCTGCGCGCCCCACATGCTGGTGTAGGCAGGGTCGACGGCGATCACGCCGAGTCCGGTCTCCGCGCACATCGATAGCAGCCGGGCACGGAGTTTGCCGGTGGGGATGCCCGAGATGAGCTGCCGGAAGCTCTTCTTGCGGCCGTGTTTCTCGCGGGTCTTGGAGTCGGTGAAGTCGAGGTCTTCGATGGCGATGGCCTGGACGCCGGTGGTCTTGGCCCAGTGCAGCAGGCGGGTGAGGGCGTGGCGCAGTTGCGCGTCGTGGTGGTCAGCGGTGCCGGACAGGTCGTAGTCGAAGCGGCGCGGCTCACCGACCGGGTTGCCGTGCTCATCGAGCAGCCATGCGGCGAGGTGATCCGCGTTGGTGTCCACACCGACCACACCCTGCGCCCGCAGCGTGTCCAGCGGCACAGCGGGAAGGGCTTTACGGGTCCAGGACGCGTCCACGTACCAGCGGCCGGAGGCGGTGTCGAGGTGGACGCGGTAGGCCACGGCACGGTTCGCTTCGATGCGGTCGCGCCACTCCTGGCCCCGGTAGGGGAACACCGCCTTCGCCGCGAGGACGTACCGGCCGTGCTTCGCGTTCGCCAGCTCGGCCAGTGGCACGGGCAGCTTGATGCTGATCTCCCCATCGGGGGTGATCCGGATCGTCTCGTTCCCGAAGCGCTTCCCGCACTCCCCGTCGGCCGACAGGAACCAGCGTGCCGCCTCCCACCGCTCCCGCCACCGCGTTTCGTTCACAGCGGCGGCGGCCAGGTTGTGCCGGGTGTTCGCGAGCTTCCGGCCGCCGCGCACCACCGAGACCTTCCCCCTCTCCCGGTCAGCGGCAACAACCGAACGCCGCTTCTCCAAAACCGCCAGCCGCCGGGACTTGACGAACCACTCGTGTTTCGACCGGTAACCGCCCGGGGCACGCTTGCTGCCCTTCTCGCCGACCGGCAGCGACAGGCGGTGCCGCACCGTCTTGATACCGGCGTCCAGCCCTTGCAGATGAGCATGCTGAGCGCGCCGGGACAGGCCCCACTGATCATGCGTGCTGGAGGTGACCGAACCGGCCCAGCGGGACGACGAGGAGGCCGTCAGCTCACGCTTACGGTCAGCCCACGTGTGAGTGGAGTGCTCCAGGCCGTCAGCGCACCGCGCCTTGAGGTCAAGCGTTGCCAGCCGCCCCATGTGGCCGCCGACCAGACGCAACACCTTCTCGTCCTGGGCGGTGAGACCCCTGAGCCGGTCACGGATGCTCACCCCCGACGGCCCGTCAGCGACGAACGGACGGGAAATCGCCCGCAGCGGCTTCTTCGGCTCAGCCATGCGACGCCGCTTCAAGAGCCTTCGCCGCGCGGTTCTTCGCCGACCGGCGCCCGTACAGGCGGGCGCACAACGACGTCAGCACCTCGACCATGTCGCGGACCAGGTCGTCCTCAACCTCACCAGCATCCAAGACGACCAGACGACGGCCGGCCGCGGACAACGCGGCCTCAACCAGCTCCACATTCATCCGGCCCAACCGGTCCTTGTGCTCCACGACAACCGTGGTCACCTCAGGATCGGCCAGCAGCCGCTTCGCCTTCGACCTGCCGCCGTTCATGCCCGAACCGACCTCGGACTCCACACGCACAACCCGGTGACCGGCCGTGGCCGCCCACGCGACCAGACGCGCCAACTGCCGCTCCAGATCAGCCTTCTGATCATGCGAAGAGACCCGGGCATACAGGCCCAGCCCGCCAACCGCCTCCGGCGCGGCGTTCGCCTCGATGTTCACCAGAACCATGCGCGGCCCGACCCTCTGAGCCGGTACCGGCAGCGTCCCCTCACGGAACCAGCGATACGCGGTCTGCGGATGCACACCCTGCGCCTTCGCCCATTCCGTCAGATTCACACGCTGACAACGACACTCACTCACGCATGGTTACGCTCACTTACCCGACTTCGAGAGCCAGCAGTTGAAAACCCCCGCGCCGCCAGCCGGCGGTGGAAGCGGCGCAGCACCGTGCGGACCACGAACGGGTGGACACGGCGGACCACGGCGAAGTAGAGACGGCCGGCCGTGCGGTGGATACGGACGACCGTGCCGAGCGTGACGTAGCCGTCCGCGAGATGGATCGAGGCGCGGAAGTCCAGGTGGCGGGCGTCCTCGCCGAGCAGGATCTCGTCCTCCGTGCGCCCGAGGACGGAGAAGCCCGCCCGGCCCAGCATGTCCTGCCAGGCCTCCGGTTCCCGCGGCATACCGGGGCGCAGCTCCAGCTGCCAGGCGTCCTGGAAGTCCGGGTGCGGGAAGGCACCGTGCGCCAGGCGGGCCGTGGCGGGGAGGGGAACGGCCCGGGGCCGGTCGCCGAGCAGCCGGTGGAACGGGCGTGGTCGGGCGGACCGGCCGGGCGGGGCCCCGACGGTCGTGGCGGGGGCGGTACGGGCACGGACCTTGCGGACGGTACGCACAGGGCACCTCCATACGGTGGCGTATGTTTTTCCGTACGGTACCGTATGGAAATGGCGGCACAGCGAGCGAAGACACCCCGCGACTCCGGCGCACGGCAGCGGCTGACCGCCGCGGACTGGGCCGATGCCGCCCTGACGGCCATGGGCGAGGGCGGCATTGCCGCGGTGGCCGTGGAGCCGCTGGCCGCCCGGCTGGGCGCCACCAAGGGCAGCTTCTACTGGCACTTCACCAACCGGGACGCGCTGATCGAGGCCGCGCTGGAGCGCTGGGAAGAGGTCAGCACGGAGGCTGTGATCACCGAGGTGGAGGCCGAGCCCGACCCCGGCGAACGGCTGCGGCGCCTGCTCCTGATGGCCGCGAACCGGTCCGCCGCGGACCCGCGGGACATCTCCCTGCTGGCGAGCGCCGCGCATCCGCGGGTGGCCGCCGCGCTCGCCCGGGTGACCGCCCGGCGCCTCGGTTATCTCGACGCGCTCTTCGCGGAGCTGGGCTTCCCCGAGGACGAGGCCCAGCGCCGCGGCCTGCTCGCCTACACCGCCTTCCTCGGGCACACCCAGCTCGGACATGCCGTCCCGCAGAGCCTGCCGGACGGTGCCGCCCGCGACCGCTATCTGGACGGGGTAATCGAAACCCTCGTACGGCCCTGAACGGAGGTGAAGGTTCCGAAAATGTGCGAACCTGAACGAAAATGGCCGGACTGCGCGTAGACGTGCCCGGTACCCGAGGCATGAGGTGAGATCAGCGCGGCGAGCACGGCGCGCTTCAGCATTGACATCTCACACCCCGAGCAGCTCGATCCACTTGAGCTCCTCGTACGGGAGGAATTCCGTGACCGAAGCCATCTCCTACTTTCAGGACCGCACCTGTCCCTACCACCCGCCCGCCGACTACCAGCCGCTGCGGGAGACCGGACCACTGACGCAGGTCGCGCTCTATGACGGCCGCAAGGTATGGGCGGTAACCGGCCACAGCGAGGCGCGGGCGCTGCTGAGCGACCAGCGTCTCTCCTCCGACCGGCAGAATCCCGCCTTCCCGATGCCGGTCGCGCGCTTCGCGGCGATCCGCCAGGTCAGGACCCCGCTGCTCGGGGTCGACGACCCCGAGCACAACACCCAGCGCCGGATGCTGATCCCCAGCTTCAGCGTGAAGCGGATCGCGGCGCTGCGGCCGGACATCCACCGGGTCGTCGACGATCTGCTCGACCGGATGCTGGCCGAGGGCCCGCCCGCCGAGCTGGTCTCCGCGTTCGCGCTGCCGGTGCCCTCGATGGTGATCTGCTCACTGCTCGGCGTCCCGTACTCCGACCACGAGTTCTTCGAGGGCGAGTCCAGCCGCCTGCTGCGCAGCCGTACGGCCGAGGAGGCGGAGGCCGCCCGGACCGAACTGGAGGATTACTTCACCGAGCTGATCGCCCACAAGCAGAAGAACCCGGGCGAGGGGCTGCTCGACGAACTGATCGAGGAGCGGCTGCGGACCGGCGACCTCACCCATGAGGACCTGGTCAGGCTCGCCATGATCCTGCTGGTGGCCGGCCATGAGACCACCGCCAACATGATCTCGCTCGGCACCTTCACCCTGCTCGAACACCCCGAGCAGCTGGCGCAGCTCAAGGCCGAGGAGGGCCTGATGCCGGCCGCCATCGAGGAGCTGCTGCGGTTCCTGTCCATCGCGGACGGCATGCTGCGGGTGGCCACGGAGGACATCGAGATCGGCGGGCAGCTCATCCGCGCCGACGACGGCGTGCTGTTCCCCACCTCGCTGATCAACCGGGACGAGGCCGCCTATCCGTCGCCGGACGAGCTGGACCTCGACCGTTCGGCCCGCCACCACGTGGCGTTCGGCTTCGGGATCCACCAGTGCCTGGGGCAGAACCTCGCCCGCGCCGAGATGGACATCGCGCTGCGCTCGCTGTTCACCAGGATCCCGGACCTGCGGCTCGCCGTGCCGGCCGCCGAGATTCCCTTCAAGCCGGGCGACACCCTGCAAGGAATGATCGAACTGCCGCTGGCCTGGTAGCAGCCGTGACGGCAGACGAACGAAAGGGGTCCGGGATGCGGATCACCATCGACACCGACCGCTGTATCGGCGCCGGCCAGTGCGCCCTGACCGCGCCGGAGGTCTTCACCCAGGACGACGACGGTTTCAGCGCCCTGCTGCCCGGCCGTGAGGACGGCGCGGGCGACCCGCTGGTGCGAGAGGCCGCCCGCGCCTGCCCCGTGCAGGCCATCTCGGTCACGGACGACTGAGCCACCACCCCCGCGGACGGCCCGGCTGACGCGCGCGGCTCCCGGCCGGCACCCGGCCCGCGGTGCGCCCGGCACCTTCCGCCCTCCTCCTTCTGTCCCTACGGCCTCCACCCCATCCGCTACCGCAACACCCCTTGTGTGACGGGAAGTTCGAGCACCCCGGTGTCCTGGGGCGTGGCACTGACCGTCACCGGCTTGATCCCCCGGTTGCCCGCATAGGCGTCGTCGCTCGCGGCGATGACCAAGCGCAGCCGGTGCCCCGGCTCGTAACGGTGCACGAGGCCCGGCAGTTCCACGGTGAACCTCCGCGTCACATCGGCCACCCGGGCCGGGGCCACCAACCGGTGCACCAGCGTCTTCCTGCCGTCCGGCGCGATGTCGTAGAGCTTGGCGAAGAGCACCAGCTTGTCGGCCGCGTCCGAGGAGTTCCGTACCCGCTCGGCCTGCGGTGAGGAGACCTTCAGCGTCACTCTGGGCGCGCCCACCACGTCCACCGGCCCGCCCGCCACCGGCCGCGACGTCCAGTCCAGGTAGGTGCCGCGGGCGTCGTAGGGCGCCACGTCCGGCAGGCCGAGCAGCCCGGACAGGGAACTCTCGGAGTGGCTGGTGGCCGTCCGCAGATTGCGGTACTCCCGGCTGCCGCGCACCACCTCACCACGACGGCCGACGAGTGTGCCGTCCCCGGAGAGGTACAGCCGCCGGCTGCCGCCCGCCGGGAAGACGGGCGAGGTGGCGTAGGCGGACCCGCCGGCCACCCAGTCCCGGTAGTAGGCGAAGGCCGGGCCGGTGGCGGCAGCCGTCCGATGGCGCAGATACCGGTCGAACCACGCAAGGATCCGCCGTCCGACATAGCTGGTGTCCAGATTGCCCTGCGCCGGGTCGAGTTCCCCCCGCGCCGGCTTCCGCATCCCGCCGCTGTGGCCCCAGGACTGCCAGATCATCGCGACCGGGGTGCCCTGTGCGGCCAGCGTCCGGTAGCCGGCGGCGGCCTCGTTGAGGTTGAACAGGCTGTCGTTCTGGCCCTGGACCAGCAGTGTCGGCGCCTTGACCGAGGCCAGATACGAGACCGGGGAGACACTGCGCGCATAGGCGAGCACGGCCCGGGTCCGCGCGGCCGGGTACCTGCCGGAATCCAGCAGCCGTTTGGTCTCGCAGGCCCGCGCGACGAAGTGCAGACAGCCGGCGCCGCCGGCCCGCGACGGGTCGAGGTTCGGGTGCAGCAGCCCCTGCGCCTCGCCGATCAGGAAGAACCCGTTGGTCCACTGCCATTTGTAGGCACCGGGCAGCGGTCCGCCGGCGCCCTGCGTGCGGCCCGCGTTGTCGGGGGCGAGGGAGTAGGAGAGATCGTTCCAGGTGATGAGGGGGACCAGTGCGTCGACCCGGTGGTCGACGGCGGCGGTGGCCAGTTGGACCGCCCCGCCGTAGGACGCACCGATCATGCCCACCCGCGGATCGCCCGCCCCGTCCTTGGCGACATAGTCGATACGTGTCCCGTCGTCGGCCGTCCGGGCACCGGCCAGCAGGTCGACCAGCCCGCTTGCCGCCCGCCCGTCGATGCGGGGGTCGTCCAGGGAGATCGGGCAGCCGGTCTTGCCGAAGCCGAGTCCGGAGTAGGCCAGCGCCACATAGCCGCGGGCGGCGAAGGCCTTGGCGAGGGCGCCGGTCGGGCCGTCCGCCTTGTCGCCGCCGAAGCCGTTGGTGGTCAGCACGGCGGGCGCCGGACGGGCGGCGACGGCACCGGCCGGGCGGTAGACGTCCGCGTCAAGGGTGCACTTGCGGCCACCGGCCCGGACGGTGACCTTCAGCGCGGTGACGGTGTACGGGGCGGTGGCGGCCACCGCGGGTGCGGGGGCGGTCAGGGCGAGAGGGGTGACGAGGGCGGAACCGGCCAGCAGGGCGAGGGACATGCGGAGCAGGGGGCGGCGGAGCGGGGGGCGGCGAAACACGCCGCGGGCCACGTCGCAGGACATGCCACGGGACATGCCTCGGGACACACAGCCTCGGGGCACGCTGGGCATGAAGACCTCCACACACGTTGCACCAACCAGTCGGTAGCGGCGGGCTCATGCTGTGTGACGGGGAGAGGGAATGCAACGGCCCTGGCGTGCGCCGCCGTTAGGACGTCAGTTCACGGCCGAACGAGGGAGGCCGTGGCCGCGGCGCGCGGCCCGCTCAGACGGTCGCCGTTCGCTCGAAGGTCAGCGTGCCGGCCGTCGCGTCCAGCTCCGCGGGGACGCCCAGCGGCAAGGTCAGCGCGGAGTCGCCGTGCCCGAAGCCGAACTCCTCGGCCACCGGCACCCCGAGCCCGCCCAGCCGGTCCCGCAGTACCTCCCGCACCCGTTCGTAGGGACCGCAGCCGGCCCAGGACCCGAGCACGATGCCGGCGACACCGTCCAGCCAGCCGGCTCGCAGGAGTTGGGTGAGCGCGCGGTCGAGACGGTACGGCGGTTCGCCGATGTCCTCCAGCATCAGAAGACCGCCCGCCGCACCGCGCCTGGCCCGCGGGGTGCCCACCTCGGTGGCGAGCATGGTCAGACAGCCGCCGAGGGTGACGCCGCGGGCCCGCCCGGGCACCAGCGGCCGGGCGGTCGGCGACACCAGGGCCCGGACGGTCTCGGGCGCGAAGAGCGTGCGCCGCAGATGCTCGCGGGTGGCGTCGTCCTTGAGGAAGACCTCACCCGCCACGGCCGGCCCGTGCAGGGTGGACACCCCGGCGCGCACCGCGAACGCCTCGTGCAGCACCGTCACATCGCTGAAGCCGACCAGTGGTTTGGGGGCCGCGGCCCGGAGGGCGTCCCAGTCCAGCAGGTCGACCATCCGCTGGGCACCGTAGCCGCCCCGTGCCGCGAACACGGCCTTGACGGCGGGGTCGCACCAGGCCTGCTGCAGGTCGTGGGCCCGCTCCTCGTCGGCCGCGGCCAGATAGCGCAGGGTCGGGTGGGTGTCCCTGGCGTGCGGCGCGGCGACCGGGTCGAGGTCCCAGCCCCGCAGTACGTCCAGCCCGCGGTCCAGCCGCTCCGGTGCGAGGGGACCGCTGGGTGCCACCACCGCCACCCGGTCGCCGGGCCGCAGCCGCGGCGGCCGCACCGGCTCCGCCGCGGTCATCCGCGCAGCTCCAGCTCCGGGACATCGCTCCGGGCGAGTCCGAAGGTCTGGGAATACAGGGAGAGTTCGGCTTCCACGGCCCGCACGATGGTGTCCGCCCGGCGGAAGCCGTGCCCCTCCCCCGCAAAGGCCAGATAGGCGTGCGGGGTACCGCGCCCGGCGACCGCGGCGAGGAACCGTTCGCACTGCACGGGCGGGCAGATCACATCGTCCAGGCCCTGGAGCAGCAGGAACGGCGCGGCGATACGGTCCGCGCGGTGCAGCGGCGAGCGTTCGCGGTAGCGGTCGGGCACCTCCGCGAGCGGACCGACCAGCGACTCCAGATACTGCGATTCGAAGTCATGGGTCTCGTCGGTGGCCCAGCCGGTCAGGTCCAGGATCGGGTAGCTGATGGTGCCGCAGGCGTAGAGGTCGGTGGCGGTCAGGGAGGCGGCGGTGGTCCAGCCGCCGGCGCTGCCGCCGCGGATGGCCAGCCGCGCACGGTCGGCGGTGCCCTCGTCGGCCAGCGCCCGGGCGACGGCGGCGCAGTCCTCGACGTCCACCACGCCCCACTGGCCGCGCAACCGCTCGCGGTACTCCCGGCCGTAGCCCGTCGACCCGCCGTAGTTGACCTCGGCGATACCGATGCCCCGGGAGGTGAAGTAGGCGATCTCCAGGTCGAGCACCATGGGGGCGTGGCCGGTGGGGCCGCCGTGCGCCCACACCACGAAGGGCGGCAACTCGCCGTCGGGCGCCCGGTGGTCGGGGTTGTGCGGCGGATAGATATGGGCGTGGATGTCCCGTCCGCCGGGGCCGGTGAAGGTACGGCTCCGCGGCCGGGGGTAGTAGGCCGGGTCCAGGACGTCGGCGTGCCGGCAGGCGATCACCCGGGTGCGTCCGGTGCAGGTGTCCAGCTCGGCGATCTCGTACGAGCTGTGCGGGCCGGCGGCGATACCGAGGACGCGGCTGCCCTGCACGGCGAGGGTGGGCGCCCACTCCGTCCACGGGCCGGCGGAGTCGACGAGTTCGCCGGTCACCGGGTCGAGGATGCCCAGGGTGGTGGATCCGCGGCCGTGGATCACCGCGACGGTGCCGTTCTCCAGGGGCAGGAACCAGCGCTGCCCGACATTCCACAGCGGCCCGCCGAACTCCTCCTGCCGGGAGGGGCACAGGGCCACCGCGCCATCGCCCTCGCCGGGGCCCGGCTCCTCCCCCACGCCCGGCTGCGCGCCCCCGCCGTCGGGATCGATGCGCTGCACCTCCCACCAGCCGCTGCGGTCCGAGACGAAGAGCAGCGAGCCGTCCGCCGCCCACTCGATCTGCGCGACGGACTCCCCGGCAGCGCCGCCGTCCGGCTCGCCGGTGCCGAGGTTGCCGACGAGCGGCCGGATGTCCTCGAACTCGCCCTTGCCGGTGACCCTTGCCACCATCGCCAGCGTGCCCTCCCAGGGCATCAGGGGGTGGTCCCAGGCGATCCATGCGGCCCGCCGCCCGTCCGCGGAGATCCGGGGGCCGGTCACAAAGCGGTGCCGGTCATCGCTCAACTCCCGTACCCGGGAGCGGTTTTCGGCGGCGGAACCATCGAGCGGCACGGCCGCGATCACCCTGCGCACATCGGTCGGCCGGTCGCCCGTGAACTCCTCCAGGACGCACCACACCTCGCCGAGTTCGGGGCGCAGTACCGGATCGACCCAGCGCAGTCCGGCGCCGATGCCGGAGAGCGGGGTGAGCGGGCGCGGGTCGCCGTCGCCGCCGCCGTCCGGTGTGCAGACGTACAGCCGCTGGTCGGCGAAGTTGCTGAAGACCAGGAGCGGTCCGTGCTCGGTGACCGTGCCGGCCCAGGGCTGGCCGCCGTACTCCAGCACCCGGCTGCGGACGTTCCAGGGCGCGGGCAGCACCGACTCCTCGGTGCCGTCCGGCCGCCGGCGGACCAGCGCCCGCCGGCCGCCCTCCGCGGGCCGCGGCTCCGTCCACCACACCTCGTCGCCGACCGCGCCGACAAAGGCCGGCCGGCCGTCGTGCGCGGCGACCGCCCGGGCATCTATCGGGGACGTCCAGCCGCCGTACGGAGCCGTGGTCACCATCTGCAGTTCCTCTCCTCCACCGGTCGGGCGTGCTCCGGCCGGTCAGACCGTGCGCAGGAAATGATCGAGTACCCGGACGCCGAAGTGCAGCCCCTCGACCGGCACGCGCTCGTCCACGCCGTGGAAGAGCGCCTGGTAGTCGAACCCCTCGGGCAGTTTGAGCGGCGAGAAACCATAGCCGGTGATGCCCAGCCGGGAGAACTGCTTGGCGTCCGTGCCGCCGGACATGCAGTACGGCACGACATGGCCGTCCGGGTCGAAGCGCTCGATCGCGGCCCGCATCGCGCCGTACGTCGGGGAGTCGACCGGGGCCTGCAGCGCGACCTCGCGATGGTCGTAATCCCAGCTCACCCCGGGCCCCGTGAGCTCGTCCATGGTCGTACGGAACTCCGCCTCTCCCCCGGGGAGCACCCGGCCGTCCACATACGCGACGGCCGATCCCGGGATCACATTGACCTTGTAACCGGCCGAGAGCATCGTCGGGTTGGCGCTGTTGCGGACGGTCGGCTCGACCAGCTCGGCGGCCGCGCCGAGCCGGCCGAGCAGCGCATCGACGTCGAAGTGCGGTGCGTCGGCAGCCACCTCGACGGCGTACAGCTCGGCGAGTCTGCCGAGCGCGGCCCGCACGGTCGGGGTGAGCCGGACCGGCCACTCGTGCGCGCCGATCCGGGCCACGGCGGCGGCCAGCCGGCTGACGGCGTTGTCGCGGTTGACCTTCGAGCCGTGCCCCGCCCGGCCCCTGGCGGTCAGCTTCAGCCAGGCGGTGCCACGCTCCCCCGCCGCGACCGGGTACAGCCGCATCCCGCGGTCCGCATGGAAGGTGAAGGCCCCGGACTCGCTGATGCCTTCGGTGCAGCCCTCGAAGAGCCCGGCGTGCCGGTCGGCCAGGAAGCCCGCGCCGTCCTCGGCGCTGGCCTCCTCGTCGGCGGTGAAGGCCAGCACGATGTCACGCCGCGGCCGCACCCCGCTGCGGGCCCACTGCCGTACGGCGGCGAGCACCATCGCGTCCATGTTCTTCATGTCGATGGCGCCCCGGCCCCAGACCACGCCGTCGCGGACCTCGCCGGAGAAGGGGTGCACGCTCCAGTCGGCGGGCTCGGCGGGGACCACGTCCAGATGACCGTGCACCAGCAGGGCGTCGGCCCCGGGGTCGGTGCCCTCGATCCGGGCGACGACATTCGTACGGCCCTTGCTGCGCTCCAGGAGTGTCGGCGTCAGCCCGGCCCCGGCCAGCCGCTCGGCGACGTACTCGGCGGCCGGGCGTTCCCGGCAGGTGCCGTCACCGGCGTTGCTGGTATCGATCCGGATCAGCTCGGAGGTGAACCGCACCACCTCGTCGAGCGTCTGCCCATCGACCACGGCGGCCTGTTCGGCCGCCGGTCCCCCGGCCCTCTCCCGCTCAGCCATATTGCTCCTCCACGGCGGACGACACGACGGTGGTGACCGCCTTGAAGCACCGGATGGCTTCGTACATGTCCTGACAGGTATACGCAGCGCGGCGCTCTCCCGTTCGCTCCACGCCGGGAATGCAGGTCGCGGCGCCCACCAGATGCTCGGCGTCGAACTCCAACTCGAACCGGAACGGTCCGCGCCGGGAGGGTTCGTGACGTACCGCCAGCGCCGTCCCCTTGCAGGCCGCGGCCCGGATCTCGGCTGCCGTACGGGCCGGCGGCCGGCACACCGCCGCATAGCGCGACACATAGTCCTTGACCGCCACACCCGGTGCCTGCGGGGCGTAGCCCAGCGCGTCCTGGCAGGTGCGGTCGTCGCCGGTGACCAGCACCACCGGTACGCCGTACTCGGCGACCACAAGGGAGTTGAGATAGCCCTCGCTCGCGCGGGTGCCGTCGACCCAGACCCCGGTGAGGGTGTTGGCGAGGTAGGTGTGCGCAAGGACGCCTTCGGTGCCCGCCCCGGTGTGGTAGCCGACGAAGGCGATGCCGTCGACGTCGCCGTGCTGCACACCTTCGACCATGCTGAGCGATTTGTGCCGTCCGGTGAGCATCTGCGCCCGCTCGTCGAGCTGTTCCAGCAGGAGATTGCGCATGGTCCAGTGCGCCTCGTTGACCAGCACCTCGTCGGCCCCGCCGTCGAAGAATCCGGCGATCGCCGCATTGACGTCGGACGTGAACATATGGCGGCAGCGCTCCCATTGAGGGGTGCCGGGCAGCACATCGGCCGGCCAGGTCACGCCCGTGGCGCCCTCCATGTCCGCGGAGATGAGGATCTTCACATTCACCAGTCCTATCGCAGCTAGGAGGCGGTCCGCACGATTCCCGACATCACTCGTTCACATCACGTTCGGAGGGCCCGAACAGCTCCCCCAGCCTAACCAGGACCTCCGGGCTGACGCCCCGTCCAGGACCTGCCGGTGCGGCCCCGTTGAGGCGAGCATCACGTTTTCTTCGCTACTGCACCACGATTCCTTCCAACCGGAACCTGGGGGTACGCTCTTGTGGCACCGCATCTCAGGCAGTTTCTGTCGCAAAGCGGAAGGACTTCTGACGGATTCCGAAAGGGCATCCGAACGAGTTCTGTCAGCTGCCGACGGCACGTGCCAGGTGAGGTAGAACAGGCTGGACCAGCTTCCCACGCGATGAAACAGAGGCAGAATGGTGAGCGAAGCCCTCAACGACGCCTTACCGCAACGCGGCATCCGGGCCGACAGCGAAGACGAGCAACTCGCGATCCTGACCGAGCTGATCGCGCAAACACTTTGCGATCGCAATCCAGGCTTCCGGGAAGTCATCGAGCACGGCGGTCACCAGCAGGTCACCCGCCTGATCGAGGAGGTACTACGACGCGGCCGGCCGCTGCCCGACAAGGTGCGCGCCGTCATGCTGCGCACCGACACCGACATCCATCTCGTGGCGTCCGCACTGGGCGACTGTCTGGTCAGCGCGCCGAAGGAGGCACCGGGCCTGCTGATCCCCGCCCAGCTCGCCGACGGCAAGAGCGGCAGGGCGAGACTGAAAGGCGTATTGCGGCACCGCGCCGCCGTGGTCGGCCATGCCGTGCCGGCTCACGAGGCGGCCGCGTCCGTACGCTCCGCATCGCGACTGCTGGATCTGGCGTCCCCGCACGACGGCCCCGAGGCCGGCGTGGTGTTCGTCGACGACCACCTCTCATCCCTCCTGCTCCTCCAGGACGAATCGCTCTCCCGCACGCTGATCGCCCGCCATCTGAGCCCGCTCGCGGGACTGACGCCGGAGCGGTGCGAGCGACTGGAAGCGACCCTGCTGGCCTGGCTCGGCGGCATGGGGGCTCCCGAGGTGGCCAAGGCGCTCAGCATCCACCCGCAGACGGTGCGCTACCGGATGCGCCAGCTCGAGAAGCTGTTCGGGGCCGGCCTGCGCGATCCGCGGACCCGCTTCGAGATCGAGATGGCGCTGCGCAGCCGCCAGCTGATGGCCGGCGCACGGCGGCGGCGTGCGGCCGCCACCCGCCGCCCACACACCGCCGCCAAACCCCGCAGGGCTCTGCCACGCCCCTAGACCCCTGGAAACCGTCCGCACCCACCGGTAACCCGAGAAACACCCAGGTTGCACCCAGGAGGCGCCCACCCCACGAACCCGCCCGCGCCTCACCCGCCGCCCGATTTGTCGAAAATCACACCACGAGGCGCAACCTCAAAACGGACAATTCACCACATTCCATCAAGGTGCCCAGACCCCCGCCACGTATCGTCACTGTGACCTTTCAACCGGGACCCCGGCCGCAGCACGGCCGCAGCGGCCCGGCGCACCGTCGGTCACCCGAGGCCGGCCACCCGGTAGCGGGCCTCCGATACACAGCGGGACAGGACACCACCTTCATGCACGGATCACGCATAGCGACCCGGACGCGCCGCGGGCTGGCCGCGGCCGTGGCCGCCGGAGCACTGCTCACGGCACTCACCACGGCGACCTCGGCCTCGGCCAGCACCTCCAGCACGCCGGTGGGCGACTCCCAGGTCGTGTGCACCTCCAAGAAGCCGGGCCTGGCACCCGCCCTGTCCCAGGACATCGCCGACGCCCTCCACGGGCGTAAGGGCGCCTCGGCGCTGGCGATCTACGACCGGCCGACCCGCACCCGCTGCGAGTTCAAGGCCGGCACCCACTTCGACTCGGCGAGTGTGGTGAAGGTCACGGTGCTCGGTGCCCTGCTGCGGCAGAGCCAGGAGGCGCACCGCAAGCTGACCCCGCACGAGGTGAAGCAGACCACCGCCATGATCACCAAGTCGGACAACGCCGCGACCTCGGCGCTCTGGCACCAGATCCGCCCGGCCGGTATCAAGCACTTCCTGTCCCTGGCCGGCATGGGGCACACCGTCCCCGGCGCGGGCAAGGCCTGGGGCCTCACCCAGGTCACCGCCGCCGACCAGCTCGCCCTGATGCAGCTCCTCACCACGGACAACACGGTGCTCACCGCACACTCCCGCGGCTACGCCCTCGACCTGATGCACCGGGTCGAGGCCGACCAGCGCTGGGGAGTCCCCGCCGGCGCCCCCGCCACGACCTCCGTCCACGTCAAGAACGGCTGGCTGCCGCGCGACACCGGTGGCTGGCGGGTCAACAGCGTCGGCTCCTTCACCGGCAGCGGCCACGACTACGGCATGGCCGTCCTCTCCACCGGAAGCCGCACCATGGACTACGGCGTACATACCGTCGAGGGCGCCGCCCGGGTCGTCCACCGCGATCTGGCGCACTGACCTACGCGGGCCGGGGCGCACTTCGCTCCAGCACCCGTTCCGCTCCAGCACCCCTTCCGCTCCGACGCCCGTTGCGCTCCGGGGCCCACTCCGCTCCGGGGGCCGGCTCCTCTGCGGGCCGGTCGTCAGCCGTCAACCGGCCTTCGTCGAGGTCCCGTTGGCGACAGCCCCCGGGCTCCCGGGCGGGCAGGCAGGCGTGCAAGCCCCTTTCCCTGCTCGCCACCCGGCAGTTGCGGTGCCGGTGCCGGTGCCGGCCAGATCACAGCGCATTCCGCGGTACGACTATGCACTCCCGAGGGTGACCCACCCCCCGGATCGACCCCTGCGGGACAGCAGCGGCGGTATCAACGCCGCATCGGGGCGGTGCATCCGGCGGGCCGAGAAGTGTCGCGCCGCCGGACCGCCGCCACACCGCACTCTGGGAGGAACTCGGTGCCAGTCCGTGTCACGGCAGACCTCAAGGGAGTTCCCGAAACGGCGTTGTGGACGCTCTACCACCGCGCCGCCGAGGCCGCCCGACCGGACACGGTGCTGCCCGATCCACGCGCCGTACAGCTCCGCACCGAGGTCGACTTCCCCTTCGCGGAGCGACTGGGCGCTGTCCGGCCATGGCTGGCGCAGGCCATCGCCCTCCGGGCCCTCGGATTCGACGGCGTCGTGCGAGCCTTCCTCGCCGCCCACCCGGAGGGCACCGTGATCGCTCTCGGCGAGGGCCTGGAGACCCAGTTCTGGCGGGTCGACAACGGCCGGGCCCACTGGGTCACCGTCGACCTTGCCGAACCGCTGGCGCTGCGCGGCCGCGTACTTCCGCACGGAGCACGGCAGCGGCTCGTCGTCTGTGACATCCGCGAACGCCGGTGGATGGCCGGGATCGACGCCGCACGCGGGGTATTGGTGACCGCGCAGGGCGTGCTGATGTATCTGCGGCCCGCCGAGGTGACCCGGCTGATCGCCGACTGCGTCGAGGCGTTTCCCGGTGGCTCGATGGTGTTCGACACCGTGTCGCGACGCTTCAGCGCCCGCACCCGCACCGGTGCCAAGGGGCCCGGCGGCCATCGTCTGCCCCCGATGCCGTGGGGCATGGACGCGGCCGGACGGGGCCAACTGCGCGCCGCCCATCCGGCCATCGGCGAAGTGACCGACGTCCCGCTGCCCGCGGGCCGTGGGTTCCTCGGCTATCTCGCGCCCCGCGCCGCGGCCGTACCCTTGCTCCGCGGGGACCGTCCGCTGATCACCCGGCTGCGTTTCGGTACGGCGCCGCCGAATTCCGGTACGGCGGCACCGATTTCCACTACGGCGCCACCGGGTTCCGGTACGGCGCCATCGAATTCCGGTACGGCGCCGCCGAGTTGACCGGTCCGCCTCGTACGGTCGCCCCGCCCTGGCCGGCCGCCCGTACGGATACGGACCTCACCCCTCCCGGAGAAACGCCTCCACCCGCTCCGCGATCCGCTCCGGATACTCCCCGCTGATCGCGTGTGAGGCCTCGGGCCAGACCTCCACGGTGCCCGCGCGCAGCGTACGGGCCCGGGCCGCGGCCTTCTGCGGATCATGCGCGATGCTCTTCCCCGCGATCAGCGCGAGAACGGGGACGCGGAGGGCGGCCAGTTCGTCGTCGCCGGGCCTGGCCGGGGGCGGGAAGCTGACCTTGAAGTCCCGCATCCCCGAGGCGATCAGCCGTCCCTCGATGTGATCGGCGGCGTTGTCGATACCGCCCGATATCCAGCCCAGCAGCTGGTCGCGCAGCCCCTTCGGCATCCCCGGGATCACACTGCCCAGCGAAACCACGATCATCTTCCAGCTCAGCGGTGCGAAGGTGCTCGCCGGATCCAGTGCGATCACCGACGCGATGCGCTCCGGACGGTGGAGGGCGACCTGTACCGCCAGCCAGCCCCCGATCGATACCCCCAGCACATGTGCCCGGGACAGGCCGAGTTGACCGAGCGTCTCGTCGATCCAGGCTGCCTGGTCGGCACCGGACGTCATCGGCGCCGACTGCACACTGCAGCCCGGCTCGCCGAGCCCGTCGACGGCGTACACGGGGCGTCCGCTCCGCATCAGCGCCGGCAGGTTCGTCCGCCACAGCGGGGTGCACGACTGTCGTCCCGGCATCAGGACGAGCGGCACAGCCTCTCCCCTTCCCGTACCGAACCGGTACACCCGCACCGTCCCGAACGCGGTGTCCACGGTGCGCTGTTCCGCGGGCTCGGGCAGCGTGTCCATCGCCTCCCGGTACACCGCGGCGAACCGCTCGAACGCCTCCGCGTCCCGGAAGGCCCCGATGCGCCGCCGGGCCCACTCCGGTCCGATGTGTGGCTCAGGGAAACTGATATCCGCCATGCGCACCATCCCATCACGAACACCGCTCGCGGCAGGGCCGGTTGGCGACGGCCGGGCCCTCGGTCCGGGCCACCGCAGACCGCTCCTGGAGACCGGCCTCCAGCACCACGGCATACGGGCGGCGCTGCCCGAACAGGTGGCACTCCCCGAAGAAGCGGCATCCTCGGAACAGGCGGCACTCCGCAACGAGGCGGCACTCCCCGAAGAGGAAGTGCCGCCCGCACACCGTGCGCACCGCCCGCCGCTGCCGTCGCGCGGCGCTCAGTCCTCGTGCCCCAGCTGGAGGTCGCGCTCGGTGCGGCCCCCGCCCGCCATCCGCAGAACGGTGGCCACCGGCGGGTATCCGGCGGCGATGACGGTGTACTCGCCGGCCGACAGGTCCACGAAGCGGAACAGCCCGTCGGAGCCGGTGGTCGCGGTGTCGACGACATTGCCTGCTGCGTCCAGCAGGGTGACCCTGGCGTCCTCGACGGGGCGGCCGCCGCCGGCCCGTACGGTCCCGCGCAGCACCGCGCCGCCGGCGAGCTCGATGTCCTGGCGGGTCTCCCGCGACGCCTGCACGGTCACCGGCAGCGCGGCGGGGCGGAACGTCGGGGCGCTGGAGGCGAGGGTGTACTCGCCGGCCACCAACTCCCCGATGACATAGCCTCCTTCACGCCCGCTGCGGGTGGTGGCGACGACCTCGCCGCGGACATCGGTGAGGGTGACCATGGCATCGCGGACGGGTGTGCCGTCGGCGGTGGTGACGGTGCCCGCGAGGCGGCCCGCGCCGCCGAGCACGACGTCCAGTTCGACCGGCCGCTCGCCGACGGTGACGCTGACGGCCTGCGGCTGGTGCCCGCCCGCGGACGCGATCAGCACGTACGAGCCGGCCCCCGGGGTGCTCAGGGCGTACCGCCCGTCGTCGCCGGTGGCGCCGCGGCCGACCTGGCGGCCGGCGACGTCGATGAGGGTGAGCGCGGCGCGCGGCACGATGCTGCCGTCGTGGTGCTGGACGGTGCCGCACACCGGGACGCCGGCGGTGACGGGGGGCGCTCCGGTGCTGCCGTAGCCGTGCGTGCGGGGGTAAGTCGTCCTGCTGTCAGGGGTGTTGGGGGCGGCCGCGTCGGTCGTGGAACGGGCCGGGGGCACGGCGGCAGGGTCGACCGGATCGCCGTACGGGGCGGGCGGGACATGCGGGGCGTGCGTGGTCGGGGAGGCCTGCGGGGCAGGAGAGGCGTGGGACACCAGGGGTTTCTCTTTCAGGAAGAAGGCGAGCACAAGGCCCAGGACGAGCACCGGCACGAGAGAGAGGAAGATCCCCGGCATGGCCTGCGCATACGCGGCGATGTCGCTGTCACGCAGCGAGGTGGGCAGGGCGCGCACCAGTTGCGGGATGATCGACTCCGGGGCGGGCAGCCGCGCCGACGCCGGCAGCCGGTCGACGGGCCGGCGGGCCAGCCGCTCGGCGATGAGGGCGCCGAAGAGGGCCACGCCGACGCTGCCGCCGAGCCGCCGGAAGTAGTGGGTGGCGCCGGTCGTGGTGCCGAGTCCGGCGGCGCGTACGGAGTTCCGTACGGCGAGCACCAGCACCGGCAGCACGAGGCCGATGCCGATACCGAGTCCGAGGAGGCCCGTCCAGAGGGGGTGGACCTCGCGCGGAGTGTTCTGCTGCGTCGGCGACAGCAGCCACATCCCCACCCCGGCCAGCGCGCAGCCGAGGACGGGGAACGCCCTGTAGTGCCCGGTGCGGCTGATGAGCCGGCCGCAGACGAGGGCGGCGAGGACGATGCCGCCCGTCAGGGGCAGCATCAGCAGCCCGGACTCGGTGGCCGTGGCCCCGTCGGCCCTCCGCAGGAAGACCGGCAGGTAGCCGGCGGCGCCGAAGAGCGCGATGCCGATGGCCGCGCCGGTCAGGCCGGTGACGCGGAAGACCGGGTCGCGGAACAGCCGCAGCGGGATCAGCGGTTCGGCGACGACGTGCTCGACGGCGAGGAACAGCACGGCGCAGCCGAGCGTACCGGCGCCGAGTCCGAGGACGACCCGCGAGTTCCAGGCGTACTCCGTACCGCCCCAGCGGGTCAGCAGGACCAGGCAGGTGGTGAACGCGGCGAGCAGCAGCGCTCCGGCGAGGTCCGGCCGGGCGCGGCGCACGGGCCGGGGCAGCTTCAGGCGGAGGGCGAGGACGAGGAGCGACAGCACGCCGACCGGAACGTTGAGGTAGAAGCACCAGCGCCAGGAGGCGTGGTCGGCACAGAGGCCGCCGATCAGCGGGCCGGCGACGCAGGCGAGTCCGAAGGCGGCGCCGGTCAGGCCCATGAGGCGGCCGCGGGCCCGCGGCGGTACGACATCGGCGATGACCGCCTGGACGCCGATGATCAGCCCGCCGCCACCGAAGCCCTGGACGACCCGGAAGGCGACCAGTTCGTCCATCGTCCGCGACCAGCCGGCCAGCGCCGAGCCGGCGGTGAAGACGAGGAGGGCGAAGAGGAAGACGGGCTTGCGGCCGAAGAGGTCACCGAGCCTGCCGTGGAGCGGCAGACCGAGGGCCGAGGCGAGGAGGTAGGACGTCACCGCCCAGGACATCGTGTCCGGGGCGTGCAGCTCGCCGCTGATCTCGGGGAGCGCGGTGGCGACGATGGTCTGCCCGAGGGCCGCGAGCAGCAGCGCCGGCATCAGGGCGAGGACGACCAGGCGGACGCGGCGGGGGCCGGCCGGTGCCGGCGCACCGAGGGCGTGGCCCTGAGGAGTGCCGTGCACGACCGGGGCCGTCATCGCGCCGACCGCGGGCGCCCCGGTCCCCCCGACCCGCTCAGCCCGTTCGCCCCGCCCGACCCGCTCACTCAGGGTGGTCCCGCCCACGTGCTGCTCCCCTCGTCACGCTTGTTGCCGCCCAATTTCTCGCATTGGGCGACAACACCGATCAACCACGACGAAAGGGTGCGGGCGGGACAGGAAGGGACGTCAAGTACGTTGCCCGGGGCGCCTATTGGGCTCCCATCAGGGCTTTCCGTACGGAAGCGTTCCGGCGGGCCGGACGCTTCCGCTCACCGGAAACCACCCGAACCGGTGAGAGTGACGGCATGCGCTCAGGGTGACGGGTGGGGAAGGCCGATCACTTCGTCACGTGGGCGGTGAGGTTGTCGAGGATGCTGTCGTAGATCCGGCCGAGCCCCTTGGGGGCAAACGTCCGCTCGAAGAAGCCGCCGATACCGCCGGCGCCCTGCCAGGTGGTGGTGACGACGACCTTGGCGCGCTTCTCGCCGGCCGGGGTGACGACCCAGGTGGTCACCATCGAGGAGTTGCGGTCCTTCTCCACGAGCTGGCCGTCGGTCGGCTCGTCGACCTCCAGCAGGCAGTCGCGCACCCGCTTGCTCGTGGCCTGGAGCTTCCAGTGGACGAGGGTGCCCTTGCCGTCGCCGCCCTCGCGGACCTCGTACTCGCTGAAGTGCTCGGGCAGCAGCTGCGGGCGCGTGCCGGAGTAGTCGGCGAGCGCGTCGAACACGTCCTCCGGGTCCGCCGCGATCTCGCGCTGCGTGATGGCCTCGACCTGCCCCATGTGTGTCTTCCTCCAGTACTCGGCAGCCGGTGCTGCGGTGCGCCGCCAAGCCAACCACCCCACGGCGGCGCGCCCAAATTCAGGGCCGCCGAGCCTCAAGGGAACACATGTTCTATTATGGCGCCGGGGGGCTCTGCTGGATCCAGAAGGAGGCCCGATGCGCTGGGACAACCTCGGCGAAAGCCCGTCCGCGCTGTTCGGCACGGATGTCGTCAGCCGGACCATCGACACCCCCGAATTCCGCGGGATCACCTTCCATGAAGTGCGCGCCCGCTCGATCGTGAACCGGGTCCCGGGCGCCTCCCGGATGCCGTTCGAATGGACCGTGAATCCGTACCGGGGCTGCAGTCACGCCTGTGTGTACTGCTTCGCGCGCAAGACGCACAGCTATCTCGACCTGGACACCGGGCAGGGCTTCGACTCGCAGATCGTGGTGAAGGTCAACGCTCCCGAGCTGCTGCGCCGGGAGCTGGCGGGTCGGCGCTGGCGCGGCGACCACATAGCGATGGGCACGAACGTCGACTGCTATCAGCGCGCCGAGGGCCGCTACGGGCTGATGCCCGGCATCATCACGGCGCTGCGCGACCACGCCAACCCCTTCTCGATCCTCACCAAGGGCACGCTCATCCTGCGTGACCTGCCGCTGCTGCAGCAGGCCGCCGAGGTCACCGACGTCGGCATCTCCGTCTCCGTCGGCTTCCTGGACCGCGAGCTGTGGCGCACGGTCGAGCCCGGCACCCCCGCCCCGGAGCGGCGGCTGGATGTGGTGCGGACGCTCACCGCGCACGGCATCCCGTGCGGTGTCCTGATGGCGCCGGTGATCCCCTTCCTCGGGGACGCACCGGACCAGCTGCGGGCCACGGTCCGCGCCATCGCCGAGGCCGGCGCCGGCTCCGTCACCCCGCTCGTGCTGCATCTGCGGCCCGGCGCCCGGGAATGGTTCCTGGCGTGGCTGGAGCACCACCACCCGCATCTGGTGCCGCGCTACCGCACGATGTACGGCGACGGCGCCTACGCCCCTACCTGGTACCAGCGCCGGATCACCCGCCAGGTCCACGAATTCGCCGCGGAGTACGGCATCGGCCCCGCCCGGGCCGGCGCGGCCCGCAAGATCCCCTCGGCGGACCCCGTCCCCGGTCCGGCCGGTGCCCCCGGCGAGGACCGGCCCGACGCGCCCACGGAACCCACCCAGTTGACCTTGATATGAACCGGCCGCGACCCTCAGGCCGGGCCGGCCTGCACCGATTCCAGGGCCAGCGCCAGCCGGTTGCGGGCCGCGGTCTGGGCGGCGATCCGCTCATCGATGACTGCCAGCCGCTCGCGGGCGATGCGCAGCCCCTCGGGTGACGGCACGGCGGTGGTCATATCGCCGTCCAGACAGGGCGTGAAGCAGTGGACATCGGCGAGCGTGAGCCCGGCCGCCAGGAGGTGGCAGATGTTGCGGACCCGTACGGCCGCGCGCTCGTCGTAGACGCGGTAGCCGTTCGCCGCCCGCTCCGAGGCGATCAGTCCCTCGCGTTCGTAGTTGCGCAGTGCGCGCGGCGACGCCCCCGTGAGCTGTGCCAGCTCCCCGATCCGCACCGGATCACCTCCCCGTCCGGCACCGTTTCTACCAGGGCCGGGCGGGCGGCCCGGTCCCGCCCCGGCCGCCCGGCCGGTCCGTCAGCCGACCACCGCTCCCCCGTCGACCGGGAGGATCACCCCGGTCACGAAGGACGCGGAGGGTGCGGCGAGACGGGTGACGGCCCAGGCCACCTCCTCGGGACGGCCCACCCTCCCCATGGGTGTGTGCGCGATCTGCCACTTCCGTACGGCGGCCCGCTGCTCCGGGGACCACCCTTGGTGCTGTGCGATCGGGGTCTCGATCGCGCCGGGCGCGACCGCAACGACCCGTACGCCGTGCGGTGCCAGCTCCACCGCCCAGCTGCGGGTGAGGAGTTCGAGCCCGGTCTTCGTCGCGGCGTAGACCGAATTGCCCGGCCAGCCCCGCTGCCCGACCGAGGTACTCACATTGACCACTACGCCGCCGGTCCGCTCCAGGTGGGGCACCGCGGCCTGGGTGAGGAGCACCGGCGCGACGAGGTTGGTCGCCAGCACCGGCGCCATCCGCTCCTCGGTGAAGCTGCCGAGCGACCCGCTGCCCACCACCGCGGCGTTGTTGACCAGCACATCCAGCCGGCCGTACGTCTCCACCGCATGGCGCACCAGGCCCTCGGGCACGCCGTCCGCGGTGATGTCGGCGGTGTAGGGGACGATCCGGCCGTGCCCGCCTTCGGCCCCGGCGGCCGTCTCCGCCAGCGGTCCGGGACGGCGGCCCACCGCCAGGACACGCGCCCCCTCCGCCGCGAAGGCACGGGCGGTGGCGCGCCCGATCCCGGTTCCGGCCCCGGTGACGATCACGACTCTGCTGCCAGTTCCGGGCGCGTTTGGCCCGGTGTGCGTGGTGCGTTCCATGCCGGGAGTCTCGAACCCTGACGCCTGGGGCAAGGTCAAGCGGCACCCGGGAATTCGGATGAGCCACCCTTCCGAGGCCCCCTACCCTCTGCAGCATGCAGGGGTCTCATGAGCGGAGCCGGGCACAGCCGCCGCGCCCCGTACGGGTACGGGAGATGACCGAGGCGGATATCGACGCGGTCTCGGCGGTGCGGGTCCGCGGCTGGCAGGCGGCGTACCGCGGGCTGATGCCGCAGGCGTATCTGGACGCGATGAGTGTGGCGGCGGATGCGGAGCGACGGCGGTCGTGGTTCGGGCGCCGGCCGCCCGAGGTGTCGGACCTGGTGGCCGAGCAGGATGGTGCGGTGGTCGGCTGGGCGTGCGTCGGGCCGGCCCGGGATCCCGATATCGCCCCGGGGCCCGCGGAGTTGCCCGCACCTCGGCCGACCGCGGGTGAGCTGCTGGCCCTTTATGTGACGCCCGGCCTGATCGGAACCGGCGTCGGGCGCGCGCTGATGGCCGCCGGGGCCGCCCGCGCACGGGCGAGCGGCTACCGCGCGCTGTATCTGTGGGTGGTGCGCGGCAACACCCGCGCCCGGCGGTTCTACGAACGGGCCGGTTTTGTGCCGGACGGGGCGCAGGAGGCGTACGAGGTGGGCGGCCGCAGTGTCCCCGAGCTGCGCTACCGGCGCTCGCTGACGTCCGGGCCGGAACCGCCGCTGCCTCCGGTCCCCTCCCCCCGCTCCGCGCCCTGACGCGGCACGCTCTCCCCCGCGCCGCCCCCCGCCGCCCCGGGCTCCGCCGGCTCCGGCACGTCCTCGTGTACCCCCAGCCGCGCCAGTGAGGCGGCCGCCGCGGCTGCCAGCCGGGGGTGGGCGACGGCTGTGGTGAGCGCGGGCACCGCGCGGCGGTCGCCCAGCGCACCCAGGCCCTCGACACAGGCGAGCGCCACCCGCCAGTAGGGGTTGTGCGGGGTGAGCAGCCGCTCCAGGGTCGCGATCAGTGCGGGCACGGACTGCGGTGCGCGGAGTTCGGCGAGCAGCCGGACCGGGTGCAGGGCGTAGGCGGTGCGCAGCGGATTGGTGGCGAGTGCGGCGGCGGCGCGGGCGGTACGGGGGTCGCCGAGGCGGGCCAGGGCGTGTGCGGCGGTGGCACAGCGCACCGGGTCGCGGTAGTTCAGCAGCAGGACAAGCGTCTCGAAGGCCCGCTTGTCGCCGGCGCAGCCCAGGATGAAGGCAGCGATCTCCCTGGCCCACAGCGGACGTTCGACGGCGACCAGCATCCGGGCCAGTTCCTCCCGCCCGGCCGGGGTGTTCTTGCGGGCCAGCCCCAGCAGCCGTTCGTAGGCGACCAGATCCTGCGGGGAGCGGAGTTCGGCCCGCACCCGGTCCGTCAACTCGTGGAATTCCTCTTCCATTTGCCGATCCCCTCCCGCCGGGCCGCCCCGGTTCCCGCGACGTGGTCTGCACCACAGCCTAATGACCCTCGCTACCCCTGGCGCTCTGGTTACTCACCGGTTAACCTGCTGGAACGAGCAGCACCACTGCTCGGGCGGCCTGGTGACGCAGCCGCCACAGAGTGAAGTCGGTTCGGCACAGCACGACATCAATACGGAGAACACGGCAGGGCCCCGGGACAGGGCGCGCCGTACCTCCCGCACCGCCGGTGCTCCCGCAGCGCTGCGGCTCCCGCGGCTCACCGCCGCCGTTCTGCCGCTGCGCAGTGCAGGTCTCGCACCGCGCGGTTACCCCTCAGTCGTCACTTCTCCCCTGTTGCCAGGGGAACACCCTCAGGAGTCTCGCGATGGGCCCTCAGTCCACCCCAGATCTCTCAACTGAAGCCTCCCCGCTGTCCCTTTCCACCGTGGCGATCGTCGGCCTGGGCACCATGGGTACCGGTATCGCCGAGGTGCTGACCCGGGCCGGCCGCGAGGTCATCGGTATCGATACCGACGAGGCCGCGGCCCGGCACGCCGTCACCGCCCTCGAAGCCGCCACCGCCCGCGCCGTGCAGCGCGAGCGGATCACCGAGCGGGAGCGGCAGGACATCCTGGCCCGGTTCCGCACCTTCACCGATCTGCAGGCCGCCGCGGACGCCGATCTCGTCATCGAGGTCGTGCCCGAGGACTACGAGCTCAAGCGGCAGGTCTTCGCCGGGCTCGACGCCGTCGTCCGCCCGGACACCATCCTGGCCACCGGCACCAACGCCCTGTCCGTGACCCGGCTCGCCGCCGATTCGCAGCGCCCCGAGCGGGTGCTCGGGGTGCACTTCTTCAACCCCGCACCGGCCATGAAGCTGGTCGAGGTGGTCTCCTCCGTGCTCACCGCGCCGACCGCGGTCGCGGCCGTCACGGAGCTGGCGCACGCCCTGGGCAAGGACCCGATCGCGGTGGGTGACCGCCCCGGTTTCGTCGCTGACGGCCTGCTGTTCGGCTACCTGAACCAGGCCGCGGCGATGTACGAGTCCAGGTACGCCACCCGCGAGGACATCGACGCCGCGATGCGGCTGGGCTGCGGCCTGCCCATGGGCCCGCTGGCGCTGCTGGACCTGATCGGCGTGGACACCGCGCGGACGGTCCTGGAGGCGATGTACGCCGAGTCCCAGGACCGGCTGCACGCCCCCGCGCCGATCCTGGGCCAGCTCGCCGAGGCGGGGCTGACCGGCCGCAAGGCGGGCCGCGGCTTCTACACGTACGACGCCCCGGGCAGCAGCACCGTCGTGCCGGACGCGGAGAGCCCGTCGGCCGCCGACGAGCTCGCCGGCGGGCGGACCGTCACCGGTGTCGGCGTGGCCGGCTCCGGGACGATGGCCAGCGGTATCGCCGAGGTCTTCGCCAAGGCGGGCTACAAGGTCGTGCTGGCCGCCCGCAGCCTGGAGAAGGCCGAGAAGGCCAAGGCCAGGATCGCCAAGTCGCTGGGCCGCTCCGTGGACAAGGGCCGGATGAGCGCCGAGGCCCAGGACACCGCGCTGGCCGCGATCACCCCGGCCGGGTCGCTGGACGCGTTCGCGGACGTGGACCTCGCGGTCGAAGCGGTGGCCGAGGACCTGGCGGTCAAGCAGGAGCTGTTCAAGACCCTGGACAAGGTCTGCAAGCCGGGCGCCGTCCTGGCCACCACCACCTCCTCGCTGCCGGTCGTGGCCTGCGCCCGCGCCACCTCGCGCCCCGAGGACGTCATCGGGATGCACTTCTTCAACCCGGCGCCCGCCATGAAGCTGGTGGAGGTGGTGCGTACGGTCCTGACGGCCGACGATGTCCACGCCACCGTGCGGGCGGTCTGCGCCAAGGTCCGCAAGCACCCGGTGGACTGCGGCGACCGGGCCGGTTTCATCGTGAACGCGCTGCTGTTCCCGTACTTGAACAACGCGATCAAGATGGTCGAGGAGCACTACGCGACGCTGGACGACATCGACGCCGCCATGAAGCTCGGCGGCGGGTACCCGATGGGCCCGTTCGAACTCCTCGACGTGGTCGGCCTGGACGTGTCCCTGGCCATCGAGAAGGTGCTGCACGCCGAGTTCCGCGACCCGGGGCTGGCCCCGTCGCCGCTGCTGGAGCACCTCGTCGCCGCGGGCTGCCTCGGCCGCAAGACCGGCCGCGGCTTCCGTGAGTACGCCCGGCGCTGACGCGTGGCGGCACCCCGGCCCGGCCGGGGGAGGGTGGGGTGGACTGCTGGAACCGGACGGCGGTCCACCCCCGCTCACGGGGGCACAGGCTGCACCTCATGCCGCAGGCCGCGTAAATATGCAGTACCGTCCCCACATGTCCCAGCCCGCTCGTACGCACCCCTCCGACACCCCCGACAACGTCACTCCCGGTACCCGCCGGGCGGCCGCGCAACGGCTCAAAATGCGGCGCGAATTGTCGGCGGCGGCGATGGAGCTGTTTGCGACCAAGGGCTACGAGGCGACGACGGTCGACGAGATCGCGGCCGCCGCGGGCGTCGCCCGGCGGACCTTCTTCCGCCACTTCCGCTCCAAGGAAGAGGCGATCTTCCCCGACCACGACGACACCCTCGTCCGCGCGGAAGCCGTCCTGGACGCCGCTCCGCCGCACGAGAACCCGCTGGACACGGTCTGCCGCGGCATCAAGGAGGTCATGCGGATGTACGCGGCCTCCCCGGCCGTGTCGGTGGCCCGCTACCGCCTGACCCGCGAGGTCCCCACCCTGCGGGAGGCCGAGATCGCCTCGGTGGCCCGCTACGAGCGGCTGTTCACCCGCTATCTCCTGGGCCACTTCGACGAGGGCGCGCACCGCGAGGGCGACGACGATCCGCTGCTCGCCGAGGTCGCGGCGTCCGCCGTGGTCACCGCGCACAACCATGTACTGCGGCGCTGGCTGCGGGCCGACGCCCAGGGCGATGTCGAGGCCCAGCTCGACCACGCCTTCGCGATCGTCCGGGAGACCTTCGGCGCCGGCATCGGCGCGGGCCGCACCGGCAGCGGGGAGAACCCCCCGGCGGCCGTCTCGCGGGAGGGCGAGGTGCTGGTCGCGGTGGCCCGCACGGATGCCCCGCTGGACGAGGTCATGCGCACCATCCGCAAGGCGATCAAAGAACACTCGTAACGGCCTTCCGGCCGAACCGGAGACGAACGCGGCCCGGCGCCCCCGGGCGGACCGGGCCGCGACACGGATGGCGTAACGCCACCTCTGTACACGCTGCGCACTTCCCCCATTTCTTTGCGTCACCGAGAGGCCCCCCAGCGGGCCTCTTTTGCTCATGCGTGCCGCCCGGATGACATCTGAGAGAAATTCTTGGCACTCAGTGTCTTGTCGGCTGGCACGCGGTGTCATACGTTGAGGGTGTCCGGGCGGCCGGCGTGCTGCGAACCCACGCACGCCGGCTGTCCCACCAGCCCTATGTGGCTGTCCGCCCGGATGCCTGCGTCACAGGCACCTCCCAGCTGCTGCTGGGCACCGCGCTCACCCAGCGCTGCCAGGCACCGCGGCCGACGGCTCTGCGACCCCCGCAGAGGCGACGGAAGCGACGCCACCCCGGCCGAACCGACGGCACCACCTCCGCACCACCCCCGACGTTCCCTCAAGCCGTTTCCCACGGTTCCCCAAACTCTCCGCTCCGGTCGAGTAGGGGAGACCCCAACCGCCGGAGGCACACCGTGAACGAAATCCTGGACGCAATCCTTGCGCCTGACACCACCAGCGCCGACTTCGCCGGCCTGACCATCCCCGAGTCCTACCGCGCGGTGACCGTGCACAAGGACGAGGCCGAGATGTTCGCCGGCCTCGAAAGCAAGGAGAAGGACCCCCGCAAGTCACTGCACGTCGACGAGGTGCCGGTGCCCGAGCTGGGCCCGGGCGAGGCGCTGGTGGCCGTGATGGCCTCCTCCGTGAACTACAACTCCGTGTGGACCTCGATCTTCGAGCCGGTGTCGACGTTCGGGTTCCTGGAGCGCTACGGCAGGCTCTCCCCCCTCACCAAGCGGCACGACCTCCCCTACCACGCGATCGGCTCCGACCTGGCCGGCGTGGTCCTGCGCACCGGGCCGGGCGTCAACGCCTGGGGCCCCGGCGACGAGGTCGTGGCGCACTGCCTGTCCGTCGAGCTGGAGTCCTCCGACGGCCACAACGACACGATGCTCGACCCCGAGCAGCGGATCTGGGGCTTCGAGACCAACTTCGGCGGCCTCGCCGAGATCGCGCTGGTCAAGTCCAACCAGCTGATGCCCAAGCCGAAGCACCTGAGCTGGGAGGAGGCGGCGTCGCCCGGTCTGGTCAACTCGACCGCCTACCGCCAGCTCGTCTCGCAGAACGGCGCCGGCATGAAGCAGGGCGACAACGTCCTGATCTGGGGCGCCAGCGGCGGACTCGGCTCGTATGCGACCCAGTTCGCGCTGGCCGGCGGCGCCAACCCGATCTGCGTGGTCTCCAGCGACAAGAAGGCCGAGATCTGCCGGAAGATGGGCGCCGAGGCGATCATCGACCGCAACGCCGAGGGCTACAAGTTCTGGAAGGACGAGCACAACCAGGACCCCAAGGAGTGGAAGCGCTTCGGCAAGCGCATCCGCGAGCTGACCGGCGGCGAGGACGTGGACATCGTCTTCGAGCACCCCGGCCGCGAGACCTTCGGCGCGTCCGTCTACGTCACCCGCAAGGGCGGCACCATCGTCACCTGCGCCTCCACCTCCGGCTACAACCACCAGTACGACAACCGCTACCTGTGGATGTCGCTGAAGCGGATCGTCGGCTCGCACTTCGCCAACTACCGCGAGGCGTGGGAGGCCAACCGCCTGATCGCCAAGGGCAAGATCCACCCGACGCTGTCGAAGACGTACAGCCTCGAGGAGACCGGACAGGCGGCGTACGACGTGCACCGCAACCTCCACCAGGGCAAGGTCGGCGTGCTGGCACTGGCCCCCGAGGAGGGGATGGGCGTGCGTGACGAAGAAATGCGCGCCAAGCACCTCGACGCCATCAACCGGTTCCGGAACGTCTGAGGCAACTCGGACACCGGACCACGAAGATACGGGCCTGATATGACTGAGCGTCAGAAGGATCGTCCGTGGCTGATGCGGACCTACGCCGGCCACTCCACCGCCGAGGCGTCCAACGAGCTGTACCGGCGTAATCTCACCAAGGGCCAGACGGGCCTGTCGGTCGCGTTCGACCTCCCGACGCAGACCGGTTACGACCCCGACCACATCCTCGCCCGCGGCGAGGTCGGCCGGGTCGGGGTCCCGGTGTCCCACCTCGGCGACATGCGACGGCTGTTCCAGGACATACCCCTGGACCAGATGAACACCTCGATGACCATCAACGCGACGGCCATGTGGCTGCTGGCGCTGTACGAGGTGGTCGCCGAGGAGCAGGGCGCCGACATCTCCAAGCTGTCGGGGACGACGCAGAACGACATCGTCAAGGAGTACCTCTCGCGCGGGACGCACGTCTTCCCGCCGGGGCCCTCGCTCCGGCTGACCACCGACATGATCACGTACACGGTGGCGCACATCCCCAAGTGGAACCCGATCAACATCTGCAGCTACCACCTGCAGGAGGCGGGCGCCACGCCGGTCCAGGAGATCGCCTACGCGATGTCCACCGCGATCGCGGTGCTGGACGCAGTGCGGGACTCCGGGCAGGTACCGCCGGAGAAGTTCGGTGATGTCGTGGCCCGTATCTCGTTCTTCGTGAACGCCGGTGTCCGGTTCGTCGAGGAGATGTGCAAGATGCGCGCCTTCGGCCGCATCTGGGACAAGATCACCCGTGAGCGCTACGGCATCGAGAACGAGAAGCAGCGCCGGTTCCGCTACGGCGTCCAGGTCAACTCGCTCGGCCTGACCGAGGCGCAGCCGGAGAACAACGTCCAGCGGATCGTCCTGGAGATGCTGGCCGTCACGCTCTCCAAGGACGCCCGCGCCCGGGCCGTCCAGCTCCCGGCCTGGAACGAGGCCCTGGGGCTGCCGCGGCCCTGGGACCAGCAGTGGTCGCTGCGCATCCAGCAGGTCCTCGCCCACGAGAGCGACCTCCTCGAATACGAGGACATCTTCGCCGGCTCGCATGTCATCGAGGCCAAGGTGGACGCCCTGGTCACCGACTGCCTCGCCGAGATCGAGCGGATCCAGGAGATGGGCGGCGCGATGGCCGCGGTGGAGTCCGGCTACCTCAAGTCGCAGCTGGTCACCGCGCACGCCGAACGGCGGGCCCGGATCGAGGCCGGCGAGGAGAAGATCGTCGGCGTCAACTGCTTCGAGGGCACCGAGCCCAACCCGCTCACCGCGGACCTCGACACCGCCATCATGACCGTCGACCCGGCCAACGAGGCACGCGTCGTCCGGGCGCTGCACGACTGGCGGGACAACCGCGACGAGACGCGCGCCCAGGAGGCGCTGTCGGTCCTGAAGAAGACCGCGGCCGGTGACGGCAACCTCTTCGCGGCCACCGTGGAGTGCGCCCGCGCCGGGGTGACGACCGGCGAATGGGCCTGGGCGCTGCGCGACGTCTTCGGCGAGTTCCGGGCCCCCACGGGCGTCTCCAGCGCTCCCCTGGCGGTCGCCGCCGAGGCGGGCAGCCCGCTCGCCGCGATCCGCGAGAAGGTCGCCAAGACCGCCGCCGAACTCGGCAGCGGAAAGCTGCGGCTGCTGGTCGGCAAGCCGGGCCTGGACGGGCACAGCAACGGCGCCGAGCAGATCGCCGTACGGGCCCGTGACGCCGGCTTCGAGGTGATCTACCAGGGCATCCGGCTGACCCCGGAGCAGATCGTCTCGGCCGCGGTCGCCGAGGACGTGCACTGCGTGGGCCTCTCGATCCTCTCGGGCTCGCACGCCGAGCTGGTCCCGGACGTCCTGGCCCGGCTGCGGCGCACCGGCGTCGACGACATGCCCGTCATCGTCGGCGGCATCATTCCCTCCGCCGATGCGGCAGCGCTCCGGGAAGCCGGAGTGGCGGCCGTGTTCACCCCCAAGGACTTCGGTATTACGGAGATCATCGGCCGTATCGTCGACGAGATCCGGAAAGCGAACCAGCTCGACCCCCTGGAGGTCCCCGCATGACCCAGGCCGCACCGCCGGTGTCCCGGCTGCGCCCGCGCCGCTCCTGTCTCGCGGTCCCCGGCAGCAACCCGCGCTTTCTGGAGAAGGCCCAGGGCCTCCCGGCCGACCAGGTCTTCCTGGACCTGGAGGACGCCTGCGCGCCGCTCGCCAAGGAGGGCGCCCGCCACCACATCGTCGAGGCACTGAACCAGGGCGACTGGACGGGCAAGACCCGGGTCGTACGGGTCAACGACTGGACGACGCACTGGACGTACCGGGACGTCATCACGGTCGTCGAGGGCGCCGGCCAGAACCTCGACTGCATCATGCTGCCGAAGGTCCAGGACGCCCAGCAGATCGTGGCGCTGGACCTGCTGCTGACGCAGATCGAGAAGACCATGGGCTTCGAGGCCGGCCGGATCGGCATCGAGGCGCAGATCGAGAACGCCAAGGGCCTGGTGAACGTCGACGAGATCGCCGGCGCCTCGCCGCGCCTGGAGACCATCATCTTCGGCCCGGCCGACTTCATGGCCTCCATCAACATGAAGTCCCTGGTGGTCGGCGAGCAGCCGCCCGGCTATGGGGCGGATGCCTATCACTACATTCTGATGCGCATTCTGATGGCGGCCCGTACCTACGATCTGCAGGCGATCGACGGCCCGTACCTTCAGATCAAGAATGTTGACGGCTATCGCGAGGTCGCCGGCCGCGCCGCCGCCCTCGGCTTCGACGGCAAGTGGGTGCTGCACCCGGGCCAGGTCGAGGCCGCCAACGAGGTGTTCTCCCCCTCCCAGGAGGACTACGACCACGCCGAGCTGATCCTGGACGCCTACGAGTGGCACACCTCGGAGGCGGGCGGGGCCAAGGGTTCCGCGATGCTCGGCGACGAGATGATCGACGAGGCGAGCCGGAAGATGGCGCTGGTCGTCGCCGGCAAGGGCCGGGCCGCCGGCATGACCCGCACATCCAAGTTCGAGGCCCCGGAGGCATAAGCACCATGCAGTTCGGCCGCACCTATGAAGAGTTCACCGTCGGCGATGTGTACAAGCACTGGCCCGGAAAGACCGTCACCGAGTACGACGACCACCTCTTCTGTCTGCTCACGATGAACCATCACCCGCTGCACATGGACAGCAACTACGCGGAGCAGACCACCGACTTCGGCAAGAACGTCGTCGTCGGCAACTACATCTACTCGCTGCTGCTGGGCATGTCGGTGCCCGACGTCTCCGGGAAGGCCATCGCCAACCTGGAGATCGAGTCGCTGAAGCATGTCGCGCCGACCTTCCACGGCGACACGCTCTACGGCGAGACGACCGTGCTGGACAAGACGCCCTCGCGCTCCAAGACGGACCGCGGCATCGTGTACGTCGAGACCAAGGGCTACAAGCAGGACGGCACCCTGGTCTGCGTCTTCCGGCGCAAGGTCATGGTCCCCACGGCCACCTACATCAAGGAGCGCGGCGGCGAGCAGCCCGGCCGCCCGGAGCTGCAGGCCCCGCCGGCCAAGAAGGAGAAGTAGCCATGACCCGTCTCGCGCAGACCGAGGGCCTGACCGACATCCAGCGGGAAATCCTCTCCACCGTCCGCGACTTCGTGGACAAGGAGATCATTCCGGTCGCCACCGAACTGGAGCACCGCGACGAGTACCCGTCGCAGATCGTCGAGGGCCTGAAGGAACTCGGCGTGTTCGGCCTGATGATTCCCGAGGAGTACGGCGGACTGGGCGAGTCCCTGCTCACCTACGCGCTGACCGTGGAGGAGATCGCCCGCGGCTGGATGAGCGTCTCGGGCATCATCAACACCCACTTCATCGTGGCGTACATGCTCAAGCAGCACGGCACGCAGGAGCAGAAGGACTACTTCCTGCCGAAGATGGCGGCCGGTGAAATCCGCGGCGCCTTCTCGATGTCGGAGCCGGCGCTGGGCTCGGACGTCTCGGCGATTTCGTCCAAGGGCGTCCGCGACGGCGACGAATACGTCCTCAACGGGCAGAAGATGTGGCTCACCAACGGTGGTACGTCCACGCTCGTCGCGGTGCTGTGCCGTACGGACGAGGGCCACCCGGAGGGCACCGCCCCGCACAAGTCGATGACGACCTTCCTCGTGGAGAAGGAGGCCGGCTTCGGCGAGGTGCGCCCCGGCCTGACCATTCCGGGCAAGATCGACAAGATGGGCTACAAGGGCGTCGACACCACCGAGCTGATCATGGACGGGCTGCGGATCCCGGCCGATCGGGTGCTCGGCGGCGAGACCGGACGTGGCTTCTATCACATGATGGACGGCGTCGAGGTCGGCCGGGTCAATGTGGCCGCCCGCGGCTGCGGCGTCGCCCAGCGCGCCTTCGAACTGGGTGTTTCGTACGCCCAGCAGCGGCACACCTTCGGCAAGCCGATCGCGCAGCACCAGGCCATCCAGTTCAAACTGGCCGAAATGGCGACAAAGGTCGAAGCGGCGCATGCGATGATGGTTAATGCCGCTCGCAAAAAGGACTCGGGCCAGCGAAACGACCTCGAGGCGGGCATGGCGAAGTACCTGGCCTCCGAGTACTGCAAGGAGGTAGTGGAAGACGCTTTCCGCATCCACGGCGGCTACGGCTTCTCCAAGGAGTACGAGATCGAGCGGCTCTACCGCGAGGCCCCGATGCTCCTGATCGGCGAAGGAACCGCCGAGATCCAGAAAATGATCATCGGGCGACGGCTACTGGAGGAGTACCGGATCCAGGGGTGAACATCCCGTTTGGGCTGCTCTGTCCTAGACGAAGATCACACCCCGTCATCGTTCTTCGGCCACGGATTGGCTCTGGCTCTTGGCCAGTTGCCGCTCGTAACCGATAGCATCCCCGGAAAGCCGCCGTCCCCCGTATCCAAACGCGGCATCCTCCGCTACGAAGGTCATCCATGCCCCACAGCCAATCCTCTGCACAACGCGGTAGCGTCCGCCTCGCGCGCGGAGCGTCGCCGTGGCTCCTGCCGACCGTTGCCACGGCAGCGGTCAGCCTCGCCCGGTCCCGCCGGTCGGGTCGCTGGGCCGCCGTTGCCGTGCCCACCACCGCACTGGCGGCGGGCATGCTGTGGTTTTTCCGCGACCCCGAGCGGGAGATCGCTCAGGGCCGGGTCATCTCTCCGGCTGACGGCGTGGTGCAGAGCATCATGCCGTGGAAGGACGGGCGCACCCGCGTCGCGATCTTCATGAGCCCGCTGAACGTCCACGTCAACCGTGCGCCGCTGGCCGGCACGGTGACGTCCGTGGAGCACATCCCCGGCGGGTTCGTCCCGGCGTTCAACAAGGAGAGCGAGAACAACGAGCGGGTCGTCTGGCACTTCGACACCGAGCTCGGCGACATCGAGATGGTGCAGATCGCCGGCGCGGTGGCCCGCCGCATCGTCCCTTACGTGCCCCAGGGCACCAAGGTCGAGCAGGGTGAGCGGATCGGGCTGATCCGCTTCGGGTCGCGCGTCGACGTCTACCTCCCGGAGGGCGTCGAGGTGGCGGTCGAGGTCGGCCAGGCGACCACCGCGGGGGTGACTCGTCTTGACCGTGATTGATCCCGAGACACAGGCGGGCTGGGTGCCCGAGGCCGACGAGGACGAGGACGACATGCCGCTGTCCACGCGGCTGTCGATAGCGGACACCCTCACCCTCGGCAACGCCATCTGCGGCTTCATGGCCGTGTACTTCACCACCACCGGCGTGCTGATCCCGCACCTCACGGGGAACGAGGACGGCGGGATGGCCCGGCACAGCGCGGCGATGGCCGTGATCCTGATGCTGCTGGCGTCGGTCTTCGACCTCTTCGACGGGATGGTGGCGCGCAAGCTGCGGGCCTCGGCGATGGGGGCCGAGCTCGACAACCTCTCCGACCTGATCAGCTTCGGCCTGGCACCCGCGTACTTCGTCGTGACCTGGGGCATGGTCGCCCAGGACGCGAACCAGCGGGTGTCCGTGGTGGCGGCCGTCGTGGTGCTGCTGGCGGTGGTGCTCCGGCTTGCGCGGTTCTCCTGCGTGCCGATGCGCGACGGAATTTTCCAGGGCATGCCCGGCCCGTTCGGCGCCCTGACCGTCGTCGCGATCGTGCTGCTGGAGCTGCCGTTCGTGCCGACGCTGCTGGCGATCGTCGGGGTGGCCTGGCTGATGGTGAGCCGGGTCGAGTACCCCAAGCCGCGGGGGCGGCTCGCGGTGGCGATGCTCAGCTGGATCGTGCTCAGCATGGGCATGCTCACGGCCTGGGCGCTGGACGCCCCCGGCGGCCAGCTGCTGCTGCAGACCGGCTGCGCCCTGCAGGTGGTCATGGGCGCGATGATCCCGCTGTTCGCGACGGCCCGGAGGGTGAACACCTTCCGCGACAACCGGCGCGAGTCGCGGGCCGAGTCCCGCGCCGCGCAGCTCCCCTAGCACCACCCGGACGCACCAGCCGGACGCAAAACCGGACAACGCCGCGGGCCCCGAGCGAGTTCTTCGCCGGGGCCCGCGGCGTTGTGGTGGGTGCGGCCCGCGGCGGGCCGCACCGCGCCTCAGACCAGGAAGTCCCGCGCCAGCTGCTCCGCCGCCCGCTCCAGCAGCGGGCCCGCCTCGGCCATACAGCGGGCCGGGTCGGGCTCCAGATCCGTCAGGGCGTAGGCCCGCCGGATGCCGGCCGCGCCGAGCGCTTCCTGCGGCAGCTGGAGCCGGCCGCAGACCGCGACCACGTCCAGGCCGGCCGCACGGGCCGCGGCGGCGACCCCGGCCGGCGCCTTGCCGTGCAGCGTCTGGGCGTCGAGCGAGCCCTCACCGGTGATCACGAAGGTGGCCTTGGCCAGCGCCGGGGCGAAGCCCAGGACGTCGAGCATCACGTCGATGCCGGGCCGGAACGCCGCGTCCAGGCCGACCAGCGCGCCGTAGCCGACCCCTCCCGCGGCGCCCGCGCCGGGTGCCAGGGCGGCTTCCGCGGCCTTCGGTCCTACCGCACGCCCCAGCACCTCGGCGAAATGCGCCAGGGCGGCGTCCAGCGTGGCCATGTCCTCCTCGCTCGCGCCCTTCTGCGGGCCGTAGACCGCCGGGGCGCCCTTGGGGCCCGTGAGCGGATTGTCGACGTCGCTGGCCAGCACGATCGCGGTCTTCGCCAGCCGGGGGTCCAGCCCCGACAGATCGGCCGTGGCCAGGCCGCGCAGCGGGCCGCCGCCGGGGGCGACCGGCTCGCCGTCCGCGTCCAGGAACCGGGCGCCCAGCGCCGCGAGCATGCCGGCGCCGCCGTCAGTCGTGGCGCTGCCGCCGACGCCGAAGACGATCGAGGTCGCGCCCGCGTCGAGGGCCGCGCGCAGCAGTTCGCCGGTGCCGTACGTGGTCGCGGTCAGGGGCGCGAAGACGCCCGCCGGGAGGTGCTGGAGCCCGGAGGCCTCCGCCATCTCCACCACCGCGGTGCCTCCCCCGGCTGCCGCTGAGGGTGCCCCCGCGCGCAGCGCGAAGGTGGCCGTGACCGGCGCGCCGGTCGGGCCGGTGACCCGTGCCTCGTGGCGGGTGAAGCCGGCCGCCAGCGCCGCCGCGACCGTGCCGTCGCCGCCGTCCGCGACCGGCACGGCCGCCACGTCCAGACCGGGAACCACCCGGCGCAGACCGGCAGTGACATGCTCGGCGACCTCGACGGCCGTGAGCGAGCCCTTGAATTTGTCCGCGGCGATCAGCACCTGCGCCGAGGAAGTCCTTGCTGCGTCCGCCACCGTGTTTCCCCTTGCTTTCGTACGGGCAGTCGCGCCGCTGTGACCTTATCCGGCGAGGGGTGGGGCGACCAGGGCACTTCGGTCCGCGGTGCTGCCGAGCGCCCCCGGGGTGCGCCGCGAAGATCGGCGGGACCGCCCCAGGACCCGGGCCCGTTCCGTCTAGGCTCGCGCCGTGACCACCATGGACTACGCCACCTACCTCGCCGGCCTGCCCCGCGTGCTCGCGGGCGCGGGCGTCATCTTCCGCGACGCGGAGGGCCGTCTCCTGCTCGTGGAGCCCAATTACCGCGACACCTGGATCCTGCCGGGCGGCACCGTCGAGTCGGACCGTGGCGAGTCGCCGCGGCAGGCCGCCCGCCGTGAGACGGCCGAGGAGATCGGCCTGGACATCAAGCCGGGCCCGCTGCTCGCCGTCGACTGGGTACGCGGCACGGACCGGCCGCCGCTGGTGTTCTACCTCTACGACGGCGGAGTGCTGGACGCCGCGCAGCTGTCCGCGATCCGTGTCCAGGAGGACGAGCTGCTGTCCTGGCGCATGGTGCACTGGGACGAGGCCCAGACCCTGGTCAACCGCGGGACGGCCCTGCGCCTCGGCGCCGCCCTGAAGGCCCTCGCGGACGGCGGCGGACCGGCGGAACTGGAGGACGGCGTACTGCCGGCCGGGGCTGAGGGTACGCCGTAAATAATGCGGGCAGCGGCCGTGACGCCTCGTCTAGCGTGGCGGGATGGATGAGATTGCCGCGAAGGTCGCGCAGGTGCCGGGAGTTGTCGGGGTGATGCTCGGGGGAAGCCGGGCACGGGGCACCCACCGGCCGGACTCCGACTGGGATCTGGGCGTCTACTACCGGGGCGAGCCGGATCTGGCGGCGCTGGAGTCGCTGGCCGCCGAGGTGGCCGGTGGGCCCGTCGAGGTGTACGGGCCGGGGGCCTGGGGCGCGTGGGTCAACGGCGGGGCCTGGCTCGTGCTGCCCGACGGGAGGCAGGTGGACTGGATCCTGCGGGATGTCGACCGGGTGCGGCAGGTGTGGGAGGAGTGCCGCAAGGGCCGCTTCGAGATCGGGGTCCAGGCCGGTCACCCCCTCGGCTTCTGGTCCCCCGCCTACCCGGGCGAGGTGGCGCTGGGCCGGGTGCTCGCCGATGCCGACGGGGAACTGGACCGCCTCCGGCAGGAGACCCGGACCTATCCCGAGGCCCTGCGCACGGCCCTGACCCGGGACGGGGTCTGGGACGCGGGGTTCTCGGTGACGATGGCGGGCAAGTCGGCCGCGGCCGAGGACGTGCTGCATGCGGCCCTGTGTCTGTCCCGGGCCATCGGCTACCTCGTCCAGGCGCTGCACGCCCATCACCGCCTCTGGTGTCTCAACGAGAAGGGCGCGCTGGCGGCGGCCTCGGCGATGCCGGAGACACCGCACGGCTTCGCTGCCCGGGCCACTTCCCTGCTCGGCGGCATCGGGCACGGGGGAAGGGAGTTGAAGCGCTCGTTGGAGACCGCGGCGGAGCTGGTGGACGAGGTGCGGGGCGTGGTCGGCGTGGCTGACTCGGCGTAGTCGACGTGGCTGACGGGCCGACGTGGGCGGGGGCTGATGCCGGAGGCGGCCCGGCGCGGCTCGGCAGGGCACGCCCCGGCACCGCCCGACCCGCTACCGCGCTGCCGCAGCAGCGGGCATCGGCGCGTAAGGCAACCGGAGGCCGTTGCGCCTCCTCTTCGAGGGCGGCACCCGGCCCGGAGTGGCGTGGACCGGGCAGATCTTCTCGCGCCGGCTGCTCGCCGGCCCCGACCCCTGGGAGCAGCATGACCCTCGCAGTGATGCTCTGCATGTTCGTCCTGGTCGTCTCCTGCGTTGCGTACGTCGTGGCACGACGCTGGTGGAAAGCAGGCGGGGCGCTGGCGGTATCGGCCGGTGTGCTGGTGGCTCAGGTCGGCGGCCTGTGCGTGGTCGCCGACCTGAGCCTGGCCAATATGGGCTGACCCGGCCCCGCGAACTCCGGATCGGGCAAAGGACGCTCCCGGTCGGTCCGGAGTTCGCGGGGGCACTTCCGGCGGCCTATTCGCCAACGGCTCCGTCCGCCAATTCCCGTGCGACGTCGAGGTGCCCCACGTGTCGTGCGTACTCCTGCAGCAGATGGAAGAGGATCCAGATCAGGGTTGGCCGGTCTTCCTCGGCCGGAACGTGTCCGCCGAGGGTGGCAGCCTGGTCCTCCAGGCGTGCCGCAGCGACAATGGCGCGGGACCGGGCGCACTGCTCCTGGAAGAACTCCTTGACGTCCTCGAAGGATTCGCCGGAGTCCACGTGCCACGGACCGGGTCTCTCCTGAAATTCACCCCAGGGATTTTCGACATCCTCACCGATGAACCCCCATTGCAGCCAGCGTAGTTCCACACAGGCCAGGTGCTTGAGCAAGCCCAGCGGTGCCCAGCCGGAGGGGAGTCGGCTGTTTCTCAGCTCTGCGTCGGACATTCCCTGCACCTTGCGCAGCACGGCGTCCCGGTAGAAGTCGAGGTAGCCGGTCAGGAGCTCGTACGGGCTGGTGAGCGTCACCGGAGGTTCTTCCGCGTGTTCGATTTTGTGCACCATGACGAGGACCTTAAGGCACCGTTTTAGTCTGAGCGCCATGAACTCAGACCTCGTCCTGCTCGAAAGTGACGGCCCGCTCCGCACCCTCCGCCTCAACGCGCCCGAACGCCGCAACGCCCTCGACCTCGACCTGCTCGGCGACCTCGCAACCGCCATCGCCACGGTCAAAGCGGACGCCGACGCCCGTGCCCTGATCGTCGCCGGTGCCGGCCCGGCCTTCTGCGCGGGAGCGAACCTGGAGAGCATGTTCGGCGACGTCACCAGGCCGGTGCACGAGCTCCGCGCACACCTGAAATCGGTCTACGCCTCGTTCCTCGGCCTTCGTGAACTCACGATCCCCACAGTCGCCGCCGTCCAGGGCGCGGCCGTGGGCGCCGGGCTCAATATCGCCCTTGCCTGCGACATCGTCATCGCCGGTCCGCGCGCCGCTTTCGGGCCGACGTTTGCCGAAATCGGCCTGCATCCCGGGGGTGGTTGTTCCTTCCTGCTGACCGAACGCATGGGTCCCGCCCACGCCACCGCGGCGCTGCTCTCGGGCGACATCATCAAGGCCGAGGACGCCGTACGGCTGGGCCTGGCCAATCTGCTGGCCGAGGATCCCGAGGCCAGGGCCACGGAGTTGGCCGCGCGGTACGCGAAGCGCAGCAAGGCCCTCAACGCCGACATCAAGCGGTCGGTGCGGATCGCTGCCACGTCCGACTTCCCCACGTCGCTCGACTTCGAGTCGTGGGCGCAGGCGTCGTCCGTGGGCAGCGAGGAATTCGGCCGCTACATGGAGGACTTCCTCAAGCGCTAGCCGGCCACGATCTTCCGTGACAGTCCGTCGGCGGGGCTGCCGGTGCCGTTCGCCTGGCTGCACCTGAACTCGCACTCCGCACCCGTACCCGCACCCGTACCCGCACCGGTGCCGGTGCCGGTGCCGGTGCCTCGCGGCCGTGCCGGTGCCGGTGCGTGCCGCCCGGTGTGGCCGACGTGGTCCCGGCGGGCCGGGCGGCGGGACCACGAACGGCAAGGGCATCTACCTACGCGTTTGCCTACACCCTATAGGCAGATGCATAATTGCTTTAGCTACTTGAAGGGGAGGCCATGGCGCGCGCAGGACTGACCACGGAACGCCTGGTCCAGGCGGGGGCGGAACTGGCGGATGCGGTCGGCTTTGAGCAGGTGACCGTTTCGGCGCTGGCGAGGCAGTTCGACGTCAAGGCCGCGAGTCTGTATTCGCACCTGAAGAGTTCCCAGGACCTCAAGACCAGGATCGCCCTGCTCGCACTGGAGGAACTGGCCGACCGGGTCGCCGCCGCCCTGGCCGGACGAGCCGGCAAGGACGCCCTGGCCGCCTTCGCCGACGTCTACCGCGACTACGCCCGGGAGCACCCCGGCCGCTACACCGCGGCGCGTCTCCGGCTCGATCCGGAGACGGCGGCGGCGAGCGCGGGGCCCAGACATGCGCAGATGACACGGGCCATCCTGCGCGGCTACGACCTGACGGAGCCGGACCAGACGCACGCCGTCCGGCTCCTGGGCAGCGTCTTCCACGGCTACATCAGCCTGGAGACGGCCGGCGGCTTCAGCCACAGCGCTCCCGACTCGCAGGAGACCTGGTCGTGGATCCTGGACCGCCTCGACGCCCTCCTGCGGAACTGGCCCGTGCCCTGAGGCCCGCTGTCACCGCGTCAACCTGTCACCGCATCAGCGCGTGGGCCCGGCATCCCGCAAGCCGCGTCAGCCCGCAAGCCCCTGTCAGCCTGTCTGCCCGTCTGCCCGTCTGTCCCTCTGCCCGTCTGCCCGCAAGGCCGTCAGCGCATCTGAGCGCACGCTTCGGCATCTTGATCACAAGGCTGGACCGATGAACACCGAACACCACTGGATCACCACGCCCCTCACCGCGGTCCTCCTGCGCGGAGCTCTCGACCTGGAGCACACCGCACACGGGGTGCTGCCGCACCGGCTGCCCGCCCGGGCCCGCGCGCAGTACATGGACGGGCAGCTCGCCATGGCGGAATCCCAGCCCTCCGGCGTACGGCTGGTCTTCCGGACCCGGGCCACCGCCATCGAGCTGGACGCGCTGCCCACCAAGCGGGTCTACGTGGGTGCCCCGCCCCGCCCGGACGGCGTGTACGACCTGCTGGTCGACGGCCGCCTGGCCGGCCGGGCCGCCGTGGGCGGCGGCAACACCCTGACCATCGACATGGCCGCCGGCACCGCCGAGCAGCAGCCAGGACCGGTCGGCACGCTCCGCTTCTCCGGCCTGCCCGACGGCGTCAAGGACATAGAGATCTGGCTGCCGCACAACGAGACCACCGAACTCGTCGCCCTGCGCACCGACGCCCCCGTCGAGCCTGCGCCGGACCGGGGCCGCAAAGTGTGGCTGCACCACGGCAGTTCGATCAGTCACGGCTCCGACGCCGCGACCCCGACCAGTACGTGGCCCGCCCTCGCCGCCACCCTCGCCGGCGTGGAACTGATCAATCTGGGCATGGGCGGCAGCGCCCTGCTCGATCCGTTCACCGCCCGCGCCCTGCGGGACACCCCCGCCGACCTCATCAGCGTCAAGATCGGCATCAATGTGGTGAACGCCGATCTGATGCGCCTGCGGGCCTTCGTCCCTGCCGTCCACGGCTTCCTCGACACCATCCGCGAAGGCCACCCCGCCATCCCGCTGCTGGTCGTCTCACCCCTCCTGTGCCCCATCCACGAGGACACCCCCGGCCCCAGCGCCCCCGACTTCAGCGCCCTCAGCGCCGGGCAACTGCGGTTCCGGGCCACCGGCGACCCCGCGGAGCGCGCCCACGGCAAACTGACCCTGGGCGTCATCCGGGACGAGCTTTCCCGGATCGTGCAGCAGCGCGCGGCCGAGGACCCGAACCTGTACTACCTCGACGGCCGTGACCTCTACGGCGAGGCCGACTCCGCCGAACTGCCGCTGCCCGACCAGCTCCACCCGGATGCCGCCACCCACCGCCGCATCGGTGAACGCTTCACCCAGCTGGCCTTCCGGGCCGACGGCCCCTTCGCCGGCCACAGCCTCACGCAACACAGCCTCACGGACCGCGACTTCACCGATCACAGCCTCACGGATCGCGACTTCACCGGCCGCGGCGCATGACACCGGGGCCGCTCGCCACCCATGAGCGACGAACGGTCCCCCGGTGCTCCGTCATCCGCACGCCTCCGCCGGGAACAGGCCGTCCGCCGTCCGCTCGAAGGCGAGCAGGCGGCGCTTGCGGTCGAGGCCGCCCCCGTAGCCGGTGAGACTGCCGTTGGCGCCGACGACGCGATGGCAGGGGACGATGATGCCGACCGGGTTGCGCCCATTGGCCAGACCGACCGCGCGGGCCGCCGTCGGGACGCCGAGCCGTTCGGCGAGCTGCCCGTACGAAAGGGTCTCGCCATACGGGATGGTGGCCAGCGCCGCCCAGACCCGGCGCTGGAAGGGCGTGCCGCGCAGGGCGAGCGGCAGGTCGAAGGTGGTCAACTCACCGCGGAAATAGGCCCGGAGCTGGGCGATGGCCACGGCGAACGGCGGGTCGTCGGGGTCCGCAGGAGCGCCGAAGGTCTCCTGGGGCGGGCGGTGGCGCTGGTCCGTCATGTACAGACCGGTGAGGGCTTCACCGGCGGCGACCAGGGTGAGCGGCCCCACGGGGGTGCCGTCCAGGACGGTGTGGGTGCGGGGCGCGTCGGGCGCGGGTGGGTGAACCGTCATGACTGCGGCCTCAGTTCGTCGGAAGGTGGTTGATGGGGTGGTCGTCGGTCGCCCAGAGGTACTGGACGGCGTAGGCGCGCCAGGGGCGCCAGCGCGCGGAGTGCCGGGTCAGGGCGGCCGGGCTGTGCGGCAGGCCGAGCCCGGCGGCCGCACGGCGCAGCCCGAGGTCGGTCGGTGTGAAGGCGTCCGGGTCGCCGAGCGCGCGCATGGCGATGCATTCGACGGTCCAGGGGCCGATCCCCGGCAGCGCCGCGAGCCGGTCGCGGGCCTCGTCGCGGTCGCTGCCGACGCCCAGTTGGAGCGCGCCGGAGCCGAGGGCGGCGATGACGCCGGTCAGGGTGGCGCGGCGGGTGCGGGGCATCGCCAGCGCGTCCGGGTCCAGCTCGGCGAGCGCGGCGGACGTCGGGAAGAGGTGGCTGAGGCCGCCGTCCGGGTCGTCGACACGTTCGCCGTGCGCACGGACCAGCCGTCCGGCGTGGGTGCGGGCCGCCGCGGTGGACACCTGCTGGCCGAGGACGGCGCGGACCGCGAATTCCTCGGCGTCGACCGTCCGCGGGACCCTTCGTCCCGGCGCCTTGCCGACGAGCGGCGCCAGCAGCGGGTCCTCGCGGAGCAGCCCGTCGACGGCCTCCGGGTCCGCGTCGAGGTCGAGCATCCGGCGGCAGCGGGCGATGGCACCCGCCAGATCGCGCAGATCGGTGAGCGACAGACGGCAGTCGATGTGGTCGGGGCGGGGTGCGAGGGCGACGATGCCGTGCCCGTAGGGGAGGTTCAGGGTCCGGCGGTAGGCGCCGTTCCGCCACTCCTCGACGCCGGGGACCGCGGTGGCGGCGAGGTGCCCGAAGAGGTTGTCGGGGTTCAGCGGCTGCCGGAAGGGCAGCCGCAGCGCGAGCGCGCCGGGCACCGCCGCACGGGGCCCCGGCCTGGCGCGCTGCCGCAGCTCCGTCGGGGACAGCGCGAAGACCTCCCGTACCGTCTCGTTGAAGGTGCGGATGCTGGCGAAACCGGCGGCGAAGGCGATGTCGGTCATCGGCAGTGCCGTGGTCTCCACCAGGAGACGGGCCGTCTGCGCACGCTGGGCACGGGCCAGGGCGAGCGGCCCGGCGCCCAGCTCCGCCAGCAGTTGGCGCTCCGTCTGCCGGGTGCTGTAGCCGAGCCGGGCCGCGAGCCCGGGAACCCCCTCACGGTCGACAATGCCGTCGGCGATCAGCCGCATGGCGCGGGCGACGAGGTCGGCGCGGGCGTTCCACTCGGGAGAGCCCGGGCTGGCGTCCGGGCGGCACCGCTTACAGGCCCGGAAACCGGCCTGCTGGGCGGCGGCCGCGCTCGGGTAGAAGCGCATGTTCTCCGGCTTGGGCGGCACCACGGGGCAGCTGGGGCGGCAGTAGATACGGGTCGTGAGGACGGCGGTGTAGAACCAGCCGTCGAAGCGGGCATCCTTGGACTGCACGGCGCGCAGACAACGCTCGGTGTCGGTGTGCATGACCTCAGGATTGCTCAGTCGGGACCATCCGGCTGGCGAGAATCCGACATCAACGTGGGGCTACCTGGGGCTGCGCAGGTCACCTGGCCGCCAGGGATCACGCAGGTCAGCCGGACGGCCACGGATCACGCAGGCCGCCGACCCGCCCGCCAGGAACGGCGCAGGCCGCCCGTCACCCAGGGCCGGGCGGACCGCGCTCAGCCGGCAGCACGCCCCCGTGCCGCCCGCCCCATCCGCGCGGCCAGCTGACGTACCCGCCGCCAGTTCATCGCCGGTGCACTGTGCGGCACCCCGGGGCGGTGGCGGGGCACCCGTACGCGCAGGGCGCCGGGTGCGATCCGGCAACGGACCGGTGTGGGCAGGGTCAGGGCCTCGCCGTCGACGCCCGCCTGGACGGCGGACGCATCGGCGTCGATGACCACTTCCGGGGCGGTGAACGAGGTCAGCCCGGGACCGCGGCGTCCGCGCAGCATCCAGGCGGCCTGCGCCGCGTTGTCGACGTGCACGCCCAGCACGCCCAGGAGGCCGGAGTCCAGCCGCTCCCGGCGGCCCAGCCCGGCCGGGTCCCCCATGCGGTAGGGATTGTTGCTCACCAGTACGGCCTGCGGCCCGTCGAGGGCCGTGGTGCCGGCGCGGACGGCCAGCCGCGGGCCGCTGTGCCGGGTCAGCAGGTCGGGCAGCAGGTCGAGGATCGTACGGGCCTTGTCGTCGCGGTACGCCGGGCTCTGCACCACCGCGGCGTAGGCACCGAAGGAGGCGTTGTTGACGAAGACGCGGTCGCCGACATAGCCGAGGTCGACCCGCAGCTCGACGCCGTCGGTCAGGGCCTCCAGGCAGGTCGAGGGGTCCTCGCGGTCGAGGCCGAGGTCCAGGGCGAAGTGATTGCGGGTCCCCGCGGAGATCACCAGGAACGGGATACCGTGCTTCGCCGCCACACCCGCGACCAGCGCCTGGGTACCGTCACCGCCGGCCACGCCGAGCAGGTCCGCGCCCTCGTCGACGGCGCGGCGGGCCAGGGCGGCCACGTCCTGCGGGTGCGCGGGATCCAGCACCACGACCTCGGCGCCCAGTTCCTCGGCCTTGTGCACCAGCTGGAACTTCCCGACCTTCCCGCCGCCCGAGCGCGGATTCATGATCAGGAAGGGGCGGGCGGGGCGGGCGGCCTGCGACTCCCACGGGGCCGCCGGGCCGGTCTCCCCCACCAGCGCGGCCCGGCCCGCGGAGACGGCCAGCGCCCACAGCCCGAGCGAGACCAGCACCACCCAGAGCAGCCCGGCCGCGACATAGAGCACGAGGACGGCGAGCGGCGCCGCCACGACCAGGACGAGAGCCAGCGCCCGCACCACACCCCGGTGCGCGAGCACCCACCACACGCCGGCCGCGGTGACGGCCAGACCGGCCGCGCCCGCGCCCACCAGGACGACGCTCCGCAGCCCGGCGAACAGCAGCAGGACCAGCACCGCCACCGTCCCCGCCGCCAGTGACAGGCGGGCGGGCCAGCGTCCGTCCATGGCCTCCCACCTCCCTTCGCGCCTGTGCCGCCGGTCGGCCCGTACGGTCCGCGGTCAGCCGCCCTGCGCGGCGAACGCCGCATACGCGCGGTCGTCGAAGAGGACGAAGCGCACCTCTTCGACGGCGGTGTCCGCGCCCCGCACCGTCTCGACGGCGATACGGGCGGCATCGTCCACGGGCCAGCGGTAGACGCCGGTGGAGATGGCCGGAAGGGCGACGGTCCGCGCGCCCAGCTCGTCGGCCACCCGCAGCGCCTCGCGATAGCAGGAGGCGAGCAGTTCGCTTCGGTCCTCGCTCTCGGAGTGGACGGGGCCGACGGTGTGAATGACCCAGCGGGCGGGCAGCCGGCCGGCGGTGGTGGCGACCGCCTGACCGGTGGGCAGGCCACGGCCGTAGTGGGAGGCGCGCAGCGCACGGCAATCGGCCAGGATCTCCGGGCCGCCGCGCCGGTGGATCGCGCCGTCGACTCCCCCGCCGCCGAGCAGCGAGGAGTTGGCGGCGTTGACCACGGCGTCCACGGCCTGTTCGGTGATGTCGCCCTGGACGAAGGTGAGGGAAGTGCTCATGGTGTCCGAGCGTAGAGAGAGCCCGGACGAGCGGCCACCTGGATTCGGGTTCAGCGGTGGTGCGCGCGCAGGCGGCGCCAGACGGCCTTGGCGGCGTAGTGGCCGGACATGCCGTGGACTCCGGGGCCGGGCGGGGTGGCCTGGGAGCAGAGGAAGACGGCGGGGTGGGCGGTTTCGTAGGGGACGCGGGCGAGCTTGGGGCGGATCAGCAGCCGCAGGCCGGCCGCCGAGCCGGTGGCGGTGTCGCCGCCGACGTAATTGGCGTTGCGGGCGGCGAGTTGGGGCGGCCCGGCGACCGCGCGGGCCAGGACGAGGTCGCGGAAGCCGGGGGCGAAGCGCTCGATCTGCCGCTCGACGACCTCGGTGGCGTCGCCTTCCCAGCCGTTCGGGACATGGCCGTACGCCCAGAAGGTGTGCTTGCCCTCGGGGGCGCGGGTGGGGTCGACGATGCTGGGCTGAGCGGTGATCAGGAAGGGGACGGAGGGCGCCCGGCCCTCGGTGGCGGCGTTCAGCGCCGCGGAGATCTCGCCGCTGGTGGGGCCGATGTGGACGGTGCCGGCGCGGTGGGCCTCCTCGGCCGTCCACGGCACCGGGCCCGAGAGGGCGTAGTCGACCTTGAAGACGCTGGGGCCGTACTTCACGTCGCGGTAGGCGTTGCCCAGGCCCGCGATCCGGGCGAGGGCGGTCGGTGAGGTGTCGAAGACATAGGCACGGGCCGGCGGCAGGTCGTCGAGGCGCTTGACCTCGAAGTCGGTGTGCACCACGCCGCCGTGGGCGCGCAGCAGACCGGCGAGCGCGTCGGAGATGGCCTGGGAGCCGCCGCGTGCCACCGGCCAGCCCTTGGCGTGTGCGGCGAGCGCGAACATCAGGGCCATGCCGGAGGTCCCGAAGCCGCCGAGCGGGGCGTTGGCGTGCGCCGCGAGCCCGGCCATCAGGGCGCGGGCCTTCTCGTCCTGGAAGCGGCGGCTCAGGAGAGTGACCGGCTGCGCGGCGACCAGGCCGAAGCGGGCGTAGGTCAGCGGGTCCTGCGGCAGGCCCAGCCACTGCGTACGCAGGAAGTCATGGGCCATCGCCTCCCACTTGCCGGTGAAGGGCTCGACGAGCCTGCGGTAGGTGCCGGCGTCGCGCGGTCCGAAGGACATGGCGGTCTCGCCGACGGAGTGGCCGAGCACGGCGGCCGTGCCGTCCGGGAAGGGGTGCGCCATGGGGAGGTCGGCGTGCAGCCATTCGAGGCCGTGGCGGTCGAGCGGCATGGTGCGGAAAGCGGGCGAGCCGGCGCCGGTGGGGTGCACCGCCGAGCAGGGGTCGTGGCGGAAGCCGGGGAGGGTCAGCTCCTCGGTGCGGGCGCCGCCGCCGATGGTGTCGCGGGCTTCGAAGACCTCCACGGACATACCGCGGCGGGCGAGTTCGACCGCCGCCGTCAGGCCGTTGGGCCCCGCCCCGATCACCACGGCATCGAGCATCCTCGGCACCTGCGCCACTCCCCTCAAGTCCGACCCTCGTCGGTGAGGGTCAGTTGGCGGCTGCCAGCAGTCCGAGGATACGCCGCGCCGTTGCGGTGTCCCGCGCCGCGGTGAAGGGCAGCGCATTGCCGCCCTCGATACGGAACGGCTGCCCGGCGACCGTGCCGCTCGCGCCGCCCGCCTCATGGACCAGCAGCAGCCCGGCCGCGTGATCCCAGGCATTTTCCCAGCTGAAGGCCGTGGCGTCGATCTCGCCACGGGCAACGTGCAGATACTCCAGGCCCGCCGAGCCACAGGGGCGCGGGGCGATGCCGCCGGTCTCCAGGGTGGCGAGCACCCGCTTCTCCTCGTCGGTGGTGAAGTCGAAGTGGGACGTGGCGACGTCGAGGACCGTGCCGGACGCCGGGCTGCCGGCCTGGATCGGTATGCCGTTCAGCCGGGCGCCGGCGCCGCGGCGGGCGACGGCCATCAGGCCGAGCGCGGGGGCGTACGTCCAGGAGGCCAGCACCTCGCCCCGGTGGGCGAGCGCGACGAGCGTGGCGAAACCGGGGTCGCCGTGGACGAACTGGCGGGTGCCGTCGACCGGGTCGACGATCCAGACGGGGGCGTCGCCGTGCAGCGCGTCGAGCACACTCGGGTCGGCGTGCACCGCCTCCTCGCCGACCACCAGGGAGCCGGGCAGCAGGGCCGTGAGGGAGGCGGTGAGGTGCTCCTCGGCGAGCCGGTCGGCGACCGTGACGAGGTCGTGCGGGCCGTTCTTCTCGACGATGTCCTCGGCGGCGAGCTGCCGGAAGCGGGGCATGATCTCGTCGGCCGCGGCACGGCGGACGGCGGCCTCGACGGCGGCCAGGTCCAGCGCCGACAGGTCGAGCGACGGCTCCGGGCGGTCGGTGGCCGGGGCCGCGGCGGGCGGGGTGGTGGCAGTCGGGGTAATCGCGGTCTCTCCCGAATGATGGGTACGAATTGCTTCGATCATGTGTCCATCGAACCACGAGCCACTGACACGACGGCTGGACTCCAGGTGAACTCCGGATGCCACGGCGGGCACGGCCGGGGGCCGGGCCGCTCGGGGAGGGCAGGGGGCCGGACCGCCGGGAGGCCGGGACGCCCGAAGGCCGGACCGCCGGGAAGCCGGACCGCCGGGAGACCGGACCGCCAGGTGCCCCAGCCCCTCAGCGCCCGACCGCGTACCACTGCATCCCCCGCGGATTCGCCGCCGCGGACAGCACCCCGGTCTCCGGGTCCCGCGCCACCGCGCACAGCCGCCCCTCGGACCAGGCCTCACCCACCGTGACGAGGTGCCCACGCCGGCGCAGCCCGTCGATCACCTGCGCCTCGCGGCCCGCCGACGCGGCCTGTGCCTCCGCGAGCAGCCGGCGCCACATGGCCGCCGACGGCCGGTTCCTGAGCAGCCCGCCAGGAGCCACGGAGCGGCCGCCCGGGAGGTAGATCTCCGCGGAGGAGATCCACTCCGTCTCGAAGAGCGCCCGGACCGTCTCGACGGTCTCACCGATCCGCTCCACGGCAGGATGGCCGTGCTCGGCGTAGCCGATGGCGTATCGCAGCACCTCGGCCAGGGACTTGCTGCCGTGGTCGCACAGCAGCAGCATCCAGGCGTCGAACGCGCCGGGGACCGCGGCGGCCAGCGGCCCGGTACCGGGCACCAGGCCGAGGCCCGGCGAGGTGTAGTGCGCCACGCTCGCACCGGCCGGCGCCGGGCCCTGTCCGCACAGCACCTGCACGGGCCCGCCTGCGGGCGCCAGGATGATCGGCACCTCGCCGGCCGGACCGTTCAGATGCGGCCCGACCACATGCAGCACGAACCCGGCGGCCACCGCCGCGTCACAGGCGTTGCCGCCGTCCTCCAGGACGGCCATCGCGGACTGGGACGCCAGCCAGTGCATGCTGGAGGCCATGCCGAAAGGTCGTGGGCTCACCTTTTCCGAAGGGCGCTCGAAGCCCAACTCACGGGTGAAGCGTCCATAACGGTACGCGGGCGGACCCAGGTTCGTCCGTGCCCGCCGAACTGGCGGCGGCCTACGGTCGCCAGTAGAAACCGACAGGAGGGGATTCCAAGGGGCGATAGCCGTGGAGGCGGCGTCACGCCCTGGAACATGTCGGATGAGGAGGGGTCGGCGGCCGCTTCTACCAATGAGCAATGGCCGGTGGCGTACACAGTCAGCAATCGGCTGGACGCCTCTCTCGTTCAGCCAGGTGCTGCTGCCGATTGGGGGGCTACTGCGGAAGGTCTTCGAGCCGTGTTGCGACCTCCATGGACTGCCGCAAGTCGGACTCGAACCGCTGGGGGGACGCCTCGGCGAGCGTGCGGCGGATGCGGATGGCTTCCTGGATCGCGGCCAGAGCCTCGCTCCGCCGCCCCACCTCACCCAACCGATTGGACAGGTTGTTGAGGGACATGGCGAGGTTGGGCAGGTAGGCGTCCGGATTCGCCTCGGCGAGCGTGCGGTAGTGGCCGGCGGCTTCCTGGGCCGCGGGCAGGGCTTCCTCCCGCCGCTCCGTCTTCGCCAATCGGACGGAGAGATTGTTGAGGGACATGGCGAGGTTGGGCAGGTAGGCGTCCGGATTTGCCTGGGAGAGCGTGCGGCGGATGCGGATGGCTTCCTGGATCGCGGCCAGAGCCTCGCTCCGCCGCCCCACCCCACCCAGCAGGTTGGAGAGGTTGTTGAGGGAAGTGGCGAGGTCGGGCAGGTAGGCGTCCGGGGTCGCCTGCGCCAGCGTGCGGTAGTGGCCGGCGGCTTCCTGGATCGCGGCCAGAGCCTCGCTCCGCCGCCCCACCCCACCCAACCGATTGGACAGATTGTTGAGGGACATGGCGAGGTCGGGCAGGTAGGCGTCCGGATTTACCTCGGCGAGCGTGCGGTGGATGCGGATGGCTTCCTGGGCGGCGGGCAGGGCTTCCTCCCGCCGCCCCACCTCACCCAGCAGGTGGGAGAGGTTGTTGAGGGACATGGCGAAGTTGGGCAGGTGGGCCGGGTTCGCCTGAGCCAGCACGTGGTAGTGGCCGGCGGCTTCCTGGGCCGCGGCCAGGGCTTCCTCCCGCCGCCCCACCTCACCCAACCGCAGGGAAAGATTGCCCAGGGACATGGCGAGGTCGGGATGGTGGTCGTCCGGGTCCGCCTCGGCGAGCGTGCGGCGGATGTGGATGGCTTCCTGGATCGCGCCCAGGGCTTCCTCCCGCCGCCCCACCTCACCCAGCAGGTTGGAGAGGTTGTTGAGGGAAGTGGCGAGGTCGGGCAGGTAGGCGTCCGGGGTCGCCTGCGCCAGCGTGCGGTAGTGGCCGGCGGCTTCCTGGATCGCGGCCAGGGCTTCCTCTCGCCGCCCCACCTCAACCAATCGGACGGAGAGGTCGTTGAGGACCATAGCGAGGGTGGGCAGGTAGGCGCCCGGGTCCGCCTGCGCGAGCGCCCGATGGTGGCCGGTGATGGTTCGGGCGAGGCGGACGGCGGTGCCGGCGAGGCGTCGGCTGGAGCGGGGGAACCGAGCGAGGAGTCCGTCGAGGTCGTCGGGGGTGGTGGTGGGGACGGTGGTGAGGGTGTCGAGGGCGGCGATGAGAGGGGCGGGGTGGCCGCTTTGGACTGCTGTGGTGATGATCTGGTCGGTGAGCCGCGAGTGGTGGCGTAGGCACAGGTTGGTCAGGTGGGTGTCGAGGCGGTGGCCGAATACCCGGTGGGCGGCGACGCGGCTGTAGACCGTCAGCAGTTGTTCCTTCTGGGCGTCGTCGGCGCCGTCCAGAAGTTGGTCCGCGAGGTCGGGGTCGGTGTCCAGGGCGCGTCCGATGTGACGTTCGGCGAGGCGGTCGGGCTGTAGCGCGCCCCACGGCCGGTTCGGGGTGGTGGCCGGGTAGAGGTCGCCGATCCAGGCGGTAACCGCGTTGCGGCGGTCACGGGTCTGGTCGGCCAGGGACGGCAGGCGGCGCCAGGTGTGGTCGGCCTGGCGGCGGTCGGCGGCGCCGGTCAGGTGGGCGGCGGCCAGCGCCTCTTCCAGCGTGCCCGGGGACAGCTGGGGTGTGAGGCCGCGGGCGGTAGCGCTGCGGTGCCAGTAGCGGTGTTCGTGGCCCAGCAGCCGGTCCTCCACCTCCCATGTCTCCTGACCCGCCGCACCATCCGAGCCTGGGCCGGCCGATACGGCCGTGGTGGTGTCGAGGAGATCGGCCAGGGCGGTCATGTGGAGGGTCAGGGCGTTGCCGTATCCGTCCTGCTCCAGCCGTGGCAGGGGCAGCGTGGCTGCTGCCGCCTGCCAGTCGTGCATGGCCAGGCCGTGGACATCGGGCAGTGCGGCGGCCAGGGCGCGGGCGGCGTCCCGGTAGGACTCGGGCCGGTGAGCCGGGTCTGCTTCCAGCGGGGGCAGCAGGTGGGCGGGGGCGGTGTCGAGGTAGTCCTGGGCAAGGCTGGTGGCGGTCTTTGCCCGAGTCCACCAGTCGCCGTCGGTGCGGGCCAGCAGCAGGATTTTCAGTGCGGTGGTGCTCGGGTGATCCGCGGCGGCCTCGGTGAGCGCGGTGAGCTGCGCGGTACGGTTCTCGGCGTAGTCGAGCACGATCAGGAGGGGCTTGGAGGCGTGCCGCACTTCTCGTAGTTCGGCGGCGGTGGCGTCGGCCCTCGGCCACAGGACGGCCCACCGGTCGGCCGCCAACAACCGGGCGAGGTGGTGGGCGAGACGGGTCTTGCCCTGGCCGCCGGCCCCGTGCAGCAGCCAGGCCCCAAACCCGCCCGATACGCACCACGCCCGCAGGCGTTCCAGCAGATCCTCGCGGCCGTGGAAGGGAACCGTCTGTCGCCCGGCCTGCAGCAGGGCCGCCGGTGACCTGAGGCCACCCGGCGGTGCGGTGCCCGCCGGGTCGGCCAGGTCCTGGAATTCCACGCCCTCCAGGCCGGCTGGGGCGGCGCCGTGTTCGGCCAGCGCGGCGCGGAACGCGGGGTCGTGGTGCAGGACGTACGCGGGCACGACGTTCAGCTGCCCGTGGGCGGAGTGCGCACGGTCGGAGGCCACCACGCCGGCCAGCAAACGATCGCAGAACATCGCGGCCCCCGACAGGCCGCCCCACGGCGAGGTACCGGGAAGCGACCACTGCGGAGGGTGCTGGAGCAGGTCCATCACATACTGGTTCCCGGCGAATCCGCTGCCCGGATTCACCCACCCCTCCAACTGGGTGGCCTCCACCACCGGACCGGCCGCCGGATCGTCCCCCGAGCGCTGGGCCACATCTGGTACACCCCAGGTCTCACATCCCGTGCCGGGGCGGTCCGTCACCATGCGTCCCCAGCGCACCGCGCCCACCGGCGCCCGCCAGCGCGTGTCGTCATCCACGAGGACCAGTGCGGCGTCATCACGCCCGCCCGGCGTCCCGCACCACACCACCACCCCGCCCAGCGCGCTGTCCCCGCCGGGGCGGAACACCTCCACCCGCTCACCGCTGGGGGCCGCAACGTGAGCGGAGGTCAGTACCAGCCGCCCGCCCACCGCATACCCCGAACCCGGGTACCCCGACCGGGACAACCCCACCAGACGCGCCCGCTCCACCCGACCCCCAAGCCCTGCCGACAATCACCGGCCCCGACCGAGGACGCCGCTACCCGGCGGCGCCCCTTCCCGCTCAGTCCGCGATACGCCCCGACGTGTCCCCAGGACCCGCCTGCCGTCCGGGCGCACCGCCCACCAGCAGGTCACCGCCGTGCACATTCCTGGGCGTCAGCGTGAACGCCACCCGGTGCGTACGGCCACGTGACATCCCGGCCTCGGTCTCCGCACCCACAGCCCACAGCCTGAACCCGGCCTTCGCCTTCGCGTCCGCCCGTAACTCGACCTCGAACTCCATATTCACCGGCCCCACCGCGAACACCACATCCGGATGCACCCCGCCCACCGCCGCCGCCGCGATCAACTCGTCCCGCATCGCCGCCACCGCCTCCACCAGCGGAATATCCACCACACCCACCCCGATCCGACACGCCGTCACGTCCCCACGTGAACCGTAGGACCAGCACCCCAGGCCCCGCAGCCGAACCCGCCAAACCCGCACCGAAGGTGCCTTGGAGGGTCGGGCGGGTGGTGAACACGGGGGCTCCTCTGGTCCGTGCGGGACGTGCGGCCTGGGGCGTCGGCCCGGCTGCCGGAGCCCTCCCGGGGGTTGCTGCCCCGGATGCGGGCAGCCCATCCGTCCAGGGCGCCCCGTACGGAGGCGGCGGCAGGCCCTCGTGTCCGCACCGACCGCGGACCGCGGACCCCGTACCGCTCGGCCACGGCTCCCGCCCATCACGGCTCCCCCGGCCGAAACCTCTTCGCCCCGCCCCGCCCCGCTGCGTACCCTCGGCCTCATGACCGGCGCCGATATGTCCCCCGACCAGCCGACCAACCGCCCGCTCGTCGCGATCCTCACCGGGGCGGGTATCTCCACCGACTCCGGGATCCCCGACTACCGCGGGCCGAACGGGCTGTGGCGGCGGGACCCGGCGGCGGAGAAGCTCGTCACGTACGACACGTACATGGCCGACCCGGAGATCCGGCGTCGGTCGTGGCGGATGCGTCAGGAGAGCCCGGCGTTCCGGGCCGAGCCGAATGCCGCGCACGAGGCGGTGACCCGGCTGGAACGGTCCGGGACGCCGGTACGCGTGATCACTCAGAACGTGGACGGGCTGCATCAGCGCGCCGGGATGCCCGAGCGCAAGGTGCTCGAACTGCACGGCACCGTGCGGACCGTGACCTGCACCCGCTGTCATGCCCGGTCGCCGATGCAGGAAGCCCTGGCCCGGGTGGCCGCGGGCGAGCCCGATCCGCCGTGTCTGGTGTGCGGTGGGATCCTGAAGTCGGCCACAGTGATGTTCGGGGAACGGCTGGACCCGCAGGTGCTCGGTACGGCGCTGGGCGTGGCGAAGGCGGCGGAGATCTTCTTCGCGGTCGGATCGACGCTCCAGGTGCAGCCCGCGGCCTCGCTCGCCGGGGTGGCCGCGGAGCACGGCGCGCGTCTGGTCATCGTCAACGCCGAGCCGACCCCGTACGACGAACTCGCCGCCGAGGTGATCCGCGAACCGATCGGCAGCGCACTGCCGAGGCTCCTCGCGGGGCTGGAGGAGAGCGCCTGAGGCGCGGTCATCCGGCCCTGGCACCACTCTCCCCCCAAGTTCAGTAGCGTGAACAAGGCCGCAGAACGCGGCCGCTGACGAGGCGTCTGCCCGGCCCGGAGGTAGCACAGTGCACGGTGAGTACAAGGTCCCCGGGGGCAAGCTCGTGGTCGTGGACCTCTGCGTCGAGGAGGGGCGGCTCAAGAACGTGCGGGTTGCGGGTGACTTCTTCCTCGAACCTGACGAGGCCATCCTGCAGATCGACGACGCGCTGGAGGGCGCCCCGGCCGACACGGACACCGCCGGCCTCACCGCCCGGATCAACGCCGGGCTGCCCCCGTCAGCCGTGCTGTTCGGCTTCACCGGCGAGAGCGTGGCCATCGCGGTACGCCGTGCCCTGGCCCAGGCCACGGACTGGCGCGACTACGACTGGCAGCTCATCCACGAAGCGCCCCAGCCACCGGCCCTGCACATGGCGCTCGACGAGGTCATCACGGCCGAGGTGGCTGCCGGGCGGCGCCCGCCCACTCTCCGGGTCTGGGAGTGGGACGCGCCCGCCGTCATCATCGGCAGCTTCCAGTCCCTGCGCAACGAAGTCGACCCCGACGGCATCGCCCGCCACGGCGTCACGGTCGTCCGCCGGATCTCCGGTGGCGGCGCGATGTTCGCGGAGCCGCAGAGCACCATCACCTACTCCCTCGCCGTCCCCGAGGCGCTGGTGTCCGGCCTGTCCTTCGCCGACAGTTACGCCTATCTCGACGACTGGGTCCTCACCGCACTCGGCGACATGGGCATCAAGGCGTGGTACCAGCCGCTCAACGACATCGCCACCGAGGTCGGCAAGGTCGCGGGCGCCGCGCAGAAGCGCGTGGTCGGGCCGGGCGGCGGGCCCGGTGCGGTGCTGCACCACGTGACCATGTCCTACGACATCGACGCCGACAAGATGCTCGATGTGCTGCGCATCGGTAAGGAGAAGCTGTCCGACAAGGGCACCAGGAGCGCCAGGAAACGCGTCGACCCGCTGCGCCGGCAGACCGGTCTGCCCCGCGAAGCCGTCATCGAGAGGATGATCGACTCCTTCCGTTCCCGCTACGGCCTCACCCACGGGGAGGTCACCGACGAGGAGATGGCCCGCGCCCGGGAGCTCGTCCGGACCAAGTTCGAGGACGCCGCGTGGACCACACGCATCCCCTGACCGGGCCGTCGCACGACCACGGTCAGGCGGGCCGGGTGGCTCTCCTGCGGATGCCCCGCCCGTGCGCCACGGGTGCAGCACACGGACGGGGCCGTCTCAAGGTCTCTAGGATCTCGCGCTCGGCTTCACCCTACTCAGGTGCCTGGAAGCCGCCGATCTGCTGCTCGAGCAGTTCGGCCAGCCGCAGCGGGGTGCGGTCTTCGAGCATCGGACCGATGAGCTGCACTCCCACCGGCAGACCCTCGGGGGACCGCCCCGCTGGTATGGCGGTGGCGGGCAGGCCGGGCATGGTGGCCAGGCCGGCCCAGACGAGCTGGTCGAAGTACGGGTACTCGACGCCGTCGATGTCGATCCGGCGTTCCAGCGGATTGGGGTCGTGGTCGTGCGGGAACGCGGGAGTGGGCGTGATCGGGCACACCACGGCATCGAACTCGGCGAACAGTTGCCGCCAGCCGTGGCGGTGCAGTTCGCGGCGGTTGTTCGCCTGGAGCCAGTCGCGGTGGCTGAACACCATGGCGCGCAGCCGTGCCGCGTCGAGACTCTGGTCGTCCGCGCTCAGTCCGGCGGCGCGGGTCCGCAGCTGCTCGTACGACTCGACGGGAAAACGTGCGACGGCGCCCGAAACCAGCAACTGGCTGTAGAGCGTCCCGGCCTCGGTCAGATCGGGTAGCAGCGGACTGTGCCGTTCGACGTGGGCGCCGCCGTCGACAAGCGCGTCGGCGACTCGGTTCACGCCCGCCCGCACCGCCGCCCCGGTGGGAATGAGCGGATGTTCGTCGAGGATCAAGACCCGGAAGTCGCGGAGCCGTTCGTGGCGCGCGGACGGCAACCTCACGTCGTGCGCGACGCCGAGCGTCATCGGATCCGGTCCGGCCATGACGTCGAGCAGGAGCGTGAGGTCGCGGGCGGTGCGCGCCATCGGACCGACGACGGCGAGGTCGAGGTCGACCGGCCAGGCCGGTTCGGACGGCGCGACCATACCGCGGTTGGCCGCCAGCCCCAGTGTCGGCTTGTGTGCGTAGACACCGCAGAAATGCGCGGGGGTACGCAGCGAACCGGCGAGGTCGGAGCCGATGGACAGCGCGCCGAATCCGGACGCCAGGGCCGCCGCTGATCCGCCGGAGGATCCGCCCGACGTGCGGCCGTGGCCCCACGGGTTGTTGGTGGTGCCGTAGATCTCGTTGAAGCTCTGGATATCTTGCAGCCCCAAGGGCACATTGGTCTTGCCGAGCACCACCGCGCCGGCGGCCTTGAGCCGCGACACCTGTACCGCGTCCTCGGCCGGCACATAGTCCCGGTGTTGCGGCATGCCCCAGGTCGTGGGCAGCCCGGCGATGTTGTAGGACTCTTTGACCGTCACCGGAATGCCGAGCAGTGGCCGGTCCTCACCGCGGGCACGCGCCTGGTCGGCGTCGCGCGCTGCGGCCCGTGCACGGTCGAAGTCCGGCACACAGATCGAGTTGATTGCCTTGTCGTCCCGCTCGATACGGGTGATCGCTTCGTCGGTCAGTTCCGTCGAGGACACTTCACCGGCGCGCAAAGCAGCCGCGAGTTTTTCGGCCGTCTGAAAATTCCACTCCATGAATCGGACCGTACGGGCCTCTCAGAGAGGTCACGAAATGCCATTTCGCGCAACGGGGTTGGCGCCTGAGGCCACAGGCAATTCTCCCGACCGATGGCGATGGCGATGGGCGATGCCCGGTGGCTTCGCCTCCGAGCAGAACGGAGACCGACAGTGACGGTGGCGTTGACCGCGCGACCTCCGCCCTTCACCAAGCCGCATTGCCGCGATGCCCGTCCACACCGCGGAGGAGGTCAGGTACCGGTTGCTGTCATGCAACAGGTTGAGCAGGCTGAACAGCGAGTCTCCTCAGCGCTTCACATGTGCAGCTGATTGATGTGCCGCTGGGCCTGAGACTGTGAGGCGGGTTTTGATGCCCCACATCAAGGGGTCCAGGAGTTGGCAGGGTCGTCCAGCCACACCCTTTCGCCGTCGGCGGTCACGGTCAGACCGAACCGTGACGGGCCCGGGCGGCCATGGCCGTCCCACCACTGGAACGCGGCCTCCGCTTCGTCCCACAACCGGCGGGGGCCGGACTGCCAGACGCGCGCCGCCTTCCCGTCGCGGAACATGCAACGGGCCCAGGACCGGTCACTGAGGCCGTAGAACCAGACCGGCCGCGCGCCGTCGCGCTTCTCCGCCTCGACGTACGAGCACTGGGGAACGCGGAGACCCATGGCAAAGCGCTCCGGGCCGAATTGCTCCCCGACGAACTCCGCTTCGGTGACCGCCGTGGACGACTCGTCGCCATCCGCCACGCTGCCCGTGACGTACTCGGAATGCGCCCGCGGAACGAATCGTTGGGAGCGGAGCTTCATGAACTCCACGGGCTGCGTGAACGAGCCCGAAGCGCTGTGACCGTCCGGTGCGACCACCAGCCGGGCCACCGCGTCGCCGTGGCTGTAGTGCGTTCCCCACGGGGCCACGATGACGCCGCCCGGCCGGCACTGCTCCACCCACGCGAACGGGATGGCACGCAGGCCGCACGTGGCGATGACCCGGTCATACGGCGCTCCTTCCGGGTAGCCCTGGAACCCGTCGCCGTGCACGACCTGCAGGGGGATTCCCAGCCTCTCCACCGTCGCCATGGCGGCCGTGGCCACCGCCCGGTCCACCTCCACCGTGGTCACGCATCCCGGCCCCGCACGGTGGGCCATGAGCAATGCGTTCCAGGTGGTGGCGGTGCCGATCTCCAGGACCTTGTGGCCGGGCCGGAGGTCCAGGGCCTGGAGCATCCGGAACACCACGGAGGGCATGGACGCGGAGCTGGTCGGCACCTGTCCCGGTTCGGTGCCGGCGTGTTTTCCGTCGTCCCATTGCGTCACGATGGGTACGTCGGATTCCGCGAACTCCTGCCACCTTGCGGGGTCGTCCGCTTTGGAGACGGCCACGCTCCGGCCGGCCGCCATGTCGAACGGCCACATGAGATCCGGCAACACGGTGGAGCGGGGAACGGCCGCGTACGAGGGTGCCCAGTTGGAGGAGAGGGCCCCTGAAGACATGAGGACACGCCCCGGCCCGTCAAGGCCGGGGCGCTCCTGTGGTGCGTCAGTGGTCATCGGTTCAGACAACCTTGGGCGGGTTGGGCTGACCCGGGCCGCCGTCGGGGGACGGGGGCTGATGCGGGCCGGGGTACGGCTTCCCGGGGAGCTTGTCGCCACCGTCGTTCGCAAGAGTCGTGATCATGGTTCCTCCTTGTGTTCTCTCAGTGCTTGTTCACCTTCACCCGGCCAACTGCCGCTATCCGTGAGGCAGTCGCCTGGGGCCTTGCCCGCCCCCTGCCGGGATCAATCGACAAGGCGGGGGCCGCCGGAATGGACATCCGGCAAGGGGGCGGAGTCCGGTGCTAGCCGGCGTCCGGCTTACCGCGGATACGCTCCCGCATCCGGGCCAACAAGTCGGCCTTTGCGACGCGTTGCATGCGCGCACTCCGGTCGTCCTTCGCCACGGCGCTGGTCTGCTTCAAGTCGCCCCGCGGCTTGCGGGCGCCAAGCGGCCTACTCATTCCTGCCACCTCCCTTCCGAGCACGCACAGCGGCCTCCACGGGCACGTCGTCGTGTTGCGGATGGCGCCGGAGCAGGACCCGGCAGTCCACGGCCCGGGTCCGATCACCAGCCTTTTCGGCTGCCCTCAACTCGCGTTCCAGATCCGCGCACTTGGTGCAGCTCACGGCATGCCCCGCAGCCGTGCCCGCTGGAGCTGCGCCAGGGCCTGGAGCTGGCGCCCTTCGCGCTCGGTGCCGGGGCGCAGACGGCCGTACGCGACATCCCAGGTGAAGCCCGTGGGACGTTCCAGGCCGACCATCAGACCCTTCACGTCTCGCACCACGGCGACCATGCCGGCGTCCCGGTCGAAGACGACGCTCCCCGTCCTGATCTGTTGGGGCGACTTGTAGAACACGGCCGGTGCCTCCGCCCTGATCACGCCCGCACCTCCCTTCCGTGCGGGTGGCCCGCGATCACCCCGTTGAGGCTCCGGACCTCCAGCGGACGGCCCGCCCTACGGGCCATCTCCCGGTCCTGGCCGCAGGGTTCGCACACGTCGCACCCGGGGACAGGGACGGGCTCCAGCTCCGAGCCGACCAACGCCGGGCCGTTCTCACTCGGGTTCATCGCGCACCCGCTCCAGTCCGGCAACGTGCCGCTTGAGAAGTTCGCGGTCCGGCCGGGCGTACGGGCCCCGCGGGATACCGGCGGGAAGCGGAATCCACGGCGCAAACGTGACGGTGTCCGGCGTCGGCTGCCCGGGGCCGCCTTCGACTATGACCGCTCCCAGGTCGGCCACGTCGTCGATGAACGCTAAAGCTGTTCGCACGGTCACCCGAACTCCTCACTGTGTGCATCCGTTTGGTGACAAGAGTGGGGTAGGGATCGGTACTGTGAGGAGAGATTGAGCGCCCGATCTGGGCGTTGGTCGCGCTGGCATATGCGTATGCCGTTGACCGGCCTAAACGCCGCCACGACCGTCAGTGACCAGGTCAATGGTCAGGGGGAGAAATGGATGCTGATGAGGACACATCAGGGGGCACAGAGGGAGCAGACGACCCGCGCCGGGAGTTCGCCGAAGAGTGCAAGAGCGCGCGGGAGCTGTACCCGGACGGGCCTCTGAACCAGACCCAGCTAGGGAGGTTGACACGAACGTCCAAGAGCACAATTTCCCGCGTGGAGACATGCAAGGGGCCCATCCCACCGGACCTTCCGGCCGTCCTGGACCAGGTCTTCAAGACCGATGGGAAGTTCAAGCGGCTCTATGAGGATGTTGTGGCGGGGTCGTTTCCGTCGATGTACCGGCAACGTATGGGGCTTGAACGTACTGCCGTAGTGATCAGGGAGTGGTCCCCCACGATCATTCCGGGGCTATTCCAGACAGCCGACTACGCACGCCCTTTGTTCAAGGGCAGCGCCCCGCGGGCAACAGATGCTGAGGTGTCTGCGCACATCAGCAACCGGCTTACACGCCAGTCGATATTGGACGGGGACACTCCGCCGGACGTTCGGGTGGTGCTCTGTGAGTCAGTCCTACGCCGTCGCCTCTGCCCACCGGACGCCATGCGTCGCCAATTGGCAGCCTTGTTGGAGGCCGGGGAGCGTCCGACCGTCCGAGTCCAAATCCTCCCGCTGGACGCACCCGCGCACCTTTTCAGCGACTGGCCCGTGACACTCCTGACCGCTCCCAGCCATACCGTCACTGTCTGCGTGGAGAGTTACCGGACCGCCGGTATCGTGGAGGATCCTGACCATGTGCGGACGGCGCTCCGTACTTACGATGAGCTCACGAGCGAGGCACTTCCGGCACGGGAGAGCGCGCGCTTGATCGTTGAGCAGATGGAGAAACTGTCGTGAAGAACGGTCCGGCCCAGTGGATAAAGTCGAGCTACAGCAGCGGAGAGGGCGGCAACTGCCTGGAGTGGTCACCGGCGCATGCGGGCGCCCACGGCGCGGTTCCCGTCCGAGACAGCAAGGCCCCTGAAGGGCCGGCCCTCATGTTCGAGCCGGCAGCGTGGTCAGCGTTCGTCACCGGTGTGCAGGCAGGCGAATTCCCCGCGTAAGCGCGTACGCCGAAACGCAGAGGCCCCCTCCCGGATGCCCAGGAGGGGGCCTCTGTGCGCCCAGCGAAACGGTCAGGCAGCACCGGGCGGTGGCCACCCGCTACGACAAGCACCGTGACGTCTACCTCGGCACCGCCACCGCTGCGGCCCTCGTCATCTGGCTCCGTACATGATCGGCCGGTCAAGTCCATGGGCGCCTGACGCTGCGCAGGTGGAGGCGCCCAGAGCGATCGGCGTCGTGAGGGCCAGCGGCAGGCGGGTGGCGGTCATGATGTCACCCACCGCCACGGGGCCCGGACAGGGCAAGCAGTCGTCGCGCGGACGGTGTGCTGTTCAGGGTTCGAGTTCGAGGCAGAGCCCGACCTGGTGTCCGCCCGCTCTGTTCGCGAGAGGGATCGTGGTGGTCTCGCCGACCGGTGCCACGGTGGTGGCGGAGGCGGTCACCAGGGCGTAGGAGCGGGCGAGCGTTTCCAGGGCCGTGGCTGCCTCCCCTGCGTGCTGGGCGGTGACGGCTTGCGCTTCGGTGGCGATGGCCTGCAGCAGGGCCTGGCGTGCGTCGGCGGCGGCCGGGACTTCCCGGACGGTGATCACAGCCGGGGCCGGCTGCGTTTCGGTGTCGGCCGGGTCCTGGTGCGGCGGTGTCTCGTCGAGGGGCATGGTGCGCTCTCCTGCCTGGGGCGGTCATCTGGGCGGTGGATCGTCAGGGCTGCTGCGGGTGCCGGCGCCGGAGGCCGCCTGCTGCCGGTCTCCGGCGCCGGTGTGCGGGCTGCCGGGTCAGCGGTGGTACATCACGTAGAGCTTGCCGTTGTGGACGGCGGCGGCCGTCTCACGCTGCGGTTTGTACCCGGCGCCGACTGCCTGGGGGTAGCTCCACGAGCTGCCCGTGTACGTGGAGCGAGCAGGAGACCATTCGCGTCGCGGAGGAAGACCCACAGCTTGCCGTTGTAGACGCCCAGGGCCGGAGCGTAGTAGGAAGTCCAGCCGTGGATCCGCTGGGGTGTGCTCCAGTTGCCCCCCGAGTCCTGGAAGGTCCACATGATGGCCCGGTCGGACGGGCGCACGTACAGGGCGTGGAGTTTGCCGTCGTAGGAGCACAGGGCCGGCGGGGTCATGCTGTCGAAGTCCAGCATCAGCGGCGCGCTGGGGGTGTCGTTGGTGTAGACGACGTACTCCAGCTTCCCCGTCGGGAAGGGCACCTTGTCGCCGGAGTACTTCACCTTCAGGACCTGGTAGCCGTCGCCGTCGAAGTGCCAGTTGACGTTGCCGCGGTGGGCGAGCAGGGCCAGGTCGAACCGGTCCAGGACGAACACCCGCTCACAGGACAGATCGTCCTCGTTGCGCAGGTGCTCGACGATCGAGATGAAGAAGATGGCGATGTCCAGCGCGATGCCGACCTTGACCCCACCGGGAATGAACTGGCTGGCGATTGCCCACTGCCAGGTGTCGAAGAGGTGCTTGGACAGGGCGTTGAGCGCGACCTCGAGTTTGTCGTACCAGGCGCTGGTGGACTGGTCGGCCTCCCAGCAGTACATGCTCAGGATCATGGCGTTGCCGACCTGGCCGTCGAAGACCGTCCGCTTCGCGGTGGAGAAGGTGCGGGTCTGGCCCTTCTTGACCGCCCCGAACTCCTCCGACTTGTAGCCGGGGCCGCTCACCTTGTCGTTGGTGGTGGACGCGCACCAGTAGATCTCGTCCTTCCCGCCGCCCTGATCGCCGACCGCTCGTACGACGTGGAAATTCTCCAGTTCCAGCTTGGCCCTGAACGTCGCCGGCGTCGCACGGTCCCCGGCCTCCGACTCGGCCTCGGTGTCGACCGTGCCCTCGGCGGTGTCCGCCACCGCGGCCGTGGGTGCCGCTCCCGGGGTGCCGAAGACCGTCACCCCGACCCCGGCCTGGCGCATGCCCGCAAGGAACGCCGGGCTGTCGAAGTCGCCTCCGGCCGCCAGCACCTCCCGGTCCACGATCTGCGTGTTCGCCCGCGCCATGTGCTCGGCGGCCACCGGGGCGAAGTCCGCCTTCAGGTTGGCCGTCGTGTAGCCGGAGTTCACCGAGCGACTGGTGATCACCTCGGGGACCACCGCCAGCCGGCCGAGTTTGGTCACCGCCTCCCGGTAGACCTGCCCCCACTGCTTGATCTCCGCATCCGACATCGCCGCCTGCAGAACCCCCAGGACTTTCTGCTCCAGGTCGGTCGGCGTCTTGCCCGCCCGCAACCGGTCCGCGGCATGCAGCGCCGTCCCGAACAGCACATTGCCCTTACTGCCCTGCCCCAGCGCCCGCACCACCCGCGAATCACTGCGCGTCCCCATCAACAGGCTCCGCAGCTTCTCCAGACGCTGCTCCGGAGTCGTATCCCACCAGCCACAACTACCCCCTCCATCAGAGCGATTACCGCAGGTCAGAACGCCCGCAGACGCCAGGACGCTACGCGCACCCACCCCTCAGACCATGGAACTTCGCTGAATGGCCGGATAAAAGACCAGAAAGGCGCTATTGACCATAGATCCGGTTCGTGGCCAACCCGGTCCGACCCACACACCATCGGACCCTCAACTTCCTTCATCCGGTGACGGTCGCGCTCACGGGGCTCGGGCAACCGACTTCAGACCGTTGCCGCAGATGCCTCAAGAAGCGGCCAGATCGAGACCGGCCGTGATCGCCCGGACAGCTCCTAAGGCGTGTTTGAGATGTGATCACGGGCTGGTCAACGGATGGCCCCGTTGAACAACCACGCCGACTCACCTGCCGTGAACTCGCCGGGGCCCAGGTGCCCTGCCCGGGCCCCGGTTTGCTAGGCGCCCGTCCCGCCCGCATTGCGGATCAGCTGCTGGAGCACCTTCACCGTGGTGACGTAGTCCGCATCGTCGATGCCCTCGTGGAGGGTGGCGCGGATCGCGGGGGCGTTGCGAGCGAGGTTGACGCGGGCCTGTTCCCCCTCCTCGGTAAGCCACAGCCGGTTCCCGGTGTCCCGGGTCAGCCAGCCACGCTCCAGGAGCACTTCGGCCTCTACTGCCAGATCGTCCTCGGGGCGGATGTAGGAGGCCATGGCCTCCCGCAGTTCAGGCAGGGTCATTCCCTGGCCGTCGGGCGCGATGTCGTTCGCCGACAGGTTGCGCAGCAGCCAGAACTGGGGCTGGGTGTAGCCCTTTTCGACCTGCTGGGCCCGGGTGTACGCGATGAGCGCCTCGTAGGCGACACCGGTCCAGTACGCGGCGGGCTGTCCGGCCAGTTCGACGTCGGACATCTGCTGAGTCGTCATGTCATGCCCCCTCTGGTACGGAGCCTGCACGCCGTGCAGGTCATGCGGTGACCATAGGACCTCAAGTGCCCTTCAGGGCAAGAGGTTGATCTTCAGGGCGCTCGGTATGCGGGACCGGCGGCAGGTGTTTGACGGGATCTGGTGGCGACCAGGCCGGACACCGGCGCCGACGCGGCTCAGCAGGCGGCCGGCCGGCCGGTTTCGACCGCGAGATGTACAAGCGCAGGCACAAGGTCGAGAACCGCATCGGCCTGTTGAAACAGGCCAGGAGCGTCGCCACGCGCTATGACAAGCTCGCCGTCCGCTACGAAGCCACCATCCAACTCGCCCTGATAACGCAAGCCTTGTGACCACAGCTCAAACACGCCTTAGAGCAACCCGCCATCTGAGGGCCGGCCATGACGTGACCTCTCCTGCCGCACCGTGCGGAGAGTCACGGACTCGGGGACGGCTCCATGTCTGTTCTGCTCGCTGCGGGAGGCCCCCGTGATCTACCCGATGGGCATCAGACCGGGAACGATCATTGAAGATTCCCCTCCACGGTGCGACCCCTCACACCGCCCTACGATGTACTCACCGCATCAGCTCCGGCGCGTGACGCCTCCGCCCGCAAGATCCGCAAGCTTCTGGAGGCATCGTGACCACCCTGACTCGCCCCTGGGTCAAGTCCAGCTACAGCAGCCAAGACGGCGGCGACTGCGTGGAGTGGTCCCCGGCGCACGCCAGCGCCCACGGCACCGTTCCCGTCCGGGACAGCAAAGACCTCAACGGCCCGGCCCTGATGTTCGGCCCGGCAGCGTGGTCAGCGTTCGTCACCGGTGTGCAGGCAGGGGAATTCCCCGCCTAAGAGATGCCGCGGGCAGGGGCGCCGTCGCGAGCACCGCGATACCGCCGCCCGGGCCAGCGGAATCTCTTAGCGATCGAGCGCTGATCGCTCGTGGCGACGGACTCGCGAGGGTGGTTCGCCGTCGGGGGGCTGAGTAGTGCCCCACGCGCTCGGCCGAGAATTGACAGTTTGTTACTCGCTGCCACTGGGTTCTCTGGTACGTCTGGCCGAAACGGTCGAAACCTGACAGGGCGCACATGCCCCACGCCTCCGAATTCCGGACCGAGACGTATTGCGTTAGAGCGCACTTCAATTCCTAGGTTCGGAAGCATGCGATACACCAAACTCGGAACGACCGGACTGGAAGTCTCCGCCATCACCCTCGGCTGCATGAGCTTCGGCGAGCCGGACCGGGGCGGCGAGCCCTGGTCGCTGGACGCGGACGCCAGCCGGGACATCATCAAGCAGGCCCTCGAGGGCGGCGTCAACTTCCTCGACACGGCCAATGGGTACAGCGCCGGAAGCAGCGAGGAGATCGTCGGCCAGGCGGTCAAGGACTTCACCCGGCGCGAGGAGGTCGTTCTCTCCACGAAGGTCTGGATGCGGATGCGCCCCGGCCCGAACGGCGCCGGGCTGTCCCGCAAGGCGATCTTCGCCGAGCTCGACGCCTCCCTGAAGCGACTGGGGACCGACTACATCGACCTGTACCAGATCCACCGCTGGGACTACGACACCCCGATCGAGGAAACCCTCGAGGCGCTGCACGACGCGGTCAAGTCCGGGAAGGTCCGCTACATCGGAGCCTCTTCCATGCACGCCTGGCAGTTCGCCAAGGCCCTGTACCTGGCTGACCTGAACGGCTGGACCCGGTTCGTGTCGATGCAGGACCACTACAACCTCATTCACCGAGAAGCAGAGCGGGAGATGCTCCCGCTCTGCGCCGACCAGGGCATCGGCGTGATCCCGTGGAGCCCGCTGGCGCGGGGCAGGCTGACGCGGGCCCGGGACACCGCCACGGCGCGTGCCGAGACCGACGAGGGCGGCAAGATCCTCTACCGCGACGAGGACCAGGCAGTGGCCGAGCGCGTCCACGAGATCGCGGGGAAGCGGGGTCTGTCCGCGGCCCAGGTCGCCCTGGCCTGGGTCATGCGCAACCCGGCGGTGACCTCGCCCATCGTCGGGGTCACCAAGCCGGCCCAGCTGGCCGACGCGGTCGCCGCGGTGGACGTCGAACTCGACGAAGACGAGGCCGCCTACTTGGAGGGGCCCTACCAGCCGCACGAGGCCGCCTACTTGGAGGAGTCCTTCTACAAGCCGCACCCTGTGGCGGGCTCCCGGTAGTCCGGGCTACCGCCGGGCCTTCGACGAGTCCTTGGCCTCGGCTTTCACAGCCCTGTGGTCGGCCCGGCGGTGCTTGCGGGCGGTCGCGCACAACTGCATGATCCGCGCGCTGCCCGCCACCGCGGCCAGCAGCAGGGCCACGCGCAGCGGAACGTGCCCGTGGGCACCGAAGTAGCTGATGTCCACCGACTGCTCCTGAGGACCGGCGCGAAACGGCACGACTCCCCGTTCCTGCGCCCGACGCTGGAGAAGCCCGGGCGTTTCGAGCTCGCGTTGCCTGAGCAGATCACGCTGCACCTTGATGCGGGCTACGACTCCATGGTCACCCGCAAACTGCTGACCGATCTCGGCTGCGAGTGGCGGATCCAGCCCAAGGGCGTCGTGATCCCGGTCAACCACACTCGCCGCTGGGTCGTCGAGCGCACCAACTCCTGGTACAGCCGCGGCTTCAACTTCACCCTGTCCTGCACGGAACGTCGAGCGATCGTCATCAACGCACTGCTCGCGTTGATGACCGCGATCATCGTGATCCGACGCCTCATCCGCGAAGCCTGGACCAGCCAACGCTGGGACACACGGCCAGCCCGCCGACCATGACGCCTTGTCCTCTACCCGCGGAATCTCTAAGCGCGTACGCCGAAACGCAGACGGGCCCCTCCCGGATGCCCTTCGCCGGCTCGCCGAATTTCGCACGCCTGCCCGATGTTGGATCACTAAGGTATGCCGCATGACGCTGCAACTTGTTCAGGTGAACTTCAAGGCCGGGGACGATTCGGCGCTCGGCCGGTTCTGGGCGGAGGCGCTCGGCTGGGGTGTTTCCAGCGAAGGGCCCGGCGTCACCAACCTGGTACCCGTGGGCATCAACTGGCCGGACCCGTCCGCCGTCTGCATCGATCTCGTCCGCGTCCCGGACCCGGAGACGGTGCAGTACCGCGTGCACCTCGAGCTCGCCACCACCTCCGACGCCCATCAGGCGGAGTTGGTCGCCCGTCTGAAGGAGCTCGGGGCTACGCCCGCCGATGTGGGCCGGGGCGACGCGCCGGGGACGGTGCTGGCCGACCCGGAAGGCAACGTGTTCAGCGTCCTGGAGCCCCGGGAGCTCTACCGGGACACCGGGCCGATAGCCGCCGTGGTCGTTGCCTGCGCCGACCCACGGGCCATGGTCCGGTTCTGGGGCGAGGCGATCGACTGGACCGTCCACGAAGTGACCGACGACCGCGCCCTGCTGCGCTCCGTGAAGGGCGTCGGGCCGTACCTGGAGTTCCGGCGCACGCCCGACGACGAGGTGGTACGGAGCCGCGTCCATCTGGACGTGATGTCCGACCCCGTCGATGATCAGGCGAGGGAGGTCGCCCGACTCGAAGGCCTCGGCGCGACACGGGCCGACGTGGGTCAGGGGGACGCCTCCTGGGTCGTCCTGGCCGACCCCGCGGGCAACGAGTTCTGCGTCCTCGGCCGGGGCTGACGCGGAACTCCGTCCTGGCCGGGCCGTCGCACCGTCGCGCCGCCGTCAGGCCGGCCGGGCGGCCCGTCCGGATGCCGTGGCCATCAGCAGCGTGTAGAGCGTCAGCGCGGTGGCCAGACCCACCGCCCAGCCGTAGTCGGCCAGGGGTTTGAGGAACGGGAGGAGGCCGTGGGCGGGGAAGGGGCCCTTGCCGGGCTGGGAGTAGGAGCCGCCCACCGCCAGCAGGCCGCCGACGACGAAGGCGAGGACGGCACGCCAGTTCCAGCCGGCCGTGTACCAGTAGCGGCCGCCGGGCCGGTAGAGGTCGGCGAGGTCGAGGACGGTACGGCGGATGATCCAGTAGTCGGCGATGAGGATGCCGGCGACGGTGCCGAGCAGCCCGCCTACCACGCCGAGCCAGGTGAAGATGTACAGCTCGGGGGTGGCGGTGAGCTTCCACGGCAGGATGATCACGCCGACCACGCCGGTGATCAGCGCGCCCGTACGGAAGGCGATGAGCTTCGGCGCCAGGTGAGCCAGGTCGTAGGCGGGTGAGACGACATTGGCGGCGATGTTCACGGAGATTGTCGCGATCAGGACCGTGACCAGGGCGTAGAGCAGGCCGAAGACGCTGTCGGACTTGCCGGCCAAGGCGACCGGGTCCCAGATCGGCGCCCCGTACACCGCCTGTGAGCCCGAGGTGACCAGTACGGAGAGCAGGGCGAACGCCGTCATCGTGGTCGGCAGCCCGAGGGACTGTCCCCAGACCTGGGCCCGCTGCCCGGCTCCGAAGCGGGTGAAGTCGGGGATGTTGAGGGACAGGGTCGCCCAGAAGCCGATCATTCCCATGAGGGACGGGAAGAAGACCCGCCAGAAGTGCTCGCCCCAGCCCAGTGCGCTCGGCTGGTCCAGCAGCGGTCCGAAGCCGCCCGCCTTGGCCGCCATCCATCCGAGCAGTGCCAGAGCGCCGACCAGGACGAAGGGTGCGGCCCAGTTCTCGAAGCGGCGCAGGGTCTCCATGCCGCGGTGGATGATGGCGAGTTCGACGGCCCAGAACACCAGAAAGCAGAGCCAGAGCGTCCAGGGGTAGCCGCCGATCGACGTCGCCCCGGCCCAGTCACCGCCGAAGATCTTGCCCAGCAGGACGTAGATGCCCTGGCCGCCGATCCAGGTCTGGATGCCGAACCAGCAGCAGGCCACGGCGGCCCGCACCAGCGCGGGCAGATTGGCGCCGCGCAGCCCGAACGACGCCCGCGCCAGGACCGGGAAGGGGATGCCGTACTTCGGCCCCGCATGCCCGGTGAGCAGCATCGGGACGAGGACGACGAGGTTCGCCAGCGCGATGGTCAGGACTGCCTGCTTCCAGTCCATGCCGAGCGCGACCAGGCCGGAGGCGAGGGTCCAGGAGGGGATGTTGTGGGCCATGCCCACCCAGAGTGCGGTGAAGTTGTAGGTGGTCCAGCGGCGTTCGGAGAGCGGGACGGGGCGCAGGTCGGCATTGACGTACCGGCCGTCCACGGGGATGGCTCCCGGGGCGGGCTCGACGCGTCCGTCCCGGGCGGTGAGTTGGCCCGGGGGCGCTATGGGGAGCTCCGGCGGCACGGGTGAGGGGGTCGCGGACATGCGGGGGCCTTTCGTCCGGGTGCGGGCCGCCCGGTGGCCGGGCGGCGCGGCATGTCATCGGTCGTGGCGCCCGGCCGGCGGGTGGACCGCCGTCGGCCGCTGGGGCGTTCGCCCGGGCGCTCGCCGGGCGCTCCGGTGCCGCCCCGACGGAGGCGGGGTGCACCGCCCGCACCCGCGCCCCGTCAGTCGGCGAACGCGGGAAGGATCTCGGCTCCGTAGGCGTCGATGGTGGATTCCTTGGCGTCGTGCATGGCGTAGAGCGCGAACTGGTCCACGCCCAGGGCCTTGAGCTGTTGCAGCTTCTCGATGTGTGCGGCGGGCGGGCCGAGGAGGCAGAAGCGGTCGATGACCGCGTCCGACACGAAGCCGGTGTCCGGGTTGCCCGACCGGCCGTGGTGCGCGTAGTCGTAGCCCTCCCGGGACTTGATGTACGCGGTCAACTCGTCCGGCACCATGCCGGAGTGCTCGCCGTAGCGGGCGACGAGGTCGGCGACGTGGTTGCCGACCATGCCGCCGAACCAGCGGCACTGCTCGCGGGCGTGGTCCAGGTCGTCGCCCACATAGGCGGGTGCGGCGACACAGATGGTGATGTCGGCGGGGTCGCGTCCGGCGTCCTTCGCGGCGGTCCGTACGGCCTTGATCATCCATTCGGTGAGGAAGGGGTCGGCCAGCTGGAGGATGAAGCCGTCGGCCAGTTCGCCGGCCATGGCGAGGGCCTTGGGCCCGTAGGCGGCCATCCACACCGGGAGCTTGCCGCCCTTGATCCAGGGGATCTTGATCCGGTGGTCGCCGATGTACGCCTCCCGGCCCTCGGCCAGATCGCGGATGACGCCGATCGCCTGGCCCAGCCGGGCCAGGGTGTTGGGCGGCCGCCCGGCCACCCGCATCGCGGAGTCGCCGCGCCCGATACCGCAGACGGTGCGGTTGCCGTACATCTCGTTGAGCGTGGCGAAGGTGGAGGCGGTGACCTCGGGGGCGCGGGTGGAGGGGTTGGTGACCATCGGGCCGACGATCAGCCGCTCGGTGTGTTCCAGGACGCGGCTGTAGAGGACGAACGGTTCCTGCCACAGCACGGTCGAGTCGAAGGTCCAGCCGTAGCGGAAGCCGTTGCGCTCGGCACGGCGCATCAGGGACACGACGGCGGAGGAAGGCGGGTCGGCCTGCAGAACAACTCCGAAGTCCACGGCGGCGCTCCTTAGATGAGGTACTGGCAGGTGCCACGCGGGATGTACTGGCCGTGCCCCGCGCGGCCGGTGAACTCCCGCCTGTCGATGACGAGTTCGCCGCGCGAGAGGACCGTTTCGACCTGTCCGGTGAGCTCTTTGCCCTCGTACGCCGAGTAGTCGACGTTCATGTGGTGGGTCTCGGCCGAGATGGTCTGCTGTGCGGTGGGGTCGTAGATGACGAGGTCGGCGTCGGCGCCGGGGGCGATGGTGCCCTTCTTCGGGTAGAGGCCGAACATCCGGGCCGGGGTGGCGCAGGCGATCTCGATCCAGCGGCGGCGGCTGATCCGGCCCTCCACGACGGCCTGGTGGAGGAGGTCCATCCGGTTCTCCACGCCGGGCATCCCGTTGGGGATCTTGGAGAAGTCGCCGCGGCCGAGCTCCTTCTGCCCCTGGAAGCAGAAGGGGCAGTGGTCGGTGGAGACCACCTGGAGGTCGTTGGTGCGCAGCCCGCGCCACAACGCCTCCTGATGCTCACGGGGCCGCAGCGGCGTGGAGCAGACGTACTTGGCGCCCCCGAAGTCGGGCTCGGCGAGGTTGTCGGTGGACAGGAACAGATACTGCGGGCAGGTCTCGCCGAAGACGTTCAGCCCCTTGTCGCGGGCCTGGGCGATCTCCGCGAGGGCTTCCTCGGCGGAGACGTGGACGACGTAGAGCGGCGCGCCGGCCACCCGCGCCAGCTGGATGGTGCGGTGGGTGGCCTCGGCCTCCAGCAGGACCCGGCGGACCTCGCCGTGGTAGCGGGGGTCGGTCTTCCCCTCGGCCAGCGCCTGTTCGACGAGGACGTCGATGGCGATGCCGTTCTCGGCGTGCATCATCACCAGGCCGCCGTTGTCGGCGGAGCGCTGCATCGCGCGCAGGATCTGCCCGTCGTCGCTGTAGAAGACGCCGGGGTAGGCGGTGAACAGCTTGAAGGAGGTGACGCCCTCCGCCACCAGGAGGTCCATCTCCTTGAGGGTGTGCTCGTTGACGTCCGAGAGGATCATGTGGAACGCGTAGTCGATGGCGCACTGGGCGTCGGACTTGGCGTGCCAGGTGTCCAGGCCGGCCCGGAGCGACTTGCCGCGGGACTGGACCGCGAAGTCGATGAGGGTGGTGGTGCCGCCCCAGGCCGCGGCGCGGGTCCCGGTCTCGAAGTTGTCGGAGGAGAAGGTCCCGCCGAAGGGGAAGTCCAGGTGGGTGTGGGCGTCGACGCCGCCCGGGATGACATATTTGCCGGTGGCGTCGAGGATGCGGTCCGCCGTCTCCCCCCAGCGCTCGGCGGTGGGGTTGCCGTGCGCGGCGAGGGCGGCGATGCGCCCGTCCTCCACCAGGACATCGGCGTGGATCTCATCGGCGGCTGTGATCACCAGTCCGCCCCGGACGACCGTACGGCTCACCATCCTGCTCCTTCCACACCAGCGACATCGGCGGCACGGGAAGGCGGAGCCGACGCGCACCATCCCCTCGGCAGGTCCGCTCCGCTGACGCCACGCCACAACCGGTCTACACCCGTAGATCGCGGTCGAGAAGGAGACCGTAGAAGCATGTCACCCACGGTGGCAATACCGTGACCGTTAATCAGCGGAGACGTTCGTGTTGCGCCGACGATCATCTGGACGGTTCAACGCGGGACCGGGCGCGGGGGCCGGGCGTGGCGGTCGCGGCCGCCGCCGGAGGGGTGCGGGGGCGGCCCGTTGGGCAGGTATGCGCCGACGCCGGCGGGCATTCCTCGCGAGCGCCGCAGCATCCTGGCGGACGATGCAGAGAGGCGAGAGGGCATGGAGCACAGCACACCGTGGGAGTTCTCCGACGACCGGGGGCGCCTTGCGGTGGCCGGGGACCGGCCGTTGCGGATCGTGGCGTACATACAGGCGGGGGCGACGCTGTGGGACCACGGCATACGTCCCGTGGGGCTCTTCGGGTCCCAGCACGACGGCGCCGCCCCCGACCCCGCGAAGGGCGGTGAGCTGCCGCTCGCGGAGATCCCCTACCTGGGCTCGGGCAGCGCGCTGCACCCGGACTCCCTGCTGGAGGCGGAGCCGGACCTCGTCGTGGCCGTGACGTACGACGGCGAGCAGGTCTACGGCCTGGAGCAGAAGACCGCGCTGGAGCTGGAGACGCATGTCCCGGTGGCCACGGTCGCGGTGGGCCCGGGGCGGAGCCTGGCCGAGGTGCGCGAACGGTTCGCGGCGCTCGCCGGTTCGCTGGGACGCGGCGAACCCCTCGGCGCAGCCCGCGAGTTGGATGCCGCGGAGGACGCCCTGCGGCAGGCGACCGGCGGTCCGGTGCGGCCGCGGGTGCTGGCGCTGTCGCCCGCGGGGCCGGAGCGGGTGCATCTGGCGCGGCCCGGCTCCTGGCCGGACCTGCGGGCGCTGACCGAACACGGCGTCGGGCTGCTGGAGCCGGCCGCGGGCGCCGGGCTGAACTGGTCCACCGTCGGCTGGGCGGAGGCCGCGGCAATGGCCCCGGACATCGTGCTCGGGGACGTGCGCGCCAATGCCGCCCGGCCGCAGGAGCTCCGGGCCGACGAGCACTGGCGCGCGATCGAGGCCCGGGCCCGGCTGCTGCCGTGGAACCCGGAGGCCCCGTGCAGCCGGCGCGCGCACACGCGGTTCTTCACGCTGCTGGCCGACACGGTGCGCGAGTTCGCCGGGACGGGGTGAGGCGGGCCGGGGTGAGGCGAGCCGGGGTCCGCCGCGGGTGAGCGGGGGCGCCCCTCTCCACGAGGCCCGCGCCCGGTCCGCGGCGGTGCCGGTCAGGAAGCGGCCGGCATCCCCTGCACCGACCGCAGCGCGTCCGCGAGCAGTTCCGCGCCCTCTTCCGCCTCGGCGACCGTCAGCGTCATCGGCGGTGCGATCCGCAGCGAGGCACCGCCCTGGCCGCCCTTGCCGACCAGCAGACCGCGTTCCCTGGCGGCCTCCACGACCAGCGAGGCGGCCTCGGGTGAGCGCTCGTCGGTGCCGGGCCTGACCAGTTCGATGCCGATCATCAGGCCGCGGCCGCGCACCTCCCGTACGAGATCGACGCCGGCCGCGACCGCCCGCAGCCGCTCGATGAGCAGGCCGCCGACCCGCCGGGCATTGCCCTGAAGGTCGTGTTCGAGGAGGTAGTTGAGGTTGGCGAGGCCCGCGGCCATGGTGACGGGGCTGCCGCCGAAGGTGGAGATGGAGTTTGCGGAGAGCGAGTTCATCACCTCGGCGCGGGCCACCACCCCGCCGATGGACATGCCGTTGCCGATGCCCTTGGCGAAGGTGAGCAGGTCGGGCGGGCCGTTGCCGTCGTGCGCCTGCCAGCCCCAGAAGTGGTCGCCGGTACGGCCCCAGCCGGTCTGCACCTCGTCGCTGATCCAGAGGATGCCGTGCCGGGCCAGCACCTCGCGGAACGCGGCGTAGAGGCCGTCTGGCGGCATGGTGAACCCGCCGACGCCCTGGACCGGTTCGGCGATCAGCGCGGCGACGCCGCCCGCGGTCTGCTGGAGCATATCCTCCAGGTCGGCGACGCAGGCGGCGATGTACGCGGCGTCGCTCAGCTCCGCGTACGGGCCGCGGCTGCGTACCCCGCCGTGGACGTAAAGCGTCTGCAGCGGCGAGAGGCTGGTCGGGGACCAGCTCTGGTTGCCGGTGATGCCGACGGTGGAGAACGACCGGCCGTGGTAGCTGTTGCGCATCGCCAGGATCTGGTTGGAGCGGCGGTGCGTGGTGGCCAGCAGCAGCGCCGCGTCATTGGCCTCCGTACCGGAGGTGGTGAAGAAGACCCGGGCGTCGGGGATGCCGGAGAGCGCCACGATCCGCTCCGCCAGCTCGACCATGGGGCGGGAGAGGTAGAGCGTGGAGGTGTGGATGATGCGGCCGGCCTGCTCGCTGACGGCCTTGGTCACCTCGGGCAGTGCATGGGCCGTCATGGTGGTGAGGATGCCGCCGAAGAAGTCGAGGTAACGGTTGCCCTCGGAGTCGAAGACGTGGCGGCCCTCGCCGTGGGTGAGTTCGAGGGGCCGCTCGTAGTAGAGGCTGAGCCAGGAGGGCAGGACGGCCTGGTGGCGGGCGTGCAGGCCGGTCGGGTCGTGGGGCTGCTGGGTCATGGCTGCACCAGCCCGTCGTACGCGTCGGGGCGGCGGTCGCGGTAGAACGCCCACTGCTGGCGGACCTCGTCGATCAGATCGAAGTCGAGGTCGCGGATGACCAGTTCCTCCTTGGAGTCGCTGGCCACGTCGCCGACGAACCGGCCGCGCGGGTCGACGAAGTAGCTGGTGCCGTAGAAGTCGTTGTCGCCGTACTCCTCGACCCCGACCCGGTTGATTGCCGCGATGAAGTACTCGTTGGCGACGGCCGCCGCGGGCTGTTCCAGCTGCCAGAGGTAGGCGGACAGGCCGCGGGAGGTGGCGGAGGGGTTGTAGACGAGCTGGGCGCCGTTGAGGCCCAACTGTCGCCAGCCCTCGGGGAAGTGGCGGTCGTAGCAGATGTAGACGCCGACCTTGCCGACGGCGGTGTCGAAGACCGGCCAGCCGGCGTTCCCCGGCTTGAAGTAGTACTTCTCCCAGAAGCCCTTGACCTGCGGGATGTGGTGCTTGCGGTAGGCACCCAGGACCGTGCCGTCGGCGTCGATGACGGCCGCGGTGTTGTAGTAGAAGCCGGACTGTTCGACCTCGAAGACCGGGACGACGATGACCATGCCGGTCTCGCGGGCGAGGTCCTGCATCCGCCGTACGGTCGGCCCGTCGGGCACCGGCTCGGCCCAGCGGTAGTGCTCGGGCTCCTGGACCTGGCAGAAGTACGGAGCGTTGAAGACTTCCTGGAAGCCGATCACTTTCGCGCCCTGCGCGGCCGCCGCTCTGGCGTACTCCTCATGCTTCGCGATCATCGATTCGGTGTCGCCGGTCCAGGTCGCCTGGACCAGTGCGGCACGCACAACATCGGCCATGAGCTGCTCCTTTGTCGATGCGTCAGCCTGCAGCCCGCGCGGGATCTACGCGTGTGGAGGTGACCGTAAGCCCCGTCACGCACCGTGGCAAGACCATCTCCGTATGGCGCGTCCGGGATATCAACAGGAAAACTTGCAAGTTTCCCTGTTGATATTTACGCTGGAGATATGCCGGAAAAGGACCACGAACGCCTGGCGACGGAGCTGGGCGCCACCGTCTCCCTGCTCATGCGACATCTGCGCGCCGCCTCGCCGCAAGGGGAGCTCACCCCGACCCAGCGCGCAGTGATCAGCCGGATCGACACCGACGGCGAGGCCACCATCGCCGCCCTGGCCCGCGCCGAGCTGGTCCGCCCGCAGTCGATGCGGCTGACCGTCGGGGCGCTGGAGGAGCGCGGCGTCCTCGCCCGCAGCCCGCATCCGACGGACGGCCGGCAGGTGGTCTTCTCGCTCACCGAGGAGGGCCACCGGGTGCTCGCCGTCGTACGGCAGGCCAAGCACAACTGGCTGGCCGAGGCCATCGCCGGGCGGCTGACACCGGAGGAGCAGCAGACCCTGGAGTCGGCCACCGCACTGATACGGCGGCTGATGCCGGAATGAATCGCGGGATGCAGGCCGGAAGGGACGCCGGGACGGATGACACCGCCGGCCCCGCCCCGGCCGGGCCAGGCGCGGCCACCGCCGCTGGTGCGGCCACTGCACCTGGTGCGGCCACCGGCTCCGGCCCGGCCACCGGCTCCGGCGCTGGCACCGGCTCCGGCCCGGCCTTCGGCGCCCGGCTGATGGCGCCCCTGCTGCTCGGCTCGCTGCTGAACCCCATCAACTCGACGATGATCGCCACCGCCCTGGTGACCATCGGCCAGGACTTCCACGTCGGTGCCGCCGACACCGCCTGGCTCATCTCCGCGATGTACCTCGCCAGCGCGGTGGGCCAGCCGTCGATGGGGCGGCTCGCCGACCGCGTCGGGCCCCGCCGGGTGTTCATCGCCGGCGCGCTGACCGTCTGCGCCGCGGGCGTGATCGGGACGCTCGCGCCCACCTTCGCGCTGCTGATCGTCTCCCGGGTCGTGCTCGGGATCGGCACCGCGGCCGCCTACCCCGCCGCGATGGCGGTGCTGCGCGGCGAGTCACGGCGGACGGGCCTCCCCACCCCCCGCCAGGTGCTCGGCCGGCTCTCCCTCGCCGCGCTGGGCAGCGCCGCCGTCGGCCCCACCCTCGGCGGACTGCTCGCCGCGACCGCGGGCTGGCGCGCGGTGTTCGCGGTCAACGTCCCGCTCGCGCTGCTCGCCCTGCTCGGCGCGCTCGTCTGGCTCCCCGCCGACCGGAAGGGCGCCCGGCCGGGGCGCGCCGGGCCCGCCGCCGGCTCCCTCGACCCGCTGGGCATCGCGCTGTTCGCCGCGGCGCTCACCTGCGCCATGGTCTTCCTGCTGCGCCTGGCGGACCCGCAGTGGCTGCTCCTGGCGCCGGCCGGGATGCTCGCGGGCGTCCTGGTGTGGTGGCAGCTACGCCATCCGGAGCCGTTCCTCGATCTGCGGATGCTCGCCCGGAACGGCGCCCTGATGCGCTCCTATCTCCGCCAGGGCATGACCTATCTCGTCATCTACTGCGTGCTGTACGGCTTCAGCCAGTGGCTGGAGCAGGCGTACGGCGCCTCGTCCTTCCAGGCGGGGCTGATCCTGCTGCCGATGTCCCTGGCGGCCGCGGTCTGCTCGCTCGTGGGCGCCCGGACGAAGGGCATCCGCGTTCCGCTGACCGTCGCCGCGGTCTGTCTCGCCCTGGGCAGCGCGGTCTTCCTCCTGCTGCAGGGCACCGGCCCGCTGGTCGCGCTGCTGTGTGCCGGGGCGCTCTTCGGCATCCCGCAGGGCCTGTCCGCCACCGGCAATCAGACCGCCGTCTACGCCCAGGCCCCGGCCGACGGTGTGGGCGCGGCCGCCGGGCTCCAGCGCACCGCCCAGTACCTCGGCGCGATCACCGCGTCCGGCCTCATCGGGCTGCTCTACGGGCAGCGCGCCTCGGACTCCGGGCTGCACGAGATCGCGCTGATCGGCATCGCGCTCGGCCTGCTGCTGCTCGTCCTGACCCTCGCCGACCGTGGCCTGCGGCCCGGGTCCACCGGGAGCGGCTCCTGAATCCGGCCACCGGCCACCCGCCGCAAGGGCCACCTCCGCACCACCTCCACCACCCACCACCCATCGCCCCTCACCGCACAAGGAGCACCCATGCCCGCCACCACCCTCGACACCACGACCGCCCTGGTACTCATCGACCTGCAGAAGGGCATCGCCGCCGCTCTGCCCGGCACGCCGGTGCCCTCCGCCGAGGTCGTCGAGCGGGGCGCACGGCTGGCCGCCGCGTTCCGTGCGCGCGGGCTGCCGGTCGTCCTGGTGAACGTCACGGGCGGCGCCCCGGGCCGTACGCAGACCGCGCGGCCCGCCGGCAGCCCGCCCGCCGACTGGGCCGAGCTGGTGCCCGAGCTCGGCCGGCAGCCCGGCGACATCCTCGTCACCAAGCAGCAGTGGGGCGCCTTCCACGGCACGAACCTGGATCTGGAGCTGCGCCGCCGCGGGGTGACCCAGGTCGTCCTCGCCGGAATCGCCACCAGCATCGGGGTGGAGTCCACCGCCCGTGCCGCGTACGAGCACGGATACCACGTCACCCTCGCCACCGACGCGATGACCGACCTGGACTCCGACGCACACCGCAACAGCCTGGAGAAGATCTTCCCGCGGCTGGGCGAGACCGACACCACCGAGGCGATCCTCGAACTCCTCGCCTGAAGCTCGGGCGCCCTCCAAGGGGTGTCTGTCCGATCAAGCCGGATCGGACAGACACCCCTGCGCGGTTTCGTCGGGATCAGCCGGTCGTGGGACCGCGCATGATCAACCGAACAGCTGGGAGCCGAGGGGGTGTTGCCGGTCGAAGCCGGGGAGGATCAGAATGTCGCGCCGGCGGTTGTGGTGGTGAATTGCAGCAGCGCGTCGGAGGTTTCCATGTGAGTGAGGGTGGCCGTGAAGGCCCGGAGGTCGTTCTGGAAGCTGAGGAAGAGCAGGCCGGGGGCGGGCTCGTCGGTGCTGTAAGAGCGGCGAAGCATGAGGCCGGCGCCGACGACGGCAGGGTTCGCCCTGCGCACGTGAGCATCCGCGGGGACGAGGTAGCGTCCGTCCGGTGTCTTGGCTCCGAGGTCCGGGCCTGAGGCGACGGGGCCGCCGGAGAGGGGGACGCCGCTGGCCCGGCGCCGTCCGAAGACCGCCTCCTGCTGGGCCACGGACAGGGCGGCGAACCGCGGCAGGTCGAGTTCCATGCGCCGCAGGACGGCAAGGGTGCCGCCGGCAACCGCGGGGGGACCGGCCAGCCACAGGTCGCGTTGTTGTTCGGCGGTCGTGTGCGGGCCCACGATGCCGTCGATGAAACCGAGAGGGTTTCGCGGCGCGGTGAGACCGTTGCCGAGGGGCACGTTCGTACCGCGGCGTGCGGACTGCCGCCAGCGTTCGTGGACGCGGTCACCGGCCTGGTCCAGGAGCGCGGCGCCCACAACCGGTAGGAGCAGCGCGTCGCTTGCGCAGATCTGTATCAGCAGGTCTCCGCCGCGGGCCCGTGGGCCGATCCGCTCCCGGGAGAATCGCGGGAGGTCGGCCGCACCGGGCAGCGAGGCACCGGCCGTGCGTACCAGCCGGGGGCCCACGCCGACGGTCACGGTGAGGTCGCCCGGCGGCAGGCCCAGCAACCGCGGGTCGGTCCCCGCGGTGAGTGTGCGGATGGCCTGGCCGAGTTCGGCCAGTAGCGGGCCGGCGTGCACGGTGGCGCCGAGGTCGGCCACCACGGCCAGCAGGTGGGGCTGGGCCGGCTGGGGGAGCGTGATGCCTGCCTGATGCCGGCCCGTTGCCGCCACCGGCGTCGGCGTGGCCGCCGCGGTAGGGGCGGGCCGGCCTGTCCGGGCGGAGTCCGGTGTGCACCCGGCGGTCAGACCGGCGGCCACCATGGCTCCGGTGACATCGAGGAACGCACGGCGCGACGGAGGGTGATCGGCTCGGTGCATGGTGTGCAGAGTGCCACACCCGCATCGCGCGTGCGGTCAACCTCCCGATTCCGGCGCGGAATTGGGCGTCATGCTGCCAAACTGGGATCATGCCTCGATCAGCTCTTCGCGTGTTGGCGGCGGTACTGGGCACGCTGACACTTGTGGTCGGCTGCGGCGGCGGCGATGGCGGATCGGGCAGAGGCCGGCGACCGGCCGGTGCGCAGGTGACGATCCGTGTGCCTGCCGATGCGCCGACGATCTCGGACGCGGTGTCGTTGGCCCGGCCCGGTGACCTGGTGCTGGTCGCTCCGGGCGTGTACCACGAGTCGGTGAAGATCGACACGGCTCGCCTCACTCTTCGCGGCGCGTCCCGGGACAAGGTCGTCATCGACGGGCGGTTGCAGCAGCCCAACGGTGTCGTCGTCGCGGCGCCCGGGGTGGCCGTGGAGAACCTGACCGTGAAGAACAACACGCAGAACGGGGTCCTGGTCACCGGCTCGGCGAAAGCGGTCGCCGGGCTACCGGGGCGAAGCGGCGGCTACGACACCGGTGATGAGCCCGTCACCTTCCTGAAGTCGTTCCTGGTCTCGTATGTGACCGCGACCCGCAACGGGCTGTACGGCATTTACGCGTTCTCCGCGCAGAACGGTGTCATCGAGCACTCGTATGCGTCCGGAGGGGCCGACTCGGGGATCTACGTCGGACAGTGCAAGCCGTGTCACCTCGTGGTGCGGGACAACATCGCCGAACTCAACGCGGTCGGTTACGAAGGCACCAACGCCAGCGAAGACATGTACGTGGTCGGCAACCGCCTGGTCGGCAACCGGGTCGGCCTGACCACCGACTCCGACCACCAGGAGAAGCTGCTCCCGCAGCAGGGCGCCGTCATCGCGGGCAATCTGATCGCCGCCAACCAGCAGCGGGCCACCCCGGTGCAGGCCGACGGTGGGTGGGGTACCGGCATCGGCGTCGACGGGGGCAGCGACAACCAGTTCGTCCGCAACCGCATCGCCGGCAACGGCAACGCCGGGCTCGTGATCACCGCAACCGCCGACATGCCTCCGGTGGGCAACCAGATCGTGGACAACACGTTCACCGGTAACGGCATCGACGTCGGCTGGACGTTCCCCACCGCCACGCGGGGACGGGGCAACTGCCTGCGCGGCAACGATCTGCGGACCACCGTGCCCGCCCGGCTCGCGGCAACCGCGTCCTGCCCGCTTCCGGCCCGGTCGCCCTCGCCGGCCGGCAGGTGGGCGATGCCGACGGCGCCCGGTGGCATCCCGTTCACCGAGGTCGCGGTGCCGGGTCCGCAGCCGCAGTTCCCCCGTGCCACCACTACGGGCGCCACCACTGTCCCGGCCGTTCCGGCCCTCCCGAAGACAGCAGGCATCCCACTGCCGTCAGCGTCCCTGCTCGCCGCGAACGCGCGGGTGCAGACGTCTTGAACAGCGGCTACCGGGCCGGAGTGACGCCGGGTACCGGCTCGACCGGAACGTACTTCTGGGAGTCGAAATCGATGACCACCGGGTGCGGCTCGGAACCCACGCTGACGCGGACCCGGTACATGGTGCCGTCCGAGCCGACCCAGTAGCGCACGTTGCCCGCCGTACCGGAGCGGCCAGGGGAGGACGGCCCGGTCATGACGTCCACCCGATGCCTGTCCACCTGGTCTCGTCCGCACCAGGCGGCGCCGTTCTGCGGCAGCAGTTCGGCATTGTCAGGCCGGTCACTGCCGAGCCCGAGCGCGATGGTCAGCGAACTGTCCAGCGCGCTGCCGGATGACAGCAGCGGACGGCGGTACCAGGCCGAGCGGGGCGGCGACGCGGGTGCGTGCGCCGGGGCGTTCGCCATCGGGTGGACGAACACCGAGGTGGCCGTCCACTCGATCAGCCCGTCGCTGGAGGTGTCGCGCCCGGTGCCGTGCACCACGCCGTATCCGAGCTTGGCCCGGTAGTCCACGAACCCGGTGACGGTCAGCCCGCCGGCGGCACCCGGCACAGTGATCGTCACCGCGCGGCCATGCGCCTGGTAGTTACGGAACCGCGTGATCGCCAGCCGGTTCGCTTCGTCCGACGTCAGTGCGCGCGGCCCGCTGGGGCCGAAGCCGCCGTCGGCGAGAAGGAACGTGGCCACCGCGGCCACCGCGGCGGCCGCGGTGCCGATGGCGGCTGCCGCCCGGCGTGGCCGCAGCCATCGGCGCCGGTCAGCCGCACGGTCAGGGAGAGCTTGCCGGGTTCTCACGCTCCGCACGCGGCTCGACGCTGACACTCTTCTGCTTCACCCTCTCGGTCACCACGCTGCTCGGCCACCGTGCGGTCGCGGCGGCACTCGGCAGTCCGGTGACAGACGACGCCAAGGCCGGCCCTCGTGGACCGGCCGGGAGGCGATCTGCCTGCCTGCGCCATCCGGACCGCGGGCAGGCAGATCGCTGTTGTTCGTTTCGTTCAGCGTTTCCGGGCGCGGCGCTTCCGGCTCATGACCGCGATGACCAGGCCCGTACCCACCAGCAGACCGGCGAGGGCGATCATCGTTGGCAGCCCGGACGTACCGGTGTGCGCCAACGAACCCGTGCTCCCACCGGGCGGGGGCGGGTTGTTGGCAGGCGGCGCGGGTGGCGGCGGCGTAGCGGCCGGTGGTGAGGTCGGGCTCGGTGTCGGGGGCAGGCTCGGCGTCGGGGGAGAGCTCGGAGACGACGTCGGGGTAGAGGTCGGGGTCGGGGTAGCGCTCGACGTCGGCGTCGGGGTCGGCGTCGGGGTAGAACTCGACGTCGGGGTCGGGGTCGGGGTCGGAGTCGGCGTTGCCTTCGGGATGTACACCCCGGCGTCGATCGTGTGATCGACCCTGCCCGGCTTGTCCGGCGCCGTGACAGGCGCACGGCCGTTGCACAACTGCCCGGCGGTCGGCGGGGTCACATTGGAGTCGTGCGCACGGCTGGCACCGGCTCGCGGGAGCGTGAACCGCAGCTCGCTTGCCGGGGGCCGGCCTGGCACCTTGCCGGTGTCCGCGGTACACACGTCGAACTGCACCGTGTATTTCGCACCCGGCGTGAGCTGGTACTCGGCGCCGACACCACCGAAGTAGTACTCGCCGGCGGCATTGGTCCTGGTCGTGGCGACCTGCTTGCCGTCCGCGTCCAGCAGGTTGATCGTCGCCCCCGGCAGCAGCACGTGCCCCGGGTCCTGGATCCCGTTGTGGTCGCCGTCGAACCACACGACGTTGCCGATCTGGATCGGCGCGTTCGCCGCCGCGTACGCGATGTCACCGAGCCCGCCGGCCTTGCCGAACCCGCCCTGTTCCCGGCTGACGAACTGGAACCCGTTGGCGGTCGGGTTGTTGCCCGGGCCCTGACCGGTCGCGATGTTGTGGTACCCGGTCCCTGAGGTCGCGACGTTGACGACCGGGTCGAACTCCGTGCTGACGACCCACTCCTGCTGCGGGATATAGGCCACCGACCCCAGCGCGGTTTCCTGGTGCGCGTTGGCGTAGAAGTCGCCCGGGAAGTATTCGACGACATCGGCGTCCTGGCCGCCGCTATTGGCGGGGGTGGCGTGGTGGGGGCAGGTCCCGGTGCCTTCCCACTGGTATTCACCGGTGGGGGTGGCGCAGACCATGGTGATGTCACCACCGGACATGGCGTTTTCCGCCGTGTCGTTCCCCGGGCGGGGGTCCAGCCCTCCCCAACTGAGCGCGTCCATGAACCGGTCGCGGAAACCCAGGATCATCGAGCCGTCCCGGGCGAAGGCGAGGGAGGACAGCTCGGGCTGCGGATCGATGAAGACGCCGCCCGCCTTCCGGTCGTCCCAGGTGTCCAGGCTGGTGTTCCACGGGTTCCAGTGGGTGGCCTTGTCTCCGGAACCGAAGACGCTACCGCGTTTGTCCGTGAGCGGGTGGCTCAGCACCGTGGTGAACCGCTTGCCGTCGTAGGTGGAGACGAAGGCTTTCAGGTCCGCGCGCTGCTGCGTGCTCTCCGCGCTGCACACGCCGCCGACGTACAGCGTGTTGTTGTGGACCTGGAGACCGAACGGCCGCCAGTCGTCGGGGCTCGCGCACCCCGGGTCCGGGATCGGGACCGTCGATTTGGGCGCCCCTGCGGTGGCACCTGTCGCGTCGAAGCTCAGCAGGCTGCGGGTCCGCAGGTTCACCGCGTACAGCGTGGAGCCGTTCTCCGACAGGGCCAGGCCACCGATGCTCTCCTTGCCCGGCGCGTCGGTGAACCCGGGATCCTTGATCATGTTGGCGGTGTCGTGCTGCGTCACCGCGGCGTCCGGCACCCGCGCGAACAGCTCCGGCGCACCCGAGCCGTTGACCGGCACCGTGTAGATCGCGCCCGCACCCTGCGGCCCGTACGGGGCGTACCGGCGGGCGAACGCGCTCTGGAACAGCCGGGTCCGGTACGTGTCGTACGCCAACCCGAACGTCGTGCCCACCTGGTCCTGCGTGGCCAGCGTGGCCGGGCACGCCACATCAGTGGGACACGTGCCCCGGGTCTTCGTCCCGAACGCCACCAAGGCCCGGTTGCCGGTCCCGTTGGCGCCGTTGTGGACCGGTACGAAATACCGCGAGTCCGGCAGCGTGTAGTCGGCCGGATCCCACACCCCCGTCACCACCGAGGCGTTCTTTCCGTCCGACACGTCCACGAACGACGTGAAGCTGTCGAAGTGGTTCTCCGCCGTCGACGCGGGCGCCGCCCGCAGATAGTCGCGGTACGGTGCCGGGACGCTGACGTCGACGCGGTACTGGCCGCCGCTCAGCACGGTCGACCGCGACACCACGACCTTTCCCGTGGCATCCGTGACGCCGGTGACATGGTGCCCGGCGGGGTCGGAGATCTCCACCTTCATGCCCCGCTGCGGTACGTCCATCGCCGCGTTGATCACGCCGGTGCCGAAGAAGTCGCGCAGCACCTCCACCGTCAACGTGCCGTCGGCCGTCGAAGCGGCGGCCGGTCCAGCCGTCGCTCCCACGGCGCCGCCTGCCAGCAAAAGAACGGATAACCCCACGCGCGCCAGCGCCTCCACAAGCCTCCAGGCCGACCGGCGAGAGCCTTTGCCGACTCGGTTCATGGCATCACACTCCACATTTTTCTTGTCAGGAAAACGAAGCACCCGCGTCTCGATTCCCGTCCACTTCATGGCCCCGGAAACGAACGCCGAGGCGAACGCCACGCAAAAGAAAGACGGTCCACGCTGTTGCGTGGACCGCTTTGTGGTGATCGCTCGAGGATATTGCGGGCGAGCGGTAAGCGTCGCAGGCCGGAGAAAGCGAACGCGCGTTCAGGGCGTCGGGCAGGACGGCCCTGGGTTGCGTGTTCTGTCAACTCCATCACGGCGCCCTCGCCCCCCACCGCCGACCTCACCGACCGCCATCGCGAGCAGCGCGCGAGATTCTCTCCACCGGAGTCTCGCCGATACCCGCAGAACTCCTGATATCCCCTCGGGATCCGCGATTATTCCCCGAGTGCCCAGAAGATGGCGACCGGAAGAATGTGCGACAGGGATGTGATGGCCGGATCCGGTCGCATTGAGTGCGTGACGCTCGATGACGCGCCTGGAACGTGCCCTTCACGCGGGGGCGTTCTGCAGTAGGGATTTGGTCCGGTTCGCATACCGCATACCGCATACCGCATACCGCATACCGCATACCGCATGATTGGCGTAGCGCCGTATCTGCTTCGCGGAAAGGGGATCCGGACAGCAGTGCAGGCACTGCCGTTGTTCATCATGTGGTGGTCGAGACTCATGAGGACGACCGACTGATCCGGACGGGTCTTCTAACGGCGCGCCCCCTCGGGCGACGCCGGATGCTCCGCGGGCCGCCGCTCGTGCCAGCGCAGATCGTCCTGGAGCTGGGCGGCCAGCGAGATCAGCCGCGGCTCGCCATGGGCCGGGCCGAGCAGCTGGGCGCCCAGCGGCAGGCCGTGGGTGCTGAAGCCCGCCGGGACACTCACGCCCGGCCAGCCGAGGACGTTCCACGGCCAGGCGTACGGGCAGGCGGCGATCATGGCCTGATCCGTACGCCAGCCGCTGAGCTTGGCGAGCGTGCCGATCCGCGGGGGCGGGGTGGCGGTGGTCGGCGTCAGCAGGACGTCATAGGGGCCGAACAGCGCGCCGATCCGGCGCTGTTGACGCCTCTCGACGGCCCGTGCCCGGCGCAGTACGGGCCCGCCCAGCAGCCGGCCCATCCGTGCCGCCTCCCGCGTACGGCGGTCCAGGAGGGAGGGGTCGGGGACCCGGCCCGCCCACTCCCCCACCCCGGCCGTGGCGCGCGGGACGAAGGCCAGTCCGACCAGCCCGTAGTCCGGTTCCGCCTCCTCCACGAAGTGCCCCAGCCGGGCGAGGGTGCGGGCCACGCCCGTCACCGCGTTGCGGACATCGGGGTGCAGCGGCTTGGGGGTGAAGGTGAAGGCGGCCTTCCACGACAGCGCGATACGCAGCCGGCCCGGGTCGCGGCCGGCCGCCTCGCGCGCCGCGATGGCGGGCGGCCGGTGCAGATCGCCGTCGTGGTTGCCGCTGGCCACGTCCAGCAGCAGCGCCGCGTCCTCGACCGTACGGGCCAGCGGGCCGATACCGGTGATGCCCTGGAAGGCCTCCGGGTCCGGCCAGGTGGAGATCCGGCCGCGCTGGGGTTTGATGCCGACGAGATGGGACCAGGCGGCGGGGATGCGGACCGAACCGGCGCCGTCGGTGCCGAGCGCGGCGGGTACCAGCCCGGCCGCGACCGCGGCGGCCGAACCGCCGGAGGAGCCGCCCGGGGTGTGGGCGAGGTTCCAGGGGTTGCAGGTGTTGCCGAAGGCCGGGCCCTCGGTGAACGGCCACTGTCCCAGTTCGCAGGCGTTGGTCTTGCCGACGATGATCGCCCCGGCCGCGCGCAGCCGGCGGACGACCTCGGCATCGCGCTCCTTGGGCGGGAACTCGCCGGCGCACCCGAACGCGGTGGGCTCACCCGCCACATCGGTGTCGTCCTTGACGGCGACCGGCACCCCGAGCAATGGCAGCCGCTCGCCGTGCGCCAGCCTGCGGTCGGCCTGGGCAGCCTCCGCCAGCGCCGCCTCGGCCCGTACCCGCCGGAAGGCGTTGACGCTGGCCTGGGTGGCCTCGATGCGTGCCAGCGACCGCCGTACCAGCGCGGTCGAGGTCACCCGCCCCTCGGCCAGCGCCCGCGCCTGCTCGGCGAGGCCTTCCCACTCCACGGCCGTGGCACCGATGCGCCGGGCCGCGGCGGGCCCGGTCTCGCTGTCCTGGCTCTCGTCAACGCTCACGCTGCGTGCCCTCCCTGGGACCGCTCATTCGAACGAACGGTCCCAGGAGGCTAATCGTCTCGGCGAGGGCCATCAACGATGCCGCGCGGTGCGCCACATAGACGACACACGGACGGCACACAGCGGCCCGCCGTGTTTCCTGCGGTGTGACGCCCGGTCACGAACCAGGGGCGCGAGGAGCGGTGCGCGCCTGCGGGGCCGGCGGCGCACACCGTTACGGGACAAGTGGCGCACGCCGCTACGAGACGAGCCGTGCACACCGTTACGAGACGAGCGGTGCGCGCCGCTACGACGGGTGGACGACCCTTGCCGAGCCGCCACCGCGCCGTACCTTCTCCGCCGCGGCCAGCCAGCGACCGTCCGGCAGCCGCTGGACGCCGGTCGCCGCTCCGATCTCCGGGTTCTGTTTGAACGCATGTCCGATCGCCTCGAGTTGCCCGCGGACCGGGCTGTTCCACAGGCCGGGTTCGAGTTCGGTCGCCGCCGCGTTGCGCTGGCTGGCGCGCGGGGCGGCGATGGCGTCGACCAGCGGCATTCCGCGGTCAAGGTGGTTGACCAGGGTCTGGAGCACGGTGGTGATGATGGACGCGCCGCCGGGCGAGCCGAGCGCCACCACCGGCCGGCCGTGGCGCAGCACGACCGTCGGCGAGATGGACGAGCGCGGCCGCTTGCCGCCCCCGGGAAGGTTGGGGTCATGGACCGCCGGATCCGCGGGCGCGAAGGAGAAGTCCGTGAGCTCGTTGTTGAGCAGGAAGCCGCGGTGCGGGACGACGATGCCGCTGCCGCCGGTCTGCTCGATGGTCAGGGTGTAGGCGACGACGTTGCCCCACTTGTCGGCGACGGTCAGATGAGTGGTGTTCTCCCCCTCGTACGTCGTCGGGGCGCCCTTGCCGCCGGTGGCGCAGCGCTGCGGATGGCGCGGGTCGCCGGGTGCGAGTGGGCTGGTCAGGGCCTTGTCGTCGCGAATGAGGCAGGCGCGGGAGTCGGCGAAACGCTGTGAGGTGAGGGCCTTGGCCGGGACGTCCTCCTGCGACGGGTCGCCGACCCAGCGGCCGCGGTCGGCGAAGGCGATCCGGCTCGCCTCCAGGTAGCGGTGGAGGTACTGCTTCTCGCTCAGCCGCGAGACATTGCTCCGCTCCAGGATGTTCAGCGCCTCGGCGATGCTGGTGCCGCCCGAGGAGGACGGCCCGATGCCGTAGACGTCGAGGCCCCGGTAGCGGGTGTGGGTCGGCGCGTGGCCGAGCGCCCGGTAGCTGCGCAGATCGGCTGCGGTCAGCTTGCCGGGCCGCACCTTGCGGGTGGCTCCGGAGCGCACCGGTGGCTTGTTGACGGCACGGACGATGTCGCGGCCCAGTGCGCCGTCGTAGAGCGCCCGTACGCCCTTCGTCGCCAACTCGCCGTAGGTGCGGGCCAGATCGGGGTTCTTGAACGTCGAGCCGACCGCCGGCAGCTTGCCGCCGGGCAGGAAGAGGCCGGCGGTCGCCGGGAAGTCCTTGAAGCGCGCCTCGTTGTCCGCGGTCTGCTGACGGAAGGTCGCATCGACCGTGAAACCGCCCGCGGCCAGCTGCCGGGCGGGCCGCAGCACCTGCCCCAGCGACCGGCTGCCCCATGCGCGCAGGGCGGTGTCCCAGGTGGCCGGGGTCCCCGGGGTGCCGACGCTCAGGCCGCTGGTGACGGCGTCGGCAAATGGGATCGGGGTGCCGTTCTCCAGGAAGAGGTCCCGGCCGGCGGAGCGCGGGGCGGTCTCCCGGCCGTCGAGGGTGCGTACGGCCCGGGACCTGGCGTCGTAGAAGACGAAGTAGCCGCCGCCACCGATGCCCGAGGAGTAGGGCTCGGTGACACCGAGGGCGGCGGCGGTGGCGACCGCCGCGTCCACGGCGTTGCCGCCCTGTTCGAGCACCGAGATACCGGCGGCCGAGGCGTCCGCGTCGACGCTGGAGACGGCCCCGCCGGAGCCGACGGCGACCGGCGTCTTCTCCGGTGTGGCGGCGGGGGCTCGGCCCTGGGCCGCGGGAGCCGGCCGGGCGGGTGCGGTGGGTGCGGTGGGTGCGGCAGGTGGTGCGGCGGGCGCGGCGGCGGCCGGGACCGCCACCAGGGAGCCGGCCAGCGCGGCGGCCGCTCCCAGGACGGTGAGGCGTCGGGCTCTGCTCATACCGGATATTCCTCCTGAGCGTGCGCACGGGGGGGGCAGGGGCCGGAGCCTACTCGGCCCAACAGCCCCCGGACAGAGGGCTTTTCGCCTGCCCCGCCGGGGCGGGCCGGCCGGTCGGCCCTGATGGCGACGGGGGGGGTCAGTTGCCCCTTTTTCCGTACGGAACAGGTAGGCCGGTACGGACCGGGGCAAGCCGCCGCGGGCCCCTGCCCCGCCCTCGAACACCCACCCGGTGAGCCGCTACGCTCCCCGGCCATGGACGACACCCTGCTGCTCCTGACCGCGGCGGCCGTGGCCCTGATCGTGGGCCTGGCGGCCGGCTGGGCCGTGCACGCGGCGACGGTCCGGCGGAAGCTGACCCGCGAACAAGGCTTCTTCGGGCTGCCGGACGGTTCGGAGTGCGTGCTGGTCACCCACCGGGACAGCTCCTCGGCGCACTGGAGCATCCCCCGCCATGACGCGCTGGCGCTGCTCGGGCTGGCCGCGGTGATCGAGAACTGTGGTGCGCACCCCGAGGTGGCCCCGCACGACACCGGCCTGCAGGGCTTCGGGGCGCGCACCGAGTTCTGTGTCGGTGACTTGACCGCGCACCGGCGGCTGGCGGCCCATCTGGCCAATCTGCTGCCGGGTGTCGCGGTGCACCCGGGTGACGAGTCCGGCGCGGGCCGCGGCACCTTCACGATCGGCGGCACGGCGTACCGGATGGAGCCCGGCGCGGTCGAATATGTCCTGCTCGCGCGGCTGACCGCCGGTGAGGGCGGCGACCGCCCGGTGTTCCTGGCGGCCGGCCAGCGGCCGGTCACCCACCGGGCCGCGGTCCGCCATCTGGTCCGCAACCGGGCCCGGCTGGCCCGTAAGCACGGCACCGACGGCCAGTTCTGTCTGCTGCTGAAGGTGGTCAACTCGCAGGCGTACGGGCCCGATGTCGTCGAACTGGTCGCCGATGTCACCAAGGCCGCGCTCACGGCCGCGGAACCGAAGGGCCACCGGGCGGCGGCCTGAGACCGGCGGGACTGGCGGGGCGCTGCCGGGCCGGCGGGACTCCGGGCCGGCAGGGTTCCGGGCCGGCAGGGTTCCGGCGGCCCGGCCACAGCGGGCAGCTCGTCCATCCGCCTGTCTGCCCGTCCGCCCAGCCGCCCGTCCGCCCCTCTACTCGCCCGCCCGGCGCACCGACGGGCAGCCGCCCCGCCGTTCTGCCAAGCTCGGAGGCATGATCGCCGGCCTCCGCTCACCCGTCCTGCACTGGACCGGTGTGCTGCCGGTGCTGGCGGTGGTGCTGCTGGCCCTGACGTGGGGGCGCGCACTGCCGGTCGCCCTGGTGGTGCTGGTGTCCTGCTTTCTGGCCGGGGCGGTGCTGGCCGCGGTGCATCACGCGGAGGTGATCGCGCACCGGGTGGGAGAGCCGTTCGGGTCACTGGTCCTGGCGATCGCGGTGACCATCATCGAGGTGGCGCTGATCGTCACGCTGATGGCCGGCGGCGGCACCAAGAGCACCACACTGGCCCGGGACACCGTCTTCGCGGCGGTCATGATCACCTGTAACGGCATCGTGGGGCTGTCCTTGCTGGTCGGCTCGCTCCGGCGCAAGGTCGCCGTCTTCAACGCCGAGGGCACCGGAGCGGCGCTGGCGACGGTCACCACGGTGGCGGGGCTGAGCCTGGTCCTGCCGACGTTCACCACCAGCACGCCGGGGCCGCGGTTCTCCACCCCGCAACTGGTCTTCGCCGCACTGGCCGCGCTGGTCCTCTACGCCCTGTTCGTGACCACCCAAACGGTCCGGCACCGGGACTACTTCCTTCCGGTGACCACATCCGGCGAGGTGATTCACGGCGCGGACCATGCCGACCCGCCCTCGGCACGGGCCGCACTGACCAGCCTCGGACTGCTGGCGCTGGCGCTGATCGCGGTGATCGGCCTGGCCAAGGCGGTGTCACCGGCCATCGAGTCCGGTGTGGTCGCGGCCGGCCTGCCCTCGTCCGTGGTGGGCGTGGTGATCGCGCTGCTGGTCCTGCTGCCGGAGAGCATCGCGGCGGTCCGCGCGGCGCACCGTGACCGGGTGCAGACGAGCCTGAACCTGGGTCTGGGCTCGGCGATGGCCAGCATCGGCCTGACCATCCCGGCCGTCGCGCTGGTCACCGTCTGGCTGCCGGTCCCCCTGGACCTGGGCCTGGGGGCCAGTCATATGGTGCTGCTCGCCCTGACCGTGATCGTCGGCACCCTGACCGTGATCCCCGGCCGTGCCACCCCGCTGCAGGGCGGCGTCCATCTGGCCCTGCTGGCCGCGTACCTCGTGCCGGCGGTCAGCCCGTAGGCCGAGGGGCACGGCCGTTCCGGTCCCACGTCCAGTGCGGGGCCTGTACAGCACAACGCCCCCGCGCGCGCCCGCCCCAGGGACCAGTACGCCCCCTGACCCTCCGTCGGACGGACCAGTACCGGCGGACCAGGACCAACGGCCGATCGCGCGCTCGCCGACCCGGCCTATACGTTCCTTGTGCAGCCATCCGCCGGCCCTCCCTGGGCCGGCGTCCTCAGAGGGAGCTTCCATGCGCGTCACCGCCTTCGACCACCTCGTGCTGAACGTCGCCGACGTCGAGCGGTCGCTCGCCTTCTACTGCGGACCGCTCGGCCTGGAGCCGGTCCGCGTCGACGCCTGGCGCGCAGGCGAGGTGTCCTTCCCCTCCGTACGCGTGAGCCCGACGACCCTCATCGACCTCGCCCAGGGACCCGGCGAGGGCTCCAATGTCGACCACCTCTGCCTGGTCGTCGAACCCCTGGACTGGCAGGAGGTCATCGACTCGGGCGAGTTCACGGTGGTCGACGGCCCCGGACCACGCTTCGGTGCCCGCGGCGAGGGCCAGTCCCTCTACGTCAGCGACCCGGACGGCAACACCGTCGAACTCCGCTGGTATCCGCACGACGCCCAGGACACGGCCGCAAAGTCCTAGGGCCCGGCACAGCAGTCCTCGTCACCAGGCTCCGCACGTCAGCGGCCTGACGAGTCCCCGTGGCGGGCCGGCAACGCCAGCAGTGTGCGGACACAGAACGGTGAGATAGCGTCCGGCGGGGAGGTACGGGGATGAGCTTCCGGCTGGCGGCTGGCGGCTGGCGGCTGGCGGCTGGCGGAGTGTGCATCGAGAACGGGCGGGTGCTGCTTGCCTGTCACGTGGCGCCGAAGGGCGAGTTCACCTGGACTCTTCCGGGCGGCTCAGACCCTTCCGGCAACCGGTCACGTCGCTCCCGTCCCGGTCGGCGGCCTGATCCAGCACTGAGGCAACCGCGCCCGGCGCATGGTCGGTGTGCCGGGGCCGGCGGTGATTCCGCCGGCCCCGCCAGATCACTGCTCGTGGCGGTCCCGTCTGACGATCCTGAAGCGGGCCACGGTGTCCTCGGTGGTCCACCGGTGGAAGCCCGCCTTCTCCAGCACGCGCACGGAGGCCGGGTTGGACAACTCCGCGCCCGCGGCCACGGTGTGGACCTCGGGCACGGTGAAGGCGAAGTTCGCCAGGGCGCGGGCGGCCTCGGTGGCATAGCCCCGGCCGCGGCGGGACGCCACCAGGCCGTATCCGATCTCGATGGTTCCTTCGGCGGGAGGCCAGAACAGGCCGATGGAGCCCACCACCAGGCCACTGTCACGTTCGATGATCAGACGGTGGCCGTATACGCCGAGCCAGGCGGGGTGCTGCTCGAAGAGGCCGGCTATGACGCGGTCGCCTTCGGCGGGGAAGTCGTCCGCCCAGTGCACCGACCGGGTGTTGCCGAGGACCGCAGTTGCCTCGGCGGTGGTCCAGGGCCGAAGGACGAGGCGGTCGGTGGTCAGCCGCTCAGGGGCTGGTGAAGAGGAGAAAGACACGGATCACTCCTGGTCGTGGGAACGACCGGGCCGCGCTGTGCTATCGCGCGGGCCGGATGAGGGCATGCCGATGACGACCGGCGACGGCCATATTCATCAACCTCCTCATCCCGCGATCACGCGTCTCTCGCGCCGGCGTGACGGTAGTAGCCCTGGCCCCGCCCACGCAAAGGGTTTTCGATCAGCTGACGACTCCGACCGGCACCCCTAGGGGAGCCGGTAGGGCACGTTGACCACCGTCACCCCCGGCGTGAACAGCAGTCGTGCCTTGAGCCGCAAGGCACTCTGGTTGTGCAGCGGCTGTTCCCACCAGCGCCCGACGAGGTATTCGGGGATGACGACCGTGACGGCGCCGCCCGGATGCCGGGCACAGACGCCCAGGACGTGGTCGATCACCGGCCGGGTGAAGTCCCGGTAGGGCGCGCTGAGCACCCGCAGCGGTACGTCGATGTCATGGGCGTCCCACTGCTCGCGCAGCCCCCGCGCATCGCCGGGATCGATCGCGACGAGCAGCGCGTCCAGTGAGGTGGGGCGCATCGCACGGGCGTAGCCAAGAGCCTTGAGCGTGGGTGCGTTCAACGCGTTGACCAGCACCAGGACATAGTTTCCTGCCGGCTCCCAGGGCCGCGCGTCCGGGGCGATGGCCACCTCCCGCGACACCCGCGCGTAGTGCTGGTGCACCGCGCGCATCCCCATGAAGAGCAGCGGCATGGCGATCACCACGATCCAGGCGCCGTGCGTGAACTTGGTGATCAGGACGACGACCAGGACCACGCCGGTGAGTACCGCGCCGACCGCGTTGATCGCCTGGGAGCGCCGGTGCCGGACCCGTTCGCGGGCCGGCAGCCCTCGTTCGGCGAGTACGGTCCGCCAGTGCCGGACCATGCCGGTCTGGGAGAGCGTGAAGGAGACGAAGACGCCGATGATGTAGAGCTGGATGAGGTGGGTGAGTTCCGCCTTGAACAGGATGATCAGCCCGATGGCGGCCAGCGCGAGCAGGATGATGCCGTTGGAGAACACCAGCCGGTCACCGCGGTTGTGCAACTGCCGGGGGACGTAGCGGTCCTCGGCGAGGATCGACGCGAGCATCGGGAAGCCGTTGAAAGCGGTGTTGGCGGCGAGGATCAGCACCCCGGCCGTGAACGCCTGCAGCAGATAGAAGAGCACGGTGACCTCGCCGAAGGTGGCGCGGGCGATCTGGGCGAGGGCGGTGGAGGTCGGGGTGTTCGGCGGCAGCCCCAGTTCGGTGGGCTCCACCGCGACATGCACGTCGTAGAGCATCGCCAGGGCCGTGATCCCGGCGAACATGGTGACGGAGAAGAAGCCCATGATGAGCAGCGTGGTGGCGGCGTTGCGGCTCTTCGGTCTGCGGAAGGCGGGCACTCCGTTGCTGATCGCCTCGACGCCGGTCAGGGCGGTGCAGCCGGAGGCGAAGGCCCGCATCCCCAGCAGGACAAGGGCCAGGCCGGTGTAGGAGGAGACGGCGTGCAGCGGCAGATCCGCGGATTCCGCGCGCGGGGTCGTGCCGGTGGCGATCCGCACCGCCGCGAACGCGAACATCAGATAGATGAAGAAGACGAACCCGTAGGTGGGGACGGCGAAGACCCGCCCTGATTCCCGAAGGCCGCGCAGGTTCATCATCGCCAGCAGGGCCACGAACCCGACGGACAGCGCCATGTCATGGCCGCCGAGCGACGGAATCGCGGAGGTGATCGCGGCGACGCCGGAGACCACGGACACCGCGACGGTGAGCACATAGTCCACGAGCAGCGCACTGGCCGCGGTGAGCGCCGCGTTCCGCCCGAGGTTCTGCGCGCTGACGATGTAGGCCCCGCCGCCCCCGGGATACGCGTAACAGGTCTGCCGGTAGGACGCCACCACGACGACCAGCACCAGCACGATGGCGGCCGCGGCGTACCAGGTCAGATGGAGCAGAGCGACCCCACCGAGGCCGACGACCAGCAGGATCTCCTCGGTGGCGTAGGCGACCGAGGACAGCGGGTCGCTGCAGAAGATCGGTAGCGCCAGTCGCTTCGGCAGCAGCGTCTCACCGAGCCGCGCACTGTCCAGCGGACGGCCCACCATCATCCGCTTCGGCCTGAAGAATGGACTCATAGGCGGACAAACTATGGGCCGCCCGGCGGGGGCGGAGGGAGGCTCGCGGGGCCGCCGCACCGCGCGGCCGCGGGCCAGAGGCTCCCTCCCGCGGGCAGTTCCGCCCGGCCCCTTCGGCGCGGGTTCCGTACGGATTCCGCGCGGGTTCCGTACGAGTGCCGCGCGAGTTCCTTACGGGTTCCGTACGGGTTCCGTGCGAGCCGATCGGGTGCGGAACGCGGCCCGACCGGTGTCGTTCCCGGTCCCGCCGCGAACCGCATGAGAGCACGTGGAGGATGGCATCCGAGCAGCGCACGAAGACGCGGCGGAGGTTCGTGCAGGCCGCGGTCGTGGTCGGGGCGCTCGCCGCCGGCCGCACCCTGCTCCCGGCCGGCGGCGGTGCTCCGGAGAACGACGGGCCACCACGGGCCCGGCCCCGGCCGCCGGACCCGCACGCCGTGCCGGCCGGGCCCGTACCCGCCCGCGGTCCGGCCGGTGCGGCGCACGACCCCCAGTCGTACCGGCTCCGTCCGATGGCCGGCGAGACCTCCCGGTCCGGCCCGGGCGCCTCGCCGCCGCACCCCGAGGTCGCCTTCCACCTCTCCACCGACCGCCGCGAAATCTTCCTCACCTTCGACGACGGACCCCACCCCTTCCACACCCCCGATGTCCTGCGGGTTCTGCGCCGGCACGACGTCCGGGCCACGTTCTTCGTCATCGGCGAGAACGCCATCGAATTCCCGGGGCTGCTGTGCGACATCGCCGACGAGGGCCATGCCGTCGGCAATCACACCTGGACGCATCCGCAGCTGACGGCGCTGCCGCCGGGCGCCGTCCGCAGCGAACTCGGCCGCACCAGCAGCCTGATCGAGGACCTTCTCGGCACCGCCCCCGACCTGGCCCGCGCCCCGTACGGCGAGTGGGACGACCCCGCCCTGAGCATCTGCAACGACCTGGGCATGTCCCCCGTCGGCTGGGCGATCGACTCACAGGACTGGACCCTCCCCGGGGCCGGGACCATCGCGCACACCGTCCTGGGTGCGATGCACCCCGGCGCGATCGTCCTGTCGCACGACGGGGGCGGTGACCGCCGGCAGACCGTCGCGGCTCTGGAGTGGTATCTGCCGCGCCTGCTGGAGGAGGGGTACCGTCCGATCCGCATCGAGCCCTGAGGGCCGGGCGGCGACGGCAGGTATCGGGTGAGAACGGTCACCCGATGCGCCGGAACCGCACCCTATGGTTTATCGTTCAATTGGAAGCGGGCACCAGTACGACGGCGTCCGAGGGCCCTCCCCCAGGGAAGCCGGCCCGCCGCCGCGCGGCAGCAGGCCCGAGGCCACCGCCGTCACCGCCCGCGCCCCCACAGCCGCCCCGGCCGAATTCCCCCGTTCGGCCGGGGCTTCCCCTTTTCCGTCCCTCTTCCCGTCCCCCCTGCCCCGCTGTCCCGTCGTCCCCTCGTCCCGTTGGGGAGCCGGAACTCAGCGCAGATACGACGCCCCGTTGACGTCAAGCACCGTCCCGGAGGTCCAGACCGCGGCGGGTGAGGCGAGATAGTGGACGGCGGACGCCACCTCCTGCGGCGTGGCGACCCGGCCGAACGGGCTCTGCTGCCGGACGTCCTCCGTGAGGCGGTCCGCGACCCGCTCGGTGGCCACGAAACCAGGGGCCACGGATGCCACGCCGATGCCGTAGGGCGCCAGGTGGACCGCCAGCGACTGCCCCATTGCATGCAGCGCCGCCTTGGCCGCGCCGTACGCCGGATGATCCGGCTCGCCGCGGAACGCCCCACGCGACCCGATGCTGACGATCCGTCCCTCCACCTCACGCTCGATCATGCTCCGCGCCGCGTGGTAGGTGACGTCCGCCGCCCCCAGCAGGTTCACGTCCACGATCTGCCGCCAGGCGCTCCGCCACTCGTCGAACGACGTACGGTCCAGTGGATGCGCCCGGTTCGCGGCCGCGTTGTTGACGAGCACATCGACGCCGCCCAGCCCGTCCACGGCCGCCTCGACAATCGCCGCCGCCCCCTCGGGCGTGCTCACATCCCCCTGCACCAGCACATGCCCGCTCCCCGCCAGCCCCTCGAACGCCTCCTGCGCCGCCGCCCGCCGTGACGCGTAATGCAGGGCGACCCGGTCGCCGTGCGCGGCGAAGATCTCGGCAACCGCCCGGCCGATCCCCCGCGAAGCCCCGGTCACCAGCACCGCCCGGCTCATCGGACGCCCTCCGCTCCGGCGCGCGGACGGCTCGCGCCGCCACCACCGCCACGGGACAGCAACCGCTCGGCAAACGACCAGGAATGGTTCATCAACAGCTCAATCCTTACCTCGTGCCATGTCACACACGTGCGTAGGGAATCGTAGGGAGCCGCACCGGATACCGGCACGGACGGCCGGACGAACACGCCCCATCGGCCGGACGACCTCGCACCCTCGGCTGGACGATCACGCACCGTCGGCCGGACAACCGCGCCCCCTCAAGGAACGTCGGGCATAGGGTCCGTGGATGCCGTTCAACCACAATGATCACTATCACCGGCTGCTGTTACGCCACCTGCCGAAGACCTGCCGCACCGCACTCGATGTGGGCTGCGGGACGGGCCGGTTCGCCCGCCGCCTGGCCGGGCGGGGAATCGACGTCCATGCGGTGGACCCGTCGGCCGAGGTCGTTGCGCACGCACGTGCCACCGCCGGGGAGCCGGCGGACGGCTCCCCGCTTCCCCGCTTCGAGCACGCGGATGTCACCCGGCTCGAACTCCCCACCGGGCACTACGAGTTCATCTCGTGCCTGGCGGCCATCCACCACATGCCCTTCGAGACCGTCACCCCACTGCGCAAGGCACTGGCGCCGGGTGGCGTGCTGGTCATCCTGGGCTGCTATCCGGAGAAGTCGGCGGCCGACTGGGCCTGGAGCCTGGCGGCCGTACCGGTGAACGCGGTGGCACGTCTCGCCGTCGCCGCCGCGGAGGGACGCCGTCCGGCCGGTGCCGCTCCCGTGCAGGCCCCCGTCGCGCCGCCGGACGTACCGCTGTCCCGGATTCGCCGGGACGCCGCCGTGCTGCTTCCCGGGTGCCGGATCCGCCGGCTGCTCTTCTGGCGCTATCTGCTGGTGTTCCGCGAGAACGGGCTCCCGCCGGGCGGGTGACGGGGGCCCAGGGGACCCGTAGGGACGGGGGGACCCGTAGGGACGGGGGGACCCGTAGGGACGGGGGGGGACCCGTAGGGACGGGGGGACCCGTAGGGACGGGGGGACCCGTAGGGGACAAGGAGACCCGTAGTGGACAGGAGGCCCGTAGGGAATGGCGGGCCCGTAGGGGACAGGGCGACGCACCCGTTCGGACGGCACCCGTCTCCCCCCTGTGGGCATGCCGAGGCGGCGGGACCGCCGTTGAATGCTGTGTGTCCGCCTGTGCCAGGAGCGCCGGCCCGCACCGGGAGCACGCATGTCGTTGCCGAAGACCCCGAGCGCTCCCGCCGCGCCGGGTCCGCGCCGCTCCAAGGGGGCGCTGCGCCGCACCGGCGAGTGGTGTGCCCGGCACTGCGTCCTCGTCATCGTGCTGTGGCTGGTCGCCCTGGTAGGACTCCAGGTGCTGCAGCGCGCGTACGGCGGTGACTACTCCGACAACTTCGCGCTGCCCGGCGTCCAGTCCACACAGGGCCGCGAGGTGCTGCAGAAGCACGAGCCGCAGGCCGGCGGTTACAGCAGCCAGGTAGTCCTGCACGACGCGTCCGTGCCGCTCACCACCCACCGCAGCCGGATCGACAGCGCCGTCACCGCACTGGGCAAGCTGCCGAAGGTGCTCTCCGTGCAGAACCCGCTGCCCCCGCCTGGCACACCCCCCGCCCAACCACCGCCCGGCACACCGGACGTCGGGCCGCTCTCCACCGACGGCCGCACCGCGTATCTCACCGTGCGGTTCAGCGTGCAGCCGTCCACCCTCGCCCCTGACTATCTGAACGGTGTAGACGCGGCGGTGCGGCCGCTGCGCTCCGCCGGCGTGGAGGTGGAGTACGGCGGCTCGCTGGGCGAGCTGGCCCGGCCCGCGCCCAATGACCTGGTCAGCGAGGTGATCGGCTTCGCCGTGGCGATTCTGGTGCTGCTGGTCGGCTTCGGCAGCGTGCTGGCGGCCGGGGTGCCGTTGCTGACCGCGCTGGTCGGCGTCTTCTGCGGACTGGCCTGCCTGGGGCTGCTCGCCGGCGTCTTCGTCTTCGCCACCGTCTCCCCCACCCTGGCCACCATGATCGGCCTCGGTGTCGGCATCGACTACGCGCTGTTCCTGATCACCCGGCACCGGCAGAACCTCATGGACGGTGCGGACCCGGTCACCGGTGCGGGCAAGGCCGTGGCCACCAGTGGCCGGGCGGTCCTGGTGTCCGGCTGCACGGTCATCATCGCGCTGATGGGACTCTGGGTCTCGGGCCTCTCCTTCATCGGCAAACTGGGGGTGGCGGCCGCCATTACCGTGGTCTCCGCGGTGCTCGGCGCGCTCACCCTCGTACCTGCGCTGCTCGGGCTGATCGGCCGCCGCATCGACCGGCTCCGTGTCCGCAGACCGGTCGCCGAGACGGATTCCGCACCGGGGGAGGAGGCCCGCGGCACCTGGCACCGCTACGCGCAGCGGGTGGAGCGCCGCCCCTGGTGGTACCTGGCGGGCGGGGTGCTCATCGTCGTCGTGCTGGCCCTGCCGGTCTTCTCGATCCAGCTGGGCCATATCGGCGACGGCGCCGACCCCAAGTCGTTCACCGACCGGCGCGCCTACGACCTGATGTCCTCGGCATTCGGACCGGGCTCCAACGGCCCGCTGACCCTTGTCATCGACGAGTCCGCCGTCCCGCAGGCGGACCGCCCGATGCTGGCGGCGCAGGCGAAGAAGGTGCTCACGAAGGTGTCGGGCGCCTCCTTCGTCACCCCGTTGAAGGCCACCCCGGACGGCGCGGTGCTGACCGGTACCGCCTACTCCGCCCAGGCCCCGCAGAACGCGGACACCACGGACCTGGTCAACCGCTTCAAGCACGACCTCCTGCCGCAGGCCGTGCGGGGAACCGACGCGCACGGCTATGTGACGGGCACGACGGCAGCCCAGGTGGACTTCCTCGACCTCGTCGCCAGCCGGCTCCCGCTGATCATCGCCGTGGTCGTCGCCCTCGCCTTCCTCATCATCCTGATCGTCTTCCGCGGGGTGCTGGTCGCCCTGAAGGCGGCGGTGCTCAACGTCCTGTCGATCGCCGCCTCGTACGGGGTGGTGGTGGCGGTCTTCCAGTGGGGCTGGGGCGGCCCGGCGCTCGGGGTCTCGGGCACGGTGCCGATCGAGAGCTATGTGCCGATGATGATGTTCGCGATCGTCTTCGGGCTGAGCATGGACTACGAGATCTTCCTGCTGTCGCGGGTGCACGAGGCGTGGCTGCGCACCAGTGAGGCGAAGGCGAGCGTGGCGCACGCGCTGGAGATCACCGCCCGGGTGATCACCTGTGCCGCACTGATCATGGTCAGCGTGTTCGCCGCGTTCATCGTCAGCGACAACGTCGTGGTGAAGATGCTGGGCCTCGGCCTGGCCATGAGCGTACTGATCGACGCCACCGTGGTCCGGCTGCTGCTGGTTCCCGCGGTGATGACGCTGCTGGGCCGGGCGGCCTGGTGGACGCCGCGGTGGCTGGACCGGACCCTGCCGCATGTACGGACGGAGGGCGAGGAACAGCTCCCCACTGCCGGCTCGGCCCGATCGGCCTGACCGGCGCGCATCCGGCCACCGACGCGCACCCGACCACCGGCGAGCGTCCGCCTGCGCTCCACGAGCCCCGCGTCCGCCCACCCGATCTGCGAGCGCCCCCGGATCCGACAATCATCGACATATGGCCCCGTCCGCCGAGCCCGGCTCGGCCTCGTACCCCGTGATCCGGCCGATGCTGGCCACGGTCGGCCCGCTGCCCGCCGGGCACGAGGAGGCGGCCTGGGCGTTCGAGGCCAAATGGGACGGTGCGCGCTGCATCGTCAACACTCCCGGCGACGGGACGATCCGGCTGATCACCCGGGCGGGCAACGACGCGACCACGACCTACCCGGAACTGGGGCCGCTGGGCGAACAGCTGCGGGGCCGGTCCGCGGTGCTCGACGGTGAGGTGGTGGTACTGGACGCGCGCGGGCGGCCCGATTTCGGGCTGCTGCAGCGCCGGATGGGCGTGGTGAACCCACGCCGCACGGCCCGGCTCGCCATGGAGTACCCCGTGCAGCTCGTCCTCTTCGACCTCATGTACCTGGACGGGTCGCTGCTCGGTTCTCCGTACTACGAGCGGCGCCGGCTGCTGTCCGCGCTGCGGCTGCGCGGCCCGAACTGGTCGGTGCCCGAGTATGTGGAGGGCCACGGTCAGCAGGCCTGGGAGGCCTCGCTGCAAGGCGGCCTCGAAGGGGTGGTGGCGAAGCGGCTGACCTCTGCATATCTGCCGGGCGTCCGGTCACCCGAGTGGCGCAAGACGAAGCATCTGCTGACCCTCGATGTGGTCATCGGGGGCTGGACCGAAGGCCATGGCGGGCTGGCCGGCCTGCCCGGTTCCGTCCTGGCGGGTATCGCCGAACCCGCCGGGCTGCGGTACGTCGGCTCCGTCGGCTCGGGGCTGTCAGGGCGGGAGCGCCAGGAGCTGGCGCAATACCTGGGAGTGATCCCGCTCGACCACTCCCCGTTCCTCAACCCCGTGGACACACCGGGCGCTCACTGGGCCGAGCCCCGGCTCGTCGCCGAGATCACGCTGAGCGGCTGGACCTCGGCCGGCCGGCTGCGCCATCCGATCTGGCACCGGCTGCGCCCCGACCTCACCCACCTCGGCTGAGGGCGGGGATACCGGCGTCGCGCCGGGAAGGCTCGTTCTGAAGACCCCGCGCAACGGCAGACGGAAGGAGCCGGCGATGAACCGCCCCACCGACAGCACCACAGGCGGCACCCCAGGCAGCGCCACTGGCGGCAACGCAGGCAGCGATGCCGCCGGCAATACCGACGGCACACCGGGCAGCGCCTCGGACGGCACCTCGCCCGCCATCACCGAGAGCAACACGGCCTACGGCAAGAAGCCCTTCAAGCGCTCCAAGAGCCACTTCGCGGACCGCATCACGGCGGACGGCCGCGACGGCTGGCCGGTCGAGGCCGGCCGCTACCGCCTGGTGGTCAGCCGCGCCTGCCCCTGGGCGAGCCGCGCTGTCATCTCCCGGCGGCTGCTCGGCCTGGAGGACGCGATCTCGCTCGCCCTCACCGACCCGATCCAGGACGACCGCAGCTGGCGTTTCACCCTGGAGCCGGACGGCCGCGATCCCGTCCTCGGCATCCGCTTCCTCAGCGAGGCCTATGACGCCCGTGAGAAGGACTACCCGGGCGGCGTCAGTGTCCCCGCCGTCGTGGACGTACCCAGCGGGCAGCTCGTCACCAACGACTACCAGCAGATCACCCTGGACTTCGCGACCGAGTGGCGGGCGCTGCACCGGCCCGGCGCACCCGATCTCTACCCCGAGCCGCTGCGCGAGGAGATCGACGTGGTCATGGCGGGCATCTACCGGGACGTCAACAACGGTGTGTACCGGGCCGGTTTCGCCACCGGGCAGAGCGACTACGAGGCCGCCTTCCACGATCTGTTCCGGCGCCTGGACCTGCTGTCCGAGCGGCTGGCCGACCGGCGCTACCTCGTGGGCGACACCCTCACGGAGGCCGACATCCGCCTGTTCACCACGCTGGTCCGCTTCGATGCCGTCTACCACGGGCACTTCAAGTGCAACCGGTTCAAGCTGGCCGAGGACCCGGTGCTGTGGGCCTACGCCAAGGATCTCTACCAGACCCCCGGCTTCGGCGACACCGTCGACTTCCACCACATCAAGCAGCACTACTACCGGGTGCACACGGGCATCAACCCGACCGGCATCGTCCCGCTCGGACCGGACCTCTCCGGCTGGCTGACCCCGCACTACCGCGAGGAGTTGGGCGGACGGCCGTTCGGCGACGGCACCCCGCCCGGGCCGGTGCCACCGGCCGAGGAGGTCCCGCCCAGCGGACGCCCCGACCCCGCGCCGAGCGGTTTCTGAGCCGGCTCCGGCCGGCCTGCGAAACGGTCCCGACCGCCTAGCTGACTCCTGGCCGCCGGACCGGGCCCCGGATGCCGGAGCGTGAGACCCTGAAAACAGACAACGATCCCCTCCCCTTGCCCCTCCCCACCCCCACTCCCCCTCCCACCTCCCACCTCCCACGATCCACACACTCCAGCGAGGAGTGAGCCCGATGAGGATGGTCCTGACGGCCCGGATACCTACCCGGACAGGCAATGAACTGATCCAGAGCGGCGAGTTGTCGAAGATCATGGAGTCGGCCTTCGCCGCTCTGCGGCCGGAGGCGGCCTACTTCACCCTCGACGACGGCGAGCGCACCGCCTTCTTCTACTTCGACATGAGGGAGTCCTCGCAGATGCCGACTCTCCTCGAATCCTTCTTCATGGACCTCAACGCGAAGGTCTCGCTGCGGCCGGTGATGAACGCCGACGAATGGCGCACCGGACTCTCGGAGCTGATGAGCGGCACCTGAGGAGCTGACGGGCGGCACCGGAGCCGTGGCGCCGCCCTCCCTCACTCCGGTGTGCTGTCCTCCGGCGCTCCCCGGGCCAGCCCGGCCAGGACGTCGAGCGCCCCGGCCAGGGTGTCGGCGGACGGCGAGGCGAGGGCCAGGCGTACGGCATTGGGAGCACGGCCCGACCCGACGGCGAACGCACCGGACGGGGTGACCGCGATGCCGCGGCGCGCAGCGGCGGCGACGAACGTGTCGGCCCGCCAAGGATCAGGCAGTTCCCACCAGCAGTGATACGCCTGCGGGTCGGCCCGGATCCGGAAGCCGGCGAGCCGTTCGGTGACGATCCGCTGGCGGGCCGCGGCATCGCTCCGCTTCTCCTCCTCGATGGCCGCCGCGGTGCCGTCGCCCATCCAGCGGGTAGCCGCATCGAGCGCGAACCGGGCGGCCGCCCAGGTCCCCGACCTGAGGGCCGTCGCGAAGTCCTGGGTGGCACCGGCGGGCACCGTGAGGAACCCGAGCGTGAGTCCGGGCGCAAGGCGCTTGGACAGGCTGTCGATGACCACGGTGCGCTCCGGCGCGAGCGCCGCGAGGGGCCGCAGGTCGCTGCGGAGGAATCCGTAGATGGCGTCCTCGATGGCGTGGATGTCCAACTCCCGCAGGACTGCGGCGAGTTCCGTGCGGCGCCGGTCGGGCATCGTGATGCCCAGCGGGTTGTGCAGCGCCGGCTGGACGTAGACGGCGCGCAGCGGAGCTGCGGCCCGCAGCGCCTCGGGGGTCAGGCCGTGCTCGTCCATGGCGAGGGGTACCAGGGTGACGCCGAGACGGGCCGCGATGCCCTTCACCACGGGGTAGGTCAGCGCCTCGACGCCGAGGCGTTCACCTGCCGGGACCAGGGCGGCGACCGCCGCGGCGACCGCCTGCCGGCCGTTGCCCGCGAAGAGCAGCCGCCCGGGGTCCGGTGCCCAGCCGGTGCGGGCGAGGTGGGCGGCCGCGGTCCGGCGGACCACGGCCGTGCCGACGGCGCCCACCGGGCGGAGCGCGGCGGCCAGGGCGTCCGGGCGCACCAGATGCTCCAGGCTCTTGGCGAGGAGCGCGGGGTGGCCCGGCAGTACGGGGAAGTTCATCTCCAGGTCGATGCGGGCGCCGCCCGGCTCGGCCAGGGCGGGCTCGGCCGCGGGTGCGGCGGTGCGGACGAAGGTGCCGCGGCCGACCTCCCCCACCGTCAGACCACGTCGGCTCAATTCCCGGTACACCCGGGCCGCCGTCGAACTGGCGATGCGCCGGTTCCTGGCGAACCTGCGGAGCGGCAGCAGCCGGTCTCCGGGGCGGAGCCGGCCGGCGGCGATGTCGGCCGCGAGCTCATCGACGATCGCGCGATAGTCATCCATCGGTCACTTCCCACATTGCACCGAGCGCATTTTTATTATTGTGCCGAGAGATTGCCCTCTATAGCATCGAGGAGTCAAGCCACAGCAGAGGAGACACCTTCCATGGGATCGGTCCATCGCCGAGAGATCACTGTCGGATACGAGGACGAGGGCAGCGGCGAACCGCTGGTGCTCGTGCACGGGCACCCCTTCAACCGCTCGATGTGGCGCCCGCAGACCGAGCACTTCAGCCGGGCCGGCCGGCGGGTGATCGCCCCGGACCTCCGGGGCTACGGGGACAGCACGATGGCCCCCGATACGGCCGCGGTCCCCGGCACGACTCCGCTGGCGACGTTCGCCCGGGACCTCGTCGACCTGCTCGATCACCTCGGGGTCGAGCGCTGCGTCCTCGGCGGCCTCTCCATGGGAGGCCAGATCGTCATGGAGTGCTACCGGCTCTTCCCGGAGCGGATCCGGGGCCTGGTGTTCGCCGACACCTTCGCCTCCGCGGAGACCGCGGAGGGCAAGGCCGCCCGGTACGCCATGGCGGAGCGCCTGCTCCGCGAGGGCATGGCGGGCTATGCGGACGAGGTGCTGGCCAAGATGGTCTCCCCGCACACGATCGCCACCCGGCCGGACGTCGCCGCGCACGTCCTGGGGATGATGACCACCACGCCCCCCGAAGGTGCGGCCGCCGCACTCCGCGGCCGGGCCGAACGCCCCGACTACACCGAGCTGCTGTCGCGCATCGCGGTGCCGTCCCTGGTGGTGGTCGGTGCCGAGGACGCCTACACCCCCGTAGGTGACGCCCGCGAAATCCACGAGCGCATCCCGGATTCCCGGCTAGAGATCATCGACGAGGCGGCCCATATGCCGAACCTGGAGCAACCGGACGTCTTCAACGCGGCACTGGACGAATTCCTCCACTCGCTGCCGAGCACCGCGGCACCCTCCACGCTGCAAGCCTGAGCACCACCGCCCCCGCGCCACCACGCCCCGCCCGACGACGGCATGCGGGAGCGACCGAACTCCGGCAGCCCCAGGTCATCACTTGACGGCAGAGCCCGTCCCGGCCACCCGCCCGGACGCCGGCAGCGCCCGGTGCGGAAGCACCAGCACGCCGTCACCCCCGCTGAACTCCCCCGCCGGCACGACGAATTGCCGTGGAATGCGCTCGGCCACCGCCGCTCCCTAGCTCTGCACGATCCGGCCGATGGTGGCCACCCCCGCCGCCGGACCGCTCCACCACTCCTCCGGGGTGGTGCGGTGTTCCCAGGACAGTGTCCGGCAGGCCGCCTCCGCCAGACCCGCACCCCGCAGCAGGCCGACGAGGCCGTCTTCGGTGCGCGGGACGTCGTCCTCGGGGGCGAGCGCGGGCAGGGACGGCGGGCACTCTCATCGAACGCCGTCTCGGGCACCCCTCCCCCTCTCCCCCGGTCCGCCACGCGCATTCTCGCCGGCCTCCACCCCGACTACCCCTGGACCCAAGGACGTTACCCACCCGTAACCTACCGATGGGTTACCTCAGGTAAGGAGTGGACCTTACTCTCCAGTCAAAATCGGGTCACCGTACGCCCCACCTGTCCCTCGGACAGCGTACGGACGGCCCGCATCGAGATCTGGAGCAGAAGATGAGGCCCTCCCGTACGACATTGCGCGCCGCGATCAGCACCGTCTCCGCGGCGGTGCTGGCCACCACGGTTCTCGCCGGCGCGCCGGCCACCGCCGAGGCGGCAACGCCGCAATCCGCCCCCGCGGCAGCGGCGTCGGGCTCCCCCTCCGTGCGGTTCGTCGACATCCAGGGCGACGGCGGCACCACTCTCAAGGCGAATGTCTTCACTCCGGCGGGTGCCGACGGCACCCGGCGCTACCCCGTCATCGTGCTGCCCACCAGCTGGTCGATGCCGCAGATCGAGTACATGGCACAGGCCAAGAAGCTGGCCGAGGCGGGCTATGTGGTCGTCGGATACAACTCGCGCGGGTTCTGGCAGTCCGGCGGGGAGATCGACACCGCCGGGCCGAAGGACGTCGCCGACGCCTCGAAGGTCATCGACTGGACGCTGGCCCACACGCCCGCCGATCCGCAGAAGATCGGGATGGGCGGGGTCTCCTACGGTGCCGGGATCAGCCTGCTAGCCTCCGCGTTCGACAAGCGGATCAAGGCAGTTGCGGCGCTCAGCGGCTGGGGCGACCTCGTCGGATCGATCTACAGCGGCCGCACCGAGCACCGGCAGGCCGCGTCGTTCCTGGGCGGCACGGGCGAGCTGACCGGCCGCCCCAGCGCCGAATTCCGCACCATCATGAAGGACTTCCTGGCCTCGAACCTGGACAAGGAGAAGGACCTCATCGCGTGGGGGCGCAAACGCTCCCCCGCCACCTACCTCGACAAGATCAACGCCAATGGCGCCGCCATCATGCTGGGCAACGCCTGGGGCGATTCCATTTTCCCGCCCAACCAGACCGCCGACTTCTACGAGAAACTGACCGGCCGCAAGCGGCTGGAATTCCGTCCCGGTGATCACGCCACGGCCGAAGGGCTCGGGCTGTTCGGGCTGCCCAACGACACCTGGACCGACACCCAGCGGTGGTTCGACCACTACCTCAAGGGCACGGACAACGGCATCGACCGGGAGTCACCAGTGCTGCTCAAGTCCCGTTCCACCGGCGGGTACGAGGGCTACAGGAGCTGGAAGGACGTCCCGTCCGCGCAGCGCCGGATCGAACTCGGCGACAGCAAGCAGATCAACACCAACTGGGACTCCGGCGCCGACGGCGGGCTGGTCATCCTCTCCAGCATGCTGGACCAGTTCCTCCGCCTGCCGCCGATGGCCTCCATCCCCCTGCTGCCGCGCTCCCTGGCCGCCGTCTGGCAGTCCGAGCGCTACGACACCGGGCAGCGGGTCCGGGGGACCACCCGGCTGCACACCACCCTGACCAGCACCGCGGAGAGCGGCACTGCCATCGCCTACCTCTACGACGTGGGCCCGCTCGGTATCGGCAAGCTGGTCACCCACGCGCCGTACACCTTCCACGACAAGACGCCGAACCAGCCCTTCGGCGTCGACCTGGATCTGTTCTCCACGGCCTACGACGTCCCGGCCGGCCACCGTCTCGCGGTGGTCGTCGACACCGTCGACCCGCTGTACAACGAGCACAACCCGAGCGGCGCCCGGCTGACGTTCTCCTCCCCGGCGAACGATCCGTCGTATGTGTCGGTGCCGGTGCGGGATTAGGGGTCACCGCGCCGGACGGCGACGGCGGCTCCCGTCAGGTCTGCTTCCTGAAGGCCCGCTGGGCCAGCAGGTCGTCGGCGGAGAGCACGGCCCCCTCTCCGTCGGTGGCCGGCGCTTCTTCGGTCTGGACAGATCCGTCCACCGGGCCGGGCTCTTCCAGGCGGTTCGCATACGGCGAGCTGGGATGGGCGGCAAGCAGGCGCACCCGGCCGTCGCCGGAGCCGCGCGGGGAGATCGGCACCACCGCAACCGGGAGACCTTCCTCGTCCGTGACGAACAGTTCGAAGTCGTCGTACCGGAAGTGGTCAATGTCCACGATGGGCTTCGGGTAGTGGTGGTACCCGGCGGCCTTCGGCAGCACCCCGGAGTGGGTACCAGCGGGCAGCGGAACCGAGGCGTTGAATATCGAGTCCGTCCACTCGGCCACCTGCTCGGCAGTCTCTATGGGGGTGTCCAGGAGCCGTTGACCGTGGTCGTAGCCGAAGCTCGCATACCCAGGCAGGGTGTCCGGGAATGCTCCGACCACCCGAGCGGCGCAGCGGCGGATGCGGTCCACCTTCGAAGGGTCGGCGCAGAATTGCGCCGACCACTCGATACCGAGCGGCAGAAGCAGGCACAGCCAGCCGTCGTCGTCCTTCACCCACACTCCGCCGCCGTGGTGGTCCTGATACGGGCCGGGCGCGAACGCCCACTCACCAGTTGTCCCGACGAGCTTGACCATCAATTTGCGGCTCGCCCGGTACTGGGAGCTCTCGGTACGGGGCGGGTGGTCCGCCACGGAGATGGTCCACGGAAAGTCTTCGTGCTCCGGGTGTCCCCGTTCCGGGCTGTTCATAGCGATCTCCTTGGTGGAGGAGGTCCCGGCTGCTCCGGGAGCAATCTCACTGGACCGCGCCAATGCACGGGAGAGTTCCAGGTGAATCAATCCACTGCGACAGGAGATTTCTCAGAGAGGTCCGCGAGGATTCCGCGGCGCCTGCCTCCAGGCCCTCGGTTGATGTCAACGCGGCGAAAAGTTGAAGCCGCTAGCACGTCGAGCTGCTGAATGTGGCAGTCATCGAGTGCTCCTGTCGCCGGCTCTTGAAATGTGCGGCACGGGTACACATCGCCCCATACGGGCGATCGTACCTCTGGCCTGGAAGACGCGCCTTCCGGGAAGGCTGACTGCCTGCCGAAGGAAGCTTCGAGATGTCCAGGGGCCACAGCCGGTCCTGCGACGACCTCGTGAAGCCCACCTGGCGTACCACCGGCTCGCACGTGTGGGGGCAGCCGAATGGCAACCCGGTGGATCGCCACGGACGATGGTGCTCGAACCCTCGGCGCGGCGGCAGATCCCCTGAGTCCGCGCCGCACTCGTGCAGGGCACGACCGGCGGCCTCAGGAGGCGATCGCGTGCGGACACCCCCCAGGCCTCACTCCCACCCCCACCCGAAAGCGCGACGGCCCTCGCTGAGAACCTGGCAGTCGCGGGTGACCCTGGCAGCGATCGTGCTGGTCCTCCTCATGACCACGCTGCTGCTGGCGCGGTTCGGCCTCGAGGACTTCGCCCATGATCTGACCTTCGCCGGTCGCCTCGCCGGCGCCGTCCTTCTCGCGGTCTCGTTCACCACGCTCGTGAGCGCCGCCGCGGTCCTGGACCACTGGATCCGGCAGAGCTTCCCCTACTCCGGCCTGGTCGCGCTGATCGGCACGTTCGCGGCCTTGCTGACCAACGCCATGCTCATGGTGCAGACACTCAAGAACGGCGATTCCGCGTTGTTCCCGGCACTGTTCGGCGCGCTCACGGCGGGTTCGGCGTATGCCGTCTTCGCGGTGTGGCGGACGTCGGTCGTGATCCCCGCTCCGAAGCGGGTGGCCGCCGCGGTGATTGTCTCCTCGGTCATCGCGATCGCCAATTTCGGCTACCAGAACCTCTATCAGCCGTACCAGCGACAAACCAGGCCTCTCATCACGGTGTCCATGGGAAAGCCGGTGCTGAGCAAGGACCGCACAGCATTCGCCGTACCGGTCGACATCACCCTCCGGAACCACGGCGACGTGGGTTTCTACGTGCTCGGCGCCGAGTTCCACGCCATGGGAGAACAGGTGCCGCTGAGCCCGAAGGACCGGCTCCGTCGGCAGTGGCGATCCGATGCCGAGCAGTGGCCCATCTCCTCGGATTTTAACCCGCTTTCCCGCCGGGAGATTCACCAGCCCGGCGAGTTGGTCGAGGCAAAACCGTGGATGCCCCAGGGGAGTTGGGTTGAGTCGAACGACACCTACGCCACGCGAGTGGTGGTGCAACTACCCATGAACACGCCGTACGACCAGGTGGCGTTCTATGCCACCGCGAGCCTCGCGCGCAAGGACCAGCTCGTGCTTCAGCCACCGCTCCGCTTCGTGGCGTACTCCTGGGGTAGGGAAAACGTCCCCGGATGGTTGAAGAAGCAACAGAGGAGCGACCTTGACTCTCTCATTTACCGTGCCAGGGTGCACGAGAACAATGCGCTCGACGAACACACAAGGGATCCGCGTTTCATCACCGTCTACTGGCAGTTCGGCACGCATGGCGCGAACGTGTACTCATCTATTACGCGAAAAGGCGAGGAAGGAAGCCCCCTCACCCCGGCGGAACAGAGCGAGGTGCAGAACCGGTACGGCCTCGTTGACCTCATCACCGGCCCGGTCGAGCGGACCCTGTGGGACATCAAGAGCCGGCGGTGACGGGCACCGCCGTGCCGGGCGCGCCGGTACGCCGGTCCAGTCGCTCCAGCCAGGCCACCAGGGCGAGCGAACTGTTCACGCGGTCCCAGGAGTACGAGTCCCCCAGGCCGAGCTGGGCCTCCCGCACAGCCCGGCACAGCACCTCGACGTCGAACATCTCCGCGATCAGCGGATGCCGGGCTGAGCGGCACAGGGCGATGAGTTCGTCGCCGTGTTTCCGCAGACCGCGGGCGTAGAGGTCGTTGAAGGGCACCTTGACCGCCCTGCCCCGGATCGGGGCCGGGAGGAGATCCGCCATGGCCTCACGGAGCACCGCCTTCGGACGGCCCGGCCGGAACGTGGCTGCGGCAGGCAGCCGGCTCATCGTGGCGACGACCTCCGGGTCGAGGAAGGGGTGCGAGAGGAAGAACCCGTCCCGTCGTGCCCGCTGCCAGGACAGCAGGTCGGGAGCGGCGACGTAATTGGCGGCGTCGTAGAGCGACTGTTCCGGCTTGCGTCCGAACACGAACCGGCTCTCCGCGATGCCCGCCTCCCGATAGCCGTGAGCGCGCGCGAATCCGGATCGCAGCCATCCGGGCCGGTTGAAGGTGCCGAGGCCGCCGAGCACCGTTCCGCCGCGGAGGAGCGCGGTGATCCGTTCGGCTGCCAGCGGAAAGGCCGGCTGCACCACGTAGGCGCGGACGATTTCCCGCAAGCCCCGCTCGCTTCCCACGGCCCAGGCACGTGCCTGCTCGGTCATCTGCCGGAGCTGTCCCGTGCGGGCCAGCCGGTGCAGATGGAACGGGTTGGCGTCCGCGATCGGATCGGCCCCGCAGCCGGTCAGGAGCGTGTCACAGCCCAGTTCGGCGGCCGCGGCGTGCAGCCTGGCCCAGAACGGGGCGCGGAAGGCGTGCGCATGAGGCTCGTCGGCGTCTCCCGCGTGGTGCTGGAAGTCGTCGAAGTCGGCTACGTCGTCGGCATCGACGATCACCGGGCGGGCCGCGGGTGTGTGACGGCGGATCGCCTCCATCGCGACGTCGAGGTACGGCCGCTCCGCGGCCAGCTCCCCGCGGGAGAAGCGCCCGGCGAGCAGGACCAGGTCCCCCGCGTCGCCCCGTTCCGCGGCCAGCAGGCGTGCGGCGAGCAGCGCGACGCTGGTGGAGTCGGTGCCGCCCGAGACATGGCATGCCGTCGTCGTGCCCATGCGGCGTCCGACAGCGGTCTCCAGCGCGCTGCGCAACTCCTGCGCGGCCTCATCGAGGCAGGAGCCGTCTGCGGTCGGCTCGGGCGGGTCGGTGGCCCGACGGGCCCGTCGCAGCGTACGGCTGCGCATCTGTCCGGTGAAGGACAGCTCGACCACCTCGCCGCCGAGGACGCGGTGCACCCCGGCGAAAGGAGTGAGGTCCGAGTGCGGTTGTGCCAAGTTCCCGGTGAGGTATCGGCAGAAGTAGCGGGGCTCCAGCTCTGTGACGCTCCCCAGGCAGCGGACCGAGGTGCTCACGGCGCTCACGCGGCCACCGGACTCCCTGAAGAACAGCGGGATGCGTGCCTGCTCATCGCGCGTCAGAAGGATGCGATCGCGGTACACCAGAACAGCCGCGTAGTCGCCGGCCGGCACGGGCGGGGCGGCCCCCTGCCTGCCGGAGTCGTCGAGGAGGCCCCGCGCGCCCGCCGCCCGGTCACGGGCCGAGCCGACCCAGCCGACGACGGCCGCGGTGCCGGCCCGCGAGGAGACCGTCGTCACGAGTCCCTGACGCGCCATGGCCTCGCTGGGCCGGAGCCTCGGTGCGCCCCCAACCCACTCGAGGCGGAGCGCTTCCATGTCAGAGTCCCCCGCAGCCGATCGAGAGCACCGGTGTGAAGGCGTGCCCTCGCGGATCGGCGTCGGGGATGCACAGGCCGCCCGAGACTGTCCACGCGTGCAGGGCGAACGGGTGTTCACGCACGCCGACGTGGAGTACGGCTTTCAGACCACACCGCCGCAGCAGGACGAAGGCCGTCACCGCCTCGGACTTGCAGTCGCCGTTGACGAGCCAGCTTCTGCCGCTGTGTGACTGCACTGCTCGTTTCAGCCGTCCGAACTCCTGCGCGGAGGGGAGGTCCGCACGGGCGTATTCCGGAGCGGCCAAGGACAGCAGCCGGAGGACGCGCCCGAATCCAAGGGTCCGGATCAGCAGGTGCACTCCACCCAGCCAGAGCCCGACGCCGGCGTCCGGGTGTTTTTTCCGGCGGCCCGTCGCGCACCCGGCACGTGTGAGACCGACGATAAGTTCGGCGCGTTCCTCAGGGCTTCCGGAGACGAATTTCTGGACTTCCGTCATCGCCAGTCCGAGAAAACGCGTCCGCTTCCAGTCCGCGATCAGCGCTCCGTCGGACATCCGGGTGACACGGCAATGCGGTGACAGGACCCTCGCCATGGCTGCCACCGCATCGATATCCTCTGCCACCGCATATCCTCCAGGATCCCACCGTGAACGGGGTCAGTGTCAGTGCTGGTATCCGTGACCGTCGTAGAATCCACCGCTGAAGCCGCGGATCATAGAGCCGTTACCGAGAAAAACGAGCCGATGCGGCTTACGGCGCCGCAGCAATCGGAGAAACATCGCCTACCTCCAGAACTGGGCAGCACATCAACTCCAGGCTACTCTCGCCCGAATGCCCCGCAACCGGGCTGATGACGCCAATAGGCCGTCGTTCGGCACCTTTTAGCCCGGGGCCTTCCCGGGACCTATTGGATGGGGTGGTCGGGCGAGGGAAGCTGGATGGTGCGCTCCCGGTCGACGGATTCGACGCCGTCGACTGTCTCCAGGGCCGGTATCCGGTCCTCCGTGACGGTTCCGGAGAGCGTGCCGAGGGCCGGCTGCTCGCCCGTGACCGTCAGTCCGGCCCGTCGCAAGGCCTCGACCACTTCCGCGAACCGGCCGGGGTCGACCGCGAGGATGACCCCGACCGGCGCGGGCCGGTACGACTCGCTCACGGCGCCTGGAGCAGACCCGAGCCGACGTCCCTGGCGGGCTGCGTCAGCGGGAAGGCACCGGACATCAGACCGGCTCTGAGATCGGCCGCGGAAGCGTTCGGGTTTGCCTGGGCGAGCAAGGCGAGGACGCCCGCGACATGCGGGGTGGCCATGCTGGTGCCGCTCAGGCTCTGGTACCCGCCGCCAGGGGCAGCCGAGTGCACGTCCCTGCCGGGCGCGGCGATGTTGACCTCGCCGCCCTGGCCGTTGATGCCGCCGTTGGAGAAGAACGACGGCGTGAGTGCCTTGTCGAGCGCGCTCACCGCGAGGATGGAGGGGCAGTTGGCGGGCCGGCTGACGGGCCGGATTTCCGGGGGCCGATGGCTGTCGTTGCCCGCGGCAGCGACGATCACCGTGCCGCGTTCGAGCGCGCGCTGGGCCAGCTTCTCGTATGTCTGCGGGAAGAGCTCACCCGGTCGGACCCCGGCGCCGAGCGACATGGAAATCACTCGCGCGCCTTGGGCGACGGCCCAGGCCATGCCCGCCAGGATCTGGCCATCGGTGCCGCTGCCCGCGTTGCTGAGCACCTTCGCCGCGAGGATCCGGGCCTCGCAGGCCACCCCGTAGCGGGGTCCCTGCCGGGGGTGTTCCGGACCGGCGACGGTGCCGATGCAGTGCGTGCCGTGGCCATTGCCGTCCTCGACGGCCTCGCCGGGCACGAAGGAGGCCGACGCCTCGATGCGCCCGACCAGGTCCGGGTGGTCGGTGTCCACGCCGGTGTCGATGACGGCGATCTTCACATCGCGTCCGGTCAGGCTGGACAGATTGGCCCGGATCGCCTGCAGGCCCCAGGTCCAGCTCTGCTCGTCCATGGCCGGGCCCTGGGCAGCGGCGATTTCGGCCATGGTGTGGTGGGCGACCACTTCCTCGTCGCTGCGGTAGGCCGGGAAGAACTCGGTCGGCGCCTGCTGCGGGGCGGTGATCGGCAAGGCGTAGACCATGCGCTCCGGTTCTGCCGCGATGATCGAGGATTCCGCCTCGGCCGAGGTCACCAGCGCGTGGCGCTGCTCGGGCCGCACCTCGACAACGGCGGCGCCGAGTTCCTCGAAGAGCACCGAGACGTCGGGGCGCTCAAGGAGTTCGGCGACATGCGCGGCCTCGGTTCCTCGGACCCGTTCGACGGACGCGATGTCGGCGGAGGCACGCAGTGCGTTCAGGCCGCTCTCCTGGTCACCCGGTTCGAGCAGGACCACGTATCGACCTGTGTAATCCGTGCCCTGGCCCATGACGGGGCCATGAGGCTGATCGGGATGCCCGCCGAAGGCGCGCCTGTCCATAGGTCCGTTCGCCATTGAATTTCCCGCTCTCTGTGCGCTGCCCCCGGTTCGTGGACGCGCGCCGATTCACGGAGTGTCAGGCGCCTAAGGATGGTGGGGCGCGGATCAGTCGCGTATCGACGCGTAGTGCCGTCGCCTGTAAGGCTGTCCGTCGCCAGGCCGTCGGCATTGCCCCCTGTACACCGTCTCACCGGGCGCCAAGGCCTGCAACACAGCGCCACCACCCGTGGCTCCAGCTCCATGAGGCCCAGGCCGAACCGGCCGACCGCGTGCTTCGGGAAGGCGAAGAGGCATTGCCACCCGTCGACCGTGCCGGTGGATGCCGGGTGCGCGACGTTGTGCCCCGTGCGATAACGGCAGCATGACAGAGACCCCCATGGCCACGGCCGCGGAAATCAAGGTCGGCTTTTCCGGAGACGCGGCCAGGAAGGCGGCCTGTGCGCTTGAACTCCAGGGTGGCGAGGGCCGCAGTCGCACCCTCTACTTCTGGGACAGTCCGAGGAAGAGCGGCGACGGCATCTCGTTGCCTTTCCTCGACCGCGGGGTCATCTTCCGCCTGCGTCTGGAGGACGGGGACCATGGGTCCAAGCGCGCAACGGACATGACCGTCAAGCTGCGGCCGTGCCCCCGGCTGCCGCCCGACTGGCGGAAGAACCGTAAGGATGAGGACGGGGCCTGGGACTTCACGATCGAGGAGGACCGGACCGGCCCCGCCTTCACGCCCGTGGTGTCCGCCTCGCTGCAGGCCGACCGGAAGGTCGAGGCAAAGCTCGTCGAGTCGGCGCTCAGACCCGGGCCCGGAGCGCTGGACCACCTCCTCGCCAAGCCGCACCGCCACCTTCTGGAGGACGCCGCAGGGTTGAAGCAGGGCGACCTCGCGGACCTGAGGGCGCTCGGCCCGGTGTACACCGTCAAGTGGAAGCAGGACTGGGGCACGCTGCCGCCGGTGGTCATCGAGGAGTGGATCGCCAAGGACCTGCGCTTCCTCGAGGTGTCGGTGCGCACGAGCACGGCCGACGCGGCTGAGGCCGAGAAGCTGCTCGAACAGGCCCTGCGACAACGCCACGTTGCCCCGCCGCGATGCGGCGAGACCAAAACCCGGGCCGTGCTGACCGCCCTCGCCCGCGACCTGGCACTCTGACGACGGCGTCGGCAACGGCATCCGGTGGCCGACAACTGACTCGGGCGCCCCCATCCGGCCCGGACGGGTTGGTGCTCCTCACGCTCCTGCCGCAACCTGGCCTGGTCACCGATTGACCGCGCGCCGGCTCACCAGCCGCACCTGCCTCGGGAAGGCGTTTCACCATGGCGGAGCGATCACCCATCATCTACCTGCGGGGATATGCCGGGCCGCCGAGCGGTGTGGACAAGCAGGTCGACGACCCGTTCTACGGGCTCAACAGCGGCGCCACCCACATTCGCGTCGGCGGGGAGGGGACGCCGTGCTTTTACCAGTTCGAGGGTCCCCTGCTGAGGCTGATGAGCGACGAGGGCTATCAGCTCCTGGTACGCGGCGATCAGCACGCGTATCTCCAGTCGCAGGCCGATGGCGCGGTCGCGCCCGAGTCCATCTGGGTGCACCGCTTCTACGACTGTGCCGCGTCCACCTTCGGTACGTCCGTCACCGCGGCCCCGGAGGAGTTCGACCTCGAAAAGGCGGCAGAGCGCCTCTATGACTTCGTCCAGCTCGTCCGCCGGAAGACCGGCGCCCCCAAGGTGCATCTGGTTGCCCACTCCATGGGGGGACTGCTCGCACGCTGCCTGATCCAGAAGGTTTCCCGCACGGCCGATCCGCGCACGGGTGAACCTCGCTGCCCCGGCAGCGAGCTCGTGGACAAGCTCTTCACCTACGGAACCCCGCACGGCGGCATCGCCTTCGACCTCGGCGGAGGGCTCGCCGACTGGGCGATGGAGACCTTCGGGCCGATGGGATCGGACATCTTCGCCCCTGAGCGGATGTACACCTATCTGACCCCCGGGGCATCCCACGGCGACGATCCCCCGCCGGACTGGCGGCCCAACGAGATTCCGGCGGAGGCCTTCGACGCGCGCCGGGTGTTCTGTGTCGTCGGGACCAACGCGGCCGACTACGGACTGGTCGAGAAGGCGGTCGGACCTCGCAGCGACGGGCTGGTCCATATCGACAACGCCTATGTGCGCCACGCCCACCGGGCCTTCGTCCACCGCTCCCACTCGGGCCGCTACGGATTGGTGAATTCCGAAGAGGGCTACCAGAACCTGCGCCGCTTCCTCTTCGGGAACTACCAGGTTCGGGCAGACCTTCGCGGCCTGGACCTGCCCGAGCAGCCCTCCGGTGCATCACGGGTGTGGCAGGCAGAGGTGCGACTGGCCGTCAGGGGCTTGCCGACCGTCATGCACGAGCAGCGCGCGGCCCACTACTGCCCCGTTCAGCTGAACCAGGAATCCGCCCGGCACGGCTCTGCGGAGGGCGACGGCAGTGGTGTACCCCTCGCCACCGCTTTCCTCCTCGACCGCATCAACGTCCGTGACGGCCGGGAAAGCGGGCTGACGCTCCGCTCCCGCTACACGCTGGTGCTGCGCGTCTTCCACCTCGTGGAGAAGAGCGGCCGGTTCTTCTGGGAGGACCACCTCGAGCAGGTGCCCGACTGGGAGGACACGCTCATCGTCGACGTCGGCCGGCGCGGCTTGCACGAAGAGACGGGAACGCAGGCCTGGGCGGCATGGAACTCACGCGTCCCCGGCAGCATCGACGACACCGACCCGATCGCCGCGGAACCGTGTCGCATGGTCGAGGACGGCGAAGACCTGCACACCGAGATCCCGATGCCCGAGGTGGTCCGTCCCATCCTCGGCAGCGAGTCCCGACTCCGCCTCACAGTGAGCCGCTTCAGCTGAGCTTCAGTCGAACGAAGCCAGCTGCCGGTGTGCGGACCAAGCGCGCAGTGCCACCTTGTCCTTGAAGTTTCCGACGTTCGTATCAACCGGGTGGTCGGTGTACTGGTGGAACATCCACGGGTTCTGAATGTTGGGCTGACCGGGCTTGCCGTTGTACTGGGCTATCCACAGGCCGTCCCCGGCGAAGGACGTAGTGTCACGGTGGAGCCAGAAATCCCGGTTGCAGTAGAGCACTGTCCTGTGCCCGGACGTGCGGTGCTGCACGCGCTTGATCCAGTTGTCCTTGAAGGAGTTCGAGAAGCCACGGTCCTCCCAGTCGAGGGCGAGGATATCCCCCTCCACCAGATTGATCTTGGAGAGGAAGAAGTCGGCCTGGTCTTCAAAGGATCCGGGCCGGGCGAAATGATAGAAGCCGGTCACCAATCCGGCGTCTCGTGCGGTCTTGCGCTGAGCGACCCACCTGGGGTTCGTGTAGGTGGTCCCCTCCGTGACTTTGATGAATACGAAGGCGAATCCGCCGGTGTGGTATTTCTCCGGCTGGAACGACGAGACATCGATTCCTTTGATGGTCATGGTCAGCTCCTCAGGTGGCGGCGAGGCGCCTGGCGATCCTCGCGCGCATGCTATCCATCGTGAATCCCTTGGGATCGATCTTGCCGGGCTGCCACTCCAGGTGGCCGATCACGCTGCCGGCGTGCCAGCCGTAGGCACGGCAGATCGCGGCCGCTGCCTTTTCGACCGCCTCTAGTTGCTCCTCCGGCCAGGGGTCGATTCCGTCGCCGAGGTTCTCGCATTCGAATCCGTAGAACCTCGCGTTGCCGTCGGTGTTCTGCTCATTGTCAGGAGGCAGCGGCCGCTCGTCGATGACGGCCCGAAGCACATCGTCGTCACCCGAGCCGGCGTGGTTCGTGCGACCGTTGCCCACCATGTAGACGACTCCGTCCTTGCCGATGACGCCGTGGCACAGCGGGCCGGGGAGATCCGGGCGGCCGTCATAGCAGAGTTTGACGGTGGCCTTCGTGTCGGAAGTGACGGTGTGATGGATCATCACACCGTTCACATTGCTGAACGGACCCTTGTGGTTGCGGTTGTGGTGGCGCCAATCGCGGGTCTCCTTGATGACCAGGTCTTCGTTGCGGAGTGCCTGGAGCATCTGGTCCGCGGTCAGGGGTGCGGCCATGGTGTCCTCCCTCCAGCGATGGAGGGTTCCGGAACGGAACCCCCCGTTGCGGGGGACTCAGTCGATGGAGTGCTGTGGTGCGCTACGGGACCGCCTGCGAGAGTCCAGGTCACAAGCCGTCCCTGGAACCTGCCGTGATGATGGGCTGGTTGCCCGATGCCGTCCGAGACGAGGCAGTGGAGGAACGGACGTTCCCATCCCATGTGCTGCCGTAGGTCGCGGATGGCATCGCCGTGGACTTCATGGGCTCCGGCGTCTTGGTTCCGGTAGCTCGAGCCGCCGTTCCGGTAGCTCGAGCCGCCTTGAAGTCACGTGATCGCCCGCGCCCGTCCGGGTCCGTACCTTCCAGGCTGCCGACGCCGGCGTTCACCGGCGCGCCGGTCCAGGGGGACTGCCCTCACTTCTTGTCGACGGCGGTGAGGGAACCCTCCCAGAGCACTCACGGTCTCTCTTTATTTTCGCGCTGCGCCTCGACTGTGGCATCTGGATCAACCTGCCCGGCCGGAGCGCGACGCAGACACCGGAACCACCGTCGGCCTTGTGCGCCGCCGGGCCTGCCGGCCGGCCGGAATCCTGGACCGTCTCCCCGCCGAAGCCTCGTGGAACTGTCTGGGGTCGGGCGGCGGCGCCCCCGCGGTGTGCGGTGCCCGCCCCCGCGGAATGATCACAGGATGAGGAACGACCACCCGCACCCGCACCTGCCCACCACCGAGTCCGCCGTCACCGCCATCCGTGAGGTCGCGGCCGAGTACTGCCTCGACCTGACCGTCACGGACGACATCGGCGCGGACCGGACCTCCCGCCGTACCGCGGCCGGGGTGTTCACCGTCCTGGACGCCGACGGCTCGCTGCCGCATGAGGCCTTTGTGGAACTGGGCGGGTCGCCCGCGGTCACCGTCCAGGTCTTCCCCGAGGACGATGCGCGGATCACCGTGGACGGGGTGGAGTTCGCGGATGTCCCACGGGATGCGGTGCCGGCGTTCCTACGGTCGGTGTACGGCGGTCTCGCGCACGTCAGAACGCGGGTCTTCCCGCCGGGCCAGTGGCTGATCGTGCCACTGCCCGGCGACGCGACGTACAAGGAGCCGGTCTTCGGCGGCGGGCTCAGTCCCTGGCTCGCGCGCAGCATCCGCTGAGGCGGGGACGGTGGGGCCGTACCCGGATGCCGCCCCGGCCCTCAGGCCGGTGGCCGGTGGCTCCCCGGCAGCAGGGTGCCCGGTTCGGGGGCGGCCACCTCGGCGGCCTCCACCTTGGGGTTGCGCCGCTGGCGCCGGGAGACCCAGTGGGCCAGCCAGGACAGCAGCATGCACATCCCGATGTAGATCGGCGAGATGATCATGACGACGGGGATGAACGGCAGGTCGTAGTCGAGGTTGGAGGCGATCAGCTTGCCCGCGTGCAGGAACTCCTCGTAGGTGATGAGGTAGCCGAGCGAGGTGTCCTTCAGGGCGACCACCAGCTGGCTGATGATCGCCGGGAGCATGGCCCGGACCGCCTGCGGCACCAGGACATGCGTCATGACCTGCGTCTTGTGCATGCCAAGTGCGTAGGCGGCCTCGCGCTGGCCGCGGTCGACGGAGTGGACGCCGGTACGGAAGACCTCGGCGAGCACCGAGCCGTTGTAGAGGGTCAGTCCGGCGACCAGGGCGATCAGCGGGTCCGCCTTCAGCGCCACATAGATGAAGAAGATCATGACCAGTACGGGCATGGCGCGGAAGAACTCCACCAGCAGCGTGCTCACCCAGCGCACGATCCGGTGCTCGGAGAGCCGGCCGATCGCCAGCACCCCGCCCAGCGCCAGCGACAGCACCGCCGCGAAGGCGAAGGCCCTCAGGGTGTTGCCCAGGCCCCGCAGCAGGAGCTCCTGAATTCCCTTGTAGGTGAAGGGAGTCCACTTCGCCGCGGTGAACTGGCCGGTGGCGAAGAGGAGGTAGAGGACCCAGCCGATCAGGGCGAGGATCAGCGCCGTGGAGAGCAGGCCGTAGAACCGGTGCCGCTGCCTGGTCCGCGGGCCCGGGACGTCGTAGAGGGCGGTGGTCATCGGGCGACTCCGAAGCGCTTCTCCAGCACGTTGAAGAGCGCGCTGATGGTCAGGGTCACGATCAGATAGCCGACGGCGATCCAGACGAAGGTCCAGACGATGCTGTAGCCCAGCTCGTTGAGCGGCTTGTAGACGCCGAGGAGTTCGGTGACGCTGAAGGCGCCGGCGATCGCGGAGTTCTTGGCGAGCGCGATCAGGGTGGAGCCGATGGGCGGGATGACGGAGCGGAAGGCCTGCGGGAGGACGATCCCGCCCAGCGTCTGCGGGAAGGTCATGCCCAGGCTGCGGGCCGCCTCGCCCTGCCCGACGGGCACGGTGTTGATGCCGGAGCGCACCGCCTCGCAGATGAAGGCGGAGGTGTAGCAGCCCAGCGCCAGGATGGCGAAGAGGTTGAAGGGCAGGACGAAGCCGAAGCGTGGCAGGCCCAGCACCACCGCGAAGAACAGCAGCGTCAGCGGCGTGTTGCGCAGCACCGCCACCCATGCCGTGCCGAAGGCCCGCAGGGAGCCGACCGGCGCCACCCGGAACGCGGCCATCAGGAAACCGAGGACGAGCGCGAGCAGCGAGGCGAAGACGGTGAGTTCGACGGTGCCCAGCAGGCCCTTCCCGTAGAGGGAGAGGTTGTCGAGGAGAACGTTCATCGGTCAGTCCTTGGCGGCTCAGGCCGCCGGGTAGCGGTCGATCGGGGGCGGCTTGGGGGCGGGGACTCCGGACAGGCCGAGGGTCGCGTCGTACGCCTTCCTCCAGTTGCCGTTCTTCTCGTTCGCGGCGAGGGCGTCGTCGAGTGCGAACCGCAGTGCCTTGTCACCGCGGGGCACGCCGATGCCGTACGGCTCCTCGGAGAACGGCTTGCCGACCACCTTCAGCTCGTCGCGCGCCTTGGCGGCGTAGCCCAGCAGGATCGCGTCGTCGGTGGTGACCGCGGCGACCTGGTAGGTGAGCAGGTTGTCGACGCACACCGAGTAGGTGTCGTAGGAGACCAGTACGGCCCTGGGGTAGTCGGCCTGGATGCGCTGGAAGGGGGTCGAGCCGGCCGCCGAGCAGACCCGTCTGCCGGCCAGGTCCTGCGGGCCCTTGATGTCGTTCTCGTCGGTGCGCACCAGCAGCGACTGGCCGGCCATGTAATACGGGCCGGCGAAGCCCACCAGCTTCTTGCGCTTGTCGTTGATGGTGTAGGTGCCGACGTAGAGGTCGATCTGGCCGTTCTGCAGGGCCGTCTCGCGGTTGGCGGAGGCGATCGTCTGGAACTGGATGGTGTGCGGCGGGAAGCCGAGCGCGGCGGACATCATCTTGGCGATCTCGATGTCGAAGCCGGTGTACTGGCCGGTGGCCGGGTCCTTCTCGCCGAGGTAGGGCTGGTCCTCCTTGACGCCGATGATGAGATGGCCGCGGCGCTTGGCCCGCACCCAGGTCGGGGAGGCGGGCAGCGAGAAGTTCTTGGCGACCGGGTACCGGGGCAGTTCGCTGCCCTTGGGGCCCTTGACCGGCGGGCTGCCTTCCCGGCCGCAGCCGGCGAGGGCCAGCGCGAGCACCGCGAGCACGACGGCCACGAGGGCACGGCGCAGGGGCGAGGAGTGGCTGTGCGGCATCACGACGCCCCCGTTCAGTGCTTGAGAATCTTGGAGAGGAAGTCCTTCGCCCGTTCGCTGCGCGGCGCGGTGAAGAAGTCCTCGGGGGTGCGGTCCTCGACGATGCGGCCGTCGTCCATGAACACCACACGGTTGGCGGCGGAGCGGGCGAAGCCCATCTCATGGGTGACCACGACCATCGTCATGCCGTCCCGGGCGAGCTGCCGCATGACCTCCAGCACCTCGTTGATCATCTCCGGGTCGAGGGCGGAGGTCGGTTCGTCGAAGAGCAGCGCCTTGGGGTCCATGGCGAGGGCGCGGGCGATGGCGACGCGCTGCTGCTGGCCGCCGGAGAGCTGCGCCGGATACTTCTCGGCCTGGGAGGCGAGCCCCACCCGGTCCAGGAGTTCACGGGCGCGCCGCGCGGCCTCGTCCTTCTTTGTCTTGCGGACCTTCATCGGCGCCAGCATCACGTTGTCCAGCACGGTCTTGTGAGCGAAGAGGTTGAAGGACTGGAAGACCATGCCGACTTCGGCACGCAACTGGGCCAGCGCACGGCCCTCTTCGGGCAGCGGCCGGCCGTCCAGCTCGATGGTGCCCGACTCGACGGTTTCCAGGCGGTTGATGGCCCGGCACAGGGTGGACTTCCCGGACCCGGAGGGCCCGATGACCACGACCACCTCCCCGCGGCCGACGGTGAGGTCGATGTCCCGCAGGACATGCAGCTTTCCGTAGTGCTTGTTGACCCCGCGCAGTTCAATCAGCGCATCACCGGCCATATGCAGACCTGCCCACTCTCATCCGTACAGCGGAGAACTCGCAACCTACCGGGGCGAATAGGGCACTTCTCCACTGACACGCACGTATGCGCAGAGATGGGCGGGTGAATCAGGGCTACGGGGGAACCTTGCACGAGGCCGGCGCGAGGGCCGGGGCGGGCCGTTGCGGGCCGGTGCGGGCCGCTCCCACGGCTTCCCGGCCGGGGATCAGCTCTCCGAGACCTCGGCGTAGACCTGCGACAGCTCCGGCGCGCCGATATCGGCCCACTCATGGCCCGTGGCCACCACGTCGATCTCCCGCCCGGACTCCAGCCGGACCACCGGCTGCCCGTCCGGCCAGACGTGCCAGACGGCGCCGGGTACCGTGCGGACCACGACCGTGCCGAGGTAGAGACCGGCGTCGTTGCCGAGCCAGGGCAGCACCTCCGGGTCGTCCCGCCAGACCGGCTGCAGCTGGTCCAACGCCTCCAACGACCGTACGGAGTCGTCCAGTTCCACGCCCTCCGTGGCGGCCTGGGCCCGCAGCAGTTCGCACTCGGACAGCAGCTCGACGACGCTTTCGGGATCGGCGCGCACCGACTCCGCGAGCGGCACGGACCGGTGCGCCTGCCGCCGCTTGCGCCACTTGTCCAGGAAAGACATGTTCATGGTCTGCAGGGTCCCACCCGCCCTGTGGTCGCGGCCACAGGCGCGCGGCGCACCCGTACCCCGTTCGTCACCTTGACGCTTCCCCCGTACCTCCCTACCTTCATGGCGCTCGGATCGGATCTGACCGGCCCCCAGGAGTCCCCCGCCTCTCGCGGGACCAGCCCGGAACGCCGTTCATACCTGCCCGCCCGCGCCCACCGGAGGGATACGGACCGATGCGTGTACGACGATGGGGCACCGCCCTGAGCCTGCTGCTCACCGCGACCGCACTGCCGGCCACCGATGCCGAAGCCGCGGCGGCCGTCGCGGCGCACGCGCCGCCGGCCGCAGGACCGCACGACCCGCTGCCCCTGTCCAGGCTCTTCGACAACCGGGCCGTCAGTGACAACTCCCGGCCCGGCGCGGCCAATTTCGACGGGGCGGGCCGTTCGCTGTCCGCTCAGGACCTGGCGGCGGCCGGCTGGTCGCCCGGAAGCGTCCTGACGCTCGACGGGGCCCGGCTCACGCTGCCGCGTACCGCGCCCGGGACGCCGGACAACGTCCTCGCGGACGGCCAGCAGGTGGCGGTACGCGGCCGGGGCGAGGCGCTGACCTTCCTGGTCGCCGGGACGGGCGGTGCGGCCATGGGCACCGGGACCGTGCGCTACCGGGACGGGTCGCACAGCACCTATGAACTCACCGCGCCCGACTGGCGGTCGGGACCGCCGGCCACCAAGGCGGTGACGCTGCCGCACCTCAACGGTCCGGGTGGGCAACTGCCCGGGACGGCGCGGCTGTACGCGGTGACCGTGCCGCTGCGGGCGGGGCGGGAGGTGAGCTCGGTGGTGCTGCCGGAGGCGTCCGGGCCGTCCGGTGCACTGCATGTCTTCGCGGTGTCCGTACGGGACACCGGGCGTGGCAGGACCGGGAGTTGGGCGGCGAGCACGGCGGGCTACCGGGCGGTCGGGCCCTGGACCGACCGTACGCTGCGGCTGGTGGTGCACAGCGGCGCGGGCGGGCCGCGGGCGCGCATACGGATCGCCAACACCTTCGCCGCCGCGCCGGTGGACATCGGGGCGGCCAGCATCGCGGTGCGGGGCACGGGGGCGGCGGCCAAGCGCACACCGGTGCCGCTGACCTTCGGCAGGGGGCACACCCGGGTCCGCATACCGGCCGGGGCCGAGGCGTTCAGCGATCCCGTCGACTTCACCGTTCCGACCGGCACCGATCTGCTGGTGAGCCTCCATCTGCCGGGAACGGTGACGGCGGCGCCCGTGCACCAGGAGGCGGCCCAGCAGTCGTACCTGAGCGCCGCGGGCAGCGGGGACCGCACCGCGGACACCGGGGGCGCTGCCTACCCCGCAACGATGACCTTCTGGCCGTTCCTGACCGGCGTCGACGTCGCGGGCGGGCCCGGCTCGGTCGTGGCCCTGGGCGACTCGATCACCGACGGGGTGAAGTCGACGAGCGGCACCAACCGGCGCTGGCCCGACGTGCTGGCCCGCCGCTTCCAGGCGCAGCACGCGCTGCCCCGCTACGGCGTGCTGGGCCAGGGCATCTCGGCGAACCGGATCGTCACCGACCGCTATCCGGGCGACGGGGTCAGCACGGACACCGGCGGGGTGAGCGCCCAGCATCGGCTGGAGCGCGATGTGCTGGCACAGCCCTCGGCGCGGACGGTGGTGGTGTTCGAGGGCATCAACGATGTGCGCTGGGGGACCTCGGCCGATGAGGTCATCGCCGGGCTGCGTGCCCTCGCGGGGCGGGCGCACGAGCGGGGGCTGCGGGTGGTGGTGGCGACCATCGCACCCTGTGAGGGCTACCCCGACTGCACCCCGGAAGTGGAAGCCCGCCGCCAGGCCGTCAACGCCTTCGTACGCGGCCATGCCGGCACCGTCTTCGAGGCGACGCTCGATTTCGACGCCGTACTCCGCGATCCGCAGCGGCCCGCACGGCTGCTGCCCGCCTACGACAGCGGCGACCACCTCCACCCCGGCGACGCGGGACTTGCGGCGCTCGGCAACGCGGTGGACCTGCGGGCGCTGGTACCGGGGCGGGGCTGACGCTCTCCCGGGACGGAACCGACGCCGCCCCGGTGCCTGCCGCCCGCCGGCCCGTGGCCCTCGGCCGGGGGCTGCGGGCCGGCTCCCCGCCGGGGCCGTCACACCGCTCTTAGGGGTGTCTCCCCCTAGACCTCGAGGTCCACCACGACCGGGGCGTGGTCCGAGGCGCCCTTGCCCTTGCGCTCCTCGCGGTCCACATACGCGTCCGACACGGCCTTGGCGAACGGCCCGTTGCCGTAGACGAGATCGATGCGCATACCGCGGTTCTTGGGGAAGGCGAGCTGGCGGTAGTCCCAGTAGGTGTAGGGATGGTCGTACTTGAGGGGGCGCGGCACGACGTCCGACAGGCCCGCCTCGCGCAGGGCGGCCAGGGCGGCGCGCTCGGCGGGCGTGACATGGGTGGCGCCCTCGAAGACGGCCGGGTCCCAGACGTCCTCATCGGTCGGTGCGACGTTGTAGTCGCCGAGGACCGCGAACGGGCGGGAGCCCGCCGTGTCCTCGGCGACCGCCGTCTTCAGTGCCTCGAACCAGCCGAGCTTGTAGGTGTAGTGCGCATGACCGACCTCGCGGCCGTTGGGGACGTACACGGACCACACCCGGGCCGGGCCGCAGGTCGCCGAGACGGCCCGCGGCTCCTGCACCCCGTCGTACTCCGGGCCGCCGGGCAGGCCCTTGACCACGTCCTCGAGCCCCACCTTGGACAGCAGGGCCACGCCGTTCCACCTGCCGTCGGCGTTGACCGCGGCTTCATAGCCGAGCGCGCGCAACTCGTCGTACGGGAACTGCTCGGCGGTGCACTTGGTCTCCTGGAGGCACAGCACGTCCGTGCCGGTGCGCTCCAGCCAGGCCAGCAGCCTCGGAAGGCGGGCGGTGATCGAATTGACGTTCCAGGTCGCGATGCGCATGCCGGTAAACCTACCGCGCGGCACTGACAGTCAGCCCTCAGCCAAGGGCGGTCCGGTCTCCCGGGGTGAGACGGCCGTGGTCGGCCCCGCCGCCCAGCTTGTCGATCATGGAGTCGTAGATCGGGCGGGCGTGGTCCTGGAGCAGGCTGTCGTGGATGTCGATGGCCCGTCGCGGCGCGACCTCGCGCACATAGTCGATGATCTCGGCGATCTTGTTCCAGGGGGCGTGGACGGGCAGCAGCAAGGTCTCGACCGTGCGGCCCTCCGGGACGGTGAGGGCGTCGCCCGGGTGGAAGACCGTGCCGCCGTCGATGAGGTAGCCGACGTTGGTGATGCGCGGGATGTCGGGGTGGATGACGGCGTGCAGCTGGCCGTGCACCTCCACCTCGAAGCCGGCGGCGCTGAAGGTGTCGCCGTCGCCGACTGTGTGCACCCGGCCGGGGAACACTCCGGCGAGCTGGTCGGCGACGCTGGCCAGCGTCCAGATCTCGGCCGCCGGGTTGGCCTCCATGCCCACCCGCAGCCGGTCCTCGTTGAAGTGGTCCATGTGCTCATGGGTGACCAGGATCGCGTCCGCGCCGACGGCCGCGTCCTCCTCGGTGAAGAGACCGGGGTCGATGACGAGCGTCCGCCCGTCCTTCTCCAGCCGGACACAGGCATGGGTCTTCTTGGTGAGTTCCATGGGCCCATTTTGCCGTGGCGGGCCGGTGCGGGCCGGTGCGGGCCGCGGCGGGCGCGCCCCTGGCAACGCCCCGCGCCTCGCCGTGGCACGTCGTCCGCGCGCCGTCCCGTGGGGGGCTCGTCAGCCCTCCGGCGTCGTCTCTTCCCGTATCACCCGCTGGGCGACGGCGAAGGCGGAGTTCGCTGCCGGGACACCGCAGTAGACGGCGGTGTGCAACAGGACTTCCTTGATCTCCGTGGGGGTGAGGCCGTTGCGCAGGGCCGCGCGGGTGTGCAGCGCCAGCTCGTCGTGGTGGCCGCGGGCGACCAGTGCGGTGAGGGTGATGACGCTGCGGGTACGGCGGTCCAGACCGGGTCTGGTCCAGGTCTCGCCCCAGGCGTAGCGGGTGATGAAGTCGTGGAAGTCGCCGGTGAAGTCGTCGGCGGCGGCCTCGACCCGGTCGACATGGGCGTCGCCCAGGACCTCACGGCGGACCTTGATGCCCGCCTCGTAGGTGGCGCCGCGGGCCTGTTCCGGCTGGGCGTGGCCGGACTCTATGGCGGCGGGCGGCGCCATCGGGGGCGGCGGGGGCGCGATCTGCGGCTTGGGGGCCGCGGCGCCGATGGCGGTCTGACCGCCGGGCCCGGGCTTGTCGTGCCAGGCCGTGGAGAAGTGCCGGATGAGGAGTTCGGTGACGGCCGAGGGCTGCTCGACGGGCGCAAGGTGGGAGGTGCCGGGCACCAGCGCCAGGCTCGCGTCGGGTATTCCGGCGACGAGGGTGCGGGCGTCGGTGGTCGGGGTGACCTGGTCCTCGGAGCCGACGACGGCGAGCGTGGGGACGCCGATCCGGCCGAGGGAGGACCGTACGTCGAAGGACGCCAGCGCCTCGCAGGCGGCGATGTAGCAGCCGGGGTCGGTGGTCCGCACCATCTGGACGGCCCATTCGACGATCGCGGGCTGGGCACCGGCGAAACCCTGGGTGAACCAGTGCTCGGGCGCGGTACGGGCGATCGGCTCCAGCCCGTTCGTGCGGATGACCACGCCGCGCTGGCGCCAGGCGTCGGCCGTGCCGTACCGCGGCGACGTGGACACCAGGGCGAGCGAGGTGACCTGATGCGGGCGGGTGAGCGCCAGCTGGATGCCGACGGCTCCGCCGATGTTGCAGCCGGCATAGCCGAAGCGGTCCACGCCCAGGGCATCCAGGGTGGCGACCAGCCGGTCGGCCAACTCGGCGATGGAGGCCGCCGCGTGGGCGGGCGAGCCGCCGTGTCCGGGCAGGTCGAAACGGATGACCCGCCAGTGACGGGTCAGCTCGGGGATCTGCCGGTCCCACATGTGCCAGGTGGTACCCAGAGCGGCACCGAGGACGAGTACGGGGGCGTCGTCGGGGCCGTCGATCCGGTGTTGCAGGGTCTTCTCACTCACCCGGCCACGCTACCGGCTCTTTGACGCGGTCCTGACGCCCGGGTCAGGAAGAGCCGTCGGAGTGTGCCCGCCGGCCACGACCGAAGCGGAGTTTGCGCAGGTCAGGGCCTCTACCGCCTAGACGACGTGGACAATCGGATGACTCGGCTCGTCGTAGCTCACCATGATCCGCCGGGCCGGACGCCGGTGCCTTGCTCGTGATCAGGACCGGGGCGTCTTCTGTCCCATCAAGGCAGCCTTGCAGGGTGTGCAGATGTCTCACTTACCCCCTACGCGCTCTCAGATCTCACACTGCCCCTATGACGGGGGGCATGACTGTGTGGGCCTGACCAGGTGGAACACCTCGCGGGCGGCGTAGCGTTTGAGGCATCGGACGATTTTCGCGTCGGGTTTTGCCCTCCTTGGTGCGGCGTTCGTAGTAGTCCTGGGTGCGTGGCTCGAAGCGCAGGCGGGTCTGCACGATCCGGTGGAGGGCGGCGTTGGCCTGCCGGTCGCCGCCGCGGTTGAGGCGACGGTACTGCCGAGTGCCCGAGGAACGCTCGACAGGGCTGACCCCGCACAGCGCGGCAAAGGACGCCTCACTGTGCAGACGTTCCGGGTTGTCCCCCATCGTGATCAGCAGAGTCACGGCCGTGTCCGGACCGATGCCCACCACAGTGAGCAGCTGCGGGGCGTGGCGTTCCGCGAGCAGGGCCAGGCGGCGTTCCAGGTCCTGGATCTGTTCGGTGAGCTGCTCGATTCGGTGAGCCAGCAGGCACAGGGTCATACGGGTGGCCTTCAGCACCGCCTCTTCACCGCCCTCGTCGTTCTTGCAGTCGTCGGCGAACCGTGCGCAGGTACGGAAGAGTTCCGAATTGTTCAGCCGGGCCAGTTCTTCCCGCAGGTTCGGGGCGGCGGTGACGAGGACGGCCTTGAGCTGGTTGATCGCCTGGGTGCGGGCCTTGACCGCTGAGGCCTTTGCGAGTTTGTACATCCGGGCGATCTGCACCGGCCCGTCGCCTGACTTGGCCCGGGCGCGTGCCCGCCCGCTCAGCACCGCCCGGGCTGCGTTCTGGGCATCGAGCGGGTCCGTTTTGCCGCGCTGACGGCGGTCGGTCCGGTCGGGCCGGTTTACGTCGAGCACTTCGACGCCCTGGGTCAGCAGGTAGCGGGAGAGGGCTGCTCCGAAGGAGCCGGTGCCCTCCACCCCGGCCCGCCGTACCGTGCCCAAGCCGCTGGTCCACTGAAGCAGTTCGCGGTATCCGGCCGCGGTGGCCGGGAACTCTTCGGTACCGATCACCGCCCCCACCAGGGAGAGCACGGCAGCCACATGGGCGTCCCGGTGCGTGTCCACTCCGAGGACCACCTCCCCCGTGGGCCGGCGTCGGCGAGTACGCGGGGTTAAGGACGTATCGGTCATGTTCGTTTACCTCCCGACCCGATGGCGCATCGCGTGGCCGGCACCGGACCGCGCGGGCGGTCAGAACTGTGAATAAGCCTGATTGGTCGGCAGGCCCCTATCGGGACACACCCGGCCGGCCCGGTGCCGGCAACGCACCATCCCGGTCAGCGGTCGACACAGCGTGAGTAAGACACCGCGGTCAGAGTTCTCATGAGTCAGACCCCGGCCCGGGACAGCACCCACCCATGCTCCCAGCTCAGCAGCCGCAGCGCGGGGGCGCACGGAAGCGAACAGGGAACTCGCAGCGCTGAAGCTATCTTTGTGTGCAGGTCGGGACACCCGCGCTCGGTCTCATCGCCCCAGCGACGACGTGCGCAGCCGCCTGCGATCAGCAACGACGAAGCCTTCGGGCTCCGGCGCGGACATCAGGGCCCCCGGAGACGCAGGTACAGCACTGCCCAGAAGTCCAACGTCATCCAACGGCGCCTGCTCGCCGTCGGCATGACGGCCTGAGGGTCTAGGGGTTGATGACCGTCAGGGCGCCCGCCCCCGGGTCAGTGGCGTAGACCGCGCCGGAGGTGGCGGTCGCGTTGAATGGGTCGGTACCCCGAAGGAACCACGGCGGCGGTGGCCGTGGGGGTCGATCACAGACACCTGGCTCGGGGCGAGCACGGCGACATAGGCAGGCGATCCGTCCGGTGCCAGCGCCATGTCGAAGGAGCGTTGACATTCCGCACCGTTCGGTCAGCCGGACGCGCCGCCGCATCCCACGTGCCCGGGCAGAGCCTTTCGACGATCAGGGGTAACAGGTGTGCTCTCCCGACTCAGGGCGTCTGAGGCGGCGGTAGCCGACAAGGGGCGCAACGATGACGGTGAGTGAGCACCCATAGCACGGCGCAACCGCCATGGTGGGCTTTGGGGCGATTGGCGGTATCTGTTCGCTCCCTTGAACGTGACATTGCCACGCGGCATGAGGCCGTGGTCCTATCTCGCCGTGCCTCGGGCATCGGGCGGTGTGCGGCCCTCGTTGCGTCGGCACGGAGTTCCTGCATATCTCCTGCCGTCGCCTATGAGAGGGCGTCCTCCATGCCCGTTTCCGTCGACGATCTCCTGGAACACTTCCCGGCCGAGGGCGGCTCCTTCGCCCTGGACCCCGAGCCGTGGGAATGGAAGCTCTCGGAGCTGCTGGCGTTGCTGAAGGCCGGTACCCGGCTGGTGGTCGAGCAGGCTCGGGAGGTGAACGACGAGGCCCTGTCATTCGCCGGTACGGTGCGGGTGGCCGGGGAATCGGTGCCCGTACAGCTGAAGTTCGCCCGTGATCAGGCACACGGGTGGGTGACCGGGCTGTCGGTGCGGGTGGTGATGGACACCACGGTCGCCGCGCTGGCCGAGCTGTGGGGTGTGGAACTGGCGGATGCGCCACAGGTGTTCCTGGCCGGCGTTCAAGAGCTGTCGTTTGTCCATGACTTCGACACGGGCTCGGTGGTCGCCGCCGTGGAGACCGAGCACCTCCGTCTGGTCTTCGCCGCGCCCAGCGCGGGAGAGGCGCTGGTGGCGCTGATCGGGCTGAAGGACGTGCAGGCCTCATCGGCTGACCTTCCCCACCTCGGCGAGGAGTTCCCGGAGGATGCCCGGCTGGGCGTGCGTGGCCTGGAGCTGATCGCGGTGGCACCCGGAGGGATGAGCGCGGGATATGGCGTCCGGGTCAATGCCGCCGTGGCCGCCGCGGTGGCGGACCCCGGCCAGTGGTGGCCCACCCTGCCGGACCGCGACCTGGAGGCAGGACTGTGGGCGGGTGCCACCTGCCTGCTGCCCGGCGAAGAGCCCCGGTTATGGGTGGTACGCCTGGAGGCGCCGCTGTCCTGGATGCCGGATTTCGGCCCGGTCACCTTCCCGTTCGGCCCGCTGCGGCTGCGACTGACGGGGTTCGGTCTGTCGTTCTCGGCCACCGGGCTGCACGTCGTCTTCGAGGCGGGCTTCGACCTCGGTTGGCTCAACCTGGAACTGCCGGGCCTGGGCTTTGAGTTCGGCTTTCCCGAGGTGGGGGACGTGGAGGTGGCGGGCCGCCTCCCCAAGCTGTCGCTGGGCCGGCCGGGCGGCACGGTGCACTTCGACATCGGTGACCTGCCCGGCTTCCCGGGCCTGCCCGGGGCCGGGCTGCTGACCGGCTGGTCCCCCCAGGCGAACATCCCGGTACCGGACCTGCTCAGCCTCTTCGGCATCGACATGCCACCGCTGCCGGACCGATTCACCCCGCAACTTCCCGCGCTGGGCTTCCGGTTGGACCTCAAACTGGGAGACTTCGCGCTCATCGGCGAGTCCCCGTGGCTACGGGTTGTTTTCGGCGCACTGCCCGTCCGGCCAGAGTGGGGCACCCCATGGGGCAAGGTCGCACTGCTCGGCGTCAACGGGCTCGACGCCCTGCTGCCCGACCTCCCGTTCATCGGCAAACTGCTGGAAGGGATCCAGGACTTCCTCCTCAACGGGATCAGCCTCGCGGCGATCGGCACCGGGCTGAGCCTGCCGCAGGCCGACCGGCTGAACCTCTGGATCGGTTCCCTGGGGTCCGGCTCATGGTGGCCCGGTCTGACCCCGGTATCCGGCGGCGGCAGCTGGCAGCCGGGGCTCTCTTTGGATCTGGACTGGCGGATCCCTGGCACCTCATCAGTGCGTTGGGGCATTCCCTGGCCGCCGCAGGGCCCCCCGGACCTCTCCTGGCTGCCGGACATCCCGGACCTGGCGCTGGGGCCGTTGCACCTGTCCCGGATCGGGCTGTCCTGGCCGGACCCGGACGACCTCGACTGGACGGTCAGCGCGGACTGGGTGCTGCGCCTGGTGTTCGACGCCACGTTCGACCTCGGCGGTGGCTTCTCGCTGGGCCTGCCCGGGCTGGGCTTCGACCTCGACCTGAAGAACTTCGGGGTGCATCCAAGGTTCCCTGGCATCTCCCTCCTCCTGCCCGGCGGCTTCACCATGGACTTCGCCGTGCCCACCGAGAACTTCCCGTGGCCGGAGCGCGTCACCGGCCGCTGGCGCGATGATCGGGGAGTGCGGGCAACGGATATCGCCCGGTTCCTGGGCGTGGACGTGTCCGAAGCCATCCCCGAGTCGCTGAACCCCCGGCTGACCTCCGCCGGCTTCTCCTATAACTTCGGGACCCACCTCCTGGTGGTCACCGCCACCACCGAGAAGTACGGGTGGGCGGTCGCGACCACGCCGGCCAACACACGCCAGCGCCGCAACCTCATCGCGCTGCGCGCTTCCGCCCAGGTCAGGGCCTCCGATCTGCCGGTCGTCGTCGAGACGACGGAGGAGACGGACATCATCCTGGGCGAGATCCACCTCGCCTTCGCCGAGCATCCGTGGAACAGGACCGAGATCGACACGCTCAACCGGTTGCTGGCCGAGCTCAGCGTCTCCGCGCCGTGCCCGCTGCCCGAGTTCCTGCCAGGAGACCTGGAGAAGGGCCCCCAGCTGTGGGCGGTGCTCCGTTGCGGAAACACTCAGGCGACGCTGGCGTATCCGGAGCGGGCGGTGCCGATCACCGGACGGGACATCGTGCCGCGGGAGCGCCCGGCCGGTTCCTCCCACGACCTGCTGGGCCATGTCATCGGCGCGGTGCGGTTCAGCAATGCCCGGCTCGGCTTCGGCTACGGGCTGCTGTATCTGGCCTTCGACGCCTCGATGACCGTCGGCCCGCTGGTCGTGGAGCTGATCGGCCTCGGGGTCGGGCTCGACAAGGACTTCGACGCCCGTCCCGTGCTGCAGGGCGCGGCCGTGGCGATGGAGTACTCGGGCCCGCCCAAGGTCGAGATCTCCGGCGCGCTGGTGAACCTGGACCTCGACCCGGACTTCGACCTGGCGCTGGCCGGTGCGGGACGCCTGGACATCCAGGACCTGTTCGCCCTCCAGGTCTTCGGGAGCTGGGCCCGCAACAAGACGGACGGCTGGACCTCGCTGTTCGCCTACGCCGAACTCGTGGCGGGCAAGACCCGGACCAACGGGCTCTTCACCATCGGCCCGGTCACGGTGACCGGAATCGCGCTCGGTTTCGGCATCAACAGCACCGTACGAGTCCCCACCACCGCGGAGATCAGCAGGTTCCCCCTGGTCAAACGGCTGGGCGCGGCACCGGCGACGCCGGGGGGCGAGGTGGAGCCGCGCACCCCCGGCCAGGCGCTGAACGAACTGGCGGCGCCGCCCGGCTGGATCACGCCTGCACAGGGCCAGTACTGGATCGCCGGCGGAGTCGAGTTCACCGTCTACAAGTTCATCAACGCCCGCGTCCTGGCCCTGGTGGAGTGGGGCCAGGCGGGCTGGAAGGCCATGCTCGCGGGCAGCACCACCCTGTCCCTGCCGCCCACCGTGCCCAACGAGAGCGACGCGCGGCACTCCTCGCCCCAGCGACTGAAGATCAGCCCCGCCCTGGGCAAAGTGGTCGTCGACTTCGTGTTCGTCTACGACTCCGCGCTGAGCCGCTTCTCCATGGACTCGGTGATCGCCAGGGGCTCGTACCTCATCGACCCGGCCGCCGAGCTGACCGGCGGCATCTCCCTGTATGTGTGGGGCAAGGACATCCCCGGGCGCGGCATCACCAAGGGCTTTGTGCTCTCGGCGGGCGGCTACCACCCCCAGTTCCCGCGCCCCGCCCACTACCCCACGCCGCCCCGGGTGGGCATGATCTGGGCCCGGGGCCCGGTGACCCTCAAGGCCCAGGCGTACGCGGCGCTCACCGATGGGGCCTTCATGGTCGGCGGAGCGTTCGCCGCCATCTACGACGGGCACCACGGCATCCACGTCCAGGCGTGGTTCACCGCCCACCTCGACGCGCTCGTCCAGTGGAAGCCCTTCTACGCCGACATCGCGCTGGGGGTGAGCATCGGGGTCGCGGCCACCGTCAAGGTGCTCTTCGTGCGGATCCGCGTCTCCCTGGAGATCGGGGTGAGCCTGCAACTGTGGCTGCCGCCGGTCGGCGGCCGGGCCAAGGTCAAGGTGTGGTTCATCTCCTTCAGCCTCGGCTTCGGCGCCGACCGGGTGGGAGCACCCCCCGTCCCGTGGGAGGACTTCCGGATCCAGCTGCCCGCACCCCTGCGCACCGCGCCGAAGAGGGGCTGCGAACTGCCGGATGTGACAACGGGCGAGTCCGAAGCGCGGGCCGCTGCCGGTGCCCCGCTCCTGGTGCGCATCGACGGCTTCACCGTCGCCGTCGAGTCCGCGGTACCGGCCTCGAAGATCACCGTGAACGGCACGACCGTCGCGGGCAGTGACGCGGCCCGCGTCGACATCCGGCCGATGCGGCTGAGCGGCGTGGTCAGCGAGCAGGCCGTCGGCATCCTGGACGGAAGCGGGCAGCCCTACGACTGGAAGAAGGCGAAGTGGCAGGTGATCCCCACCGCCGAGGGCGTGCCCCAGGCCCTGTGGGGCAAACCGCTCGCCAACCCCCACGAGGCCCTGAAGCAGCAGGGACTGGTCCCGGGCCGCCTGACCGGCCTGACCGTCAAGGTGCCGTCGCCGACCCTGGGCCCGTGCGTCGGTCCCGTACCCACCGAGGCCCTGGACGTGGACGGCCTGCCGCCCGGGAACATGCCCCTGCACGACACGGCGGTCGCCGGCCCGCCTCCCGAGCCCGGTGAGGACGACAACAGCGTCGGGGTGATCGCCGACACCCTCGTGCCGACCGCGGCCACCCGCACCGAGGTGCACCGGGCCCTGGCCGCGTTCGGTGTGGCGCCGGACAGCGACGGTCCGCTGACCCGCTACGCCGGCCTCGCCGGCAATTCCCTGACCGACTTCCCGATGCTCACCGCCACCGGCACGAGGTGACCGCATGACCGACAGCCCCGACCTGAACGTCACCTTCTACAACTCTCTGCAACCCGCGGCCACCGCCGGCGTCTACACCGTCACCGTGGAGCAGCACCTGGTCCGCGACGGGGTCCGGATCGATCCGCAGGACGACCCCCTGCCCGAGGTCGCGGACCGGTACGAGATCCGCGCGGCCCAGTTCTTCCTGGACCCCACCACCGTCCACGCCACTTATCCGGCCGCCGGTGCGTCGGGCCTCTACACGCATGTGCTGCCGCACATCACCTTGAACCGGGCGCTGCTGCCCTGGGAACGGGAGCTCATCAGCCGTTCCGAGGAGCGGGAGCCGTGGCTGGCGCTGCTCGTCTTCGCCGAAGGCGAGGTCGACGACGACCCCGAGGCGGAGGGGGTCTTCACCCAGCGCACCGTGCGGGAATTGCGTAACCCCGGAGCGGGCACGCTCGGCCCGGCCCTCAACGACCGGGTCGACCAGGACCTTGAGTGCCGCACCATCGACGTTCCGGCGCGCGTGTTCACCGCAAACGTGCCGCGCGAGGACGAACTGCGTTTCCTGACCCATATGCGCGACGTGGCCACCGCCCCGCAACGCCGCGATGACGGCGAGGTCATGGCCGAAGGTCAGTACGCGGTCGTCGCCGCCAACCGTTTCCCCCGCGCCCCGGGCAGCTACGCGGTGCACCTGGTCTCCCTGGAGGGCTGGACCGGCCGCCTGGCCGAGGGCTCCCTGCCCGGCGGCACCGAACGCGTACGGCTGTGCAGCCTGTGGTCCTGGTCCTTCACGAACGACCCCGACGGCAGTCTCAACCCGGGCAAACTGCTGCGCAACCTGGTGGCCCCCGGCGAGGGCGACCGCGAGAACCTGGCCCTGCGCCTGGTGCCGTCCGGTGCCACGGCGTCCTCCGCGGAAGCGGAGCACGCCCTCCAGCGGTTACGCCACGGCTACACCGCCGTGGCCTACCGCACCCCGTCCGGGGAGCACACCTACGCCTGGTACCGCGGCCCCTGCACCCCGCTGACCGCCCCGCAACTGCCCCTGAACGAGACCGACGGGCCCTACACCACGGCCGACCACGCCCTGATCTACGACCGGCAGCACGGCCTGTTCGACGTCAGCTACGCCGCCGCCTGGACACTGGGCCGCACCATCGCCCTCGCCGACCCCGACTACAGCGCCGAAGTCACCGCGGCACGCCGGGAAATGGCCAACCGCGACGCCACCTTGAGCGCCCTGAGCGCCGATCCCGAGCGTGCCCGCCATGACCCCGATGCCCCGCCCGGCACCGCCGCCCTTCGCGAGCTGAGCACCGCGGACTTCGGCACCGGGCTGGTCCGGGCCCTGCAAGCCCCCCTCGTCCGCGAGCCCAGCCCGCGGCGCGCCGCCCGCACCGCCCGGATCGGCACGCGCGCCCTGCTCGCCGACGCACGGGCGCGCCAGTCACTCACGGCCGCCGCGGACGCGCGCACCCCCACCACGTCGCCCTGGCTCGAACGCCTGGGCCTGCTGCGCGGAGTGCCCTTCAACCACCTGGTCCCCGACCCGCGGATGCTGCCGCCGGAAAGCCTGCGAGCCTTCCGGATCGACCCCGGCTGGATCCAGGCCCTGGTGGCCGGCGCGACCGATGTGGGCGCCCACACCTCCGTCGACCGCGACCTGGAGCCGCTGCTGCGTCAACGCCTGCTCCGCGACCGCGGCACCGGGGAACCAGCCGCCGGCCTGCTGATCCATTCCGAACTCGTGCGTGCCTGGCCGGAGTTCGACATCCTGGCGACGGTCGAAGGCGACCCGGTCGAAGAGCTCCGCCGCGACCACCTCGCCCCCGACGTCCTGTTGCTGCTGTGGGACGCCGTCCCGGATCTCGTCGTCATCCGTGAGCCCGGGCAGGGCATCCATTTCGGCATCAACGACGCCGAGCGCATCAGCCTGCGGCATCTGACGGAGGGCCGGCTCGGATACCCCACCGGGGAGGAATTCCCGACAGCCGACACCCAGAAGACGGTCTTCGACTATCTGCGCCTCGGCCGTGCCGACGGCGGACGGGATGTGCTGCACCTGCGTGGCGATGACGGCCTGGTCTCCGCCCTGTCCACGGCCTGCGGTCTCACGGGCACCGACCGTCTGGAGCCGGGGCAGTTCGCCCTGGAACTCGTCAATGCGCCTGTCGAGCAAGTTCTGTTGCCCGGGATGCTCCGGTGCAAGTGCGTCGCGGACACCTTCGTCAAGTACGACTCCGGGCCGGACTTCGGCTCCACCGACCCACTGCTCGTCAAGAACAATGGCCCCACCAGCAACGTCACCCGCATCACCTATCTGCGCTTCGACACCTCCCGGCTCCCTCCCGCCGACCGCGTCGACCGGGCCGTGCTACGCGTCCATGCCTCGGCCATGGACACCGGCGACTTCGACCTGAAGGCGCACGGCACGGACAACGACTGGGAAGAGGCCGGCCTCGACTGGGCCGACAAACCGGACCTCTCCGAGAGTCCCCTCGCCACGGCACGCCTTGGACCGGCCGACGCATGGACGTGGCTCGAATTCGACATCACCGAGTACGTCCGTCGCCAGGCTGGCCGCCAGGTGTCCGTGGCACTCACCAAGGACGAGTCACCCATCGAGGCGGCCCACATCACGTCCAGGGAAGCCGCCGATACCAGGCTCCGCCCCCACCTCGCCGTCACCATCAAGCAGTCGACACCGACCTCGGGGGAAGCGCGCTGATGAACGCCACCGACACCACCGACCTGATCGTGCCGGTCGAAGTCCACGCCCTCCTGGTCAACGACAAGGTGCGCAGCCAGCCCGTCCATCGCTACAAGCCCAGCTTCGACGGCATGCTGGGCACCATCGAGGGGACCGGCCGGGGCGCCGCCGAACCCGAGCCGTTCAGCGGCGGGAACGTCCAGATGGACGAAGGGGTCCATATCCAGTGGCAGCTTCCCGAGGCACTGACCGAAGGCGTCGTGGACGAGGCCACCGGGCAGACCGCCTACCCGCTGGTGCCCAATCGCTGGCTGGTCGTCCGCTACGCCCAGGTGCGCGGCGCGGCCAAGCCGGCCAGGGGCTGGGTCGTGCACAGCGACTACCTCTACAGCGACGACCCCGACGGCTGGGACGGCCGTACAGCGATCAACAGCTTCCTCAATCCGCGCGCGGAGACGCCGGAGGTCGACTGGCTCGGCAATATCCACTCACTCGCCGACGGCCCCTGGCGGGAGCCCGAAGGACGTGAGCTGTTCCTGACCGCGGTCGGCGCGGGCCTGCCGTCCTTCGCCGCCTACCAGGCGTACCACGAGAACGTCTTCTCGATGCACGACGATCTCGAAGACCTCAAAGACCGCAGTGAGGGCGACAGTTATCCGCCCGACGCCACCCTGAGCTATCTGGTCGTCGGCTGGTACAGCGACACCACCCAGGACATCCTCGAACAGGCTGCCCGCATCCCGGGCCTGCTGCCCCCGGACAGCGAGGGAACGCGTGCCGAGGTAATGCAGGCCCTGGGCTGGACGATGGCCGGCCGCAGCGCCACCACCACCCTGGGCACCACCGAACCCCACGCGCTCGACCACGTACTCGACCGCCGCCCGGACACCTACTACCTCAGCGCCCAACCCCCTGCCGACTCCAGCTGGATCACCATCGACCTGGGCAGCGAGCAGCAGATCAGCGCCATCCGGGTGCACGCGGGCGATCTCGACGGCGGACACCTGCTGCCCGCCGTGCGCCTGCGGGCATCCCTGGACAACGCCGACTGGCCCGAAGCCCACCACCAGGACTTCGCGGCCGCAAGCCCCGTCATCGAGTACGTTCCCGCCGGCCCCTTCGCGGCCCGCTACGTTCAGCTGTGCCTCCTGGAAGCCGGCGACGAACCGGTCGCCGTACGCGAGGTCGAGATCACCGCGGCACCCGAGGGCGAGCTCCGCACCGTATACAGCGGCACCGCGCTGGGCCTGGAATGGCAGCGCGGTCAGGCACCCGAGGACCCCGACCGCCCCGTCAACGGTGCACAACTCAAGATCGCCCTGGGACACAGCACCGGCGAGGCCGCCGCGGCACTGGTCAACCGACAGACCCGCTCCCCGCGCACCGCCGAGCTGTTCAGTGCCCTCTACCACGGCACCCTGGACACCTTCGACGGCGCCGACGGGGACCTCGACCTGGAAGAGATCACCCACAGCAGCTGGTTCTCCGGCCGGGACGGCGGCTTCAGCTGGCAGATCGCTCCGCGCCCCGTAGAGGACCCCGATGCCCAGCCGACGCGTCGCGGCGTGGACCTCAGCCCCGCATGGCTGGCAAGGCTCAACTCCGACCAGAGCCGTTACGACGCCGCCCTGCGCCAGCTGACCGCGAGCCAGTGGCGGGTGTGGTCCCTGTACTGGCTGAGCGAGGTGCTGCGGAACGTGCCCGCCCATCTGCGTCCGGACGACGCGCCCGCCGACTTCGAGGCCGCCTGCGCCTGGCAGCTCAACCCCGCCAACGACGGTGCCGCCAAGGCGGTCCAGACTCAGCTCGCCGAGCTCGACGCCCTCCGCAGCGAGCTTCCGCCCCCGGGCGACGACCAGGACGCCATCGACGCCTGGGCCACCGGCAAGGGACTGTCCGAGCACCTTCGGCTCAAGCGCCTGCCCAAGGCCGGCTTCCACAAGCCGGCCGATCCGGTCCTGCTCATCGAGGGCACCGGCGGCGGCACCGTGCCGCTGACCCGCGACAGTGACAACCCGCTGCCCTGCCGGCTGCCCGCCACCCTGCTCAAGGCCGTCAAGCTGGAGGGCGTCATGACGCCCGTACCCGAGAACCCGGACAACCCGGGCATTCCCGCGCTGCCGGCCTCCGCCGCCGCCCTTCTCAAGGAGTTCGCGCTCCTGGAACGGGCCGCTCGCACCGGCGCGCCGGGCAGCACGGCCCTGCACGACCTCCTCGAAAACCCCCAAGCCAACGCACAGGGAGCGCCGGCCGAGTTCACGGCACCGTGGCGCCAGCCCTGGCTGCCGATGTTCCTGATGTGGGAGCTCAACTTCTTCCCCACTCCCTACCGCACCGGCGAGGACTGCCACTGGACCTTCCAGGCTCCGGAAAAAGACACCGGCCTGAACTCCTACGGCTACCGCTGGAACGGCACCGGCACCCTCCCGGCAGACTCCGAGAGCGAAGGCAACGTACTGCACAGGCAGTTCCGCGGCCGCTCCTACCTCGCCCCCACCACGGTCTATGTCGCCCGCGCCCAACTGGCCCGGTACATGACCACCTATCCCGATGCCGACACGCGCTCGCTCGCCGCGCTGCGCGAGGAGCTGGAGAAGCTCGACATCCTCTCCCAGACCCTCGACGGCTTCAACGACTGGCTGTTGCAGCTCGACGGCGGGGCACAGGTACCGACCGAAGGGGAGGCGGCCCGGCTGACCGGGGACCAGAATCATGTACCCGACGGGGCGGGCCCCGGACAGCGGCGCTTCCAGCCCATTAGGGCCGGACAGTTCTTCTTCACCGGCCTGCGCGTAATGGACCGCTTCGGACGCACCCTGGACCTGGTCACCTCCGGCGACGAGGACGGCAACTGGTACGACCAGTACCCGGTGCCCAGCCCCACGGTGACCCCCAGCAAGGAGCTGTACACCGAACCCGAGTTGATCAATCCTCAACGCTTCTTCCAGCTTCCGCCCCGGATCCTCCAGGACACCCGCCTCACGTTCAGTCCCGTCCCCGCCGCCCCGGCCGCGGTGGGCCAGGGCTCACCGGTCGCGGGCTGGCTTCTGGCCAACTACCTCGACCAGACCCTCGGCGTCTATGGGCCCACCGGGCAGGCCCTGGGCGAAGTGCGCGTCCTCACCACCGTCGACGGGACCAAGGCCGCCGACTACAACCTACTCCCCCACTCCCCCTATCTCCGGCTCGACGATCAGCGGTTCGAGGACGACCACCCACAACTGCACGGATTCTTGGCGGCGTTGACCGGCCGCGAGAGCTCCGCGGACGCGTTCAAGGCCCTGCTCACCACCATCGACACCAGCCTCAGGACCACCGTCGACCCGGCTCCGGAAGACGACCACCTCCCCCTCCGCCTCATCGGCCGGCCGGTCGCCCTGATCCGCGCCGATCTCGACTTCGAGCTCGACGGCCCCCCGCTCACCGACCCCTCATGGGCAACCGTCCTCGACCCTCCCGCGGCGGACTACCCCCAGGACACCTGGGCGATCCGGCTGGGCGACCCGTACAAGCTGGCCGACGGACTCATCGGCTACTACAGCGCCGAGCCCAACCGGGCCGTCGACTACGACCTGTTGCACGCCCATCAGCCGGCCGGGAACAGTGCGGGCTACATCGGGACCGTCAGCGGGGAAGACCTTGCCCTGCCCGCCCGCGCCTTTGGCCGCGTCACCCGTCATGTGACGCTCCTCGCCCACCCCCACCTGCCCGTCCACGCCACCACGGACATCCTCCCCGTCCACAGCCTCAGGCTCGACGCCGACCAGGTCCACCAGGCCCTCGCCGCCGTCCGCGCATCCTTCCGGCTCAACCCCCTGCTGGCCACCACCCGCAGCATGCGCACGGCCGCCACCACTATTCCGGGCGGCCACGGCAGCAGCACACCGGAAGCCGGGCCCGTCGGCCTCATCCTGGACGGCAGGCCGGACACCTGGTACGAGAGCGGCTCGGCCCCCCGGAACGGAGACACCGTCACCGTCGACCTGGGCACCGTCCAGCCGGTCACCGGCGTCCAGGTCCTCCTCGGCGAGCCCGACGGAGCGCGCATCCCCTCCGTCCGGAGGCTGAAGGCATCGGCCGACGGTGAGGAGTGGACCGATCTCGCCGCCGATACCGCCAACCCGGCAGAGCCGCACTGGCCCGCGGACGGCACCGTTGTGCCGCCCCTGACCGCGCGCTTCGTACGAATGGAACCGGAAGCCTCCCAGAGCACGGTGGTCATCCGCGGCCTTCAGGTCACCCCCGACGTCGACGCACTGGTCATCCCCCCGCTCTCGGTCCGCTACGGCACCTGGTCCTGGGCCCAGCCCGATGCCACCGAGGGCGACGCCGCCGGCTGGGACGAACGCGCGCTGATGCCCGCCGATCACCTCACCCACCCCGACGACCCGAACCCCACCGCGCGCGCGGGATACCTCCAACTCCACCCGGCCACCCCGGGCTCCGCCCCCGAGCCGACCCCGCAGCCCTGACCCGCGCCCGCCGGAAGGAAAGCCCCTTGACCGAACCCGTCACCACCGCGCACCTCAGCTACGCCCTGGCCACCACCCCGACCGCGCTGACCCGCGCCACCACCCACCACCCCCGCCAGGGCCGCCTGGACATCACCGTCACCCGCACCGGCGCCGCCCAGGCACCCGCCACCTGCCGTGGCATCACCGTCGAGGTGCCCACCGGCACCCACCCCAGGGCCCTCACCACCCGGCCCGAACGCATCAACACCGCCTACCGCGCGCCGGGCTCCCGTACCTGGCTCATCAGGAAGATGTTGACCCGTCCCGACCGCACCGTCTTCACCTGCACCCCCGAAAACCCACGGCACGAAGCCGTCTTCAACGCCACCTGGGCCTTCACACTCATCCTGGACAACATCCCCCTGGACGCCCAGGACGGCACCACCACCATCCGCGTCACCGATGACACCGCCACCGAGTCCGCCGCCCGGGCCCGCCACTCGGCGGAACTCCGGGTCACCGTCATTGCCATGGATGACGTCGCCTGAGACGCCCAGCCGCTCTCCGCCGTCCAGTCGCTTTCCGCCGCCTCACCCGCGAACCCACCATCCCGGAGCGGTCGTTGTCACCGCGCCGACGGAGGCCCTCCGTGTACCTGACCGCCACCCAGGCCGGCTCCCTGCTCCAGGCCGTCGGCGAATCCGTTCCCGTCCAGTTCTCCATCTCCACGGCCACGGAGACCAAGAAGGGCACCCTCTTCCTCACCTTCCGCAAACCCGGCTCCGGTCCCGATGTGCGGTGCCGGGCGCTCACCATCACCCTTCCCGTCGGCCCGAACAGGACCGATTTGGTGGCCGCTACCGATGCGGCCAACGCCGACGACATCGATGACTACCCGCGCGACAGCGCGGGCGTCGAGTGGACCATCGAGCGGAAGACGACCCCACCCGAGCCGACCTCCCCTTCCGAGGTCACCGCCCTCACCTTCACCTGCACACCGGATACGCCGTCGGCCGACACCACCTTCGGCGCCGGCCGCGAGTTCACCCTCATCCTCTCCAGCATCCCCATCAACCGCGCCGAGGGCCCGGCGCGCCTCACCCTGACCGAGACCACGGCGACCGGCACCGGCGAGGTCCCGGCGCGCACCTTCAGCACGACCATGACCGCCAACCCCTCCTACCCCTTGAGCAACCTGGCGGGAGACGGGTCATCGGAATTCCGCACCCAGGGCACCCCGGCGATCAACAGCACCCTCACCCTCGATCTCGGGTCCGTCCAGCCGGTCACCGGCTACTACCTGCTCACCGGCACTGCCGGCGGCGGCAACCGATCCGGGACACCCGTCCTGGAATCGTCCACCACCGGCGCCACCAACAGCTGGCAACGACGGACCTTCAACTCCTCGCAATCGGTCAACAACCACACCCTCACCACACCCGTGGAGGCCCGGTACCTGCGGGTGCGGCTCAGCACCACACCCACCGGCTTCTTCGGCATGCGCCACTTCTCCGTCAGTACAACCGCGACCTGGGCGGACCGGCCCATTGCCCTGCCCCCCGTCGAAAAGGCCGGCAACGAGTTCTACTTCCACCGCTTCTCGTGCCAGAGGCCAAGGGTCGCGCACGGCACGGCCACGGTTCTTCAGTGGGAGGGCACGCCCCGCAACACCGAGTACTACCTCTCCTGGGACGACCACGCGCCCAAGAAACTCAACCCACCCCAGGTGTCGGGCCTGCACACCGAACCCACCCACGAACTCACCCGCACCACCACCTTCGTACTCAATGCCCAGACCAGGAACGCGGCCAATGAGACGGTCCATCACTACCTGTCCACGACCGTCACCGTGAACGGCCCCGACATCACGGCGAAGACGCTGGACGTGACCGACAAGCTGGAGGTGGACGCGACCTTCGCCGCCAACGGCAGGACGAGGAAGACAACGGCGAACACGACCACATTCGACGGCAGCGTCACCCTCAACTAGCGCAAGCCCGTGAATTCCCCAATACAGAGGTATTGATGGAGCCGACCGCCAGCACTTCCACACCGTTACTCCATGTCGAACCGGACCCCGCATCCCAGCGGTTTCCCGTCTCCACCGCCAGCAAGACCAAGAACGGAGTCCTCAAGCTCACCTTCTCCAAACCCGAGGGCAGCGCCCCCGTCAGGTGCCGACGGATCACGGTCACCCTGCCCGTAGGCTCCGCCGCCACCGACCTCGCCAGCAGGGGCGACGCCATCCACTACAACTACAGCCGCCCGGGCCAGGCCTGGCGGATCGTCCCCCAACTCACTGCGGGTGCTGCCACCTTCGTCTGCACACCCGAAGGCCCCGGCGGTCAGATCACCTTCGGCGCCGGGCAGCGATTCACACTCATCCTCTCCTCCATTCCCGTCACCCGCGCTCCCGGCCATGCCCAGATCACTGTCTCGGCGTACACGGCTTTCACCGGTGACGGTGACTGGGACGACCGCCCCCTCTCCGTCGACCCCGTGGAGAAAGTGATGGAAATTCCCGGCTCCTTCTTCCTCCGTAGCTTCTCCTGCGAGAAGCCGCAGGTGGCCAACGGCCTCAAGACGGTACTGCGTTGGGAGGGGAGCGAGGCGGGTACCGAGTACTACCTGTGGGACGGCCGCTCGGAAACCCCGACCAAGGTCACCGGCCGAAGCCGCGAGACCCATGCCCTGACCGACACGACGACCTTCGTCCTTGAGGCCCGCGGAAAGGACGCGAACAACCGGCCGGTGAGCCTTTATCTATCCACCACCGTCACGGTGAAGAACCCCGACATCGCCGCCAAAACCCTCACTGCCACCGACAAGATCAGTGTCACCGACACCTTCACCGCCGACAACAAGGACGGCAAGAAGACCTGGGCCCGCGCCACCACGTTCGAGGGAGACGTCACCATCACCGGCACCAACAAACTCACCGTCGGAGGCAAACTCGCCGTCAACGGCGAAACAGACCTCAACGCTGATGTCCGGATCAATGCGCACGCCACGGTGACCGGCGGCAAGGTTCTCCGCGTCAGGGACATCCGTGGTCTTGTCAACGAAGCGCTGACCATCGATAAGGACGAGAAGGGCGTCACGATCAAAGGCGCACTAACCGCCGACGGAACCGTCACCGGAAACAAGGGCATCACTGTCCCCACCGGCCAGACTCTGACCGCAGCCGCCATCACGGCCAGTGGACTCATCTCCGCCAATAACGGTCTCACGGTGAAGGCCGACAAGACTCTGACCGCGGGTGCCATCACGGCCGGCGGACGCATCACGGCCAATGGAGACATCTCTTTCGCGAAGCCTTTGTTCGCCACCCCCACGGTGACGGAATACGGGGTGACGCAAAGGAAGCCGCGGGAGAACAGCAGATGGAGAATGACGGCACCCAAGAACGGCGTGCTCGCCATTGAGGCGGCGAGTTTCGAGTGGTTCAGTGACGACGAGAAGCACGGGCGTAAGCACCGGGTACAGGTCGCCGTGCCGGGAAAGACCTACTACCTTGACCTCGTGGCCCACGGGAAGAAGACGCAACAGAGCACCCAGGGGGTTTACGACCACATGTCGATTCCCGTCGCCAAAGACACCGAAGTGTCCTTGTGGGTCCTGGACATCGACGATGTGGCCAGTGCGGACGGCAACGTGGTACTGCGCATCTGCTGGTACCCGCTCGGTGCGTGACCATGGCGCCATGCGCGGCCCGGCCGGGCGCGGCGCGGTCAGCACGGGAGAAGCCTGAACCCGCCCGCGCCGCCCGGGGCCGCACAACTTCCCGACCCACGGCACCGTCTCTGCCGAGCACTCCGCCTGGCGCGACGAAGGAATCTTCGCCCAGCTCAACTTTGACCTGACCGGCCTCGCGCACTGAACCCCACCCGAACTCCCGGGTACGGATCGCAGCACCGACCAGGCCCGGCGCACCCCTGACCGGTGGCAACTTCGAATCCTGCACACGAGGCGGAACGGACCGGGGCGAGGCGCCGGCGTCCGCAGGTCGGAAGGAGGCTACCGGTGCCAGAACTATTCCGGGCCCGGTGCCTCGCCGGATACCGCGACACCTGCCCGGCGGAAGTCGTCCAGGGCGGCCACGGTTGTGTGCGGGGCAACCCCGACCGAGTAGTCGAGGCGTACGCGTGCACGAAACCCTGCCGCGACGGCATCCAGGGCGGTCGCACGCACACAGTGGTCCGTCGCGATGCCCACCACATCGACGTCCTCGACCCCACGGATGCGCAGCCAGTCCGCCAGGGAGGTTCCCTCCGCGTCCGCGCCTTCGAAGCCGCTCTTGGAGGCACTGTGAGCCCCCTTGAAGGAAACGGCGTGCACCTTGCCGTCCGTGACGACAGGCGCGAAATGGGGATGGAATTCAGCACCTCCGTTCCCTGCCACGCAGTGGACGGGGAAGCTGTCCTGGAAGTCCGGAGTCTCGGAGAAATGGCTGCCCGGATCGACGTGATGATCCCGGGTGGCCACCACGTACTGGTAGTCACGTCCCGCACTCTGCTCAACCAGTTACGCGGTCGCCGAGGCGATCCGCGCGCCTCCCGCGACGGGAACGCTGCCTCCTTCGCAGAAGTCGTTCTGCACATCCACGACGATCAAGCCTCGGCTCATCACGAACACCTTTCAGAACTGTGGAACACAGAAAGGACCACGGCGGAAACCTGAACCGGCCCGAGGTGCGGGCACCGCCTGCCCTACGCCCGGGGCGATTGAGTGGATTCACTGTCAGTCAGGCACCGCCAGTTGCTGCCCCGCCTCATTGCCCGCCGTACCCATGGCCCGCTGTTCATCACCGGCCGCCAGGCCCCGGCCGGGAGGCCCCGGCCGGGAGGGCGACGCTCGACGTGTGCCCGGAGACCGGCCGGGCCCGCCTCTGCCGTCCGGGCGGAGGTACTGGTCCTTGATGACGGCCTGGAGGTCGTCCCCCTTGCCGATCACTGGCTCCGGAACCTGCGGTTCGGGCCGGGAGCGGGCGAAGCTGACGACCCAACACGGGCTCCGCCGCTGCCAACGCCCACGCCCTGCACGCCCCTGGCAGGGGCCGTGCTGGGCGTGGGTCAGGGGGTGGTGCAGGTGCCGCTGATGTACCGCCACTTCTGGTCCAGTGCACTGTCCTTGAGCGCCTGCTTGAGCGTGTCCTCCACAGCCTTTTGACACGTGGGAGACATCTTCTGGTCGCTCAGAGTGTTTGCCAGGCCGACCGCGGCGATGGAGACGGTGCCGGTCTGGGCCTGGATGTTCTGACCGGCGAACGGTGTGGTCAGAACACCCTGGTTGTCGATACGCATAGCCGGCTTGTTGCTGTCCGACACGATCGTTCCTCGGCCCCACAGCTGAGCGTACTTACCCGTCAGCTTGTCGCAGAGCTCGTCCAATTGCTTTCGCTGCTTGCTGCTGGCCGGCGTGAGCTTGGGATCCGGCTGCGGTGCTACATCCACCGTGATGTTGTTCGGCATTTCAGGCTCCTCCCACCTGTCGCGGACGGCCGTTCAGCGTCGCGCCGCCGTCCGACGTATAGCTGCTCTCAGCGCAGCACGCTTACGCCGGAGAGCAGGTCCTCGATCGTGTGAAGCGAGGCCGGCCCGCACGGCCCTCATCTGCCGCCTAACGCCCTCGCCCTCTGCTGCACTTCGGCCACCGCGCCCGCAACGTCACCGCTGCCCTCCCTACGCCGTCGAGAACGGCGAGCCGGCAAAGCAAGACCGCGTCGAACACCACGCACCAGGCCCATCCCCGGACGCAGAAACCCCCGCCGGAGCCAGCCGACGGGGGTTCCCCACCTCTCACCTGCTATCACACGCGTCTCACCAACAGCATCGACGCTCCTGGACCACAAGGGCCTGACCTGCGCCTACGCTCCTGACCTGGACCACCTGGACCGCACGAGACGCGATCTACAACCTGTGCCATGTGGTACCCAGAGCGGCGCCCAGGACGAGTACGGGGGCGTCGTCGGGGCCGTCGATCCGGTGCTGCAGGGTCTTCTCACTCACCCGGCCACGCTACCGGCTCTCTGAGGCGGTCCTGACGCCCGGGTCAGGAAGAGCCGTCGGAGTGCGCCCACCGGCCACGCCCGAAGCGGAGTTTGCGCAGGTCAGAGCCTCACCGCCTAGACGACGTAGACAACCGGATGACCCCAGCTCGTCGTAGCTCACCATGATCCGCCGGTACGGACGCGGGTGCCTTGCTCATGATCAGGACCGGGGCATCTACCGGCCCATCAAAGCGGCCTTGCAGGGTGTGTCGATATCTCACTCACCCCCTTCACGCTCTCAGATCTCACAATTTCTCACCTGCTGGGGTCGGAACCCCGTGCAAGCCATCCCATGCTGTGGCGGCTTCGCGAAGATCTTCCACTCTGGCTTGACGTACCACCGCTTGGTGGTCTTCACGTTCGTGTGTCCGGCCCACCGCGCAAGGATGTGGTCCGGCACGCCCTTGTTCGCCAGGACCGTGAAGCACGACGCACGAGCGTCCTATACCCGAACGCGACGGAGACCAAGGAGGTCCATGAGTCGGTAGGCGCGTCGGCGGAGCTGCCGGCCCCGCCGCGAGAAGGACATCCCTGGGGCGAGGCCAGCAGGGACCGGGTCCGCCATGCCCCGCCACAGGGGTGGCGGGGCATGGCGAACCCTCAACTCGCCTGGTTTCGCCTCAACTCGCCTGTGTAAGTGTCCGCTTGCGGCGGACGCGGAACCCGATCGCAACGCCCGCCAGGGCGACCGCGAGTGCTCCCGAGCCGCCGATCAGGATCGGTGACGAGGACGGGGCGTTGTGCGTCGGGGCGGCGAGTTTGTACCCGCCGGCCAAGCCCTTGCGGTCGTAGGCAGACCCCGGCAGCTTGTCGGCGTACCGGCGGTGCACCAGCTTCTGGTACGCGGTGAGCGACATCGTCCGCTGACCGCCGAAGCTGGAGACAGCTTCCTGGTTGAGAGGTTTGACCGTGCCGTTCGTGAGCCGGTACCAGGCGTGGATCTGAGGCTCGCTGAACACCGTCGAGCCCGATGTGGCCTGTTTGGCGTGGCCGATGTCGGCGTTGCCGTCCTGGATTCCGGCCAGGTGCCACTTCTTCCCTGCGGAGGAGGACGTTCGGGACCCTGCGGAGGGAGGCATTCGGTCGGTCAGCAGAACGGTGGCGCGGTGGCCGTTCGCGCCGTTCACCTCGGAGGCCATGTATGACAGCCGTACCGCGCCGGCCGGGGCGGGCTTCGCCTTTCCGGCGACGAATTCGGGGGAGATCTCGTACATCGCGACCGGGTCATTCAGGCTGAATTCCTGCGGGGCCTCGCGTTGTCCCGCGGTCAGGGGCTCCCCCTCCTGACTGCCGTCGGCCCCTGAATTCCCCGCGGAATTTGTGGTGGTGAGGAAGCGGTTGATGGTGTCGTGGACTTGCGCTGACCGCATCACCTGGCGTGCGCCTTGGTAGTCGGGTACGCCCGCCGGGCCGTCGGCGGCCTGCGCCTGGGGGCAAATGAACGCTGACGCGCAGAGCGTCGTACCGAGGGTTAAGCCTGCCAAACGGGCGGCGCCCTGTCTTGCGGAATGCTTCTTGCTGCGCATTGCTGCCCGTCCTATTTGTGAATGCCGATACGGGAATGGGTCCACTGGAACGACGAGTTGTTGACGTAGTCGTCGTAGTTCCACCATTTGTAGGTCTTGGTGGATGGCCAGGGATCGGCAACTGCGATGGTGCGTGACGAAGGGTCGTACCCGTAGATAACGTTCATATGGCCGCCGCCGGAAGTCCATCCGATGCGTACCGCGAACGGTCGGCGACCGCTGATCTCGTTGGCCGTTTCCGAGAGGGACGCGTTGCGGTCCAGGTCGTTTCCGGTGTTGGACAGGCCCATGCCGGACCAGGCGTTGGCCATGTCGTCGAGCGTGGCGGGCTGGTTTTCGCAGCTGAGATTGCTGTTCTGGGCGGCGAGTCGGCAGAAGTCGTTCTGGCTGTACTGGTTGAAGCCCCAGTATTTGGCGATGGTCAGGCCGGAGGCGTCCCAGCACCATTGGTCCTGGACCTGCTTCTGCATGGAGATTTTGAGGGTGACCCGTCCTTTGGTGGACGAGGAGCAGTCGGGTAGGGCGTCGGTGTTTTCCTTGATGAACGCGTGGGCTATGTAGAAGGATCCCGACCGTATCCAGCGGGAGTCGTTCTCGACGGTGTCGCCCTGCACCTGGCAGTTCATGGACACCGTGCTGCCGATGCCGGCCTTGCCCACGGTTTTGGCGGAAAGGCTAGGTGCCTTGCGTTTGTTGATGGCTTCGTACTTGCCCTGGCCACCGGTGACAGTTCCGGTGACGGAGCCCGCTTGGGCGAGGCTTCCGACATTGAGGAGGAGTCCGGCGGCGACCGCGCCTGCCGCGGCTGCCACTAAGGCTCTCCGCCCCGTGAAGAGTCGGCGTAAGTGCATAACTCGTCTCTTTCGCGTGGGGATTCACAGGGCATGCCACGGGCGCCTTTCGCAGGTGGATGCGACGCAGAGTGGGGGCGCACACTTGTCTGCCCTGAGCTAGGGAATTCCTACAGCACTTGTAACCCCCATGGCAATAACTTTCCGTCAGCAGCCTCGTGTTACCAATAAGTAGCACCCGACGGAGGTCACGCGGCCGTGCTTGATCGCCCACGCCAGGTAATCAACGCGCCGGCATAGCGCCCGATTTGGCACTGAATACCGGCCGGTAATTCTCGGTGACGGTGATCACAATGCGTCCTTGATTTTTGAGGGTCCCCCGGGGGCGATACAGGGGCATGTTCGGCAATGTGGTCTAGACCTATTTGCAAAGAGTGGTCTAGACCCTTGACGCTCTCTGACGCCGCGGGATACCCATGGTGCTCCTCGGTCGCCCAGCACCGGAGTCGTGGTGCTCAGCGCCGGAACCGTGAAGCCCTCGGAAGGGACCCGGCTGTGAGACAGCAAAGAACGTTCCCCCGTCTCTTCGGCTCATTGTTGCTCGTTGTGGCAGCCGGCATTTCCGGTGTCGGGGCCGCGCCCGCCCTCGCCTCCCCGCCCGCCTCCGAAGCGGCCGCCAGACCGCTCGGCCAGGTCGTCCCAGCGCCCGCGTCCGTTCGGCCGGCCGGCGGGTCGTACGCCATCACCCCCGCGACCCGGATCCGGGTCGACGACGACTCGCGCGAGGACCGGCGCATCGGGGCCTATCTCGCCGGCGTGCTGCGTCCCTCCACCGGCTAACGGCTGCCCGTCGCCGACCACGACGGCCGCGGCGGCATCCGGCTCGCGCTCGGCTCGCGCGACAAGAGCCTCGGCGAGGAGGGTTACCGGCTGGTGTCCGGCCGCGGCGGGGTGACCATCACGGCCCGCAAGCCCGCCGGGCTCTTCCACGGCGTCCAGACGCTCCGTCAACTACTGCCCGCCGCCGTCGAGAAAGACACCCGCCAGACCGGCCCCTGGCTGGTCCCCGGCGGCACCATCACCGATTCCCCCCGCTTCGGCCACCGGGGCGCGATGCTCGACGTCTCCCGGCACTTCTTCACCGTCGACCAGGTCAAGCGCTACATCGACCAGCTCGCCCTCTACAAGATCAACAAGCTGCATCTGCACCTCTCCGACGACCAGGGCTGGCGGATCGCCATCAAGAGCCGGCCGCGGCTGGCGGCCTACGGCGGCTCCACCCAGGTCGGCGGCGGCCCCGGCGGCTACTACACCAAGGCCCAGTACAAGGAGATCGTCGCCTACGCCGCCCTCCCGCTACCTGGAGGTGATCCCGGAGATCGACATGCCGGGCCACACCAACGCCGCCCTGGCCTCCTACGCCGAACTGACCTGCGACGGCGTCGCCCCGCCGCTCTACACCGGCACGAACGTCGGCTTCAGCTCGCTGTGTGTGCCGAAGGCCAAGACGTACGACTTCATCGACGACGTCGTACGCGAACTGGCGGCCCTCACTCCCGGCAGGTACCTCCACATCGGCGGCGACGAGGCCCACTCCACCAGCCACGAGGACTATGTGGCGTTCATGGCCAAGGCGCAGGCCGCTGTCGCCAAGTACGGCAAGACGGTGATCGGCTGGCACCAGCTGGTCGGCGCGCCGCCCGCCAAGGGCGCCATCGCCCAGTACTGGGGGCTGGACGACACCAGCGCCGCCGAGAAGGCGCAGGTGGCACAGGCCGCGCAGAACGGCACCAAGCTGATCCTGTCGCCCGCCGACCGGCTCTACCTCGACATGAAGTACACCAAGGACACCCCGCTGGGCCTGAATTGGGCCGGCTATGTCGAGGTGAAGCGCTCCTACGACTGGAACCCGGGCACGTATCTGCCCGGGGCACCCGAGTCGGCGATCGCCGGGGTCGAGGCACCGCTGTGGACGGAGACCGTGACGAACAGCGACCAAATCGAGTTCATGGCATTTCCGAGGCTGCCCGGGGTCGCGGAACTCGGCTGGTCCCCGGCGTCCACGCACGACTGGGACGCGTACAAGGTGCGGCTGGCGGCACAGGGGCCGCGGATGTCGGCGCTCGGCATCCACTACTACCGCTCGCCGCAGGTGCCTTGGCCCGCCGGCAGCTGAGGGCGACATGACAGGCGCCCTCCGAGGACCGTACTCGGAGGGCGCCCGCCGGATTTCAGGGAGTCGCGCCCGCTTCGCCCCCGCCCAGGTCCGGGCGTGCGCCGCCCCTGCCCGGGAGCGGGGTTGTCCCCGTCAGCGCGGTGCGAACGTTCACCTCGCGGCCTTACGGCTTCCGACTGGAGCCTGCGAGGGAGGCAATGATCGACGAGGGGTTCGTCGGGCGCCGGGCAGGCACCGACTGAGCCCACCGAGCCCAGGTGGCCCCCATGAACGCAGTCCCCGCGGTATCGTCCGCGGTCGCCGCCGGCTCCTTGCTGCCGTGCGCTCCCATGAGGCCGATGACCAGGTCGTCCAGATGAGCCAGCAGTTCGTCCGGGGGAGGTCCAAATTGGCGAGCGTGCGGACCGCGGTGCGCAGACGCCCCATGGTCGCCGCCGCGTTCATGCCGTGTCCGACGACGTCCCCGACGACCAGTGCGACCCGGTCTCCGGAGAGCGGAATCACGTCGAACCAGTCGCCGCCCGCACCGCCGGGGGCATCCGCTGGCAGATGCCACGACGCCACCTCCAAAGCGGGCCCTCCCGTGAGCTCCTGCGGCAGCAGGTAACGCTGCATGGAGCGGGCCCGCGGTGCGCTCGCGGGTGAAGCGGCGCGCGTTGTCGACTCAGACCGCCGCGCGGGAGACGAGTTCCTCGGCGAGACGTACGTCGTCGTCAGCCAGACGCTGGTGGAGGGGTCCAGGGTCCGTTCCACGAGAGTCCTGCTTTTCAGCAGGCAGCGGGTCACGGGCGACGAGGGAGCACGCCGGACCGTTTCGCCCACGGCCAGACTCGCCTCCGGACAGCCCTCGCTGATGGCCGAGTCCGCCTCGGGGCGGATGGTGAAGCAGCGACCGTCGCACTCCTGCTCACCGGCGGCGCACGGGGCCGCCTTGGCGCTCTGCTCCCAGTCCGCCCAGACGAGGTTCATGGACACACCGCCGGCGTTGTTGCCGGCGATCTCGTCCTTGGTGGACCAGAAGTCCGGCTGGATGCCCTTGATGCGGTAGTCGGACCGCGTCGGGTACGGCAGCGGAGCCGTTTCGGCACCGGCAGTGGGCTGGAGGGCCTCAGGGAGGACGAGGGCGAATATAGGCAGTACGAGGGCTGCGAGATGCCGAGTTGGCCATGACTCTCCTCATACGCGTGGCCGCGGCGACATACCGTCGACCTGTTCAGTGGCCGACGGGTGGAGTCGCCGGCGGTGACCGCCGGTCGGTTCAGCGGACGAAGTCGACCTCCGGGTAATGGTGCGAGGGGCCGTCGAGCAGGTGGCTGTGCCGATGGCGCAGATGCTTGTCGAAGAAGGCGGCGACGTAGGTGCGCTGGACCTCGATGGAGCGGTTGGGGTCGATCGTGCCGAGTGCCTGCTGCATCAGTTCCGGGGTTATCCCGAATGCGCCCGGCGCCTGAGGGAACAGGACCTGGTTGTCGACGAAGGAGTTGTGTCCGGAGTTGCGCAGCTTCAAGTCGAGCCGCTCTCCGTGCAGGTTGTCCCAGAGCCGCTCCCAGCTCCCGTCGGTGTCGCGGTTGTGGTGCTCGGAACTGAACAGCATGTAGGGGCGGTCGAGGCGCTGGTGTTCCGACGAGCCGAAGAGCTGGCCGTCCAGATTCACGCCGGCGTCGATCCTGGAGTCCCCTTGCATGGCAGCGGCCACCGATCCTCCGCCGAGGGAAGCGCCGAACATCCCGACATGTTTTGTGCTCGCGGCCCGCGTCAGCCCGGTGGGGAGGGGCTTCTGTTCCGCATCCGGGTTGTGGCCGCGGGCGATCTCGGCCAGCTGGTCGAGGACGAAGCGGGAGTCCGCCGCCCGGACGTCGATCAAGTCGCGCGATTTGGTGCCTGGCGGCAGCATGCTCCCCTCATGCCGCCCGCCAGGGAACACCACGTCGCCGGTGTCGTGGGTGTGGTCGATGGTGACGACCAAGTAGCCGCGGCTGGCCAGGTCCTGAACCAGTGCGGTCCCCGTCCCCCGGTTCCCGCGCCCGCCGGGCGAGTACAGCAGCACCGGCAGCTTGCCAGCCTTGCGGTCAACCGGGGCGCCGGTATGACCGGCAGTGGTGGGCATGGTCACCCCGCCCGGCAGCACCTGAGGGCTGTTGGGGAGGGGGGCGGCGGGATAGCGGGACGTGTCCGTGGCCGGATACCACAGCGAGACCATCAGCTCGCGCTGCTGTCCGGGCACCCACGGATCCGTGCGTTTTGAGTCGCGCAGGTGGAGGTCGACCGTACCGACGCCATGCCGCCCGGTCGGGGCGGGGAGAGTCAGCTGGCCCGGGGCCGGTGCCGGGGCAGGGGCCACGGGCGCCGCATGGCGCTGGGGTTGCGCCGCAAGGCGCGGGGTTTCCGCTGCGTCGTCCAAGGACGGCACCAGGCCCGCAGCTTGCGCCGCGTCCAAGGCCGCCGCCTGGTCCGGGGCTTCGTCCGTGCCGGGATCCGCCGCGGTCACGGGCACAACATTGCTCTTCCCGGCGGCGACAGCCGGCGCGACTCCGGCGCCCAGGGCGAGGGCCAGTAGTCCTGTGGTGCCGGCGACCCGGGTGCGCAACCGGCTGTGGCGCCTGCGTGCATGCTTCATGGGCAGCCCCCTCCATGGTGGTAATTGGCACGTGATCAACGATCGGCTGGCGGTCATCGTATAGGCAGTTTTGCCATGGCCGTACCAACCCACCTGATTGTGCGGCGAGTTATGCCTACGGTGACTGGTGAGGCGAGCACTGATGACGCGTCCAGAAATGCACGGTGTCTACTTCGTGCCCCGTCCGCCGCCGGTCCCTGCGACCGGTCTTTTTCGCTGGACTTATATGGCTGGGAACGATCTGTAGGCGCTCGTGGAGCACGTTACCGAGTTGAGCAACGACGAGTGCCCATACGGATGCGCGCGGGAGAAAACTCCTGGCACGACGTGTGGTAGTTGCCGGCGATCGGCCACTCGACATCCTCAGGCAACCAGTTGCAGCAGCAAGGACCGAGCCGGCAGAGGGCCGACCTGAGCGACCGTTCCATCGCCTCAGCGCGATGGCTTCCGGAACACTCACGCCGGTCAGAACACCTCTGCGGGAGATGGCTGATTAACGCCATCGTCGGATGGTGGCCATCGGATCCAGACTCCAGAAGATTTGCTCACCGTTTTCACTGAGCGCTTTTATTACGCTCCAGTTCGTAACTGAAGAGCCTCGCCAACCGCCCCTGTGGGTTTGTAGATTCCCTCGGAAGGGCCGTTTTGGAGGCAGCATTCGGCGCAACCGCAACTGTGCGTGAGGCGTCGAATGCAGACCGGTAACGAGCAGTCAATCTGAGCTGCCAGGAGGCAGGTTGGGACTTCCCGCACGCCGGGATGAGATCGATGACGCATAAGTAACCTATCCCAAAGGTGAGTTGAGCCCGGTTCCGTGTGGGCCGACATGGAGAGCACAGCACGAACCACCTTGTGATTATCCTGTGATCCCGGTATTCATACTCATCGAGTTGCCGCACTACCGCCCCCCGCATGCCGAGAGGACGCTGCCCTGCACGCTGTTGCCCGCGCGCCCCGTCCGCACCGCACCCGACGCCGCGCCGACATGCCTTTGCTCGGAGGCATCCGCCCACCGATCGCCGCATTGCTCTGCGCCTTGCTGGCAGTTGCCGCGTTCACCGCCCTCGGCCTCAGTACCGTTCACGAACAGGATGTCCCCCAGGCTTTACGCGACGCCGAACGCCAGATCGCCCAGGATGCCGCCGACTCGGTCGGGAGCTCCATCAACGCAAGAGCCAGGGCAGTGCGCCGCTCTGCGGCGTCGGACACGCCCGCCGGCAGCAGCAATCCGGCGGCACTACTGCGGTCCCTTCTCCCGACCGGGCACCCTGCGGAGGGCGGTGTGCTGCTCGACCCGCGCACCGGCAGACCGCTGGCGGCCAGTGGTGAAACGGTGCCGCTGACCGGGGTGGATGCGGCGGCTCTGGTGCGGCCCGATACCGCGAACATCGCGCCCCGACTGGTCGTTTCGGGCAGTGCCGCACCACGGCTGCTGCTCTTTGCCCGGGTGGCCGTCCCCGCTCCGGGTCGCAAGCAGGACGAGTACCACGATCAGGCAGGTGACCTGGTAGGGGACCAGGGCCCTGAGGAACGCGAACTGCTACTTGTCGCCTCGGAAAAGATCTCTGCTCCAGCGGTGTACGGAGCCGGGCGCACCGGTCAACTGGTGGACCGGAACGGAAAGGTGGTTGCCACCGCCGCCACCACCGGCACGACCCTGGTGCCCCCTACCGACCACCGCGCGCTGCCCGCCGCTGCGGCGAACGCCGCGAACGCTGACCTTCACACCGGCGATGTCGCGGGCAGCGTGCTCGGTGACGGTCACAACGGGCTGCGCAGGGTCACGGGGTGGGCGTCGGTCGCCGCGACGGACGGCAAGGACGACACCTCCGGCCTGGGGCTGACCGTCCTGACGTTCCGGGATGTGGCTCCGGCGAGGGAGAAAGTCGACCATACGTGGTTTGCCCTCGCCGCCGCGGGTGCGCTGGTGGTAATCGCCGTGCTGGTCACCCTGGTGCTGTGGGGCACGATGCAGCGGCCGTTGCTGCGGCTGCACCTGTCCGCCGCCCGGCTGGCCAAGGTTTGCGAAAGACCCGGGGAACGCGAGGAGTTGGCGCGGTCGGTGCCGGTCTTCGCGTTCGACGAGCCCGGCAGGCTCGGCCGGGCGCTGGAGGCGATTCGCCGCCAGCTGCTCGGCGAGACCGGACCGGAGCCTGTGCGGCCAGTGCGGCGCCGCCCCGGTGCCCGCGCTCTGGTGCTCGTGTGCGCACTGGTGATCGCCGCGTGGGGGGTACCGCTGCTGTTCCTGCTCAACCGTGTACCGGCAGCCAAGGCCGTACCGGCAGCCGCCGTCGCCGACCAGCAGGCACGCACCGAAGCCACCGCCGACCGGGTGCAGCAGTCACTCGACCAGAGCCACGCCGACCTCGCGGCGATGGCATCAGCCATCACCAGTGCGCCACGGGAGCGGGCGGCGAAGGTTCTGCGACGTGAACACGCCGGCCATCCCATGTACCGATCCCTGTATGTGCTGGACCGCACCGGTGCCGTCATGCTGCGGGCGGGCGAGCACCCGCTGCACACCCTCGTCCGTCCGACCGGCGACGGAGTCACCCAGGTCACGACGTCGGGCAAGATCCCCGCGATCGCCGCCTACGCCCAGATCCCGCCGGCCAGGAACGCCAAAGACGTCAAGAACGCCGAAGGCACCCCGGCTGTAGTCGTCGCAGAGATCGGCGTTGACGCGCTGAATGACCTGGTTGCCCGACCGGGGCTCGGCAGAGTGTGGCTGACCGACGAGCACCACAGAGTGCTCGCGGCGAGCGTCGGCTTTCAAGCCTTCCAGTCCCTTCCCAGCCGGCACCTCACCCGTCTGGTGACCAAGACCGACGCGGCACCCGGCGGCGCGGGTCACCCGGCATCGGCCGTACTCCACGCGGGGACCGCGCCGGGCGAGGGCCTGTCGGTCGTGGCCGCCGCGCCACTGGCACAGACGGGGCCTGCCGCTGGACTCGGCTGGCGGGTGGTCTCCGCCGAGCCCGCCGAAGCCCTCAAACTGGCGGCATTCCAGGTCCAGGCACGCACCATGCTGGCCGGGCTGCTCGCCCTGTCCGTGGGGGGCGCCTGCCTCGGCTGGCTGCACATCGTGGTGGTCAGGCCGCTGCGCGCCGTCACCGGATGCGCGGAGCGGCTGGCCGGCGGTGACCGCCGCACCGTCCTGTACCCGGTCCACCACGACGAGTGCGGCTCGGTCACCCGCAGTCTGGAACTGCTCCGGCAGGCGCTGGTGGAGCGGGACCGCGGCGGCGGGCGAGCTTACGTGGCCTCTGTCCCTGCCCCATCGTTCCGAACCGGCGGCCCGCCGCAGCAGTGAAGGACCAACTGACGTGCTTTTTCTCTATGTTGTGCTGCTGTTGAGCTGTGCTGTGCTGCTGGTCGCCGGCGTGCTGGAGCAACGGCGCCATTACGCCGCGCTGGCGCAGGTCCCCACTCGGGTGCTGGTCAACGGCATTCGCGGCAAGAGCTCGATCACGCGGCTGTGCGCGGGGGCACTGCGCGGGGGTGGGCTGGTCACCGTGGCCAAGACCACCGGCACCGCTGCCCGGTTCATCCACCCGGATGCCACCGAGGAACCGGTGTACCGGAAGTTCGGCATCGCGAATGTCGTTGAGCAGATCGGCATCGTCCGGCGCGCGGCGGCGTACCGGCCGGAGGCTCTGGTGATCGAGTGCATGGCGGTGATGCCCGCACTTCAGGAGGTCAACCAGGAGAAGCTGATCCGCTCCACCATCGGCGTGCTGTGCAACGTCCGCGAGGACCACCTCGCCGAAATGGGCCCGACGCTGGACGATGTGGCCCGCTCGCTGTCCCGGTCGATGCCGGTCGGCGGGGTCTGTGTCACCGCCGAGCAGGAGCGGCTGCACCTCCTCAAGGAGGAGGCGGACAAACGGAGGTGCCGCCTGATCTCGGTCGATCCGGAGTCGGTCACCGACGAGGAGCTGCGCGAGTTCAGTTGGTTCACCTTCAAGGAGAACGTCGCCATCGCGCTGGCGGTGGCCGGACTGCTCGGCGTGGACCGGGCCACCGCACTGCGCGGTATGTGGGACGCGCCGCCGGACCCCGGCGTGCTCTCCGTCGAGCGCTACCGCACACCGGACGGCAAGCGGCTGCGCTTCGCCAATGTCTTCGCCGCCAACGACCCCGAGTCGACATTGATGAACGTCCGTCAGCTGGAGGAGCTCGGTGCGATCCGCCGCCCGCTGAACCTGGTCATCAACTGTCGCCCCGACCGGGTGGAACGCAATGGGCAGATGGGAGCGATCGTCCCCGATCTGGCCCCGGAGACGGTCTTCCTCATCGGGCATCCCACCAAGAGCGCCCGCGACGGCATCCCTCCGGGCTCGTCGGGCCGGGTGGTGGACCTGGGCGGTGACCGGCGCGACGCGCAGGAGCTGACCCATGCCATCCTCGCCGAACTGGCCCCGGATTCCTCGCTGGTGGCCATCGGCAATATCCACGGCCAGGGCGAACTGCTTCTGGAGCACCTCGACAAGCTGCCCTCGGACCACACCGACGAGCCGCTTCCGGTCGCGCACCCGCCCGAGCCGGTGCCGTACACCTGGGTGGCGCCGCTGAACGGCCCGACATCCGGCGCACATATCCCAAGCCCCTCCCCCACCCGTGCCGACGCCCGGTACGAGACCGCAAGGAAGCCGCTGTGATCCCCGTCATCGTCACTCCGCAGACCGCCGCACTGGGGATCGCCCTCGGACTGCTCTTCTCGCTGATCTGCTATCTGACCACCAACCTCTCTCCCGGCGGCATGATCACCCCCGGCTGGTTGGCGCTGACCCTGGTCACGGATGTGGTCCGGGCCGCGATGATGATCGGCATCACGGCCCTCACCCTCGTCGCGACCAAGGTCCTCCAGCGTCATGTGATCCTTTACGGGAAGCGGCTGTTCGCCGCCGTGGTGCTGTCCGCAGTACTGCTCCAGACCACGGTGATGCTCGGCCTCCAGCACGAGTTCCCGCTCCTGTATACCGCCCAGACCCTGGGCTTCATCGTGCCCGGCCTGATCGCCTATCAGCTGGTCCGCCAGCCATTGGCGGCCACCGTGATCTCCACCACCGCGGTGACCCTCGGCACGTATGTGGTGCTGGTTGCCGGGCTGCTGCTGGGTGCACTGCCCGTCGGCTGAACGAGCCGCACACGTCCGCCACACCCGTCCGTACGCATACGTAGAGGAGGTGCACCATGGGGACCGGCCCCACCCCGCCCGGCAGGCCCAGTCGCCGTCAGATCCTGACATGCGCCGCCGGCCTGGCCGCTGCCGGAGCGGTTACCGGATACGCATGGCACCACTTGGGAAGCGGCGTACCGGGCGGTGACTTCGCCGTACCGGCCGGCAGCTACCGCTTCGAGCGCCGCGCCGCGCCCGCCCGTACGGTGGTTCGCGCCGCCGACGACCGCGAGCTGGCCACCTTCACCGACGGCGCCCGCACCGCACTGCTGACCGGCCCGACCCGTACCTGGAGCGAGCCGCGCACCACCGGCGCGGTGGTGCACAGCGACGCCTGGGTGCGGCTGATGGGCAGCGCATGGAGTCAGGGCAAGGAGCGAACCCGCTGGTTCCGGGAGTGGTTCCCCAAGGCCCTTGCCGACCGCAGTCCGGACGCCATCGCCGTGGCCTTCCAGTACGGCGACGGGGCACACGATCTGCACACGGCATCGGGTGTGCGCTACGCCGGCAAGGCCCACTTCGGGCCGCTCGTTCCCGGGCAGTCACCGACGTCGTTCCACTACCGCGATGAGAAGTCCGACTTCTACGACTACCTCGGCACTCCCTGGACCTTTCCGGACGGCATGCGCAAGTACCCGGAGAAGGAGCGCTACGGGGACGTGGACTGCTCCGGCTTTATGCGCCTGGTCTGGGGCTACCGGATGGGCTACCCCATGCACGCCACCAACAGCCCGGGGATCGGCCTGCCCCGCCGGGCCTACGCGATCGCCTCTCGGGCCCCGGGCGTGCTGCTGATACCGAACACCGGCCGGCCACCTGCCGACTTCAGCCTGCTGCTCCCCGGCGACCTTGTCTTCTTCGCCATCGACATCGGCAGACCGCACGGCATCGACCACTGCGGCATATATCTGGGGCCGGACACTGACGGGCGCCCGCGCTTCTACTCCAGCCGCTCGCGGGCCAACGGGCCCACCATGGGCGACCTGGCCGGCCGCGCGACGCTCGACGGCCATGGCTTCTACGCCCAAGGGTTCCGCATGGCCCGCCGCCTGTGAAGCCGACGCCCCCAGCCCGCCGCCCCAGGAGAGACCCCGCCATGGCCACCGCCCCCGTCACCCAGGACGCCACCGACCGCCGCCACCGCTCGCGCTCGATCAGAGGCGCCGTCCACGCCAAGCGCCGTCAACGGATCCGCATCGGCCGGGAGTCATACGCCCTGCTGCTGATCCTGGTACTTGCCGCGGTGCTCTACACCTGGGCCATCGACCGTGCCGCGGTGCACCCGTACTACACCTCGGCTGTGCGGTCGATGGCAGCGGACTGGCACGCCTTCTTCTTCGGCGGGCTCGACCCGAGCGGCTCGATCACCCTGGACAAGATCCCCGGTGCGCTGTGGCCGCAGGCCCTCTCCGTCAGGCTCCTCGGACCGTACAACTGGGCGGCGGTACTGCCGCAGGTGCTGGAGGGCGTACTCGCCGTCTGGGCGCTGCACCGGATCGTCCGTGCCTGGGCCGGCCCCCTCGCAGGGCTGCTCGCCGCGCTGGCACTCACCCTCACCCCGGCCACAGTCGCACTCAACCGGCACAACATCCCCGACACCCTGCTCGTCCTGCTGCTGGTCCTCGCGGCAGGGTCGCTACAGAAGGCCGTCCGCACCCGGAGACTGCTTCCGCTGCTCGTCTGCGGGACATGGGTCGGACTGGCCTTCCAGGCAAAGATGCTCCAGGCGTGGCTCGTCCTGCCGGTCTTCGCCGCGGTGTACCAACTGGCAGCGCCCGGCTCCCGGTGGGACCGGGCCCGACGATTGCTGCTCGCCGGGACGGCCGCACTCGTCGTCTCCTGCTCCTGGCTTCTGCTGGTATGGGCTTCCCCCGCCACGAACCGTCCCTACGTCGACGGGACCGCCAACAACAACCCCTTCACTCTGGTCTTCGGCTACAACGGGCTGAGCCGCTTCGGCGACGACCCGCACGCGCTGGGCGCCGTCGCCGGCACCGCCGCCAGCCGCACCACCGGGAACACGGGCTGGACCATGGTGGTCAACCAGACCGTGGGCCCGCAGATCGCCTGGCTCCTGCCGCTCGCCGTACTGGCCTTGGCACTGGGCGTGTGGTGGCGCACCGGACAACCGCGCACCGACGGGCCACGGACAGGGTTCCTGCTCTGGGGCGGCTGGCTGGGGATGCACATCCTGGTGTTCAGCAACTCCAACGGCAACCACGGCTACTACACGACCGTACTGGCCCCGGCCCTGGCCGCGCTCACCGGCAGCGGAGTCGCCCTCTTCTGGGCCGAGTACCGCGCCGGTGGCCGACGCCGGGCGGCACTGCCCATCGCAGTCGGGATAACAGCCCTCTGGACCACGGCAATTGAAGGCCCGCACAGCGAATTCGCGCCCTGGCTGCTGCCGATGGTGCTGATGCTCGGCATGTGCGGGTCCGTCGGTCTGTGGACCAGCGGGCCACGCACCCCACGAAGGGCGGTGCACGGTGCCCTGGCAGCGTCCCTGACGGCCGTACTGCTCGCCCCGGCCGTCTGGGCCGCATCCTGCCTGAATCCGCACTACCCCGGCTCACCGATAGAACCACTGGCCGGACCGGTCGGCCCCGGCTACCAGGATGTGCAAGGCCACCGGGCCAAGATCCGACGAAACCCTTTGAACGAACCATCCCCACGGGACACCGCGCTCCTGAACTACCTCTTCGCACACCGCTCCGGAGAGAAGTACCTGCTCGCCACCCAAGCCGCCTACGGCGCCGCGCCCCTGCTGCGCGCCACCCCCCAACCCATGCTCGTCATGGGCGGCTTCACCGGCCTGACCCCCTACCCGACCGCACCACAGCTCAGCGACCTGGTCTCCACCCACCAACTGCGCTACGCCCTGCTCACCACGCGCCGCCCGTCCACACCGGCATCGGCCTGGGTGAAGAAAACCTGCACCCCCGTCCCCCCAAGCGCCTACGGCCGGAACTCGGACGGAAGCTTCACCCTCTACGACTGCGCCCGAGGCAACTGAGCTCCTGAACACGGGGAGTTCTGCGGGTACCAGCAACGCACCATCCCCGGCCACAACTGCCCCTACAACGGGGGTCATGACTGTGTGGGCCTGACCAGGTGGAACACCTCGCGGGCGGCGTAGCGTTTGAGGCATCGGACGATTTCGCGTCGGGTTTTGCCCTCCTTGGTGCGGCGTTCGTAGCAGTCCTGGGTGCGTGGGTCGCAGCGTAGGCGGGTCTGCACGATCCGGTGGAGGGCGGCGTTGGCCTGCCGGTCGCCTCCGCGGTTGAGGTGACGGTACTGCCGACTGCCCGAGGAGCGTTCTACGGGGCTGACCCCGCACAGCGCGGCGAAGGATGCCTCACTGTGCAAACGTTCCGGGTTGTCCCCCATCGTGATCAGCAAAGTGACGGCCGTATCCGGGCCGATGCCCACCACAGTGAGCAGCTGCGGGGCGTGGCGTTCCGCAAGCACGCGCGTGCCCGCCCGCTCAGCACCGCCCGGGCTGTGTTCTAGGCATAGAGCGGTTCCGATTTGGTGTCGGCGCCGGATCGCGCCAAACACCGTCACTTGGCGAGGACATCGCACAGTGCCGAAAGCGGGAAGCCGGCGGGCGTCGACGGGCCGGTTTCGGAGGTGTCCGGGCGTCGGAGATGTGTCGGGATTTCTCCTGCGGTCTTGAACGGGCCGCGGCCGTAGCTTCATTATCTGACCCGTCGCCCAGGTCGGTCACGTTGTCATGCCCGGAGTCGCCGTGTCGAGGCCGCTGTCCGGGCTGTTTTCCATGGGGCGACTGCGAATCAGTGGTACAGAATGGAAAAAGGAGCGCGTATGAATTGCGACCTCATGGTGGGAGCCAATGTCGACGTCGTGAACGCGACATCCAAGGAGGTCTACGGACAGCTCTATCCGCAGTACTTCACCGGCTCCCAGCCCTTCGACGTGGAGCAGGTCACCTTCACGGTCTCCTGGGACGTCAAGAAGGCCCCGGTCTTCGACCTGACCCCGCCGGCGCAGTCCGAGGCCGCCTTACGGTCCCGCCTCACCGAGGGGCCGGCCGCGGGCGGGATGGCCGAGGGTGAGCTGGCCGAGCACGTCGCCGCCCTGCGCGACTCGCTGGACGGGAGCACCTTCCAGGTGCGGCTGAACCTGGTTCACGTGAAGGTCGACTCCGGGGACGGGAACCCGGCGGAGGAAGACATCGCGGTGACCGTCCAGGTCCAGGCCGTAACCTCGCAAACGGGTCTGTTCAGCCTCAATCCCCTCGGCGCCACCGCCGATGCCCCGAGCAGGGTCGACAAGATCTTCCTGGACAAGGTGGTGCTGCCCAACGTCCTGGACCAGTCCCGGAAAGTGCTGTCGGGCATCACCCTGCCCGCCCCGCAGATGCCGGGCCTGTCCCTGTCGACGCCCGTCCCCGTCATCCAGCCGCAGCGGGCCGTGGCCGCCCTGAACCTGGCCGAGCACGGCATCCCCAAGCCCCCCTTCCCCGACAGCTGGCCCGAGAGCCCCTTCTTCGCCGTGCTCGGGCGGGACGCGGTCGAGCAGATCGCGCGGATGGCGACCGCGTACCTGGAGGGGAAGACCTTCCATGCCGGTGATCACAAGGACTTTCTGGGCAGCAGCGGGTACTACAAGGCAGACATCACCATTCACCACGTCCGGTGCGAGGTGGTGTGGGACGACGTGCCGACCGTACGCGTCCGCACCTCCGTCTCCGGCAGCGGCAGCGCCGGCATCAACTGGCTCTGGGGCGGGTCGACCGACGCGTTCTTCGACCTCCACCTGGAGCCCGACCCCACCGTCACGCTGACGCTGGCGATGTCGGGGACGACGCTCAAGGCCACTGCCGTGGAGGTGAGTTCCTTCGATCTGAAGCTCGTGCCCACGCGCGGCGACATCGTCAGCGTGATCGTCTCGTGGGTCGTCGACGCCCTGTCGTCGACGTTCGGCGGCATCGTCGGGAGTGCGCTGCGCGGCGTCGAGTTCCCGGTGGGCAACTTCCCGGCCATCCCCGTCGATGTCGAGCCCGTCCACCTCGACGTGACGCCGACGGACCTGACCCTCGCGCGCTTCGGTGACGCACTCGCGCTCCAGGGCACGGTGACCGTCACCAAGCGGTAGGAGACCACGGAGCCGGTGCCGGGCCCAGGACTTCCCGCCTCGCGCCCGGCACCGGAACGCATGTCCGTACGCGGAGACCGGACGCGTTCCGGCCGGGGTCGTGTTTCCGTCCGGCCGCCCCTCCGGCACCGGCTGCATTTCGGCAGTTTTCCGCCGCAGCGCCACCTGATCGGCTTTGCGCTGCGCATGTACGGCATCGAATTCGACGCAAATGGCAATACCGGCACGGCTCTTTTTATTCGCTCTGGTGACCGTTCCCGGACAATGGCCGGGAACCGATTGTCTCTCGCTCCGCACAGCCTTTAGATCAAGTACCGTGACCGAAACGCCATATGATCTCGCACTCGGAATCCACGCCGACGCTCTCAACTCGGGTATCACAAACCTGCACAGCCAGCACCGTGCGGTGTTCCAGGGCAGTTACGGCCCCGAGACCATCGGAGGCGTCGAGTACACCTTCGCCTGGGACTTCCTCGAGCCGCCCGGGCTCACCCTGCGGAAGCCGGACGCCGATCTCTGGAACAAGATGATCAAGGCGCAGGGCGTCACGGACCTGCCCGACTCGGGAGTCCTGCAGGTCCACGTCCCGCAGCTACAGGTGAACGGCACCATCGCCGGCGACGCCCTGCCCCAGGGCGTCAGCGAGGTCAAAGTCGCGGTCCAGGCCAAGGTCGACGGCGGCGGCATCAGCGTCGTCCCGCTCGGCGTGTGGCTGTCCGAGATCCCGGACGCGTACACGAGGATCATGGTCGAGAAGGTGATCGTGCCGAACGTCCTAGACCAGGCGAAACACCTGGTGAACGGGGTGAAGTTGCCCGCCCAGGACCTCTTCGGCCAGCAGGTCGCCCTCACCCCCGTCCTCCTGGACGTCACCGGGACCCACCTGGTCCTCACGGCGACCGCGAGCCCGAGCCGGTCCACGGCCTTCACCCCCACCGCCGGTACGGCCGCGGACTGGCCGTCGGACAAGCAGGTCTTCCTCCTCGTCGGCCGGGACCTCCTGGCCCGGCTGCTGCAGGGCGCCCTCGACCAGTGGCGGGACACGAAGCTGGCCGACGACGACAGGACCCTGACCGGCGTCGCCTCGGTCTGGTGGAAAGCCACGTTCCGCAAGGCCGACAACGTGAAGGTCGACGAGAGCGACCCGACCACGGTCTCGGCCGACTTCGACATCCCCTGGTCCGTGGGGCTGGACCTGTTCCCCATCGCCCCAGGCAAGGGCTGCGCACTGTTCAAGGCGTCCCAGGAGTCGTAGGTCCCGCACCGTCGTCCCGCACCCGTCCCCTGCGACCCAGGAGGTCCGCCCTGTGGATCCGCTGCTCGACTTCGAGGTCGTCCTCGACCCGACCGAACCCAACGTCACCCTGAAGGCCACCGGCCTGACGGACACGGCCCTCTCCGCGACCCTGGAGAAGATCGTCCTCAACTCGCTCTGGCTGTACCCCAAGTCCGATGCCGCCAAGCTGGCCGCCGCGCCCGCCAATCTGCTGGCCGCCGCGGCCCCGGCCGTCCTGAAGGACGCGCTGGAGGGCAAGAAGAGCGTCGACATCCCCCTCGACAAGCCGCTGGGCACCGACGTCACCGTCCAGGGCCAGACCGTGTCCGTGAAGCTGACGTCGCCGGAACTGGGCTCCCACGACGGGATGCTCATGGTCAGCGGCATGTTCGTCGTCTCCTGAACGGTCTCCGCACCGCCCGGCGGGGCCAGCCCCGGCCGCACCGCCCTCTCATGTCCGATCGACCACCGCAGGAGACCCGTTGAGCACGCCACAGCCCCCGCAGTCCGGCGACGCCCGGCCCGGCCGCGAGGCCGAGACGCTCCACCTCGCCGACACACCCGGCTACCCCCTCGCCCGCAGCGTGGAGATGCCCGACACCCTCAACTACCCCACCGGATCGCTGAGCTTCCGCCTCGGCGCGCTCCGGTTACGCGCCGAGGGGCAGCCGGAGGCCCTCTCCGAGGAGACCCGCGGCGACACCCGCCGTATCACCCACCGCATCCCGGCACTCATCCTCACCGGCCGCTACGCCCTCGACACCCGGCCCGACGAGATCCGGGAGATCGACACCGCAGGGAACCTCCGCCCGCTCTCGGAGGAAGCACGTCAGCCCACGCTCCCCGCCGGAGCCCGCGCCGCGACCCCCGGCCACCCGGACGACGAGACCATCCGCAGGTGGACCGGCCGCGCCGACGCCCACCGCACCAAGCTGATGAAGACCGAGAACGGCCGCAAGGTCCTCATCCAGTACGGCACCCACAACGAGAGCTACTACGACATCTTCAACGGCAGCTCCTCGGTGTCCTCCGCCCTCCGCAAGAAGTGGGCCGAGAAGGGCGTCACCCAGCGCATGTCGCAGCACACCTACGACGCAACGGATCCGGAAACGGCCGATGGCGCCCGCCCGTCCACCGACGACCCGCAGCAGGTCAACAACTGGCAGGACCCGCACGAGGGCGTCACGTACAACGGGCACGCCTGGCAGCAGCGGACCACGGTGCAAACCGCGCTCACCACCGAAGCCGCCCGGATCAAGCGGAAGGATCCCGCGAAGGCCGAGCGTCTGGCGGCTGCGGCCACGGCCGCCGAGAGCTTCTCCAAGTCCGTCCAGCAGACCGGCAACGACGGCTCGCAGACCACCCCGATGACCCAGGACAACGTCTACACGACCATCGACCAGCACTCCGGGGAACCACCGGCGGTCTCCCACGGGGAAATGGCCCGCTACAACGGACTCGCCATGTTCACCGACGGGGAGGTCCAGGCACCCGGGGCGGAACAGCAGGACCAGCCGCAGGAGCAGGAGGACTGGATCGCGCTGTCCGTCGAGGACCGCGCCATCGTCCACGAGATCGGCGCCGCCGCCTACCACGAGGAGGCGCAGCAAGGGCCGCGGGCCACCGACACCCTGCACACCGGCGACTGCGCGGCGCGTCTGGAGGACGTCCGCATCACCACCCGCCTCGCGCCGGACGGCGCACCGGCGGACGTCACGGTCGAGCTGCCGGGCCTCGCTCTGAGCATCGACGACGAGCAGTGGCAGGGCAGCGCCGCCGACGTGGCCCGCGAACGCCTCGCCGCCATGCGGTTCGTGCACACGCTGCTGCAGGACGCCATCGCCGAGAACGTCCGCCACGCCGCCCTCACCGGCATCGCCGGCTACGCCCTCCCGCAGGACGGGCGGTCCTGACCCGTGCTCATCCTCGACACCACCGCCCCCGCCGAGAACGTCCTCGGCGGGGTGTGGACGAACCTTCTCGCCGACGACGAGCCGCGCTTCGAGGCGTTCCTGGAGCAGGCGCTGGCCCCGCAGCAGGAGTACCTCACCGACGGCGAGCGGGCCCTGTACCGGCACGGCAAGCGGCTGCGCCCGGCCGTCCTGCTGCTGGCTGCCCGCATGGTGCACGGCCCCGCGCCGCTTCCCGACAAGGTGCTCCAGGGCGCCGTCTCTCTGGAGATGCTGCACGTGGCGACGCTGATCCACGACGACATCGTGGACGGCGCCGCCCTGCGCCGCGGTCTGCCCTCGGTCAACGCCGCGCGGGGCACCGAGGCCGCGGTGCTCGTCGGCGACCTGCAGTTCGTCCAGGCCATCCGCGGCTTCGTGGGGACGATCGACCGGGACAGCGACATGGGCCTGGTCGAGCTCGTCCTCGACACCGCGTTCCAGATCGGCTGCGGGGAGCTCGACGAGCTGCGTACGGACCTCTCGCAGGACCCGGAGCTGCTGGCCAGGACCTACTGGCGCACCACCGACCGCAAGACCGCCGCCCTGTTCGGGCTCGCGGCCGAGGCCGGGGTGACGCTGGCCGACGGGCGCAGCGGCGACGCCCGCCGGGCCGGGTTCTACGGCCGCCGGCTCGGGCGCGCCCTGCAGGTCATGGACGACCTGTTCGACCTCGCCCAGGACGAGTCCGGCTCCGGCAAGCCACGCGGCATGGACCTGCTGCGCCGCCGCGCCTCCCTGCCCCTGATCTACGCCATGCAGGAGTGGGGTCCGGACCACACGGTCAGCCGCATCATGCGCGGCGAGGCCACCGATCCCGCCGCCCTGGAGCGCACGCTCGCCGAGGTCCGCGGCGGCGCCGGCTTCTCGCGCGCGTACACCGATGCCCGCGGCCAGGCGCTGGAGGCCGTCGAGCTGCTGCGCCCGTTCCCGGCCGGACGGTACCGCTACGCCCTCGAAGACCTGGCCCTGCACGTCGTGGACCGCGGGGTCTGAGCAGCACGGCGGCCCGTCCCGGTCCAGTACACCGAGCCCCCGAAGGAGAGGTCCGTGGCCACCGAGCTGGTCGACTTCATCTACGCCACCATGTACAAGCGCATCAACAACCCGGACAGCCCTTACTGGTTGCCCACCGTCCTCAAGGACGTCCGCACGGCCGACGGCCACACGCTGAATCCCCTGGCCGTCGACCGATGGGACATCGGGCAGCTCGACGGCACCGAGGGGAAGACGATCGGCGACACCATCGGTTCCGCGTGGTGGATCTTCGTGGGCGCCGCCTTCGACGACGCGAAGGACCGCGGCGTGCCCGATCTCCCGGACAGCCTCGACGCCTTCACCAGCCAGCGCGACGCCGACCGCCCCTACCCCTCGCTGTCGCTGACCACCCTCACCGTGGACGGGCTGCCGAACGCCTCGGTCGGGGAGCTGCAGCACCTCACCCCCGTCGACAGCGGCTACCGGGGCACGGTCCGGGTCACCACCGCGGCGTACGGCACACACGGGTGGAAGAAGCAGATCGCCATCCAGGGCACGTACAGCCTGGTGCAGCACGTCGTGGTGGTCGACGACCCCGGGGACGGGGACGGGGACGGGGACGGGGACGGGGGAGACCTGAAGCCGCCCACGAAGGTCGTGGTCAAGGGCCTGGAGGGGGTGGAGTGGCCGCGCCAGGAGATCGAGGGCCACGGCCAGTTCACCGTGACGGCCGAGAACCTCGCCTTCGACGTCGTCCTCGGTGCCGAGACCACCGGCACCGGCGCGGACCGCACCCCGCAGCTGACCGTCGAGTCGATCACCGTCGCGTCGCAGCCGACGTTCCACCTCGACGAGAAGTCCCTGACCATCGAGGGCAGCACGATCGACGAGAACACCCTCGGAACCTGGAAACAGGCCGCGGCCGACGCCTTCAACAGCCCCGACGCCGGCCAGGCCCTCACCGCGAAGCTTGTCGACACCCTGGCCCAGCCCTCCTTCCACGACGAGTTCTCCACCACGGTCACCGCCCAGCTGGCCAAGGCGCTCGACGGGGTGCTCGGGGCGGTGCCGGCAGGCACCCTCCCGTCGGACGACTGCGGCTTCCCGAGGAAGTACGGACCGCTGGAGATCTACCTCTTCGACCGGCTGCGGGCCTCCGTGAACGACACCGGTTCCGGCTTCTACCCCCCGTCCGTCGTCCTCGGGGCGACCGGCCCGGTGCTCGAACCGTACGGCGTCGGGGACATCGAGCTCGGCTCGTACAAGATCGGCGTCGCGACAGCCGACCTCAGCTTCAAGAGCGGCACGATCAAGGGGATTTCCAACGTCCTGATCCCCGTCAAGGACGCCGCCCTCACCGAGGGGGGCATCGGGGCGACCCTGAGGTTCGGCCGGCTCCCCGGCGACGCGAAGGTTCCCGCGCCCCCGCTCACCCTCACCGGCACGGTCGTCGTCTCCTTCCCCGACACCCGCGGCAGCGCCGCGGGCGACGACGACACGATCCAGGGTGACCTCACCGTCACCATCGACCAGCCCTCGGCGAGCGCCGGCCTGTCCGTCACCGGCCGCGACGCCGACGAGCTCACCATCGGCCTGGACTCGCTCACCCTCGCCCTCGCCACGAAGGACCTGCAGGTCACGATCCGCCTCAAGGAGCCCAGCCCCTTGGAGAAGGTCATCCAGCAGGTGCTGAACAAGGACGAGATCAAGCAGAAGATCATCAACGGTGTGCAGGAAGCGGCGGATGCGCACCGTGCCGACCTCGCCAAGGAACTGACCGACAACGCCCGCGCGGTCATCCACACCAAGCTCGAGGGCTGAACTCATCCATGACGCTCGAAGAACTCCGGGCCCTGATCACCCGGCACACTCAGGACAGCACCCTCACGCTCCCCGCCGCCGACCTCGGAACCGGGCCCGCCGTCGCACTCATCGGCACCTGGCTCGACGGCACGCTCACCGTCACCGACCTGCAGCGCGAGGACCGCGAGGACAGCGTGATCGTGCACGGCACGCTCACCGTCACCGGCCTCGGCCTCACCGACCAGCCGGTCCACGGGATCGCATTCGGCCTCGACCCCGTCGACCACGAACCCACCCTCTACGTCCCGCTCGTCCTGCCCACGGGCTGGACCTTCGCCACCTCCTTCCCCGCCACCGACGGCACCGACCTGGCCACCCTCGCCTACCCCACACCACCCGCGCTGCTGCTGACCTCGGTGGCCCGGCCCGCCCGCGACGGGTACCCGGCACTGGACCCCGGCCTCACCTTCCACGCCCCGGAAGTCACCGACCCCGGGCAACTCGGCGCCCTCGCCGCGCTGCTCCGGCCCCGGCCCGGAACCCTGTCGCTGACCGGACCGGTTGTACGGCGTCCCGTCAAGGGCCCGGACAGCGAGGTCCGCACCGACATCGCCCTGCGCTCGACGCCCCAGCCGAACGGGGAGTTCTCCGCCTCCTTCTCCCTGTGGGCCGGATCGCGCGGAGAGGGGGCGAACGGCTCCCCGGTCACCTACGGTCTGCGGCTGGCCGCGGACCTGGTTCTGGGGCAGGCGGCCGGGACGACGATCAGCACCCCGCTGCCCTCCGGCGGCGGTGCGCTCATCCTCAGCGCCGACCGGCTACCCGGGCAGCTCGCCCCGGGCGACCTCGCCGCGTGGAAGGGCACCGGCCCCGCGGTCCACCAGCTCGTCGACCAGGAGGGCTTCGCGCTCGGCGACTCGGTCCGCCTCACCGGGATCACCGCCACCATCGACCCCGCAGCGTTCGGCAAGGGCGGGCTGCCGGCAGCGCTGACCCAGGTCACCGCGACCGTCGAGACCATGCCCGGCACCACCTGGCCGATCGTGGGCGACGACCTCGCCCTGACCGGCGTCGGCGCCACCCTGACCGTGACGAAACCGCTCCAGAAGTCCCGCGCGGCGAAGGTCACCGGCCACGGCGACTTCACCGTCGCCGGCGACGTCAGTCTCCACGCAACGGCGGAGGTACCGCCCGGCACGTTCCGCCTCAGCCTCGACGAGAGCACTCCCGCCGAACTGCGCGACGTACTCCGCCACTTCCTGCCGCACGCCGACCTCACCGGCGCCCCCGAGCTGAAGCTGAAGAAGTTCTCCGGCACCGCTACGCCCAAGAAGGGCGCGTACGAGGTCGACGCGTCCGTCACCTCCGAGTGGCACATCGATGTCGGCGCCGCCCGTATCGGCCTCACCGAAGCCGGCCTGAAGCTGGCACGCACCGGCAACGAGGGCACCGGCGGTGACGTCGTGCAGCAGCCGGACGGCGCAGCCGGTGCCGGGAACGGCGGCTCGCGGACCACCGGCACGCTGTCGGCCAAGGCCGAGCTCGGCCCCGCCGAGGGCGGCGGCAACGGCTCCGTCATGAAGTTCGCCGCCGAATGGACGCTCCCCGGTGCCTTCGAGCTCGATGGGGCCTTCCCCGACGTCGACCTGACCGCACTCCTGAAGTCCCTCGCCTGTCAGGCCGATGTGCCCCTGCCCGACGGCCTGCCGCAGGTCCGCCTCCTCCACCCGGCCGTGACCGTACGCCTGGGGAGCGCGCTGTCGGGGCAGCCGGCCGCGGGGAAGAGCTACGAACTGGCGGTCAGCACCACGGCGACGTTCGACGGGGCGCAGCTGACGTTCTTCGGCAAGGCCGCCAAGAAGGCGGAGGGAGGCACCCTCTTCGCCGCCGCGTTATGGCAGCAGGACTGGGTGTGGTCGCCGGGCAAGGTCTCGGACTGGGCACCGGCGCTCGGCTTCCTCGACGGCATCACCTTCGCCAAGTCCGGGCTTGCCGTCAGCTCGGCCGACGGGGTCACCGTCGATGCCGGGGCCAACCCGCCGGACACCCTCCCCGCCACGCTGGACAAGGGCCTCACGTTCTTCACCGAACTGGGGCTGACCGGCCCGCTGGCGCCCTTGAACGAGCTGTTCAAGGACGCCGGCGGCATCCATCTGACGGCCCGTCTCACCACCCCGGTCCAGGATTCCGAGTTCACCGCGTCCATCGCCGAGCAGAAGACCAAGGAAGGCTTCGGCGGCCTCACCCTCGCGTTCCGCCCGGCGAAGCGGGAAGTGTCCCTCCAGACCTCCTGGATCTTCACCGTCCCGGCCGTCGGGTCCGCCCCCGCGACCAAGCTCCAGTTCGTCGCGGGAGGCGCTCTCAAGGGCACCGAGTTCCACCTCTTCCTGGTGCTCAAGCCCGCCGCCGGCGCCGAGGCGGAAGAGACCGCCGGACGGCCCGCGCCGCACCAGCTGGCCTACGCCCTCCGGGCCCCCGGACACACCCTGCTCACCGCCGACCCGGTACCCGGCGCCGACGGCCACCTCCTCCACGACGCCACGCCCCACCAGGCGAGCGAGACCACCGACAACCTGGTGCGCGACACCGCGAGCCGCCTCGCCGGGCTCTCCGGCCCGCCCCCGTCCGACGACCGCCCCACGTGGAGGAACGCCTTCGGCGTCGAGGGCTTCGACGTCCACTACTTCTACCTGCAGATCGGTTACGGGCCGGAAACCGGCCTCACCCTGGGCGCGGGCGGTTCGGTGGTCATCGGCGAGGCCACCCTGGACCTCGACATCGAGGGCGGGTTCAACCCGGAGCCCTTCGTCACCGTCTTCCGCTTCGACCTGGGGACCGTCCACAAGGACAAGGGCATCTCGATCTGGGACATGCTCACCGTCCTTGCCAACCCGCCGGACTGGCTCGCCTTCCTGAAGCAGATCGTGCTCCACAAGCTGGCGATCTGCGTGGTCACCGCGACCGGCGCCTGGACCAACCCGGTGACCCACGAGGAATGGAAGCAGGGCTTCTACGCCAAGGGCGACATCGACTTCTTCGGCAACAACTGGCGCTTCGAGGTCAACGTCAGCGACGACGGCCTCTACGCGTACAGCAACATCGCCCAACCGCTGAAGCTGGCCGACGTCTTCACCCTCTCTGACGCGAGCGGAACCAAGGGTCCCCAGTACCTCCTCGACACCCGGGGCATCCGGAACGGGCGGCTCCCGGCGAAGATCTTCTACCTCTCCGGCCGGCTCGACCTCCTCGGGCTCTCGCGGGTCGCGGTCGAGGCCGAGCTCGGCACCGAGGGCTTCGCCTTCACCGTGGCCGCGGATCTGCTGGACATCCTCCACAGCGACCTGAGCTGCACGCTCAACAGCACCGGACTGCGGGCATCGGCCCACGTCAAGCTGGACTTCGACGTCGACATTCCGCGAGGCGTGGTACTCGGTGGCATCCCGATTCCGGCCGGAAAGCTGGTCGGCATCCATGCCGGGGGAGGCTTCGACCTCACCATCGACGGTAACGGGGTCAAGCTGCACCTGACGGCGAGTTGCGACGCCTACCTGCTCGACGTGCACCTGGTCCAGTTCCACTTCGACGAGCAGTTCACGATCGGCAAGTGGGACGACATCGTCTCCTGGCTCCAGAACCACCCGGAGGAGCTCTTCAAGTCTCTGGGCGAGGGCATCTGGGACGCGCTCAAGGACTGTGCCACGACGACGGCCGCACAGCTCACCTGACACGCCCCCGCGGTGCGCGCCGCCTCCCGCCCGCCCGGTACGAGCCACTGTGCCGGGCGGGTTCCCGCCGTCAGGTGACTGAACGGCCTACCAACGGCTTGCAGGGGGCGGACGGTGAGGATCTGCTGTGCGTGTCCGACGGTTCCGGTCAGGTCGTGCAGGAAGGGGCAGAGCCCAAGCCCCTCGCACAACGAACCCCGCCGGAGCCACTTCAGCCGACGGGGGTTCCTCACGCGTCTCACGGACTGTGTGGCTTTTCGTCGCTGTTTCACCCTTCGGTGACGGCGCTCAGGCGTAGCAGGCGGTCGACCAGTTCGTCGAGGTAGGCGGGGGTGAGCGGGCCCGCTCCGAGCAGGACGCGCAGGTACATCGGGGACAGGATGAGATCGAGTACCTCCAGGGCGTCCGGCGGGTTTTCGCCTCGGTCGCGGGCCCGGTCGAGCATGACCTGTAGCTGGCGGGTGCGCTCGGCGAGGAACGCGTCGCGTGCCTGCAGGCCCGGCTGCCCGGCGTGGGACAGGGAGATGGCCAGGCGCAGTACCGCCATCCCGTCCGGCCCGGCGATGTGGTGGGCGGCGGTGGCCGCGTAGCTGCGCAGATCGCCTTCCAGGCTGCCGGTGTCGGCGGCGGGGAGGGTGGCGGCGAGCCGGGTGAGGGCCACGTCCGAGAGGAGGGCTTCCAGGGTTCCCCAGCGGCGGTAGATGCTCGTATCGGCCACGGACGCGCGGGCGGCGACATCGCCGACGGTGAAGTTCCCGTATCCGCGGTCGCCGACCAGGTCGGTGACCGCCTGATGCACTGCCGCGCGGACGCGGGCAGCACGGCCACCGGGCCGGCGGGCCGGCTGTCGTTCCTTCTCCATACCCCTCACCTTAACGCAGTCGAGACTTGCGTTTGCCGTTTCCACGGCCCTACAGTCCCACTAAACGCAGCCGACAACTGCTTTAGGAGTGTCGATGGAGCCCCTGTTCTTCCCGCACAACTCACATTTCTGGTTCGAGACGCTGCGGTCCTTCGGTCACATCGCCTACGGCGGCGCCGACTTCGGTGAGGTCGTGGTGACCACGGAGCGGATCACCGCCGGCGACCACGACAGCTGGCACGACGAGTGGCTCGCCACCGCCGACCGGGTGGCCGACGAGGGACGTACGGCCCTGGCCGGCGGGCACCGCGTCAGCGCCCGGGACGCCTTCCTGCGGGCGTCGAACTACTACCGAAACGCCGAGTTCTTCCTGCACGGCGACGCCGCAGACCCGCGTATCCGGCACGCATACGACGCGTCGGTGAGGTGCTTTCGCCAGGCCGCCGCGCTGTTCACTCCCGTCATCGAGCCGGTGGAGATCCCCTATGAGGACACCGTGCTGCCGGGGTACCTGTACCGGGCCGACGACTCGGGCGCCGCCCGGCCGACCGTGGTCATGTTCAACGGGTTCGACGGCACGGCCGAGGAAATGCACTTCGGCGCCGCCGCCGCGGCAGCCGAGCGCGGCTACCACGTGCTGTCCTTCGACGGCCCCGGACAGCCGGGCACCCGCCACCACCAGGGCCTATTGTTCCGTCACGACTGGGAGAACGTGGTCGGCCCGGTCCTCGACTACGTCCTGGCCCGCCCCGAAACCGATCCCGGCCGGATCGCCCTGCTGGGCAACAGCATGGGCGGCCTGCTCGCGCCGCGCGCCGCGGCCTTCGATCACCGTCTCGCCGCCGTCATCGCCCTCGACGGCGTCTACGACCTGGGCGACCTGGCCGCCCGTTTCCTGTCCCTCGACCGCGCCGAGGCCGAACAGCGGCTGCGCGCCGACCACAGCCCCGAATTCGAGGCCGCCGTGGAGGCGGCCATGGCCGCCAGCCCCATGACTCGCTGGGTCGCCGACCAGGGCAGGTACGTCATGGGCGGCGACACCTCGCGCGAGCTCCTCGCCACCTTGCTGGGCTATCACCTGCGCGACGGCATCGCCGAGAAGATCACTTGCCCCACCCTGGTCTGCTCGGCCGCCGACGACGTGTTCTTCAAGGGCCAGCCCGAACTGCTCCACGAGCATCTGACCTGCCCGAAGACGCTGCTGGAATTCACCGCCGGACAGGGCGCGGACGCGCACTGCCAGGCCGGCGCCCAGCGCCTGGCCTTCGCCCGTATCTACGACTGGCTGGACGACGTCATGGCCGAAAACGCCTGAGCTCAGCGGGCCGGGGTTCGCGATGGCGTCCAACGCGGCTCTCGCCGAAGTGCAGGCCCACTACTTCTGCCTCAGCGGTCGTCAGACCGGCCGCCTTGCGGAGCTGGCGCAGTTCGTGTCCCAGCCCGATGCGCCTGGCGGTTGGCTGCGGCCTTGCGGCCATGTGTGCGATCCGGCTCTGGCTCCGTCCGTAATACGTCGGAGAGTGCTGAGCTCTGGCCTGCCGCAAGCGGCCAAGCGCCGGAGGCGGGGCCCGGCTGGTGCCAGGTTGCCATCAACCTTGACGAATCCCCGCGCATCGCCGCAGCTCAATGCGCACTGATAACCCATTTGAGTGACATTTAGGTTTTACGCCTCATCTGCGGCCTCCGTATCACCCGAAGGTGCAGCCTGTCGGGCAGGCCGGGAAGCCGGAACGGGCAGCGACCGGGCATTTGACGCGGTGTCCAGCGAACAGGGAGAAGCAGACGAGGTCCTGGTCGCGGAGGTCGAAACCGTCCGTGCACAGCCAGTTGACGGCGGCGTCCATGTAGCGGGTGCTGAAAGCACCAACCCGTCCAGCATCTGGTCGGCCTTCGGGCAGGAAGCGACGGAGCCGGCAGGCGGCCGGGGCGGTGTAGCCGCCGAGGTCCGCGAGGCGGTGCTCAGGCTGGTCGAAGAGGTGAACAGCGTGCGCGCAGGAGTACCGGCACAGCGCGGTCAGTGAACCGCTGAGTCTTGGAGTGCGGCGTTACGAAACCAGCGATGGGTGCCGTGTGACAGGCAAGACCGACTGATCCTCGACGGTTCGCTCCGCCTGGCTGATCTCGGCCCAGACGGCGTCGAGAGACAGGCCGAGGGTGTCGGCGATCGCTGCGATGGTCGGGAAGGCGGGAGTAGCCACACGGCCGGATTCGATCTTCCGCAGAGTTTCCGGCGAGATGTGCGAAGCGAGCGCCACGTCCAGCATCGAGCGGCAGCCCCGGGCTCGGCGGAGCAGGGCGCCAAGGCGCTGTCCGCGTTCTACCTCGGCGGGGGTGAGCGGCAACCTGACCATGACCCCATTCTAATACCGGTACAGTTAGACCGGGATAGTTATTGGACGTACACGAGAGGCCCCCCATGATTGAGATCCTGAACTCCGCGCGGCTTGAGCAGGCGAGGGGCACCGGCGCCCTGGTCGGAGACATCCTGCACACGCTGAAGCAGCGCAGCACGATCGGGACGAATCTGCTGGACATCGACCAGTGGGCCAAGGAAATGATCACCGAGGCGGGAGCACAGTCCTGCTACGTCGACTACGCGCCTTCCTTCGGGCGCGGCCCGTTCGGGCACTACATCTGCACGGCCGTCAACGACGGAGTGCTCCATGGGCGGCCTCACAACTACACGCTGGCGGACGGGGATCTGCTGACTCTCGACCTCGCCGTATCCAGGGGCGGGGTGGCCGCGGACGCCGCGATCAGCTTTCTGGTAGGCAAGGCCAGGCCGGCGAAGAGCGTCGCGATGATCGATACGACCGAACGTGCACTCGCCGCCGGCATCGCCGCCGCCAAGCCCGGGGCGCGCATCGGCGACCTCTCCCACGCCATCGGCACGGTCCTCAGCGAGGCGGGCTACCCGATCAACACCGAGTTCGGAGGCCACGGCATCGGCTCGACCATGCACCAGGACCCACACATCGCGAACACCGGACGGCCCGGCCGCGGATACAAGCTGCGCCCCGGACTGCTGCTCGCCCTGGAGCCCTGGGTCATGGCCGACACCGCCACACTCGTCACCGACGCCGACGGTTGGACGCTGCGCAGCGCGACGGGCTGCCGGACCGCGCACAGCGAGCACACCATCGCCATCACCGACAACGGAGCCGAAATTCTCACCCTGCCCCCGCAGGCACGACCGTAAGGGAGCCCACACCGCTGCCGCGTCAGCAGACCCGGCTGCCAGGCGCGGCCGGGTCTCAACTGTCCCCGGCCGCCTCGAACCGGGAGGTCACCATGTCCGAGCTGATCGCCGCTTGCACACCGAACAGCCACCCGCACGATGGTGAGTTCCTGACTGCCATCAACCTTCCGGACGGGGAGAGCCTCCAGGAGGTGGCGGCCCGCCCGCCGCTGTCCGCCGACGCGGGCTTTGCCCTCGCCCGATCTCGCCTCCTCCGGCTCGGCCGGCTGCGAGTGGCTGCGACACCGTGAGCACCACGACATCACCAGGACGACTTGGTGACCCCCGGGAGGAACCAGTGTGCGCCTGCTCCCGCATGCGCACCCGGGACATGCCCAATCGTGCCGGTTGAACTGTCCCGGCACCGCTGGAGGCCTACCGGCAGCTGCTCCAGCCCGAGGGGAAGGACATCTTCTACCTCACGGGCGACCAGATCTCGCCACCCCGGCCGGCAGGAGGGCGTCATGATGTCCGCCCACTACGTCACCCAGCAGATGCTGGGCATCCAGCCGCTCAGCGCACCCGAAGAGGTCGCCGTACCGGACTCGGTGGCACTGACCCAGGGCCTGTTCTGACAAGCGGGACACGGCATCGACCGTGGCGACCCGCCCCACCACGCCGCCCCTCCCCGGCAGTGCCGGGGAGGGGCGGGTGCCGGACAGCGGTCCGCGCCGGCTCGGCCGATTCCCGACCTGAGTAACCCGGTCGGCGGAGAGCTGAGGCACCATGGTGCTCACACGGGCTCACGCTCATTAACGGGGAGAAGTCACACATGGCGAGATTACATGTGCTCTGCAGACGTATCTGCACGCCCTTACGGCCCCCAGGAGCGCCGCCGCAGTCGAAGCACGCATTGGGCGGCATTTCCGGGTCGATATGAAGAGCACCGATGCGGTGGGCCGACGGCGGACGCGCTTACACGGTCTGCTCCCGGTCTCCCGGTCCGACCTGGCAATAGCGTGGGCCATCACGGCAGTTGAAGTGGTCCAGGCCCTCTTCGTCCGGGACGGTTGGCGGTCGGTCCTCCGCCCCTCGCCGGAACTCCTCTTCCCTCCGGTCCTGTTGGGGTTGGCTTTCCTGGTCCTGCTCACGCTGATCCGGAAGGCCCGCAGGGACATGCCGGCCGAGCGGGCGTGCCAGTCCCGGCGGGAGCGCGCTTTGCTGGCCGAGCGCGTCCGGGTGGCGGAGCGGGCCCGGCTCCACAGCGAACTGCACGATGCGGTGGGCCACCAGGTGAGCCGCATGGTGCTGGCCGCCGGAGTGCTGGAGGTGACGGCCGAGCAGGGCGCGGAGACGGTCCGCGCCCAGGCCCGCACGATCGGCGCCACCGGCCGGCTGGCCCTCCACGAGATGCACCACTTGGTGACGAGGCCGGGCCAGGACGGCCTCGCCTGGGCGCCGCCGTCGGCCGCCGCCGGCATCGAGCAGCTGGTGGAACACGCTCGGGCGCTGGGCCGCCGGGTCGCCGTGCGCATGACCGCCGACGTCGACGCCCTGCCGGAAGGCGTGCGGCACTCCCTGTACCGGCTGATCCGTGAGTCGCTCACCAATGTGTTCAAGCACGCGCCCGGCGCGGACATCGCGATCCGTGTGACGCACCGATACGGCTGGGTGGTGGTGGAGGTCGTCAACACGGCCGCCGGATGCCGGGGTTCCGGAATGCCGGGCAGCGGAAGGGGGCTGGTCGGGCTCGCGGAAAGGATTCGTCAGGAAGGCGGCGTCCTCACGGCGGGACGCCTGGCGGGCGGCGACTTCCGGGTCACTGCGTCGATACCCGTCGACGGGGACGGTGTGTGGGGTCGCGGGGCCGCGGGAGGTGTCCGGGGCCACGCGGAGCCGGATGTGCGGCAGCCGGCGCGGGGCCCGCTGGAGGTCCTGTCGTGATCAGGGTTCTGGTGGCGGACGACGACCAGTTCGTCCGGCAGGGGCTGACCACCATTCTCGAGACCGGTACGGACGTCCACGTCGTGGCCCAGGCGGAGGACGGGCGCGAGGCCGTCGAGGCCGCCCGCCGCTTCGCGCCCGATGTCGCGCTGCTCGACGTCCGGATGCCGCGCGTCGACGGCCTGCGAGCGGCCTGGGAGATGCGGACGCTGCCCAGCCCGCCGCGCGTCGTCATCCTGACCAGCTTCGGCGAGGACGAATACATCGCCGAGGCCGTGCGGGCCGGGGCTGCCGGGTTCCTGACGAAGGACACCCCGCCGGGCGGGCTCATCGAGGCGGTGCGCACCGTCGCGTCGGGGCACGGCATGCTCTCGCCCGCCGTGACCGGCCGGGTGCTCAGCGCGCTCCGGCGGCGGTCGGGGGCGGTCACGGCGGAGCTGCGGGAACAGCTGGCGTCGCTGACCCCGCGGGAGCGGACCGTGCTGGTGCTCCTCGCGACGGGGCTGCCCAACACGGGGATCGGAACCCAGCTGGACATGACCGAGGCCACCGTCAAGGGACATGTCACCCGCATCCTGGCCAAGCTCGGCGCGGCCAATCGCGTACAGGCGGCGCTGCTGGCGGACCGCGCCGGACTGGCCGAATGAGTCCTGGTGAACGCACCTCCGGGCGGTCCGGGGCCGGCGGGACGCCGGATCACCGCTGCCGCCTGGCGGCGTGCCACGCCCACAGCAGTTGCACGGCGCCGACGGCGGACAGCCAGAGCACTCCGCCGGCTCCCAGCGCCCCGCGGCCGGCGGTCAGGACGAGGTCCGGGACGGTCAGCAGCAATGCCCCCAAGGGACCGCGCAGATACCAGGCCGCCATCTGGAGCGGCGCCGTGTTCCCGAACGGGGTTTCCACACCGATCGCCACATGGGGCGGCATGGCCCCACGGTAGGCGCTCACCAAGGCCGCCCCCACCATCGTCGGCACACAGAGCGGCAGCGCCGGCAGGCCGGGGTGCCACAGCCCGGCGGCCGCGCAGCCGGCGAGCCCCGCCATGGCCCCGGTGAGCAGCAGGCCCGCCGGGACGGCGGCGTGCCACAGCCCCAGTGAGCCCGGGGAACAGGGGAGGTTGGCCGACCTCCGGGGATCGTCGCTGTCCACTCGGGCGGGCTCCGCCAGCTGGGCCGCGGCCAGATACATCGCGCCGAGGGCGCCCGTTGCGCTGAGGATCTGCAGGCGCAGCGACGGCCCGTCCATGGTCGCGGTGAGCACGACCGCGGCGGCCAGCAGCACGGCGGCCCACGCCGGCCGCCCCGGTGCCCTCAGCAGTCCCGTCGCATCGCGCCACGGAATCACCAGCCACCGGGCGCGTGGTGCGGGCAGTCGCAGGACGGGGCGGGACCGGTGGCGGTGCGTGCCCTGGACGGAGAACTTGGCCTGGCGCAGCTCCAGCGAGAAGAGCGACGCCGTCACCTGGGAGACGACCAGAGCCCGTCGGCGCAGCGACTCCCCCGGGATCAGCGCCACCGAACGCCCGGCCTTCCGTACCCCCAAAAGGATCACGGCCACCAGCAGCGCGGAGGCGACAGGCCAGCCAGGGGCCGTCCCGCCCACCGCCGCCAGCAGCGGCTGGCCGGCCCAGCCCCACGGGCCGGACCAGACCAGGACGGCGCCGAACCAGGCCGGCAGGTCCTGGAAGAAGGAGAGCACCGACAGCCCGAGCAGACCGGCCGATGCCGTCCAGCCGAGTGCGAACAGACGCCGGCCGATGCCGGCCACGGCGCTGTCGTGCCGCTCGACGAGGACACCGGCCGCCGCCGAGCCGAGCCCGGCCGCGCTGCCCGCCCAGGCGCCGGCGGCCGTCGCGGCCGGCCAGGAGCCGTCCGTTCCGGTCGCCAGCAGGAAGCCCGCGACGGCTCCGGCAACGGCGCCCGCCAGCGTGGCGAGGACGACGGAGGCCACGAAGCGGGGCATGAGCAGGGAGCGCCGAAGGATCGGCTGCGGCACGGCCCAGAACGCCGTCGGCAGGTCGACCAGGACAGGCCCCCGCCACGCGGCATCCCGCAGGGTGAGGAAGAGGACGATCGCAAGGACGCTCGGCAGCGTCACCGGCAGCGCCGTCAGCAGCGGTTCCGCGAAGGCGCTGTGACCGCGGCTCGCCCGCGACGCGTTCGCGGCGGCCAGCAGGTACGGGGTGCCCAGCAGGGCGGCGACGACCAGCACCCCGTAGAGCATCACCGCGTTGCCGCGTCGCTGCGCCCGCTGCCGGGCCTGTGTGGCACCGCGCAGATATCCCAGCGCCTCGGCGGTGGATCCGCGGAAGGCGGCCGGAGCCGACGCCTCACCGGGCACGGCCGGCCTCCGCCCAGTCGTGCTCCCCGCCGTCCACGGGCACTCCCGATTCGAGGACGAGGACGCGGTCGGCGACCTGCTCGGCGAGCTGCGCGTTGTGCGTGGCCATCAGGACGGCCGTCCCCCGTTCCTTGTGCGACACCAGACGGTCCGCCAGCCCGGCCCGCGCGCGTGAGTCCAGCCGCTGCTCCGGCTCGTCCAGGAGAAGGAGGTCGTGGGGTCGTACGAAAGCCGAGGCGAGGAGCAGCAGTTGGCTCTGTCCCGAGGAGAGCGAGGCCGGCAGGGCCGTCGCGTGATCGGTCAGATGGTGGTCCGCCAGGGCCTGGTCCACGGCGTCGTCGGCGGCCGCGCCGAGACCGTGGGCCAGGGCGACGAAGACCACGTGCTCGCGCACCGTCAGGTCGGGGTAGTAGGCGGCCGGGTCGAGTACGGAGGAGATCCGGGCGCGGGTGGCCGGATCGTCCTCACGGAGGGGAGCGCCGTCGAAGAGCACCTCGCCCTCGACGGCGGTCTCCCGGCCGGCGGCCAGCCGTAACAGCGTCGATTTCCCGCATCCGTTGTGGCCCACCAGCGCCACACATGCGCCGGGTTCCAGGTGCAGGGAGACCGAGCGCAGCACCTCCCGGTCCCCGTAGCGATGGCCGACGTCCTCCAGACGGAGCAGAGCAGCGGCGCCTGTCTTGTGCATCAACGGCTTCACACCTTCGGATAGCGCGGCATCGATGTCCTTGCCGCCCCCATTCTGGCCGCCGCCCGTTCGGCCGGCGGCCCCTACTCCCGTCGCCGGCCGACCACGACCAAAGTCGGGGACGAGGCCCTTCGAGGTCTTGCCATTCTGGGGTGCGAGACGCTTCCAGCCGACAAGGAGTCCCCGTGCGCACCACGTTCGACCCGGTGGCGCTCCGGGACGCCCCCGGAGTGAACGAGTTCCTTGGCCGGATCGGCCTGGGCGAACTCGCCGACCCGGATGTGGCCTCCCTCATCGGGCGCAACGACAACTGGGCGGGCGTCACGTCCAGGGGCGTCGCCGTGTTCGTCAAGCGGGTGCTGGGCGGCGCCGGAACCGCGAAGCGCCAGATCAGGCGCTCCCTCGCCTTCGAGGCGACGGTCGGGCGGGTGGGCCGGGAGGAACTGCTGACCCCCACGGTGCTCGGCCACGGCGAAGCCGCCCCGCTCATCGTGACGGAGCTGCTGACGGACGCCGTCAACGGGACGGAGCTGGCGGAGCGGGGCACGTTCGAGGAGGACCTGTCCCATCGCGCCGGGCGGGCCGTCGGGCTGCTGCACGGTGCACCCACCGAAGGCGCGGCGCCCGCCCTCGACACCTCGGCCCCCGCGCTGCCCAACGTCGCCTGGTGCGACGCGCTGCCCCTGCCGCTGTTCCTGAACCTCAGCTTCGCCGAGGTGAGTCTGTGGAACATCGTCCACGCCGACCGCGAACTGTGCGCGGCGCTCGCGAGGCTGCGTCGGTGGGAGTCGGCCGCCGAGCGGCGCCCCGTCCACTGCGATCTGCGACTGGACCAGTTCCTGCTGGCCGGCGGCCTGCTCCACCTCATCGACGGTGAGGAGTTCCGGCTGGCCGACCCGGCGCGTGACGTGGGGAGTTTCGCCGGCGAGTGGCTGCACCGAGCGCTCGGCGGACTCGCCGGTGGGCGCACGGAGCACGGCCGGATCGACCGCGGCCCGTCACACGAGGAACTGGTGGCGACGGGAACGCGGGAACTCGCCCGCTTGCAGCCCCGCATCGCGGAGTTCTGGACCGGCTACCGCAGCGCGCGGGCAGCGGTCGACAGCGGGCTGGCGGTCCGCGCCACGGCCTTCGCCGGTTGGCATCTCATCGACCGTGCACTGGGCGCGGCGGAGCAGAGCTCCCGGTTGTCCGCGGCGACCCGGGCGGCGATGGGAGTCGGCCGGACTGCGCTGGTGCACCCCGAGAAATTCGTCAGGACGCTGGGTCTGGGGGACGGTCCATGACAGCCACGACCGAGCGGATATGCCGTCGGTTGCATCCGGTCCTGCGGGATGCCGTCGTCGCCGAGGACGGTCTGACCGTCGAGTTCGGCGGTCGGACGGTCCGGGGGGAATCGCTGCGGGAGTGCACGGGCGAACTGGCGAACCTGCTGTACGAACACCTCCACGCCGGGCTGCCGTCCGAGGACGGCCCGCTCCCGAAGCGGCTGCGCGACCCGGCCACCGAGGCGGCCCTGGCGGCCGCGGTCCCCCACGGGACGACGCATTACCCGGCCGCGGCGGTGAGGGCGGCCGGCGGACACCTCGTGGCGGAGATCGACGGGGTGCGGGTGACCGTTCCGTCCTCGGCCGTGGACCCGGCCGAGGACGTGCTCCGGCTGCCCGCCGCCCGTCCCGCCCTGTCCCCCGGCTTCTTCCTGGTCGACGGCTCGCGGGGACGGCCGTCCAGGGGGCCGCTGCTCCGCGTCTACGTCCATATCGCGGAGGCGCGGTATGCCACCGGGATCTGGCGCTCGGTGCTGGCCCGGATGGAGGCGGCGGCCGTCCCGTACCGGGCAAAGGTCATCTCCTCCCCTCGGCTCCTGCCGCGCCGGGACTCCCTCGTCGTCTACCTGGGCAGCGATGCCTGGCCCGCACTGGATGCGCTGGTCGAGGAGCTGTCAGGGGCACCCGGACTGGCGCCGGGTGTCTCGCCGTTCGCGAAGCTGCTGGCTCCGGGGGTCGCCGCCGGCTGGGAGCCGCACGACCGGAGGCCTGGGCACGCCGGGCTGAGCTTCGGCCAGCATCGGGCGCTGGCCCTCGCGGAGGGCCTGCTGGCGTCCCGGCGGGAGCCCGCGGGCGCACGGCGCCACGCGTATGTCGCCGAGGCACTCACGGCCGCCGGAACAGACCCACTCGAAATCTCCCGGAACATCGATTCACCTGAACTCTCATACGGAAAAGGCGGGGTGTGACTCATGGCACGGCGCCCGGTGCTGCCACCGCAGGAGAAGGCAAAGATCGTGCTCTCCGTGCTGTCGAAAGAACGCACGGCGGCAGAGGCGGCACAGCTCTCCCAAGTGTCCGAACAATCCATAGCCAATTGGCGAAGACAGTTCATCGACAGCGGCACGGAGGGGCTGGCGGGCAGCGAAAAGACGTCTGCGCCGCCCTCCCAGCAGGAGCAGAAACTCCGCCATGAAGTGCGGAATCTGAAGGTCGCACTCGGTGAGGCATACGTCGAGCTGATGACGTGGCGACGGGTCGGGAGTCATCGCGGAATCCCTTCCCGGACCTCGAGTTGATACGTCAAGAGCTGGGGATCCCCATCTCGAGGTTCTGTCTGGTCCTCGACATCCCGCGTCGCACATATACCTGGCGCCTCCAGCGACTGAAGAAGGTGGAAAATCGTGGTTGAGAGAGCCGCGGGAAAACTCTCCCTCATGTATCCCGCACAGCCGGACGCCATTGGTCCGGCCGTCGAATTCGCGCGTTTCGCCCGGGAGACATGCTTCACGCGGCTGTGGTTCGGCCAGTCGCTGCGGCTGGACTCCCACCTGACCATGGCAGCCCTCACCGCCCATGTCCCCGGCCTGCCGCTGGGCACGAGCATCGCGCTGGCACCGCTGCGCCACCCTTACCAGGCTGCGGTCGAGGCCAGGACCCTGAGCGCCTTGTCCGGGGCGGGCCTCGTCGCCGGCTACGGGCCGGGGTCGGTGGAGTTCCAGAAATCGTTCCTCGGTGAGGCCTTCGACCGGCCGCTGAAGGCCATGGGCGAATACCTCTCCGTGGTCCGCAGGCTCCTCGACGGCGAGACCGTGGAGCACGAGGGCGAGCAGTACCGGCTCACGGCCCGCCTCCCGCGCCTCGCTGCCCCGCGCCCCGAGGTCGGGCTGGGCGTGCTGCGCCCCGGCATGGCGAGGACCGCAGGCCGTTTCGCCGACGTCGCCATCACCTGGCTCACCCCACCCCATTACGTCGCGGAGCAACTGCGTCCCGCGATGGAGGCGGGCGCCGCCGAACGCGGGCGGAAGGCTCCCAGGGTGGCCACTGTCGTGCACGCGGCGGTGAGCCGGCCCGGCCGCAACCCCGCTCAGGCGGCGTACACGGCGGTGGGCGCGCATCTGTCCACCGACCACTACACGGACATGCTGCGGCGCGCCGGGGTCGAGGCCGACCCCGGCGAGCCAATGAAGGGCGCGGAGGCCCTCGTGGAGTCGGAGGTCTTCCTCACCGGAACCCCGGACGACATCGCCACCGCACTGCGCCGGTTCCACCACGCCGGGGTGGACGAGGTGATCCTCAACCTCTCCGGTGTCCACTTCACGGAAGGCGAGGCCGCCGCCCACCGCGACCTGCGCGATATCGCGGGTGCCGGAGGTCTCGGATGACCGGCGGCCGCCGGGGCGCGGAGCTGCCGCCGTTCGCGGCCCGCAGGCTCCTGTACGTCGGCACCGGTGCCCTCAGCGTCGCGCACGCGCCGTTCTGGATGAAGTGGCTACGCACCGGATACCCGGACCTGGAGCTCCGCGTCGTCGTCACCCGCAGCGCGGAGCGCTTCGTGACCCGCGGAGCCCTGGCTCCCGTCGTGGGCCGGGACATCCTCGTCGACCGCTGGCCCGACGGGCCGACGGCCACGGCGCTCCACGTCGAACTGGCCGAGTGGGCGGACACGGTGATCGTCAATCCGGCGAGCATGAACTTCCTCGCCAGGTTCGCCCTCGGTAGCGCCGACACCCCGGTGCTGCTCGCGCTGCAATGCACCACCGCACCCGTGGTCGTCGCTCCGGCGCTGCCGCCGGGCGGGGTGGAATCCGTGGCCTACCGGCGGCACTGCCGGGCGCTCGCCGAGCACCGCAACGTCGTCGTGGTACCGCCGATGCCCGGTCTGAGCACCACCACCGGCCGGATGGACGCGACCGTCGCCGCTCCGCTGCCGGAGCTGGTGGAGGCCGCGGAGGCCCTCCGGAACGGCGGAGGGGCACCGTGACCGCTCCCACGGGCACCCCCGAGGGCACGGTGCGGGCCGCCTTCGCCACCGGGTATCTCGCCACCAGGATCGCTGCCGTCGGCCCGGAAGGCGGCGAGCCGTACGTCTGGGTGCGGTTCCCCGGCCCGCGGCGCCCTCGGCCGTTCTCCCCCGTGACGCCCGCGATCCGCGAGGCGGTGGCAGGGCTGTCCGGTGGACCGGTCGTGCTGAACCTCGGCGTGCCGGCCGGGGCAGGACGCAGTTACCCGGCCGGCGCGGACCGGTCGGCGGGACATGTCCTCGCGGGTGGACCCGACAACGCCGGGTGGCACGGGCTGAGTCAACTGATGTATGGGGTAGGGCAGTTGCTGCACCGGTTGCACACTGCTCTGCCCAAGGCATGGGCCGCCCGGGAGCCCGCCGGGGCCGCGCGGCTCTCGCTCTGGCTGGACGGCGAGAAGGGGCCGGGAGCCGGGCCCGCCCTCCACACCGCGGCGCGCGCACGGCTCGGCCCGGAGCGCTGGGAGCGCGCGCGGACATGGTGCGAGGAGGCCGTCCCGGACCGGGCCAACGCGGTGTTCCTGTGCGGCGGGGTGAGCATGGGCTCACTGATTCCGGCGGCCGTGGGCGGGGCCGGGGCACCAGGCCACGGCACGCTGCTGGCCGGCGAGGAATTCGCCGCCGGCCCGCCCGAGTACGACATCGGCTGGCTCCTCGGCGAGCTGGCCGAGTTCAGGCTGCGGCATCTCACCGCACGCCCCGAGGCGTCGTCGCACTGCGCCCACGCCGTACGGCAGTTCCTGGCCGGATACGGAACCGGCTCCTTCGACGCCGCGCGGGCGGGCCGGATGGCGGCGCTGCGCGTGCTCACCCACGCGCACGACTTCGCCGCGTACGTCGGATGGGCCGATGACCTCCGCCACCACCTGGACCTCGCCGCAGACCTGATCGACACCGAGGGCGCCGCCGCGCTGTGCGCGGACGGACACCCGATGACCCCGAGGACGACATGAGTATTGATCACGCCCACTACGACGAGAAGCTGGCCGGGGTCTACGACCAGATGTATCCGGTCACGGCCGACACCGAGCAGGCCGTGGCGCTGATCGCGGACCTCGCCCCGCCCGGCGGCCGGGTGCTCGAACTCGGCGTGGGGACGGGGCGTATCGCCCTGCCGCTCGCCGAGCGCGGCTTCGAGGTGCACGGGATCGACGGCTCCGAGGCCATGCTGGCCAAGCTCAAGGAGCAGGACGCCAAGGGTGCCGTGTCCACCGTGCTGGGTGATTTCACCGAGCGGAGCACAGGGCTGCGCTTCGATGTCATCACGGTGGTGATGAACACCTTCTTCTCCGCCATCACCCAGGAGCAGCAGCTCGGCTGCCTGCGGAACGCCGCCGATCAGCTGGCGCCCGGCGGCCGCTTCATCCTCGAAGCGTTCGACCCCGCCGTCTACCACACCATGGAGAAACAGGAACTCTCCATGCAGCCACTCGGCGAGAACGGCGTCCTGCTGAACACCCTGACGGTGGACCGCTCCCAGCAGATCATGCTCGGTACGCACACCATCCTCGACGGCGGACCGCCGGAGACCAAGCGCCATCTGCTCCGGTACGCCTTCCCCTTCGAGCTGGACCTGCTGGCCAAGCTCTCCGGCCTACGCCTGGTGGAACGCTGGGAGGACTGGACGAGGCAGCCCTACACCTTCCGCAGCACGCGCCATGTCTCCGTCTACGAGGCCGACACAGGAGAGAGCGCCGGCAGCACCCCGTGCACCGGCTGACGCTGCACAACGGCCTCCGGACCGTCCTCGACCCCAGACCGTCCGCTCTCGTGACCGAGATCGCCGTCCACTACCACGTGGGGTACAGGTCGGAGCCCGCGGGCCGTTCCGGATTCGCCCATCTCTTCGAGCACTTGATGTTCCAGGGCAGCGAGAACGTCGGCAGGGCGGACCACCACCGGATCGTCAACGCGAGCGGTGGCGTCGCCAATGCGGCCACCCACCCCGACCACACCGAGTACTTCCAGGCCGTCCCGCCGCGGGCTCTGGAGCGGGTCCTCTTCCTCGAGGCCGACCGGATGCGGGGGCCCCGGCTGACCGAGGAGAGCCTGCGGACGCAGATCGAGGTCATCAAGGAGGAGATCCGGCTCAACGTCACCAACAAGCCGTACGGCGGCTTCCCCTGGCCCCTTCTGCCGCAGGTCCTCTACCGGGAGTTCGCCAATGCCCACGACGGATACGGCCACTTCGCCGACCTGGAGCGGGCGACCGTGGAGGAGGCGGAGGACTTCTTCGCCGCGCACTACGCCCCGGGCAACGCCGTTCTGACGCTCACCGGCCGGTTCGATCCGGAGCGGGTCGCAGCCCTGGTCGACCGCCACTTCGGCGATCTGCCGGGGCGACCGGGTGCGGCGCGGCCCCGGCAGACGGAGCCCGCACCGGAGACGGACCGGCACGGCACGCACCACGACCCCTTCGCCCCGCTCCCGGCGGTCGCTGTCGGCTACCGGCTGCCCGACCCGGCGGCCGAACAGCGGGCCTACCTGGCGCACGTACTGCTGGCCCGGCTGCTCGGGCACCGGCTGCGCGGGGCCCTGGTCGACGGTTCGGGTGCCGCGGCATCGGTCCGCACCCACTGCGGTTTCTTCGGCCCGTTCCAGGCCCACTTCCCGGACACCTTCGGCGTCTCGGTGACGCACCGTCAGCCGTACTCCGTGGAGCAGGTCCTCGACGCCGTCGACCGGGAACTGGAGGAGCTGGCGGGACGGGGCCCCGATCCGGGACACCTGCGACAGGCGGGCGCGCGGGCGAACCGGGAGATCCTCCGTGCGCATGACACCCTGCTGACCCGGGTCCGCAACGCCGGGGCGTACGAAGTCCTGCACGGACGGGCCGAACTCGTCGACGAGTTCTCCGGACTACTGCTCACCCTCGACTCCCTGGATATCTCCCGAGCCGCCGAGCACCTCGCAGGGCAGCGCCGGGGCGTCCTCACCCTCGTCCCCGGAGGGCTCCGATGAATCCGCCGCGTACGCCACGCGTACTCCCCGCCCTCGGTCCCGACGAGCACTTCCCGATGCCCCCCTGGTCGGACACGGTCCTCGGCGACGGGCTCCGGGTGGTGGCCGTCAAGGCTCCCTCGGTCCCCCTGGTGGAAGTCAGATTACGGACACCTCTGCCCACGGGCCCGAACCATCCGCCGGCCCTCCGAGAGGTGCTCGCCCGCGCTCTCCTGCACGGGCGCGCACCGGCCTGGCCGGGCGCCGCTCTCACCGCCGGACTCGACAGCACCGGCCTCACCCTCTCCGGTACGACGTCGGCCGCAGGCCTTCTCCCACTGTTGGAGAGCCTGGCCACCGCCCTGACACCACGTCGGTACGACGACGACGTATGCCGGGCGGCAGTCCGGAGAGTGGCGGCGCACAGCGCACTCACGCGTGTCCAGCCGGCAACACACGCGCGAGAGGCACTGCTCGCCCACGCATACGGGGACGCGTTCCACCGCCTCCTGCCGTCCGATGAAGACCTCGCCGCTGTGACCGCCGGGCGCCTGACGGCCCTCCACTCCCAACTCATGGGGACAGAGGGCGCCACGCTCGTCCTGGTGGGGGATCTCGCCCCGGAAGCGGCGATCCGGAACCTGCCGGCGGAGCTTTCGCAGTGGCCCTCCCCGGCGCACGCCGACACCAGCCCTGCGCGCACGCCGACAATCACCGGAAAAGGCATCGCGTCCGTCCCCCGCCCCGGGGCCGTCCAGTCCCAGATCCTGCTGGCGGCCCCCGCCTTCGGTCAGTCCGACCCCCGGTTCCCCGCCCTCAGCCTGGCAGGCTGCGCCCTGGGGGGATCGTTCTCATCACGGCTGGCGCTCGGCATCAGGGAAACGCGGGGAATCGCCTATCGCACCTCGGCCACCCTCGACGAACACCGCGGCAACACGTTCCTCCTCGTCCAGGCCGACACGGCCACCCGCGCCACCGGCGCCGCACTCCGCGAGATCCAGACGGAACTGGGGAGATTCGCGGCCGATCCGCCGTCGTCCACGGAAATTCACGCCGCCCGCGAATTCATCATCGGCGCGACCGCCGCCGGCGCGGCGTCCCAGGCAGGCATGGCGGAGTTTCTCCTCACCTCCATGGCGAGTGGTTTCGGCCCGGAATGGCTGCACGGCCATGTGGCGGCCCTCAGAGACGTCACCCGCACCGACGTCGTGAACGTGGCGCAGGAGTTCTACGCCCCCGCCCGCTTCACCGGCGTCGTCATCGGGGCCGAGCAGTCTGCTGACTTGGCCGCCTCATGCGGTTGAGATGCACCTCCCGTCACCCGGAGCGACATCGGGACGCACCGCTCACCCACCCGGAGATCACCACCACAGGAAAGAGCCCCGGTGCGTTCTGCTCGCACCGGGGCCCGCCTGCACCGTGCCGGTCAGCAGCTCCAGGCGATGGTGCTGGTAACCACGACCGACGGCGTGTTCGCCGGCGCCTGGTCACCCATGTCCGCGTCGAGCTCCTCCGCCGTCGCGTAGGTCGAGTAGCCGGCGATCAGGTTCTCGGCGTCATCCATGAATACGTTCTCAGAAGCCATAACAATTCCTCCCCCTGTTGTACGCGGCAATGCCTTTCACTGCCGCGTCCTTTCTACCTGGCGAAACAACCGGAAAGCCATAAGAAAAATAATGTTGCTCAGTCTTGGGAGGTCGCAAAGTTGAGAAACCTGAGGCCGGTGCACTCCGGAGAGCCACACACGGCAGAAAGCCGAGGGCCAACGGCCTTCCCGGCGGGATTCCGGAATCACTACTGCGGTGGAACTCATGGCGGGTGGGCCCCGGCTCGTCGTAGCTCATCATGATCCGCCGGTACGGAGGCGCAGTCGTGTCCCTCACCCTCTCCGGGCAAGATCGTCCGGAGCTGACGAAGGTCATCGAGGAGATCGTCGGCTCCGGCTCGCCACGGGGAGCCGGGGACGCGGGTGGTTGCCGGACCGGCCGTGACCAGGCGGGTGGCCTCGATCCCGTCCATGCCGGGCATCCGGATGTCCATGACCACGACGTCGGGACTGGCATCCCTGACGAGTCGGACGGCCTCGGCGCCGGTGGCGGCTTCACCGACGACCTCCAGGTCGGGGTAGTCGGCCATGATCACACGTAGGCCGGACCGCACCAACGGCTGGCCGTCGGCGAGCACCACCCGGACGGTCATCGGGCCTCCACCGGAACTCCGATGGGCGCGGGCAGCGGCAGCCTGGCGGCCCCCCGGAAGCCGCCCTCGGGGCGCGGCCCGGCGCTGAGGTGGCCGCCCAAATGGTGGCATCCGCGTTGCTGGCTCCGGTCTGCGCCCTGGTCGGTCTGGGCCTCGGCGTTCTGCTCCGGCACGCCGCCGGGACCATGGTCACCAGCGTCTTCACTCTGCTGATGCTGCCCACCATGTTCTCGGAGAGCAACCGCTGGTCGGCGGACGTCAAACACGCGCTGGTGTCGGCCGCCTGGAGCCGCCTGATCCAGAACTGGGGGCCGGAACCCGGATCCCTGGGCTACACCGCCACAGTTCCCGGCTCCTGGATCGTGTACGCGCTCTGGCCGCTGATCACCGTCGCTCTCGCCGTGTTTGTCGTGAGGCGCCGCGACGTGTGAGTGCAGCGGGCCGGCCTGGAGCGGCACCACACGCCTGCTGCCACCGAGCAGCCGCAGCAGATCGAACCGGGCGAAATCATGCGGCATGCGGCATGCGGCTTCGGCGGTGCGGGATCCCCGCTCCCGCCCGGATGATCGAGGCCGAACACCCCCGCCGCCTCCTGTGCACCGCCGCGAAGCAACCCGGCGCGTCTCCTGCCCCTCTCTCCAGGCAACCCGTACGCCTGAAAGGACGCAACCGCCCGGTGACGGTGCCCGAGCAGGCACGCGCCGTGCGTCGCAAGAACGGAGTGGCCATGGCAGATTCCCCGAAGCCGCAGGCGGGACCCTCCCACGGAGACATATCGCCGCCGTCTCCCACAGGGGCCGGCGTTCCCGGTGGCCCGGCCGAGCCGGACTCCCCCGAAGGTCCTGCTCCCCGTACCGGGCCGCCCCGCAACGGCCTTGGCATTGCAGCCCTCACCCTCGCCGTCCTCGGCCTCCTCATTCTCGCGACCCTCGGCGTCGTCGGCTCGACCGGCCCTGCCCGGGTCCTGTTCTGGGTGGCGGGGCTCTTGACCACCACGGCTCTGGCCCTGGGGATTCTCGGAGCCCGGCGGGTGAAGCAGGGTTACGCCGGAAACCGGGGAAGGTGCTTGACCGGCGCGGTCCTCGGGGGCCTGGCCACCGTGTGGTGCCTCAATGGCGCCGTGGCCGCCACCGACCCTTTCCACCAGATCTCGTGCCAGGCCGGCCGGCAGCGAACAACGGATTTCGGCACCACGTGGTGCTTCAAGAACGGGGTGCAGGTGACGGTCTCGGCACCCAAGCCGTACACCCCCCGCACGACGGAATCCGGCGGGCCAAGCGGGTATACACCGCGCAACCGGACACGGGCTGTGGAGGTCACGATCCGCAACGGCTCGACCAACATGGTGGATCTTGAGGAATTCCTCAGCATCGGGGCCACGGACGCCAACGGGCGGACGGCCCAAGCCGTCTTCGAAGGCGAAGACCATTCCCGCGGGCTGGGAAAAACGCTCCTGTTGCCCGGAATGACGAAGGTGAAGACGCAGGGGTTCGCCCTGCCCCCGAGCGCGGCGAAAAGGATGGGGGTAGACGTGAGTCTGAACTTGGCCGCAGACCGAAGGGCCTTGTGGAGCGGACCTGACGAAAGCGCCTGGTGGAGCGGGCGCGTGGGCTGACCAGCAGGCACAGATCACGAACCCGGCCTACGGCCCGCGTACGGCTCGTTCCGGGCCCGATGCAGAGCGCGTATCCCGGCGCGGGCGCGGGCCACAGCCTGGGCGGTGGTCTGCGCGGTGGCCTGCGCGGTGGCTCGCAGCAGCGTCTCTGCTCCACAGCTGAACTCTTGTGGACGGCCTGGTGAAAGTCGTTCGGTCTCGGCTGGAAAGGGGCTATTCCTGGCTAGTGTCCGCTGCCATGAAATGCATACGCACGGTGGGCGGGCTCGGTCTCGTGCTGCTGTTCCTCCTGGGGCCAGGCGCACAGCACCGCCATCCGCGAGCCCGGCTCCAACACCGCCTATGTGCACTCCGTGTCGAGCAACTCCGTCCTCGCGATGGACCTCGCGACCTGCAAACAGACCTGGTCGAAGGACACCGCGGGCGACATCGACAGCCACTCCTCGCCGGTGCTGACCCAACCCGCCTCGGGCCCGGCGAAGCTGGTGACGTTCACGGCCTACGGCGTCCGCGGACACGACCCGAAAACGGGCAACGTGACCTGGGCGTCCAAGCTGGGCGGCGGCAGCACCTGTGAGCCCGGGAAGGCCCCGCTCACCAGCCCCGCCGTGTGGGGCGACATCGCCTATGTGGCGGGCCGCGACGGTGTCGTACGCGCCTACGACACCAGCGCGTCCGATCCCTCGAAGCCGGTGTGGGAGACCAAGGCCGGATATCTGCCGGGCAAGAGCCCGCTGGACGACCCCTGGCGCGCCATGGGCTGCAAGGCCGGCGCGGGATCACCCACGATGCACCCGCTGGTGTCGAAGTCCCTGGTGTACGTGGGGACATGGGACGGCCGTCTGCTGGTCCTGGACCGCGCCACCGGCAGGCAGCGGGCCTCGTACCCCCTCGGCGGAGGAGTGGCTTCGGCGCTCTCGGTCAGCGGTGACTGGGTCGTCGCCCTCACGGACGACGGCACGGTCCACGCCCTGGCCGCGCGCCGGGGCTGAGAGAGGGAGCATCACCGTGCGATCACTCCGCACCGGGGTGCTGCTCCTGCCGGCCGCCGTCCCCGCGCTGCTCTTCGGCAGCGCGGGGACGGCGCAGGCGCACCCCTTCCGCACCGACGGCCTCCGCGGGGCACCCGCCACATTTCGGCAACCTGGCCGAAACCCTTGACGCTCCTCCGGGCATGTTCCTAACATCGCCGCGTAGTTGCAGTTCCCGCAAGGCACTTGCTGCGGTGTACTCCGCAGTGTTTTGACAGGCATAGACATAGACCACCTGTCGGTGGTCTCGTCATGCCTGTTTTGTGCTCCCCGTGCCACCGATGGGTCTTCCTCAAAGAGGTGGATCATGGCACAACGTCCGGGCGTCAAGGGCGCCGCCGACGTCGTTGCGCTCATCGATGGGCTGGGAAGGATCACTGGCCGGGCGCGCATCATCTGGTTCCTCGTGTTCGGCGGGCTGTTCCTCGACGCCTACTCGAACGCGGCCCTGAGCGCCGGTCTGGGGCCGATGACGTCCCAGATGGAGCTCACGACCACCCAGGTCTCGATCCTCACGGCCACCGCTCCGGCCCTGGCGATCGTCTTCAATCCGGTCGGCGGCTGGCTCGCCACCCGCATCGGCCGCGTCCCCCCGCTGCTCATCGCCAAGGTGTTCGCGATCGCGGGCGCGCTGTTCGCCGCGTTCGCCGGTGACTTCAACGCCGTCTGGCTCGGCCGGATCCTGGTGGGTGTCGCGTACGGCATCGACTTCGCGGTCGCCATGGCCCTGCTCGCCGAGTACACGCCCGCGAAGCTGGGCGGCCGGCTGAACCTGTGGCAGGCCGTCTGGTACATCGCCACCACCGGCAACCTGGCCCTGGCACTGCTCTTCTTCCACCTGAACGTGGGCAGCGACATCTGGCGCTGGTCGGTCGGCTCGGCCTCGGTCGTCGCCGCCGCGCTGCTCCTGGCCCAAGCGCTGATGCTCAAGGAGAGCCCCACCTGGCTGGCGGGCAAGGGACGGCTCGACGAGTCGGTCGCCAACCTGGACAGGATCTACGGGATCAAGGCCGCCGCCGGCACCCCCGACGAGACGACCCGCACCGCCGTCGCGGCGCCCGCCGTCGGGTTCCGTCAGGCCGGGCTGCTGTTCCAGGGCGAGTACCTGCCGCGCACGATCCTCTCCTCGGTGATCTCGCTCGGACAGTCGATGCAGTACTTCGCGGTCGGCTGGTACCTCCCGCTGATCAGTCTGGCGATCTTCGGCGAGAGCTTCGAGAAGGCCACGGTGGGGGCGATGGTGTTCAACGCCTTCGGCATCGTGGGCGGGCTGCTCTCCGCCTACTTCGGCCGTCGCCTCGGACTGCGGCTCAGCTCCGCCGCCGGTTTCGCCGGGGTGTTCGTGGCCCTGGTGGCGATGGGCCTGACCTTCGCAAAGGTGCCCACGGCCGTGGCGTTCCTGCTGCCTGTGCTGTTCATCCTCTGCCACTCGGCGGGCCCCGGGGCCAACGGCAAGTCCATCGCCGCGCTCTCCTACAGCAGCGATGTCCGCGCGCTGGGCACCGGTGTCACCGGGATGGTCGGCAGCTTCGGCAGTGTCGTCGGGCTGTATGTGTTCCCGCAGATCAAGGACTCGCTCGGGCTCGCGGACACCTTCCTGGTGCTCTCGATCGTGCCGCTGCTCGGCCTGATCACCTGCCTGGTGATCAAGTGGGACCCGACGAAGGCCGCCTCGCCCGACGAGAGTGCCGGACAGGCCCGCGACGACACCGCCGTGGAAGGCTCCGTGGCCGCCCTCTGACCCACCCCGCCCCACTCCGGGGTCCCCGCCCCCAGGGCCCCTCCCCTCCGAATCCCACGCCACCCCACCCCCACCCCCACCATCCCTCCGTCCGGCTCGCTCGCGATGCCTGCCATGAGTCGATGCCTGCCATGAGTCAAGGAAAGGGCTGCCATGACGCAGACGTTCCCCGGCGCCGCCCCACGGCGCGGTGTGCTGTCGATCGACGAGGGCACCACGGGCACCCGGTCCGGAGTCGTCCTCGACTCGGGCGCCGCCTCGCAGGTGTTCTACCGGTCGATCAGGGTCAGCCACCCCGACGACCTCTCGGTCGAACAGGACCCGATGGAGATCTGGACGGCCACCGTCGAGGTGGCACGCCGGGCCGTCAGCCGGGCAGGGGAGGAAGGCATCGAGATCACCGCGGTCGCACTGTCCACCCAGCGGGCCACGGCGATGCTGTGGGACCGGGTGACCGGAATGCCGCTGCTGCCCGCGGTGGTGTGGCAGGACCGGCGCTACGCGCACGAGCTCGCCGCGTACGAGGCGGAGTGGGACGCCGCCCTGCTGGCCCGGCAGGGCCGGCCGGTCGGCGCCCGCTCCCCGTTCCTGTGGGCCGCCCGGCAGATCGCCGCCCACCCGGAGGCCGCCGAGGCGCACCGGGCGGGACGGCTGCTGTTCGGCACCGTCGACACCTGGCTGATCTGGCGCCTGACCGGCGGCGCCGTGCACGCCACCACCCCGACCAACGCCGCGTCCACCGGCGGCTACCTGCTGGAGCGGCACGCCTGGGACGAGGAATGGATCGGCCGCCTCGGCTTCCCCCTCGACCTGCTGCCCGAACTCCGCTCCGACGACGCCGGATTCGGCACGACCGACCCGGACGCCCTCGGCATCGCCGTCCCGCTGACCGCCTCCATGGGCGACCAGCACGCCGCACTCGTGGGTCTGGGCGGGCTCGCCACCGGGCAGGGGATGTGCGTGTACGGGACCGGTGCGTTCGTCGACGCGGCGACCGGCACCACACCCGCCCTGCCCCGGCCGGACCTCTCCGGGGTGGTCGCCCAACCGGGCCGTCGGCAGGGCGGCATCAGCCACTACAGCCTGGAGGCGTACACCTCCACCGCGGGGTCGGCGCTGCGCTGGCTCTGCGACGACCTGGGGCTGTTCGCCTCACCGAAGGAGCTCTGCGAGGAAGCCGGGCCGGCCCCCGCCCGGCCGGGCCGCACCCCGCGTTTCGTCCCCGCGCTCGCCGGTGTCCGTACGCCGGTCTGGCATCCGGAGGCAACCGCCTCCCTCACCGGGCTCACCCTCGCCACCACCCGCGCCGACCTCGCCCGTGCCGTGGTCGACGGGATCGCGCACTCGGTGTGTGATCTGATCGACGCCGTCGCCGCCACCATGGGCGGCCCGTTCGCCCGGCTGCGCGTCGGCGGCGGCGTCTCCGGCGGCGACCCCCTGATGCGGATCCAGGCGGACCTGACCGGCCTGCCACTGGAACGGGTGACCGACTCCGCCACCGCCAGCCTGCGCGGCACCGCCTATCTGGCCGGGGTCGCCCAGGGGCTGTGGTCCTCGCTCGAAGAGGTCGTCGAGGCGCAGCCCCGCGGCCGGATCTTCGAGCCGTCGATCACCGAAGCCGTGCGCGGTGATCAACGAGCGGCCTGGCGCGAGGGGTTGCGCGCCCATCTCAACGACCCCGCGTCGTAGCCCCCGCGCACGGAAGCACCCGAACCCCGAACCCCGACCCCCCCACTGACAGCCCCCGGCCGCCGCGCCGGCGGCCCGCACCCGACGCCGGGGCTGCCACACCGAAACACCAGGAGTTGATGTGGTGATCACCATGCCCGCCAGGAAACCGCGGCGCACTGCCGCGGCGACCCGCCGGACGCCGCTGCTGCTCGAACGGGCCGGCCAAAAGCGCCGGCTGGCCGACGACACCTACGACGTGCTGGTCATCGGTGGCGGCGTCACCGGGGCGTACGCCGTGCTCGACGCCGTCTCGCGCGGTCTGAGCGCGGCGCTGGTCGAGAAGGACGACTTCGCCTCCGGCACCTCGTCGAAGTCGTCGAAGATGGTGCACGGCGGCCTGCGGTACATCGAGCAGGGCAACATCAACCTGGTCCGCCACTCGCTCCTCGAACGCCACCGGTTCCGCAAGAACGCACCGCACCTGGTGCACCGGCTGCCGTTCCTCTTCCCGATCCTGGAGAAGGAAGGCGTCCTCGACGCCCGTCTGGCCAAGGGCTTCGAGGGTCTGCTGTGGACGTACGACCTGGTCGGCGGCTGGCGGATCGGCAAGCTGCACCAGCGACTCACCGTTCCCGAGGTCCTGGCCCAGGCGCCGACGCTGCGCGCGGAGAACCTCAAGGGCGGGCTGGTGTACTTCGACGCCCGCACCGACGACGCCCGCCTCGTCCTCACCATCCTGCGCACCGCCGCCGCGCTCGGGGCGACGGTCCTCAACGGGGCGAAGGCCGGGAGCCTGCTGATGCAGGGCGGCAAGGTGTCCGGTGCCCGGGTCTCGGCGGACGGCGACACCTTCGACATCCGCGCCCGGGCCGTGGTCAACGCCACCGGGGTGTGGACCGACGAACTCGACGCGAAGGCGGACGACGGCCACACACCGCGGGTGCGGCCCGCCAAGGGCGTCCACATCGTGGTGCCGTGGGACAAGGTGCGGATCAACTGCACGGTGACCGTGCCGATCCCCGGCAGGGCCCGCCGCGCGACCTGCACCCGCTGGGGCAACCGCGTGGTGCTGGGCACCACCGACGAGGACTACCAGGGCTCCCCCGACGACGTGCACTGCACCCGCGAGGAGATGAACTTCCTGCTGGAGGGCGCCAACACCGCCTTCGAGGGGAAGCTCACCCCGGACGACGTGGTCGGCTCCCTCGGCGGACTGCGGCCGCTGGTCGGCAGCAAGGAGGGCGCCACCCTCGATATGAGCCGCGACCACCACATCACCATCGGCCGCACCCACATGGTGACGGTGACCGGCGGCAAGCTCACCACCAGCCGGCACATGGGCGAACTCATCATCGACAAGGTGATGACGGTCCTCGGCCGCACGGCGAAGAGCCGCACCACCCGCCTCCCGCTCCTGGGCGGCGCCGGTTACGACGCCGAGGCCGTCGCCGCGTCCGGCGGCATCGCCGCCCACCTGGGCGAACGCTATGGCACCGAGGCCCGGTTCGTCGGCGACCTCATCCAGGAGGACCCGTCGCTGGCCGAGCCGGTCGTCGCGGGGCTCCCCTACACGAAGGCGGAGGTCGTGTACGCGGCCCGGGCCGAGCTGGCCCGTTCGGTCGACGACGTCCTCTCCCGCCGCACCCGCGCCCGCCTGTTCGCCCGGGACGCCTCCGCCGACGCCGCCGAGGCCGTCGGCGCGATCCTCGGCCGGGAACTGAACCTCACGGAGGCGGAGGTCGAGTGCTCGGTCGCCGAGTACCTCGCAGCCGTCCGTCACGAAAAGTCCGTACTCCTCGAAGGGACCGCAGCATGATCAGCCGTCAGACCATCACCCACCCGTTCAACCGGGGCAACTACACCGTCGGTGCCCCCAGCCCCAGCAAGTGGGCGCGCAACACCCCGGTCGGCGACGGCGCGGCCGCGCTTCAGGCCGACCCGGTCGAGGTCCCCGAGACCGTGGTCAAGGCGCTGCGCGAGGCCGCGCACGCGGTGCACACCTCCCGCGACGAGGTCGTCACCCGGACCCGTGACTGGTGGGCCGGTTCGATGATCGGCGAGACCGAGGGCCGTCCCGCGACCCCGGACGCCGTGTTCGTCGAGGCCGCCGATGCCGACCAGGTCGCGGCCGTGCTGCGGATCTGCCACGAGGCGGGCATCCCGGTCACCCCGTCCGCCGGCCGCTCCAACGTCACCGGCGCCGCACTGCCCGTCTTCGGCGGTGTCGTCCTGGACGTGTGCGGACTCAACCGGATCACCGGCTTCGACGCCGGGTCGAACGTCGTGGACGTCCAGGCCGGCATGTTCGGCGACCTGTTCGAGAAGCAGCTCCAGGAGGAGTACGGCGTCACCACCGGCCACTGGCCGTCCGCGTTCGCCGTCTCCACCGTCGGCGGCTGGATCGCCTGCCGCGGCGCCGGCCAGCTCTCCACCCGGTACGGCAAGATCGAGGACATGGTCGTCGGCGTCGACGTCGTGCACGCCGACGGCACGCGAGCCACATACGGCGACTATGCCCGCGCCGCGGTCGGCCCGGACCTGCGCCAGCTGTTCATCGGCTCCGAGGGCACCCTAGGCGTCATCGTCTCGGCCCGGCTGCGGGTCCACCCGCTGCCCGAGTACGCCTCTGCCGTGGCGTACGGATTCGAGAGCTTCGCCGAGGGCCTTGAGGCCTGCCGCCGGATCATGCAGCGTGGTGCCACCCCGGCCGTCCTGCGCCTGTACGACGCCCTGGAGTCGGGCACCCACTTCGGCCACCCGGAGACCAACCTCCTGCTCATCGCCGACGAGGGCGACCCCGCCCTCGTCGACGCCTCCATCGAAGTGGCGAAGGAGGTCTGCGAGGTGTACGGCCCCGAACTGGACAGCCGGGCCGTCTTCGAGCGCTGGCTGGACGAGCGGATGCTGGTCGGCAAGTCCGCCGAGGGCTTCGAGCCGGGTCCGGGCTTCGTCGCCGACACCCTGGAGATGGCCGCGTCCTGGACCGACCTCCCGGTGATCTACGACGAGGTGGTCGCCGCGATCGAGGCGGTGGACGGCACCCTGGCCGCCTCGGCCCACCAGTCCCACGCGTACACCGACGGCGCGTGCGTCTACTTCTCGCTCCGCGGAGACGTGGCCCCCAAGTCCCGCCGCGACTGGTACCGCGCGGTGTGGGACGCGGCCAACGCCGTGCTCGTCGCGCACGGCGCGGCGCTCAGCCACCACCACGGCTGCGGTCTGCTGCGCGGCCCCTACATGGCAAAGTCCCTCGGTGCGGGCTTCGCGACGTTCGTCGCGGTGAAGAAGGCCCTGGACCCGGCCGGCATCCTCAACCCTGGCAAGCTGGGCCTCCCCAGCCGCTTCGGCACGTCCCCGCTGAGCTGACCTCCGTCACGGCACCCCCTCACTCCCCAGACAGGCCCTTGCCATGACTCGTTCCCCGTCCCGGTCCGGTGCCGCGCTCGACCCGCGGCTCACCTCGGCGCTCGCCGACATCCCGGTCGTCGCGTCGGTCGTCGGCACCCAGCCCGTGCGGCAGTTCCTGACCGCACCGGCCAAGTTGTGCATCGTCGCCTCGCTCACCGTCGGGCAGCTGCCACAGGTCCTGCCGGCGCTGGGCCGGGCGGGGAAGACCGTGTTCGTGAACGTGGACAGCAGCCCGGGCCTGGCCCAGGACCGGGGCGCGCTGGAGTTCATCAAGTCCATGGGCGCCCACGGCGTGGTCAGTACCCGGCTGTCCCTGGCGGAGAAGGGCCGGCCGCTCGGCCTGCTGACGATGATGAAGGTGTTCGTCACCGACCGGTCCAATCTCCGCCGCTCCATGGACGCGGTCTCGCGCGGGGCGCCGGACCTGGTCGAAGTCATGCCCGCCCCGGTCATCGCCCGGATGAGCCCGCAGTCACAGCGCGCGATGTCCCCGTCCGTCGCCGCGGGCTTCGTCGAGTCCCCCGCGGACGTGGCGCTGGCGCTGGCCCTCGGGTCCGTCGCCGCCGCCACCTCCGACCCCCGCCTCTGGAACCTGCGCCGGGACCAGCTGCCGCCGGTCCCGCCCGCCGCCCTGAAGAGGCCCACCGCACCACCCCAGGAGTAAGACCCCATGTCATACGTCGTCGTCGCCCGCTACCGCACCAAGGAGGGCGAGGAGAACAGCGTCCTCTCCCTGCTCGACACCGTGGCCGCCGCCTCCCGCCGGGAGCCGGGCAATCTCGCCTACCGCGTCCACCAGGGCCTCGAGGACCCGCGGACCGTCGTGCTGTACGAGGAGTACGGCTGCGAGGCCGACTTCACCGCCCACTGCGCCACGCCGCACTTCCAGGACATCGTGCTCGGCCTGATCGTCCCCCTGCTGGACAGCCGCGACGTGCTGCGCTGCGCCCCGCGCCCGGAGGTGCGGGCATGAAGACCCGTGCCGCGATACTGCGCCGCGTGTCGGCCGCCCGCCCCTACTCCGAGACCCGTCCGGTGGAGGTGGCGGAGCTGGAGCTGGGCGGCCCCCGCGAGGGCGAGGTGCTGGTCCGTGTCGCGGCCGCCTCGCTCTGTCACTCCGACCTGTCGGTGGTCAACGGCGACCGGGTCCGCCCGCTGCCGATGGCGCTCGGTCACGAGGCGGTGGGCGTCGTCCAGGAGACCGGACCGGGCGTGGGCCGGGTACGTCCCGGCGACCATGTGGCCATGGTGTTCGTGCCGAGTTGCGGCTTCTGCGCCGACTGCGCGGCCGGCCGGCCCGCGCTGTGCGCCCAGGCCGCCGCATCGAACGGGTCGGGTGCGCTGCTGCACGGCCCGTCCCTGCTGACCGACGCCTCCGGCGCCCCCGTCCACCACCAGCTGGGCGTCTCGGCATTCTCCGAATACGCCGTACTGGCCCAGGAGTCGGTGGTACCGATCCCGAAGGACATCTCCTTCGGGGTGGCGTCCATGTTCGGCTGTGCGGTCCTGACCGGCGCCGGAGCCGTCATCAACACCGCCGCCCTGCGTCCCGGCCAGTCGGCGGTGGTCTACGGTCTGGGCGGAGTGGGCCTGTCCGCGGTTCTGGGCGCCCGCGCGGCGGGCGCCTACCCCGTCATCGCCGTCGACCCGGTCCCCGAGAAGCGCGAACTGGCTCTCCAACTGGGCGCGACCCACGCCTACGACCCCGCCGAAGCCCTCGACGCAGTACGCGAACTCACAGGCGGTGGCGCCGAGTTGGCAGTGGAGGCGGTAGGCAGCCCCCGAGTGATGGCGCAGTGCCTGACCTCCGTGGCCCGAGGCGGCAAGGTCGTCTCGGTCGGCCTCCCCGCCCCCGACCGGGTGCTGGAGATCCCGGCCCTCACCTTCGCGGGCGAAGGCAAGTCCCTCCTGGGCTCGTACATGGGCGACGCGGTCCCACGCCGCGACATCCCCCGGTTCCTGGACCTGTGGCGAGCCGGCCTGATGCCGGTCGAGCGGATGCACACGGGCACCCTGCCCCTCGGCGACATCAACACCGCGCTGGAGGAGCTGACTTCGGGCCGCGCCATCCGCCAGGTCATCGACACGTCAGGAATGCTGACGGCCTGACCGGACGTCCCGCACCCGTCCGCCGGCACCACCACGCCGCCGGCCCTGTCCCCAACCCAACCGACGGCTGCGCCCCACCCAGGGCATTCCCCCCAGGTCAGAGCCTCACCGTGCGGGCCCCCCGACGAAGCGGGCAAGCTCCTCCGCGGTACCCCGAGGCAGGCCGGCAACCGCACTCTCCGGCAATGCCGTGATGACGGTCCGCAGCCGGGCGCCGAGCTCCGGCAGGAAGGCCCAGACCGGGGCAGGGGCATTGACGGTGGCGCGCAGCAGGTCACCCTCGTAGAAGCAGGCGTCGAGCAGCGGCTCCTCGAGCAGCAAGCGCACGGCGAGCGGAAGGACATAGGGCAGCGCCACCTGCTGTGAAATGAGGGTACGCAGATCCACGGGACCGAGTTCCCCCAAGGGCACACGGCGCAACTCATGCACGGTGCGCACCAAACGGGTCGCGTCATCGGCAGGCGGCACCCAGCGCGGTGGGTCCAGCTCGTCGAGCGTGCGGTCGAGGTGCAGCAGACGGTCCATGGGTTCATTCTCACCGGACCGGTGTGTACTCCCGGGCCGGATCAGGCGGAAGACGTCGCGTACTACGTAACCGCTTGAGGCCGCGGACGATTTCACATGTGAACTGCTGGATTCGATGGGCCAGGAGGCACAGGGGGATGCGGGTGGCCTGCAGTACCGCCTTTTCGTCGCCCCGGCGTGGGCGTTGAGTCCCAGCAGCGCCGTCCGGCTCGCATGGGATCCCTTCCTCGGGCGCTTCTGCTGCAACTCACCATGTGTCTAAGGTGTCTTGAGACCGCAGAGCGCGGTCGAAGGGAGATCGGCATGCCTACGCAGACCAGCCGCGCATCGCACCACCTTCCTCGCTTCGAAGACGCAGAACCGCTCGGCCCACAGGACGCGGAGTTCGCCAGGGACATCAAGGCCGTGCTGGAGAAGCACGGCAACCTGGACCGGTTCGGTCTGGTCCTGTTACACGACCACTTCTCGGTCGACAGCGACGAAGTGCTCGTCGAGACGAACGATCCGCAGGCCCGCACACTCCACGTCGAGGTGGATAAGAAGGGAGAGACCGAGCACGCCCAGCCATCGCAGTGGCGGTTCGTCGCGGACTCCGAGGAGACGCCCCCTGCACAGAGCGACAACACCCCCTACGAGGTGCTGATGCTGTGCCTGACACTTGCCTGCGAGCGCCGCTGAGGTCCGACGCCCCGGCTGACACGCCCGCACACATGCTGCGGGCTGTACAAGCTCCCACGGGTACAGCCCGCTGCGCTACGCCCGTCCCGCTCGGACCGTGGCGTACAAAGTCCGGTGAGGCGACGATGACGCCAAGCCGGCACCGGCTTTCTTGCGGAGCCCTCGAGGACGCTTCCCGACCCGTCTGCACTCAGGCACCTTTCACCAGTACGTCGATCAAGACCGGCTTGAGAAGGGGTACGGCGAGGGACGGGCCGACTGCTCGGCGGCCCGTCCCTCGCCGCCGGTCATGCCTGCTTTATCGCTCGGCCGGATATTAGGCGCCCGAAAGCCCCTGATTTCCGAGCGCAGCGCGCGGATTCGATTCCCGTAGTCCGCTCCGTAGTTGAGGCCCAGGTCGGTGACCGGGGCCTTGCTCGTTGTCTGGGCCAGTTCAGGCGTGTCGCACCAGATCCGCACCGGAAGGCTTCTGATCCGGGGCACCGGTGGTGGGGGTCGCAGTGACCCGCGCACGTGAGCTCGGCGTCGCCGTGCCCGAGGGAGTCCCTGTACCCGAGGGAGTTCCTGTGGGAGATGTCGACGTATCGGTTGGCGTTTCGGTCGGTGTGCCGGTCAGTGTCGGAGTCGACGTATCTGTCGGTGTTTCCGTGGGGCCCGGGGGCGGGCTCGGTGCCTGCGAAGGGGGATCCGTGGTGCTGCTCGGGGTCGGTGTGCGGGCGGCGGACGGCCCTGGCTTGGGGGTGAGCGGACGGTCGGCGGGTGGCACGCTGCGGCTGCCGGGCAGGGCGTGGATCACCAGCAAGAAGGCCACGGCCACCACCGCGACCACGGCTGCCGCGAGCACCGGCAGTGCCGCCCCGCGGACCCGTCGCCGCTGCCGCCCCTGCCGAATGGCGCGGGCCACATCCACCCCTGGCGCCCCGGGCCCCGGTTCGAAATCGTGCAGCGGGGTGAGCAGCTGGGCTGCTTCCCGTTCCAGTTCGTCGTCGTGCACGGCCGCTACGCCTCCCTCCTGGACGCCGCGGATACGGGCAGTTGGCCGCCGAGTTGGGCACGCAGCCGGGTGAGGCCGCGGGCGGACTGGCTCTTCACGTTTCCCTCCGAACAGCCCAGGATCCCAGCCACCTCCGCCACCGGCAGATCGCACAAGTAGCGCAGCACGAGCACGGCGCGCTGCCGGGCCGGGACGCGCAGGAGCGCCGTGTGGACGACGGTGCGCGTCTCGATGTCTGGCACGCCTGCGGCCGGCGGCAGCCCGGGGGTTTCGTGTGGGGACCCCGACAGGCGCACGCGCGCCCATTCGAGCCGCTGCTCGTTGAGGAAGCACCGGACGAGCATGGTGTGCACATAGCGGTCCAGGTCGTCGGCCGCGCGGGCGCGCCGCCAGTGGACGTACAGCTTGGTGAGGGTGGTCTGCACGACGTCGTCGGCCCGGTGGAAGTCCTTGCAGAGCAGGTGTGCAATGCGGCGGAGCGTGGGCAGCCTGGCGGAGACGTACTCCGTGTACGCCCGCTCGGCCTCGATACGGTCCTCGGGTCCGGTCCCGGTCATGTCTTGCCGCTCACACTCTCGCGTTCAGGCCGCTGTCGATCCCGCGCCGGTGTCCCCGTGCACCTGCCACACCCAGACGCCGCCGATCCACCGCCCCGGCGCCCCCATCAGCCGCTGCACAGTGAGACGTAGCGCCTGGTCTCCCGGTTGCGAAACGAGCACGACCGCCCCCGCCCGCCAGAAGCGCAGATCCTTGCGGGCTTCCCGTCGCTGCGCCGGGCCGATGTCCGGGGTCCGGCCGGTGCGGCTGACCTCGCTCAGGAGGGCGGAGGTGGAGCGGGGCACCGGGCCGTAGATGCCGGTCCGGTCGGGCCCGTACGGTCCGTTGAAGTAGCCGCCGGGCAGCGGAAAGCCGAGGCCGGCGGTGGTCTGCCAGTGCAGGGCCTCGGTGTGGGCGGGGTCGGGCAGCGGCACGGGGACGAGAGTGCGGCCCTGCGGTACGGAAGCGCGCCAGGTGCCGTCGGCAATGAAAGAGGGGACGGCGGCCCGGTCGACGGTGGCCAGCGGGGTCGGCACTATCGGAAGGAGGGCGGCGGTGACTGCCGCCCACCCCACGGCTCTCAGCGCCCGGTCGTCGGCGGCAACGCGCCCGGTGGAGCCGGCGGGCCGGGCCTGCGCGTCCCAGCGGTCACAGGCGAGGGCCAGGAGGATGCCGAGCGCGGGGGCCGCCGCCATCGCCATCCGCGATTCGATGACCGATTCGAACAGCGGGAGGTCGTGGAGCAGCCGCCATGGCCCCGGCAGCGTGACGTCCGTGCCCGGCACCGGAATCGTGCGGCCCAGGGACAGCAGCACCGCCCCGAAGGCGGCCGTCGCCAGCCCCCGGGCCCGGGGATCGCGCCACAGCCACACGACCACCACAACGGTCAGTGCGACCAGCGGCCAGCCGAAGAAGGCGTTCTGCTCGGTGCGGTTGAGGGCGAGGGCGTCGGCCGTGGCCGGGTTCCCCGCCAGCGAGCGGCCCGCGAACTCCACCAGCGCACGCGGCGAGTTGCCCGTCGGGCCGTGCAGCACACCGGTATAGCTCTGGGCGCCGAAGAACTGCCGGCCGAGCGGGTAGGCGAGCAGCAGCAAACAGACACCCGCGGCGACGGCCAGGCCGCGGGCCAGGGCGCGCCAGACCGTCCGGATGACGGCGGGGCGCGCGGCCGCGTAGCCCACCGCGAAGAGCAGCAGGCCGATGGCTGCCAGCAGCAGGGCCTCTTCACCGAGGAAGATCTGGTAGGTCAGGAGGAGGCCGAGGACCACACCGTCCCGGACGGTACGACGACGAGTGGTTCCGCCACTTTCGTCATGGCCGCCGCCGTGCTTGCCGCCACCGTCATGGCCACGACAGCCCTCGCCGGCACCGTCCTTGCCGGCACCGTCCTTGCCGCGCACCGCGCACAGCCTCAGCAGCCGGTCGGTGATGAGCGGCATCATGAACAGCACGGCGAAGTTCGGGTGCGCGTTGGCGTGCGAGATCATCGGCGGCGCGAAGGCACACAGGGCCCCGCCGAGCGCGGCTGCCCGGCGCGACCGTACGCATCGCTTGAGGAGCAGCCAGTACCAGGCGGCCGCGGTCGCGGCCAGGCCGCCGGTCAGCACCAGCGCCCAGGTCACGGCGGGCCCGAAGAGCGCGGTGACGGGTGCGAGCGGGACGGACAGCCCGAGCATGGCGGTGTTCGCCATCAGGTTCACACCCAGCGGATGGTTCTGCAGGGTGGTGAAGAACGGGTCGTGCAGCCCGAAGACATGGTGCGCGGTGACCGCGAAGAACCACTCCCACTGGTTCTGGTCCTGCCCGCTGTCGGTCAGATAGCTCCCGCCGGGGTCGTCCCACAACCCCTTGAAGAGCCATACGGACGCCAGCAGATAGCCGAGCACCACCACCCGGTCGGCGGGCCGCATCCTTCGCAGGGCGCCGCGCGCCCGCAGCCGCACCAGCTCCAGGAGTACTCCGGCGTAGTCCAGCGCGCGCACCTTGGACCCCGCCTGGTGCGCCCAGCGCACCGGCACCTCGGCGACCGGCCACTTCGCCTCGTGGAACATCCGCAGAATCTCGACGTCGATGCCCCAGCCGTCGACCCGCGAACGCCCGAAGACCGCGCGTGCCCGGTCGCCGTCGAAGAGCTTGAAGCCACACTGCGTATCACGGACACCGGGCACGGCGACCGCCCGTATCACCCCGTTTCCCACCCGGCCGAGCAGCTTCCGCAGCGGATGCTGGCACACCTCGACCTGTGCGCCCGCCTGTGCGCGGGAACCGATCGCGGCGGCGTGCCCCGCGTCGAGCTGGTCGTGCAGGAAGGCCACTTCCTCGATGGGAGTGGCCAGGTCGGCGTCGGTCACCAGCACCCGGCCGCCCCGCGAGGCGAGCACACCCAGGCGCACCGCGTGGCCCTTGCCGTGGTTGCGCGCGGGCGAGGCAGGCAGTCCGGGGCCCGACGGCGACCCCACCAGCCGGATCCGCGGCTCGGCCGCCGCCGCCTCGCGGACAGCGGCCGCGGTGGCGTCCGTGGAACCGTCGTCGACGACGATCAGCTCCCAGTCGGCGTGCCGGCCGGGCGAGGAACGCAGATAGCGGCAGATCGCATCGAGGGTCCGAGGCAGCCGGTGCTCCTCGTTGTACGCGGGCACCACCACCGTCAGGTCGACGGTGCCGGCCGTCGGCACGCCGGTGGCGGCAGGGAGAGAAGAAGAGTGCAGCACGCCTCAGGGACCACGCCGGACCGCCGGCGGGTTGCATGTCCTGCGTCACACGCTGCACGCCGTCGTGGCCCGCCCCACGACGAAGCCCTGCCGGAGTGCTCCGGCAGGGCTTCGTCTCTCGCACGCTCTCGCTACTCGTTCAGTGGGCGAAGCCCCAGTCGAGCATCTTGGTGGCGTCGTCGAAGCGGCTCTTGTCGTCGCTGTCCTTGAGGATCGCGCCGACCAGGGTTCGGTTGTCGCGCTCGGCGGCGAAGACGAGGGCGTAGCCGGCCTCCGGGCCGCTGCCCGTCTTGATGCCCAGGGCACCGTCGTAGCTGCTCAGCAGCGTGTTGGTGGTGTCCCAGGTGTAGTACCGGGTGTGGCCGTTGGCGGCCGGGGCCTCGGCCTTGAACTGCTTGTTCTTCACGATGTCGGCGAACACCGGCTTCAGCATGGCGCGCTGGCCGAGCTTGGCCAGGTCGCGGGCGGTGCCGAGGTTGTTGCCGTGCGAGATGCCGTCGAAGCTGTCGAAGTGCGTGCCGGTCAGGCCCAGTTGCTGGGCCTCGGCGTTCATCTGGCGCACGAAATCGGCGATCCGCGCGTCCGCGGTGTCCCCGGCGCCGAAGTTGTCGGCCAGAGCCATCGCGGCGTCGTCGCCGGACGGGATCAGCATGGCGTGCAGCAGCTGTTCGACGGTCAGCGTGTCACCGGTCTGGAGGTCGGCGGTGCTGCCGCCGACCTTCTGGACGTAGTCCCGGTACTCCTGCTTCACCGTGATCTGCCGGTTCAGCCACTCCGGGTGCTTGAGCACCACCATGGCCGTCATGATCTTGGTGGTGCTGGCCATCGACACGCTCTCGTCCGCCTTGGCCCCGCCCCACATCTCCCGCTCCTGGCTGCCGTCGCGGGCATCCAGCAGGAAGGCGTGGTCGGCCTTGATCTGGGGAGCGTCCTGCGCATCAGCAGGCCTGCCCTTGGCAGCGTGCCGTCCCACCCCGGTGGACTGCAACTGCTGCTGCGTGCCCTGCTTCTGGGCCGCCGCGGCGGTGGCCTGGCCGCCCTGCTGGTCGTTCTCGTCCGCGGAGTGCGTGGCGCCGGGGGTGGCCGCCTGAGCGAGGCCACCGGCGGTGATCGGCAGGGCGGCACCGACAAGTGCGACCATCGCGATCCGGACTCCGGTGCGGTGTATGCGGTTGGGGCGGGCGTGGGAACCCATGGGGCGTCCATCCTTCCGGCGAGGGGACGCCGGCATGTAGTAGAACTCGGTTCATAGTGAACCTACTTGGGTGGTGACAGCTACTCAAGTCGGCTATGTCATAGCCATGTAACGGGGTTCGCCTCTGTGGTGTGTTGTGCAGGCGAGACTTGGCGCGTCTCGTGGGGCCTTCGCTCGCGCTCAGCTCCCCGTCGACTCCCCCGGGTTACCGCTTCGCTGCGGATAATTCCTGGACCTCTGCGAGCGACCGCGCCTAGGGTGAGCGCACGCCCGTGATCACGGATAAGGAGGCGAGAGCGATGCCCACCACGACAGCTTTGCGCTCCCGCCCCGTCCACCGGGCGTCTCCGGTCTGATCCGGGAGCGCGTCACTCTCCCGAAGGATCGCTTCACCATGACTGAACTGGTCATCCGTCCGCTCACCGCGGGCGAGACCCCCCTCTTCGCCTCCCTGCCCGACCCGGGCATCATCGGCCGCGCCCTGCTCGGCGACGCCTACGGCATGATTGCCGACGGCGGCCAGTACCGGCCCGATTGGACCTGGGTCGCCCTGCGCAATGGCATCGTCGTCGCCCGCGCGGCCTGGTGGGCCAGGCCCGAGGACGACCAGCCCCTCGCCCTCGACTGGTTCGACTTCACCGACGGCGAGGCCGCTGTCCAACTGCTGCGCGCCGCGCCTTTCCACGCCGAGTACAGCCTGCTACTGCCGCCCGGCCGGCGCGACAAGCCGGACGTGCGGGCCGCAGCCGAGGCCCGGATGGCCGCAGCCGAGGCGGCCGGCCTCCGGAAGCTGGTCGAACGCTACCGCTACACCTGGACCTCCGACTGCCCGCTCCCGGAGCGCACCGGGCGCCTGGAGTACCGGCCGGAGCCGGACGACAACGCCATCCGGGGCGTGGTGCGCCGTATCCAGGAAGGCTCCTTGGACGCCCATGACCTGCACGACATCGCGCAGTACGGCAGGGACGGCGCCGTCGAAGAACTCCTCGGCCTCCTCACCAGTGCGACGTCCCCACGGGACTGGTGGCGGGTGGCCTACACCCGAGCCGGCGAGCCGGCAGGCCTCCACGTTCCCGCCCATAACTCAGCAGGCTCCTGCATCGGCTTCATCGGCGTCCTCCCCGAGCAGCGCGGGCACGGCTACGCCTACGACCTGCTGATCGAGTGCACCCAGGACCTGGTGGCGCGAGGCGCAACGCGCATCGTGGCCGCGACCGACCAGGGGAACTTCCCGATGGCCGCACATTTCGCGACGGCGGGATACCCCGTCAGCGAAGAGCGCGTCGACTTCGTCTGACACAGGACCGGGAAGGACCCGGCGCTCGCCCGCGCCGGGTCCGCGGGCGAGCGCGATGTGATTGCCGGTTGTTGTGGTGCGCAGCGCTCGCGCTCACATCCGTTCCGGTGCGGAGACTCCGAGCAGTTGCAGCCCGTTGCGCAGTACCAGCCTGCTGGCCTCCGTGAGCCACAACCTGGCCCGGGTGCGGTCGTCCGGGCTCTCGCCGGCCCGCGGCAGGACCCGGCAGGCGTCGTAGAAGCGGTGGTAGGTGCCGGCCAGCTGCTCCAGGTAGTGCGCGACCCGGTGTGGCTCGCGCAGCGTGGCGGCGGTGGCCACGACCTGCGGGAATTCGGCCAGCATGCCCAGCAGGTCGGCCTCCCGCTCATGGGTGAGCAACGAGGGGTCGAAGTCCTCCGGTGTGCCCTTGACGATCCCGGCTTCCTCCGCCCTGCGCTGTACGGCGCACGGCCGGGTGTGCGCGTACTGGACGTAGTAGACGGGGTTGTCGTTCGACTGCCGGGTGAGCAGGTCGATATCGAGATCGATCATCGTGTCCACGGCGGCCCGCGCCAGCGCGTACCGCGCGGCGTCCACGCCCACCGCCTCGACCAGGTCGTCCAAGGTGACGACCGTGCCCGCCCGCTTGCTCATCCGGACCGGCGCACCGTCCTTGACCAGATTGACCAGTTGGCCGATCAGGATCTCCAGATGCGTGTCCGGGTCGTCACCGAAGCAGGCCGCCATGGCCCGCATCCGGCCCACATAGCCCGCGTGGTCGGCACCGAGCATGATGACGGCCCGCTCGAAGCCCCGGGACCGCTTGTTGAGGTAGTACGCGCAGTCCGCGGTGAAGTACGTCCAGGAACCGTCGCTCTTCACCAGGACGCGGTCCTTGTCGTCACCGAAGTCCGTGGTGCGCAGCCAGACCGCTCCCTCGTCCTCGTAGACGTGACCGCCCTCCCGCAGACGGGCGACGGCAGCGTCCAGGTCGCCCTTGTCGTGCAGGTCCTTCTCGTTGAAGTAGACGTCGAAGCGGGTACCGAACGCGGTGAGCGACGTCTTGATCTCGTCGAACATCAGCGCCGTGCCCTCCGCCCGGAAGACGGCGGCGGCCTCGGTCTCCGCCAGTTCCAGGGTCCCGGGCCGCCGGCTCAGTACCGTGGCGGCGATCTCCTCGATGTACGCGCCGCTGTAGCCGTCCCCGGGCGCCGGTGAGCCCTGCGCCGCGGCGAGCAGCGAGCGGACGAAGCGGTCGATCTGCCCGCCGGCGTCGTTGAAGTAGTACTCCCGTGACACGTCTGCACCCGCTGCCTCGAGCAGCCGGGCAAGCACGTCACCCACGACTGCCCACCGGGCCCCGCCGATGTGCACCGGTCCGGTGGGGTTCGCCGAGACGAACTCCAGATTGAGCCGGAGGCCGCCGAGCCGGTCCGAACGGCCGTAGGCGTCACCGGCCAGGACGATGTCGCGCGCCAAGGCGCCGATCGCCGCGCGCTCCAGAGTGATGTTCAAGAACCCGGGTCCCGCCACCTCGGCCTTCGCGACTGCGGCGGCCGCGCCCACCAGCGGCGCCAGCACCTCGGCGACAGTGCGGGCAGGCAGCCCGGCGGACTTGGCGAGCTGCAGGGCGACGTTGGTCGAGTAGTCGCCATGGCTGCGGTGCCGGGGGCGCTCCACACGGATCTCCCGGGGCACCTCTGCGGAGATACGTCCGGACCGGATAGCCGTGTGTATGCCGTCGGAGATGACGACTGCAAGATCTTCTGGAGTCACGGCGGCGACGCTACCGGGGCCGGCGCAGCCGAAGACACCGAATTACCGGGTCTGTTCACAGCCCCGCAACTACCCCTCGCCGCCCCGGCCTCGCCGTCAGAACCTCACGCTCGAGACCGTGTGGACGACCGGGTGGCCCGGCTCGTCGTAGTTGACCATGATCCGCTGGTACGGGTGCGGTGACCGGCCCGTGGTGGTCGTGCCGGCCCAGGGCGCGTCGATGCTGAAGTCCCAGCCGACCTTCGACGCCTGCTCGGACGGGATGGTCTGCTGGTTCTTCTTGAGGGTGGCGGTGCTGGTGCCGACGGCGTTGAGGTAGTGCTCAAGTCCCCATTTGTTGGTCCTGAACTGCACGAACAGCGAACTCGTCTGCCAGGAGTTGGTCTCGTAGTAGTAGACCGGGGTGGAGCCGATCGGCACCGGGACGTTGTAGATCCGCTGCTGGACCTTGGAGGGGAAGGCGTTGGTCAGGCCGGTGGCGGCGGCCTCGGCCTCCTTGCCCTCGCCGCTGTTCCGGCTCTGCTCGGCGGAGATGACGATGTAGCCGGCCGGGATCGCGATCAGCAGGAAGACGATCAGCGCCATCAGCACCGGACGCCGGCGCTTGACGCGGGGCGGCGGGACGGGCTGGGCGTCGTCGTGCACGGTGTGCAGGTCGGTGTCGGTCATCGGCGGCCCGCCCGTTCGTATCGTTCGTAGCGCTCGACCCGGCGCCGGTTGGCGCGCCGGAAGCGGCGGGCCACCAGGCGGGCCAGGTCGGCGGCGCCGACCATACCGGCCTCGGGGCCGAGCTGGGCCTTCGCAAGAGTGGCTTCGGGACGGTAGCCGCGGCCGGTGAGCTGACGCCGGAACGCCTCCCTGGCCGGGCCGATCAGCAGGTCGTCGGCAGCGCTGACGCCACCGCCGATGACGAAGCACGACGGGTCGAGGGCGGCGGCGAGGTTGGCGATGCCGACGCCGAGCCACTGGCCGATCTCCTGGAGGAGTTCGACGCACATCGCGTCGCCCTCCCGCGCCAGCTCGGTGATCAGCGGTCCGGTGATGTCGCCGATGCGGCCGCCGACCCGCTCGATGATGTTGTACGCGACCGGGGAGTCGGCGGCGGCCAGCTCCCGGGCCTCGCGCACCAGGGCGTTGCCGGAGCTGTACTGCTCCCAGCAGCCGCGGTTGCCGCACGGGCAGCGGTGGCCGCCCGGCACGACCTGCATATGACCGAATTCACCGGCCACGCCGTACTTGCCGCGCTTGACGGCGCCGTCCTCCAGGATCGCGCCGCCGATGCCGGTACCGAGCGTGATCATGACGAGGTGGTCCTCGCCGCGGCCGGCGCCGAAGCGCCACTCCGCCCAGGCGGCGGTGTTGGCGTCGTTGTCGACCATGACGGGGACCGCGAGGCGGCCGGCGAGACGGTCGCGCAGCGGTTCGTTCCGCCAGTTCAGATGGGGTGCGAACAGCACCTTGCTGCGGTCCGCGTCGACCCAGCCGGCGGCGCCGATGCCGACCGCATGGACGTCGTGGCGGTCGGAGAGGTCGAGCACCAGCTCGGTGATGGTGTCCTCGACGACCCGGGGGCTCTTGGACTTGTCCGGCGTCTCGGTGCGGACCTTCTCCAGGATGGTGCCGTCGGCGTCGACGACGCCCGCCATGACCTTGGTGCCGCCGATGTCGATGCCGACGGTGGGCACCCGGGGGGCGGTCAGATGCGAGCGCCGCTCGCGGGCGCCGACCGTGCGCAGCACGGTGGCACTGGCCGATCCTCGGTGCACCCGGTCCCGGTACATGCTCATCGACCCACCTCTTCGCCGGTGCTCTCCCACTGCCCGAAGGGCGTGGGTGGTGCCCCCATGCGGCTGCTGCGTGCGCGCAAGAGTCGTCTCGTCCCTGCGGGTCTCGGGAGGCCGGGGCCTCGATGTGCTGGTTCGGTGCGATTGTGCATCACCGGCGGCGTCCGGCGCATCGCGACGGGGAGTAACGCGCCCCGCACAGCTCCGGTGCCGTGCGGGGCGCGGTGGTGATCACTCGGGGCGATGGCCGCCGGGGAATTCCGGAGTCGCGGTCCTGGCCAGCTCATGACTGAGCTGTTCCAGCTCGCTGCCGCCTGCCATTTGGCGGGTCAGCTCTTCCAGGGTGATCTCCGATTTGGCGTGGCTGCCGGCCATGGCGCCGCGTTTGAGCAGGACGAAGCGGTCACCGACGAGATACGCATGGTGCGGGTTGTGGGTGATCAACACCACGCCGAGCCCGGCGTCCCGCGCGGCCGCGACGTACTTGAGGACGACGCCGGACTGCTTGACGCCGAGGGCCGCCGTCGGCTCGTCCAGGACCAGGACCTTGGCACCGAAGTAGACGGCGCGGGCGATGGCCACGCACTGGCGTTCGCCGCCCGAGAGGGTGCCGATGGGCTGGTCGACATCGCGCAGGTCGATGCCCATCCGCAGCAGCTCACTGCGGGTGGTCTCGCGCATCGTCTTGACGTCGAGCCGCTTGAAGGGGCCGACGCCGGTGGTGGGCTCGGAGCCGAGGAAGAAGTTCCGCCACACCGGCATGAGGGGAACGACGGCCAGGTCCTGGTAGACGGTGGCGATCCCGCGGTCCAGGGCCTCGCGCGGGGAGGAGAGGCCGGTCTCCTCGCCGTCGATGGTGAAGGATCCTGCGTCGTGCCGGTGCAGCCCCGCGATGATCTTGATGAGGGTGGATTTGCCGGCGCCGTTGTCCCCGAGCACACAGGAGATCTCGCCCGCGTGCACCTCCAGGGACACCCCTTCCAGCGCCCGGACATTGCCGTAGAACTTGCTGACGTCACTCAGCTCGACCAGCGCGGTCATGCCTTTTCCTCCGCCCGCTTGCGGACCCATGCGTTCAGGAGTGTGGCGAGCAGCAGCATCGCGCCGAGGAAGAACTTGTACCAGTCCGGATTCCACTGCGCGTAGACGATGCCCTTGCTGGCCATGCCGAAGATGAAGGCGCCGACGGCCGCGCCGATCGCCGAGCCGAAGCCGCCGGTCATCAGACAGCCGCCGACCGCCGCGGCGATGATGTAGAGGAATTCGTTGCCCACCCCGTCACCGGACTGGATCGCGTCGTACGAGAACAGCAGGTGCTGGCCGGAGACCCAGGCGGCGAACGCGACGCCCATGTAAAGGCCGATCTTGGTCTTGGTGACCGGGACACCCACCGCCCGGGCGGCGTCGGCGTTGCCGCCGACCGCGAAGATCCAGTTGCCGACGCGGGTGCGCAGCAGGATCCAGGTGGCGAGGGCGACCAGCACGATCCACCACAGGATGGTGATCTGGATGTCGACAGTTCCGAGGGTCAGATGCGAGGCGAAGACCTTGCGGGCCGACTCGAAGCCCTCCATGTCGGCGATGGACTTCGTCGAAACCGTGCCGTCGATCAGCTTGGTGAAGCCGAGGTTGAGGCCGGTCAGCATGAAGAAGGTGCCCAGCGTGATGATGAAGCTGGGCAGTTTCGTGCGGGTCAGCAGCAGGCCGTTGAAGGCCCCGATGGCCAGGGTGACCAGCAGGGAAACCCCGACGCCCACCCACGTGTTCGCCGTCATCTGGTAGCTGAACATCGAGGAGATCAGTGCCGAGCTGACGACCATGACGCCGGCCGAGAGATCGAATTCCCCGCCGATCATCAGCAGCGCCACCGGCACGGCCATGATGCCGATCGTCGAGGACGCATAGAGCACCGTGGAGAGGCTGGAGGCCCGCAGGAACGGTTCGGCGACGATCGAGAAGAACACGAAGACCGCGGCGGCGCCGACGACCGAGCCCAGTTCGGGGCGGCCCATCAGCCGGCGCGCCAGGGAGCGGTGCAGCAGCCGTTCGTCGCCGCCGCTCTTGGCGGGCGGCCCCGCGGGCTGCAGCGGCGGTGCGTCGGTATGACTCATCGCGTCCCCCGCTTCGTGTAGTCCTGCAGCGCGGCGGCGTCCTTCTTGGTGATCACCTGGGGTCCGGTGAGCACCGGCTTGCCGCCGCCGAGGACGTCGGAGTTGTACTTGTAGAGCCACAGCAGGTCGACGGCCTCGTAGCCCTGGAGGTAGGGCTGCTGGTCGACGGCGAAGCCGAGGGAGCCGTCCTTGAGGCCCGTTGCGACCTGGGCGTTGAGGTCGAAGGTGTCGATCTCGGCCTTGCTGCCGGCCTGCTCCTTGGCCTTGACGGCGGTGGGGGCGAACGGGGCGCCGAGTGTGACGACGGCGTCGATGGAGCTGTCCGCCTGGAGCTTGGACTCGATGGAGGACTGCACATCGGGCATGTTGGTGCCCTCGACGTACAGCTTCTGCAGATCGCCCTTGAAGGTCTTCTTGGCGCCGTCGCAGCGCTGCTCGTGGCCGACGTTGCCCTGCTCGTGCAGGACGCACAGGGCCTTCTTCCGGCCGCGCTTGTTCAGCTCCTCGCCGACCGCCTCACCGGCCACCGTCTCGTCCTGCCCGATGTGACTGAGCGCACCGAAGGCCTTCGACGCCTCCGCGCCGGAGTTCACCGTGATCACCGGGATGCCGGCCTTCTCGGCCTTGGCGATCACGTCCTTCATGGCGTTGGGCTTGGCGAGCGAGACGATCAGCCCGTCGACCTTCTGGTCGATGTAGGACTGCACCAGCTGGCTCTGCCGCTGGGCCTCCTTGTCGTGCCCGTAGACGAACTTGATGTTGTCCTTGACCGCGGCCTGCTGGGCGCCGTTCTGGACGATGTCCCAGAAGGTGTCGCCGTCTCCCGAGTGGGTGACCATCGCGAACGTCCACCTGGGGGTGTTCACCGCGGCCTTGCCGCCCGCGGACCTGTCGGCGCGCTCCTGTTCGGCGCGCAGGCCTCCGGTGCTGCTGCACCCCGCCAGAGCCACGCCGAGCACCGCCGCCAGCACGGCGCCTGCGACGCGTCCCCTTCTTCGAACCCGTGCCACGAGGACTCGCCCTTCCCGCTGATGCTGCCGTATCGGCTGCGTTGGTTGACTGCTCGACTGCGTTGATTGTCTGCGCTGTCCGGACCGGCCGGTCCCGGTGCGCGCGGTGTCATGCACCGGCTCCGGCACCGGTCGGCCGGGCCGAACCGGCCAAGTATCCGTTACCGGTGATCTGTCCCGGTTCATCGGGTCCCGTCTTCCCTGGGGCTTCACCGGGTGCCTCGCCCGGTGTATGCGGTCAGCTTCGGTACGTCCTTCTCGGTGACCAGGGCCGGCCCGGTGAGCACCGGCCTGCCGCCGCCGAGCACATCGGCATTGGCCTTGTGGAGCCAGAGCAGATCCACCGCCTCGTAACCCTGGAGGTAGGGCTGCTGGTCGACGGCGAAGGTGACGTCCTTGGCCTTGAGCAGCTTGACGACGGCGGAGTTCAGGTCGAAGGTCGCCAGCTGCGCGGAGCTGCCCGCCTCCTCCTTGGCCTTGACGGAGATCGCCGCCATCGGCGCACCGAGCGTGACGATCGCGTCGATGTCCTTGTCGGACTGGAGCTTGGCCTCGACGGAGGACTGTGAGGCGGGCGCGTTGGTGCCGTCGACATCCAGGTTCTCGACCGTCCCGTGGAAGGCCTTGCGGACCCCGGCACAGCGGTCCTCCAGCGACACATTGCCCTGCTCGTGGACGACGCAGAGGGCCTTCTTCCGGTGCCGGCGGTTCAGCTCCTCGCCGACCGCGCGCCCCGCCACGGACTCGTCCTGCCCGATGTGCGTCAGCGCCCCGTACGCCCGGGAGAGCTCACCGCCGGAGTTGATGGTGATGACGGGTATGCCCTGCGCCTCGGCCTTGCGGACGGCCGCCTTGACGGCCTGCGGCTTGGCGAGGGTGACGATCAGCCCGTCGACCTTCTGATCGATGTACGACTGGATCAGCGCGGCCTGCTGGGCACCCTCCTTGTCATGGGCATACAGGAACTTCACGTTGTCCTTGGCGGCGGCCTGCTCGGCACCGTTCTGCACGATGTCCCAGAAGGTGTCGCCGTCGCCGGAGTGGCTGACCATCCCGATCGTCATGCGCGGGGTGGCGGCGCCCTTGCCGGACCCGGACGCCGCCCCCTCGGCGCCCTGCCCGCCGGAGGCGCTGCACCCGGTGGCCAGCGCGAGGGTCGTCAGTAAGGCGGCGGCGCCGCGCACCGCGACGCCGCGGACAGTGAGGGGACCAGCCGTACGCACGCCCATCATCGTGGGACCGCCTTTTCTCCCGGCCGCCGGACTGCGGCTGGAGGAGTTTGTAACGGCGCGCGCAGAGCCACGTCAATGGTTTGTCAGAACATTCTGACGAGGGGGCTCCGTAGAGGCATCCCATACGGGGACATTGCCGGTGGAAACGCTAGCGGGTGCCGCTAGGGGTGGTGCCGCTGGGACCGTCTCGGGGGGGGCGGGGTGCCCTCGGGGGCGTCGCGAGCAGGCAGACCCGGGCGTCGCGAGCGGCCGGCCGGTGGCCGGACCTTGGGCCCCTCAGGGGCACTCAGGGGCGCTCAGGGGGCACTGAGGGGCGGCTCAGGGGCGGCTCGGCGCCGCTCTCAGGGGCGCCCGGGCGTGCTGCCCTCAGGGCCGCCCTCAGGGGGCGCCGCTGCCAGGGCCCGCCCGCAGGGTTCCACCCTCAGGGCCGAACCAGCAGCTGGAACTCGAAGGCGTACCGGGAAGCGCGGTAGACATGCGAGCCGAATTCGACCGCCCGCCCGGTGTCGTCGAACGTGGTGCGCTGCATCGTGAGCAGCGGGGCGCCCTCGGGTTCGTCGAGCCGTTCCCCCTCCTCGACGGTCGCGGCGCGCGCGCCGACGGCCTGACGGGCGCTGTGCAGGGTGATGCCGGCCGACCGCATCAAGCGGTACAGACCAGTCTCCTCCAGCTCGGCCGTCTCCAGCGTGAGCAGTCCCGCGGGAAGGTGATTGCGCAGATGCGCGACGGGCTCGCCGTGCGTCAGCCGCAACCGCTCGACCAGCGCGACCTCGGCCCCCTCCGCGATCCCCAGCGCGGCGGCGACCTCGGCATCGGCCTCGGTGGTGGTGTTGAGCAGCACACGGGTGGCCGGCTTCTGTCCGGCCGCCTCCAGGTCGTCGTAGAGGCTGCTCAGCTCCAGTGGGCGCTTGACCTGGCTGTGGACGACCTGGGTGCCGATCCCCCTGCGGCGCACCAGGAGCCCCTTGTCGACCAGCGACTGGATCGCCTGCCGCACCGTCGGCCGGGACAGGCCGAGCCGGCCGGCCAGCTCGATCTCATTGCCGAGCAGGCTGCCGGGAGCCAGCTTGCCGTGCTCGATCGCGGCCTCCAGCTGCTGGGACAGCTGGAAATACAACGGGACCGGACTGCTCCGGTCCACGCTGAACTGGAGGGGGCTCTCGGCGCCCCGGGCTTCTGTTTCGCGTTTCCCCACGCTGGCGAGCGTATCCGTCCGGACAGATGACGGGAAGTCCGGAGGTCACATTGTCCGGACAAGGGGAGGGCTTGCCTACCGGAGGGGAGGGAGGGGGCGAGCCGGGCCGGGGCGGGCTTGGGAGGGGGCCGGCTTGGGCAGGCTTGATGCCCACCCCCCTCCCCCAGGAGTCAGCCGGCCATGTCCGTACGTCGCGTCGTCCCCGACATCCAGTCCGACGCCCTGGAGGAGAACCGCACGTTCTACGGCCTGATGGGGTTCGAGGAGGTCATGAACCTGGGCTGGGTCATGACCCTGGCGTCCCCTGCCAACCCCACCGCGCAGCTCACCTTCATGACCCAGGACAAGACCGCCCCGGTCACCCCCGACATGAGCATCGAGGTCGATGACGTGGACGCGGTCCACGCCGCCCTGCTGGCCGCCGGCGCCGACATCGTCCGGCCGCTCCGGGACGAGGAGTGGGGCGTCCGCCGGTTCTTCGTCAAGGACCCGAACGGCCGGATCGTCAATGTCCTTTCACACCAGGCGTCGCCCGGCGAGGCCGAGAGCGAAGCCACGAACGAGGCCAGGAACGAGGGCGACGAAGGCTAGGGCGGCCGCCTCTCACTCGCCACCGCCCGCCGGAGCGTTGAGCGGCAGCGCCGTCCCCTGCGCCACCGCGCACACGCTCTCCTCCCCCGCCTCGTCGATCACCGTCAGATCGCAGCGGCACACCGCCTGCCGGCGTCCGGCCTGAACGACCTCGGCGCGGGCCCGCAGCGTACGGCCACGCGCCGGGCGCAGATACTGGATGGAGAAGCCGCCGGTGACGATGGCCGGGCCCAGGGCCGTGGCCGCGGCGAAGGTGAGGGTGTTGTCGGCGGCGTACGACAGCACTCCGCCGTGCACAAACCCGTGCTGTTGCAGGAGTTCGTCGCGGATATCGATCTCCAGCGTCGCCGCGCCGTCCCCGAATTCGGTGATCCGCGCCTGCATCAGCTTGCTGAACGGCTGAGCGTCCAGCCCCTGCTGCGCCGCCACAAGATCGAACACCGCACTCTCCTGTACTGCACCGGTCATCTCGCCAACCGCCTCTCGCCGAACCTCCGAAGAAGACCGGGTCGATATTAGAGCCAGCTCTCCAAAACGGCACGCACCCACGGACGCGCTACGTCATCGCTTCACACTGCCTCACTTCATCCAGGCGTCCTCGTACTTGCGGTAGGTCCCGTCATGGGTGGCCAGGTGTACCCACTGGTCCACGTACGCCTTGAACTCGTTGTCGCCGCGGGGCAGGGCGTAGGCCTTTTCGGAGAAGGAGAAGGGCTTGTCCGGGTGGAGCGAGCAGAGTTCGGGGTGGATCCTGGCCTGGTAGCGAGTCTCACTCGCGTCGGTCATCATCACGTCCGCACGGCCCGCGATGATCTCGTCGAAGATCGTGGTGTTGTCCGGGTGGACCGTGAGGGTGGCCCGCCGGAGATGGGCGCGGGCGAATTCCTCGTTGGTGCCACCGGGGTTGACGATGACCTTGGTTCCGGGCCGGTCGATCTGTTGCAGGGTCTGGTACTTGTCCTTGTCCGCACAGCGCACGAGGGGCGTCTTGCCATCGGTGCGGGTGGGCTCGCTGAAGTAGACGGAGCGAGCGCGCGGGAGGGTGACCGAGACGCCGCCCATGGCGATGTCACAGCGGCCGGCCGACAGGTCGCCGACGAGCTTGGCCCAGGTCGTGGCCACGTAACGAGGCGTGGCGTCAAGGCTCTTGGCGAGGTCTCCGGCCATTTTGATGTCCACACCGCTGTAGGTGCCGGTCTTGGGGTCGAGGTGGCTGAAGGGCCGGTAGTCGCCGGTGGTGCAGACCCGCAGCACACCGCGCCGGGGGATGGCGTCGAGGGCCGAGGCCTTCGCGCCGGCGGCGAGTGGGGCACCCCCTCCGCCGGCCGGGGCATCCGAGACCGCCGGGGCGGCGGTGGTGACGGCGAGCAGACAAGCCAGGGCGGAGAGGGTGGCGGCGCGCTTCATAAGGGCTCCTGGGACTCCTGGACACGGCGGCGTGATCGCGTGATCGAAGCGCTCAGGGTGGCAGAGCCCGCGGTGCAGGTGAACCCCTTGACCGGTCGGCGGGATGGCCGGGTGGCCGACGGGCCGGCCGGGCTGCCGACGGGACGGCGGACGGGCTGGTGCGATGACCGGAGAGGTTGGTGCGAGGGCCGGACCGGCCGGTGCGAGGGCCGGACGGCTGGTGCGCGTGCCCGTAGGGGCCAGCGCGGGTGCCTTTAGGGGCTGTGCGGCCGGACGGGCGGTGCGGGCACCTGTAGGGGCCGGTCCGAGGACCGGCCAACCGGTGCGGGTGCCCCGAGAAGCCGGTCCGAGAGCGGGGCCGAGGGGCCGTCAGTCCTCGTAGAGGTTCGCCGCGCCGCTGGTGGCCGGGCGGTCGGGGGCGGCTTCGTCCAGGCGGTTGAGAAGGTCGGCGGCGCGCTTGGCGACGGTCTCACGGTCACCCTCGGAGAGTGCCGTTCCCATGCCGACGGCGACCGCACCCGCCGCGATCCACTCCGGCGCGTTGTCGACCGTCACCCCACCCGTCGGCAGCACCGGCACCTGCGGCAGTGAGGAGCGGACCTCCGCCAGCCAGGCCGGGTCATACCCCGAGGCGGGGAACAGCTTGACCGCGTCCGCGCCGAGTTCGAGCGCGCGGACCATCTCAGTCGGCGTCGACACCCCGGGGAAGACCGGGATGCCGTAGCGGTGGCCCGTACGGATGACCTCGGCGTCGAGGCTCGGCGAGACGAGATAGCGGGCGCCCGCGTCGACCGCCATCCGGGCCGATACCGCGTCAAGGACCGTGCCCGCGCCGATGATGGCGTCGTCGCCCAGCTCGCGGGTGAGCGTCGTGACCGCCTCCAGGGCGAAGGGCGTGGTGAGGGATATCTCCAGGCTGGTGATGCCCGCCGACAGCAGGGTGTCGGCCGTGGCGCTCGCCTCGTCGTACGTTCTGCTCCGGACGATGGCGAAAACCCGCTGCGCCAGAGCGGCCCGGGTGATCTCCCAGCGATACACGGCAGTTCGCCGTCCTTCCTTGTCTCCAACGCCTGGTGCCGGCTCACCATGGCCCACGGTGGATACGGCACTTTCCGGGGCGCGTCCCAGCAGCCGACCCCACATGGTCTTTTTCCGCTGATGCCCGCCCACTCCTCGTTTCTGCCGAAACGCTACCGGGAACCACTGACAATCCTCTCTCGGGGGTGCGCCCCGTGCGCCCCTTCTGCCAAGAATGAGGAGAAGAGGGAGGTGGGAGGGGGCGCACGACGTGGGCGCAGGGCGTGAGGCGTGGGACGTTGGGCGTGGGGCGCACAGAATGGACGCGCGGCACCGGCGGACAGCACGACGGCGGCCGAGGTGCATACACACCCCGGCCGCCGTTGCGTTGGAGGCGGCGGACCCTGACCGGGCCCGCCACTCACTCTTCGCTCTTCCACTGTTTCGCTGTATCACTGTGCTGCTGTGTCGCTATTTCGCTGTCTCGCTTTTCGTGCGATCTGCTGCTTCGCTGTTCGTCAGCTCCGCTGTGGCGTGCTGCGCTGCGGCACCTCGTGTGGGCAGCCGCTCAGCCCGACGGCATCTCGAGCCGGCCGCACAGCAACCCGCCGCGGGCCGTCAGCAGCCGCGATCGACGAGGTCGAACGTCTTGTAGTGGTCGGCGGTGTAGTAGTCCTCGTCCTTCTTCTCGCCGGCCACGATGCGTCGCGCACCGCGGTCGGGCGAGCCGGGAGTGACAACGGTGAACTCGTGGTAGTAGTCCGAGCTCTGGGACGGCAGGATGCCCTCCCGGTTGTCGAAGACCGTCCCGTCCTTGGGATACGGGTAGGGCCCGCCCTTGGCGATCAGATCGAGGGTGTCGTGGGCCTGCGAGGGCAGCTTCGAGTAGCAGGTCTTGCCGACGTCCTTGACGTGGACGGACGCGACATGCGCCGTGGCGGCGTACGAGGTGGCCGGGTGGGTCGTGGCGACGGCAGGTGTGGCGGCGACCGCGGTCCCGCCGATGAGAAGGGCCGAAGCGAGGGCGCCGACGGCGCCGAACTTGGTAATCCGTGGGGGGATTCTCATGCCATCCAGAATGACGCGCGTAGACATGATCCTGTCAATGCCAACGGGCGGAAGTTTTCCGGGAGTTCACAACACCAGGCCCACCAACTGCCCCAATTCTCCCCATACTGCGCCCACGTCCCACCTCTGGCGCGGGGCGCCTCCGCTACTCGGAGGAGGACCGGAGGGCAGGAGGACCTGAGGACTCGACAGTGCCCCATCCGGGGCCGCCCCGAGGTGCCGCCCCACCCGGGCCCGAGGCACCCTACTCGGGGCCCCATGGGTGCCCCATGGGGACCCTCCGGGGTGCCCCATGAGGACCCTCCGGGGTGCCCCATCAGGACCCGGAGGCCCCCTCGGCGACGCTCCGAACTCCCCGCCCCGGCTTCCGAGGCGCCCCTAAGGGACGCCCCGAACTCCCCCGCCGGGTGCCCGGTTCAGGCGCCGAGGGCGGCCTGCCGGTCGTCGTGGCGCTGCTTGAAGTGGCCCGCACCCGCCAGCGCAGCGGCCACGACGGCCGTGCCGGCGAGCTGCTGGCGCCCGTCCGCACTGGCGGCCATGACGGCGAAGACACCCAGGATGGCGGCCAAAGCCAGCCAGGTCAGGTAGGGGAAGGCCCACATCCGCACCGAGAGCAGTTCGGGTGCCTCGCGCTCCAGGCGGCGGCGCATCTTCAGCTGGGTGAGGCCGACGATGGACCAGACGACCAGCACCGAGCAGCCGGCGATATTCAGCAGCCAGGCGAACACCGTGGTCGGCCAGACGATCCCGGCGATCACGGCCACGAAGCCGAACACACAGGACGCCAGCACCGCCGCGGCCGGCACACCCCTGGTGACCTTGGCCAGGAAACGCGGCCCCTGGCCCCGGTGGACGAGGGAGTACGCCATGCGCGACGAGCCGTAGATGTTGGCGTTCATCGCGGAGAGCAGCGCCACCAGCACCACGATCTGCATGATCGTGCCGGCCGCCGGGATACCGAGCCGGTCGAGCACGGTGACGTACGGGCCGTCCGTGGCGACCTTCGGGTTGTTCCACGGCACCAGGGTGACCACCACGGCCATCGAGCCGATGTAGAACACGGCGATGCGCCAGACGGCGGTGCGGACGGCACGGGCCACGTTCCGGCTCGGGTCATCGGACTCCGCCGCCGCGATGGTGACGGTCTCCAGACCCGCGAACCCGGAGATGGTGGTCAGCAGGCCGGCGGCGAGCCCGGCCGCACCGGTCGGGAAGAAGCCGCCGTGGCCGGTGAGATGGCTGGTACCGGGCGCACTGCCGAACACCCCGAGAATGCCGAGCACCCCCAGGACCAGGAAGGCGACGATCGCGGTGACCTTGACGGCGGAGAACCAGAACTCGAACTCGCCGAAGTTCTTGACCGCCGTGAGGTTGCTGGCGCAGAAGAACACCATGAAGATCGCCACCCAGCCCCAGGCGGGGATGAACGACACCCAGGTGTGCATGATCGTGCCCGCCGCGGTGGCCTCGGCGGCCACGCCGGCGCAGAGCATCAGCCAGTACATCCAGCCCGAGGTAGCCCCTGCCCAGGAGCCGAGTTCCGCCTCGGCATGCACCGAGAACGAGCCGGTGGAGGGCCGGGCCGCGGACATCTCGCCGAGCATCCGCATGATCAGCATGACCAGCGCGCCGGTCCCCGCGAAGAGGAGGACGATGGCCGGTCCGGCCGCGGCGATGCCGACCCCGGAGCCGACGAAGAGCCCCGCGCCGATGACACCGCCGAGCGCGATCATCGACAGATGGCGCTGCTTGAGGCCGTGCGACAGTACGGCCTCGCCGTTCTGTACGGGCTGCGGGGAGCCCTGGGGCGGCGGGGTGATGGTCCGGCTCATGGTCTTGCCTGTTCATTGGTTGAGACGTGCGGTGAGCCAGACGAGTTTGAAGACGCGCGTGCACGTATGAGGTGAACGCCCGCTATCCGGACGGTTCCTTCACTTGTGGTGAAGATGTCATCACGCAAAGACAGTGGCCGGTGGCCGTGATTCCGGTCCGGGGACGGCAACATCCGCCCAGGACCTCATGGGAGTGCGGATGTTGGGCACGGGAGGCGGCCAGGAGGCCGAAAGCAGGTCGGAGCAGGTCGGAGCAGGTCGGAAGCAGAGCCGGCGCTTTTGCCTGAGAGGCAAATCTTTTGCCCAGTGGGCGAAGGATCGCTATACCAGGGGGTATGACCGACCTTCCCGACGAGCCCGTCGGCGCTCCGCCGGGGGACTTGTCCACCGTTGCGCCGCGCCTTCGTGACCTGCGTAGACGCAGTGGTCTCACGCTGGAGACCGCGGCCCGGCTGGTGGGACTCTCGCCCGCGCACCTGTCGCGGCTGGAGACGCGTCAGCGGCAGCCGTCGCTGCCGGTGCTGCTGGCGCTGGCCCGCACCTACGGGACCACGGTATCCGACCTGCTCGGCGAGACCGCGCCGGAGCGGGACCCGGTCCTGCGCGCGGACCGTACGGAGCCGTCGGAGGTCGGCGGCTGGACGTATTGGACCGTGGGCGGAGCCGGGCGGGCGATGCAGGCGCTGCGGGTCCGTGTGCCGCAGCGGACGCAGGGTGATCTGGTGCGGGTGCATCCGGGCGAGGAGTGGCTGTACGTCCTGGAAGGGCAGCTGCGGCTGACGCTCGGCGCGGCGGTGCACGTGCTGGACCCGGGTGACTCCGCACACTTCGACTCGCTCACGCCACACCGCATTTCGGCCGCCTCCCCGGGCGGGACCGAGCTGTTGTTCGTCCACACGCTGTTGCAGAGCGGGGCCGCCGAGTGGTGCCTCGGCGACGACGCGAGGCGCCGCGGGCTGTGAGCCCTGGGCGCCGTTCTTGACGGAAGGACCGTGCATCGTGCCCGATCAGACCATTCCTGCCGTACCCGTGCCGCCGCCGTCGGAGCCGCTGCCGTCAGAGCCGCCGCCGTCGGATCCGCTGCCCGGGACGGCACCCGCCGCTCGGACGTACAAGGAGGGCAAACCACCGCGCGGGGTGTATGTGCGGGTGTTCCTCTACGTCGTGGCGACGCATGTGCTGTTGGCGTTCATGAGCTTCTTGGTGATCGTCGCCAAGTCACGGTGACGCTGCGCCGGGCCTTGGAGCCCGCGCGGACAGGCGGCGTGGAAAGCCTCGGCGTCGAGAGGGGCACACACCCCGGCGAACAGGTAGGTGCTGCGGCGCTCTGCGACAGCCGGCGAGACCTGTGCGCATCCTTCGCTTCAGGTCGCCTGCGTGGCCATCGCTTCAGGTCGCCTGCCCGGCCATCCTGCGCAGGGTCCGCGCGGCAGGTGATCCGGGGTCGGCCGTCATCAGGACGACCTCCTGGTCGTCCTCCGGCACGAGCAGGACGTCGCAGTTCAACCGCAGCGCACCGGCCTCCGGATGGTCCAGGGTCTTGGTGCGGTGCCCGGGAGCGTGGACCGGGCGCTCCTGCCAGATCTGCCGGAACTCCTCACTGCCGGCGTGCAGTTCGGCCAGCAGGGCGGCCAGCTGCGGGTCATGCGGGTAGCGGTCCGTGGCCCGGCGCAGCCGCGCCACCACGATGTGCCCGAATTCCTCGGTGCCGGCGCTCTCGGGCATCCGCTCCTGGCCCAGGAAGCGGCGTCGGGCCAGGTTCGTCGTCCCGCCTCCGGGGCCGGCGCGGAGCAGTGCCCGGGCCAGGGGGTTCCAGGCGATGACGTCGTACGCCGCGTCAGTGACGACGGCGCCGGTCTCCGGCAGCCGCTCCAGCATCCGGGCCACGTGCGGGCGCACCCGCCGTACGGCGCTGACGCCGGGCGGCGCGCTCGATCCCGCCAGGCGGAACAGGTGGCTGCGCTCGGCCGGCGTGAGCCGCAGTGCGCGGGCCAGCGCGTCCAGGATCCGGGCCGAGGGCCGCGGCCCCCGGGCCTGCTCCAGCCGCGTGTAGTAGTCGACCGACATGTGCGCGAGCTCCGCCACCTCTTCGCGGCGCAGACCCGGTGTACGGCGGGCGGTGCCGGTCTCCGCCAGGCCGAACTCGTGCGGGCGCAGGGCCGCCCGGCGGTCCCGCAGGTAGTGGGCCAACTCCTGCCGCGCCATGTCCCTTCCTCCCGCCGCTGGTACAGGCCTCCCTGCCCGGTGCAGGTCCCCCACCTGCCTGGTACAGGTCCTCCCTGCCTGGTACAGGCTGTCCCTGGCAGGGCTCCCACGACCAGGGAAACCTGGTGGCCATGAACGAACGCTCAGCTCTGGTCACCGGTGCCAACAAGGGCATCGGAAAGCATATCGCCCGGCTTCTCGCCGCAGAGGGCATCACCGTGTACGTGGGCTCCCGCGACCCCGATCGCGGGCAGCGGGCCGTCGAGGAGATCGGCGCCGGGGCCCGCCTGCTGGTCCTCGACGTAACAGATCCCGACGGCATCGCACAGGCCGCGGCTCAGGTGAACCGCCTGGACGTGCTGGTCAACAACGCCGGCATCTCACCGTCACTCGCGACGCCGGCCGACACCGGCGTCGAGGAGTACCGGCGGACCTACGAGACCAACGTGTTCGGCGTGGTGACGGTGACCAATGCCTTCCTGCCCGCCCTGCGCCGGTCCCCGCGGCCGCGCATCGTCAACATCTCCAGTGGCACCGCTTCGCTGAACTGGAGCACCACCCCCAACCCTCAATTCCCCCCGGGAAGCGGCGGCGCCGCCGCCTACCGGTCGTCCAAGGCCGCCCTCAACGCCCTCACCGTCCTCTACGCCCAGACGCTGACCGAGGACGGCTTCAAGGTCAACGCGCTCGCCCCCGGCATCCGGGCCACCGATCTCAACCCCCGGGCCGCCGCTGCCGGAGGCGACCCCGCCGAGGCCGCGCAGGGCGCCCTCCACCTGGCCCTGCTGCCGGACGACGGCCCCACCGGCGGCTTCTTCTCCTGGGACGGAATGCCCGTGCCCTGGTGATCGGTCATGCCAGGCGTTCCGCCACGCATGGGTGCGCTCGGCATGCCGGCGCGACGCGAGCGCACACCGGCGCGGCCGGATACGGAACCAACCCGGATACGGAATCAACAGGGCCCCTCTGTCCGCCGGTGTGTTGAGTGGCGTCACCACGCCGGCAAGGAGGGGCCCGCCCTGCCGCGCCACCAGCCCGCTGACCAGCACATACCGGCCCATTCCAGCCTTCAGCGGAAGATGAAAGGGCCTCAGTTACGCTGAAAACTTGCCCACATGACGAGACCAGACGAGGCGACGAGATGGCGAGGCGGGCGAGTGACTGTCCATCGGCAGCAGGACCCCCTTGCCGGTGCGCCCAGGAGTACCCATGTCCATGTATCAACAGGGCGGCCGGACGCTGCCGACGGAGGAGGCGGCACGCAAGGCGCGCGTCGCACGCATGCTGCGGCGCATCCTCTCCGTACCATTCTGGGCGCTGCTGGCGCTCTCCATCGTCTCCTGGCCGGTCGGGGAGCTCCATCCGACTACTGGGTGGAACGTGGCCCGGTTCCTCGCGCCGACACTGCTGGTCCCGATCACCCTGATACGCGCGATGCCCACCACGCGCGTCGTCGGCCTCTCCCACTACCGGAGCCCCCGCTTCAGTCGCAGGCCCGGCTACCTCGTCGGATTCGGCGTCTTCTGCGGGGTCTTCGCGCTCTCCGGGGCAGCGAACGTCCTCGCCCCGGCGCTGGTTCCGGCGATCCCGGTGAACGCCAAGGTCACCAAGTGCCACGCCGACGCCGGCGGCGAGGGTACCGACTGTTTCGGCGACTGGACCGTCAACGGCATCCACGAGAACGGTCAGAAGCTGCCCGTCAGCGCCCAGCCCGGCAGTACGGTCCGCATCCTCGTCAGCCAGGTCGACACCCACGTCACCTATGCCCGGCTCTCCGACGGCCGTGAGGTATTGGGCGTGGTGGTCGGTGCGGTCGGTGTGCTCGTGACGGGAGCGAGCCTGTTCGAGCTGATCGCGACCCGAGGTCGGATCCGTCGCGGGCTCGACGACGTGATCGAGGGACGCGCAGCCGTACCGGCACAGGTCCTGACCACGCGCCCACGCCGGAACTGACGAGGTGTGGCGCACGTGCTCGCACGCAAGCTGACGGCGTCGCAGCCGTCAGTCACTGAGTACTTCAGAACAAGATCGGAGCCGGAGTCACCTCAAGCGCATATTTCTGCAGGCGAGTTGAGGTCGACCAAGCTCGAGGCCGACGCGGATCTCGTAGGTGATGGGTGGCTTCGTCAACTGATCACCCCGGAACGAGATCCCCTCTCTGGCTCGGCAGTTGGGCGCATGGCGGCACGGTCTTGCAGGTGTCAGGTGATCTTGCACCCGATGGCTCGCCACGACGACGAACTCGCCGCCAGATGCGCGCAACCTTCGTCTTCGGCCTGTGCCAACTCATTTGCAACGTGACCTGCTTGAAAAGGCTTCAGGTCCACATTCCTCGCGGGCGTGAGCCCCTCCTATTACACGCGCATCGAGCAGGGCCGCGACCGGCACCCCTCCCGCGAGATCGTCGAGGCGCCGGCCCGCGTGCTGCGCCTGGACGACACCGAGCGGAGCTACCTCTGGTCCCTGGTGTCGCCGTCACTCGCCCCGGCGGGTGGCAGTGGCCCGGCCCGGTCGACACCGTGCGGCCGGGAGTGCTGGTGTTGCTGGAGCGGTGGGTTGACCTGCCCGCCTTCGTCGTCGGTCCGCGTCGCGACGTACTGGCCGGCACCGCCCTCGCGGCCCGGGTCAACCCGGCTTGGAGCCCGGGGCACAACCTGATCGAGTTCACCTTCCTCGACCCGCGCGCCCGCGTCGTGTACCCCGACTGGGACGACATCGCCCTTCAGGCCGTCGCCGGTCTGCGCGCCACCGCAGCGGGCCATCCCGCAGAACTCGACGGATTCGTGGCGCGCATGCGGGAACGCAGCGAGACGTTCCGCGCCCTGTGGGACTCGCACGACGTCTACGACCGCGTGGCCGGCCGGAAACGGCTCGCGGTCGAAGATGCCGGCGTCTTCTCCCTCGACTTCGAGACGTTCGCACTCGCCGGCCCCGAGGGGTATGTGCTGTATGTGTACTTCCCACGGCCCGGCAGCAAGGACGACACGGCACTGCGGCTCCTTGCGGCAGAGGAGCGTGCGACGGAGGAGGACGAGGGACGGCCGTAGCACCCGCTGCCCGCTGCCCGCTGCCCGCTCCCGCTGCCCGCTGCCCGCTGCCCGCTCAAGGCTCTCCAACCGGACCCCTGTCTGCCCCCTGTGTTCACCGCCTCAATTGCCAAGGGCCATACGGCCCTACGACCTTACGGCCCTACACAAAGCCCCAATTGGTTGCGATGCGCCGCAAATGGCCGGCACAGGCGCGGCAACGTCCATCTCTTCGGTCCGAAAGTCCATTGCCCCGGTGCGGTGGGCAGGGGAAGCCTGCTGGCGCGAAGGCTCGCATGACTCGTCCCTGCACCTCGCCGCACCGAGGAGGACCGAAGGATGCACCGTACGCGCACCGCGGCGGCCACCGCGTTGGCCGTGGCCCTGGCCGTGATCCCTCTGACGGGTATGGCCGGGCCGCCGGGCGGCGGCGGGAAAGCGGGGCAGGACGGCCCCCGGGACACCCCCGGAGTTGCCGGTTCCCGTCTCCTCTCCCCCACGCCCCGGTCCGTCCGGGACCGGTCCGACCGGGTCACCATCACCCGCTCCGTGACCGTCGTCGCCGGGCCGGACGCCGATGCCCCGGCACTGGCCGTCGTCGAGAAATCGCTCAAGGACGCCGGTGCGGAGCGGGTCGTAAGGGCCGAAAGGACCCCGGACGACGGGCAGTTGGCGGTGTATGTGGACGGGGCGGGCGCGTCGCGGGCTTTGCGGGCGCTGGGGGCCCGGGGGCCGGACGGGCTGCCCGCCGAGGGCTATGCGCTGGCCGTCGGCGGAGGCCGGATCGCGTTGTCCGGCAAGGACGCCGCCGGTACGTACTACGCCGCGCAGTCACTGCGGCAGCTGCTGCCGCACCGGGAGCGGCCGGGCGCGCGGGTGCAGGGCACCGCCGTACGGGACTGGCCGGCCACCCCGCTGCGCGGTGTCATCGAGGGCTTCTACGGAACCCCCTGGTCGCACGAGGCCCGGCTCGACCAGCTCGACTTCTACGGCGAGCACAAGATGAACATCTATGTGTACTCGCCCAAGGACGACCCCTATCTGCGGGCGAAGTGGCGCGACCCCTACCCCGCGGACCGGCTCGCGCAGCTCAAGGAGCTGGTGGACCGGGCGCACGCGCGGCATGTGGAGTTCACCTATGCGCTCTCCCCGGGGCTGTCCGTCTGCTACAGCTCCGACGCGGATCTGCGGGCGCTGACCGCCAAGTTCCAGACGCTGTGGGACATCGGCGTACGGACCTTCGCGGTGCCGCTGGACGACATCAGTTACACGGACTGGAACTGCGCCGCGGACAAGGACGCGTTCGGGACCGGTGGCGGGGCGGCGGGGGCGGCGCAGGCCCATCTGCTCAACCGCGTCCAGCAGGAGTTCATCGCGAAGCACCCGGGGGCCGAGCCGCTGCAGATGGTGCCCACCGAGTACTACGACGTGAAGCCCTCGCCGTACAAGAAGGCGCTGGCCGCCCGGCTGGACAAGGACGTGCTGGTCGAGTGGACGGGCGTGGGGGTGATCGCGCCCACGATGACCGTCGCCCAGGCGCGGCAGGCCCGGGAGGTGTTCGGGCACCGGATCCTGACCTGGGACAACTACCCGGTCAATGACTATGTGACCAACAGGTTGCTGCTCGGGCCGTTCAACGGCCGGGAGAAGGGGCTGCCGGAGCAGCTGGCGGGGATCACCGCGAATCCGATGATCCAGCCCGCCGCGTCCAAGCTCGCGCTGTACACGGTGGCGGACTACGCGTGGAACGACACGGCGTATGACGCCCGTACCTCCTGGGGTGCGGCGATCGCGGAGCTGGCCGGCGGCGACGCCCGTACGGCACGGGCGCTGCGCGTCTTCGCCGATGCCCACTACGCCTCGTCGCTCAATCCGCGGCAGGCACCCGAACTGTCCGCCGCCATCGAGCAGTTCGGCGGGGACGGCGATGCGCGACGGCTGGACGGAGCGCTGCGGAACCTGCAGGACGCACCGGGGGTACTGCGGGACCGGCTCGCCGACCAGGGGTTCGTCAAGGACAGCGGGCCCTGGCTGGATGCCACCCGGGCCTGGGGCATCGCTGCGCGCAGTGCCCTTCAGCTGATCGAGGCCACCAGGGCGGGGGACGGTGCCAAGGCCTGGCAACTGCGGCAGCGGATACCGGAGTTGGTGAAGACCGCCACCTCGTTCGTGTATGTGGACATGTCGGGGAAGAGGGTTCCGGTGCTGGTGGCGGACGGGGTGCTGGACACCTTCGCCGAGGAGGCGGTGGCGGCGCACGATGCGTCGCTGGGCATCGTCGGCCGTCCGAAGGGGGCGACGGATCTGGACGTCTACCAGGACCACGCGGTGTCCCGGATGACCGATGGTGATGACGCCACCTACTTCTGGAGCGGCGCGGCGCCCAAGGCCGGCTCCTTCGTGGAGCTGGATCTGCATGCGGAGCGTCCGCTGGGCACCGTACGGCTGGCGATGGGCAAGAGCGGGAGCCCGGACGACTATCTGCGGCACGGCACCCTGGAGTACTCGTCGGACCGCAAGAACTGGCATCCGCTGGCCTCGTTCGACGGGAAGGCCGAGGTCAGCGCCGAGCCGCCGGCCGGGGCCACGGCCCGGTACGTCCGCGCACGGGCCACTGCGGCGCAGGACAACTGGCTGGTGGTCCGGGAGTTCGCGGTGGCCGGGGCGGAGGCGGCGACGGTGGCCGGCGGCCCGCCCGCGGCGGCCGGCAGTGCGCTGCGGTCGGCGGGGGACGGTGACCCGGCGACCGCCTATCACGCGGCGCGGGCGGCGCAGCAAGATGAGGCCCTGGAGTTCACCCCCGACGTGCCCCGCACCGCACGGTCCGTCACCGTCCTGCGGCCGCAGGGCGCACCCGCCGGGGCGGCGAGGGTCGAGGTCCGTACGGGCGGTGCCTGGCGCACGCTCGGCACGCTGTCCGGGGCCTATACGCGGCTGCCTGCCGGTGACGGCGCGATCGGCGGCGTGCGCCTGGCCTGGCGGGCCGGGGCGGCGGCACCCGCGGTCAATGAGGTGATACTGCACTGAGGGGAACCGAGGGGCTGACGGGAACCACCTTTTCCTGACGGGCCGCGTCATCGGGCCGTCGGTCCGCGCCGTGCGCCCTACTCTGAGGCTCTGGCCGCCGCCCTCGCCCCGGAGGAGACCGACCCATGGCCCGACCCGCGCCCGATGCCCCTCGTCCGACCGCGGCCGCCGTGCTCGATGACGCGGTCCGTTCCCTCGCCCCGGACACCGATGCCAACCGGCTGGTCTCGCGGATCGGGGCGGGGGCGGCGCCACGCTCCGTGTTCGCCACCTTCGCCCTCGAACAGCATCATGTGATCAGCGCCGACCGGCTCAGCTTCCAGCATCTGGCGCGGCGGGCGGACGGCGATCCGCCCGTGGCCGACTTCTTCGACCTGCTCGCCCAGGGCGAGGCGCTGGCCATGAAGCAGCTGGCCGGGCTGGCGGACGCCTGTGAGCTGAGCGAGCGGCAGATCGCGGAGTACCAGCCGCGTCCCGGCTGCCAGGCCTACCCGTCCTATGCGGCGCGGCTCGCCCTCGGCGGTGAGCCGGCCGACGTGGCGATCGCGCTGACCGCCAACTTCGCGGCGTGGGGCGGCTATTGCGCGATCGTCGAGGCCGCGATGCGGGACCACTACGCCTTCCCCGAGGAGGCTTGTCAGTTCTTCGGCTTCTTCGCCGGGCCGGCACCGGCCGTCGACGAGAAGGCGCGCGAGGCGGTGCAGCACGGCCTCGACACCGGCCAGGCGCGGCCGGCCACGGCGCACCGCTACGGCCGCCTCCTCCAGGCGTATGAACTCATGTTCTGGAACTGCGTCGCCGAGTGATCGGGGCTGCGGGCCTCGGTACCGCCGGTGTGCAGGCCCGCCCCGCCCGCGCGGCAGTCGCCGGGCCTCGGCGGCACTCCTGCGCCGGCAGGGGCCTGGCGGGCCGGCGGCAGTCAGGCGCGCTGCGGCCGTTCGAGCAGTCGGCCGGCGGGTGCGGCGAGGGTGGTGCCGTCGTGGATCTCCCGGCCGCGCAGCCAGGTGGACCGTACGACACCGTGCAGGGTCTTTCCGGCGTATGCGGTGATCTTGTTGCGGTGCTGGAGGGCCCGCGGGTCGACGGTGAAGGCCTCCTCGGGGGCGAGGACCGCGAAGTCCGCGTCCCGCCCTGGCTCGATGGCGCCCTTGTGGCCGAGGCCGGCCAGTGCCGCGGGCGCGGCGGCCATCCAGCGCACGACGTCGTCGAGGGTGTGACCGCGCTCGCGGGCCTCGGTCCAGATGGCGGGCAGGCCGAGCTGGAGTGAGGAGATGCCGCCCCAGGCCGCGCCGAAGTCGGCGGTCTTGAGATCGGCGGTGGAGGGCGAGTGGTCGGAGACGATGCAGTCGAGGGTGCCGTCGGCCAGCCCCTCCCACAGCGCGTCCCGGTTGGCGGCCTCGCGGATCGGCGGGCAGCACTTGAACTCCGTTGCGCCGTCCGGGATTTCCTCGGCGGTCAGGGTGAGGAAGTGCGGGCAGGACTCGACGGTGATCTTGACGCCCTCGCGCTTGGCGGCGGCGATCAGCGGCAGCGCGTCGCTGGAGGACAGGTGCAGGACGTGTACCCGCGCGTCGAGCCGCCGGGCGAGCGTGATCAGCCCGGCGATGGCGTCGTTCTCGCAGGCGCGGGGGCGGGAGGCGAGGAAGTCGGCGTACTTCGGGCCGTGCGGCTGGGGGGCCGCGCCCAGATGGCCCGGGTCCTCGGCGTGCACGATCAGCAGGCCGCCGAACCCCGCGATCTCACCGAGGGCGGCGGCCAGTTGGCCTTGGTCGAGTTCGGGGAACTCGTCGACGCCGGAGGGGGAGAGGAAACATTTGAAGCCGAAGACACCGGCGTCGTGCAGCGGACGCAGATCCTTGACGTTGCCGGGGACGGCACCGCCCCAGAAGCCGACGTCGACATGGGCCTTGCTGCGGGCGACCGCGCGCTTGGTGTCGAGGTGGTCTGTGGTGGTGGTGGGCGGGAGGCTGTTGAGCGGCATGTCCAGGAGGGTGGTGATACCGCCGGCAGCGGCCGCGCGGGTGGCGGTCCAAAAGCCCTCCCACTCGGTGCGGCCGGGGTCGTTGACGTGGACGTGGGTGTCGACGAGGCCGGGCAGCAGGACGTCGTCGCCGAAGTCCCGGACCTGCGCCCCGGCCGGAGCCTCGGCGTCGTGCGGCAGCACCGCGGTGATCGTGCCGCCCGCGACGGTGACGGACGCGGCGCGCGTCCCCTGCGGGGTGACGACGCGTGTGGAGCGCAGCACCAGCTCTGTTTCGGACACCCGGTCCCCTCCTCGTTTCTGACTTCATCGTTGCGTGCGGGCGTGCGGGGCGCACGGCCGCCGCGAAGGGGCCGTGGCGTCCGGGGCACGCGGCCACGCGGGAACGACATGCAGGAAGACAACAAATTCAACAATCTGTTGAACGAGTCTTCACTCCGGACCGCGGCCCGTCAAGACCCCTCGACCGGCACCGGCCCAGCGAGCGGCCCGGCCCCGTCCGGTGCCGCGGGCTCCTCCGCCGCAACGGCCCCGACCTACGACGGGATGATCTCCTCCGGCACCGGGCCGGTACCGGCCGCGGCGCGCTCACCGCGGGAGAGCAGGGCGTAGAGCGCCCCGGCGAGCCCCATTCCGAAGATCCAGGAGAACGGCGCGACCACGGCGAACGCGGGGACCAGGGCGAGCACGGCACAGACCGCGGCGGCCGGCAGGAAGGCGGCCACCGCCTTCGGGTTGTAGCCCCTGCGGTAGAAGTACGCGCCCCGGGCGTCGGCCGAGAACAGCGCATCGACGTCGATCCGGCCGCGGCGCACCAGGTGGTAGTCGACGAGCAGGATCGCCACCAGGGGCCCGAGGAAGGCGCCGAGCGCTCCGAGGAAGTACTGGATCACCAGCGCGGACGAGTACAGCTTCCAGGGCATGACGACGATCGCCAGCACCGCGGTGATCATGCCGCCGCGCTTGAAGTTCAGGTACTTCGGCGCGAGGTTGGCGAAGTCGTAGGCGGGCGAGACGAAGTTGGCGACGACATTGATGCCGATGGTGGCGACGATGAAGGCCAGCGCGCCGATGACCGTGACCACCGGATTGTCGATCTTCTGGATCACCTTCACCGGGTCGTAGATCGCCTCGCCGAAGACCGAGATCGTGCCCGCGGTGACGAGGACGGCGACCACGGCGAAGGCGGTGAAGTTCACCGGTAGCCCGATCAGATTGCCGCGCCGGTAGGAGCGGTGGTCGGGGGTGAAGCGGGCGAAGTCGGCGTAGTTGAGGACCAGCGTCAGGAAGGTGGCGACGGTCAGGCTGACCGCGATCAGGCTCTGCTCGGCCTGCGCGGAGCCGCTGAGGCCGGTGAGGCTGCGGGTCAGCGAGATGTCACCGCCGGCCCTGACGACCAGATACACCGCGAGCGCGAGGACGACCAGCCAGACCACCGGCCCGGTCGCGAAGTCCTGGACCTTGCGGATGAACTCCATCCCCCGGGTCAGCAGGACGGCCTGCAGCCCCCACATCACCAGGAACGCGATCCAGCCCAGCGTGGACAGCCCCAGCACGGAGTTGTGGTCGTAGGCGTCCAGCCCCGGCGCGAGCTGCAGCGTCAGCAGGACCACGGCGGTGGAGGCCAGCCAGGTCTGGATGCCGTACCAGGCCACGGCCATGATCGCGCGCAGCAGGGCGGGGATGTTGGCGCCGTAGACGCCCCAGCTGGCGCGGGCGAGCACCGGGTAGGGGACGCCGGTACGGTGCCCGGCGTGCCCCATCCGGTTCATCAGCCAGTGGACGATCGTGATGCCGGCCAGCAGCGCCACGAACACCTCCCAGGCGGGCAGGCCCAGCACGAACAGGCTGGAGGCGAAGGCGTAGTTGCTGATCGCGTGGGTGTCGGACATCCACAGCGCGAAGATGCTGTACGTGCCCCAGGTGCGCTCGGGGGCCGGTGCGAGGTCCCCGTTGAAGAGGCGCGGATCCGGCTGCGGGGGCTTCGGGGGTGTGGTCACGTGTCCTCCCGGGCGGGTGGGATGGAGCTTAGGGGGTTGGTCGGTAAATGTCAGTCGTCAGATGCCTGATGTCTGCGCGGAAAATGCGGTGCGCCGTGGTGAGTCCTGAGCACGCCCCGGGGACGGGCGCAGATGCGTGCTCAGCGGCCAGGAGCCGATGGCCTTGGGGCGGGGCGGCGCGAAGCTGCGTCCCGCGCTGGTGGTCAGCCCGAGACCGACGACAGCCTCCGCGAACTTCACCGCGGCGGCAACCCCGTCGACCACGGGAATTCCGAGCTCTGCGGCGACCCTCTCCTGGAGTCCGGCCATCCCCCCGCAGCCCAGGCAGATCACCTCGGCGCCGGCCCGGACCACCTCGCGGGCGGTCTCGATGATCACTTCGACGGTCCGCTCCGGGTCCTCCTCCAGCTCCAGGACGCCGAGTCCGGTGCCGCGCACCGCGGCGCAGCGCTGCAGCAGCCCGGCGGTCAGCAGCCGGTCCCGGATCTGCGGGACGGCACGATCGAGGGTGGTGACGATGCCGTAGGCGTGGCCGAGCATCATCGCCATCTGGGCGGCGCTCTCGGTGATGTCCAGGACGGGGACGTCCAGCAGCTCCTGCGCGCCCTCCCGGCCCGGCTCACCGAATCCGGCCATGACCAGCGCGTCGAAGGGCGTATCGAAGGTGGCGAGCCGGTCCAGCACGGCCGCGGCGCTGAGATATCCCTCGAAGTGGCCCTCGATCGACTCCGGCCCCCACCGGGGCTGGGTCGCGATGATCTCGGTGCCCGGGGCAGCGGCCGCGGTGGCGGTGACGCGGATGGCGGCGGTCATGGAAGCCGTGGTGTTCGGGTTCATGACGAGAAGACGCATGACTCTCCAACGATTTGGAGGATTCCACAGAATGGACAGTAGATTTCGCGCAGCAGAACGTAGCTACCGCCTCTGGCACCGTCAAGGGTTCGCGGCCAGGAGCTTGCCGGTCGGCTCGTACCGTGAGACAACCTGCGACAAAGAGGGCCTGACCGGCGGGAACGAGTGTGCGAGAGACCGTGTGCCCGCGTAACGGGACCGGTAGGCTTCTCCGGTCGGGCCCGGCGCCCGCCGGCACCGGCCGAGACCGATCCGACCCGCCCCGAAAGGAACGCGACGTGCCGTCGTCCAGCGCCAGCACCTCCGCCGCCGAAGCCAAGCCCGCGGGCGCCAGCGGCGGCGTCCAGTCCCTCGAGCGCGCCTTCGACCTGCTGGAGCGGATGGCCGACGCCGGCGGCGAGGTCGGCCTGAGCGAGCTCTCCGGCAGCAGCGGACTGCCGCTGCCCACCATCCACCGCCTGATGCGCACGCTCGTCTCCTGCGGCTACGTCCGGCAGCAGCCCAACCGCCGCTACGCACTCGGCCCGCGCCTGATCCGGCTCGGCGAAAGCTCCTCGCGGCTGCTGGGCACCTGGGCCCGCCCGTTCCTGGCCCGCCTGGTCGAGGAGACCGGCGAGACCGCCAACATGGCGCTGCTCGACGGCGACGAGATCGTCTATGTCGCCCAGGTGCCCTCGCGGCACGCGGTACGGATGTTCACCGAGGTCGGCCGGCGGGTGCTGCCGCACTCCACCGGCGTCGGCAAGGCCCTGCTGGCCCACCACTCCCCGGAGGAGGTCCGCGCCCTGCTCGGCCGTACGGGCATGCCGGCCGCCACCGAGAAGACCATCACCGACCCGGAACGCTTCCTGGAAGCACTCGCCGACGTCCGCCGCCTGGGCTATGCGGTCGACGACAACGAGCAGGAGATCGGCGTCCGCTGCCTCGCGGTACCGGTGCCCGACTCCCCCACCTCGGCGGCGATCTCCATCTCCGGCCCGACCGGACGGGTGACCGAGGCCTCGACGGACAAGATCGTCCCGGTGCTGCAGGACGTCGCGGCACAGCTGTCGGTGGCGCTGGCGAATCAGACGCCGGCGTAGGCGCGGCGGACCCTCGCAGGGCGAGCCTCGCAGGGGCGGGCCTTCGCAGGACGGCCCTTCGCAGGACGGCCCTTCGCAGGCCACCGGGCGCGCCGCCACCGGGTACACGGTCGCCGGGTATGCGGCTACCGGGTGCGCGGCAGATCGCCGAAGCGGTCGATCCCCGCACGCACCTCCGTGAGCGCGGGTGACAGCGCACTCACCGAGCCGACAGCCCCGGCGATCAGCAGGAGCGAACGGCGCAGCCGGGGCACCTCCGGCAGCCCATGACTCACCATCGCGTCCAGCGCGGCAAGCTCGTCATCGGCTGCCACCCGATCCGGTAACTCGCCCGGAAGTACTGCCAGTTGCCGACGCAGCCGGGCCACCGCCCCGCGTAGTTCCTGGACCCTCGGGTCGCTCTCGACCCCGGCCGCCCGCCCGTCCCTCTGCAGCTGCTCCACAACGACGGGGCCCTCCAAGGCCGTTGCCCGTTCCGTCATGCCGGACAGTTAACGCCACTCTGCGCTCATCGCGCCATACGGAGAGCGAAAAAACCGGATCACCGGCGGCGGACCGGAACGGCCGGGAGGCGCCGGCGGACGGTCCGGTACGGCCGGAGACGGTCCGGTACGGCCGCGCCATGCCTTACCCCGCATCGACCTGATGACGCATCAGCGCATTTGTTCACCTTGCCACCCTTTGGTGTGGGTGCGCACGGTCTGAAGCGTATGCCGCAGCGAGATGGAGCATTCTCCCTTTCAAGGAAATATCCGGCATATCACTGGATCGGAGAACGCCATGGAGTCCAATTCCGGCCCCGACACCGGCTCGAACCACCACCGCGGCGTCAGCGTCGTGCAACTCATCTGCCGCGCGTACGGCCTCTCCGATGCATCGGAGATCACGCTGGAACACATACACCGTTACGTCGTCGAGCGCCGGCGCGCGGAGGAACGCATGCCCCACCTGCGCGACCGGTTGCGGCCGGGCATCCCCCGTCCGCGAGCCTCCGGTGACGCGGCCTGAATCCGTTGCACCGCCCTGCCGGGCCGGGAGGCCGGACACCATGAGGCAAGCGCCCTCCATGAGGTAAGCAGTCCCCATGACGCCGACGACACCCGGACAGCCGGGAGAACCGCAAGGCCAGTCACCACACGCCCGGCCCGACGCCGATGAGCGGCCGCGGAACACCGGGCGGCCCGAGGGGACGGTGGCCGGCCTGCTGCTCGCCGCGGGCGGCGGGCGGCGCCTGGGAGGACGACCCAAGGCGCTGCTCGATCACCGGGGACGACCCCTGGTCGAGCACGCCGCACGGGCGCTGCGGGACGGCGGCTGCGACCCCGTGCACATCGTGCTGGGGGCGGCCGCCGGTTCCGTGCGCGAACGGGCCGATCTCTCGGCGTACGGCATCTCGGAGAACCCGGACTGGGCCCAGGGTATGGGCTCCTCGCTCCGGGTGGGCCTCGCCGCGCTGGCCGGTTCGGGAGCGGATGCGGTGGTGGTGTCACTGGTGGACCAGCCGGGCATCGGCGCCGCCGCGGTGGCGCGGGTGATAGCGGCGTACGAGGGCGGCACCTCGCTCGCCTCCGCGGCGTACGACGGCCGCCGGGGGCATCCAGTCCTCTTCGGCGCCGACCGCTGGCCGGACATCGCCGCCACCGCGACGGGCGACCGCGGTGCGCGCGCCTACCTCCAGGAGCATGCGGACGCGCTCACCCTTGTCGAGTGCTCCGACATCGCCGAGCCGTACGACATCGACACGCCGGACGATCTCCACCGCCTGCGGTGACCGGCCCACGGCGGCCGCACACACCCCTCGCCAACTCCCCTGCCGCGCAAGGGAGTAGAGGCACGGGCGGGAGTCATGGAGAGTGATCGGCATGGCACCGGGGGTCATTCGATCACCGCTTGTGTCGACTCGGAGAATCTCGACATCAACAAACCATTGAAGTTCCGCGATAAGGAAACTAGTCTCCACTGGTCAGAAGCGCCCTGAACCCTGACGGCGCCCGCGACCGTATCCCGGAGCCCGCGGCACCCCGTGCCGCCCGGTGTTCCGGGAGGCCGCCAGGCACCGCCGCTGAATGGAGTGACACTCATGTCCGCACCAGCGCCGTCCCCGCTGGCCATCGTCGACGTCGACCCCGCTCACGCCCCCGAACGGCAGGGCGAGGTCCTTTCCGACGCCGCGCTCACCTTCGTCGCCGAGCTGCACCGCCGGTTCACCCCGCGCCGCGACGAACTGCTCGCCCGCCGGGCCGAGCGCCGTGCGGAGATCGCCCGGACCAGCACGCTGGACTTCCTCCCCCAGACCGCGGAGATCCGCGCGGACGACAGCTGGAAGGTGGCCGGGGCGCCCGCCGCGCTCAACGACCGCCGGGTGGAGATCACCGGCCCCACCGACCGCAAGATGACGATCAACGCGCTCAACTCGGGTGCCAGGGTCTGGCTCGCCGACTTCGAGGACGCCTCCGCACCGACCTGGGAAAACGTCATCTCCGGTCAGCTCAACCTGATCGACGCCTACGAGCGCCGGATCGACTTCACCGACGCCACCTCCGGAAAGTCGTACGCCCTGGGTCCGGCCGAGGAGCTGGCCACCGTCGTGATGCGCCCGCGCGGGTGGCACCTGGACGAGCGCCACCTCCAGTTCGAGGGCCGGCCGGTCCCCGGTGCGCTGGTCGACTTCGGCCTCTACTTCTTCCACAACGCCCAGCGCCTGCTGGACCTGGGCAAGGGCCCGTACTTCTACCTGCCGAAGACCGAGTCGCACCTGGAGGCCCGCCTCTGGAACGAGATCTTCGTCTTCGCGCAGGACTATGTCGGCATCCCCCAGGGCACCGTGCGCGCCACGGTCCTGATCGAGACCATCACGGCCGCGTACGAGATGGAGGAGATCCTTTACGAGCTGCGCGACCACGCCTCCGGGCTGAACGCCGGCCGCTGGGACTACCTCTTCTCCATCGTCAAGAACTTCCGTGACGGCGGTGCCAAGTTCGTCCTCCCGGACCGCAACGCGGTCACGATGACCGCCCCGTTCATGCGGGCCTACACCGAACTCCTCGTCCGCACCTGCCACAAGCGCGGGGCGCACGCGATCGGCGGCATGGCGGCCTTCATCCCCAACCGCCGCGACCCCGAGGCCAACGAGAAGGCCCTCGCCAAGGTCAAGAACGACAAGGACCGGGAGGCCGGCGACGGCTTCGACGGCTCCTGGGTCGCCCACCCCGACCTGGTCCCGGTCGCCCGCGCCTCCTTCGACGCGGTCCTCGGCGACAAGCCGCACCAGAAGGACCGCCTGCGCGAGGACGTCGACGTCAAGGCCGCCGATCTGATCGCGATCGACTCCCTGGACGCCAAGCCCACCTACCAGGGCCTGATCGACGCGGTCCAGGTCGGCACCCGCTACATCGAGGCCTGGCTGGGCGGTCTGGGCGCCGTCGCGATCTTCGGCCTGATGGAGGACGCCGCCACCGCCGAGATCTCCCGCTCCCAGATCTGGCAGTGGGTCAACGCGGGGGTCGTCTTCGAGAACGGCGAGAAGGCCACCGCGGAGCTGGTGCGCACGGTCGCCGCGGAGCAACTGGCCGCCATCCGCGCCGAGGTCGGCGAGGACGCCTTCACCTCCGGCAGGTGGCAGCAGGCCCACGACCTGCTGCTCCGGGTCGCCCTGGACGAGAACTACACGGAGTTCCTGACGCTGCCCGCGTACGAACTGCTGGGCTGAGGCCTTCGCCGTAGGGGGTTCCCAGCGCCCGAGGGGCCGGTACGTACCGCACCGCGGTATGTACCGGCCCCGCGCCGTTCCGGGGCGCCCCCGGCCCGGTAGATCGCGGCGTACCCGGCCAGGAAGGCCGCCTCGGCGATCGGGTGGCGCGGCGAGTGCGCCGGGGGCCGGCGGAACTGCGCTTATAGTGGATCGGCACTACAAACGTAGTAGCTACACACGTAGTAGGAAGCAATGCGGCACGGAAGGCGCTCAGGGTGGCACGACGGCGGGAGCAGGTGCTGGACGCGGGCATCCAGGTCCTGGGCAGCGCGGGAGCGCGGGGGCTGACCTACCAGGCCGTGGATGCCGCGGCAGGGGTCCCGTCGGGCACCACCTCCAACTACTTCCGCAACCGGACGGCCCTGATCGACGGCATCGTCGACCACGTCCAGGCCCTGGAGCACCGCGACTGGGAGGCCTTCACCACGGCGGCCGACCCGGCCGACGCCGGTGAACTCGCGGACACCGTCACCCGGTTCCTGCGGTACGCGACCGGCCCCGAGCGGACCAGGACCGCCGCCCGCTTCGCGCTCTACCTGGAATCCTGGACCCGCCCCGAGATCCGCCCGGCACTCACCCGCAGCCGTGAGACCGTCGTCGGCTGGGGAGCGGAGTGGCTGCGGCGCATCGGCTCGCCGGCGCCGCGGCGCCACTGCGCGATCCTCTGCGACTACATGGACGGCGTCGCCTTCCGCCAACTCTCCTTCCCGGACGGGGACTTCGACCCGGGTCCGGGCATCCGCGAGCTGCTGGGCGGACTGCTGGACTGAGGAGCCAGAGGAGCCGGAGGAGTCAGAGGGGACAGAACGGGCAGCGGACCGCCGTCCGCGTCACCTCGCGGTGCCGCGCCCCGCTCGCCACTGGAACGGCCACCGCAGCCGCCGTCCCCGGAACGTCCAACGGCCCCCAAGGAGAGTCGGCGTTGCCGCTCCCTGCGGGCCGTTGCGCTGTCCCGGCGTCAGTGGGCGGTCGCCGCCACCGGCTCTCCGGCGGCCGCCGCAGCCGCCTCGGTGTCCCCCGGAGCCTCCCCCTCGGCATCCCCATCCCCGTCCGCCGTCTTCCGCCCGAAGTGGTTGAAGGCGAGGTTGAGGACGATGGCGACCAGGCAGCCGGTGCTGATGCCGGAGTCCAGGATGACCAGCAGGTCCTTGGGGAGGCTGTGGTAGAAGTCCGGGGCGGCGATCGGGATCAGGCCGATGCCGACGGCCGCGGCGACGATCAGGGCGTTGTCGCCCTTCTCCATGGCGGCGGAGGCCAGGGTCTGGATGCCGCTGGCGGCCACCGAGCCGAAGAGCACGATGCCGGCGCCGCCGAGGACCGGCGGCGGGACCAGCGAGATCACCGAGGCGGCCACCGGGCACAGACCCAGCACGATCAGGATCAGACCGCTGGTGGCCACGACGAAGCGGCTGCGCACCTTGGTCATCGCGACCAGGCCGATGTTCTGTGCGAAGGCGCTGTTGGCGAAGCCGTTGAACAGCGGGCTGAGGGCCGTGCCGAGGGTGTCGGCGCGCAGTCCGCCCTCGATGGTGCGCTCGTCCGCCGGGCGGTCGACGATCCTGCCGAGGGCGAGCATGTCGGCCGTCGACTCGGTCATACAGACCAGCATCACGATGCACATGGAGACGATCGCGGCGAGGTCGAACTGCGGGGCGCCGAAGTGGAAGGGCGTCGGGAAGCCGATCAGGGACGCCTGGGAGAGCGCGGAGAAGTGGGTGATGCCGACGGGTATCGCGATCAGGGTGCCGGCGATCAGGCCGAGCAGGATCGCGATCTGCTGGAGGAAGCCGCGCAGCACCCGGCGCAGCACCAGCACGATCAGGAAGGTCAGCGCGGCCATGCCGATGTTCTTCAGTGAACCGTAGTCCGGGGCCCGGTCGTTGCCGCCCTGGGACCAGTTGAAGGCCACCGGCAGCAGTGAGACACCGATCAGGGTGATGACGGTGCCGGTGACCACCGGCGGGAAGAACCGTACGAGCTTGGAGAAGTAGGGGGCGAGGACGAATCCCAGCACACCGGCGACGATCACCGCGCCGAAGATGATCGGCAGTGCGTCGCCGGGGCTGTGCGCCTTGCCGATGGCGACCATCGGGGTGACGCCGGCGAACGAGACGCCGTTGACGAAGGGCAGCTTGGCGCCGACCTTCCAGAAGCCGAGCGTCTGCAGCAGCGTCGCGATGCCCGCGGTGAAGAGGCTGGCACCCATCAGGAACGCGGTCTCGGTGGCGCTCAGCCCGCAGGCCGGCCCCACGATCATCGGCGGGGCCACCACTCCCGCGTACATCGCGGCCACGTGCTGGAGGCCGCTGGTGAACATCTTGAAGGGCGGGAGGGTCCGGTCGACCGGATGCTTCCGGTCCTCCTCCGGCTTCTGCTCGGTCATTGCGGCCACTGCGGGCCTCCTTCGTTTTCTGCGTCGCCGGGGCCCGGCGAGGCGAGGCTGTCACGGAGGGCTTGCCATGTGGTGCGTGGTGCAAGCAGTTGCCTGGTGGGCGGTGCTGCGAGACTCCGCGCTCGTGGCGCGCACGGAAGGCGGTGGGGCCGGCCGGCCCGGGGGTGGGAGCCGACCGGCCCGGGGGTACGAGAAGTTCCCGTACCCCCGGGTCCGGCGCTTGTGGACCCCGCTCGGATCCACAAGCCCGGCCGGGAGCCGTCCCTCCCGGCCGAGTTCAGAGGTGGCGTCGGCCGCGGCCGCGCCGAGGGGTCAGCCCTCGGCGGCGATCCGGGCCAGACGCTGTGCCTCGGCCCGCGCGGTGCGGGCGATGGCGTCCTCGTCGACGTTGCTGAGGTGGTTTTCCTCGACGACCGGCCGGCCGCCGACGAGGGAGAGGGTGACCGGTGCGGCCGGGCCGAAGACCAGAGCGGTGACCGGGTCGGCGATGGAGGAGTGGCCGAGGCCGTCCAGCTTCCACAGCACCAGGTCGGCGAGCTTGCCGGCCTCCAGCGAACCGATTTCGGCGGTCCGGCCGAGGACCTGGGCGCCGCCGTAGGTGCCCAGCCGCAGCGCCTTGCGGGCGTTCAGCGCGGCCTCCCGGTGGGCGCCGAGGCGGTTGATCAGCAGGGCGTTGCGCAGCTCGGTGTGGAGCTCGCCGGACTCGTTGGAGGCGGTGCCGTCGACGCCGAGGCCGACCGGGACGCCGGCCGCGAGCATGTCGGGGACGCGCGCGATCCCGGCCGCGAGACGGGCGTTGGAGGAGGGGCAGTGGGCCACGCCGGTGCCGGTGCGGGCGAAGGCGGCGATGTCGGAGTCGTTCATGTGGACGCAGTGCGCCATCCACACGTCGTCGCCGAGCCAGCCGGTCGACTCGAAGTAGTCGGTCGGGCCCATGCCGAACAGCTCGTGGCAGAACTTCTCCTCCTCCACGGTCTCCGAGCCGTGGGTGTGCATGCGTACGCCCTTACGGCGGGCCAACTCGGCGCCCTGTCGCATGAGTTCGGTGGAGACGGAGAACGGCGAGCAGGGCGCGGCGGCGATCTGCACCATCGAGCCGAAGGAGGCGTCGTGGTGGGTGTCGATGGCCTCCTCGGTCGCCAGCAGGGCGCCCTCGGTGGTCTCGACGGCGAAGTCCGGGGGCAGCCCGCCGTCCTTCTCGCTGCGGTCCATGGAGCCGCGGGCGAGGGTGATCCGGGCGCCGATCTCGGCGGCGGCCGCGAGTTCCGCGGCGACGAGGTCGCCGGATCCCTGCGGGAAGACGTAGTGGTGGTCGGAGGCGGTGGTGACGCCGCCCTTGACCATCATGCCCAGGGAGCCCTGAGTGGCCGCGGCGAGCATCGGGGCGTCGATGCGGGCCCAGGTCGGGTAGAGCGCGACCAGCCAGTTGAACAGGTTGTGGTCGGTGGCCAGGCCCCGGGTGATCCACTGGTAGAAGTGGTGGTGAGTGTTGATCAGGCCGGGGGTGACCAGGTGCCCGGTGCCGTCGATCCGGCGGACGACATGTGCCAGGTCCTCGGGGGCCTTGCCCGCGCCGACCGACTCGATGGTGTTCCCGGCGACGACGACATGACCGGTGGCGTACTCGGTGTCGTGGGCGTCGACCGTCGCGATGGCGCAGTTCTCGATGACGAGACGCTCGATCGCGCCGTCAGGGGATGCCGAGGCAGCCATGGTGCTCCTACTTTCGATTCCGGCGGTGGGCACGGCATGGCCCTACGGGATTTGAGTGCCGGAGCCGGGCGAGGCGGCTGACAGTGCCGCTGCCCGTGGGGTGCTCCGGGTGCCGAGGTGAGGGAAGAACAGGTTGAGCAGCACCGCGACCAGGGCGCCGGCGCTGATCCCCGAGCCGAGCACGGTCTGTGCCCAGGCCGGAAAGTCGTCGTAGAAGGCCGGTGCGGCGAGCGGGACGAGGCCGGAGCCGAGCGAGACGGCCACCAGGACGATGTGCGAGCTCTCGTCGAGACCGGCCTCGGCGAGCGTACGGATGCCGCTGACCGCGATCGACCCGAACAGCACGATGCCCGCGCCGCCGAGGACCGGCATCGGCCATGTGCTGGAGCGCGGCCGGGACGAGCCGCTTGGCAGCCGGCTTCTCGTCCACCGGGTGGACCGGTGGCGCCAGGTGGTGCGGGGTGTGCGTGTGCTGTGCCATGGGTCGTTCCCCTCGGGTTCCGCGTGCCCCTCCCCGCTGCGGGGCGGGGAGGGGCACGCGCGGCACGGCGTTGCGTCGGAGCAGCTCAGAGGTTCGTCAGATCCACCGGGATCTCGGGCTCGACACCGTCGCGCAGAACTGTGGCTTCGATCAGGCCGTACGGGCGGTCGGCCGCGTAGTACACCTCGTTGTCGTTCTTGAGCCCGAACGGCTCGAGATCCACCAGGAAGTGGTGCTTGTTCGGGAGCGAGAAGCGGATCTCGTCGACCTCCGAACGGTTGTTGATCACACGCGCTCCCATTTGGTACAGCGTCTGCTGGAGCGAGAGGCTGTAGGTCTCCGCGAACGCCTGCAGCATGTGCTTCTTGACCTGCTCGTACGAACGCTCCCAGTTCGGCATCCGCTGCTCGTCGTCGGTCCAGTTGAACCGCCAGCGGCCGGACACCTCGGTGGCCAGGATGCGGTCGTAGGCCTCCTTGAGGGTCGTGTACTTGTCCTTGATGTAGCCCCAGAACTCCGAGTTGGTGGAGTTCATCACGACCAGGTCCTTCAGGCCGGAGATGACCTGCCACCGCTCACCGTCGTAGGTGATCTCGGTCAGGCGGGTCTCCTGGCCCTTGCGGACGAAGGAGTGCTGGACCTCGTCGGCGCCGATGAAGCGGGAGTTGGCGTCGGAGGGGGCGATCCGCTCCCAGGCGTACTCCTCGATCCGGATGCGGGCCCGGTGGATCGGCTCCTGGCTGGTGACGAAGTGCCGGGCCAGGTGGATGCCGAACTGCTCGGCCGACTCGATCCCGTGCTCCTTGGCGAAGGCGTACACGGTGTTCCTGGTCGTGTCGGTGGGCAGGCAGTGGGCGTTGGAGCCGGAGAGGTGGACCTCTTCCAGGTCGCCGGAGAGCGCGACCGAGACGTTCAGGTCCTTGATGTGGTGCGTGTCGCCGTCGCGGGTGATCTTGACGACGCGGTTCTCCGCTTTGCCGTACTGGTTCTGGCCGAGAATCACCGGGCGGGCCGGGCGGGAATCGGCAGCGCGGGCCGGGCGGGATTGGGCAGTCATGTCGGTGCTAGCTCCCTCGGTATACGGAGTAGCCGAACGGGTTGAGCAGCAGCGGTACGTGATAGTGCTCGCCCGGCGTGACGGCAAAGGTGATCGCCACCTCCGGGAAGAAAGCTCCGCTGTCCCTTACGCGGGGGGCGTCCTGCTGTTCCTCGGCTTGCTGGGTTGCCTTGTGGTGTGCGCGGTGCTGGGGAGAGACGAAGTACTCCTCGACGGCGAAGTCGAGGCGCACATGGGTGGTGCCTTCCGGCAGGGCCGGCAGGTCCTTGCAGCGTCCGTCCGCATCGGTCGTGGACGCGCCGTGGGCGGTCCAGGCGCCGTCGCGGCCGGAGCGCACCGCGAGCGTGAGGGCGACGCCCTCCGCGGGGCGGCCCACGCTGGTGTCCAGGATGTGCGTGGACACCGACGTCCGGGCAGCCGTCTCGCTGCTCATGCTGCGTCTCCTTCTGCGTGCTCGGCGATACGGGTCAGGCGGATGCGGTTGATCTTGCCGAGTTCCGCACGAACGATCTCGCGTTCCTGTTCCGGCGTGTTGTCGATCCGGTGACGAACGGCGTCCCGCATCTGCTCCCCGGTCCGGCCGGAGGCGCAGATCAGGAAGACGTGCCCGAACTTCTCCTGGTAGGCCAGGTTGAGTTCGAGCATGTCGGCCTTGAGCGCGTCGGAGGCGCCGGCCATCCCGCTCTGCTCGCGGCGCGAGGTGGGGTCGCCCGGCTTCGGCCGGCCGATCGGCGGGTGCCCGGCCATCGCCTCGGCCAGGTCCCCGTCGCTCAGCTCGGCCATGGCGGCGTCGCTCGCGGCGTACAGGGCATCGGCGGTGGCGTAGGGACGCTGCGCAAGGAGCTTGCTCCCCCATGCCCGGCTGGCACATACCTCGTGCAGTGCGGCCAGGGCCGTACCGTCGTCGGCGGTGTTGAACCGGGTGAGCCCCGGCGTGGGCTCGCGGGTGTCCCCCGTCGAGCGTGGTGAACGCGAAGACACGGGAAGCCTCCGTGGCCTGGTGCTGGACAGCTCTGCTTGGCTGGAAACAGCTAAGACCCCCGGCAACGACACGTCAACACTTTGTTGAAAAGTCGGCGACGCCGAGCCACCGGCCGGGTGACGGGGGCAGCCGCTTCCCCGGGGAGCCGTCCGGCGCCGCCCCGGGCCACCGCGGGCCGCCCCGGGCCGCCCCGGGCCGCCTACGAGCCTTCCACCTGCGCGCTCCCGTCCTTCGCCGCATTCTCGCGATTGAGGTAGTTGTACACGGTGAACCGACTGACCCCGAGGGCGCCGGCGACCGTCTCGACGCCGTGCCGGACCGAGAAGGCCCCGCGGGACTCCAGGATCCGCACCACCGACTGCTTGGTCTTACGGTCCAGCTCCGCGAGCGGCATGCCGTGCCGGCGCTGGAGCTCGGCGAGGATGTGGTCGAGCGAGTCCGACAGATGCGGGAGCCGTACGGCCACCCGTTCCCGCCCCTCCCAGGTCAGCACGACATCGTCACCCTGCGCCTGGTCCGGCGCGATCATCTGTCCGCCCATCGCGTCAACCAGCGGCTTGACCGCCTGGACGAACGGGTGGTCGGCGGGCTCCGTCACGTCGCCTCCCCCGCACCCTGCCCGGCGTCCCGGATCACATTGACCTGCAGGGAGACCCGGGTGGCGCCCGCCTGCAGCGACTCCCGCAGCAGATCGGCCACGGCGCCGAGCACCTGGTCGGCGTCGCCCTCCGCCGTATTGCCGAAGGGGCCGACATCGACGGCGTCCAGCTCGGCGCCCGTGACGACGTCCCGCGCCACCACCGCATGCGCCGGCGCCTCGTCCAGGTCGAACGGTTCCGTCGTGAACTCCACTCTCAATCGCACGCCGCTCAACCTACGCGCGGTGGCGCCCGGCCACCAGAAATTGCCCCGGAGCCCCCTTGACAGCCTTTGAACCCGCCAGGCAGTCTTCCAATAAGCAGAAAAACAGTTCCACTATCCGGAAGGGAGCGCCGGGCCTGATGGGTTTCACGGACACGCGCTTCAACGTCAATCTGTCGATCCTGTTCACCGAGCTTCCCTTGCTGGAGCGGCCGGCGGCCGCGCGGGCAGCGGGCTTCACGGCGGTGGAGCTGTGGTGGCCGTGGGTGGACGCCCCGGTGCCCGAGCAGGCGGAGCTGGCGGCGCTGCGCACCGCGCTGACGGATGCGGGGACGCGGCTGGTGGGGCTGAACTTCTACGCCGGGCAGCTGCCGGGCCCGGACCGCGGAGCCCTGTCGGTCCCGGGCGAGGAGTCGGAGAAGTTCCGGGCGAACGTGCCGGTGGCGGTGGAGTTCGGCCGCTCGCTGGGCTGCACGGCCTTCAACGCCCTGTACGGCAACCGGGTCCCGGGGGTCTCCGCGGCGGAACAGGACGCGCTGGCGCTGGAGAACCTGGCGTTCACCGCGCGGGCGGTCGCGGAGGTGGGCGGGACGGTGCTGATCGAGGCCCTGAACGCACCGGAGTCGCCGAACTGCCCGATCGTCAGCGCACCGAAGGCCATCGAGGTGGTGGACGCGGTGAACGCGGCCACCGGGCTGGACAACACCCGCTTCCTGATGGACCTCTACCACCTGTCGATGAACGGCGAGGACCTGGACGAGGTCATCGACCGCTACACCGACAGGACCGCCCACGTACAGATCGCCGACAACCCCGGCCGCGGTGCCCCCGGCACCGGCGACCTCGACTTCACCGCCCTGCTCGGCCGCCTCGAGAAGGCCGGCTACCAGGGCTGGACCGGCCTGGAGTACAAGCCCGGCGACGGACCGAGCGCGAGCGCCTTCGCCTGGCTCCCCGCCCCGCTGCGCGCGGCCCGCCCCTGACGACTTCCCGCACTGCGAAAACCGTGAAAGAGGCACCCCGATGAGCAACCTGCCCAAGATCGCGTGGATCGGTCTCGGCATCATGGGCTCCCCCATGGCCGAAAACCTGATCAAGGCCGGCTACCAGGTCACCGGCTACACGCTTGAAGCCGACAAGCTCCAGCGCCTCGCGGCGGCCGGCGGCACCGCCGCCGCCTCCCTGGCCGAAGCCGTCACCGACGCCGACGTCATCATCACCATGGTCCCGGCCTCCCCCCAGGTCGAAGCCATCGCCTACGGCCCCGACGGCATCCTGGAAAACGCCCGGCGCGGCGCCCTGCTGATCGACATGTCCTCGATCACCCCGCAGACCTCCATCGACCTGGCACACGCCGCCGCCGACAAGGGCATCCGCGTGCTGGACGCCCCCGTCTCGGGCGGCGAGGCGGGCGCCGTCGAAGCCGTCCTGTCCATCATGACCGGCGGCGACCGGGCCGACTTCGACGCCGCCCGTCCCCTGTTCGAAGCCCTCGGCAAGACCATCGTCCACTGCGGACCCCACGGCGCCGGCCAGACCGTCAAGGCCGCCAACCAGCTGATCGTCGCCATCAACATCCAGGCCTGCGCCGAAGCCGTCGTCTTCCTCGAGAAGTCCGGCGTCGACCTCACCGCGGCCCTCGACGTCCTGGGCGGCGGCCTGGCCGGCTCCACCGTCCTGGCCCGCAAGAAGGACAACTTCAAGGACCGCGACTTCCGCCCCGGCTTCCGCATCGACCTCCACCACAAGGACATGGGCATCGTCACCGACGCCGCCCGCACGGTCGGCGCCGCCCTGCCCGTCGGCACCCTCGTCGCCTCCCTCGTCGCCTCGCTGCGCGCCCAGGGCGACGGCGGCCTCGACCACTCCGCCCTCCTCCGCGGCGTCGAACGGCTCTCCGGGCACGCCACCACGCACTGAGCCCTTGGCGGCACGGACCCGGGCCCCGTGCACGAGTGCGCCCAGGGGGCCTCGTTCCGGCCCCCTCCCACGGGACCTTCAGCAAGTCCCCTCCGGCTTCCGGGCGGCGGCCGCGCCGACACTTGTCCTGTCGCGCCCAGGCGTGACCGCCGCCCGGAACACCCCCGGACACCTCTCAGCTTGTTTCAACAAACTGTTGACGTTTGGTCGTAGCGCTTCTTACGCTCCGACACGCGGAAGCCAACTTCCGCGCTCTCGTACGGAAGGTCACCATGTCGAAGCCCACGCTGACGGCGCGCTTTCTCACTACGGAGGCTGGCGCCCCCGTCGCCGACAACCAGAACTCCGCCACCGCAGGCGCCGGCGGCCCGATCGTCCTCCAGGACCAGCACCTGCTGGAGAAGCTCGCCCGCTTCAACCGCGAGCGCATCCCGGAGCGCGTCGTGCATGCCCGTGGCTCCGGCGCGTACGGCTACTTCGAGGTGACCGACGACGTCACGGGCTTCACCCGCGCGGACTTCCTCAACGCCGTCGGCAAGCGCACCGAGACCTTCATCCGCTTCTCGACCGTCGCCGACAGCCTCGGCGGCCCGGACGCGGCCCGTGACCCGCGTGGCTTCGCCCTGAAGTTCTATACCGAAGAGGGCAATTACGACCTCGTCGGCAACAACACCCCGGTGTTCTTCATCAAGGACCCGATCAAGTTCCCCGACTTCATCCACTCCCAGAAGCGCGACCCCTTCACGGGCAAGCAGGAGCCGGACAACGTCTGGGACTTCTGGGCGCACTCCCCCGAGGCGACCCACCAGGTCACCTGGCTGATGGGCGACCGCGGCATCCCGGCCTCCTACCGCCATATGAACGGCTACGGCTCGCACACCTACCAGTGGACGAACACCGAGGGCGAGGCCTTCTTCGTCAAGTACCACTTCAAGACCAACCAGGGCATCCGCTGCCTGGACGCCGAGCAGGGCGCCGAGCTGTCCGGCAAGGACCCGAACAGCCACCAGACCGATCTGCTGCAGTCCATCGAGCGGGGCGTCTACCCCTCCTGGACGCTGTACGTGCAGATCATGCCGGCGGCCGAGGCGGCGGACTACCGCTTCAACCCGTTCGACCTGACGAAGGTGTGGCCGCACCGCGACTACCCACTGCAGCGGGTGGGCCGCCTGGTCCTGGACCGCAACCCCGACAACGTCTTCGCCGAGGTCGAGCAGTCGGCCTTCTCCCCGAACAACTTCGTGCCCGGCATCGGCCCGTCCCCGGACAAGATGCTCCAGGGGCGGCTCTTCGCCTACGCCGACGCGCACCGCTACCGTCTGGGCGTCAACCACACCCAGCTGCCGGTGAACGCCCCCAAGGCGACCGAGGCCCACAACTACGGCCGGGACGGCCTGATGGCCACCCACCGCTACGACCGGCACGCCAAGAACTACGAGCCGAACTCCTACGGCGGCCCCGTCCAGACGGACCAGGCACTCTCCGCCCCGCTCGCCGTCTCCGGCCACACCGGCACCCACGAGGCCCCGGCGCACACCAAGGACGACGACTTCTTCCAGGCCGGTGAGCTCTACCGCCTCATGTCGAAGGACGAGAAGACCCGTCTGATCGACAACATCGCCGGCGGCCTCTCCCAGGTCAGCCGCGACGACGTGATCGAGAAGAACCTCGCTCACTTCCACGCCGCCGACCCGGATTACGGCGCGCGCGTCGAGGCCAGGGTCCGCGAGCTGCGCGAGGACTGACGGGAGGCCGTCTCCTCGCGCATCCGTCCCGGCCGGCCCGTTTGAGGGGTGGCCGGCCGGTACGGAACGGCAGCGCGAGCTCCGCGGTACACGGGGAGAACCAGTGCGGTGGCCGCGCCCGCCCGGCAGAAGGGGCGGACCTCTCCCCCACCGCGGAGCCCGCCTGCTCCACCTCGCCTCTTCACTCCTCCGCCACCCCACAGACTCCGTCCGGCGGCACGATGTCCTGTCGCGCCCGATCCTCGCGCCGTCGGACGGGAACCACAGCGGGCCCGGAATCCGTACGTCACGGATTCCGGGCCCTGTCTGCGTGGCGCCCGCCCTGCCGGACGGCCCCTGCGCGCCGCGATGCGCTCCCCCCGTGCGCCCGTGGCTCCCCCGTGGCTCACCCCCACCTGCGGCTCTCCTCGCAAATCGCCCCCCTGCGCCGGGTTTTGGAGAGACCATGGGAGCAGCAGCAGATCCGACCTGTCTGCCGCCCGACCTGCCAGGAGCCGACCATGGCCGACAGCGTGCCGGTGCCGTGCCCCACGTGCCGCCGCGAGAACGCCTTCACCCCGCCCACCTTCCCGTGCGCGTGCGGTGCCCCGCTGACCCTGCCCGTGCTGCGCGGCGGGGTGCCCGTCGAGATACTGCACCGCACGTGGCAGGCCTCCTGGGTGGAGGTGCGCTGCGAGGTCTGCGGACGGCAGGACGAGTGGCCGGCGCCGGAGTCCGGCTGCGCCTGCGGCACGGTCGTACGGGTCCCGGTCGCCCCCGCTCCGGTCCAACCACCGCCCAACTTCCCCTCGTTCGGCCCGCCCGTCCCCAGGCGCGCACCGGCTCCCGCCCCCGCTCCCGGGACGCCGCGCCCCGCCCTGCGGCCCGCGTTCCGCCCGGTCACGATCCGTACGGCCCGCGACTGTGTCACCGCCGCCGAGCAGTATCTGAAGTGGCTGGGCTACGCCGATGTCGCCCGGACCCAGGAGCGCACCGCCTCCGGTGTGGACCTCCGCGGTACGGGTGTGGTCGCCCAGGTCGACCCGACCACCCGCGCCACCCAGCTGCGCGAGATCGAGTGCGTCTGGCTCAACGGCCTCAACGCCTCGGCCATCGCGGTCTTCTTCTCCCTCGCCGGCTACGCCCGCGACGCCCGCTCCCGCGCCGACGGCCTGCACATCCCGCTGTTCGTCATGGACCTCACCGGCACCCCGCAGCCGGTCAACGACCCCGCCGACGAACTGATCAAGTACGGCGCGACGGGCCGGTGATGCCCACGGCGGACGGGCCACCGAAATCCGTTCGCCACCCCCGCCCGGACCGGCGACACTGACACCGTGCGCATCCAAGCCCCCTCCCTCGCCGAGCTACCCACCCTGCGCAGCATCGAGAGCGCGGCCGGCACGCCATTCCGCGGACTCGGCATGGCGACGGTCGCGGACGCAGAGCCACCCTCCCTCGCCCAGCTGACGGAGTTGCTGCGCGCGGGCCTGGTACTGGCGGCGTACGAGGAACCGGACGGGGCGGCGGCCACCGGCGGCGCCGGACAGGCACTCGGCTTTCTGCTCTGGAAACCGGTCGATGGCTGCACCCACATCGAGCAGGTATCGGTCCACCCGCAGCACGCCCACCGCCGCATCGGCCGGGCACTGATCGACCGGGCGGAGCGCGAGGGCAGCTCGGCCCCGCTCACCCTGACCACCTTCGCCGAGGTGCCCTGGAACGCGCCGTACTACTCCCGCCTCGGATTCCGGACCCTCACCGATGCCGAACTCACCCCGGGACTGCGGGCAATCCGCGCCCACGAGGCCACACTGGGACTCGACCGCTGGCCGCGGGTGTGCATGAGGCGGGAGGCCGGCGGGGCGGGCAGCGGGGCGTGAACCGGTATGCCGCGGCTCGCCTGCACAATGACGGAATGATCGACGCGAATACTCTGCGGGCCGTCTGTCTGGACTTCAATGGCGCGGTGGAGGAGTTCCCCTTTCCGCGGCACCCGGACGTGTCCACCTTCAAGGTCGGCGGAAAGATCTTCGCGCTCACGACGCTGACGGATGCGCCGCTCACGGTGAGCGTCAAGTGCGAGCCCGAGCTGGCGGAGCGGTTGCGTGCGGCGCATCCCGAGGTGGTGCCCGGCTATCACCTCAACAAGCGGCACTGGAACACCGTTTCCCTGAACGGCGCCCTGCCCGACCGGCTGGTCCTCGACATGATCGAGGACTCCTACGACCTCGTGGTCGCTTCGCTCCCCCGCGCTCAGCGCCTGCTGCTCGACTGGCCGGGTGAGCGGCGGGCCTGAACGGCCGCCCGGCTGCGTCGCCGCGTATGGCGGCACGGCTGGGCCGGTCCTCAACGCCCCAGGCGGGCAGCGCCTGCGGCAGCTGCTGCAACCGCTCAACTGCCAAGCCCTGCAAGCACTGCGGTCACCCCCGAGGCCCGCACGCGGCCACGGCCAAGCAGCTGGTCACCGACCCCGGTGCCGGGACCTGCGGCCTACGCACGAGGCGCCGCCCTGAGTCGCTATTCCGCACAGAGGAATATCCGAACCTGCCGGTATCCGCACCTCACCCGCCTGCCCGGCGGGGCACGACGCGCGTCGCCGTGCCCCGCCGGCCGCCCGGCGCGCGGGTCATGGCGAGACGCGCCCCAGCTCCTCCGCCAGCCGCTCGCGCAGTTCGATCTTGCGGACCTTGCCGCTGACGGTCATCGGGAAGGCGTCGAGGATGTGGAGGTGGCGCGGCACCTTGTAGTGGGCGAGGCGGGAGTGGCAGTAGTGGGCCAACTCGTCCCGGGTGAGCGGGTCTTCGGGGTCGCGGAGGATGACGCAGGCGGCGATCTCCTCGCCGTACTTCGCGTCGGGGACGCCGACGACCTGGACATCGGCGATCTTGGGGTGGGTGTAAAGGAACTCCTCGATCTCGCGCGGGTAGACGTTCTCACCGCCTCGGATGATCATGTCCTTGATGCGGCCGACGATCCGGACGTAACCGTCGTCGTTCATTACCGCGAGGTCGCCGGTGTGCATCCACCGGGCGGCGTCGATGACCTCGGCGGTCCGCTCGGGCTCCTCCCAGTAGCCGAGCATCACGCTGTAGCCGCGGGTGCACAGTTCGCCGGGGGCGCCGCGGGGCACGGTCACGCCGCTCGCCGGGTCGACGACCTTCACCTCGATGTGCGGCAGCACCCGGCCGACGGTCGCGGTGCGGTGTGCGAGGTCGTCGTCGCGGCGGGTCTGGGTGGAGACCGGGGAGGTCTCGGTCATGCCGTAGCAGATGGAGACCTCGGTCATGTGCATCTCGGCGACCACCCGCTTCATCACCTCCTCGGGGCACGGCGAGCCCGCCATGATGCCCGTACGGAGCGAGGTGAGGTCGTAGCCGGCGAAGTCGGGGTGGTTGAGCTCGGCGATGAACATGGTGGGGACGCCGTAGAGGGAGGTGCAGCGCTCGTCCTGGACGGCCTGGAGGGTGGTGGCGGCGTCGAAGGCGGGGCCCGGGATGACGATGCAGGCGCCGTGCGAGGTGGCACCGAGGTTGCCCATGACCATGCCGAAGCAGTGGTAGAAGGGGACCGGCAGACACACCCGGTCCTGTTCGGTGTAGGCGACGGTCTCGCCGACCCAGTAACCGTTGTTGAGGATGTTGTGGTGGGACAGGGTGGCGCCCTTGGGGAAGCCGGTGGTGCCCGAGGTGTACTGGATGTTGACCGGGTCGTCGGCGGCGAGGGTCTTCTCGCACTCGGTGAGCCGGGTGCGGCCGACGGTGGCGCCTGCGGCCAGCAGCCCGTCCCAGGTGGGGTCGCCGATGTAGACCACCTCGCGCAGCGCCGGGCTCCCGGCGCGCACCTCCTCGATCATCCCGCGGTAGTCGCTGGTCTTGTGGTGGGTCGCCGAGACCAGGAGCGAGATGCCGGCCTGTCGCAGCACATACGCCAACTCGTGGACCCGGTAGGCGGGGTTGACGTTGACGAGGACGGCGCCGATCCGCGCGGTGGCGTACTGGACGAGGACCCATTCGGCGCAGTTCGGCGCCCAGATACCGACCCGGTCGCCCTTGCCGACGCCTTTGGCCAGCAGGCCGAGCGCCACCTCGTCAACCGCGCGGCCCAGTTCGGTGTAGGACCACCGGCGGCCGCTCGCCACCTCGACCAGCGCCTCACGGCCGCCGAACCGGGCGATGGTGCGGGCCAGATCGGCCCCGATGGTGTGCCCGAGCAGCGGCTGCTCGGCGACCCCGCTGGCATACGACAGTTCCTGGTGCGGCTCACTCATCGGTGGTTCTCCTTGCGGTCGTCGGCACGGTGCGGCCGGCTCATCGGTGGTTCTCCTCGCGGCACGAGGCACTTCCGTCGCTCTGCGCGGTGGGCTCCCGCGGCCCGTCCCCGGGCCACATGGGGCGGAAGCGTCGTGTCCGGTCTCGTGGCCGGTCTCGCGTCCGGCTCCGTGTCCGGGGACGGTTGTCAGTTGACCCCCCGGTCGAGACCTGACCAGTACGGGCGGCGGAGCTTGAACTTCTGGATTTTGCCGGTGGCCGTGCGGGGGATCGCGTCGCGGAATTCGACGGAGGTCGGGGCCTTGTAGCCGGCCAAGTGGCGCTTGCAGTGGGCGATGATGTCGGACTCGTCGGCCGTCGCGCCTTCGGCGAGGACCACCAGGGCCTTGATCGTCTCGCCCCACTTCTCGTGCGGCACGCCGATCACGGCGACCTCGGCGACCGCCGGGTGGCTGAAGATCGTGTCCTCCACCTCGATCGACGACACGTTCTCGCCGCCGGTGATGATGACGTCCTTCTTCCGGTCGGAGATGGTGAGGTGGCCGTCGGCGGGGTCCAGGGTGCCGCCGTCGCCGGTGCGGAACCAGTCGTCCGCAAGCGCCGCCGACGTCTCCTCCGGCTTGTCCCAGTACCCGTCGAGCACGGTATTCGAGCGGGCCAGGACCTCGCCGGAGTCGGAGATCTTCAGCTTGACCCCGAGCGCGGGCAGACCCGCACGGGACAGCTTGCGGGCCCGCTCCGCGGCGGGAAGGTCCGCGTCGCCGGGCCGGGTCCGGTTGAAGGTCAGGAGTGGCGACGTCTCGGTGAGGCCGTAGATCTGGGTGAACTCCCAGCCCAGTTCCTCGCCCATGCGCGCGATCGTCGCGCTCGGCGGCGGCGCCCCCGCGCAGACCACGCGTACGCGGTCGCGCCCCGGGATCTCGCCGGGCCAGGTTGCGGCAGCGTTGAGGACGGCATTCCACACAGCGGGCGCACCGCACATGAGGGTGACGCCGTGCTCCTCGACCCGCCGCAGGATCTCCGTGCCGTCGACCTTGCGCAGCACCACTTGTTTGACGCCGAGTCCGGCCATCACATACGGCATCCCCCAGCCGTTGCAGTGGAACATCGGCAGCGTGTGCATATAGACGTCGCGCTCCCACACGCGGGTGTGCAGGGCGAAGGTCAGGCCGTTGACCCAGATATTGCGGTGGGTGAGCTGCACGCCCTTGGGGCGGGCGGTGGTGCCCGACGTGTAGTTGATCGTCGCGGTGGCGTCCTCGTCCGGGTGCGACCACGGGCGCGGGTCCACGCCGAACCGCATCAGTTCGGACTCGGTCTGCTCGCCCAGCACGAAGCGGTGCGGAGCGTCGAGGCCGGCCAGTGCCTCCTCCAGCTCCGGGTCGATGAGCACGACCGAGGCCCCGCTCTGCCGGACGACGTAGTCGACCTCTTCACGCGTGAGGCGGAAGTTCACCGGGACACAGATGCGGCCGCTCATCGGCACCGCGAACAGCAGCTCCAGCAGGCGGGTGGAGTTGTGGCTGACCACCGCCACCCGCTCGCCCTCACCGATCCCGAGGGCATCCAGGCCCGCCTGCCAGGCACGGACCCGTTCGGCGAACCGCCCGTACGTCGATACGGGTACCGGCGGGGCGGGCTGCTGCGGTTCGTCGACCACGCCCGGGCTCTCGCGGAAGCCCAGGTCCGCGCGGTCAAGGAAATCCGCGATCGTCATCGGTGTCCGCATGTTTTCTCCTGTGTTCGGAGGGATCCGGTACAAACACGCCTGGAAGGGGAAAGCGGGGTCGGCTGTCGCCCGGCGACAGTCGTTGTGCCGCGGCAACGGCACGCTGAGCAGCAGACTCCGCGACGGCGATGTCAAGCAGTCAGCTGCAAGGGAAAGGTAATGCCTCCTGATTCGGACGCCTCCTCATTGCCGCACGGCTCCCTGCCATCGTGTAATCAGTGGCGCAGGTCTCACCACCCCCGAACGGGGGGAAGCGGAGGTATCGGCGTGCAGCTCGAGTCGGTGGCGGGCGATGCGGTGGACGTACGGGCGGCGCTGTCGCGGCTGCGGCGGGCGAGCGGGCTGCCGGTGGCGTTCGGCGGACTGCTGGCCGGCACGGGGCGCTATCGCATCAATGAGCTGGCCGGTACGGAGACCTCGGTGCTGCGCGGCCTGGACATCCTGCAGGGCAACGGGCTGGGCGGGAAGGCCGTGGCGCTGTCCCGGCCGTTCGCGGTGACCGATTACAGCGTCTCGGCGGTGATCAGCCATGAGTACGACGCGGCGGTGGCCGCGGAGGGGCTGCGGTCGGTGCTCGCGGTGCCGGTGATCGTCCGGCGCCGGGTGCGCGGGGTGCTGTACGGGGCACTGCGCCGCCCGGTCCGGCTGGGCGACCGGCCGCTGTCGGCGGCCGTGGAGGCGGCGCGGGAGCTGGAGCAGGCGCTGGTGCTGCAGGACGAGGCGGCGCGGCTGCTGTCGCTGGCCCGGCAGCCGACCGCCGCCGATCCGGCGATGCGGGAGGAGGTACGGGAGGCGCACGGTGAGCTGCGGGCGCTGGCGCAGCGCATCGCCGATCCGCTGCTGCGGCAGGAGATGCTGGCGGCGTGCGGCCGGCTCGCGAAGGCCTCGTCACAGCGGCCCGAGGCGGACGAGGGTGCGGGCCCGGCGCTCTCGCCGCGCGAGGTGGACGTGCTGGCCTGCGTGGCGTCGGGGGCGACGAATGTGGTGGTGGCGGAGCGGCTGGGGCTGCGCCCGGAGACGGTCAAGAGCTATCTCCGGTCCGGTATGCGGAAGTTGGGCGCGCACACCCGGCTGCAGGCGGTGATCGCGGCGCGGCGGGCGGGGGCGCTTCCGTAGGGGGCCCGTAGGGGGGCAGGCGCTCCCGTAGGGGCCGTAAGGGGCGGGGTACCTCCCGTAAGGGCCGGGCACTCCCCTAAGGGGCCGGGCGCTCCCGTACGAGGCGTGGGGCGGCTCCGTACGGGGCACAGGCCGGCCCTCCCCCGTGAAGGCCTGCCCGCTGCACGTCAGGTGCTCGTCGGGAACTCCGCGGCTACTTGTCGGCGGTCAGCGTCCCCGCCGCGCCCCAGCTGTCGGTGGGGACTTCCTGGATCCAGACCTGCACGGTCTCGGCGGGGATCCGGTACGCGTCCACGAACGCGTCGGTGATCTGGCGGACCAGCTCCCGCTTCAGCTCGACGCTGCGCGGACCCTGCTGGACGGTGACGATCGGCATGACGGAACTCCTGTGTCGGATGAGGCTGTTGAGAGGCAGAAACGCAGGGGACTCCCCCGTGTCCCGCGGCCGGGCTCCCGGGTTCTCCGCGGGTTTGCGGTGGTTGACCGGCGTGCCCTCAGTCCATCGCGAACGGGCCGTGCGACCAAGAAGCGGACCGCGCACCCAGCGATCACCGATCGCGATCGGACCCCGCGCCGCCGTCCGTCACCGCGCAGGCCCGCAGCAGCTGCGCCAGCCCGGCGGGCGGGTCGGTACGGCGCACCGCGAGCGAGGTGGTGAGCTCCATGCCCGGGGTGCGGAACGGCAGGAAGGCGACCCTGGGGGTGCTCAGCCGGGCGGCGTGCGAGGCGTAGACGACGGTCCACAGCCCGTCGCTCGCACCGGCGGCGCCGATCGCGGTCAGGGTGTCGTCCAGCGAGCCGTAGACGGGCCCCGGGGCCGGGGTGAAGCCGGCGCCGTGGCAGACGTCGACGACCAGATCGACCAGGGCTCGGTTGTTGCGGCGCGCGGTCAGCACCAGCGGGACGGACGCGAGCGCGGCGAGCGCGACGGTGCCCGGTGAGGCGGCCAGCGGGTGACGGGCCGGGACGACCGCCACCAGCGGGTCCTGCCACAGCGGCACGAAGCGCAGGCCGTCCCGCCCGTGCTCCTCCGGCTCACCGCGGAGGAAAGCGGCGTCCAGTGCGCCGGACGCCACCCGGCCGAGCCGTTCCCGGGCCGGCGCGGCCACCAGCTCCACCCGGATCTCCGGGGCCAGCCCTGCCAGCGTCTCCAGTACGCGGTCCAGATGGGCGCCCAGGCCGGTACTCGTTCCCACCCGCAGGGTGGCGGCGCGACCGGCGGTCAGCTCGGCGACGACGGCACGGGCGCGCTGCTCGGCGGCGAGCAGGGCCCGCGCCTCCGGAAGGAACCGCTCGCCGACGGCGGTCAGCCGCACCTGGCGCGCCGACCGGTCGAACAGCTCGGTCTGCAACTCCCGCTCCAGCCTCCTGATCTGCTGGCTCACCGCCGACTGCACGATGTGCAGCTTCTCCGCTGCCCGCCCGAAATGCAGCTCCTGCGCGACCATGACGAAGTACCGCACCTGCCGCAGCTCCACGCCTCCCCCCTTTCCGGCCCGCTCCCCAAGCCCGGCCGCATCCGCCCCGTTCCGGCACTCCCCCGGGGATCAGTTCCGTTACCGGCCCATTCCAGTGCCGACCGTTCCACTGCCGCCCCCCGTTCCACTGCCGGTCCGCTCCGTTGCCGGTCCGTTCCGTTGCCGATCAATTTTCCGTTGCCGGCCGGCCCGCGTCCCGGACATCATCCCTCCATGATCGACGCCACCGCACTCTCCGAGAAACCGGTGCTCACGGGCGACCGGATCCGTCTCACGCCGCTGTCGATGCGCCATGCGGCCGGCTTTCACGCCTCCGCCGTCGACCCGGAGACCCGTCGGCTGACCGGCACCCACCACGACTTCACGCTGAAGGAGATGGAGGCGTGGTGCGCCGGCCGGGCCGGCTGTACGGACCGGCTGGACCTCGCCGTGGAGGACCGGGAATCGGGCGCCTTCCTGGGCGAACTCGCGCTGAACGACATCGATGCGCCGAACGCCCGGGGCAGCTTCCGGATCGCCCTGGTCGCGGGCGCCACCGGCCGCGGCATCGGCAGCGAGGCGATCCGGCTGCTGCTGGACTACGCCTTCGACCGGGTGGGCCTGCACCGCGTCCAGCTGGAGGTCTACGACTACAACCCACGGGCCCGGCGGGCGTACGAGAAGTGCGGCTTCGAGGTGGAGGGCCGGATGCGGGAGGCGCTGTTCTGGGACGGCGCGTGGCACGACGTGTTCGTGATGGCCGCGCTGCGGACGCGGCGGGCCGAAGGCACGGGCTCAGGGCACGGACTGAGGGCACGGAGCGAGTGCGCGTACTGAGGGGTATCGGCTGAGGGGTACCAGCTGAGGGCGGGCGCGCGGGCAGCCCCGGGCCGGGCGCGGTCGGCGTGCCCGGCCCCCGCCCGTGTGCCCGTCGCTCAGTGATTCTCGCCGGTGAAGGGCAGCCACTCGGTCTCCAGGGCGGCGTCCAGGCGGCGGACCGCACCCGGGGTGTGCTCGGTGGCCAGTCCGGCGTGAACGAAGTGCCGCAGCGGGGTGCCCCCGAGGTAGCAGGACCCCAACTCCCGTACGTCCAGGGAGATATCGGGCGCCTCCGTGGCGGGTTCCCAGGTGGCGCCGCCGCCGGGCCCGGCGGTCAGCCGGAAGCGGCCCGCGTTGGCCGGCAGGGCGGTGTCCCGCAGGTCGACGACGAGGTCGACGGGGGCCGCCCAGGAGCGGGCGGTCAGCGCGGCGCGGACGTCCACCAGCCGGAGCCACAGGCTGCTTTCCTGACCGGTGACGCGGACCTGGTCGCGGTCGGCTGCCAGGTACAGGAGCGGGTCGTCGGCGGGACGTCCCTGGACCTCCATGGTCGTGGTGAGGTCGATCGAGACGAGGTAGGACCACAGGGCGGCGGCGGCCGGTCCGGATTCCGCTTCGAGTTCGCCGACACGGACCGCGCCGGAGCGGCCCTCGCCCGAGGCGCGGGTGCGGTAGACCGCATAGCCGCCGGGCTCCTCGCCGGGGGCGCCGAGCACCACGACGCGCGCCGCTCCGAACCCTTCCTGACCGGCGTCCATACCGGCGCCGTCGAGGTCCAGCGCTCCGTTGCGCCACCAGCTCCGGTCGCGGGTGAAGCGGCCGGCCCGCTGCGGCAGGGTCGCGTCGTAGCGCGGGGCGAGCAGCGCGGGCGCCTCGGCGGGGTCGATCAGCCGCAGCGGGCGGCTGTCCGGGGCGAGGCGCAGCGCCAGCGGGCGGGACGTGTCGATCTCGATGCCGTACACCTCGGTGGCGGCGCCGAAGCCGTAGCGGCCGTAGATGGCACTCTCGGACGGCCACAGGCAGGCCACCGGCCGCCCGTCGGCGGCGCAGCGGCTCCAGAGCGCGTCCATCATCGAGGTGAGGATGCCGCGGCGCCGGTGCGTAGGGAGTACGGAGACGAAGTCCACTGCCGCACAGGGGAGTTGACCGCCCGGAACGGAGAGGGTGCGGCGATGGGCCCCGGCCAGACCGGCCAGTTGTCCGCCGTCGTACGCGCCGAACCGGAGGCCGTCCCGCAGCAGATCCCGGTGGAAGTTCCGGGTCCGGTCACCGGGCTTCAGGTGGAAGACGGAGTAGCACAGGTCCAGGGCCGGGTCGAGATCGGCTTCGGCGAGGTCCCGGATGTCCGTGGTGGCGTGGGCGGCGGCGTCGGTGGTCACCCGGGGGACGCTAACGCGGTGCGCCGGGAGCGTCATCCGGTTATGTGCCGCGGCGGCACGCGTCACGTCTTGCGGCGGCAGCGCGTCACGTCCAGCGGCGACAGCACGTCACGTCCAGCGGCTGAGGCAGCGGGCCCTTCACGGCCCCACCTCACCACCGGAGGGCGCCACCCGTGACGGCGCCCTCCGCCGGCCGTCGGGCCCCACGCCCTCAGGCCACCGACCCGATCCGCCCCACCGGACGGGCCGTGTCGTGGTGGATGGGGGTGTGCGCGCCGGTCAGCGGTGCGCCGGTGCCGCCGCGGCGGTTGGCGACGATCTCGGCGGCGATGGACAGCGCGGTCTCCTCGGGGGTGCGGGCGCCGAGGTCGAGGCCTATGGGCGAGCGCAGCCGGTTGAGTTCGAGTTCGGTCAGGCCGGTGTCGCGCAGCCGCTGCAGGCGGTCCAGGTGGGTGCGGCGGGAGCCCATCGCGCCGACGTAGGCGACCGGGAGCTTGAGCGCCCGCTCCAGCAGCGGTACGTCGAACTTGGCGTCGTGGGTCAGCACGCACAGCACCGTGCGGGGGTCGAGGTCCTGGGAGTCCAGGTAGCGGTGCGGCCAGTCGACAACGATCTCGTCGGCGTCCGGGAAGCGGGTGCGGGTGGCGAAGACGGGGCGGGCGTCGCAGACCGTGACGTGGTAGTTGAGGAACTTGCCGACCTTGACCAGTGCGGCGGCGAAGTCGATGGCACCGAAGACGATCATGCGGGGCGCGGGGACGGAGGATTCGACGAGGAGGAGGACGGGCCTGCCGCACTGCTCTCCACTCGGCTGCTCCCCGCCCGGCTGCCCTGCGCCTTCGCGCTGCTCCCCGCCCGGCTGCCCCGGGCCTTCGCCCCGGGCGCCGTCCTCGGTCGCCGTGCCCGCCCCGATCTCGATGGTCGTGGTGCGCCCGGCGTCCAGCAGGGCGCGGGTGAGGGCGGTCGCGGTGCGGTCGAGGGCGGGGTGGCCGCCGAGGGTGCCGGTGTGGCTGCCGTCGGGGCGGACCAGCAGGGCACGGCCGCGGAGCTCGGCGGGACCGTCGATGATCCGGGCGAGGGCCGCCGCCTCCCCGGTGGCGGCGGCGGCCAGCCCGGTGGCGAGCGTCCGGGCGGTGCCGTCCACCGGCTCGCCCGGCGCGTGGCCGCCCGCCGACTCGCCCGGCGCGAGGCCGCCGACCGGCTCCCCCGGCACGTGGCCGCCCGCCGGGCTCCGGACGCCCGTGCGTACCGGCTGGACGAGGATGTCGATGACTCCGCCGCAGGTCAGGCCCACGGCGAAGGCATCCTCGTCGCTGTAGCCGAAGCGCTCCAGGACCGGCTCGCCGGTCTGCAGCGCCTCCTGGCACAGTGCGTACACCGCCCCCTCCACGCATCCGCCGGAGACCGACCCGATCGCCGTGCCGTCACTGTCGACGGCCAGGGCGGCTCCGGGGCGGCGGGGCGCGCTGCCGTGGGTGGCCACCACGGTGGCCACCGCGAAGTCGCGTCCCTGCTTGACCCACCGGTGCAGCTCTTCGGCGATGTCCAGCATGTCGGTCTCCTTACGGACGGGGGGAGAGGGCGGGCGGTTACTTGACGCCCAGCCACTGCTCGATCGGATGGAGCGAGAAGTAGAGGACGAAGATCGCGGTCAGCACCCACATGAAGCCGCCGACCTCGCGCCATTTGCCCTGTGCCGCCTTAATGGCAACGTAGGCGATGACGCCCGCGCCCACACCTGCGGTGATGCTGTAGGTGAACGGCATCAGGACCACGGTCAGGAAGACCGGGATGGACACCGAGCGGTCGCGCCAGTCCACGTGGCCGGCGGCGCTCATCATCATCGAGCCGATGACGACCAGGGCGGCCGAGGCGACCTGGGCCGGTACGAGCTGGGTGACCGGGGTGAAGAACAGGCAGGCCGCGAAGAGCAGGCCGGTGACCACGGACGACAGGCCGGTGCGGGCTCCCTCGCCGACACCGCTCGCCGATTCGATGAATACCGTCTGGCCGGAGGCTCCGGCCACCCCGCCGATCGCCCCGCCCGCGCCGTCCACGAACAGCGCCTTGGACAGGCCCGGCATCCGGCCCTTGTCGTCGGCCAGCCCGGCCTCGGTACCGACGCCGATGATGGTGGCCATGGCGTCGAAGAAACCGGCCAGCACCAGGGTGAAGACGATCATGCCGACGCTGAGCGCGCCGATCGAGCCCCAGCCGCCGAATTCGACATGGCCGAAGAGGCCGAAGTCGGGCATCGCGACCGCGCCGCCGCCCAGCTGCGGCGGCGTACCGCCCCAGTCCTTGGCCGTGAGGCCGCCGATCCTGGTCACAGCGATGGACAGCACGCTGCCGGCCACGATGCCGATGAGGATCGCGCCGGACACCTTGCGGGCCTGCAGCATGAAGATCAGCAGCAGGGTGACGCAGAAGAACAGCACCGGCCAGCCGGACAGCTGCCCGTTGAGGCCGAGGGTGACGGGGCCGCCCTCGCCCTTGCCCACGAAACCGGCCTTCACCAGCCCCAGCAGGGCGACGAAGGTACCGATGCCCATGGTGATGGCGTGCTTGAGCGCCAGCGGGATGGCGTTCATGATCATCTCGCGGAGGCCGGTGACCACCAGGAGGCAGATCACCACGCCGTAGACCACACACATGCCCATTGCCTGTGGCCAGGTCATGTGCGGGACGACCTGCGCGGTCAGCGCGGCGGAGACGTTCAGGCCGGCCGCCAGGGCCAGCGGTACCTTGCCGATGAAGCCCATCAGCAGCGTGGAGAGGGCCGCGGCCAGCGCGGTCGCGGTGACCACTCCCGCATGCGCGAGGGTGTTCTTCTCCACGTCCGGGGTCGACAGGATCAGCGGGTTGAGCAGGAGGATGTAGCACATCGCCATGAAGGTGGTGATGCCGCCGCGCACCTCTTGCGCAAGCGTCGATCCTCTGTCGGAGATGTGGAAGTACCGGTCGAGCCAGGACCGGCCGGCGGGCTGGCACGAGCCGGCGCCCGCGTCTTCCGCCGTGGTCCTCGGCTCGGTGGACTGCTGGGTCATGGTGCCTTACTCCCAAGGTTCACAGGGGCACTCGCCGCGAGGTGCGAGATTTGGGATGGATTCCGGCTGCACGACCCGGGGGACGGCCCGAGGCGAACGGGGGGTACTGGCTCCGCCGGAGCGGAGCAGCGACTGCGTGGTGCGTGGTGCGTGGTGCGTGGTGGGACTCCGGGCGGTGCTCGGCGGAGGACGGACAGGGACCCCCCTGACACCCACCGCCCGGAGACCGGCGTCCGGGGTCGCCCCCGGACGGCTCTCTACGTGCCGGTGAGGTGTTCGGGCCGCACCGGCGTCTTGTTGAGCTCCAGCCCGGTCGCGTTCCGGATCGCCGCGAGGACGGCCGGGGTGGACGACAGGGTGGGGGCCTCACCGATGCCACGCAGCCCGTACGGCGCGTGCTCGTCGGCGAGTTCGAGCACATCGACCGGGATGGTCGGGGTGTCGAGAATCGTGGGGATCAGGTAGTCCGTGAAGGAGGGGTTGCGCACCTTCGCGGTCTTGGGGTCGACGATGATCTCCTCCATGACCGCCACGCCCAGCCCCTGGGTGGTCCCGCCCTGGATCTGGCCGACCACGGACAGCGGGTTGAGCGCCTTGCCGACGTCCTGGGCGCAGGCCAGCTCGATGACCTTGACCAGGCCGAGTCCGGTGTCCACCTCGACGACCGCGCGGTGGGCCGCGAAGGAGTACTGGACGTGGCCGTTGCCCTGGCCGGTGTGCAGGTCGAAGGGCTCGGTCGGGCGGTGCCGCCACTCCAGCTCCAGGTCGACCGCCTCGTCCTCCAGGACGTCCGCCAGGTTGGCCAGCACCTCACCGCCGTCGGTGACGACCTTGCCGCCCTCCAGCAGGAGTTCGGCGGTCGCCCACGCCGGGTGGTAGGTGCCGAACTTGCGCCGGCCGATGTCGAGGACCTGCTCGCGGACGTGCTCACAGGTGTTCTTGACCGCGCCGCCGGTGACATAGGTCTGGCGGGAGGCGGACGTCGAACCGGCCGAGCCGACCCGGGTGTCGGCCGGCTGGATGGTGACCTGCTGGACCCCCAGCTCCGTACGGGCGATCTGGGCATGGACGGTGACACCGCCCTGGCCGACCTCCGCCATCGCGGTGTGGACGGTGGCGACCGGCACCCCGCCGACGACCTCCATCCGCACCCGGGCGGTGGAGTAGTCGTCGAAGCCCTCGGAGAAGCCGACGTTCTTGATGCCGACGGCGTAGCCGATGCCGCGGACCACGTCCTCGCCGTGGGTGGTGTTGGACAGCCCGCCGGGCAGCGCCCGGACATCGGCGCCCGCCCCGGCCGTCAGCCACTGCTGCTCCGGCGGGAGCGGCATCGCCTTGACGCGGCGCAGGAGTTCGGCGACCGGGGCCGGGGAGTCGACGGGCTGGCCCGTGGGCATGATCGTGCCCTGCTCCATGGCGTTGAGCTGCCGGAACTCGACCGGGTCCATGCCCAGCTTCTTGGCGACCTTGTCCATCTGCGCCTCGTAGGCGAAGCAGGCCTGGACGGCGCCGAAGCCGCGCATCGCGCCGCAGGGCGGGTTGTTGGAGTACAGCGCGATGGCCTCGATGTCGACGTCGTCGACCACGTACGGGCCCACGGCGAGCGAGGAGGCGTTGCCGACGACGGCCGGGGAGGCGGAGGCATAGGCGCCGCCGTCCAGCACGATGCGGCACTTGAGGTGGGTGAGCTTGCCGTCCTTGGTGGCGCCGTGCTCGTACCAGAGCTTCGCCGGGTGCCGGTGGACGTGTCCGAAGAAGGACTCGAACCGGTTGTAGACGATCTTGACGGGCTTGCCGGTGCGCAGCGCCAGGAGGCAGGCGTGGATCTGCATCGACAGGTCCTCGCGGCCGCCGAACGCGCCGCCGACGCCGGAGAGCGTCATCCGCACCTTCTCCGGCGGCAGGCCGAGGACGGGGGCGATCTGGCGCAGGTCGGAGTGCAGCCACTGGGTCGCGACGTACAGATCGACGCCGCCGTCCTCGCCGGGCACCGCGAGGCCGGACTCCGGGCCGAGGAAGGCCTGGTCCTGCATGCCGAAGACGTACTCGCCGGAGACGATGACGTCGGCCTTCTCGGCGGCCTCGGCGGCGTTGCCGCGGACGATCGGCTGGCGGTGGACGATGTTCGGGTGCGGGACATGGCCCACGTGGTGGTCGTCGCGGTTCTCGTGGACCAGCGGGGCGCCCTCGGCGGTGGCGGAGGCCTCGTCGGTGACGACCGGCAGCTCGGCGTAGTCGATCTTGATTTTGGCGGCGGCGCGGCGCGCGGTCTCCGGATGGTCGGCGGCGACCAGCGCGACCGGCTCCCCGTGGTGGCGTACCTTGCCGTGCGCGAGCACCGGCGTGTCCTGGATCTCCAGGCCGTAGTTCTTCACGTCGGTGGGCAGGTCGTCGTAGGTCAGGACGGCGTAGACCCCGGAGGTCGCCAGCGCCTCGGACGTGTCGATCGACCTGATCTCGGCGTGCGCCGTGGTGGAACGCAGGGTGTAGCCCCACAGCATGTCCTCGTGCCACATGTCCGAGGAGTAGGCGAACTCGCCGGTCACCTTGAGGGTGCCGTCGGGCCGCAGCGTGGACTCACCGATGCCGGCCTTGGTCTGGCCGCCCTGGGTGAGGCTCGTGGGCGTGCGGCCCGGAGCCGTCGCGAGGCGGGTCTCCTTACCTGCCATGGCGATCAGGCCCCCTGTCCGGCGGTCCGGTGCTCGCCGCGGGCGGCCGCCAGCCGGACCGCGTCGAGGATCTTCTCGTAGCCCGTGCAGCGGCACAGGTTGCCCGACAGCGCCTCACGGATATCGGCGTCCGACGGGGAGTCGTTGCGCTCCAGCAGCTCATCGGCGGCGACCAGCAGGCCCGGGGTGCAGAAGCCGCACTGGACCGCGCCGGCGTCGATGAACGCCTGCTGGATCGGGGAGAGTTCAGCCCCCTCGCCGGTCTGCGAATCCGCCGGACGGGCCTGCCACCGCTGGGCCTCGTCGATGCTCGTACCGCAGGCGCCGGAGGCACAGCCGCCGCTCTCGGCGCGCTGCCTGGCGAAGTCCGCCAGGCCCTCGACGGTCACCACCTCGCGGCCCTCGGCCTGGCCTGCGGCGACCAGGCAGGAGCACACCGGCACACCGTCCAGACGGACCGTGCAGGACCCGCATTCGCCCTGCTCACAGGCGTTCTTGGAGCCCGGCAGGCCCATCCGCTCACGGAGGACGTACAGCAGGCTCTCGCCTTCCCAGACGTCGTCGGCTTCCTGCCGGCGGCCGTTGACGGTGAATGTCACGCGCACTGTGCGCTCCTCTCCTTGCCCCGGTAGGACTCCCAGGTCCAGCCGAGGGTGCGGCGCGCCATGATGCCGACCGCATGGCGTCGGTACTTGGCGCTGCCGCGCACATCGTCGATCGGGTTGCAGGCGCCGGAGGCGAGCTGCGCGAACTGCTTGGCGAGGGACGGCGGGAGGGGCCCGCCCGACTCCCAGAAGCCGCCCTCCTCCAGCGCCGCGGCGAGGAAGTCCTCGGCCGCACGGGCCCGTACGGGGGTGGGTGCGGCGGAGCCGATGCCGGTGCGCACCGTGCGGGTCTCGGGGTGCAGCGCGATACCGAAGGCGCAGACCGCGATGACCATGGCGTTGCGGGTGCCGACCTTGGAGAACTGCTGCGGGCCGTCCGCCTTGGGCAGATGCACCGAACGGATCAGCTCGTCGGGCTCCATGGCGTTGCGCTTGACCCCGGTGTAGAAGTCGTCGATCGGGATCATGCGGCGGCCGCGCACGGATTCCACCTCGACCTCGCAGCCGGCCGCGAGCAGCGCGGGGTGCGCGTCGCCTGCCGGGGAGGCGGTGCCGAGGTTGCCGCCGACGCCGCCGCGGTTGCGGATCTGCGGGGAGGCCACCGTGTGCGAGGCCAGGGCCAGGCCCGGGAGTTCGGCCCGCAGGTTCTCCATGATCTGCGTGTACGGGACGGAGGCACCCAGGCGTACGGTCTTCTCGCCGACCTCCCACTCGTTCAGGTCACCGATGCGGTTCAGGTCGAGCAGGTACTCGGGGCGGCGGTGGTCGAAATTGATCTCGACCATCACGTCCGTGCCGCCCGCGATGGGCACAGCGGTAGGGTGCTCGGCCTTGGCGGCGAGCGCCTCCTCCCAGCTGGCGGGGCGAAGGAAGTCCATCGTTGGCCTCTTCTACGAATTCTACGAAATCGGGTCGTTCGCTACTCATGGTGAGGACGCTGCGCCGGCATCGCCACGGAGTCGTTCATTCATGTCTTGTTCATGGAGATGGCTTCAGTGAACGCGCCCGGGGCCCACCCGGTGCAGTCACCGAAACCATGAAGCGGTTGGCTGGCCACACCACATGTCTTGTAGATTCGAACGAAAGACGAGGCTCGGAAACCTCGCGGCATTCCACCGGCAACACCCAGACAGCAAAGAACGGCGGGCGAGGTCATGCGGCTCCGCGCACTCCTGGACACCCACACCCTTGGCCTCCGGCTGCTCGGGGGCGAGGAAGAGCTGGACCGCACGGTACGCGGCGTGATGACCACCGACCTGCGCGACCCCAGCCGCTACCTCTCCGGCGGCGAACTGGTGCTGACGGGCCTGGCGTGGCGCCGTGAACCGGAGGACTCCGAACGATTCGTGCGCATCCTGGCCACCGCGGGAGTCGCCGGGCTCGCGGCGGGCGAGGCGGAACTCGGCTCGGTCCCCGACGACCTCGTACAGGCCTGCCTCCGCCACCGGCTGCCGCTGTTCTCCGTCGTCGAGGACGTCTCGTTCGCCTCCATCACCGAGCATGTCGTCCGCCAGGTCTCCAGCGAACGGGCCGGCGATCTGGCGGCCGTGGTGGACCGCCACCGGCGGCTGATGACGTCGGGCCCCACGGGCGGCGGCCCCGAGGTGGTCCTGGACCTGCTCGGCTCCGACCTGGATCTGCGGGCCTGGGTGCTCTCCCCCACGGGCCGGCAGATCGCGGGCTCCACGCTGGCGGACTCCGGGCCCGAACTCTCCGGTGAACTGGCCGCCCGGCTCGCGGGCGAGCATCTGGCGGCGGCCCGTTCCGGCCGCCGGGGCCCGCACCGCGTCACGGTCGAGAGCGCCGCGACAGGGGCTGCGGACGAGGTCCGGGGGAAGCCCGGTGAGGGACGGCGTCCCGGCGACGGGCCGGCCAGCTCCACCTTCTCCCTCTTCCCGATCCGCCACGAGGGCCGTGATCTGCGCCGGACGCTGCTGAGCGACTGGCTGCTGGCCGTCGAGGCGGACGCCGGAGACTGGTCCGAAGAACGCCTTGACCTGCTGCACGGGGTCACCCAGCTGATCGTCGTGGAACGCGACCGGCGCGACGCCGCCCGTACGGTGCGCCGCCGGCTCGCCCAGGAGGTGCTGGAGCTCGTCCAGACCGGTGCACCGCCCGCCGAAATCGCGGCCCGGCTGCGGGTGGCGGCCCCGGTGCTGCTGCCCGGCCTGGGCGCCGCACCGCACTGGCAGATCGTGGTGGCCAGGGTCGAGTGGGAGGACGGCGAGGTGCCCGGCGGTCCGGTGGCGCAGAGCCTGCTGGAGGAAATGCTGGTCGACCCCGGCACCTTCGGCCCGGAGCCCTCCGACCGCATCGCGGTGGCACACACCGGCGACGAGGCGGTGGCACTGGTGCCGCTGCCCGTCCCGGACGAGCCCGGTGCCGCCTCGGCGGCCGGTCTGCACGCCGGTGAGCTGCTGTCCGCCGTCCGGCAGCCGCTCGGCCGCGGTCTGGCGGACGACGGGCGGCTGACGGTCGGGGTGAGCGCCGCGGTCCACTCCGCCGAGGGGCTGCGCGGCGCCCTGGAGGAGGCCCGGCACGCCCGCAGGGTCGCCGCGGCCCGCCCGGGCCGGGTCTGCGCCGCCGGGCACGAGGAGCTGGCCTCGCACGTCCTGCTACTGCCCTTCGTGCCGGACGACGTCCGACGGGCCTTCACCGCCCGCCTCCTGGACCCGCTGCGCGACTACGACCGCAAGCACCGCGCCGAGCTGATCCCCACCCTGGAGGCGTTCTTGGACTGCGACGGCTCCTGGACCCGCTGCGCCAGCCGCCTCCACCTGCACGTCAACACCCTCCGCTACCGGGTGGGCCGCATCGAGCAGCTGACCGGCCGCGATCTGGCCCGCCTGGAGGACAAGCTCGACTTCTTCCTGGCGCTGCGGATGAGCTGAGGGCGCGGTCCGGCGTCACGGTGTCGTCTCGCGTCGCGGTGTCGTCCCGCGTCACGGTGTCCGTCTCGCGTCGCGGTGTCTCGTGAAGCGCCTGCCGCCGCCCGCAGCCTGATCGGGGCCCGCCGCTCGCACCGGCAGGGCCCGATTACGCCATTCGGGGTAACTCGATCGGGCGGCATCGCGCGGCACGTCGTGGTGCCCCGGGCCTGCCACACGGTGCGGCGATGTGCCCGATCAGGGCCGCGCGGGAGGCCCGGACCGCCCGCCCGGGGATTGTGAATTCATTCACCCACCCCCTTGGCCGGGCAGCGGAATCCGTGCTGAGATTCGCCCACTGCTTCACTTCCAGCTCAATGGCGCGCTCGGGGAGGGCAATGTGGCGGATACCGCCATGCCGGAATCCGCGGATTCCGCGGAGTCAGCCGGTTCCAGGGTTGTGGTACCCCTCGCGGTACCGGCACCGGCATCCGCACCGGAGACAGGATCACTCGGCACGGTCGAGGGGGACGACCCCCTGGACCGTGCCGTTTGGCGTCTGCGCTCCCGCGGCTGCTGGGACGATGCGGCCGCCCTGCTGGAACCGCACTCCGCCCGGCACGCGCCGTCCGCGCTGCGTCGCGCCGCGCTGCTGGTCGAACGGTGCATGTTCACGGCCGCCGGCTGGGCAGAGGCCGAGGACGCGCTGCGCGCCGCCGAGGCGCTGGCGGGCGACGACGACGAGCGGGGCGGCGCAGCCTGCGAACGCGGCCATCTCGCGTACGCCGCCACGGTCCTGGGCGTCCGTGACCGCGCCGACGAGGCCCGCTCGGCACTCGGCCGGGCCGCCGCGCTGCTGGCGCCCACCGCGGCCGGCCGGCCGCTGTTGGACTTCCGCCGCGGGCTGATGGCCGAGCATGTCGCCGACAGCCCGGACTCGGCGCGGGCCGCCTACCGCCGTGCGCACGCCGGCGCCACCGCGCACGGCGACACCCTGCTGCTGTCCTTCACCTGGCGCCACCTGGCCGGGCTCGCGCTGCGCGACGGCGAATTGGCGGAGGCCCGGCACGGTTTCGCCGAGTCGCTGCGGATCCGCGAGGAGCTGGGCTTTCTGGTCGGCACCGCGCCGGCCCTCGTGGCACTGGCCGACGCCGCCCCGGACGCCGACGCGGCCCGGCTGCGCGCCGAGGCGGCCCGGCTCTTCCGCCTGATGGGCTGCGTCCCCACCTGGCTCGCCGACCATCTGACCACCGGCGTCACGGCGACCTAGCCCCAGGGGGTGTCTCCCCGGCGGATGTCCGCCGCGCTCACCGACGGCGCCCGGCCCTTCACCTTCCGTGGAGGGCCGGCCGCCGTCGTTCGCTGTCGCCCTCCCCCGCTCGATCCCCCGCCCGTGCCCCGCTCGTTGCGTCGTCGTCAACCCCTCAACACCGGCCATGCCGGATCCTTCGACGATTGGCCGGATCCAGGCGGTCCCCGCGAGGGATCGGCTGGGCCGCGATGGTTGCGGGCCCGGGCGGCCGCCGACGGGCCGGGCGAACCCTGAGGTGGGACTATGAGCCGAAGGCCCGGGGCAGGGATGTCTCACGACGCCCCACAGGCCCCGAGAATGGCCGCAAGTCGCACTGTGAGGCGGCAGCGGGGTATGGATGCTGGTCCGGGACCAGAGCCGGCCCCACCCACTGGCACAGCCTTTCAGGAGGCCACATGACAGCAGGAGTGACCAACACGACCGCTGCAACCGACTGGGGCAAGGCAGATTTCGAGGCGATCTACAACTGCCCGGATCCCCGTCGGTACTTCACCACACTGCACCCCCTGGACTACCAGATTCCGCACCACGGCCAAGCGGTGTTCCGTGCCGTGGCCGAGACCCTGCAGCGGCACCGCAGCGACCGCCCGCCCCTGAACGTCGTCGACCTCTGCTGCTCGTACGGGGTCAACGCCGCACTGCTCAACCACCAGCTCTCCCTCACCGACCTCTACAGCCGCTATGCCGTGAACGGCAAGGCGCTGCCGCCCACCGCCCAACTCCTGGAAGAGGACCGCACGTTCTTCGCCACCCGGCGGCGTGCCGAACCCCTCCGGGTGACCGGCATCGACGCGGCGGACCGTGCGGTCGGCTACGCCCGGGCGGTCGGTCTGCTCGACCACGGCTTCGCGGAGAACCTGGAACTCGACGACCCGAGCCCGGAGCTGCGGAAGGTGCTGGCCGGCACCGACCTGATCACCGTCACCGGCGGCGTCGGCTATATCTCCGCCCGTACCTTCGGCCGGCTCTTCGACTGCGTGTCCTCGCCACCCTGGGTGGCCGCGTTCGTGCTGCGCGAGGTGTCCTACCGGCCGATCTCCGCCCTGCTGGCCCGGGCAGGACTGGTGACGGAGAGACTTACCACCCGCACGTTCCGTCAGCGGCAGTTCGCCGACGGCAACGAACGGCAGGCGGCGTACGAGGCGCTGGCCGCCCGCGGCCTGTCCACCGCGAGCAAGGAAGCCGACGGCTTCTACCACGCCGATCTCTATCTCTCCCGGCCCGCCGCCGATGTCGCGGCGCTGCCACTGGAGGAGTTGCTGCCCGGCTAGCCGCGCCCCGGCGCCCGGCCGGTCCGTCGGCGGACTCGCTCAGTGCGGGTGGCGCGCCACCGACACATGCTCGCGGGTGATCCGCTCGGCCACCGCGTACTCCTGGGCGACCAGGGCGTCGAGCAGCGCCGTGTGCTCGGAGGCGTCGGCCAGCAGCTCGGCCGTACGCCGCCGGGGGCCGCCGGCCGGGGGCCACTGGGCGCGGCGGAGCAGATCGCCGGTGACCTCGGTGAGCCTGCGGTTGCCGGTGAGCGACATCAGGGCGTCGTGGAAGGCGTGGTCGGCCTCGGCGTAGCCGATGCGGTCACCGCGGGCGGCGGCCGCGACGCCCGCATCGGCGAGCGGGCGCAGCTCCTCCCAGCGCTCGGGGGGCAGCGCCCGGGCCAGCCGGACGACCGCGGGCACCTCCAGCATCGCCCGGACCTCGGCCAGCTCGGCGAGGTCACGGGGGCTGCGCTCGGCGACCCGGAAGCCACGGTTGGGCACGACCTCGACGGCGCCTTCCCCCGCGAGCTGCTGCATGGCCTCCCTGACCGGGGTCGCGGAGACCCCGTAGCACTCGGCGAGCGCGGGCGCGGAGTAGACCTCGCCCGGGGCCAGCTCCCCGGCGACCAGCGCATGGCGCAGCGCGGTCAGTACCTGGCCGCGGACGGAGTGCCGCCGGGGCACGGCGGGGCCGGCCTGCGCGGGCACCCACGCCCCGGCGCACGGCTCCTGTTCCGCTGTGCCCTGCTCCATGACGGTTCCTCCTGACGTTTCCAGCACCATAGGCGGCGCGCGCCCCAGTTCAAATCCGGGGAGCCGTCCGGAAGTCGCCGGGAAGCCGTGCGGGGTGCCAGGACTGGCGTTCAGCGGGCACGGGTAAGTCTTCAGGTAAGGTAAGCCTTACCTGAAGACTTTCGCGATTCGGTGGTCTCCCGCATGACTCGTGCCCCCGCCGCCCCGCCTGCCGTCCACCCCGTCGCCGAGGCCTACGCCCGGCTCTCCGCGGTCTTCCCCGGCCTGCGGGTGACTCTGTGGGACGCGGCCCCGCCCAGCGGCGACGGCTGGGTGTGCGCGGCCGGGCTCGCGGCCGGCGGCGAGAGCCTGGACACCTTCCTCGCCTGGGACGACGCGCAGATCGTGCGGGATTACGGACAGCGCGCCCGGCCGGACGTCATCGCGAGCTTCGCCCTGCACCGCTACGCCTGGCCCGCCTGCCTGCTGATCACCATCCCCTGGTTCCTGCACCGCCGGGTCCCGCGGCTGCCCGTGCAGGACGTCTCCTTCCAGCGTGAGCTGGGCAGGATGGCGGTGCGGGTCAGCGCCTTCAGCTGCCTCCCGGACGACTCCGCCGCGGCACTGCCCGGCGCCCGGGTCGTCCCGGACGAGGAGGCCCTGCGGGCGGAGGTACGGGCGGCGGTGGCCCAGCATCTCCGGCCCGTTCTGGAAGGCTTCCGCACCCGGATGCGGCGCGGGCCGCGGGCGCTGTGGGGCATGGCCTCCGACGAGATCGCGGAGGGCCTGTGGTACCTGGGGCACCTGCTGGGCGAGGAGCCGCGCGCGGTGGCCGAGCTGGAGCTGCTGCTGCCGGGTGCCACCGCTCCGTACGTGGGCAGTGCGGGATTCCGTGAACTGGCCGGGCCGGGCGGCGAGTCGCTGGCGACCCGGGACCGTGCCAGCTGCTGCATGTTCTACACACTGCGCCCCGAGGACACCTGCGTGACCTGCCCGCGCACCGGGGACGAGGAGCGCATCAGGCGGCTCACCGCGGCCACGTGACGTCTGCGCCGTCCCGACGGCGACGGTGCAGCGCAGGACGGCGGGTGTCCCGTAGCCGATATCCGGCCACGCCCACCTGCGAAATGGCTTCAATAACGCGGCGAAATCAGCTCTGCATAGCCTCGGCGCACGAACGTCATGCCTGTTCTGCCCAAGTCACACGGCCCCCGACACGTCGCCAGGTCGAGAGCACAAGCCCGTCGTCGGGCCACGAGGAGTTTCGGAAAATGAGCGGTGCGAAGACTGCGGGTGCGGCGGAGTCCGGTGCCCGGGAGGAACTGTTCGCAGGTGTCCCGGCACGGTGGCAGGGCGAACCGTCCGCCGTCCCGGCCCTGAAGCTGCCCGAGCTCTTCGAAGCACAGGTGCGCCGCACCCCCGACGCCCCCGCCGCGACCTTCCGCGGCCAGACCCTCAGCTATCGCGAGCTGAACGAGCGCGCCAACCGGCTGGCCCGGCTGCTGGTGGCGCGCGGCGCCGGCCCCGAGCAGGTTGTCGGCGTGCTGATGCCGCGCTCGCTGCACCAGATCGTGTCCCTGGTGGCGGTGACCAAAACCGGCGCCGCCTACCTGCCGGTGGACGTCGACTACCCGGCCGACCGCATCGCCTACATGCTCGGCCACTCCGACCCCGTCTGCCTGCTCACCACTGCCGGCTCCCCCGCCGCGGAAGGGCTCACCGACCGGCTGGTACTGCTGGACGACCCGGCGGTCGACGAGGCGCTGCCCGGCCTGCCGGACACCGATCTGGCCGACGCCGAGCGCACCGGGCCGCTGCGCATGGCCAACCCGGCGTATGTCACCTACACCTCCGGCTCCACCGGGACGCCCAAGGCCGTGGTGATCGAGCACCGCGCGCTGGCCGACTATCTGGCCTGGGCCCGCAAGGACTACCCGAGCATGGGACCGGGCGGCACCTCGCTGTGGCACTCGCCGGTGTCCTTCGACATGACCGTCTCGGAGTTGTGGGGGCCGCTGGTGTCCGGCGGGCGGGTGCTGGCCGCCGCACTGGAGGAGGACGCGCACGCCGGCGCCGTCTCCTGCACCTTCATGAAGGCCACCCCGAGCCATCTGCCGATACTCCATCTCCTCCCGGACGGCTACTCGCCCACCGGTGAGCTGATGCTCGGCGGTGAGGCGCTGCTGGGCGCCACTCTGGACGAGTGGCGCCGCCGTCACCCCGGGGCCACCGTCATCAACGTGTACGGCCCGTCCGAAATCACCGTCAACATGGCGCAGTTCCGGCTGGAGCCGGGCCGGCCGACCCCGGACGGCGTGCTGCCGCTGGGCCGCGTGATGGACAACATGCGCGGCTACGTCCTGGACGACCGGCTGCGCCCGGTGGCGCCGGGCGTCACCGGCGAGCTCTACATCGCGGGCCCCGGGCTGGCGCGCGGCTACTTCAGGCAGCCCGCGCTGTCCGGCGAGAGGTTCGTCGCCGACCCGTTCGGGGCGCCGGGCGAGCGGATGTACCGCTCCGGTGACCTGGCCCGGTGGACGCAGGACGGGCAGCTGGAGTTCCGCGGACGCGCCGACCACCAGGTCAAGGTCCGCGGCTTCCGCGTCGAGCCGGGCGAGATCGAGGCCGTGCTGACGCAGCATCCGCAGGTCTCGCGCGCCGTGGTGCTGGTCCGTGAGGACCGCCCCGGTGACCAGCGGATCGTGGCGTATGTGAGCTGCGCGGAGGGCGCCGCCGAGCCGGACGCCGAAACGCTGCGGGCCCATGCCGCATCGATCGTGCCGTGGTACATGGTGCCGTCGGCCTTCGTCGTCATCGAGGAGTGGCCGCTGACGCCGAACGCGAAGGTGGACCGCAAGGCGCTGCCCGCCCCCGCGTACCGCACCGGCGCCGGCAGCGCCCCGCGCACCGCGACGGAGGAGACCCTGTGCCGGCTGGCCGCCGAGGTGCTGGGCCTGGAGTCGGTCGGCGTCGAGGACAACTTCTTCGCTCTGGGCGGTCACTCGCTGCTGGCCAACCGGCTGACCAGCCGGATCCGCGCGGCCCTGGACGCCGAGCTGCCGATGAGCGCGGTGTTCGAGGCACCGACCGTCGCCGAGCTGGCGGACCGCCTGGCCGGCGCCGGCGCGGCACGCGCTGCCCTGGCGCCGGCCCGGCGCCCGGAGCGGATCCCGCTCTCCCCCGCCCAGCAGCGCCTGTGGTTCCTCCACCGGTTGGAGGGCCCCGGCCCGGCCTACAACATCCCGATCGCCGTCCGGCTGACCGGCGAGCTGGACCGCACCGCCCTGGAGGCGGCGCTGGGTGATGTGACGGCGCGGCACGAGGCGCTGCGCACCCGCTTCGCCGAGCACGACGGCGAACCCCACCAGGTGATCCTGGACGCCGAAGAGGCCGCCCCGGCCGTCGAGTTCATCGAAGTGGACGGAGCCGAGCAGCTTCAGCGGGCGCTGGCCGCGCAGGCCGGGCACGGCTTCGACCTCACCGCTGGAGTGCCTCTGAAGGCCGCCCTTTACCGGCTCGGCGAGCGCGAGCACGTCCTGCTCCTGCTGGTGCACCACATCATCACCGACGGCTGGTCCCGCGACCCGCTCACCCGCGACCTGTCCACCGCCTACACCGCCCGCGCCGGCGGCCGCGCCCCCGCCTGGGAACCGCTGCCGGTGCAGTACGCGGACTACACCCTGTGGCAGCGCGAGATGCTGGGGGACGAGAGCGACCCGGCCAGCACCGCGGCCAGGCAACTGGCCTTCTGGAAGCAGGCGTTGAACGGCGCTCCGGAGCTGCTGGAGCTGCCGCTGGACCGGCCCCGCCCGTCCGTCGCCGGCTACCGCGGGGCCCTCACCCACTTCACCTTCGACGCCGGCCTTCACTCCCGTATGGCGGAGTTGGCGCGCGAGTGCGACGTCACGGTGTTCATGGTGCTGCAGGCCGGTCTCGCGGCGCTGCTCTCCCGCCTGGGGGCGGGCACCGACATCCCGATCGGCACCGCCGTGGCCGGGCGCTCCGACGAGGCCCTGGACGACCTCGTCGGATTCTTCGTCAACACCCTCGTCCTGCGCACGGACGTGTCCGGCGACCCGACCTTCCGCCAGCTCCTGGCCCGGGTGCGGGAGACCGACCTCGCCGCCTACGCCCACCAGGACACCCCCTTCGAACGAGTCGTCGAGGCCGTCAACCCGACCCGGTCGCTGTCCCACGCCCCCCTCTTCCAGACCATGCTGACCTCGCAGAACACTCCCGAGGAGGGCATGGCGCTGCCGGGCCTGGAGGCGGTGGTGCAGGACGTGGCCAAGGGGGTCGCGCAGTTCGACCTCTCCTTCCACACCAAGGAGAGGACGGCGCGGGACGGTAGGCCCGCGGGCATCGACGCCTCGCTGGAGTACTCCACCGACCTGTTCGACCGGGCCACCGTCGAGGCGCTGACCGCCCGTCTGGTGCGGCTGCTGGGCGAGTCCACCGACCGGCCCGACGCCCCCGTGGGCCAACTGGAGATCCTGACGGAGCAGGAGCGGCGGCAGGCGCTGGAGGAGTGGCAGGGCCGTCCGCACGAGATCTCGGGGAAGACGCTGCCCGTCCTCATCGAGGAGCAGGCCCGGCGGGCACCCGATGCTCCCGCGGTCGTCCACGAGGAGACCGGCCTGACCTACGCCGAGCTCAACGCGCGCGCCAACCGCCTGGCCCGGCTCCTGGTCCGGCGCGGTGTCGGTCCGGAGCGGTATGTCGCGGTGGCGCTGCCCCGCTCGGTGGACCTGGTGGTGACCCTCCTGGCCATCGTCAAGGCCGGTGGCGCCTATCTGCCGCTGGACCCGTCCTACCCCGCGGACCGGCTCGGCTTCATGCTGGAGGACGTGGCGCCCGTGCTGGCCGTCACGGCCCGGGGCGTGCTCGACCACGTCCCCGCGCCGTGCCCGTCGTTGCGCCTGGACGACCCCGAGGCCGTCGCGGAACTGACCGCGCAGGACTCCACGGACCTCACCGACGCCGACCGCAACGCGCCGCTGCTGGCGGACAACGCGGCCTTCGTCATCTTCACCTCCGGGTCGACCGGCCGCCCCAAGGGCGTCACCGTGCAGCACCGCTCGCTGGACGCCTACCTGAGCTGGACCCGCACGGCGTACCCGGGTGTGGCCGGACGGGCCCTGGTGCACTCGCCGGTGGCCTTCGACCTCACCGCCACCGGCCTGTTCGCGCCCCTGACCTCCGGCGGCTGCGTCGAGCTCGTCGAGCTGGACGGCCGGACCCGAGCGGCGGACGGACGGCCGCAGCCCACCTTCGTCAAGGCCACCCCCAGCCACCTGCCGCTGCTCATCGAACTGCCCGGGCAGTACTCGCCGAAGGAGCAGCTGGTGCTCGGCGGCGAGTCGCTGATGGGCGAGGTGCTGGACGAGTGGCGGAGCCGGCACCCCGGTGCCACCGTCATCAACGAGTACGGCCCGACGGAGACCACCGTCGGCTGCTCGGAGTACCGCATCGAGCCGGGCCAGAGCGTCCCGGCGGGCGTGGTCACCATCGGCCGGCCGATCTGGAACACCCAGATGTTCGTGCTGGACGCCCGGCTGCAGCCGGTGCCCACCGGCAGCACCGGCGAGGTGTACATCGCCGGTGACCTGGTGACGCGCGGCTACCACCGGCGCCCCGACCTGACCTCGGGCCGCTTCGTCGCCAACCCTTACGGGCCGCCGGGCAGCCGGATGTACCGCTCGGGTGACCTGGCCAGGTGGCGGGTGGACGGCCAGATGGAGTTCGTCGCGCGCGTCGACGACCAGGTCAAGCTGCGCGGCTTCCGTATCGAGCTGGGCGAGATCGAGGGCGTCATCGGGGCGCACCCGAAGCTGGCGCAGGTGGCCGTGATCGTCCGCGAGGACCAGCCCGGTGACAAGCGCCTGGTCGGCTACGCCGTCCCCGCGCCCGGGCAGAGCGTGGACTCCGCCGAGCTGCGCCGCTACGCGGCCGGGCAACTGCCCGACTACATGGTGCCCGCGGTCTTCGTGCTGCTCGAAGAGCTCCCGCTCACGGTGAACCGCAAACTGGACCGCAAGTCGCTGCCCACGCCCGACTACGGCGTCGCGGCCGGCGTTTCGGGGCGTGCGCCGCGCACCGCGCACGAGGAGATCCTGTGCGGCGCGTTCGCGGAGATACTGGGCCTGCCACGGGTGGGCGTGGACGACAACTTCTTCGCGCTGGGCGGGCATTCGCTGCTGGTGACCCGGCTGATCGCCGGGCTGCGCCGGACGCTGGGGGCGGAGCTGCCGATCCGCGCGGTGTTCGAGGCACCGACCGTCGCCGGGCTCGCCGCGCGCCTGGCCGACGCGGGCACGGCCCGTCCGCCGCTGGTGGCGGGCGGGCGTCCGGCGCGGCTGCCGCTGTCCCCCGCACAGCAACGGCTGTGGTTCCTGCACCAGTTGGCGGGTCCCAGCCCGACGTACAACGTGCCCGTCGCGGTACGGCTGACCGGTGCTCTGGACCGTGCGGCGCTGGAGGCGGCGCTGGCCGATGTGGTGGAGCGGCACGAGGCGCTGCGCACCCGCTTCGCCGAGGAGTCCGGCGAGCCGTGTCAGATGGTGCTCAGTGGCGAACCGTCCCGTCCGGTGGTCGAGTGGGTCGAGCTGGACGCTCCGGATCTGCTGGAGACGGCGTTGGCGGACGCCGCCGCGTACGGCTTCGACCTGACCGCCGGCGTCCCCCTCAAGCTCACCCTCTTCAAGGTCTCCGAGGACCGGCACGTCCTGCTCCTCCTCCTGCACCACATCGCCAGCGACGGCTGGTCCATGGGCCCGCTCTCCCGCGACCTGTCCCAGGCCTACACCGCCCGCGTCAACGGCCACGCCCCCGCCTGGGAACCGCTGCCGGTGCAGTACGCCGACTACGCCCTGTGGCAACGCGACATGCTGGGCGACGAGAACGACCCCGACAGCGTCCTCTCCCAACAGCTCGACTTCTGGCGCAAGGAACTCAGCGGCGCCCCCGAACTGCTGGAGCTACCACTGGACCGGCCCCGCCCCGCCGTCGCCAGCCACCGCGGCGCCACGGTGGAGCTGAACATCGACGCCGAGCTGCACCGCGCCTTGCTGTCCTTCGCCCAGGGCTCGGGCGCCACGCTGTTCATGGTGCTGCACTCGGCGGTGGCGGCCCTGCTGTCCCGTATGGGCGCGGGCACCGACATCCCGATCGGCACCGCCGTGGCCGGCCGTACCGACGAAGCCCTGGACGACCTCGTCGGATTCTTCGTCAACACCCTCGTCCTGCGCACCGACGTCTCCGGCGACCCCACCTTCCGCCAACTCCTGGCCCGGGTCCGCGAGACCGACCTCGCCGCCTACGCCCACCAGGACACCCCCTTCGAGCGTGCGGTGGAAGCCGCTCAGGTCACCCGAGTGCTCTCGCACACGCCGCTCTTCCAGGTCTCGTTGAACCTGGAGGACGGCACCGCCATCACCCCGGACCTGCCCGGCCTCCAGGTCCGGCCCGAGCCGGTCGGCGTCCCGGCCGCCAAGTCCGAGCTGGTCTTCGGCCTGAGCGAGCAGCACACGGCAGCCGGTGAGCCGGCCGGTCTGACCGGTGAACTCAACTACGCCACGGACCTCTTCGAGCGCATCAGCGCCGAGGCCCTGGCCGGGCGACTGATCGGGATGCTGCGGACCATCGTGGCCGATCCGGACCGCACGGTGGGCAGTGCCGAGATCCTTACCGAGGAGGAGCGGCGGGAACTGCTCGTCGACCGTAATGCCACGGGGCGGTCGGTTCCGGCGCTGACGATGCCGGAACTGTTCGAGGCCCACGCCGCCCGCACCCCGCACGCCGAGGCCGTGGTCTACGAGGACACCGTCCTCACCTACGGCGAACTCGACCGCCGCGCCAACCAGCTCGCCCGCCTCCTGATCACCCACGGAGTCGGACCCGAACGCCTCGTCGCCCTCGCCATGCCCCGCTCCGCCGACATGGTCACCGCCGCCCTCGCCATCCACAAAGCCGGCGGAGCCTACCTCCCCATCGACCCCGACTACCCCACCGACCGCATCACCTACATGCTGCGGGACGCCAACCCGGTCTGTGTGCTGACGGCGTCAGCGACGGCCGACCACCTGCCCGAAGTGCCCTGCCCACAGGTCGTACTCGACGACGCCAACACCACCGCCCGGCTGACGGAGCGGCCCGACGGGCCGCTCAGCAACGACGAACGACACGCCCCCCTCAACCTGCACCACCCCGCCTACCTCATCTACACCTCCGGCTCCACCGGCCGCCCCAAAGGCGTCCTCGTCACCCACACCGGCATCGCCTCACTCGCCACCGCACAAACCCAACACCTCCACATACAACCCACTTCCCGCACCCTCCAGTTCGCCTCCCTCAGCTTCGACGCCGCCACCTGGGAAATCATCATGGCCCTCACCCACGGCGCCACCCTCGTCATGGCACCCCCCACCCGCCTCACCGGAGACGAACTCACCACCCTCCTCCACCAACAACACATCACCCACGCCACCCTCCCCCCAGCCATCCTCACCACACTCCCCGACCACAGCCTCCCCACCGACATGACCCTCATCGTCGCCGGAGAAGCCTGCCCACCCGAACAAACCGGCCGCTGGTCCACCGGCCGACACATGATCAACGCCTACGGACCCACCGAAACCACCATCTGCACCACCATGAGCCCACCCCTCACCGGCACCATCACCCCACCCCTCGGCACCCCCATCACCAACACCCACCTCTACCTCCTCGACCCCGCACTCCGCCCCACACCCCCCGGCGTCCCCGGCGAGCTCTACACCACCGGCCCCGCCCTCGCCCGCGGCTACCACAACCGCCCCGACCTCACCGCCCAACGCTTCATCGCCAACCCCTACGGCCCACCCGGCACCCGCCTCTACCGCACCGGCGACCTCGCCCGCTGGACCACCCACCACACCCTCGAATACCTCGGCCGCACCGACAACCAAATCAAAATCCGCGGCTTCCGCATCGAACCCGGCGAAATCGAAACCGCGCTCGCGGACCATCCGCAGGTCGGCCGGGCGTTGGCGCTGGTGCGTACGGACCGTCCCGGTGAGCAGCGGATCGTGGCCTATGTCGAAGGTCCTGCCGACGCGTCCGCCGCGGCGCGGCTGGTCGAGGAACTGCTCGGGCGGTGTGCCGGGCAACTGCCCGCGTACATGGTGCCGTCGGCGGTCGTGGTCCTTCAGGAGTGGCCGCTGACGCCGAACGGGAAGGTGGACCGCGAGGCCCTGCCCGCCCCGGAGCAGCCGACCGGGTCCGCCGACGGCCGGGCCCCGCGCACTCCGCAGGAGGAGACCCTGTGCGGGATCTTCGGGGAGCTGCTGGGGGCGGCCTCGGTGAGCATCGACGACAGCTTCTTCCAGCTGGGCGGCCACTCGCTGCTGGTGACCCGGCTGATCAGCCGGGTGCGGACGGCGCTGGGCGCCGAACTGCCGGTCCGGACGGTCTTCGAGAAGCCGACCGTCGCCGGGCTGGCCGAGGAGATCGGCACGGCCCGCCGGGCCCGGCCCTCGCTCCGCCGTATGCGCAGCTCCTGACCTCTCCTTCCCGCACCGCTCGTATTTCCGTTCCAAGAGGAGTTCCGCCATGTACCCGGTGTCGTTCGCGCAGCGGCGGTTGTGGTTCGCTTTCCAGGTGGAGGGCCCCAGCCCGACCTACAACATCCCGGTCGCCCTGCACCTGACCGGCGCCCTGGACCGTGCGGCGCTGGAGGCGGCGCTGGCCGATGTGGTGGAGCGGCACGAGGTACTGCGCACCCGCTTCGCCGAGGAGGAATCGGGCGAGCTGTGCCAGGTGGTGCTCAGCGGCGAACAGGCCCGGCCGGTAATGGAGTTCGTCGAGCTGGACGGACCAGGGCAACTGGAGACGGCGTTGGCGGACGCCGCCGCGTACGGCTTCGACCTGACCGCCGGCGTCCCCCTCAAGCTCACCCTCTTCAAGGTCTCCGAGGACCGGCACGTCCTGCTCCTCCTCCTGCACCACATCGCCGGCGACGGCTGGTCCATGGGGCCACTCTCCCGCGACCTGTCCCAGGCCTACACCGCCCGCGTCAACGGCCACGCCCCCGCCTGGGAACCGCTGCCGGTGCAGTACGCCGACTACGCCCTGTGGCAACGCGACGTACTGGGCGACGAGAACGACCCCGGCAGCCTGGCCGCCGAGCAACTGTCGTTCTGGATGAAGGAGTTGGCGGACTCGCCGGAGCTGGTGGAACTGCCGCTGGACCGGCCCCGCCCGGCCGTCGCCGGCCACCGCGGCGGCAGCGCCCGCTTCGAGCTGGACGCCGAGCTGCACACCCGCGTCGTGGAGCTGGCGCGCGAGTGCGATGGCACGGTGTTCATGGTGCTGCAGGCCGGTCTCGCGGCGCTGCTCTCCCGCCTGGGCGCAGGCACCGACATCCCGATCGGCACCGCCGTGGCCGGCCGTACCGACGAAGCCCTGGACGACCTCGTCGGATTCTTCGTCAACACCCTCGTCCTGCGCACCGACGTCTCCGGTGACCCCAGCTTCCGCCAACTCGTGGCCCGGGTGCGGGAGACCGACCTGACCGCCTACGCCCACCAGGACATTCCCTTCGAACGGGTCGTCGAGGCGGTCAACCCGGCCCGGTCGCTGTCCCACGCCCCCCTCTTCCAGACGCTGCTGTCGCTGCAGAGCGCCGACGAGGGCGGGTGCACCATGCCGGGGCTGGAGGTTTCCGTCAGCGACCTGGACACCGGGGTGGCCAAGGTCGATCTGACCTTCACGCTGCGCGAGCGGCACACGCCCCAGGGCGCCCCGGCGGGCATCGGCGGCGAAGTGCAGTACGCCACCGACCTGTTCGAGCCGGAGACCGCGCAGGCGCTGGCCGGCCGGCTGGTGCGGCTGCTGGCCGCCGTCGTCGCCGACGCGGACGCCCCCGTCAGCCGGGCGGAGATCCTCACCGCCCGGGAGCGGGAGCTGCTGCTCACCGGCTGGAACGACACCGCCAGAAACGGCCCGGCCCGTACGATGCCCCAGCTCGTCGAGGCACAGGCGCAGGCCGCGCCGGACGCCCCGGCGCTGGCGCACCAGGGCCGTACGCTCACCTATCGGGAGCTGGAGGGGCGCGCCAACCGGCTGGCCCGGCTGCTGATCGCGGGCGGCGTCGGCCCCGAGCACATCGTGGCGCTGGCCCTGCCGAAGTCCGCCGAACTGGTCGTGGCCGCGCTGGCGGTACAGAAGGCGGGCGGCGCCTATCTCCCGGTCGACCCCGCCTATCCGGTGGACCGGATCGCCTACATGCTGGCGGACGCCGCGCCAACGTGCGTGCTGACGGAGTCGGCGACGGCCGGCCACCTGCCCGAGGTGCCCTGCCCGCAGGTCGTCCTGGACGACGACGGCACCACCGCCCGGCTGGCGGAGCTGTCCGATGTCACGCTGACGGACGCCGAGCGCACCGCCCCGCTGGAGGTCCACCACCCGGCCTATGTCATCTACACCTCCGGCTCCACCGGCCGCCCCAAGGGCGTCGTGGTCACCCACCGCGGCCTGGGCGATCTGTCGGTGAGCGTGACGGAGCGCTATCTGCTGGACCGGGACAGCCGGGTGCTCCAGCTGGCCTCGCCCAGCTTCGACGCCTCGGTGCTGGAGACCGTCATGGCGCTCACGAACGGCGCCACCCTGGTGGTACCGGACGGCAGGCAGCTGGTCGGCGAGGAGCTGGCCCGGGTCCTGGCCGACGAGCGGATCAGCCACACCCTGATGCTGCCCGCGGCGCTGGCCACCCTTCCCGAGATCGAGCTGCCGCACCTGCGGACCCTGGCCACCGGCGCCGACAAGGTCGGCACCGAGCTGGCCGCCCGCTGGTCCGAGCGGCACCGAATGATCAACTCCTACGGCCCCACCGAGGCCACGGTGGTCGCCGCCATGAGCGAGCCGCTGACCGGCGAGGGCATCCCGCCGATCGGCGGACCGGTGGTCAACGGGCGGGTGTACGTCCTGGACTGCGCGCTGCGCCCGGTGCCACCCGGAGTGGCCGGTGAGCTGTACACCGCCGGCCCCGGTCTGGCCCGTGGCTACCTGCGCCGTCCGGCGCTCACCGCCGAACGCTTTGTCGCCGACCCGTTCGGCCCGCCCGGCTCCCGGCTCTACCGCACCGGCGACCTCGTCCGCTGGACCACCCACGGCGCCCTCGAATACCTCGGCCGCACCGACAACCAGGTCAAGATCCGCGGCTTCCGTATCGAGCTCGGCGAGATCGAGGCGGTGCTCTCCGAGGCGGCGGGCGTCGCCGACGCCCTGGTGATGTCGCGCCACGACGGCCCGGCCGGGCAGCAGTTGGCCGGCTATGTCACCACCATCGACGGCGCGGCCCCCGAGCCCGCCGCGCTGCGTGCCCATCTGGCCGCCACGCTGCCCGACCACATGATCCCGGCCGCGTTCGTCGTCCTCGACCGCTGGCCGATGACCCCCAACGGCAAGATCGACCGCACGGCGCTGCCCGCCCCGGGCTTCGCGGGCGCGGGTGCCGCCGGACGCGCTCCGCGCACCCCCCGGGAGGAGATCCTGGCCGGTGTCTTCGCCGAGATCCTGGGCGTGGACTCGGTCACCGCCGATGACAACTTCTTCGAACGGGGCGGGCATTCACTGCTGGCCACCCGGCTGATCAGCCGTATCCGCACCGCTTTGGACGTGGAGCTGTCGATCCGGGCGGTGTTCGAGGCACCGACCGTCGCGAGGCTGGCCGCCCGGCTGGGCGAGGCGGGTTCGACGCGGGCGGCACTGGTGCCGAGGGCACGCCCCGGCGCACTGCCGATGTCCTTCGCACAGCGGCGGCTGTGGTTCGCCTTCCAGGTGGAGGGCCCCAGCCCGACCTACAACATCCCGGTCGCCCTGCACCTGACCGGCGCTCTGGACCGTGCGGCGCTGGAAGCGGCGCTGGCCGATGTGGTGGAGCGGCACGAGGCGCTGCGCACCCGCTTCGCCGAGGAGTCCGGCGAGCCGTGTCAGATGGTGCTCAGCGGTGAACAGGCCCGTCCCGTGGTGGAGTTCACCGAGCTGGACGCTCCGGATCTGCTGGAGACGGCGTTGGCGGACGCCGCCGCGTACGGCTTCGACCTGACCGCCGGCGTCCCCCTCAAACTCACCCTCTTCAAGGTCTCCGAGGACCGGCACGTCCTGCTCCTCCTCCTGCACCACATCGCCGGCGACGGCTGGTCCATGGGCCCGCTCTCCCGCGACCTGTCCCAGGCCTACACCGCCCGCGTCAACGGCCACGCCCCCGCCTGGGAACCGCTGCCGGTGCAGTACGCCGACTACGCCCTGTGGCAACGCGACATGCTGGGCGACGAGAACGACCCCGACAGCGTCCTCTCCCAACAGCTCGACTTCTGGCGCAAGGAACTCAGCGGCGCCCCGGAGCTGCTGGAACTACCGCTGGACCGGCCCCGTCCGGCCGTCGCCAGCCACCGCGGCGCCACGGAGCGCTTCACGCTGGACGCAGAACTCCACGCACAGCTCGTGGAGTTGGCGCGCGCAGGCGATGTCACGGTGTTCATGGTGCTGCAGGCCGGCCTCGCGGCCCTGCTCTCCCGCCTGGGCGCGGGCACCGACATCCCGATCGGCACCGCAGTGGCCGGCCGTACCGACGAAGCCCTGGACGACCTCGTCGGATTCTTCATCAACACCCTCGTCCTGCGCACCGACGTCTCCGGCGACCCCACCTTCCGCCAACTCCTGGCCCGGGTCCGCGAATCCGACCTGACCGCCTACGCCCACCAGGACATCCCGTTCGAGCGGGTCGTCGAGGCGGCGGGGGTGGCCCGTGCGCTCTCCCACACCCCGTTCTTCCAGGTCTCCCTCAACCTTGAGGAGAGCGCAGCGGATGCGCCGGCCCTGCCGGGGCTGCGGGTGGAATCCCACCCCGTAGGCCAGGATGCCGCCAAGTCCGAGCTGGTCTTCGGCCTGAGCGAGCAGCACACGGCAGCCGGTGAACCGGCCGGTCTCACCGGAACGCTCACCTACGCCACGGACCTCTTCGAGCCCGCGAGCGCAGAGGCCGTCGCCCAGAGGTTCGTACGCCTCCTGCGGACGCTCGTGGCCGAGCCCGACAAGGCCGTGGGGGCCGCCGAGATCCTGACGGCGACGGAGTACCAGGAGCTGGTCCACGACCGTAATGCCACGGGGCGGTCGGTTCCGGCGCTGACGATGCCGGAACTGTTCGAGGCCCACGCCGCCCGCACCCCGCACGCCGAGGCCGTGGTCTACGAGGACACCGTCCTCACCTACGGCGAACTCGACCGCCGCGCCAACCAGCTCGCCCGCCTCCTGATCACCCACGGAGTCGGACCCGAACGCCTCGTCGCCCTCGCCATGCCCCGCTCCGCCGACATGGTCACCGCCGCCCTCGCCATCCACAAAGCCGGCGGAGCCTACCTCCCCATCGACCCCGACTACCCCACCGACCGCATCACCTACATGCTGCGGGACGCCAACCCGGTCTGTGTGCTGACGGCGTCAGCGACGGCCGACCACCTGCCCGAAGTGCCCTGCCCACAGGTCGTACTCGACGACGCCAACACCACCGCCCGGCTGACGGAGCGGCCCGACGGGCCGCTCAGCAACGACGAACGACACGCCCCCCTCAACCTGCACCACCCCGCCTACCTCATCTACACCTCCGGCTCCACCGGCCGCCCCAAAGGCGTCCTCGTCACCCACACCGGCATCGCCTCACTCGCCACCGCACAAACCCAACACCTCCACATACAACCCACTTCCCGCACCCTCCAGTTCGCCTCCCTCAGCTTCGACGCCGCCACCTGGGAAATCATCATGGCCCTCACCCACGGCGCCACCCTCGTCATGGCACCCCCCACCCGCCTCACCGGAGACGAACTCACCACCCTCCTCCACCAACAACACATCACCCACGCCACCCTCCCCCCAGCCATCCTCACCACACTCCCCGACCACAGCCTCCCCACCGACATGACCCTCATCGTCGCCGGAGAAGCCTGCCCACCCGAACAAACCGGCCGCTGGTCCACCGGCCGACACATGATCAACGCCTACGGACCCACCGAAACCACCATCTGCACCACCATGAGCCCACCCCTCACCGGCACCATCACCCCACCCCTCGGCACCCCCATCACCAACACCCACCTCTACCTCCTCGACCCCGCACTCCGCCCCACACCCCCCGGCGTCCCCGGCGAGCTCTACACCACCGGCCCCGCCCTCGCCCGCGGCTACCACAACCGCCCCGACCTCACCGCCCAACGCTTCATCGCCAACCCCTACGGCCCACCCGGCACCCGCCTCTACCGCACCGGCGACCTCGCCCGCTGGACCACCCACCACACCCTCGAATACCTCGGCCGCACCGACAACCAAATCAAAATCCGCGGCTTCCGCATCGAACCCGGCGAAATCGAAACCGCCCTCACCCAGGCCACCGGGGTCACCGACGCCCTGCTGATGGTGCGGCAAGACGGCCCGGCCGGACCGCGGCTGATCGGCTATGTCACCGCTGACGCCCCGGCCCCCGACCCCGCCGCCCTCCGCGCCCACCTCGCCGCGACCCTGCCGGACTACATGGTCCCGGCCGCCATCGTCGTCCTCGACCGCTGGCCCCTGACCCCCAACGGCAAGATCGACCGTAAGGCCCTGCCCGCTCCCGCCTTCACCGGCTCCGCCACCACCGGACGCGCCCCGCGCACCCCCCGGGAAGAGATCCTGACCGGTATCTACGCCGGCGTCCTCGGTCTCGACAGCGTCACCATCGACGACAACTTCTTCGAGCTGGGCGGCGACAGCATCAGCTCGATGCGGGTGGTGTCCCAGGCCCGGGAGGAGGGGCTGACGCTGACGGTGCAGCAGGTATTCCAGCACCGTACGGTCGCCGAACTGGCCGCTGTGGCCACCGAGATCACCGGCTCGTGGGCCACGGCGGACGACGGCGTGGGCGCCTTCCCGATGACGCCGATCATGCACTGGCTCCGTGAGCTGGACGGCCCGGTGGCGGGCTTCAACCAGTCGGCCACGGTGCGTGTTCCGGCCGGTGCGGACCTGGCGCGGCTGACCACCTCGGTGCAGAGGTGGCTGGACCATCACGACATCCTGCGGCTGCGTATGACGACTGCCGAGGACGGTTCCTGGGAGCCGGCCGTGGCGGAGCGCGGAGCGGTGGCCGCGGATGCGGTGCTGCACCGGGTGGACATCGCCGGGCTGCCGCCGGAGGCGCGGGACGCCGCCATGGCCGACGAGGGCGAGAAGGCGCGGCTGCGGCTGTCCCCACAGGACGGTTCGGTGGTCCAGCTGGTCTGGTATGACGCCGGATCCCAGGCGCCGGGGCTGCTGCAGATCGTGGCGCACCACCTGGCCGTCGACGGGGTGTCCTGGCGCATCCTGGTGCCGGATCTGCGCGAGGCATGGGAGGCGGTGGCCGCCGGGCGCGGCCCGGAGTTCGCGCCGGTGGCCACCTCCTTCCGGGCGTGGGCGCGGCGGCTCGCCGAGGCCGCGCAGGAGCCCGCGTGGGAGGCGGGTCTTGACGTGTGGACGCGGGCCGCCTCCGGTGGCGCGGACGGCGCGATGGCGGCCGAAGCGCCTTTGGGCGAGCGGCAGTTGGACCCACGACGGGACACCGCCGGGACGGTACGGATGCTGGAGCTGAGCCTGCCGCCCGAGCGCGCCAGGCCGCTGCTGACGGACGTTCCGGCGGCGTTCCACGCGAACGTGGGCGATGTGCTGCTGAGCGGGTTCGCGCTGGCGGTGCGCGAATGGCGGCGGCGCCGCGGCGAGGCGGCGGACGAGGTGCTGGTGGACCTGGAGGGGCACGGCCGCGAGGACATCGTGCCGGGTGCCGACCTGTCGGGCACGGTGGGCTGGTTCACCAGTCTCTACCCGGTGCGGCTGCCCCTGGCCGCCGCCGACTGGACCGAGGTGCAGGCGGGCGGCCCGGCGGTCGGCGAATCCCTCAAGCTGGTCAAGGAGCGGCTGCGGGCGCTGCCCGGCAACGGCGTGGGCCACGGCATGCTGCGCTACCTCAATCCGCGCCTCGGCCCCGTACTCGCCACGCTCCCCGCTCCGCAGCTGGGGTTCAACTACCTCGGGCGGTTCGAGGCGACGGACGCGGCAGCCGGTGAGGGACGGCCGTGGACGATGGTCAGCGGACTGCCCTCCCCCGCGCCGTGGGACGCCGGGATGCCGCTGGCGCATCCCGTCGAACTCAACGCGCTCACCCAAGACCTGGCCGACGGCCCGCGGCTGCGGGCCACCTGGACCTGGGCCGGCCACCTCCTGCCGGAGGAGGACGTCCGCGAGCTGGCCGAGCTGTGGTTCGCCGCCCTGGACGCCCTGACCGCCCACGCCCGGGGGGACCGTGCCGGTGGCCACAGCCCTTCCGATCTCTCCCTCGGTCTTTCCCAGGCTGAGATCGACGAACTCGAAGCAGAACTGAGGATGCTCTGATGAACCGGCCCGCGCTCGAAGACGTGCTGCCGCTGACCCCGCTCCAGGAGGGAATGTTCTTCCACTCCCTCTACGACGATGACGCGGTGGACCTCTACAACACCCAGATGGTCCTCGACCTGGAGGGCCCGCTGCGGCCGGACGTCCTCAAAACCGCCGCCGCGGCGCTGATCCGCCGCCACCCCAACCTCCGCGCCGGCTTCCGGCAGCGGCAGAACGGGCAGGCGATGCAGGTCATCCACCGCGAGGTGCCGCTGTCGTGGGAGGAGGCCGACCTGTCGGCCGCCGACGTCGCACAGGCCGAGGCGCGCCTGACGGAGCTGCTGGCCGCCGACCGGATGCGCCGCTTCCCGCTCGACCGGCCGCCGCTGATGCGCTTCACCCTGGTGCGGCTGGGCGCCGGGCGGCACCGGCTGGTGATGACCAGCCACCACATGCTGCTGGACGGCTGGTCCACCCCCGTGCTGATCCGTGAGCTGTTCACGCTGTACGAGGGCGGGGGAGACGACTCGGCGCTGCCCCGGCCCGTAGCGCACCGGAGCTACTTCAGCTGGCTGGCGGGGAAGGACGACGCGGAGTCGGAGCGGGCCTGGCGCGGTGCCCTGGAAGGGCTGGCGGGGCCGACGCTGGTGTTCTCCGCCGATCCGTCGCGGGTGCCGGGCATGCCCGCGCGGGTGACGACCTCGCTGTCCGCCGAATTCGGCGCCGCCATGGACGCGCTGGTACGCGACCGCGGGTTGACGGCCAATCATCTCGTGCAGGGCGCCTGGGCCATGGTGCTGGCCCGGCTCACCGGCCGGGACGACATGGTGTTCGGCACGCTGGTCTCCGGCCGCCCGCCGGAGATTCCCGGCATCGCGACGATGATCGGGATGTTCATCAACACCATTCCGGTGCGGGTGCGCCTGGAGCCGGCGGAGTCGGTGCTCAAGAACCTCGACCGGCTGCGCCGGGAGCAGGCGGCGCTGCTGCCCCACCACCACCTGGGGCTGGGCCGGCTGCAGCGGATGGCCGGGCACGGCGACCTCTTCGACACCTTCATGGTGTTCGAGAACTACCCGGACGACGAAGCGGCCCGCCCGTCCTACGCGGGGGTCGGGGTCGAGGTGGCCGGCGGCCACGATGCCGCGCACTACCCGCTGCGGGTCATCGCGGGGCTGGCCGGACAGCGGCTGGTGATCGAGCTGGAGTACCAGCCGGACCTGATCGACGAGGACGAGGCACAGGTGGTGCTCACCGCGCTCACCGACGTGCTGAAGGCGGTCGTGGCCGCTCCGGACGGCAGCGCCGGGGACGTGGAGTTCACCCTGCCGTCGTCGTTCCGTCGTGCCACCGCACCCGCCGGGGACGGTACGGGGGCGGACGCCGGGGACGGTACCGGGGCGGACGCCGGGGACCACGGCCCGGCCGCGCCGGGTCCCAGGGCGCCGCAGACGCCGGTGGAGGAAATCCTCTGCGGACTGTTCGAGAAGGTGCTGGGGCGGCCCTGCCCCTCGGTGGACGAGAGCTTCTTCGAGCTGGGCGGCCAGTCGCTGACCGCGATCCGGCTGCTGAGCCAGGTCCGGGCCGCCTTCGGGGTGGAGCTGTCGGTGCGTGCGGTCTTCGAGGCGCCGACGGTGGCCGGGCTGGCCGCGCAGCTGGCGCAGGCGGGTACGGCCCGGCCGCCGCTGGTGGCCGTGGAGCGTCCCGAGCTGGTGCCGATGTCCTACGCCCAGCGCGGCCTGTGGTTCGCCTTCCGGCTCAACGGGCCCGGCGTGACGTACAACAACCCGCTGCCGCTGCGGCTCTCCGGCGACCTGGACCGGGCCGCGCTGGCCGCCGCGCTCGCGGACCTGGTGGAGCGGCACGAGGTGCTGCGCACCCGCTTCGCCGAGTTCGCGGGCCGGCCGTGCCAGGTCGTCATGAGTTCCCGAGAGGCAGACATCCGGCTGGAGTGCGTCGAGCTGGCGGGCGAAGGGGACCTGCCGGACGCGCTGGCGGGGGCGGCGGGCCACGCCTTCGACCTGGCCACCGAGGCTCCTTTGCGGGCCACGCTCTTCCGGGTGTCCGAGCGTGAGCATGTGCTGTATCTGCTCACCCACCACATCGCCAGCGACGGCTGGTCGCTGGCCCCCCTGGTCCGCGACCTGTCCGCCGCCTACCGGTCCCGTACAGCGGGCCGGACCCCCCGGTGGGAGCCGCTGCCGGTGCAGTACGCGGACTACGCGCTGTGGCAGCGGGAGCTGCTGGGCGCCGAGTCGGTCCCCGACAGCGTCGCCGCTCGCCAACTCGATTACTGGCAGCGGCAGTTGGCCGGAGTGCCGGAACTTCTCCAGCTGCCTCTGGACCATCCGCGCCCGGCGGTGGCCGGCCGGCGCGGTGCCACCGTGCGCTTCGCCCTGGACGCCGCCCTGCACACCCGGATCACCGAGCTGGCCAGGCAGTCGGACGTCACCGTGTTCATGGTCGTCCAGGCGGCGCTGGCGGCGCTGCTCGCACGGCTGGGCGCGGGCAGCGACATCCCGATCGGGGCGGTGCTGGCGGGGCGTACCGACGAGGCGCTGGACGACCTCATCGGGTTCTTCGTCAACACCCTGGTGCTGCGTACGGATGTGTCCGGCGACCCGGCCTTCCGCGAACTGCTCGCCCGGGTGCGGGAGACGGACCTGGGCGCCTACGCCCACCAGGACCTGCCCTTCGAGCGGATCGTGGAGGCCGTCAACCCCGGGCGCTCCCTCTCGCACGCTCCGCTCACCCAGGTCACCCTGGTCTTCCAGAACAACGAGCGCGGCGCGCTGGACCTGCCCGGGGTGCGGGTCTCCTTCGAGGGCGAGGCCACCGGCAACGCCCGTGTGGACCTTGCCTTCAACATGGGCGAGAACCACACCGGGGACGGCGCGCCGGCCGGTATCGACGGTCTCGTGGAGTACGCCGCCGAGCTGTTCGCACCGCACACCGTGCAGCGGCTGGCCGACCGCCTGTGCCGGCTGCTGGAGAGCGCCACCGCCGACCCCGGCACCGCGGTCTCCGCGCTGGAGATCCTCTCCGCCGACGAGCGGCGGGCGCTGCTGCAGAGCGACGAGCCCGCCGCGGGCGGGCCGGTCCCGGTGGGCACCTTCCCCGAGCTGTTCGAGGCACAGGTGCGGCGCACCCCGCAACGGCCCGCGGTGGAGTCCGCCGTGGAGTCCGCGGCCGCCACCGTGACCTACGCCGAGCTCAACGAGCGGGCCAACCGCCTGGCCCGGCAGCTGGTCGCCCGGGGCGCAGGCCCCGAGAGCTATGTCGCGGTGGCGCTGCCCCGCTCGGCGCAGATGCTGGAGGGCATGCTCGCCGTCATGAAGGCCGGGGCGGGGTATCTGCCGCTGGACCCGGCCTACCCGGCCGAGCGGCTGGCGGCGATGCTGGCGGACAGCGCGCCCGCGCTGCTGCTGACCACCACGGAGCTGGCGGGCCGGCTGCCGCACCCCGGGGGCCTCGACGTGCTGCTGGCCGACGAGGCGGCCACCGCCGCCGAACGGGCCGCGCTGCCGGGGACGGACCTGGGCGACGCCGACCGCCGGGCCCCGCTGCGGGTCGCCCACCCCGCCTATGTCATCTTCACCTCGGGCTCCACCGGCCGCCCCAAGGGCGTGATGGTCAGCCATGCCGGGATCGGTGCGCTGGCCGCCCATCAGCTGGCCCACTACGCCGTGCGTCCCGAGAGCCGGGTGCTGCAGTGCGCCTCGCCCAGCTTCGATGTGTCGGTGGCGGAGTTCTGCCTCGCCCTGCTGTCCGGCGCGTGCCTGGTCGTACCCGCCGACACCCCGGCCGGACCGCCGCTCGCCGCGTTCCTCGCCGAGCGGCGCATCACCCACCTGCTCATCGTCCCCTCGGCGCTGGCACAGGTACCGCGGACCGAGCTCCCCGAGCTGCGCACCGTGGTCACCGGCGCGGAACCGCTCTCCCCCGAGCTGGCCGGGTTCTGGGGCCGCGACCGGCTGCTGATCAACGCGTACGGCCCCACCGAGGGCACCTGTGACGTGAGCTTCGCGCGGCGCCTGGTCCCCGACGCGGCCGCGGCGTCGGTCATCGGCCGGCCCATCGCCGGCAACCGGATGTACGTCCTGGACCAGGCCCTGCGGCCGGTACCGCCGGGCGTCGAGGGCGAGTTGTACCTCTCCGGCGGCGGGCTGGCGCGCGGCTACCTGGCCCGTCCCGGTATGACCGCGGAGCGCTTCGTCGCCGACCCGTACGGCGCGCCGGGCACCCGGATGTACCGCACCGGTGACCTGGCGGCATGGAACGCCGACGGGCAGCTGCAGTTCCGCGGCCGCGCCGACACCCAGGTCAAGGTGCGCGGATTCCGGGTGGAGCTGGGTGAGGTGGAGGCCGTGGTCGCGGGCTGCGCCGGGGTCGAGCGGGCCGTGGTGATGGTCCGCGAGGACCGTCCCGGCGACCAGCGCCTGGTGGCCTACGTCGAAACCGCCTGCGAATACGGAGAGTTGACGGCGCGGGCGCTGCGCTCCGAGGTCGCCGAGCGGCTGCCCGCCTATATGGTGCCGGGTGCCTTCGTCGTCGTGGACGAGTGGCCGCTGACCCCCAACGCCAAGCTGGACCACCGGGCGCTGCCCGCGCCCGCGCAGCCCGCCGCAGGCACGTACCGGCCGCCGCGCTCCCCCCAGGAGGAGCTGGTCTGCCGGCTGTTCGGCGACGTGCTCGGCGTGGAGCGGGTCGGCGTGGACGACAGCTTCTTCGAGCTCGGGGGGCACTCCCTGCTCGCCACCCGGCTGACACACCGCATCGGGCAGGCCCTGGGCCGCCCGCTGGAGCTGCGGGACATCTTCGCCGCGCCCACCCCGGCCCGGCTGTGCGAACAGCTCGACGGGGACGGCGGCAGCGCCTTCGAGGTGATCCTTCCGCTGCGCACCTCCGGCAGCGCGGCCCCGCTGTTCTGCGTCCATCCCATCGCCGGCCTCAGCTGGCGCTACTCGACGCTGCTGAGCGCGCTCAGCGCCGATCACCCGGTGTACGCGGTGCAGGCCAGAGGCCTGGACGGGACGGAGCCGCTGCCCGCTTCCATGGACGAGCTGGCCACGGACTACGCCCGGCAGATCCGCGCGGTACAGCCCGAAGGCCCGTACCACCTCCTGGGCTGGTCGCTGGGAGGGATCATGGCGCAGGCCGTGGCCACCGCGCTGGAGGCGGACGGACAGCAGATCGGGCTGCTGGCGGTGCTGGACACCTCACCGCCCGAGCCCGGAAGCCAGGGGACCGGAACGCGCGAGGAAATCCTCACCCAGATGTACGAGGGCTACGGCAAGATCTACGGCATTCCGGAGGGTGCACCCGAGGAGCCGACCGCGGACCGGATGCGCGCCCAGATCGTCGAGTGGTACGGGGAGGGCAGCAGCGAGCTGCGCTACCTGGGCCGCGAGCACCGGGCCGCCGCACTGGAGGTCAGCATCAACAACGCCTACCTGGCGGCGGAACGGCGGCCGGATGTGCTGCGCGCCGACCTGCTGCTGGTGCTGGCCACCCGCAAACGCCTGGAGGCCGTGGTGCCCGAGGCGTGGGAGGAGTTCCTGGCAGGCCGGATGGAGATCGCCGAGGTGGACTGCGAGCACTCCCAGATGATGGATCCGGGCCCCGCCGAGCAGATCGCGCGGATTGTCGCGCCGCGGATCGGACGGGCGCCGGGGGCCGCCGCGCGCACCGGAGAGGCGGCCGCGGCTGCTTCCTCGACCGCCTGACCCCGCACGGCAGGGAAGGGGGGCGGCCGCAACGGCCGCCCCCCTCAGGCGAACGGCGCGAGGGCGCCGGCCCGTCAGGCGATCGCCAGGGACTGGAACAGCAGGGCGGAAGCATTGTCGACCAGCCCGGCGGCCACGCGGGCCTCCCCCGCGCCGAGCGCGGCAGCCGGCTGCCCGGGACGGCCCACCGCGGGAAGCAGGTCGTCCCCGACCCGGTCGAGGGCGGCCATCCCGCACAGCGCCAGCGCCCGGCCATAGGTCTCGCCGAGGTCGGTGAAGAGGCGCAGCGCGGTCCCGAGCAGGTCCCTGGCGCGGTCGTAGCGGTGCCGGCGCATCTCCACCGAGGCCAGCTCCAGGGTCATGGCCGCCTCTCCGCGGCGGTTCCCGGCCCGCCGCACGGCCACCAGCGCGCTCTCGGTGACCGCCCGCCAGTCGTCGCAGGCGTTGCGGGCCTCGAAGAGTGCCGCGGTGGACATCACCATTTCCCAGGCGAGTTCATCCTCGCCGAGCCGGGAGAGCTGCCGGACCACGGCGACCACCGAGGCCCGCTCGGCGTCGAACCAGGCGAGCGGGGACTCCAGCAGCCTTCCGGCCAGGTCCGGTTCGAGGGGGCGGCGCGGGGTGCTGCCGAGCAGCATGGTGAAGTTGTCGCCGAACTCCCGGCGGTGCGCCTCCCCGGCGAGGGTGAGCCAGCCCTGCCAGGCACGCTCGCGGGCCGCCCGCCGCTCCCGCTCCGGCTCCTCCGCGCCCGCCCGCTCCCGCGCGTACAGCTTCAGCAGGCTGTGGAAGCCGTAGCGGACGGCGCCGGCGCCGTCGATACCGACGACGGTGAGCAGGTTGACATCGACCAGCTGCTCGATGAGCTTTTCGGCCTCGGCGGTGGGCAGATCGAGCAGGGCGCCGCCGACCCAGGCGGCGAAGTCCGGCACCTCCAGCAGGGACAGCCTGCGGAACATCCGGGCCAGGTCCACGGGCAGGGCGCGGTAGGCGGCGGCGAAGGCGGAGCGCATCTCCAGGCCGCCCGCGCAGAGTTCGTCCAGCCGCCGCGGCTCCTCGGCGAGGCGGTCGACCAGGTGGCGGACGGACCAGTGCGGCTTGGCGGCCAGGCGGGTGGCGGCGATCCGCAGCGCCAGGGGCAGTCCGTCGCACAGGGCGCACAGGGTGTCCACCGCCGCGAGGTCGGTGGCCTCGCGGCCCTCGCCCGCGATCCGCCGGACCAGTACGGACGCCTGCCGGGCGGACAGCAGGCCGAGGGCGATATGCACCATGCCGTGGAGCGCCGCCATGTGCTCCTGTTGCTCCCTGCTGGTCACCACCACACAGCTGCGGCCGCTGCCGGGCAGCAGCGACTGGACCTGGTCGACGGTGCGGACGTTGTCCAGCAGCACCAGGACGCGGCGGTCGGCGAGGATGCTGCGGTGGAGCGAGATCCGTTCCCAGGGATCGTCGGGGATCTGCCCGCCGGGCACGCCCAGGGCCCGCAACAGGCGCCCGAGCAGCGCGTGAGCGGTGTCAGGACCCTTCCCCCGGTCGTGCTGGGAGACGTCCACATGGAGCTGCCCGTCGGGGAAGCGGTCGGCGACGCGGTGTGCCCAGTGCACCACGAGGCTGGTCTTGCCGACGCCGGCCATGCCGGTGACGAAGCCGGTGGGCGGCACCGTCCCGAGGGTGTCGCCGGCCAGCAGGGCGTCCAGCCGTCGCAGCTCCGCCTCCCGGCCGATGAAGGAGGGCACGTCCGGCGGGAGTTCGGCCGGTACGGTGCGGGCGGCCGGGGCCGCCGGCGGGCGCTCGCTCTCCTCGGCGCGGTCCGCTCCGGGCTCGTCGCGGAGGATGGCGTGGTGCAGCTGCTGGATCGACAAGCTCGGCTCCAGGCCCAGCTCCTCGACGAGCTCGTTCCGCCAGGCGCGGAAGCCCTCGGCGGCCTCGACCCGCCGCCCGGAGCGGAACTGGGCCAGCATCAGGTTGTGCCGGAACTGTTCGTGCTGGGGGTAGTCGTTCACCACGGCGGACAGCACCGGGATGAGTTCCTGGTGCCGTCCCAGCTCGAGTTCGACGCCGGTCCATACTTCGTACGCCGCCAGCCGCTTGGCCTCCAGGCGCGTCTCCGCGTCCTCCGCGAGCTGCCCGCCCACACCGCTCAGCGGCCGGCCGCTCCAGAGGTCCAGGGCCTGTTTGCAGAGCCGGCTGGCGTCCTCCAGGAAGCCTTTGCGGGCTCTGTCCCCCGCCTCGGCCACCAGCTTCTCGAACTCGCGGACATCGAGGGAGCTGCACTCGGTGTTCAGGCGGTATCCGGGGTGGGCGGTCACGATCACCGGGGCCTGCCGCCCGGCGGCCTTGAATGCCTTGCGCAAGGCGCCCACACAGATGGCGACTTGAGTGCGTGCCGAGGCCGGTGGTTCATCGCCCCAGACCGCGTCGATCAGCGCATCGACGGAGACCACCCGCCCCCAGGCCAGCGCCAGTGCGGCAACGATGATCCGCTGCCGGGGCCCTCCGATGATGACGGCCTCGTCGCCGGCTCTCGCCGACAGCGACCCCAGCAAGGTAAACGCAACCCAGTCACCCTGTGACCGCTCCCCCACGGCATACCCCCATGCCTCCTGCCGCACCGAACGTACGGCCGAGTCACCCTAGAGCAGAATCTTCGCCAAGATCGCGGGACTGGCCGAAATGTTTCGCTGATCCCCTCTTTAAGCGGGTAAAACGGAATGAACATTCCGCTGGGTACGTAGTGGTCGTCACCGTGCGGATCGCCACCGGTCAGCTTCGGGGCGGCGGTATGGGAGGGTTGCGGTGCGCGGCATATCTGTCCGGATCCGACCGTAGGTTGACTCTTTCTTGATGCTTTCCGCCCGCGGTGTGCCCGTAGTGGCGTGAACTCTCGCCACGCCTCCCAAGAGGGCGGCGCCCCGCCCCGCGCCGCACGGGCGGCGCGGGGCGCGGGGGATGGGCGCCGCAGGGAGGTGGACCGGGGGTTTCAGGCCAGGGCTACAGGCCACGATTTCGGGCCAGGGTTACAGCCCGGGGTTTCGGGCCAGGGTTACAGGCTGGGCAGATCGAAGAAGATCATGGGGTTGTGGCGGCTGTCGCGCACCGGCTCGTCCAGCCCGAGCCCCTTCTTGATCTCGGCTATCTCCGCGTACTCCGCCGGGGACTTGGCCGGGGACGGCGTGAAGAACTCCACGTTGTTGTCGGCCAGCCACTTGACGATGACGGAACCCTCACTGAAGGGCTTGGGGCGACGGCCGTGGTAGACGTCGTGCACGCTGGTGGGCGTGCCGCCGGGCACGGCCGGGAAAAGGTTCTCTATGTACCAGCGGGCAAAGCGCGCACCGTGGTCGGCGTCGATGAAGAGGTAGTCGACATCCTGCGGAATGCTGTCCAGGTTCTCGCGGACATCGCCCTTGGTGAAGGTCCACTGGCCGGTCAGTTCGCCCGGCACGTTGCGCACCACGTGGTCCACGATGTCGAACGAGTACAGGTGTCCGGTGCCGTTGTCGCGCAGCGCGCTCAGCTGCCAGATGGTGGACCAGCCGTAGAAGGTACCGATCTCCACCACCTTCGCGGGCCGCAGCTCCCGCAGACGCATGTAGGAGATCTCCGCCTCCACGTCATCCAGCTGGGCCTTCATGGCCTTGCCGCGCTCCCTCAGGAGACTGCGCTGGGCGTCCTTGACCTTCCTCAAGTCGGCCTCGTATTTGGTGTACAGCGTGCGCAGCGAATCGAGAGAGAGTGCTTCCATTGCTCCTCCAAGGAATACCGGAAGGGCCGCTCCAGCCGCTTCCGTGACGTTCAGACGGGCCGGCCCGACGGCTTGCGAGCGGTACGCCCGCGCCCGGTCCGGGACATGTTCTCCGCCTCACGGAAGGCGATGCACAGCACCACGAGCACGATCGCGAATACCGGTACCCAGCCGATACGGGCCGGCGCCCACAGCGGGTGATCGGGATTGGTGTGCAATCCGAACAACGGCCGCCCCGTTCCGAGGGAGGTCACCGTGACCGTGAGCATGGCCGTCTGATGCCAGAGAAAGATCGTGATCGCCGAAAGGTTTATCACGGTCACTCCTGCCCAGGCGAATTGCCCCGGGCAGGCCCGCAGTTCCTTCCCCGGCAGGGCACGTGTCGAGCCGGCAGGCGGCCGGCCCACCAGGCGCCGCAGCGGACCGCACAGCAGCACCGCGGCACCGCACTGGGCGAGCCCGAAGGTGACGGCGGCCAGGGTGACGGGGTTGAGATTGGAGAGCTGCGAGCCGGGGACGCCCACCATGCTCGCGGGGTAGCCGCACCACAGGATCAGCCCTGCCGTACTCACGGCGCCGGCGGCCAGCAGCACCACGGCGTACCGTCGCCGGGCGAATCCGCCCGCGGCCCAGGCCGCGCCCAGGGCGAAGGGCACCAACCAGCCCGCGAGGACGTTGCCCTGACGGGCCGTGTCGACCCAGCCGGCGTCGCCGAACACCATCCGGGCGCCGTCCGTCACCGCCACATAGCCGCCGCCCAGGACCGCCGCCGTCACGCCCGCCCGGCGCACCAGCGGCGTGAGGGCCGTCAGCAGGGCGAAGACCAGCAGGAACCACAGGGGGGACAGCACCAGGTTGAGCAGCGTGTGGATCGTCTCGTGGGCGGTGTCGGCCACGACCAGGCCGGCCAGCACCAGAAGCCACATCCCCAGCAAGGCACCCACCGGTCCGGCCAGCCGGCGCAGCCGCTGCCGCAGCCACGCGCCGTAGCCGACACCGCGCGCCCTCGCGGAGTCGTAGCCCTGGGCCGCGACCCGCCCGCCGACGAGGAAGAAGACCGCCAACGTCTGGAGTACCCACGACAGCGGGGTAAGCCCGGGCATATGGGCCAGCGGGCTGTCCCCCAGCAGATGCCCGTCCGCGCGCAGCACCACCGCGCTGACCAGCCAGTGCCCCAGCACCACACCGGTCACCGCCAGGACCCGCAGGACGTCGAGCGCCCGGTCCCGTCCGTCCGGGGTGGCCGCGTCGATCCGCAGGACCGCCGCGTGCAGCCGGTCGAGGGCTGTACGGGCTGGTGTCGTATGGGCGGGGGCCGTACGGACGGGGGCCGCACGAGCGGGGTCGGTGGCCGGCTTGGCGTCGGTGACCGGCTTGGCGTCGGCGGCCGGCCGCGCCGGACGGACCGGGCTCGCCTCGGAGCGCGTCTGAAGATCAGCCATGGGACACCGCCGCACCACGGCCGAGGCCGATCATCGCGAGGTTGCGCACGGCGAGGCCGCCGGGCTTGAAGTAGTCGCTGTGGCCGCCGCGGCCCGCGTCGAACGCGCGGGCCCCGAAGGTGCGGCTGACCGGGTCCGTACCGAACCCGATCGTGGCGCCGGGGACGCTGACGCTGGTGTGCGGCACACCGGCGATCCAGTCCTGCGCACCCCGGCCCGCCCACACCGGCACCCGCACGGCGACATCGGAGACGGACCGAAGGCCCATACCGGGGCTGCCGACGACGGCGATCCCGGCGAGGTTGTCCATCGGGGCGGCCGCGTCCGTCGGGCTCGCGACGGCACTGCCGCAGACCGCCGAGCCATAGGAGTGGCACAGGAGGGTGACCGGAGCGGCCGGATTGACCCTCTTCAACTCGGTGACGAACGTGCGCAGTTGGTTGCCGCCGGCCCGGGCGCGGGCGGTGGTGACCACATCACGGCTGAGGGTGCGCGGCGCGTGGTAGCCGAGCCAGGCCACCACCGCGACATCGGTGTCCGGGGCGAGCCGGCGCATCTCCGCCCGCACCGCACGGGCCCCGCCGGCCAGTGCGGCCTGGCGGGTACCGAGCTCGTCGAAGGTGTCGATGGTGGTGTCCGAACCGGGCACCACCACGACCACACGGTCCGCATGCGCCAGGTCGCCCAGCACCTCCACGGCCAGGCCGTCATCACGGGTGGCGAAGGAGAGGAACGTCCGTCCGTGCGCGGCGAGTCCGGCCAGATGGCCCGCCCTGGAGGTGTCGCCCATCCGGCGCGCGGCGCGCTCGGACCGCACGATGAAGTCGTGGTTGGCCTGGTACCGCTCGGCCAGGGTGTCCGCCTGGACGGCGGGCAGCCGCGGCGGGGCGGGCATGGCGTTGGCCGCCGAACCAGAAGCCGCGGCGACGGAGAAGACCATCGCACCGGCGGCCACGCAGACCGCGAACGCACGGCGCACCACGGATGCTCGCACGAGACCCGCCTTCCTGCTCACTTCGATGACAGGAAAGACGCTATTTCCCGCGCCCGCTTCGCGCGTCACCCTCAAGAGCTCACTGCCCGGGTAGCTCTCAAGTATGACGGGGGCCGCCCTTAGGGGACATCTGATGGGTCCGAGGCCGTGATGTGCGGTCTTCCGTCTTCACAGGCGCTTGGTGGCGAGGCGATGGTCGCGGGCGTCGAGAATGACGAGGTTCCTCGCCACCGCGGGCCCGTCGTCGGCGTCCCACCACTCCACGAAGGCGGCGGCGAACTCTGCGGCCTCAGCTCGCGAGTTGTAGTCGGTGGAGACTTCCACGTCATAGTCGTGGCCGGTGAGTTCGACGGTGAAGACGCGGCCGGCATGACGGGCGGTCGCTGCATCACCCTCGGGCCGGGCCCACGCGCGGAAGTCTTTGAGGAGCCGCGGGTTCGACTCCCGCTTGGTGAGGGGATGGGCCGGGGGGTGCCGCGGGGCGTCGCCGATCCCGTCATGGCAGCCGTTCACCCAGGCCCCACGGTCCCGTTCGGCCTCGGCTCCCGCCTCAAGGGCGCGACGAGCACAGCCACCCCCCACCACCTCGCGTACCGCAGCGCCTTTGCCGCCCGCGCCATAGAGCTTTTGACCTGCCGCGTACCCCGCCTCATAGGCCTTCCTGAAGTCGGGTAAGGCTGTGGGACGTTCGCCGGCCGGGCTTGATGTGCGTGTGCCGTCGGAGGTCGGTGCGCCGCCGGAGGCTGGTATGCCGTCCGGGCCGCACGCCGATACCGCCACGCATCCCACGGCCACCGTTACGGCAACCGCCATGCGCCGGAGTAAAGGGCTGTCGCCCGTACGTGAACTCATTCCTCGGTCCCCCAACGTAGGTGTGGCTCATGGGAGGAGAGCCCGCAAGCCGCCCCCTTGGTTCCCTCGCGAGAGACGTCCTCCCCGGCCCCCGGCCGGCCACTCCCACAGCTCATCGGGCACCAACAGCTCCACGCTCCACCCACCACGACCGACAAGCACCTGTCCCAGCGCCACGAGATGGCCTCTTCAGTGCACGCCCCCCAACGCGTCGTCACCCATAGCGCGGCGCGTGATGGCTTCGAAGGGTCGTTATCCCGCCCGAGTTGTCCGGCCGGCGGGCACGGAGTATGGCAAGGGCCATGACGACGCTCCACGCGTCCAGCGCGCAGGCGGCGATACGTTCCAGGCTGCCCAGCCCGATTCCGGGATCGTGCTGACCGAAGAACATCCATGCCGCAAGCACCGCGGCGACAGCCAGGGAGAGGGTTACGCTTCGCCGCCTGCCGAAGAGGGAATCTCGGGAGGAAAATCCGGCGAGGAGGAGCCCGAGATTTCCCAGCCCCATGATGAGAAGCGCGCCCCCGACATGAAGGTTCTCGTCGACGTCTGCGGGAACAAGGCCGACCACAATCCACCCAACGGCACCGACGGCCAGCAGAATGCGGGAACTTGCCGATATCCCACCGCGGCCCCAGCAGGGTCCGGTCAGCAGCATGCCGGCGAGCAGTAGACCACCGTGGACGGCGAAGCCGGCGTTCATGGCCTCGTGCAGCGGCGAGCACACATACCGAGGCCGGGAGTCATCCCACATCCGGCAGCTGACATTGCCGAGATCGCTGATGTTGTTCTCCGCCCAGCTGTAGGGAGTGCGCCAGCCTGACTCCACGGCCAACTGCACGACGACGAACTGCACGACGGCAACAATCCATGCCGCGGCGCCGATCCTTGTGATCACGGAGGTGCGGAATTCGGAGTGCGACGCGGATCTCGTTTTCATCATGGCCTTTCAGGCGCCGGCTCGGGAACTTTTCTGTCGTGAACGTTCTCAGGCGACGGTGCTCCTGCGCATCGCTGCTACGGGGGAATTCGGAGCCCCCGGAAGGGGGGCCGGTACTGGCTATTTCGAGGGAGGCGCGCCGGAGGGCCCGAAGGTACGGTGCAGGCACTCCCGTCCCAGTGGGACAGACAACTTGGCGACAATCGCGAAATAACGCGGGAATAACGGCTCTGGCTACGGTGGCGGACGGCTCGGATTCCCGAGCGCTCAGCCGAGACTCATCAGCCGAGACCGATCCGCCGAAGGGAAAACCCATGCGCAAGACCCGTCACCGCGCTCCCGTCCTCGCTGCCTTTTCCGCGGTCGCCCTGCTCGCCGGCACCGGCCCCGCCCAGGCTGCCACCGGCGTCATAGACGTCCACATGTACCAGGGCGAACGGAACGTCTCCAACCCGGAGAACGGCAAGTGCTACAACGTCTCCAACGGGTACAACGACGGCCGGCTCCTGGTCACCAACAAGACCGACCGCAAGGTCAAGGTCTTCGTCGGCACCGACTGCAAGGGCACGGCGGACGCCGTGGTCGAGCCGGGCGCGACGTACCGGGCCAGCGAGAGCTGGGGCATGCTCTTCTACATCCGCAGCGTCCAGGCGATCTGAGACGCCACCGGCAAGGGCCGGCGGGAGGGATACCAGCTCCCGCCCGCCGGCCCTTGCCGGAAGGTCATCAGCATCGCAGCACCACTGCCAACGGCGTTGCTGCCGCAGCGTCATCGTCAGGCGCGTGTACGGTACTTCGCCACGCACAGGGGCGTGAACACCGCGATGAATCCGACGCTCCATGCCACGGCCATCATCGCCGAGTGGGCGACCGGGCCGCCGACCATCAGATTGCGGGCGGCGTCCACGACCATGGTCATCGGGTTGTTCTCGACGAAGACCCGGAGCCAGGACGGCATGGTGTCCGGGGCGACGAAGATGGAACTGCCGAACTGCAGTGGCACCATCGCCAGCGTGCTCACGCTCTGGACGGTCTCCATCCCCCGTGCTGCCAGGCCGATGAACGCCTGCAGCAGGCACAGGGCGACCCCGTACAGCAGCAGCACCCCGACTGCCGCGACCGTGGCGGCGACGGAGGTGTGCACCCGGAAGCCGATGAGGAACCCGAAGGCCAGCACCATCAGCAGACCGGCCAGGACGCGGACCGCGTCGGCGAGGATACGGCCGATGAGCACCGCCGAACGGGCCACCGGCATCGACCGGTAGCGGTCCATCACCCCGCTGGCGAAGTCCATGTTGAGGGCGATGCCCGAGGTACGGCAGGTGGTGGTGAGGGTCAGCGCCATGATGCCGGGCATCAGGTACTGCCGGTACTGCGCGCTGTCCCCGGCGATCGCGCCGCCGAAGCCGTAGATGAAGACCAGCGACAGCGTCACCGGCATCAGGGTGGCGTCGATGATCTGGCCCGGGCTGGCCGCCGCCTTGCGCAGATTGCGGCGGCTGAGCGCCAGCGAGTGACGCACCAGCGGGCGCACTCCCCGCCCCTGGGAGGTCCGTGTCGCGGCGCCCGGCGCCATGGTCGGTGAACTCATGCCGCGCTCCTCGCCGACAGTGCTCCGGCCTGCGCCTGCGGGGCCCGGTCGGCCCCGGTCAGCGTCAGGAATACCTCGTCCAGGCTGGGCATGTGCACCGTCAGCCCGGCGAGCGGGATGCCGGTCTGCCCGACCGTCCGGACGACCTCACTCAGCTGGGCGCCGTCGCCGGACAGGGGCAGCTGAATCTGCCCGGTCTCCTCGTCGGGCGCGGTGGTGGGGTGCCCTTGGACCTCCAGGGCCCGCCGCAGCGCGGCCGCGTCCCTCACCTGCTCGGGCCGGACGCACAGCACCTGGCCGCCCAGACGCGAGCGCAGCTCCTCGGTCCTGCCGCGGGCGATGACCCGGCCACGGTCGATGACGACCAGCGAGTCGGCCAGCGCCTCGGCCTCCTCCATGTACTGGGTGGTGAGCAGCACGGTGGTGCCCTGGCCGGCCAGCCGGCGCACCTCGGCCCACAGGGCGTTGCGGCTGTGCGGGTCGAGTCCGGTGGTCGGCTCGTCCAGGCACAGCACCCGGGGCTCGCCCACCAGGCTGGCGGCCAGGTCGAGGCGGCGGCGCATTCCGCCGGAGTAGCCGCCGACCGGCCGCGCACCGGCTTCGGTGAGGCCGAAGCGCTCCAGCATCTCGTCGGCCCGCGCCCTGGCGGTGCGGCGGGGGAGGTTGAACAGCCGGGAGATGACGTAAAGGTTCTCCCGGCCGGAGATGTCCTCGTCCACCGAGGCGTACTGGCCGGTGAGCCCGATCAGTGCGCGGACCTCGCGGGCCTGGCGCACCACGTCGTAGCCGCACACCAGGGCCCGCCCGCTGTCGGGCTTGATCAGGGTGGAGACCATTTTGACCGTCGTGGTCTTGCCCGCGCCGTTGGGGCCGAGCAGTCCGAGCACGTGGCCGGCGGGTACCTCGAGGCTCACCCCCCTGACCACCGGATTGCCGCCGTAGCTCTTGGCCAGATCCTCGATGAGGAGGGCAGGAGTCATGAGGTCCTGGTTCTTTCCGTAGTGGTTCGCGCCGGCCGCCCGGCGCCGGCCGCTCGCGGCGGACGGCCGCGGGCAGTGCCGGGTGGTGCCGGACAGCGGCGGACGGTGCCGGGCGGCGGCGAAAAACAGCGCCGGGCGGTGCCGGGCGGCTGCTCAGTCGAGGACGTAGCCGTCCTGCACCCGCATGCCGCGGGAGCGGCGCAGGTCGTTGACGACGAAGGTGCGCTGCAGCCAGCGGTCCTTGCCGTCGTAGCGCGGGATGAAGGCCGAACGGCCGTGCGTGGTGATGCGGTTGTCGACGATCGCCAGGTCGCCGGGGGCGAGCACGGTGCTCAGGGAGGTCCGGTCGAACGCGTCCTGGAGCTCGGCCATCGCGTCGGCCGCTCGCGGGGTGAGCGGCTCGGTGGCGGCGAAGTCGATGCACAGGTCGGGATCGTCGGGCGCGCCGCTCAGGACCGGCCGCGGCTCGGTGGGGACGCCGCCCGAACCGCCGAAGGAGGGCGGCGGGGCGGTACGGAACTCCGCGCTGCGCAGGACCTCTTGGGTCTGGTCGCTCAGCAGCGGCAGTGCCGCGCGGATGCCCGCGGTGCGCAGGCCGGCGACCCTTTCGTGGTCGGCGCGCAGGCACAGCAGCATGACGTAGTCGGGCCGGTGCGGGTGGAAGGCGTTCTCGGTGTGGAAGGTCAGCAGGACCGAGCCGGCGTTGCCCTGGAAGTCCTCCTTGCCGGGGACCGGAACCACGTCCTGGACCAGCGCGCCGGTCTTCTCCGGGCGGAACGCGGCGGGGTCGCCGAGGCCGCAGGCGACCATCATCAGCACCGCCGCGGAGATGCTGGCCTCCTGCTGCACCGAGTGGGCGGTGGACGGGGTGGCAGGCAGCGTCGCGCCGCCCACGGGCAGGCCGCGGACCAGCAGGACACCGCTGGGGCCGGAGTCCCTGCGGAACTCGCCCAGTGGCGCGCGCAGCCCGGCGGGGAGCTCGTTCCACTCCCGGCGGGCGGCGTCGACCCACTCGTGGCTGTCGACCTTGCCGTCCGCGGCCCGGTGCAACCGTCGGGCGACCACATCGGTCTGCGTGGCGTCGTCGCCCGCTATCGTCACGACCGTCGCCTGTGCGCCGGTCTCCAGTACCACAGTCATCGAGCTTCACCTTCTGGTGGAACGTGTAGGTGTACGGGCCCTGACGGCTGCCGTCACGGGCCGGCGGCGGCGCCGCGCGGTCAGCCGGCGCTCTCCATGGCGCGGACCAGGCTCAGCGGGCGCATGTCGGTCCACTGCTCGGAGATGAAAGCGAGGATGTCCTCGCGGCTGCCCTCTTCACGGGCGGGGCGCCAGCCGGCCGGCACGTCGGCGAAGACGGGCCACAGGGAGTACTGGCCCTCGTCGTTGACGAGGGCGAGGTAGCGGGCGTCGTTGTCCTCGAACGGGTTGGTGCTCATTGTCGTGCGCCTCTTTCCGGGTTCTTGGTGGTGGTTTGGCTGTCGTGGGGTGGGCGGCGGCCCGGCCAGGGTCTGAAGACAGGCCCTGGCGCTAGGACAGCGCGGTCAAGGGGAGGGGTGCGGGGTCGGCACCAGCACCGGCACCGGCACCGATGTCGGAGTCTGCACCGGCACCGGAATCGGCACCGGCATCCGCACCGGCACCGAGCACGCCCGGCCCGTAGACGCCCTGCACCCAGTTGGTGAGGTAGACGGTGTCCAGGTAGCGCTCCCCCAGGTCGGGGGCGAGCGCCACGGCTTCGCGCCGCGCGCCGCCCGCGTGTTCGGCCAGCCAGCGGGCGGCTCCGCTGACGACCGTTCCGGTGGAGCCGCCGAACAGGAAGCCGCGGGCGGCGAGCCGGTGGCACATCCGGAGGGTGTCGGGTTCGGGCACCATCACCACGTCGTCGACGAAGGACTCGTCCAGCAGCGACGGGCGCACTCCGGTGCCCAGGCCCGGGATCATGCGCGGGGCCGGCGGGTGGCCGAAGGTGACCGAGCCGACGCTGTCCACGGCCACCACGCGGACGCCGGGGCGGTGCTCCTTGAACCAGCGGGCGCAGCCCATCAGCGTTCCGGTGGTGCCCGCGCCGACGAACAGGACGTCCAGGCCGGGGTGGCTGCGGGCGATGGCGGGCGCAGTGCGGCGGTGGTGGGCCTGCCAGTTGGCGTGGTTGGTGTACTGGTTGAGCCAGACGTACCGCTCGTCCTGCTCGCACAGCGCCTGGACGTGTGCGATCCGCGCGGCCAGGAATCCGCCCTCGTGCGCCGGTTCGGTGATGGTGTGCACCACGGCGCCGAGGGCCTCCATCAGCCGTTTGGCGGCGAGGTTGCACCGCGCGTCGGTGACGCAGACGAAGCCGTAGCCCTTGCTTGCCGCGATGACGCTGAGGGCGACGCCCAGGTTCCCCGAGGAGGACTCCACCAGGATCGATCCGGGGGCGAGCTGCCCCGACTCCTCCGCGGCCTCCACCATGGCGACGGCGGCCTTCTGCTTGACGGAGCCGGTGAAGTTGAACCCCTCGCACTTCAGGTGCAGCGGGATGCCGAGCACCGCGTCGAGGTCGACGTACAGGTCTTCCTCGTTGAACTCATGGGGCGCCGAAATGATCGGCACGAGACCTCCCTGCCTGGCCGGGCGTTGATGCGGTGGACTGCGTCAGCCGTAGCGCTGCATCTCATGGAAGAAGTCGTCGACGACGTTCAGCTGTCCCAGGGCGCGGACGGCGTCGTAGACGTGCTTGCCGAGTGCGAGATCGAGGACGCCCAGGCCGAAGGGGGAGAAGAACACCGGGCGGTCGGCGGCCGGGCTCAGCTTCCCGGTCAGCACGTCATGGAGCGTGCCGTGGACGAAGTCGCGGTGCCCCAGCTGCTGTTCGGCGAGGTGGAGAGAGGTGTTGGCCTTCAGGCAGTGCTCGACGTCGTCGACGATGTTGGTGCCGGTCAGCACGACCTCGGGCGCCAGGTCGCGCAACGAGACATGCAGCACCAGCGGGTTGTGGGCGAACAGGCCCGGGTCGGTGACGTGCGGGGTGCCGGCGATGGTGGCGAAGACGACGAGGTCCGAGGAGCGGATCAGGTCCTCGGGAGTGTCGTGGACGGTGACACTGCCGGTCTCACCGGACTGGTCGAGGTACGCGGTGAAACCGGCCGCGTGCTCGGCGGACAGGTCGTGCACGCCGACCTCGTCGAACCGCCAGCCGGTGTCGTGCAGCAGGCGGTGGATGAAGCGGGCGATGAGGCCGACGCCGAAGAAGCCGATCCGGGCCGGGCGGGTGCGGGTGGCAGCGATCCGGTCGGCGGCCAGCGCGGCGGAGGCGGCGGTGCGCACCGCGCTGATGATGGAGCTCTCCAGGCAGGCGAACGGGTACCCGGTCTCGTGGTCGTTGAGGATGAGGACGGCGGAGGCCCGGGGGATGCCGGCCGCCACGTTCTCCGGGAAGCTGGAGATCCACTTCACTCCGTCGGTGCGGATCCGGCCGCCGATGGAGGCGGGCAGCGCGATGATCCGCGAGGACGGCTTCTCGGGGAAGCGCAGGAAGTACGAGGGCGGGTTGACGGTGTCGCCCTCGCCGTGCAGGCGGTAGGCGGCCTCGATCAGGTCCACCACCTCCTGGCCGCGGCCGTCGAGAACCTGACTGACCTGCGCTCCGGGGATCACCGCAAAGGAGGGCGCCGGGTGTTGCTGGGACATGAAGAGCTCCGTGGAGAAGTGCGGGGGTGGACGGTCAGACGCCCGTGGGGCGGACCGGTACATCGGTGCGTACGTGACCGGTGAGGCGCACCGGATCGGCGAAGAGCGCCACGACCTCGCGGTCGCCCTGGTAGGCCTCGCGGCTGTGCGCCATCCGCAGGTTGTCGACAACCAGAAGGTCGCCGTCCTGCCAGGGTTCGCGCGAAGTGGCCGCGGTGTAGGCGGCGTTGATGGTTTCGATGATGTCCTCGGTGATGGCGTCGCCCTTGCCGAAGCGGGTGTTGAAGGGCAGCGAGTCCGGGCCGTAGAAGGAGGTCAGGTACTCCCGGACGGCCGGGTCCAGGGTCAGCTCGTTGAGGAAGGCGATCTGGTTGAACCACAGTCGCTCGCCGGTGACGGGGTGGGCCACCACCGCGGCTCGCCGCTGGCGGGTGCGCAGCGCGCCGTCCGCAGGCCACTGGTGCTCGATGGCGTGGCCGGCGCAGTACGCGGCCGCCTCGACACGGTCGTCGGAGCCGAAGGATTCGAGCAGGCTGACGCCCACCTCGCGGTAGTCGCGGTCCAGCAGCCAGCCCTCGCGCTCGAAGCGCTCGACGAGGTCGGCGGGCAGGGTGCCCAGCAGCGTCCGGGCGTCGGCGACCGCGGTGGCGCCGCCGGAGACGGGCGCGGTCAGGCAGCCGAACAGGGCGAGGGAGGGCACCTCGACGGCGTAGCTCAACTCGTGGTGCATGCACATCGGTTCGTCGGCCGGCCACTGGGAGGCGGAGTAGACGCCGTCGCCGTGGTCGGTGCGGCTGGTGAAGCCCTCGCGCTCGGTCATCGGGGTCACCCCGAGCCACCGCGCGGCCCGCGCCAGGTCCGTGGGGGCGGCCAGGCCGAGACCCCGCACGAGCAGGGCACCGTGCCGGGCGACCAGGTCCCTGACCGCCTGTCCTGGCAGCGTCCCGAAGTCCGCGCCGGGGACCTCCAGCAGGGGGGTGCGGCCCGCTTCGAGGATCGGCTCGCGGCCGTCGGGGAGTGCCGCGCCGGTCGTGGTGCTGTCGGTCGTGACCGTCATCGGGTTGCCTTTCTGGGCGGTCTGGCGGCGTACGGGCAGGGGCGGGCCGCCGGTACGCAGGAGGTGGTGGGTCCGGCCGCCGGGGCCGGTACGGGAGGGGCGGGCGCCCGGTGGTGTCAGGCGACGGTGGTGTTCCCTGCGGCCCGCTCGTCCAGCAGGGCGGCGAGGTCGGCGAGCACCGGCCGGTTCATCAGCTCCGCGGGCGTCACCGTGCGGTCCAGGGCGACCGCGAGCCGCAGCAGGGCCAGCGAGGTGCCGCCGGCCTCGAAGAAGTGGGTGTCCCTGCCGACGGTGCCGGCGGGGAGCTTGAGGGCGGCCGCCCACAGCGCGGCGAGCTTGCGCTCGTGGTCCGTGCGGGGTTGCTGGAACTCCCCTTCAGAAGCGCCGAGTTCGTCCGCCGTACGGGTCAGTGCCTTGCGGTCGATCTTGCCGTTGGCGGTGAGCGGCAGGGCGGGCAGGTAGTGGATACGGCCGGGGACCATGTACGCGGGCAGGGCGGTGCCCAGCTCCTTGCCGACGGTCTGCGCGGGCAGCTCCTGGGCGGCGGAGTAGAAGGCCACCAGTTGCTTGTGCTCGCCCTCGCCGGTGATGACGACGGCGCTGTCGCGCACTCCGGACACCCGCAGCAGCTGGTTTTCCACCTCGCCGATCTCGATGCGGAACCCGCTGATCTTCACCTGGGCGTCACGGCGGCCCAGGAACTCCAGCCGCCCGTCCGGCAGCCAGCGGCCGAAGTCACCGGAGCGGTACATCCGGGCGCCGGGGTGGTGCGGGTCGGGGACGAACGCGGCGCGGGTGCGCTCCTCGTCGTTGACATAGCCGCGGCCGACGCAGACGCCGGAGAAGACGATCTCGCCGGACGAGCCGAGCGGCACCGGACGCAGCAGTTCGTCGACGACGTAGATCCGCACGCCGGCGATCGGACGGCCCAGCGGCACCGACGCCTGCTCGGGCACCCCGCGCATGACTTCGTGGTTGGTGTCGTCGGAGGTCTCGGTCAGGCCGTAGGCGTTGGCCAGCGCGACGTCGGGGAAGGCGGCGAACCAGCGTGCCACCAGATCCTTCTTCAGGGCCTCGCCGGTCGCCGAGACACAGCGCAGGTGGGGCAGTTCGCGGGGGTGGCGCTCCAGTTCGGTCAGCACCACCTCCAGGTAGGAGGGGACGACCTGGACGACCTCGACGCGGGCGCGCTCCAGCGTCTCGACGAAGCGCGCCACGTCCAGGACGGCGGTCTGCTCGATGATGCGGGTGCGGCCGCCGACGGCGAGGGCGGCGACCAGCTGCCACAGCGAGATGTCGAAGCACTGCGGTGCGCTCTGCGCCACCACCCCGCCCTCGCGGACCCCGAAGTCCTCGATCTTGGCGAGGAGGTGGTTGAGGAATCCGTCGTGCTCGCACAGGGCGCCCTTGGGCTTGCCGGTGGAGCCGGAGGTGAAGTAGATGTACGCGCCCTGCGAGGCGGCGACGGGCAGTCCGGGGTCGGTGTCGGGGTGGTCCGCGGCGAGCACGTCGTCGAGGTGGTGCGCGACGGCACCGGGGGCGGCGCGCAACGCCTCGGGCAGCCCGGCGCAGGCATCGCGCTCGGCGAGTACGTGGCGGCACTCGCTGCGGGTGAGCATGTCGGCGATCCGGCCCGCGGGGAAGTGCGGCTCCACCGGGAGGTAGACGCCGCCCGCCTTGAGGACGCCGAGCACGGCCGCGAGCCATTCCAGGGTGCGCTCGCTGACCACGGCGACGGCGTTCTCGTCGCGCAGGCCCTGGGCGCGCAGGGCGTGGGCGATGCGGTTGGCGCGGGCGTTGAGTTCGCGGTAGGTCCAGGAGCGTTCGCCCTGCTCGGCGGCGATGTCCTGCGGACGCAGCCGGACCTGCTCCTCGAAGAGCTGGTGGACCCGGCGGTCGGGCAGGTCGCGCTGCGGGCCGGCCAGCCCGTCGAGCTGGTGGGCGGTCTCCTGCTTGGAGACCGGGCTCCAGTCGTGGTGGCCTTCCTCGGGCCGGCAGGCGAGCGCGTCCAGGGCCGCCAGCAGATAGCCGGAGATCCGCCCGGCCTGGTCGGCGTCGAGCGCGCACGGGCGGTGGCCGAGGACGAGTTCCGGCTGCGGGCCGGTCGTGTCCAGGCCCACGGCGAGCACGGTCTCGGGGGCCAGGTCGTCCGCGCGCGGGGCCCGGCCCGCGACCACGAGCGTGTCGAAGAGGGCTTGGGGGTCCTCGGTCTCGGCGCGCAGTTCCGCAAGGGCCGCGGCCGGCCGGCCGGTCACCGCCGCGGCGGCGCGGGCGGCGGTGTGCAGCAGGGCCCGCCAGGGGCCGTCGGCCACCGGTACCGGGCAGGGCAGCGCCTGCGGCGCCGGGCCGTCGCCGCTCAGGTAGCCGACCACGACGGCGGAGTCGGAGGTCAGCGCGGCCAGCACCCGTGCGCAGGCGGCCAGGAGCAGGGTGCCGGGGTCCGTGGCGAGGTCGTCCGCCTGCCGCCGCACCGCCTGTGCCGCCGCGGCCGGCAGGGCCGTCCGGTGTTCGGCGACGGCGCCCGGTTCGGCGTACTCGCCGGCCCACCGGGGTATGGGCGTGTAGCCGCCCTCGGCGAGCACCCGCTGCCAGAATTCCCGGTCCGTCACCGGGTCGGCAGTCGTGTGCCCCGGTGCGGGCCGGCTGTGCTGCCCGTCCTGCCGAACCTTCACTCGCGTTACCTTCCATCGCGAACGTCCGGCCGGACGTTCTTCAGCATCTGTGCAATGGCCGGTAACGACGCTAGGACGCCGCATTATTGGCGAGATATTGGTTTGGAACCCCGGGGTTATCGCTCCGCCCGGCGCCGTACGAACGGGACGACGACCGCCCCCGGGGGACCTCGCGGGGCGCCGGAGGCGCCGCGCCGCAGGGCCGCGGGGGGCCGGGCGGTCACTCCCCGGCGACCACCAGCCCCGCTTCGTACGCGTATACCGCGGCCTGCGTACGGTCACGCAGCTGCAACTTGACCAGAATGCGCCCGACATGGGTCTTCACGGTCTGCTCGGCGATGACCAGCTGCTCGGCGAGCTCGGCGTTGGACAGTCCCTGGGCGATCAGGCGGAGCACCTCGGTCTCGCGTTCGGTCAGATCCGCCACCCGGTCCCGGCGGGGCGCGCGGGGTGCGCCCCGCTTGGAGAACTCCTCGATCAGCCGCTTGGTGACGGTCGGGGCGAGCAGGGCGCCGCCGGTGGCGATGGTGCGTACGGCGGCGGCGAGTTCGTGGGCCGAGGAGTCCTTGAGCAGGAACCCGCTGGCCCCGGCGCGCAGTGCCTCGTACACATACTCGTCCAGATCGAAGGTGGTGAGCATGAGGATCTTGGTGAGGCTGCCGCTGCCGGTGATGCGGCGGGTGGCCTCCAGGCCGTCGAGCTCCGGCATCCGGATGTCCATCAGCACGACGTCCGGGGCGCGTTCGGCCACCTGACGGACGGCCTCCGCGCCGTTGTCCGCCTCCCCCACGACCTCGATGTCCGGCTGCGCGTTGAGCAGGATCGCGAAGCTCCCCCGGATCATCGCCTGGTCGTCGGCGATCAGCACGCGAATCGTCATGAGTCCTCACTCCGGCCGGTGGGCAGCAAGGCCCGTACCTCGAACCATCCGTCCCTCGTACGCCCCACATGCAGGGTGCCGCCGAGCATGGAGGCCCGCTCCTGCATACCGAGAACACCGTGTCCCGTGCCGCTCTGGCGCTGCGCGGTGACGGTGACCGGGCTGTTGGTCACCTGCACCCCGAGCTCGGCGTCCCCATAGGTCAGCTCGACCCTGACCTGTGCGCCCGGGGCGTGGCGCAGCACATTGCTCAGCGCTTCCTGAGTGATCCGGAACGCCGAGAGTTCGACGTGGTGGGGCAGGGTCCGCGGGGTGCCGGTTATGTCCGTCTCGACGGTCAGTCCGGCCGCCCGTACATTGCCGACCAGTTCGCCGAGGTTGTCCAGGGTCGGCTGCGGCACATATTTGCCGTCCTCGCCCTGCGCACCGGGGCCGTCGGACCGCATCATGCCCAGGATGTGGCGGAGTTCGGTCAGGGCGGCCAGCGCATTGTGCCGGATGCTGCCGAAGCTCTCGCGCATCGCCTCCGGCGGATCGGCGACCAGATACGGCGCGGCTTCCGCCTGTACGGCGACGACGGACATGTGGTGCGCCACGACATCGTGCAGTTCCCGCGCGATGCGGGCCCGTTCCTCCAGCAGCGTCCGGCGGAACCGTTCGATCTCGGTGAGCTTTTCCTGCCGTCGCAGCTGCCGCTGCGCTTCCCTGCGTCCGCGCACGGCGGCCAGCAGCAGCAGTCCGACGCCGGACAGTATCCCGAAGGCGTACATCCCCTGCCCCGCGCCCTGGGGCCGCAGCACCACCGCGAGCACGCCGCTGACGAGCAGGGTCAGCAGCCACTGGGTGACGAACAGCCGGGCGCTGACCCGCCAGGCGACGATCAGCGTCACGACCAGGTGCGCCAGGAACCCCGGCTCCGTCCACGGCCAGGGCGTGTCCCGGGCGGGCGGGGCACCGAGCGCCACCAGCAGCAGCGGGAACGGCACCATGGCCACGAGCGACAGCCACCAGGCGGCCACCGGCCGGGCCAGGCTCAGCGGCACGGACGCCGCCTGGAGGCACGCGAGCAGCACCGGTACGGGCCAGGGCATCTGCAGCCGCTCGGCGACCACGTCCGCTCCCGGCACGACGAGATAGAGCGTGAACAGCCCCGCGAGGACGAGCGGGAGCTGGCGGAGCACCCGGTTGCGCGCCCGGTGGAGAGTCGGCAGCGGACGGGAGGAGAAGTCCAGGAGCTCCCCGCGTAAGGGACGGAGGGTGGACACCCACCGCTGTTGCACTCCGCGCGCCCGCGCACTCGAGGGCCGCTGCGCACTGTCCGGATCGCTTGTCACGCACGCCATGGTAGAGCCGCCCCGAAGACGCCCGGAGGTCACCGAGGCGGGAGTGCGGCCGGCGTCAGGGGCTGGTGAGGATGACGAGTTGCCGGGTCGCGCGGGTCATCGCGACATAGCGGTCCACGGCTCCTTCGATGCCCTTGCCGAACGTCTCCGGGTCGATCAGGACGACCAGATCGAATTCGAGCCCCTTCGACAGCTCCGGTGTCAGCGACCGGACGCGGGGTGTCGCCCGGAACGTGGGATCGCCGATGACGCAGGCGATTCCGTCGGCATGCGCGGCGAGCCAGGCATCGAGCACCGCGTCCCGGTCCGCGACGGATCCGTGGACGACGGGGATGCCGCTGCTGCGGAGGGAGGCCGGCACATTGGCGTCCGGGAGGACCGCGCGGATGACCGGCTCGGCCTCCGCCATGATCTCTTCCGGTGTGCGGTAGTTGATGTTCAGGGAGGCCACGGAGATCCGGTCGAGCCCGGCCCTTTCGAGCCGTTCCTGCCACGACTCGGTGAACCCGTGCCTGGCCTGGGCGCGGTCACCGACGATGGTGAAGCTCCGGGACGGGCAGCGCAGCAGCAGCATCTGCCACTCGGCGTCGGTCAGTTCCTGGGCCTCGTCCACGACGATGTGGGCGAACGGGCCGGCGAGCAGGTCCGGTTCGGCGCCGGGCAGCGCCCCCTCGTCGATCAGGGTGTCCTGCAGGTCCTGTCCGCGCAGCATCGTCACCGCGCCCTCGCCGTCGTCATCGGCCGCCAGGATGCCGTCGATGACATCCGCCCGGCGCGCCCGTTCGGCGGCGACGGCCGCAGCGTGCCGGCGCGTGCGTACGGACGCCTCCGGGTCGCCGAGCCGCTGCCGTGCCGCGTCCAGGAGCGGCAGGTCCGACACCGTCCAGGCCCGGGCGTCCGTGCGCTGCAGCCGCCGGATCTCGTCGGGACCGAGCCAGGGCGCGCACTTGCGCAGATAGGCGGGCACCGACCACAGGTCTCCGACGAGGTCACTCGCGTCGAGCATCGGCCAGGCGCGGTGGAGGGTCCGGATCAGCTCCCGGTCCTGCAGCAGCGACCTCCGCAACAGCTCGGGCGGGGCATCGCTGTCGTCCTTGTCGATCAGGATCGTGAACAGTTCCTCCCGGATCTGGTCGCGCGCCTCGTTGTGCGGGGTGCCCGGTTCCACTGCTGCGAACGCCGCCGCCCAGTCCTCGGCGCTCAGCCAGATGTCGGACCAGTGGGTCGAGACCGTCATCCCCTCGGTGGGCGGCTCCTCGTAGATGCCGACGGCCGGCTCGATCGCCTTCACCAGGCCGGCGGACGACTTCAGCCGGGCCACGTCCGGATCGGCTTCACTCGCCGCTGCGGCGCCCTCGGTGACGAGGTCGCGCAGGGTGCAGGTCTGCACGCCCTCCTCGCCGAGGCTGGGCAGGACATCGGCGACGTAGGACAGGTAGGGCCGGCTCGGACCGACGAACAGCACACCGCCGCGACGGTGACCGAGGCGGGGGTCGGAGTAGAGGAGGTGGGCGGCGCGGTGCAGCGCGACGACGGTCTTGCCCGTCCCCGGGCCGCCGTCGACGACGAGAGCGCCGCGGGACCCCGTGCGGATCACGGCGTCCTGGTCGGCCTGGAGGGTGGCGAGCACATCGCGCATCCGGGCCGACCGGCTGCTGCCCAGGGCGGCGATGAACGCGGACTGGTCGTCGAGCGCGGCGTGCCCCTCGCGCCCGTCGGTGGTGAACACCTCGTCCCAGTAGTCGCTGATCCGGCCACGGGTCCAGCGGTACCTGCGGCGGCTCGCCAGGCCCATCGGGCGGGCGTGGGTCGCCGCGAAGAACGGCTCGGCCGCCGGGGAGCGCCAGTCGAGCAGCAGCCGCCGCCCCGCGCTGTCGGTGAGGCCGAGACGTCCGATGTACACGGGCTCGGGGTGGTCCGTGCGGACGAAATGGCCCAGGCACAGGTCCAGTCCGAAGCGGCGCAGCGCACGCAGCCGGCCGGTCAGCCGGTGGATCTCCGCGTCCCGGTCCATCGCGCCCCGGCCGAGGCCGCCAGGTGCCCTGCGCGCGGCGTCGAGGCGATCGGAGAGTTCGGCGATCGCCTGGTCAAGGCTCTCGGAGAGGGCCGCGAAGTGCCGCTCGTCGCCGTCGGTCAGCGCCGGATCGGCCTTGGCGGCAAGGCGGTCGGGAAGGTCGAACGCGCTGGTGGTCAAAGGGTTCATCTCAACGGCTCCGGTCCGGGGCCGCGACCTCGCCGCACACCCCATACACCGACAAAAACAAACGCACTTCGTGTATCCCCCATTTCCTCAGGTTTCTGACCTCGGCCCGCGATTCTGCCCCACGGCCGGGGCCTTGCCGCAAGCCCCCCAGTGCGCTATAAGTTAAAAATGGCAAGGAGTGGGTATTCCTCTCTGCCTCTCTGCCTCCCTCCCTTTTCTCCTTCGCCGAGGACAGCGGAAGCTTCCCCTTCATCGATGGCGTCGGGCGCCGTGCAGCGCGCTCTGCCGCACCTCCGACGGAGGTACTCCGCGGCGCGGTGACGAGGCGTGCGGGCCGGCGCATGTGAGCCTGTGGGCCGGGTAACCGGTCGGCGGGAGGTGCGTACACGGTGGCACGACGGCTGGTGACGGGTGCCGAACTGCTCCTGTGGTGGGCGGCGTTGACCCTGTTGTGGATCGTTCTGATCGGACCCGTGGACACCCTGGAGTGGCTGGTCGGGGCCGGTGCCGGACTGATCGCGGCGGCTGTCGCGTGCCGCGCGCGGCGAGCCGCGGGTGCCCGGTGAACACCTGGACCGCCGCGGGCACCGCGCTGCTGCTCTGCCTGGTGGCACCGGCCGCGTGGGCGGCTGCCACCGGCCCGGTCCGCCGCCGGGTACCCGCACAGAATCTGACCAGCACCCTCCTGTGCCTGGTCTTCCTCCTGCTGGCGCAGGGCTTTCGCCGCACGGCCTACATCGATACGGCCCTGGTGCTCGCGGTGCTCGGGCCGGCCGGGACCCTGCTCTATGTGCGGCTGCTCGCCGACCAGTTGGCGGACCGGCCGCCGCGGCCGCGTGCGCTGCGGGCGGCGACGGCCCTGAACTACCTGGCGGTGCCGGCGGTGCTGCTGCCCTTGTGCCTCGTCACCGGCCCCGGCCGGGCCCTGGGGAAACTCCTGGTGATCGGGGCCCTGTTGGTACTCGGCAGCTGGAGCACCACCCGCGCGGTGCACGCCGCCGCCACGGCCGGGCCCGGGCCCGGTGCACCTACGGAGGGAGCACACGATGGCTGACGATCTGCCGCTGCTGCTCGGTCTGCTGCTGGTGGCCGCGGCCGGGACCGGGACCGTTCTCGTACGCGATCCCGTACGGCAGTCCTTTGTGATGTCGCTGTTCGGCCTGGCGCTCGCCACACTGTTCCTGCTGCTGCAGGCGCCCGATGTCGCGCTCTCCCAGCTCGCGGTCGGCTCCGCGCTGACGCCGCTGATGGTGCTGCTGACCGTACGCAAGGTGCGCCGCAAGGCCCGCAGCGAGCGCCGGGAGGAGTCCGGGTGAGCACACGGATGCGCCTGTGGGTGCTGATCGCCGGGGGTCTGGGGACGGCCGTGCTCTACCTGCTGGCCTGTCGCGATCTGCCCGCGTTCGGCGGGCGGTGGCACCCCTACGGCGACCGGGCGGTGGACGCCGCCCTCGCCCGGCACACCGCCAACACCGTCTCCTCGGTCAACTTCGACCAGCGGGCCCTGGACACCCTCGGTGAGGAGTCCATCCTCTTCGGCTCCGTCCTGGGCACCGTGGTGCTGCTGCGGCAGACCCGGGACGAGGACCGGCTGCCGCCCCAGCCGGTCCGGGTGGCCCCGCAGGTACGCCGTTACGCCCTGCTCGCCCTGCCGGTCACCCTGCTCATCGGGCTGTACGTCGTCGCCCACGGCCAGCTCAGCCCCGGCGGTGGCTTCCAGGGCGGCGTGGTGGTGGCGACCTCCCTGCACCTGCTCTACATCGCGGTGGACTACCAGGCGCTGGAGCGGATCCGCCCGGTCGGCCGGTACGAGGTGGCGGACGCCGCGGGCGAGGCCGGCTACCTCCTGCTGGGTGCCGCCGCGCTGCTGACCGGCGCGGCCTTCCTGACGAACTACCTGCCCTACGGCACCTTCAACACCCTCGCCTCCGGCGGCACCGTCCCGCTGCTCAATGCCGCGATCGGGGTGGAGGTGGCGGCCGGCGTCGTGGTCCTGCTGGCCCGTTTCCTGGACCAGGCAGTGGAGATCGAGGAGGAACCACAGGACGCCGGGGCGGAGGGCACCGCATGAACGTGCTGCCGTATGTGCTGGCGGGGTGGCTGTTCCTGATCGGCTGCTACGGGCTGGCCACCAGCCGCAACCTCATCCATGCGGTGGGCTGCCTCGCGGTCTGCCAGGCCTCGACCTATGTACTGCTGCTCGCCATCGGCTACCGCAAGGGCGGCACCGCCCCGGTCTTCTCCGATATCGCCCCTGGCTCGCGTCCGGTCGTCGACCCCGTCGTCCAGGCCCTCACCCTCACCGACATCGTCATCGGGGCGACCGTCACCGCACTGTTGCTGTCCCTGGTGATCCAGATCGCCAAGCGGCACCGGACAGTGGATCCCGACGAGCTCTCGGAGCTGCGGGGGTGACCGCCGCGCGGAGCCTGCCGCTGATCGTGGCCGTTTTGATGTTCGGCGCCGCGGTGCTGGTGGGAGCGGGGCGACGGCTGCCGCGGTACGCCGCCGAGGTGCTGGCCCTGCTGTTCGCCGCGGCGGCCGCGGCCCTGGCCCTGTTCGCCGCGGCCGCCACCACGTGGTCCCGTGCTCTCCCCGTCGAGTGGGTGGGCGGCTGGCAGCCGCACCACGGAGTGAGCGTCGGCATCGTGCTGGTCGGCGACCGGATCGGCCTCGGGCTCGCCGTGCTGGTCTCGCTGCTGGTGGTGGCCTCGCTCGCCTACGCCTGGCGGTACTTCGACGAACCCCCGCACCGCCATGCCGGCTCCTTCCCCGGACTCGTACTGCTCTTCCAGGCGGGCATGTGCGGCTTCGTCCTGACCGGCGACCTCTTCAACGCCTTCGTCTTCTTCGAGTTGATGAGCGTGGTCGCCTACGCGCTGACCGGCTACCGGGTCGAGGAGGCCCGCGCCGTTCAGGGCGGCCTGGTGTTCGGGATCGTCAACTCCCTCGGCGCCTACGCCATGTTGTCGGGCATCGCCCTGCTCTACGCCCGGACCGGTGAACTGGGCCTCGCGCAGATCGGCCGGGCGCTCGACGCACACGCCGGCGGCGGCCCGGACGCGCTGGTGATCGCCGCCTTCGTCCTCGTCACCACCGGACTGCTCGTCAAGGCCGCCGCGGTGCCGTTCCACTTCTGGCTCGCCGACGCGCACGCGGTGGCGCCGACTCCGGTGTGCATGCTCCTGTCGGGGGCGATGGTCGAACTGGGCGTGTACGGGACGGCCCGGATCTACTGGACCGTCTTCGCCGGCCCCGGCGGCGTCCCGGCTCCGGACGTGCACCGGGCGCTGCTGGCCCTGGGTGCGCTGACGGCCCTGCTGGGTTCGGTGATGTGCTGGCAGCAGCGCCACCTCAAGCGCCTGCTCGCCTACTCCACGGTGGCGCACACCGGACTGTTCCTGACGGGCCTGGCACAGCTGGGCCCGGAGGGGACCGGCGGGGTCGCCCTGTATGTGCTGGCACACGCCGGGGTGAAGGCGGCACTGTTCGCCTGCGTGGGAATCCTGCTGGACCGCTACGGCAGCGTCGACGAGCACCAACTGCACGGCAGAGGGCGGGAGCTGCCGTGGGTGGGGGCCATGTTCACACTGGGCGGACTGGCCCTTGCCGGGCTGCCCCCGTTCGGCACCGCGCTGGGCAAGGCGGTCACCGAGGAGGCCGCGGGGGGCTGGGTGACCGCGCTGTTCGTACTGGCCTCGGCGGTGACCGGCGGCGCCGTGCTACGGGCCGGAGCCCGGGTGTTCCTCGGTCTCGGTACCCGTCCGCCCGACGCCCCGGAAGAGACCACGGGCAAGGCGGAGGAACCGGAGACCCGCGGCGGGCACCTGACCCGCATCCCGGAATCCATGCTCGCGGTCCCGGCGCTCCTGCTCGCCGGGGCCCTGGCGGTGGGGCTGGTGCCCGGCCTGCGCACGGGCGTGGGGCACGCCGCGGACCTCTTCACCGACCACCACGCCTCTCTCTCGGCCGTGCTGTACGGCCGTCCTGCGCAGCCCGCGACCGCTCCCCCACCGCACTGGACGGCAGCCGGTGTGCTGTGGGGCCTGCTGTCCACGGCCCTGGCCGCGGCGCTCGCGGTCCGGGCCGTACGGCAGCCGGCCGGCGAACCGGCACGGTGGTTCACCCCACTGCGGCGGCTGCACTCCGGGCATGTGGGGGACTATGTCGCCTGGTTCCTGGCGGGCGTGGCCCTCTTGGGAGCGCTGGTCGCCTGAGGATGTCTGCGTTCCCGGAGCGGTGCCGCGGGCCGGGCAGCCATGCCCTGGTCGGCCCTCCCGTGTCGCGCCCGCGGCCGTTTCGGCGTGAAGTGGAGAGGGTGCCCGGCCGACCGGGCCTGGCGTCCGAGGCGCCGTGAGCGAGTGCCCTGACAGCCTCACAGAGAGAATGGCCAGGACAGCAATGCGCGACAACAGCGGCGAACCGACGACCACACCGCATCCGAGGGTGTGCGAGCTGTGCGGCACGGCCATCCACCGGACCTCGCAGGTCTCCGGCCGGGCACGCGACTCCTCCTGGATCCACCCTTACGACTCGGAGCAGGACGGTGAACGGCTCCTGGCAGCCTGCAGCCCGGGCCATCTCGACCAGCTCCGGCAGCGCTACCGCCAACGGCCGTTCGTCAAAGAGGAACTCTGGGCAGGAAAGATCGACCGTGCCCTGCGCGCACAGCCCGACCTCGACGAGGAAGAACTCGCCGATGTGACAGGGCTGAACTTCATCCAGATCGAACACGCCCTCACCTGGGAGAGCGAACGCTTCCTGGAGGAACGGGCCTCGCGAGGCCGCCACGAGGGGCCGGACGGCGGTCCCGGCAGGCAGAACACCCAGGGGATGAACTGACACCGGGGCCTCCGGCCACGGGGTTCACCGGGTCCGGTCGTGACGGCCGGAGGCGGGGCGGGACTCGATCCCGTTTCCCTTCAGCTCGTGCGGCTTCCGCCGCCGGGAGGTCCGTGGGAGGTCGTCGGGTTCCCGGTGCTCCACCACATCACCGACCGCCCTGCCGTGCGGCAGTCGTGGCTGTTCCTCGGGGCGGGGCGGGCCCGGCTCCCGGGACCTGACCCGGCGCCCCCAGGCGAAGGCCCCGACCAGCAGGACGACGACGAGAACCCCCACGAGGGTCAGCAGGGCGGAACTCGATCCGGGCCGGGCGGCCAGCTGTGCGTTCACATCCGACATAGCCAAAGACAGTTCCCTCATAGGGAGCGCGTACCCGGCGCCCCGGCAGGCAAGCACGGGGCACTACGCAGGAGGACACCCCCTAAACCCCGGACTTACCGCGCAGTGCGGCCCGTTGCGGCACGACCGTGTACGCGGGGTCCTCGGCGGAGGCGATGCCCGCCGCGAAGACACCGAAGCGGGTGCAGGCCGATCCGGCGAGCAAGGCGGCGCCGGCTGCCACGGCCGCCGGGCGGAACCGCCCGCCGAGCACGGCCACCGCGGCCCCGCCGCTGACGAGGGCTTCGGCGCAGCGCAGCAGCGTGCCGGCGCGCCCCGTGCGGTAGGTCTCCGCGACCATGCCCAGGCGCCGTTCGGCCGCCCTGGTGAGGGCGGTGTCGGCGGTGGCGGCCAGCGCGGCGGCGCAGCGTGCGGGGGCATTCTCGTGGGCCGGCGCGAGGACCAGGGCCATGCCGGAGGCCGCGGCCGTCGCGGAGGCGGCGAAGAGGTAGGGCAGTTCGCGGTACCCGCCGTGCCAGGCGGGCACCGCGGTGTCCGCGGCGAGCACACCGGTGTACGTGGCCACGGCAGGGCCCAGCACCGCGGCCACGGCCGTGGCTGCCGCGCCGGCCCGCGGCAACCGCCCGGAGACCGCGCACAGCGCGGCCGCGCCGGCGGCCGGCCCGTAGCCGCTGAGCAGCCAGGAACCGACGCTCATCGGCGAGGTCGGCTTCATGACCCGCAGCATGTGGTGGAACCGGCCGGGGCGGCCGAGGTCATGGATCAGCGCCGCGGCGGAGAGGGAGACCGCCGCGAGGGACGAGACCTTCATCGCGGTGGCGCTGGCCCGGCGACCAGTGAGATGTGCGCCGGCCGCGAGGACCGATCCCGCGCCCGCCAGGCCGCCGAGGAAGAAGTATCCGGCGATGTCGCGCGCCGCCCAGGACGGCGCCTTGATGATGGGGCGGCCGTAGTAGGAACGGAACTCGGCCTGCGGGACCATCAGTTCCTCGCCCTTGCGCGGCCGCCCGGAGCGCTTGGGCCGCCCGGCCCCGCCGCCCCGGAGCGCCGCGGGCGTCGCCTCGCGCCCCGGGCGGCCGCCGTCCGGCCCGTCGGCTGCGGTGTCGTGCCCTCTCATGTCCGTCCCCTCTTCCGCACCATCGCGGGCAGGGCGAAGGACAGCGCCCACCCGCCCGCCAAGGTCAGTGCTGCCGCACCCGCGTGCTTCCACATCGCGGGCAGATCACGGGTGGTGACGACGGGGTCGGGCGGCAGCCCGTACACCTCGGGGTCGTCCAGCAGCAGGAAGAAGGCGCCGTCGCCGCCGACGCCGTCCCCGGGATCGTGGCCGTAGAGCCGCGCACCGTCCACGCCCGCGGCGTGCAGCTGGTCCACCCGCAGCGCCGCCCGCTCGCGCAGCTCGTCCAGGGGCCCGAACTGGATGGATTCGGTGGGACAGGCCTTGGCGCAGGCGGGCTCCTGGCCCGCGCCCAGCCGGTCGTAGCACAGGGTGCACTTGAAGGCGCGGCCGTCGGACGGGCGTTGTTCGATGACGCCATAGGGGCAGGCGGGTACGCAGTAGCCGCAGCCGTTGCAGATGTCCTCCTGGACCACGACCGTGCCGAACTCGGTACGGAAGAGCGAGCCCGTCGGGCAGACGTCGAGGCAGGCGGCGTGGGTGCAGTGCTTGCAGACGTCCGAGGACATCAGCCAGCGGAAGTCGCCGCCCGCCGGCGGGGAGTCCGTGGCGAGGGTCAGTTCCGTACGGCCCTCGGGGGCGGGCACCGTAGGCGTGGCCAGGGGATCGGACACGGGCGCGGACTGCTCGATGAAGGCCACATGGCGCCAGGTCGAGGCGCCCAGTTCCCCCGTGTTGTCGTACGACATGCCGGTGAGGGACAGCCCGTCCTCGGGGAGCGCATTCCACTCCTTGCACGCCACCTCGCACGCCTTGCACCCGATACAGACGGAGGTATCGGTGAAGAACCCCACGCGTGGCGGTGCGTCCTCATGACCGGCGTCGCCCGCCGGGTCGGGTTCCGGGCCGCTGAACAGGCTGTCCGTCATGGCCGGTGGTCCTCTCCGGTGTGCTCGGTGATGCCCGCGCGCTGCCGGTACTCGGCCACCAGCCGGGGGAGGTCCGGGCCGCGGGGCCGGCGGCCGGGGCGGATGTCGGCGGTGAGGGCCTTGTCCTCCTGGATGTGGGAGTCCGGGTCGAGGGCGATGGCCACCAGTTCGTTCGCCGCGTCGCCAGTGACCACCCCGTTGGGGCCCCAGTGGAACGGCAGCCCGATCTGATGCACCGTACGGCCGTGCACGGTCAGCGTCCTGATCCGCTCGGTGACCGCCACCCGCGCCTCGATGGCGTTGCGGGCGGTGATGATCGTGGCCCATCCGGAGTGCTCCAGCCCGCGCTCCGCGGCCAGTTGCGGGGACACCTCACAGAACAGCTCGGGCTGCAGCTCGGCGAGGTGGGGCGACCAGCGGCTCATCCCGCCCGCGGTGAAGTGCTCGGTGAGGCGGTGGGTGGTCAGCACGTACGGATACACCTCGGCGCCCGGTTCACCGCCGCTCGGGTGATAGCGGTTGCCCTCGCGCGGATAGAGCCGGCGGGTGGGCGAGCGCGACCAGTCGGGGTAGAGGGCGTTGGTGAACGGGGAGTCCTGAGGCTCGTAGTGGGTGGGCAGCGGTCCGTCGAGCAGCCCGGCCGGCGCGTAGAGCCAGCCCTTGCCGTCCGCCTGCATGATGAACGGGTCGTCGCCGCGGAGCGCCGCCGGCCCGGTCGCCCCGGGCGGCGGCACATGGTCCGGCGGCAGGTCGGGAATGAAGTCCGGTACGTCGTGGCCGGTCCACCGCCCGGCCTTCCCGTCCCACCACACATACGCCTTGCGCTCGCTCCACGGGGATCCGTCGGGCGCCGCCGCGGCACGGTTGTAGAGAATCCGGCGGTTCGCCGGCCATGCCCACGCCCATTCGGCCGCGACCCAGTCCTGTGCGGTGTGCGGGGTGCGGCGGGCAGCCTGGTTGACGCCACCCGCATACACCCCGCAGTAGATCCAGCAGCCGCACCGGGTGGAGCCGTCGTCCCGGAGTTCGGTGTACGCGCTGAGCGGTGCGCCGTCCGGGCCGTGGCCGTTGATCTCGGCCAGGACCGCGGCGGCGACCGGCTCCTGGAGCGGGCCGTCCACCGGGTAGTCCCAGGTCAGGTCCTGCACCATCGCGTCCATCGGATCGGTGGAGGCCGCCAGCTTCTCCTTGATCCGCCGGCCCAGGTGGTACATGAACCACAGATCGCTGCGGGCATCGCCCTCCGGCTCCACGGCGGCGTGGTGCCACTGCAGCCAGCGGTTGGTGTTCGTGAACGAGCCGGACTTCTCCGTGTGGGCCGCCGCGGGCAGGAAGAACACCTCCGTCCCGATGTCCTCGGTACGCAGCTCGCCCGTCTCGATCTCCGGCCCGTCCTGCCACCAGGTCGCCGACTCGATGAGGGAGAAGTCGCGGACCACCAGCCAGTCGAGCTGCGCCATGCCCAGCCGTTGCAGACGGGTGTTGGCGGAGCCGACGGCCGGGTTCTCCCCCATCAGGAAATAGCCCTTGCAGACGCCGTCCAGCTGGGCGAGCACCGTGTCATAGGTGCTGTGGGACCCGGTGAGCCGCGGCAGATGACCGAAGCAGAAGTCGTTGCCGACGGTGGCCGCGTCACCGTAATAGGCCTTCAGCAGGCTGACGACGTACGCCCGCATATTGCCCCAGAAGCCCTTGTCGGTACGGCTGGCGGCCACAAAGGTGTCCAGGTCCTCGTGGGTGTGCGCATGGGGCATGGGCAGATAGCCGGGAAGAAGGTTGAAGAGCGTGGGGATGTCGCTGGAGCCCTGGATGGAGGCGTGCCCGCGCAGCGCCTGGATGCCACCGCCGGGGCGGCCGATGTTCCCCAGGAGCAGCTGCAGCACGCTCGCCGCCCGGATGTACTGGGAGCCGACCGAGTGCTGGGTCCAGCCCACCGCGTAGACGAAGGCGCTGGTGCGCTCGCGACCGGAGTTCTCGGTCAGCGCACGGCAGACCCGCAGGAAGGTCTCGCGCGGTACGCCGCAGATCTTCTCGACCATCTCGGGCGTGTAGCGGGCGTAATGCCGCTTGAGGATCTGGTAGACGCACCGGGGGTGGCGCAGGGTCGGGTCCTGCGGTGCCCGGGGCGCGGCCTGCGGGCCGCCCGCTCCGTGGGTCTCGGCATGGCCCGGGGTCTGGTGGGGCTTGGCCCCGGCATCCCGTAGCCGCTGGTCGTGCATCTGCTCGGCATCGCCCGCCGGCGCCTGGACACCGGCGCCCTCGTACTGCCAGCTCTCCGGCTCGTAGCGCCGCTGTTCCGCATCGAAGCCGGAGAACAGCCCGTCGAGGTCCTCGGTGTCGCGGAAGTCCTCGCTGACGACGGTGGCCGCGTTCGTGTAGGCGAGCACGTACTCCCGGAAATCCTTCTCCTCCGTCAGCACGTGATGGATGATCCCGCCGAGAAAGGCGATGTCGCTGCCCGCCCGGATCGGTACATGCAGGTCGCACAGGGCGCTGGTACGGGTGAACCGCGGGTCGACATGGATGATCTGAGCGCCGCGGGCCTTGGCCTCCATGACCCACTGGAAGCCGACGGGGTGCGCCTCGGCGAAATTGGACCCCTCGATCACGATGCAGTCCGCGTGCTGCAGATCCTGCATGAACGTGGTGGCCCCGCCCCGTCCGAACGAGGTGCCCAGACCGGCAACCGTGGAGCTGTGGCAGACCCGCGCCTGGTTTTCGATCTGGACCACGCCCAGACCGGTCAGCAGCTTCTTGATCAGGTAATTCTCTTCGTTGTCGAGGGTGGCCCCGCCGAGGCTGGCGATGCCGAGCGTGCGGGCGACCCGGCGGCCGTCCTGTTTCCACTGCCAGGTGTCCCGGCGGACCCGGATGACCCGGTCCGCGATCATGTCCATGGCCGTTTCGAGGTCGAGCGGTTCCCAGTCGGCCGCATACGGGGCCCGGTAGAGCACCTGGTGGCGCCGGGCGGCCCCGGTGGTCAGCTGCAGGGTCGCGGACCCTTTCGGACACAGCCGCCCCCGGCTGACGGGGGAATCCGGGTCCCCCTCGATCTGCACGACCCGGTCGTCCTTGACATACACCTGCTGGCCGCAGCCGACGGCGCAGTAGGGGCAGACGGACCGCACCACCCGGTCCGCGCTGTCGGTGCGCGGACGCAGCCGCGCGGTGCGGGCGGACATCGCCGCATGCCCCCTGGCCAGCGGGTCACCACCGGTGAGCTGCCGGTACGCGGGCCAGTCGCGTAGCCGCCTGCGCGCACTCATACGACCTCCGACCCGCCGCTTCGGCTCGTTGCTGTCTGACTCCAACCTCACCCTCACGGCGTTCGGCTGCCCGTTGGCGGGCCTTTTGCTCACCCAAAAGGACGCGGGAGGGCACCGCCCCGGCGTCGTCAGACCGTGAAGCGGTCGGGGTCGGCCGCCTCCCAGTCCGCTCGCCAGTCCGGCGGAGGGTCCGCCAGGAGCCGGCCGGGGGCGAGCCAGTCGTAGAGCTCCGCGTAGGAACGGACGGTGTGGGGACCGAGCCGGCGGCGCAGTTGGTGGGGAGCCAGTCCGGCGGCGTCCCGCACGCCCATGGAGGCCATGATCTGCAGGGCGCTGCGCACGGTGGCCTCCTGGTAGCGCCGGACCCTTACGGATTTGTCCGCCACGTTCAGTGCCCGGGCCCGCCGCGGGTCCTGTGTCGTCACACCGACCGGGCAGGTGTTGGTGTGACACCGCTGGGCCTGGATACACCCGACGGCGAACATCATCGCGCGGGCGGCGTTGGTGTAGTCGGCGCCTTGCAGCAGCCGTTTGACCAGGTCGCTGCCGGTGGCGACCTTGCCGCTGGCCCCGATCTTGATGCGGTCCCGCAGCCCCGTGCCGACCAGGGCGTTGTGGACGGTGATCAGACCTTCCGTGAGCGGGCTTCCCAGGTTGTCCGCGAACTCCAGCGGAGCGGCCCCGGTGCCGCCCTCGGCGCCGTCGACGACGATGAAGTCCGGTGTGCTGTCCTCTTCGAGCATCGCCTTGCAGACCGCGAGAAACTGCCGCCGCGAGCCGACGCACAGCTTGAACCCCGCCGGTTTGCCGCCGGCCAGCTCCCGCATCCGGGCGAGGAACCGGACCAGCTCTCGTGGGGTGCTGAAGACCTGGTGGTAGGGCGGGGATATGACGGTCCGCCCTTCGGGCACCTCGCGTACCCGGGCGATCTCGGCATTGACCTTTCCTCCCGGGAGCACTCCCCCGATGCCCGGCTTGGCCCCTTGGGAAAGCTTCAGCGAAACGCATTTCACGTGCTCGTGAGCTGCTTTGGCGGCGAACTCCCGCTCGTCGAAGGCGCCGTCGGCCGTCCGGCATCCGAAGTACCCCGTGCCGATCTCCCAGATCAGGTCCCCGCCGTGGCGCAGATGGTGATCCGAGAGTCCGCCTTCACCCGTGTCGTGAGCGAACCCGCCCTCGGCCGCCCCGCGGTTGAGGGCGAGGATCGCGCGGGACGAGAGCGAACCGAAGCTCATCGCGGAGACATTGAGCAGTGCCATGTCATAGGGCTGCGTGCAGCCGGGCCCGCCGACCCGGACCACCGGGGCCTGCCCGGGCACCGGTTCCGGGACCATGGAGGGCACCAGGAATTCCGCACCGGGCTCGTAGACATCGCGTTCGGTGCCGAAGGCCTCCTCGGCCTCGGTGCCCTTGGCCCGCTGGTAGACGATGCTGCGTACGTCGCGGTCGTAGGGGCGGCCGTCGGTATTCCGCTCGACGAAGTACTGCTGCAACTCGGGGCGGATGGATTCCAACAGGTAGCGCAGATGCCCCAGCACCGGATAGTTGCGCAGCACCGAGTGCCGGCGCTGCAGCAGGTCCCACATGCCGGTCGCCGCCAACAACAGCAGCACACTCGCCGGCAGCCACCACCAGAGGGACGTCACCGCTGCCAGGATCACCGACGCCGTCGCGGCGAACAGGAGGAGTGTGAGGAATATCAGCCGGTACATACCGGGATAACCGCCTGCCTTTCCGGGTTCCCGTGGATGGCTGCTACTCGTCGTCCCGGGCCGCGGGCCGGGCCTCCCTGTGGTGGTGGCCGGGGAGCATTTCCTGGATCTTGGCCTTGATCCCCTGGCGGATCATGCCGCCGCGGTCGCTGTCGCCCTTGACGATGGCGGCGGCCGTGGCCTCGATCTGGTCGAGGTCGGCGTGCGGGGGGATCGGCGGTACGGCCGGATCGGTACGGAAGTCGAGGACGAACGGCCGGTCGGCGTCCAGGGCGGTGCGCCATGCCCCCTCGACCTCGCCGGGCTTCTCCACCCGGACTCCCCCGAGTCCGATGGAGCGGGCGAAATCGGCGTAGGGCACGTCCGGCAGCGCCTGTGAGGGCAGGAACTGCGGGGCACCCGACATGGCCCGCATCTCCCACGTCACCTGGTTGAGGTCCAGGTTGTTGAGCACCGCGATGATGAGCTGCGGGTTGCGCCAGTCCTTCCAGTACTTGGCGGCGGTGATGAGTTCGGCCATGCCGTTCATCTGCATGGCGCCGTCGCCGACGAGGGCCAGAGCGGGCCGCTCCGGATGGGCGAACTTGGCGCCGATGACGTAGGGCACGCCAGGACCCATGGTCGCGAGGGTGCCGGAGAGGGAGCCGCGCATCGTGCCGCGCATGCGCAGGTGCCGCGCGTACCAGTTGGCGGCCGAGCCGGAGTCGGCGGCCAGGATGACGTCGTCCGGCAGGAGGGCGTCCAGGGCGTGCACGACATATTCGGGATTGATCGGTTCCGCGTCCACCGCGGCACGTCCCTCCATCACCTCCCACCAGCGGGCGGTGTCCTTCTCGATCTTCTTCCGCCATGCTCCGTGCTTTTTGCGTGTGAGCTGCGGCAGCAGTGCCGTGAGGGTCGCGCGTGCATCCCCGACGAGGTTGACCTCGAAGGGGTAGCGCAGGCCCACCATGTGCGGGTCGATATCGATCTGGACGGCACGGGCCTGGCCGAACTCCGGCAGGAACTGGGAGTAGGGGAAGCTGGAGCCCACGACCAGCAGGGTGTCGCAGTCCCGCATCAGCTCATAGGAGGGGCGGGTGCCCAGCAAGCCGATCGCACCGGTCACATACGGCAGTTCGTCGGACAGTGCGTCCTTGCCCAGGAGGGCCTTGGCCACGCCGGCGCCGAGGACATCGGCCAGTTCCTCGACCTCGGCCCGGGCCCCCCGTGCGCCCTGGCCGATCAGTACGGCGACCTTCTCCCCGGAGTTCAGCACCTCGGCGGCCCTGGTGAGGTCCTCGTCCGCCGGAACGGGGGCGTAAGAGGCGACACCGAGGCTGGAAGGGACCATCTTGAAGGCGTGCGTGGGCGGGCTGTAGTCCAGCTCCTGCACATCGGCGGGAAGGATCACCGCGGTCACGGTCCGCCGTGCGTAGGCGGTGCGCAGGGCGCGGTCGAGGACGTTGGGCAACTGCTCGGGGACGGTGACCGTCTCGCAGAAGTCGGAGGCGACGTCCTTGTAGAGGCTCATCAGGTCGACTTCCTGCTGGTAGGAGCCGCCCATCGCGCTGCGGTGCGTCTGTCCGACGATCGCCACCACCGGCACGTGGTCGAGCTTCGCGTCGTAGAGGCCGTTGAGCAGATGGATCGCACCGGGCCCGGACGTCGCCGCGCACACCCCGACCTTGCCGGAGAACTTCGCGTATCCGACGGCTTCGAACGCGGCCATCTCCTCGTGCCGCGCCTGGACGAATACCGGCTTGTTGTCCGCGCGCTCCCAGGCGGCCAGCAGCCCGTTGATGCCGTCACCGGCGTAGGAGAAGACATGTTCGACATCCCACTCACGCAGCCGTTGCAGGACGTAATCAGAAACCTTGACCGACACGCGTCTTCCTTTCCCTGTGCCTTACGGGGATCGACCGCTCCCGCGGTCACGTCGACGCAGAGGCGTGTGCCCCGTGACGGCCGTGCTACCCGGGGCGGCGGGCGAAGCGGAGCGGAGGAGGCCGTAGGGAGGTGTCTCCCCGAGCGGTGGGAGCCCGGGGCCCCACCGTCCTCAGTGGTCAACGTGGTGCTGGAGCACGTCACAGGTGTACTGGAACTCCTCCATGAGACGGGTGGCCTCGATGACCAGTACGCCGTAGGGGCGGGCCGGGTCGGCCAGCGGCAGGCCGTCGTGCTCGGCCTGTTCGGTCACCCGCCGGCGGCACTGCTGGGCCCGGTCCGCCAGCCGGCACAGCTGCGGAGCCTGGTCGTTCAGCTTGTCCTCGTCGAGACCGGCCAGGACCTCGGTGATCTCGCAGACGGATGCCAGGAAGTCGGCGTAGCACTCCAGGAAGGTCCCGTAGCGAGGGCTGCTCTCGTCCTCGCTCCACCGGTCCAGGCTCCGCGTCAGGGACCCCATTTGGTACAGCACGCGCTCCAGCGCCGCCAGAACCGCGTCGTAGCCCTCGAAGCCGGTACGCCCGCGGTGGCGGCGGAGCAGTCGGCGCGGGTTGTAGTGCAGGCTCTCCTGCGCGGTGTGCAGGCCTGCCCTCGCCTGGGTGACCAGCCCTTCCGTCCGCTGGGCCCGGCTGCGCCACTGTCCGGTGCGCTCCGGGTCGACCTCGTGTGCGCGCAGCGCGGGGTGCATATCGCCGACCAGGTCGGCGAGGGCATGGGCCAGGGTGTGGATACCGTGTTCGGCGCTGCGGTAGCGCAGGGGTGGCACCACGGCGACGTTGACCAGGACGCCGATTCCGCAGCCGATGAGGACCAGCAGGATGATCTGCCCGAGCTGGGTGACCTTCTCCAGGTCCGAGGTGGCGGAGATATAGGTGGAGAAGGCGAAGAACGCCGCGGTGGCCACCTGGGAGCCTTGCGAACCGAGCGCGGGCCACCGGCCGATGGTGAGCGCCACCAACGCCACCAGCGCGAAGGTCAGCAACTCGGGGCCGCCGAGAAAGCCCAGGGCTGCCTGCACCGCGACGCCCACCGCCACGGCAGCCACATAGCGCGAGGACTGCAGCAGTGACTGGTAGACGGTCACCTGCATGATCAGCACCGCCGAGAACGGCGCGAAGGCCGGCGACTGTGCGTTCAGCAGGTAGAAGGAGATGATCCAGGCGAGGGTGGCGGCCACGGTGCTCTTGCCGATGAGCAGCACCGTGTGGCGCTCGTACCCCTCCGAGCCCAGGGCCCGTCGCCACCACTGCCCCATCCTGGAGAGGCGGCCGTGTCCGGCCGGCTCCTTCCGCCGCTCGACGACACCATCGGCCACGCCAGTCCTCCGCTTCCTCAAGGTCCGCCCGGTCCGGATCTTCGATCTGCCCGGTACCCGCCCCTTGCCGCGCTATCCACGCCCGGCCGCGTGGTGGATCACTCCCCCGGGGCTCCCCCTCAGGGGCCTTGCCTCAGCGCTCCTGCCGCCGTACCGCCTCGGGAGTGACGGGCGTGAAGAAATTGATCAGATTCCCGTCGGGATCCCGGAAGAGGAGCGAGCGGTTGCCCCACGGCATCGTCGTCGGCTTCTGGACGAACTCATCGCAGAGGGGCGTCAGACGCTCGTACTCCGCGTCGACGTCGGCGACGCGGAACTCGGTGATCACCGTGCGATTGGCGGCCGGCCGGGCGCTGCCGGCGCCGAACAGCGCCACCGTGCGCTCACTTGCGAGCGCAAGCGTGCCCGACTCCGTCACGAGCTCGGCGAACTCGGGGGTCGACCAGGTCGCCGGAACGCCGGTGACCTGTTCGTAGAACGCGACGAGGCGAGCGACGTCATGGGTGATCACACGGAGCGAAACCAGATTCATCGGGGGACTTCCTGTCAGAAGTGACGCGTCCGCCAGAGGTGACGCGCCTGTCAGAGGTGACGCGTCTGTCAGATGACGCGGGATGAAGGAACGCCTCGCACGCTAGAACCCATACCGGACAGAACCCGCCCGGTATATGCAGCAGACTTGCCGAAGTGACCACATCGACCACCCGGGTGCTCGCCCTGCTGGAAATCCTGCAAGGGGGCGGCACCCGCACCGTTCCCGACCTGGCCGCCCGCCTCGGCGTCGACGAACGCACCGTCCGCCGCTACGCCGGCCACCTGCTGGAGCTCGGCGTGCCCGTCGACTCCGTGCGTGGCCGCTACGGCGGTTACCGGCTCGCCCCCGGCTACCGGATGCCCCCGCTGATGCTCACCGAGGACGAGGCCCTGGCCGTTCTGCTCAGCCTCCTGGCCGCACAGCGGGCCGGGCTGGTCGGCACCTCCGCCGCGGCGAGCGAGAGCGCCGCGGCAAAGCTGCGACGGGTACTGCCGAAGGCCTTGGGGCAACGGCTGGCGGCGCTGCCGGCGACGGCCGGTTTCACCGCGCGGCCCCGCCCCGCCGCCGCACCGGAAGCGGGCGTGCTGCTGGGACTTGCCGAGGCCGCACTCCATCAGCGGCCGGTGGCGATCACCTACACCGACCGGAAGGGCCACCGCAGCGACCGCACCGTCCTGCCCTACGGCCTGGTGGCGCATTCCGGACGCTGGTACCTGACCGGCGCGGACCCGGCCGCCGGGGAGGGGGAAGTGCGGACCTTCCGGCTGGACCGGATCAGCGCCGCCACCGTGCAGCCCGGCTCGCTCTCCGGCTCGTTCGCCGTCCCGGCGGCCTTCGACCCGGTGGCCACGGTCCTGGACAGCCTCGCGCGGACCCCCTGGAGACACGAGGTGTCGCTGCGCGTCCACGACAGCGTCCAGCACCTCCGCCGCCATCTCCCGGCCGACATCGCCACCCTGTCCACGATCCCGGCGACGGCGGCACCCGACGACACCGAGCCGACGGCCGACGGCGGCCCGACGGCCGGCACGGGCCCGGCACCCGACGACACCGACCCGGCGGCCGACACCGTCCGGCCCCGCTCCGACCACCACCCGGCCCACCCAACACCGGCCGACGAACCCACACCCACCGGATGGATCCGCGTCCGGATCCGCGCCGAGCGACTGGACTGGATTCCCCCCGTACTGGCCGCTCTGGACCGCCCGTTCGTCATCGAACACCCCGCGGAACTGCGCGCCCGCGTCCAGGCGCTGGCCCACCGCCTCGGCACGTACGCCGCCGCCGGCGAGGAGCCGCCGCCCCCTCCCGAGGCCGGCTGACGGGCCCGAGCACCCACCGCTGCCGGTTTCCCAGGGGCGCAAGGCGGGCCGCCGCGTTCCACTTTCTCCCTGGGACGGGCTGGGACACATCATCGGCCGGCTCGTCGGAAACGCTGAGCGACGCAGGGTCACGCTCCGGTGAACCTGCAGATCTCTCGAGGAGAATCCGATGATCCGACGCATGATGCGCAGCGGTGTGGTCGCCGCGGTTGCCGCCCTCGCCATGGTCCCCGCGGTGGCGTTCGCCGACTCCTGTCCGCACCCCGCCCCCGGCCGGCACTCCACGCAGCTGGACACGGCGACGATGAGGACCACTCATGCGTACGGCCGCGTGGTGACCCCGAACGACGTGCGCCTGAACGTCCGTTCGGGCCCGGGCACCGCCTACCGCGTGGTCGGCACCGTACGCGCCGGCCGGGTGCGGGCCCTCGCGTGCAAGACCCACGGCGGCTCGGTGCAGGGCCACCATCGCTGGTACCGGCTGACGCACCACCGGGGCTTTGTCTCCGCCCACTACGTCCACGCCTTCCGCGCCGTCCCGTGGTGCCGCGTCAGCTGACGCCGCCGTCCGCGGTGACACCGCAATGATCGCCGGCTGCCCGCCCGTTCGAGGGGGCGGGCGGGCAGCCGGTCCGAGTTCTTGGAGCGCGTGATGGTCACAGAGTCAGACATGCAGGGACCCGGGCCGCGGCCAGGGCCGGGGCCTGGACGCAGGGCCGTGTGCGGCCTGGGGTTGATGGCGGCGGCCGCCGCCGTGGTGCCGGCGCGGTGGGCGCTGGCCGCGCCGGCACCGAGCCGGAAGCTGCCCGCCCTGTCCGCGGCGGGCCGGCCGTTCCTCGCCGGGCGGCTGCGGCACGCCACGGTGCTGCAGTCCTTCACCGTCGACGAACGGAAGGGTCATCTCTACGCCCTGCAGGTCGTGGCGGGCGGGGTCCGGCTGGCGGGCGAGGAGACGGCTCCTTCCCACACCGAACGCGCCAGGAGCGGTGATCTGTGCCTGAACCGGCTCACCCTTGACGGCTCCGCGGCCGGACACATGTACCTGAAGGGCTTCGGGCACGGAGGCTCGATCGGGCTGGAGGACTCCGCGGACGGCGTCACGCTGTGGACGGAGTGGGATGCCAACCCGGCGTCCGGCTACGGGCGGGGGGTGTGCCGCTTCCGTTTCACGGACGGGCAGGTGCTGGAACGGGACAGCGGCGAACTCGGCACGTACCACCCCGTCACCGGCTCCACCAGCAACGCCCCTGCCCTCGATGTGACGCACCGGCAACTCCTGCTGCGGTACAAGAGGAACGGCATACCGAGGTTCGCCCTGTACGACCTGGACCGGTTCCGGGCCGGCTGGATCCTCCCGCTGACCGACTTCGCCCAGCCGGGCGCCGGTCTCGGACTGCCCTTCCAGGGCATGGCCGTCTACGGCAACTACGCCTACCAGCTCCTGGGCAGCGCGTACGGAACGGGGAATCCGGCGTCCTCCGGCGGCAACACCCGGCTCTACCGCATCGACCTGCGGACCGGACGTGTGGTGTGGGAGCAGCTGGAGCGGACGGCTCCGGGACTGTCGCCCCGCGAGCCGGAGGGCCTGGCCGTACTGCGGGACGGTGGCACACCACGGCTGTGCCTGGGGTTCGTCGAAGGCCCGGCGGGCGGCCGCCGGTTCCGTCTGTATGACAAAGCGCTCAGCTGACATATCCCGTTCGGTGCGCGCGGGGTGTCATCGGCCACCACGAGTGGGTACACATTCCGCCATCCGGGAGGAAACAGACCCCCGGATCCCCGGCCGGAACCGCTTGACGCGACCCTCCCGGCTCGGAGGCAGGTGGTGAGGGGAGGCGCACAAGGTGTCCCGCTGGCGACCGCTGCCCGACACGCTCGATACTGACGCGCAACGCTTGGCGAAAGAGTTGCGCGCCCTCAAGGAACAGACCGGGCTGAGCCTGGACGGGCTGGCCAGGAAAACCCCGTACAGCAAGTCCGCCTGGCACCGCTATCTCAACGGCGAGAAGCTGCCGCCGCGCAGTGCGGTCGAGGCAATCGGCCAGGTGGCAGGCGCGGACCGGGAACAACTGCTCGCCGTGTACGACGCCGCGTACCGGGCCCGGACGGCGCCCCTGGCCACTCCGTCCGCGGCGCCCACGGCTCCCCTCGCGGCGGAACGGACCGGTTGGTACCGGAAGTTCCTGCGCAGCGCCGGGGTGCTGCGGACCGCCGGGGCGCTGGTGGCGCTGACGGCGCTGGTGGCGACCATGGGAGCGGCGGCGGCGATCGTGGAGATCCCCGCACGGGCCGCACGGACGGACGGGGACGCCTCCCACGCCTCCCACACCTCCCACACCTGCCACGGCCACAGATGCCAGGGGCGGTATCCGTGGCGCCCCGGCTGCAATCGCGACGCGCGCGCGGAGAGCACCATCGTGGACACCACCTACACCGTGCGCCTCCGGTTCAGCCCGTCGTGCGGAACCGTCTGGTCAGAGGTGCAGCCACGCTCCGGCGGCGCGCAGAAGGTGTCGATCTGGGTCGGCCGTGACGCGCGGCTCACCTCCCACACCCACGGCCGCGAGGGCCTTGCCGTCAGCCCCATGCTGGCCACCTCGGACCTGCGGCAGGCCGTGGCGTGCGCAAAGGTGACGAACCGCGTGGCATGCACCGGCGCCATCGAACTGACCAGCCCCGCCCGCTCCCATGAGAGCGATGACTTCCCCGGCCCCAAGTTCCTTGACCGGGTGATGCGTTGAGGCGGGCGAAGGGTGGGGGCGGGCGGGCCGCCCACGCGTGACCCGTGGCCGGAAATCACCAGTGGGCTCGGACCAACGAAGCGACGGAATGGTTGTCCTGGATCCATGAATGGTGGGTGAACCGTTTCACCGCTGCACACACAAGCGTTGTGATCGTTCGGGTTTAGGCACCTTCTTGCGTCGATCCAGCAGATCGTGTCGCTTCACTCCCCGCCAGGGCAACGGGAGTTGCCGGAGATACGTGCCAGGCCATGACCCTCATTCCCCTCGGCGCCGGCCAGGCCCCTGCGACGCATCGCGCGACCGGCCGCGCCGCCCGGCCGCGCAGCCCGCCCGCCCGCAGGGCGTAGCCCAGATTGCCCTACGCCCCTCGACCCTCATCGGGAGCTGGGCCCGACGCCCCGGTCACGGGCGCCCACTTGTCGGCGGAGCGGGCGCATTCCGGCCGGAGCACGCGGAGCACATCCCACCCTTCCGATAGTCAGGTATCAGTTGTGCTACGCTCCTTGCGCAAACAGATAGCTGAGTATCACTTACTGGGGTGGGTGAACGGCCCGACGAGGTCGCTGCCGGGTGCGCCCGGTCGGACGCGGCCTCGAAGTCGAGCGGTTCGCCCGCGCGGCCCGGTACCGGTCGGCCGGCTGCGGCCGGCCTTTGTGAAGCAACGTCGTCCCTTGGCGTACGCCTGTGAGGAGAGACCATGACTGCACGTTCCCCTGCACCGCAGCTACCCTTCACCCGCCCCAACGCCCTGGATCTGGCCCCCTTGTTCGCCCGGCTGCGGGAGCAGGGGCCGCTGGCTCGTGTGACGACCCCGGCTGGTGACCCGGCCTGGCTGGTGACGGCCTACGAGGAGGCCCGCACGATCTTGAGCGACCGTCGGTTCGGCAAGGCGCATCCCGCGCCCGAGGAGGCGTCCAGGATTTCCTCCGCCGCGATCCAGGCCGGGCCCACCGGCAGCTTCGAGGACGAGGAACGCGAACATGCGCGGATGCGCAAGGTGCTCGCGCCCGCGTTCTCCGCCCCCCGGATGCGACGCCTGGCCGGCCAGATCGAAGAGCTGACCGAGCGCTGCCTCGACGACATGGAACAGGCCCGGGCCCGCAGTCCGCACGCGCCGGTGAACCTGCACGATTTCCTGTCGTTCCCGCTGCCGGTGCAGGTGATCTGCGAACTCCTCGGCGTGCCGCACTCCGACCGCGACCTGCTGCGAGGCTGGTCGGAACGGATCGGGGTGCTCGATGGCGGGGCCGACGCGCTGGAGGCGATGGCCGAATTCCAGGCGTACATAGGCCGCCTGGCACAGAGCAAACGCGAGCAGCCCGGCCAGGATGTCGTCACCGACATCCTCACGGTCCAGGCCGAGGACCCCACCTTCAGCGAGGACGACATGACCCGGCTGGCGGCGGGCCTGCTCTTCGCCGGCCACGAGACGACCTCCACCCGCATCGACTTCGGCACGCTGTTCCTGCTGAGCGAGCCCGGCCGCCGGGACCGCTTCGCCGCCCGGCCCGAGGAGCTGGTGGACTCGACCGTCGAGGAGATCCTGCGCATGTCCGCCCCCGGCGGAATCGGCCTCCTGCGCTACGCCCGCGAGGACGTCCCGATCGCCGGAGTCACCATCGCCCGCGGCGATGCCGTCCTCGTAGCGATCAACGCCGCCAACCGCGACGGTGCCGCGTTCGCCGAGCCGGACTCCTTCGACCCGGAGCGCACCCCCAACCCGCACCTCGGGTTCGGCCACGGCGGCCGCTACTGCATCGGCAACGCCCTGGCCCGCACCGAGATGCGTATCGCCTTCACCGCCCTCTTCCGCCGCTTCCCCGGCCTGCGCCTCGCCGTCGACCCGTACAGCCTGCGCGAGCACTCCGAACGGCTGCCCGGCGGCGTCGGCGAGGTCCCGGTCCTGTGGTGATGACCCCAGCCCCAAGTCCCCGAGTGCGAGGTGGAGACGGCATGAACGTGGAAGCCGACCTGTCCAAGTGCGTCGCGTCCGGGCAGTGCGCCTTGACCGCGCCCGCGGTCTTCGACCAGAGCGACGAGGACGGAAGCGTCATCGTCCTTGACCACACCCCGGCCCCCTCGGCGCACGGCCAGGCCAGGCAGGCCGCCGCCATGTGCCCCGGCGCCGCCATCTCCGTGCGCAGCACCCCGTAGAACGTGCGCAACGCCCCATGGAAGAGCATGACCCGGCGGGGGCCCTCCGCCGGGTCATCCTCTTCGGTTCAGCGTTCCGGGCGGCTTCGGTTCAGCGTTCCGGGCGGCTTCGGTTCAGTGTTCCGGGCGACGCAACGCGGGGGCGGGGTGGGCCAGGGGGCTGGCGGCAGCCGGGGAGAGGCCGTCCAGCATCAGCGTCACGTAGCGCCGCCATCCGCTCTCGCCCGGATCCATCGTCCACAGCACACTGACCAGCATGCCCATGATCCGGCGCATGTCCTCCGGCACGAGGTCGCCCCGGATCACGCCGGCCCGCTGCCCTCTCTCGACCAGCGGGGCCAGGGCCTCGAAGAACCGGTCGCCGACCTCTCCCATCAGCACCCCCGCGTTCCTGGCAGCCGCCAGCACGTTGTAGTCGCCGGCCGCGGAGGACAAGGCGGCCTCCATCACCACGGCCAGACCGCGGAGCGGATCCGTGTCCTGCTGGGCCCTGTCCACCGCGGGTATGACCTCCTCCGCGAACCGCTGGTCCAGCACCGCGCGCAGCAGGACCCCCTTGTCGGGAAAGCGGCGGAACAGCGTCGCGATGCCGACGCCGGCCCTCCGGGCGATCTCGTCCAGCTGGGCATCGGGGCCCCGCTCGGCGTAGACCTGGCGCGCGGCTCGGACGATTTTCTCGGAGTTGCGCGCCGCGTCGGCGCGCAATGGCTTGGGGGTATCGGTCGGCACATCCACACCCGCATCCTAACAAGTGATAGTTGACCATCGATTCGAGTTGACGACCCTTGCTTCAAAAACGATAGTTGACTCTTGATTGTGTTCCGGTGCGGCAGGCCCACCACGGCCGCGCCCCCGGAATCCGACCCGTGTGCACCGCGTCCGCGGGCTGCACCTCACCTTCTCCAAGCCCGAGGAACCCGCTATGTCTCATGCGCGCACGCCCGACCGCTCCGGCGGGTTGATCGCGACGCTCGCCCTCGCCGGCATCACCGCCTCGGTGATGCAGACCCTGGTCACCCCGCTGCTGGCCGACCTGCCGAAGATCCTCGACACGTCCCCCTCCAACGCGGCCTGGGTCATCACCGCCACCCTGCTGGTCGCGGGCGTGTGCGTCCCCATCACCGGACGGCTGGGCGACATGATCGGCAAGCGGCGCATGCTGCTGGCCTGCGCCGTACCGCTCACCGCCGGGTCCGTGGTCTGCGCCCTTGCCGGCAGCATCGTCCCGATGATCATCGGCCGCGGGCTTCAGGGCATCGGCATGGGCATGATCCCCCTCGGGATCGCCCTGCTGCGCGACGTCGTCCCCGCCGCCAAGCTCAGCTCCTCCATCGCCCTGGTCAGCGCCTCCATGGGCATCGGCGGCGGCATCGGCCTCCCGGTGGCCGCGGCCGTCGCCCAGTACGCCGACTGGCGCCTGCTCTTCTGGGGCGCCGCCGCCCTGGCAGCCGCCGTCACCGTCATGATCCTCACCCTCGTCCCCGACGTCCCCGCCACCGCCAAGGGGCAGCGCTTCGACGCCGTCGGCGCCCTGGGGCTGGCCGCCGGCCTCGTGACCCTGCTGCTCGCCGTGTCCAAGGGCGCCGACTGGGGCTGGGGTTCGGCCACCACCCTCACGCTCTTCGCGACCGCCGCCGTGACCCTCACCGTCTGGGGATGGTTCGAGTGGCGCACCCGTGAGCCGCTGGTGGACCTGCGCACCACCGCCCGCCCCCGCGTCCTGCTCACCAACCTCGCCTCCCTCTGCATCGGCTTCGGCATGTACGCGAGCATGCTCGTCATCCCCCAGCTCCTGCAGTTCCCCGAAGCCACCGGCTACGGCCTGGGCCAGTCCATGCTCGCCGCCGGCCTGTGGATGCTGCCCGGCGGTCTGATGATGATGGTCCTCTCCCCCGTCGGCGGGAAGCTCACCAACGCCCGAGGCCCCAAGACCACCCTGATCAGCGGCGCTCTTGTCCTGGCCGCGGGCTACCTCGCCTCCCTCCTGCTCGCCGGCACCGCGTGGGGTCTCATGGCCGCCCTGGTGATCATGGACAGTGGTGTCGCCCTCGCCTACGGAGCCATGCCCGCCCTCATCATGAGCACCGTCCCCCTCAGCGAAACCGCAGCCGCGAACGGCTTCAACGCCCTCATGCGCTCCCTGGGCACCTCCATCGGAGCCGCCGTCGTCGGCGTCGTCCTCGCCCAGATGACCACCACGGTCGGCGGCCACACCTTCACCTCGGAAAACGGCTTCCGCACCGCCCTCATCATCGGCTGCGCACTCGCCCTCGTCTCCGCCGTCATCGCCGCACTGATCCCCGGCCCCCGGACCGCTCAAGCCCGGCACGAAGCCCAGCCGACGCCAGACACCGAACCCGCCCCGAGGCCAACGGCGGGCGCACTCAACGGCGGCACCTGAGGCAAGGCCGGGCGGCATCCGAACTGGGGTGTCCACGACGAGCAGATCTCAGCAGCAGGGGTCCCCGGCTACCGGAACCGGGGACCCCGGCCGTCATGCCGGGGCAGCCTCCGGACTGATCACCAGGGCGGCGAGCGGGAGCGCTGTCCCATCCCGCACCCGGTGACCCACAGCTGAACTTCTTCGCAAGTTTGCCCGAGTGGCGTAATGGGACCCGCCTCGGTGCGTCTCCGCAGGTGGTACGCGAGGTTCAGAGGAGGCGGCGTGGTGCATTTCTCAGGGCGGCCGGTGGGCCGTGAGGCCGAACTGGCGAAGATGGCGGGATGGGCGGGGGCCGCGAAGGCGGGCACGGGTCAGGTGGCGTTCGTCGTCGGCGAGGCCGGCCTGGGCAAGACAGCCCTGCTGGAACTGGCCGCGGAAACTGCCGGGTCGCTGGGCATGCGGGTGCTGCACGCGGCAGCACAGGAGCGGGAACGGAGCGCCCGTTCGCGGTGTTCTCGGCCTGCCTGGCGGTGGATGCGGAATCGGCAGATGTCTGTCCGGCGCGGGCCGGCGAGATCCTGCGGGGCGAGGACCGCTACGGGATACCAGCCGGAGGGGCGAAGCGGCCGGGTCGGACTTCGCCGCCGTCGAGACGGTGCTCAGCCTGATCGACGACCTGTGTACGCAGCAGCCGGTGGCAGTGTTCCTCGACGATCTCCAGTGGGCGGACTCGGCGAGCCTGCTGGTGGTGCAACGGCTGCTGCGGTCGGTCCACCAGCTGCCACTGCTACTCGTCGGAGCCTATCGGCCGGTGCCCCAAGGGGAAGTCGACCGTCTCTCCCGGAGTCTGGCTCTCGGCAACCACCCGGTACTGGAGCTGGCCCCCCTGAGTCCGCCTGCCGTGTCGGCCCTGCTGGCCGGCCTGTGCGGCGGTGCGCCCGGTCCGCGGCTGCGACGCATGGCCGAGGGAGCGGCCGGAAACCCCTTGTACGTCACGGAGCTGGCCGCTGCCCTGCAGCGCGAGGACGCGATCGACCTCCGCGACGGGCTCGCGGAGGTCCCTGCCGACTGCCCGCAACCGTCGCTGACCACACTGATCAACCACCGGTTGCGGTATCTGCGCCACGAGGTGCTGCACGCGCTTCGCGCCGCCTCGGTGCTGGGAGCCGGCTGTACCCTCACCGAGCTCGCAGCGGTCCTCGACCGGCCGGCACATGAACTGCTCAGCATCGTCGCGGAGGCCGAGACGGCGGGAATTCTGCGGGCTGCCGGCGACCGGCTGGTCTTCCGCCACGACCTCATACGACATGCCCTCTACGACGCCGTGCCGACACCGGCCCGCGCCATGCTGCACCTGAGGACGGCGCAGGCCCTTGCCGGCGCCGGAGCGGTTCCCGAACGGGTCGCCGAGCATCTGCTGCCCGCGTCGCCTGCGTCCGGTGATTTCCTGACCGACTGGCTCCTGGGATCCGCGGTCCACCTCACCTCCCGGGAACCCGCCATGGCGCTCCTGCTGATCGGCCGGGCACTGGCGCTCGCCGACCCCACTGATCCACGCCGCGACCAACTCCAGCTCCACCGCGCCGTCGCGGAGCTCTCCACCGGCCGTCTGGCCGAGGCGGAGGAGACCGCCCGCTGCGCACTGGCCGGCCCCCGCACCCCGGGGCGGGAAACTCCGCTGCGGTGGGTCATCGTCCATGCGTCCTTCGCCCGCGGCCGCCCCGACCTGGCGCTCGCCGAGATCCACGCCGCCTGCGGCAGGCCGGGGGTACCGGCGCTCGAGGTCATCCGGTTCCGGGCGTTCAGCGCACTGTGTCGGTTCACACTGGGCAGGCTGCCGGAGGCCGGCGCTGTCGCGGCGGCCACCCGGCGTGCGGCCGAAGCGAGGGACGACGCGGCTGCCCTGGCCAACGCCCTGCACACCCTGGCGGCGAAACGCTTCCTCGAAGCTCCTGGTACCGAAGCCCTGGAACTCGCCCGGCACGCCGCCCGTCTCACGCCGCACCCGCTGCATCCGGCACAGCGGATCAGACGGCAACTCGCCCTGGCCAACAGCTATATGGACCTCGACCAGCACCAGGACGCGCAGCGCACCCTCGCCGCCGTCCAAGAGACGACCGAGCACACCGGAGGCAGCTACCTGCCCTGGTACCACCTCTCCTGTGCCCTGCTCGCATTCCACGCCGGCCGCTGGGACGACGCTCTCGCCGCGACAGAGGCCGGGCTCGCCCCCGGCAAGCACCTCGAGATGCGCCGGCCACTGCGGGCGGTGGCAGCGCTGATCTCGCTGCACCGCGGCCGGCAGTCCGCCGCCGAGGCTCATCTGGCCGCCGCGGCCCCGGCGACCGACAGCGGTACCGTCACCTGGTTCTACGAATGCCTGCCACTGCGCGCCCAAGCCCTCGCGGACGAGACCCGGGGCCATCCCGAGCGCGCCTACGCCCGGCTCACCGCCGCGTTCGACCGTGGCGTGGGCGGCCAGCTGCCGGGCCAGTTGATCCTCGGCTTCCTGACGCCCGATCTCGTACGACTCGCCCTGACCCGCAACGACACCACGAACGCACTGCGCTACGCCGAAGCCGCACGCAGACGGGCCGACCACAGTGGCACCCCGTACCACCTCGGAGATGCCCTCCGGTGCCAGGGGCTGCTGGCCGGGGACCCGGATCTGCTGCTGGAGGCAGCCCGCTGCTACCGGCAGGCACCCAGGCCGCTGAGCGAGGCACACGCCTGCACCGACGCGGCCGAACTACTGGCCCAGCAGCGGCGACCGGAACGGGCCCGCGCCCTGCTCGACCAGGCATGGGAGATCTACACACGTCTGGACGCCCAGTGGGACGCGGCCCGCGCCCTGTCCCGCCTGCGCGCCCACGCCATCCACCGCAGCGCACGCAGACCGCGCAGCAGTACCCGCCACGGATGGGAGGCGCTGACCGACACCGAACACATCGTCGCCGCCCACGTCGCCTCCGGACACTCCAACCCCGAGATCGCGGCCCGTATGTACCTCTCGCGGCGCACCGTCGGCTCCCATGTGTCGCACATTCTCCGGAAGCTGGGGATGACCTCGCGGGTCGAACTCGCCGCCGAAGTCATCCGCCGCAGGAGCACGGACGATCCGCCTGCGCCGGACAGGCCGCGGGACACCGCGGTCCGGCTCACGTAACTGAGGGCATGTCCGTCAAGTGACGGATGTACAGCCGGCCGCCCGCGCCTATGTTGACAGCCCCACGGCCGACCAGGCCCACGGGTGAACTGCCGCCCGGTCAGGGCGGGGTCTTCGGCCTGGAGACCGTGCCACAGGCACCGCTCGGGGTCAGCTGACCAGGCCCCGGAGCACTTACGGAAAGAGGAACGGCCACCATGACCGTTGAGATGATCCCCCGGAGACCGTCATCGCGGAGGACCGCCGCGATGCTGACCGTCCCCGTTGCGGCGCTGGCACTCGTGTTGGCGCCGCACAACACGCCGGCCGCGCACGCGGACACCGACGGCCTCATCAGTCAGCTCTCTGCCCACATTTCACAGCGTGACAGCAGCTTGTGGCTCAACCGGGCCTACGAGCACGCCGACGGGACGGTCTATGACCTCGTCACCTCGTCGCCGCCTCAGCAATTCACGATCGATCCCCATGACGACGGAACCTTCCGCCTGATCAACGGCGTGTCCAGCAAGTGCGTCGATGTGGCCACCGCTGCCTACGCCGGTGACCTCACCGAGTCGGACTGCGCTGATGCCGCCGCGCAGAAGTGGTATGTACAGCCGGTGAGCGACGCGCCGGAGGACGCAGAGAGGTTTCTGATCCGCCACGTCGGCGATGACAAGTGCATGGTCCCCGGGGCCGTGACCTCTTCGGCCACGGTCGCAGTCCGCGCCTGCAAGAGCAACAACGCGGCGCAGAACTGGCGCATCGCCGCACCCGTGCGCGAGCTGCGCACGATGGCCGTCAAGTACGCCCTGAAGCAGTTCGACGCCAAGTCAGGCGTCGTCCCGAGGGCCGAGTACAAGGTGGACGACAGCACGACGGCGACCCTCGGTGACTTCCAGAACGTGACAGCCGACGGCGGGCGGATAGTGAACGGAACCAGCGAAACCATGGACAAGATGACGAATTGGAGTCAGACCACGGGCCACACCTACACCGCGGGCGGATCCGTCACCACCACAACAGGCGTGACCCTCGGTGCGAGCGACGGGCCGGTGAAGTTGAACGTCGACGTCGCGATCCAGGGGAACTGGTCGAACAGCTGGCGGACGGACAACACGCAGGGCGGATCCGCCACCATACACATCAAGCCCAATCAGTACGGCTGGTTCCTGCGCGCCCAGCTGACGAAGAAGGTGACCGGCACCTGGACGATGACCAACGACGTGGGGAACTCGTGGACGGGCGTCGGCACCGCCACGGTCCCGGCCAAGGAGGGGACCGACGGCAAGAACAGCGACCTGATCGGTTGCAGCTCTGACAGCGACCTTCAGGTCTGCAAGGACCACGATCCCGGACGCCCGTAACACCGTCACCGCCCCCTCGGCAGCCATACGGCCACCCGCCGTCCGGTGGCCGCATGGCTCGCCGTGGACCAGGCAACGCTGCGGCTGCCCGGCCCCGAGCTGCACCGGGGGCACGGGCCGGCGGCGGCCCACGCACGGGCCGCCGCCGGAGTGACCACCACACCGCTCGTACGCCGCCGCGCATGAAGCCGGCGTCGCCGAGGCAGGCGAGACGAGAGCACCTGCTGATCGGCCTCACGACCCGATCCCCCGACGGCCCCCCACGCCACCCGTCAGGGTGATCTCGCCCGAACTCAATTTCCCTCCGGGGGAAAGGCAGTTCGACGCCAAGGTGCCTTCCTCGCCCCCTGGGCGTCCTCGTGTTCCGAATGGCTCGGTCGCGGCAGTGGTTTCCGCCAGCGGACGAATAGGTCCTGGTCCCCCGTTCCAGTGCGGAAGTCGCCGGCTGCGATGTCGCGGGCGTGCGGCCAGGTGGTGTCGGGTGGTTTGACGAGCTGCTTCTCGGCGTGCAGGCCCTTGGCGTCGACGTTGGTGTAGAGCGTCACTTCACCGTCGGTCCAGGTGACCATGAGGTCGTCGCTGCGCGTGTTACCGCCGCCGAAGCGTCCGGCGTTCATCGTGCTCGCATGGGTCCAGGTGTCGTTGGGGCCCTTGAGCTCCACCTTGTGCGTCAGCTTGGTGCTTTCGTTGACGTCCTTGTAGAGGGTCAGCCTGCCGTCCGTCCAGCGGACCAGGAGGTCGTAGTTCGCGTCACCGGTGAAGTCGCCGGCGGTGATGACCGCGGCCTGCTGCCATGCCTTGTCCTTGACGAGCTGGATGTCCTTGCCGAACCCGTACGCGCCGTTACCCGGGTAGAGGGAGCTCGCCGTCGGACCAGCGCACGATCAGGTCACTGACATCGTCGCGCACAGAGGCGGTATGGAAGCGGCCGGTCGTCATGGCCCTGGCATGAGTCCAGGTGTCGGCGGAGCCCATGGACGCCCCGGTCTTGCCCGGGCCCGGATCCGACGGCATGCCCGTGACGGCCTGCCGGTAGAGCCGGAAGACGTCCTCGTCGAATTGAGAGGTGTAGCTGGTGTGATCGTAGGGGCCGCCGGTCTTGTAACCGCCGATGATGCCGATGAGGTCGCCCCGTCGGCCGTCGAAGTTCTCCAGGAACGGACCGCCCCTGCTCGCCGGCGCGTTCCGTAGAAACGTTCCCACGATGCCCGCGGAGGAGCGCAGGAGAGTCCTCGGCGTCCTGGAACGCATCATGGCTACCAAAGGTCACGAGGACCGCACCGCAGTGGGAACCGGTTTCCTCGAACCGCTGTTGATGGCTTGGGACAGAGGGTTTGATCTTCATTTGATCTGGGGAGAACTGGGCCGGGAATCTCGGTCTTTCTGCCTGGAACTCAACGAGTTCTGGGGCGTGAAATCTCCCGACTGGATGCGCGGGGAGTAACCCTGCGCGCAAGGGAACGGCCCCTTCATCGGCGGCGGGGGCACCTGACTCCCGCCGCCCTTGCACCGACCGCAAGGGCCGTCCCGCCATCCCTGATGGCCTGAGACGGGGGCACGGCGCCGTAGCCGCCGTCGTGCGCCCGCTCAGGGCTGTCCCGTAATGATCTTTGGCTTTTGTGTGAACCAGGGTGCCGCAGGAGGGGGCACCATCCGATTTGCCGCGTGCAGTAGCTCAGCACGGCCCATCGAGCCAACGGCGGCTGGCAGTGCCTCCGGTACTCTGGCGCGAATTCCGACTGGCCCCGAAGGAAGCTCCTCACCCCATGGACATCTCCGCCACGTTTCACCTGACCACCCGCGAGTACCGCGGAGTGATACGGAAATCACCGACCATTCGCGGGATGTTGATCATCTGCGCGCTGATGGTTGTGGTTGGTCTGATCAGCCTGCTGTCGGACCGTCCGGCGATGACGCCCTTCTGCGTCGGTCTGGGTTTGCCAGTGTTCCTGGAGGTGGTCGTCCGCCTCGCGCCTCGCAGATCCGCAGCGCTGTTCGCTGAGCCGTGGACGGTGCGTGTCACCGAGGAGACGTTCGCTCTGCGAACCGCAGTCAGTAAGGCAGAGATCGGCTGGGATGCGTACCGCGAGGCCTGGGAGCGCTCCGGATTCTGGTTCGTGCGGCAGATCAGCGGGGCGTCCAGCTTCATCCCGAAACGGGCTCTCGACGATGCTCAGCAGGCCGAGCTCGCCGAATTCTTCGCCCGGCGGCTGCCTCCGCACAAGATCCGCTGGTACAGCCCTCGCTCCTGGCGATAAGGCATACGGTTCGGTCCGTGATCCATGGCCCGCATCAGTTTGACGGGACACGGAGGCTGCCTGACGACTGGTACCCCCAGAGAGCGGGCCGCCATTGAAAAAAGGGGCCCTTCCCGTACGAGGAAGGGCCCCTCTGGCAGAGCGCCCGGCAGGCCTTGCACCTGCATCTCCCACCGGCTGGTGGACGTCCTTCCTTGGACCACAGACGCGGGGCTGCGGCCTGCGGGCCGAAGCTTCATCATGATCATACTGCATCGGTGCGGCCTGACGCCGGGCCGGCGTCTCCTGTCGGTCGATCCGGCCCTGAAAGCCGACGGAACCCCCGCGAGTGGCTTCAAGAGGGGCTGGTGTACGTCCGCCATGTATCGCGCACGGCCTGAGTCCGACGCGGATACCGGCATTCTCATGTGCCGCGGCTGCCCATTGCGTCGCGGTCCATCTGCCGCAGGGCGGATTCCTTCTGAGGCGCACGCTGGCCTGAGTAGGGTCGCACCAGACCCATTCGAACTGGGAGGCAGCGTGGTGCAGTTGGTACGAAGGCAGGAGTTGCAGGGGGCCGGCTCACCTCCGCCTGAGCGATGACAGAGCGTCAGGCTTAGAGAGCCGCGGATCAATCCGCCCTTTGGTGACCTCACATCCAGCACCGCACTACGCTGCTCGCCGTCCAGCGGCTACTAGGTGTCCTGTCCGGGGAGGTTGTGGACGGTGAACCGCGTTCTGGCATCGAGCGATACGCCCGGGGGTGGTGCCCTCCTCACGGGCGGAGGTGATCCGCTCCTGACGGTGTACGACAGCACAGCGTGGCGTACTCTCTGCGCAGGCGGAGGTGAGCCGTTGACCGGCACGGGCGGGGCCCTCGGCCAGTGGCGCTCTCCACACCTGACGGCACGTCAGGAAAGTCGGCGTTGAGTCAGCATGCACCCTGCCAGAGGTAGTGACAGGTGGCGACACATGCACATGCATGCACATGCACATGCACATGCACATGCACCAATCCGACCTGTACCACCTCTGAGCTGCAAAGATGCTGGCCAACCCAACACCGCCACCAACCTGGTGCCAATGGAAGCCGAAGAGACACGGCAAGGCATCGTTGCAGGTCAGAGGGCATTTCGAGGTCAGCAAGTCAGCACAAAGTCAGCATCGGCGGCGCTACGCCGGGAAACAGGCCGACTCCCGGGGGTCATGTGGCACGCGGTGACCCAGACCTCGACAGCGTTCAGGGTCGAGACTCGATGCCAGTGATGGCACCACAGTAGCAACCCTGCAGGGGTCCAAACACCTGTGGTTTCGGAGGGAGTTGGCGCCACCGATTCCGACGGTGCGGTGCACCGAGTACGCACCGTGTGCGGGGTGCGCTTCGAGGGCCTGGCTCAGGGCGACGGCATTCAGCTGGTGAAGGACGTCCGTGACGTGCTCAGAGAAGGAGTAGACATCCTCGCATCCTGGAGCCGCGTGTCCCCTGAGTGACGGGAATGTCCTGGCACACGCCCACAGCCCCCGGTCGGGAGCAGCGATCACTGTTCCGCCCCAGCCGTTGTCAACTGGGGCCTCTAACGTCGTTCCCGCATCCTCGTCACGAACATAACCGCAACGCATCACCGCAGAACGTGAAACGGTCTGCCGACTCCCTCGGCAGACCGTCACGAAAGCTCGAGGCTAGAACTTCCCGGGCGGGCGCACCAAGTCCCGCATGAGGATGCGTTCTTCTGCGGTGAAGTCCTTTTTGGGTTTGACCCTCACCTCGGACACGGGTGCCTTGTTCACCTTTTCCAGCCAGCTCGTCCGCACGTCGGTGAGGAACGTAACTTCAAACGTTCCCGTTTTGTGCCCGAAGCCGAGCACTGTCGACGCGGCCGGGGTGGCGGCATTAAGCACGATGTAGTGGTTCGTGATGTCCTTGGTGCTCTCCACCCAGGGAACCTCGCTGCCGACCGTCCAGACTCCGCTCTTCTTCTCCCACAGGAAGGTCCGCGCGGAGGGAATTGCCATCTCGTAGTTGAAGTCGTCCTCGAACGACCCGTCGAAGATCCGGGCCGTCGCGAGCGCGAAATCCCGTCCCGTTGCCCTCAGGTATTGCGCGTAGGCGTTGACGTCGTCATTGGCCTGCTGCTTGATGTCCTGCATGAGCCTCGCCCATACCTGCTGTGCATTGATATCGGGGAGCATGCCCCCGATCCAGGGCTTTCGCACAGTCAGACCGTCGTTCAGCCGGAGTGCGGCCGATCCCCAGCGATTCTCCTTCTCACCCCTGAAACACGTCATATTAGCCATACAAGCCTCCGGTTCAGCAGCGTACGAAACGGGGAGAACGTGCCGAGGACACTACCGAAGCGCAGAGCGAGATCGCAGCAGCGCGATCCGGCCGACATATACGCACCGAAGTCGCACCACTCGATGAAGTTGCCGGGCGCCCCTGCCAGGAGTGTGCGGCGCGTCGAGGTCAGAAGCCCTTGACCTTCGGCTTGTAGCCAGGCACGGCTGTTGGCGCTCCTCGTCTCGTCGGGCGGCGCGGGGCCGGTGAGTCGATGCGGCCAGGGAGTCCGTCACGGCGGACAGAGGGCGGGAGGGTTTCCGGCCACCGGGACGCTCGTACGCCTCCTCGCAGAGCCCATGAGCAAGCTGCGTCCGCCACGGTCATTGCGGGGATAGGCACCCTTCCCTCATCGCATGAGCAACGATAGGTTCCGACGCCAGAGGGTTACCCTGCAATAACGCACTGTCACTCCATGATGATCCCCGCTATCCGCCATGGGTAGGAGCTCGATGCGGTTATGCCACTTTCCGTCAGCGCTCTTCGCAAAGCCCTGGAGATCGCCCAGGGCGAGGGCTCGTTCCAGATCGGGCCGGTCGACCTGGGCATTCCTGACATCCTCGACCTCTTCCGGCGCTTCCTCCCGGACGGTGTGATCGACCTTGTCAGCGACGTCGCCGCGGATGTGGACCGGCTGTCCATGGTCGGCTCGATCCGGCTGGCCTCGCAGGTCACCTCCGCAGCCACAGTGTTCTTCCTGCCAGACGAGGCGTGGGAGTACGTAGTGGGAGTACGGGTGGACATTCGGCTGCCCGAGGGCGAGGGACTGCCGGACGAGGTGAAGGGGATCCCGGCCGCCCTGGAGCGCATCGGGCTCGGCCCACTGCATGTGGTGTTCGGGGCCGAGCCGAAGGCCGACGGCGGAGTGCAGGGCCGGCTCGGGTTCGGGGCGGACCTGAACTTCCCGAACTCCGAGGCCGAGCCGAAGCCCTACGTGTGGGGCTACGCGCCGCTGGGCTCGGGCCAGCAGTGGTCCGTCACCGGCACGTTCCCGGACGTGTCGCTGGACAGCCTGGATGACCTGCTGGACTTCGCGAACCTGCGCCCCGGTGACTTCCAGCTGCCGCCGGACGTACCCAGCGCCGTCGCACTCGCCCTGACCGGGCTGGCGATCAAGTTCGTGCCGCGGCAGGCCGCGCAGGACGCACGCTCGCAAGCCGTGGACTTCGACTGGCTGGAAGCAAGCATGACGGTCTCGCTCGACACCGAGTGGGACGCAATCCCCGGCGCGCTGAAGATCGAGGCCCTGGCCGCGGAGTTCCAGGTCGAGAACCCGCTCAGCGCGTCGCCGAAGCTGCTGGTCGGTGTCGGCGGGAGGGTGCGACTGGGTGCCGACGTGCTCGTGGACGTGCACGTCGCCTATCCGGACAAGACTCTGAGCGGGACGCTCACCGAGCCTTTCCCGCTGGCCTCGCTGACCGGCTCGCTGCCGCCGGGGATGAGTGTCCCCGACGACCCGATGGTCAGTGCGCTGAATGTCGAGGGCGACCTGAACCCGCCGCCGGCCCGTGGCTACAGCTTTTCCGCCACGCTGCAGAACGCCTGGCGCATCGGCGGCGACCGGATCGAGCTGACCGGCGTGACGCTGACCGTCTCGACCTTCGGCGACCAGGCCGCGGGCGAGGTGAGCGCGCAGTGGCGGATCGGCGATACGGGAACACTGGACGTCACCGGAACCTGGACGAGCGCCGGCTGGTCGTTCCGGGCTCAGGGCGCCGGCATCCGGCCCGCGGACGTGTTCGCCGCACTGGGGATCACGCCACCGGCGTTCGTCGCGGACCTGACCATCGAAGAATTGCTCGTCGAGTTCGACGACCAGGCGAACGTCACCATGGTGGTGCACAGCACCGTCGTCCTTGGTGAGAAGAGTGCGGCACTGGAGCTGCGGATCGCCGCAAGCGGCGGCGACACGGCCATCTCCGGGACGCTGGAGCTGACGCTGCCGACCCGGCCGATGAGGTTCGTCGTGCAGGCGGCGCGGGGCGAGGCCGGTAAGTGGCTGGCGGCGAAGTGGGACGCCGGCAATGAGCCGGTCGACGGCCTCGACTTGCTGTCGGCACTGGGGCTCGGCGGCCCGGCCGACACCCCGGCCGCGCTGCTGCCCCGGCTGGACTCCCTGACGCTGTGGTACGAGCCGGGTGCCAAGCGAACGGCACTCGCGGCGGTGGCCGGATACACGTCGTGGGCCTTTGCGGCTGTGGACCGGGCGTTCGGCGCGGCGGCCCGAGTGGGGCTCCGCGCCGCGGCCACGCAGCTGCCGATGGTCGGGGACCTGATCCCGGCGGACCGCGACGTGGCGATGGAAGGCGTCGGATTCGCACTCACGTCAGCGAGCTGGGACGAAGCAGCCGCCGTAGCGGCGAACGAACTGCTGGCGGAAGTGGAGGAGTTCGGCGCGGCAGCATACGGGCGGGTCGGCACGGCGGTGCTCCCGACCGACCTGAGAGCCCCGGTCCCGGCTGCCCCGGACGGCGCCGTCACCGCCGCCATGCCCGCCTTCCCCGAACAAGCCCCCCTCGCAGGACTCTGCCTCACCCTCGCCTATACCGTCGGCGGGGACGAGCAGCCGCCCCTTGTCCTGGAGATCTGGAACCGCCGGGGCGGCGCCAACCTCCCCGCCCGACGGACTCGATCCGTCGACGCCGGCCGCGACCTCGACCTCGCCATCGGCCCGCTCCGCCTCAACCGGATCGCCCTCGGCTACACCGACCAGCGTGTCTTCCTCGCCTTCGACGCGACCCTCCAGGTCGGCCCGGTCGAGTTCACCTTGCTGGGACTGGGCATCGCCGTCGACGCCGACCTCGCCGCCCCAACTGCCCAGCCGGTGCTGTCCGGCGCGGCCCTGCGCATGGACAAGCCGCCGCTCAGCATCGCCGGCGCGTTCGAGAACCGCCCCGCCCCCGGCTTTTCCGTGCTGCTCGGCGGGTCGGTCGCGGTCGAGGCGAAGTTCTTCGCCATGACCGCGCTGGGCACCTACGCCCGCAGTCGCGACGGCTGGTCCTCGGTCTTCCTGTTCGGAGAGGCCGGCGGTGTCGGCGACGTGGCCCTGTTCGGACCGCCGGCGTTCACCGTCACCGGGCTGTCCGGCGGCTTCGGCGTCAACAGCGACGTGCGGTTGCCGGCCATCGACGAGGTCGGCGAGTTCCCGCTCGTCCGTCGCCTGACCGGCTCCGGGTCGCCGTCGCCGCAGGAGATCCTCGAGCTGTTGATGGGCCCGGATGCGTGGGTGCGGCCGGTGGCCGGCAGCTACTGGGGCGCGGTCGGCGTCCAGTTCACCTCGTTCAAGTTCATCCAGTCCCGCGCCCTGGCCGTGGTCAAGTTCGGCAACGAGCTGGCCGTGATGCTGCTGGGCCGCACCACGGTGACGTTCCCCAAGAACGCCGAGCCCGGCCGCAAGGTCCAGGCCCGGCTCAACATCGACCTGCGGCTCGGCTACGAGGACCGCAAGGGCCTGTTGTCGATGGATGTGGCCGTCGCCGACGGCTCGTTCATCTTCCACGAGTCCGCGCGTCTGACCGGCGGCATCGCCGTCTACCTCTGGACCGGCGGTCCGAGCCCGGGCGATTTCGCCATCACCGCCGGCGGGTACCACCCCTCCTACAACGTCCCCGCGCACTATCCGCGCCCGGCGCGCATGGGCTTCATCTGGTCACCCGACAACACCATCCGTGTCAGTTCTCAGATGTACACCGCGCTCACCCCGAATGCGATCATGGCCGGCGGCCGCCTGGAGGCCCGCTACGAGAAGGGCCTGCTGTCCGCCTGGTTCACCGCGTATGTCGACGCCCTGATCCAGTGGAACCCCTTCTACCTGGAAGTGAGCATCGGCGTCCGTATCGGTGTCGCCTTCACGATCAAGGTCTGGTTCGTGAAGGTGCGGGTCTCCATCGAGGTCGGCGTGGGCATCGACCTGTGGACCCCGCCGCTGGGCGGCCGGGTCAGCGTCAAGGTCTGGTTCATCGGCTTCAGCTTCGGGTTCGGTGCCTCCCGGCCGCCGCTGCCGACGCAGGACTGGCGGGAGTTCCGCCAGCAGCTGCCCGATCCGCTGGCCATCACCCCGCTCGCCGGCCTGCTGCCGGACATCGACCCCGCCGAGCTCGCGGCCCGCACCCTCGCGCACGCGCCGACCGCCATCACCGCCGCCGGGTTCATCGTGGAGACCATCTCGGCGCTGCCCGCGTCGGAAACCTACGTCAACGACGTCCCGTTCGGTGACGGCGGCAAAGCCGTCGACATCCGCCCGATGGCGAAGCGGGACCTGACCTCCGAGCACCGGGTCACCATCAAACGCAACGGCAGCGAGTTCGCCTGTCAGCGGTACGGCTGGACGATCACCCAGATCACGCGCGACGTGCCGAGCGCGCTGTGGGGCGCGCCGGGTGAGCCGGACTTGGCGGAGGGACTGATCCCCGGCCACCTCGTCGGCCTGCGCATCGAAATCCCCGATCCCTCGGTCGGGGACGAGGTCGGGCCGATCAGCACCGAGGCGCTCGGCGTGGAGGCGCTGCCGGAAGGCCAGATGCCGCTGCGCGACGCGGCCGCCAGCGGGCCGGTCCCCGCAGCCGACCCGACCAGCCCGCGTCTGATCGCCGACACCCTGACCGCGAGCGGCGTGAAGGACAAGCGAACGGCCGTCCACGACGCGCTGGAGCGCTGGGGTTACGCGCAGCCCGACGGCGCGCTCGATCAGTACGCCTCCCGCGCGCAGAACACCCTGACCGACGCACCGCTGGTGCTCCCGACGACGATGGCGAGCTGACACCGTGGCCACCCGACCGTTCACCGCCGGCACCCGCGCCTCACAAGAGCTGCTGGACGTCAAGTTCATCGACCACATGAGCCCGGCCGCGACCGCCGGGACGTACACGATCGAGGTCGAACACGCCCTCAAGGAGGGCACGACACCGGTCGACGGCAGCGATCCGCTCCCCCGTGCCGGCGAACAGTTCGAGATCCGCGCGCCGCAGTTCATGCTCGATGGCGCAACCGTGCAGGCGGTCTATCCGGCGCGCGGTGCGGACGGCGACTTCCGGCTCGTGCTGCCGCACATCACCCTGACCCGCGAGTACCTGCCATGGGAGCGGGAGCCGAAGTGGTCACGGGCGGAGCGGCGCGCGCCGTGGCTGGCGTTGATGCTGTTCCGGGCCGGGGAGCTGCCCGACGACCCCGAGGGCCTGGCCCTGACGACGGAGCGGACGGTGGCCGAGCTGCTTGCGGGCGACGACGAGACGGTGCTCGGTCCGGCGCTGACCGGTCTCGACGAGCCCGCGCTGGCGGGCAACTGCCGGACCATCGACGTCCCGGCGTCGGTGTTCACGGCCGTCCTGCCGCGGGAGCAAGAGCTCTACTACCTGGCGCACGTCCGCGACGTCGACGAGCCGAAGCTGCTGGCGGACGGCGAGATCCTGATCAAGGGAACGTTCAGCGTGGTCACCGCCAACCGGTTCCCGCGCGGCGAAGGCGACTACGCGGTACATCTGGTGTCGTTGGAGGGTTTCGACCAGCACCTGGGCGGGACGCTGCCGTCGGGGGTAGACCATGTACGGCTGGTGTCACTGTGGTCGTGGTCGTTCCGCAACGACCCAACGGCGGCGTTCGACGCGGCCGGGATCCTGGCGAACCTGGTGGCGCCGGGCAACAGGGATCCGGAGAACCTGGCACTGCGGATGCCGCGTCCGGCGAAGGCTCCCCGCTTGCCGAGCGCGGAGGAGGCGTACGCGCTGGAGCGGCTGCGTCTCGGGTACGCGCCGGTGCCACACCGGCCGATCACCGGCGAGCACACCTATGCCTGGTACCGCGGGCCCCTCACGCCGTTGACCGCGCAGGAGATCCCGGCGTTGGACACCTCAAACCCGCACACCACCGCCGACTTCGCCCTCGCCTATGACCGTACGTACGGCGTCTTCGACGTCTCCTATGCCGCCGCGTGGACGCTCGGCCGGACCGTGGGGCTGGCCGACCCGTCCTACGGGAAGGAGATGACGCGGGCCCGGCGGGAGCTGGCGAACACGGCGGTGCGGATGATGGCCGTGGCGAACGACCCGGTGCGCTCCGCCGTCGGCGTCTCGTCGGCCGACGGGACCCGGTTCGGCCTCAGCGCCCTGGCCCGGCTGGCCGCGAACCGCGGCGGCCGGATGCTGGTCGACGCTCTCGGTGCGCCGCAGCTTCCGGAGGAGGCGGTGCCCAAGCCCGTCCGGCTCGACCGGCTGAGCCGCGCCGACGCCCGCGCCGCGCTCGGTGACGACGCCCGGGCCGCGACGCTGCTGTCGGTCGCGAGCCACCGGGCCGGCACGCTGGCCGACCGGCTCACCGAGCTCAGGACCCTGCGATCGGTGCCGTTCTCGTATCTGGTGCCGGACTTCCGGATGCTGCCCGAGGAGTCGCTGCGCCTGTTCCGCGTCGACCCGGTGTGGATCGACGCGCTGCTGGCCGGGGCTCGGGATGTGGCCGTGCACACCTCCCTCGACCAGCACTGCGACCTGTCGCTGCGGGCCGCGACACGGTCCGGGGACCGGACGGGTTATCCGGCTGCCGGGCTGCTGATGCGCTCGGACCTGGTGCCGGCGTGGCCGGACTTGGTCGTCGTCGGCAAGAAGGGGGCGCGGGAGCTGACGGAGATCCGGCGCGAGCTGGTGGCCTCGGACATCCTGCTGTGCCTGTTCGACGACGTCCCTGACCACGTGCTCATCCGCGAACCGAGCGAGGGCATCCACTTCGGCGTCGACACCGACTCCGCCAAACGCGAGGTGATCGGGCTGCGACAGCTCAGGGCCGGCCAGGACCCCCCGCTGGGCGCCACGTTGCCCGGCCGGTACTTCCCCACCGGCTCGGACACGGTGTTCTCCAAATACCTCCGCCCGCCGCAGGAGGGCGGCGTCGCCGACGTCCTCCGGCTCGAAGGAAACGACGGCTTGATCAAGCCGCTCGCGCAGGCGCACTCGCTGTCCGATCTGCATCCGGCACAGCTCGCCGTGCAACTCGTCAACGCGCCGCTGGAGCAGCAACTGGTGCCCGGCCAGGGCTCGTGAAGGAGACCACTGAGATGACCGACGCCATCGAACCCGCCGCGGGCACGGAACCGGGCGACACGACCGACCTGATCGTCCCGATCCGGCTCCACGCCCTGGTGTCCAACGACATGGTGAACTCCGCCGGCGGGCCGTTCTCCCGCTGGCGCACGGACTACGAGCTGATGCTGGAGGAAGGCACACCGCCGGAATCGCCTGCCGGGCAGGGCGCCGAGGAGCAGGTGCCGTTCGGGGTGCGCCTGCAGTGGCAGTTCCCCGAAGCGCTCGCGGCCGGGCACTACGACGAGAAGACCGAGGTGACCACGTTCCCGCTGGTGCCGAACCGGTGGCTGATCGTGCGGTACTTCGATCCCAAGGGGCGGCCGACGCCGGCGAACCGGAACACGGTGCACGCCAAGGGCTGGCTCGTGCACAGCGACTACCTCGAGAGCGATTACCCGGACCGGGACGACTGGGCCAAGCTGAAGGCGCCGCGGTTCCGGGACCCGGAGTCGACGGAGACCACGTTCCTCAGCCTGGTCACCGACGTCACGGACGAGCCGTGGAGCGATCCGGGGCGGCGCGAGCCGTTCCTGACCGCGGTCGGGCCCGGGATGCCGGCCTTCGCCGCCTACGAGCCTTACCACGAGGGCGTCTTCTCCTTCCACGACGACCTCGAAGACCTCAAAGACGGCGTGATCGACACCTATCCGCCGGACAACCGGCTGTCCTACCTGGCTGTCGGCTGGTACTCCGAGCAACCCGCCGACATCCTGGCGCAGGCGCTCGACATCCCTGGCCTGCTGCCGCCGGACCGCACCGATCCCGCGGCCGTACTGGAAGCGCTCGGGTGGGCTCTCCCCGGCACCGTTCCAGGCACGCTCCGCAACACGCTGTATGTCGGCACCGCGCTGGGCGTCACCTGGAAGCAGCGGAACTACCAGCCGCCCTCGGACAAGCCCGATCCTGTCAACGCCCCCCTCAAGGTCGCGGTCGGGCACAGCGTCGGCGATGCCGCCGCCGCACTGACCGCGCACCAGACCCGCTCGGCCGAGAACGGGGATCTGCTGTCAGCCCTCTATCACGGCACCATCGACACCTTCGACGCTCCCGGCGGGGACGACGAGCTGGACGAGGCGCTGCGCAGCAGCTGGTTCGCCGGGCACGAGGCCGGCTACGCGTGGCGGCTGGTGGAGCGGCGCGGTGAGGGCTTCGGCGACGACACCGAGGGCAGCGCCGCCGCACGCCGCACCGCGCGGGCAACCGATCCGCAGTGGTTGGTACGGCTCAACGATCAGCAGGCCGCCCACGACGCCGAGCTGCCGAAGCTTCGGAGCCTGCAATGGCGGACCTGGACGCTGTGGTTCCTCCGGAACCGGGCGCCACGCGAGGGTGCGCACGCGCCGGGTTTCGACGCGGCCGCCGACGCGCAGCTCGACCCGGCGGCGAGCCCGAACGGCAAGCCGTCCATCGCCAAGCTCACCAAGGCGCAGTACGAGAGAGTGGCGGCGCTCGCGGCGGGCCTGCCGTGCGGCGACACGCCTGAGGAGCTGGAAGCGGCGATCGCGGATTTCGTCGCCCGGCCGGACGTCGACGTTCCGGAGGGGATGGCGCTCCGGCGCGAGACGTCAGAGAACTACTACACGCCGGCCGACCCGGTCGTCGTCATCGAGGGCGCCAACGTCTCCGAGCCGCTGGCGCGTTACACGCCCCTTCCGGTGCGGCCGGCCGGGGACCTGCTGCGGTCGCTCAAGATCGGCGGCTCGTTCGAGAACGTACCGCCGAACCCCCCGGCGCCACGGCTGGACGGGTTCCCGCTGCCGGTCGGATCGCTGCTCGCGGAGTTCGCGCTGCTGGACAAGGCAGCCTGGACGCCGGCCGCCGCCCCCGGTCCGACCGCGCTGCACAACGCGATCGCCCATCCCGACCTCAACGTCACCGGGAGCCTGGCGCAGTACACGGCGTATTGGAAGCAGCCCTGGCTGCCGATGTATCTCCAGTGGGACGTGCGGTATGTACCCACACCGTTCCGGACCGGGAGCACCGAGCACTGGGAGTTCGATGGGAACACGTACACGTGGAAGGGATCCGGATCGACCGCCGAGGACGCCTCGTCGTCACTGCGCCGGATCTTCCGGGGCCGGTCCTTCCTGACACCGACCGTGCGCTACGTGGTGGAGCGGCAGTTGGACCGGTACCTGGAGACGTATCCGGACGCCGAGGGAATGGGCGTGCGCCAACTCCGCGAAGACGTAGCGGACCTGGACATGCTGTCGCAGACCCTTGACGGATTCCACGACTGGCTGGTGACGCAGAGCGGCGCGGCCCGGCCGCTGCGGTCCCGGGCCCCGGTCCCGTCCGCTCTGGAACCGCTGCTCGGCGACGCGGCCTGGTGCCCCGCACCGAGCGGTCACAGCGACACAGATCCCGCCGACGACACATTCCAGCCGGTCCGCGCCGGGCAGTTCTTCTTCTACGACCTGCGGATCATCGACCGCTTCGGGCGGGTCGTGGACCTCACCAACAGCGCATACCACGAAAGCTTCCCACCCCTCCGCGCCCTCAGCGTCCTGCCCGACCCGGGCAAGCCGCTGTACCCGGAACCGATCGGCGCGCAGCGGTTCATCCAGCTGCCGCCGCGCCTGCTGCAGCCGGCGCGGGTGCGGCTGGCCGCCGTGCACGCCCTGGACGGCGCCGCCTCGCCCGCCGCCCCGACGGCACGCGATGCCGGGACGCCTGCCACGCCGGTCGCCGGGTGGCTGCTGGTCAACCGGCTGGACGAGACGCTGATGGTCTACGCACCGGACGGCTCGCCGCTGGGCGAGATGCGGGTCCTGAACACCACCCAGGCGATCGCATGGAACCCGCTGCCGCACTCGCCTTTCCCGGACCCGGCGTCGCCCGCGTTCACCGCCGCCTACCCGCGCCTGGCCGGCTTCATCGCGGGGCTGCGCGGCCAGACTTCGCCGCACCTGGCGTTCGCGGCCCTGCTGGACACGATCGACGGCACGCTGGACGGCATCGTGGACCCGTCGGCGCAGGACGACGCGGTCCCTTCCCGGCTCATCGGCCGCCCGGTGGCCCTGGTCGCCGCCGACCTGACGATCGACCTGCAGGGGCTGCCGCTGACCGACCCGGGCTGGAGCACCGCACCGATCCCGCCGTCGGACGGCGTGGTGACCGGGACTGCCTCGGTGGACACCGCCTCCGGCGAGGACTACCCGGGCCGCGACGGCTACCGCTGGCCGGTCCGGCTGGGCTCGGCCGCGCGGCTGACCGACGGCCTGATCGGCTACTTCGCCTCGGACTCCGGCCCGGACGGCGCGGTCGGCTACACGGCCCTGTTCACTGAGCAGCGCACCCGCGAGTACCGGCACCCCTATCTGCAACCGATCGGCAACGGCAGCGGTCTGGCGCTGCCGGCCACGCTCCCCGGCGAGGCGGCCGTCACGCACCACCTCAGCGTCCTGATGGACCCGCACGCCGCCGTGCACGCCACCACCGACATCCTGCCGGTCGCCCGCCTCGCTTTGGACGCGGACTTCGTCCACGCCTCGCTGGCGCAGATCCGCGCATCGTTCCGGCTGCACCCGCTGCTGGCGGTGGCCCGGCCGCCGATGTCGGAAGACGAGGCGTCCGCACGGGAGCCAGGGCTCGAAGAGGACTCGATCGTCATGCCGCACCCGGCGGCGTGGCACGGCGACTGGACCTGGGCCGAGCCCCGGGACCGGGCCGGGGACGCGCCGGAGTGGCTGGAGTTCCCGATCGCGATGGCGGACACGTACGCATATCCGGGTGAGCCGGTCGCCGAGGCGCGCGCCGGATATCTGCAACTGAAGCCCCGGGACTGAGGACTGAAAGGACTTCTCCATGAGCATGACGGTGCTGGCCGACTCGCTGCTGAGCTACACGATCGAGCCGGATCCCAACCCCCTGACAGTGTCCACGGCCAAGGATCCGGTGTGCGGCCGGCTGGACATCACCGTCGGACTCGGGGACTCGGGACCGGCCTACTGCAAGAGCGTCAAAGTCCGGATCCCGATCGGCGCGGGCGACTCGTCGCTCACCGAGAACCGTGCGCAGCTCACCTCGGCCATCGTCGGCGCGAGCGGCTGGACCGCACGTCCCGGTTTCGCCGACGGCACCTGGCAGGTCTTCGAGTTCGTGCCGCAACGGCCGGTGCAGGTCACCGGGAGCGCCGTCACCCTGGTCGTCTCGCAGATCGAGGTGAACAAAACGGTCGGCGAGGCGGACATCGAGATCATCGAGGAAACCTCCCCGACCAACGGGTCCTTCACCTCGAAGACGACCGAAGCCTGCGTGACGAAGTTCCCGGCGGAGTTCGTGTTCCGCAACTTCCGCCCGACCAAGGTCATGGTCTGCAACGGCGAGAAAGCGGTCCTGAAATGGGACGGCAGCGCGGACGCCGCCTACACGATGTTCTGGGACCGCAACTCCCAGGACGTCTCGAACGTCCGCGAGTGGACCACTCCCCAACCGCTGACCGCCCCGACCGGTTTCATGCTCCAGGCGACGGTGACCGCCGGCGGCCAGACGCTGACGCACACGCTGACCACTGTCGTGATGGTCGAGCGGCCCGACTTGGAAGTCGGCCACCTCGACATCTCCGGGCGCACCACCTTCCGCGGCGGTCCACTGGAAGGGCTGATCCAGGACAGGGTGTTCCTTCATACGAGGATGCCGGGGAACACCGAAAAGACACCCAGCTTCCGCACGCAGGGCCCGGGGATCATCCGCGTCGAGCTGTATATCGGTACGCTTCCCGCTGGACAGATTGCCAGGGCAGGAGTCAAGCTCGGGAACTCCCAGACGACGACAGTAGTGCTGTCAGGCCCCGCTCCTTATAGGGCATCGGCGGTCGAGCCGATCAAGGCGGGCGTAACCGTAGACCTCGACGTGTACTGGCCCGACCAGATCTTCTCGGGCGACGCTTGGTGGTGGTGGTATCCGCTGGGCCCGCAGGAACCTCCCGTCCGCATCTGAAGGATCCGGCCCGTCCGGGCTACTTATAACTCCTAACGGAATGACCAGTTGAGTGGTTGGATCACTCTGCGTGCCGAGGGGTCTTCGCGTGTGTACGGCGGATGGGACATTCGAGTTGTGGGCGGTGATCGAGCCGCTGCTGCCGAACGTTGAGTGTCGCAAGCACCATCCGGGCCGCAAGTGGCTCGATGTCCGATTACCCCTGCAAGGAAGCCTGTTCGTGCTGCACACCAGGACCTCGCGCCAAGGTCTGGGACTGCACCGCTCGGTGGCCGTCCAGTGGCAGCAGGCCAGCGGCGGCGACTGGATGGCGTACGCCGCAGACGTGGCCGAGCGGAACTCCCGTACGTCGGGAGCCGATCAGGTGGCTCCGGCGAACGAGAATTCCTCGACGACGTCCCACGTGTAGATGCCCCGGCCCGGGACCTGCGCTGGTTCACGAGGTGGACTCGGTCGATCGTGACGTCGATCCGTTCGGGGCGGAGCCGTCGGAGCTCGCGGTTGAGCCGCCGATCATCCTCACTCTCCCGCCGGGCGTAGGCCAGGCTGTGGCCCGCTTCCCATCCTGGATCCTCATCGCCCCAAGCCACTCCAGCCGAGCCGTGGCCCGATCGAAACGCCGGTCATGCGAGCTGTCGCACTCTCACCACACACCTACATCAACGGCGTTACAGCTGAGGATCAGGTTGAGCGGGGACTCCGGTCGCTTGGTGGCCGCGTTCCAGGAGGCGTTGGAGGGTGCGGTTGTCGGCTGCTGCCACGGAGATGAGGACGGCTGGGCCGGCGAGGGGTGTGAGGGCGGCTTCCCCCTGGTCGGAGTCGGTGGAGAGGGTCTGAGGTGGTGGTTTGTGGTGGGTGAATTCGGGGGTGACGATGAGGATTTGGCCGGTCATGCGGTAGTTCGCGAGGACGGCTGGGCCCGACCAGCCGGGGGCTCCGGGGCCGAGATGGAGCTCTTGGTCGAGCAGGGGTTGTTCGGCCAGGCGGACGGTCAGGCGGGTGCGCAGCTGTCCTGGGGGTTCGTTGGTGCGGCCGAGTACCTGTTCTTCTCGCAGGATCAGTCGGGCCCTGGGGGCCAGTTCGGCGCGGGTGGTGGTCACCAGGTCGCTGCCTACGACGGAGATCACGGGATCGGGCTGATAGTGCAGTTCGGCGTCGTCGTCCACGCGGAGCAGCACGTCATGGGTGGCGGTGCCGCCGTAGGGGCCCGGCAGGGCGAGGGTGGCGCCGATCGTGTCGAGGTGCAGGCGTGCGCCGGTGCGGACTTCGATGTTGAGGCTGAGCCGGTCGCCGCCGAGAGGTGCGCTCACCGCGCCGGTGAGCGCGACTCGGGTGTAGTGGCCGGTGGCGTTGAGTCGGCGGGGGATGAGGGCCCGTCGTCCGTAGAGCACGGGCAGTGCCGTGCCGCCGCGCGGGTCGGGGACGGCAACGATCCGCGCGGCGGAGGTAACCCCTGGAGTGGGTGCGGCAGGTTCCGCTGCGTGGTGTGGGGGCTTGGCGGGTGCGAGGGTCATGCGGCGTCCGTGGTCCAGTCGGCCAGGCGTGCGCGCACCCAGTCGGAGACGGGCTGGATGCCGTCCTCCGTCTTCAACGTGGTGAAGGCGACGGGGAGTTCGCCGCGCTGTGCCTTCGCGTCGCGGGCCATGCCTTCAAGGTCGACGCCGACGTAGGGGGCCAGGTCGGTCTTGTTGACGATCAGGAGGTCGGCGTTGGTGACGCCGGGGCCGCCCTTGCGCGGAATGTCGTCCCCGCCCGCCACATCGATCACGAAGATCTGGAAGTCGACCAGGCCCTTGGAGAAGGTGGCGGTCAGGTTGTCGCCGCCGGACTCCACCAGCACCAGGTCCAGTGGTCCGACCCCGTCCTCCAGGTCCTCCACCGCCTCCAGGTTGGCGGAGATGTCGTCCCGGATGGCGGTGTGCGGGCAGGCGCCGGTCTCCACCGCGCTGATCCGCTCGGGGGGCAGTACCGCCTCCCGCAGCAGGAACTCGGCGTCCTCACGGGTGTAGATGTCGTTGGTGACCACTGCGATGGACAGCTCCTCGCGCAGCGCCCGGCACAGTGCCGCGACGGTGGCGGTCTTGCCGGTGCCCACCGGCCCGCCCAGGCCGATGCGCAGCGCCCGGCGCCTCCCGTTGGGGCGTGTGGGGGCGGCGGCGCTGTAGGTGTGGCGCTCGGGGAAGGTCTGCGCGTGGTCGAGGTGCATGGGGGCTCCGGTGTTTCGTGGTGGTGCGGGTGGGGGGTCAGGAGGCGAAGAGGCGCACCGGCCAGGCGGCGTGCTGCTCGGCGGTGATGTCCAGCAGCGGCGCGGATGCGGCGGGCAGCGCGTCGAGGCCCTCCAGTGGGACTCGTTGGGCGGCCTGTGCGGCCTGCGCGGCGACCTGGTCGATGTCGTCGGTCAGGCGCGCCAGGACGGCGGTGGCCTCGAAGGGGTCCAGGCTCAGCAGGCGTACGACGGCGGTGGCCGGGCCGCTGACGTTCTCGTATGCCACCGCGTAGGCGGCATCCAGCGGCGCCAGCCCGGCCGAGCGGGCCGCAAGCCCCATGACGATGGGCTGGTGGGCGCCGCGCGGGCGGGCCGCGGCCAGCGCGTCCAGCTCGGCCGAGGGCCAGGTCGCGCGGGCGGCCCGCATCATCTGCCGGCCCAGTCTGCGGGCCACAAGCCGCAGGGCGGGGGCGGGGGTTCGGGCGTCGGCGGCCTCGTCCAGCAGGAGTGGGTCGCAGCCGGATGCCGCCGCGGCGGCCAGGCCCGCGCCGACCAGCCCCGCGGTGTGCAGCCGGCCCCGGCAGAACGCCTCCAGGGTGGGGGTGTCCCGGATTCGGCCTGCGGTGACGGCCGGTTCGGCGCCCCCGGAGTGCGCATGCCCTCCGGCGGGGAACCGGCCGTCAGCGAGGACCAGCAGTGCCGCGCGGCTCATCGCGATTCCCTACGGTGACTGCGGTGGTGGCAGTGGCGGTGGTGACTCATCAGCAGGTTCGCCACAATTCTCGGGACGGTGTTCGCAGCAGCCATCAGACGAGGAAGTACCGCTGGGCGAGCGGAAGAACCTTCAGTTCGTCCTCCGGGCACATCTGCTGCACATCCTTGCCGTCAATGGTGACCTGGAACGAGTCAGAGTTGACGACGATCTCCGGCGTCGCGTCGTTCTCCTTCATGTCGGCCTTGGTGAGGTGCCTGGTGCCCTTGATCTTGTGGAACGGCTTGGCCACGCCGATCTTGTCCACCAGGCCGCCCTTCCCCAGCGCGAAATGCGTGACGAAGTTCAGCGAGAGCGATGCCGGCGCCCGGCCGACCGCGCCGTAGGCGGGTCGAGGCAGCACGGGCTGCGGGGTGGGGATGGAGGCGTTGGCGTCGCCCAGCTGCGCGTACGCGATCTGCCCGCCCTTGATGACCAGGTGCGGCCTGACGCCGAAGAATTTCGGCTCCCACAGCACCAGGTCGGCGAGTTTGCCCGCTTCCACCGATCCGATGACGTCGCCGACGCCGTGGGTGATCGCCGGGTTGATGGTGTACTTGGCGACGTAGCGGCGGACCCGGTGGTTGTCGCAGGAGCTGGTGTCGCGGGGCGCGGCGCCGATGCGTTCCTTCATGACGTGTGCGAGCTGCCAGGTGCGCAGGATGGTCTCGCCCGCGCGCCCCATCGCCTGGGCGTCCGAGGACGTCATCGAGATCGCGCCGAGGTCGTGCAGGATGTCTTCGGCGAGCATGGTGGTCGGCCGAATCCGCGACATGGCGAAGGCCACGTCCTCGTCGACGTTCGGGTTGAGGTGGTGGGCGACCATGAGCATGTCGAAATGCTCTTCTTCGGTGTTGAACGTGTACGGAATGCTCGGGTTGGTGGAGGAGGGCAGCACATTGGCGTGGCCGGCCACGGTGATGATGTCCGGGGCGTGCCCGCCGCCCGCACCCTCGGCGTGGTACACGTGGATGCCCCGGCCGGCGATGGCGTCGAGGGTGCTGCCCACGTAACCGGCCTCGTTCAAGGTGTCGGCGTGCAGGGCAAGTTGCGCTCCGCTCTCCTGGCACACCTCCAGGGCGGCGCGGATGGCGGCGGGGGTCGCCCCCCAGTCCTCGTGGATCTTGAATCCGAAGGCGCCGGCGCGCAGTTGGTCGCGCATCGACTCCTTGTTGACCGTGCTCCCCTTGCCGGTCAGGCCGATATTGACCGGGTAGGCGTCCAACGCCTCGAACATCCGGGCCAGGTACCAGGCCCCTGGGGTAACGGTGGTGGCCTTGCTGCCCTCGCCGGGTCCGGCGCCGCCGCCGATGAGGGTGGTGACTCCGGAACCCAATGCCTCGGGGATGACTTGCGGGTCGACGAAGTGCACATGTGTGTCCACGGCACCCGCGGTGAGGATTTTGCCGTTGCCCGCGATGATCTCCGTCTCGGGCCCGATGATGAGGTCCGGATGGATTCCGTCCATGATGTCGGGGTTGCCGGCCTTACCCAGTGCGACGATCCGGCCTTCGCGGATGCCCACATCGGCCTTGACGATGCCCCAGTGGTCGACGATCACCACGCCGGTGATGACGGCGTCGGGCGCCCCGTCCTTGCGGCTGAGCAGGGACTGCCCCATGGACTCGCGCAGTACCTTGCCGCCGCCGAAGACCGCTTCCTCCCCCGCCCGTCCCGGCCCTCCGGAGCGGTCCTCCTCGATGCGGATCCACAGATTGGTGTCGGCGAGCCGGATGCGGTCGCCAGTCGTCGGGCCGAACAGCTCGGCATACTCGCTGCGGGGCATCGGCTTCAGCCTGTGCCGGGAATTCTCTGTCATCGCTCCGCCCCCGATTCCGTGCCGTCGTTCACGGCTTCCGCGTCGCAGTTCAACGGGCCCGCGGTCTCGCCGCGCAGTCCCGGCACCACCCTGTTGCCCGCCAGCGGCACAAGTTCGATGTCATAGTCCTTATTGCACTCGAAACGCTTCGCCGTCCCCGCCGCGATATGCAGTCGCAGCCCGCGCGCCGCGCTGCGCTCCAGGGGCTCGTTGTCCTCCGAGAAGAACTCCAGGCAGTGATTGACCTCGGCGAAGTGGTAGTGGGAGCCGACCTGGATGGGCCGGTCCCCGACGTTCTTCACGTTCAGGACCGTCACCGGCTTACCCTCATTGATGACAATGTCGGGGCCGTCGAACTCGATTTCTCCAGGAATCACGATTGCTCTCCTGTGGCCATCGAGGCGGAGTCGGCTTCAGGGTCAGGCACAGGCACCAGGCTGGGATCGACCAACTCACGTACGGAGCACAGCTTGCTCCCGTCCGGGAAGGTCGCCTCCACCTGGAGGTCGCGGACCATCTCGAAGACGCCCTCCATCAGTTCCCCGGGGTAGAACAACCGGGCCGCTTCATGGGCCAGGTCCAACACCGGCTTCCCCCGGCGCGCCCCTTCCATGATGTGCACGCTGATCAGCGCGACCACCTCGGGGTAGTTGAGCTTCACGGGCTCGACCGGATCCAACCGACGTTTCGCCGCGATGTCGGCGGCCACGTAAATGAGCAATTTCTCTTGCTCATGGGGGCTCAGATGCATCCACTCCACCTTGTGCTTCGTCCGGCGCCGCCATGGCTCCACAGCGGCCCCGAACGGTATTCGGACCCCGCAACCACCTGCACGGAAAGTAGCCATACGCCCTACCGGGACTTCGTCACCTGCTGTGAAGCGAGGTGCTGTGGCCAGTGGGACTGGGATGCCAAGGCTGCAATCGTCGGGAATTGTCAAGACCGCCACCGACAGGCGTCGCCGGGGGCGGGGCCCGCCATGGGGCCGCGTGTACTCAGCACCCATCAGAGAAGATGTCCTTGTCTTTCGCCTATCACCGCAAATTTGCGGCCAATAGAGTTGGCCGATTATCGCCGTCGCACCCTGGCCGACTCCTCCCACGAACGTTTGAATTCGCAGGCCGCAGGGGTGGCATGAGCTGCGGATGCAGCACTCGCACTGGCCGGAGCCGTGATCGCCTGGAGGTTGTCGTCGGTCAGCAGGAGGTCTCGGTGACCGTCAGGACGAACACCCTGCGCATGCGCCGCCAGGAGCAGCCCGGCGACGCTGCCGGCCTCGGTGATGCGACCGGCGCGAACAGCGTCCACGGCTTCGCTGAGCTTCCACCAGCGCACCGTCATACTGATCTCCGTGTCGTCCCGCTGGACCGCGCCGGCCCGCAGGTCGGCAGCGAGGAAGAGCTGAATCTTCGCGGCCGTCACGGCGGAGAGCGGATCCATCACGCTAAGCGGCCGGGTTCTTCCTGGTTGCAGTTCTGGTTGCGTTCAGGGGCGTCCCGGCCCCACCCGCATTCTCCGGAGGGTGTGGTTCGGTTTGAGGGACCTGGTGACCAGGCGTTTCGCTTTGCGGTAGTCCGGTAAGTCCCTGGGGGTGCGGGGTTGGGCCCGGCGCGTCAGCGTCGACGGCATCCGGGAGGCACGGGTGGAACAGGAGCTGTTCGCGTTGTGAAGGAGCGTGAGGAAGCGGCCCGGGTCCGGGTGGAGAGGTCGCAGGGCGAGCTGGCCGCGCTGAACGTGCAGGTCGCGGCTGCCGAGGACGAGCTGTCCCGGCTGGAGATCACCCGGGAGACCCTGGCCACTCTGGGTGGCGAACACATCTCTCCAGCGCTGCAGTTCGAGTCGTCCCTCTCCGGGGATGCGAATCCGGACGATCTGTCCGCGCCCGTCCCGCCAGTGGTCAACCTGGCGACCGGCGAGGTGCCTGCGGAGGGCGACTGGCCCGTGCTCGCCCTGCTGGCCAGAACGGACGTGCCGCTGCGGGCCAAACAGATCTGCGAGCAGACCGGGGAGACACGGTGGTGGTGCTGCTGCACGAGGCGGCGCGCCGGAAGTGTCAGCTGGGCTGACGCTGCTCGTCGTAGTCAGAGCGGGCGGCTTCGACTTCGTCGAGGTGGTCGACGAACCATTCCATCATGGCTTGCAGGGGGGACCTCAGGGTCCGGCCCAGGCGAGTGACGCCGTACTCGATCGCCACGGGCTCCGTGGACACGACCACGCGCTCGACCATGCCGTCGCGCTCCAGCCGGCGCAGGCATGCGGTCAGGGACTTCGGTGTGACGGCCGGCAGGTGTTGCCGAAGCTCACTGAAGCGCTGGGGACGCTTGCACAATGCGTCCAACACGAGCAAAGACCACTTGCCGAACAATTGGTTGAGCAGACGACGGCCGTCGTCATCGAGTTCTGCTGGATTCACGTAAGTCTCCTCGGTGATACCTGATTTCGTTGCAGTCTACTTCGACTACTAGGTATACAAGGGATATCAATCAGTCCCGGCCGCCAAGGCAGGGACCATGGCTTTCGCGTCGGCCGCGGACGGGTTGAGCGCGCGAGTGGTCGGCCGGCCCGAGGCATCACCGAGCGCTGGGCCCGACTGAGACGAGAAAAAGCCATTACTCGATACAAGGAGGCACATATGACTGACAAGGTGGGCACCACTCCGAAGCCGGCTGATCGCGACAGCTTCGTTTCTCATGCTTACCCCGAGAAGCAGGTGAACCTCGGCGAGATCATGATGAACTACGCGGAGGCGGGGTCACCGGACAAGCCGGTACTCCTGCTCATTCCCGAGCAGACGGGCTCCTGGTGGAGCTATGAGCCGGCGATCGAGCTTTTGGCCGAGGACTTCCACGTGTTCGCCGTCGACTTGCGTGGGCAGGGACGGAGCACCTGGACGCCGAAGCGGTACAGCCTCGACAACTTCGGAAACGACCTGGTGCGCTTCATCTCGCTGGTGATCCGGCGTCCGGTCATCGTGTCAGGGAACTCGTCGGGTGGGGTCTTGGCCGCCTGGCTGTCGGCGTATTCGCTCCCCGGCCAGATCCGCGGCGCGTTCTGCGAGGACGCACCATTCTTCGCCTCCGAACTCGTCCCCGCGTTCGGGCACAACATACGCCAGGGGGCGGGCCCGTTCTTCGAGCTGCTCAGCAAACACCTCGGCGATCAGTGGTGCATCGGCGACTGGGCCGGCTTCGGTGCCGCTGCCGAGGCTTCGTCGTCGAAGCTTGCGCAATTCTTCCCGGCAAGCGCGGAGCCGCCCCAGAACCTCAAGGAATACGACCCTGAGTGGGCGCGGGCGTTCTTCGAGGGAACCGCCGGATTGAACACCCCCCACGACCGGATGCTGGCGCAGGTCAGGACACCCGTCCTGATCACCCACCACAACCGGGCGGTCAACCCGCAGACGGGCGATTTCGTCGGGTCGTTGTCCGACGAGCAGGCACAGAAGGCTCACGACATCATGTCGTCCGCAGGCGTCAAGGTCGACTATGAGTCGCATCCGGAAGCGCACCACATGATGCACCAATTCGACCCGGCGCTATACGTGAAGCTGCTGACCGAGTGGGCCTCAACCCTGCCGGCGGAATGACCGGGGCGGATGTCAGAAGGGTGTGGTTCGGTTTGAGAGACCGTGATCACGCCGCGAGTTCGAGGGTGTCGCGGTAGCGGACTGTGTGAACCCGCAGGTGTTCGCGCTGCACGTGGTACTCCCAGTACGCTTCGAAGTCGCCGTTGCTGATGACTGCACGGAGTTTGAGGACAGCCTCGGCGCCTGGCAGGCCCCAGCGGGCGCCGGTGATGTCCATGCGGTCCTTGATCAGGTGCCGGCATGCTCCTTCGATCACTCCGGCGGCGATCGGCCAGCCCTCGGCGAGCGCGATGTCGTAGCCCAGATAGGGCAGCTTGGCCCGCAGGTATCCGACTGCCTTGTCCACACCGGCCCGCTTGTGCTCGCTCAACTGCGCGGCATCCGCCTGCTGTTCGAGGGCGTCGGCGACGTGCTGGGCCGTGCCCTGGAGGATGGCGAGTGCGTGCCCGCCGACCCAGGGTTCGGCCCCGGGGTCGGCCGGGGCGAAGAAGCACCAGGCCGCGCCCCACAGATATTCGAGTACATGGACGAAGTCGATGAGGACGTGGACTTCCAGTTCGCGGGCATCGCACTGTTCGTGGATCAGATCCAGCTGGCGGCGTGCTCCGTCGACCAGCATCACCCACTCGCGTGTCCGGGCGGGGTCGCGCCGCTCGGCGTGGTCGAACACCGCCGCGATGACGGTGCGGGCGTCGGCGGCGACGGAGGCGGTCAGCCACTTGTCCGTCGCGCGTGGCCGGTCGGGCCGCTTCTCACGGTCGGCGCCGTTCGGTCGGATCACCTCCTGCGGACCTCGCGGCTGGGCCGCCAAGGCGTAGACGGCGCCGACGGTCGCCATCCGCTTGCGCCCGCTCTTCTCCCCGCCGGCCAGGCGGGTCTGGTACGGGCCGCCACCTGAGGCGGCCTTCCTCGCGGCGGCCCGCCTGGTCTCCTCGCGCAGCGCGTCGGGACGCATCACGACCCCCTTGCCGTCCGCAGACAACACCAGCAGCATCTCCCCGGAGCCGGAGCCGGAGCCGGAGGCGGAGGCGCTGCGTGCGAAGGTGTAGAAGGCGTCGATGTCCGCCGCGGTGCGCTGGACCAGTTGGATCGTCTGCCGTTTGCCGGTGTGGGTTCCGGTGGCGCGCTCGACCGCGGTCTGCGCGTCGGCGAACGAGCCGCGCGCCGCCTCGACCGCGGCTAGTTTCTTGAGCGTGTGGGAGTGGCGGCCGGTCGGCAGGTCCAGTTCCGCGTCGGCCGGATACAGGTTCGATGCCCCCTTGGCGCGGTAGGCGATCCGCTCCACCTGCACCGTGCCGAACCGCGTGGACAAAAGCCGTGCATGGCTCTTCTCTGCGCATCGGCGCACCACGCCGTCGCTCCCGGCGACCTCTTGCGCCCGCTGTTCTCCGGCCGCCCGCTTCTCGAGCCATTCCTGCAGCATCAGCCGCTGCACCTCGCGGGCGCGGGTGGCGATGAACTCCTCGGTGGCGGCGCAGGCCGCGGAGCGCGCCGGGTCGACGAGGTCCGCGAGGAGCGCCTCGAATGCGGTGCGGGTGGCGGGAAAGCCCTCGGTGATCTCGCGGGAGTCATAGGCTGGCATCGGGCTCTTCCTTCGTTGCTGCGAGGCTTGTCACCAGGCACGACGCGGGAAGAGCCGGCTTTTGTCTACGGCTGCACAGGTGCGCGAACGCTGTCGGCCAGCGCGAACAGGCCGCGCTCGGGCTCGTCCAGCCACCCGTGGCGCACCATCCGCTTCAGCCGCATCCGCAGCGTTTCGATGTGCCGGTGGTCGACGGTCTCCCCGGTCTGCTCGCAGATCTGCTTGGCCCGCAGCGGCACGTCCGTTCTGGCCAGCAGGGCGAGCACGGGCCAGTCGCCCTCCGCAGGCACCTCGCCGGTCGCCAGGTTGACCACTGGCGGGACGGGCGCGGACAGATCGTCCGGATTCGCATCCCCGGAGAGGGACGACTCGAACTGCAGCGCTGGAGAGATGTGTTCGCCACCCAGAGTGGCCAGGGTCTCCCGGGTGATCTCCAGCCGGGACAGCTCGTCCTCGGCAGCCGCGACCTGCACGTTCAGCGCGGCCAGCTCGCCCTGCAACCTCTCCACCCGGACCCGGGCCGCTTCCTCACGCTCCTTCACAACGCGAACAGCTCCTGTTCCACCCGTGCCTCCCGGATGCCGTCGACGCTGACGCGCCGGGCCCAACCCCGCACCCCCAGGGACTTACCGGACTACCGCAAAGCGAAACGCCTGGTCACCAGGTCCCTCAAACCGAACCACACCCTTCTCCGAAGGCTCTTCAGCACAGGTGGAGCGGCGACAGCAACGAACACAGACGGGCTGTTGTACGTGCGGAAGGGCCGCCTCAGCGGACGGTGGGGATCGGCGCGGCCTCACCATGCGGAAAGTCGAGGGTGGCCCACTTGCCGCCGGCGACCAGGGCGGCGAAGCGGTGCAAGCGCCCGTCGGCATCGATCCAGTAGCGGGTGCGGCGTTCGGCGGATCCGGTGGCGGTGCCCGGTGCGGGCGGGGCGGTGTCGCCGGAGTCGGGGGGCTTGGGGCCGGCGATGACGGTGACGGGGGTGTTGTTCAGTCGTTCGCTGCGCAGCCGGCTCGCCCCTCCCTGGCGCAGCAGTTGGGCGTTCTCGGGGCGGTCCGTGCCCAGGGAGAGGGCCAGCAGCAGCACGGCGTCGATGGGGTTGGCGCGGGGATCCAGGGGGCGGTGCTGCCAGCCGGAGCGTGGTGGCGTGGCGGGCAGTTGGGCGTTGCTGTTGGGGTGGACGTAGGCGGTGCGGAGGTCCCACCGCACGAGGATGTTCTGCGGCTGTCCGGGGACAAGTACCTGGGCGTAGCCGGTGTGTGTGGTCCAGTCGACGCGGCCGGTGAGTCTCAGGGTGCGTCCGGCGGCGGGGACGGTGGCGTGGATCTCGCCGCGTACGCGCTGGTAGTTGAGGAATCGTACGGTGGACATCAGCTCGGCCTCGGATGTGGTGAGCGGGCGAGGCCCCGCTGCCGCCCGCTTGCCCCGGCCGTCGTCTCCGCCGCATCCGGTCAGGACCAGGGCGATTCCGGCCGCGCCCGCGGCGAGCAGGGCACGGCGGCGCATCACGAGCCGCTCCGGCTGTGGGCGGCGAGCAGATCGCGGCCCGGCAGCGGGACGCGGTCCGCGTCGACGGAGCCGGGCAGGCCGGTGGCAGGGCGTACGGGGGCGGTGGCGCCGCCGGGCATCTGCGGCTGGTCCGGGGGCTCGGGCACCGTACGGAAGGGGATTCCGGCAGGTGCGGCAGGCTGCGTGGGTGGTGCCGCGGACGTCATCACCGGGCCGTCGGCGTCGGCGGAACACTGCGGCTGGGCGGCCAGGGTCTTGGGGGCCGTGGTGGACAGGGCGTTGTCCGTGAGGCAGTTGCCCTTGCCGGGGGCGCGGTCGCTGGCCGCGTACACTGCGTCGACTCCGTTGCGGCTGAAGGTGTTCGAGGTGATCGCGTTGCCGGTGGGCGGGACGTCTTCGGCGGACATGAGGACGAGTCCGGCGCGCGGGTTCCCCTCGACCCGGTTGTTGTGCACGGTGTTGCGCTGGCCGCCCGCGAGGCCGATTCCGATGCCGAAGCCCCCGTCGGCCTGCTGGGGTGACTTCGGCTCGGCGTTGTCGGCGACGAGATTGCCCGCCACAACGGCACTGTGCTGGGGGACGAATGCCTCCAGATAGTCGGAGTTGACCGTCATTCCGACACGGTTGTGGGTGAGGCGGTTGCGCAGTACCCACATCTTCTCGCTGGCGTTGGTGCCCTCATAGCCGACGGCGTTGTACTCGGCGACGTTGTCGCTCACCACGACATTGCACGGCTTGCACTGGCCGACGTACAGGCCCGAATCGGCGCCGCCGGAGGTGTGGTTGTGGTCCAGCCGTCCGCTCTGAGCGTTGAAGGCGTAGATGCCGTAGAGGCCGTTGCGCGCGGAGGTCACATAGCTGACCCGGAAGCCTTGCAGCGGCGGGAACTTCTCCGGCTCCAGGCGCTCATAGCCGTTGCTGCCGCGGGCCAGGCCCTGCCCGTCCTGGGACGCCACGCCGGTCACCAGCACGCCGTTGAGCAGGTGGTCGCGGACGGTGAGGTTCTCCACCGCCACGCCGGAGCCGGTCACGACGACGCCATTATGCCGCCTGCCCTGCCCGTCGATGATCACGCGGTTGCGGTCGGTGCCGCGCAGCACGACGCGGTCGACCGGGATCCGTACGGTCTCGTGGTAGACGCCGGGCGAGACCAGGACCAGGTCGCCCGGCCGGGCGCGTCCGACGGCCGTGCTGATCGTGGGGGCGTCCTGCGGCACCCGGATGGTCTGTGGCGTACGGGCCTTGGCTGCGTCGTCCTCCTCGTCGGACGGTGCACAACCCACCGCCGCGAGAAGCATGACGATCAGGCAGATGAACGGGGTGATACGGCCTCGGAACACGGTTTCCCTTCAACGGTTTCTGAGATGGCAGTGAGGGAGATTTGCTGACAATTACTCCTCATCACTGACAAGATGGAGTAATGGATCAGTTACGTGGCGTACCGCGTAGGGGGCTGCTCGTGGGGGGTGCGCTGGCTGTGGCATCCTCCCTGGCGGCCTGCCGGGCCCAGGGCCCGCACCCTGAAGGGAAGTCCGCCGACGACGCTCCCCACCCACTGTCGTCTGTGAGTCCAACAGGACCCACGCAAGCGGGAGTTGACAGACCCGGCACGCCACAGGAACACCTCGGTCTCGTGGTGCTCGACCTCGCCCCGGCACAAGAAGGCGGCGAAGTGGCCAAGGTGATCGCCGACCTGGGCCGGTCCGTGCAGCGGGTGGCCAGGGGCAGTCATCCCCGTATGGCCGGGCTGGCCCCGGGCGATACGACCGTGACGGTCGGCATCGGGCCCCGCCTCGTCTCCGGCGCGGGGCGCGAACTGCCCGGCGCCGCCCGGCTGCCTGCCTTCGCCCGCGAGAAGATCCCCGAGGCGGCCCGCGACGGCGACGTTCTGCTGCAGATCTGCGGCTCCGACCCCCTGGTGGTCAGCTGCGCGGAGGCGGCCTGCACTGCGGCGCTGACCGACGCGGGGGCGCGCGTGCGCTGGTCGCAGCAGGGATTTAGGCCCCCGGCGGGGCCGCACGCCGGGCGCAATCTCCTCGGCTTTCCCGACGGGATCATCGTGCCCAAGGGGCCGGAGCAGATGCGGCGTGAGGTGTGGCTCGACGGCCCGGGGCCGGTGGCCGGTGGCACGATCGCCGTGGTGCGCCGGCTGCGCATCGCCACCGACCGTTTCCTGGCCCAGCCCGTGCACCGTCAGGAGGAGATCATCGGCCGGCGGCGCTCCGACGGGGCGCCGCTGAGCGGAGGCGGTCCCGAGGCCGAGGTGGACCTGGGCGCCAAGACTCCCGACGGCCGCTATCGGGTACCGCCCATGGCACACGCCCGCCGCGCGAACCCGCTCACCTCCGGCAGTGGACTGATGCTGCGCCGCGGCTACAGCTACCGCAACGGGCCGGACGACGCCGGTCTGGTCTTCATCAGCTTCCAACGCGAACTCCGTACGTTCGTCGCCACCCTGCAGCGGCTCGACGAGGGCGATGACTTGATGGCGTTCACCACGGCCACGGCCTCTGGCACCTTCCTGGTTCTGCCGGGCTTCGATGCCGAACGCACTTTGGGGGCGGGCCTGTTGGCCGGGTGAGACGTCGGTGGTGCGCCCCCTGGAGGGAGGGCGCACCGCTGCGGAACAGGTGCTCTTGCTCAGCGGGCGTAGTACATACCCGCGTCGAGGTTGTGCTTGACCGAACCCCAGTCACCGACCTGGAACACCTGGGTCTCCGCGGTGGTGTCGGAGTTCCTGCTGAACTCCACCTTGGAGTCGATCGACGAGTTCCCGCCGGGATCGTCCTCGTAGGGGTTGGTCCAGCGCAGCCTGCTGATCTGCGGGTTGGGCCGTCCGATGGGCACATTGGTCAGGTTCGCGGTGCTCTTGTCGAACCGCAGTTTGTACTTGCCGTGCTCGGTCAGCGCGGGCACGTCGAGCGAGCTGAAGTAGTACTCGCCCTTGGCGTTGGTAGTGGTCGTGGCGAGTGTGTTGCCGTTCTCGTCCAGGAGGGTGACGGTGACGCCGGGGATCCCGGCCCATTCGTCGGGGTTCTGGGTGCCGGGCTGCGGGTCGTACCAGACGCGGTTGCCGATCTGGATCGGCGGCTCGTCGCACAGGTACTCCAGGTCGCCCAAGCCGTTGGCCTTGGCGAAGTTGCCGCTGTCCAGAGCGGTGAGGTACTGGATGCCGTAGCCTTTTTGGTCGGCGGCGCCGCTGGTGCGGTCGTGCCAGTTCACCCCTCCGGAATTGATCGCGTGCGCGGGGTCCATGTACGTACTGGCGATCTTGCCGTCGTGCAGGGAGAGGGCCAGCGCACCCTGTGCCCGTTCGCCGTGGCCGGACCAGTTGTCGCCGTGGTAGAACTCGTCGGCGCCGTCGCCCGGGTTGGTCGGGCAGCCGCCGGTGCCCTCCCAGACGAACGTGCCCGCGGCGGTGCGGCACACCTTGGTGATGTCACCCGCCGAAGCAGTGGTGTCCAGGGTGGGGTGCGCCGGGTTGGGGTTGATCATCTGGTAGCCGCCCAGGTCGCCCTGACGGTCGCGGAAGCCCAGTGCCAGGTCGCCGTTGGCCTCGATGGCGATGTCGCTGAGCATCGGCTGCGGGCGGGCGGGGGTGCCGCTGACGGACGCCGGGTACTGGTTCGGGTCGTCCAACGTCCAGGGCGTCCACTTGGCGGAGATGCCCGGGGTCAGGTCACCACGCGCCTTGTCCAGCTGCTCGTCCAGCACCGGCGCGGTGGAGAACGTCTGACTGCCGGGGTCGTACGTCCACACCACAGCCCGCAGGTCACCGGCGTTCTGGGTGGACTGCGCGGAGCACACCCCGCCGACGTACACCACACCGTCGCGCACCCCGAGGCCCATCGGCCGCCAGTCGGCGGGGCCGTTGCAGCCCGGGTCGGGGATGTCGATGCTCGACTGCGGCGCGTTCGGGGGCGGGGCCGACTGGGTCGCGTCGAAGGTGTAGAGCTTGCGGTCGTACATGTTGACGACGTACAGCTCGTCACCCTTCTCGGAGAGGTCGATGTCTCCGAGCCCCTCCTTGCCGACGGCCTTGATGAAGTCGCCGTCGTAGCGGGCGGTGCTGGTGTCGTGCGGGGTGCTGCCGGCAGTCAGGGTGGCAAACGTGGTGGTGGCACCGCCGCCGCGCGGCGTTACATAGATCGCACCCTGCCCGTCCGGCCCATAGGTGGTGGCCCGCTTGGCATAGGCGCCCTGGAAGATGCGCCGCTGCTTCTTGTCGTACGCCAGGCCGTAGGTCGCGCCTGTGTCGCCCTTGGTGTTGAGGGCGGTGGGCTGGGGCGCACCGCCGTTGCTGTTGCCGCGCCAGTTGTTCTTGAACGTCACCAGGCCGCGCGAGGTGTCGGGCTTGAGCATGTCCTGCTGGCAGGAGGTCGTCAGGTCGGCATTGACCTGGCAGAAGTCCGCCGTGTTCCACACCCCGAACCGCACCGTCTGCGAATGCTCGGCCACGTTGACGTAGGTGACCGCGGAGGAGAGGTCCCTGCCGCCGAAGGCAGGCTGCAGATAGTCCGGAAGGCTGCTGGTCACCAGCTCCAGCCGGAACTCTCCCGTGGTCCCCGCGGTGGGCACATCGACGGTGCCGTCCGGGTTGGTGGTGACGATGAATCTGTTGTCATCGGCATCGGTGACCTCGACCTGGATCCCGGCCACCCCTAGTTCACGGGCCGCCGTGTACCTGCCGTCGGCGTCCACGTCGCGGATGACGCTGACCGTCAGCGTGCCGGGCGCGGCGGCGACCGCCGGCGTCGGCACCATCGAGGTCAGCAGGGTCAGCGCGGCTCCCAGGCCGAACCCGGCCCGCAACGCGCCTTTCGTCGTTCTTCTCAAAAGAATCCCCTGTCGCGAATGGTGGATGGGGCGGCTTCGCTGCGGAATTCCACACGCCGCCATGTACATATGGCGGTATGTGACGAGTGGCCCGAGCACGAAGTCTTCCCATTTCCCGGGACGAGCGGCCGCTCATGAATTCGAGCGGAAGCGCCCCGTCGCGCGGGAACTGCACGCAGGGAAGACTCCGACCGGTCAGAAAAAACCAGGGCACCGTATTCTGCGCACCGGCCGATCGACCTGCTCAGCATGGCCGTGACCGTGATACACACCAGCCCCGCGCCGTCCGTAAATCAACGGACGAGGCACTTAGGGTATGTTGACCGCCGCGAAATAGGCTTCGCCGGTAACCCCGTGATTACGCCCTGTTCCTGGCATGGCAACAGATTGGTGAGGGCGCCGGAGCAGCGCAACCCGCCGTTGCGTATCCGGCCATTTCAGATCGCCCCGGCGAAGGCCCGGCCGTGCGAACTCGAACCACCTCGACGAGCAGAATGACGTTCGCGGAAACCTGCTTCGTGGCCTGAAGTGTGACCTTGACGCCGTCGGCCCCGGCAGCACGGCGGCCCCTGGCACACGCGGCGATGCCTCTACCACGCCGGAACGTGCCGCACGAGCCTCCCGAGGCGCCCGTGCGCGCCCCTCCTGATCCAGCCATGGACTCACTTCAGGTTATGATCGGAATACTGAACGTAATCAGCCCACGCACTTCTCCCTTCAAATGGCTCAATTCCCTACCGAGCACGCTCACTACACCAACGCGCCCTTGCAGCCGTCCCAGGATGCATCCCCTGCCTCTCCAGGTAATGTGAGGCACCATGCGTGGGCGTCGTCCCACTCGGAATGCCGGGTGAACGCCAGGCGTTCCGCCTCGGCCGCTACCTGGATGAACCGCTCCAGCAGCGCCAGCCCTTCCGCGCGTCGCCACCCAGGAACTCTGGGGCCTCACGGTGCTCTACCAGGCCCTACGCTCGACCATGGTCACCGCCGTCGAGGCTCACGGCGGACTGCACCCCGACCGGGTCGACTTCACCACCGCCCTCGAAGCCGCACGCGACACCGTCTTGGGTTCCGAGTGGGAACGGAACAGGTCGACGCCTCAGCCGTGCAGGTTACTTGGGAAACCCGGGGTGCCGACCTCACGACCATGATGGATTCCTCGACCTTCGCCGAGGTCTGCCCAGCACCCTGCAGGCTCCATCGACGGGAAGACCTCCCCTTCCCATGCCCCGCCTGGACAGTGCGCGCCGTGGTACCGATGACGTTGACGGCTTCTGGCGCCCGTGCCATAGAGGCATTTGTCCGCCTCGCACCACAAGCTCGCGCTGGAGATGCTCGACGAACTCGCCGCCGTCGGCCCGCAGCTGGCTGTCGTGGTGGCAGATGCCGGTTCCGGCGCGAACGCGGACTTGCGAGGTAGCCTTCATGACCGCGGTATTGCCTACGTCTTGCAGGCCAAGGCCGAGATGATGGCTCACCCCGAAAGCGCCGAACCGCGTCAGCCGACCTTTGGTTCATGGCACAGGACGAACTTAGCCAAGAGCCCCGTCGCCCCTCGACGCTCCTCGTCCTCCTGCACCTGCCCGAGATGTGCGTGAGCGTAGCTAATGGCTCTACTCAGATGGTTGACCGGTAATTGATCCGCAACACTCTGCATGACGCATGACCGCTTCGCACCAAGAATCTTTCGGCACCCCTGCCTCACCGGGTTAGCTATCAGACCGCCTGACCAGCGACGCAAGACGACTGACGCACCATCAGAACGAGCGTCAACTGATCGTCATTTCAGCGTCAAGATATCGCCTGTAAGGCCCGCACCGCACATTCCGCGCACGGGAAAAACCACAGGTCAGACGCCCTTATCCGCCCCCTCCAGCACCACAACGCACTCGACATGATGCGTCATCGAGAAGAGGTAGACCCAATTCCGACAACGACCCATACCGCACCTCGCCGAGGCATTTGTTCGAAGGCCAGAGCAGCGGGTCTCAACCCACGTAGGCGACTCGGTCGAGGGAGGACGATAAGGTCCACACCCGCAATTTCCTGTGCAGGCAGGAGCTGGTCGCCCCTTCCATCTTCGGAGACCCCCAGATCACGCTGCGACCACAGCGGTCTCCGGTCCCGCCTCAGGGGTTCCGATATCCCCGAATCGATGCCGGCGCCTCTCATGTAGCGCGCGGACATCGAACGACTCAGACTGCAAGACGTTCTCTGCATGCCCCTTTGTGACGCGACTCCAGCGCATCCGTGTAGCCATCCCACTTTCAATGACACATCCAGGACACCAGATGACCCTCAAGACAGACATTGACGGCGGCCGACTTCGAAATTCGAGCCCACCCAGCATCTCACCCCCAAGGCGATCCACTCCCTGATTCACGCCATGCAACGAGGGCAACATGACGCGCCATCAGGTCTACCTGACGCTACGTCATCAAAGTCAGCACCGAGTCAGCATGCACCCTGCCAGAGGTGGCGACAGACGGCGACACATGCACATGCCCCAATCCGCTCCACACCACCCCTGACCTGTATAGATGCTGGCCAACCCGCTACTCCCGCAACCTTGCCCCAAACCCGGTGCCAATGGAAGCCGAAGAGGTACCGCTTCCAGCGCCTGACAGGTTGCCGTGCCCATGCACGCTCAGCTCTCCGCATGCCACGCTGCTACTGGCCAGGCACCCGATGAAGGTGCCTTCCAGGGCAACGCCGACCACCAGTGCCCCAGCAGCCGGGTAGCTGACGCCAAGATCCGGACCATGCACGGACCAACGCTCCATCGGCGACCGTTACAGCAGCCATTTCAGCAGGCCAGCACCACCATGAGCGCTGTACCACCAGCAGACGAAGAACCTACTGGTGGTCTTCTTCCTGGCCTACGGCAGTCACGCAACATAGCTCACAGCGCCGTGCATGATCTCGCTACCGGCGACGCCCCCATCCCGCCGCACGTGGCTTCCCTGGGGGAATCTGGGGGGTGACGGCGCTGGGAGGCGCGTGAGGGGAATCGACCGCGTAATGTGGCACGAACCTGAAAGCCCCTCAAAGTCCCATCTCCGCAGTTCAGAGGCGCATGACCGCCCCCCAGGTCAAGGCAGGCAGATAGACGACTTCGAGAAGATCTCGTCGCCATCATCAGCCCTGGATGGCTCGCAAGCCTGCTGACTGGGTGCCGACTGGGTCAGCATCCACTGTCGCCATCAGCCCATGGGACCCACAACGCAATCGGGTACACCCGGCACGTGAGACAACCTCTGAGCCTTGACTGGTGCGGCCGACCTGGCGGCCTGCTCGATCTTCACGCAGTAGGCTGCGCGGGCTTCCTCGTCGATCTGCTTCTCGAGTTCGGCGCGCAACCCGGTCCGGCCGTCGAGGCCCTCGCGCAGGATATCGGCGTGCCCGGTATGCCGGATGGACTCGCCGAGGACATGGACCATGATGGCGAACAGGTTCGTGTCGGCAGAAGGCTCCGGCCACCACGGCACGTGGCCGGGGGCGTCGAGGGGAAGCTCGTTGATCGTCGCGTCCGAGTGTTCCCACGTGCGCCGGTAGAACCCGATGATCTGATCGCGGGTCTCGTCCTCGGTCGCCCACAGATCGCTGCCGTCGGAGTCCTGCCACCGGGGCAGCGGTTCCGGGGAAGGGCGGTCGAAGACCTCGCCGAAGTACCTGGCCTCGACGGTGGCCACGTGTTTGACCAGGCCGAGGAGGTTGGTCCCGGTCGCTGTCAAAGGTCGGCGGGCGTCGTATTCGGACAAGCCGTCGAGTTTCCAGAGCAGCGCCTTGCGGTCCCGCCGCAGTCTCCCGTGCAGGTTGTCTTTCGCGAATTCATCGATCATGCGGCATGAGCCTGCCATGGGCTACTCGTGGGTCTCAAGATCCCGTACGTGGTCCGCAACGACTGGTAGAGCCGAGGCCTGACCATGGCCGCCGCCCTGACCTGCTACAAGAAGTTCGCGAAACTTGCCACGTAAGACACCCTCTGAGTCCGGGTGCTTCGCCCGGAAGAGACCGCCCTCGACGCACCGTGGTCACTGCGAATGCGATGCATCACCATCTGGCCCCACCTTTTTGCGGGCATTCCACATTCCAGCCCCTTCGCGAGGCAACGCAGTGCACTGCGCCTGGCGTGGCAAACCCGCAAGCCAGCCTCAGGGGCGCGGCGAGATAGCACGGACATCCGCGACAACCCCTACCCCTGAGCGATCACCGTCGACACGAACACCCGGAAAATATCGCACTTGCACCTGACGGAACGTCACGAGCGTCAGCATTAGGTCAGCATCAGGGTTACCAAAGACGCCTAGAGGTGGTCATGCATTGGACACACGGTCACTCTCGACCAGACCACCCCGCGGCCGGCTTCGCAGCCACGAATCGACGCTCGGCCCCGCACCTCGATCCCCCACGCCACCTACCAGAGCGATTCCACTCGAACGCAACTCCTGCTCGGTGAAAGCAAGTTCGATATCAAGGTGACATCATGGCACCTCTTGGCGTTGTCTTATTCCGAATGCCTCGGTTACGGCGACGGCGTCCGTCAGGATGTCGCGAAAAACGCGTACCCGAGCCAAAGGGATCCCAGAATGAGAATGACCGACATACCGCTGGACTGGCTGGTTCCCGGAGTCTTGCTGCTCGTCGGGGTGCCGGTGGTCGCGGCGCTGGTGGTGCGGGGCAGGCGAGCGGCCGCCCGGTCCGCCGGTGAGGACTCCTGGGAGCGGAGCGAGGAGCGCCGGCGCCGCAAGGAGACGGTCTTCGCGTCGGCGTCCTATCTGCTGCTGTTCTGCTGTGCGGCGGTCGCGGCTGCGCTGTCCTTCCATGGTTTGGTCGGCTTCGGTGTGCAGAACCTCAACCTCTCCGGGGGCTGGGAGTACCTGGTGCCGTTCGGGCTCGACGGTGCGGCGATGTTCTGTTCCGTGCTCGCCGTGCGGGAGGCCAGCCACGGTGATGCGGCGCTCGGTTCGCGGATGCTGGTGTGGACGTTCGCGGGCGCGGCGGCGTGGTTCAACTGGGTGCATGCGCCGCGCGGCCTGGACCACGCGGGCGCCCCGCAGTTCTTCGCCGGGATGTCGCTGTCGGCGGCGGTCCTCTTCGACCGGGCGCTCAAGCAGACCCGCCGGGCGGCGCTGCGCGAGCAGGGGCTGGTGCCCCGTCCGCTGCCGCAGATCCGCATCGTCCGCTGGCTGCGCGCTCCCCGGGAGACCTTCGGGGCCTGGTCGCTGATGCTGCTGGAGGGCGTACGGACGCTGGACGAGGCGGTCGAGGAGGTCCGCGAGGACCGACGCGAGAAGGAGCAGCACCGTCTGCGCAGGCGCGAGCAGGGCAAGCTCGACCGGGCGCGCCTCAAGGCCATCAACCGGCAGCACCGCAGCTGGGGCCGTGGTGGCGGTCGGCAGCTGGCGGTGACGCAGGCGGCGACGGCGTCCGCTGAGGTGGCCGGCCCCGACCCCGCCATAGCCGGCGATGCCGAGCCGCTGCTCGCTGGGGAGCCGCTGCTCACCGGGGAGCTGCCGGTGCGCGCCCGTCCGGCCCTCAAGGCCGTGTCCGGCGCTGAGGCCGAGGGCGCCGCGACCGCGGACGGGCCCCGGCGGACCGTGGATCTCACCGCCGAGGACGACACCCAGACCATTCCCCGTCTGGACTCCCTGGAGGAGAAGTTGGCCGAGATCGAGCGGCAATTCGGCTGACCGGCGGCGGACCGCGCCAACCGGCACCCGCGCCCATGGGTCAGGCCGGTCCGCCGCCCAGTTCGAACCACACGCTCTTGCCGAGGCTTTCGGCACGTATTCCCCAGGCGTCGGCTAAGGAGCGCACCAGCATCAGTCCCCTGCCGGAGGTGCCGTCGGTGGTCGGGGCGCGCGGCTCGGGACGGCCGGGAACAAAGTCCCGCACCTCCACCCGCAGCCGGTCGCTGACCCGGGCCGTGACGACGGCGCCGCCCTCCGCATGGACCAGGGCGTTGGTGACCAGCTCGCTGGTGAGCAGCGTCGCGACCTCCGTGAACTCGCCGTCCCCCGGCGCCGACCAGCGGCTGAGCAGTTGGCGCAGCTCCCTGCGCACCTCGCCGACCGCTTTCAGATCCGCATGCCGCACCTTCCGCTCCAGTACACCCGGCGCTCGTGCGGCGATTCCCCCGTTCCGGCTCCCCTCAGCCGTTTCCTGCTGTCTGTCCCGCTCTTCGCGTCGCACAGGCTGACGCATTTTCTCCCCCGCCCCCAACGAACTTCGGCGCTCTGCCTCGAACAGCCTCACGGTCAGCATGCCCATCGGATCTGCCGCCATGCTTCCGCCCGCCGGGTCGCGGGGGCGCCACGTCGCCTCCCGCGCGCCGGGTGGGCCGAGCGGCGCCCAGTGGGTATGCCTGACCCGGGAGTGCCGTGGAACCCCGGCCGGGACCCGGATGACCGGAGCGCTCCCCGGCAACGGCAAACGGCAAACGGCCGGAGCCCTGCCGGTCCCCCGCCCGCACCCCGGCGGCGTCGGGGAGTACGAGCGTGAGGAGCCGCTGTGCACGACGACCGACTGCTGGTGGAGGGGCGTCTGGAGAGGGCGCTGGGGCAGTTCATCCGGCCCGCGCAGTACGCGGCGCGGGTACCGCTGCGGCTGGCCGTCTGGCACGCGCCTGGAGAACCACTGCCGGTGGGCGAGGCGCTGCGGGCCGCGTACGAGCCGTTCGCGGTCGGCGAGCCCTGGGGGCCGCCGTGGTCCACGAGCTGGTTCCGGCTGACGGGTGAGGTGCCCAAGGAGTGGGCGGGGCGGCGGGTGGAGGCCGTCATCGACCCCGGCTTCAGCGGGGACGGGCCAGGATTCCAGGCGGAGGGGCTTGTCCACGACGCCGAGGGCGTGCCGATCAAGGGCATCCATCCGCGCAACCGGCACGTCCCCGTCGCCGCGCCGGCCCGCGGCGGGGAAAAGGTACGGCTGCTGCTGGAGGCCGCCGCCAATCCGGCGGTGCTGCGGGATTTCCGCCCCACCGACCTCGGCGATGTGCGTACCGCGCCCGGCCGTCCGCTCTACCGCTTCGCCGCGGCGGATCTCGCGGTGCTCGACGAGCCGGTCTGGCAGTTGATCCTGGATGTCGAGGTGCTGTCGGAGCTGATGTACGAGCTGCCTGCCGACGGCTCGCGCCGGCACGAGATCCTGCGGGCGCTGGAGGACATGCTCGACGCCCTCGACCTGCATGACGTCGGTGCCACCGCGGCCGCGGGGCGGGCCGCGCTGGCGGACGTCCTCGGCCGCCCGGCCGCGGCGAGCGCCCATCGCGTCTCGGCCGCCGGACATGCGCATATCGACTCCGCCTGGCTGTGGCCGCTGCGCGAGACGGTCCGCAAGGCGTCCCGCACCTTCGCCAATGTCACCCATCTGGCCGCGGAGTACCCGGAGTTGGTGTTCGCCTGCTCCCAGGCGCAGCAGTACGCCTGGGTCAAGGAGCACCAGCCGCACCTCTGGGAGCGCATCAAGGAAGCCGTGCGGAAGGGGAACTGGGCTCCGGTCGGCTCGATGTGGGTGGAGTCCGACGCCAATATGCCCGGCGGTGAGGCGCTGGCCCGGCAGCTGGCGTGTGGCAAGCGCTTCTTCCTGGAGGAGCTGGGGGTGGAGACCGAGGAGGTCTGGCTGCCCGACTCGTTCGGCTATACCGCCGCGTTCCCGCAGCTGGCGCGGCTGGCGGGGGCGAAGTGGTTCCTGACGCAGAAGCTGTCGTGGAACCAGAGCGACAAGATGCCGCACCACACCTTCTGGTGGGAGGGCATCGACGGCACCCGGGTCTTCACCCACTTCCCGCCGGTGGACACCTACAACTCCCGGCTGGCGGCCGCTGAACTCGCCCATTCGGAGCGCAACTTCGCGGACAAGGGCCGCGCCACCCGTTCCCTGGTGCCCTTCGGCTGGGGTGACGGCGGTGGCGGCCCGACCCGCGAGATGCTGGAGCGGGCCCGCCGGCTGCGCTCCCTGGAGGGCTCCCCGCGCGTCGGGATCGAGCCGCCGGCCCGGTTCTTCGAGTCCGCCCACGCGGAGTACGGGGCGGCGGCACCGGTCTGGTCGGGTGAGCTGTACCTCCAGTTCCACCGCGGCACGTACACCTCGCAGGCGAAGACCAAACAGGGCAACCGGCGCAGCGAACACCTGTTGCGGGAGGCGGAGTTGTGGGCGGCGACGGCGGCGGTGCGGGCGGGTGACGGTGCCTACGCCTATCCGTACGACGACCTCGACCGTCTCTGGAAGACCGTGCTGCTGCACCAGTTCCACGACATCCTCCCGGGGTCGTCCATCGCCTGGGTGCATCGCGAGGCCCGTGACACCTACGCGGCGGTGGCCGCCGAACTGACCAGGATCATCGAGACGGCGCTCGGGGCGCTCGGGTCACCCGGGCCGCTGGAGGGCGAGGAGACGGCGGCGACCGGGGTGCCCACGGTGTTCAACGCCTCGCCCTACGGCCGGGACGAGATCGTCGCGCTGCCGGCGGCCACGGACGCGGGCGGGGCCACCGAGGTCGCGGTGCATGTCCCCGCCCTGGGGTCGGCGGCCGTCCGCCCGCCCGGCCCGGACTCCGCCACCCCGCCGCCCGCGCCCGTACAGGCGGACAGCGACGCCGACGGCACCGTCACGCTCGACAACGGGCTGCTGCGGGTGGTCGTCGACGCCGACGGCCTGCTGGCGTCCGTACGCGATCTGCACGCCGGGCGCGAGGTGCTGGCGCCGGGAGCCCGCGGCAACCTGCTGCAACTGCACGCCGACCACCCCAACAAGTACGACGCCTGGGACCTCGACCGGCACTACCGCAACCGGCACACCGATCTGACCGACGCCGAGTCGGTGGAGCTGACCGCGGCCGGTCCGCTGTCCGCGACAGTGCGGGTGACCAGGGCGTTCGGCGCGTCCCGGATCGTTCAGGAGCTGACGCTGCGGGCGGGCTCACACCGCCTCGACATCACCTGCGACATCGACTGGCACGAGTCGGAGAAGGTCCTCAAGGCCGCCTTCCCCCTGGATGTGCACGCCGAACGGTCCACCTCCGAGGTGCAGTTCGGGCACGTACACCGCCCCACCCACACCAACACGAGCTGGGACGCGGCCCGTTTCGAGATCTGCGCGCACCGCTGGCTGCGGGTCGCCGAGCCGGGCTACGGCATCGCGCTGCTCAACGACTCGACGTACGGCCACGACGTCACCCGCACCCCGCACCCGGAGGGCCTGGGCACGACCGTCCGGCTCACCCTGCTGCGCGCGCCGCACAGCCCCGACCCCGAGACCGACCAGGGCACCCACCGCTTCACCTATGCGCTGCTGCCGGGCGCCGGGACCGGCGAGGCGGTCGCCGAGGGGCTGGCGCTCAACCTGCCGCTGCGGACCGCCGTCGCGCCGCCCGTCCCCCCGCTGATCCGCGTCGACCACCCGGCCCTCACCGTCGAGTCGGTCAAGCTCGCCGAGGACCGCAGCGGCGATGTGGTGGTGCGGCTGTACGAGTCGCGCGGCGGACGCGCCCGCGGCACGCTCTCCCCAGGCTTCCCGGTCGAACGGGTCACCGTCACGGACCTGCTGGAGCGGCCGCTGCACGAGGAGGAGGAAGGGCCGACCTCGGAGGTGGCGGTGGAGCTGCGCCCGTTCCAGATCCTGACGCTCCGGCTCCGGCCGCAGCACCCGCCCGGGGTCTGAGCCGGCCGCGGGCGCAGCGCGCAGCCGGGCACAGTTGGACGCAGTCGGGCGCAGCTGGGCGCAGCTGGGCGCAGCTGGGCGCAGCTGGGCGCAGTCAAGATGCCGCTATTCTCGATCGGTCAGCAGTGCGTTTTTGTGAGGGCTCCGGGGGCGGGGAATGAAGTATTTCTGGTTGTTCGCGTGGGTACGGCACGCCGAAAACTTCGGGTACAGCCATGGCGCGCTCCCGGGAACGATCGGGACCATCGCCGTTCTTCTCATGGCCGTTGTCGTGGGCTTCGCGCTCCACCGTGTCGATCGCATCCGCCGCCTCCGCTACGCGGCACCTGCCATGGCGACCGCCCTCTTCACCGCCGGGGTGGTCTGGCTCGCCGGCAGCTGAGGTGCCCTCGCACCGGGCTACATCCTGGGAATGTTCCGCAGGTTGGAGCGGGCCATCTGCAGCATCCGGCCGACGCCGCCGTCCAGCACCATCTTCCCGGCCGACAGGGCGAAGCCGGACACCATCTCGGCGCTGATCTTCGGCGGGATGGACAGGGCATTGGGGTCCGTGACGATGTCGACCAGCGCCGGTCCCTTGTGCTTGAAGGCCTCGCGCAGTGCGCTGCGCAGATGCTTGGGCTTCTCCACCCGGATGCCGTGGGCCCCGGCCGCGCGGGCGATGGCCGCGAAGTCCGGGTTGCGGTAACCGGTGCCGTACGACGGCAGCCCGGAGACCAGCATCTCCAGCTCCACCATGCCCAGCGCGGAGTTGTTGAACAGCACCACCTTCACCGGCAGGTCGTACTGGACCAGGGTGAGGAAGTCGCCCATGAGCATGGAGAACCCGCCGTCGCCCGACATCGAGACGACCTGGCGCCCGCGGTCGAGGAACTGGGCGCCGATCGCCTGCGGCAGCGCGTTGGCCATCGAGCCGTGGCTGAACGAACCGATCACCCGGCGGCGGCCGTTGGGGGTGAGGTAGCGGGCCGCCCAGACATTGCACATACCGGTGTCGACCGTGAAGACCGCGTCGTCGGCGGCCTCCTCGTCCAGGACCGAGGCGACGTACTCGGGGTGGATCGGCAGGTGCTTCTCGACCTTGCGGGTGTACGCCTTGACCACGCCCTCCAGAGCGTCGGCGTGCTTCTTCAGCATCCGGTCCAGGAACCGGCGGTCCGTCTTCGGCTGCACCTTGGGCATCACACCGCGCAGCGTCTCGCGGACGTCGCCCCAGACGGCCAGGCCGAGTGTCGAGCGGCGGCCCAGGTGCTCGGGGCGGACATCGACCTGCACGATCGTGACGTCGTCGGGCAGGAACGCCTCGTACGGGAAGTCCGTGCCGAGCAGGATCAGCAGGTCGCACTCGTGGGTGGCCTCGTAGGCCGCGCCGTAGCCGAGCAGTCCGCTCATGCCGACGTCGAAGGGGTTGTCGTACTGGATCCATTCCTTGCCGCGAAGCGCATGGCCCACCGGGGCCTTCACCCGCTCGGCGAATTCCATGACCTCGGCGTGGGCTCCTGCGGTACCGCTGCCGCAGAACAGCGTGACCTTGCCGGCGTCGTTGATCATCCGGGCCAGCTTGTCGGTCTCGGCGTCTCCGGGGCGGACGGACGGGCGCGCGGTGACCAGGGCGTGTTCGAGGGTGCGCTCGGGGGCCTGCTCGGCGGCGATATCGCCGGGGAGGGAGACGACCGCGACCCCGCTCTGCCCGATGGCGTGCTGGATCGCGGTCTGCAGCACCCGCGGCATCTGCCGGGTGCTGGAGATCAGTTCGCTGTAGTGACTGCACTCGGCGAACAGCCGGTCGGGGTGGGTCTCCTGGAAGTAGGTGGTGCCGATCTCGCTGGAGGGGATGTGGGAGGCCAGCGCGAGGACCGGGGCCATCGAGCGGTGGGCGTCGTACAGGCCGTTGATCAGGTGCAGGTTGCCGGGGCCGCAGGAGCCGGCGCAGGCCGCGAGGGAGCCGGTGAGCTGTGCTTCCGCCCCGGCGGCGAAGGCGGCGACCTCTTCGTGACGGACCTGGATCCAGTCGATCGCGGAGTTCCGCCGGATGGCGTCCACCACCGGGTTGAGGCTGTCGCCGACGACACCGTAGAGCCGCTGTACGCCTGCCCGCACGAGGATGTCCACGAACTGCTCGGCCACGGTCTGCTTCGCCATGTCGCGCTCGCTCCTTCGAGGGGTGGGTGGCTGCCCGCCGGCATGGTGGGTGCTGCTCTCCCATGAACCCATGGGGCGCCGCATCGCGCCTCCGCTGTGCCTTCCGACTTGCCTCTGCTCGCCTCCGTTGTGCTTGCTCGGTGTGCCTCCGTTGTGCTTGCTCGGTGCCTCCGTCGTGTGTCCCCGGCGCGCCCTTGCTGTGCCGTCCCGGCGCGCCTCGCCGCTGCGCCTCGCCGTACGGTCCGCGTCGGTGTGCCGGTGCGGACCGCGCTACGACTCCCACACCCCCACGGCCGTACGGTCCTTCGGGTGGTCCCCGGCCCGCAGTTGCGCGGCGGTGAGGAAGTCCACCAGGTCCGGCGGTCCGGCGGCGGACCACCGGTCGGCCAGCCGGGCGGCGAAGGCGGGCTCCTCCCGCAGCGGTTCGGCGAGACCCGCGGTACACAGCAGCAGAGTGTCCCCCGGACGGGCGAAGGCGGTCCGGAAGAGGAACGGCTCGGGCCGTGCGGGGCTGCCGTTCGGGTGCGGGTCGTGCGCCGGGAACGGGGCGGGCCGGGGCAGTTGGCCGGTGCCCGCCGCCTTTACGGAGAGATGGTCCGTCCCGGCGGGCTCCAGGTCCTGCCAGGCGCCGTCGCGCAGCAGGAAGAGGCCGCCCGCACCGACACCGAAGAACACCCGGGTACGGCAGTCCGGGTCGGCGGGCAGCAGGAGACAGCGCAACGCGGCCGGGTGCCGCGCCGGTGGGGCGGCCCGCTCCGGTGGGACGCCCTTTTCCGGTGGGAGGCCCCGTTCCGGCGCCCGGCTGCGCAGTGTGCCGTAGCTGCGGTCGGTGAGCCGCTGCAGCCCGGATTTGAGGGCGCCGCGACGGTCGGTCCTGATGTCCTCCGCCAGTCGGGTGTAGCTGCGGCCGATCGCGCCGCCGATCCAGGTGCAGGCGTCCCGGGCGGCACGGTGGGCGCCCTCGGCGGACGGCCGGCCCGTGGCGACGGCGACCAGGATCAGGGCGTGCCGGCCGGCCCCGAAGCGGGCGGTGAGCAGCGCATCACGGCGTATATCGCCGCGACGACGGGCGGCGTCGCCGCGCTGTGAGGCGGCACGCAGGGTCAGCGCGCCGTACCGGGCACCGTCCAGCGTGGTGTCCGGCACCGGGTCGTCGAGGGCGGCCGGGTCGGCGGCGGGCAGTTCGCCCGGTTCGGCCCCGGGGGCGAGCTGCCGGTCGGCGGCGAGGTCGGCGGTGGTGGGCGGCCGGTCAGCAGCTAGGTCGGCCGTTGTGGGCTGCCGGTCACCAGCGAAGTCGGCCGTGGTGGGCCGCCGGTCACCGGCGAAGTCGGCCGTAGTGGGCGGCGGAGTGTCCTGAGGTGTGCGGGGTGTGCGGGGTGTGCGGGGCGACGGAGCGGCCGGCCGGTCAGTGGGCGGCCGGTCAGTCGGTGGGCGGTCGGCCGTCGGGCGGTCCATGGGCGGGCGGCTGACAGGCGGACGATCGGCGAGCGGGAGGCCGGGCGACGGGCGATCGGCGGATGGCGCGTGCCTCCCGGGCCCGGTGGACCGGAGGGGGATCGGTGCCGACGGTTCGGCCGGCGAGGGCGCGGGTCGGGAGGGCACGGCCGGGGAAGGCGCGGCCGGAGGCGATGCGGCCGGAGAGGATGCGGGCCGGCCCGGCGGTGCCCACGGCACCGGGTCGGTCGTAGCGCGATCCGGGGGCTTCTGCGGCGCCGGACCGGACCGCCTCGGCCCTCTCAGTGTGCGCAGCGCGGACGCGACCCGGTCATCGAGGGTGTCCGCGGCTCCGGACGGGCCCACATCGGACGGGCCTGCGCCGGACAGGCCGGCATCGGACGAGCCGACATCGCACACCGCGCCGCGGCCCGAGGCGCCCTCGCCCGCGTCGCCACCCGCGCCACCGTTGCCGTCGCCTGCACCGTCGCCGTCGCCGTACAACTGCCGCCACCAGTCGTCCTCGTGGGCCCGCGCGGCTCCCTGCTGATTCATGGGCCGTATTGTCCCTGGACGGCCATGGCCGAGACAGGGCGCGAAAGAGCGTCCACCGGGCGGCCGGCCTCGTACGGGTGGTCGTCCGCTGGACTGCGGCGGCCCAGATGGGTCGCGGGTGCGGACTCAGGACCGGTGGGCCGAGGGTCACGGGTGTCTGCCGGTTCGCCGTCCGGCGTCGTCTGTTTGCCGGGTGACGCGGAAGGGGCGGGGCTGACGACGGAGCACCCGCCGGGTACACCCGGTTCGGCCGGCCGGCAAGCGCTTCCGGGTCGCGTCCGGCACGCTGGGCCCATGAGAGTCTGCAGCGCACGAGCCGTCACGGGGCGTGCGCCCGCCGGGAGTGAGGCCGGCGCGTGAGCGAGGGCAGCGGGCGGGCCAGGAGCAGCGGCCGGCGGGCCGGGAGAAGGGGCATGCCCGGCGAAGGCGGACCGGCCGGGCGATACGGGGCCGGCGCATGAGTGTGTGGCAGTTGGTCGCGGTCGGCCTGGTGATGCTGCTGGGGCTGCTCGGGGTGTTGGTGCCCGGTATCCCCGGACCGCTCATCGTCTGGGCGGGCGTGCTGTGGTGGACGCTGTCCGAGAAGTCCTCCCTTGCCTGGGTGGTGCTCATGGGCGCCACCGCCGTACTGCTCCTCAACCAGACGCTGAAGTGGCTGCTCCCGGTCCGGAACCTGCGGGCCGCGGGCGCGCCGTACCGGGCGCTGTTCCTGGCCGGGGTGGCCGGCATCGCGGGGTTCTTCGTGATCCCGGTGATCGGCGGCCCGCTGGGCGCCGTCGGCGGCCTCTACCTGCTGGAACGGGTCCGGCTCGGCAGCCATGGCGACGCCTGGGCCTCGACCCGTACGGCCATGCGTGCCATCGGCCTGAGCGTGCTGATCGAGCTGTTCGCCTGCCTGCTGGTCGTCGGAGCGTGGGCGGGCGCGGTGGCGGCGGGCTGAGGCGTCATCGGGCGCGGCGGGCTATGGCGTGCCCCGGTGCGGCGGTTACGGAGCCTCCCGGTCCGACGGGGCTACGGCGTGCCCCGGTCCGGGGGTTACGGAGTCTCCCCGTCCGACGGGGTACGGCGTCGTCCGGCCCGGGAGCTACGGAGTCTCCCCGTCCGACGGGGCTACGGCGTGCCCCGGCCCGGCGGGCTACGGCGTCGTCCGGCCCGGCGCGCCGCAGCATGCCCCTGTCCGGCAGGGCCGCAGAATGCCCCGGTCCGACGGGGCCTCAGCGTGACTCGGTCCGGCAGGCTTCAGCGTCATCCGGCCCGGACGTCCACGGCGCAGGCAGGCAGGTCCGCCCTCACCATCGGGGACGGCACCTCCGTCACCCGATAAGGCACCGACGGCCTGGCCCTCTCCGCCGCCCGATAACGCGCCGACAGCCTGGGCCCCTCCGCCGCTCCCGGCGCCGCTCCCGTCAGCATCTCCCCCGCCGGCAGCAGCCCGGCGTGCCACAGATGGTGCAGGGCGTACGCACCCCACGGCCGCCATGCGGCGGCCGGCCCCACCGTCCCGTACCCGTAGCCGTACTCATGCCCATGCCCATGTCCGCGCCCATGTCCGTGCCCATGGCCGTGCCCGTACTCGTGCCCGTCCGGATCCTGGTCCCTCCCCTGCGCCGCCGCCCCCACGTCCGCCACATCCGGGTCGCCCAGCGCGCGCATCCGGATGTAGGCGGCCGCCCGCGGGCCGACCCCGGGCAGCGCGGCGAGCGCCCGTTCGGCGACGTCGCGGTCCGTGCCCACGTCCAGCAGCACCGCGCCGTCGGCGAGTGCGGTGCACAGCGTACGGACCGGCTCCGCGATCTCCACGCCGGTCAGTTCGCCGGGCTCGGGGAAGAGATGGGTCAGCTCGCCGTCCGCCGCATCCAGCGGGGTGCCGTACCTCCGCACCAGCGTGGCGGCCCGCTCCGGCGGGCCACCGAGCACGGTCCGTACCGCGAGTTCGCCGGCGTCCGCCGCGCCCGGTGACCGCAGCCCGGGCCGCTCGGCCACCAGCGGACCGAGCAGCGGATCCGCACCCAGCCGCTCGGCAACCGCGTACGGGTCGGCATCCAGGTCGAACAGCCGGCGGATCCGCTGCACGGCCGTCGGCAGATCCCGCAGATCGGCCAGCCGCAGCCGGCACTCCAGCCAGCCACCGCCGGCCCCGCGCGCCGCCGGGCACACCAGGCCCGCCGGTGGCCGGTGCCGACCGGCGGGCCCACCGGGCTCGTCGACCTCGGCGATCCCGCTGCCGTGGGTGAGGCGGAGCGTACGGCGGTAGGTGCGCGCGCCACGGGGACCGCGTACCTCCTCGATGCCGGGCACCGCCCTTACCTGCAGAAAGTCGAAGATCTCGGCCGCCGCGTACGGTCCGCGGTAGGCCAGCCGAAGCGGAATCCCAGCCGGCGCCGGGCCACCCCCGACGCCGGCTCCTCCCGGACCGCGGACTCCTTCCGGCCGGCCGACTCCTCCCGACCCGGCTCCGGCCCCGCTTCGGACGGAACCGCGAGCGCCATCCCCACGACCGACGCCACCCCCACGCCCGGCCGCCGCCCGCAGCTCGCTGGGCGTGCCGGCGTATATCTCCCGCATGGTGTCGTTGAACTGCCGGATGCTGGCGAAACCGGCCGCGAACGCCAGCTCGGTGACCGGCAGCTCCGTGGTCTGCAACAGGACCCGCGCGGTATGTGCGCGACGGGCCCGCGCCAGCGCCACCGGCCCCGCACCGAGCTCCGCGGTCAGCTGCCGCTGCACCTGGCGCGCGCTGTACCCCAGCCGCCGCGCCAGCCCGCCGACGCCCTCGCGGTCGACCACGCCGTCCCCGATGAACCGCATGGCCCGGCCCACCAGATCGGCACGCACATTCCACTCGGCCGACCCCGGCACGGCGTCCGGCCGGCACCGGCGGCAGGCCCGGAACCCGGCCGCCTGCGCGGCAGCGGCCGACGGGAAGAACCGCACATTCACCCGCTTGGGAGTGACCGCGGGGCAGCTCGGCCGGCAGTAGATGCCGGTGGTCGCCACCGCGAAGAAGAATTCCCCGTCGAACCGCGCGTCCCGGCTGGACACCGCTTCGTACCTGGCCTCGTCGTCCCTCACCCCTTCAGTCTGCGCCGCGCCCGGCCCTCTGACTGGCGGGAATCGGACATGGCGTTGGCGAGGGGGGAGTGCAGGCGTTGACGGGGGGGAGGGCAGGCCCACGACCGGCACTACCCCGCCCCTCCCGCTCCCCCTCGCCCTCCCCGGCGCGAGGCCTCCCCGCCCCGCCTCACCTCTGCGGCCCCCGCTTCCGCTCCATCATGTGCCGCCCCAGCGCCTGCTTCTGCTTCCAGTCCCGGCGGATCTCGGCGCGCAGCCGGGCGTCCGTCTTCGCCACGATGCGCTGGTTCTCCCGCAGCAGCTTGCGGTAGCTCTCCAGCCGTCGCACGGGCAACTCCCCGCTCTCAACGGCCTCTTGCACCGAACAGCCGGGTTCCGCCTCATGCGCACAGTCGTGGAAGCGGCACCCCTCGGCCAGCGACTCGACATCCGAGAATGTCCGGGCCAGCCCGGCCCCCGCATCCCACATTCCGACACCGCGCAGCCCCGGTGTATCGATCAGCACCCCGCCGCCGGGAAGCGCCCGCAGATCCCGGGTGGTCGTGGTGTGCCGCCCCTTGCCGTCCCGGTCGCGGATCGCCTGCACCAGCTGCACCTCCGCACCGAGCAGGGCATTGGCCAGCGTGGACTTGCCCGCACCGGACTGCCCCAGCAGTACGGATGTCCCCCCGGCGAGCACGGCGGAGAGCACATCGATCCCGTCACCGGTCGCCGAGCTGACCGCCAGCACCTGCACTCCGGGAGCCGCGGACTCCGCGTCCGCGACGAGATGCGCCACCGTGTCCGGCCCTCCGGCCAGATCCGCCTTCGTCAGCACCACCAGCGGCTGCGCCCCGCCCTCCCAGGCCAGCGAGACGAACCGCTCGATACGCCCGAGGTCCAGCGCATCGGCCAACGACACCGCGATCACCGCGTGATCGACGTTCGCCGCGAGGATCTGCCCCTCGGAACGCTTGGACGAAGCAGACCGCAAGAACGCCGTACGCCGCGGCAGCAACGCCCTGACGACACCGTCGAGATGGTCCCCGGTCAGCCCGTTCGCCAGGTCGATCACGGCCCAGTCGCCCGTACACGGCACCCGCATCGGATCGCTTGTCGCCACGAGTGCGGTGTCCGCCAGCACGGTCCGGACACCCTCGCCCTCGACCGTGCCCTCGCCCTCGGGCACGACGACATCCACCCGTCCGCGGTCCACGCGGACGATACGGCCGGGCACGAACCCCTGCCCGGCATAGGGGGTGAAGCACTCCGCGAACCCGTCGTCCCAGCCATAGGCGGTCAACGGGTGCGCAGCAGAGAAATCAAGGTCGAACAACGGGATGACCCTTCAGAAAGAGCGGTCCCGGCCACGCGCACCACGCGCGAGAAGAAGAGGTCGGTCAGCCGGAGACCACAGGGGTGGGATGGATGAGCTTCCGGTTCCAGGCAGCGCCCGGCGCAATGACAGTCATCACGGTCCTCACCTCCTGTTCTCGCGAAAGTTCACGCGAAAGTTCACGCGTTCAACGGCTTGCGGCACAGAACTTACGGGACAGGGAGGACGCTGCGCCAACCCTTTTTCCCAGGACACTCACCGGAACAATGGCTCTGCAGCCACCGGACGAGCCGACCCATCAGCGAAGCCTCCTCCCAGCTCCTCCCAGCTCATCAGGCAAAGAGCAGCAGGATCGCGAGGAGGACGGCGATCACTCCGACTCCGGTTCCCACCACGCAGCCCGGGTTGGTCGCCAGATCGGAGAGCCGCGCCCCGAAGGCGGGTGGCTCCGGCACGGTGGCGGAGGGCTTGAGGGACGTGGTGGACACCGGGGCGGCGTGGGAGGCGGCGGGCGAAGCGGTGTGGGGCGTGGGCGGGGCGGAACGCGGAGCGGTGCTCTGGCTGATCACATCGCGCAGGATCTGCTGCCACAGGTCGGGAGGCAGGTCAGGGGCCAGGCCGTTGCCCGGTTGGATGATGCTCTGCCAGAGCCAGTTGCCCGCGGTGGGGTGGCGGTCCAGACATATACGGTGCAAGAGCTCCAGCAGGTCATGCCGATAGCGTTCGTCCCGGGCCAGGGGGGCGACGGCCCAGGTGAAGAGGTCGGCCGCCCGGCTGGCCATGGCGGTCCTCGAAACGGCCTCCGCGCCCTGCCCGTTCGGCTCGAAGTACAGTCCGTGGCTGAGCACTTCGGCACACAGCTCGTGCCTCACCGCCGCCTCCCGCACCCGGACACGGTGGCCGTCGCCCAGCTCGACCAGCAGCAGGTCCAAGGAATCCGGCGGTAGCCCGTCGGAGCGCAGCTCGTCCAGGAGCAGGCGGTCGGACTGCGTGCGCAGCCGCTCTCTCAGCAGACCGCGCTGCACGCCGTTCCTGCGCTGAGGGGCACGCAGATCCTCGTGGAGGGAGGGCACTTCGTGGGTTGCCTCCCGGCCGGTTTCGTGGGCTGCCGCCCGGCCGGTTTCGCGGGTTGCCTCCCGACCGGTATCGAACGCCGCCGGCTGACGGGCGGGCGTCTGGAGGGGGTACGGAGTTGCGGGTGTGGGTGTGGGCGCGGGCGTGCGCCCCACTGAGGGCTCGGGCTCGGCGGCCGGTGGAGGAGATGCGGTGATGGGCATCGGTACGGGTGCCGCAGGTGCGGGCGCGGGCTCCGGCTGCGAGGCGGCGGGCCGCGCGACCGGAGCCCGGGCCGGTTCGTCGACCGGTTCGTCGGCGGATTCGTCCACCGGGGACAGGAAACGGTGCGCTGCCGCGGCGGTGCGGGGGCCGGGCCGGGGGCCGGCGTCCAGGATCTCCTTCAGCAGGTTGCGTCGCTGCGGCCACCCCAGAGCCGCGCCGTCCCTCAGCGCGTGGGCCAGCTGCGGCACTCCGGGACCGTCCGCGGGGTGGGCCAGGAGGTGGCCCACCAGCCGGGCCGCCGCCCGGTGCTCGAACCGGCGCTCGGCCGGCGGGTGGCCCGCGATCCGGGCCAGCGGCCCCGGCCCGCCCGCGTCCGGTTCCCAGCGCGGGACGCACATCAGTCGCAGCTGATGGGTGTCGACCGTGTCGTACGTGGCGAACGTCCACTCCTGGCCGAGCCAGGAACCGAACAGCATGAACAGCCCCAGGTACACCAGCGATGCCGCGTCCTGGTCCGGCCAGCCGGGCTGCTTCTCCTCGGGCGTGAGCAGCGACACCCGCTGGGCCGGATCGCGCAGCCACTCCGCGGTGACCAGGATCAGCGCGTGCTGGACCGTCGGCAACAGCTCCTGCATTCCCGGCAGTCGCCGGCGTGCCACCGCGTCGAGCTGTGCGCACTCCACCGCGCGCAGCCGCCCGGCAGCCCTCTCCGCGGACTCCCGGTTGCCCCACCCGCCGTGGGCGAGGCCGAGACACTGACGGGTCTTGAGCGTCCGCGGGTCGCCGACGAGGACGTGGCTGACCGTGCTGGGCCGTCCGCCGCGGTCGGTGGTGGGCCGGCGCTGGACGAGCATGACCTCACCGTCGCGGGACAGCGTGCGTACGACGCTCTGCCGCGGGGCCGCCGCACCGGACACCCACAGCAACGGGCCCAGTTCTCTGCCCAGTTCCTCGGCGCGTTCGGCGGAGCAGGAGTGGGCGACGGCCTTCATACCGGTGCCCTGGCGGCCCTGGTTGCCATCCCAGCGGAAGATCACCTGCTGCACCGGCCCCGCGGCTCCGCCACCGCCCGGTCCGCCCGTGCCGTCCGTCCCGCCCGGTCGGCCGGGTCCGCCTGGTCCGCCTGGCCCGCCCGTCCCGGTCGGTGGCCTCCGCTCCTGGAAGTCGCTCACTTCGCTTCCTCTCCCCCTGCTCCCCTGGCTTCCGACGACGGTTCCGCTTCTCCCGCGGGAGCCGCCCCCACGGCGAACGCCTCGGCGCCGCCGGTCACTTCGATCAGCCCGTGCATCGCCAGCAGGGACAGCAGCGGCTCCAGCACCCGCCGGGGCCCCGCTCCCACCGGATAGCGGCCGTGTTCCTCCTGGCCGCCGGTAGCCGACGCGACATGCAGGGTGCACCGGCGGATCGTGTCGAACGGGCGCAGCCATGCCTGGCCGGCATGCCGGCGCAGCAGCCCGTAGACGTCCTGGCTCTCCTCGCGCATCACGGCGGGATCGAGCGAGGTGGGCGGCGGCTCGCCCAGCCAGCGGTCGACCGGTGGCTGGAACCGCAGCAGGTCGGCCTTGCCGAGCACCATGGCGGCCGCCACGTCCAGGTACGGGCCGTTCTTCGGCAGTCGGTCCAGGACCGTGCCGAAGGCGAGATCGCCGTCCCGGTTCACCTCGAGGCCCCAGCGTTCCCTGGCGTGGTCCAGATGCGGCAGCGGGAGCGCCAGCGCAGGGTCGACGACGAAGACCATGGCGTCGACTCCCAGCAGGAAGCGCAGCGCTGCATCGGTGCGCACCAGGTCCTCGCCGCCGAGGTCGAAGAAGGCGACCGGCCGTACCTGCCCGCGCGCGTCGGTGAGCAGGAGGGATTCCACGAAGCGCGCGAAGCCGTCCAGGCCGAGGCCGCCGGTGTGATCGAGGACCTTGCCGTTGCGCAGCGGCTGCACCCGTTCCCGTACGAACCGGGCGTGTTGCTCCGGGTTGACGGACTGCCACTTGAGGCCGAACGGCTCCAGGCCGCCGTCCGTGATCTCCGCGATCATCTGGGTCAGCAGGTGGCTCTTGCCGGTGGAGGACTGGCCGACCATCGCGACGGTCAGGGGGCGGCCGTAGGTGAGGTAGGGCACCGGGATGAAGTGCTCGGGGAAGTCCGGGTCCGCCGTGCACTTCTGGACGGCGCCGCGCATGACGTCCTGGCGCCGCAAGGGGTTGCTGATGCCCGACGGATCCAGGGCCTGGTACTGCATCTTGCTGTCGGTGACGAACAGCGACGTGAGGTCGAGCTGGATGGTCTCCAGGCAATACGGGCAGAGCACTTCACCGTTGCTTCTCCCGGCTGCCCCGCCTGCCCCGTCGCGGGGTGCGGCGGCGGGCGCCTGCCGCTTGAGACGCAGCGCCTGCGCGAATGCCTCCCGGTGCGGACGCGTCTCGTCGGCCGGCACGGCGAGCGCGATGCGCCGGGCGGCACCCGGGGCCAGGAGATCGAGCAGCCGGTCGGGCGTCGGCCGGCCGGCTGCCAGCGGGGCGAAGGCGCCCCGCAGCGTCTCGGCGAGCACCCGGTGCTCACCGAGGTCGGCGGGCGCCCGGTCGGTGGGGCCGGGCCGGCCGGTCACCAGCTGGTAGAGCACCTGGGCCGCGCTCCACACCGCGTCCCGGGAGTCGACCAGGCCCTCGCCCCTGCGCTGTTCGGGCGAGCAGTAGGGCGCCCGGCCCCACCGGGTCCTCGGCCGTCCGGTGCGGGCCACGCCTTCCAGGCCCCAGAGTTGGAGCGAGGTGCCGTCCCAGAGCACGGTGGCGGGCGAGATGCCACGTAACACCAGGCCCTGGCGCTCCAGCAGGCACAGCCCCAGCATCAGATCGCGGGCGAGGACCCGCTGGTCGGTCGCGGACATCACATGGGTGCGCACGGCGGCGGTGCCGCGCGGCGCGGCGTAGAGGAGGAACGGCTCGGCGGTGTCCAGCTCGTAGCCGACGATCCGCGGGAAGAGCGTCGCGTACTCCGTGTCGTCGAGCACCCGGTGCAGGTGCAGGGCGGTGCCCGTCTCCGCGTCCAGCAGTGCCCGTGCCGCCGGGTTCGCCGCGTCGGCGGCGGTCAGGCGCACCTGGACGCACTGCTGTCCCTCGTCGTCGAGCAGGCCGTTGCGGATCCGCTGGGGCAGCAGCGGATCGCGGCGGGATTCGCGGCCGAAGCGGACGGGGGCGATTCGGCGCCGGCCCGAGGGGGCGGTGAAGGCGAGTGTGGTGCGCTGCGAACTGTCGGGCTCCGCCCGGTGGGAGTGCGGGCTGCTGGTCACCAGCGGTCACCGTCCCTTCGGTCGTACCCGTCCGCACCGTCGGATGCGGGGCTCTCGCGGGGCCGGACGGTATCCACCACTCCCATCCGCAGCGGGGTGAGCCGGATCAGGCCGGCGTACCGTCCCGACGATGTCCACAGCGTCCCCTGGGGCCAGGCCGCGCCGGTCGTCCGCCATGCCTTCTCGACCTCGCCGCGTACGGCCTCCGGCGCGAACCGGATCCACACCGCCGCCGCCGGGTCGCGGCTGAGCAGCGTGCCCTGTTCGGGCGAGGACAGCTGCACCACGGCCTGCCGTTCGGGCTCTGCGCCGACCAGCTCGGCCACCCGCTGCGGGTCGGTCCCCAGCAGGTTCGCCGAGGTGGCGCGGGTCCGGTGTGCGGCGGCGAACGGGGGCGGGGCCAGAACGCCGTTGTGGTAGAGGTGCCGACGGGCCGTCGACAGCAGTTCGCGGACCCGGTCCTCGGTGCGCCGCAGGGCGAGGGCGCCGGCCTGGCCGCGTTCGACCGCCCCCCAGTAGGGAGCCATCGCGACCATGGCGGCGTCCGTCAGATCACCAGCGAGCGTGGCCACCAGCTCCGGCCCGCCCTCGCCGCTCTCACGGTCCAGCCAGCGCGGAGCCCCGGCGGTGCCGTCCTCCCACGGGTCGGCGGGCCGGGCCGCGCTCCGCTCCGCGGAGGCCTCGTCCCAGGAGGGCCCGTCCTCCCAGGCGTACGCGCTCGCCCAGTCGCTGTCCTCGTCGCCGGACGCGGCGAAGGCGCCCGTCTCCAGGGCCGAGGCGCTGGAGAGCCAGTCGTCCGCGGCCGGCGGCTCGGTGGCGGACGCGACGGCGGCCGGGGACCGCTCCGGCTCGGGCACCGCCTCGGCGTCCGCGGCGGCGGCCGTCGCCCTCAGCATGCCGGCGACGGACCGGGCCGCGTCGGCACAGTACAGGCGTTCGTCCGCGGCCCAGTGCTCACGGACCGCCTCGGCCAGCAGGGCGTCGAGCCCGCTCAGGGCCTGGCGCAGCGCGGTGGTCCCGTGGACCGTGGCCCAGCAGCCGGCCGACGCGCGCCAGAGCCGGCGCGCCGTCTCCACCGCGATGCCGAGAGCCACCACCAGAGCGGGGGCGCTCAGCCAGAGCGGAGGCTCGGTCGCGTACGCCACGGCCACTCCGGCCACGGCACCGCCGAGCGCCGCGGCCCGGGGGCCGGTGGCCCAGCGTGCCGGGTGCCCGGTGCCCCGCAGCCGGGAGGCGCCGAACACCGCCAGGCCGAGGAACACCAGCGGGACGGCGATCGCCAGCGCCACATACGGACCCTGCCACAGCGCGCCGAGCAGCCCCGCCGCGGCCGCCGCCGACGGCCCGGCCACGGATCCCGGCACCGGGCCGCTCGCCGCCCCGGACCGCCGGGCCACCGCCTCGGCGGAGTGCTCGGCGAGCTTCGGCAGCAGCGCCGAACCCGGCACCGGCTCCACCCGGCCGGCCAAGCCGGTGAAGCGTTGGGCCACCGCGCGCAGGGCGAGCCCCTGCCCCAACAGCCTCCCGGCGAACTCCCGCAGGCCCTCGCCGATCCGCTCGCCCACGCCCTCGGCCGAGGGCACCCGCAGACCGAGGGCCGCGAGCCGCGCCGTCGATTCGGCGGCGGACGGCACCGTGCCGGAGCCGCCGCTGTGCAGAGCCGTGCCGACGAGGTCCCGGTAGTCGCCGAGCGCCTGACGCGCCTGGTCGAGGTCCGCCTCGAACGCCTCCCTGCGGGCGGCCCTCAGCAGCCCGGGGACGGAACGCAGCCCGGCCAGCGCCTCCTCGGCGTCGTCCAGGGCCGCCGCGCAGGCGTGGTACGCGGCGTCCGCCATTCCGCCCGCCTCGCGGTGCCGCAGGTCGCGGCCGGTCCGGCCCGTCACCAGGCCGCGCAGCGGCTCCGGCAGATCGGCGGCGCTCCAGGCGGTCACCGGCAGATCCGGTGCGAGCTCGGTGTCCTCGCCGGCGAACCGGGCGAGCGCGTCGCGCCAGGCCCGGTCGCGCACCTCGGGCGGCAGGTCCTGCTCCAGCAGCCGCACCCCGGGCGCGGCGACGGTGTCGGGCAGCGATCCGAAGTCGTCGAGCACCCGCAGGAAGACGTCCGGGACCGACAGCAGGTCCACCAGGACCGCCAGCGCTTCCGGGTCATCGGGCGCAGGCTGTTCCAGCGCCGTGCGGGCGGAGCGCAGATCGCCCGCCCACAGCAGGGCGGTGCCCGCAGCCCGCAGCATCGCAGGACGCACCAGCCGGCGGTCCGGCTGGAGGATCTCGTCCTCACCGTCATACGCACCGGGTGCGCTGCCCACCAGCAGGACCAGGATCCTGACCTCGCCCACGGCCCGGTAGGCGGTGAGCAGTTCGTACTGCTGCTGGTGGTCGGTGAGTCCGGCCGGGGTGTCGACCACCAGGAACAGCGGGTGGTCGGGTTCCGGGAGCCCGGCCCGGCCCAGCTGCCGGGCGACCGTGGCCCGCAGGGCCGGGGCGGTGCCGAGTTCCGCCGCCCCGGTGCGCAGGTCCAGGTGGATGACGGCGCCGATGTCCTCGGGGGTGGTCACTCCGCATCACCGTCCCAGGGGTTGCGGCGTGAGCGGTCACTGCCGCGGTCGTCGGTGCCGCGGTCATCGGTGCGGCGGTCATCGGTGCCGCGGTCATCGGTGCGGCGGTCGTTGGTGCCGCGGTCGTCACTGCCCCGGTCGTCGGTGCTGGCGTTCGGCCGGGAGTCGTCGGGTTCGTCCCAGGGTGCCCATGGCCGGTCGGCGCTGCCGGCGTGCCCGTTGACGCGGTCCCGGTCCCGGTCCCGGTCACCGAAGGAGCGCCGGGTGCCGTCGTCGTGCGTCTCGCCGTCGCCGTGGCGGTCGCCGCCATACCGCTCGTCACTGCGCCGGTCGCCGCCATACCGCTCGCCGCCGTACCGCTCGTCACCGTGGCGGTCATCACCGTGGCGGTCGCCGTACCGCTCGTCGCGGTACCCCTCGCCGCCGTACCCGCCGTCATGGTCGTCCACCGCCGCGCGCCGCGAACTCGCGTTGCGGCCGTCCTGGTACGCGTCGGCGGAGGCGCGCGGTGCGGTGCCCCAGTCGTCGTCATCGGACACGGCACGCCGGGGTTCCGGAAGGTCCTTGCGGACGCGCGGCTTCGGCGTTCCGCCGCGTACGTGCTCCAGCAGCGTGCGCAGGGTCGGCTGGACGGCACGCTGGTCCCCGAACTCGGTGTCCAGGGCGGCCGGCAGCGTCTCCGCCCAGAACTCCCACAGCGGCCGCACCCAGCCCTCGACCCGCTCGCCGCCGCGCTCCCGGCGGTCCGCCAGCAGTTCCAGCTGGCGCGGGGCGATCTTCTCGACCAGTTCGACGAAGAGCGGATGCGGTGTGCTGCCGCTCCTGGCGAGTCCCAGCGGCTGGGCCCCCATCAGTTCGCGGCAGTAGTCCTCGACGATGCGTTCGTCGTCGAGGACGGTCCAGCGTTCGTACGCGCGCAGCAGCTCCGCCCAGCTGGACACGCCGCCGGGGAAGTCACCGAGCCGCAGCCGGACGCCGGGCACGTTGTCGCCCGTCTCGGGGAACAGCCTCAGCCGCACGCGGTCCGGCGACACCGAGTCGCCGTCCACCACGTCCACCTGGCCGTTCCACATGCAGCACAGCAGCCGGTGCAGGATGGCGCGGCGGTCCTCCTCGCTGCTGACCATCCAGCTGTCCCGGAACCCGAGCCGCTGGCGCCACCGCAGCACGTCCTGGGCCTGCTCGGAGTCCTTCGCCCTGGCCCACTGGCGCAGCACCTTGCGGGCCTCGGGCACCTGGGTCAGGCTCATCTCGCTGCGGAAGAGGACCACGGTGATCGAATCGCTCTCCACCCCCCGGTACTCCACGGAGTTCTTGGCGTCGGAGGGCAGCCGCAGCGCCTTGCCCAGGTACTCCTGCACCTCCTCCACGGCCTGCACGCGCGGGTGCGTGACCAGGACCCGCAGCGGCCCGGTGCCCTCCGGGGTGAAGCCCACCGGCAGCAGCCCGGTCAGTTTGCGGCCGAACAGGTCGAGCGCTTCCTTGCTGACGTGGTCGGTGGCGTCCGCGTCGCCTGCGGCGGCGGCCAGCAGGGTGCTCATGGACGGCAGCAGCGGGCGCTCCTCCAGATGTTCGCCGCCCTCGGCGAACAGGCGCGTGATGCGGCCTTCCAGCTGTGCCTTGACGAGTGCCACCGCGCTGTCGGGGCTGCGGCGGCTGAGCGAGTGGACCGTGCGCCAGGTGTCCCCGTCGATCATCTTGAGCAGGAGCGTGGCCTCGTCGTCGTGGTCGCGCAGCCCCTCCCGGCGGATCAGCCGGGTGACCAGGTCCTCGTAGAAGTGGTTGAGGGTGCGCTGCGGCGGCAGCAGATAGGAGATCCCGGTGCGGTCCTCGTAGAGTTCCAGGCCCTTCTGTGCGGATACCTTGCGCTCCTGGTCGGAGTGTTTGCGGAAGGAGTTGACCAGCCGCCCGAGGTCGGTGCCGGCCGCGTCCGCCTGGGGCTGCCAGCGCTGCTGCTGCTCCCGCCAGGCCTCGTGCCACAGGATCCGGCTGCGCCACTGGTACCAGGTGTCCTGCTCCTGGAGGGCCGCCTGCACGTCGTCGTCACCCCAGCGGGCCGGCGACATACCGGCCATCCGGCCTTTGACCCGGGGGGTCTTGGGCGGCTGCTCGGTCACCCCGGGCGGGCGCTGGGGGGCAACGGAGCGGCTGTTGAGCATGCCCAGGAACCCGGCCCGGGCGATCGGCTCGTCGCTGTCCGGGACGCCCCGCACGACGCGTTCGGCGAGGAAGGGGTCCACGGTCTGGAGGAGCTTGTCGATGGCGGGGCGCGGGGCGAACCGGTCGGCCATCGAGGCGGTCTGCCGGTCGGCGAGGGACCGGAGGTCGGACAGCAGCCGCTGCATGTCCGCGATGCGTTCGCCGAGCGCCAGCTCGATGGCCCGGCTGCCGCGCGGCAGCGGGTCGGGCTCCGCTACGGGCAACTGCGGGCGTTCCCAGAGTTCTTCGAGGTGGGAGTCGGCGAACAGCTGCCGGATCATCGGCACCGCGGTCTCCCGCAGCGCGGTACGCGGCCGCTCCACGAGATCGGTGACCGCCTCCCGCAGCAGCCGGCCGGCCACCAGGTCGGCCAGTTGGTCCATCGGGGCGGTCATGGACGCCACCAGGCTGGTGGAGACCCCCTGCCGGCCGATGCCGGTGGGGGACATCGCGCTGCGGTGCACTCCCCGGTTGATGAAGCTCGCGGCGAAGGTCTGGAAGTCGTCGTCAGCCGCCGTCGTCCGGCCCCGGGAGCGGCCGTCGCCCAGCTCGGTGCCGATCAGGGACATCACCAGGGAGACGATGGAGCGGCGCAGGTCGTCCTGGCGGATACCCGCGGTCGGGCTGAACAGGAAGGCGGTGGGCAGAATGCCGGTCCGCAGCCGGATCGGTGTCGTGCCCGGGTAGCGGATGCCCAGACCGGAGTCGTGGTCCAGATCGCCGATCTCCGCCCCTTCCGTCGGCGCGTTCTGGCCGTCCACCAGCCGGAACAGGTCCACCAGCGCACGGGCCGAGTTGAGCTCCGCCTCCCGTCCGCCGCCGGCGGCGGAGGAGAACGAGGAAGGCATCACGACCAGCGGGTAGATCTTCACCCCGTCGAAGCGGCGCAGGTGGAAAGCGTGGTTGATCAGGTGCAGATAGTCCAGGAAGATCCCGGCGCCGGTGCCGCCCGCAACCGAGAAGGCGACGAACACATCGCAGCCGTTGACCTTGCCGCCGCCGAGTTCGCTCAGCTCCCCGGCCGACTTGGCGATCGCGTCGATCGCCTGGAGGAGGGGTTCGAGAACCGGCGCGAGGCTGTGCCGGAGCGTGGCGAACAGGGCGGCGCGCCCGACGGTGGGCAGTTGCCCCGCACCGTTGTGGAGCGGGGTGACCTTCGGCTCGTCGATGCGCGGCGGCAGCCAGCCGGAGACCTCGTCCCGCAGGCTCGCCCGGAGCATCTTGGTCACTTCCGGTGAACTGTCGAAGTTCGGCAGCAGGTTGTGGGTGGCCCGGGAGGTACGGGCGTACGCGGCGCGCAGCGACGGGTCCACATTGAACTGGGGCAGACGCTGCAGGTCGGACTCGCTGTAGTCCGCGTACACGAACTGCAGGCAGTCGGGCAGCTGGTAGGGGGCGTGGCCGCTCAGGTGGCTGAGTGCGACGCCGTCCGGACCGCACAGCTCGGCACGCAGTTTGCGTTCGAGTTCGGCACCGACCAGGCCACCGGTGCCGCCCAGGCCGACGAAGAGCATCGGCTGGAAGATCTTCATGGGTTCCCTCCCGCATGCGGCCGTATCGGCGGCCGGTTCGTCCTCGATACGTCTGTGGATTGCTCGCGGCACGGTGGCCGCGAGGCGGTGTGCGCCCGCGGGCCGGTGCGGCACCGGCCCGCTCCGCGCGTCACCGGTACGACTCGTAGGTGCTCGCGCTCCCGCCCTCGGTGGCCGCGGGGGTGGTGGCCGTGGTGGTCCGCGGCCGGGACGACCGCGGTCGCCGGACCTTTGCGCTGCGGGTCTCCTCGCCGAGGGAGAGGCTCAGCTCGTCGGTCAGCGGGACCTGCCCCCGCGCGGGCAGCCGGGTCCGTCCACCGCCGCGCTTGCGCAGGACCGCGCCGCCCTCGGGGCTGCGCTGGACGGCGTACGGGCCGTGGCTGCGCCGCTCGATGCGCGGGCTGCGGTGCGGCTCGACGACGGCGAATTCGTACCACTGCTTGTGCCCGTGTCCGGCGGGGTGTTCGGCGACGATGTCGCCCTCCTCGGAGACCAGTTGCAGCACCAGGCCGAACGGGTCCCTGCGGCTGCGGCGTTGCCGCAGCCAGGCGAGGGCCGCCACGGCGGCCAGCGTGACCAGCGCGGCGGCGGACAGGAACGCCCACCAGTACTTCGCCCAGATGCCGGGCTCCGGCGTCACCGGCACGGAGAGCGGGGACCGCACCAGCGTCCGGTCGTGGTCCGTGGTGTCGACGACCGTGACGGTGCCGCCGAGCCGCAGTCCGTCGTCCTCGAGGCGGTCGCCGAAGACGCTTTCGGGCGCTACGTCGACCGTCACCTTCCGGGTCCCTGACTCGCCGGGCTTCACCTCGATCTCGGCCGGGCTGATCGAGAGCAGCCCGGGTTGGATGTCGGCGACGGACAGCCGCAGGGTGTGCCGGCTGCCGCTGGTGTTGTGCACGGCCAGGTTCCCGGTGACCGCGCCGCCGGGGTGGGTGTCCGCGGGGTGCAGGGTGAGCGCCGTGGTGACGGGCAGCACCCCGGGCGCGATCTGGCCGCTCTCGCTGCGGGTGTCGGCGCTCAGCCCCGAGGCCGTCAGCGTGCCGCTCACCTTCAGTGCCCCGGCGGCGCTCTTCGGGATCCGCACGGAACCGGTGAAGGAGCCATCGCTCGCCTTGGGGTCGGGCCCCTTCCCGTCGTCGGCGAGTCGCAGCGTCTGCGGGACGAAGCCGTCCCCGGTCAGCTCACTGCGGACCCGCAGCCCCGCGTAGTCACGCGGGTCCTTGATCTCGTAACCCTCGCGGGTCTGCAGGCGCATGGTCACCGTGGCCTGCTGTCCGGCCTGTGGTGACGGCGGGTCCATGGTGAGGGAGCCGCGCAGCTCGCCCTGCCACAGCACGCTGACGCCGACGGGAAGGGAGCGGTGTCCTTCGGGGGCTTCGGCCTTCACCTTCCAGACGCCGGGCACCGGGTCGACGATCTTCAGCGCCTCGACCGTGTCACCGGCACCCGCCAGCTCGAAGCGCGATTTCCGGTACGTCCCCGAGGTGGGGACCTTGTGACCACTGGGGTCGAGGTAGGTGACCGTCACCGCGGGGTCGCTCTTGTCGACCACGATGCTGCCCACGGTCGCCAGCGGCGAGATGCCGATCTCCAGGGTGGCGGGCGGCCGTTTGCTGGTTCCCGGCTGGTAGCGCAGGCAGTGGGCGGCGGCGAAGACCTTCTCCAGCATCGGGCCGACGTCCTTCGCCCCGGAGACCTTGCCGGCCGTCGGGCGGGCGGAGGGCAGTTCGACGCAGCCCTTCTGGTATCCGCCCGCGGCCATCCGGTCGAGCTGCGCCTTGTCCGGAGCGGGTCCGAAGCCCAGCGGCCAGATCTGGACCCCTTGTGCGGCGGCGTTCTCGAGTTCCCGGTTCAGCTGCTGCCTGCCCTCGGCCTCGCGGTGCGCGGCATCGCCGTACTGAGGGCTGCCGGTGACGTCCATCTCCCCGTCGGTGAGAAGGAACAGCACCCGGGGCACCGACGGGTCGGTGCCGGTGCTGAGTTCGTGCACTCCCTGACGTATCGCACTCGGGAAGTCGGTGCCGGTGCCCTCGCTCTTCTTCCGGCTGCGCAGCTTGCCGACGCACCCACCGATCGACTCACGCCCCGCCGCGTCCAGCGTGGTCCGCGGGCACACCGGGTCCACGGCGCGCTGGTCACCGGATTCGGCGGCGGCGAATCCGAAGACCGTGACGTGGGAGGACGAGGAGACATCGCCCAGCGCGATCCGGGCGGCGGCGGCCTTCTCCGCCTTCATGTCCTCGGGCGCGAGGCTGGCGGACTCGTCCACCGCGACGGCGTAGTTGACCGAAGCGAAAGCCGGCTTGGACGCTGCCGCCGGCACCGGATCAGGGCCGGCGGGTGCCAGCAGGGACACGAGCACCGCGGCACCGCCCAGCACAACGACCGCACGGCGGCGCACCCAGCCCCTTCTTTTCTGCCGTTCTCCCCTGACTGCTCCCACGGCCGTCCCCTTATTTCGTCTCTGCGTATGTGCGTAGTGGTGCGCCGCCGTCGACGGCGCGGGCCGGCCGCGGGTCAGCGCGCGGTCAGGCCCCAGGCCAGGGCCAGTGCTGCCGAAGGGGCCAGCGCGCTCACTCCCCAGCGGATCGCCCGGTATTTGGCGGCCAGGATCGAGCTGACGTCCACGGCCTGGACGAGCAGCCACCCGGCCGGATCACGCCCCGCCTCGGCGAGCTCGGCGGACAGCCGCGCGAGGTCGTGGGGGGCCAGCAGGTCGCCGAAGAACGTCACCCCGCTCCGGCTGCGGACCGTGCCGGTACGCGGCATCAGAACCCGGACCAACGCGGTCACCGCGACCGCCCAGAGCAGACCCGCGACGACCAGCGTGATGTCGGCGGGCCCGTGCCAGTCGGGCGTGCCGTGCCGCCCGATCAGGAACGCGGGCAGTGCCAGCGCCCCGGAGAGCAGCACAGCCGCCTTCGAGTCGGCCCGGCCGAGGTCTTCCCTGACCGTGATCAGCAGTCGTTCCGCGAGACGTTCCCCCGTCCGGTCGTGCCCGTGCAGACCCCCGTCCGGCACCGGCACGACCGGATCGGGGGAGGTGTGTGCGCCCCCGTCGGCAGCCATCAGTCCTCCTCCGCCCAGGACCATCCGTCGTCCCGGCTGCGGTTGCGGCGCCGGGGCGGCTCCGGTTCGGCGTCCTCGTCCCTGCCCGGGTGGGACCGGCCCCCGGCCCGGGCGGGCGGTTCGTCGGCCACCCAGTCCGGGGTGAACGGCTCGGGCTTCTCCAACTGCGGGGTGTCCCGGTGGGCGGGCAGCGAGCCGACGGGCCCCTGGACGTGCCCACGGCCCCGGTTGAGGAGCGCCAGCGCCTGCGACTCCACGTCGCTGGAGTGGATCTGACCGCTGTCGACCATGGCGAAGAGCCGGTCGACGCGTTCCTTCTCGTCCTGCCTGCCCTCTTGGCGGATCTTCTCCAGGAAGTCCTTGGCGGCCTCGGGTTCGGCCGCCAGCATGTAGCTGAGCTGGTCCAGCTCCCCGCCCTGCAGCATCGCCCGGAACTTGCTCTGGTGTACCCGGGTCAGCTCGGCCGAGGCATGCGCGTCCCGGATATCGTCCATGTGGTGGATGGTCCGGTCGTCCACCCGCAGACGGACGTACAGCCGCACCCGCAGGCCGAGTTCGGCACCCAGGTCGTCCCAGCGTCCGCTGGCACAGTTGCGGGTGATGGCCCGGTCGGCCTGTTCGGCCTGGGCCACCGGGAATTCCGAGGAGACGTCGCGCAGCCGCTCCAGCGTCGGGGCGGTGAGCCGTTGGGCGACATCGGTGACGACCTCGGTCGCGGCCAGATGGGGGTCGTTCACGGACCAGTGGATGTCCACCTCGGCCTTGAAGAACGTGGTGCCGCCCGCGGCCGGCAGCTCCATCTGGAGCGTCGTCTCGAAGGTGCCGAGCGCGATCTCGCAGATGGTGTGCGGCCGGGCCAGCGCCCGCTTGTCGTAGTGCTGGATACCGGAGACGGTGGCCACGCTGTAGCCGCCATTCCGGTAGAACAGCACCGAGGCGGTCCGGGCACTCGTCTGCCGGAACGGGCCCGCGGGCGTGTACTCCCGCAGGAACGGGCCCGCAGGGTTCGCGGCATGTTCCGCGCCCCCGTCCGGCGCCATGCCCTCGTGCTCAGCCATCCCTCTCCTCCTCACCCGTCCGGTCCCGCGGCGGGACGGCGAGCCACCACAAGGAGCGCGCCTGCGCGTCGGGGAGCGGATTTTCCGGATCGTTCATCATGCGGCGCAGCAGCCAGTCCAGCCGCCGCCGGTCGTGCTCCTCCGTCATCAGCGCGGGCAGCAGCGCCGCCAGGCCCGGCTGTGTCCACGGCCTTCCGCCCTTGCGCACGGCGGATCGCAGCAAGCCCTCCAGCGCGTCCATGGCCACCTCCTGCGACCGCGGGGTGTTGAGCGCGGTCCACATCAAGTCGGCCATGGGGCGCACGAGTTCGGGACGGGTGGCGGCGAGGGCGAGCGGCAGCGGCCAGTCCCCGCGGTCCGCCAGCGGGGATCCCGGCTCGCCGTTCAGCACCGCGTCCACAGATGTCACCGTGAGCCGGACGGTGGTCAGCAGACCGAGGTCCTGGTACGCCTCGCGGGTGTGGTGGGTCCAGTCGGACATCCGCCGCAGCACCTGCGCACCGTCCGGGAGCGCCAGCAGCCGTACGACGTTGAACGAGGCGGCCGCCAGCTGGTCCCCGTCGTCGCGTACCCCGATCCGGGCCAGGGCGTCCAGGGTGTCGTCCATCGTGGCGGCGGCGTTCCCGTAGCCCAGCGCCATCGCCGCGGTCCAGCGGAGCGGCTTCGTCCCGTACCTGCTCCAGTCGTCGACGAGCTTGCACACCGCCTTGCGGTGCGTGGCATGGCCGGCCGCCTGGTCCAGCGTGGTGGCCGCGAAGATCCTCCGGCGTGGCGTGGACGCCTCGGCGAGCGGCCGGACCAGCTCGGCGTAGCCGTGGTCGAAGTCCCGTACGCACAGCTCCCCGGCAGCCACCGCGGCGCGCATCCACACCTGGGGGCGGGGATCGTCCGCCAGCAGCCGCAGCCACCGGACGACCGGCGCCCTGGCGGGGAAGTGCCGGTCCCAGACCTCGGTCAGCACCGCGGCGGGCAGTGCGGACCCCTGGTACCAGAGCAGCTGGGCACCCACCTCGGTGCCGGCCACCTCGACCGTGCCGTCGGTCGGTTCGGCACGCGAGAGCGCCAGATCGGAGTCCGGGTCGTCACAGAACAGCGGGCGTGCGGGCGTGTTGTCCGGATCGCTCTGTACGGACAGTTCCCAGGTCAGCAGATGTGCGGCGGTGGCCACGACGCTGCGCGAGGCCCCGCCCAGTACGGCGAGCGCGATGCGGAACGCCACCGGGTGGAAGAGGGCCGCCGTACCCGGCCGCCCCGCGCTCGGCTCCGTACCGGACGGGAGCGCGGCCAGGGCCCGGTCCACGCCGGCGAACCACTCCCGGGCCTGGTCCGCAGCCAGGCTCCGGCAACCGGACAGCAGCTCCTCGTACGAGACGTCACCCAGCAGATGCCCGGCCAGCAGCGACGCGACCAACTCGGCCTCGGCGGGCCGCAGTTCCTCCAGCCCGACGGCATCCCTGACCGCTTTCCCCTCTGCCAGCTCCTGCGCCCTGCCCAGCAGGTCCGCCACCCCGGGCCCGCCGTCCGATGTGCCGGTCCGCGCCGTGGCGAGGCGGTCCTCGAACCGTTCCCGCAGCCGGGTGGTGAGCAGTTCCTGCGTGGGCACGGGCTGGCAGCGCATCCCGTACCGCCCGGCCAGCAGCGGGTTCGCCGCCGATCCGACCGTCACGACGATCACCGCGAACGATGCGCGCTCGTCCAGGGCCGCGGCCAGCCCGTCCAGGTCCATCTCGTCCGGCGGCAGCGCACCGGGCCCGGCGAGGGAGAGCTCCAGCAGGTACCCGGTGCCCTGCCGCTCCTCCAGCGAGCCGGCCAGCCCCCGTACGTCGGGATCGACCCGTCGCACCCGGGAGCCCGTCCCGGCATCCGCGCCCTGGTCGCTCCCCACCCCGGCGGTGACCTCGTCGAGGAGCGAAAGCGCGGTGCTGGTGCGTCCGGTACCGGGCGCGGCACCGAGCACCAGCAGCCGGCGGGCCTGGAGCGCATTGCGCAGTTGCAGGTAGCCCTTCGGCTCCACATGGACCCGGCGGAGCCGGCGCAGCTCCTCGTCGGGAACCGGCCCGCTGCGCATCCCCGCACTGGACTGGCGGGCGTCCATCCGCAGATGGATATCGCCGATATGGGCGCTCTGGATGTACGAACGGTCGAAGCTGTTCAGGTCCCGGCCGGTGTCGAACAGCATCCGGGTGGAGCGGCGGGCCCGCGAGGCGGCGGCGAGATCGGTGGGTCCGTCCTCGCCCTCCGCCTCGGCGAGCGGGTCGCGGGTGTGCTCCCTGAACCGCCCTGCGGCGCGCTCCCGTTCGTTCTCCTTCTCCGCCGCCTCGCCGTCGGCAAGGTCCCCGCCGTCCGCCGCTCCCTCTTGCCCGCGAGGCCTGTCGTCGCCGTCCCCGGCCCTGGCCTTGTTGCCGGCTTCGGGAGCGGGGTCTCCGGCCGGTTTCCGGGGTGCGGGCCCCGGGGATGCGTCCGCGTGCTGTTGTTCCTCGGCCACGTGACTCAGTCCTTCCGCGGCCCGGCGCCACCGATGGTCCGCCCGATGTGCACGGGCTGCTGGTACACGTTGTCCCGGTGCTGCGACATGTCGCCGTGCACGGTGTAGCGGGCACCCGGGCCACCGGTCCGGTCGTCATCGTCCGTGTCGTCGTCCGCGCCGTCCTCCGGGACGTCCGCACCGTCTTCCGTGTCGTCGTCCAGGACGTCCGTGCCGGCGGCCCCGGTCCCCGCCTCCCCCCTCCCGGGCGTCTCCGTACCGGCAGCCGGCAGCGGATCACCGAGCGGTATCGCCGGAGCGGCCCGCCCCGGGAGATGGAACCAGGCGGTGACCGCGCCCTCCTTGAGCTCCAGACGGGCCGAGGAGTAGCGCGCGGGCTCGATGAACTTGCCGCCGCTGCTGACCACGTCCCCGTACAGCGACTCCGAGACCACCAGCACGAGGTCGGCCCGTTCGGCATCCAGCAGCTGCCTGGCGACGGGAGAATCCGCCAGCCGGCAGGCGAGGTCCACCGCGCGCCCGCTGATGCCCCGGCCGTCGTGCCGGACCGGACCGACATGCATGCCCACCCGAAGCCCCAGGGGCACGCGCAGAGCGCGGTTCTCGTCCCGCAGGCTCTCGTGCACCTCGACCATCCACAGGCCGAGCAGCCGGGTCACGGCGATCCGGCCGGCCACCGACAACAGCACACCATCGCCGCGGTCCTCCATGTGGACGGCGTCCCGCGCCACCTTGGCGTGGGTGAACGCCGCTTCCAGGACCCGGTAGATCCGGGCGCGCATCCGCGGCTTGTCCACGTCGTCGTACTCACCGGAACGCCGGGCGTCGACGCTGATCACCAACTCGTAGCGCGCTTCGGCGACATCCATTGCGTCGTCGTCCACTCCGTGCCCCTGTTCTGTCGCTCGCTGTCCCTCTCAGCTTCGGGCCCGGGACCAAGGCCGTCTGTAGCCGTTTACACACGGCCGGGCGTGGCTTTCACTCCTGATGGCCGCCGGCGAGGAGGGCGAGAAGTGCGGGGTCGAGAATCTCCACCAACCGGTTCCCCGTCCGCACGACCTGCTGGGTACGCAGCAGCCGCAACGCCTTGGCGACGGCTTCGCGGGTGGCTCCGACGGTGGCGGCGAGCTCGTCCTGAGCCAGATGGACGACGGCGCCCGCGGGCGAAGGGCCGGAGAGGGAAGGCGCGTAGGGGCCGGAGGGTTCGGCCTGTGAGAGTTCGGTGAGCCGGGCGGCCAAGCGCTGCAGCACGGTGAGCGAGGCGAGTGCGGACCGCTCCTGGTCGGCACTGCGCAGCCGGAAGGTGAGCTGGCGTATCACCAGACCGCTGACGCGGGGGTGCAGGGCGAGAAAGCGACGGAACGCGTCACCGGATATGACCTGGGCCTCTATGGGGCCCAGGGCCCGTACGGTGGCGCTGCGCGGATGGCTGTCCAACGCGGCCATCTCGCCGAGGAGTTCGCCGGGGCCGCGCAGGCCGAGTATCAACCGGGTGGCACCGCGGTCCGTCACCACGGAAACGGTCACCCATCCCGCAAGTACGATCATTACGTGACTGGAACGGTCGCCTTCGGTCAAAAGGTGAGCATCGGCCGAAAAATGCTTCCGATTTCCGAGGGCCATCACACTCTCGTTTTCCTGAACTGTCAGAGCGCGCGCGAACGCCAGCTCATCACCGAGCAGCCCCATGGCCACTCCCCCCACGGAATTCCGGATGGCCTGATTTCCACTGCCGTTGATAGTCGCAGAGTGACGCTCCAGGGGGAGGTAATCGCGCCATGTTGACGATACTGATAGGTAGAAATCGAACGGCCAGGTAGATCGCCCGCACTTCCTCAGCGCTCACCCCCTTCCCCCTCCCACGCCCGCACACAAGGCCCTGACGGCCCGCCCCGTCCCGCCCCTCACCCACCGACGATGCCGAGGTCAGGCCGCATGCACGGGCACATCGGACACGTCGCCACCCGAAACGGGAGGGGTTCGAAGGCTTGGCGGAAACTCGGGTTTTCGACGACCACGCGCCGATTAGGTACACATCAAGGGGAGTCGGCAATTCCGCAGATGGCTCACCGGCTCGGGAAGGTGAAGGCACGCACCGCCGCACCGCCCCGGAGAACGGAACGCGGTGATCGACAAAGGCGCCTCGCCGACCCCGACGCCGTAGAACTACTGCGCCCGCCGAGGCTCGCGCCGCGAAAGAACCCATGGCTCTCCCCGGACAACACGGCAGCAGAAAGGTTTCAGCGGATCAGTAAAGACGAGGTCGACGACAACGACCTGGCGGGGCGATTTCCGAAGATCCACAGATAGCGACGGACGAGCCCCGCCGAGCGGGATTCCGCGGCCCGCATCCCACTCGACGGGCATGCCGCTCGACGGCACGCCGCTCGACGGCACGCCGCTCGACGCACATCCCACTCGAACCGGATCGCGGCACACTCCAGGGGCACCAACGGAACAATCGAGACATTGACGCAAGCGGCGCCTGACGGGCCTCAGGCCCTCAGCCGCTCAGGCCCCCGTGACCCCGTCGATGCTCTCCCTGAGCAGGTCCGCATGGCCGTTGTGGCGGGCGTACTCCTCGATCATGTGGACCAGGATCCAGCGCAGCGAGACCCCCTGGCCGCCGGCGAGACCGGATTCCCGTTCCGAGAGGCTGCCGGTGTCGTCCAGCGAGGCGGCGGCGGTCAGCTCACGGCTCCGTGCGACTTCCTCGCGCCACCGGGCCAGCGCCTCGTCGATCCCACGCTCCGGGACCGGCGCAAAGCCGTCTTCGTTACCCGCCTCGTGAACGGGCGGGACATCCTGGCCGGCGAACACCCGCTGGAACCAGTTGCGTTCGACCTCCGCCATGTGCTGGACCAGACCCAGCAGCGTCATGGACGACGGGGTCACCGAGGCGAGGCGGATCCGACGGTCGTCCAGCCCCTCGCACTTCAGCGGAAGCGTGGCGCGGTGAAAGTCCAACCAGCCTTCCAGCGTCGCACGTTCATCAGCATGCAGCGGCGGAATCGGCCGCCCGTCCGGTGTGGTCCCCATGAGCCACACTTTTGCACACGCCGTCAGGGGGTGACCGGTCGCTGCATCGTCGGACGACCGCACGGCGGAGGGAACCAGCGAGACGGGAGGAATGGGGCGGTATACACCCGAGTGGTCGGCCTTCCTTGCGGCCGACAGGGGGACTGCAGATCGTTGCTTCTAGCGGAACGTCAAATGCACGCACTGGTCTACAGCTTGACCAATCGGCGTTGTTCCGGCGACGGGCATACCCTTGACGTGAGGTGATGTCGATGTCCACAGGGTTGGCGGACAACGTCAAGAAGTACCGGCGCACAGCTGGCCTGAGCCAAGAGGGGTTGGCCGAAGCGGCTGACCTGTCCCTCAGTACGATCCACAAGGCCGAACAAGGCGGACACGTCAGCATGGACACTCTCGCCGCCCTTGCCGGCGCACTGGGGGTCTCGACTTCCGCCCTGTTCGCCAGCGAATCACCCAGATCCGTGATCGGTGCAGAGGATGAAGCGAACCGCCGCAACCTCGCTGCACTCAGGCGCGCCCTCATGCCCCCCATCGGGCTTGCTTCGCCCTTGCCGACGCCTGGCGAGGCGAAGGAGCCGACAGCCATTCGGCAAGGCGTACAGGAAGGTCATGCGCTGTACCAGGCCGGCCGATACGGTGCTGTTGCGAAGCGTCTTCCACCGCTCCTGCATAGCTCTGAGGCTGCCGTATCCGCCTTTGAGGGTGAAGAGAAGCAGCGCGCCATGATTGCTCGAGCTCATGCACTGCTGCTCGCAGGAAAGTACCTGACTCAGGTACGGCAATACGACATGGCCTATTTCGCACTCGCTGAAGCAATCCGACTTTCCCGCGATACCGGGAAAACTCAGCTGACTGCCACGGGAGTTGTCGGGCTGTGCTGGTTGTTGCTCAGGGAGGACCGCTTTGATGAAAGCGAACAACTTGCAGCGCAGACAGCGGCAGAGGTTGAGCCGCGTATGTCCGAAGCGACACCCGCTCAGCTTGCCGTCTGGGGTGAACTCTGGCTCAGAGTTGCCGCTGCCGGCCGGAGGAACAACCGGCCGGATGCGGCGAAGCATGCCCGGCGAATGGCGGCTACTGCTGGTGGCGCACTGGAACGGGAACACTCGAAGTTTCCCTCGCATTGGAGCGCCTTTGGCCCTGTCACCGCCGAGGCCAAGGCAATCGAAGACCTCTCCCTTGCACGTGATGCGCGTGGTGTGCTGCGACGTGCCGACGAAGGTCCGCTCAGCGGAAAGGCCGTAAAGCACTTCGGTCGGTTGAGTACGAATAACTGGGGCCGCCATCGGTTGGACGTTGCCCGGGCGCATGTCCTGCTCGGTTCTCATCAAGACGCAATGGACGAGCTGGTGAACCTCCGCCAAACCGCCGACATTTGGCTGACTCATCAACCCATGGCCCGGCGCGTGATGGAAGACATCCTCAAGAAGCGCAAGCGGACGCTGACCGAAGATATGCGCAGCATGGCAGCGCACCTTGGGATTGCCGGGTAACTACTACGGAGCGTGGTAGTTCGGCGTACGGGCCGAACGAACTCCTCTCCTCTGCCTCTGTACTGAGCTCGCGTCAGTTCGTAGCTTTTCCCTCCACCGACAATGTGAGGGGACGACATGGCAGCGAGCACAGTGACCGGCACCGAGGCGGATTACGTGACCTACGCCCCTGACGGGTCCACGTGTGCCGACTGCAAGCGGAAGATCAAACGTCTTGTCCTTTGCCGCCGTTTCACCATCGAAAGAAAATCCGCTTCGTCCGTCGCTGTTTACCGGCATTTCGAGTGCCCCCGGTGACCGCCCCGGCAAAGCGCACCAGATCCCGTCTGAGCGCCTTACCGGCACCTGAGCTGGTGAGTCTCACTGATGACCCACTGGGTCCGTATGCGGACTCCCCTGACGGCTGGTGGACGGAGTACGGCGGGGCTCTGGACGTGGCTTCCGGCGTGGTCCATCTCCCTGAGCCCAAGTTTCCGCCGTGCCCGTTTCCGTGCGCCCGGTGCCGGAGATCAGACGCCAAGTGATCGCACTGCTATCTGGTCTCCGGACTCCCCCCCCCGATGGGCGAACAGACCGCCGATCGCCGGGCCCCCAGGGGCTGCCGCCGCCGGTTGTGGCGGCGGCAGCCCTCCTCGCAGGTTTCAGCCCTCGCGGGGGGAGAACGTGCCCAGGGCGGAGCCGTCGGATGTGCAGGCCGTGTCGTGGTAGCGGTCGGCGAAGGTGCCGGTGAGGCCGGTGAACGCGTCGTACGCGTGGTCCAGCGGGAGGTCTTTGCCCACCCGGAACCGCAGCTGTACGTGGACAGACTCGCGGGGCTTCAGCGTCTTCGGGCCGGGGACGGTGCCACGGGCGTCTCCATCGGCCTGGCGCAGCGTCTTCCAGGCGTGCTGCGAGGTGTCCCAGTACTGCAGATCGCCGTACGGGCTCAGGTCGCGCTCGCCCTCGTTGTAGACATAACTGCCCAGCGAGGCGCTGAGGTCGAGCGACTTCAGCTCCTTCGCCGAGGTGTTGGTGAGCGTGGTGGTGTAGGTCGTCCAGTGCGTGCCGAGAGTGATCGAATCGGGTACGCCGAACGAGCGGCCCACTAAGGCGTTGTTGTGGTACTGCCCGTTGCTGACCTCGGAGCACTTCGGGAGTTCCGCGTCAGGGGCCGCCTGAGAGGCGGGCGCGGCGGCCAACGCCAAGGGGAGCAGGGCGGCCGTCGCGGCCGAGACCGACAGGGCGCGGCGCAGTTTCGTGTTCATGAAGATCTCTTTCCTGGTTTCTTCGGACCCTTGGAGTCTTTGATTCCGGTGTCATCGAGTTCTCTGAGTTCTCAGTTCTCCGAGTTCTCCGAGTCCTCTGAGTTCTCTGAGTTCTCCGAGTCCTCTGAGTTCTCTGAGTTCTCAGGCCGTGGATCCTTGGGTGTCAGGTTCTCGGAGGAGTGGAAGGGGCTTACGCGGTGATGTCCGTGGCGCCCGGACCGGCCACGCCCTTACGGCGGCGCACGCCGATGACCGCACCCGCGCCGACCACCATCGCGGCTCCGCCGGCGAGAGCGATCGCCGGGAGCGCGGACGAGGAGCCGGTCGTGGCGAGTTGGGAGCCGCCCTGCGGGCCGATGCCACCGGTGGCATCGGAACCACCCGTACCGCCGGCGGACGCGGCGCTCTGGCCGGCATCGGCCGTGCCACCCGGCTTGCCCGGCTCACCCGGCTTGGCGGTCGGGGGCTGCGTCGGCTTCGTGCCCGCGCGGAGGATGGTGAAGTCGGACCAGGTTTCCTTGGCCGAACCACAGGAACCGTCGCGGTTGCGGTAGTCGCCGGCGGCGAGCGCGTACCCGGCGCCGGGCTTGGCGTTTTTGACCACGCGGGTGCGCAGTTGGAGCGTGACGGTGCTGCGCGGACCGACGGCAAAGAAGCCGAACAGGTCCTCGGGCTCCGCGTCGTGGAAGGTCTTCCACCGGCCCGTCTTGGCGTCGCGGTACTCGGTCTCCAGCTCCCACTCCGGCCGGTCGACATCTTCGGCGGAGGACACGCGCAGGAAGGGCTGGACCTCCTCCAAGGCCTTGCCGGTGGTGTTGGTGAGCGTCATGGAGAAGGGGGTCCAGGCGCCGCCCGCAGTCAGCTGGCGCGGCAGCCCGTGGACGGCCGCCTGCAACTGGTCGGACTCGAACGCGCAGGACTGGCCCGCACCATCGGAATCACCGGCGTCCTTGCCTGCGCCGGTGGCGTGACTCGCGCCGGTGGCCCCTTCGGCGGTCCCGGCGGCCTTCGGCTGCTTCCCCGGGCCGGAACGGGCGGCCCCGTCGCGGACCTGGGATGCCGAGCCGGCGGCAGTGGCTTCGCCGGGGCGCTGAGGCTCGTCCGGGTTACCCGTTCCACCGCCGCTCTTTGCGGAACCCGCCGGCCGGTCCGCCGATGTCGCGGCACCGGAGGAGTCGGAAGAGGCGGGCGTGCGGGAACCGCCCTCGGACACCGCCCCCGTTGCGAATGCGGCAGCAGGCGCGGCCAGTACGGCGGCAGGCGCTAACACGGCAGCCGCTGCGGCGGCCGTCAGAGCTCTGCGAATCTTCATCCAGCAGACCTTTCGTATCCCAAGTGCCACCTGGGCGGCACAGGTTGACGTGCGTCATGTTCAGGCCGTGCATGTCGCATGGTGTGCGTGTGTGTGCGTGAGTGTGCGTGCAAACGTGGGTACATGTGCACACCTGCGTGCCATGTAGGAGCACTCGCACCGCGAAAAGGTTCCACACTCAAGTCACTGAAGTGGCGCATAAGATGGGAGGTATCCGGGATTTCCGTTAGCGACCGTCTTCAGAGGTCATCGTGACCGGCACTGCCGCTCCTCGGAACTCCTGGCGAAATGATCTCCACGTTGGTTGGATCACTCCGCCGCCGACGCCCCGAGGGTGCTGGTCGGAGCCGGTGGAAGGTAAATGCGTCGACAGCGCCCCTCGGCACCCGGCAAAGTGGCCGGCCGTGACGACCAGTGAGCTGTGGACCCGTGCGACCGCCGACCGCTATGACGCCGAGGAGACCGAGATGTCCTCGGCCGCCGTTCTCGGCCCGACTCTCGCCTTCCTCGCCGAGCTCGCCGGAGAGGGCCGGGCACTGGAGCTCGCCATCGGCACCGGACGAGTGGGCGTTCCGCTCCGGGAACGCGGCGTGCCGGTGGTGGGCATCGAACTGTCCGAGCACATGGCAGCGGTCCTGCGGCGCAAGGTCGACGAGGACACGCTCCCGGTGGTCATCGGGGACATGGCCACCACCGCCGTCCCCGGCGAGTTCGCCCTGGTCTATCTCGTCTACAACACCATCACGAACCTGCTCACACAGGACGAGCAGGTCGAGTGCTTCCGCAACGCCGCACGCCACCTGGCGCCCGGCGGCCGATTTGTCATCGAGCTGGGCGTGCCCCCGCTGCGATTCCTGCCGCCCGGCCAGGTCGCGGTGCCGTTCGACGTCTCCGATCAGCATCTCGGCTTCGACACCTTCGATCTGGTCGAGCAGATTCTCGTCTCGCACCACTTCACCCGCGAAGGTGACAGCACCGGGGACGGGCACGGCGACGGGGATGGCCGCCGCTACCGCCGCGGCAGCTCCCGGCACCGGTACGCCTGGCCGGCGGAGCTCGACCTGATGGCACGGATCGCCGGGCTCGAGTGGGAACGTCGCGTCGCGGACTGGGACGGGGCACCGTTCACCCAGGACTCCACGAAGCACATCTCCGTGTGGCGCAAGCCGGCCTGAGGTCGACAGCCCTGAGCTGCGAGGTGTTCGACGGCCCGAGATACCGAAGATGGCGGCCGGATGCACCCCTCTTGCCTGCTGGCTAAGCTCGATGAAGGGGCCCGAAGATCTGATCTTGGAGGCTCCATGGTGCAGCTGCCCGAAGCGCGTGATCTGGCCCCTCGGCTGGCCACCGGTGCGTTCATCCTGAATTCCGGGCTGACGAAGCTGCGGGCGGACCAGGCCACCGCGGAGGCCGTGCACGGCATGGCGTGTGTGGCGTACCCGTTCCTGGACAGGATTCCCGCCGAGCGGTTCACCCGGCTCCTGTCATGGTCGGAGCTGGTGGTCGGTGGCGCGCTGCTGGTGCCGTTCGTACCCACTCGGCTGGCCGGACTGGCGCTGACCGGGTTCTCCGGTGGGCTGGTCGGTCTGTATCTGCGCGTCCCGGGGTTGCGGCAGGAAGGGAGTCTGCGGCCGACCCAGGACGGGATTCCGATGGCCAAGGACACCTGGATGCTGGGCATCGGACTCGGGTTTCTGGGCGCGTCCGGCCGACGGCGGCGGGCCGCGGCGGCCCGGCACCGGCACTCGGCGTGCTGCCGGCGCCATCACCGGGGGCGTTGCCGGTGGTGAGTGCCTGAGTGCCGCGCCGCGAGGGTCCGGCCGGTGGTGAGTGATGACGAGGGCCCGAGGCGTGCCGGCTGTGAGCGGGCGGGCTCGGTGAACGGGTCGTGAGTGGGCAGGCCCGGTCAGCGGGTTACGAGCGGGCCGGGCCGGTCAGGGGGCCCTGATCGAGCAGGCCCCCGTCACCCGGCCGTGAGCGGCAGACCCCCGTCAGCGCGCCCTGAGCAGGCAGGCTCAGGTCAGCCGGGCGAGTGCCGCCGGACGGCCCGTGCGGCGGCGGCGCAGCCCGCGCCCATGACACCGGCGAGGAGCAGGACCAGCAGGCCGGTCCGGTCCTGCGGCTGGAAGGCCAGGTCGGAGCGCTGGTTCAGCACGAAGCCGTCGTAGAACATCCACGAGACCAGGGCCACGACGGGCACTACGGCCGGCCGGGCGAAGAGGGACACCGCCACCGTCAGCAGGGCGAAGACCGCGAGCGCGACCGTGGCGTGCGCGGTCTCCCCGGTCAGCATCAGGGCGGTCACCAGCAGCGCCGCTCCCAGGGCGCCGAGCGGCAGGGCGAGGTCCCGGGCGAGGGTGCGGTCGGTCGGGGTCTGATGGGCCGGCCGGGTACGGGGCAGTGCCACCCGCGGGAGGCGCGGGGTTCCGGTGGTGCGGGGGGTGTGCGGGGTGTAGGGCACGTACGGGCGGTCGGAGGTCGCCGGACGGTGAAGGGTGGCCACGGGGAACACCTCCTGCTGTGGTCCGCTCCTGCTGTGGTCCGCTCCTGCTGTGGTCCGCGCGGCGGACCGGTCGGTCCATGGACCCGCGGTGGACCCTTGCCGCCAGAGTGCGCACGGGAGGCGGTGCGGGAGCCCTGGCGCGCCGACCTTTAACGCCCTGCGTACGGGCGGCGGGCGGTTTCTGACACGGCCCTGACGGCAGGGGAACCAGGCCTTGCTGCCAGAGGGCACCCGGGCTTGACGCGGAGGGGAACCCGGCCCTCACGACAGGGGGAACCCGGCATCGGCGGCAAGCGGGACCCGGGCCCCCGACGACAGAGACGACAGAAAGGGGCACCGCGTCGACAGCAGGGTGAACACGGCCTTGACGGCAGAGCCGAACCCGCCGATGTCGCCCCGCGCGGGGTGGGCCGGAGCGCCGCTGACGTGGTGATGCATACTCGCTCCTCGTTGCCCGAACGACGACCGAGGATCGGCAGGCCTTCCCCGCATGACCACTGTCCAGGCGGATCCCACGCCCCCCACCCCCACCTCCCGACGGTGGCGCGCCTGGCTCCTGGACGGGCTCAGCAGCCAGGCCGCCCGCCACCCCGGGCCGCACGGCACCCCGCCGGCCGAGCACAAGGGCCACTCCTGGTGGCGCGTCATGTGCCTCACGGGCGTCGACTACTTCTCCACACTGGGCTACCAGCCGGGCATCGCCGCGCTGGCGGCCGGTCTGCTCTCGCCGTTCGCCACGCTCGTGCTGATCGCGCTGACCCTGCTCGGCGCGCTGCCCGTGTACCGCAGGGTCGCCAAGGAGAGCCCGAACGGCGAGGGTTCGATCGCCATGCTGGAGCGACTGCTGCCGTGGTGGGCGGGGAAGCTGCTGGTCCTGGTGCTGCTGGGGTTCGCCGCGACGGACTTCATCATCACCATGACGCTGTCGGCCGCCGATGCCTCGGCGCATGTCGTGGAGAACCCCTTCGCCCCTCCCCTGCTGCACGGCGCGAATCTGTGGATCACCCTGGTGCTGCTGGCCGCCCTGGGCGCGGTGTTCCTCAAGGGGTTCCGTGAGGCGATCGGCATCGCCGTCGGACTCGTCGGGACCTATCTGGCGCTGAACGTCGTGGTTCTGGCCACCGCGGCCTGGAATGTGCTGTCGCACCCGGTGGTGGTCGGCAACTGGTGGGGCGCGATGACCGCCGAGCACTCCTCGCCGGTGGCGATCGTCGCCGTGGCGCTGCTGGTCTTCCCCAAGCTGGCGCTGGGCATGTCCGGCTTCGAGACGGGCGTGGCGGTCATGCCGCAGGTACGGGGCGCCGCCACCGACACCGCAGCGCACCCGGCCGGCCGGATCCGGGGCACCCGCCGGCTGCTGACCACGGCTGCCCTGGTCATGAGCTGTTTCCTGCTGCTGTCGAGCCTGGCCACCACGCTGCTCATCCCGCAGAAGGAGTTCGCGACCGGCGGTTCGGCCAACGGGCGTGCGCTGGCCTACCTCGCGCACCAGTACCTGGGCGAGGCCTTCGGCACCGTCTACGACCTCTCCACCATCGCCATCCTCTGGTTCGCCGGTGCCTCGGCGATGGCCGGGCTGCTCAATCTCGTACCGCGCTATCTGCCGCGTTACGGCATGGCGCCGGAGTGGGCCCGTGCGGTGCGTCCGCTGGTGCTGATCTTCCTGGCCACCGCCTTCGGCATCACCTTCTTCTTCAACGCCAGCGTCGACGAGCAGAGCGGCGCGTATGCGACCGGTGTGCTGGTGCTGATGCTCTCGGCGTCGTTCGCCTCCACCGTGGCCGCCCGCCACCGGCGGCTGCGGGCGGCCACCGTCGGCTTCGGCGCCATCACCCTCGTCTTCGGCTACACCCTGGTCACCAACGTCATCGAGCGGCCGGACGGCCTGAAGATCGCCCTGCTGTTCATCCTGGGCATCCTGCTGACCTCGTTCGCCTCACGGGTTCACCGGGCCTTCGAACTGCGCGCCGTGGAGGTCGATTTCGACGAGACGGCCGAGCGGCTGATCGGTGCCGCGATGGCGGCCGGGCCGCTGCGGGTCATCGCCAACGAGCCCGACGAGCGGGACGCGGCGGAGTACCAGGAGAAGGAGTACAGCCAGCGCGAGGAGACCCATATACCCGACGGCCGGCCGGTGCTGTTCCTGGAAGTGACCGTCAGGGACTCCTCGGACTTCACCACGGACCTGCACGTCCGGGGCGAGGAGCGGTACGGGGCGCAGATCCTGCGAGTGGAGGGCGCCGGCGTGGCGAACACCATCGCCGCCGTGCTGATGCACCTGCGCGAGCACACCGGTCAGGTGCCGCACGCCTACTTCAACTGGACCGAGGGCCATCCGTTCAGCCATCTGCTGCGGTTCCTGGTCTTCGGCGACGGCGAGGTCGCCCCGGTCGCCCGTGAGGTCCTGCGCCGCGCCGAGCCCGACCCGGCCCGGCGCCCGCGGGTGCACGTCGGCTGAAACCGGGGCGGACGATTCCCTCCCCGGCCTCGTTTCCTCCCCGGCGTACCGTTCCCTCCCCGGCTTCCCGGGAAGCCGGGGAGGGAACGGTATGCCACTGCTCTCCTGCAGATATTCCTGTAGCTGCTTCTGCAGCTCCTTCTGTAGCTACTCCTGCAGCCTGTAGCTACTCCTGCAGCTTCTCCTGGACCGCCCTCAAGGCGGTCGACACGTACTCCTCGGTGTTCGCCTTGTCGAGGCCGAGGCCGCTGAGCACGCCCTCCCCGTTCTCCTGCTCCAGCAGCGCCAGCAAGATGTGCTCCGTGCCGACGTAGTGGTGGCCCAGCCGCAGCCCCTCGCGGAAGGTGAGTTCGAGGACCTTCTTCGCGCCGGCGTCGAAAGGCACCAGGGCGGGCAACGGCTCGACGGAAGGCTCCGGCAGCGCCTCGGCCGCGGCCGCTCCGACCGTCTCCAGCTGTACGCCCTGGGCGACGATCACCCGTGCGGCCAGCCCTTCCGGGTCGTCGAGCAGGCCGAGCAGGAGATGGCCCGTGCCGATCTGCGCGTGGCCGCCCTCGCGGGCCTTGTTCTGGGACGCGACGACGACGCTCCTGGCCCGAGGGGTGAACCTGCCGAAGTCCTGGCTCATGTCGGGCGCCGGCTCGTCCTTCGTCACGAACCTCTTCTGGGCGGCCTGCCGTGTGACGCCCATGGACTTGCCGATCTCGGTCCATGAGGCACCGGAGCGGCGGGCCTGGTCGACGAAGTGGCCGATGAGATGGTCGGCCACTTCACCGAGATGGTCAGCGGCGACGACGGCGCTCTGGAGCTGTTCGAGGGCGTCGCCGTGCACCTTCTTGATGGCCTCGATGAGGTCGTCGAGGCGGACGGATTGGTTGATCTGAGTCGATTCCACCATGAGGCAACCCTAGGTTGACAGCCAGAGTCCTGTCAACCCGTGGTTGACACTCAATCCGGCGGGTCAGCCCCGTCGACCGAGCGCCTTCGCGCGGGTATGGGACCAGCCCGTCAGCAGAACACCCACGGCGACCAGCGCCCCGTGCGCGGCCAGCGTGAGCGCGAAACCACCGCCCAGCAGGCCCAGAAGCCCGGTGTCGCCGTGGTCGATGAGCAGCCGGATCGCCCCCTGAGTGAAGACCACCGTCATGACGGCACCGACGATCTGCAGGATGTCGTACTTCATCGATTCCCAAGCCCCCTCGGAAAGTTCTCCCGGAAGCCCCCTCAGGACGATCTCTCGGAAAGTCCCCTCGGAACGTTCCGCGCCCCCTCGAAAGGACGTTACAAACGTATCATCGTGGCAAGGGGCATTTGCCGCCGAATTACTGATGAATTCGAATTACGTCACACATTTCAGGGGTTCTGGAATGGGAAATGAGCGTGATGAAATGAAGGCTGCCCAGGGAGCTGTGTGCCGGATGTGCTCCACGGCCGTCCCCGCTCCGGGACGGGGCCGGCCGACGCTCTACTGCTCGCGCAGCTGTCAGGCGAAGGCGTACCGGCGGCGCAAGCAGCCGCCCGCCCCGGCGGCCGAGCGGGCCGCGGCGCCCGGTGCCCCCTCGCCGCGGCGCCGGCAGATCGCCGAGGCGCTCTGGCGGATCGCCGCCGAACGGGGGCTGCACGCGGCGAGTCTGCGGGAGGTCGCGGCCGAGGCCGGGGTGTCGCTGCGCGCGGTCCAGTACCACTTCGCGAGCAAGCACCGGCTACTGGTCGACGCGCTGCAACTGCTGCACGAGGAGAACGAGCGCATCGCCCGCTCCCGTATCCGGTTCGACGCCACCGATCCCCGCGCCCTACTGCGGGCGGTGCTGGACGAGTTCTTGCCCGTGGATGCCCAACGCACCGCCGCACTGCGGGTGTTCGCCGCGTACTACGCCCGCAGCCTGACCGACCCGGAGCTCGCCGAGGTCTTTCTGCCGGCCGACCAGCCCTTGGAGCGGCTGGTGGCGGAGCTGATCGCCGCGGCGCAGCACGACGGGCGGACGGCCCCCGGCCTCGACCCGTGGCGCGAGGCGGATCTGCTGGTGTCCGGTGCAGTGGGACTGGGCCAGGACGCCCTCCATCGGCGCCGCACGCTGGAGGACGTACGGCGCACGCTCGATTACCACCTCGACAAGATCTTCGCCGGAGACCGGCACACGTTGCGCTGATCTCCGGCGGACGACGAGGTGCGACCAGAGCGCCTGCACCGGGCCGGCCGCCGCACCCTCATTCACGTAACGCTCTTATTACGCTGCGTTGTCCGTGTGGTCTCAAGAACCGCTACCGCCCGGTAAACACCGAGGCATCGGCTATACCCAGTAAGCGAGTTGATGCGCGAAATCGGACAGATGGTGCACATCTCCTGCCCGTCCGCCCTCGCGGCCCTTGCCCGCCTTCGCCTCGATAGGGAACTGGAGATTCGTACCTATCGACCATCTGTTAATCTGCCCGCTCCTGGATGTTCCTCCATCTCCTCTCCCCACAAGCACCCCCGTTCGCCGGGTGCAGCGAGGTGTCCCGTAGGTGTACAGCACTCCCTTTTCCCCCGCAGAGGCCAGATCCGCGCGGGCCCGGGTGGGCCTGAGTACGGCTCAGGTCGCCCAGGCCATGACGGCGTGCGGCTTGCCGGTCCGTCCTGAGCTGATCGAGACCTGGGAGTACGGCACCCAGGCGCCGTCCGAGGCGCAGCTCTTCGCCCTGGCCGATGTCCTGTGGTGCCCGCCGACCGTGCTGATGGGCATCGAGCCCCGGACCCTGGCCGAACACCGGATGGCCCGGCAGCTGAGCGTGGAGCGGCTGGCGCAGCTGATCGGGATGGATCCGGCCACATACTGGGCGGCCGAGTCGTCGCAGCAGTGGAGCGGCGACTACCGGCAGACCAAGGCACTGGTGGAGGCGTTGGGGCTGTCGCTGCGGAAGCTGATCGGGGTGATGGGGCACAACGACGAGCTGGCCGGGTATCTGCGGTCGGCCATCGACGGACGCTGGAAGGGGCATGTGGGGGCGATCGCGAAGATCACCACGCTGAACAAGACCCGGGTGAGCGATGCCCTGCGCACGATGCATGCGGAGTTCGCGGAGTTCTCCGAGCGCTATATGGGGCATGTGGTGGCGCGGAACGACGACTTCCGACTCAAGGAGGTCGCGGCCGAGCGCTCGGCGTATCTGCGCCGGCTGGTCGACCACTTCTGGGACCTGATCGGGGATGCGGGCGAAGCACCGCCGTTCAACTCCGTGGCCACCCACTGACGGGAGCGGCGAGGAGGCGGACGCCGACGGGCGGGGAGGGACCGGGAAGCGGTTCCCTCTCCGCCCGCGGCCGTTGCCGCAGCTGTTGACGGCTCAGTTGCCGGGGGCGCCGCCCCAGTGCGGGCCCTGCGGGTTGTGCGGGCCCTGCGGGTTGTGTGAGCCCTGCGGGTCATAGAAGCCCTGCTGGGTGTGGGGACCCTGCGGGGTGTGCGGGCCCTGGTGCGCGTGCGGGCCCTGCGGAGGGAACGGGGCCGCCGGCGCGTGCGCGCCGACCGGCTCGTGCGCTCCCAGCGGTCCGTGCGCCTCCTCCGGCTCGTCGTCCTCCATCCCGTCCCAGTCGATCTCCATTGTGCTGCGGCGGGTGAAGACGTTGAAGAAGAGGTTCAGCACGACGGCGGCCAGACTGCCCAGCGTGATACCGCTGTTGAGGACGGCCCGGACGTCCTCCGGCATCCGCTCGAAGAACGGCGCGACGGCGTTCGGCAGCAGCGCCGCGGCGAGGCTGACCGCCAGGATCAGGGCGTTGTGCTCCTCGCGCAGATCCACCTTGCCGAGGATCTGGATGCCGACCGCGGCGACCATGCCGAACATCGCGATCGCGGCACCGCCGAGCACCGGATGCGGAATCGCGGCCACCACACTGCCCGCCTTCGGCAGCAGCCCCATCACGATCATGAAGCCGCTGGCCGCGACCACCACGAACCGGCTCATGACCTTGGACATCCGCACCAGGCCGATGTTCTGAGCAAAGGCGCCGTAGGGGAAGGAGTTGAAGATTCCGCCGAGGATGGTGGCGACACCGTCGGCGCGCACGGCATTGGCGACAGTGGTGTTGTCGACCTTCTTACGGGTGACCTCTCCGATGGCGTAGACGTCTCCGGTGGTCTCCACCATGGTGATCAGCATGACGATGATCATGGCGATGATCGGGAACACCTCGAACTTCGGCATTCCGTAGTGGAAGGGCGTGCTGACGCCGACCCAGTCGGCACTCTGCACGCCACTGAAGTCCACATCGCCGAGGAGCCAGGCGACGCCGGTGCCGGCGACCAGGCCGAGCAGCACGGCGAGGCTGCGCAGGTACGGCTTCCCGAGCCGGACCACGATCAGGATGAACAGCAGGGTGCCCAGCGCATAGGCGAGGTTCTTGGTGGAGCCGTATTCGGCGTGGCCCTTCAACTGGGCACCGCCGGCCGCGTCCTGCAGCCCCTGCGGGATCAGGGTGAGGCCGATGACGGTGAGGATCGTGCCGATGACGATCGGCGGGAAGTACTTCATCAGCTTGCTGAAGAACGGCGCGAACAGGAAGGTCGCTATGCCCGCGGTGATCACCGCGCCGTAGACGACGAGCAGTCCGGCGGTGCCACCTCCCGCACCCAGCCCGATGGCGATCATCGGGGAGACCGCGGTGAAGGTGACGCCCTGGACCAGCGGCAGCCTGGCGCCGATCTTCCAGACGCCGAGGGCCTGGATGATCGAGGCGACACCGCAGGTCAGCAGGTCCGCGTTGATCAGATAGACGAGCTCCTCGCGGGAGAGACCCAGGGCGTTCCCGAGAACGATCGGGACGATCACCGCTCCCGCGTAGAACGCGAGGACGTGCTGGAACCCGTAGAGGGTGAGTTTGCCGACGGGGAGCACCTCGTCGACGGGGTGAGCCCGCTGCTGGGAGAACTGCTCGGGGTCTTGTCGGGAGACTCGTGCCATCTCTGCCTTGCCTTCGGGAGGTAGGTGAATAAGAAGGAACCGGCGCCGTCGCGTTCCGGGGGGGACGGACGGGCCGGCTGGGTCTTGCAAAGCCGACGTTGAGCGGTGTCGCCGACACCACGTAGCCCTGCGCTGCACGGTGTGTCCTGGTTCGGCAGGACTTCCTTCGATCAGCGCAGTAAATTCCGGCATTTCCATGGAATTTACAAGTGGACTAATCGGAGCGTTCACCTTAGTTGACCTGCGCCGTTTCTCGCGAGTAGCCGATCGTATTCGCTCGGATAAAGCGGGATCATGGCCTGAAATCGTGTTTTGGGGAGCCGGGTTGTGTGCCTCGACTGATTGCCGGGGAGGAGCCGTCGGGGTGTCAGCTCCGGGGTGCCGGCTCCCGGGCGTCGGCTTCCGCTACGGCTTCTCCGCCTCGCCCGGATGGCGTACGCGCCGCGCCGGCAAGGCACCGAGGAAGCCGGTGACCAGTCCCCAGGCGAGGCCGGCGCCCACCAGCCGCAGGAGTTGCGGATCCAGGGTGACTTCGCCGCCCAGGTCGCCGCCGAGGTCACCGACGCCCATCAGGGAGAGCCCGTAGTGGGCGGAGATGCGGGTGAGGAGGCCGACGGCCAGCAGGGTGAGCGCCAGGGCCACGGCCATTTCGACGGCGTGCCGCCAGGCCGGCCGCCGGGCCGGGGAGCGGACCGCCGCGATGAAGGCCGCAAGGAGCAGCACCACGGCCGCCACCGCCACCAGGAGCCAGGCCCGGCCGTCGTACTCGGTCAGCGCGCCGAGGTCGAGGGTCCGCTTCCCGTGGGCGCGGAGCACCTGGTCGAGGAGGTGCGGCAGGGGCAGTCCGATGGCCTTGTCGACATGCCCCACCCAGGCTCCGCCGGTGCCGAGGCCCAGCGCCATCCAGGCGAGGTTCGGCAGCCCGAGGAGCATGGCGGCGCAGGTCTCGGCCCGGTGGTCCTTGGTGATGAGTTCGACGATGCCGATGACCAGCCCGATCGCGACGTAGCAGAGCAGTGTCAGCAGCATGGCGAAGGCGGGCGGCCGTACGGAGTCCTGGAAGCGCAGCAGCCGGGGCGAGAGCGGGGCCCGGCGCGAGACCAGGAAGGTCAGCACGAGCAGCGCCAGGATCCACAGCAGTCCGGCCCCGAGCGTCGCGGGCACATCGGCGCGGAAGCCGACGGTGGGGGTGGCGCCCAGCTCGGCGCCGATCCGGTCGGCCAGGTCGTTGCCCACGGCGATCCGGAAGCTGTGCCGGGCGGCGAGCGTGAGCAGCAGCAGAAGCACCAGCCAGCACACCGCCGTCCGGGCGACCCGGGCGAGCAGTTCCCCGGTGCCGGCCACCGCGCGGTGGCGCAGCGGCAGCAGGAAGACGGCGGCGGTCACCAGCGCACCGGCGAGCGTGACCGACAGCGGTACGACGTCCAGGGCGGCATCGGCCTGCGCGAGGCCGCCGACATCGCCGGAGAGACCGACCGAACCGCCGGCCGCGACCAGCACCGTGGCCGCGACCACGGAGGGGAACGCCCCGCCGGGAAGGTCCGCCGCACCCGCCGCCCACAGGCCCAGCGCGGCGACCACGATCATGGTGACGACGCCCGCCACGGCCGCGCCGAGCGCTTCCGCCCAGGCCCGGACCTCGGGCGGTGCGCCGCGGCGGCGCACCGGGCCCGGCGAATCGGCCGGCGCGGGGCCTCGCATCTGGCTCACGCTCTCTCCTGCCGGTCACGGGACCGCCTGCCGACGATCCGTCCGGAATCCACGGTCCGCGGCATGCACGGGGTGCCCGGGATACACGGGGTGCCCGGGATCACACACCACCGTAAGCACCGGCGCGGCACCCCGCTTGCGGACGGCGTCAAGCGGCGGGCGGCGGGCGGCAGGAAGGACGCCGGTCCCCTTCCCGCTCTCCGGCTCTCCCGGCCTCCCGCTCTCCCGCGGGCCCGATATCGAACTGTGTCCTAATGATCCCGTGCACCGGACAACCACCGAAGCGCACAGGCCCTCTGCCTATGCGGTGGGGCATGGACAGCCCTTGACGGTCACCCCCGCACGGGGCCGCGCTCCGCCACTGTCAGTTGTTCTGCTTGGGAAGGACCCCCGTGTACGCCGGATCACGCCGCCACTCCATACGGTTGATACCCGCCCTGATAGCGGCGGGGACGCTGTTGACCGCGTGCGGGCCGGGTGACGATGCGCCGAAGGCGGACGAGCCTGCGGCGAAGGTGACCGTCACCCCGGCCGCCGGAAGCAAGTCGGTCAAGCTCGGCTCGGCCATATCCGTGCGGGCCGACAGCGGAAAGCTCACCTCGGTCGAGGTCAAGGACGACAAGGGCGGCACGGTCAGCGGGCAGCTCGCCGGTGACGGCACGTCATGGAAGTCGGACAGCAAGGTCAAGCCGCAGACCACCTACACCGTGCGGACGAGGACGAAGTCGGCGCAGGGCAAGGAGGCCGCCGCCACCTCGGAATTCACCACGGAGCAGGCCGGCAAGGTCAACAAGCTCACCAACACCCCCGGCGGCGGGCAGACCGTGGGCACCGGAATGCCGGTATCGATCCTCTTCGACCACCCGGTGGCGAAGGACCGGCGCGCCGAGATCGAGAAGGCGCTGAAGGTCACCACCCAGCCGAAGGTCGAGGGCGCGTGGGGCTGGGTCAAGGACTACTCCGGCAAGGACCGGATCGACTGGCGGCCGAAGGACTACTGGCCGTCCGGCACCAAGGTCTCCGTCAAGGGCGCGCTGTCCGGGATCAACTCCGGTGACGACGGCGGCTGGTTCGCCCGTGACTACAACTTCGGCTTCCGCATCGGCGCCGACCACAAGGCCGTCATCGATGTGCCCTCGCACACCCTGACCATGTACGAGAACGGCAAGAGCGTCGGCACCATCACCGGCTCCGCGGGCTCCCCGCAGGACCCGACCCGCGGCGGTGTGCACACCGTACGCAGCAAGAACGCCGCCGAGACCATGGACTCCGCCACCATCGGCCACGGTTCCGAGTGGATGCTGGACTCCAAGTGGGTCACCCACCTCACCGCGTCCGGGACCTTCCTGCACTCCGCCCCGTGGAACAAGTCGCTCGGCGTGGTCAACAACAGCCACGGCTGCTTCGGTATGAGCACCTCGGACGCCAAGAAGATCTACGACTTCCTGCCGATCGGCTCCACCGTCGAGGTGAAGGGCACCAGCAACACCAACAAGACCGACGTCGGTAACGGCCTGGAGGTCTGGCAGGAGAGCTGGACGCAGTGGCAGCAGCGCAGCGCGCTGCAGCACTGACCCGCGCGGTCGGCGTTCCGTCGGTCATCTGCGCTGCCTGACGGGGCCGCGGGTGCGGGTGAGCAGCAGGAAGACGGTGGCCAGGACGGCGACGGCCTGGGCCAGGGCCGCCAGCTTCTTGTCGGCGCTCCAGCCCGGTTCGTACATGTCCGGCAGCGGGCCCGGCGCGCCGATGTCCACATAGGTGTAGAGGAGCAGCAGCGCGAGTCCGCCGGTCGCGACGAGCCAGGCGAAGGTGTCGCCGGCCGGCCGGCGCCAGACCAGCACGAGCACGGCGGCGAGTGCGGCCAGCGCGGCTTCGATACGGAAGAGCAGGCCCTGGCTGATGGTCGCCGTGACCCCGTCGTAGCGGCCGGCGAGCCGGGCGTGGACGTAGGTGTCCAGTGCCAGGCCGGCCGCGGCCAGCAACCGTGCGACACCGCGGGCGGCCCGGCCGGACCGCCCGCGGCCGGACGGCCGTGCGTGGTGCGGTACGGAGTGGTCTGGTGCCACGGCTTCTCCAAGCCTCTCGGTGGGCGGCCGTAGCCGAAACAGCGGGCGGTGAGACGGTGAGCCGGGGGTGCCTCCTGCTGGGCCTCCGGTCCGTGGGGGTGTCCCCCTGGGCCTTCGGTCCGGCGGCCCGGTGCCGTCGCCCCGGTCCCGTCGGGCCGCACTCACCTCAATAGACCTCAGACGCCGCCGCCCGGCCATCCGGGCGGCGGCGTTCGGCGTACCGGGCGGCCGGGCGCCGCCGCCGTTCCGTGCACGGCGGGGCGGTGGCGGTGACGCGGCCGCCGCGGCCGTCGCCGTCGCCGTGGCCGTGCCGGTCAGCGGATCTCGTTCGCCGTACGGCGGTAGGTGGAGCGCCGGTCGTCGATCTCGGTCCAGCGGTCGCCGTAGACGTTCTCGGTGATGCCCGGCTCCCGCAGGAAGTCGTGCGGGAAGCCCAGCGGTACCGCGCTGCACCGGTCGAGCCGCGCCTGCGCGTCGGCGTCCAGGGTGACATCCACCGCGGCGAGGTTGTCGAGAAGCTGGCTCTCCCTGGTGGCGGCGACGATCGGGATGATGTTGCCGGGCCGGCCGCGCAGCCACGCCAGCGCCACCTGCGCCGGGCTCCAGCCGCCCTGCTCGGCGATCTCCAGCACCGCGGTGACGGTCTCCTCGGTCCGGTGGTCGGAGCGGTCCGTCTCGCCGACGACGTCCAGCCGGCCGGTCTCTCCGCGGCGGTACTTTCCGGTGAGCCGCCCGGCCGCGAGCGGCGCCCAGGCCAGCACGGCCAGGTCGAAGGCGCGGGCCTGCGGCAGCAGTTCGCGCTCCGGCGTCCGCTCCAGCAGGTTGTAGCGCAGCTGCGAGCCGGCGAACGCGGTCCAGCCGCGCAGCTCGGCCAGGGTGTTCGCCTGCGCGATCTCCCAGGCGGGCCAGTCGGAGACGCCGAGGTAGAGCACCTTTCCCGAGCGCACCAGGTCGTCGAGCGCCCGCATCACCTCCTCCACGGGCGTGAAGTTGTCCCGTGCGTGCACCCACAGCACATCGAGGTGGTCGGTGCGCAGCCGCGCCAGGCTCTCCTCCACCGACCGGACCAGGTTCTTGCGGTGGTTGCCCGCCGCGTTCACATCGCCCTTGCGGGTCGCGCAGGTGTATTTGCTCGCCAGCACGAAGCGGTCCCGGCGGCCTTCGAGCAGTTCCCCAAGGATCCGCTCCGAGGCGCCGTTGGTGTAGTTGTTGGCGGTGTCGATGAAGTTGCCGCCGGCCTCCGCGTAGGCGTCCAGGATCCGGCCGCTGGTGTCCTTGCCCGCGCCCCAGCCCCAGTCCTCGCCGATGGTCATGGCGCCCAGGCTCAGCTCGCTCACCCGCAGGCCGGTCCTGCCGAACAGTGTGTAGCGCACGTGGTTCCCTTCGATCAGCCCAGCTCTCCGGTCGTGCCGCTCACGCTAGGAGCTGGAGCGCACTCCAGCGCAAGGCGCGGCCGACGGTCGGGGCCCGGTTCAGCTCACCGGCTACCTCGCCACCCGGCACGGCTGGGTCCGGTCCTAAGGCACCCGCTACGTCCGCCCTCCGGCCGAGCCGCTGTGGGTCAACCCCGACTGCGGTCTGAAGACCCGCGGCCGGCCCGAGGTGCGGGCCGCCCTGGAGAACCTGGTCGCCGCGGCCCGCGAGGCCCGCGGGGGCCTGCCCGGCGCGGCTTCCTGACGGCGGGCGGGCCGGGTCCGGCGCCCGTGGGGTGCCGGACCCGTCCGCTCGCTCAGCCGGTGATGAGCGCCGGGTCGCTCACGCCCGGCTCGCCGTTCTCCACATGGCCGGCGAACCGGCGCAGGAAGGTGCCGTCGGTGTCGGCGGTGACCGACAGGTCGTACCAGCGCTTGCTGGCGCGCAGGTCGACCTGCTTCTTGACGGTGGCGCCCGCGCGGACGGGGTAGGTCTCGCTGGCCCCGCCGTAGGCATGGGTGACGGTGAGGTGGCAGTCGGTGCTGCCGTGGTTGGTCAGGGTGAGTTCGATGCGGCCGGTCCGCGCGTCGTGGCGGGCGGTCACCTCGGGGCCTGCCTTCTTGCCGTCGCCCTTGAAGGTGCGCAGGAAGCCGTTGGGACCGAACACCGACAGGTCGTACGTGTCCTTGGAGTAGGACGTGTTCCAGGTGTCGGAGATCTTCTTGCCGGCCTCCGTGGTGTACGTCCAGGGGCCGTCGGTGCGGTTGCCCCCGGTGACGGTGAAGCAGACGCCGGCCTTGTCACCGCCGCTGAAGGTGAGCGTGTAGCGGCCGGTGGAGGGGGCGGCGGTCCCGTCGACGAGCGGCGCGTACGGCAGCGGACGGGACGGCCGGGAACCCGGCTCCTGCTTGGGCAGGACGGGGTTGGCGGGCGGCTTCGGCACATAGCTGTCGTGCCGCTCCTTGTCCGGCGGCTGGAAGCCGTCGGTGGCCGGGAGCGCGGCCGGCTTGGTGTTCTCCAGGCGGAAGTCGAAGGCGGAGGTCAGGTCGCCGCAGATGGCGCGCCGCCACGGCGAGATGTTCGGCTCGTGCACACCGAAGCGGCGCTCCAGGAACCGGATGATGGAGGTGTGGTCGAAGACCTCGGAGCAGACGTAACCGCCGGTGCTCCAGGGGGAGACGACGAGCATCGGGACGCGCTGGCCGAGGCCGTAGGGGCCGGCCGAGTAGGTGGCGTTGCCGCCGAAGCTGTCGAGCTTGCTGTCGACGGTCGACTTGCCCTGGTCGGCGGAGGCCGGCGGGAAGGGCGGGAGGACGTGGTCGAAGTAGCCGTCGTTCTCGTCGTACGTGATGAGCAGGGCGGTCTTGCTCCACACCTCGGGGTTGGAGGTGAGCGCGTCCAGCACCTGCGAGACGTACCAGGCACCGTAGTTGGCGGGCCAGTTGGGGTGCTCGGAGAAGGCCTCGGGGGCGGCGATCCAGGAGACCTGGGGGAGCTTGCCGGCCTTCACATCGGCCTTGAGGTGGTCGAAGTAGCCGTCGCCCTGCTTGGCGTTGGTGCCGGTGCGGGCCTTGTCGTAGAGCGGGTCGCCGGGCTTGGCGTTGCGGTACTGGTTGAAGAAGAGCAGCGAGTTGTCGCCGTAGGTGCCGCGGTAGGCGTCCTCGATCCAGCCCCACTTGCCGTCGGCGTCCAGGCCGTCACCGATGTCCTGGTAGACCTTCCAGGAGATCCCGGCCTTCTCCAGCCGCTCCGGGTACGTGGTCCAGCCGTACCCCGCCTCCTCGTTGCCCAGGACCGGGCCGCCGCCCGAGCCGTCGTTGCCGACGTGGCCCGAGAACATGTAGTAGCGGTTGGGGTCGGTGGCCCCGATGATCGAGCAGTGGTACGAGTCGCAGATGGTGAACGCATCGGCGAGTGCGTAGTGGAACGGGATGTCCTTGCGGGTCAGATGGGCCATCGTCCCGGTGCCCTTGGCCGGGATCCAGCTATCGTACTTGCCGTCGTTCCAGGCCTTGTGACCGCCCGCCCAGTCGTGGTTGAGGCCCTCGATGAACTGCATACCGAGGTTCTCGGCGTCCGGGTGGTAGGGCAGGACGTCCTTGGAGCCGTCCGGCTGGTGCCAGACGGACTTCCCGTTGTCGAGGATGAGCGGGCGCGGGTCGCCGAAGCCGCGTACGCCCTTCATCGAGCCGAAGTAGTGGTCGAAGGAACGGTTCTCCTGCATCAGGACGACGACGTGCTCGATGTCCTTGAGGGAGCCGGTGCGCCGCGCGGCGGGGATGGCAGCCGCACGGGCGATGCTGCTCGACAGGGCCGAGACGCCCGCGGTGGCGCCGGCTATCTGGAGGAAACGGCGCCGATTCAGTTCAGCCATGACTATGGGGACCTCATGTCGTGTGTGTGGGGGGCGTTCGCGATATGGGTTCGGTGCTGTGCGGTGGTACCGGGAGCTGTGAGGAAACCGGGTCAGCAGAGTGTTCCAAGAGCAACGGCACGCGGGGAAGGGGGGGTGTCCCAGGTGTGACACATCGCCGTACGCACGGCGAACTCCCTCGTCGTGCGGGGCGGGCGGGCATCCCGCGGGGATGCGGGCACGGAGGTGCGGCGGGCGGGGCGGCGGCCGGGGCCCGGACGCGCGAGGAGGGCAGGCGCGGCCGCACGTCCGCCGGGCGGCTTCACGGCAGGTCAACGCGGGGCGGGGCGGGGCCTGGAGCGGGGCGGGGCAACGCCCGGAGCGGGGCGGGAGGCGAGCAGGACGACGGCACGACCGCAGGGTGGCACGGCAGCACGGCGGTACGACGGCGGTGAACTCCGATGAGCCTCCGATGAACCTCCGGTGAACTCCTCAACTGCCGTGTCGGCAGGAGTGCGGGGCGGTGTGTCCGGGCAGCGCCGGGCCCGCGCAGCAGTCGTGCCCGCTCAGCGTCGTATCCGCTTAGCGCCGTACCCGCTCAGCGCCCTATCCGCGCAACGCCGTGCCCGGGCGGCGCTGGTGCCTTCCGGGCGGCGAGGTCTCCACGGCGCCGGCGTGGCGCGCGCCGCCGGCGGCCGGGCGGACGGATAGCGGCCCGCCCGTGAGGCGTGACAGAGGCTGGAGTCAGCGCCTCGTCAGCGCCTCGTCAGTGCCTCACCGGCGGGCCGGTGGCGGGCCGGGCGAGGGGGAACCAGAGGTGCGTCAGACGACCAGCACCCCGGACGACGATGCCGGGGCGGCCTCGGCGGCGGCCGCGGCGGCGGCCTCGGGTGCAGCCTCGGGTACGGGCTCGACGAGCGGCTCGACCGGTACGGCCGGAGGTACCACCGGCTGGCCCTTCGCGTCGGGCACGCTGCGCAGCGGAGTGCGGCTGGTCAGCCGGGACTTGCGGGTCGCCTCGACCCGGCGGGTGAACCAGATGACCTTGCCGTCCGGGGTACCACAGGTGCCCCAACTGTCGCTGAGCGCCGCCACTGTGGCGAGCCCGCCGCCGGCCGCTGAGCGCAGTTTCGGCAGCCGCGGCCCCTCGTCGGCGACCGACGCCGTGAGGTGGCGGCCGCTCCAGCGGAGTTCGACGACGCACCGGGCGTCCGGGCCGATATGGCGATGGACATTGGTCAGGAGTTCCGCCACTCCCCGGCATACGGGCGGGATATGCAGTTCGAGATCCCAGTACCGCAGGTGCGCGGCAAGGATCCGCCGGATCTGCGGCACACGCTCCGCCGAAGCATGCAGTTCGACCGTGTAGTGCCGGTCGCCGGGAAGTGTCATGTCGTGGCTCCTCACCGCGAGGCTCACGCCCTTCACCTCGTTGGACCAACGAACCCCGAAACACGAAGAGTGAGCATTTATCACGTATGGGTCATTAGTCATGGTGACCCCGCGGGGCGGGTTCCGCAACAGATCACGGGCCGCCCGAGCCCCCGGGACACGGCTCCGCCCCGGCCGGTCCCCCGCCGGATCAGGGCCCTGTCCGGGGTGAGCGGGACGTCACGCAATCGGCCGCACCAACACCCCCTAGCGGGTCTCCAGCCGCAGCTCGACTTCCTTCTCCTGATCGCCGGCCGCCGTGCCGAGGACGTGTACCGCGAACGCGGACTCCAGGCCCTTGCACAGCTCGTCGACGGCCCAGTAGCCGCCCTGGAGGCTGACCAGGACGGGGGCGGTCAGCCGGCGGGGCTCGGCCGCGGACTTGCGGTCGCTCACGTCGAAGGTCGAGGTCCACACGGTCGAGCCCGGCCCGGCGACCTCCTCGGGTACGTCGTCCGCGGCCCGGTCGGAGGTGAAGGAGGTGCGCAGTGCGCTGAAGACGGCATGCGCGTCCTGCGTCGCGCAGCTCTCCAGTTCCACCACCACCTCGGCCGATACATGCTGTGTGCCTGCCGGTTTCGCGCTGTTCACTGTGGGACCTTCCTCTGCGGCCGTCCTCCGGGAGCGGAACGCTTCCAGGCTCGCCCCACGGACCGCTGTGTGCGACCGGAGAACCGCAAGGGCCGGGGGCAGGACGGGCGCCACCACCCGGCCCGGCACCGGCCGTACGGCGGCGGGGGCAGGGGCGGAATCCGGACACGCGCCGCTGAGCCGTCCGGACCCACATAGTTGCCACGGGCATCGGCCCGGACGGATCATCCGGTAGACGCCACACGCCCGTACGGACGCATGTCCGTACGGACGTACGGGATGACCGCACTCGGACGACGCGAGGAGAGCCACCGTGGGACCAGCCACCGTCGACGGCCACTGCGCACCGGGCTTCACCGGCGTACGGGAAGCGTTCGAGCAAAACTTCCGCGAGCACGGCGATGTCGGCGCGGCGGTCACGGTGACCGTGGAGGGCGAGGCGGTGGTCGATCTGTGGGGCGGCCGTGCGGACGCCGCCGGGACCCGCGCCTGGGAGCACGACACCCTGGTGAATGTCTACTCGACGTCCAAGGGAATGACCGCGCTGTGCGCCCATCTCCTCGTGGACCGGGGCGAGTTGGACCTCGACGCGCCGGTGGTCCGGTACTGGCCCGAGTTCGGGCAGGCCGGCAAGCAGGACATCCCCGTCCGCTGGCTGCTCAGCCACCGCGCCGGTCTGATCGCGCCCCGTGTGCCGCTCCCCGAGGGGTGCGCCTACGACTGGGACCGGGTGTGCGCCGCCCTGGCCGCGACCCCGCCGTGGTGGGAGCCGGGCACCGCGCAGGGCTACCACGCGGTGACCTTCGGATACCTGGTGGGCGAGGTCGTACGGCGGATCACCGGGCAGTCCCTCGGCGCGTTCCTGCGCAGCGAGATCACCGGGCCGCTGGGCGCGAGGGTGTTCATCGGCACCCCCGCGGAGGAGCACGCCCGCTGCGCGGACATGGTCGGACGGCTGGACGAGGCACGGATCGCCGCGCAGTTTCCCGGCGTACCGAAGCCACCGTTCCACACGCTCGCCGACCATCCGCTCGCCGTGGTGATGCTGGCGCTGATGTCCATCCCCACCGGCGACGTCAACAGCGCCGCCTACCGGTCGGCCGAGATCCCGGCGGGCAATGCTCACGCCAGCGCCCACGGGCTGGCGACCGTCTACGGGGCGCTGGCGGGCGGCACGCTCGTCGGGCCCGGCACCCTGGAAGCGATGCGGCGGTCGCAGAGCCTGCCGGGCGAACGTGATCTGACGATCGACGCGCTCGCCCCCGCGGGCCACGAACACCGCTGGGGCCTGGGCTACATGCTCAACCACCTGGGCCAGGCGGGGCCCAACCCCGGGGCGTTCGGGCACGGTGGCGCGGGCGGCTCGTACGCCTTCGCGGATCCGGAGAACCGGCTGTCCTTCGCGTACACCATGAACAAGTACGGCGGTGGCACGACCGGCGACGACCCGCGCAACCGCGGCCTGGTCCGGGCGGTGTACCAGGCCTTGGCGCAGACCCGGCGGCCCGGCGCAGGACGCCTCAGGGAGCGGGCGCTTGGGGCGGCGGCGCCGGTCGCGGCGCCACCGGAGGCTCCCCCGCCGCATCGGTGAGGGCCCGCAACGAGTCGATGAGCCCGGCGCGCTGGGCGGCCGGCAGCCGGGGGCGGTCAGCACCCCGGCGATGACCTCCTCGACGTCGTGATCGAGATCGCCGCCGGGCGCGGACGCCCCGGCCTGCCGCGGTGCGCGCTGCGCGTCGTGCCCCATGGCGCCTTTCTCCCCGCCCGGAGCATCGTGCCTGGTGGCGGGCCCTGCCCATGGTCATCGGGGGCCCGGAAATCCGCCCCCGCGAACCCCCCTGCAGAGCGCAATAATGGGAAGTGCGGCATGCATGCGGCCCGGCGCGGGCGCGGCGGGCCCGAGAGGGCGTGATGACCATGGAACGGGACACCGAGACGGTTCACGAGGCCTATTCCTTCGTCTGTCTGCACTGCGGATACGGCTGGGAGGAGGAGTACGAGATCCGGCACACCACGGATCTGGCCGGCCACCGGCGCGCCGACTACTTCGCCAGGGGTGCCCGGGTCCGCTCCCCGCTGACCCTGACCGACTGCCCGTCGTGCAATCTCGGCCCGATCCGCATCCTGCGCCCCGGCCGGGTCAACTCGACCCGCCCCTACCTCGCCTGACCCTGCCTCATATTGCTGATGAGCCGTCACCACCCGGTGTACAGAAGGTGGTTGATCAGCAGTGCCAGTACCGCCTGGGCGGCCAGCCAGCGGCGGTGCCGGGCCGTGGGGAGCAGCGCGCAGGCGGCCGGCAGCCAGACGGCGAACGGCAGCCAGATGCGTTCGGTCTCCGCCTTGCTCATCCCTGAGAGGTCGGCGGTCAGCACGGCCAGCAGTACGGCCGCCATGAGGACGGCCAGCCTGGCGGTGGGCGCACGCAGTGGTCCGGCGGACGGGCCGAGGCCCCGCAGGGCGGTGGGGGCCGCGGTGAGGGTGCGGCGCAGAGCTGCCACCGTCGCCGGGCCGGTGATCAAGACGGTGCAGGCGAGATTGCCCCACACCCAGTAGGCGTACGGGCGGACCGCGGCGGCGCCCTGGTAGTAGCGCTCGACCAGCAGCTCGTACCCCTCCCACCAGCGGAATCCGGCGAGGGTGAAGACGGCCGCGACGGCCAGCGCCCCGGCCGCCAGGAAGGGCAGCGGCCGTGCGGTGCGGGTGAGCAGCAGGATCGCCGCGGCGATCAGGGCGATCAGGGTGAGGCCGTAGGAGAGATAGCAGGTCAGGCCGAGGAGGAGCCCGGAGGCGAGGGCGGCGGCGGCCGGGACGGGGGCAGCCGGGACGGGGGCGCCTCCCGGCGGTCGCCGGCGGAGCGTGGGGTGGGTGGCGGCGAGGGCGAGGAGCGCCAGGGACCAGGCGGCGACGGCCGCGAAGTAGCCGTCCGCCGAGGTGCCCACCCAGACGGCGGCCGGGGTCAGCACGAGGAACGGCGCGGCCCGGCGGGCGGTCGGCTCGTCGGTGAGGGCGCGCAGCGCGATGAGGACCGCGGCCACGGCGGAGGTGCCGACGGTGATGCACCAGATGCCGGCCCAGGCGCCACCGCCCAGACCGATGCGGTCCAGGCCGACGAAGGTGAGGACGGCGGCCGGTGGGTGCCCGGCGACATGGGCGGGCCAGTGGTCCGGCGCGTTGTTGAGGATGTGGTGGGTGAAGTCGCGCAGCGCCGGCCCCGCATCGTCGAAGCGGCGGATGACGGTCAGGTATTCGTAGGCGGTGGTGAGCCGGCCGGCGATACCGGTGCGCCAGCCGTCTATCAGCGCCAGCGCCCCCGTCCAGGCCAGGGCGGCGACCCAGCCCGACACGACGAGCCGGCGCCAGGACAACCGGGCCGCCAGGGAAGGCCCGTGGACGATCACCACGACGGCGACCGCCAGGGCGGCGGGGGTGCCGGGACCCAGGTGAGGGAACCACGAGGCGTACAGCGGGGGCCAGTTGACATGCAGACTGCCGTTGGCGCGCTCGATGACGGTACCGACCAGCGCGGCCACCGCGACAAGGAGGGCGGCGCCCGCGACGGCCAGCAGATCGCGGCGGCGCGCGGTGCGTTCCGCGGCAGGGCCTTCGGGGGCCGGACGGTCGGACGGACGGGAGACCGGCGGCGAGGCCGGACGGGGGGTCGCACGGGAGGTCACAGCGGCACGCTAGGCGCCGTTCGGCGGCAACGGCCGTACGGCGGCATTGGCGTCATCGTTCCGTCAGATTTCTCCCGGCCCCGGCCGGCGAAGGACGCTCTGCCCCGCGACGTCAGAGTTTCGTCATGCGTCACGGCCCGTCCGGCGCCCCCCTCGCGGCATACCGTCGAAGCCACGCCCCTCCGGCCCCGAGCGCCGGACCGGCCAGGCGGCGGACCGCGCCGCGCCAATCGCCAAGGACACACATATGAGTGCCCCTCCCCCGCGCCCTTTCTCCGGCCCTCCCGCCTCTTCTCCTTCCTCCTCCCTCTCCGCTTCCCCGTCCCCTTCCCCGTCCCCGGCGCCGTCCGTCTGGCGCAGTCCGCTGCGCGGACCGCGGCTGACCGCGCTGCTCGGCGTGGTCCTGCTGGCCGGGATCACGCTGCTGTTCGTGACCGGCCTGCTGTCGTACGCCGCGTACAACCCGGACCTGGGCGGCGGAGTCAACGACAAGACGCCCGGCAAGGGCCTGCTGGGCTTCTACCTCTTCAGCTGGCCGACCGGCCCCACCTGGCTCTACCGGCTCACCCAGGGGCTGCACGTCACCGTCGGGATCGCGCTGGTGCCCGTGCTGCTGGCGAAGTTGTGGTCGGTGATCCCCAAGCTCTTCACCCTGCCGCCCGCCCGGTCCCCCGGCCATGCGCTGGAAAGGCTCTCCCTGCTGTTGCTGGTCGGCGGGGCGCTCTTCGAGTTCGTCACCGGCATCCTCAACATCCAGCTGGAGTACGTCTTCCCCGGGTCGTTCTATCCGCTGCACTTCTACGGCGCGTGGGTGTTCATGGGCGCGTTCGCCGTCCATGTGGTGCTGCGACTGCCGCGGACCGTACGGGCGTTGCGCGAGCGCACCGACCCGGATCCGGCGGCCGATGACACCGGGCTGGTGGCGGCCCGGCCGGACCGGCCGACGGTGACCCGGCGGGGAGCGCTGGGCCTGGTCGGCGCCGGTTCGCTGCTGCTGTTCACGACGACCGCCGGGCAGAGCGTCGGCGGATGGTGGCGGCGGACGGCCCTGCTGGCGCCGCACGGGGGCCGGGACCCGGGCAGCGGCCCGAACGGCTTCCAGATCAACAAGACCGCCGCGGCCGTGGGCATCAGAGCCCAGGAGACGGGCGACGAATGGCGGTTGACGATCGAGGGTGGCGGGCGGCGGGTGCGGCTCGGCCGCGCCGAGCTGCTGGCGCTGCCCCAGCAGACGGCGGCGCTGCCGATCGCCTGTGTCGAGGGCTGGTCGACGGGCGATCAGCAGTGGAGCGGGGTGCGGCTGCGGGACCTCGCCGCGCTGGTGGGGCTCGGTGAACGGCCTCCCGGTGTGCTGGTGGAGTCGCTTCAGCTGCACGGCGCGTTCCGCCGGGCCGCACTGCGCGACAACCAGGTGCGGGATCCGTCATCGCTGCTCGCGCTGCGGGTGGGTGGCGCCGAGCTGTCCGCCGACCATGGCTATCCGGCGCGGATCATCGTCCCGGCGGCTCCCGGGGTGCTCCAGACCAAGTGGGTGGCACGGCTGACGTTCGGGGAGTGGTGACGGTGAGGGGCAGGGTCATGGTGCACGGGAAGCTGCAGGCCGTGCGGGAACGGGCGGGGCGGGCGCTCGGGGCTGGGCGGCCGCTCGGGGCGCTGCGCCTCCCCCGCCGCTACGGCGAGGGGCCGCTGCATCTGCTGCTGATGCTCGCCTCGTTCGCCCTCACCGGCTACGCCGGGGTACGGCTGCTGGCCGGCGGGCAGTGGCCGCTGGTGCTCGCCTGGTTCGCCGGGGCGGCGCTGCTGCACGATCTGGTGCTGCTGCCGTTGTATGCGCTCGCCGACCGCGTGGTGGTCCGCTGGACGGCGGGGAGCGGGCCGCACCGGGCCAGGACCGCGTACGTCCGGGTGCCCGCCGCGTTGTCAGGATTGCTGCTGCTGGTGTGGTTCCCGCTGATCGCCGGCTCGGCGGGCAGCGGCTCGGCCGCGCACTACGAGGCCACGACGCAGCTGCCCGGCGGGGAGTTCCTGGACCGCTGGCTGCTGGTCACCGCCGGGCTGTGCGCGCTGTCCGCCCTGTGGCTGCTCGGCCGTACGGTTCAGCGGCGGCTGCGCGGGGCGCTCCGGCGGCGCAGCGAGACGAAGCAGCGTTCGGCGTCCGGTGTCTGACCGGCCCGGTCCCTGACCGTCCACTGTTCGACGAGGGTCCAGCCGGCGGCGTCCGCGTAGCGCAGCAGCGCGGGGGCGCCGACCCGGGCCCAGGGGAACGGCTCGCCCGGCGCGGGCCGGGCACCGGGGCCGAGGTGGTCTCCCCGCTCCACCCGGACCTGGACCTGCTCGTCGAGGTCCGCCGCGGTGGTCTCCACGATCAGCAGACCGTGCCGGGCGACCAGTTCCGCAGTACGGGTGAGCAGGGCGTACGGCTCGCCGCCGATGCCGATGTTGCCGTCGAGGAGCAGGGCGGTGCCCCAACTCCCCTCCTCCGGCACGGAGTCGAAGACGGAGCGGTGCAGTGCGGAGCCGCCGGCCGCGGCGGTCCGGGCCACCGCGGCCGCACTGACGTCGATGCCGAGCGCCCGCCGGCCCTGAGCGGCGAGCGCGGCAACCAGCCGGCCGGGGCCGCAGCCGATGTCGAGGACGGTGCCCTCGCAGCGGCGCAGCGCCGACAGATCGGCGGCATCCGCCCGGGCGCACCAGCGCTCGACCTCCAGCGGCAGCAGCCAGCCGTCGCTGCGCCGCAGAAAGAGCGGGCCACGGCCGCGGCGCAGCGCATCGGCGTACGGGTCCGCGCCCCAGGTGACGGTGTCGTGCCGGTCGGTTGGTGCCGTGGGCGGCAGGGCGGTGCTCATCGGCCGGTGACCGGGGTCAACCGGGCGAGGGTGGCGGCGAACCGGCCGGCGGGGGCCGCGGCGGCGACCCGCTCCGCATCGCCGGCGGTGTCGACGTCCCGCAAGGGCGGCAGATCCCGCACCCGGAGCCCGGCGGCGGTCAGCCGTGCGCGCTGGGCGGCGCCGGTGCGGCTGGTGGACATGGGGACGCCGCGCAGCAGCCGGGGGTCGGGGACGGCCAGGCCGAGCGCCCAGAATCCGCCGTCCTCGGCCGCCCCGAACCAGGCGTCACAGCCGTCCCAGGCGTCGAAGTCCGTTGCGGGGGCGAGGAGTTGCGGGGTGACCTGCGGGGTGTCCATGCCGATGAGCAGGGTCGGGCCCGTGCTGCCGGCGAAGGCCGCGGCAAGCCGTTCGTCGAGACCGCCGGCCCCCTGCTGCCGGACCTCGAAGCCCTCCGGCAGCCAGTCGCCCGGGCGGCCGTCGAGGACGACCACCCGCCGCCGGGCGGGGGTCGCGCGTACGGCCTGGAGGGTGTCGTGGAGCGCCGCCTCGGCCAACTGGGCGGCCTCGTCGGGGGTGTACGGCGGAGTGAGGCGGGTCTTGACCCGGCCTGGCACCGGTTCCTTGGCGATGACCAGGAGCGTCGTCGGTCCTGGCTGCTCCGGACGGTGGGCGGGGGCGGTCATCGGGCGGTCTCCTCGGTACGGGACGGGAGCGGGGGCTGGTGCAGGACGGTGCGCATATCGCGCACCGCGTGCCAGGTGCCGCGCCAGGTGCCGGTGACCTTGGAGCGGCCGGTGCGCGGCAGGTAGGGCACCTCGCGCTCGTCGACCCGCCAGCCCGCGTCGGCGGCCCGGACGACCATCTGCAGGGGGTAGCCGCTGCGGCGGTCGGTGAGGCCGAGGCCGAGCAGTCCGGTACGCCGGGCGGCGCGCAGCGGGCCGAGGTCGTGCAGCCGCAGGCCGGTACGGCGGCGCAGCATATGGGCGAGGGCGAGATTGCCGAGCCGGGCGTGCGGCGGCCACGCGCCGCGGCCTTGGGGGCGGCGGCGGCCGAGCACCAGATCGCTGTCGCCGTCGTGGACGGCGCGGACGAAGGGGACGAGCAGCGCGGGGTCGAGGGAGGCGTCGCAGTCGCAGAAGCAGACGATGTCGGCGTCGGCGGCCAGCAGCCCGGCATGACAGGCGGCGCCGAAGCCGCGGCGCGGTTCGTGCACCACGGTGGCGCCCAGACCGCGGGCGATCTCGGCGGAGCCGTCGGTGGAGCCGTTGTCCACGACGATCGCCCGCCAGCCGGCCGGGATCCGTGCCAGCACCCAGGGCAGCGCGGCGGCCTCGTCGAGACAGGGCAGGACGACATCCACCGAGGCGGGTCGGGGGGTGGGAGGAGGGGAGTGGGTCACGCCTTCACCTATGCATCAGAAGCGGACGAGGGGGTGGGGTGGGGGTGGGGCTGGAGGTTCCTGTGGCACGCGGGTGCCGGAGGGACGGTGGGGGCGACGGGAGGGAGGGGCGGCGGGGCCCCGTGGCTGCGGAGGCCACGAGGTCGCGGGGCGGCGGAGGCGGCAACGGTTGGCAGGGGCGGCGGGGGCGGCGGGGCGGCGGCGTGGGTCACCCCGTCGGCGCCGCCCTCATCCCCTCCCGGGCGAACTCCCGCATCCCCTCCGTGAACCCGGTCGCCGCCCGCCAGCCGAGGTCGTCGGCGATCCGCTGCGAGGAGGCGGTGATGTGCCGTACGTCGCCGAGCCGGTACTCCCCCGTCACCACCGGCGCCGGCCCGTCGCACGCCTCGGCCAGGGCCCGCGCCATCTCGCCGACGGTGTGCGGCACTCCGCTGCCCGTGTTGTACGCGGTCAGGGTGCCCGCCGCCCGGTCCGGCAGGGCCTCCAGGGCGACCGCGTTGGCCGTGGCGACATCCCGCACATGGACGAAGTCCCGCCGCTGGCCGCCGTCTTCGTAGACCGTCGGTGCCTCGCCGCGGGCCAGCGCCGACCGGAAGAAGGAGGCCACCCCCGCATACGGGGTGTCCCGCGGCATCCCGGGCCCGTAGACGTTGTGGTAGCGCAGTGCGACGGCCCGGCCGCCGGTGGCGCGGGCCCAGGAGGCGGCCAGATGTTCCTGGGCGAGCTTGGTGGCCGCGTAGACGTTGCGCGGGTCGGTGGGCGCGTCCTCGCCGACCAGTCCCGGCCGCAGTGCGGCGCCGCAGTGCGGGCAGCGTGGCTCGAACTGTCCGGCGTCCAGCTCGGCCGGCGCCCGCGGGCCGGGCCGCACCACCCCATGGACGGGGCAGGTGTAGCGGCCCTCCCCGTAGACCACCATCGACCCGGCGAGCACCAGCTCGCGCACCCCGGCCCCGGCCATCGCGGCCAGCAGTACCGCGGTGCCCAGGTCGTTGCAGCCCACATACTCGGGCGCGTCCGCGAAGTCCTTGCCCAGGCCCACCATCGCCGCCTGGTGGCAGACCGCCCGTACGCCCCGCAGGGCCTCGTCGACCGCCGCCCGATCCCGTACGTCGGCGACGACGCACCGCACTCCCGGGCGCGGCGGCGGGGGCCCGGGGTGCGCCGAGGGCAGCAGCGCATCGAGCACGACAGGCTCGTGCCCGCGCGCCATCAGCGCCTCGACGACCTGCGATCCGATGAATCCGGCGCCGCCGGTGACCAGTACACGCATGCCGGTCACGCTAAGCGGGACAGGTCGCTGCGACCCGCGCATGAGCCGTCGTGTCATGGGTCCGTAAGATCCGCGGCCCGGTATGGACGGCCCCGGCCCGCGCCCCCGGCCGACCGCCTCACCGCCATCCGGGCCACTGCAATTCGGTAACAGGACGCATTCGAGGTATTTCGGTACGGCATATGTTGCCTATGCTCAGATCGGGGGCCGAGGGGCTACTTTCGGACACTCCGACGGCCGAGGCTCCTCTTGCTCGCCCTTGCCCCGCCCTCGCCTGGCCTTGCCCGGCTTCGCCCGCTCACCTCACCCCATGTGACCTGACCTGACCTCACCTGACACCGTCGGAGAACACCTTGACCGTGGACAACGGGGAGCAGCGCACCGGCTCCCGTGTGCTGCCCGCGCTTCCCTATGCGGTCATGGCCGTGGTCACCACGGTCGACCTCACCGCGGGCCCGGAGGTCGGGTTTCTGCCGCTGGTGTCGCTGGGACCGGCGTTCGCCGGGCTGGTCGGCGGGTGGCGGCGGACCGCCGTGGTCGGGCTGACGGCGTTCGTGCTCTGCCTCGGCCTGGGCGTCTACAACGGTCTGTTCGAGAGCCGGCGCGGGCTGACCGCGCTGCTGTCGGTGGCCGGGGTGACCGCGGCCGGGGTGGTCGCCGCGGTGATGCGGCAGCGGCGCGAGGCGGAGCTGGCCAGCGTCCGGTCCATCGCCGAGGTCGCCCAGCGGGTACTGCTGCGCCCGGTGCCGCGCGGCGCGGGCCCGCTGCGGATCGCGGTCTCGTACACCTCGGCGGTGGCCGAGGCCCGGATAGGCGGCGATCTGTACGAGGTGGTGACCTCGCCCGCCGGGGTGCGGATCATCGTCGGCGATGTGCAGGGCAAGGGGCTGGAGGCCGTGGAGAGCGCGGCGGTGGTACTGGGCGCCTTCCGGGAGGCGGCACACGACGAACCGGACCTGCCGGCCGTCGGCGAGCGGGTCGAGCGGGCGCTGAACCGCCATCTGTCCGGCGAACGGTTCGTCACCGCGGTGCTCGCCGAGATCGGTGACGGTCCGCGGGCCACCTTGCTGAACTTCGGCCACCCGGCGCCGCTGGTCGTCCGCCCCACCGGCTCGGTGGCCTTCGCCGCCCCGCCCGACCGCGCCCTCCCGCTCGGCCTCAGCCTGCACGGCTCGGTGGCGCCCGTCCCCTACGAGGTGCCATTCACCCCCGGCGACCAACTGCTCTTCTACACGGACGGCGTCACCGAGGCCCGCGACGCGGTGGGGCGGTTCTACCCCCTCGACGAGCGTGCCGCGCTGCTCAAGGACCCCGATCCGGAGACCGCGCTGCGCGCCGTGCGCGAGGACTTGGTCGAGCATGCCGAGGGGCCGCTGCACGACGACGCGGCGATGCTGCTGGTCCGCTACCGCGGGGCCCGCTGAACCGGCGTCAGGTCAGTCGCGCCGGGGGCCACCTCCCGCACCGTCACCACCGTGCTCACCACTGCCGCCCTCACCACCGTCATGCTCACCGCCGCCGTCGCCACCGTTGCGCTCACCACCATCGTGCTCGCCCCCGTCCGCCGACGCCCCCCGCTCGTCGCCGGCTCCCGCCCGATCAGCGCCCGCCTCACCGGCTCCCGTCCCCGTCTTCGCCCCGGTCCCCGTCCTCGTCCCCGCCGCCTCCGCCTTGGCTGCCGCCCGGCGGGCGACCTCCTCGCGGGCCGCGGCCGTGGCGACCGACGGCCACACCCGGTCGAGTGAGGCGTTCATCGCGGCCCCGACCAGCACCGCGAAGGCGGACACCCCGATCCACAGCAGTACGGCGACCGGAGCGGCCAATGAGCCGTAGATGGTGGGCCCCTCGACCGTCGAGGTGAGGTAGAGCCGCAGCAGGAAGCTGCCGAGCACCCACATGCCCAGCGCGACCACCGCACCGGGAATGTCCTCCGGCCAGGGCGAACGGACCGGTACCGACGCGTGGTAGAGCGTGGTCAGGAAGGCGACCGACAGGAGCAGGACGACCGGCCAGTACAGCGCCCGGATGATGTGCTCGCCGGCCGGCAGCCAGCTCACGACGGTGTCCGGTCCGGCAACCATCAGCGGCAGCGCGACCGCGCCGACGACCAGCGCGGCGAGGTACAGCGCGAACGCCAGCAGCCGGGTCTTGATGATGCCGCGCCGGCCGTCGAGCCCGTACATGATGGTGATGGTGTCGACGAAGACGTTCATCGCCCGGGACCCGGACCACAGGGCGATGGCGAAGCCGAGGGAGATGACGTCCGGGCGGCGGCCGGTGAAGACATCGTTGAGCAGCGGCCGGGCGATCTCGTTCACGCCCTTGGCGGACAGGACGGTGCCGGCGGCGCCGAGGATGTGCCGGCGGACGCTGTCGAGGGTGTCGTGCCCGATCCAGGCGTTCGTGTAGCCGAGCACACCCAGGAGGCCCAGGATCAGCGGCGGCAGCGAGAGCAGGCTCCAGAAGGCGGCCTCGGCGGCAAGCCCCGTGACCCGGTACTTCATGCAGGAGTTGACGGTGTCCTTGAGCAGGAGCCAGGCCAGCCGGCGTTTGGAGACGTTGCGGTAGAGGGCCCGGGCCTTGGTCAGACGGCCCGCGGGCCGCTCGGTTGGTTCGTTTGCCGGCTGCACCTCCTTACCGTATCCGCATGGCAGCCACCACTCACACGGTCACGAACCAGCCCCCGCCGCTGGTCGGATATGACGTCTTCGCCGGCGACGCGGCCCTGACCGAGGGCATCACCCGGCATGTCTCCGATGTCCGGCTCGACGAGGTACGCGAAGAGCTGAGCACACTGGGGCAGGCGGCCGGCTCCGCGCACGCCCGGCGCTGGGGCGAACAGGCCAACGCGCACCCACCCGTCCTGCGCACCCATGACCGCTACGGCCACCGGATCGACGAGGTGGAGTTCCACCCGGCATGGCACCGGCTGCTCGGCCATGCGGTCACGGCCGGCCTGACCGGCGCCTGGTCCCGCCCCGACGGCCATGTCCGCCGCACCGCCGGCTTCCTCGTGTGGACGCAGGCCGAGGCGGGGCACGGCTGCCCGGTGTCGATGACCCATGCGGCGGTGCCCACGCTGCGCGCCGAACCCGAGCTGGCGGCCGAGTGGGAACCGCTGCTGACCTCGCAGGTGTACGAGCACGAACTGCGGCCGGTCGCCGAGAAGGGCGGCGCGCTGGCCGGGATGGCCATGACCGAGAAGCAGGGCGGCAGCGACCTGCGGGCCCTCACCACCCGCGCCGAGCCGCTGGCCGCATCCGGCGAATACGTCCTGACCGGACACAAATGGTTCTGTTCGGCGCCGATGTCGGACGCCTTCCTGGTGCTGGCCCGCGCGCCGGGAGGTCTCACCTGCTTTCTGCTGCCGCGGGTGCTGCCGGACGGCAGCCGTAACTCCTTCCGCATCCAGCGGCTCAAGGACAAGCTCGGCAACCGCTCGAACGCCTCGGCGGAGGTCGAGTTCGACGGGGAGAGCTGGGCGCGCCGGGTCGGCGAGGAGGGGCGCGGGGTGGCGACCATCATCGAGATGGTCGCGGCGACCCGGCTGGACTGTGTCAGTGCGTCGGCGGCGGTGATGCGGCAGGCGGTGGCCCAGGCGGTGCACCACGCCACGTACCGGGAGGCCTTCGGGGGCCGGCTGGCCGACAAGCCGCTGATGCGCAATGTGCTGGCCGATCTGGCACTGGAGTCGGAGGCGGCGACCACCCTGGCGCTGCGGCTGGCGGCGGCGTACGACGACGGCACCGAGCAGGAACGGCACTTTCTGCGGCTGGCGGTGCCGGTGGCGAAGTACTGGGTGACCAAGCGCTGCACACCGATGGTGACCGAGGCACTGGAGTGCCTGGGCGGCAATGGTTACGTGGAGGAGTCGGGGCTGCCGCGGCTGCTGCGTGAGGCGCCGCTCAACTCGATCTGGGAGGGCGCCGGCAATGTCCAGGCGCTGGACGTCCTGCGGGCCCTGCGGCACGAACCGGAGGCGCTGAACGCGTTCCTGACCGAGGTCGGGGCGGCACGGGGCGCGGACCACCGGCTGGACCGCGCCATCACCGGAATGCTCACCGAACTCGCCGACCTGGAGGGCATCGAGGCCCGGGCCCGGCGGCTGGCGGAGCGGATGGCACTGGTCCTCCAGGGGTCGCTGCTGGTGCGCCATGCGCCGCCCGAGGTCGCGGACGCGTTCTGCGCCGGCCGGCTCGGCGGCGAAGCGGGCACGGCCTTCGGGACGCTGCCGCACACGCTGGATCTCGCGGCCGTGGTGGCGCGGGCCCGGCCGGTGGCCGACGACTGAGCGCGGCACCGGCCCGACACGGCACCGGCCGTGTGCGGGAGCTGCCCGACGCAGCACCGGCAGCACGACGCGGCACGGCCCGACGCGGCGGCGGCTCCCCCGTTACCTCGGGCATCGCCTCACGAGGCAACGGGGGCAGGGGGTTACCACCGCCGCGTCGGTCGGCGAGCGGTGCCGCGCCGACACGGCACCGCTCACCGTCCAGGGGCGTCAGGGCACTGAGCCCCCTCCCGCACCGTGCCGACGTCGCGCAGGGCGGCCGATGGCATCTCCGGCGACACCGGCGGGCACCCCGACGGGTGACCGGCGCACCCGCGGTGGCGAGACACCATCGGCCGCTTCGGTCACCCTCCCCGGAACGCCTCCCGGGCGACAACGGTTGCACTGCGTTGCAGCGCCCTCGGGCCTACCGGGAGAATGGGCGGCTCCAGGATGGACCGGTGAGCGTATGAGGGGCACCACCCGAGGGACCGGGCAGTACGGAGAACAGCGTGAGCGACAGAGCGATCGACGGCGCCATCTGGTCGGACCGGGACCACCGCGCCACCGCACACCGTCTCGCCACGGTCCACGAGGCGGTGCTCGCGGGCGAGATGACGCCGGGCCGGGTCTCCGGCACGCCGCGCCCGGTGATCGGTGAATCCTGGCACCGGGTACGGGTCTCGGGTGTCGACCCGGACCGGGACCGCCCCCAAATCCCCCTGTCGACGGCGGAGTTGGAGCAGCGTCGGCAGATGTCCCCGCTGGCGGGGGTGCTGCCGATGCTCAGCGCGGGGCTGTTACCGTCCGCCGACGCCGCACAGCAGATCATGGTCGTCACCGACGCCGAGGGCCGGGTGCTGTGGCGCGAGGGCAGCGCGCCGGTCCGGCGGATGGCCGACCGGCTGGGCTTCGACAAGGGCGCCGACTGGACGGAGGACGTCGTCGGCACCAACGCCATCGGCACGGCCCTGGTGGCCGGCCGGCCGGTACTGGTGCACTCCGCGGAGCATTTCGTCCGCAGCCACCACCCGTGGACATGCGCCGCGGCACCGCTCCACGACCCGCGCGACGGGCGCCTGTTGGGCGCGGTGGACCTCAGCGGTCCGGCGCCCTCCTTCCACCCCACGACGCTCTCGCTGGTGTCCGCCGTCGCCCGGCTCGCCGAGGGCGAGCTGCGCACCCGCCACCATCTGTCCCTGGAACGGCTGCGGTCGAGCGCGGCACCGGTGCTGGCGCGGATCGGCGGGCGGGCGCTGGCCGTCGACCCGAGCGGCTGGGTCGTGGGAGTGACGGGCCTGACGCCGCCGGACCGGGTGGCACTGCCCAAGGCGCCCGAGGCCGGGCCGCTGTGGCTGCCGCGGTACGGCAGATGTGCGCTGGAGCCGCTGCCCGGCGGCTGGCTGATCCGGGTCGGGGGCCAGGAACGGGACCTCGGGCCGAGCCGGGTGGTGCTCGACGTCAGCGGCCGGGACGGCTCGACGGTCACCGTCAGCGGACCGGCCGGCAGCTGGTCGCACGAGCTGACCCCGCGCCATGCCGAGCTGCTGTTCGTCCTCGCCGCGCATCCGCAGGGCCGCAGCGCCGCCGAACTCGCCCGGGACCTCTTCGGCGACCACAGCCGTACGGTCACCGTCCGGGCCGAGCTGTCCCGGCTCCGCCGCCATCTCGCCGGCTTACTGGCGCACCGGCCGTACCGCTTCGCGGACGGGGTGGAGGTGGAGCTCCGGCTGCCGCCACGGCCCGACCGTCTGCTGCCGCAGTCCTCGGCACCGGCGGTGGCGGCGGCGCGTTTGCGGTGACGGGGTGGGAGGGTGACGGGGCGGCAAGGGTGAAGGGGCTGCGGGGCCCGGGGGCGGTCGGCAGGGCCCGGGGCGGTCGGCGGGGCCCGGGACAGCCGGCAGGGCGGGGCGACGGCGGAGCCCCGGAGGACCGCAGGGCCGCGGGACCGCGGGACCGCCGGGGGCCGCGGGACCGCCGGGGGCCGGGGCAGCCGGCAGGACCGAAGAGCGCGCGCCACGGCCGGCCGGGCGGGTACCGGGGCGAAAAACCCGGTGCGGACGTGATCTCCCCCCTCATAAAGTGGCCGCACTCTGACCCCAGCTCTCCAGAAGGACGTCGCAGAACGGGAGCAGCCCGCGCGCAGCGAACGCGCGGAGCCGAATGAGTAGGCGACACGAGACACGACAGTCCGCGCTCACTCCTGCCCGTACGCCCTTTGACCTTTGCCCTTTGTCCTTCTGGAGGACCCCCATGCCCGTAGGCCTTGGCCTCCCCATCGGCGACCCCGCACAGCTGCTGAGCTGGGCCCGGCGCGCCGAAGCCACCCCCTTCACCACCGTCGCCCTGCTCGACCGGCTGGTGTTCGGCAACCCCGAGCCCCTGATCACGCTGGCCACCCTCGCCGGCGCCACCTCCCGGATCCGGCTGCAGACCGAGGTGCTGCTCGCCCCGCTGCACCGTACGACGCTGCTCGCCAAGCAGGCCGCCACACTCGATCTGCTGTCGGGCTCCCGCTTCACCCTCGGCATCGGTACCGGCGGACGCGACGACGACTATCTGGCCGCCGGTGTCGACCTGCGCACCCGCGGCCGCCGGCTCGACCGCCAGCTGGCCACCCTGCGCCGCGTCTGGTCCGGTGCACCGCTCTCCGAGGACATCAGTCCGATCGGTCCGGCCCCCGCACGTCCCGGTGGGCCCGAGGTGCTGTTCGGCGGCTTTGTGCCCGCCGTGGTGGAGCGCGTGGCCCGCTGGGGCGACGGCTTCCTCGGCGCCGCGCTCCCGGCCCCGCAGATGGACGGCCTGTTCCGTGCGGTGGAGACGGCCTGGTCCCGGGCCGGCCGTACGGGCCGGCCCCGGCTGCTGGCCCAGGTCAATGTCGCCCTGGGCCCGGAGCCCACCCTCGACCGCGCCCGCAAGGAACTGACCGCGTATTACCAGCCGAGCAGCTACACCGACCATGTCTTGAATCCTCCCCTCCCTGAAGGGAGGGGATTCCTCACCCTCCAGGGCTGATGTGGGGATTTCTAGCTCACGCCGCCAGGCGGGGCAGCGCCCCGTCTGGTCTTCCGCGATCAGCACTAGCCGGGTTGAGACCAGCCCGGACCAGCATCACGCGTGCGGAGTTCTTGTCCCTGGGGGATACGGCTCCGCACACGGTGCAGGCATAGGTTCGTTCTGAGAGAGGTAGCGCGTGCTTGGTTCTCGCTCCGCACTGTGAGCAGTCCATCGTGGTGTGCGCGGGGTGTACCAGGTGCACGGCACGGCCGTGCTTGCGGCCCATCTCGCTCAGAGCCATCTTGGTGGCCCCGATAGCGGCGTCGGCGGCCTTGCGGGCCATGGTCGACTTCGCGAGGAACTTCGGCTTGAAGTCCTCGACAGCCAAAGCATCGTGGTCGCGAACCACGGACTTCGCCCACTTACGACCGGTGTCCTTGCGCTGCCGGGCCACCTTCTTGTGCAGCTTCGCCGTCTGCCGCCTCGCGGCCTTGTAGCCCTTCGACCCCGGCTTGCCCCTTGGCGGCTTGCGGCGGGCCATCATCCGCTGATAGCGGGCCAGCTTCTGCGCAGCCGTCTTCCCGTGCTGGGCATGGGGCAGGTCATGGGCGTCGGACGTGGTGGTCGCGGTCTCCTTCACGCCCCAGTCGATACCAATCACACGGCCGGTCTCCGGCAGCGGCTGGACCTCGGCGGGTACGACGAAGGACGCGTACCACTCCCCCGTGCTGTCCTGATAGACGCGCACGCTGGACGGGTCGGCGGGAAGTTCCCTCGACCACACCACCGTCACCGCGATGCCGCCCGCAAGGTGCAGACGGCCGTCTTTGAGGCGGAAGCCCCGCTTGGTGTAGTTCAGCGTCGGCAGCGCCTCGCGCTTCTTCTTCCACCTCGGCATACCAGCCCGGCGGCGCATCGGCAGCCGGTCTTTGATGTCCTTCTGAGCCTTGGACTTGGACTTGCCGAAGTCGCGGATCAACTGCTGCTGCGGCACCGAGGAGCCCTCACGCAGCCACGGCGTTCGCGAGCGGGCCTCGGTCAGCATCTTGTCGAGCTGGGCCGGACCGCATGTCCGCTTCTCGCCGGTGGCTTTGTTGTGCAGGTGGATGGCCTTGGACTTGGCAACAGACTCATTCCAGACCCACCGGCACCGGCCCCACTCCGCTTCAAGGGCGGTTCGGGCGGTGGACGACACGCGCAGCCGGAACGTCCACCGGGCATGCCCGGCATCCTCCGTCTTCGCTTCCGTCGTCATACACCACAACCTATCGGGGAGGACTGACAGTTGAGAACAATCGATCTTGGTGGGCTCCCTCGCCCCGCCGTGGGGTGAACACCATTTCGCCCTGGCGGCGAAACGGCTACCTCTGCCCTGCTCCGCAGGAGTCCGATTCCCCCCGCCCTAAAGGACGGGGCATCCTCGGAGGAAGCCGGTGAAGGGCCTGCTCACCACCGGGACGCAGATCCGCCAGGCGGTAGCCGCGTTCCGCGCGATCGGCGCGGACGAAGTGATGCTCTACTGCTGGTCCCCGGACCCGGACCAGGTCGAGCGGCTGGCCGACGCGGTGTTTCCGGTGTCGTAGCGGTCGGCACGCCCGGTTCGTGAGCGGGCGGTCGGACGGACAAGCGGCGGCGCGCGAGCCGAGACCGGCGGTCAGCGGGTCGACGGGCGGCGGTGTGGCGAGCCGCCGGACGGCGATACGGCGGCACCGCCGTCCGGCCTCCACCGCCCATTCGGCCGTCTGCGCTCGCCACCGCCCTGGCGCCCGCCTAGCGTGCCGACAGCGGACCGTGCAGCCCAGGGAGAGGCGCGCCGGGAAGCGCGGTCACGGGAGGTGAGCGATGAGCCCGACGGACCCACCGGAAGCGGCACCCGGGCAGCCGGCGCCCGCGCGCCGGCCCAGGTGGGGCGTGCTGGTACTGGCCGGGCTCATCGGCATCGGCATGGTGCGCCAGGGACTGTCCGGTGAGGCCGACGGGCCGCCGCAGCCGGGCGCCGACACCGCCCTCTTCCCCGGCGACCTCCCGCCCTCCGGCCCCGCGCCGCCGCCACTGCCCCGCTCCGCCCCGGCCCGGGTGGCGATTCCGTCGATCGAGGTGTCGGCCCCGCTGATGCCGCTGGGCCTGGACAAGGACGGCTGGATCGAGGCCCCGCCGGCCGACTCCCCCCGGCTGGCCGGCTGGTACGCGCACGCACCGACCCCGGGCGAGAAGGGCACCGCCGTCATCGTCGGACATGTCGACAGCCGCGGCGGCCCCGCCGTCTTCTACGGGCTGGGCGCCCTGGAGAAGGGCAGGACGATCCGGGTGACCCGCGAGGACGGACGCACCGCGGTCTTCGAGGTCTACGGCATCCAGGTCTTCGACAAGCACAAGTTCCCCGCCCGAAAGGTCTACGGCCCCACCGGACGCCCCGAACTGCGCGTCCTGACCTGCGGCGGCCACTACGAGGCGGGATCCGGCTACGCGGGCAACGTGGTGGTCTTCGCCCGGATGACGGAGTCCGGCTAGCCGCAGACCGTGATCCTCAGGTGGTCCGTGCGAAAGGATCGATCACCGGCCGGTTCTTCCACACGGCGAGCGCGCACCCCAGGGCGAAGAGGAAGGCGGCTTCGCCGGCGCCCAGGTACGAGAAAGGTTCCTGGATGGGCCAGGCCCAGGGCTGGGCGGATCCTCCCGGGCGGCGTCCGGCTGCGGCGCAGGCGAGGGGCAGGGCGGCGACACAGATCGCGCCGACACCCGGCCCCAGCACGGCGCGGACGATGAGGGCGGTACCGAGGAAGCCGGCACAGTTGCGGGCAAGGGACAGGGCTTCGGGCCGGTCCCACAGGAGCTGGACTCCCGCTGCCGTCACGAGGGCCAGCAGGGCGAAGGCCACGCACAGCAGCACATTGCGCCGGCCGTTGTGGCGCAACGCCACCTCCTCGGTGACGGTGTCGCCGCGGTCGAGCCCGTGCAGGAGCAGCACCACCGGCAGAATCCCCAGGATCTGAGTGACCAGCAGCCGACCGGAGGGGCCCACCACGGCGGGTACGGGGATGGCTTCCTGACGCACCAGGACCGCCACGAGGTAGACCGCGAAGAGAGCCAGCAGGACTGCGGGGACGTTCCTGGCCTTGAGCCACCAGATCATCGCGCCGTCTCCCCGGACCGGTGTGCGGGGACAGGCGCGGGGTGGGTGGTGCAGTCCCGCAGCGCCTTGCTGTTCTGCCGGAACCACCGCAGCTGCTCGGCACCGCCCGCGTGACCGACAGCCGCGGCGACGGCGGTTTCCTTCGCGCCGTAGTGGCTGGCGACGTCCTCGGAGGCGGCACCGGCGGCCAGGGAGAGCCATGCCGCGGCGGGGCCGTAGGCATCGGCGCCGGGAAAGGAGCTGCCTGACTGTGCACAGGCGGGCGGGCCGGAGGGGAGCAGGCTCGCACCCACTCCTGCGCGCACCATGGATGGTGTGGGCTCCGGCCAGGAGCCGATGAACGCGGCCCTCTTGCCCGGGTGATCTTCCATGGTGAGGGTGTCCGGTACGGCAAGGCCGGCGTGCTGCAGACGCCGCCATGCCCCAGCGGCGTTCTGACGGACCATCCCTGTGCTGCCGGAGAGCTCCGGCCACAGGCACACCCTCGGATGGTCACCGGCACACCGCAGCTGCTCCGCCGCCCGGGCGACCGCCGGATCGGCCGGCAGACCATGGGCAAGGAGCCCGCTGCCGACCAGGCCGGCCGCCAGCGCCGCACCGATCAGGGCCCTGCGCAGGCGCACGGCCCACGCGGTCAGGGCCACGGCGGCGGCCGCGACAACGCCGCAGGCCAGCACCGCGGCACTGGCCGCGGCCTGCCAGTCGGGGGATTGGCCGAGGGAGCAGCAGGAGGTCATGCCGCCGGTGACCATGTGACGCAGCCAGACGGGTTCCACGGCGGCCGGGTAGGCGGTCAGGACGAAGCTGAGTACCAGGGCCAGGGAGACCGCCACGACCAGCGGGAGGCGCTTGCCGAGCAGGAAGCCGGCCAGGGCGTGGGCGGTGAGCACGACCAGCCACACGAAGGCCATGCCGACCGGTGGCAGGCCGGTCTGCGGGTGTGCCGTGGAGATCGTCAGCGCTGCGGCCACCGCCATGCCGAGGGCGCCCAGGACGATGACGGGCAGCAACAGGGGGAGGGCGATGGCGAGCCCCGAGCGGGCCGGCGCCCAGCCGGCCACGTTGCCGCGGGTGAAGCGTGCGCCCTCCCAGGCACCGGCGGCCGCACAGGCCGGGGCGACGAAGGGCAGCGCGAAGGTGGCGGCGCCCACGGCGCTGGGCCAGTAGCCGGGGGTCACCGACGCGGTGAGGTCGTCCGACAGCAGCACGGCGACGAAGGCCGCCAGCAACGGAGCCAGCCATGTGGCGGAGGAGGAGCGCGCGACAGTACGCCAGAGCACGGCTCACACCTCCTGGGCGATCAGCTGGGTGTAGGCACCTTCGGCGCGTCGCCCTTCCGGCGTGCCGGGGGCGGCGAGGGCGAGGAAGGCATCGGTGTCGCCCTCGAAGCGGGCCTGTCCCTTGTCGAGGATGACGACGTGGTCGTACAGGGTGTCGAGGTCTTCGGTCTGGTGGGTGGAGACCACGACGTGAATGTCGGCCAGCAGGTCGGTCACCAGCTCGCGGAAGATATGGCGCTGCGAGGGGTCAAGTCCTGCGGTCGGTTCGTCGAGCAGCACGATCTCGCTGTGGTGGACGAGAGTGCCCGCTATGCCCATGCGCCGCAGCTGCCCGCCCGAGAGCTGGTGGCTCTTCCGGCCGGCCAGGCTGCCCAGCTTCACACGTTCCAGGGCCTCGTGTGACCGGTCCCAGGCGTCGGCGCGGGACATGCCTTTCAACCAGCCGATATAAGCGACGTTTTCCCGGACCGTGAGCCCCGGCATCGGTTTGACGTGCTGCGGAAGCCAGCCCACGGCTTTGCGGTAGGCAGCTCGCGCATGCCGCCGGCCGGGGTTCATCCCCTTCCACGTCACCGTTCCTCCGGTAGGGGAGATCCAGGAGGCGGCGATACCTAAAAGCGTGGATTTACCCGCGCCGTTCGGCCCCAGCAGGACGGTTGCCCGGTGATCGATGGAGAGATCAAGCCTGTTGAGAACGGGCACCTTCCGGCCGTAGCGGAAGGAACACCCGGTGAATTGCAGAGACATGCCACCCTTGCTTTCACGAGCCACACATAAACCGGCCGGGAGCACCTTGCACGCTCCCGGCCGACGTTTCGTCAATTATGCGCCGGGGACTTCCTGCGGGTCCCGGTATCCGCGTACCGCGTATCCGCCTATACGCGTATCCGCTTCTCCAGGCGCGCATCGGACCGACCGCGCGCTCTCCGCCTCTTCCCCCGGTCGGCCCCGGCGGCCGTCGGGTACGCCTCCCGGCAGCAGAGCCGTCCCCACACTGTGAGCAGGTGTCTCACCATTCGGGACGAGGCCTCGCCCTGCCTGCCCGGCCCCAGGCAGCCCCTGACCTGCGTCCGGCCCCCGCCCCGGGCTCTCTCCCCACCTCTCCCCCTGACCACCCCCGGCCCCCCGCCCCCGGTGTGATGTGCTGACCGCATGAACATCCCGGTCACCACGTGGTACCTCGAGCAGACCTCGCGCGCCGACCTGGCTCCCGCCGCGGGGCCGGCGGTCGAGCAGGACGTCCGGATCGTCCGCTCACAGGTGCCGTCGCCCGAATTCAGCCGCTTCCTCTATACGGCGGTCGGCGGTGACGTCACCTGGACCGACCGGCTGGGCTGGTCGTACGCGCAGTGGGTGGCACACCTCGGACGCCCCGGGGTGGAGACCTGGGTGGCGTACGAGCGCGGTACGCCCGCCGGGTTCATCGAGCTGGCGGCGGAGGCGGACGGCTCCGCGGAGATCGTTTACTTCGGACTCGTCCCGGACTTCCGGGGGCGCCGGATCGGTGGGCACCTGCTCGCCCACGGCACCGAGCGGGCCTGGGACCTGGCCGAGCGGTGGCCTGGACTGGCGCCGACCACGCGGGTGTGGGTACACACGTGCAGCAAGGACGGCCCGCACGCGAAGGCCAATTACGAGCGGCGCGGCTTCCGCGTGTACGACACCACGGTGACCGAGGAGCCCGACGTACCGGCACCCGGCCCCTGGCCCGGCGCAGGACCCACCACCCCCGGCGCGCCCGCCGGGGAGTGGCCGGCGCCCCCTGCGGCGAGCGACCGACGCACCGCCGGTACGTGACCGGCGCCACACCGTCTCGCGATGCAAGACACAGGTGTCCGGATTCTGGATAACGGTGGACTGGCCGGAGAGCGGCGTGCCACGCTTCCGTCATGTCTCGAGCTGGAATTGCCTTGGTGAGTCGGCGGCACGTCGACCTCGGCCGCATGTCCAGCGCCATTTGTCGGGCGGGCTGAGGCCGCATTCTCCAGGGGTTTTCGGCCCCTGGCAGCGCCCAGCACCACCGCATCTCATGCCGTCCCCATCGTCGCGGACGCGCTGACACCCCTCGACCCGCAGACCCTTCGACGCGTGCATCACGCGCCGTTTTTCGGTATGCCTGCGCAGGTCAGCGCGGGTGCTCGGCGCCCCGTCCGCATTCCTTGAGCCCGCCCAGAAGGACGTACACCCATGGCCGCCTCCCCCGAAGTCCCCGCAGCTGCCACGACCCGCCGCAAGGCCGGACGCCACCGCGGCGAGGGCCAGTGGGCCGTGGGCCACCACACGCCGCTCAACGGCAACGAGCAGTTCAAGAAGGACGACGACGGTCTCAATGTGCGGACACGCATTGAGACGATCTACTCCAAGTCCGGTTTCGACTCCATCGACCCCAACGACCTGCGCGGGCGGATGCGCTGGTGGGGCCTGTACACCCAGCGCAAGCCCGGGATCGACGGCGGCAAGACGGCGATCCTGGAGCCGGAGGAGCTGGACGACAAGTACTTCATGCTGCGGGTCCGCGTCGACGGCGGTCGGCTGAGCGTGGCCCAGCTGCGCGCCATCGGCGAGGTCTCCGAGCAGTACGCCCGCGGCACCGCGGACATCACCGACCGGCAGAACATCCAGCTGCACTGGATCCGCATCGAGGACGTCCCCGCCATCTGGGAGAAGCTGGAGGCGGTGGGCCTGTCCACGACGGAGGCCTGCGGCGACTGCCCGCGCGTGATCATCGGCTCCCCGGTGGCCGGTATCGCGGCGGACGAGATCATCGACGGCACCCCGGCCGTCGACGAGATCCACGAGCGCTACATCGGCAGCAAGGAGTTCTCCAACCTGCCGCGGAAGTTCAAGACCGCGATCTCCGGCTCGCCCGTCCAGGACGTGGTCCACGAGATCAACGACGTGGCCTTCGTCGGCGTCGTCCACCCCGAGCACGGCCCCGGGTTCGACCTCTGGGTCGGCGGCGGCCTGTCCACCAACCCCAAGCTCGCCCAGCGCCTGGGCACCTGGGTGCCGCTGGACGAGGTCGCGGACGTCTGGGCCGGCGTGGTCGGGATCTTCCGGGACTACGGCTACCGCCGGCTGCGCACCCGCGCCCGGCTGAAGTTCCTGATGGCCGACTGGGGCCCGGAGAAGTTCCGCCAGGTGCTGGAGGACGAGTACCTGCAGCGCAAGCTGGCCGACGGCCCCGCGCCCGAGGAGCCGGTCTCCAAGTGGCGCGACCACATCGGGGTGCACCGTCAGCAGGACGGCCGCTTCTACGTGGGCTTCGCCCCGCGCGTGGGCCGGGTCGACGGCGCCACCCTCACCAAGATCGCCGAACTGGCCGCCGCACACGGCTCCGACCGGCTGCGCACCACCGTCGAGCAGAAGATGATCATTCTCGACGTCGAGCAGGACCAGGTCGACGGGCTGGTCGCCGGGCTGGAGGCGCTGGACTTCCAGGTCAATCCCTCGCCGTTCCGGCGCGGCACGATGGCCTGCACCGGCATCGAGTTCTGCAAGCTGGCCATCGTCGAGACCAAGGGCCGTGGCGCCTCGCTGATCGACGAACTGGAGCAGCGGATGCCGGACTTCCAGGAGCCGATCACCATCAACCTCAACGGCTGCCCGAACGCCTGCGCCCGTATCCAGGTCGCGGACATCGGTCTCAAGGGCCAGCTGGTCCTGGACGACGACGGCAACCAGGTCGAGGGCTACCAGGTGCACCTGGGCGGCGCCCTGGGCCTGGAGGCCGGCTTCGGCCGCAAGGTCCGCGGTCTGAAGGTCACCGCCGATGAACTCCCCGACTACGTCGAGCGGGTGCTGCGCAACTTCGAGGCGCAGCGCGAGGAGGACGAGCGGTTCGCCACCTGGGCGGCCCGGGCGGAAGAGGGTGCGCTGAAGTGAGCGAACGTGCGGCGCCGTTCTACTGCCCCTACTGCGGGGACGAGGACCTGCGGCCCTCCGAGGAGGGTCACGGGGCGTGGGAATGCCGGTCCTGCAGTCGCGCGTTCCGGCTGAAGTTCCTGGGCCTGCTGACGCCGGGAAGCACCGGCAGCACCCCTTCCGCTTCCGACGGAGGTACCCCGTGACCACCGCTACCGACCTCCAGCAGCTCGCCGAGCAGGCGGGCCGCGACCTGGAGGACGCGCCCGCCCTGAAGATCCTCGAATGGGCCGCCGAGACCTTCGGTCCGCGCTTCTGCGTCACCTCCTCGATGGAGGACGCAGTCGTCGCGCACCTGGCCTCGCGGGCCTTCCCGGGCGTGGACGTGGTCTTCCTGGACACCGGCTACCACTTCCCCGAGACGCTGGGGACCCGGGACGCGGTGGCCGCGGTGATGGACGTCAACGTCCTCACCCTGACGCCGCGTCAGACGGTCGCCGAGCAGGACGCCGAGCACGGCCCGAAGCTGCACGACCGCAACCCGGACCTGTGCTGCGCACTGCGCAAGGTCAAGCCGCTCGAAGAGGGCCTGGCCGGCTACGACGCCTGGGCGACGGGCCTGCGCCGGGACGAGTCGCCCACCCGGGCGAACACCCCGGTCGTCGGCTGGGACCCCAAGCGCCGCAAGGTGAAGGTCTCCCCGATCGCCCGCTGGACGCAGGCCGATGTGGACGCGTACGTGGACGAGCACGGGGTGCTCACCAACCCGCTGCTGACGGATGGCTACGCCTCCGTGGGCTGCGCGCCCTGCACCCGCCGGGTGCTGGAGGGCGAGGACGCCAGGGCCGGCCGCTGGGCCGGCAGCAACAAGACCGAGTGCGGGCTGCACGGATGACCGAGCATCAGGAGATATCCATGATGGGCGCCACGATCTGGCTGACCGGTCTGCCGAGCGCGGGCAAGACGACCCTCGCGCACGAACTGGCCGGGAAGCTGCGCGGCGACGGCCACCGCGTCGAGGTGCTGGACGGCGACGAGATCCGCGAGTTCCTGTCCGCGGGTCTCGGCTTCACCCGCGAGGACCGGCACACCAACGTCCAGCGCATCGGCTTCGTGGCCGAGCTGCTGGCGAGCAACGGCGTCAAGGCGCTGGTGCCGGTGATCGCGCCGTACGCGGACAGCCGGGAGGCCGTACGCAAGCGCCACCAGAGCGAGGGCACCCCCTACCTGGAGGTGCATGTGGCCACGCCCGTCGAGGTGTGCTCCGAGCGGGATGTGAAAGGGCTCTACGCCAAGCAGGCGGCCGGTGAGATCTCCGGCCTGACCGGCGTGGACGACCCCTACGAGGCGCCCGCCTCACCCGACCTGCGCATCGAGTCGCACACCCAGACCGTGCAGGAGTCCGCGGCGGCACTGCATGCGCTGCTCACCGAAAGGGGACTGGCATGACGACCGTCACTGCCGTGACCGAGAACGCCGAGGACGCCGACAACCCGTACGCCCTCTCCCACCTCGACGCCCTGGAGTCGGAGGCGGTGCACATCTTCCGTGAGGTGGCGGGTGAGTTCGAGCGGCCGGTGATCCTGTTCTCCGGCGGCAAGGACTCCATCGTCATGCTGCACCTGGCGCTGAAGGCGTTCGCGCCGGCCGCGGTGCCGTTCTCGCTGCTGCACGTCGACACCGGGCACAACTTCCCCGAGGTCCTCGACTACCGCGACCGCACCGTGGAGCGGCACGGCCTGCGGCTGCACGTCGCCTCCGTCCAGGACTTCATCGACCGCGGTGAGCTGCGCGAGCGCCCGGACGGCACCCGCAACCCGCTGCAGACCGTCCCGCTGCTGGACGCCATCGACAAGGGCCGCTTCGACGCGGTCTTCGGCGGCGGCCGCCGGGACGAGGAGAAGGCGCGCGCCAAGGAGCGGGTGTTCTCGCTGCGTGACGAGTTCGGCGGCTGGGACCCGCGCCGCCAGCGCCCCGAGCTGTGGCAGCTCTACAACGGCAAGCACTCCCCCGGTGAACACGTCCGCGTCTTCCCGCTGTCCAACTGGACCGAGCTGGACGTGTGGCAGTACATCGCCCGCGAGAAGATCGAGCTGCCCGCCATCTACTACGCCCACGAGCGCGAGGTCTTCGCCCGCAGCGGTATGTGGCTCTCCCCCGGCGAGTGGGGCGGCCCCAAGGACGGCGAGAGCCTGGAGCGGCGGCAGGTGCGCTACCGCACCGTCGGCGACATGTCCTGCACCGGTGCCGTCGACTCCGACGCCGACACCATCGAGGCGGTGATCGCGGAGATCGCCGCGTCCCGGCTCACCGAGCGGGGCGCCACCAGGGCCGACGACAAGATGTCCGAGGCCGCCATGGAGGACCGCAAGCGCGAGGGGTACTTCTAACATGAGCACGAACACAGGCACCGGCGCGAGCACGGACGCCGGCACGGGTGCGGACGCGGCCGACTTCGTCGAGGCGGGTGCCGCTTCGCTGCTGCGCTTCGCCACCGCGGGCTCCGTCGACGACGGCAAGTCCACGCTGGTGGGCCGGCTGCTGCACGACTCCAAGTCGGTGCTCGCCGACCAGCTGGAGGCCGTCGAGCGCGCCTCCCTGGGCCGCGGCCAGGAGACGCCGGACCTGGCGCTGCTGACCGACGGGCTGCGCGCCGAGCGCGAGCAGGGCATCACCATCGATGTCGCCTACCGCTACTTCGCCACCCCGCGGCGCCGGTTCATCCTGGCCGACACCCCCGGGCATGTGCAGTACACCCGCAACATGGTCACCGGCGCGTCCACCGCCGAGCTGGCCGTGGTGCTGGTCGACGCCCGCAACGGCGTGGTCGAGCAGACCCGCCGGCACGCCGCGGTCGCCGCCCTGCTGCGCGTCCCGCATGTGGTGCTGGCCGTCAACAAGATGGACCTGGTCGACTACGCCGAGCCCGTCTTCGCCGCCATCGCCGAGGAGTTCACCACCTACGCGGCCTCGCTGGGCGTCCCGGAGATCACCGCCATCCCGATCTCGGCGCTGGCCGGCGACAACGTGGTGTCCCCGTCCGCCACCATGGACTGGTACGGCGGCCCGACGGTGCTGGAGCACCTGGAGACCGTGCCCGTCGTCGCCGACCCGTCGGACGACCCGGCGCGCTTCCCGGTCCAGTACGTCATCCGTCCGCAGACCGCCGAACACCCCGACTACCGCGGCTACGCGGGCCAGATCGCCTCCGGTGTGCTGCGCGTCGGCGACGCCGTCACGGCCCTGCCCTCGGGCAACACCAGCACCATCGAGGCGATCGATGCCCTGGGCCAGGCCGTGGACGCCGCCTGGGCACCGCAGTCGGTCACCGTCCGCCTCACCGACGACATCGACATCTCCCGCGGTGACCTGATCGCCCCCACGGCCACCGCACCGGACCTCTCGCAGGACATCGAGGCAACCGTCTGCCACGTGGCGGACCGTCCCCTGACCATCGGCCAGCGCGTGCTGCTCAAGCACACCACCCGCACCGTCAAGGCCCTCGTCAAGGACATCCCCTCCCGCCTCACCCTCGACGACCTCTCCCAGCACCCGGCCCCCGGCGAACTGGCCGCCAACGACATCGGCCGCGTCACCCTCCGCACCGCCGAGCCCCTGGCCCTGGACGCCTACGCGGACTCCCGCCGCACCGGCTCCTTCCTCCTGATCGACCCGGCGGACGGGACGACGCTGACCGCGGGGATGGCGGGCAACGCCTTCGCCGAGGCGGCCGCCGAGGCCGCTGTGGCCGACGGCGCGGACGACGACGAGGGATGGGACTTCTGAGCATGCTCCAGGACATCTTCTCGACCTTCGCGAAGGAGGGCGGCCGCATCGGCAGCGGCGCCCTGGGCAGCGGGCAGGGCGGAGTCGGCCGATGTGTGCGCTGACGATGCACGGCTCCGTAACTCCCGCACCCCCCTTCCGAAGATCCATCGATCTGCCGGGCGCGCCATAGAAGGCGCGTACTGACCCGGCCCTCCGAGAGGACCCCCTCCCGTGTCTGCCGTTCGACACCGCCTGCTGGCGGCCGCCGCCACCGTCCCGCTCCTGATCGGGGCGCTGGGCGCCTGCGGCTACGGCTCCGAGGCCAAGAAGGACACCGCGGCCGGTGTCGCGCCCAAGGGTGCCAAGACCGACGGGCTCGATCACCTCACGATCGGCTTCTTCGGCAACACCACGCATGCCACTCCCCTGGTCGGCCTGCAGAACGGCGCGTTCCAGAAGGCACTGGGCGGCACCGAAGTGAAGGCCGCCCCCTTCAACGCGGGCCCCGCCGAGATCGAGGCGCTCAACTCGGGCGCCGTCGACATCGGCTGGATCGGCCCCTCCCCCGCGATCAACGGCTACGTCAAGTCGCACGGCAAGAGCCTGAAGATCATTGGCGGTTCGGCCTCCGGCGGTGTCTCGCTGGTGGTCAATCCCAAGAAGATCAAGAGCGTCGACGACCTCAAGGGCAAGAAGATCGCGACCCCGCAGCTGGGCAACACCCAGGACGTCGCGCTGCTGAACTACCTGTCGCAGAAGGGCCTCAAGGTCGACCCCACCACCGGCAAGGGCGATGTCACCGTCCAGCGCACCGACAACAAGGTGACGCCGACCGTCTTCCAGCAGGGCGGTATCGACGGCGCGTGGGTGCCCGAGCCCACCGCCTCCAAGCTCGTCGCCGAGGGCGGCAAGACGCTGCTGGACGAGAAGAAGCTGTGGAAGGACGGGAAGTTCGTCATCACGAACATGATCGTCTCGCAGAAGTTCCTCAAGGAGCACCCCAAGGCCGTCGAGGCGGTGCTGCGGGCCTCGGTGCAGACCAACGCCTGGATCCGGTCGCACCCGGCCGAGGCGAAGAAGGCCCTCAACGACAAGCTCGCCTCCCCGGACGTCGCCGGCAAGGCACTGCCGCAGAACGTCATCGACCCGGCGTTCAAGAACGTCGATGTCACCGATGACCCGCTGGCCGCCACCCTCCAGGAGGAGGCGGATCACGCCGTCAAGGCGGGTCTGCTCAAGAAGCCCGACCTCAAGGGCATCTACGACCTCACCCTGCTCAACAAGGTGCTGAGGTCAGAGGGCAAGCAGCCGGTCTCCGACGCCGGACTCGGCAGCAAGTAGCCCCGCCCCTCCGTACCGCACTCCCCCAGGAGGTGACACCGATGACGACCACCACGCTCACCCAGCAGCAACCCGCCACGGCGGAGACGGGCACCACCGTGCCGTACGCGGCCCGCATCGACCATGTCTCGAAGTCGTTCGGCCGCACCGGCGCACAGCAGCATGTCCTGGACGACATCAGTATCGATGTGGCGCCCGGCGAATTCGTCTGCCTCCTGGGGGCCTCGGGCTGCGGCAAGTCCACCCTCCTCAACCTCGTGGCCGGTCTGGACGCGCCGTCGGCCGGCGCCATCGAGACGCCCGGCGGCCGGCCGGCCCTGATGTTCCAGGAGCATGCGCTGTTCCCGTGGCTGACCGCCGGCCGCAACATCGAACTGGCGCTGCGGCTGCGCGGGGTGCCGCGCGCGGAGCGCCGGGACGAGGCCGAGCGGCTGCTGGAACTCGTCCGGCTCAAGGGCGCCCACGGCAAGCGGGTGCACGAGCTGTCGGGCGGGATGCGCCAGCGCGTGGCGATGGCCCGTGCCCTGGCCCAGGACAGCCAACTGCTGCTGATGGACGAGCCGTTCGCCGCGCTCGACGCGATCACCCGCGATGTGCTGCACGACGAGCTCACCCGCATCTGGCGAGAGACCAACCTCTCCGTCCTCTTCGTCACCCACAACGTCCGCGAGGCCGTGCGGCTCGCCGAGCGGGTGGTGCTGCTCTCCTCCCGCCCCGGCAAGATCGCCCGCGAGTGGCGGGTGGACATCCCGCAGCCGCGCCGCATCGAGGACTCCGCGGTCGCCGACCTTTCCATCGAGATCACCGAACAGCTCCGTGGGGAGATCCGCCGCCATGGCCAGCACTGAGACCAAGGACCGGTCCGCCGGCGCCCGGAGTGCCGGGGGCACCGCGACCGGCAGCGACGCCCCCGCGGCCGGGGATATCGCCGGCCTGGAGGCCGGGCTCGACGCCCTGGAATCCCGGGTCGTCGACCGGCAGCCGTGGCTGCGCACCGCCGTCTCGAAGGCGTTTCCTCCCCTCGTCGCGATCGTCATCGTGCTCGTGGTGTGGCAGCTCGCCTACCACTTCGAGCTGAAGCCGCACTACCTGCTGCCGAGCCCCGTCGACGTCGCGCACTCGCTGCAGCAGAAGTGGCTCGAGGGCACCCTGCTGAGCTTTGTGTGGACCAGCGTCTCCCGCGGCGCCCTCGGCTTCGTCGCCTCGGTGGCCCTCGGTACGGTGCTCGGGCTGATCGTCGCCCGGGTCAGGCCCGTACGGGCCGCGATCGGGCCGATCCTGAGCGGTCTGCAGTCGCTGCCGTCGGTGGCCTGGGTCCCGGCCGCGATCATCTGGTTCGGGCTGAGCGACGCCACGATCTACGCGGTGGTGCTGCTCGGTGCCGTCCCGTCCATCGCCAACGGCCTGGTGGCGGGCGTCGACCAGATCTCCCCGCTCTACCTGCGGGCCGGCCGCACCATCGGCGCCACCGGCCTGGCGGGCATCCGCCATGTGCTGCTCCCGGCCGCGCTGCCCGGCTATATCGCCGGACTCAAGCAGGGCTGGGCGTTCTCCTGGCGCTCCCTGATGGCCGCCGAGCTCATCGTCAACGCGCCCGATCTGGGCACCGGTCTGGGCCAGCTGCTGGAGCAGGGCCGCGAGTTCCAGGACATGTCCTGGGTGCTTGCCGCGATCCTCCTCATCCTCATCGTCGGCATCGGCATCGAGCTGCTGATCTTCGCCCCGATCGAACGCCGGGTGCTGCGCAGCCGCGGCCTCCTCGTGAAGAGCTGAACCATGGACCTGTGCCCCCCTCGCCCCACGCTTCTCGTCGTCGCCCACGGCAGCCGCGATCCGCGGCACGCCGCGGCCGTCTCCGCGCTCTGTGCGCGGGTGCGGGCGCTGCGGCCCGGGCTGCGCGTCGAGGTCGGCTACCTCGACTTCAACGCGCCCCGGGTGCCGCGGGTGCTGGAGCGGCTGTCGGCGGAGGCCGAGGCCGAGGGGCGGCGCGCGGCGTCTTCGTCCGGACGCCGTGGCGGGCCGGGAGAGGGCGTGCGGGAGGTGGTGGCGCTGCCGCTGCTGCTGACCCGCGCCTTCCACGCGAAGTCCGACATCCCGGCGGTCCTGCGGGCGGCGACGGCACGGCTGCCGCTGCTGAGCGTCCGCCAGGCCGACGTGCTGGGCCCTTCGCCGCTGCTGACCGCCGCGCTGGAGCGCCGGCTGGCGCAGGCCGGGGTGCGGCCCGGCGACCGTGGCTCGACCGGGGTCGTGCTGGCCTCGGCGGGCTCCTCCGACCCGGAGGCGAGCGCAGTGATCGCTGAAATCGCGCGGGAGTGGCGGCACACCGCTGGCTGGTGTGCCGTGCGACCTGCGTTCGCCTCCGCATCTCTTCCCCGTACGGCCGACGCGGTGCGGGCACTGCGTGCCGAGGGCGTCGGCCGGGTGGCCGTGGCCCCGTACGTCATCGCCCCAGGCTTCCTCCCGGACCGCATCGCCGCCGGGGCCCGCGAGGCCGGGGCCGATGTCCTCGCCCCCGTCCTCGGCCCGGCGCCCGAGCTGGCCCGCCTGTTGCTGCGGCGCTACGACGGGGCGGTCCTGGACCGTGCCCGTGGAGACCTGACGGCGCTGACCGCCTGACGGGCGCTCACCGCCTGACGGGTCCCCAGGGCGCGGCGGTTCAGGCCTGCGCGGTGCGCAGCCAGACCGTCGTCCACGGCGGCAGCTCGTCGCCGGTGACCGGCGCGGAGGCCAGCAGCAGCTCACCGGCCGGCCGCGGCCGGGGCTCGTCCGACAGGTTGGTCACGCACTCCCAGCCGCCCGAGCGGCGGAAGTGCAGGACGTCCGGGTGAGCCGTCGGCGCGCCATCGGCCCATTCCAGCGCCTCGTCGGCCAGCAGCCGGCGGCGGGTGGCGAGCGCCGCGCGGTACAGCTCCAGCGGCGAGGACGCCACACCCTGCTGCGCCTCGACGGACAGCTCGCCCCAGCCGGCCGGCTGCGGCAGCCAGGCACCCCCGCTGCCGAAGCCGTACGAGCTGCCCTCACGCCGCCACGGCAGCGGCACCCGGCAGCCGTCCCGCCCCTTGAGCCGGCCTCCGCTACGGGTCCACACCGGGTCCTGGAGGCTGTCCCGGGAGAGCTCGGCGACCTCGGGCAGCCCCAGTTCCTCGCCCTGGTAGACGTAGCCGGAGCCGGGCAGCGCCAGCATCAGCAGGGTGGCGGCCAGCGCCCGGCGCAGCCCGAACTCCCGGTCCAGGACGGGTTCCTGTCCGTCGGAGAGCAGCCAGGCCTCCTCGTCGCGGCCGTCCGGCAGGCCGTACCGGGAGGCGTGCCGGATCACATCGTGGTTGGACAGCACCCAGGTCGCGGTCGCCCCGGCCGCCCGTGCGTCGGCGAGCGCGGTGTCGATGGACGCGCGCAGCTCCCCGGCGTGCAGCGGGGCCTTGAGGAAGTCGAAGTTGAAGGCCTGGCCGAGTTCCTGCGGGGTGGCGTACGCGGTACGGCGGGAGCTGCGCACCCAGGCCTCGGCGACGGCGACCCGCGGCGGGTCGTACTCGTTGAAGACCTTGCGCCAGTCGCGGAAGATGTCGTGCACCTCGTCGCGGTCCCAGAAGGGGTGGCTGCCGTCCTCGGGCAGGTCTCCCGGCGTGTAGCCCTCGACGGTGCCGATGTCGCGCAGCGGCGCGGCCAGGTCCTTGGCCAGGCCGTGGGCCACATCGACCCGGAAGCCGTCGACGCCGCGGTCGGACCAGAAGCGCAGGGTGTGCCGGAAGTCCGCGCGGACCTCGGGGTTGTCCCAGTTGAAGTCGGGCTGCTCGGGGGCGAAGAGGTGGAGGTACCACCAGCCGTCGGGCAGCCGGGTCCAGGCGGGGCCGCCGAAGCAGGAGACCCAGTCGGTGGGCGGCAGTTCGCCCAGCTCGCCCTTGCCCTCGCGGAAGACGTACCGCTCGCGGGCGGCGGATCCGGGCTCGGCGCGCAACGCCTCCTGGAACCAGAGGTGCTGGTCGGAGGAGTGGTTGGGCACGATGTCGACCATCACCTTGAGGCCCAGCCGGTGTGCCTCGGCCACCATGGCGTCGAAGTCGTCGAGGGTGCCGAGACGCGGGTCGACATTGCGGTAGTCGTCGACGTCATAGCCACCGTCGGCCAGTTGTGAGGGGTAGAAGGGACTCAGCCAGACGGCGTCCACACCCAGGTCGGCGAGGTAGGGCAGCCGGGAGGTCACACCGGGAAGGTCTCCGATGCCGTCGCCGTCGGCGTCGGCGAAGCTGCGCGGATACACCTGGTAGACGACGGCCTGCCGCCACCAGTCAGTGGTGTTGCGGTCGGAGCCGAGGTGCTGTGCGGTCACGGAAGGGCCTTTCGGTACGGGAGCGGTCGCATGGGGGCACCTCCCAGCGGTAGCTGGGGTGGGGGCACCTCCCAGCGGTAGCTGGGGGCGGCGCGGTGCGGCGCCGGGTGCGGTCGGGTGCGGTCGGGTGCGGCGGGGCGGGAGGGGCCGGCGCACCCCGGGGCCGCCGGTCTCATCCCTTCACCGCCCCTGAGGTCATGCCCGAGACGATCGAGCGGCGGAAGATCATGACCAGGACGCCGATGGGGACGGTGGCGGCCATGGCCCCCGCGAAGAGCGTCCCGTAGGGGACGGTGTACTGGCTGGTGAACAGGGCGATGCCGACCGGAACGGTGCGGTGACCGTCCTCGCTGTTGAAGGTCAGCGCCAGCAGGAACTCCGACCAGGTCGCGGTGAAGGTGAAGATCCCCGCGGTGAACAGCCCCGGCCGGGCGAGGGGGGCGATGACGGTCAGGACGGTACGCAGCGGGCCCGCGCCGTCGACGGTGGCCGCCTCCTCCAGCTCACGCGGGACCCCGACCAGGTAGTTGCGCATGATCCAGATGGCGAACGGGAGGTTCAGCGCGACATAGGGCACGATCAGGCCCGCATAGCTGTTGAGCAGCCCCAGCTGCCGCTCCAGCAGGAAGAGCGGAACGACCAGCGCGATCGGCGGGAAGACGGACAGCATCAGCAGTGCGGTCATGATGGCGCCGCGGCCCCGCAGCGGGGTGCGGGCCAGGGCGTAGCCCGCGAAGAAGGACAGCCCCAGCACGGCGGCCGTGGAAACCGACGCCACCAGCACGCTGTTGAGCAGATACCGGCCGATGCCGTTGCGGACGAAGGCCTCGGCGTAGTTGCCGAGCGTCGCCGCCTTCGGGACCAGGCTCGGCGGGTCGGCGCTGATCTCGCCCGGCCCTTTGAAGGACGAAGCGATCATCCAGTACAGGGGCAGCGCCGACAGCACGACGATGGCCAGACCGCCGAGGTTGACGGCGTTGACGTACCGGCGGATGCCGGACGCCGGTGCACGGCGGCTCATGCCCGCCCTCCTTCGTCGGCCTGCGCCTTGAAGACCCGCAGGAAGAGCAGACAGCACGTGATCACGATGACGGCGGTGGTGGTTGCCACCGCCGCGCCGCGGCCGATGGCGAGGTTCTGGAAGAGCGTCTTGTATCCGAGGATCGCCAGGGACTCGGTGGCGGTGCCCGGACCGCCCTGGGTCAGGACGAAGGGCAGGTCGAAGATGCCGAAGGCCTGCAGGATGCGGAAGAGGACGGCGATGGCCATGATCGGGCGCAGCTGCGGCAGGGTCACCTTCCAGAACGTCGTCCAGGTGCCGGCGCCGTCGATCTCTGCCGCCTCGTAGACGTCGCCGGGAATCAGCATCAGCCCGGCGAGGACGACAATCGCGACAAAGGGCGTGGTCTTCCAGACATCGACCACCACCATGGCGCCCATGGCGGAGGCGGGCTGCCCGAGAATGTCCGGCTGGTGGCCCAGAATCTGGGTGAAGAGCCAGGTCAGCCCGCCGTAGGTGCCGTTGTAGAGATACCCCCACAGCTGGGCGGCGACGACATTGATCAGGGCCCAGGGCAGCAGCAGGACCGCCAGGACCCAGCCGCGGGCTGCCCCCAGCCGTTCCAGCACGAGCGCGGCGGCGGTGCCCAGCACCAGTTCCAGGAGGACGGTGACGGCGGTGAACCCGAAGGTGAAGGCGAGCGCCTGGCGCCACTCCGGGCTGCTCAGCACGGCGGCGTAATGGTCGCCCGTCAGGGACAGGATGCGGAACCCGCCGTACTCCAGGCGGACATCGGCGAAGCTGAGCAGCACCGAGAAGAGCACCGGGAAGACCGTCACGGCGGTGATGGCCAGCAGCGCCGGGGAAGCGAAGAGCCAGCCGGTACGCGCCCGGCGACGTCTGCTCACCCGGGCCGGGCCGCCCCCGCGTGGCGCAGGCGGAGTCCGCCGGCCGGCCGGCTCGGGTGCCGGTCGCCGCGACACGGGTGCGGCGGAGGAGGTCATCGCATTCACAGCGCCCTGCCTTCCAGCGCGGTCCGGATATCGGCGCGGGCCGCGCGAACGGCCTGGGCGGGTGTGGTCCGGCCGCCGATCACCGCGTTGGCCCGGGTGTAGAGCGCCTTGCTGACCTCGGGGTAGTAAGGGGACTGCACCGGCCGGGCGACCAGGTGCAGTTGGCGGACCCCGGTGAGCGTCGGATCGCCGACCGCACGGGCCTCGGGCCGGGACAGCACCTCGTCGAGTGCCGGGATCACCCCGGCGTTCTTCAGCAGAATCATCTGCGCCTCCTCACCGGCACAGAACCGGGCAAAAGCGACCGCGGCCCCGAGGTGCCGGGAGTTGGGGTTGACGAAATTGCTCCAGCCTCCGGCGCAGCTCACCCCGCGGGGGCCGTCACCGGCGAAGCCGGGGCGGGGCGCGACACCGACCCGGCCCGCCACCTTGGAGACCGAGCGGTCGGCCGCATTGCCCCAGGCGTAGGACCAGTTGCGCAGAAAGACACCACGGCCGCCGGTGAAAGCGTCCTGCGAGTCCGCTTCCACATACGTGCCGACGGTGGCGGGCGTCACGCCCGTCTCGGTGAACTCCCGCATCATGGCGAAGGCCCGCTCCGCGCCCGCTCCGCCCAGCGCCACACGGCCCGCACCGTCCAGCACGGGAGCTTCGGCATCGGCCAGGAACTCGGCAACGTTGCAGGTCAGCGACTCCGATACGGACCCCTGCCAGAGGAACCCGTAAGGGGCGTCCCCGGCCCGCTGGACGGTGCGCGCGGTGCGCACCAGCTCCTCCCAGGTACGGGGCACCGGCCGGCCGTGCTTGGCCAGCAGATCCTTCCGGTAATAGAGGAAGGCGCTGTCGGTGAAGAAGGGCAGCGCGTACACGGCGCCGCGGTACTCGCTCACCCGCCGCAGGGCCGCCGGGTAGCCGTCCCAGAAATCCTTGGGAAGCAGCGTCTGCAGCGGCAGCGCAAGGGAGTTGCTGCCGAACTGGGCCGGCCAGGTGGTGTCCCCGAGATAGACGTCAGGGGTGGGTGAGGCGCCCGCGAGCTGCGTGGTGACCGCGGCACGGTTGCTGTCGGTGGCGCTGAGGGCGTTCGACTTTCGGACACGGATCTGCGGATGGCGGCGCTCGAAGGCGCGGATGATCAGGTCTGCCACCACGGGGCCCTTCCGGGAAGGGATTTCGGATACCCACCAGGTGAGAGTGGCCGGGGTACGCGGGACCTGGGCGGCTTGGGTCAACAGGGTGTCCAAGGGCTTGCCCGCGCAACCGCTGGTGAGCCCGGCTCCGGCGGCGGCGAGACCGCTCACGAGCAGGGTTCTGCGGCTCAAGGCCATGAGTGCTCCTCACGTCTTGGCTGTCGTCGATGACAGCGCTTGCAGGCTAGAAGTGCCTCAGTGGCCAGGTCAACGGATCGTGAACGAGAGATTCCGGGAAGATTTCTTGGCAACGCTGTCATCGACTCTTTGTGCTAGCGTCCCCGCATGTCCTCAGCGCAGAGCGAGGCCACGATGGCCGATGTGGCCCATCGGGCGGGGGTTTCGGTGTCCACCGTTTCGCGCACCTTGCGCGGATTGCCGACGGTCTCGGACACCACACGCGCCCGGGTGGAAGCCGCAGCCCGCGAACTCTCGTTCGCGATCACCCGCAGCGCCTCCAGCCTCGTCACCGGCCGCACCGGAAGAGTCGCCGTGCTGATGCCGAACCTGGCGACGTGGTTCCTGAGCTCGACTCTCTCCGGCATGGCACCCGCACTGCGCGAGGCGGGCCTCGACCTGCTGGTCTACAGCGTGACCGATGTGCACGAACGCGCCGATTTCTTCGACCGGTTGCCCGCCCGCCGCAACGCCGACGCCCTGCTCGTGGTGAGCTTCTCGCTCTCCCCCGCCGAACGCGCCCGCCTGGACGACCTCGGCATGCCCCTCGTCTTCGTCAGCCAGCACTCTCCGGGGCGCCCCAGCGTCTACGTGGACGACGAGGACGCCGCCCTGCGCGGCACCCGTCATCTGATCAACCTCGGGCACCGCCGGATCGCCTGTCTCCAGACGCACGACACCACGGGCTTCGCCTGGAGCAGCAAGAACCGCCTCACCGGCCATCTGCGGGCGCTCGCCGAAGCGGGTCTGGAGCACGACGACTCACTCGTGATGAGCGTGCCGGACTGGAAGGGCGGCGGCATGGCCCCGGCAGCGGGCCGGCTGCTGAGCCTCCCCGACCCGCCGACCGCCATGTTCACCGAGACCGACGACATGGCCTTCCGGCTGCTGGCGGCCCTGCGCGAGGCCAACGTCCCGGTACCGGGCCGGATTTCGGTGATGGGCTTCGACGACCACGTCATGGCGGGAGTCATGGGCCTGACGACCCTGGCCCAGCCCGCCGTGGAGCTCGGACGCGCCGCCGTGCGCCTCACCCGGGCGGTGATCGACGACTCCGACGGCGCACACGAACGCCACATAGTGCTACCGACCGAACTCGTCCCACGCGGCAGCACGGGGCCGCCGCCGGTGGGGAGTCAGGCGGAGCGCCAGCCCCTTGGGGGAGACACCTCCTCAGCCGCCGGCACAGGTGCAGGTTTCGGTACGAAGACGTAGGCGAGGGCCGCGCCGATCAGGCCGGCGGCCGCGGCGGCGACGTATACCCGGTTCAGGCCCTCGGCCGGTGCGGCGCCGGAACCCGTCCGGAACAGGACGCCGAAGAACGCGATGCCCAGGGTCGGGCCGAGCTGGCGGAAGGTCGTCATCGTCCCGGCCGCCATGCCGCCGCGGTCGGCGGGAACGGCCGCGAAGACGGCCCCCGCCATGGCCGGGCCCATCACGCCGATGCCGATACCGGTGACGGTGAGACCAAGGGCCACCGAGCCCGCGGTGGACGTGGCGTCGAGACCGCTCTGCAGGGCGCAGCCGATACCGCTGAGCAGGAGCCCGGTGCCGACGACGAGGCGGGGCGAGGTGCCGTGCAGGGTCCGTCCCGCGACCAGTGAGGTGGCGAAGGAGGCGAGGGCCAGGGGCATCAGGGCCACCCCCGCGCGTACCGGACCGAGGCCGAGGCCCGACTGCAGCCACACCGAGGTGAACAGGAGCGCCGCGAAGGCCGCAGAGGAGGCCAGGACGCACACCATCACCGCCACGAAGGAGGCCCGCCCGAAGAGCCGTACGTCCAACATCGGGTGCGCGCTGCGGCGTTCGAGGACGACGAAGACGACCAGCGCGGCGGCAGCCAGGGCGATCGAGGCGTACACGGTCGGAGTCCAGCCGTCCTCGCCGGCCCGGGTGAGGCCGTGGACGAGGGCGCCGGTGCACACGGCGAACGCGGCGGTGCCGGGCAGGTCGATGCGGTGGCCCTGCGGACGGCGGTCGTTGGCGAGGACGCGCAGGGTGAGGGCGACGGCGCCGGCGACCAGGGGGAGGTTGAGGAGGAAGGCGGCCCGCCAGCTGAGGTATTGGGTCAGTACGCCGCCGAGCATCGGGCCGACGGCGGCACCCAGGCCGGTGACCGCGCCGAAGACGCCCATCGCCTTGCCTCGGTCGGGGCCGCGGTAGACGGCACCGATGAGTGCGAAGGTCGACACGGACATGGCCGCGCCGCCGACGCCCTGCACCGCACGCGAGGCGATCAGCAGCCCGGTGTCCGGCGCGAGTGCGCAGCCCAGGGAGGCGAGGGCGAAGACGGTGAGACCCGCGACATAGACATTGCGGGCGCCGAACCGGTCGGCGAGGGAGCCGAAGGGGAGCATCAGCACGGCCAGGGCGAGGGTGTAGATGTTCACCACCCACTGCAGCCCGGACAGGGGTGCGTGCAGGTCGGTGCCGAGGGCGGGCAGGGCGACGTTCAGGACGGTGGTGTCGAGCAGGAACAGGAAGGTGCCGAGGCAGATCGCCACGAGCGGCCACCAGGGGCGCATGAGCTTTCCTCTCACGGGAGGCGGGGAGGGGATCGCTCACACGCTCCGGCGGCGGGCATGGATTCCACCAGCCACGGCTCGCTCCGTGCCGGATGCTGGCATGGTGGGTCCGGTGAAGTCAGATACCGTCACTCTCGACGAGGTCGATCGAGGGCTGGTGCACGCCCTGCAGATCGACGGCCGGGCCGCTTTCCGCGCCATCGGCGAGGCCCTTGGCGTCTCCGAGAACACCGTGGCCCGCCGCTACCGGCGGCTGCGTACCGCCGGTCTCCTGCGTGTGGTCGGCACCCTGAACGGCGCCCGGCTCGGTTACAGCGCCTGGACGATCCGGCTGCGCTGCACCCCCGACGCGGCCGGGTCCATGGCCACGGCACTGGCCAAGCGCAACGACATCTCCTTCGTCCATCTGCTGTCCGGCGGTACGGAGATCTCCTTCAGTACGCAGACCCGCTCCAGCGACGAGAGCGACGCGCTGCTCCTGCACCAGCTGCCCCGCACCGCTCGCGTCACCTCGGTCTCGGCGCATCTCCTGCTCACCCACTACGCCCTGCCCAACAACTGGGCGGGGCCCGCGTGGCTCACCCCGGAACAGGCCGCCCTCCTCACCCCGCCTCCCGCCGCCGACCGGGACGCGGAGGTGGACGCGGATGCCTCGATGGATCTGAGGGAAGGGGACCGCGCCCTCCTCGAGGCTTTGGGTCGGGACGGCCGGGCCGGCTACGCCGAACTCGCCACCGTCACCGGCTGGTCGGACGCGACCGTCCGGCGCCGCATCGCCACCCTGCGCCGAGCCGGAGTCCTGATCTTCCTGGTCGACATCCCCTCGGCCGCCCTGGGCTTTCGCGCCGAAGCCCGGCTCTGGATGTCCGTCCAACCCTCGCAGCTCACCACCGTGGCAACCGCGATGGCCGGCCACCCGGAGGCCTCTCTGGTGGCGATGACCACCGGTCCGACCAACCTGCTCGCCGCCGTCAACTGCCGTGACGCACAAGACCTTTCCCGCTACCTCACGGAACGGATCGCCTCCCTGGACGCGATCCGCACCATCGAGACCGCCCCGGTCATCCGCACCCTCAAACGGGCAGGCACCTTGCTGCTGCCTCCGGCACCGAGCAGGAGGACGAAACGGGACACCTGACGCACTCGACTAGGATGCGGCCATGACCGCCCCGGACTCCCCGACGCATCCGGCAGCCCACCGCCCGGACCCCGAACTGGGCTTTCCGGCTCCAGGGGAGGTCCTGCGCCGGCTGCGGACCCAGCGGGGCATGTCGCTGCGTCAGGTGGCGGCCGAATGCGGTCTTTCGGTCTCGTTCCTGGCGTCGCTGGAGCGGGGCGAGACCGATATCGCGCTGGAACGGCTCGGCCGGCTGGCGAAGGTGTTCGGGCACAACGTGGGGTCCTTCCTCGGCTTCTCGCCCGGCCAGGCGGCGCCGTCCCTGTTCCCGTTCGGAGAACAGCCGGTGATCGAGCGCGCGCCCGGCATCACCTACCGGGTGCTGCGTGCACCGGAGTTGGGGTACCAGGTGGTCCAGGGAGACTTCGCCCCGCACAGCGCGCTGGGCGAGGACCTTCAGCACGAGGGCACGGACCTGATCATCGTGACCGAGGGCACCTTGGTGACCCGGTACAACGGCGTCGACCACACCCTGCGGACTGGGGACTGCGCGCGCTGGTCGGCGGGGTACCCGCACTCCTTCCGCAACGACACCGACCAGCCCGCGCGGATGGTCGCGCTGCTCTTCTCCAGCCTTTACTGACGGCTTCGCCCCCCGGAGACGGGACGGGCCGGTGGTGAGCCGGGGCACCTGACGTGCCCCGGCTTTTCCGTGTGCCGTTCCGGGGGCTGCACCTTCCTGGCCTTCCTGCCTCTTCCTGCCTCTTCCTGCTGTTCCTGCTGTTCCTGCTGTTCCTGCTGTTCCTGCTGCAGGAGACCCGCATGGAATCTGCCGGCCCTCCCCGCGCCTGAACGTTATTCTGTACTGGCGTGCGCTTTAACGCACGCCAGTACACCACGCACGCCACGCCACTGCGCCGACGGGCGCCGCTCCACGGCCGCGAACAGCACCAAGAGATCAGGACATTCCATGCAGTTGAACCCCACCCAAGTCACCCCGCCCTCCGCCCCTCCCCCGGCCATGAACGCCACCACGAGCGCGGCCACCACCGCACCACGCGGCATCGGGCGTGCCGACCTGTTGGCCCGCGTCGCCCTCGTACTCGTCTGGAGCTCCGGCTTCATCTCCGGCAAAATCGGCCTGCGCCACTCCGCCCCATACACCTTCGCGACCCTGCGCTTCGCCCTCGCCGGCGGGGTCCTGCTGGTGATCGCCCTGGTCAGCCGGCGTGCCTTACCCCGCGGCCGGCTGCTGGCGCATCTGGCCGTCGCCGGTGTCCTGGTGCAGGCCGTCCAGTTCTCCAGCATCTACGTCGGCATGGATCTCGGCGTCCCATCCGGGCTCGCCGCGCTGATCATCGCGCTCTACCCGCTGACGGCCTCGCTGATCGCCGTCCCCGTCCTGCACGAACGCGTCACCCGTGGCCAGTGCCTGGGCCTCGTACTGGGGCTCGGCGGGGTCGCGCTCGCGGTCGGAGAAGGGCTCCATTTCGACGCCGGCTACCTCGCCGGCCTCGGCTTCGTCATCCTGGCGCTTCTCGGCATCTCGGCCGGCACCGTTTACCAGAAGCGGTTCTGCCGCGGCATGGATCCGGTCTCCGGCAACGCCGTACAGCTGCTGGCCGCCGCCGTCGCCGCGTTGCTGCCCGCCCTGTTCGCGGAAGGTTTCGACGTCACTTTCACCGCCGGCTACTGGCCGGTGCTGCTGTGGACGGCACTCGTCAACTCCATCGTCGGTGTCGGCCTGCTCTACGGGCTCCTGCAACGCCACGGCACCAGCCAGGTGAGCAGCCTCTTCTACCTGGTCCCCATGGTCACGGCCGGCTTCGCAGCCCTGCTGCTCGACCAGCATCTCGGCCCCCTGACCCTCGGCGGACTGGTCCTGGCGACCGCGGGCACCCTGCTGGCCGGCCGCGTAAGGAGCTGAATCCGTGGTGACCCGTGGGGCCGAAGTGGTGCGCCCCGGCCGCTGGTGAGGTGTCGCTCTCGGACGCGGCCGAGACGGTACGCCTCGGCGGCCGCCCCACGGGACGTGGGCCACGGAATGTGTCCGGGACCCGCCCATTCACGCATCGGCCACGACGAGGTGCACGTCGAGCGTCCTCAACCTCAGTCCTGCTCAGTCCTGCTCGTCCAGCATGAAGGATCCATATGCGGGCTTCCCCGCCTTTTCATAGGCGCAGTACTGCACCCCCACACTGGTGGCCCGGGATTCCGTGAGTGTCCAGGCGGCAGGGGCGGCGCCCTCGGCGAAGAGCCGCTTTCCGGTGCCGAGGATCACGGGGTTGACGAGCAGCCGGTACTCGTCGACGAGATCGTGCCGCTGCAGGGTGTGGATGAGGTCGCTGCTGCCCTGCGTCATGATCACGCCGTCGAGCTGCGCCTTGAGCTGTGCGACGGACTCGGCGACGTCGCCCTTCAGCAGATGGGAGTTGTTCCACTCCAGGCTGTTCCGGGTGCGCGAGGCGACGTACTTGGGCATGGCATTGAGCTTCACGGCGATCGGGTCGTTCTCGTCGGTGACGCGGGGCCAGTGGGCGGCGAAGATCTCGTAGGTCTTCCGGCCGAGCAGGAGATGGTCGGCGGCCCGTTCGAAGATCTCCGTCATCAGTCCCATGAAGTCGTCATCGACGTACGGAACCTGCCAGCCGCCGTGCTCGAACCCTTCGTCGACGTCCTCGCCCTTACCGCCGGGGGCCTGCATGACGCCGTCCAGAGTGACGAATGCGGTGACGATCAGCTTGCTCATGACGCTGCCTTTCGGGTGCGGAGGAAGCCGGATGCGGAATCGGCCGGGTGCGGAATCAGCCCGCCCCCGTATTGACTCCCGGACCGGCGCAAACTCATCGCCCGCCACGCGGCCGGCACCGGCGAGTCCGGCGACGCCGGCCGGTGGATACGGTCCGTCCATGTCTGACTCCGCCGTGGCCACCAGCAAGCGCAACGCCGATGTCGTCCGCCGCTACCTCCGCGTCTTCGAGACGCAGCAGGTTGCCGATCTCGCCGAACTCGTAGCGGAGGACGTACTCGTCCACGGCGCCGGCCGGCACGTCCAGGGGCGGCACTATCCCGAGCAGTCAGTGCTCACACCGGGCCTGTCCCACTGCCGCGTTCAGGTCGATGACCTCTTCGCGGCGGACGACCGTGTCACCGTGGCCTTCACCCTGACCTACACCCACGACCGCACCGGCCGGGACCTCACCATGACCGGGGTCAAGTCCTACCGGCTCCGGGGCGGACGCATCGTCGAGTTCTGGGGCGAGACCGACCTGCACGGCCTCCTCCGCCAAGCCGGACTCGTCCCCGAGCAGATCCCGCCGTTCTGAGGCGAAGGCCACCGGGTCCGGCCGCCCTGCCCGTTCGGCCGGGTCGGCCGGGGCAGCCGTTCTGCTGGCTCTGCCGGCTCAGTCGGGGCAGCCGTTCTGCCGGGTCAGTCGAATCAGCCGTGCGGTCAGGCCGGCCGGTCGGCCCACGGATGCGATCCGTACGCCTGGGTGATGGCGTGGACGAGCCAGAGTCGCTGGCGGGTGAGCGTGGGCAGGGCTGCGTCGAGGTCTGTTTCGTCCTTGGCGCGCGGCTCCTTGGCCTTGTAGAAGAGTTGTACCTCCGGTGCGAGGTAGGGAATACCGTCGGCGCAGATCAGGCCGAGCGCGTCGATCGGACGACGTACTCGCGGATCACGGCGTGACACCCATTCCTGGTCATGGGCCTCGAGCATGATCTGGATGCGCCAGGGTTCGCCTGCCGCCGGCTGACGCCAGATGTCATGAACGCTCTCGGGAAGAACCTCGCCCGATGCCCACGGGCGCAGACTCCCCGGCGGATCGGCGGCCCACCACTGCCAGGCCGGCAGAACCTGTTGCACGGCGCGCTGATCCCGCCGCAGCAGCAGGATGTCGATGTCACTGTGGTCTCGGTGCGGTGGCCCACCGCGAGTTCAATGGCGACGCCACCCGCCACCCGCCACCCACCACCCACCACCCGCCACCCACCAGGGGACCATCAGGTCGCAGAACCGGTCAGCAACTTCGGCAAGGGACGCGGGATTTCATCGGTGCAAGGGAGTGTGCTCGTAGGTCATGTCGTCCACCTTGGGGGCGCGGCATCGCCCGTGGCCGGAGCCGCTACGAAGCTGCTGTGCCTGCGGCACGGGCATCAACTTACGGTCCGCCGTCCCTCCGCCGTGGCGCTGCAGCCGCTTCACATCAGCGTCCATGGCGTCCATCAGGCGGGCATCTTCCTTGGGCGCATCGATACTGTGACATGCAGGGATTTGACGGTACGTCACCGTCTGCCGGAATTCCGGGCCGGGCCCGTCGGGTGCCTCTCAGGGAAGAGAGGCCCTGCCCCCCGCCGCTGTCGTCATCCACCTCCTGCGGCGGCACTGCCGTCGCGACGGGGCAGTGCCCCCGGCCCTCAAGCCGATTGTTCAGTTTCAGGCCACCCCGAGCCGATTTTTCCAGCACCCCGAAAGGACAGTGATCAGACATGAGATGGCTTTCGAAGCTCACCGCAGCGGCAATAGGAGCGGGAGCGGTCGCCGGATCCATCGCAGCGGCTACGCCGTCGGCCGCGGCACCGCAGAGCGCCAAGGCAGCCACCTCGACGGTGCGATGCACCTCCCATCATCAAGAGCTGGCCAATAAGTTGTCGAGCGACATATCCAAGGCACTGGAAAGCCGGAAGAGCTTGGCGTCGCTCTCCTTCTACGACCGGCCCACCGGAACCAAGTGCACTTCTGACGCTTCGAAAAAATACGACGCGGCCAGCACCGCAAAGACAATAATCCTCGGAGCCCTGCTGTACCAGAACGACGGCACCCTGACCGGGACGGAAGACGCTCTCGCACGCAAGATGATCATCGATTCGGACAACGACTCCGCGACCACACTGTGGAAGCAGTTGTCCGACCTGAAGGATCCCGCGAAGCCGAAGCCCGTCAGGATCCAGGAATTCCTCGACAAGGCCGGAATGAAGGAAACCGTCCTCGACCAGGAAGGCACCTGGGGCCTCACCCAGATCACGGCAGGCGACCAAGCCAAGCTCCTGCGCATCTTCTCGGGTGACGACGACTCGGTCCTCGGGGGAAAGAGCCGGGCTTACGCGCTCGACCTGATGCACCAGGTCCAGAGCAGCCAGCGGTGGGGAGCCACAGCCGGCGCTCCGCTCGACTCCGTGATCCATGTGAAGAACGGCTGGATGCAGCGTAGCCAGAACCCCGATGTCGAGCCGTTCGACAGAGGCGACTGGAAAGTGAACAGCATGGCGGCTCTCACGGGCAACGGCTACGACTCCGGGCTGGCCGTGCTCACCGAGAACAACAGGGTCCCCAAAGGCCACCCCGCAAACGAAGGGTGGGGCGAGGGAATAGAAACAATAGAGGCCGTTTCCCGCGCCATATACCGTGACGTTTACCCGGACGCCGACGGCTATCACCCCAGCAGGCCGAACCTACTGAACACCAAGTCGGCCGCTGCAGGATGAGAGCACGTTAACCACACCTCTAGAGGCCGCAGGGCGGTTCGGCGTCCTTCCCTTCCAAGGAGAACAGGGAGCGGACGCCGACACCGCCCCGCGGGCCCGGATCACGTCCGGCCCCGCGGCTGTGAATGAGTGGGGCAGCGTCAACCGCGCAGAGATACCGCGCCGCGGCCTCGGCAATGACACACCACGAAAAGGCGCTGCAGTTCGTCAGGAACGGGCCAGCGCCGCTCCGCCCGCGTACCGCGCGGACGCACCCAACTCCTCCTCGATCCGGATGAGTTGGTTGTACTTCGCCGTACGGTCGGACCGGGACAGCGAGCCGGTCTTGATCTGGCCGCAGCCCGTCGCCACCGCCAGGTCCGCGATGGTGGTGTCCTCCGTCTCGCCCGAGCGGTGCGACATGACGACGGTCCAGCCCGCGCGGTGCGCGGTGGCGACGGTGGCGAGGGCTTCGGTCAGGGTGCCGATCTGGTTGACCTTGACCAGGACCGAGTTGCCGGCACCGGTGCGGATGCCCTCGCGCAGCAGATTCTCATTGGTGCAGAACACGTCGTCGCCCGTGAGCTGGCAGCGATCACCGACACGGGCGGTCAGCTCCCGCCAGCCGTCCAGGTCGTCCTCGGCCATCGGGTCCTCGATGGAGACGATCGGGTAGGCGTCGATCAGCTTGGCCAGGTAGTCGGCGTGTTCGGTGGGCGTACGGCGCACCCCCTCACCCGCGTACACATACGTACCGTCCCGGAAGAACTCCGACGAGGCCGGGTCCATGACCAGGCCGATGTCCGTACCCGGCCGGTAACCGGTGCGCTCGATGGCCGTCATGACGAAGTCGAGCGCTTCCTCGGCGGTACGGAGCGCGGGCGCGAAGCCGCCCTCGTCACCGACGCCCGTGGCGTGCCCGGCGGACAGCAGAGTGCGACGGAGCGTATGGAAGACCTCGGAGCCCATACGGACGGCTTCCGCGAAGGTCTCCGCACCGACCGGAGCGATCATGAACTCCTGGAAGTCCAGCGGGTTGTCGGCGTGGGCGCCACCGTTGACGATGTTCATCATCGGCAGCGGGAGAAGGCGGGCGTCGGCGCCGCCGAGGTAGCGGTAGAGCGGCTGGCGGTGGGCCGTGGCGGCGGCCTTTGCGGCGGCGAGGGAGACGCCGAGGAGCGCGTTGGCGCCGAGCCGTGACTTGTCGGCCGTGCCGTCGAGCGCGACGAGCGCGGCATCGAGTCCCGCCTGATCGTCGGCATCGCGCCCGACGACCGCTGACGCGATGTCGCCGTTGACGTGGGCGACCGCACGGTCGACTCCCCTGCCGTGCCAGCGCCCCGGGTCCCCGTCACGCAGCTCCACGGCTTCCCGTGCGCCGGTAGAGGCGCCGGAGGGGACGGCGGCGCGGCCGAGGGATCCGTCGGCGAGGCGGACATCGGCCTCGACGGTGGGGTTGCCCCGGCTGTCGAGGACCCTGCGTGCGGTGACGGACTGAATGACGGTGGACTCAACTGCCGTGGAAACCATGGGAGGTCCTTCGCGTTGCTGCACGCCGCGGCCCTGCTGCGACAACGCTGGCGCGTGCCGCGACAATGGCGAGTCTACAGCAATGCTGTTCAGTTTGCCTGTTCAGTTACGCTGCTCAGTTGAACTGTTCAGTTGCGCTGTTCAGCTCGGCTGCGCAGGTGAGGGGTACGGCTTCGCTGCTGGTCACCGGTTAAAGTGCCCTATGCCCACCCCGGAACCCGCCGCCGTCGCCACCGAACTGCGTACCGCGATGGGCAAGCTCACGCGGCGCGTGAAGCACGAGGACCGGATCCCGCTCGGCCAGGCCTCCGTGCTCGGCACCCTCGATCGCAACGGGCCCATGACCACCAGCGATCTGGCGGCGGACCAGCGCGTACGGCCCCAGTCCATGGCCCGCGCGGTCGGGCTGCTCATGGATCAGGGGCTCGTCGTCCGCCGGGCGCATCCCACGGACGGCCGCAAGTCCCTGGTGGAACTCTCCCCTGCGGGACACACCGCTCTTGAGGCGGAGCGCGGGCGCAGGGCCGGCTGGCTCGCCCAGGCCATCGAACTCGAACTCACCGGCGAGGAGCGCGAGGTGCTGGCGCGCAGCGCCGCCCTGCTGGAACGGCTCGCCGCGCGCTAGGTGTGTTGTCCCGGGACGTTGGTGACAGGCGACATGCCGTGAGTGGTCCTTGAAAGAGGCGAGGGCCTTCTGGTTTCGGTGTGGATTGCGAAGTCTGCACCGATGCCCAGGAGGCCCTCGTGATCCACCATAACGCCCCGCTGACGCCGACCGGCAGACTGCGTCATGGGCCAGGGGCTGAGCGACGTCATCAGCGACCAGGGCGGGGGCGATCACCGGTGGGCGCCGAACCGGGCCGCGAGCCGTCCCGCGACGGGCGCCAGCGTGCCATCCACGAGGCCCAGGGGAACGAAGGCGCCCGCAATCTGCAGCAGCGTCACCGGAGACCAGAACGCCCCGGACGCCCAGACACCCCAAACACCCCGGCTACCCCAGGCGCCCAGGACGCCCCGGACACCCCGACCACCCCGGAATCTGAAGGACGTGGCCGGCCCGTTACGACGCCACCTCCTCCCGGTACAGCACCAGATGCTCGTGGTAGAGCACCCCGTCCCGGATGTCGCCCGTCGCGCTGAACCCGGGGTCGTCGACGTAGTCCAGGTGGCTGCCGGTCACCGTGTACCGGCCCGTGTACGCGCTGCGCCGCCCACCGCGGGCCTCGTCGTAGCGACCGTCCGGCAACAGCTCCTGGCGGATGTGACCGTCCGCGGTCACCCACATTCCGACCACATCCACGGTGTCATCACCCGCGGTGTCTTCACCAGCGGTGACGTCATCAGTGGTGACGTCATCAGTGGTCCCGCCCATGGCGGCCCCCTCTCCCGGTTGCTCCGATTTCCTTCTGCAGCACCGAGTCTGGGCAGGTCAGCGGCCGCCAACCAGGACATGCGCTGCCTGGGTGCCACACACCCGGGCAGCACACCGAGGCCGCCGCCTAACCTGAGTACATGGACGACAACCACCTGGGAGACTTCCTGCGCGCACGCCGCGCCGGTCTGCAGCCGGAGGACGTCGGCATGGCGAGTTACGGGACTCGCCGGGTCGCCGGCCTGCGCCGTGAGGAGGTCGCCGTCCTGGCCGGCGTGAACGCCGACTACTACACCCGCCTGGAACAGGGGCGCGAACGCAACCCCTCACCCCAGGTACTCGACGCCCTCAGCCGCGCGCTGCACCTCGACGCGGATGCCCGGGCGCACCTGTACCGGCTGGCCGGGGCCACACCGAGCGACCAGCGGCCCGACCACACCGCCGAGCGGGTCAGTCCCGCGCTGCGCCAGTTGATGGACGGCTACCCGAACACGCCGGCGTTCGTCATGAGCCGGGCCATGGACCTTCTCGCCACCAACGCCCTGGCGGATGCCCTGTACGCCCCGTTCGCTCCGAGGGACAACCTGGCCCGTATGACCTTCCTCGACCCCGCGGGCCGGCACTTCTACACGGACTGGAACCGGGCGGCCCAGGCCACCGTCGCCAACCTGCGCCAGGCAGCCGGGTTTGATCCGGACGATCCACGACTGCGCGAACTCGTCCGCACCCTCACCGAGCACAGCGCGGACTTCAGCCGGCTCTGGAACTCCCACACCGTGCGCGGCAAGACCCAGAACGCCAAGCACCTCCGCCACCCGGGCGTCGGCCCCCTCTCTCTCACCTACCAGGCTTTCGACGTACGCGACGCCCCGGGCCAGCAACTCGTCATCTACCACGCCGAACCAGGCAGCCCCAGCGCCCAGGCCCTCCACCTCCTCGGCTCCCTCCACGCCACCCGACACCAGACCGAACCCCACCCCCACCCCCACCGTTAGCGGGCCCAATGCCTCCCCCCTCCGCCCGGGTGCATCGGGTACGTTGGCAGGACATGCGGCTCACGAAATACACCCACGCATGTGTGCGGCTTGAACACGATGGCCGGGTGCTGGTGATCGATCCCGGCATATGGAGCGAGCCGGCCGCTTTGGCCGGCGCCGACGCCGTACTGGTGACACACGAACACGCCGATCACATCGACGTCCTGCGCCTGGCCGGGCTCAGCGTGCCCGTCTACGCCCCGGCCGGGGCGGACATCCCACGACTGGACGTTCTCCGGGTGTCGCCCGACGAGGAGTTCACGGCGGCCGGCTTCCGGGCACGGGCGGTAGGCGGCCGTCACGCGCCTGTCCACGACGGCCGGCCGGACTGCGTGAACCTCGGCTACCTCGTCGACGAGGCGGTCTACCACCCTGGTGACTCGTTCCACGTACCCGGGCAACCGGTGGAAACGCTCCTGGTCCCGGTCCAAGGATCCTGGATGAAGACATCGGAGGCGATCGGCTTCGTCAAGGCGATCGCACCCCAGCGGGCGTTTGCGATACACGACGCCCAACTCAACGATCGCGGCCTCAACAGCGTCAACGGCTGGCTCACCGAGGAGACCGACAACGGCTACCGGTATCTGAGGCCCGGGGAATCGGTCTGACCGGCACTACGGCACAGCTCTGAGCTTGTCGTTCAACCTCCGTTGCCTGTGGAGTCGCGGAGTCGCGGAGTCGAGTGCTCGGGCAGAGATAGAAAGTTCGGGGTCTCCCCCTCGTCGAGGCCGTGGAGCAAACCGACCAGGCGCCGGCCGGCGCGTTGGAGTAGTTGCTGCACGGGGTGGGGTCGGCGGGCGGGCAGAGCACACGGCAGCGTCAGTCCGCCCACCGCTCTGCCCTGCCCTGTCCCCCACCGGGGCATCCCGCGTACCGGCCTGCGGTACCGGCCCGCTGCGCCGGTGCCGGCCCGCCGTACCGTCCCCCTTCGCGTCCCACCCCTGGCGACGAATTGGCAGGTCACAAGCGTGGGATCCCAGGAGGACGTCACTTGCCCCGAGACCGTTGGGGCGGGCCGGAGCGGCCGGGCACGGTGGTGTGGTGCCGACGGGCCACGGGGTCCCAACGGGGGACCGTCCGCCGGCCGACGAAAGGGACCGACCGTGATGTCACGTAAGCGCATCGCTCTCGCAGCCGCCGGACTGATGCTGGCGGGCGGCCTCGCTGCCGCCCCGGCCGCGACCGCCGCCCCGGCCGCACCGTCGACGCCGTCCGCCGGGCACGTGGAGGCCGCCGCCAACAAGTGCTCCGGCTGGAAGGAGATCCACATCACCGGCGGCGCCGCCAAGTACATGGAGTGCACGAAGAAGGTCAGCGGCAAGTCGTACGTCTCCGGCGCCTTCTACCTGTGGGACACCAGGCGCGACGGCAAGGCGGTCCAGGCGTACGCGGAAACGGACTACAACCACTGGTACGGCGACGATGTGACCTGGCAGCACTTCTACGGCTGGGCCGACCACACCCACGGCAGCCCGAAGATCAGCACGGGCTGGCACCGGGGCAACGACTTCGGCCTGGTGATCAACCTCAAGTAACACCTCTGCCTTGGGGACCAGTGGTACCACTGCCAACAACCATGGTTCCTCTGGTCCCCGATGGCCCCCGATAGCCACCGATGACCCCCGAGTCCGGGCGCCTCGCTGTCCGTGGCGATGCCATGGCGATGCCGGCGGCGCAGATGGTCGTGGTCGTACTCGTCAGTCTTGTCCGCATAGAGCTTGGACGGGCGCCGGCGGCGGAATTCCACGGCGGAAATGGATGGCGGGATGCCTCGCGACGGTATCCGGCCCTGGCGGCGGGCGGTTCAGCGCCAGGACGGGACGATGGACCCGATGAACCGGTGGCGGCAGAAGACTCCTTCCGGCCTGGTGAGGCACTAGTGATCCACTAGGGATGGACCCGGGTCAGGCACAGCGTGGTATCGCCAAGGCGGCTGCCCCGCTCGGTGTACTCGTCGAATTCCGGTGGGCATTTTCTTTGGCGGGTGGCACTGAACATGACCTTGTAGTCGGCTTTGGTGTCACTGCAGGGGACGGTGAAAAGGACTGGGTCCGCGTGTGTGCCGCGGTTGTCCAGGCAGTCCCCGGCGACGGCGTCGCGGGCGACTTTCTCCGGGGGCTTACCGTCATCGGTCAGCATGCTCAATACCCCAAACCCCGCGAAGACCAACGCCACGGTGCCGAGGGCGATGAGCGGCCGGAGCCAAGGACGTCGCGCGGGCCCCGTCGGCGTGAACATCGGGACACCGGACTGCTGGACCGGCGAGGGCGCGTATCCAGGCTGGTGGCCGTGGAGGAGCGGACCGGTGGCAGGCGGCCCGTAGGGGGTCGGACCACCCTGACCTGCAGGAGGCCCGTAGGAGGCCGGGCCGTCATGGCCTACAGGCGGCCCGTACGGATTCGGGCCGGGCTGCCGGCCATAGGGAGTCGGCCCTTGTGGTGGCGGTGAGTACGCAGACATACGGGTCCCCCTGTGGTGATGCGGTTGATGTGGTTGCCCGGCGTGCCGGACCGAGTTCGGTCATCAGGCTATGAGGTCCCCGTGCCCCTGCCGCACGCCGGGCCACTTCCTCCAGCCGCCGGTCGGCATCGGCGCCGAGACGCTGCCGCCCACACCCTCTACCGCGCCCCGGAGTTCGCCGCATCGTTCGGAACCGTCCAGACGTTCTGGACGACCTCAGGCCCCGGACCGTCGCGCGGCGCCGCCGGGCGCCGGGCCCCTCCCCTCCCGGCACACCGGAGATACCGGGGATGCCGGGGATGCCGGGGATGCCGGGGATACCGGGAGGGGCCGTTCCGTAAGCTCCGCAACGCCGGTCGGAGTCGTAGCGCGTATTACCCGCCGGCCAGCGCCGTTCGCACCGCCGCCGTATCGGCCCGGCCCTTCTCGTAGACGGTCAGTCCGCGCGACAAGTGCAGTGGTACCAGCAGCAGTTCCACGATGAGGGCCTTCCAGGCGTAGACGAGGTTGACGGCTTTGGTGGCGTAGACGCAGGGGATGTTCAGCAGCACACCCGGCAGCGGGAGTTTGCGGCGGTGGGCGGCGTAGATGAGCGGGGGCATCGTCAGGAGGAGTTCGGCTCCGGCCCACCAGGTGAAGGCGAGTGCGGGTGGCTGGTCGGTGGTCGCGGCGATCACGAAGGGGGTTGCCCACCAGAGTGGTGCGGTGAGGATTTCCAGGAGGGCGAGGAGCACCCAGACCGCCAGCAGGGGTTTACGGACGACCAGTCGTCCGAGGTGGAGCCGGACGTTCTGGCAGAAGCCGGCCATCCAGCGCCAGACCTGTTTGCGGAGGTAGGTGAGGTCTTCCGGGTCGGCGGCGAGGGCCACGGCGTCGGAGACGTAGACCGCGCGTCTGCCCGCGATCTGCTGCGACCAGGTGTAATCCATGTCCTCGACGATGGTCCGTTCGGGGAAGCCGCCGAAGGCCGTCAGGTCGGAGAGACGGAAGACGGAGCAACAGCCCGAACAGACCATGGGGCTATTGGCGCGGGCCTGGATGGGGCGGTGCCAGTGGAAGCCGAAGAGGTACTCGGTCGAGCGGCCGCGTTCCCAGAGCGTGCGGGTATGGCGGGTGCGGACCGTGCCTGCCGCTACCGAGACGCTTGGGTCGTCGAAGACGGGTAGGACGGTCTCGATGTAGTCCGGTGCCAGGACGGTGTCCGCGTCGACGGCCAGGACGAGGTCGGTGGTGCAGTGTGGCAGGGCGTAGTTCTGTGCCTTGGCCTTGCTGCCGAGATTGCGGGGCGGGCGCAGGACCGTGACGCCGTGTGAGGCTGCCACCTCGCCCGTGCGGTCCGTGGAGGCGTCGTCCACGACCAGGATCCGGTCAGGCCGGAGCGTTTGGTGTGCCAGCGACTCCAGTGTGGCCGGCAGCCCTTCCTCCTCGTTGTGAGCGGGCACGATGACGGTGATGGTGTGCAACTCGATCTCCCCCTGTCTTGCGGATCGCGCCGACTACGACCGTGAACAGTCCGATCAGGCCGTAGACCATGGTGCTGATGCCGATGAACGGCAGTCCTCCGTGCATGTCACCGACGGTAGGGGGATGAGCCGTCCGATGGTTCCGGAGGCCGCCTCCTGTGGATAACCAGTCAGGGAGGAGCCATCCACAGGAGTTGCGGAGTTGCCAGGACGAGAGCCCTGTGCCGGAGTAGCGGGTCAGCGCGCGTGGACGCGTTGGGTCACGCGTCTTCGGGGGTGGCCGGGGTTCCGGCTGCCGCCGTGCCGCCCTGCTGCTGTGCGAGCAAGCGGGTGCGGAAGAGGTCGAGTACGTCGTCCAGCGCGGCGCGGGTCGGCTGGCCCGGTTCGTCGATGAGGTGCTCGGTCAGGACGGAGTGGGGCGGCAGCACGGCATCGGGGTTCGCGGCGTCGTCGTCCAGTTCAACGGCGGTGAACGCCGCACCGAGTTCGCGGCGCAGGAAGGCGAACCGGTCGCCCGGCACCAACCGGTCCGAACGGAACCGCAGCCCCATGACCCGGAGGTCCGTACGCTCGCAGCGGCCCCGCACGGCGGCCAGGTCTTCGGCGGAGATGTCGATACCGGCGGCCCGGCTCCTGGTGAGAGGCAGCGGCAGGGACGGCTGGGACAACACGGGGGCGAGCAGGCGCTCATCGGCCGCCATGGCCAGGGCGAAGCCGCCGGTCAGGCACATCCCGACAGCTCCGACGCCGGGGCCGCCGCAGCGCTGGTGCTCGTGCGCGGCCAGGGCCCGCAGCCAGCTGACCACGGGGGAGGTCTTCCCCGTGGCCAGCACGGTGAACTCCCGGCTCACGCACACCTTCCACAGCGATGAGGCCGTGTAGAGCCCGGACTTCAGCCGGCCGGCGGACGCAGGGTCGGCATCGCGACCGGGCGTACCGAACAGCACCGGGAGCACGGCGGTGCAGCCGAGGTCGGCCACACGCTCCGCGAACGCCAGAACCTTGGGCGTGATGCCGGGTATTTCCGCCATCACGATCACCGCGGGCCCCGTACCGCGCCGCAGAATACGGCGGGTGGCGCCGCCATGGGTGAAGGTGCTGCGGTCAAAGCCGGTCAGGTCGTGATCTGCCATGGATGTGGATTACCACCGTCCTGGTCGCATGCGTGGTCGGTCGGGGTCTGTCCGAACACGTACGTCGCGCCCCCGGCCCGGCGCGGGTCAACGCGAGGCTATCCAGGGATGCTTGTGGTGCGCACCTGTGTTCGGTTCGCCGCCGTCCGGACCACCGCCCACGCCTGCGGCCCTGGCCCACCCTCGGGCTGCTGCCGCGGAACACCAAGACGCCGGCCGCCGCGCACCGTGGGGGCGAGCGCGACGGCCGGCGGGTGGAGCCGAGGTGGTCAGGTGACTACTTGACGACCTTCAGCAGCTTGTTGGGCGTACCCTCGCTCGGGTTGCTGATCTTGTCGGGCGTGGCACCGGCCGTCAGGGCCTTCTCCACGTCGGCCGGCTTGGCGTCCTTGTGACCGGCCAGGTAGACCGCGGCAGCGCCCACGACGTGCGGGGTCGCCATGGACGTACCGGAGATGGTCTTGGTGGCGCCGTCGTTCCAGTCCGAGGTGATGTCGGAACCGGGGGCGTAAAGGTCCACCGCGCTGCCGAAGTTGGAGAAGTCGGACTGCTCGTCGTTCTTGGTGCTGGAGGCCACGGTGATGGCCTCCTTCACGCGCGCCGGGGAGCTCTGCCCCGCGTCGGAGGACTCGTTGCCCGCCGCGACGCCGAAGGTGACACCGGCGTCGATGGCCTTCTTCACGGCCGTGTCCAGCGCCTCGTCGACGCCGCCGCCGAGCGACATGTTGGCGACCGAGGGGCCCTTGTGGTTCTTGGTGACCCAGTCGATGCCCGCGACGACCTGCTCGGTGGTGCCGGAGCCCTGGCCGTCGAGGACCTTGACCGCCACGACCTTGGCCTTCTTGGCGACACCGTGCTCGGTACCGGCGATGGTGCCGGCCACGTGCGTGCCATGGCCGTTGTCGTCCTCGGCCTTGCCGCCCTTGTCGATGGCGTTGAAGCCGTACGACGCCCGGCCGCCGAAGTCCTTGTGGCTGATGTGGATTCCGGTGTCGATGACGTAGGCGGTGACACCCTCGCCCGCGGCGTCGGGGTAGGTGTACTTCTTGTCGCCCTTGGTGTCCGCCTGGTCGATACGGTCCAGGCCCCACGACGGCGGGTTGGCCTGGCTGCCGTCGATGTGGAACTTCTTGTTCTGCACGACCTTGTCGACGGACGGGTCGGCGGCGAGCTGCTTGGCCTCTTCCTCACTCAGACCGCTTGCCGAGAAGCCGTCGATGGCGGAGGAGTACTGCCGCTTGACCTTGCCTCCGTACTTGGACGCCAGGTCACCGCTGTCGGCGGTACGGACCGACTTCTTGAGCATGACGATGTAGCTGCCGTTCACGGCGCCCTTGGCCTCGGCTCCGTAGATCTTGCCTTCGGCTGCAGGCGACGCACCCGCGGTGACCGCGGTGACGACGGCGATACCAGTGGCGGCTACCGCGGCGGATATCGCCGTGACGAGCCGCTTCTTGCTGGAACGCTTGTGAGCCATTGCGAGGATTCTCCTCGTTCGTGGTGTGGGGGGAAAGCGTTGCGCAATAGCCCGACGAGACCGGAAGATCTGCGCCGGACTGGTTCGAAACCCTGTCTGATTGATGAGTTCAATTCAAGGCTCGCCAGAGCGTGTGAGATAGCCAACAAGGCTGGTGAATTGGGAAAGGTTTCAGAAGTGGTCAAAAGGAACGGCTAGTTGAACCGGGCCGACTCAACTCCGTTTACACAGCCGCAATAGAAGGTGACGTCGGGGTGGACGGCGCCTTCGGCCGATCGCAGTTCGCCCGTCGGACGAGGCGTGTCATGCGAGTGCTTATCGCGCTCATTGCGGCTTATTTCAGGGCCAGTTGAGAGAGGGGCCGGACCGCGGTCAGGCGCGCGCTGCGGCCCGTCAGCGCTGATAGCGGGCCAGGACCAGATTGCCGTCCCGGACGAGCCGCTGCCGCACGGTGTCCAGGTCGATGGCACCGCTGTAGTACTCCTGCAGGCCAGGGGTGGCGATCTTGTCCTTCCACTCCGGGTAGCCACGGACGGACTGGGCCGGGGCGGAGCGCAGGGAGCTCGCCAGCGCGGTGCCTGCCGCCCAGTCGTACCGGGCGACCCGGAGTGCCGGATCCCTGAGCGCTTCCCGTCCCGTCGGCAACAGCCAGTCCCCCAGGGCGAGCCGCACCATGTTCGGCGGGCGGAGGAGGAAGTCGATAAAGGCCATCGCCGCTTCCTTGTGCGGGCAGTCCTCGGCGATCGACAGCGTCTGCGGGCTCACCCCCTGGTCCGGGGCGGTGCCACAGGGGGCGGGCAGCACCGTCCAGTCGAACCCCTTGGGCGCCTGCTGGGCGATCTGCTGACGGTAGGAGAAGCCGAGCGGCACCATGGCATAGCGCCCGGCGAAAAAGCCCGGGAGGGTGTCGGAGCCGCCCATGCCCAGGGTCGTACGGGAGGCGCTGCGGTCCACGTTCACCTGGTCGTGGATGGTGCGCGGCACCACCTGGTCGGCGGCGTCGAAGCGGACCTCCACCTTCTCGTCGGGACGACGGTGGAACATCCGGCCGCCCGTGGACAGGGCGAGGTTGAGGGTCGCCGAGACCGGTTCCTTCAGGGGCCAGGCGACCCCGTGGCCGGTGCCGCGGGTCAGCCGCCGCGCCGCCTCCCTGAACTCCTCCCAGGTCCAGGGGTGTCCGGGAGTCGGGATGCGCACTCCTGACCGGTGCAGCTTCGCGCGGTTCGCGATCAGCACCCGTGGTTCCTGGAGGAACGGGACGCCGTACACCCGGCCGTCGAAGATGGCGGTCTCCCAGCTCCGCTGCGGGATGTCGCGCCTCAGGCGCGGCGGCAGGAGGGAGCCGAGGTCGGCGAGATTCCCGCCGTAGGCGAAGTCCGCGAGGTCGTCGGCGGCGTCGTGGATGATGTCCGGCGCCTCGCCGCCCTCGAAGGAGGTCAGCAGCTGGTCGTGGACGGTGGGCCAGGCACCCTGGACGTACTGCACCTGGACCTCGGGGTGCAGTCCGTTCCATTCGGCGACCAGGTGCTTGGTGGCCTTGAGGGAATCCTGCTGCCAGGCAAGTGACTGGAAGCGCAGGGTGATCCGGCCGCCGGGCGTGCGCCCTCGCCGGCCGACGGAACAGCCCGGCAGCAGGGCCGCGGCGGGCAGTGCGGCGGCGGTCGCGAGCAGGCCCCGCCGGCTGAAACGAGCCGGGGGCGTGGGGGTGTGGTCGCCGCGGGGCATCAGCTCTTCACCGCCCCGGCGAGCATCCCGCCCGTGATCCGACGCTGGATGACCGCGAAGAGGAGCAGGCTCGGGAGGGTGGCGAGGAGTGCGGCGGCGGCGAGCGGCCCGAGGTCGGCCACGCCCTCCGCCCCGAGGAAGTGGGTGAGGACGACCGGCAGCGTCTGCTTCCCGGGCGACTTGAGCAGGACCAGGGCGAAGAAGAATTCGTTCCAGGCGGTGATGAAGGCGAACAGTGCGGTGGCGACGATGCCCGGCGCGAGCAGCGGTGCGGTGACCGAGAGGAGCGTACGGAGCCGGCCGGCGCCGTCCACGGCCGCCGCCTCCTCCAACTCGGGTGGTACGGCGCGGACATAGCCGGTCAGCATCCACAGGGCGAACGGCAGCGACCAGACCACATAGACCATGATCAAACCGATCCGGGAGTCCACCAGATGGAGCCCCTTCAGGATCAGGAAGAGCGGGATGATCACCAGCACCAGCGGAAAGGCCTGGCTGACCACGACCCAGCCGGTGGCCGCCCGCGAGAGGCGGTTGCGGTAGCGGGCCAGGACATACGCCATCGGGGTCGCCAGCACGATCGCGATCAGCGCGGAAACCGCCGCGGCCAGCAGGCTGTTGCCCGCGGCCGCCGGCAGGGGCTGCTGCGTGAACGCCTGCCGGAAGTTCTCCAGGGTGGGCGCCTCGGGGATCCACGTGGGGTGGATGCTGCCGAGTTCACGCGGTGGCTTGAAGGCGGTGGAGATCAGCCAGAGGAACGGGAAGGCGAGGAAGGCGAGATAGGCGACGAGGGCGGCGTATTGGCCGGTGCGGGCGGTGGCGGTGCGGGTGGTGGTGCGCCGGGCGGCGGGGGTGGCACTCCGTTGGCGCGTGCGGGTGGTGCGGGTGGTGGCCGTGTGCCGTCGGGCGGTGGGTCCGTCCCCCGTGCCGCTGCTCTCCCTGCCGCTCACCGGTCGTCGTCCGCTCACCGGTCCTCGTCCCCCTTCAGCCGGCCGGCCAGGTAGACCGCCAGCAGGACCGAGACCACCGCGACCATGGCCAGGCCCATCGTGGCGGCATAGCCGAACTGCCCGTAGCGGAAGGCCTCTTCGTACGCGAAGAGCATCGGCAGCCGGGTCCGGCCGCCGGGCCCGCCGTCGGTCAGCACGAAAACCAGGGCGAAGGAATTGAAGTTCCAGATGAAGTTGAGCGCGGTGACGGCGAGCGCGATGGGCCTGAGCGCGGGCCAGGTGACCGTACGGAAGCGGCGCCAGGCGCCCGCGCCGTCCATGGACGCGGCCTCGTGCAGTTCGCGGGGCACGTTCTGGAGGCCGGCCAGGAGGGTGACGGTGGTCTGGGGCATCCCGGCCCAGACGCCGACGACGATGACCGCGGGCAGGGCGGTGGCCAGGCCGCTCAGCCAGTCCCGGCCGTCGGTGGCGCCGGACAGGCCGAGGCTGCGCAGCGTCTCGTTCAGGATGCCGGCGTCCGGGTGGTAGACCAGCCGCCACATGATGCCGACGACCACCTCCGGCATCGCCCAGGGAATGATCGCCAGCGCCCTGGCAAGCCAGCGCAGCCGCAGCGGGAGGTGGAGCAGCAGGGCAAGGCCGAGGGCGAGGAAGAACTGCGGGACGGTGACCCCGAAGGCCCAGACCAGCCCGATCCGGAACGAGTCCCAGAACAGGGTGTCGTGGAGCAGGTCGGAGAAGTTCAGCAGCCCCACGAAACGGGTGGCCTGGGTCCGGCCCGACTGGGCGTCGGTGAACGCCAGTCCGATGCCGTAGAGGAGCGGTCCGACGCTCAGCAGCAGGATCGGGATCAGGGCAGGCAGTACGAGGAACCAGGCGCCCTGAGCACGCCGGGTTCGGGCGGCACGGTCCGCGGCCGCTCCGGGAGACCGCGGTGGCGCGGTCGCCAGGGTCACGGCAGCGGCTCCTCGGGGCGCGGCCCGGCCGGTCTGCCGTCGTGTGCCCTCGCGGTCGGCGCGCCTGCCATCCCGTTCCCTCTCCCCCGCCCGGCTTTCCCCGTTGGCCGTTCCCAGCCACTTCCGATCGCTTGCGGTCGCTTCCGTTGCTCCCGGCTGCTTCCGGCCGTTCCCCGCCGCTCCCGATCGCTCCCGATCGCTTCCGGTCGCCGTCATCGTCGTGACGGGTGCCACATCCCGTCAAGGTCCTGGCCGGATTCCTCGGAGGATCCCCCCGCCTCGGAGGATCCCCGCCTCGGAGGTTTCCGGGCCGCTTCGGCGGACCTGCGAGACTGGTCGCGTTCACGCGCCGCAGGAGGTACCCCAGGAGGCACCCGATGACCGAACCGAGCCCCGCCGCTTTCACGGAAGCGCGCGCCCGGGAGGTACTGGCCTCGGCCGGCCGGCCCGATGCGGCAGCCGACGCCGCGCTGCTCTCGCTCGGCGAGAACGCCGTCTTCGCCCTCGGCGGCAACGGGCCGGTCGTACGGGTGGGCCGCAGCGCCGAACTCCTGGAGCGGGCCGAGCGGGAACTGGCGGTGGCGCGGTGGCTGGCGGCCGAGGGAGTGCCGGCCGTACGGGCCGCGGAGCCCGTGGCCACCTTGGTCGACGGACATCCCGTCACCTACTGGCATCGGCTGCCGGAGGCCGCCCGGCCGGCCGGGCCGGACGATCTGGCCGCCCTGCTGAAGCTGGTCCACGCCCTGCCGGAGCCGCCGTTCGCGCTGCCGCGGCGCGAACTGCTCGGTGGCGTCGAGCGATGGCTGCGGCTGGCCGGCGACGCGGTGTCGGCGCCCGACGCGGAGTATCTGCGCGGGCGGCGGGACGCCTTCGCGGCAGCCGCCACGGCCCTGGAACCGCATCTGCCCCGCGGCCCCATCCATGGCGACGCACTGACCCGCAACGTTCATGTCGGGCCCGACGGACCGGTGCTGGTCGACCTGGAAACCTTCTCCTTCGATCTGCGGGAACACGACCTGGTCGTCATGGCGCTGAGCCGGGACCGCTATGGCCTGTCCCCGGACGCGTACGACACCTTTGTGTCCGTTTACGGCTGGGACGTCCGGGACTGGGAGGGCTGCGCCGTACTGCGCGGGTCCCGGGAGACCGCGAGCTGCGCCTGGGTATCCCAGCACGCGCCCGGAAACCCGGCGGCGCTCAAGGAGTTCCGGCGCCGGATCGCCTCACTGCGCGACAAGGACGCGACGGTGCGGTGGTATCCGTTCTGAGAGGCACCGCCGGGGCCTGGGGCCAAAGGCCGGGACCGGGCTTCGCTGTCTGATGAAGGTTCCGCGGGCCCCGGCACGCGCCGCCACGGCTGTGACGACTCCCTCCGCTCTCCCTCAGGCCTCGGCTTCGTTCCTGGCCCCGGCCGCCGCCTGGTACGGAATCAGGGGCCAGGCCCGCTCGACTATCGCCTGCGGGTCGCCGGAACGGCGCAAATACGCCTGGAACGAGGCGGCCTGTTCGGCGGCCGCCTGCTCCTGGAGGGCATGGAGCGCACGGGGCGAAGGAATGGCGACGGCCGGGTACGTCTCGCCGATGCGCCGGGCGACCCCGGCCGCTGCCGCCGCGTCGGCACCCGCCTCGTGGGCACCGTCCAGCCGGACGCCGTAGTGGCCGCAGAGCGCCTGCAGTGCGCGCTTCCCCTTGCGGTAGCGGTCCACATGCTTGTCCAGGACGAGGGGATCGATGACCGGCGCGGGGGCGTGTCCGAGACGTTCGGTCAGCGTCCGCAGGCCGTGGCGCCGGCACTCGCGGTCCAGGAGGGAGAGGTCATACCGGGCGTTCATCACCACCAGCGGGATGTCCGCGCGCAGCGCCTCGGCCAGCGCCTCGGTGATTTCCTCTATGGCGGTCGCCGGCGGGCGGCCGTGTTCTTGGACATATGCGGTGGAAATGCCGTGAATGGCCGCCGCTTCCTCGGGAATCGGGATCCCCGGGTCGAGCAGCCAGGTCTGCTGCCCGGCCGCGCGGCCGTCCCCCTCCAGCCGGATCAGCGCGGCGGTGACGATACGGTCCCGCTCGACATCGGTGCCCGTGGTCTCCAGGTCGAAGCTGACCAACAGCTCCTGATGCCAGCTCATGCCGAATCCTCGCTACGCTCGCTCATGCGGCCTCCTCCGGTGGTACTTCCCCCGTTGCTCGCCCACTCTCCCACGCACCACTGACAATCGACCGGCCGCCTGCCGCGACAGGGCAGCCACAGGCGACCCGCCACCCCTAGGCTGACCGCCATGGACCTACGGCTGGCAGGACAGGGCGCGCTGGTGACGGGCAGCAGCTCGGGGATCGGGGCGACGATCGCCGGGATGCTGGCGGACGAGGGCTGCGACGTGCTCGTCCACGGGCGTAGTGCGGGAGCCGCAGCGGCCGTCGCCGAGCAGATCGCGGCCCGCGGCGTACGGGCCGAGGTGGTGCTCGGAGATTTGACGGAGCCGGGCGTCGCCGAGCAGGTCGCCCTCACCGCACGCGACTTCGGGGCCCGCATCCTCGTCAACAACGCCGGTCCGTTCGCCGAGCACGACTGGGAGAGCTCCCGGCCGGCCGACTGGCGGGCCGCCTTTGAGGGGAATGTGCTGCCGACGGTGCGGGTCAGTCAGACGCTGCTGCCGTCGCTGCGGGCGCACGGGTGGGGCCGGGTGATCACCATCGGCAGCCGGGCGGTCCGGACACCGCTGCCCAACATGGTGGCGTACTCCGCTGCCAAGGCCGCCGTGGTGAACATGACCACCAGCCTGGCCCGGCATCTCGCCGGGACCGGCGTCACCGCGAACTGTGTGAGTCCGGGAGTGATCGTCACACCCTCCATGTCCCGGATGTTCGAGGAGCGGGCGGCCGGGGGCGAGGGCCCGGGGGACGGACCGGACGAAGCGGAGATCGTTGCGGAGTATGCACCCAACCCGAGCGGGCGGCTGGGGCGCCCGGAGGACATCGCCGCCGCGGTCACCTACCTTGCGAGCCCGCTCGCCGATTACGTCAACGGGATCGAGCTGCGGGTCGACGGAGGCATCACGGGCACCCCGTAAGACGTGCCCGCAGACGTGCCCGCGGAACGCGTCCGCAGACGGATCCCCGCCCCGCGCCTCCGCCCCGCGCCTCCCGGTGCCGCAGGACCGCCGGTCAGGAAACCGGCCGCGAATCCGCCCACATGCTCTCGAATTCCTCCCGGTAGGTCTCGAAGAGGCCGTGGTCGCCGTCGCGGGCGTCCCGGGCGTCCTGGCGGACGACCTCCCGGCCGCCGCCGCGGAGGACGAGGACGGGGGACTCCATGCCGCGGCTCTTGCGGAGGTAGGGCTGGACGACGGCCACGCCGTCGGGGCCGTCCCCGTCGACGAGGTAGGCGGTGAAGCGCGGGGTCTCGTCGAAGACCTGGATCTCGAAGGCGCCGGGGTCGCGCAGCCGGGCGCGTACCCGTCGCATGTGGAGGATGTTCATCTCGATGGAACGGCTCATCTCGCCCTTCTTCAGGCCGATTTCGCGCTCCCGGCGGCGGACCGCGCTGCTGGCCGGGTTGAGGAAGAGCAGGCGGACCCGGCAGCCGGATTCGGCGAGCCGGACGAGCCGGCGGCCCGAATAGTTCTGGACCAGGAGGTTCAGTCCTATGCCGACGGCGTCGAGCCGGCGGGCGTTGCCGAACAGGTCCTCGGCGGGGAGCTGGCGCTGCAGCCGCACCCGGTCGGAGTGCACCCCGATGACGTCGGCATAGCGGTCGCCGACCAGGTCCTCCACCGCGTCGATGGGCAGCCGTCCGGAGATCCGGGTGCCGACGCCGGAGCCGAGGATGTCCAGGAGGCGGGCGGAGGCGCGCTCGGCCTGGGCGAGGACCGTCTCGGACAGGGCGCGGTTGCGGGAGACGATGTTGCGGGCGACCTCGAGTTCGTCGAGGGCCAGCTCGACCTCGCGGCGGTCGTCGAAGTACGGCTCGAAGCAGGGCCAGTGCTGGACCATCAGTTCGCGGAGTTGCGGCAGCGTCAGAAAGCTGACGATGTTGTCGTCGGCGGGGTCGAGGAGGTAGCCCTTGCGGCGGCTGACCTCGCGGACGGCCACCGCGCGCTGGACCCACTCCTGTCCGGCCGGGCCGGCCGCCGCGACGACCCACTCGTCGCCGTGCACCGGCTCGTAGATGGGCCGCAGCACGGCCGCGACGACGGCCCGCAGTCGTTGCTCGACGAGATTCAGCCAGATGTAGGCGCGGCCGGCCCGCCGGGCTCGTGTGCGCACCTCGCTCCAGGCGTCGGCGCCCCAGTCCAGCTCCGCCCCGATTTCCAGCGGGCGTGCCAGGGACACCGCGCCGGGCGGTGCGTCGACGGAGCCGCCCTCATGGCCCTCATGACTCTCGTCACCAGGGGGCAACTCCAGCCCGCCGCTCACCTGCCACCGCCTTCCGAACCCCCGTGCCAACGATCAAGGCAGACTACTGCGGTGCGGGAGGCGGTGCAGCAGGATGGATCGAGTCGGTTACCAACTCCCCTTACCCATAGTGCCCGTTGTGCCCGGACAGTGCGGGTGGAGTGAGCGGATTCATAGCGGTGACGTCACGGGGAACCAGCTGGAAGCCCTGCCAGTGAACAGGCATGGGCTCCTGGTCCTCATCCCTGGCGATGTGGTGGAACCCGATGTTGACCCACGCGATGGGGTGTTTCAGCGGCTGGCCGTTGACCCAGGTGTCGACGCTCTTGCCGGCCCGCGGGCCGCAGTTGGCCAGGTTGTTGCTGGCGAACTGCTCACATTTGTTGTACTCGGTGAAGTAGATGTCATGTGTGGTGTAGCTGCGTCCGGTGTACTTGGTGGAGGGGCCCGGCACGATCTGGTACGAGCGCGGGTGGCCGTCCTGGTTCTTTCCGGTGTCGCTCACCACCCGCCACCAGCGCAGCGGGCCGGAGTCCCCGGCCAGCTCCTTGGTGACGGGGGTACGGGTGGTACGGATGGTGGGGGTGCTGCCGCCGGGCCGGATCGTGGTGGCGGAGTCGAACTGCTCGATCTTGTTGGCGGCGCTGCCGTCCAGGCCGAAGTTCAGCCGCCAGAAGACGTTGTGGCTGTGGCTGGTGGCGTAGTCCTTGGCGCCCTTGCCGATCGGCGTGCCACGGCCGTCGCCGGCGTCGAAGTCGCTGGGTGAGAGGGTGCCGGTGGCGCCGATCTGCAGGGTCATGGTGCCGTCGCCGGAGAACCGCCACTCGCTGATGTACTCGTACCAGCCGGTCTTGTTGACGGTGTAGAGCAGCAGGTCCTTGCCCTGGAGCTGGTAGGTCCTGGCGGCCTCGCCGGGGTAGGGGCCCATCCGGTAGGCGTGGCCGCGGGCGCGGGTGGTGGCGCACAGGCCGCTGACGTCGGGGTGCGCGGCGTCGTAGGCACCGGGCACCCTGACCGTCTTGATGGTGCCGCCGGGGCATTCGGCGGGATCGAGCTTCATCAGGCCCTGGGCGAAGCCCTGACCGGTGAGGTCGTCGTACTCGTTGCCGCCGTCGTCGTAGGGGACGTGCACCTGGGCGAGTTTGGCGGTGGTGAGCACCTTGATCGGGGCGCGTTCGCCCTTGGGCTGGTAGGAGACGTCGTCCAGGACGAGGCCGGCATTGCCTTCGTAGTGCCAGCACATCCGCCAGACGGTGCCGCCCTCCAGCGTCTGGGTGATGCGGTAGGCGGCGCTGCAGCGGGGGGCGGGGGCGGCCGGGGCCGCACGGAGGGGGGCGACGGGGGCTTCGGGGGCGGCCTGGGCGGAGGGGCCGGTCAGCAGGGCGGTCGCCATGAGCAGCACGGGGACGGCGGTGAGGGCTGCGGCACGGCGGCGCGGGCGGCGGGTACCTGCGGGGCGTCTTTCGGGCATACAAGGGCTCCCGGGGAAGGAGTGGCGGGGTCGGCGGTGCGCAGGGTGGTCAGCCGAGGCGGGCGACGGTGCGGGCACTGAGGTCGATCACCAAGCGGCGGGTGTCGATCCACGGGCCGTTCTTCACCTTGGTGAAGAGGCGGATACAGCGGTGTTCCCCGCAGTCGCCCAGGGCGCCCGGCGCCTCGCCTTCCGCGCGGCCGCGGTAGACGAAGCCGGTCACGGCGAGCGGGTCGGGACCGGTGAGGTCGTGTCCGGTGGCCTCGCGGTAGTCCTGGCGCAGCCCGGCTCCCAGCGGGTCGGCGATCAGCAGCCGGGACGCCTCGACGGCCTCGGCGTGGCTGGGCGGCGGCTGGACGCCGTGCTGGGTGTCCGTCGACTCCACCTTCGAGGTCGTGAGGTTGACGGTCGTGGTGAGGTAGCTGTCGCTCCGGTAGTCGTAGAAGGAGACCAGTGCCCGGCGCGGCGGGTCGGCGAGCCCGGCCTCCGCGGGGGCGGGTTCGGCCAGGTCGGTGGTGAGCGCTTCGGGCCCGGGCCGTCCGGTGACGTCGGCGGCGACGCCGCGCCGGGTGCGCGGCAGGGCCAGATCCCGGGCGCGTCTCAGTTCGTCGCCGGTGAGCGGGTCCCGTCCCCGGCCGCGTTCGCCCTGGGGTCCGGCTGCCTCGACGACGCCGGGCGGCGGTGGCCCCGGATCGTGCCCCGGCACGGATGGGCCGGCCGCACCGGGCCGGCTCCGGCCGCTCGCTCCGTCGGCGGCGTCCGCGCCGGCGGGCAAGGTGATCGCGGCCATGACGGCGGTGCCGGTCAGCGCGAGGGCGGTGCCCGCGAGGACCTTGCCGAGGTGGCGGTGCATCAGGTGGCGCACGGTTCCCCCCTGCTGTCACATTCCATGACATGCATGCCGGATCCCCCGTCCGTCCTCCAACAGGACGACCAGCCAGTAGGACGATCCGACATCGGGACAGGTTGCTCCACCATTGAGCGGAGATCCCGCGAAAAGCCCTCTGTGTGCGAGAAGTTGCGAAAAGTTGGGGAAGGATTTCGATTCGTTTCGCGGATGTGCGTCGTGGAGTCGCCGCTGCGCCCGAGAAGAAAGTGGAAGAGTCTACCCATGCAGGTCTGGCCGGGACAGATGTATCCGCTGGGTGCCACCTATGACGGGGCGGGCACCAACTTCGCGGTGTTCTCCGAAGCCGCGAAGCGCATCGAACTGTGTCTGCTGCACGACGACGGTTCGGAGACCGCCGTCGAGCTGCGGGAGAGCGACGCCAATGTGCGGCACGCGTATCTTCCGGGGGTGATGCCGGGGCAGCGCTACGGCTTCCGGGTGCACGGTCCCTATGAACCGGAACGGGGGCAGCGCTGCAACTCGGCGAAGCTGCTGCTTGATCCGTACGCACGGGCCATGAGCGGCCGGATCGACTGGGACGAGGCCGTCTACGGCTACCACTTCGGGCGTCCCGAGGTCCGCAACGATCTCGACTCGGCGCCGCACACCATGGCGTCGGTGGTGGTCAACCCGTACTTCGACTGGGGTGACGACCGCCCGCCCCGCACCGCGTATCACGAGACGGTGCTCTACGAGGCCCATGTCAAGGGCCTGACGATGCGCCATCCGGAGCTTCCCGAGGAGCTGCGCGGCACCTACGCCGCGCTGGCGCATCCGGCGATCATCGACCACCTCACCAAGCTCGGGGTGACCGCGCTGGAGCTGATGCCGGTGCACCAGTTCGTCCAGGACCACCGGCTGGTGGACGCGGGGCTGACGAACTACTGGGGCTACAACACCATCGGTTTCTTCGCCCCGCACAACGCCTATGCGTCCTGGGGCGACCGCGGCCAGCAGGTGCTGGAGTTCAAGACGGCGGTGCGGGCACTGCACCAGGCCGGTATCGAGGTGATCCTCGATGTCGTCTACAACCACACCGCCGAGGGCAGCCATCTGGGCCCGACGCTGTCGTTCCGGGGGCTGGACAACGCCTCGTACTACCGGCTGTCGGACGACAAGCAGTACTACATGGACACCACCGGCACCGGGAACTCGCTGCTGATGCGCAGCCCGCATGTGCTGCAGCTGGTGATGGACTCGCTGCGCTACTGGGTGCAGGAGATGCGGGTGGACGGCTTCCGCTTCGATCTGGCGGCGACGCTGGCCCGGCAGTTCCACGAGGTGGACCGGCTGTCGTCGTTCTTCGATCTGGTCCACCAGGACCCGGTCGTCAGCCAGGTGAAGCTGATCGCCGAGCCGTGGGACGTCGGCGAGGGCGGCTACCAGGTGGGGAACTTCCCGCCGCTGTGGACCGAGTGGAACGGGAAGTACCGCGACACCGTGCGGGACCTGTGGCGGGGCGAACCGCGCACCCTGGCCGAGTTCGCGTCCCGGCTGACGGGTTCCTCGGACCTCTATCAGGAGGACGGGCGGCGGCCGCTGGCCTCGGTGAACTTCGTGACCTGCCATGACGGATTCACGCTGCACGATCTGGTCGCGTACAACGAGAAGCACAACGAGGCCAACGGCGAGGACAACCGGGACGGTGAGCGCTTCAACCGGTCCTGGAACTGCGGTGCCGAGGGGCCGGCCGACGATCCCGGGGTGCGCCGGCTGCGGGCGCGGCAGATGCGCAACTTCGTCGCCACGCTGATGCTGTCGCAGGGCGTGCCGATGCTCAGCCACGGGGACGAGTTCGGCCGCAGCCAGGACGGCAACAACAATGCGTACTGCCAGGACAACGAGCTGTCGTGGGTGCGCTGGCCGGAGCGGGGGCCGGGCGGGAGCGCCGGCGCAGCCGACGAGCCCGGGCCCACGGACGAGGCGTACGAGGCATCGGAGGCGGATGAGGCGTCGTCGGGGGACGCGGTGCCGGAGGGGGGCGCTACGCCGGAGGGGGACGCGGAGCAGTGGACGCTGCTGGAGTTCGTCCGGCAGATGGTGTGGCTGCGGCGCGACCATCCGGTGTTCCGGCGCCGGCGGTTCTTCCAGGGGCACCCGATGGAGGGCACCCACGACGAGCTGTCCGACATCGTGTGGTTCACGGCGGGCGGCGAGGAGATGGGGCCGCGCGACTGGCAGTCGGTGCACGCCAAGTCGCTGGCGGTGTTCCTCAACGGCAGCTCGATCTCCGAGCCGGGTCCGCGGGGCGAACCGGTCACCGATGACTCGTTCCTGCTGATGTTCAACGCCCATGACCAGGAGAAGGAGTTCATCGTCCCCGAGCACCTGGGCCGGCAGTGGCAGATCGTGGTGGACACCGACCGGCCGCAGGCGGTGGCGGACGGGGGCGGTGCCAAGGTCAAGGCCGGCGACCGGCTGACGCTCATCGGCCGGAGCCTGCTGGTGCTGCAGCGACCTGCCTAGTGGCGGCGGGGCGCCGGGCCGGGGAGCCGAGGGCGAGGCCGAGGATCGCTGCGGCGGCTCCGACGGCGACGGCGAAGGCGGCGGAGGGGCCGTGGGCCTCGGCGAGCCGGCCGGAGGCGGCCAGGGACAGGGCCTGGCCGCCGACCACCGCGCTGGTGAGGAAGGCCATCGATTCGGCCAGTCTGCCGGCCGGCACCAGCCGTTCGGTGAGGCCGAAGACCGTGATCAGATGCGGGGCGATGGCCACCCCGAGCACCACGACGACCGGATAGAGCGTGCCCAGGGACCGTACGCACAGCAGCGGAACGGAGAGCACGAGCAGCGCGGCGGCGGCCGCCCGCCGGCGCGTCGGCAGGGTGATCCGGGCGGGGACCAGCGCCAGCGAGAGTCCGGCGGCGGCGCTCATCACCCCCATCGCGGCGTAGACGAGTCCGGCCTGGGCGGGCTGGTGGAGGCGTGCGGTGAGCGCGGTGATGCCGGCCTGGCAGGCGCCGAAGATCACGCCCTGCAACGCCATCGAGGCGCGCAGGCCGTGCACGGCGCGGGGCATCCGGGCGCGAGGCGCCCGGGCGCGGTGCGGACGGGCGCGGGGAACCCGGGCGCGGTGCGGACCGTCGCGGTGCGGACCCACGCGGGGAGCCAGGCCGCGGCGTCCGTCCGGCGGCTGCACGGCCACCGCCGTCGGATGCAGCGCGAACGCCGAGCCGCAGACCGCGAGCAGCAGCGCGGCCAGGCCGAGCGCCACGGCCGGGTGGGCCACCGTGGCGGACAGGCCCACCAGCGCCGGGCCGAGCACGAACGACATCTCGTCCAGGGTGCCTTCGAAGGACAGGGCGGTGTTGACCAGGCGGTCGTCGGCCCGGACGCGGTGGGCGAGCGCCACGAGCCGGGTACGGGCCAGCGGCCCGATCTGCGGGACGCCGGCGCCGGCCAGCAGCCCGGCCAGGGCGAGCGGCAGCGCGCCGGCCCGGGCGAGGGCGGCGGCCACCAGCGCGGCCACCGCGACCGCATCGAACCAGCAGGCGGCCAGCACCACCGGCCGCTGACCGTGCCGGTCGGCGAGCCGGCCCAGCAGCGGCCCGCCCACCGTCTGACCCGCCGCCAGCGCGCCGCCCACCAGGCCCGCGGTCGCCAGCGAGCCGCTTGTCCTCGCCACCAGCAGCAGACTGCCGAGCTGGCACATGGCCGTCGGGAGTCTGCCGAGGAAGGAGACGACGGGCAGCACCGGCCCGCTCAGGGCCAGCACCCGGCGATAGGTGGCTGTTGCAGCGGTCATTGCCGGACGCTATCGGGCGCGGTCCGCGCACCCCACGCACCGGACGTACGAAGATCTACGGCCGTTGTGCCCGCCCCGTTGGAGGAAGGGACGACACCCATGCCGGGCGGGGAGGAGACAACGGGCCGTCAGCGGGGTACGGGTGTCCCCATGACGCAGCCACCGAGTCCGTCGCCGACCGCCACCTACCGGCTGCAGCTCCAGCCGGACTTCCCGTTCGCCGCCGCCGAGCGGGCGGTCCCGCATCTGGCCGCGCTGGGCGTCTCCCATCTGCATCTCTCGCCGGTCCTGGAGGCGGTGCCGGGGTCCACACACGGCTATGACGTGGTCGATCACGCGGCGGTACGGGCCGAGCTGGGCGGCGAGCCGGGGCTGCGGGCACTGGCGGCGACGACCAGATCGCACGGCCTCGGGCTGGTCGTGGACCTGGTGCCGAACCACATGGCCGTGCCCGCGCCGGTGTCGCTGAACGGACCGCTGTGGCAGGTGCTGCGCGACGGCCCGGCGTCCCCGTACGCGCGGTGGTTCGACATCGACTGGGACGCCGGACACGGCGGCCGGCTGCTGCTGCCGGTGCTCGGGGGCCGGCTCGGCGACGAGGCGCGGCACTTCCGCGTCGAGGGCGACGTGCTGCGCTATCAGGAGCATGCCTTTCCGCTGCGCCCCGGTACGGAGGGGCTGGAACTGACCCGCCTCCTGGAAGCTCAGTGGTACCGCCTCGCCTGGTGGCGGCTGGCTCGCAGTGAGCTCAACTACCGCCGCTTCTTCACCATTGCGGAGCTGATCGCGGTCCGTGCCGAGGACCCCGAGGTCTTCGAGGCGACCCATGGCACGGTGCTGCGGCTGATCCGCGAGGGTGTCATCGACGGGCTGCGCATCGACCATCCGGACGGCCTGGTGGACCCCGGCGGCTATCTGGCCCGCCTGCACGAGGGGACCAGTGGCCGCTGGACGGTGGTCGAGAAGATCCTCACCGGCGGCGAACTGCTGCCGGAGAGCTGGGCCTGCGCGGGCACCACGGGCTATGACGCCCTGCGCCACATCGACGGTCTGTTCGTCTGCCCGCAGGGCGCAGGGCGGCTCTTCTCCCACTACCGGGACTTCGTCACCCCGCTGGCCGACGAGGGCGGCGACTGGGAGGAGACGGTGCGCCGGGCCGCGTACGAGGTCATCACGCACGATCTGGCCGCCGAGGTCGAGCGGCTGGTGCGGACCGCGACCCGGATCAGCGCACGCGTCCCCGACCCGGGCGACCATGCGCCGTGGGCGCTGCGCCACGCCATCCGTGAGCTGATGGTGCGGCTGCCGGTCTACCGCCCGTACCCCGCGGACCCGGGGCAGGCCGAGCAGGACGCGGCGATGCTGGGCACGGCCGCGGCGGGGGCGCGCACCGCCTTCCGGGTGCCCGAGGAGGCGCGGGCGGTGGATCTGATCCACGATCTGGCGCTCGGCCGGCTGCCGGACCACCCGGATCACGACCGCAGGGACTGCGCCGACTTCGCCGCGCGGTTCGCCCAGACCGCGTCCGCGCTGCACGCCAAGTCCGTGGAGGACACCGCCTTCTACCGCTATCCGGTGCTGCTGTCGGCCTGCGAGGTCGGCGGCGCCCCCGGGGAGCCGGCGCTCCCCCCGGAGGCGTTCCATGCATACTGCGCACGGGTGCAGCGGGACCGTCCGGCGGCCGGCACGGTGCTCTCCACGCACGACACCAAGCGCAGCGCCGATGTCCGGGCCCGGATCGCGGTGCTCTCGGAGTGCCCGGACCGGTGGCGGGACGTGCTGGGCGCGATGGCCGAGGGGGCGGTGTGCGACGTCGGCGCCGGTGGGCAGGGCGGCGCAGGCCCGGCGGACCCGATGGTGTCGTGGCTGGCCTGGCAGACCGCGTTCGGCCTGGGGGCGCCCCGCGACGGAGCCGCGGCGGAGCGGGTGGCGCCCGCGGTCCTCAAGGCCGTACGGGAGGCCGGGCTGCGCACCTCGTGGACGGAGCCGGACACCGGCTACGAGGAGGCGGTCGAGGAGTTCGTGCGCAACGGGCCGTGCGGTCCCACGGGCGCACCGCTCGCCGCGCTGGACGAGGAAGTCGCCCCCTTCGTCCGCGCCAATGTGCTGGGCGCGGCGCTGCTGCATCTCACCATGCCGGGCGTCCCCGACCTCTATCAGGGCACCGAACGCGCCTATGCCGCGCTGGTCGACCCGGACAACCGGCGGCCGGCCCGCTTCGGTCCGGAGCTGCTGTCCGAACTGGACGCCGGAGTCGCGCCACGCGACCTGTCCGACGAAAAGCTCCGGCTGACCGCCGCGGCACTGCGGCTGCGGCGCGCCCGTCCCCAGTGGTTCGGCGCCACCGCGTCGTACGAGCCGGTGTACACGGAGGGCCCGGCGGCCGAGCACTGTGTGGCGTTCTGCCGCAGTGGCCGGGTGCTGACGGTGGTGACCCGTCTGTCGCTGCGCCTGGTGGAGACCGGCGGCTGGTGGGACACCCTGCTACGGCTGCCGGCCGGCGGCCCCTGGCGCGAACTGCTGACCGGCCGCGAACTGCCGGGGGGCGCGGCGGTGGGGCTGAGCGAGCTGCTGGCGGTGTCTCCGGTGGCGCTGTTCGTGGCGGAGTGAGGGGCTTCAGGTCGCGGCGTCGCCGGTGTGCCCCGCCGCGCGGAGGTACCCGGTGAACTCCACGGCGGCGCCGGTCAGTTCGACCCGTGAGAAGACGGTGATATCGCGGCGCCAGGGCGGGTCGGTGGGCACCGACGCACAGTCCAGGCCGACGAGTTCATGGGCCGCGGTCAGCAGCACGCCGACGCCCGCCGCGGCCATCCGGACGGCAGTCGAGCTGTGCTGGGTGCGGACGGCGGTACGCGGTGTGAAGCCGGCCCGTTCGCACTCCAGGTCCAGCCAGCGCCGTCCGCCGACCACCGGCTCCAGGCTGCAGCGCACCCACGGGCGGTCCGCCAGCTCCGCGAGGCGTACCGACTCCCGGGCGGCGAGCGGGTCACCGTGCGGGACGACCAGCACCATCCGTTCCTGTCCCACGACCGTGACCGGGCCCGGCCAGTCCCGGGGAGGCGGGCCGAGCGCCATATCGGCGACGCCGCGGGCCATCTGGTCGGACAGCTCCTCGGTGGTGGCGTACTCGTGGAGCACCAGGCGCACGCCCGGATGCTCGCGGGCCCAGCGGGCACAGACCTCCGGGAGGACCCCGATCGCCTGGGCGTGCACCGTCGCGATATGCAGTTCGCCGCTCCGGGCGCCGCCCGCCGCGAGCGCGGCGCGACGGGCCTGCCGGGCGCTGCGGACGGCGAGTTCGGCGTGCGGGAAGTAGGCCCGCCCCATCGCGGTCAGCCGCACCCCGCGGGTCATCCGTTCCAGCAGCGGGCCGCCGACCTCCCTCTCCAGCGCCTTGATCTGATGCGAGAGCGCGGACTGGGTGACGTGCAGCGCCTCGGCGGCGCGGGTGAAGGACTCCCGCTCGACGACCTCGACGAGGTATTCCATCTGCCGCAGGCTCATGCCCGCCCCTCCCCCTGCGCCCGGCCCGCCTCATGAAGCCACACCCCATGAAGCCTCTTCATCGACTCCATGGAAACATTGCCTTGGACTCATCACCGCAGGTGGGCGGAGTCTGCTCACATGAGTCAGACAGACATGCACACGACGGACGTCCTGGTCATCGGAGGCGGCACCGGTGGCTACAGCACCGCGCTGCGCGCCGCGTCCCTGGGTCTGCGGGTGGTGCTGGCCGAGCGTGACCTGGTCGGCGGCACCTGCCTGCACCGTGGCTGCATCCCCAGCAAGGCCATGCTGCACGCCGCCGAGCTGGTGGACGGCATCGCGGAGGCCCGCGAGCGGTGGGGCGTCAAGGCCACCGTCGACTCCCTGGACTGGCCGGCCCTGGTGGCCACCCGCGACACCCTCGTCGCCCGCAACCACCAAGGTGTGGTGGGGAGCCTGCAGGCGGCAGGCGTACGGACCGTCCGGGGAACGGCACGGCTGACCGGCCCCCGCGGCGTCCGCATCGAGGGCGCCGGGGAGTTCACCGCGCGGCGCGGCATCGTCCTTGCCACCGGCTCCCGGCCACGCCTGCTGCCGGGCCTGGCGGCCGATGGCCGTCGCGTCGTGAACAGCGACGACGCGCTGTTCGCCCCGGGGCTCCCGGCGTCCGTGATGGCCCTGGGCGGCGGCGCGATCGGGGTCGAGTACGCGTCCTTCCACCGCTCCATGGGCGCCGAGGTCACTCTCGTCGAGGCGGCGGAGCGGCTGCTTCCACTGGAGGACGAGGACGTCGGCCGCCAACTGGCGCGCGGGCTGAAGAGGCGCGGTATCGCGGTGCGTACGGGCTCGACGCTGACCGGCACCGAGCTGCTGCCGGACGGTGTGCGGGCCACGGTGCGCACACCTGGGGGCGAGGAGCTGGTGATCGAGACCGAGCGGCTGCTGGTGGCGGTGGGGCGGGTCCCGGTGACGGACGGGCTGGACCTTGCGGCCGCCGGGCTGTCGGCGGACGAGCGGGGGTTCGTCGCACCGGCGGACCACTCGCGGCTGGAGACCGCCGTGCCGGGCATCCATGTGGTCGGTGACCTGCTGCCGCCGCCTTCCCTGGGGCTGGCCCATGCCTCGTTCGCGGAGGGCCTGTTGGTGGCCGAGACGCTGGCGGGCCTGCCCGGCCGGGCGGTGGACTACGCGACCGTGCCGCGGGTGACGTACTCCTCGCCGCAGACCGCCTCGGTCGGCCTGACCGAGGCCGAGGCGCGCGACCGCGGGCTGAAGGTCAAGGTCAACACCCTGCCGCTGGCCGCCACCGCCAAGGGCAAGGTGCACGGTCAGGGCGGCATGGTGAAGGTGATCGCCGCGGCGGACGGGGCGGGCGGCGAGGCGGCCGGCGCGGTGCTCGGCGTCCATCTCGTCGGGCCGCACGTCTCGGAGATGATCGCGGAGAGCCAGCTGATCGTGGCCTGGGACGCCGAACCGGCCGATGTCGCCGCGCACCTCCATGCGCACCCGACGCTGTCGGAGGCGGTCGGCGAGGCTTTCATGACGCTGGCGGGCCGGGGGCTGCACCAGCACAGAACGGCGGCCCGGGCCACCGCCCGTTAATTCGGTTGCGGCCCCGCGCACGGCTGGCACCATGACCCCGTACGCCCGTTTTTCCCCACACCAGGAGCATGGAATGCGCGGATTCCTCGGAACTACTCATCGCCCCAGCCGGACGACAGTTCTTGAGGAAACCCCTTTCCATGCTTGTTTCGCACACCCTGAACATCGGGATTCTCGCCCACGTCGACGCGGGTAAGACCAGCCTCACCGAGCGGCTGCTGTTCGACACCGGTGCCATCGGCCGGCTCGGCAGTGTCGACGCGGGTGACTCCCAAACGGACACCGGCGAGCTGGAGCGGCAGCGCGGTATCACCATCCGTTCGGCCGTCGCCTCCTTCACCGTCGGCGAGGTGCAGATCAACCTCATCGACACTCCCGGCCATGCCGACTTCATCGCCGAGGTCGAGCGCGCCGTGGGGGTGCTCGACGGTGCCGTACTGCTGCTGTCCGCGGTGGAGGGCGTCCAGGCCAGGACCCGGGTGCTGATGAAGACGCTGCGGCGGCTGCGGCTGCCCACCCTGCTGTTCGTCAACAAGATCGACCGGGCCGGCGCCCGGGACGAGGAGCTGCTCGCGGACATCCGCCGGCTGCTGACTCCGGCCGCCGTCCCGATGACGTTCGTGACCGGCCTCGGCACCTCGCGGGCCGAGGTGGTGCCGTACTCGCCGGAGGCCCCACGGGCCCGCGAGCAGATCGCCGAAGTGGTGGCCGAGGTGGACGAGTCGGTCCTGGCCCGGTTGGTGGATTCGGCGGGACCAGCAGGGCCGGCGGGTCCTGTGGGTCCGCCGGGGCCGGCGAGGCCTGGCGCCGAAGGGCGGGAGCGCGGCCGGGACGGCGAGGGGCCGGACGGGCCGGGGCTGACCGCGGACCGGCTCCGCGCCGCGCTCGCCGCCCGGACCGCCGACGGATCGCTGCACCCGGTGTACTTCGGCTCCGCGCTCGGCGGTCAGGGCGTCGGCGCGCTCATCGACGGCATGGTCCGGCTGATTCCGCCGGCGCCCGCCCTCCCGGGCACCACTCCACGGGGCACGGTCTTCGCCGTCCAGCAGCCGCCGAACGGCGAACGGACCGCCCATATCCGGCTCTACGGGGGCGAGTTGCGGCCCCGGCAGCAGGTCGAGCTGCACCGGGCAGGGGCGGCGGACGGCCCCGGCGGGCACCTGACCGGGCGGATCACCGCTCTCCAGGTCGTCGGCCGCCCGCCCGGCGACGGCGGGCCGCTCACCCCGGGCAATATCGGGGTGGTCCGGGGGCTGCCCGGCGTGCGGACCGGTGACCGTCTCCGGCCGGCCGCCGAGGACCCCGCCGAGGACCCCGCCGAGGACCCCGCCGAGGTCCCCGCCGGGGGCGCCCTGTTCGCCGCCCCCACCCTCGAAACCCTGGTCAGCGCCCGCCGTCCGGCACAGGCCGCGGCGCTGCGTGCCGCGCTGCTGGCGCTCGCCGACCAGGACCCGCTGCTACGGGCCCGCCCCGCGCCGGGCGGCGCGACCTCGGTGCTGCTGCACGGCGAGGTGCAGAAGGAGATCATCGCCGCCACCGTGCGCCAGGAGCACGGCATCGAGGCGGAGTTCGCGCCCAGCCGGGTGGTGTGCGTCGAGCGGCCGTCCGGGGTGGGCGAGGCCTGCCAGGAGATCGCCAGGCGCGGGCACACCGGTCCCTGGGCCACGGTCGGCCTCCGGGTCGAGCCGGGCACCCGTGGCTCCGGCCCGGTGTTCACCTACGAGACCGAACTGGGCGCCCTGCCGCACGGCTTCCACCAGGCCATCGAGGAGACCGCCCTGGCGACCCTGCGGTGCGGACCGCACGGGTGGGCGGTGACGGACTGCCGGGTGGTGCTGACGCGTTCCGGTTTCGTCGGCCCGCTCAGTACCGCGGGGGATTTCCGTGCGGTCACGGCCCCGGTGCTGGAGCGGGCGCTGCGGGCGGCCGGCACCCGGGTCCACGAGCCGTACCACGCCTTCGAGGCCGAGGTCCCGCTCGCCGCGCTCGCCGCGGTGACCGCCCGTCTCGCGGCCCTGGGCGCCGAATTCGCCGAGACCACCGGCGGGCGGCATTCCTGGCTGGTCAGCGGTTCGCTCCCGGCCCGCAGGGTCCAGGAGTTCCAGGGGCTGTTGCCCGGTCTGACGCATGGTGAAGGGGTGTGGATGTCGTACCCGTCGGGCGACCGGCCGGTGCGGCGGGATGCGGCGCCGCACGGTGCGTCCGGATGAGTCGGCGGCTGCCGCGCCCCGGGCGGGGTGCGGCGGCGCGGCCGTCGGGGACCGGCGCGGTGGTCCGGCCGCGCCGCCCGTTCACCGCTGCGTCAGGACGTAATCCACCTGGCCGAAGGTGATGTGGTCACCGGGGCCGACCGGCACCTCGCCCACCACCCGGCGGCCGTTGACGCAGGTCCCGTTGGTGGAGCCGAGGTCGCGCAGCAGCCAGCCGTTGCCCGCGCTGCGGAGTTCGGCGTGGGCGCGGGAGACCGTGTCGTGGTTGAGCCGCAGGCCGACGCCCGGCGCCCGCCCTATGAGCAGCGGCAGCGGGCCCGGCTCGGGCAGCAGCAGCTTCGGCAGCCGCTCGCGGCGCCAGGCGCGGCGTACCCGGATGTGGAACGCGGAGGCGCGGCCCACCATCCGCAGGAGGGTGCCCTGGACCTTGCCCCGGTCGGCCAGGTCGGCAGTGACCAGTTCGATTTCGGACTGCTGCTGGGCAGTGAGGACGAGTTCCAGTCGTCGCAGGAAGGTGTCCTGGGACAGCCGTCCCTGTGCCGCGCCGTCGCGCAGCAGATCAAGAGCGCGTTCCCGGTCCGCATCCGACGGGCGCGCGGGGCGCGCGGGGAACTCGAGCGAAGTCATAGCGTGATTCTCCGGCCACCACGACCCGCTGTCCAGGCGGTGTTGGGCGCGGGGACCTTGCAGGTGGGCGCGGGGGCGGTGCAGGTGGGTGCGGGTGGGTGCGGGTGAGTACTGAGGGGGGCGGCGCAGGTGGGCACGGGGGCGGCGGTGCAGGTGGGTGCACGGCTCGTAGTGACGGCCGGGGCGGACGGCCGGGCCGGACGGCACGAGAGCCCGTGTCGCCGGGAGGGGCTGCCGGGCGGCGGACGGGCATGCTTTCTCCGTCGGGACCGGAGCGAACGAAGGAGGACGGCCGTGCTGTTCGAGGTGTGGGCTCCGAAGGCCGCGCAGGTCGCTCTCCAGTGGGCGGGTGAACGGGCCGGCGAGCCGGACGTCCCGCTGGAGCGCGACGCCGGACGCGCGGCCTGGTGGCGTACCGAGACTCCGGCCCGCGACGGGGACCGGTACGGCTTCCGGCTCGACGGCGGGCCGCCGCTGCCCGATCCGCGGGCCGCGCGGCTGCCGGACGGCCCCGGCGGCCCGGCCGCGGTCGTCGAGCACGACCGGTTCGGGTGGCGGCATCCCTGGCCCGGCCGCCCGCTGCCGGCCGCGGTCCTCTACGAGCTGCACCTCGGGACGTACACCCCCGAGGGCACCTTCGACGCCGCGGCCGCGCGGCTGCGCCACCTCGCCGACCTGGGCATCACCCATGTCTCCCTGATGCCGGTCTGCCCGTTCCCCGGCAACCACGGCTGGGGCTACGACGGGGTCGCGCCCTGGGCGGTGCACGAACCGTACGGCGGACCGGACGGGTTCAAGCGGTTCGTGGACACGGCGCACGGCCACGGCCTGGGGGTGGTGCTCGATGTGGTGCACAACCACCTCGGCCCCTCCGGCAACCATCTCCCGGAGTTCGGGCCGTACTTCACCGACACCCATCACACGCCGTGGGGCGCCGCGGTCAACCTCGACGCCCCCGGCAGCGACGAGGTGCGCGACTACTTCCTGGACTGCGCGCTGTCCTGGCTGCGGGACTACCGGCTCGACGGGCTGCGGCTGGATGCCGTCCATGCGCTGCACGACGACGGCACCCCGCACTTCCTGGGCGCCCTCTCCGCCGCCGTCGACGCGCTGGCCGGGCAGCTGCGGCGCCCGCTGTTCCTCGTCGCCGAATCCGATCTCAACGATCCGCGCACCACCGCTCCGCGGGCCGATGGCGGGCACGGGCTGCACGCCCAGTGGAACGACGACTTCCACCACGCCCTGCACACCGCGCTCACCGGCGAATCCCAGGGCTATTACGCCGACTTCGCGCGCGCCCCGCTCGCTGCCCTCGCCAAGACGCTGACCGGCGGCTTCTTCCACGACGGGACGTACTCCAGCTTCCGCGGCAGGGTGCACGGCGCGCCCCTCGACCTGCGGGTGACGCCCGCATACCGGCTGCTCGCCTACGCCCAGACGCACGATCAGATCGGCAACCGTGCGCTCGGCGACCGGCTCGCGGCCGGGCTCTCCCCGGGGCTGCTGGCCTGCGCGGCCGCCCTGGTGCTGTGCGCGCCCTTCACCCCGATGCTGTTCATGGGCGAGGAGTGGGGCGCGACCACCCCGTGGCAGTACTTCACCGCTCACACGGATCCGGAGCTGGCGGAGGCGGTACGCGCCGGGCGCCGTCGCGAGTTCGCCGCGTACGACTGGGCCGGCCAAGCCGAGGACTGGCCGGATCCGCAGGACCCCGCGACCCGCGACCGCTGCGTCCTGGACTGGAGCGAACCCGCCGTGGAGCCGCACACCGCGCTGCTGGCCTGGCACCGTACGCTGCTGGCGCTGCGCCACGAGCTGCCGCCGCTGACCGACCCCGATCCACGCCACACCGCCGTCCACTACGACGAGCGGGCCCGCTGGCTCCTGCTGCGGCGCGGACCGCTACAGGTGGCGGTCAATCTCGCGCGGGAGACCACGGCGGCCATTCCGGTCACGGGGGACGGCGCGGACGGGGACGGCCCGGGCGACGGGAGCAGCGGGGGCGGCCGGGGCGGCGGGGGTGCGGACACGAACGGCAACGGCTGGGTCAGCACCAGCTCCGTCGGCACCGGCTCGGACGGCACCGGCTCGGTCGGCGCCGGCGCGCTGCAGGCGCTCGCGGGCTGGCCCGGTGCCCGGCTTCCCGGGGCGGACGGTGTGCTGCGGCTGCCCCCGGAGTCGGTAGTGGTGCTCGGGCCGTAGATGCGGTCGCCGGGCCATACTCCCCGCGCCTCAGCCCTCGGGTCTCAGTCGCGGGGCCTCAGTGCGAGAACTCCGAGACGAACGCCGCGCAGAAGGCCTCCAGATCGGCCGGCTTCCGGCTGGTGATCAGGGTGTTCGGTCCGCCGGTGCAGATCTGGACCTGTTCGTCGACCCAGGTGGCGCCCGCGTTGCGGAGGTCGGTGCGCAGGCTCGGCCAGGAGGTCAGCGTGCGGCCGCGCACCACATCGGCCTCGATGAGCGTCCACGGTGCATGGCAGATGGCGGCCACCGGCTTCCCGGCGTCGAAGAACGACCTGACGAACGCCACGGCCCGCTCGTCGAGGCGCAGGGCGTCCGGGTTGGCCACGCCGCCGGGCAGCACCAGCCCGTCGAAGTCCGCCGCGGTCGCCTCGTCCACCGTCAGGTCGACGGGGAAGGTGTCCGCCTTGTCCAGGTGGTGGAACGCCTGCACCTTCCCCGCGCGGGTGGAGACCAGCGTCGGGCCGCCGCTCGCGTCGGTCACCGCCTGCCACGGCCGGGTCAGCTCGACCTGCTCGGTGCCCTCGGTAGCCACCAGAAACGCCGCCTGCATACCTGCTCACGTCCCTCCGTCGATCGATCGGGCCGGGAGGTGAGGAGCAGTCTCACTCCCCCACCTCTCGACCATAACGGGCGATGGCGCAGGGGCTCATCCGCAGAGCCCGTCGGCCGTTCCCGGAAGTCGCTAGCCGTCCCGGGAGCCCGTCGGCCGTCCCCGGAAACCGTCCGCCACGGCCGCCGCCACTCACCGCCCACCACCCCGTTCGCCCGATCGCCCGTTCACGCCCGATCGCCCGATGCCCCCCTCGCCCGATCGTCCATTCTCTTGGCAACTGATGGACACTGTGTCCATGCCCCTGCATCTCTCCGATCTGCTGGCCCGGCCCGATCTCCGCCTGTCGGTCACCTACGACGTGCCGCCGCAGCAGCTGGCCCGCACCATCGAAGCGGCGACGGTCTCGGACCTGCCGACGCCGGGGAAGTGGCTGCAGGGCGGCGAACTCCTCATGACCATCGGCCTGTTGCTGCCGATGGAGCCGGCCGCCTGCCGGGCGTACGTCCGGGACGCGGCCGAGGGCGGGGCGGCCTGTCTGGCGCTCGGGCTGGGGCAGGGACTGCCGTACCAGGAGGCGCCCGAGCCACTGGTGCGAGCAGCCGAGGAGGCCGGTCTGCCGCTGCTGACGGTGCCCGACGAGGTGCCGTTCATCGCCGTCACCAAGGCGGTCTTCGACGCACGGGCCGACGAACAGCGCGCGCTGCTGCAGCGGGCGTTCGCGACCCAGCGCCGGCTGACCGCCGCGGCGACCGGCGACGGGCTGCGGCCGATGCTGGCGGAGTGGGCGGCCGCCACCGGCGTGAGCGCGGCGGTGCTCGACCCGCTCGGACGGCTGCTCGCCACCAGCGAGCGCGAGTCGCGGCCCCTGCCGGCGCAGGCACACGAGCTGCTGGACCGGGTCGCCGCGCGGGGACTGCGCGGCAGCGCGTCCAGCACGGCCGCGGGGCAGCAGCTGGAGGTGCAGCCGCTGGGCGCGCGGCGGCTGCGCGGACTGCTGCTGCTCACCGGCCGGCTGGACGACGCCGCCCGTTCGGTCGTACCGGGCCTGGTCTCGCTGCTCTCGCTGGAGCTGGAGCGCCGCCATCTCCGCGATGAGCCGGAGCGCCGCCGCCGGTCGGCGCTGCTGTCGGAGCTGCTGGCCGACGAGGATCCGTCCGCCGACCGGGCCCGGGACATGCTGCGCTCGGTGGGACTGACGGCCGAGCGGGTGCGGGGGGTCGTGGTGGCCGCGGAGGACGCCCCGGGGGGCCATACGGCAGCGCGCACCGCGTCAGCCGCAACCGGAAGTGGAACGGGAGCGGGATCGGGAGCGGGAACGGGAACGGGGAACGGACACGGGTCGACAACCGGGACCGCGCCCATGGACGAGACCGAGTCCGCGGGCGGAAACGGGTCCGCGGACAGGACCCAGCCCGCAGACGGAACCCGGCCCGCCGACGGCGCCGCGCAGGAGATGGCCGCCGATCTGGCGCTGGCGGTGCCCGGCGGCCTGGTCAGGGTCGTGGACGGGGCGCCGGGCGCGGTCATCGAGGCGGTGGTGGGTGAGGAGCTGGACATCCGCGAAGTGCTCGCCCGCTTCGCCCCGCGCTGCCCGGCCGGGATCGGGCCGGCCACCGCCCCCGAAGCGGTCCGGGTGTCGCTGCGCCAGGCGGCCGGGCTGCTCGCCGTCAGCAGGGCGGGCAACGAGCCCGCGGAGGCCCGGCAGAGCCAGGCCAGCCGGCTGCTGCTCGACCTGGGCGACCGCAGTACGCTGCACGGCTACGCCGACGCCGTGCTCGGCCCGCTCGACCTCGCGGACCACGGCGAGGAGCTGATCGCCACCCTCGCGGCCTGGCTGGAGACCGGCGGCGCGTGGGACGCCACCAGCCGGCGGCTCGGCGTCCACCGGCACACCGTGCGCAACCGCCTCGACAAGGCCATGGACCTCACCGGCCGCCGCCTCGACGACCCCGACGACCGCTTCGACCTCTGGCTGGCCACCCGTATCCGCGGCGGCAGCGCCCCGTCCGGCGGGACCGGCAGGCCCGGCGGTTCCGGCAATCTCGGCGGGTCCGGCAAGCCCGGCGGGTCCGGCAGGCCCGGCGGGTCCATCGGCTCCGGGGCCGGCGGGTCCGGCGGCCGGCCCGCTCCCCCACCGCGCGGCCGGTGACGCGGATCCCCACCGCCAGGCCGGTGACGCGGAGCCCCGCCACCCGGGCCGCCCTTCACTCTCTCCCCCGTACCGTCTTTACTTCGGGGGTGACCTACGAGATCCGCACCCTCCCTCCCGGCGCCGCCGGGAGCACCCCCACAACCGCCCCCACACCCGCTCCCGGCTCCCCCCAAGGCAGCGGCCACCGCGGCACCCTGGTGGCCGTCAGCGATCTGCACGTCCGCTACCAGGAGAACCGCGACATCGTCGAGGGCTTAAGACCGGAGTCCGACGACGACTGGCTGCTGGTCGCCGGCGACGTCGGCGAGTACGTCTCCGACATCCGCTGGGCGCTCACCCTGCTCAGCAGCCGGTTCGCCAAGGTGATCTGGGTGCCCGGCAATCACGAGCTGTGGACGCCGGAGCAGGACCCGGTGCAGCTGCGCGGCGTGGCGCGCTATGAGCATCTGGTGGAGATCTGCCGCGAGTTGGGCGTCCTCACCCCCGAGGACCCGTATCCGGTCTGGGAGGGCGCCGGCGGCCCGGCCGTCATCGCACCGCTCTTCCTCCTCTACGACTACACCTTCCGGCAGCCGGGCACGACGTCCAAGGAAGCGGCGCTCGCACAGGCGGTGGAGGCCGGAGTGGTCTGCACCGACGAGCACTTCCTGCACCCCGACCCGTATCCGACGCGGGAGGCGTGGTGCCAGGCGCGGGTGGCCGCCACCGAGGCCAGGCTCGCCGCCCTGCCACCGGAGATGCCCACGGTGCTCGTCAACCACTGGCCGGTGGTGCGCGAGCCCACCGCTCCCCTGTGGTACCCGGATTTCGCGCTGTGGTGCGGCACCGAGGCGACCGCCGACTGGCCGCGCCGGTTCCGTGCCGCCACGGTGGTCTACGGCCACCTCCACATCCCGCGGCTGCTGGTCTGCGACGGCGTACCCCATCAGGAGGTGTCGCTCGGCTATCCGCGGGAGTGGCAGCGCCGCTCCCGCGCACCGGGCCGGCCGGTCCGGATCCTGCCCGCGCCCGCCCCCGTCGCCGCCGGAACCACCGGGACCCCCGCGTGATCGACAAACTGCTGCCGGCCCCGGTCGTGACCGCCGAGGCCTTTGACGACGCCCCGGTGGCCGAGATGTATCCCGAGGAGTGGGCGCTGGTGTCCGGCGCCGTGCCCAAGCGCCAGAAGGAGTTCGGCACCGTACGCCGCTGCGCCCGCAGCGCACTGTCCGAACTGGGCATCGCCCCGGCGCCCCTGCTCCCCGGCCCCAAACGGGAGCCGCTGTGGCCGGCGGGCATCGTGGGCGCCATGACGCATTGCGCCGGCTACCGCGCCGCCGCCGTGGCCCGCTCCGCGGACGTACGGACCGTCGGCCTGGACGCCGAACCCCATCTGCCCGTGGACGATCCCGGCGTGATCGACCTCATCACCCTGCCCGAGGAACGCACCCAGCTGCGCCGGCTGGCCGGCGCCCAGCCCGAAGTCTGCTGGGACCGCCTGGTGTTCAGCGCGAAGGAGTCCGTCTACAAGGCGTGGTACCCCCTCACCCACCGCTGGCTCGGCTTCGAGGACGCGCTCCTCACCCTCGACCCGTCGGACGCCACCTTCACCGCCCAACTCCTCGTCCCCGGCCCGGTGATCGACGGCAGGGAGCTGACCGCCTTCAGCGGCGGGTGGCTCATCGGGTCCGGGCTGGTGGTGACGGCAATCGTGGAAATGAGGTGACGGGGCGGGCCGCGGGGGCCGGCCGCCCGCGGCCCATCCGGTGCCGAACGACGCACCGGCCGCCGGATACCCGTCCTGCTTGCGGTATTTTTCATGGCCCGTCAGGACGTTGAAGGGTCATTAGCCCACTCATGCAAGAGCACTGCGACACCACCGGTGGGACAGCACCCTCCGATACCGAGCTGGTCCGGCGCATCCGTGCGGCATCCCTGTCCGGCGACCGGGCGGCGGACACTCCGTTCGGCACACCGGCTCCGGACGGCACGGCCCGGACGGGCCAGATAGCCCTCAACGAGTTCCACCAACGGCACTACGCGGCCGTGCTGGCCTACGCCCGTGACTGCTGCCGCTCGTCCCAGGCCTCGGCGGATCTGGCGAAGGAGTCCATCAACCACGTCCTGCACTCCCCCGGCCCGGACGAGGGTGACGATCCGCCCTGGCGGGCCGCCCTGCTCGCGGCGGTACGCCATACCGCCGCCGCCTGGCACCGCACGGCCCGGAACACCGAGCTGCGTGACGACTTCGCGTCCTGGCTGGCCGCCCAGCCGGCACAAGGCCCCGGCCCCGCCGGCGGCGCCCGGCCGTCCGGCGCCGGCGGCGCGTCCACGGCCGGCATGAGCTTCTCGGGGACGGTCTCGCCCGACGCGCCGGACAAGCCCCGGCGGGCGCGGTTCTCACCGGCGCGGATCACCGTGCTCGCAGTCGCCGTGGCCGTCCTGGCCGGCGTCGCCATATCCGTCGGCCCCCTGTTCGGTCCGGAGCGCGGCGATGCCGCGGCCGGGCACCGCGACCGGTCGGACCACTCTTCGGCCCCCGCCACGGGCCAGCCGCCGTCGGCGTCCGCCAGGAGCTCCGCGACCGCTTCCCGATCGCCGTCGAGCTCCCCGTCCCCCACGCACAGCAAGAAGCCGAAGCACCCGAGCTCCCGGCCCTCGTCGCCGGCGAAGCCGTCGCACTCGACCCGCCCCGGTCCCGCGGACACACCGCCGAACGGTCACAAAGTGCCGCTGGGCAACCGGCCGTGGAGCTCCCAGAAATACAGCTTCGCGCCGTTCAGGCAGGACAGCAGCATCGACGGACATCCCCTCACCATCCAGGGAGCCACCTACTCCCAGGGACTGGGCGCGCACGCCTACGACGAGGTCACCTACGACCTCGGCGGCTCCTGCTCCGCCCTCACCGTGGACGTCGGCCTCGACGACGAGGTGAGCGCGAACGGCTCCGTGGTCTTCCAGGTCTACCGGGACGGCACCCAGGTCGCCGACAGCGGCCTGATGACGGTCGACCAGCCCGCGAAGCGCCTCACCGCAGACCTTTCCGGCGGCAGCCAACTGCGCCTCGTGGTCACCGACGGCGGCAACGGCAACGACTCCGACCACGCCGACTGGGGCGACCCCGAACTCACCTGCCGGTGATCAGGCCACCCGGCAGCGACCGGACCAGGACGACCCACCGCGGTCCGCCGGCTCAGCACCCCGGGGGCGCGTCCGCTACCTGCCGTCCGGCGCACCGCTCACTGCTCGTCCGGGCTCAGCCGCAGCGAGATCGAGTTGATGCAGTACCGCTGGTCGGTGGGGGTCGGGTAGCCCTCGCCCTCGAAGACGTGGCCCAGGTGGGAGCCGCAGCGGGTACAGCGGACCTCCGTGCGGACCATGCCGTGGGTGCGGTCCTCGATGAGCTCGACGGCAGCGGAGTCCTTGGGGTCGTAGAAGGACGGCCAGCCGCAGTGGCTCTCGAATTTGGTGTCGGAGCGGAAGAGCTCGGCGCCGCAGGCGCGGCAGGAGTAGACGCCCTCGGTCTTGGTGTCGGTGTACTCACCGACGAAGGCGGGCTCGGTGCCGGCCTGGCGGAGCACCTGGTACTCGGCGGGGGTCAGCTCGGCGCGCCACTGCTCGTCGGGCTTGTCGATCTCGTACGGCATCTGGGGTCCTCCTCAGCTCAGCTGCCCAGGCGGGACAGGATGGCGGGGCCGAGGTCGGTCACATCGCCCGCGCCCATGGTGAGAACAAGGTCACCGGGCTTCGCCATTCCTGCGATGACCTCCGGGACGGCGGCCTGGTCGCTCTCGGGGGTGACGTCGGCGCCTGCGGTGCGCGCGGCATCGATGATCAGGGCGCTGGTGATGCCCGGGATCGGGTCCTCGCGGGCCGGGTAGATGTCCAGGACGACGGAGGCATCGGCGAGGGCGAGCGCCTGGCCCATCTCGGTGCCCAGCTCCTGGGTGCGGGAGAAGAGGTGCGGCTGGAAGACGACCAGCACCCGGGAGCCGTCGGCGGCGCCGCGGATGGCCTCCAGGTCGGCGGTCATCTCCGTGGGGTGGTGGGCGTAGGAGTCGATGACCTGGACGCCGGCCGCCTCGCCCTTGAGCTGGAGGCGGCGCTTGACGCCGGTGTACTTGCCGAGCGCGGAGGCGAGGTTGTGCGGCGCAAGGCCCAGGGCGACGCCGGCGGCCAGGGCGGCGACGGCGTTGTGGGCGTAGTGGCGGCCCGGGACGGAGACCGTGAAGGTGAGGATCTTGCCGCTGGTGAGGGTGACGGTGACATCGCTGGTCATTCCGCGGGGGTTGACCTTGAGGATGCGGACGTCGGCGTCCGCGGACTCGCCGTAGGTGACGACCTCGATGTCGTAGCGGCCGGAGATCCGCTCGCTCAGCTCGCGAGCGCCGGGGTGGTCGGCGGCGATGACCAGGGTGCCGCCGGGGCGGATGCGGCCGACGAAGGTCTCGAAGGACTCGTAGATCTCTTCCATCGAGGCGTAATTGGCGTGGTGGTCGAGCTCCACGTTGAGGATGATCGCGACCTCGGGGGCGTACTTGTGGAAGCTGCGGTCGCTCTCGTCGGCCTCGGCGACGAAGATCTCGCCGGAGCCGTGCTCGGCGTTGGAGCCCGGGGCATCGAGGTCGCCGCCGATGGCGTAGGACGGCTTGAGGCCGAGGGCGCCGAGGGAGACGGCGAGCATGGAGGTCGTGGTCGTCTTGCCGTGGGTGCCGGCGACGGCGATGGGGCGCAGACCGTCCATGAGGGAGGCGAGCGCGTCGGAGCGGTGGACCACCGGGATGCCGCGCTCGTGAGCGGCGGCCAGCTCGGGGTTGTCCGGGCGGATCGCGGAGGAGACGACGACGCTGGTGGCGTCCGCGGCCAGGTGCCCGGCGGCGTGGCCGATGTGGACCGTGGCGCCGAGGGAGCGCAGGGCCTGGGCGGTCGCGGAGTCCTTCGCGTCGCTGCCGGCCACCTGGGCGCCGCGCTGCGCGAGGATCTTGGCGATGCCCGACATGCCGGCTCCGCCGATGCCGATGAAGTGCGGCCGGTCCATCGAGGCTGGGATGGCGGGTGCCATGGGTGGGTCTCCCTGATCGTCGATCATCGCGAGCGGTGGTGCTGTCCATGATTCTCGCACCCGGCACCGACAGTGCCGGTCCGTGGACCCCTGACGGGTGCGGGATGCCGGCCCCGGCCGGGTCCGGGATGCGGCCCGGCGCGCGGCGTTCAGCGGCGGATCAGGCCCCGGGCGGTGGCGGCGGCGACCGCGGAGGTGCGGGAGTCCACGCCCAGCTTGGCGTAGATGTGGACGAGGTAGGACTTGACGGTCGCCTGGCTGAGGAAGAGCTGTTTGCTGATCGCCGCGTTCGGCAGACCGTCGGCGACGAGCTGGAGGACCTCGGTCTCCCGGCGGGAGAGCGCGGTGGCGGGGGTGCGCATCCGGTCCATGAGGCGCAGCGCGACCGTGGGGGCGAGTGCGGACTTCCCGGCGGCGGCGGTGCGGACCGCGGCCGCCAGTTCCTCCGGAGGGGCGTCCTTGAGGAGGTAACCGGTGGCGCCGGCCTCGATGGCGGCGAGGATGTCGGCGTCGGTGTCGTACGTGGTCAGCACGAGGACCCGCGGGGCACCGGGGCGGGCGGTGATCTCCGCGGTGGCCTGGGAGCCGAGCATCCGGCCGCCGAACTGGAGGTCCATGAGGACGACGTCGACGGCGAGCCGCGCGGCGAGGCCGACGGCCTGCTCGGCGGTCGGGACGTCGGCGACGATCTCGAAGTCGTCCTCGGTCTCCAGGACGGCACGCAGCCCGGCGCGTACGACGGGGTGGTCGTCGGCGAGCAGCAGCCGGACGGGGGTGTCCGTCGCGGTCACGGGGCGGCCTCCAGGGCGGCGTCGGGCGGGGCGGCGGGACAGGGCAGGGTGACGGCGACCGCGGTGCCCTCGCCGGGGGCGGACTCCACGACGAGGGTGCCCTGGAGGGCGCGGGCCCGGGCGCGCATCGCGGCAAGACCGAAGCCGCTGCCGCCCGCCGCCGCGGAGCCCGGGGCGGGCACCTCGGCGGGGACGAATCCCGCGCCGTCGTCGACGACGTCCAGCGCGACCTCGGTGTCCATGTAGCTGAGGGTCAGCTCGGCCCGTCCGGCACCGGCGTGCCGCACGGTGTTGGCGAGCGCGGACTGGGCGATGCGCAGCAGGGCGACCTCGTGCGTGGTGGGGAGCGCGGTGGGCGTGCCGGAGACCTGGCAGTGCACGGCGAGCGGGGAGGTACGGGCCGTGGTGGCGCACAGCCGCTCCAGGGCGGCGGACAGGGATCCGGCCTCCAGGTCGGGCGGGCTCAGCGCACGGACGAAGCGGCGCGCCTCGGCGAGGTTGCCGGCGGCGGTGGTGCGGGCCTGCCGGACATGGCCCAGGGCGGTGCCTGGCTGCCGCGGCAGGGCGCGCTCGGCGGCCCGCAGCAGCAGCTGGATGCTGGACAGGCCCTGGGCGAGGGTGTCGTGGATCTCGCGGGCCAGCCGCTCGCGTTCGGCGAGCACCCCGGCGGCGTGTTCCGCGGCGGCCAGTTCGCTGCGCGCCGCGGTGAGCTCCTCGATGAGGCGGCGGCGCTGTTCGCTCTCCCGGTAGAGGGCCTCGTAACCGAGGACGACGGCGACGGCCACGGCGGCGCCCAGGGCGGGACCGAGCACCGTGCCGAGACTCAGGGTGTGGGTGTGCAGCCCGAATCCGGCGATGGCGGCGGCGGTGGTGGCCGTGACGGCGGCCAGTCCCCCTCGCAGCGGGAGCAGATGCAGCTGGACGAAGAACAGCGGGAAGGCCAGCCAGACGCCGTCCGGGGTGAGAGCGAGCAGCACCAGCCACAGCAGTGCCACCACGCTCAGCCAGAGGGCGGCGGCGCCGGTGGAGCTGCGGAGGCGGGGCAGCCGGGGGCCGGTCACGTACACCGCGAACAGAGCGGCCGCGGCGGCGGTCACGGCAGGGGCGGCGGGGGCGTGCTCGGCGACCGCGCGCACGCAGGCCAGCGCGAGCAGCGCGGCCACCAGCAGGTGCAGACAGCTGCGCAGGACCCTCAGGACGGGGGTGAGGGAGGGGGCGCTCGCGGATTCCCCGGTCGCGGATTCCCCGGTCGTGGTGTTTTCGGTCGCGGTTTCTTCGGTCGCGGTTTCTTCGGTCACGGCTCCCTCAGGCTAAGTGCCCTCCCCACCTGCGGCATCAACCAAAGGGTTGATGCCGGGGCACTCCTTTCGATCCGGAGGGACCACTCCCCGGCGCGATGTCCGCGGCCCGCCCGGCACGCGACGGTGGAGGCCGATGCCGGGCAGTGGAGTCCGGCACCCGGATCCGAGGAGGGCATCACCGGTGTTCGTCGCCTGGAGGGACCTGAGATTCGCCAAGGGACGGTTCGCCCTGATGGGCACCGTCATCGTGCTGATCACGGTGCTGGTGGGGTTGCTGTCGGGCCTGACTGCGGGCCTGGGCCGGGAGAACACCTCGGCGATCACCGCGCTGCCCGCCGACCACCTGGTGTTCTCGGCGCCCGCCGACGGCAGGGACGTCGCCTTCACCGATTCGCGGCTGACGGAGCGGACCGTACGGGCCTGGGCGCGGGTGCCGGGCGTACGGCGCGCCGACCCGCTGGGGGTCTCGACGACGAAGGCCGAGTCCGGCGGCCGGACCGCCGCGGTGTCGCTGTTCGGCGTGCGGCCGGGCTCGGAGCCGGCGCCTGCGCGAGTGGCTGACGGCGCGGCGGTGCTGTCCTCGAAGGCCGCCGCCTCGCTGGGAGTGCGGGCCGGGGGAACGCTGACGCTCGGCGGCCGCACGGTCCGGGTGGCGGCGGTGTCGGGCGCGGCGATGTACGCCCATACGCCGGTGGTCTGGACGTCGCTGGAGGACTGGCGGCGGCTGGCGGGCGGCACCGGGGCGGCCGCCGGTGACCACCCCGCCTCCGGTGAACAGCCGGCCCCCGGCGGGAACGGCGCATCCGCGGGAAACGGCGCACCCGACGGCACCGTCGGAGCGACCTTCCTCGCCCTCTCGACCTCCGGCACCGCTGGTCTGGCGGCCGCCGACCGGGCACTCGGCACCAGGACCGTCGCCGCCGAGGACGCCCTGCAGGCCATCGGCTCGTACTCCGCCGAGAACGGGTCCCTGCAGCTGATGCGCGGCTTTCTGTTCGCCATCTCCGCGCTGGTCATCGGGGCGTTCTTCACGGTGTGGACGATCCAGCGCGGCAGCGATGTCGCCGTGCTGAAGGCGCTGGGCGCCTCGACCCGCTCGCTGCTGCGGGACGCGCTCGGACAGGCCGTCGTGCTGCTGATGGCCGGGACCGCCCTGGGCAGCGCCGTGGTAGCCGCGGTGGGCGCCGGAATCGGCGGCACGGTGCCCTTTGTGCTCGCCCCGGCCACCGTGCTGACGCCCGCCCTGATCATGATCGCGCTGGGTGCCGCAGGCGCCGCGCTCGCCATCCGCCGCATCACGTCCGTGGACCCGCTGACCGCCCTGGGAAGTGCCCGATGAGCCTCGAACTGACCGATGTCACCCTCACCTACCCCGACGGCGACGCCCGGCTGACGGCGCTGGACAAGGTCTCGCTGACCGTGCCCGCCGGGCGTCTGACCGCGGTGATCGGCCCGTCCGGATCCGGCAAGTCCAGCCTGCTCGCGGTCGCCGCCACACTGATCTCCCCGGACCGCGGACGGGTGGTGATCGACGGCACGGACACCGCGGGGCTCGGCCGGGCCGCGCTGACGACGCTGCGCCGCACCGCCATCGGCACGGTCTTCCAGCAGCCCAGTCTGCTCCCGTCGCTGACCGCCGCCGAACAGCTGCAGGTGATGGCCCACCTGGACGGGCGCGCGTCGCGTACGGCGCGGGCACGAACCCGGGCGCGGGCACGGGAGCTGCTGTCGGCGGTCGGACTGGAGGGCCGGGCCGACCGGCGGCCGCATCAGCTGTCGGGCGGTCAGCGGCAGCGGGTCAATATCGCGCGGGCACTGATGAACGAGCCCGCGGTGCTGCTGGTGGACGAGCCGACCAGCGCCCTGGACCACGAGCGGGGCGCCGCGGTGCTCACGCTGCTGCGCACGCTCACCCGGCAGCGCGCCACCGCGACGGTGCTGGTCACCCACGACCCCGCCCATCTGGACGTGGCGGACACGGTCGCCGAGGTGCGGGACGGCCGGCTGCGCCCCCGGTCCGTCACCCGCCCCTGACCGCCGGCGGGACCCGGCGGACGGGGCCCGGCATACGGGGCGGGTCCCCGGTGCCGGTGGACCGCTCAGCCCCCGGCGGTCCCCTGGGGCTGGTCGTCCGCCGCATGGGAGAACAGCTTGAGGACCGGGACACCGACCTTGTGGCGGGCGCGGGAGGCCCAGTCGCGGTGGAAGAACTCCTCCACGAAGTGCGGGGTGGTCAGCACGATCACCTCGTCCGCGCCGGTCTCGCCGACGACGGACCGCAGCAGGTCCAGCGGATGGTCCTCGACCACCTGCCCGACGGCCTGGGCGCCGGTGTCGCGCAGTGCCTGCAGCGTGTGGGCCAGGGCGAGCTCGGCGGGGGCCTCCGCCCGGGCGCCGCCCGGTTCCTCGCCCTCCCGTACGGCGTCGTCGAACTCACCGAGGGCCACGTCGTCGATGGCCCTTAGCAGAACATCCTGCTTGCCGCGAGGCTGCATGAGCACGACGAACGAGATCCGGTCATCGCCGTGCAGGGTGGTCACAAACTCCACATCGGCGGGCGTCAGTGGCTTCTCGATCATCAATACGCTCGTGAACACGACGGACGCCCTTCTTCTCTTCGGGGCGCCGCATGGCGCGGAGCCCGACAGACACCATCCTGCCCCGTAGCCGTGCGGGACTGTTGGCTTTTAGTGTGCCCAACAGAAGCTAAGCGGAACAGACAATTCCGCCGATTGTCATGCCCGGCGGTAGCGAGTGAAGAGGAACCCGCCCTCCTCCAGTACGGACGCCAGGGCGAACCGCTCCGGTACCGGAACAGCAGGACCGTTCATGATCCTCGGCGCGTCACCCACGGCAACCACCGGGGCCAGCGACAGGCACAGCTCGTCCAGCGCGCCGGCCGCCGCGAACTGCCCCAGCAGCATCGGCCCGCCCTCCGTCAGCAGCCGGGTGTGCCCCCGTCCGGCCAGCACCCCGGTCACCCGGGCCGGATCGACGCCCTGCCCCTCGCCGGCGAACAGCACCTCGGCGCCCGCGGCACGGGCCTGTGCCACCCGGTCCGCGGGCGCGCCCGCGCCGGTCAGCAGCAGGGTGGGGACCAGCGGCTCGGTGAACAGCGGCAGGGTGAAGTCGAGCGCGAGGCCGGCGGTCACCACGGCGATGGCGGGGGCCGGGCCCTGGCCGGCGGCGGCCCGGCGGGCGGCGAAGGCCTCACGGGCGCGGGCCGGCCGGTAGCCCTCCTGCCGCACCGTCTCCGCGCCCACCACCACCGCATCCGCGAGGCCCCGCAGCACCCCGAAGATCCGCATATCGGCATCGCTGGAGAGCGGCTGCGAGCGGCCCTCGTGATGGGCCGCGCCGTCCACGGAGGACACCATGTTCGCCCGCAGCCACCCGGTGCGCCCCGAGCGCACCGGGTCGTCCGCCGCCGGGTACGCGTAGGCGTCGGCCAGCTCGTGCAGCGGCCAGGCACGGTCCGCGGGGTCGAGCGCCCCCACCTCGGTGTTCTCGGCGGCAGGGGCCGGTGCGGACGGGGCGGGGAGAGGGAACAGGCGTCGCATGGCGGCAGTGTGACATGCCCCTCTCACCGGACCGGCGGCCCCCGCACAGGAGATAGGCTGGACGGCTGTGTCGCCTTCCCAGCACTCCTCCCCGCAGCCCGACCCGATAGCCGGACCGCCGGCCGACGGGGACGACGCGGCGCCCGCCGCGCTCACCGCCCGCGCCCCGCACGTCCCGGCCGACCGCCTGGTGGCCGAGATGGTGCCGCCGCCACGCTTCCAGGGCGCCCGCTTCGACACCTACATCCCGGACCCGAAGCAGCCCAGCCAGGCCGAGGCCGTCCAGGTCCTGAGCGACTTCGCGGAGAGCATCGACGCCGGGCAGGCCGGCTCGGGCAAGCGGCGCTGGTTCGCCAGGAAGCCCGCGGCCCCCCGGGGCCCGCGCGGCGTCTACCTGGACGGCGGCTACGGCGTCGGCAAGACCCACCTGCTCGCCTCGCTGTGGCACGCCACCCCCGCCCCGGCCGAGCGCAAGGCCTTCGGCACCTTCGTCGAGCTGACCAACCTCGTCGGCGCGCTCGGCTTCCAGCAGACCGTCCGCACCCTCGGCGAGCACAAGCTGCTGTGCATCGACGAGTTCGAGCTGGACGATCCCGGTGACACAGTCCTGGTCTCCACCCTGCTCGGCAAGCTGGTCGACGCCGGGGTGGCGCTGGCCGCCAGCTCCAACACCCTGCCCGGCAAGCTGGGCGAGGGCCGGTTCGCCGCGGCCGACTTCCTGCGGGAGATCCAGGGTCTGAGCGCTCACTTCCGTCCGCTGCGGATCGACGGCGAGGACTACCGCCACCGCGGCCTGCCCGAGGCGCCCGCCCCGTACGACGACGAGACGGTCACCCGCACGGCGTACCGCACGCCCGGCGCCTCCCTCGACGACTTCCCCTCCCTGCTGGAGCACCTGTCGAAGGTGCACTCCAGCCGCTACGGCGCGATGTGCGACGGCATCGAGGCGGTCTGCCTCACCGACGTCCAGGCGGTGCCCGACCAGTCCACCGCGCTGCGTCTGGTCGTCCTCGCGGACCGGCTCTACGACCGCGAGGTGCCGGTGCTGACCTCCGGCAAGGCCTTCGACGAGCTGTTCAGCGAGGAGATGCTGCGCGGCGGCTACCGCAAGAAGTACTTCCGGGCGATCTCCCGGCTGACGGCCCTGGCGCGCGACGCGGGCACCCTGGTGGCCGACGGCTCCCGGTAGACGCTCCCACGGCAACACCCGGGCCGCCGCCTGGTTCCCGGCGGCCCGGCCCCGTGGTACACACGAGCGGGTCACGTCACCTGTCCGCCAACAGGGAGTTGCCCATGTCCGCGACACGACGTCAGATCCTGGCGAGAACCGGCGCGCTGGGGGCCGGAATCGCCTTCTCCGGAAACCTCACGGAGCTCTTCACGGGGACCGCGACAGCACAGAGCATGGGACGGCGCGGCTACGGCCCGCTGGTCCCCGACCCGAACGGCCTGCTCGATCTCCCCCGGGGCTTCCGCTACCAGGTGCTGTCCCGGGAAGGCGACCCGCTGCGCTCGGGGGAGGGCAAGGTCCCCAGCAACTGCGACGGTATGGCTGCCTTCGCGGGCTCTCCGGGCTCGCACGGTTCTCCCGGGCACCGCGGCGGCACCGTCCTCGTCCGCAACCACGAGAACCGTACGGGCTCCCGCCAGGCCGTCCCCAGGGTCCGCGAGCTGACGTACGACCCCGGTGGCGAGGGCGGCTGTACGGCCCTGGAACTCGGCCGGGACAACTCCGTCCGCTCGGAACGGGTCGCCATCGCCGGTACGTCCACCAACTGCGCCGGCGGCCCCACTCCTTGGCACACCTGGCTGACCTGCGAGGAGACCGAGCTCCGGGCCGGTGAGGAGAACTACACCAAGGACCACGGCTTCATCTTCGAGGTCGATCCGTACGACCCGCGGCGCACCGGCGCGGTCCCGCTGACCGCCATGGGCCGCTTCCAGCACGAGGCGATCGCCGTCGACCCCGGCACCGGCACCGTCTACGAGACCGAGGACGCCTTCGACAAGCCGTTCGGCCTGTTCTACCGCTTTCTGCCCGAGAAGCCGATGGGGGGCCGCGGTTCGCTCCGGGCCGGTGGCCGGCTCCAGGCGCTGCGGGTCCCCGGTGTGCCCGACCTCTCCACCGTCCAGCAACCGGGCACCACCTTCGACCACGTCACCTGGGTGGATGTGCCGGACCCGCTCGCCCGTCAGACCCCGGTCCGTTTCCAGGACTTCGGCCCCGGCGGCATCACCCACGCCCAGAAGCTGGAGGGGTGCTACTGGGGCGGCTCCTGCGTCTACTTCGTCTCCAGCTTTGCGCACCGGGACGCCGGCTCGGCTGCCGACCACTACGGCCAGGTGTGGAAGTACGACCCCAAGAAGCGGCGGCTGACCCAGGTCGTCGTCTTCGGCCCGGACAGCGACCTCCAGTTGCCCGGCGAGTCCCCCGACAACATCTGTCTCGCGCCCAGCGGCGGCCTGATGGTCTGCGAGGACGGCGAGGGCGCCCAGCACGTCTTCGGCCTCACCCGGCGCGGCGAGGTCTATGCGATGGCGCGCGGCCGGCAGAACATCGGCACCCCGCAGAAGCCGGAGTGGGGTGAGTTCGCGGGGGTGACCTTCTCGCCCGGCCACCGGACGATGTACGTCAATTGCTATACGCCGGGGACCACGTTCGCGGTGACCGGGCCCTGGCAGCACTGATACGGCGGGGTGGGGCTTGGCACTCGTGATGCCGTGGGGCGGGGCGTCGAGCGTGCGGCTGCTCCCCCACCCCCGAACCCACCCCCCGCCCCTCCCCCGAAGGGGGAGAGGGGGGAGGGGGCGGGGGAGAACTCCCCGGTCGCTCGCCCCGGCACTTCAGCTCCGGCGGGAGTTGAGGGCGCAGGCGACGGCAGTGGCGGCGGCCGCGATCAGCGCGGTGGCGGCGAGCGGCAGCCACGGGGTGGTGATCGTGCCGTCGAGAGAGCCGGTGACCAGGCCCGAGACGGCGGCGTTGGCGGGCGAGGCGTCCAGCACGAGCAGCAGCAAGGCCGCGAGCATTCCCACCGGGATGCTCCAGCCGGTGCTGCGCAGCACCGGCCGGTTGCTCAGCGCGCCGATCGCGGTGCCCGCCAACACGCATGCCATCGCGGCGAGCAGCCCGGCGGCCGCCGCGGGCAGGACCGGTACGGGGATCCGGTGGCGGGCCGAGTGCGGGTCGGACACCAAGACGACCGCTGCCGTACCGGCGAGGGCGAGCAGTACCGCGGTACAGACCGCGGTCAGCACTCCGGCGAGGTGGGCCCGGCCGGGCCCGGCGGCCGCGACGGTGCAATTACGGGCAGCCGGCGGCTCGTTGGTGACACAGGCCCGGGTCAGCCATACAGCGACCGGCAGCAGACCGCCGGCGGCCCAGCCCAACCCGTCGAGGAGGGGGCCACCGCTCTGGACGCCGATGGCCAGCCAGGCGGCGTAGAGGATCACCGGCGGCAGCCAGCGGTGCGAGCGGATGAGCAGCGCCGCCTGATAGCGGAGAAGAGCGATCACGGGAGGGGAGCCTCGTCGGGTGCGGAAGCGGAGGTGTGAGCGGGTGCGGATGCAGAGGGGGGTGCGGGGGCGGGCGAATGGCTGGATGCGGGGGCGGACGCCTGGGCGTCGTCGCCGGGACCGTCCCCCGGCCCCGCCGCGGCACCGGTGACCGACCGGATGTGCCACGGCGGCCGTGCGGTGAGCAGGATGCGCAGCAAGGCGTCGGAGTGGACGGCGGGGACCGTCAGCCGCGTCGTGCCGTCCGGCCGGGGAACGACCCGCGTGCCGCCGGGCAGCCGTGGTGCTCCGGCGACGGGCGTCTGCTCCGGCCCGCCGGGCAGCGGCGCTCCCGGTGCGCCCTCGGCCTCGATGACCACTCCGGGGCCGGACACGGGCGCCTCGTCCCCCGCCGGGCCGCTCTCCTCGTGGGGCAGCAGCCGCCCGTCCGCGACGCGGTAGCGGGCGTCGGCCGCGCCCGCCAGCCGCTGCGGGTCATGGTCGACGAAGACGACGGTGCCGCCGTCCGCGACCCGTTCGGCGACCGCACGGTCGAGCACGTCCCGGGCGCCCTGGTCCAGGCCGGTCCAGGCCTCGTCCAGAACCAGGAGTTCGGGTTCGGCGAGCAGCGCCTGGGCGACCGCGACCTTCTGGCTCGTCCCCTTGGACAGCTCGGCCAGCGGGGTGCGGGCGTGCGCGGCCGCCCCGAACCGGGCGAGCCATTCGGTGCCACGGCGCCCGGCTTCGGGGCCGCGCAGACCGTGGATACGGCCGAGGTGGGTGAGGTAGTCGATGGCGGTGAAGGGCAGCGTGGCCGGGAACCGTTCGGGCACAAAGGCGCTGCGCGGGCGGCCGGTGATACGTCCGGCGCTGGGCCGGTCGATCCCGGCCAGCAGCCGCAGCAAGGTGGATTTCCCGCTGCCGTTGGTCCCCTCGATGCGCAGCAGCGCACCCGGGGGCACCTCCAGTTGCACGTCCCGCAGCACCCAGGGGCCCCGCACCCCGTAGCGCCGCCCTACCCCGTCCAGCCTCATACGTGTTGGCACCTCCACCGCCACCCGGCACTACCACTCGAACACTGCTGTCCGGCACTGCTGTCCGGCACTGCCACGCCGCACTGCCACCGGGCCCTGCTGTCCGGCACTGCCACCCGGCGGCCCGGCCCGCTCCGCCGTCCCCGACAGTAGCCGGGTGGGCTTACCGGTGCCCGCCGCAGCGCGTGGTACGCCGCGTGCTGCCGGCAACACGGCGCCGGACAGGCGATGTTGGCTCGCCGCCCTACGGTGCCCACCGGCCGGCCGGTAGGCACCGTAGGGCGGCGAGCGGGCGGCGGCCGACGGTGACGACTGTCGGTGACGGAGGCCCTGTCAGTGGCGGCTGGCAGACTGGACGGGTGACCAGCACAGAGACCGTGGCCCGCGCAGAAAGCTCCGGCACAGAGAGCGCCGACGCAAAGAGCACCGGCACGGAGAGCACCGGCGCAGAAGCCGCCGCCCGGCCCGGCAACGACCCCGGCAACCACGCCGACAACGCCGTCCGCCGCGAAGAGACCGCCCCCGACGCGGCACCCCAGTTCGTGCTGCCGCTCGTCGCGCGGATCGAGCGGGCCGAGCCGCCGGCGCGTACGGACGCCCTGGAGACCGCGGCGCGGGCGGTGCTGGTGCTGCTGTCGGACGAGCGGTCGGCCGGGGACGGCGAGTGGGCCGCGGCGGTGCGGGACTGGCAGGACGCCCGGATCCGGAAGGTGGTGCGGCGAGCGCGCGGCGCGGAGTGGCGCCGGGCCGGGGCGCTGCCGGGCATCACGGTCACCGGGCACCGCGCCGAGGTGCGGGTTTTCCCGCCGGTGCCGCTGAACGGCTGGCCGAAGGATCTGGCGCGGCTGCAGGTCTCGGGCACGGAGCTGGACGATCCCCAGCCGCCCGGGGCACCCGTCGCCGGCGCCCCGGTGCTGTGGCTCAACGCCGCGCTGGGGATGTCGACGGGCAAGGAGATGGCCCAGGCCGGGCACGCTGCACAGCTGGCGTGGTGGGAGCTGTCCGGGGAAGAGCGGGCGGCTTGGCGCGCGGCAGGGTTCCCGCTGTCCGTACGGTACGCCCGGGGCGAGGCCTGGGAGGAGCTGACCCGCAGCGGTCTGCCCGTGGTGACGGATGCCGGGTTCACGGAGATCGCCCCCGGGAAAACCGTGGTGGCCGAAGGCGGCGATCGCTACTGCCCGCTCCCGCGCCTGCGGCAGCCGTAGACGGTTGGCTTCTCCGTCCCGGCGCAGGAACGCCGGGGCACGCATCGGCAGGTCCTCGGTCGCCGTCATGCACGCCCTGGCCGCCCGGGCCGGCCGGCGCACTTGCTGCCCGGCCCACGCGCACGACCACTACCTGTGGCCTCGCCCGGACCAGCCGGGCGGGACCCGCTCGGACAGGCCCGAGACGCGGTCGCCTCCCGCACGGACGGCCGCCCTACGCCAGGAGGATTGACGCGGATATGCCCGTGGTGCCCGAGGAGTCCGGCCGGTCCGTCCGGTCCGGCCTGCTGAACACACAGTGGCCGCTTGCCGAGGCCGACGAAACCGACTGGCTGTACGACTTGGCCGGCGACGGCGTCACCGGGTTCATGCCGCCCCCCATGCCCGACGCGGCCTGGGTGCTGAACGCCATGTACGAACACGAGCAGGGCCCGGGTGGCATCTCCTACGACGATCACCTCCGGGCCCTGGTCGCTGACGGGGCACTTGAGCCCGATCCGGTAGCCGGCATCGACCTCAACACCTTGGGGACCGCGACCGGAGGCGGTCTCGGCCGCGCCGCTCACCCGGGGGACGGCTGGCGACGGCTGCGCTGGGCCGAGCTGGCGGAGCGAACCGGCGACCCGCTCGTGCCCGAAGGCCACCTGCCCTGTCTGCACTGTTTCCCCTCGGCGAAGAAGAACGGCAGCTGGCCGCTCGGCATCTGCCCGCCCACCGAAGGCAGCTTGGACCGCGAGACCTACGACCGGCTCATCGAGATCCTGATCGAGCAGAGCCCCGCGGGCCCGGACACCTCCTGCCTGGCCTACTACACCCCGCTCATGCTCCACTGCGACTTCGACAACCTGCACGTACGCGCAGGACGCCTCGGCGACGCCAAAGCCCTGTACGACAACGCCGAAGCCGACTTCAGCCCGTCCAACCTCTGGGCCGCCGACCGCTCCTGGGTCGCCTGCACCGACTACGACCTGTGGGGCACCAAGGTCGCAGGACCGGCACCGCTGATCGAAGCCCTCCTCGACGACTCGTACATCGAAGCAATCCGCCTGCCGGAACGCGGCTGAACCAGAACCCGGGAAAGGCATGTCTGCGCAGGCGCGGGCGCTTCGAACGGTGCTTGCGGCGGGCGAAACCTGTTGGCCGGCTCCTGATCCGCAGGGCAAGCTGCACGCGTGGTGGAGCGAGAAGCCGCGGTTCGTCTCGTCGAGGAAGAGCTGGACCGCGAGCATCAGAAATTGTCGGCCCTGGGCGTGGAGCCGGTGCGCACGGCAGTGCTGCGCGTGGCGGAACACGAGCTGGTCTGGAAGGTCTACTGGCAGTCCGAGGAGTACGTCCGTACGCGGAACCCCGCGGCCATGCTGATCGGCCACGGGCCGTACCTGGTGGACCGCGTCGACGGAGGGCTGCACCAGGTCGGAGTCCTCTCCGAGAGGGGCGGGGAGTGGGAGGCGGATTACCGCGCCCGGATCCGGGGGATGCGCGTGCGAACCGCGGTGGACGAGCTGCACGACGAGCTGCGCGAGACCGCCGCCACGCGAGGACGCATGCAGGCCGTGCGCGCCCTGCGGCAGAGACTGGCGATGCTCTCTCCGGGCCAAGCGCTCGACTACGTCAACGCCTTGCTCCGCGGCGAAGCCCCGCCGCCCCGGCTCGTGACCCTTGCGGTCGGGCAACTCGTCGCACCCATCAACCCGGTACTCGCCGTGCGGACCCTCCGCCAGGGAGGGCTTCACCGCCCTGCCTGACTCCCGGAACTGCCTGACTCCCGAAGTTGATCTCTCCACGGGAATGCTGGAGAAGGCGCCCTGCGCCGGTGCCCTCCGGCTCCAAGGGGCCGGAGGGCACCGCACCTGCATCGCGGGCGGGGCGGTGTATCAGGTGCTGACGGTGGTGACGGGGTCGACGCCGTAGGTGCGGGCGTAGCCGTTCTCGGTGCCGACGAGGAGGTCGACGACCTCGAAGTAGCGGTCCCAGAACGGGGTTTCGCGCAGCGCGTCGATGAGGAGCTGGTAGGCGTTGTGGTCGTCGGCTTCCCAGACCCAGACGTCGGTGACGCGGGTGGAGTAGAACTCCGTGTCGTAGAAGCGTGACCGGACGCCGGTGGTCTTGGCCTTGATCGCCGGGATGACCTGGGTGCTGAAAGCGTTCACCCGTTCCTGGGGGGTCATGGCAAGCCACTCGGGTGTGGTCTTGACGAGCATGAACGCGGTGACCGGCGGTGCGGTGTCCTCGGCGGGCATGACGGGGGCCTCCGGAGTGGCTGCGGGTGGCTGTGGTGCGGTGGGCATGGTGTGTCCGGTGAAGGGTGGTGCGTCGTCAGGAGAGGACGGCGGGCTTGAGGGTCCGGGCGCACCACTGCTCGAAGGTGGTGCGGGAGGCGGTGTCCGGGGTACGGGCGACGCCTGCGTCGAGGCCTTCGTCCTTGGCCCGCTTCATGTCGACGATGCCCTGGACGAACGCCTCGTTGAGGCCGTAGCCGACGAGCTCGGTGTACAGCTCGTCGAACGGCTGGCGTGCGTAGCGGACGGGGCGGCCGAACTGCTCGGTCATGATGCGGGCCAGGTCGTCGGGGGACAGATCCTGCGGGCCGAGGACCGGGACGCTGTCGCTGCCGGTCCACGAGCGCTCCAGCAGCAGGCCGGCGGCGACGGCCGCGATGTCGGCGACGGCGACGAGGGGGGCCCTGCGGTCGCCCTCGACGACGTCGGTGAAGACGCCCTTCTCGCGGATCGCGTCGGCCTCCTCCAGCAGGTTCTCGTAGAACGAGGGGTTGGCCAGGGCGCGGTAGGCGACGCCGGTGCCGGCGATCAGCTCGTCCATGGCGAGGGAAGCGGTGACGAGTCCGGCGCGGTCGGCGAGCGGGGTGCCGCGACCGAGCGCGGAGACACCGACGACGTGGCCGACTCCGTGCGCGGCGAGGGCCTTCGCGGCGGGGCGGGTGAAGCCGCAGTAGGCGTCCTCCGGGGCCAGGGAGGCGTCCGGGGGGACGAGCCAGAAGACGGCGTCCGCGCCCTCGAAGGCCCGGTCGACGACCCCGGCGTCACCGTGCGAGCCGGTGATCACCTCGACGCGTTCGCGCACCGGGTCGGGGAGCCGGGCGGGGTCGCGCACGACCACCCGCACCTCCTCGCCGTGGGCAGGGGCGGACTCCAGGAGCAGGGGCAGCAGGTGGCGGCCGATGTTCCCGGTGGGAGCAGTGATGACGATCATGAAAACCTCAGGGGGTCGTGCCGGATCGGTACGTCCCTCATCCTGCGAAGGGCAACGGCATTGCCACAATGGGAACTTGAGCACGGAATCATTGCCTGAAATGGAATTACGCCCTTGAGCAGCAGTCCTGACCCTGTCATCGACGCAAATCTCGCCGTCGCGCTGGACGCTCTGCTGGCCGAGCAGAGTGTCACCCGCGCCGCCGCGCGCCTGCACACGTCGCCCGCCGCCATGAGCCGCACCCTCGCCCGCCTCCGGCGCATCCTCCAGGACCCTCTCCTGGTCCGGGCGGGCCAGACCATGGTCCCCACTCCCCGCGCCCAGGCCCTGCGCGACGAGGCGGCCGCGGTGGTACGCCGCCTCGGCACACTGCTCACTCCCGGCACCGGCGTCGACCCCGCCACCCTGCGCAGCACCTTCACCCTCCAGGCGGCCGACCTGATCGGCGCGGCGCTGGCCCCCGGGCTGATGCGGCTGGTCCGGCAGGAGGCGCCGGGGGTTTCGCTGCGGTTCCGGCCCGAGGAGTGGGAAGCCGGACCGGCCCTGCGCGAGGGCCGGATCGACCTGGAGGTCGGGGCCATCGACCACGTCGATCCCGAGACCCAGGTCGAAGAGCTGGTCACGCTCCGGATGGCGGCGGCCGTCCGGCCCGGTCACCCCCTCGCCGAAGGGGTTCTGACCCCGGAACGGCTCGCTGCCGCCGAACACGTCGTGGTGAGCCGGCGCGGCCGGTTCACCGGCCCCCTGGACACCGCCCTGGCCGAGCGGAACCTCCACCGGCGGGTCGCCGTCGTCCTCCCCAGCCATCTGGCCGCGGCGGCCCTCGCCGCCCGCAGCGATGCCGTCTGCCTCCTCCCCACCACACCCCGCGGCGACGCCCCCTCCCCCCTCACCGACGCCGCCACCACCCTCGGCCTGCGCCTCCTCGACATCCCCCTGCCCTTGCCGCCGGTGACCATCGGCATGGCCTGGCACCCCCGCCATGCAGCCGACGGCGGCCACCACTGGCTCCGCAACGCCATCCGCCGGACTCTTCACGCACCCGGGAGCCCGGCCACGTGACGCGGCAGGGGCCGGCCGCCGGGTGCGGGACGGCGGCGACCGGACAGGGGCGGACGGACAGCGGCGACCGGACAGGGCGAAGGTCCCGGTGACCGCGGGGAAACCGCAGCTTGAGCGCCCGCCCGGGACAGGCTCCGTCCGGGGCAGGCTCCGTCCGGGACAGGCTCCGTCCGGAACAAGCCACCGGCGGGTCCTACACACCCCCGGTGCGGCAGGGCCACCACCCCCGCCGCACCCGGGCCGCGACCCCGCTGCACCCGGGCCACGACCGGCCCTGCACCCTTGTGGAGGAAGCTCAAATCAACCTCTGAACTAGTCCGCTGCAGGGTTCGCTCCGTCCCGCCGCGGCCATGAGTACCGAGACCACGGAGCAAGAGGGGGAGCCATGGAGCGCCTGGGTACGGGAATCGGCTGGCGGCCGGAAATCGCCGCGGAGATCGCGGAGCTGCCCGGGGTGGACTGGGTCGAGGTGGTGGCGGAGAACCTCTGCCCCGGCCATCTGCCGTACGCACTGCAGGAGTTGCGCGAGCGCGGCACCACCGTCATCCCGCACGGTGTCTCGCTCGGCCTCGGCGGCGCCGACCGCCCGGACGCCGGCCGGCTGACCGCGCTCGCCGAACGCGCCGAGGCCCTGGACGCGCCGATGGTCACCGAGCACATCGCCTTTGTGCGGGCCGGCGGTCCGCTCACCGCCTCCCCGCGGATGGAGGCCGGGCATCTGCTGCCCGTACCGCGCACCCGTGACGCGCTGGACGTGCTCTGCGAGAACGTACGCATCGCCCAGGACGCCCTGCCGGTGCCGCTGGCGCTGGAGAACATCGCCGCCCTCGTCAACTGGCCGGGCGAGGAGCTGACCGAGGGGCAGTTCCTGACCGGGCTCGTCGAGCGGACCGGGGTGCGGCTGCTGATCGATGCCGCCAACCTCCACACGAACCACATCAACCGGGGCGAGGACCCGGCACGCGCCCTGGACGAGCTGCCGCTCGATGCCCTCGCCTACGTCCATGTCGCGGGCGGTGTGGAGCGGGACGGGGTGTGGCACGACAGCCATGCCCACCCCGTGACCCGGCCCGTGCTGGACGTCCTTGCCGAGCTGTGTGCCCGGACCACCCCGCCCGGTGTGCTGCTGGAGCGGGACGAGGACTTCCCCGAGGGCGCGGAGCTGGCCGGTGAACTCGATGCGATACGCACCGTGCTGAAGGAGGCCCGTCATGCCCGGGCGGCTTGAGCCGGTACCGGAGAGCGCGCCGGGCGACGGCGCGGGGGCCGGCGCAGGCGGCAGCAGGGCCGGCGACGGCGACAGCGGCGCGGGCACCGATGCGGCGCGGCAGCGGCTGGCGCTGGCGCAGACCGCGTTGCTGTCCGCGCTGGTCGCCGGGACGCCGGCCCCTGAGGGCTTCGACCGGGTGCGGCTGCAGGTGCAGAGCCGGGCGCTGACGGCCAAGCGGACCGCGGTGGTCGCCAAGGTCGCGCCCGAGCTGCCGGACATCCTCGGCGCGGACTACCGGGCCGCGTTCATGGACTATGCGCGGCACCGCCCCATGAGCGGCGGCTACCGCCAGGACGCCCTGGACTTCGCGGCGCATCTGCTGGCCCAGGGGCGCCCCCAGGACCCGGCCGCGCGGCAGCAGTTGACGCGCTGGTGGCGGGACCGCGCGGGCCCGAAGCCGCCGTCCGCCCGGCCCGTGGCCCGGCTGGTGCGGGCCGTGCGGCGTGCCCTGGGCCGGAGCGGGACGTGACGGGGTTCGCCTCTTGGGTCTTCCTGGAGATCGGTGCCGCGTCGCTGGTGCTGCTCATCGGCGCGGCCTCGGTGCGGCTGCGGACGCCGTCCGTCCGGCGCAGGGACGCCGTGGTCCACGAGGTGTGGGAGACGGCGTTCCTCGCCGGCGGCCCCGGGCGGGTGGTGGACGCCGCGATCGCCGGGATGCACGAGGACGGCCGGCTCGCGGTGGGCGGCCCGGGTGTGGTGACCGTACGCCAGGCCTTCGCCCGCGACGCGGTCGAGGCGGCCGTACTGGACGCGGTCTTCCGGACGCCCGGCGGTGCGCTGTCGGTGCTCCGCGCCACGGCGAGGCGCAGCCCGGCGGTCCAGGGGGTCGGCGACCGGCTGGCGGCCCGTGGCCTGCTGCGCCGTCCGTCGCTCGGCCGGGGGTGGCGCCGGTTGGCGAGCGCCCAGATGACGGCCTGTGTGGTGCTCTTCTTCGTCGCGGTGCTGCTGTCCTTCACGGAGAGCGGCGGGGGCCGCCCGTACGACCCGCGGCCGGTGCTCCTGACGGTGCCCGCGGTGGTCGTGGGCCTGGTCGTGGCGTCGCTGTGCAAGAAGGCGTTCACCCGCCGGATCACCAAAGCGGGGACCTTCGCGCTGCGCTCCGCGACGGCGGCCCACCCCGGAGGGGACGGCGCGGGCGGGGCCTGGGTGCCCGCCGCCCCGGCGGTGGCACTCGGCGGTACGGCGCTGATCGCGGACGAGCTGCTGCGGCGGCAGTTCGAGGAGGCGCACCGTGCCACGGCCGTCGCGGCGGGCAGCGGATCCGGGTCGTCCGGCGGTTCCTCGTGCGGTGATGGCGGAGGAGGCTCGGGGAGCGACGGCGGCTCCTGGTGCGGCTCCTCCGACGGCGGCTCCGGGTCGGGCTGCGGCAGCAGCGGTTCGTCCTGCGGCAGTTCGTCCTGCGGGGGCGGCTCGTCGTGCGGGGGCGGCGGCTCGAGCTGCGGCAGCGGATCCAGCTGCGGGGGCGGCGGCTGCGGCGGCGGTGGTTGAGGGGCCCGGAACCCGCGTCGAGCGCCCCCGAACGCGCTGTTGAGGGCCGTAACGCGCTGTCGAACGCCCCTGGACCCGCTGTTGAGGGCCCAGGGACCCGCTGCCGCCGCCCGCATGGTGAGAAATTTTGTGGCGGTATTTGTACTCATCGCGTAGAACCTTCGGCCATGTGGCTCTTCTTCTTCCTTCTCGCCTCGGCCGTGGCTGCGCTGTCCTGTGCACTGCTGTGCCGTGCCGCGGTCACCGCCGCGCGTACCACCCGGCCGTCGCCCGGGACCGTCCCGGCGCCGTCCGCAGAGGGCGACCGCGCCGGGCTGTCCCTCTACGAGATGGCCTACCTCTCCGGCGGCCCGCACCGGCTCGCCGACCTCGTCCTGGTGCTGATGGCCCAGCAGCGGCGGCTGCTGCTCACCGACACCGGGTGGGCGACCGTCGTCGACCCGGTCGGCAAGGACGCCTTCGAGCGCGCCACCCTGACCGCCATAGGCCCGGAAGGGCAGTGCCGCATACCGCAGATACGGCACACCCTCGTCGGGGATGCCGCGGTGCGGGAGGTGGCCGACCGGCTGGTGACCGACGGGCTGGCGCTGCCCGCCGCGGTCCGCCCGGGCGTCGCCACCGCCGTCCGCCTGGTGCAGGGCGCCGCTCTCCTGGTGCCGCTGTCCGCCGCCGCTGCCGCCTGGATGGCGCCGGCCGGCGCGGACCACGGGCTGCTGCTGGGCTGGTTCGCGCTCCCGCTGATCCTCACCCTCGGCACCTGGGCCGTGGCCCGCTTCGAGCTCCACCCGTACAGCGACTGGGCCACCGACGCGGGGGAACAGAAACTGCCCCGCACTTCCGACTCCCCCGCCCCCCTTCCCCCTCTCACCTCGTTCGCCCTCCGAGGCCCCACCGCCCTCACCGACCCCACCTTGCGCGCCGCGCTCCACTCTTCCGGGGCATAGCCTCCGACACCGGTGCCAGGTGCTTTACATCGACAATCGCCGCCCCAACTATCCCTTTTGTATGCACACACGAAGGGACGGCCAGTGAGAGCACTTGCGTTGTACGGCACCATCGGGTCGCTGCTGGTGACCGCCCTCGCCACTGCCCCGGCAGGCGGCGCCACGGGGGCCGCCGCCACGCCACCCGCACCCGTTGCCCACCGCATCGGCTTCGGCCGCTGCGCACCGGTGGAGCATCTGCCGTCGACCGTCGAGTGCGGCACACTCACCGTCCCCCTCGACTATGCGCGCCCCGACGGCAAGAAGATCCACCTGACCGTCAGCCGGATCCGGGCCACCGCACACCGCGAACGGCAGGGCGCCATGGTCTTCAACCCCGGCGGCCCGGGCGCGTCCAGCATGGAGTTCCCGCTCTACGGCGGGCTCCCCAAGTGGGACAAGCTGGCCCGCGTCTACGACTTCGTGGGCTATGCGCCACGGGGCGTGGGCCGCTCGGCGCCGCTGTCGTGCCAGGACCCCAAGAAGTTCGGCAAGGCGCCCACCGACAGCCGTCCGCACCCCGACGCGGCCTTCAAGCGCCGGAAAATCGCCCAGGCCAGAGCGTACGCCCGGGGCTGCGTCCGCCGGATCGGCGCCGACCTGCCGTACTACAACTCCGTCAACAACGCCCGCGACCTGGACATGCTGCGGGCCGCGCTCGGCGAGAAGAAGCTGAACTTCATGGGCGCCTCGTACGGGACGTACTTCGCGGCCGTCTACGCGACGCTCTTCCCCGGCCACGTCCGGCGGATGCTCTTCGACAGCGTCGTCAATCCCGCACCCCACCAGATCTGGTACCGCAACAACCTCGACCAGGACATCGCCTTCCAGCGCCGCTGGAGCGACTGGCTGCGCTGGACCGCCAAGCACCACGGCCGCTACCACCTCGGCACGACCAAGAGGGCGGTGCAGCACGCCTACGACTCGGCCGCGCACAAGCTGCGCCGGCATCCGCTGGGCGGGAAGATCGGCGCCGGCCAGTTGCAGGCGGCGTTCCTCAAGACCGGCTACAACGACGCCTTCTGGCCGCGGAGCGCCGAGGCGCTGTCGGGGTATCTGCACAAAGACCCCAAGCCGCTGATCGCCCAGGCCATGCCGCGGTCCGGCGGCGCCGAGGCCGAGGAGAACGGCAACGCCGTCTACACCGCCGTCGAGTGCAATGACGCGCGCTGGCCGCACGACTGGCATACCTGGGACCGGGACAACACCGAGGTCGCCCGGACCGCGCCGTTCGAGACCTGGGACAACGCCTGGATGAACCTGCCCTGCGCCTTCTGGCCCGACCGGTGGCGGTCCGCCACCGCCGAGCTCAACGCCGCCGCGGAGCAGGCCGGGCACCACGCCAGCGGGCGGGACCTGGCCGGCGCCGCCCGCCGTGCGACCTCGACCGCGTTCGACGAGGTGCTCCGCGGGCAGCGCGGTCCGCTCGACGTCCACACGGAGCCCGGCGCGCTGCCGCCGGTGCTGCTGCTGGCGGCCGAGCGGGACGCGGCGACGCCGTACAAGGGTGCGCTGGAGCTGCAGCGGCGGCTGCCAGGATCCTCGCTGGTCACCGAGAACGGGGCGGGCACCCACGGCATCGCGTTCGGCGAGAACGCCTGTGTGAACAGGTACGTCGAGGCCTATCTGCTGCACGGGAAGATCCCGGCGCGCAAGGTGTACTGCGCACCGCGCGCGGAGCCGGCGCCGGGCCGGCACGTGATGCGGGCGCAGCACGCAATGCCGGGCAAGTAACGGAGCGCACACGCCGACGGGCCGTCCCCGAGGGGGCGGCCCGTGGTGCTGTGTGCGCGGCCCGCGCCGTCCCGGAGCCCCGGGACGGACGCACCTCCCGGCCGGTTACGCCAGGCCCGCGACCAGCTCGGAGACCGGCTTGCGGCGCCCGGTGTAGAAGGGGATCTCCTCGCGGACGTGCATCCGCGCCTCGGAGCCGCGCAGATGACGCATCAGGTCGACGATGCGGTAGAGCTCATCGGCCTCGAACGCGAGCACCCACTCGTAGTCGCCGAGCGAGAACGACGGCACGGTGTTGGCGCGCACGTCCGGGAAGCCCCGGGCCATCTTGCCGTGGTCGGCCAGCATCCGGCGGCGGTCCTCGTCGGGCAGGAGGTACCACTCGTAGGAGCGCACGAAGGGGTAGACGCTCACATAGGCGCGCGGCTCCTCGTCGGCCAGGAAGGCCGGGATGTGCGACTTGTTGAACTCGGCGGGGCGGTGCAGCGCCATGTTCGACCACACCGGCTCCAGCACCCGGCCCAGCCGCGTGCGGCGGAAGAGGTTGTACGCCTCCTGGAGGGCGTCCGAGCTCTCCGAGTGCCACCAGATCATGACGTCGGCGTCGGCACGCAGGCCGGACACGTCGTAGGTGCCGCGCACCACCACGTCCTTGGCCGCGAGCTGCGCGAACAGCTCCTCGACCTCCTCGGCGTAGCCGCTGCGGTCCTCCGGAAGGACCTCGCGCAGCTTGAACACCGACCAGAGGGTGTAGCGGATGATCTCGTTGAGGTCCTTGGCCTTCTTGCCGGCGTGCGGAACCTTCTCGGGCGCCGCGGGTGCCTGCGGCGCGGAAGCGGGAGTGGAAGCGTCTGTCATACCGTCCATTCTCACTCGGCGGGGACGGAGTCCGGGCGCAGGGTGGTGAGGATGTCGTCGGCGGCCGTGCGGCCCGAGGCGATACAGGCCGGGATGCCGACGCCCCCGTAGAGCGCGCCGCACACCCGCAGGCCCGGCAGCTGCGCCATGGCGTCCTGGATGCGGGCCACCCGCTCCAGGTGGCCGACCGGGTACTGGGGCAGTCCGCCGTCCCAGCGGGTGACCCTCGAGGCGACCGGCGCCGCGTCCAGCCCGACCGCCTCGCGCAGGTCGGCGCGCGAGAAGCCGACAAGTTCGGAGTCCTCGCGCGTCAGATCCTCCTCGTCGCCATAGCGGCCGATCGAGGTGCGCAGCACGAAGAGGTCCGGGTCAAAGCGGCCGGACCAGCCCCACTTGTTGCCGGAGAAGGTGGACGCCTTGATCTTGCGGCCGTCCACGGGCGGGACGAGGAAGCCGCTGCCGGTCAGCCGCCCTTCGACGTCGGCGCGGCGGAAGGCCAGGGTCACCAGGGCCATGGAGGCGTACTCGACGGAGTCCAGCTCGGCGGCGGCCGGCCGGCAGACGGGAGTGAGGAGGCGGGCCGCGGCCGGCGCGGGGGTGGCGAGGACGACGGCGTCGGCGGTGAGCGCGGCGCCGTCGAGGTCGAGCTGCCAGCCGTCGGGGGTCCGCCGCACCGCGGTGACCGGTGTGCCCGTGCGGATCTCGCCGCCCTTCGCCCGTACGGCGTCGGCCACCGCGCCCGGCAGCGTCCCGATGCCGCCCTCGATGCCCATGAAGACGGGTCCGGTCGCGGCGGCCCCGGTCTGGTGGACGGTCGCGGCGGTCCGCGCCTGGATGCCCCGTACGCCGTCGAGCAGGGAACGGTGCGTCCGCGCGGCCTCGAAGAGCGGGGGGACGGCGGCACGCATCGAGATCCGGTACGCGTCGCCCGCGTACACCCCGCCGAGGAGGGGTTCCACGAGCCGGTCGACGACCTCGCGGCCGAGCCGCCGGGCGACATAGGTGCCGACGGCGACGTCCTCGCCGACCTCGGTGCGCGGGAGCCTGGCGTCCTCGTCGATACGGGCGATCCCCTCAGGGGAGAGCACACCGGAGGCGGTGAGCGGGCCGAGGTCCCCGGGGACGCCCATGACATGGCCGGTGGGCATCGGCCGCAGCGCGCCGCGCGTCCACAGGGAGGCACCTGCCGTGGCGGGCGGCTGCAGCCGGTCCCCGATGCCGACGGCGCGCGCGAGATCCACCGCCTCCGGCCGCCTGGCCAGCATCGATTCGGCGCCCAGATCGACCGGGACCCCCGCGATCTCACCTGCCCGCAGCTTGCCGCCGAGCCGGTCCGTCGCTTCCAGGACGGTCACCCGGGCGCCGCCTTCGAGCAGCCGGTGCGCCGCCGCCAGCCCGGAGATGCCTCCGCCGATGACGACCACATGACCGGTGCTGCCGGGCCCCCGGCCCGTGGGGGTGTGCGCTGCGCTCATGCCCCCACTCTCTCAGAGCACACCGGCGGGGCCGGGGCCGGACGACGAGCCGGGCACCGTCCGCGGCGGGCGGGCAAGGTGTCCGGGAGCCCCGTTGACAGGGGGCTGCGGCGGGCAAAGACTCGTGGTCGGCGGGTGGCGATCTTCGTACCGTCCGCCGACCGTCGAGCCGGGACAGCGAGGACAGGGCCTGATGACCGACCCACGCCTGCGGGATGTCTACATCGTCGATGCCGTACGGACCCCCGTCGGCAAGTACGGCGGCGCGCTGGCCGCGGTCCGGCCGGACGATCTCGCCGCCCATGTGGTCAAGGCCCTGGTGGACCGCACACCGGACCTCGATCCGGCGCGGATCGACGATGTCTGTTTCGGCGACGCGAACGGCGCGGGCGAGGACAACCGCAATGTGGCGCGGATGGCGGTGCTGCTGGCGGGGCTGCCGGTGACCGTCCCCGGCGTGACCGTGAACCGGCTGTGCGGGTCCGGTCTGGAGGCGGTCATCCAGGCGGCGCGCGCCATCGCGCACGGCGATGCGCATATCGCGGTGGCGGGCGGTGTGGAGTCGATGAGCCGTGCGCCCTATGTGCTGCGCAAACCCGAACGCGCCTTTCCCGCGGGCCATCAGGAGATGTTCTCCTCGACGCTGGGCTGGCGGATGGTCAATCCGCGGATGGCCCCGGAGTGGACGGTGGCGCTGGGCGAGGGCGCCGAGCTGATCGCCGACCGGCACGGCATCACCCGCGAGCAGCAGGACGTCTTCGCGCTGGCCAGCCATCAGAAGGCGGTCCGCGCCTGGCGGGAGGGCGCCTACGACGACGAGGTGGTGCCGCTGCCCGAGGTGGACCTGCTGCGGGACGAGACGATCCGGGAGGCGTCCTCCCTGGAGTCGCTGTCCAAGCTGAAGCCGGTGTTCCGTACGGCCGGGGGCACGGTCACCGCCGGGAACTCCTCGCCGCTCAACGACGGCGCGGCGGCCCTGCTGCTGGTGGACGAGGAGGGCCTGCGGGCCACCGGGCGCGAACCGCTGGCCCGTATCCGTGCGAGCGCGGTGACCGGTATCGAGCCGCAGCTGTTCGGCCTGGGGCCGGTGGAAGCGGTACGGCGGGCCCTGGAGCGGTCCGGGCGCGGCTTCGCCGAGGTGGCGACGTTCGAGCTCAACGAGGCGTTCGCGGCTCAGGCCTTGGGCTGCATCGGGCAGTGGCCGGACCTGGACCCCGCCGTGGTCAATCCGCGCGGTGGCGCCATCGCCATCGGCCACCCGCTGGGTGCCTCCGGTGCCCGTCTCGCGGGAGCGGTGGCCCACCAACTTGCCGCTGTGGGCTCGGGCACCGGGCTCGCCGCGCTGTGCATCGGCGTGGGGCAGGGGCTCGCGCTGGTCCTGGAGCGCTGAGGCCCACGGCGCGGCCCGGCCCGTAACGTAGGCGGCAAAAGCGGGCGGCACCGCGCGCAAGCGGCGCGGCGGTGCCGGCCCTCGGCGAAGGGGCACACGGCATGGCGGCGGAGCACCTGGTCATTGTCGGGGGCGATGCGGCGGGGATGGCCGCCGCATCGCAGGCACGCCGGCTGCGGAAGCCGGCCGAGCTGGCGGTCACCGCGTTCGAGCGCAGCCACTACACCTCGTACTCCGCCTGCGGTATCCCGTACTGGGTGGGCGGCGAGGTCGACGGCCCGGACGCGCTGATCGCCCGTACGGCCGGGGAACACCGGGCCAGGGACATCGATCTGCGGATGCGCTGCGAGGTCACCGAACTCGACCTGGACCGGGGCCGGGTGCGCTTCCGGGAGCTGGAGGACGGCGGCCGGGAGTCATGGACCGGCTTCGACAAGCTGGTGCTGGCGACCGGCGCGCGCCCGCGCAGGCCCGATCTGCCGGGGATCGACGCGCCCGGCGTGCACGGCGTGCAGACGCTGGACGACGGCCGGGCCCTGCTGGACACCCTCGACGCCTCCCCGGGCCGGCGGGCGGTCGTCGTCGGCGCCGGCTACATCGGCGTGGAGATGGCCGAGGCCCTGATCCGCCGGGGCTACGAGGTCACCGTCCTGGAGCAGAGCGCACAGCCGATGTCGACCCTCGACCCGGACATGGGCGCGCTCGTCCATGAGGCGATGTGCGCGATGGGCATCGAGACGGTGCGCGGGGCAACCGTCACCGGTGTGCTGACCGACGAGGGGAGCACCCCCGGGGGCGGCCGGGCCCGCGCGGTCACCACCGAGGACGCCGAGTACCCGGCGGATGTGGTCGTGCTGGGCCTGGGCGTACGCCCCGAGACCACGCTCGCCGCAGCGGCCGGCCTGCCGCTGGGCACGTCCGGCGGACTGCTCACCGACCTCGCCATGCGGGTGCGGGGCCACGATCACATCTGGGCGGGCGGCGACTGCGTCGAGGTCCTGGACCTGGTCTCCGGGCAGCTGCGGCATATCCCGCTGGGCACCCACGCCAACAAGCACGGGCAGGTCATCGGCACCAATGCGGGCGGCGGCTATGCGACCTTCCCCGGTGTCGTCGGCACGGCCGTCAGCAAGGTCTGCGATCTGGAGATCGCCCGGACGGGGCTGCTGGAGCGCGAGGCGCGCGCCGCCGGTCTGCGCTTCGTCACGGTGACCGTCGAGGCCGCCAACCGCGCCGGCTACTACCCCGGCGCCCGCCCGATGCACGTCAAGATGCTCGCCGAGCGCCGTACGGGCCGGCTGCTGGGGGTGCAGATCGTCGGCCGGGAGGGCGCCGGCAAGCGGGTGGACGTCGCGGCGGTCGCGCTGACGGCCGGCATGACGGTGGAGCAGATGACCGCGCTCGACCTCGGCTACGCCCCGCCGTTCTCCCCGGTCTGGGACCCCGTCCTGGTGGCGGCCCGCAAAGCCGTCGGTGCCGTACGGGACGCCGGGGCCTGACACCGCGGGCACCGGCCCGCGGTGTCAGGCCCCGGATCCGGCGCCGGCCGCCCCGCTCAGCGCGCCGTCTGCGTGTGGACGTACTCGACGAGGCGGGTCAGCGCCTCCGGGTCGGTGGTGGGCAGGACACCGTGGCCGAGATTGAAGATGTGGCCGTCCAGTCCGGCGGCCGCGTCCAGCACCTCGCGGGCCTTGGTCTCGACGGCCTCGCGGGGCGCGAAGAGCACGGCCGGGTCGATATTGCCCTGCAGCGCCTTGCCGGCACCGACCCGGCGGGCCGCCTCGTCCATCGGGACCCGCCAGTCGACGCCGACGACATCCGCGCCCGCCTCGCCCATCAGGCCGAGGAGTTCGCCGGTGCCGACGCCGAAGTGGATACGCGGCACGCCCAGGCCCTCGACCGCCCGGAAGACCTTGGCGGAGGCGGGCATCACCGAGCGGCGGTAGTCGGCCGGCGAGAGCGCACCGACCCAGGAGTCGAAGAGCTGGACGGCGCTCGCGCCGGCCGCGATCTGGACCTTGAGGAAGGCGGCGGTGATGTCGGCGAGCCGGTCCAGCAGGTCGGCCCACAGCTGCGGGTCGCCGTACATGAGGGCCTTGGTGCGCTCGTGGTTACGGGACGGGCCGCCCTCGACGAGGTAGCTGGCGAGCGTGAAGGGCGCACCGGCGAAGCCGATCAGCGGCGTGCCGCCCAGCTCGCGGACGAGCATGCCGATGGCCTCGGTGACGTACGAGACGTCGCCGGGCTCCAGGGCGCGCAGCTGCGCCAGGTCGGCGCGGGTGCGGATCGGGTTCTCGACGACCGGGCCGACGCCGGGCTTGATGTCGAGGTCGATGCCGAGGGCCTTGAGGGGGACCACGATGTCGCTGAAGTAGATGGCGGCGTCGACGTTGTGACGGCGCACGGGCTGCAGCGTGATCTCGGTGACGAGATCGGGCCGCATGCAGGAGTCGAGCATCGCGATGCCCTCGCGGACCTTGCGGTACTCGGGCAGTGAGCGCCCGGCCTGGCGCATGAACCACACAGGGGTATGCGGCACCGGCTCACGCCGGCACGCCTTGAGGAAGGCCGAGTCGTGTGTACCGGTCTGCTGCTGGCCCGTGGGGCAATCGTTGGCGCTCACGCCCCAAATCTTCGCACGCCGCACCACCCGCCGAAGGGGCCAGGTGGCCGATATCTCCGCATGCGCCCGGGGGCGCCTCCGAATGGGCGACGCGCGCACCGGGTGTCCTCCCCGTATGCGGCCTCGGTTCCGCCTAATCTTCCGGGCATGGCTGCGGCTCATGAACACCTCGCGGACAGCGCGGACGACGCCCCGATCCCCTTCCGTCAGGCGGTCGATGCGCTCCGCGCGGCACGACTGCGGCCGGAGATCGAGATCGACCCGACACCCGCTCCGAAACGGCTCGCCCCGTACGCGTATGCGCTGGAGGCGGCGGTCGTCGAGCGCGGAGCGGGTCCGGACGGCGAGGACAAGGACCTGGCGGACGGCCGGCTGGTGGTGCTGCACAACCCGGCCGGGGACGACACCTGGCAGGGCACCTTCCGGGTGGTGACGCTGGCGCGCGCGGAGCTGGAGCCGGAGATGGGCGCCGATCCGCTGCTGCCGGAGGTGTCGTGGTCCTGGCTCACCGGTGCGCTGGACGCGCGCGGGGTGCGCTACGGCGCGCCGAGCGGGACGGTGACCCGCGCCGGCTCGCACTACTTCGGCGGGCTCGCGGCGCGTGAGCCCGCCACGCAGATCGAGATCCGGGCGTCGTGGACACCGGCCGAGGGCTCCGGCGGGGTGCCGGAGCTGGCGGTGCATCTGTCGGCGTGGTGCGATCTGCTCTGCCAGGTGGCGGGCCTGCCGCCGGCCACGCCCGATATGACGCCGCGCGGCGGGATCGTCCCGCTGCCGCAGCGCCGCGGCGCGCAGCCCCGCTGAGCTGCGCTTTCCACTGTTTCCCGGCTCGGTGATCACGTTCGCGCAGAACCGGTCCCGTGGTGCGTCCGCGTCCGCCCTGCGCCGTGATCACCGAGCCGTCACCTCTTGCGGGAATCCGGGCGGTATTGCGTACGGCTTTGATCATCTTGGTGCGCACCCGGTGCCCACCTCTGATCGATCACCCATCCGATTTGCCCGAATTGCCCCTAACTAAATCGTGATCAAAGTCTAAAGTCCCGCCGGATTGCTGCCGAAGAGGTCAGTGACCCTTCAAACACGGATTATTCCGGCTTCCCCCAGTCGGCTTCCGTCCCTCGCCACTCCCCCCAGGAGGCCCGGTGTCTGTTCTCCTCGAGCAACCTTCGAGCCTGGTCGCCTACCGCCCGAACAAGCCGACGGCCATGGTCGTCGTGGCCGACCCTCGCGTCCGCTCCACCGTCACCCGCCACCTGTGGGCCCTCGGAGTGCGTGACGTGATCGAGGCGTCGTCCATCGCGGAGGCCCGTCCCCGCGTCGGCAACCCGCGCGACATTTGCGTTGCCGACGTCCACCTTCCCGACGGCTCCGGCCTCACCCTCCTGTCCGAGACCCGGGCGGCGGGCTGGCCCAACGGCCTGGCGCTGTCCGCGGCCGACGACATCGGCGCCGTGCGCAACGCCCTGGCCGGCGGCGTCAAGGGCTACGTCGTCACCGGCACCCGCACCAACCTGGGCCTTCCGGGCCGTCCGGGCACCTCGCCCATCGGCGCCACCGCGGCCCGTATGCAGCGCCGCCCGCCGGGCGCCCCCGGCCACCCCGGCGGCTACCGCGAGCTGTCGGGCCGCGAGGTCGAGGTGTTGCGGCTGGTGGCGGAGGGCCAGTCCAACAAGGCCATCGGCGTCTCGATGGGGCTGTCGGCCCTAACCGTGAAGAGCCATCTGGCCCGCATCGCCCGCAAGCTCGGTACCGGTGACCGGGCCGGAATGGTGGCGGTGGCACTGCGCACCGGCATCATCCACTGACCGTTCATCCGACCGGCTCGCCCGTCGAGGGAACGTTCCCTCGACGGGCGACGTGCATACACAGATACCCTTGACTGGTGACCGACGCCCAAAAGACCGCAGCAGACATGACACTGCGAGCACCCGGAGACTCGCCTCCGGATTCCCGACCGGCGCCGGTTCCTCTCCTGGAGCCCCGCGAGGGCATCCCCCCGGTGACCGCCACCGACGAAGCGCTCGCCGGGATCGTGGCCGCCTTCGCGGCCGGCACGGGCCCCGTGGCCGTCGACGCCGAGCGGGCCTCGGGGTACCGCTACGGCCAGCGCGCCTACCTCGTACAGCTGCGCCGCGAAGGCGCCGGCAGCGCACTGATCGACCCGGTCGGCTGCCCCGACCTGTCGGCGCTGGGGGAGGCGATCGGCGACGCCGAGTGGGTGCTGCACGCAGCCACCCAGGACCTGCCGTGTCTGCGTGACATAGGGATGGTCCCCACCCGGCTGTTCGACACCGAGCTGGCCGGACGGCTGGCCGGCTTCGCCCGGGTCGGCCTGGGCGCCATGGTCGAGAACGTCCTCGGCTTCGCTCTGGAGAAGGGCCACTCCGCCGTCGACTGGTCCACCCGCCCGCTGCCCGAACCCTGGCTGCGCTACGCCGCGCTCGATGTCGAGCTGCTGGTGGATCTGCGCGACGCGCTGGAGGAGGAGCTGGAGCAGCAGGGGAAGCTGGAGTGGGCCCGGCAGGAATTCGCGGCCATCGCCGCCGCTCCCCCGCCACCGCCCCGCAAGGACCCCTGGCGCCGCACCTCCGGTATGCACAAGGTCAGACGGCGCCGCCAGATGGCGGTCGTACGGGAGCTGTGGACGGCCCGTGACCAGGTGGCCCAGCGGCGCGACGTCTCACCCGGCAAGGTGCTCGGGGACGCCGCGATCGTGGAGGCGGCACTGAATCTGCCGCCGAACAGCCACGCCCTGGCCGCGCTGCCCGGCTTCGGCCACCGTATGGGCCGCCGGCAGCTGGAGCAGTGGCAGGCCGCCGTCGACCGCGCCCGCGCACTGGCCGAGAACGAGCTGCCGCAGCCCGGCCAGCCACTCAACGGGCCGCCGCCGCCCCGCTCCTGGGCCGACAAGGACCCGGCCGCCGCGGCCCGGCTGTCGGCCGCCCGGGCTGCGGTCACCGCGCTCGCCGAGGACCTGAATCTGCCGCAGGAGAACCTGATCACTCCGGACACGGTGCGCCGGCTGTGCTGGGAGCCGCCGGCCGAGCCGAGCCAGGAGTCGGTCGCCGAGGTGCTGCAGGGCCATGGCGCCCGCCCCTGGCAGATCGAGCAGGTCGCACCGATCCTCACCGAGGCACTGCTGACCGACGCCGGCTGACGCGGGCGGCACGACGCCGACGGGAGAGCGGCGGCATCCCCAGGGGGTGCCGCCGCTCTTTCGGGTCCCGCTGGTCGTGACTAGTCGTTGTTGGTGTGCGTCCACAGGACCTTGCGGTTGGTCGCGTCGATCCCGTAGGTCGTCTGGTTCCAGTCGGCGGGGGTCACCACGCCCACGGTCCAGGCCACCGCGTCGCTCCCGTTCTCGGCGTTGCCGAGTTCGATGGTGGTGACGGTGCCCTTCGTCTTTTCGGTGGCCGTCTCCGCGGCCTGCTGGGCCGTGACCTTGGCCTTGGACAGCTGGGCGGCGAGATGCTTTTTGTCGTTGGAGTCGTCCGACTCGGTGCGCGACTGCGTCAGCTTTCCGGTGATCGCATCGACGCGGCCGTCATGCACCGTCCCGTCGGACGACGCGACCGCGGTGCTCCAGTAGGGGCTGGTGGGTGTGCCCTTGAGCTCCGCGGCGATCGGCTTCGAGGAGGGGACGGCCGCCACGGCCGCCTTCAGGGCCTGCTGGTAGCCCACCTTGGCCTTGGGGATCAGAGCCTTCCGCTGCGCCTGGTCCGAGTTGAGCGAACTGCTCGGGGAGGCGGGGGCGGAGGCGGGCACGGCCCGCGGGGGGCCGGCGTCCTTCTGGGGGGCCTTGTCGCTGCCGCAGCCCGACAGCAGCGCGCCCGCGGCGGCGACGGCGCAGACCAGACCGATCGCGCGCGGCCCCGCCGGGCGTGCGCGCCGGGTCACGACACCACTCATATTCGTCTCCATATGGGCACTTTAGATGTGTGATGGGATGAATTGCGCCAAGACTCGACCGCGTTCGGCCGTTTTCGGTCGCCTCGTTCCGCCACTTGCCATGCCGCCACCCGGCGAGCACCCCCTCCGCCCGGTGTGACGTTCACCGCTCCGGGCGGTGGGGGTGTGCAGTCTGGTTACCCGTAAGTAGCATGTCGGTGTGAAGCGTCCCCCGGGGCGCCCCGCAGCAGTGCCATCCCGCACCTGGAGGAGAGCCAACGTGCCTCGTACCGCTAGGGACGTCGTCTTCGTCGACGGCGTCCGCACCCCGTTCGGCAAGGCGGGCCCGAAGGGCATCTACCACGAGACCCGCGCCGACGATCTCGTCGTGAAGGCCATCCGGGAGCTGCTGCGCCGCAACCCGGCCCTGGACCCCGCGAAGATCGACGAGGTCGCCATCGCCGCCACCACCCAGATCGGTGACCAGGGTCTGACCCTCGGCCGGACCGCCGGCATCCTGGCCGGGCTGCCGCAGTCCGTGCCCGGTTACTCCATCGACCGCATGTGTGCCGGTGCGCTGACCGCCGTGACCGCCACCGCGGGCTCCATCGCCTTCGGTGCGTACGACGCCGTCATCGCCGGTGGTGTCGAGCACATGGGGCGCCACCCCATGGGCGAGGCCGTCGACCCCAACCCGCGGTTCGTGAGCGAAAAGCTCGTCGACCAGTCCGCCCTGTTCATGGGCATGACCGCGGAGAACCTTCACGACCGCTACCCGCACATCACCAAGCAGCGCGCCGACGAGTACGCCGTGCGCTCGCAGGAGAAGGCGGCGAAGGCGTACGCGAACGGCAAGATCCAGCAGGACCTGGTGCCGATCTCGGTGCGCAACACCAACGCGGAGGTCGGCGAGACCGGCTGGGGCCTGGTGACCGCCGACGAGCCGATGCGTCCGGGGACGACCCTGGAGAACCTTGCCGGCCTGAAGACGCCGTTCCGTACGCACGGCCGCGTCACGGCCGGTAACGCCGCGGGTCTCAACGACGGCGCCACCGCCTCGATCCTCGCCTCCGAGGACTTCGCCCAGGAGCACGACCTCCCGGTCAAGATGCGCCTGGTCTCCTACGCCTTCGCGGGCGTCGAGCCCGAGGTCATGGGCTACGGCCCGATCCCGGCCACCGAGAAGGCCCTCGCCAAGGCGGGCCTGGGCATCGGTGACATCGGCCTGTTCGAGGTCAACGAGGCGTTCGCCGTGCAGGTCCTCGCCTTCCTCGACCACTACGGCATCGCCGACGACGACACGCGCGTCAACCAGTACGGCGGCGCCATCGCCTTCGGTCACCCGCTGGCCTCCTCCGGCGTCCGGCTGATGACCCAGCTGGCCCGGCAGTTCGAGGAGCAGCCGGAGGTCCGCTACGGCCTGACCACCATGTGCGTCGGCTTCGGCATGGGCGCGACGGTCATCTGGGAGAACCCGAACCACAAGGACGCCGGAGGCGACAAGTGAGCACCACCACCACCGCCGAACTCCTGAAGGGTGCGGCCGAGCTGTTCCCGGACGAGGTCGTCACCTCGGCGCACGTCCGCCACCTCGACCTGCCGTACGGCGCGGGCAGGTTCGCGCTGATCACGCTGGACAACGGCTTCGACCACACCAAGCCGACCACCTTCGGCCCCGGCTCGCTGGCGAACCTCAACGCCGCCATCGACCAGGTCGAGAAGGAGGCCGCGGACGGCGACATCGTCGGCGTCGGCGTCACCGGCAAGCCGTTCATCTTCGCCGTCGGCGCCGACCTCAAGGGCGTCGAGCTGCTGAAGCGGCACGAGGACGCGCTGGCCATCGGCAAGGGCGGCCACGATGTCTTCAAGCGGCTGTCCGCGCTCGCCGTACCGACCTTCGCGTACTACAACGGTGCCGCGATGGGCGGTGGCGTCGAGGTCGGTCTGCACTGCTCCTACCGCACCGTCTCGAAGGCCCTTCCGGCCTTCTCGCTGCCCGAGGTCTTCCTCGGTCTCGTCCCGGGCTGGGGCGGCTGTGCGCTGCTGCCGAACCTCATCGGCGCGGACAAGGCCGTCTCGGTCATCATCGAGAACTCGCTCAACCAGAACAAGCAGCTCAAGGGCCAGCAGGTCTTCGACCTCGGCATCGCGGACGCGATCTTCGAGGGCGCGGACTTCCTGGAGCAGTCGCTGATCTGGACCGCGAACGTCCTCAAGGGCGACGTGGCCGTCGAGCGCGCCGAGATCGACCGCGGTGAGGCCTGGGACCAGGCCGTCGCCAAGGGCAAGTTCATCGCCGACGGCAAGGTGCACGGCGCCGCCCCGGCCGCCTACCGGGCGCTGGACATCATCGCCGCGGCCAAGAGCGGCGACCTGCAGGCCGGTTTCGACGCCGAGGACCAGGCCCTGGCGGACCTGATCATGGGCGGCGAACTCCGCGCCGGCATCTACTCGTTCAACCTGGTGCAGAAGCGTGCCAAGCGGCCCGCGGGTGCGCCGGACAAGAACCTGGCGCGTCCGGTCAGCAAGGTCGGTGTCGTCGGCGCCGGTCTGATGGCCTCGCAGCTGGCCCTGCTGTTCCTGCGCCGCCTGGAGGTGCCGGTCGTGCTGACCGACATCGACCAGGAGCGCGTCGACAAGGGTGTGGGCTACGTCCACGCCGAGATCGACAAGCTGCTCGGCAAGGGCCGGATCAACCAGGACAAGGCCAACCGCCTCAAGGCCCTGGTCTCCGGTGTCCTCGACAAGGCCGAGGGCTTCTCGGACGCCGACTTCATCATCGAGGCCGTCTTCGAGGAGATCGGCGTCAAGCAGCAGGTGTTCGCGGAGGTGGAGGCCGTCGCCCCGGCGCACGCCATCCTCGCCACCAACACCTCCTCGCTGTCGGTCAGCGAGATGGCCTCGAAGCTGAAGCACCCCGAGCGGGTCGTCGGCTTCCACTTCTTCAACCCGGTCGCGATCCTCCCGCTGCTGGAGATCGTCCGCGGCGAGAAGACCGATGACGCCTCGCTGGCCACCGCCTTCGGTGTCGCCAAGAAGCTGAAGAAGACCGCGGTGCTCACCAAGGACGCCCCGGCGTTCGTCGTCAACCGCATCCTGACCCGCTTCATGGGCGAGATCCAGAACGTCATCGACGAGGGCACCCCGGTCGAGACCGCGGAGAAGGCCATCGAGCCGCTCGGTCTGCCGATGTCGCCGCTGGTGCTGCTGGAGCTGGTCGGCCCGGCGATCGGTCTGCACGTCTCCGAGACGCTCAACCGCGCCTTCCCGGACCGCTTCAAGGTCTCCCCGAACCTCAAGGCCGTCGTCGAGGCCGGCAAGCGCGGCTTCTACGTCTACGACTCCGGCAAGCCGGAGCTGGACCCCGAGGTCGCAGCCCTCCTCAAGCAGGGCGACTCGGTGCTGACGGAGGAGCAGGTCCGCGACCGCGTCCTGGACGCGGTGGCACAGGAGATCGGCCTGATGCTGGACGAGGGCGTGGTCGCCGAGGCGCAGGACATCGACCTGTGCCTGATCACCGGCGCCGGCTGGCCCTTCCACCTGGGCGGCATCACGCCGTACCTGGACCGCGCGGGCGTCTCCGAGCGGGTGCGGGGCAAGAAGTTCCTGGCCCCGGGCATCGCGAGCGTTCCCGCGTAGGGACGCACTGATCACCACTGATCACCAAGGCGCGGGCCGGCTCGGCGGAGCCGGCCCGCGCTTTCGTGTGCGGGGACCCTTCCGGCACGATCCTCCGGACGTTCCGGAGGACACCACCGTGGCATGGGAGGGTGGCGGCATGGATTCCATGCTCATCGTCGATGCCGCAAATGTCGTCGGCTCGGTGCCGGACGGCTGGTGGCGGGACCGGCACGGCGCGGCGGAGCGGCTGCGCGACGCGCTGTCCGCGTACGCCGACACGGGGCTGCCGGGCCTGATTGCGCCCCCCGTGGAGCTGGTCCTGGTGGTCGAGGGCGCGGCGCGCGGCGTCGAGTCCGCCGGGGACGTACGGGTGGTGGCGGCGAGCGGCAGCGGCGACGACCGGATCGTGCAACTGGTGGCGGAGGAGTGCGGCGACCGTGACTGTCTCGTGGTCACCGCGGACCGCGAGCTGCGCACACGCGTCCAGGCACTGGGCGCCCGGGTAACGGGCCCGCGGGCGGTTCGGCCGGGGGGGCGCGGCGAGGCTTAGCTGGTCGTTTGACCTCGTCTCCCTTGGGGGGCCTGTCTTCAACGTCCCGTCTGCCTCGCGGACGAGGAGAGGCCCCGTACACCGCGACGAGCGGCATACGGGGCTGCCGGGGCGGATCTGCGGCCGGGTGTCAGCCCTTGGTCTGTGGTCGGGCCTCAGCCCTTGATGCGGGCCGGGTGCCGGGCCTTGGACCTTGGCCGGGTGTCAGCCCTTGCCCCGCTGCCGCGTGCGGATGCCGAGGCGGCTGTGTGCGCGCCCGTACAGGAAGTAGACGCCGAAGCCGGCGACCATCCAGAGCGCGAACCGGACCCAGGTCTCCGCGGGGAGATTGAGCATCAGCCACAGGGAGGCGAGCACCGACAGCACCGGCACCACCGGCACCCACGGGGTGCGGAAGGAGCGGGGCAGATCGGGCCGGGAACGGCGGAGCAGGACGACGCCGATGGCGACCACCACGAACGCGAAGAGGGTGCCGATGTTGACCAGTTCGGCGAGTTCGTCGATCGAGGTGAAGCCGGAGACGAGGGCGACGATGGCGCCCAGCACGACGGTGGACCGGTAGGGCGTCCCGTAGCGGGGGTGGGACCGGGAGAAGACCCGCGGCAGCAGCCCGTCCCGGCTCATCGCGAAGAACACCCGGCTCTGGCCGAGCAGCAGGATCATGCAGACCGAGGTCAGGCCGACGGCGGCGCCGAAACTGATCAGGTCGGCGAAGAAGGGGTGCCCGAGGTCCTTGAAGGCGTCCGCGAGCGGGGCGTCGGTGGACAGCTTGCTGTACTTCTCCATGCCGGTCACGACGACCGACACGGCGACGTAGAGGACCGTGCAGATGGCCAGTGAGCCGAGGATGCCGCGCGGTACGTCGCGCTGCGGATTGCGGGTCTCCTCGGCGGCGGTGGCCACGATGTCGAAGCCGATGAAGGCGAAGAAGACCACGGCCGCCGCGGCGAAGATGCCCATGACCCCGAAGTTGGACGGGGTGAAGCCGAAGATCAGCTCTGCCAGCGGTGCGGCCAGTCCGCCGCCGGCCTCGCTGGTCTTGCTCGGCGGGATGAACGGCTCGTAGTGGTCACCGTTGATGAGGAAGGATCCGGCGATGATGACCAGCAGGACCACGGTGACCTTGATCCCGACGACCACTGCCGTCACCCGTGAGGACAGCTTCATCCCCAGCACCAGGATCCCGGTCAGCAGCAGCACGAGGATGGTGGCGAGCAGGTCGAAGCCGAAGTGCCCCTCGTGGGTGCCGGAGAGCCCGGCGGGCAGATGCAGCCCGGCGGAATCCAGCAGTGAGCGCACATAGCCGGACCAGCCGACGGCGACCACCGCACAGCCCAGGGCGAGTTCCAGGATCAGGTCCCAGCCGATGATCCAGGCCGGCAGCTCGCCGAGCGAGGCGTACGAGAAGGTGTAGGCCGAGCCGGCGACCGGCACGGTGGAGGCGAACTCCGCGTAACACAGCGCCGCCAGCGCACAGACCACGCCCGCGACGACGAAGGACACGGCCACGGCAGGCCCGGCCTGCTCCTTGGCGATCTTGCCGGTGAGGACGAAGATGCCGGTGCCGATGACGACACCGACGCCGAAGACGGTCAGATCGAGTGCCGACAGGGACTTTTTGAGTGTGTGCTCCGGCTCCTCGGTGTCCAGGATCGACTGCTCCACAGTCTTCGTCCGGAACATGCCGTGATTGCGGCGTGAATCATGTGGTGTGTCGTGCTGTGCGCTCATGGGCGAACCTCCGCCTGGACGACCCGGCAACTCTCCTGAACTGACCGAGTCTCCGCAATGTCCGGAAACAGTCAGCTTCGGCGGGCCTCCGGACGGCGGTGATTCACCCGATGGAGTGTGGCCGCGTGCATGCCGATGGGCCGGGCGGAACATCCGTACGGATGACCGGCCGGCCCATCGGTGCCGTCTGAGCGATCAGTCGCGGGCGACCTCGGCCGGCTCGGCCGCGCCCTTGGCACGGGCGGAGTCGGGGCCGGCGGACTCGGTGTCGTAGCGACCGTCGATCTTGGAGACCAGACCGGTCACCTGGCGGGCGATGTCCGGTGCGGTGAGACCGATCTCCGCCATGACCTCCTTGCGGGAGGCGTGGTCGAGGAACCGCTCGGGGATGCCGAAGTCGCGCAGCGGCAGGTCCACCCCGGCGTCCCGCAGGGCCTGCGCGACAGCCGAACCGACGCCGCCGGAACGGACGTTGTCCTCGACGGTGACCACGACCCGGTGCTTGGCGGCGAGGCCCGGCAGCGCCTCGTCGACCGGCTTGACCCAGCGCGGGTCGACGACGGTGGTGGAGATGCCCTGCTTGTCGAGCAGGTCGGCGATCTCCAGGCACATCGGGGCGAGTGCGCCCACGGAGACCAGCAGGACGTCCGGGCGCTTGACGGCCTCGGCGGGCTCGCGCAGCACGTCCATGCCGCCCACCCGGCCGATCGCCTCGACGGCCGGGCCGACCGCGCCCTTGGAGTACCGCACCACGGTGGGTGCGTCATCGACCTCGACGGCCTCGCGCAGCTGGGCGCGGACCTGGTCGGCGTCGCGCGGCGCGGCGATCCGCAGACCGGGGACGACCTGCAGGATCGACATGTCCCACATGCCGTTGTGCGAGGCGCCGTCGGTGCCGGTGACACCGGCCCGGTCCAGCACGAAGGTGACGCCGCACTTGTGCAGCGCCACATCCATCAGCACCTGGTCGAAGGCGCGGTTGAGGAAGGTGGCGTAGACGGCGAAGACCGGGTGCAGCCCGCCGGTGGCCATGCCCGCCGCGGAGACCGCACCGTGCTGCTCGGCGATGCCGACGTCGTAGACGCGGTCGGGGAAGGCCTTGGCGAACTTGTCGAGTCCGACGGGCTGGAGCATGGCCGCCGTGATGGCGACGATGTCCTTGCGCTCCTTGCCGAGCTCGACCATCTCGTCGCCGAAGACGGACGTCCAGTCCTTGCCGCCCGAGGAGATGGGCAGGCCGGTGTCGGGGTGGATCTTGCCGACGGCGTGGAAGCGGTCCGCCTCGTCCTGGAGGGCGGGCTGGTAGCCGCGGCCCTTCTCGGTGAGGCAGTGGACGATGACCGGGCCGCCGAAGCGCTTGGCGCGCGTGAGGGCGGATTCCAGCGCCTCGAGGTCATGGCCGTCGATCGGGCCGACGTACTTCAGGCCCAGGTCCTCGAACATGCCCTGGGGGGCGATGAAGTCCTTCAGGCCCTTCTTGGCGCCGTGCAGGGTCTCGTAGAGCGGCTTGCCGACGACGGGCGTGCGCTCCAGCAGGTCCTTGCCGCGGGCCAGGAAGCGCTCGTAGCCGTCCGTGGTGCGCAGCGTGGCCAGGTGGTTGGCGAGGCCGCCGATGGTCGGGGCGTAGGAGCGCTCGTTGTCGTTGACGACGATGACGAGCGGGCGGTCCTTGGCGGCGGCGATGTTGTTCAGTGCCTCCCAGGCCATGCCGCCGGTCAGCGCGCCGTCGCCGATGACCGCGGCGACCCGGTCGTCCGACCCCAGCACCTCGTTGGCCTTGGCGATGCCCTCGGCCCAGCCCAGGACCGTGGAGGCGTGGCTGTTCTCGATGACGTCGTGCTCGGACTCGGCGCGGGAGGGGTAGCCGGACAGGCCGCCCTTCGCCTTGAGCCGGGAGAAGTCCTGACGGCCGGTGAGCAGCTTGTGGACGTAGGACTGGTGCCCGGTGTCGAAGAGCACCTTGTCCTTCGGGGAGTCGAAGACACGGTGCAGGGCGATGGTCAGCTCGACCACGCCGAGGTTCGGCCCGAGGTGTCCCCCGGTCTTGGACACCGCGTCGACAAGGAAGGTACGGATCTCCCCCGCCAGCTGCTCGAGCTGCTCCGGGCCCAGTCGGTCCAGATCGCGCGGTCCCCTGATACGGGAAAGCAACGCCACCCCTGCCTCCTTGCTGCTGCTTGCTGCCGTGGTTCGAGCTTGCCGATCAGATGAGTCTAATGTCGCGCCCGCCGCGCCGACGCCCGGGCCTTGCGATGTATGTCACTCGGGTGAAACGGGCTCCGGCGCGCCGCCCGCGGGGGCCCGCCGCACATGCGCCGGCCCCCACCGGATCATGCCCGGTAGGGGCCGGCGACGTCGGGCGACAGGCGCGATCAGGTGCGTCCGGCCGTCTTCTGCGTCCGGCGGGAGACCGAGTCGATCACCACGGCGGCGAGCAGCACCGCGCCGGTGATCATGTACTGGATCTCGCTCGCCATGCCGAGCAGGTTCAGGCCCTGCTGGATCGACTGGATGACCAGCATGCCCAGCAGCGCGGACCAGATCTTGCCCCGGCCGCCGAAGAGGCTGGTACCGCCGATGACGGCGGCCGCAATCACGTTCATCAGGGTGTTGCCGGAGCCCAGGTTCTTGGTGGCGCCGCCGGAGAGGCTGGCGATGAACAGGCCGCCGAACGCCGCGAGCATGCCGGAGATGGCGAACACGCTGATCCGGATCTTGTTCACATTGATGCCGGCCCGGCGCGCCGCCTCGGCGTTGCCGCCGACCGCGAAGATCTGCCGTCCGTAGGGGGTGCGGCGCACCACGAAGTCGGCGAGGACCAGGACCGCGAGGAACAGCACCAGGGCCAGCGGCAGACCGCGGGCGCCGGCCGGCTCGTTCAGGACATAGGCGACGACGAAGGCGATCACCGCGACCACGCCGGTGCGCAGCAGGATCTCGCTGAGCGGCCGGGAGGGCAGTGCGGCGGCCCTGCGGCGCTTGCTGTCCAGCAGCAGCGACCCGGCGTAGGCGAGGACCGCGATCAGCGCGAGACCGTAGGCCGCGGCCTTGTCCTCGAAGTAGTAACCGGTCAGGTTCTCCACCACGCTGCCGCTCGGCGTGTTGATGGAGCCTTCGTTGCCCATCATCCAGATCTGCAGACCGCTCCAGCCGAGGAAACCGGCCAGGGTGACGACGAAGGCCGGCACACCGATCTTGGCGAAGAAGAACCCGTGCAGAGCGCCGATGACCACGCCGGCCACGATGGCGATCAGAACCGCGAGCCAGTCGTTGACGCCATGGGTGACGCTGAGCACGGCCCACACGGCCGCGCCGACGCCCGCCACCGAGCCGACCGACAGATCGATCTCGCCGAGCAGCAGCACGAAGACGATGCCGACGGCCATGATGCCGAGGCCGGAGGTGTAGACACCGATGTTCGCGAGGCTGTCGGCGGACAGGAAGCTGCTGTTCTTGAGCTGGAAGACGACCGCGATGACGATCAAGCCGATGACGACCGGCAGCGAGCCCAGCTCACCACCGCGCACCCGGCGCCTGAAGTCGTTGAGGTAGCCGGCGAAGCCCTGTTCCCGGACGAGCAGACGGGGGTCGACGGCGGCCGGCTGGGCGGTGTCGGCGGCCGGGGCGGGGGTCTCCTGGCCCGGCGTCGCGACCGCCTCGTCCTCGCCCGCGGCGGGCTGCTTGGTGAGGTCACTCATGCGCCGGCCTCCTTCTTCACCTGGTCCGTACGCGCCTTGCGGCGGGTCACGGCGTTGTCCGAGGCGCCGGTGATGGCGGCGATGATCTCTTCGTGGGAGGTGCCCTCGACGTCGAAGACACCGTTGTTGCGGCCCAGCCGCAGCACCGCGACCCGGTCCGCGACGGCCTGCACATCGGCCATGTTGTGGCTGATGAGGATGACGCCGAGCTCGCGCTCGCGCAGCCGCTCGACGAGGTCGAGGACCTGGGCGGTCTGCTCGACACCGAGGGCGGCGGTGGGCTCGTCGAGGATGACGACCTTGGGGTCGCCGATCAGTGCGCGGGCGATGGCGACGACCTGCCGCTGACCGCCGGAGAGCGCGGCGACGGGGATACGGACACTCGGGATGCGGATGGACAGGGTGTCCAGCAGCTCCTTGGCGCGCTTCTCCATCGCGATCTCGTCGAGGACACCCGCGGTGCGGATCTCGTTGCCGAGGTAGAGGTTGGCGACGACATCGAGGTTGTCGCAGAGCGCGAGGTCCTGGTACACGGTGGCGACGCCGAGTTCCTGGGCGTCGTGCGGCTTGGTGATGCGTACCGCCTTGCCCTGCCATTCGATGGCGCCGTCGTCGACCGGGTGGACGCCCGAGATGGTCTTGACGAGGGTGGACTTGCCGGCGCCGTTGTCGCCGACGAGGGCGACCACCTCACCGGGGTGGATCTCCAGGGTGACGTCCGTGAGTGCTTGGACGGCGCCGAACCGCTTGGAGACTCCGCGCAACGCCAGCACAGGCGTAGCGGACACGTGAATCATCTCCTTCGCCGCCGTCACTACGGCGGGGATGGTGGTGCGTGGAGCGGGGGGCTTGCGAGGAACGGGGCCGGCTCCGGGCTCCGGGAGGAGGTGCGGAGCGGGGCCGGGAGGAGGTACGGACCGGGACGAGGCCGGGCGGGGTACGGCCGGGCCGCGGTTTCGAGGTAGGGGTAGGGCCGGGTACGGCCGGGGCCGCGGCCCGGGGTAGGGCCGGAGGCCGGGATACGGCCGGGGCAGGGGTCGCGGGCGGTGCCGGGCGGCCCCTGCCCGGCGGGGGACCGGGGTGGAGAGGTGTGCCGGTGAGCCGGGTGGGCCGTGGCCGGGAGGCGTGGCCTACGGCCCGGGGCCGGCGGCCGGGCAGGTAGCCGGTAGCCGGTATCCGGTAGCCGGGGTCCTACTTGATGCCGGCCGCCGCGCAGGCCTTCTTGACGTCGCCGGTGCAGATCTGGCTCGCCTTGTAGACCTTGTCCTTGATGATCGTGGAGGCGATGTTGTCCTTGGTCACGATCTGCGCGTCGTAGAGCTTGGCGGGGATGCCCTTGACCTCGCCGCTGAGGCTGTCGACCTTGCGGTCCGTCAGGGAGTCGATCTTCTCGCCCTTGAGCAGCTTGACGGCGATCTCGGCGGTGGAGTCGGCCTGCGGCTTGATCTGCTTGTAGATCGTGAAGGCCTGCTCGCCCTTGAGGACCCGCTGCAGACCCGCGAGCTCGGCGTCCTGGCCGCCGACCGGGACCTTGACGCCCTTCTGCTTGAGCGCGGTGATGATGCCGCCGGCCATGCCGTCGTTGCCGGAGTAGACGCCCTGGATGCCGTCCTTGCCGAGCGAGTCGAGGGCCGCACTCATCTTCTTGTTCGCCTCGTCCGAGGACCAGTCCGGGATGTCCTGCTCGTAGGCGATCTTCTTGACCTGCTTGTCGAGGACGCTGTGGGCGCCCTTCTTGAAGAACGGCATGTTCGGGTCGGTCGGCGAACCGTTGATCATGACGACATTGCTGTCCTTGGCCTTGTCGCCGAGTGCCTTGACCAGGGCCTGGCCCTGCAGGCGGCCGATCTTCTCGTTGTCGTAGGACACGTAGGCGGAGAGCTTGCCCTCGGCCAGCCGGTCGTAGGCGACGACCTTGACGCCCTTCTTGGCGGCCTGGTTCACCCAGGACTTGGTCGCCTTGTAGTCGACGGAGTCCAGAATGATCACCTTCACGCCCTGGGTGATCAGCGCGTCGAACTGCTTCTTCTGGGTCTCGGTCTCCTGCGCCGCGTTGTTGTACTTGACCGTGCAGTCGCTGCACAGTTCCTTGATCTTCGCCTCCATCAGAGGACGGTCGAAGGTCTCGTAACGCGTGGTCTTGTTCTCCGGCAGGAGCAGACCGATGGTCTTGTTGTCGCCACCGCCGCCCTTGGCGTTGTCACCGGCCTTGCCACACGCGGCCACAGAGAGCGCCATCGAGACGGCGGCGGTGCCTATGACGACGCGACGCGTCCAAACGTTCATTGGGGTTGCCTCCCTGACGAGGCCGCGTCGTTGCGGCCGAGGTGGCTGGAAGTCAACTCGGCCGCCGCCCGACCGTCAAGGAGTAAATCCTTAACGAGATGACAACGGTGCCATGCGTTAGCTGCGTGAACTCAGTGCTTTCACGCCAGGGCCGGAGCGTCCGGGGATTGCGCCCCGTCAAGCAGGGTCGAATCGCCCATCTCGCTCAGTACCAGCGCCAGCGCGCCCAGCACCTCCGCACGGCCCCCGAGCGTGCCGGGGACGACCCCCAACTGCCGTGCCGCACTGGGGATCGCATACCGCGACACCGATTCCCGGATCGGCGCCAGGACCAGCTCACCGGCCTCGGCGAGATCACCGCCGAGCACCACCCTGCTGGGATTGAGCAGATTGCACAGGTTCGCCACACCACTGCCGACATGACGGCCCACGTCCGCAATCACCCGCCGGCAGCCCGGGTCGCCCTCGCGGGCCAGCTGCACCACCCGCGCCATGGTCAGGTCGGGCCCGTGGCTCGGCTGCAGCAGCGGGAGCACATAGCGGGCCGCGGTGAAGGTCTCCAGGCAGCCGCGGTTGCCGCAGCGGCACACCGGGCCGGACTCGTCCAGGGTGATGTGCCCGATCTCGCCCGCCGTGCCGCCCGGCCCCCGGTAGATCTGCCCGCTGATCACCAGGCCCGCGCCGACACCGCTGGCGACCTTGATGTACGCCAGATCGGCGGCCCCGCGGCCCCCGCCCCACACCAGCTCGCCCAGCGCGCCGAGGTTGGCGTCGTTGTCGACGTAGACCGGCACCCCGAGGCGCCCGGACAGCTCCTGGCTGGGGTTCGTCCCTGACCAGCCCGGCAGGATCGCCGTCGAGCCCAGCGTCCCGGACTCGACGTCGATGGGTCCCGGTACGCCCAGACCGACGCCGATGACCTTGCCCGCGTCGAGCCCGGTGGCCGCGATCAGCCGGTTGACCAGCTCTTCCGCCCGGTCGAAGCCTTCGGCGGCGGAGGCGTCCACATCGATCGGCTCGGATTCCTCGGCGAGCACCTGGTGGGCGAGGTTGCCGACCGCCACCCGCAGATGGGAATGCCCGAAATCGACCCCGACGACGATGCCCGCGTCGCCGGAGAGGGAGACGCTGCGCGCCCGCCGCCCGCCCGCCGAGGTCGGGGTCACCTCGACGGTCCCGCCGTCCTTCAACTCACGAACGATGTTGGAAACGGTGGCCGCGGACAGCCCCGTGCTCCGGGCGATCTCCGCCTGCGTGAGGGAGCCCGCCATACGCACCGCACGTACGACCCGCTCCAGATTGGCCCGGTGCAGCGAGGACTGCGACCCCGGAGTCTCCATCGACTCATCCACTCCCGTCTGGGGCCGGGGGTACCTCCCAGTGGTGACTGGGGGAGGTACAACGACCGCCCGCCGGCCGCACCCACACCCTTGTAGGACGGCCCTCGATTCAACATGTGAACTCTAAGCAGACCTCCGGCCGGGAAGTCTCGTCAAGGCGTTGAGCCCACACATGATCAGGAAAGGTCCCGCCGGGACGCCCGCGGGGGCGGCCCCGCCACAGCGGAGCCGCCCCCTGGCACGCACCGGGCGCCGCCCGAAGTCGGCGCAAACTCGTCGCCCGCGGACGGCCGGTATACGGCGCCCCGTCCCTCTCGCCTGTACGGCGCCGCGGTCCACTCCCCTGTATGGCGTCGGTACGTGCCCCGTATACGGCGCCTGTACGGTGCCCGGTCCCGCTCCCCTATTTGAGGGCGCCCGCGGTCAGACCGGCCACCACCTGCCGCTGGAAGATGATGTACGCGGCGAGCACCGGCAGCATCGCGATCGTCAGCCCCGCGAACAGACCGGACCAGTCCCCCTTGTAGCCCTGACTCACCGCCAGCGCCACCAGCCCCTGGGTCAGCATCTTCTTGTCCGGGTCCCCGACATTGAGCACCGTCGGCAGCAGGTACTGGTTCCACTGCCCGAGGAAGTTGAAGATCCCGACGCTGATCAGGCCGGGCTTGGCCATCGGCAGCATCACCTGGAAGAAGGTGCGGGTGTGCGAGGCACCGTCGATGAGCGCCGCCTCGGCCACCGAGGTGGGCAGCGTCTTGAAGAACCCGCTGAGGAAGAAGACCGTGAACGGCAGCGAGTACGCGATATAGACCAGGATCAGGCCGTGGTAGGTGTCCAGCAGCGCCATGTTCTTCATGACGAAGAACAGCGGGACCAGCGCCAGGATGACCGGGAAGCCCATCCCGCCCACGAACAGGAAGTACAGGAAGCGGTTGCCCGGGAAGTCGAAGCGGGCCAGCACATACGCCGCCATCGCGCCCAGCAGCATCGTGCCGATCAGTGAACCGCCCACGACGATCAGCGAGTTGAGGAAGTACTGGCCCATGTTCGCCTTGTCCCAGGCGCGTGACCAGTTGTCGAAGTGCAGGACCGAGGGCAGCCCCCAGGGCGAGCCGAAGATCTCGGAGTCGTCCTTGAAGGAGCTCACCACCGCCCACAGCAGCGGCATGGTGACCAAGAGGCCCCAGATCACCAGGACTCCGTGCGAGAAGACGTTGAGGACCTTGCCCTCGCTGCTGTTGCCGTCGGCGCGGGCGCCGTCCTTGCCGACCTGTCCGCGCCGCGGTCCGGGCACTCCCGGGGCCGCGGCGGCGGGCCCCTGCTCCTTCGTCACACCCGGGAGGTCCGCGGGATCCGTCTGCGCACTCATCAGAACTCCAGTCGCTCGCGTCGTCCCAGCCGCATCACGATGGCCGAGAAGATGAGGGTCACGATCAGCAGGGAAACGCCGATGGCCGTCGCGTATCCGGCCTGACCGTCGCGGAAGGTCTTCTGGTACACGTACAGCGGAAGGACCTCGGTCGAATAGTCGGGACCGCCCGGACCGACACTCATGATCTGCACGAACGCGAAGGCCGACACGTCCAGGGCGAGGATGCCCATATAGATCCAGCCGGTCTGGACGGTGTCCCACAAGAGCGGCAGGGTGATCCGGAAGAACGTGTTGAGGCGGTTCGCGCCGTCCAGCAGCGCGGCTTCGTAGAAGTCCTTGGGAATGGAGCTCATTCCCGCGGAGAAGAGCACGACGTAGAAGCCGACATTGGCCCACACCATCGCGGCCATGACGCACCACAGCGCGATCTGCGGATCGCCCAGCCAGTCCGGCTGCACATTGCCGAGCCCGATCGCCTTGAAGAAGGCGTTGAGCGCACCGCTCTCCGGGTTGTAGGCGAACTGGAAAAGCAGCGCGACGATCGGGACCGACAGCACCTGCGGGAAGAAGTAGAGGATTTTGTAGGTGCCCGAGCCGCGCACCCCGCCGATGACCGCCTTCTTCCTGCGGCGGCCACCGACGTTGAGCATAAAGGCGAAGAAGAGCCCGAGCGAGAGCGTCACCACCGGCAGGAGCAGCAGCAGCGTCACACTGTTGCCCACGGCGGACCAGAACACATCGTCCGTGAAGAGGCGCGCATAGTTGTCGAAGCCGACCATCTTCATGTCCGGACTCAGTCCGGTCCAGTCCGTGAAGGAGTAGTAAATGGCCTGCACGAACGGCGAGATCACGAAGATCGCGTAAATCGCCAGCGGGAGGACCAAGAACCCCGCGATGAAACGGTACTTACCGTGTTTCATGACTACCGAATCCCGTTCTCTCCCTGCGTGTGCCACAGCCGGTGACGCGCCCCGGCCCACGCCGGGAGGCGCCTGCCGAACTCGTCGGTCAGCGCTTGTACTTCTTGACGCTGGAGTCGTCGCGGGTGTCGTCCGCGTACTTCTGGATCTTGTTGATGGCCTCGTCGGGCGTCATCCGGCCGGCCATCATCTCGCCCAGCGCACCGACACCGATCCGCTCCTTCTGGAGCGCCACATACCAGTCCTGCAACCGCGGATTGACGATGTTCTGGCCGGCCTTCTGCAGCGCCACCTGCGCGGATGCCAGACCGGGCGGAAGCTTCAGTCCCTCGGTTCCGCCGTTGAGCGAGGTGAGGGAGGAGACCTGCTTGATGAAGTTCTGCGAGGACTTCTTGCTGAGCATGATGCGCAGCAGTTCCATACCGCCCTCGGCGTTGTGGGCCTTCCGCGGCACGATGTACGGCTCGCCGCCCGAGGCCCAGAGGGTGCCGAACGGCATCTTGTCGGAGGCGGACAGGCTGGACGGGGCGCCGACCGAGAGATCGAACTGCGGGTTCTTCGCGATCTGCTTGGCCGACTCGTTCTCCACCCAGGAGCCGTTGGGGATGAACAGCGCCTTGCCCTCGGCCCAGGCCTTCTGCGACTGCAGGTGGTCCAGGCCGGGCGAGCCCTTGAGGACGTAGCCCTTCTTGTAGAGCTCGTAATAGGCGTCGAAGGCCGCCTTGACCGCCGGGTCCTTCCAGGCGTTCGGCTCCAGATTGTCGATCTTCCGCAGGACCTCTTCACCGCCGATCTTGGCGATGAACGAGTACAGGCTGAAGGGCAGGTAGTAGGGGTACTTGCCCGGGTAGGTCCAGCCGGCGACGCCCTTCTTCTTGGCCTTCGCGCACAGGGCCAGCATGTCGTCCCAAGTCTCCGGGTATTCCGCATCCAGCTTCTGCAGATTGCTCTTGGAATACCAGACGCCGTAGACCGTGTAGGCGTAGTAGAGGATCCAGGTTTCCTTGCCGCCGAACTGCCCCATCTCGACCACACCGGGGCGCAGGGTCTCGCGCACCTTCTTGTGCGGATCGTCGACGGAGGGGGCATCGAGGAGCGCGGTCAGGTCGGTCAGCTGGTCCTTGGCCACCAGCGTGCCAAAATCCATCTGCTCCGCACCGGAGTTGTCGACGAGGTCGGGCGGGTTCCCGCCGTTGAAGCGCGGCTGCAGCGTCGACTGGATCTTCTGGGTCGACGAGAGCTTGACCTTGCCGTCGGCCTTCGGGAAGGCCTTGAGGTACTCGCCCTGCGCGTCCTTGGCGTATTTGTCGCCGAATCCGCCGTCGAAGATGACCACATCGAGGCCGGCCGACTCATTGACCGCAAGCGGATTCTTGGCTGATTTCTTGCCTTTCTCCACCTTGTTATCTTCCCCGCCACCGCCGCCGGCGCACGCCGACAACACCCCCATGGACGGTACGGCGATGATCCCCAGGGCCGCGGCTCGCTTGACCAGATCGCGACGGTTGAATTCAGAGGTGGATCCCATGCGCAAGTCCTCGCCTTCTTCAGGACTCAGGCGGTGTACCGGAGCCACCCCGGCACCGCGGGTCAGATGAAGCTGAGTTGTACGGGATGTGCACCGGGCACGCTAGAGAAATGCGGGGCAGTCATCCGTTCCCGCCTTCCCCCCGGCTCCGCCGCCGTGGTCGTACGGCCGGTCGGACGCCGACAGGTATAGTCCACTTCCGGCCTCAGGGGCAAGATCGAATGCAGGTTTGGGCGGCAGTCTTTCCCTAGTTGAGACCTCCCCGGCATGCATCGGATTGCCCGGACGTCACCCTTCCGGACCGCCCGGCGACACCGCGGCCCACTGATCTCAGCGACACCCTTGACACCAAAGACCCCACGCACCTTACTTATCTCTGTTTATCTTGGCGTCATGTAACTGACAACGATGTCAATCCTGTTGAGAGGGCTTGCGTGCGGATCGGATACCGGCACCGTCCACTGCGGGGGATCACCCGCCCCGCCGCCCTCGCGGCGGCCGCGCTACTCGTCGTCACCGTGCCCGGCCCGGCACAGGCCGCGCCGCCCCGAAAGCACCGGGGGGCCACGGAGTTCCACTCCTCCTTCGAATCCGGCGAACCGCAGCCGGACTGGACCGACAGCGTCGACACCGGCCCCGACGGCACACCGCGGGCCTCGGGCGTCAGCCCGCAGACGGCCCCCGCCGCGCCCGGCATGACCACCCGGGCCGACACCGGCCCGGCCGACTCCCCCACCGCCAAGGCGCACGCCGGCTTCAGCGGCACCCATGCGCTGCGCTACTCCGGCACCCATACCGCCGACGGCCACGGCTACTCGTACAACAAGATCTTCGACGTCAATGTCCCCGTCACGTCGGTCACTTCGCTCTCGTACAAGATCTTCCCCGAGATGACGAAGAGCGATCCGGACTATCCGGCGACCCACACCGCCGTGGACCTCGCCTTCACCGACGGCACCTACCTCAGCGAGCTGTCCGCCGTCGACCAGCACGGCGCGCCGCTGACCCCGCAGGGCCAGGCCGCCTCCAAGACGCTCTACGCCAACCAGTGGAACAGCCGGGAGTCGCGGATCGGCGCGGTCGCCGCCGGCAAGACCGTCGACCGGATCCTGGTCGGCTACGACGCGCCCCGGGCGCCGCGGACCGCACCGGCCTTCCGCGGCTGGGTCGACGACATCGCCCTCGGCCCCAAGGCGCCGGAGAGGCCGCTCGCGCACCTCTCCGACTACGCCGTCACCACCCGCGGCACGCTCTCCAGCGGCAGCTTCTCGCGCGGCAACACCTTCCCCGCCACCGCCGTCCCCAACGGGTTCAACTTCTGGACCCCGGTGACCAACGCGGGCTCCGCCGACTGGCTCTACGAGTACGCGCGGAAGAACAACGCCGACAACCTCCCCACCCTCCAGGCCTTCAGCGCCAGCCATGAGCCGAGCCCGTGGATGGGCGACCGGCAGACCTTCCAGGTCATGCCGTCCGCCGTGGCCGGCACCCCGGACGCTTCCCGCACCGGCCGTGCGCTGCCGTTCCACCACGCCAACGAGACCGCGAAGCCGCACTACTACGGCGTGACCTTCGACAACGGCCTCAAGACGGAGATCACCCCGACCGACCACGCCGCGCTGATGCGCTTCACCTTCCCCGGCGACCAGGCAAGCTTGATCTTCGACAACGTCAACAACAAGGGCGGGCTGAGCCTGGACACCGAGCGCGGCATCGTCACCGGCTTCTCGGACGTCCGGAGCGGACTCTCCGTCGGCGCCACCCGGCTCTTCGTCTACGGCGTCTTCGACGCCCCGGTCACCGGCGGCGGGAAACTCGCAAACGGGGGGTGCGGCGTCAGCCGCTCCAGTGGAGCCGGTGCTTGCACCGGCGGCAAGGACGTCACCGGATATCTCCGCTTCAAGCCCGGTTCGGACCGCACGGTGACCATGCGGATCGCCACCTCCCTGATCAGCGTGGACCAGGCCAGAGCCAATCTGACCCGGGAGATCCCGGCCGGCGCGACCTTCGCGGGTGTCCGGGCCCGGGCGCAATCGCAGTGGGACGACCTCCTGGGCCGGATCGAGGTCCAAGGGGCGAGCCGCGATCAGCTCACCACCCTCTACTCCAACCTCTACCGCCTCTACCTCTACCCCAACTCCGGTTTTGAGAAGGTCGGTTCACGCAGCCGCTACGCGTCCCCCTTCTCGCCGCAGACCGGCCAGGACACCCCGACCCACACCGGCTCGAAGATCGTCGACGGCGAGGTGTACGTCAACAACGGCTTCTGGGACACCTACCGGACCACCTGGCCCGCCTACTCCCTGCTCACCCCGAAGCGGGCCGGGAAAATGGTCGACGGCTTCGTCCAGCAATTCAAGGACGGCGGCTGGATGTCCCGCTGGTCCTCGCCCGGCTATGCGGACCTGATGACCGGGACGAGTTCCGATGTGGCCTTCGCCGATGCCTACGCCAAGGGGGTGAAGTTCGACGCCGAGGCGGCCTACGCCGCGGCCGTCAAGAACGCCACCGTCGCCCCGCCGAACCCCGGCGTCGGCCGTAAGGGCATGAACACCGCGCCCTTCCTCGGCTATACGAGCACCGATACCCGGGAGGGCATGTCCTGGGCGCTGGAGGGCTATCTCAACGACTTCGGCATCGCCCGTATGGGCAAGGCCCTGTACGAGAAGACCAAAAAACCCCGCTACAAGGAAGAATCCGCCTATTTCCTGGGCCGTGCCCAGAACTACGTCAAGCTCTTCGACGACAAGGTCGGCTTCTTCCAGGGCAAGGATGCCCAGGGCCGCTGGCGGCTGCCCCCGGACACCTTCGACCCCCGGGTCTGGGGCAACGACTACACCGAGACCAACGCCTGGACCTTCGCCTTCACCGCACCGCAGGACACCAGGGGCCTGGCCAACCTCTACGGCGGCCGCGCCGGCCTGGCCGGAAAACTGGACGCCTATTTCTCCACCCCGGAGACCGCGTCCAAGGAATTCGCCGGCTCCTACGGCCAGGTGATCCATGAAATGACCGAGGCCCGCGACACCCGTATGGGCATGTACGGACACAGCAATCAGCCCTCGCACCACATCGGCTACTTGTATGACGCGGCCGGCCAACCCTGGAAGACCCAGGAAAAGGTCCGCGAGGCGATGTCCCGGCTCTACCTCGGCAGTGAGATCGGCCAGGGATATCCGGGCGACGAGGACAACGGCGAGATGTCCGCCTGGTACATCTTCAGCTCACTCGGCTTCTATCCGCTGGTGATGGGCCAGGGCGAATACGCGGTGGGCTCCCCGCTGTTCACCCGGGCCACGGTCCACCTGGAAAACGGCCGCGACCTCACCATCAAGGCCCCGCGCAACAACGCGCGCAACATCTATGTCCAAGGCCTCCGGGTGAACGGCAAGCCCTGGAATTCCACCGCTCTGCCGCACCGGCTCCTGGCCCACGGCGGCACCCTGGACTTCACCATGGGCGACCGCCCCTCCGCCTGGGGCACCGCGGCGGACTCCGCCCCCACGTCGATCACCCAGGACGACAAGGTGCCCTGCCCGCCCGCCGACCGGTCGGACCCCACGGCCGGCCCGCTGTTCGACAACACCTCGGGAACCTCTGCCACCTTCAGCACCGCCTCGGCCACGCTGACCGCGCCCGCCCGGATCACGTCCTACACCCTGACCTCCGCGGAGCACGCCGCGGCACCGTCGGACTGGCAGCTGGAGGGCTCCACCGACGGCCAACACTGGCAGATGGTCGACCACCGCGCCGGCGAACACTTCACCTGGGACCGCCAGACACGGGTGTTCGCCATCGAACGGCCCGGCGACTTCCGCCACTACCGACTCCGCACCGGCGGTGAAACCACCCTGGCGGAGATGGAACTACTGAGCTGAGCACCGGCACCGGCGGGCCGGTCGGCTGCTCCCCGGATACGCGGACGGGCCGCACTCCCTCGCCGAGGAAGTGCGGCCCGTCCTGTGCCGCCGGTCAGCTGCCGGCGGCCTTGCTCACTTGCGGATCAGCGAGCGCAGCACGTACTGCATGATGCCGCCGTTGCGGTAGTAGTCCGCCTCGCCGGGGGTGTCGATGCGGACGACCGCGTCGAACTCGACGCCGCTGTCGGTGGTCACCTTGACCGTGCGCGGCGTGGTGCCCTCGTTCAGCTCGGTCACGCCGGAGAAGGAGAAGGTCTCCTCGCCGGTCAGGCCCAGCGCCTCGGCGGACGCGCCCTCCGGGAACTGCAGCGGCAGGACGCCCATGCCGATGAGGTTCGAGCGGTGGATGCGCTCGTAGGACTCGGCGATGACGGCCTTGACGCCGAGCAGCGCGGTGCCCTTGGCGGCCCAGTCGCGGGACGAGCCGGAGCCGTACTCCTTGCCGGCCAGGATGACCAGCGGGGTGCCGGCAGCCTGGTAGTTCTGCGAGGCGTCGTAGATGAACGACACCGGGGCGCCGTCCTGGGTGAAGTCGCGGGTGAAGCCGCCCTCGGTGCCCGGCGCGATCTGGTTGCGCAGGCGGATGTTGGCGAAGGTGCCGCGGATCATGACCTCGTGGTTACCCCGGCGCGAGCCGTAGGAGTTGAAGTCACGACGCTCGACGCCGTGCTCGGTGAGGTACTGGCCGGCGGGGGTGTCGGCCTTGATCGCACCGGCCGGGGAGATGTGGTCGGTGGTGACCGAGTCGCCCAGCTTCGCCAGCACGCGGGCGCCGGAGATGTCCGAGACCGGGGTGGTCTCCATCGTCATGCCCTCGAAGTACGGGGGCTTGCGGACGTAGGTCGACTCGGCGTCCCACTCGAAGGTGTTGCCGGTCGGGATCGGCAGCGCCTGCCACTGGGCGTCACCCGCGAAGACGTCCTGGTAGGACTTGTTGAACATGTCCTCGCCGATGGCGTTGGCCACGACGTCGTTGACCTCGGCCTCGGTCGGCCAGATGTCGGCCAGGTGGACCGGCTTGCCGTCCTGGTCCACGCCGAGCGCGTCCTTGGTGATGTCCACCTTCATGGAGCCCGCCAGCGCGTACGCGACGACCAGCGGCGGGGACGCCAGGTAGTTCATCTTGACGTCGGGGTTGATCCGGCCCTCGAAGTTGCGGTTGCCGGAGAGCACCGAGGTCACGGCCAGGTCGTGGTCGTTGACGGCCTTGGAGACCTCCTCCGGCAGCGGGCCGGAGTTGCCGATGCAGGTGGTGCAGCCGTAGCCGACGAGGTTGAAGCCGACCTTGTCGAGGTACGGGGTGAGCCCGGCCTTGTCGAAGTAGTCGGTGACGACCTTCGAGCCCGGGGCGAGGGTGGTCTTGACCCACGGCTTGCGGGTCAGGCCCTTCTCCACGGCCTTCTTCGCGACCAGCGCGGCGGCGACCATGACGTACGGGTTCGAGGTGTTGGTGCAGGAGGTGATGGCCGCGACCGTCACCGCACCGTGGTCGATCTCGTAGGTCGAGCCGTCGGGGGCGGTCACGGGGACCGGGTTCGTCGGGATGCCGTTGGCGGAGGCCGGCGCGTCGGACGCGGGGAAGGACTCCTTGCCCGCCTCCTCGTCGTCGTCGACGTAGTTGCGCACGTCGACGGCGAACTGCTGCGCGGCGTTCGCGAGGACGATGCGGTCCTGCGGGCGCTTCGGACCGGCGATCGACGGGACGACCGTGGAGAGGTCCAGCTCCAGCTTCTCGGAGAAGTCGGGCTCGGCGGCCGGGTCGAGCCAGAGGCCCTGCTCCTTGGCGTACGCCTCGACGAGCGCGACCTGCTGGGCGTCGCGGCCGGTCAGACGGAGGTAGTTCAGGGTCTCGTCGTCGATCGGGAAGATCGCGGCGGTGGAGCCGAACTCCGGCGACATGTTGCCGATGGTGGCGCGGTTGGCCAGCGAGGTGGCGGCGACGCCCTCGCCGTAGAACTCGACGAACTTGCCGACGACACCGTGCTTGCGCAGCATCTCGGTGATGGTCAGCACGAGGTCGGTGGCGGTGGTGCCGGGCTTGAGCTCACCGGTCAGCTTGAAGCCGACGACGCGCGGGATGAGCATGGAGACCGGCTGGCCGAGCATCGCGGCCTCGGCCTCGATGCCGCCGACGCCCCAGCCCAGCACGCCGAGGCCGTTGACCATGGTGGTGTGCGAGTCGGTACCGACGAGGGTGTCGGGGTAGGCCTGGCCGCCGCGGACCATGACCGTACGGGCCAGGTGCTCGATGTTCACCTGGTGGACGATGCCGGTGCCGGGCGGGACGACCTTGAACTCGTCGAAGGCGGTCTGGCCCCAGCGCAGGAACTGGTAGCGCTCCTTGTTGCGGCCGTACTCCAGCTCGACGTTCTGGCCGAAGGCGTCGCTCGTGCCGAACTTGTCGGCGATGACGGAGTGGTCGATGACCAGCTCGGCGGGCGCCAGCGGGTTGATCTTCGCCGGGTCGCCGCCCAGCTCCTTCACGGCCTCACGCATGGTCGCGAGGTCCACGACACAGGGCACGCCGGTGAAGTCCTGCATGATCACGCGGGCCGGCGTGAACTGGATCTCCTGGCTGGGCTGGGCCTGCGAGTCCCAGCCGCTGAGCGCTCGGATGTGGTCGGCGGTGATGTTCGCGCCGTCCTCGGTACGGAGCAGGTTCTCCAGCAGCACCTTCAGGCTGTAGGGAAGACGCGCGGCGCCTTCGACCTTGTCCAGCCGGAAGATCTCGTACGACTCGTCGCCCACCTGCAGCGTGCTGCGGGCGTCGAAGCTGTTCGCCGACACGACAGTCTCCTTCATGCATGAATTCGCGCGTACCACCGCAATGCTGCCGTCACAGCTCCTTGACCATCCGCTAAGGTATGCCTAAGTTAGGCACGCCTTACTGGCGCGGCAGCGGTACGCCTCTCGGTAGATATCTCGATGTCGAGATAACTCTAATACATCGTCGCGGCCTGGTCATGCCCTGACCGGTGTCGTCCTCGGACAGTGCTGCCGGTCGCCCTGTCATTCCACCGAGGCGTTCGACACCGAACCCAGGCGTCCACGCCCTCGCGCCGCCCCGGCCGGCCGGTACCGCCGATGGCCGGTACCGGCGCGATCGGGGCGGTGGTGCAGCCGCCGGCCCCGCTCATCGAGGAGGGCCGATGACCCTCCCTCGATGAGCGGCACCCTGGCCGACAGCGCCTACCGGCCGCCGCCGGCCCGGCGGCCCGGCCTCACTTCAGGTGCCGGCCGAAGAACCGGTTCCCGTCCTCCACCTCGAACCACGGGGTGCCGGTGTGCCCGCCCAGATTGGCGTGCAGTGTTTTCTCCTTGGTGCCGAAGGCGTCGAAGAGGTCCAGGGCCCGCCGGCGGGGGTTCCCCTCGTCGTCCCACTGCAGCAGGAACAGCAGCGGGATGGTGACCTGCCGGGCCTCCTTGCGCTGGGCGCGGGGCACATACCCCCCGGCGAAGAAGCCGGCGGCCGCGATGCGCGGCTCGACCACCGCCAGCCGAATGCCGACGGCGGTCCACCCCGAGTACCCGACCGGGCCGCCGATCTCGGGCAGCGCAAGGAGGGCATCCAGGGTGGTCCGCCATGCCGGGACCGCCTTTTCGACCAGCGGGCCGATGAAGGACTCGAAGATCTCATCGACCGGCTCGCCGGCCTGCATCGCCCGGCGGAGGTCGGCGCGGGCCTGCTCGTCGGCGGCGGAGCGGGGCCGGTCACCGCACCCGGGGGCGTCGATGGTGGCCACCGCATAGCCGTACGCCGCGGAGTGCCGGGCCCGGGCCACCAGCCGGGGTTCCCTCTTGGGCAGGCCGTTGTTGTGGGCCATGAGGATCAGCGGGGCCGGTGCGGCGGATTCCGGCGTCCACAGGGTGCCAGGGGTATCGCCGAGGGTGAATTCGCGTTCGAGGACGCCGTCGTCGAGGCGCCGTTCAGAAGTGACGTGCATGGTCGTGCCTTTCGGGAGTGCTCTTGAACGGCGCTCCCGGACGACCTATCGCCCGACCGTGACCCCGGAGGGGAGCACCCATGTCGATACTGCGTTCACGGGTACCACCTCCTCGTTCCTTCGCACGGCCTCCGGGAAGGTAGCAAGGGCCGTCGTGGTCCGCCAACGGGTTTTTGCGGAGGCTCCGTGGCCGGTTGCCACGCGGCCACTCGCCTGCAGGCCGGCCCGGGCCGGGTACGGCGGCGACGATGCCGCCGCCATAGGCGTCTGTGAGGGGCCGGCCGCGTACTGGGCTCCTTTTCGACCCGCTGTTTCGGACCCTCTGTTTCGGACCCGCTGTGCCGGACCGGACGCCGACCGAGGTTGCGGGCCGGTTGCGGTGTCCTCCCCACGACGCCGCAACCGGCCCGCACCCTGAACTGTCCGGAAATGTCTCCCCGGCACACCGAACCTCCCCCGGGCGTTGCACATCTTCAGGTGCAGTAGGCGCGCGCTGACCTCGCGCGCCGATTCGCCTTCGAGGGGAACCCGCCATGAAGAGCAAGCTGACCGCCGTGGCCCTGGCGGCCGTCGTCGTCGCCGGCACTGCCGCTGCCGCCACCCCGGCCTCGGCCGCCCCCGCCAAAGCCGAGCCGGCCCGCTGCCACACCGCCGACTTGAAGGCCGGCTTCGCCACGGGGGAAGACGCGAGGCCGGAGATGGAGCAGACCCAGAAGCAGACCCAGGCGTACATCTGGTTCACCAACCGGAGCAAGCGCACCTGCACCCTGTCCGGCTTCGCCGGTGTCGACATGATCGGCGCTCAGCAGACCGACGGCACCTGGTCCCTGGCGCGCTCCGCCACGAAGCCCGAAAAGATGGTCCTGGAGCAGGGGGACACGGTGGACTTCAGCATCACCCTGCTCCCGGTGGCCGGGTCCTCGCCGCAGAAGGAGAAGTTCGTTCCGGCGAAGTTCCTGGTCACCCCGCCGAACGAGACGGAGCACTTCACCCTGAAGTGGCCGTTCGGCGGCCAGATCCTCAAGCAGGACGGCGCCACCCACCCGGCCACCTACCTCAACCCGGTCGGGCGGTAACCCACCGGACAGCCGCTGAGCTCCCCTGCAGCGCCGCTGGTGGCCACCGCAGGACTCCCGGAATGAGGTGAAGCCTCCGGGTGGTGCGGTGGCCACGTCTGGCACGCGGCACGACCGGCCTGCTCGCCGGGGCCTGCCCAGTTGCCGGGGGGCCACGGGGGCAGGGCCCTGCCGCGGGGGCAGGCAGGGCGCAGGGGGCTTCCCTCCGTCCTCCCACTGGCGCGTGTCACATCCGGCCCGTGGCATCCGTCATTACTGTGACGGAACTCGACGGGGGAGGAAGAAGACCCATGAACGACCACGAGTGGCTGGCGGCGCGGTTCGAGGAGAACCGGAGTCATCTGCGGGCCGTGGCCTACCGCATGCTCGGCTCGGTGAGCGAGGCCGACGACGCCGTCCAGGAAGCCTGGCTGCGGCTGAGCCGGTCCGGTGCGGACGGTGTGGAGAACCTGGGCGGCTGGCTGACGACGGTCGTCGGGCGGGTGTGCCTGGACCAGCTGCGGGCGCGCAGGGCGCGGCGGGAGGACCCGCTGGAGATCCATGTCCCCGAGCCGGTCGTGGACCGCCTGGACACCGTCGACCCGGAACACGAGGCGCTGCTGGCCGACTCGGTCGGGCTGGCGCTGCTCGTCGTGCTGGAAGCCCTCGCCCCCGCCGAGCGGCTGGCCTTCGTCCTGCATGACATGTTCGCGGTGCCCTTCGACGAGATCGCGCCACTCGTCGACCGCACCCCCGCGGCCGCCCGGCAGCTCGCCAGCCGCGCCCGGCGCCGCGTCCAGGGCACCGCCCCGGCCCCCGACACCGATCTCGCCCGCCAGCGGGAGGTGGTCGACGCCTTCCTCGCCGCCTCGCGCGGCGGCGACTTCGAGGCGCTGCTCGCGGTGCTCGATCCCGACGTCGTACTGCGCGCCGACGCCGGTGCCGCATCCGAGGGCGTATCGACGCTGGTCCGCGGAGCGCGCGCGGTGGTCGAGCGTGCGCTCACCTTCTCCCGGGTCGCCGCTTTCGCCCGGCCGGCGCTGGTCAACGGCGCGCCGGGGCTCGTCACGACACAGGGCGGGCGGCCGTTCTCGGTCATGGGCTTCACGGTCGCGCACGGGAAGATCGTCGAGATCAACATCCTGGCCGACGTCGCCCGGCTGAGCCGGCTGGATCTGACGGTCCTCGACGACTGATGGCTGACGGGTCACGGCTGGTGGCTTGGCGGCTCACGGCTGGCGGCTAGCGGCTGGCGGCTGGCGGCTGCGACACGGCCATGTCATCGCGCTTGAGCCCGGCCTTGGCCCCGGCCTCTGCCCGGCCCCCGGCCTCTGCCCGTCCTGCTCGCCTCCCCGCCTGCCCCCGGCCTTCCCCGGGCCGCCTCAGGATCCCGACAACCCCGTACGGACCACCGTCACGATCTCCTCATCGGAGAGCCCCAGGTTGCGGGCCTCGGCGATCAGCCGCTGGGCGGTTTCGCCGAGGCGGGCACGGGCCGGCGATGCCGCGCCGGTGACCACGGCACCGCGGCCGCGCCGGAGTTCGATCAGGCCCTCTTCCTTGAGGCGCTGATAGCCGCGCAGCACGGTATGGACGTTCACGCCGAGCGACACGGCGAGGGCACGGGCGGCCGGCAGCCGCTCCCCGGCGTCCACCGTGCCGTCGGCGATGGCTCCGCGGACCGAGGCCGCGATCTGGTCGCCGAGCGGGACGGACGAGCCGGGGTCCACCCGGAAGAGCACGTCAGGCTCCTTCCTTCCGCGAGCGCGCGCGGTCCAGGTACGTATTGAGCAGGGCAACGGCGGTCGCGGCATCATCGACCGTCACCACGAACTCCTTGCCATTGGTCAGGCGTACCACGATGCCCTCCCCCGAGCGCAGTACGAGGCCGCTGCCGCCTGCCCGGATGCGATAGCCCCAGCCGCCGAACTCCCGGAAGGCGCCTATCGGGCGGCTGGTGGCCTCCGTGATGCGGTCGAGGGGGAGGTGCCGGATGCGGAAGGGCGGCGGCAGCACGGTCGACGAGACGGTCAGACCACGGCGGTCGACGGTGACCCGCGCGGCGGCACAGGGCAGGACCGCGATGGCGCCGATGAACAGGCCGATGCTCGCCGGCCAGTCGGCGAGAACGAGCACGAAGAGCCCCGCGCCGAGCAGCAGGACGCCGAGCACGACGATCGGTGGCGAGCTGATGGTGCGTGACCAGCCCGCCGACATACCCGCCGGGAGGTCGAGCCGGGGCGCCTCACCTGCCGTCCGGCCCGCTGCCCGGTCGGACGGCCGGGGCGCGGGGCCGGCCAGCAGGCGTCCCAGCGCTCCGGCGAGCAGAGCAAAGGCAAGTCCGGCGGCCAGCTCCCACAGCGGCAGCCGGACCGCCGAGGTGTCCGTCGCGCCGGCGTTGCCGAACAGGGTCAGACAGGTGAAATAGCCGATGCCGGCCGCGAGGGCATAGCCGCCGGCGATCAGCCAGGGTGTCCCCTCCGAAGGCTCCGGCAGCCGCGCGAGGAGGCCGAGGACGGCACCGAAGACGAGCAGCAGTGTGAGCGTGAGCGTCAGGAAGCCGCGGGCGGAGGTGAAGCCGTTGACCCGGGCGCCACCATCACCGAAATGGGTGGCAAGCGGTTCGGGCAAACGGGCGGAGATCGAGAAGTAGACGATGACGACGGCGGTGGCGGCAGCGACGAACGGCAGGACGGTAATCAGGGCCCACGGACGGGCCTTTGAGGTCGGGGAAGAACGCGGGGCACTCTTCATGGGCGTGACGACCACCTCTCAGTTGTTCGCATAGTAGTAGAACAACTCGACCATCGACAATTGCATACCCATCTCATATCTGAGATACGGTCACTCCATGGCAGACGACTACCTCGTACGTATCGGCAGGCTCATCCGTGACGCCCGGCAGCACCGTGGCTGGACACAGGCGCAGCTCGCCGAAGCTCTCGGCACCAGCCAGAGCGCGGTCAACCGCATCGAGCGCGGGAATCAGAACATCAGCCTTGAGATGATCGCCCGTATCGGCGAAGCACTCGACAGTGAAATCGTCTCGCTCGGCTATGCCGGGCCGATGCATCTGCGGGTGGTCGGCGGCCGCCGGCTGTCCGGCAGCATCGATGTGAAGACGAGCAAGAACGCCTGTGTGGCGCTGCTGTGCGCCACGCTGCTGAACGCCGGCCGCACCACTCTGCGCCGGGTGGCCCGTATCGAGGAGGTCTACCGCATCCTCGAAGTGCTGGGCAGCATCGGCGTACGGACCCGGTGGATCAACGACGGCAACGACCTGGAGATCGTCCCGCCCGCGGAGCTCGACCTCGACTCGATGGACACCGAGGCGGCCCGCCGCACCCGCAGCGTCATCATGTTCCTCGGCCCGCTGCTGCACCGCATGGACCGCTTCAAGCTGCCCTACGCGGGCGGCTGCGACCTCGGCACCCGGACCGTGACCCCGCACATGACGGCGCTGCGCCACTTCGGCCTGGAGATCACCGCGACCGACGGCACCTACCTCGCCGAGGTGGACCGCACCGTCTCCCCCAAGCGCGCGATCGTGCTGACCGAACGCGGCGACACCGTCACCGAGAACGCACTGCTCGCCGCCGCCCGGCACGACGGCGTCACCGTCATCCGCAACGCCTCGTCCAACTACATGGTCCAGGACCTCTGCTTCTTCCTGGAGGAGCTGGGCGTCCGGGTCGACGGCATCGGCACCACCACGCTCACCGTCCACGGCGTCGCGCACATCGAGCGCGATGTGGACTTCGCGCCGTCCGAGGACCCGGTCGAGGCAATGAGCCTGCTGGCGGCTGCCGTGGTCACCGAGTCGGAACTGACCATCCGCCGGGTCCCGGTCGAGTTCCTGGAGATCGAACTGGCGGTCCTGGAGGAGATGGGCCTGGACCACGAGCGCAGCGCGGAGTACGCGGCCGACAACGGCCGTACCCGGCTGATCGATCTGACGGTCCGCCCCTCCAAGCTCCAGGCCCCGCTGGACAAGATCCACCCGATGCCCTTCCCGGGCCTCAACATCGACAACGTCCCCTTCTTCGCGGCGATCGCGGCCAGCGCCCAGGGGCAGACCCTCATCCACGACTGGGTCTACGACAACCGCGCCATCTACCTCACGGACCTCAACCGCCTCGGCGCCCAGGTCAAACTGCTCGACCCGCACCGGGTCCTGGTGGACGGCCCCACCCGCTGGCGCTCCTCGGAAATGATGTGCCCCCCGGCCCTGCGCCCCGCCGTCGTCGTCCTCCTGGCCATGATGGCCGCCGAGGGCACCTCCGTTCTGCGCAACGTCTATGTCATCAACCGGGGTTACGAAGACCTGGCCGAACGCCTCAACTCGATCGGGGCACAGATCGAGATCTTCCGGGACATCTAACCCCTTCGGAGGGGGTGCCGCCGCGCCCCCTCCGACGTGCTTGACGTGTCTGATGCGCGTGACCTGTCGGATGCGTCTGGCGGTTTGACGTGCAAAGACGCGGATCGGCAAGCGGGGGGCGGCATCACCCCGATGCGGCCTCCGACCACGGCCGCGATCGTTGATCATTGCTGCTGATCGTTGCTGTCGCAGGTCTCCGGCTCCGCTGCTGACCCTCCTGACTCTCCGGGCAGCGGACGCCCGGGCAGCCAAGCAGCCCAACGCGGTTCCAGGAGGCCGCAGTTCACCGGCAGAGAGCCGTGTCCACGACTCGCTCGGCACGCTTCATGACTGCCTTGTCGGCCGGCTGCATGGTGACCGCGAGGTGGGTGGCGCGGCCGTCGTCGGTGGCGCCGCCCCGGGTCTCGTACCCCGGGAGGCTGCCGCCGTGGCCCCAGTAGACACCGCCGCACGACAGGCGCCTGCTCACGAGCCCCAGTCCGTAGCGGGCGCCGGAGCCGAAGTATGCGGCGGGGACGGTGGTGCGCATCTGGGCGAGTTGGGCCGCCGGGAGGAGGCGGCCGGCCAGGAGCTCGGTGAAGAACCGGTTGAGGTCGGAGTTGGTGGAGATCATCTGACCCGCCGCCCAGCCCCAGGAGGGGTCCATGTCCGTGACGTCGCGCAGCGGCGCGCCCGCGGAATCCCTGTAGTAGCCCTGGGGGTGGGGTTCTCGGATGGTCCTGTCGCCGGGGGCGGGGAAGGAGGTGTGGCGCAGTCCGATGCGCTTGATGATGCGCTGGTCCATCTCCTCGGCGAGGGGCCGGCCGGTGACCCGCTGGATGATCAGGCCGGCCAGCACATAGTTCGTGTTGCTGTACTTCCATTGCGTCCCGGGGGCGAAGTCGGCCTTGTGCCGGAGAGCGATATCCAGGAGGTCGCGGGGTTCGAAGTACCGGACGTCGTCGCCGAGGTAGGGCGTGTAGTCGGGCAGTCCGCTGGTGTGCTGCAGGAGCTGACGGACGGTGATGTGACGTCCGTCGATGCCGTGTCCGCGTACGAGGCCCGGCAGGTAGGTGTCGACGGCGGCGTCGAGGCCGACCTTCCCTTCCCCGACCAGCTGCAGCATGACCACCGCGGTGAACACCTTGGTATTGCTGCCGATCCGCACCTGACCGTCCTTGGGCACCTGCGAGCCGGTCGCCAGGTCGCCCACCCCTGCGGTGTAGGTACGGCTGCGTCCCGTGCGGTCCTTGACGCTCGCCAGCGCAGCGGGCAAACCATCGGTGTGCACCAGTGCGCTCAGGCCCTGCTGGACGGTGTCCGGCCGGGCCCGGGCGGCGGCGGACGCCGCGGGCGGCACCAGGGCGCCCGTCATCATGACGCCGACGGCCACCGTGGCCGCGGCCACGGCAGGCACGGCTCGGCGTCGGCCACCTCCCCGCAGCCGCCCGGAAGAACGAGACCTCTGCCATGCCTGTACACGCACGAGCCAACTCCTAGGGATACGTGGGGAAATCAGCGGTTTGCGCTGGTCCCAGCATCTCCGGAGCAACTGCCCGGGACGATCCTGCCGGCCCCCGGCTCCAGGTAGGGCTCTCCCCCGCCGGTCCGAGGGCGCCCGGGCGGTGGGGGGACGGGTCGAGGATTGCCTGAAGGCCGGGGATCAGGAAGAGGAGGGGACTACCCGGTCGGCCAAGTTGCCCGGCAGGAGGCGCACTTGGCACCGAGGTCGTAGTCGTGCATGCGACGGGGGCCGGAGGAAACGGTGGCCGGTGGCCCGGCATCGGGAGAACCGCGGCTGAGGGCACCGTTGGCCGGTCGTGATCTGCGGCAACCTTGAGTGATCATGTTCTGCCACCTGCCGCAGAAAGGCCGCATGACAAATAACCAGGAACAGCGCACCCCGTCTCCCGACGCGGTTCTCGCTCTCAGCATCTCCTTCGGCCTGCTGGCCGGAGTCGGACTCGGACTGCTGGTCTTCGGCAACCTCGGCATCGGCATCGGAGTCGGTGTCGCGCTGGGAGTGGCGATCGGTGCGGCGCGTCGGTTCCGGCGCTGAGGGCTGTCCCGTAGCCTCCGGCGGGCGCACGACGGCAGCTACGGCACTCCCCCGGCTCACGCGGGCCGCCCCCCGCCCGCGCCTCTGCGGTAGCCGGGCGGCGCCGCGTAAGACGTCCTACGGAGCCGCCTGTGGTCCGGAAGGAAGTCAGGGCAAGCGCCGTCACCCGGCCCCCTCAGGCGTGAGCACCACGAACTCCGCGCCCGAGGAGTCGTTGCAGACGGCGAGCCGGCCGACGCCCGCGGCGGTTTCCGGGCCCATGGACAGCGTGCCGCCGTTGCCCGTCACCAGGCCGACGGTGGCGTCGCAGTCCTTGGAGCCGAACACCGGGTGCCAGTACGGCTTTCCGCCGGGTCCGAGCAGATCGGCGGGGACGCCCATGAGGCCGCCGTGCGTCCGGTCCTCGCCGCATCCGGCGGGGGTGAGAAGGGTGTAGATGCCGCCCCCGCCGGGGAGCGGCACGTCCTGGGTGCTCCAGCCGAAGACCGTGGAGTAGAAGGTCTGCGCGGCGGCCGGATCGGTGGTGTACAGCTCCGTCCAGCACAGGCTTCCGGCACCGTCCGCGGCTTCGACGCCCGGGTAGCGCACCGGCTGCCAGACGGCGAACTCCGCGCCCTGCGGGTCGGCGCACCGGGCGAACCTGCCGTCGTCCGCACCGACCAGGGCGGGCGCCGAGCGCACCGAGCCGCCGGCCTGCTCCACCGCCTCGGCCGTGGCGTCCGCGTCGGGGGTGTGGAAGTAGAGCGTCCAGGCGGAGCGGGCGCCCTCCCCGGGGAGCGGGCCGACCGCGCCGACAGCCGTGCCGTCGAGCCGGAAGAGCGTATATCCGCCCGCGTCCTGGTCACCGTAGGGTTCGGACCGCCAGCCGAACACGGCCCGGTAGAAGGCCGTTGCGACCTCGACATCGGGGGCTCCGAGATCGAGCCAGCACGGGGAGCCCGGGACGAAGTCAGTAGTGATCATGACGATTCCCTTCGCGGATCCTCTGAATTCAGCCTGCCATCCGGCACTGACAACCGCCCGTCGGCCGGGCGGCGGCATCCGTGCGCCCGCTTGCCCGCTTACCCCGCTCTGCACGGGAGTTCAGGGCCGCCCCCGGTACAGCTCCTTGGCGATGATCGAGCGCTGCACCTCCGTGGCGCCCTCGTAGATGCGGGGTGCACGGACCTCGCGGTAGAGGTGTTCCAGCAGGTGGCCGCGGCGCAGCGCGCGGGCGCCGTGGATCTGTACGGCGGCGTCGACGACGTACTGGGCGGTCTCGGTCGCCAGCAGCTTGGCCATGGCCGAGCGGCGGGCGATGTCCGGGGCCCCGGTGTCGTACGCGGAGGCGGCCGCGTACACCAGGAGGCGGGCGGACTCGACCCGGGTGGCCATCTCGGCGAGCTGGTGGCCGACGGACTGCAGATCCTTGAGCGGGCCGCCGAACGCGGTGCGCGCGCCCGCGTGCGTCAGCGCCGCGTCCAGCGCGGCCTGCGCCATGCCGACCGCGAAGGCGCCGACGCTCGGCCGGAAGAGGTTCAGGGTGGCCATCGCGACGGCAAAGCCGCCGTCCACCTCCCCCAGGACATCCGCCCTGGTCACGGGCGTGCCGTCGAACTGAAGCGTGCCGATCGGGTGCGGGCTGAGCATGTCCAGGTGCGCGCCGGTCAGACCCGGCCGGCCGGCGGGCACCAGGAAGGCCGTGACACCGCGTGCGCCCGCCCCGCCTCCGGTACGGGCGAAGACGGTGGCGAAGTCCGCCTCGGGGGCGTTGGAGATCCAGCACTTCTCGCCGGTGAGCCGCCAGCCGTCGGGGCCGTCCGGCTCGGCGGCCAGGGACAGCGCGGCGGCGTCCGAGCCCGCGCCCGGCTCGCTCAGCGCGAACGACGCGACCGCGCGCCCCGCGGCGACCTCCGGCAGCCAGCGCGCGCGCTGGGCCCCGGTCCCGGACTGCACGATCGGATAGGCCCCCAGCCCCTGGAGCGCCAGTGCGGTCTCCGCCTCCGTGCACTCCTGGGCGAGGGATTCCCGCAGCAGGCACAGGTCCAGGGCGCGCAGGGCGCCGCCGTCGGGGAACAGGCGCCGCAGCAGGCCCAGTTCGCCCAGGGCCGCGACCAGCGGGCGGTTGACCCGGCCCTCCTCGCCCTTCTCCGCCAGCGGACTCAGCCGTTCGGCTGTCAGCGCGCGCAGTTCGGCGCACCATTCCTGCTCATCCGGTCCCAGCGCGAATACGGTCACGAGGCGGCTCCCTGGTAGCTGGTCCTCTATCGCGGTCTGTTGACTGCCGTCACGAACACGTTACGCTGACGACGGATCCGAACGGCAGTACCCGACCCGCGGAACGAGCAGGCAACCGCGCCGTCCCGGTCGGTCACCGCACCGCCCCGACCGGTTGCCGCACCGTCACCCGCCCTCGCCCCGCCGTCCCCCGGCCGCTCGTCGGCCCCCTTCTCGCGAGTCCGCCATGATCCGTAAGACACGCCCTAGGGGGCATACGCCATGGAGCTACGGTCCTCGGCCCACACCGACACCTTCGCGCGCGACCGGCTGCCGCCCCACGACCAGTGGCCGCACCTCACCGACCTGGGCTATCCCGACCGGCTGAACTGCGGCGCCGAGCTGCTGGACGGCACCATCGCGCGGCTCGGCGCCGAGCGGCCCGCGGTCCGTGACGCGAGCGGGCCGGTCTGGACGTACGGGCAGCTGCGTGCGCAGGTCGACGCGATCGCCCATGCACTCACCGGCCGGCTGGGGGTGCTGCCGGGCAACCGCGTCCTGCTGCGCGGGCCCACCACACCCTGGCTGGCGGCCTGCTGGCTCGCCGTGATGAAGGCGGGGGCGGTCGCGGTGACCGTGCTGGCCGCGCAGCGTCCGAAGGAGCTGGCCACGATCGCGGGGATCGCGCAGGTGCGCCATGCGCTGTGCGATGTCCGCTCGGTCGACGACCTGGTCAAGGCCGAGATCCCGGGGCTGCGGATCACCACGTTCGGCGGGGACGGGCCGGACGATCTGCGGCAGCTGGCCCGGCCGGGCGGCGCGCCGTACAGGGCCGTGGAGACCTCCGCCGACGATGTGGCGCTGATCGCCTTCACCTCCGGCACCACCGGCCGCCCCAAGGGCTGTATGCACTTCCACCGCGATGTGCTCGCCATCGCGGACACCTTCTCGGCGCAGGTACTGCGTCCGGAACCGGACGACGTGTTCGCCGGCAGCCCGCCGCTCGGCTTCACCTTCGGTCTGGGCGGGCTGGTGATCTTCCCGCTGCGGGCCGGCGCCTCGGCGTTTCTCGCCGACTGGGGCGGACCGGAGCGTCTGCTCGGCGATATCGCGGCGCACCGTATCTCGGTGCTGTTCACCGCGCCGACCGCCTACCGCGCCATGCTGCCCAAGCTCTCCGGGCACGACGTCTCCTCGCTGCGCCGGTGCGTATCGGCCGGTGAGAACCTGCCCGCCGCGACCTGGCAGGCCTGGCACGAGGCGACCGGTCTGCGGATCATCAACGGCATCGGCGCCACGGAGCTGCTGCACATCTTCCTCTCGGCCGCCGACGGCGCGGCCCGCCCGGGGACGACGGGAGTGCCGGTCCCCGGCTTCCGGGCGCGGGTGGTGGGCGCGGACGGCACACCGCTGCCGGACGGCGAACCGGGGCTGCTCGCCGTACAGGGGCCCACCGGCTGCCGCTATCTCGCGGACACCCGGCAGACCGACTACGTACGGGACGGCTGGAACCTCACCGGCGACACCTATGTCCGCGAACCGGACGGCTACTTCCGCTATGTGGCCCGCGCGGACGACATGATCATTTCGGCCGGCTACAACATCGCGGGCCCCGAGGTGGAGGACGCGCTGCTGCGGCACCCCGATGTGACCGAGGCGGCGGTGGTGGGACGGGCCGACGAGGACCGCGGGCAGGTGGTCGTCGCCCATGTCGTGCTGCGCCCCGGCGTCTCCCCGGGAGAGGACACCGTCGCCGCGCTCCGCGCCTTCACCAAGACCCGCATCGCGCCCTACAAATGCCCGCGCGAGATCGTCTTCCACACCTCTCTGCCGCGCACCCAGACCGGCAAGCTCCAGCGCTTCCGGTTGCGGGACCCCCTTTAGAGTGACCCGGTGAACGACCAGCAAACACAGCGCACCCCACGGTCCCTGATCGTCACGTTCTACGGCGCCTACGGACGCGGCGGCGCCGGGTCGGCGGGCGGTACGGCCGCTCCGGTGCCGGTCGCCGCCCTGATCCGGCTCCTCGGCGCGCTCGGCGTGGATCCGCCGTCGGTGCGCTCCGCGGTCTCCCGGCTCAAGCGGCGCGGGTTGCTGGTCCCCGCGCGCACGGCCACCGGGGCGGCCGCGTACGGGCTGTCCGACGCGGCCCGCCAGCTGCTGGAGGACGGCGACCGGCGGATCTTCGGCCGCCCGGCCGCCCAGCTCTCCGACGGCTGGGTGCTGGCCGTCTTCTCCATCCCCGAGGAGGAGCGCCACAAGCGGCATCTGCTGCGCTCGCGGCTGTCGCGGCTCGGTTTCGGCACCGCGGCACCGGGTGTGTGGATCGCCCCCGCCCAGCTCTACGAGGAGACCCGGCACACCCTGGAGCGGCTGCAGCTGTCCCCGTACGTCGACCTGTTCACCGGCGAGCACGCCGGTTTCGCCCCCACGGCCGACGCGGTGGCCCGCTGGTGGGACCTGGACGCCCTCGCCGCGCGGCACCGCGCCTTCCTCGACGAGCAGGAACCCGTCCTCCGGCGGTGGTCGCGGCGCCGCTCGGTGCCCCCCGAAGCGGCCTACCGCGACTATCTGCTGGCGCTGGACGCCTGGCGTCAGTTGCCCTACGCGGATCCCGGACTGCCCTCTCCCCTCCTGCCGGAGGACTGGCCGGGGGGCCGCGCGGCGGAAGTCTTCAGCCGGCTGCACGCCGCACTGCAGACCGCCGGGGCCCGTTACGCGCACGAGGTGACGACCGGGGCCTAGCGTTCTCGCTCCGCCACCCGCCGCCTCAGCGGCGGCGCTGCTGGGCCCCCACCCCGACGGCCGGCCGTGGCCGGGCAGCAGCGATCACGGAGACCACGTCCTTGAACGAGCCGCACATCCGGGTGCCGGCGACCGCGGCGAGCTCGCCGAACGTGCCGACCCCGTAGGTCACCGCCACCGGCTCCATCCGCGCGGTGACCGCCATCCTCATATCCCCCACGGTGTCCCCCACATACGCGCTCTGCCAGGCCGCGACACCGAGCCGGCCGGCCGCCCGCAGCACCATCTCCGGATGCGGTTTGCCACGCCGGACCATGTCCTGGCCGATGACCGGGCCGACCAGATCGCGGATGCCCATGACGTCGAGGAGCGCCTCGGCACTGCGGGTGGTCTTGGACGTGGCGACGGCCAGCTCCACGCCGTGGGCGCGCAGCGCGGACAGCCCCGCGGTCACACCGGGGAAGAGCAGCTGCGGTCCCTGGCACAGCACTTCATAGGCGAACAGTTCGCGGTAGCGGGAGATGGCCGCCTGCACCCGGCCGTCGTCCTCGGGCTTGCCCAGCAGCCGGCCGAAGGCGGGGCCGGGCGGTTTGCCGATGGCGGCGGCCGCCTGCCGCGCGGTCACCGAACACCCTTGTTCCGAGGCCACCTTGACCAGCAGCTTGCTGATCGGGGGCAGGGTGTTGGCGAGGGTGCCGTCCAGGTCGAAGACGGCGGCCCTGATCGTCTCGCCGCCGGCGCCCCGTGCACCTCTCACGGGACGTTCGACTTCCGTTGCTACGCGCATGGCTGGAGACCTTTCCGGATTCCGATGGGGGTGCAGGGGCTCGGGTGACGTTGCTGGCTCGGCTGGTGGGGCGGCCTGCGGTCGAGGACCGGTGAAGGCAGAGGCGGTCTCGCCATGGCGCACCGCTGTCCAACGGCGGTACGCGACCGTCAAGGCGGCTGCAACGGAAGGGACCTTCCCGCTTACCGCCTTCGGAGATTTAAAAACCGTCTGCGCTGTTTGTCAATGGACCCCCGCTGCCCCTGACGGGTCGACAACACCCTGACCGGGGGCCAGACTGGGGGGCGTGGCGCCGAAATGGCCGCCGGGTCTCCGACCGAGCGGGCGATCGCCGACTTCGCGTCAGGGCCCGCCAGTTCTGGCCAATCACCCGAAGCATACAGAACCGCATGGTTGGTTTTCTATGTAGACTGCATTGAGCTCGCAGCCGTACTAGAGACGGGACGGACACCGTGCCCACCCAGCATCGCGCCATCCAGAGCCGCCAGGCACTCATCCGCTCGGCCGCAGAGACCTTCCTGGAGAAGGGGGTACCCGCCGCGGGCATGGTCGAGATCAGCCGGCGGGCCCGGCTGAGCAAAGGAGCGCTCTACTTCCACTTCACCTCGAAGGACGACCTCACGCTCGCGGTGCGGGACGCGGCGCTCGCGACCCTCCAGGAGATCGAGGACGACTTCACCCGCTCCCCGGAACCACTCGCCGTCGCCGTAAAGGACTTCACCGTCGAGCTGTTCGGGCGGGTGGAGTCGGACGCCGTGCTGCGCGCCGGGCTGCGACTGCGTCCGGAGACCGCGCCGGGGCTCGGCATCTACGCCCTGGAGCAGCGCTGGTACGCGCTCTTCCTCGACAAGGCGGTGACCTGCGGGACCGGCGGGCCGGTCGGACCGCATGCGTCGGACACCGAACCGCGGCGCACCGCCCAGCTGTTGACCTCACTCGTGGTGGGCCTGCTCCACCTGGGCAGCGAGGACCGGACGTGGTGGGCGCGCGAGGCCGTGGTCGGCCTGTGGGCGCTGCTGCCGGCCGCGCCCGGACAGGTGCCCGCCGTCGGCATCCCGGCACCGACACAGATCAGCGCGGCCGGCTGACCCGGACCGGCCGCCCGGCCCGCCCCGGCCCTCGCCCCCCGGCCTCACAACTCGACCAGCACGGCCCCGATATGACGCCCTTGCGTGAGCTCGCACAGCGCCTGCGGCGCCTGCTCGATCCCCTTCAGCAGGGCATGCGGGAAGACCAACGAGCCCTCCCGCAGGCCCTGGCCGAACTCCTTGGTCCACTCCTGCGGCAGATCCGGATGCGCGTGCAGGCCGAAGCCGCGCAGCAGCACCCGCCGCGTGATGATCAGCCCCGCGTCCAGCTCCACCGGGGCGCCGCCGCCGACGCCCCCGTCAAGCTGGCTGGAGAGCGCCCCGACCAGCGCGAACCGCGCATCGGGGCGCGCCATGGCGAGCGCCGCCGTGAGCTGTTCGCCGCCCACGGTGTCCAGCAGCACATCGATGCCGCCCGGCGCGGCCCGGCGCAGCTGGCGTTCGATCGGCGCGGCGCCGCGCACGATCGTGTCGTCGTACCCCAGCTCGGCGCGCAGCCGGGCCGCCTTGCGCTCCGATCCGGTGCTGCCGACGACCCGTCCCGCGCCCAGCCGCCGCGCCAGCTGCCCGGCCAGACTGCCCACACCGCCCGCCGCCCCGGTGACGAAGACGGTGTCCCCCGGCCGCACCTCCGCGGCACGGCGCAGCGCTCCCCAGGCCGTCGCGCCCTGCGACAGATGCGCGGCGAGGGTCGGCAGCTCGTCCGCCGCCAGCCGCCGGACGCGCGACTCCTCGACTGCCGCGAACTCCCGCCAGCCGTACGGATGATGGACCAGTTCGCCGGGCGTGAAGCCGCCGTCCGGAGCCGCCACCACCTCACCGACCGCGGAGCCCCACAGCGCCTCACCCGGCACAAATGAGGCCATGGGCAGCCGCATTCCGGCCATCTGCGTCGCCATCGCCGCGGTCACCGCCATCAGACGGGTACGCACCAGCACCTGCCCCGGCGCGGGCTCGGGCACCGGGACCTCGGTGAGGGTGAAGTGACCTGTGGTCAGTTCGCCGTCGGGCCGGTCGGCGAGCCGGACCTCGCGGTGCACGGCGGGTATGGCGGGGACGACGGTGGGGGGCATCGGACAGCTCCTCGCGCTCGTAGTACTCAACGGCATCGCAGCGGTTCGCGACGCCGGACCGCACCCTTCGGACTTCCCACTCGTTCCGCGCAATTCAATACCGCATGGTTGGCTTCTTTATGATGCGGAAATAGACTGCGCGGCCACGGGCAGCGGGTCGCACTCAGGCACAACAACTCCAAGAGAGCATACGGAGGATGATCGGTGGTCAAGCAGGAACGCGCAGTGCGCACCCGGCGTGCCGTCCTCGAAGCAGCGGCTCATGTCATCGGCAGCCGCGGGTACCAGGCCGCCACGATGGCCGAGATCATCCAGCGCGCCGGGGTCACCAAGGGAGCGGTGTACTTCCACTTCACGTCCAAGGACGCACTGGCCCGCGCGGTGATATCGGAGCAGACCGATCCGTTCCTTCCGCAAGTCAGCGAGTCCCGGCTGCAGGACGCCATCGACTTCACCCATCAGGTGGCGCTGGCCCTGCGCAGTGACCCCTTGCTGCAGGCCGGCACCCGTATCGCGGTCGAGACGACGTTCAGCGAGGACCCGCTCGTGCCGTACCAGGCCTGGACCGACATCATCACCACGATGTTCACCGAGGCCCGGGACAACGGCGAGCTGCTGCCGGGTGTGGCACCGGACCGGGCGGCCGAGTTCTTCGTCTCGGCGTACATGGGGGTGCAGTTGTTCTCGCGGGCCGCGTCCAACCGCGCAGACCTCCCGGAGCGCGTCACGGCCCTGTGGAAGCACACGCTGCCGGGCCTCGCGTCGCCGGGCGCACTGGGCCACCTGGACCCGCACGGGCGCAGCGTGAAGATCTCGGCCTGACACCCCTGCCCCGTCTCACCGGCGGAGCAGGGCTCGTCCAGGCCCGTAAAACAAACCACATGGTCCGTATCTTATGGTCGGGCTGTCAGCACCGAGGCTCGGCGCATCAGGGCGTTGAGAGCCGTACGCAGAAAGGAAGAAGACCTATGGCCGGCGCCACGCTCACGCCGAACTTGCGCGATCAGCCCCACGACCTCGGAGGCCGGCTCGCCGACGGAACCCGACCGTCCGGCCTCACCATGACCGTGCCGCGCGAGTACGTCCACCGCACCGCCATATCCGAGGTCTTTCTCACCAACTGGCGGCGTGGCGAGGAGGGCTGGGTGGTCAGCGCCCAGTGGCCGCGCGCCCACACCTTCTACGGTCCGGTCCACGGGCTGCACGACCCGCTGCTGCTGATAGAGACCATCCGGCAGGCCGCAATATTACTGAGCCATGTCGCGCACCGGCTGCCGCTGGACCACCCGATCATCTGGCAGCGGGTCCGCTACGACCTCGCTCCGCAGGCGCTGCGCACCACGGACCAGCCGGCCGAGGTCACGCTGCACATCACCGACCGTGACATGGTTCACCGCAGCACCCGGCTGGTCAGCGCCCACCAGGAGTTCCGGATCGTGTGCGACGGCGCCGAGCTGGCCTCCGCGACGCTCGTCTACTCCTGTCACAGCCCGGCCGTCTACCGCCGGCTGCGCGGCGAATACAGCGATCTGGCCCTCGCCAACTCCCGCAGGCTGCCGCTGCCGGAGGCGGTCGCCCCGCAGCTGGTCGCCAGGGAACGCGACCGCGATGTGGTGCTCTCCCCCACCGACCGCCCCGACCGCTGGCAGCTGCGGGTGGACACCGCGCACCCGGTGCTCTTCGACCACCCCGTGGACCACGCGCCCGGCATGCTGATGGTCGAGGCCGCCCGGCAGGCCGCGCAGGCGGCAACGCCCGGCTTCACCGTGCCCGCCTCATTGGACTGCGGCTTCGAGCGCTACGCCGAACTCGATGCGCCCTCCTGGGTGGAGGCGCGCACCACGGGCCGCACCGACGGCGACCGGCGGCAGGTCGAGGTCACCGTCGAACAGCACGGCAAGCGGGTGATCTCGGCACGGGTCGCCTGCGTACCGACGTCCTGACCCGCCCGCACCGGCCCGCCGGCCCCGGCCCCGGCCACCCTGACCGGCCCTCCGCACCGGCCCGCCGACTGCCGGGCCGCGGCCACAGAACGGCCCCGCCCCGCTGCCCGTGCCTCCCCATCACTGCAGCGTGAGGCGGGGCTTCGGCGCATCGGTACGTCCGGTTGGCGGGGTGCGGCTGCCCGCCTGGTAGGGCAGTGGCCAGGGAGCGCCAGGACCTGCGTACCCCTGGTCCGCGGCGGCGTGCAGCGTCCAGTGCGGGTCGTACAGATGCGGCCGGGCCAGAGCGCACAGGTCCGCGCGACCCGCCAGCACCAGGGAGTTGACGTCGTCCCAGGAGGAGATCGCGCCGACCGCGATGACCGGCACACCGAGGGTGTTGCGGATCCGGTCGGCGAACGGGGTCTGGTACGAGCGGCCGAAGTCGGGGCGCTCGTCGGGGACGACCTGTCCGGTGGACACATCGATGGCATCGGCGCCGTGCCCGGCGAAGGCCCGCGCGATCGCCACCGCGTCGTCCCCGCTGGTGCCGCCGTCCGCCCAGTCGGTCGCGGAGATACGGACCGTCATCGGGCGGCCGGCCGGCCAGACGGCGCGCACCGCGTCGAAGACCTCCAGCGGGAAACGCAGCCGGCCGGTGAGGTCGCCGCCATAGGCGTCCGTGCGGTGATTGGTCAGCGGGGAGAGGAAGCCGGAGAGCAGGTAGCCATGGGCGCAGTGGAGTTCGAGAAGGTCGAAGCCCGCACGGGCGGCCGACTCCGCGGAGCGGACGAACTGATCGCGGACGGTGTGCAGTTCGGCCACGGACAACGCATGCGGGATCTGGTTGACGCCGGCACGGTAGGGCAGTGCGGAGGGCGCCACGACGGGCCAGTTGCCGTCCCGGAGCGGCTGGTCGATGCCCTCCCACATCAGCCGGGTCGAGCCCTTGCGGCCTGAGTGGCCGAGCTGGACGCCGATGGCGGTGCCGGGCGCCGAGGCATGGACGAAGTCGGTGACCCGGCGCCAGGCCGTCTCGTGTTCCGGCGCATACAGCCCCGTACAGCCCGGTGTGATCCGGCCCTCGGGGCTGACACACACCATCTCCGTCATCACCAGCCCGGCGCCGCCCAGCGCCCGGGCTCCGAGGTGGACGAGGTGGAAGTCGCCGGGGGTGCCATCGCCGTCCGCGGCGGAGTACATGTCCATCGGGGAGACCACGACCCGGTTGCGCAGCGTCAGCTCCCCCAGCCGGAACGGCGTGAACATCGGGGGCGTGGCGGACGGGGTGCCCGCCTCGCGCTCGACGGCGGCGACGAAACCGGGGTCGCGCAGCCGCAGGTTGTCGTGGGTGACCCGGCGGCTGCGGGTGAGGAGGTTGAAGGCGAACTGATGGGGCGGCTGGTCCAGGTAGGTGGCCAGTTCCTCGAACCAGGCGAGGCTGGCGCGGGCGGCGCGCTGGGTGGAGGCGACGACCGGGCGGCGCTCCTCCTCGTACGCGGCCAGGGCGCGGGCGGTGTCGGGCTGCTCCTGGAGGCAGGCGGCCAGCGCGAGGGCGTCCTCGACGGCGAGCTTGGTGCCGGAGCCGATGGAGAAGTGCGCGGTGTGCGCGGCGTCGCCGAGCAGCACCGTGTTGCCGTGCGACCAGCGGTCGTTGACGACCGTACGGAAGGCGATCCAGCTGGAGTTGTTGGAGCGCAGCGAGCGGCCGCGCAGCGCGTCGGTGAAGACCTTGGCGCACCACTCCGCCGACTCGCGCTCGTCACAGCGGTCGAGTCCGGCCGCCCGCCAGACCTCCTCGCGCATCTCGACGATGACCGTGCTGGCCCCGGGGGTGCCTTCCGCCGTCCCGGAGGGCAACGCCCCTGAGTGCTGCGGGGCGGGGTGCTCTGGGGCGGGGTGCTGCGGGGCGGGCGAGGGGCCGGCGAAGGGGTAGGCGTGGAGCTGTACGACGCCGTGCTCGGTCTCGGCGATCTCGAAGCGGAAGGCGTCGAAGGCGAAGTCGGCGGCGAGCCAGATGTAGCGGCAGCGGTGGGTGGTCAGTTGCAGGCGAAAGGCGTCGGCATGGGCGGTGCGGGTCGCGCTGTGCACCCCGTCCGCAGCGATTACCAGGTCATGCGTGCGCGCCAGCTCGGCGGCGGGCGGGGCCTCGGTGCAAAAACGCAGGTCGACGCCGAGGTCGCGGCAGCGCCGGTGGAGCACGGCCAGCAGCCGGCGCCGTCCCAGCGCGGCGAAGCCGTGCCCGCCGGAGGTCAGGGTGCGGCCGCGGTGCACGATGTCGATGTCGTCCCAGCGGACGAACTCCGCCTGGAGGGCGCGGTAGACCTCCGGGTCGGCGTGCTCGATACCGCCCAGGGTCTCGTCGGAGAGCACCACGCCGAAGCCGAAGGTGTCGTCCGGCGCGTTGCGCTCCCAGACGGTGATCTCGCGGGTGGGGTCGAGGCGCTTGAGAAGGACCGCGGCGTACAGCCCGCCCGGTCCCCCGCCGATGACGGCGACCCGCATGGCTATTTCCCCTGCCACTTGGGCGTCCGCTTCTCCGTGAAAGCGGCGTGGAATTCCGCGTAGTCGGCGCTGTTCATCAGCAGCGCCTGGGTGGCGGCGTCCATCTCGACGGCGGCGGCCAGCGGCATGTCGAGTTCCGCGGTGAGCAGCGCCTTGGTCTGGGCGTGAGCCAGCGCGGGTCCCTCGGCGAGCCGTCGGGCCAGCGCCGCGGCCGCCTCGTCGGCCCGGCCCTCGTCGGCCAGCTCACTGATCAGGCCGAGCCGTTCGGCCTCCGGGGCCCGGACGGCGTCGCCGAGCATCAGCAGCCGGGTGGCATGGCCGAGGCCGATCACCCGGGGCAGCAGATAAGCCGCACCCATGTCACCGCCGGAGAGGCCGACCTTGGTGAAGAGGAAGGCGAAACGGGCCGACGGGTCGGCGACGCGGAAGTCCGCGGCCAGCGCGAGCACCGCGCCCGCCCCGGCCGCGACCCCGTGCACCGCCGCGATCACCGGGAACGGGCACTCCCGCACCGCCCGTACGACCTGACCGGTCATCCGGTTGAAGTCCAGGAGCTGCGCGGTGTCCATGTCCAGGGTGGCGCCGATGATCTCCTCGACGTCGCCGCCGGAGCAGAAGCCGCGCCCCTCCCCCGCGAGCACCAGGGCACGTACGGAACGCTCCCTGGACAGCTCGGCGAGCAGATCACGGAGGTCGGCGTAGGCCTCGAAGGTGAGTGCGTTGAGCTTGTCCGGGCGCGCCAGCGTGACGGTGGCGATCCCGTCCTTCCTGGTCACGCGGATGTGCTGCCAGGCGTCTGTACTGCGGGCTGATCCTGCGAACGGGCTCATCGGGCTGCCTGCCCCCTTTGGCCGACCGGCCGGGTGGATGGTGTTCCGGATGCCTTATGCCTTGTCGAAGTTATCACCGGTTGGTGACCGTCGTCACGAGGACGCGATAGTGGCGCGGCGTGAGGAGGTCATCGGGGCATCGGGGCATCGGGCATCGGGCATCGCGCATCGGGTTCCACGGCGGCATCGCGTCATGGCTTCACGACGGCATCGCGCGGTGGCGTCGCCACCGGCCGAAGGTCCCGGCCGCCGTATGACTTAGGTCGTGCCCTTCCCGGTCACTCGCCCCTGCTCCGGCCGCCCTGCGCTTCCTACCGTGGACGTGTCATCTGGCCTCAGGTATCCGGCCCGGCCTTTTGCGAACGGAACGGACAGCCCATGCTGGAACCGCCCGCCCCCTCGACCTGGCGCATCACGCTGCCGCGCAGCGCGACGGCCGTCCCCATTGCCCGTGCGATGGTCAGAACCGCCATGCAGGACCTCCGGGCCACGGCCGACCGCACCACCGCACAGCTGCTGACCGCCGAACTCGTCGCCAATGCCCTGAAGCACACCTGCGATACGGACCCCATCGAGCTGGTGGTGGAGCTGCGGTCGGCCGGCTGCCGGATCGAGGTGCACGACAGCGATCCCCTCCTCGTCCGGGGGCTCGGCGGCCCGCTGCCCCTGCCGGCCCTGAACGCTCCGGTCACGGTGGGGACGCCGACGGGCCCGGCGCCGTTCTGTGCGGCGGACGGGCCCGGCAGGGCGGACGGGCATCGTACGGCGGACGGCCCTCGCGCAGCGGACGGGCATCCCACCGGTGAGGGCCACTTCCCGGTACAGCGCACGGAGTACGGCGGGCAGGCCGGGCACCACGACGAGACGGACAGCGCCGAGACGGACGGCAGCGGGCCTGTCGGCGCCGAGACGGACAGCACCGAGCCTGTTGGCGCCAACGCGGCCGGGCACCACGAGGAAGGTCATGCGGAGGGCCACGACGAGGCGGATGACGCCGATGGAGCCGACGGAGCCGACGGAGCCGACGACGCCGACGACGCCGACGACGCCGACAGCAACGGCAAGGGCAAGGGCAACGTTGCTGTAGATGGGGACGCGAAAGCGGTTGCAGAAGGGGATTCGGATGCGGAGGCGCAAGCAGAGGCGGATGCGGGTGAAGGCCACGACCGCGGCCGTGGGCTGCTGCTGATCCGGTTCCTCAGCTCCGCCTCCGGCTGCCGCCCCACGCCCCGCGGCAAGGCCGTCTGGTTCACCCTTCCCGAGCTGCGGCGCTCACGGCGCAGCTGACACCGACCCCGCCCGTAGCCCGGCCCTACCGGCCGAGCGTCGCGACCAGCACCGCCTTGATCGTGTGCAGCCGGTTCTCCGCCTCGTCGAAGACGACGGAGTGCGCGGACTCGAAGACCTCGTCGGTGACCTCCAGCGACGACAGTCCGTGCCGGGCGTGGATCTCCCGGCCCACCGCGGTGCCGAGGTCGTGGTACGCGGGCAGACAGTGCAGGAACTTCACCTCCGGCTTGCCGGTCGCACGCAGCACGTCCATCGTGACCGCGTACGGCGCGAGCAGCGCGATCCGCTCGTCCCACACCTCCTTCGGCTCGCCCATGGAGACCCAGACGTCGGTCGTCACGAAGTCCGCGCCGTTCACGCCCTCCGCGACGTCCTCGGTGAGCGTGATGCGGGCGCCACTGGTCTCGGCGAGTCCCTGTGCGCCGGCGATCACCGTCGCGTCGGGCCAGAGCTGCCGGGGCGCGACGATCCGTACGTCCATGCCGAGCAGGGCCCCGGTGACGAGGTAGGAGTTGCCCATGTTGTTGCGGGCGTCGCCGAGGTAGGCGAAGGCGGTCTCGGACAGGGGGCGGCCCCCGCCGTGCTCGACCATGGTCAGCACATCGGCGAGCATCTGGGTCGGGTGCCAGTCGTCGGTCAGCCCGTTGAAGACCGGGACCCCGGCGTGGGCCGCCAGCTCCTCGACGTCGGAGTGGTGGCTCCCGCGGAACTCGATACCGTCGAACATCCGGCCGAGAACCCGGGCGGTGTCCTTCACCGACTCCTTGTGCCCGATCTGCGAGCCGGACGGGTCCAGGTAGGTGGTCGAGGCGCCCTGGTCCGCGGCCGCGACCTCGAAGGCACAGCGGGTCCGGGTGGAGGTCTTCTCGAAGATCAGGGCGATGTTCCGGCCCTGGAGACGAGGGACCTCGGTACCGGCGCGCTTGGCCGCTTTCAGCTCGGCCGCCAGGTCGATCAGTCGGCAGAATTCCTCGGCACTGAAGTCCAGCTCCTTGAGGAAGTGGCGGCCGGTGAGGTCTATCGCCATGGGTGGGCTCCTGGTTCGCGGCAGTAGGAACGGACTCAGACCCTGGAATTGTATACGATCCCCCGCATCCCTATACGGAGCCATCGGCCCGTGGACGGGATACCGGGTCACACTCCCCGGACGGATCCGGGGTCATACCTTGCCGGACGGATCGGGGGTCACGCTCAGGCTGCCCCCGGCACCGCATCCCTCGCCACCGGACAGCTCATACAGCGCGGCCCTCCGCGTCCGCGCCCCAGCTCGCTCCCGGGAATCGTGATCACCTCGATGCCGCGCTTGCGGAGAAAGGTGTTCGTGGTGACATTGCGCTCGTACGCCACCACCACGCCCGGCTCCACCGCCAGCACATTGCAGCCGTCGTCCCACTGCTCACGCTCCGCCGAGTGCACATCCTGGGTCGCGGTCAGCACCCGGATGTCGGACAAGCCCAGCGCGGCCGCTATGGCGCGGTGCATATGCTCCGGCGGATGATCGGTGACCTTGAGGTCCTGGTCGCCCGAGCCCGGCTCGATGGTGTACGAGCGGAGCATCCCCAGCCCCTCGTACTGGGTGAAGGTATCCCCGTCGATCATGGTCATGACGGTGTCGAGATGCATGAAGGCCCGGCGCTTGGGCATGTCGAGCGCCACGATCGTGCGGGCGGACCCCGCCGCGAACAGCCCCCGCGCCAGCAGCTCCACGGCCTGCGGAGTGGTGCGTTCACTCATCCCGATCAGCACCGCGCCACTGCCCATCACCAGGACGTCGCCGCCCTCGATGGTCGAGGGGAAGTCCGCCTGCCCCTCCGACCAGACATGGAAGTCCTGGTCGCGGAAGAGCGGGTGGTGGCGGTAGATCGCCTCGTAGTGCACGGTCTCGCGCTGCCGGGCCGGCCAGCGCATCGAGTTGATCGAGACCCCGTCGTAGATCCAGGCCGAGGTATCGCGGGTGAAGAGGTGGTTGGGCAGCGGGCCCAGCAGGAAGTCGTCGAGATCCATCACATGGAAGCGGACCGAGGTCGGCTCGGCATGCCGCTCCAGGAACTCACGCTTGGTCATGCCGCCGACCAGCGCTCCCACCAGCTCCGGTACCGGCAGCTCCTCGAAGGCCGCCCGCAGATGCCCCGTGGCCAGCGGCCCGTACTCCTTCTCGTCGAAGACCCGGTCGAGGACCAGCTTCCGCGCCACGGGAATCTGCAGGCTCTCGGCGAGCAGATCCCCGAAGAGGTGCACCTCCACCCCCCGGTCGCGCAGCACATCGGCGAACCCGTCGTGCTCGGCCCGCGCCCGGCGCACCCACAGCACGTCGTCGAAGAGCAAGGCGTCCTTGTTCGAGGGCGTGAGCCGCTTCAGTTCCAGATCGGGACGGTGCAGGATGACCCGGCGCAGCCGCCCGGCCTCGGAGTCGACTTGGAATCCCATCCACCCATCTTGGCCGCTCGGACGGCTCGGCGGAGGGAGTCGGCGGATGTCGGGTCGCCCGGGGCGGGCGGCGTGGCGGGCCGGGGGCGCCCCTCCCTCATTGCCCGTACGCCGCTTCGGCCCGTCTACAACCGTGGGTCCACCGGCTCCGACTCCAGCGCGAGCACCGCGAAGACCGCCTCGTGCACCCGCCACAGCGGTTCGCCGTCCGCCACCGGTCCAGCGTCTCCAGGCCCAGTGCGTACTCGCGCAGGGCCGGCGAACGCTTGTGGCCCAGATGACGGATGCGCAGGCGCGCGAGGTTCTCCGGGCGGGTGCACTCCGGCCCGTAGATGATCCGCAGGTATGCGCGGCCACGGCACTTGACGCCCGGCTGGACAAGTCGTCCGTCGCCCTGCCGTAGCAGCGCCTGAACCGGCTTGACCACCATGCCTTCGCCCCCGTCGGCGGTCAGCCGCAGCCACCAGTCGGTGCCGGCCGCGACCGACGATTCGTCGTCGGTGTCGACGATGATCCGCCGGGTCGCGGCGAGCAGGCCCGGCCGCTGCGGGGAGCCGTCGGCCGCGCCGTCGGCCGCCGCGCCGTCGCCCCGGGCCGTCACCACCGCCTCCGCCGCGATGAGCCGGTCGATCAGCGCCGGCTGCTCGGTGTGTGCCAGTCCGGCGAGGCTGCGGCCCCGCGCCGCGAGTATCTGGAACGGCGCGAGCCGGACACCGTCCGGCGCGCCGAGCCCGGCGTCCCGGTCCGACGCGTCGGCGGCGCCCTCCGGGTCCACCGGTTCCACCCCGACGCGCCAGCAATAGCGCCGGTACGCCTGGGTGAAGGCGGCAGCGTCCACGGCCCGGTCCCGCTGCCGGTCGAGCAGCGCGGACACCTCGATCCCCCGGGCGGCCGCCGCCTCCAGAGCACCGAGCACGCCGGGGAACACCGCTCCGGATGCCGCGCCCACGGCCGCGTACTGCTTGCGCAGCAGACCGGTCGCCTTCAGCGACCACGGCATCAACTCGGCGTCCAGCAGCAGCCAGTCGGTCTCCAGCTCCGCCCACAGGCCGGCCTCTTCCACACAGCCCTGACCCGCCGCAGGATGCGTCCGGTCGTCTCCGGGTCGTCGAAGAACGGCCGGCCGGTGCGGGTGTACAGGGCGCCCGGCACCCCGCGGCGGGTACCTCCCGTGCCGTTGGGCCCATGGGGGAATGCCGCGGCCACCGTCGCGGCACGGCACACCAGGACCACGGCACGGGAGCCCATGTGCTTCTCCTCGCACACCACTTCCCGCACCCCGTCCGCGCGGTACCCGGCGAATGCCTCCGCGGGGTGCTCCAGGTAGCCGTCCTCCGCCGAGGTCGCACACGGCGCCATGGTCGGCGGGAGGTACGGCAGCAGCCGCGGGTCGATCGCGAAGCGGCTCATCACCTCCAGCGCGGCCGCGGCGTTCTCCTCCTTGACCGCGAGCCGGCCCATGTACCGGGTCTCCACGATCCGCCGCCCCGCCACATCGTTCAGGTCGAGCGGACGGCCGTCCGCCGGCGATGTCCTCGCACACCGGGCAGGACCGGCCGCTGGACCAGAGCACGCCGGTCTCGCAGTCCAGGTGCCCGCAGCCCCAGCGCGGCAGCGCCACCCCGAGCAGCCACCGGACCGGGTCACGGATCTCCGACGGTGAGGTCCCGGCGAACCGGGCGGCCAGCCGGTGCTGCAGGCGCTCAGCGTCCAGCCCGCCCGTCGGCTGACGGCCGACCTCCCGGGCGATCTTCCGTCCCAGGAAGGGGTTGTTCACCCGCTTCAGCAGCCAGTGCACCGGCTCCAGCACCACATAGATCTGCACAACGCATGGCGACCGCACTGCCCCGACTCACCCCTGCTGGGCGCCGGGCAGCAGTTCTACCCGGATACCTTGGCCGTCCTGGATGACGTAGGTGGAACCGGTCCGGGCGTTCCAGCCGAGGGGCAGCAGGTAGTACCGGCCGTTGCGTTCGATGAGCCGGCGCAGCCCGGTGTAGCGGTAGCGATAGTGCGCCGCGGATCCCAGGTCCTCCACTGTCAGCCCCGGACCTGCCAGGCTGAGCCGGTCGGTGCTCAGGAGCACGACGGCGGTGCGGCGCGGGAGGTTCGCGGCGGCCTCGCGGGCCTCGCCCTCCGCGAGTTGGCCGGTGGCAAGGCTGAGCGCCCACATCACCAGGACGCCGGCCGCGAAGACGGGTACCGCCTTGCTCCACACTCCGGGCGGTGGGGCCGGATGGGGAGCTTGCCCACGTTGTCCGAGCAGGACTCCGATCCCCAGCAGCGCAGGGCCGGACCACCCACACGGCTGGATGTACGGCCACAGGAGCAGAAGCGCGATGCCGGCCCCCACAACGTACAGGTGTGCCCGTGCCGCGGCCTGCATGCCGCTGTCCATCGCGTGCATCACCCTGCCCTGGCCAAGAACCGGTTCTCCGGTGGAGAGATGACGTGCGATCAGGACTGCGGCGGTCAGGACAATCGCAGCGGGTGCGGTCAGGAGATTCAGGCTCTGCATCGCCAGCTCTGCGAAGCCGAAGCCGAGACTGAAGGCGTCCAGGCGGAAGTAGTGGTAGTAGGCCGTCATATAGACCGCACCCAGGAAGTACATGACCGCCACAAGGAAGGAGGCCTGCGCCGTCACGGTCCCGAGCAGTCCGGCGGCCGTACGCTCCTTCGGCCCCGGCCCCGGCCCCGGCCCCGGCCCCGGCTCTGGCTCTGGCTCTGGTGGCGCGGATGCCGGTGCCCGTACTCGCGCCGGTCGGCCGTGCCGGGCGGCTGTGGGGGACCGACGGGTGGGAGCGCTCCGTCCCCCGGCCGGACCGCCGCTCCCCGGCCCCCTCACGACACCTGCCCCTGGGCCTCCCCCAGCGCCTTCCTCTTCCTCCTCCGCCCGTGATCGTGAACTCGTCCCCGACTGCCGCTGGTTGCTCCGGCGGGACAACGACGTCTCCTTCTCCTCGTCGGTCCGAGACTCACGTGCCGGACGGTGACGGGCAGGTTTCCTCCGGCGAAGGGTCAGGGGCGGGCGAGTCCGAAGGGGTAGCCGACCTGGTCACGTCGGGCGAGTCGCCCGGCGAGGGCGATTCCCCGGAGGGCGGGCAGGTCCCGTCGCCCTGCCCGCCCCCGCCGTCTGCGGTGCCACCGCCCACATCGCTGCCGCCCCCGTCACCACCGCCGCTCGGGTCCACACCACCGCCGGCCGGTGGCACACCCTGGTCGACGGGTGGTGACATCACCGGCGGAACAGGGTCACCCCCGTAGCTGGGCGCCTCTCCGGTCGGAGCGCCCTGTCCCCCACCGGCCTCCGCCCCGCCGGCCGCAGACCCGCCCCCGTCCTGACGCTCCGAAGCCGTCCCCCCGCGACCCGAGGACGAAGGCTTCGCCGTTCCGGGATCGGCGGGGGCCCCCGTACGGACACCCGGTGCCGAGTGTCCGCCGTCGGCGGCCCCGTCCGGCACTCCACCGCTGCCGTGCGCACACCCCGCCGTCGCGATCAGCACCACGGCGAGCGCAGCAGCACGGCGTGGGCCCTTGATCCGGTGTTCCATCCAGCCTCCTCCCCACATGCTCTGCCGTCCGGGGCCGACACCCGCCAGCCCCGCATCCACCGTCGTAGTGAGCGAGTTCGGGCGCCCTGGACACGTCCATACCCACACAGGGCACATGGTGAGTCACGCTCAGCAAGCCGTGCGTGGTTCCGGGCGCCATGGGCCGGGCGGAGCGCTACCCCTCGCCCCTGCCCCGGGAGTCGCCTGCTCGACCGATACCTGACCGACCGCGCATGCCGAATGGCCTCGGAATGCGCCCAGAGGAGCACCGGGCCAAACTTCGCCCGGCGCCCTCGGTCCAGGCACGCCAGGCGCGGACCGGGCCGCAGGGCCGGGCTGCGATCCGGAGACGTCATCACCGGCCTGCAGCCGAATGGAGTTGGCCAGGGCTCAGCTGTCTTGCTTTCCCTGGTAGGGCCACCCGAGGATCACCGTCCCGAGCGGGAAGTGTCTCGCAGTGGCCTGTGCTGTGCACCCTGGTCAGCCGGCACATCCGCGAGGTGTGGGAAGCGGCATTCCCTGCGCAAGCCGGCGGGACGCCCGCAGGTGCGTGACTTCAGCGCACTCCACGCCGGCTCCTGGCGATGATCAGTTGCCGTTCGGCGTTTTACCGAGAAGCGCGGTCAGCAGCTCGACGATCTGCGCCTGATTGCGGTCGACCTTCGCTTCAACGGTGTCGAAGCGGGGGTTGAGCCTGGTGAAGTCGTTCCGGAGTTCACCGCGCAGCGCCGCCTGGTCCTCATTGACGGCCGCGAGGGGAGAGAAGGGCCCCTTCGTCGACATGGTGATCAGTTTTCGTTCGGGTCCCTGCTGACCAGGGCAGTCAGCAGCTCGACGAGCTTGGCATGATTTCGGTCGATCTTGACGTTGAGGATCATGGAGTTCAGGCCGCGCATCTCTTCGACGAGCTGGTCCACCTTCTCGTCCAGCCCGCTCACCTTCTGCTCCGGGTTCCCCACCTGGACCCGCGCCGCGGTGAGATCCGCCTTCACGGCGGTCACGTCCAGGCGCAGCCGGGAAAAGCGCACCGGATGTCGCCACGACCGCCGAGCAGGGTCAGCTGCTGTGAACCTGCCGGGCCCGATGGCCGCGGCGCGCGGATACGCTACGCGATCCTTGCGCGCGTTTCTGCGGTAGGCCCGACGGGTGACCGCTCGTTCGCCGCCCGCCGCTACCGCTGCGCTGCCGAGAGGTCGGCACGGGTCTTCAGCAGGGGCGGCGGCCGCCACGCCCGGCAAGGGCGTCAACTTGGGCGGCGAGGCCGGGATGGGCATCCTCCAGGTACGGGCGGGTGGCGCCGAGGGGACCGACCAGGGCGGCAGGATCATCTTGGGCGAGGGCTTCGTCGAGCCGCCCGACCGGGGCACGGGAGGCCGCCGGAAGGTCGGTGAGGGCAGTGATCTGTCCGGCGAGCCGGCGGAGCCCGGCGGCATTGTCGCGGGCCCAGGAGGTGTGGGCGCGGTGGGCTGCACGGCGTTCGCGGGTGGCTTGTACACGCTGTTCGCCGGTGGTTCCGGCGGGCCCGGGACGGTTGCGCAGGTAGCGGCGTTCGGCGGCCTGGCGGCTGGCGACGCCGAGGGGGTGGGCGAGGTCGGCCCAGCTGGCTCCTGCGTGGCGGGCGGTTTCGATCAGGCCGGACTCCCATCCGGAGAGCTCCTCGCGGATCTGCCGCAGCAGCAGAAGGGAGGCCAGGGCCTGTTCCGGGCCGCCGGCCGGGGCGCCGCGGGCGCCTGGGGTCTCGTTTTGGGCGGCGCGCAGTTCGCCGTTGATGGCTTCCAGGGCCGCCGCGGCGGCGACAAACGATGCCGGACTCTGGGCGTCGCCAGGGGAAGAGGCCGGCTGGTCGGCTTCTGCCATGGGTACCTCCTTCAGCAGTGTCACCCTTTGGACGACACCGCGCTTGTCATCCATTGGATGACGATGGTACAACGGTTCCAGTGAAGCGCATTGGCAGGTACTGCCCGAACCTTCTGGAGGTGTTTCGCGATGTTGATGCGCACCGACCCCTTCCGCGAGCTCGACCGTCTCGCTCAGCAGCTGACCAGCTCCGGCACCTGGACGCGGCCGTCCGCGATGGCGATGGACGCCTACCGCGAAGGTGACGAGTTCGTGGTGGCTTTCGATCTCCCCGGCGTGACTGCGGAGGCGATCGACATCGACGTGGAGCGGAACATGCTGACGGTCAAGGCCGAACGCCGCCCCTCGGTGAAGGCCGACGATGTGCAGATGGAGCTGTCGGAGCGGCCGCTGGGGGTCTTCTCCCGTCAGATCGTGCTGGCCGACACGCTGGACACCGAGCGCATCGCGGCCGACTACGACGCCGGTGTGCTCACCCTGCGTATTCCGATCGCCGAGCGCGCCAAGCCCCGCAAGATCGTCGTCGGCGGGGATGCCTCCCGCAAGCAGATCTCCGGCTGAGGCCTCGGCAGCCGGCGCTTATGCGGCGGAGGACGGGTACTTACCCCCTCGCTCGTCCTCCGCACTGGACGAATGAAGGGTGGCGACCGATATGACCTTGCGATGGGAAGCGTTCCTCGACCATGTGCGGGAACGCGGCGAGTACGGGAGCCGCCAAGAGGCGGAACGAGCAGCCCGCGTGGTGCTCGCTCTGCTCGGCGCGCACCTGGTTGGCGAGGTGCGCGCCCGGCTGGCGGCGCGTCTGCCGGAAGCCTTCGCCCTGGTCCTGCTCAACCCGCTGCAGAGCGCCGAACCACTCTCGCCGGAGCGTTTCGTGCGGGCAACGGCGGCCTGGATCGAGGGGGCCACCGAAACGACAGCGGCCTGGGATGTCAGCGCCGTCCTCAGCACGGTGGCCGACGCAGCCGGCGATGTCCTGCTGGAGCAGGTCCTCCTCCAGCTCCCCGCGGGATACGACCTCCTCTTCGGCCGTCCCCAGCCCACCTGACCACCACCCGCCGGTGCCCGCGCACCGGCATCACGACCTCGGATACAGAAAGGCAACCACCGCAGTGATGTCCGACCTGCGTGCACCTCTCCAGCACTCGCCGGTGATGACGTTCGAGCAGATGCTGGAAAAGGTCCGGTACGAAGGGGTCTACCCCACCCGGGAACGAGCCGAGGAAGTCGTCCGCGTGGTCCTTTCGGGGCTCGGGCGCCAGCTGACGGGCGACGAACGTGTCGAGCTGGCCGCCCGCCTGCCCTTCGAGGCCGCCTCCATCCTCACCGCCCAGATTCCCGACACCCAGCCTCTGACCGGCTGGGCCTTCGTCAAAGACCTCGCCGCCCGCTCCGGCGCGACCTTGGCCACGACCCGCTGGGACACCGGCTCCGTCCTGACCACGGTCGCCTCCCTGGCCGGACCCGATCTCCTCACCCGCATCCTGCGCCATCTCCCCAGCGGCTACGCGCTCTTGTTCGGCCGCGCCGAACTCATCCAGGCCGCCTGAAACACCACAGACACCAGCCACATCCACGTACTGGCCCCCGGCGCCTGCACGGCCTGTGCGGAAGTGAAAGTAAGTAGGATCCGGCTCCGCGTTCAACAGTCGCATTCCGCGCGGGCCGGAGCTTCGGAGGCCCCAGCCCCGGCCAGGAGGACCAGGAGCGTCCCCTCTTGACCTGGCGGGCCTGTCCTCCTCCCGATACGGCGCAAGCCCGGCTGGAGGGTGCCAGTCGGGCTCGCGGCCTTGGAGAGCGCGTCACGCGCGGCGGCCGGTCAGTGGTGTCCGTGGGCGGAGCTTGATGCGCCGCCGAACAGCCGGGCCACGGCCCGGAAAGGCAGGGTAACGACGGTGGCGATGGCCCCGCCGATCGACCGAAGAACGTCTGCGATTGCCGACAACACGGTGGACCTCCATCTTCTCCGGCGCGAATCGCCGGGTCTGTCTTGAAACGCTGCGCGGGCGTCATTGGACGGGTGCCCGGGGGCCTGCCGAGGAAACGTTCGCCCAGCTCACGCCGCCTCACGTGCCTCCACGGAACTGTTCGGTGGTGATGGCGCTGATGCCGTCGGGCTGTGACATCTGGTAGGCGGCGTTGTTGACGAGGATGTCGATCCTGCCGAACTCCGTCACCGCGCGTTCCACAAGACGCTCGCACTGCACTTCCTCGCGGACGTCGCAGGGCACCGCCATCGGCGTACGCCCGGCTTCCTCGATGTGACGGGAGGTCTCACCGGCTTCCTTGTCCTCTTCCGGGAGGTAGGTGAACAGGACGTCCGCGCCCTCACGTGCGAAGGCCAGGCAGACGGCCCGCCCGATACCGGAGTCCCCGCCGGTCGCCACGGCCTTGCGCCCTTCCAGAAGGCCGCTGCCCCGGTAGGAGTCCTCCCCGTGGTCGGGGGGAGGCCCCTGGGCCCGGTCCAGCCCGGGTGAGCCTGGTCCTGCTGCTCGAACTCCGGCGGAGGATAAGCGTCGCGGCCCTCCGGGAGGGCGTCGGCCCGGATCAGCGGCCGACGGCCTTGCGCAGTGCCGCAGGAATCCGAAAGCGCTCTCGGGCTGGAATGGGCAGGTGAGCGGTCCCGGGCTTCACGAAAAGCACCGGCCATCTGGGCAAACCGCTCAGCCCGGCTCAGGCCCGTGCGGCAGATCAATCTTCCTCTGGGGGATACAGCAGGATGGTGCTGAGCTTGCCGAGGATGTAGTCGCCCGAGTCTGTGTTGTCGCCGTTGACGCTGAGCGGATGGATGAGAAGGTCGGTGGCGGCCAGGACTCCAGGGCTGCGTGGCGTTCGCCCACGGTGGGCGCCAGGCGTGTGTAAAGGCGCTGCAGGCGGAGAGCGGCGCGGCGGATGACCCGCTGTTCGACCTCCGCTTCGAGCCCCGGCGTGGACTGGGCGAGCAGTCGAGCACAAGGGGCACGTCGGCTGGCTCCCAGGTATCGCGGCACTCGTTGACCCACTCGATCAGCGTGGTGAGCTCATCGACCGGTCCGCCCTCCGCCTCCACAGCGGACTGAGGTTCGGCGGCTGTCGGCGGCAGGGCCTGCCGGATCTCCGGCAGGCTGTATCCAGCGGGTGCAGGTCCAGCACGGTGTAGAACAGGACACGGGTCCTCGCAGCCAGGCCGAGGTTTTTGATCTCCCCGAACGGCTTGACCTCCCAATCAGGATCAGTGGCCGCGCGCTGCGCGTGGGTCTCGAACTGGTTGACCGCGTGGGTGCTCATGTGGCGCGCGGCGCACGGGGATTCTTCTGCGCGGCCTCCGCCGCCGTCCTCGTGGCGCGCCACACGAGGTTGACATGCGCGGTGCCGTGCGACGTCGAGAACTGCTGCGCCTTGTCAGGATGCTTGTGCAGCAGGAATCCGAGGTCGGTCGCGGGACGGTCGGCGCTGCCGTTGGTGGTTATCGTCAGGAACACGCGGCCGAGTATTGCCGTGCACGCCTCGATCCACACCGGTTTTCCGGCGGCGCCGCCCGACGCCCGCTCAGCCGTCAGCTCAGCTGCGACTGCACCTGCGCGGAGATCAGCTCCAGATGGTCGAGATCATCCAGGTCCAGCATCTGCAGGTAGACACGGGACGCCCCGATGGCGGCGTAGCGCCCGATCTTGTCGACGACCTCGTCGGGTGAGCCCGCAAGGCCGTTGGCCTTCAGTTCGTCCACGTTCCGCCCGATGGCCGCGGCCCGTCGTGCCACCTCGGCATCGTTCCTGCCGACGCAGGCCACGAGGGCGTTGGAGTACACCAGCTCATCGCCCTTGCGCCCGGCGGCTTCAGCGGCCGCCCGCACCCGTCCGAACTGGCGCTCACTGTCTTCGAGCGAGGCAAAGGGGATGTTGAACTCATCGGCGTACTGTGCCGCCAGCCGCGGTGTACGCGTGGCACCGTGTCCGCCGATCAGCACCGGCACCTTGCCCTGGGCCGGCTTGGGCAGCGCGGGCGAATTCTCCAGGTGGTAATAGGTCCCGTCGTAGCTGAACTCCTGTCCTGCCTCGGTGGCCCACAGGCCGGTGACAATCGCCAGCTGCTCTTCCAGCCGGGCGAACTTCTCCTTGGGGAACGGAATGCCGTATGCCTTGTGCTCCTCCTCGAACCAGCCGGCGCCGAGGCCGAGTTCCACCCTGCCGCCGGACATCTGATCGACCTGGGCCACCTGGATGGCCAGCACACCCGGCAGCCGGAAGGTGCCCGCCGTCATGAGCGTCCCGAGACGGATGCGCCGGGTTTCACGGGCCAGCCCCGCCAGGGTGATCCAGGCGTCCGTCGGACCGGGCAGCCCGTCGGCATTGCCCATGCGGAGATAATGATCCGAACGGAAAAACGCGTCGAAGGAAAGGTCCTCAGTAGCTTTGGCGACCTTCAGAAGAGTGTCGTAGGAAGCCCCTTGCTGGGGCTCGGTGAAGATGCGTAGCTTCATACCTCCATCCTGCGCTCCGAGCAGCGAACCAATCGTCGGAGGCGCATGGATGCGCCGGTCGGTCGATGCACCGGTCGGTCGATGCCCTGGCCGGGGCGAACCGGATCAGGTGAGCACATCTTGTGTCTGCTCTTGTGTCTGCTCTTGTGTCTGCCCCGGCGAGGGCGACGAGGACGAGGGGCCTGCGACGGGGCGGTGTGGGCGGCCGGAACGATATGGGCGATGCGGACACCGCGCGGAAGGGGCGGCGGGGAGTCGGGGCGGTCGGCCCCGGCTCTCAGCTCGGCGCGAGGGCGTACGGCGACCGGCGAGCGGCGAGCGGCAGCGGAAGGAGAAGCGGGGAGGGGAAGGGCAGTGGGGCAGTGACAGTGGTGTCCTTCTGCTTCAGGCAGGATTCCGGTCGCGCACCTCCAGCTTCTCCAGTATCCCGGCCACACGGTCTCTCGCTTCGTCGACCGTGTCCATCGCCTCGACGCACGTCCAGTACATCCCCTCCTCGTCAGCGAGCAGCACCACGCTCACCAGCGCTTCGCACACTTCCCGCAGCAGTCGGCACAGGCCGGTCAGTGCCTCCTTGGCGTCCCGCACCTCGGACAGCTGAGCCGCCCGCAGTCCCCCTGTGACCGATGCCGGGCACAGCAGTCCCCCGCTGAACCGCCCGCCCGCGTCGCCCAGCCCTCGGGCTCTGGACCGCACTTCGTACGGCCCGAATATCGCGAGATGGCTGCCGATCGCCTCCGCCAAGGCCTGCGCCTGCCATGCCTCGACGATCACTCCCTGCACCGTGTTCGCCTCGGCCAGACCGCGCCGGCTTGCCGCGATGATCCGCACCGCGTCCATCCGCTCCCTCCTCTCCTCTTCATTCGCGTGCACCGTGCACTCTTTCCACTACCCAGAGTGAGGGTGAACACCCAAAAAAGCCAGGGGAATTCGCAAATCTATGGACAAGCAAGGCGATGTGGAAAGATCCATGACTCCATAGAGTGACGAGCGGCGACCTCGTCCCCACTCCCTCCCCTCGCACCACAGCACCCCCACCCCTCACACGCCCTGCACAAGTCACGCGAAACGCCCGAAGAGGGGCGATGCAGGGAGCGTCAGCACTCCCCGGAAGAATCCGGAAACGCCTGCGGGCGGGAGCCGACGCCCCCGCCCGCCAATTCCCGCCCTCCTGGCCGCCCGCCCCTCCCCGCTCGCCCCGCCCTCCCGGCTCAGCCCGCCAGTCCTCCCCCACCCGCCTCAGCCGCTACTCCTCCCCCTCGCGCGGACGATCGGGCCGCGCCGAGCGCACCGCCGGGAACCGCGACTCATTGCGCTCGATCTTTGCGGCAAGCGCCGTCAACGCGTCGATCCCCAGCGCCTCGCAGAACTGCAGCAGATACGCCAGGACGTCCGCGACCTCGTCCTCGACCCGGCCGGACTTCCGCGGGTCCGACATCACCTTCGCCGATTCCTCCGGCGTCAACCACTGGAAGATCTCGACGAGTTCAGCAGCTTCGACGCTCAGCGCCGCGGCCAGGTTCTTGGGCGTGTGGTACTGCTGCCAGTCCCGCGCGGCCGCGAACTCGGCCAGTCGTCGCTGCAGCGCATGAAGATCCTCACTCATGCCTCTAGGTGTAGCACCTGTACGCCGGGCAGCCCGTCGGCGACCGAGGGATCCCGCACCGTCCCCAGCAACCGGACATGTCCGCGCTCGGTCATCCGCACGGCCAGCGACACCAGCTCACGTGCCTGCCTGCGGTCCATACAGCGATCCATCCCGTCCGCCATGACCGTCATTTGCTGATGGGCCGACGGGACCTCCCCGACCGGATCCATGGCCAGTACGTCCGGCCCGGTGAGCAGCACCAGTGCCAGCGCGAGAAACCGCAGCTCACCATCGCCCAACTGCTCGACGGGCAGCTCCCCCAGTTCGCCCCGGTCCAGTACGGCCCGCACACCCACCGCGCCCCCGGCCCCCGGTACGCCCTGCGGCCCCGTGGAGCCACCGCGCCCCACCGCCGCAGGAGCACCGGCGGTCCCGTCTCCCGTCCCGCCCGGCTGCCACGGCACCGCACGCAGCCCCTCGACGGGACCGGCACACGCCTCCCGCACCGCCGCGACCAGCACCGCATGCCGCCGCGCGCACTCCCGGCTCGTACGCTGCAACACCGCGGGCAGGTTGTCGCAGGACGACCGCAGCCGCCCCTCGTCCCGCGGCTCCCCCGCCGCACGGCCCCAGCCGCCCGCCTCACCACCGCTCGTCCTGCGCGCCCGCGCACCCCAGGCCCCCGCAGCTCCTCCGGCAACGCCCGCCCCGCCGGTCCCCCTCGCTCCCCCCGGCGCACTCACCGCTTTCCCGCGCCCGGCTCCCGCACCGCCCCCGCGCGCCCCGGCGGCATGTCCGGCACGTCCGGCGCCAGGCCCCCCGCCGTCCGCACCCCGTCCATCGCCCTCACCGACCACACCCGTACCGCCCGTACTTCCCGTACCGCCTGTCCCCGCTCCCCGCATGACCTCCGGCCGCGGGTCACACACGAACGCCGACCGCAGAGCGACCACGACCTGCTCCGCCGCGGCCAGCACCAGCCGCTGCCCCGCCGTCTTGCCCGCGACGCGCAGCGGCAGCAGGGAGGTGCCGAGCCGGTCGTCGGGCAGCGGCGCGCGGGTCACGGGAGTCGCACCCGCCGTGTGCCAGGCGGCCTGGACGGCCGGACGGGTGGGGTCGGTGAGTGCGGTGGTCAGCAGCGTCTCGCCGCCGCCGGTCAACCGCTCGCCGACGATCCGCAGTTCGGGCTCGGCCTGGACGGCGAGATCGAGGCTGACGGGACCTGCCGGGCCGTCGACCGTGCAGCCGATACGGAACCCGCGCCGCCCTTGTTCGTCGGGGTGCGCCCCGGCCGGCACACAGGCCGCGGGGCTGCCCGCCACCTCCCCCACCGCCCGGGAGAGCGACTCCCCGCTGCCGAGCCGGGCGAGGATTTCATACGCCTGCAGCGCACTGGACTTGCCGCTGCCGCTCCCCCCGCTCAACAGGGTCAGCGGGGAGAGCGGCAGGGTGACGCCGCGATGGGACTTGAAGGCGGACAGCCGTAACTCCGTGACGGCCGGCCGCACACTGTCGGGATTCATGAAGGGACGCTATGCAGCGCCCCGGCCGGAGAACCGTTACGCCCAACAGCTCTTCCTACGAACGGGGGACACTTCCCGCCACCTCTTCCGCGACCTCGGTCCCGGTCGGCGCCAGCAGGAAGACATTGGTGTCCACGCGGTGCATCCCGCTGCCGAGGCCGAAGACGACTCCGCTGGAGAAGTCGAGGATGCGCTTGGCGACATCGCCGTCGGCACTGCTGAGGTCCAGCAGGACCGGGATCTGCGCCATCAGGTACTCGGCGACCTCACGGGCGTCCGCGAAGATCTGGACGCGGATGACGATGAACCGCCGCGCCTCCTCGGCCGGCTCCTCCTCGGGGAGGGCACGGTGGTCGGGCCAGGAAGGCCATTCACTGCTGCCGCGGAGCGGGACGACCTCGGCCAGCCCTTCCCACTGCTCGTCGGTGGCATCGGGGCCGTTCACCGAATCACCTCGCCCGGGAGAGTGTTGGCTGTCTGCGGTATCTGCATCGCACAATTCTAGGGATAAACCCACAAACCTCGGCGGACGTGACACACGCCGCGGCACGCCCCGCTCCATCCTGCACCATGCCCGCTGGCCTGTTCCGGCATCTCCGGCAGATATCCTCCGTCGAGATTCTGTGTGCCCGTTCATCCCCGTGTGACGGAGGTTGGTGCTGTCGTGGGGTCCGAGCCTCCCGGTCGTCGGCCGCGTGGTCTGCGCGGCCTGCGCAAGCCCGCCAAGAAGCGCCCCGCCGAGCCGTCGCCCGCCCGGGCCGCGGACGAATCCGACGCGGCGGCGGGGCAGCCCCCGGCCGAAGCCACCGGCAGCGTCATCAATGCCGTCCTCTACCGCGACGGCCACCGGGTCAGCACCCATGACACGCTCGCCGAGGCCTTCCGGCAGCAGCGCGCCACCTCCGGCACCCTCGCCTGGATCGGCCTGCACCGCCCCAGCCGCGACGAACTGCTCGCCCTGGCAACGGAGTTCGACCTCCACCCGCTCGCCGTCGAGGACGCCCTGGAGGCTCACCAACGCCCCAAGCTGGAACGCTACGGCGGCACCCTCTTCGTCGTCCTGCGCGCCGCGCGCTATCTCGACGACCCGGAGGAGGTCGACTTCGGCGAACTGCATGTCTTCGTCGGCCGCGACTTCGTGATCACCGTGCGGCACGGCGGCGCCCCCGACCTCTCGGCCGTACGCGCCCGCATGGAGGGCACCCCCGAACTCCTCAAGCGCGGCCCCGAAGGCGTGCTCTACGCCATCCTCGATGCCGTCGTCGACGGCTATGAGCCGGTCGTCGCCGGCGTCCAGAACGACATCGACGAGATCGAGACCGAGGTCTTCAGCGGCGACCCCCGGGTCTCCCGGCGTATCTACGAACTCTCCCGTGAGGTGGTCGAGTTCCAGCGCGCCACCCGCCCGCTGAACGGCATGCTGGAGGGCCTGACCGCGGGTTTCGAGAAGTACGCCATCGACGAGGAGCTGCGCCGCTATCTGCGCGACGTGGCCGACCACGTACTGCACACCACGGACCGCGTGGACGGCTTCCGGCAGGCCCTGCAGGACATCCTCGCCGTCAACGCCACCCTGGTGAACCAGCAGCAGAACGCGGAGATGCGGGCCCTGGCCGAAGCCGGCTTCGAACAGAACGAGGAGATCAAGAAGATCTCCTCATGGGCGGCGATCCTCTTCGCACCCACCCTCGTGGGGACCATCTACGGCATGAACTTCGACAGCATGCCGGAGTTGCACTGGGTGTTCGGGTACCCGTTCGCCATCGTCCTGATGGCAGTGGTGTGCACCAGCCTGTACTTCATCTTCAAGCGCCGGGACTGGCTCTGAGTGATCGACGTGCAAGCAGGCACACACCGGCGGCCGTGCTGCCGAGGGGGCGGGGAGGCACCCCACGCTCCGGAACGGGTCTGCCGGGCCTGCGGGCGCCCGAGGGTGGAAGCGGGAGCGCATTTGTGCAGCTGGTGCGGCGAAGCAGTGCCGACCGCTCCCGCTCTTTGAGCGGTGGCGGTCAGGCCCGCCGGCAGGACCGCGGTGAGCAACGGGTGGACCACCCGGTCGCTGCGGCTGGTGGCGGCCCGTATGGCGGGCACGCGCAGCCTCCGGTAGAGGAGTTCGGTCCTCTCGGCGCAGGGAAGGGGTCCAGGCCCTCGGCCCACGGCGCCCGCGATATGCGGGTCCTGTTCCTCACCGAGATTGACCCGCCGCAGGTGCGCACGCATCGCGGCGAGCCGGCACAGCGCGGCCTCCACCGGGGCCGGGTCTCCTGCCGTGAACAGTTCGGCAAGGTACTCGAGAGGGATGCGCAGCGAGCCGATGGCGCCGAACAGACTGGCCGGGTCCTCGCCGTCGTGCCCCGTCTCGGTCAGTGCCTCCACCACCGCTTTGCGAGAGATGATTTTCGATCACCGGTCGGCCGGCGGTACCGGTCGTCGGGATCTGCGCGCGGGGCCCGGCGGTGCGTGCCGGGCCCCGCGTCCGCCGGACGCCTCAGCGGCCGACCGGCTCGGTCGGCGGCATGATGTCCCGGCCGGCGGCGGGCTGTTGGACGGTGCCCGGCGCCGGCTCCTCAGGGGGAAGTCGCAGGAAGAAGGCGAGGACCGCGCTGACGACGTAGAGGATCGCGAAGATCCAGATGACGCCGGCGACGCCGAGCGGGCCGATGGCCAGACCGACGATGGCCGGGCCGATGAACGTGCTGAGCCCGGCGCCGAGGTTGAGGATGGACATCGCCGCGCCCTTGTGTTTCGGGGAGAGCGACGGCATCAGCGCGGACAGCGGGACATATCCGGCGAGGGTGGCGCCGTAGAGCACGCACACGAGGAGCGCGATCCCCATGTGGGCGCCGGTGGCGACGGGTACGTAATAGAGCAGCAGCGTGCTGACCGCGCAGCCGAGACCGCCGCAGTACGCGACGGTGCGGCGCCAGCCGAGCTTGTCGCCGATCACGCCGAACAGCAGGTTCCAGATGATGTTGCTCGTGAACATCGCGCTGAGCAGGGTCAGCCAGGAGCCCAGCGAGAAGCCGACGGTCTTGGTGAAGAAGAGCGGGAGGAAGACCAGGAAGCCGAACTCGGGGGCGGTGTTGATGGCGCGGACGACGCCTCCGATGCCGATCTTGGGCTGCTGCCAGACGATGGTGATGCTCTTCAGCAGGGTGGCGAGGGGGCGCCCTTCGGTGCGCATCGCGCCGTGCGGTTCGCGGACGCCCAGGAGGGCGATGGCGCCGCCGAGGACGACGAGGCCGAGGGAGAGCCACAGGGTGACGTACTGGCCGACGACGGGGATCGTCGCCTTGGCGAACAGTGAGCCGAGGGTGGGCAGGCCGCCGCTGAAGGCGAACCAGAACCACCCCACGGCGGCGCCCAGCCGGCGCTGGGGCGTCGCGGAAGTGACCCAGACCAGGAACCCGAAGGCGAAGAGGGGGTAACCGAAGCCGCGGAGCGTATAGGTGGCGAGCATGACCGGGTAGTTGAAGGACCCCACGCCGAAGGCGAGGAAGAGCACCTGGCACACGCCCCAGATGCCGAGTCCGGTCCACATCACGCGGCGCGGCCCCCACAGCTCGGACAGGGCACCGGAGCCCCACGCGGCGACGGCGGCGGTGATGCCGTACGCGGACAGCAGCAGGGCGACCCGCTGCGTGGAGAGACCGTTGTCCGTCAGATACGGCGAGAGATAGCCGGACTCGACACCGTCACCGATCATGAAGAGCAGCAGACCAAGAAAACCCCAGGCCAGGGGGTGCGGTATGCCGAGCCGGTCGGTCAGCCTGGGTGATGGCCCGCTGCCGGTGGGGGGCGTGGAACCCACGGGGCGCCTCCTTGCGTAGGTGTCCGGACGGCCGGGCGGCCGTGAGCGAAGCCCGAAGTCCGACGTGAACCTCGGCGGCACCTACAGCGTCAGCACCTCCATGGAAAATATCAATAGTCGCGTTAGAATTATCGATCTGAATGTTGCATCGGGGCGGCGTTGCCGGTCCCGGTCAGTCGGTGCCGACCACCCGGACATCGGTCAGCTTGCCCATGGACGCCAGCAGGCCGGACTCGACCGGGCCGGTCAGCAGCACATGGTCGAAGGCCTCCACGCCGGCCAGCCGGTGCAGGGCGCTGCGGCCGACCTTGCTGTGGTCCATCAGCAGCACGCGGCACGCACCGGCGTCCCGCATCGCCCGCTTGACCGCGACGATCTCCTGTTCCTGGTGAAAGGTCATGGTCCCCGTCATCGCCGAGGTGGAGAGCACGGTGAGGTCCACCGAGAAGCCCGCGACCATCTCCAGCGCGGGCAGCCCGATCCATGAGTCGTGGGTACGGGAGTACTCCCCGCCGATGCACATCAGCCGGATGTTCTCCGCGTCCCGCAACTCCTCGGTGATCAGGCGGTAGTTGGTCACCACGGTCAGCGGCCCCGCCTGCGGCAGCAGTCTGGCCAGCGCCAGGGCGCTGGTCGAGTCGTCGAGCATCAGGGACATGCCCGGCGTGATGAACTTCAGCGCCTCCTTGGCCAGGGCGTTCTTGTCCGCCACATGGGAGTGCAGCCGGTAGTCGGAGCTGGACTCGAAGACCGTGGACGGCTGCGCGGAGACGCCGCCGTGGTACTTGCGCAGGACGCCGCGTTCCACCAGTTCGGTGATGTCGCGGTGCACGGTCATCAGGCTGACGCCGGTCAGCTCGGCCAGGTCGGCAGCGGTCGCGTCGCCGTGTGCCACGACGTGGTCGACGATCTGCTGCTGCCGTTGCTGCCGCTGCTGGCGGGTGGCGCGCTTCCCCTGGTTGGTCATACGGCTCATCCTGCCCCGTCCGGCCCGGCGCGACCTCATCGGGTCCACGTTTTCTATCAATCGACTAGTGACACCTAACTCTATGGACGTTAATTTGTGGGGACCGCGACGTTAAGGAGTACCGGCCGTGGCCGAAGCAGTGGTATTTGACATGGACGGTGTGCTCGTCGAGAGCGAGCACCTCTGGGAGGAGCTGTGGACGGCCTTCGCAGCCGAACGCGGCGCGACCTGGGGGCCCGAACAGACCAGAAACTGCCAGGGCATGAGCGCCCCCGAGTGGGCCGCCTACCTCACCGCGTTCGCCAGTGGCGGCGAGAGCCCCCAGGCCACCGAGCAGGCCGTGGTCGACGGCATGGTCCACGCCCTGGAACAGGGCCGGATCGACCTGCTGCCCGGCGCCCGCGCGATGGTGGCCGAAGCCGCGGCGTGCGCGCCGATCGCGCTCGCTTCCTCCGCGCCACGCCGGGTGATCGACGGGGTACTGGTGCACCACGGCATCGACCACCACTTCAAGGCGACGGTCTCCAGCGCCGAGGTGGCCCACGGCAAGCCCAGCCCCGATGTGTATCTGGCCGCCGCGGCGAAGCTCGGCGTGCCCGCCGTGGACTGCCTGGCCGTCGAGGACTCCAGCAACGGCCTGCGCGCCGCCGCCGCGGCGGGGATGACCGTGGTGGCCATCCCCAACCCCCAGTACCCGCCGGCCGCCGACGCGCTCGCCGCGGCGCGGTTCACCGCCGCCGACCATGACGCCGTACGCCGCTACCTGATCAGCCGGCTGAAGGAAGGTGACCGGGCATGACCCAGGTTCTCGCAGCGGGCGATGAATTCGTCGCCCCGGAACTGTTCGTCGACGCCCTGCGGGACGCCGCCCCCGGCACCGACCTCGCCTTCCGCTCCCTGCGCTCGCCCTGGCCGGTCACCCCCTTCGGCCCGGTCGGCGGCGTCGACGAGGCCAGCGGCACCGAGGACGCCGTCCTGGCCGCCCTGGGCGACGCCGAGATCGCCCTCACCCAGATGGCACCCTTCACCGCCGAGGTCATCGAGCGGGCGCCCGCGCTCCAGCTGATCAGTGTCTGCCGGGGCGGCCCCGTCAATGTCGATCTCGCCGCCGCCACCCGGGCCGGCGTCGTGGTCTCCTACGCCCCGGGTCGCAACGCCGCCGCGGCCGCCGAATTCGCCATCGGCCTGATGCTCGCCGCCCTGCGCCGTATCCCGGCCGCCGACGCCGAGTTGAAGAAGGGGCTCTGGCGCGGCGACTACTACGCTTACGACAACGCCGGCCTCGAACTCGACGGCACCACCGTCGGACTGGTCGGCTACGGCGCCATCGGCTCGATCGTCGCCCGCGTCCTGCGCGCCTTCGGCTCCCACGTCCTGGTCGCCGACCCGTACACCGATCCGGCCCGTGCCGCCGCCGACGGGGTCGAACTGGTCGCCCTCGACGACCTCCTCGGCCGCAGCGCCGTGGTGAGCCTCCATGCGCGGCTCACCTCCGAGACCCGGCACCTGCTCCACGCCGGCAACCTCGGTCTCCTGCCCGAGGGCGCGGTCCTGGTCAACTCCGCGCGCGGCGGCCTCCTCGACTACGCACCGCTGCCCGCCCTCCTGGAGACCGGCCGTCTCGGCGCCCTCGCCCTCGACGTCTACGACCTCGAACCGCCGCCCGCCGACTGGCCGTTGCACCACGCCCCCAACGTCATCACCACCCCGCACCTGGCCGGCGCCACCCGCCAGACCGCGCATCGCGCCGCCGCCATCAGCGCCGGTGAGGCGGCCCGCTACCTGCGCGGCGAGCCGCTGAAGTTCGTCGCCAACCCGGAAGTGCTGCCAGGGGGTGCACGATGATCGTCGGAGTCGATGTCGGCACCTCCGTCACCAAAGCCCAGCTGATCGGCAGGGACGGGCACACCACCCCCGCCCACGAGGCCCGCAGCACCGTCTACACCCTGCCGGGAAACCGCGTCGAACAGGATATGGACGAGGTCATCGGCACCGTGATCACCGTGGTGCGGGCGGTGGTCGCCGATGCCCGACGGCTCGGCGAGCCCGTCGAGGCACTGGCCCTGACCGGTCAGGGCGACGGGCTGTGGCTGCGCGATGCCCGGGGAGCCGGCGTCGGCCGTGCCCTCTCGTGGATGGACGGCCGCGCCGCCGGCATCCTGGACGACTGGACGGCCGACGGCGTCGCCCACCACGTCCACCGGCGCACCGGCGCCGGCATGTTCCCCGGCTCGGCCGCCCCGCTCCTCGCCCACCTGGCCAAGCACGAGCCGGAGCGCCTGGCCGACGCCGCCGTCGCCGGATACTGCGTGGACGCCATCGTCCAGCGCTTCACCGGCCGGATCACCGTCGACGCCTCCGACGCCTCCCAGCCGTTCCTGCACGTCGCCACCCGCACCTATGACGAAACGGCCCTCGACCTCTGCGGCCTGAGCGCCTACCGGCGACTGCTCCCCGAGCCCGCGCCGCCCGGCACCCTCTTCCCCCTCCTGCCGGACGTGGCCGCACAGCTCGGTCTGCCGCCCGGACTGCCGGTCTCCGCGGGCCCGTTCGACATACCCGCCTGTGGATTCGGCTCGGGCCTCGCCCGGCCGGGCGACGGCAACCTGATCATCGGGACCACGCTGGCCAGCCAGGTGCTCACCGCCGACCCGGCCCCGGTGACCGGCGACGAGCCCGCCGGCATGCTGCTCGCCACCCCCTTCGAGCAGCGCTACCTGCGGGTGATGCCCGCCATGATCGGTACCGCCGGACTCGACTGGCTGCTGAAGCTGCTGGGGGTGCGGATCGCCGAACTCGACGCCCTGCTGACCACCTCGCCCCTGGGCGCCGGCGGGGTGAGTGCCCTGCCGTTCCTGTCGGCCGGCGGCGAGCGGGCCCCGTTCGTCGACGCCCGCGCCCGGGGCCGGCTGGACGGCCTGTCCCCGCTGACCTCCCGCGCCGATCTCATCCGCGCCCTGTGCGAGTCCGTGGCGTACTCCGCCCGGCACTGCATGGAGACGCTGGGCGTCACCGGCGCCGTCACCGCCTGCGGCGGCGGCGCCCGGTCCGCCGAATGGGCCCGCATCTTCGCCGGCGTCCTCGGCACCGACCTGTACGTCTGCGACGACGCGGTCGGCATCCGCGGCGCCGCCCAGGTCGCCTGGCAAGCCCTCGGGGAGCCCGTCGACGCCGACGGGTGGCGCGCCCGGCGACGCACCGTCACCGCCGACCCCTCCGCGATCGAGTTCTACGCCCAGGGCTACGCCGCCTACCGGCGCAGCCTGGCCGCCGCCCGCGAGGAATGGTCCCGATGACGGCGTCCTGCACCCGCACCTCCAGGAGCCTTGCATGACCCGCCTGTTCAACGACCCCGCGCGCTTCGCCGACGACATGGTCACCGGATTCGCCGCCGCCCACCCCGAGTACGTCACCGCGGTCCCCGGCGGAGTCGTACGGGCGGTGCGGCCGCGGCCCGGCAAGGTCGCCGTCCTCACCGGCGGCGGCAGCGGTCACTACCCCGCGTTCTGCGGCGTCGTCGGCCCCGGCTTCGCCGACGGCTCGGTGATCGGGAACATCTTCACCTCGCCGTCCGCCGACCGCGCCCGTGCGGTGGCCCTCGAGGCCGAAACCGGCGGAGGGGTGCTCTTCCTCTTCGGCAACTACGCCGGGGACGTGATGAACTTCGGCCTCGCCGCCCAGCACCTGACCGCCGACGGCATCCCCGCGCGGTGCTTCGCGGTCACCGACGACATCGCCTCCGCACCCGCCGACGACCTCGCACACCGGCGTGGCATAGCGGGCGGTTTCGTGGTGTTCAAGACCGCGAGCGCGGCCGCCGAGGAAGGCGCCTCGCTGGACGAGGTCGTACGGATCGCGGAACGCACCAATGCCCGCACCCGCACCCTCGGCGTCGCCTTCGCGGGCTGCACCCTGCCGGGCCGGTCCGAGCCGCTGTTCACCGTCCCCGACGGCAAACTCGGCCTGGGCCTCGGCATCCACGGCGAACCCGGCGTCAGCGAAAGCGAGTTGACCTCCGCGGACGATCTGGCCCGCACCCTGGTCGAGGGGTTGCTGGCCGAACGCCCCCCGCACACCGGATCCCGCGTCGCCGTCCTCCTCAACGGTCTCGGCGCCACCAAACACGAGGAGCTGTACGTCCTGTGGGCCGCCGTCTCCCGCCTCCTGGCCGAGGAGGGGCTCGAACCCGTACGGCCCGAGGTCGGCGAGCTCGTCACCAGTCTCGACATGGCGGGCTGCTCCCTCACCCTGACCTGGCTGGATGACGAGCTGGAACGCCTGTGGCTCGCCCCCGTCGACACCCCCGCCCACCGCCGCGGAACCGTGCACCCCACCGGACCGGCCCCGGAGGCACGGCACGCACCCCCCGGCCGCCGTGCCTCCGCGGCCTCCCCCCTCCCCACCGCCACCGGCGCCGCCGGACGGACCGCGGACCGCGCGGTGCGGGCACTGCGCGCCGCCCGCGACGTCCTGCACGAGCAGGAGGAAACCCTTGGCCGCCTCGACGCGGTGGCCGGGGACGGCGACCACGGGCGCGGAATGTGCAAGGGCGTAAACGCGGCCCTCGCCGTCGCCGAGCGGGCCCACCAGGAACAGGCCGCCCCCGCCGCGCTGCTCGGCGCCGCCGGTGACGCCTGGGCGGCCGACGCGGGCGGCACCTCCGGCGCCCTGTGGGGTGCCGCGCTGCGGGCGCTCGGCTCCGCGCTCCCCGCCGACCGGGCCCCCGAACCCCATGAGTTGGCGGCCGGGGCCGCGTCCGCGCTGGCCGCCGTCACCTCCCTCGGCAAGGCGGAGCCGGGCGACAAGACCCTCGTCGACGCGCTCCAGCCGTTCGTCACCGCGTTCACCCGGCGCCTCGCGGAAGGCGGCCCGGTGACCGGCGCCTTCGCCGAGGCCGCCGCCGACGCCCGTACCGCCGCCGAGGCCACCGCCGGACTGCGCCCCCGGCTCGGCCGTGCCCGCCCCCTGGCCGAGCGCAGCCTCGGCACCCCCGACCCCGGGGCCATCTCCCTCGCCATGGTGCTCGAAGCCGTGGCCGCCCACCGTTAAGGAACCACGATGACCACCACGCCACCTCGCCCCCCGCTCCGTCTCGTCGTGGGCAGTGACGACGCCGGGCTGGAGTACAAGGAAGCTCTCAAGCGCGACCTCGCCGCCGACCCCCGGGTCGCCGAGGTCACCGATGTCGGTGTCCGCGGGGACGAGCACACCGCCTACCCGCATGTGGCCGTCGACGCGGCTCGCCGTGTCGCCGAGGGCGACGCCGACCGCGCGCTGCTCGTCTGCGGCACCGGGCTGGGCGTGGCCATCAGCGCCAACAAGGTCCCCGGCATCCGCGCCGTCACCGCCCACGACAGCTACTCCGTACGCCGCTCGGTTCTCAGCAACAACGCCCAGATCCTCTGCTTCGGCCAGCGCGTCATCGGCCTGGAACTGGCCCGCACCCTCGTCGACGAATGGCTCGGCCAGCACTTCGACGAGCAGTCCGCATCCGCCGAGAAGGTCGCCGCGATCGGCGCTTACGAGCAGACGAAGTGAGCGCGTCCGTGAACGACACGATCCCACGCCTCGCCGAGGCCGGTAGGTCGGTCTGGCTGCACGGCCGCGCCGGGGCGACCGCGCACACCATCACCGCGGGCGACCACACCCTCGGGGAACAGTCGGACGTGCTGCCCGACCTGGGGCCCCGGACCCGCGCCGAAGTCCCGGACGACACCCGGCAAGCGCTCGTCGTCAGGCGATCGGACAGGAGCACCTGGACGTCCAAGGCCGTTCTGTAGGAACGGGCGGCCACGGTTGGCAGCCCAAAGCCTCCTGGCCCGCGCGCAACGCCCTGCGCGGCTGAACCGCCGACCACTCGGCCGGCGGCCTCCGCTCCCCCATCGGCGTCTTCACCCTCAGCGACGCGGGCGGACGGCTCCCCGATCCCGGCAGCGCACTTCCGTACAGCCAGTCGCCGAGCTTCCGGGTCGCCGGCACAGGCACCCGCCGCGCCCCATGCGTTCCAACCTGTCGCTCAGGCCGCGCCGACCCGCCCCCCGACCAGGTCGAGGGCGATGTCGGTGATCATGTCCTCCTGGCCGCCGACCAACTTGCGGCGGCCGACCTCGACCAGGATGGAGCGGGTGTCCAGGCCGTACCGGGCGGCGGCGGTTTCGGCGTGGCGGAGGAAGCTGGAGTAGACGCCGGCGTAGCCGAGGGTGAGGGTTTCGCGGTCGACGCGGACCTCGCGGTCCTGGAGGGGGCGTACGAGGTCGTCGGCGGCGTCCATGAGGGGGAAGAGGTGACAGCCGTGTTCCCAGTCCATGAGGTCGGCGACGGCGATGAACGCCTCCAGGGGGCAGTTGCCGGCTCCCGCGCCCTGGCCGGCGAGCGAGGCGTCGACCCGTACGGCGCCGTTCTCCACGGCGGCGACAGTGTTGGCCACGCCCAGGGCGAGGTTGTGGTGGGCGTGGATGCCCAGCTCTGTGGCCGGGTCGAGGACGTCGCGGTACGCGCGGAAGCGGTCGCGGACGCCGTCCATCGTCAGGCGGCCGCCGGAATCGGTGACATAGACACAGTGCGCGCCGTAGGACTCCATCAGCTGGGCCTGGCGGGCGAGTTCGGCGGGCTCGGCCATGTGGGACATCATCAGGAACCCGGCGACGTCCATGCCCAGGTCGCGGGCGGCGGCGATGTGCTGGGCGGAGATGTCGGCCTCGGTGCAGTGGGTGGCGACGCGCACCGAGCGGATCCCGAGGGCGTGGGCCTGCTTCAGGTCGTGCAGCGTGCCGATGCCGGGGAGCAGGAGTGTGGTGGGCACGGCCTGGTCGGCGGCGTCGGTGACCGCCTCGATCCACTCCCAGTCGGTGTGGGCGCCGATGCCGTAGTTGATGCTGGAGCCGGCCAGTCCGTCGCCGTGGGCGATCTCGATGGCGGCGACCCCGGCGGAGTCCAGGGCGGCGGCGATGGCACGGGCCTGCTCGACGGTGTAGCGGTGCCGCACGGCGTGCATGCCGTCCCGCAGGGTGACGTCCTGGACGTACAGCGCGGGCGGGACGGTTCCCTGGCCCGGCCGGGGGGCGTCCGCGGTCTTGTCGGTGCTCGTTTCGGTGCTCGCCGCGGTGCTCGTTTCGGTGCTCGCCGCGGTGCTCGTTTCGGTGCTCTTGCCGGTGCTCATCGTGTTGCCCCCTCGGTGGAGCGGTGTGCGGCCATGCGCTCGGCGGTGCGCAGCGCGGCCGAGGTCATGATGTCGAGGTTCCCTGCGTACGCCGGCAGGTAGTGCGCGGCGCCCTCGACCTCCAGGAAGACGGAGACGCGCAGGGCGTCACCCGCGGCGCCTGCGGGTAGCAGCCCGCGCAGCGGATCATCCGCGCTCACCCGCTCGAACTGCACCTTCTGCTTGAGCCGGTAGCCGGGGACGTACGCCTGGACCCGGCCGGCCATCTCCTCCACGGAGGCGGTGATCGCCTCGGTGTCGCAGTCGTCCACCAGGCAGTGCACGGTGTCCCGCATGATCAGCGGGGGCTCGGCCGGGTTCAGGACGATGATCGCCTTACCCCGTGCGGCCCCGCCGACCTGCTCGATGGCGGACGCGGTGGTCTCGGTGAACTCGTCGATGTTCGCGCGGGTGCCGGGACCGGCGGAGCGTGCGGCGATGGAGGCGACGATCTCGCCGTAGTGGACCGGGGTCACCGCTGCTACCGCGGCGACCATCGGGATCGTGGCCTGGCCACCGCAGGTGACCATGTTGACGTTGGGCGCGTCGAGGTGGGCGTCGCCGTTGACCGGCGGGACCACGTACGGGCCGATGGCGGCCGGGGTGAGGTCGATGAGCGTACGGCCCAGAGGGCGCAGCACGTCCTCGTGGTGGCGGTGCGCGCCGGCCGAGGTGGCATCGAACACGATCTCCACGTCGGCGAACTCGTCCATGGCCACCAGGCCTTCGATGCCCTCGTGCGTGGTGGCGACCTTCAGGCGGCGGGCGCGGGCCAGACCGTCGGAAGCCGGGTCGATGCCTGCCATGGCGGCGATCTCCAGACTGTCCGACAGGCGCAGCACCTTGATCATCAGGTCGGTCCCGATGTTCCCCGAGCCGATGACGGCGACCTTGGTACGGGAGTGGTGCTCGCTGCTCATCGGTTGTCCCCCTCTGTCGCGAACCCGACCCGCACCGACCCGAGTTCCGGGATGCGGGCTTCGAACACATCTCCCGGCGCCGCGGGAGCCATCGGCCCCAGCGCGCCCGTCAGCACGACGTCGCCCGCCCGTAGTGGATCGCCCCTCATGGCGAGCGTCGAGGCCAGCCAGGTGGCCGCGTTGAGCGGGCTGCCGAGGCAGTCGGCGCCCGTACCCACCGAGACCTGCTCGCCGTTGCGGGTCATGGTCATCGTCAGCGCGCGCACGTCGAGCCGGGTGAGCGGGACGGGAGTGCCACCGAGGACGTACAGGCCACTGGAGGCGTTGTCGGCGACGGTGTCCACGAGGGAGATGTCCCACTCCGCCACCCGGCTGTCCACGATCTCCAGGGCGGGCAGCACGAACTCGCCGGCCCGCAGCACGTCGGCGACGGTGCAGACCTCGTACGGCAGGTCGGCCCCGAGGACCAGCGCGACCTCGGCCTCCACCTTCGGCTGGAGCAGCCGGCCGGCGGACACCTGGCCACCGTCGGGGACCGCCATGTCCGCGAACAGGGCGCCGAAGTCGGGCTGGTCCACGCCGAGTTGCCGCTGCACGGCCGGGGAGGTCAGGCCGATCTTGCGGCCGGTGATCCGGCGCCCTGCGGCCAGGGCCCGCCGCACGTTGAACTGCTGTACGGCGTAGGCGGACTCGACGTCGCCTTCGTCGAACAGCGCGCGCACCGGCGCGCAGGGGGCCAGGGTGCGGGCGGCCCCGGCCAGCGAGGCGGCGGCCTGGGCCACGGCCGGGACGGGGTCGCCGTGCCGGACGGTATCGGGCGGGGACGGCATGGTGCAACCTCCGGAGAGTGACAAGGACTTCGGGGCCCTCGGTGGCCTCGGGATGACCTCGGTATAGACAGAGCTGCCCCGGCGGGGCAAAGTTCGTTCCGTGACACGGAACAACGAGGCGGGCAATATGCTCGACAAAGCGGCGCATATCCTGGAGTGCTTCACTCCGAACACGGAGTCGTACCGTCTGTCGGAACTTGCGCGACGCACCGGTCTGCCCAAGCCGACCGTGCACCGGCTGACGGCGGACCTGGTCCGCCTCGGCTGGCTGGAACGCTCAGGAACCCGCTACCGGCTGGGAGCAAAGCTCTTCGAACTCGGCTCCCGGGTGCCGCGCAGACGCGATCTGCGGGAGGTGGCGCTGCCCTTCCTCCAGGACCTGTTCGAGGCCACCCGTGAGACCGTCCACCTCGGCGTCCGCGAGGGTCTGGAGGTGGTCTACCTCGAACGCATCCACGGCCACGACGCACTGCGGCTGCCCTCCCGCATCGGTGGGAGCCTGCCGCTGAGCTGCACCGCCGTGGGCAAGGCGCTGCTCGCCTTCTCGGGCGCCGAACTGACCGAGGAGTTGCTGTCCCGGCCGCTGCCGAGCCTCACTCCGCGCTCCCTCACCGACCCGCTGTTGGTGCGCGCGGCGCTGGAGAAGACCCAGGTGGCCGGGCTCGCCTACGAGGAGGAAGAGGCCGCGGAAGGGGTGAGCTGCATCGCGGCCCCCGTCTTCGCGGGCGGCGTGACCGTGGCCGCGCTGTCGGTCGCGGTGCCGCGGGAGCGCTTCAGCGCCGCCCGGCTCGCCCCTGCGGTGCGTACGGCCGCTCTCGGGCTGTCCCGGGTGCTGCGCGAGGGCCGGACGGAGGACGGGGCACGGCTCGGTTAGTGTCGTGCCGTGGAGACCCCCCGCCTGTTCGACGGCCGGCTCAAGGTGCGGCACCTGCTGCTCGTGGACGCGCTCTCCCGGCAGGGATCGGTAGTGGGCGCGGCCAAGGAGCTGCATGTGACACAGCCCGCCGCCACCCGGAGTCTGCACGAGGTGGAGGACATCCTCGGCGTGCCGTTGTTCGAGCGCGGCCCCCGGGGAGTCAGCGCCACCGTCTTCGGCGAGGCGTTCACCCGGCACGCGCGCGCCGTCCTGGCCCAGCTCACCCAGGCGGGCCGCCATCTCGTGGAACTGGCCGAGGCCGACCGGGGAACCGTCGTGGTCGGCACGCACCTGGCCGGCTCGAACATCCTGCTGCCGCGTGCCGTTGCGGCGCTGAAGCGGAACCATCCCCTTCTCACCGTGGTGGTGCGCGAGGCCTCCCCGGAGGAACTGCTGCGGGACCTGGAGGCCGGACGGATCGACCTGATCGTCGGCCGGCTGACCGCGCCCTCCGGCGAGGGGCTGATCCGGCGCCCGCTCTACGACGAGTACGTCGGCCTGGTCGTCCGCGCGGGCCATCCGCTGACCGAACGGCCCGGCGCCGGCTTGGCGGACACCCTCGGTTTCCCCTGGATCCTGCCCGGCCAGCAGACCACGCTCCGTCGCGAGGTGGAGGAACTCTTCGCCCGGCAGGGGCTCGGGACGCCGCAGAACCGCGTGGAGGCCACCTCCTTCCTTGCGGTGCGTCAACTGCTGCTGGACACCGACGTGGTGGCCGTGCTGCCTGCCTTGATCGTGCAGGACGACAGCAGGCTGGCCCGGCTTCCGGTGCCGCTGGAGCCGGTCGGGCACCGGGTCGGGGTGACCCTGCCGGAAGGGCGCACTCTCCGCCCGTCGGCGCAGGCACTGATACGGAGCCTGGAGGAGGCCGCGGAGTCGATGACGGACGGTCCCCGTACCCGAGCGGAGCGGGCCGGGGACCCGGAGCGCAGCGGGCATCAAAGCCCCAGGTAGCGTTCCGCGTTACCGCGGATGATCTTGTGCCGCGCCTCCTCGGTGAGGAAACCGCTCTTGCGCACCACCTCGCCCACCGGGCGCTCGCCCAGCGGATAGGGGTAATCGCTGCCCACCATGACGCGGTCCTCGCCGACGGTGTCCACCAGCAGTCGCAGAGCACGCTCGTCGAAGACGACGGAGTCCACGGAGAACCGGCCCAGGTAATGGGAGGGCGGGTACTGCGAGGTACCGATGATGTCGTGGCGTCCGTGCCAGGCGTTCTCCATGCGGCCCGCCCAGAAGGCGAACGACCCGCCGCCGTGCGCGAAGCAGATCTTCAGCCGCTCGTCGATGCGGTCGAAGACGCCCCCCAGGACCATCGCCAGGATCGACAGATGGGTCTCCGCCGGCATGGCCGTCAGCCACCGCGCCATCCACCGGTCCAGGCGGGGCGAGGTGTCCATGTCCCAGGGGTGGACGAACACCGGCACGTCCAGTGACGCGCAGTGCTGGAGGAAGGTCACCACCCCCTCGCTGTCCAGGTCCTGGTCGCCGACGTGGTTGCCGATCTCCACGCCCCGGTGACCGGCCGCGACGGCCCGCTCCACCTCACGGCAGGCGGCGTCCGGGTCCTGGAGCGGCACCTGACAGAAGGGGATCAGCCGGTGCGGCGCGGGAGCGGTGATCTCGAGAGCCAGGTCGTTGAAGATCCGGGCGATCTTCGCGGCCTCGGCGCCGCTGCGGCCGTAGGAGAAGAAGGCCGGGGTGGGGGAGACCACCTGGGCGCGCACTCCGTCCGCGTCCATGTCCCGCAGCCGCACGTCCGCATCCCAGCAGTCCGCCTGGATGCGGCGGAACTCCGACGACCCGGTCATGATCACGGCCTCGGTCTCGGACTCGATCCGCAGCCAGGGAGCGTCGGGACCGCCCACGGCCGACAGGTCGGGCCAGCCCCGCGGCACACAGTGGGTGTGGACGTCGATCACGTCTGCCACCGGTCAGCCCTTCCCGGGGTGCACGGTGGTGCACGCGGAGCACACGCGGGCCTGCTCGTCACCGTAGAACTCCGCGAACACCGGCGGCAGATCGGCCACGATGTCGCGGACCTGGAGCTCCACCTCGTGCACGGTCGCGGAGCAGGACGGGCAGAACCACAGGAACTTCTCCAGTGTGCCCTCTTCGCGGACCCGCTCGATCACCAGGCCGATGGAGCCGGGGTCGGGGCGCTGCGGGGAGTGCGGCACATTGCCCGGCAGCAGCCACGCCTGCCCCTCCTTCACGTGCACGGTCCGCGGGCCCTCGTCGGTCATGAGGCCGACATGCATGTCCCCCTTGATCTGGTAGAACCACTCCTCGTACGGGTCCAGGTGGAAGTCGGTGCGCTGGTTGGGGCCGCCGATGATCTGGACGATGAAGTCGTTGCCGAGCGACATGGTCCGGTTGTTCACCGGCGGCTTCAGCAGGTGCGCATGGGCGTCGATCCAGCCCTGGAAGTCGATGACCTCGGGAATGTCGGTCACGGTGTCTCCTCGATGGTGGTGGCGGCCGTGGCGGTGGCCGGCAGGTGGGCCACGGCCTGGATCTCGATGAGCAGGTGGGGATGGGGGAGTTGGTGGACGGCGACGGTGGTCCTGGCCGGGCCGTTCTCATCGAAGTGCCGGCCGTAGACCTCGTTGTAGCCTCCGAAGTCGTTCATGGAGACCAGGTAGGTGGTCACCTGGACGACATCGGCGAGGCTGCCGCCTGCATCGGCGAGGATGTCGGCGATGTTCTCGATGACGGCGCGGGTCTGCGCCCGGATGTCGAGGTCGGTCGTGCCCATCCCGTCCGTCGTGACGCCGACGAAGGAGTTGTCGGGGCGGCGGGAGCTGGTGCCGGAGACGAACACGAGGTCACCGGCGCGGCGGAAGTGCGGGAAGCGGCCGCGCGGCGTCGCCTTCCCCGGGACGATACGGGCCTGGTGCATCACACACTCCTCATACTGACCCGGCCGAGACCGGTGATCTCGCATGCGGTCACCCCAGGGGTCAGGGGGATCGCCTCGGTGGCCGCGCCGGCGAGCACGACATCGCCCGCCCGCAGCGGGATACGCCGCCGCCGGGCCATGTGGAACAGCGCGCGCAGTGCGTGCGACGGTCCGTCGAGGATGGCTGCGGTGGAACCCAGGATCTCGCGGTTCTCACCGTGCAGCCGTACGGGGAGGTCGGGCACATCCTGGACGGGCAGCCACGGGCCGATGGCGTAGCCCGCCGCGGACGTGTTGTCCGCGACGACGTCCTCGTAGGTGAAACGGAAGTCCCGGTAACGGGAGTCGATGATCTCCAGCGCGGGGGCCACGGCGTCCACACAGGCGGTGATGTCGGTGCCGGGGGCGCCCGTGTCCACGTCCCGGGCGAGCCGGAAGGCGACCTCCGGCTCCACCTTCGGGCGGATGAACCGGGCCAGTTCGACCTCGCCGCCGTCGGCCACGCACATGGCGTCGGTCAGCCGGCCGACGATGATCTCCGAAACCCCCATCTGCGCCATCTTGGCCTTGCTGGTGAAGCCCAGCTTGACGCCGGTGGTGCGCTCGCCGCGCGCCACACGCCGGGCGAGGAGCGCGGCCTGGATGGCGTAGGCGTCGTCGATGTCCAGGGGGTGTGTGCCGGCGAGGCTCGGGGTGTCGGCCACGGACGTCTGGGCGTCGTCGAGCCGGGTGGCCAGTGCGCCGATCGTCTCGTCGGCGATCATCGGTCATCTCCTGCGCCGTGGCCGGCGGTGAGCGCGGCGGCGACGCCGGACGCGCGGCGTACGCCGGGTCCTGGCCTGCGGCCGCCGGATACGGCGTGCGGGGCGATGTCCACGGTCATGTCCTTCTGGCCACCGGTGTGTTGCCGGCAGCCGGTTCGATCACGGGTGCGGGAACCGGGGGTCGGTGCCCCCGTCGCGGCGGGCGCCTTCACAGGTACACGCACACGTTCGTCGGTTCGGTGTAGAAGTGCAGGGACGAGGCGCCTCCCTCCCGTCCGAGGCCGGAGAGGCCGACACCGCCGAAGGGCGAGCGCAGGTCCCGCAGGAACCAGGTGTTGACCCAGGCCATGCCCACGTTCATCGCCTGTGCCACGCGGTGGCCGCGGCGCAGGTCGCGGGTCCACACGGCGGCGGCGAGACCGTACTCCGTGTCATTGGCCAGCGCGATGGCCTCCTCCTCCGTGTCGAAAGGGATCAGCGCGGCGACGGGTCCGAAGATCTCCTCACGCACCGGCCGGTCGGCGTTGGTCAGGCCCGTCCACAGCGTCGGTTCGATCCACGAGCCGCCGTCCAGCTCGGCGCCCAGGCTGGGCGTGTTCCCGCCGATGAGGACGTTGGCACCCAGCTGTTCGGCAAGCTCCAGATACGCCCGCACCTTCTCGCGGTGTGCCTGCGAGATGAGCGGCCCGGTAGTGGTGGACGCCTCCAGCGGGCTGCCCAGGCTCAGGGACCGCGCCCGCTCGACCAGCCCGTCGGCGATGTCGGCGAAGACCGACCGCTGGACGTAGACCCGCTCGGTGCACAGGCACACCTGGCCGGTGTTGGCGAACACCGACCGGGTCAGGCCGTCCAGGGTCTCCTCGAGGTCGGCGTCCTCGAAGACGACCGCGGCGTTCTTGCCGCCCAGTTCGAAGGAGACCGGGCGCACGCGCGGCGCCACCGTCTTCATCACGCGGGCGCCGGTCGCCGACGAACCGGTGAAGGTGACACCGTCGATCCCCGGATGGGTCGTGACGTACTCCCCCGCCGAACCGCCGCCGAACCCGTGCACGACGTTGTAGGCGCCCGCCGGGAGCCCCGCCTCGGCGAGCACCTCGGCGAGCAGGGCCGCCGTACCGGGCGTCTCCTCGCTGGGCTTGACGACGACGGTGTTGCCGCAGGCCAGCGCCGGGGCCACCTTCCAGGTGAGCAGCAGCAGCGGCAGGTTCCACGGCACGATGACCGCGACCACGCCGAGCGGCTTGCGCACAGCGTAGTTGAGGGCGTGACGTCCGCCGGGCAGGTCGGTCAGGAAGGACTCCTGGCCGGCGGCGGCGACCACGTCGGCGAAGGTCCGGAAGTTGCCCACGGCCCGGGCCACGTCCAGGTCGCGGGCCAGGGTGACGGGCTTGCCGGTGTCGGCCACCTCGGCGGCCACGAACTCCTCGCACCGTGCCTCGATCAGGTCCGCCGCCCTGCGCAGCACGTCGGTCCGCTCCCGGACCGCGGTCGCCGACCAGGTGTCCAGCGCCTTGCGCGCCGCGGTGACGGCCCGGTCCACCAACAGAGCGTCGGCCTCGTGGACGAGGGCGTGCACGCGGCCGGTGGCCGGGTCGGTCGCGTCGAAGCAGTGGCCCTCGGGGTCGATGAACCGCCCGTCGACGAAGTTGCGGATCCACCGCGGAATCTGTGCCGTCATGGCTCCCACCCTGGAATCGCGCCGCCATGACTGACAAATGATCTTTCGGGTTACTGCTATGCCCACTTCGGTATGTGCCTCCGGCGCGCGCTCCCGCCTGCCGCCCGCCAGGACCGCTTCCCCACAGGTCAGGACGGGGGTGACAGGGGCCACGAAGGTCCGGGAACGCGCCGCGCCGAACGGACTGCCGACTACCGGGACCAGGTGCCGGCTATACCCGAACCGCTATGGCGGCGGGGCGAACCGGCATTTGTCTCCTCTGGCCACCGGGCCCAGGATCCACCGATAACGCGGGGCCCGCCCGCCGTCCCCCAGCAGATGAGGCAATCCCATGAGCGACGCGGAGCGTCCCACGGGCGCGAGCAGAACAGCGCTTGCCACCCTCCTCGGCACCACCTTGGAGTGGTACGACTTCTTCCTCTACGGCACGGCCGCCGCCCTGGTCTTCGACAAGCAGTTCTTCCCGTCCCTGAGCCCGGCGGCCGGCACGCTCGCCGCCTTCAGCACCCTCGCGGTGGGCTTCGTGGCCCGTCCGCTCGGCGGCCTGGTCTTCGGGCACTTCGGCGACCGCCTCGGACGCCGCTCCACGCTGGTGGTATCGCTGCTGATGATGGGCATGGGCTCCACCCTCATCGGGCTCGTGCCGGGCTACGGCACCATCGGCCTGTGGGCCCCTGTGCTGCTGGTCGTGCTGCGCGTCGTCCAGGGCATCGGCCTGGGCGGTGAGGGCGCCGGGGCCACTTTGCTGTCGATGGAACACGCCCCCGAGGGACGACGGAACCTGTACGCGGGCTTTCCCCAGATGGGCACGCCGGCCGGTCTGGTGCTGGCGAACCTCGTCTTCCTGGCCACGAACTCCCTGGCCGGGCACGGCACTTTCCTCGCCTGGGCCTGGCGCGTCCCGTTCCTGCTGAGCTTCGTCCTCGTCGGGGTCGGCCTGGTCGTGCGGCTGCGCGTCACCGAATCGCCGTCCTTCCAGCAGGCCCGCGCACACGACGAGGTGGCCGGCTTCCCGCTCGCCGAAGCGCTGAAGACCGGACTGCCCCGACTGGGCCTGACCCTGCTCGCCGTGCTCGCGAACTCCGCGGTCGCCTACGTCTTCATGGTCTTCACGCTGTCCTACGGCACCCGACACCTCGGCTACGACCAGCAGTTTCTCGTCCTCGGGGTGACCTGTGCCGCGGTGCTGTGGTGCGTCTCCATACCGGTGTGGACCAGGCTCGCCGACCGCAAGGGCCGACGCACCCTCTTCGTCGGGGGATCCGTGGCCATCCTCGTCTGGTGCGCGGTGTTCTTCCCCCTGCTCGGCACCGGAGACGGCGCCATGGCCCTGCTCGCACTCGCCGGTATGGGCCTGATCATCCCGGTGACCCACTGCGTCCAGGGGGCCATCATCGCCGACACCTTCCCCGTGCGGGTGCGCTACTCAGGCACCTCCCTGATCCTCCAGGCAGGTGCGGTACTCGGCGGCGGCCTGGCGCCCGTGATCTCCAGCGCGCTCCTCGGACCGGGCAACTCCTCGACGGGGGTGACCTGTTACCTGGTGGGGATCTGCGCACTCAGTCTGGTCGGCGCGGTGGCGCTGTTCCGGGTGGCCCCGGAGACGTCGACCGATCAGCCCGTTCTCCAGCCCGAACTCGCAGGTGACGCATGAACGCCCGCTCCGTGATCCGCAGCGGTCCCCTCCGGTTCGCCACCGCGGAACGCTTCGCCCTGCCCTGTCCCGTGCCTGCAGGGGCGAGTGAGCCGAAAGGGCCCACCGGGCCGGAGATCGACACCCCGCCGGTGGGCCGGATCTGCCCACAGCCGCCGTCCCGGCTCGACGCGGTGATGGGCCCGCCCCGCGACCGGCGCCCGCAGAGTGAGGACTGTCTTCTCCTGACGGTCACGGCCCCCGCCGCCCCGGCCGCGGGGGCCGTGACCACTCCGGCCGCCCCCTCGACCGGCCGCCCGGTGCTCGTCTGGTTCCACGGCGGCGGCTTCAGCAGCGGTGCGGGCCTCCTCGACTGGTACGACGGCGGCGCGCTCGCCGCCGAACAAGACGTGGTCGTGGTCAGCGCCGGCTACCGGCTCGGCGCACTCGGCTACCTCGTCCTCGACGGGGTGAGCGAAGGCAACCTCGGCCTCCACGACCAGTTGGAGGCGCTGCGCTGGGTGCGCGACCACATCGCCCGCTACGGCGGCGACCCCGGCAACGTCACCCTCTTCGGCCAGTCGGCCGGCGCCCTGTCCATCCTGCTCCTGCTGCAACTGGACGATGCCCGGGGCCTGTTCCGCCGGGCAGTCCTCCAGAGCGCGCCGCTGTCCCTCGCCACCCGCTCCCTGACCGAGTCACGCGAGACCGGCCGCGTCTTCGCCGCCCACCTCGGCACCGACCCACGTACCGCCTCGCACGAAGCGCTGCTCGCCGCCCAGACCCGGACCGCCGCCGACCACCGGCGTCGTACGGGAAGCTTCCTGGCCCCACCGTTCGGCCCGGTGCGCAGCACCGCCCAACTGCCCTGCGTCACCGGGCGGCTCACCCTCGGCGGCAGCGCCCCGGACGTGCTGTACGGGTGGAACGCCGACGACATGTCCGCCTTCCCCGAGGGCCCGCGCGACAGAGGAAGTGTCGCCGCACGCACGCGGCGCATCTACGAGGCACCGCTCACCGCCCTGCGCGCGGAGCTGGAGCGCTCCGGCGCCCGCGTGCACGGTTACCGGCTGGACTGGCGCCCGCCCGGCTCCCCCTACGGCGCTACCCACTGCGCCGAGATCCCGCTGCTCCTCGGTTCGGCGGACGCCTGGCGGGACACGCCGATGCTGGGTGGCCTCAACTGGGCGCAGGTGGACGCGGTCGGCAACGGGGTGCGCGCCGCCTGGGCCTCCTTCGCCCGTACCGGCGACCCGGGCCCACTACCCGCGCCGCTCACCGCGCTCCCCCACTGACACCTGCGGACCTCTCCATGCCCCACCGGTGTTACGGGGCGCGCGGACGACGAGCCGAGCGACGTACGGTTCGGGGCGGCCCGGCCTACTCGGCTCGCATGCCGGCCGCGGCGTTCCGGGCCGCAGCGACGATCTCCTGCAACGCGGTGACGTGCCGGGCCAGCGCCCCCTGTCCAACGGAGGTGAGAGAGAGCCAGGTGCGCGAGCGTTTGCCGACGTGGCCCTTGCGGATCTCGACGTATCCGGCGTCCTCGAGCGCCGATGCGGCCTTGCTCATGACCGAGTCCGACACCTGGCAGTGGTCACGCACCACCGCGAACTCGGCTTCTGCGCACTCGGAGAGGAACGCTGCGACGGCCAGCCGGGTGGGGTTGTGCAGCACCGCGTCGAGGACAGTCCCCGGTGGCGCGCCGGCGGTCATACCAGTTCCCGCAGTTGACGCCTGATCACAGCGTTGTGCCGGGCAATGCCGGCCCAGCTGCCGAGCCCCCCGGCGACGGCTGCGGCGACGACGGCGGCCTGCGCGCCCGCACCGAGCGCCCAGCACGCTCCCCCCACCACGCATGCCGCGACGACGACAAGGGCCAGGTGCGTAAAGATCCGCTTCCTGCGCTCCTCCCGGGCGTCCACGGAGTGCGCCGACCCGGACCGCCGCACGCCCGCACTGCGCCGCGCGGCCCGCTTGATCACGAAAACCGCCAGCAACGCCACTGGCCATGCGGCGAATTGCTGGACGAGGAGCTGGTCCGTCTCCAGCAGCCACACCGCCACGATGGCGTAGACCGCCAGGACCGCACCGGACACCGGCCCATACCAAGCAGGCAGCAGTCGAGCCTGGAGCCGCGCCGTACCCTGCGAAGCCGCCACGTCCCGCAGGGCACTCGTCGCGGCCTCGGCCGACAACACGCCCTCGCGCGCTCCCCCACCATTGACGTTCTGCTTCACGACGCCCTCCACTCCCTCACTCGAGGCTTGCCACTATGGCATGAGCTTTCCATCGCGGAAAGTCCCCTGGTGAGCAAGCGTATGGACCCTGTGGGTGCCGAAAAGTACATCCCCGGTGTTCAGCCCGGATACCGGTACTCGTGGAGGGCTCCGCCGGGTCGGTCGTGGCGGCGTATGTTCAGTTGGGCGATGCACTCCGGATCTGTGATCGACGTGAGCCGCGCTCAGATCTCCGCGGCGGCGAGAAAGGCAGCCCGGGACAGAGCGATGGATCACCCGCCCGGGGCTGGTGCCAGGACAACTCGGCCACCTGCGTGCACCGCTGACAGCCATAGGCGGGCAACCCAACAGCAGCCGAGGGGCTGACCAGCCGCGCGCTTGAGCAGCCGAGCACAGACGCAGGCGCAGTCACCAGGTACTTGCGGACCAGTGCGCGGGGCGTTCCCGTCGGCGGCGGTCCGAAGGGGCACGAACCGCGAGCGACAGAGGCGAGTGATAGATTCTCAACAAGCGTTTATTTTTGAGCAGTAGGCCGTGAAACCCGCGGCGCAGGGGCCCACCCGGTGGTGCCTGCACCGCTTCGTGGAGAGCGAGCATCATGCGCATCCTCATCACCGCACATGCGATCTATTCGCACCTCGCACCGCTGGTACTGCCAGTGGCGGAGAGAGCTCAGGCGGCAGGCCATGAGGTGGCCGTCGCCACGGGCGCCGAGGTCGTCCAGCACATAGAGAAGCGGGGTCTCACCGCGCTGACACTGCCCCATATGGTGTCGATGGGGGAGGCGCTGCGGGACGGCACGTTCCCGCGTCCTCCGGGCATGGAGAAGGCCGGCTCCGTTACCGTTGAGCTGGCGCCGGAATTCTTCGCCGCGGCCTTCATCGGGCGCCTTTCCGCGTCCGGCGTCCCCGACCTCCTCGACGTGGCGAAGAGCTGGCAACCGGACCTGATCCTCCATGAGTCGACCGAGTACGGCGGCTATCTGGCGGCGGAAATCCTCGGCATCCCGCACGGCGCTCTGGACATCGGGCCGATGGCGCCCTATGCCCATCCCGCCGTGACGGAGGAGCTCAACCGGCAGCGGGAGAAATTCGGCCTGGCACCGGTCACCGACGCCTGGCACCCCTTCCGCGCCTTCCGCGCCGGAGTCGTTCCGGAGGATTTCTACCCCACGGACAACCGGCTGCCCAGCGCCCGCTATTACCAGGTTCCCGCCCAGACGGCACAGGGTGGCCTCGATCCGGAGATCGCCCGACTCGACACGGACCGGCCGCTCGTCCTCGCCACCCTCGGCTCGAACGCTACCCGGCTTCCCGGCGGTGCCCGTGCGCTGCTGGACACCATCATCGAGGCCCTGGGAGAGCTGCCGGTCACCGGTGTCGTGGCCCTGGGAGCCGATCGCGACCCGCAGCAGTGGGACGGGCCACGCCGCGACAACGTCCATCTGACGTCGTTCGTCCAGCAGGAACTGCTGCTCCGGTCCAGCGATCTGTTCCTCACGCATGCCGGCTTCAACGGGACCCGGGAGGCGCTGGCATCCGGAGTCCCCATGGTGGCCGTACCGCTGTTCGCGGAGCAGTCCCACAATGCTTCCCGGCTGCAGGAGTTGGGCGTCGGGATCCGGATGAATGTCCAGGACGTGACGCGCGACGCGCTGGCCTCGGCGCTGCGCAACGTTCTGGATGACCGCTCCTACCGGTCCCGCGCCCAGGGGCTCCAGCGCCGGTCCCACGCTCTGCCGGACCTCGGCCAACTGGTGGAGGATGCGGCAGCGCTGGCCGTTTGAGCCGGACGGCTCTCGCCGCACACCACCGCGGGGGGGGGCGGTTCCGCCGGTCCGTACCGCTGGTCCGTACCGCTGGTCCGTTCTGCCGGTTCGTACCGCTGGTACGTACGGTCTCGCTCCGGCCGCTGGGACTGGCTCCAGCGGCCGGAGCGGGTGGGGGTGAGGGCCGACGCTCTCCCTGTGCTGACGCCGCCGGCTCGTTCCCGCGGAGAAGGTGGGGTCGGCTGTTCCTCTGTGCAGGCCGGTGGAGCCCAGCGGCAGCCCCCCGCCCCCTCCCGCGGAACCTTCCGGTCCGCCGTTCCCCCTGTGAAGCCTTCCGATCTTCCGTTCCCTCTGCGAAGCTTCCGGTCCGCCGTTTCCAAGGCCCCGGCACTGTCCGGAAGTGCTTGTAGCATCAGGACCGGCACCGGAAAGGGGACCGACTTTGACCTGCGCCGATGCAGTGCCGAACGCACCCGGACAGGACGCGCAGCGCTCGTCCGGATCTGGACATCCGGCCGAGGAGGCAGCCCTTCCGGAGCGCAAGGGCGAGCGCACCCGTCGGCGCATTCTGACGGCCGCGCGGCGGAAGTTCGCGGAGGTCGGTTACGAGCGTGCGACCATTCGCGCCATCGCGACCGAGGCCGACGTGGACAAGTCCTCCGTGATCCAGTATTTCGGCAGCAAGCAGGCCCTGTTCCGTGAGGCCGTCCACTGGCAGATCCCTCATGACGAACTCACCACCAGCGACCCCCGCCACACGGTGGAGAACCGCCTGCGCGCCATGCTGGACACCTGGGCGGCGGATCCGGACAGCCCCATGGCGGTGCTCCTGCGGACGAGCATGACGAGCGACGAAGCGGCAGAGCTGTTGCGCCGGCACATGACCGCAGAGGTCACCGATCACATCGCAGCCACCATCGATGCCCCCGACGCGCGACTGCGTGCCGCACTGTTCAGCGCGATCATGATGGGGGTCGCCGCCCAGCGCTATCTGCTGCACCTGCCCGACCTGGCAGACGCGGACGTGGAGGACATCGTGCGGATCGCCACTCCCCTGCTCCGCAGCCTCGTCGCTCCGGACGCCTGAGCCACCTCCACTCCACCGCCGGCCACATCCGCGGCTCGCTAGCCAGGCAGCCACATCCACCTCAGCCACATCCGCCAGCCCGCCGTCGGCCCCGCGCCAGGCCCGCCGCCGGCCCGCGATGAGAGCCACGACCGCGCAGTCCTGCGGAGTTGCCGAGGGCCTGGGAGGCGGCGCGGGCATCACGGCCTGCGGAGCAGGGTGATCCCGTCCTCCTCGGCGACCTGGACATAGCCATGGGCACGGTAGAGGCGCAGCATGCGGTGAGTTTGGTCCACCGGGCAGGGGGTTTCGACGGTCGGGTCGTGACGGTCCGAGACCACCCAGCGCGGCGGATGTGCCGGGAGGGCGGGCGGCGCGGCGGGATCGGGGCCGGTGCCGGTGCCGGTGCCGGTGCCGATGCCGAAGCAGACGAGGCTGACGGTGGTGCGTCCGGTCAGCATCGGTGCCAAGCGGTTCGAGGAGGCAACGGTGTCCCCGTCGGGTATGCGGCTCAACAACCGCTCCGCCGTACGGACATGCGCCGGTGTCCGCCAGGCCGAGGGGAGGACCAGGTCGTGGAGCGGATAGACCGCGGCCGTGACGGCGGTGAAGGCGGCCGTGAAGGCAAGGGCTTTACGACGTCTGCGGGGCGGCACGATATCCGGCCGCCGGTGCAGCACATCGACGAGGCCGGCGAAGACGAGCGGCATCAGGATCGCGTTGTAATGGAAATTCGGCTGCCAGTAGTGCTCGTTGCCGGCCAGCAGCCGCCACGCGAGCGTGGGTACGCACAGCAGTGTCAGGGGGGAACGCAGGCCGAGGAAGGCGGTGGGCGCGGCGAGCATGAACAGCAGCAGCCACTTCATCGGCGGCCAGAGCAGGTGCAGTCCGGCGGACGCAAGACCGGCGAGGCTGCCCGACGAGGAGGCCTCGCCCGGCATCTGGTGCCAATAGTCGAAGCCGCCACGGGGATTCATGGCAGGCAGAAGAACGAGAATTTCCACCGCTGTGCCCGCCACGCCGAGAAAGGCCACGGCAACACCGAGCAGGACGGGGAAACGTCGCCGCTCCCCGGGGTGGTAAGCCGGGTCCCCGGAATCGTGACGCCGCTCCCCAGGATCGTGACGCCGGTCTCCGGGATCACGGCGCCCGTCGCCGGGATCACGGCGCCGATTCTTGGGCTGATGGCTCCGTTCCCTGGAATGGCCGGACCGTTCCAGGGAATTGTGGCGCCGCTCGCGCAGCCCCTGCCATGCGATATAGCCGCCAATGGCTGCGAGCGTGAGCCCGAGGTCCTCTTTCACCAAGAGCAGCGGGAGCGCCCATGCTGCCGCCGCCCCCCAGCGACGCTGACCGAGGGCGGTCACGCTGAATGCGAGCAGCGGAACCGCGAAGCATATTTCGTGGAAGTCCTTGGCGACTCCCGCGACGAGGCCCCAGGAAGCGCCCAGCCCGCAGCCCACCACCAGGCCGGTGACCGGTCCGACAGCCCGGTGTGCCCAGCGGGTGAGCGGAAAACAGGCGAGTGCCATCAGCGCGGCCTGCACCACGAGCAGCGTCACGCCGCTGGGGAAGAGCCGGTAAAAGGGGGCGACGAGCACCAGGATGGGGTGAAAGTGGTCTCCGAGGAGGTGAAAACCCGGCCCCTTGAGTTCCACGATCGGAGCCCGGCCGTGCGCATAGGCACGAATTGCCTGCTCGAATATCCCCAGGTCGTAGCCGGCATTGAGCATGCGGTCGTTCCGCAGCACCGACACCACGGTGTACAGCACAAAAAATACCGCGGTAACGGTCCACCCCATGGCCCGTGGGCCTGGCAGGCGTCGACCGAACGCGGCACCGGTATCCGAGACGTGGCGCGCCGAAGGTATTCGGAAAGACCACGTTCTCCGGGTCCGTTCCGACCGTTTCGACTGCTCCGGCCGCTTCGACTGCTTCGACCGCTTCGGCCACTCCGCCGTTTCCACCCTCGCACCCACCGTCATCGACCCGGCAAAGGAACACGATGTGCTGCCACGGCGGAGAGACGCAGTGGGCCGGGCAGGCAGGCCTGCCGGCGGCGGCGATTCACTCCCGTCCCGTCCCGGTTTGTCCGGACGGCGGTACAACCGCGGGAACGCATCCCGCGCGAGTGTAACGCCGGGCCCGCAGGGCGAATTCTCGGCGATGCGCGGTGCGGTGCACGGGGCGCGGAGCAGCACGGTCGCCGGTGGTCGGGGGTGACGTGGCGGACGAGGTGGTGTGACGGGGGCGGGTGATGTGGCTTCAGCGAGCCAAGCGCCCCAGGAGTGAGGAGGCCGCAGCGATGCCCAGTACTGCGGCGGCCATCAGGACGGTGAAGTCCAGAGCCAGATGGGCGTGGGTCCCCAGGAGGAGGCCGCGGAGGGCATCGACCTGGTAGCTCAGGGGGTTGATCCTGCTGACCGTCTGGAGCCAGCCGGGCATGATCGCCACCGGGTAGAGGGCGTTGGAGGCGAAGAACAACGGCATGGTGATGGCCTGGCCAATACCCATCAGGCGGTCGCGGGTGAGCACGATCCCGGCGATCGTCATGGACAGGCAGGAGAAGAAGGCCGAGCCGAGGATCACCGCGACGCCGACGGCCAGGAGCCGTAGGGGGTTCCAGGTCATGGCCACCCCGAGGAGTGCGGCGATGACGATCACCACGACGGCCTGGATCAGCGCCTTCACCCCGGCGGCGAAGGCCTTTCCGGCGATCAGAGCGGAACGTGGGGTCGGTGTGACCAGCAGCTTGGTCAGGATGCCGGCGTCCCGCTCCCAGATGATCATGATGCCGTAGAAGATCGCGATGAACATGGCCGACTGGGCGATGATGCCGGGCGCCAGATAGTCGATATACGGGGTGCCGCCGGTCGGGATGGCCTTGATCCGGGTGAAGGTCTCGCCGAAGACCAGGAGCCACAGGGCGGGCTGGACGGCGCGGGTGTAGAGCTCCGTCCGGTCGTGGCGCAGCTTTTGCAGTTCGACCACGCACATCGCGATGACCCTGGCGGGCAGCACCCGCCAGCCGGTGCGGGCACGTGGCGGTACCAGCAGCAGGTCCAGGCGGCCGGGGCCGGTGGCCGGTTCAGCCGACTCGGTGTGCGGTGCGGCGGGTGCTCCGGACATCTCGGAAGTCTCCTGACTGCTCGTCGAGGCCGCTGCCGGCGACGTCCCGGAAGACGTCCTCCAGCGTCGGCACGGCATCGGACGAGCCCGAGGGGGCCGATGAGGGAGAGGAGGGAGAAGGAGAGGAGGGGGAGGGGGAGGGGGAGGAGGGCGAGTCCGATGAGGCGGCAGCGGATACTGCGGAGGTGGCCTCAGTGCTCGGTGCCGTGGGGGCAGTGGCCGAGGCCGCGGCCGCGCGGCGGCGGGCGCGCAGGGCGGACCGGAGCTCGTCGGGAGTGCCGAGGGCGCGGATCCGGCCTCGGTGCATCAGGGCGAGGCGGTCGCAGTACTGGTCGGCCTCGTCCATGTAGTGCGTGGTCACCAGCACGGTCATGCCGGTGGCGGCCCGTACGGCGTTGATGTGCTCCCAGACGCTGGTGCGGGCGATCGGGTCGAGGCCGATCGTCGGCTCGTCGAGCATCAGCAGGCGGGGCGCGCTGACCAGCGCCTGGGCGAGTTCGAGGCGGCGGATCATGCCGCCGGAGTACGTCTTGGCGAGCCGGCCGGCCGCGTCGGTGAGGCCGACGGCTTCCAGCGCCTGGGTGACGCGTGCGGCGCGCTCACGGCGCGGGACATCGAAGACCCGGGCGAACAGGGCGACGTTCTCGCGCCCGGTCAGCCCGGCGTCCGCGGACAGCTGCTGCGGTACGTACCCCAGCAGCCGGCGCACCGCCATCCGCTCCTTCGCCGCGTCATGCCCGAATACCCGCACCATGCCGGAGGGGACGGGCAGGAGGGTGGTGATACAGCGGATCGCGGTGGTCTTGCCCGCGCCGTTGGGGCCGAGCAGGCCGAAGACCTCACCGGGGCGGACGGAGAGGTCGACGCCGTCCACGGCCTTGGTCTCCCCGAAGGCGTAGCGCAGGGCCCGGCAGGTCACGGCGTCGGGGGCGGCCTCGTCCGGGTCGGGGGCGGCCGCGTCCGGGTCGGGGCCGGACGTCCGCCCCGGCCGTTCTTCGTCGTCGCAGGTCATATGCGCTCCGCCTCCTCGTGCAGGTGGTGGGCGAGCCTGCGCAGGGCAGGAAGGGCCGCCGGCAGCGAATCAGCCGCTGGACACCGGCCGGCGCATCGGCCGACGAGTCGGGAACTCCCCTGCAGCCACGCTCCGGATTTTAGCTCTGCGGGCAGCCAGTGGCCCCGGACGCGCGCGGAGCGGGCATCGAACGGCCCAGCCGGGGAGCCGGGCCGGTCCGTGCAGTGCCGTGCCCGTGCGGTGCCGGTCCGTGCGTGTCGTGCCCGTCCGTGTCGTGTCGTACGTGCCGCGCCATGCCCTACGCATGGGGAGCCTGCGCCGGTACGTTCCGGCTCAGCCGTCCGCGGGTGGCGGTGGCGGGGTCGGCGCCCCGGCCGGCGGCGCGATCTTCGCATGGACCGGGACCGGGACCGGGACCGGCGCCGAAGCCGAAGCCGCGCCGGACGCCCCAGGTGGCGAGGGTGCCCCGGAAGCCGCAGGTACCGCGGATGCCCCGGATTCCGAGCCCGGCAGCAAGGCATCGCGCCGGGCACCCGGGTCCCAGCCCGTGTCCACGACCCGCTTCTGGAAGAGGACCGCCGCGCCCAGGAGCACGGCCCCCAGGGCCAGCATCACGACGGTGCCGCCGGTCGCCCCCGCCTTGGCGGCATTGCCGATCAGGGTGCCGAACCAGCCGAAGTCGGCATCGCCGAAGGTGGTGTTCTCCTTGCCGAACGCACCGAGCACCTTGAGCAGCAGCGCAGGCAGGAACGTGATCAGCACACCGTTCAGGAAGGCACCGACGACCGCACCGCGCCGGCCACCGGTCGCATTGCCGTAGACGCCGGCCGCTCCCCCGGTGAAGAAGTGCGGTACAAGCCCCGGCAGGACCAGCGCGAGGCCGAGCGCCGGATGGCCCACCCAGGTCAGCAGGGCAAGGCTGACCAGGCCGCCGACGAAGCTGGCGAGAAAGCCGATGAGCACCGCGTTCTGCGCGTACGGGAAGACGATCGGGGCGTCGAGGGACGGCACCGCGCCCGGTACGAGCTTGCCGGCGATCCCCTGGAACGCCGGGACCAGTTCGCCCAGGATCGTCCGGACGCCGAAGAGGATCACCGCGACCGCGATCCCGAACTGCAGGCCCTGCATGACGGACTGCATCACGTAGTTGCCGAGGTCGCCGGCCGCGGTGCCGCCATCGGCCGCGAACGCCTTGAACGCCGTCGCCCGGCCCACCCGGGCCAGATAGACCAGCGACATGATGACGTAGATCAGCACCATGGACAGCGCCGTGGCAACCATCGAGTCCCGCAGAAAGCGCAGGCCCTCGGGCAGCTTCATGTCCTCCGTACTGCGGCTGCGCTTGCCGACGAGTTGCCCGGCGGCGCCCGCGACGATGTAACCGGCGGTGCCGAAGTGGCCGATGGCGATGCTGTTGTTGCCGGTGATGCGCTTGGTCCAGGGGTGTGCGAAGGCCGGCATCGCGACCATCAGAATGCCCAGCAGCAGCCCCCCTACGACCACCACACTCACCGAGGAGCGGCCGGAGGTGGCCAGGACCATGGTCAGTAGGGTGGCCATGAACAGCATGTGATGGCCGGTCAGGAACACATACCGCAGTGGAGTGAAGCGGGCCAGCATCAGGGCGACGGCAAAGCCGAGGATCATCAGCCAGGCGACGCGGGCGCCGAACTGCGCCTGGGCGATGCCGACGATCGCCTCGTTGGTCGGGATCACCCCATGCGCCCCGGTCGCGCCCTGGATCATGCCGCCCAGCGGGCCGAGAGAACTGACCACCAGCCCGGCCCCGGCGCCGATCAGCAGAAAGCCGAGCGTCGCCTTGATCGCACCTCCGACCACCTGACCTGCGGTCTTCTTCAGCGCGATCAGACCGGCCGCCGTGATCAGGCCGATCAGATACGCGGGTTGGCTGAGGATCTCGTTCACGAGAAACGTGGCGAGGGATATGAGCCAGTCCATGGTGGCGATCCGTCCTCCCGGCTTCCTTCGGTGGGGCGCCGTGGTGTCGTGGTCTCGTGGCGTCGTTTGTTCGGGCGTGGGGTGGCGGGTGGAGGGTGGCAGGTGTCAGGCGTCGGGTGGCGGGTGTATCGAGCGACGGCTGACGGCGGCCTTTCCCGACGCGGTGCGCCGTTGCCCTGCTCAGTTGCCGTGCCCGCCGTGCTCAGCTGCCGTGCCCGCCGTGCTCAGCTGCTGTGCTCAGTCGCCGTACTCAACTGCCGTACTCAACTGCCGAACTCACACGTCATAGATGTCGCGGAGGGTGCGGTCGACCGCGGGACCACTGGTGAAGTCGTCGACGACCTTCACCGGTACGCCGACCTCGCCCAGCGTCCTGGCGATCTCCCGGGAGGTGAGGATCGCGACGGCCTCGGACGCCTTGCCCTTCGCCGAGATGGTGTCGGTCGCCTCCACCGTCACGTGGCGGGACCAGCCCCAGCGGTCGAGCACCTGCTCCAGTGTGCTCTTCAGGAAGAGGCTGGTGCCCACGCCGTTGCCGCACACGGTAAGGATCTTGTGTACCGCCTGCGGGGCGGCGCCGGGCTGCTCGCGTACGACTTCCTCGTGCACGGCCTGACCGGGTACGGGCCGCTCGTGCACGGCTTCTCCACCTCGCGGCCGGTCATCGCCATCGCCGCCGACGTCGCCGGCCCCATCCCACTCGCCCTCCGGCCCGGCCAGCACCGCACGCAGCGCGTCCGGACCGGCCGCGTCCTGCAGCGCCTGAGCCGTCGCCGGGTCGGCCAGCAGCTGCGCGAGTGCGGCCATCGCCGCCGTATGCGCCCCGGAGTCCTCCGCGGCGAGTCCCACGACCAGATGCACCGGGTCATTCGACTCATGACCGAACTCCACCGGTTGCACCAGACGGACCCAGGACATCCCGGTCCGGAGCACAGCGGGCGAGGGACGGGCATGGACGAACGCGAAGCCCGGCGCAATGACGAGGTACGGCCCGTTCTCCTCGACATTGCGGATCATCTCCGCGGTGTAGGCGTCGGTGGCGGCACCCGTATCCACCAGCAGCCCACCCGCCCTACGTATCGCTTCCCGCCAGTCCGCCACCCGGACATCGAGGCGTACGGCCGCCTGCGGGAGAAGATCGTTCAGCGCTGCCATGGCAGGGGACTCTACATACGCCCAGGTGACAGCGCACGGGTGCGGAAGCAAGAATTCCGAGGGATTTCCCCGGAACTGCCACCCCGCAACCGCCACCCCGGCAAGCGGCCTTGAAAGTCACTTGTCTTGACAGTCACTTGTGGGCGGAGAAGCCTGTTCTTTCGGCAGTTGCCGGATGTCGGGGGATACCGGGGGAATCAGGGGAATCGGGGGACCCATGATGAGATACGCCTCTGCGCACGCGACAAACAAGACAGCGACGGACACGGGCGCACCACCAGCACACGGCACAAGCCGGACCACCACCGCCAACGCACGATCGACGCAGCCGGCACGGAGGCCACGTCTCAGGAGCCGGGCCGCCGTTCCGGTCGCGGCGGCGCTCATTCTCTCACTGCCGCTTGCGGCCTGTTCGTCGTCTTCGGACGGGGAAGGCAAGGGATCGGGGGACGGCCCCAGCAGCTCGGCGTACTCCCCCGGTCCGAGCCCGACACCGACCGTCGCACCGGCCACCTACCGCCACGCGCTGACCGAAGCTCTCGGGCCGCTCGACAGCGCCCTGCGCACGGTCGACGGTGCGCACGAGGGCGGGCCGCTGAACAGGGCCCTGGACGCGGCAGCAGCCAAGGCGGACACCGCCGCAGGCGCCCTGCACTCCACCGCGACGCCGGACGACGCCCTTGCCGGCAACGGACAACTCGCCTCTGCCCTGGGCGCCTTGGCGCAGGATCTGCGGAACGCCCGTGGCAGCGGCGGCCGCTGCGCCGCCTCACCACGCGTCGCACTCGGCACGGCCCGGAGCCCGCAGAGCGTCAAGCTGGCCGGGCGCGCGCTCACCGCGCTGGGCTACGACGCCACACTGCGCCTGCCGCGTACGGAACGGGCCCGGCACCGACGGCTCACGAACGGTGCCTTCGTCCACGACGGCAGCCGGGGCGGTCTGGGGCGGCTGACCGTCAAGAACGGCACCGGCACCGATGCGGTGGTGACGCTGGCCCGCGGCACCCGGACGACGTTCTCCGTGTATGTGCGCAGGGGCTCCGAGGCGACCGTACGCAGCGTCAACAGCGGCTCGTACAGCGTGTACTTCACCACCGGCGAGGACTGGAACGGCCCGAAGAGCTCCTTCACCCGCGAGTGCCGCTTCGAGAAGTTCGACGACAAGGCGACCTTCCGGACGGTGCGGGTGGCGGGCGGAACGCAGTACACGGTGCTGACGTTCAGCCTGAACAAGGTGGTCGGCGGGAATGCCAGTACGAGTGCGGTGCCGCCGGCCGAGTTCCCGTCGTAGCGGTGGCCGAGGGCTGCCGTGGCCGAAAGGCCGTGAGCGCGGAGCCGAGCAAGGATGAGCGGGAAGGGGGGCGCGAAGGCGCCACAGCGGCTCGATAAAGTGCGCCGTGTGGGCGACAGTACGTGGTGGACTCTGGGGATCGCGGCGGTGACCGGCGGCACGGCGGTGCTCGCCAGTTGGGTCACCAGCCGCGGCAGCGCCCAGGCCACAAGGATCCAGGGCGAGATCTCCGCACGTGCACAGCGCTCCGAGCGGCTGCGGGAGAGCCGGCGCACCGCCTACCTGGATCTGATCGAACAGACCCACCGGATGGGCGAGTTGTTCTGGGAGATCTCCGCCACGCTGCGGCTGCCGGTCTCCGATACCCGTACCGCCGCACTCGGCGAGCTGCGGGACCGTGAGGTCGCCGAGTACGCGAAGATCCGTCGCTGCGCCCGAGTCGTCGAGCTGGAAGGCCCGCCCTCGGCCGCCGCGGCGGCGCTCGCCCTCCAGAAGGCGACGGGCCCCTTCTACACGGCCCTCACGGACGACCCGCCCGGCGACACCGGTCGCCACGACGCCTTCAACGCCGCCTACCGCCCCTTCTGGGCGGCTCTGGAGGACTTCGTGGAGGCGGCGCGCACGGCCCACCAGACGGACTGAGCGGCCCGAGGGGACACCCGGGACGACCCGGCCGAACCACCGGGGCCTGGCGCGCTGTTGCTCGTCAAGGGCTACGGCTCGCTGTCGCGTCGTCGTGACCGTTGATGCCGTCGCCGTCACGGACACCGACACCGACACCGTGACCGTTGTCAACGGTCGACGTCACCGTTTGCTGTCGCCGTCACCGTGGCCGTCGTCGTACGGCGCGAGGGCAAGCAGGGCGACGTCGTCATGGAAGACACGGGTGTGCCGGGGCAGGTCGGTGTTGAGAAAGTCGATGACGTCGTCGGGGCCAGGGCCAGGGCCTGGTCCGGGGGCAGGGCCGGGGCCGCGGTCGGGTCCGCCGGTGAAGCGATGACGAAGCCGGTCGAGGAGAGGGTAGAAGGCGCCGGTATGGTCGCGCGCCTCGATCAGTCCGTCGGTGCAGAGGAGCAGAACGTCGCCCCGGTCGAAGCGGTGGGTATAGGCGACGGGGTACTCGCCGGTCAGGGCGCCCAGGCCGAGCGGGAGGGCGGGCGGCCCGGTAAGGGCCGTCACCTCGCCGCGCGAGATCAGGACCGGTTCGATATGCCCCTGGTTGACGATCGTGATGCGGCGGGCCGGGGCGTCGTACTCCACCAGGACGGCGGTGACGAACAGTTCGTCGTCGGGGAGTTCTTCGGCCTCGCGGGCCAGGCGTCGTTCCATACGGGCGGCGATGGCGGGCAGGTCACCGGGGTCGTAGACCGCCTCGCGGAAGCTGCCGAGGATATCGGCGACCGTACGGACGGCCTGGAGCCCCTTGCCCCGCACGTCGCCGATGATGGCGCGCTCACCGGACTGAGTGGCGCGGATGTCGTAGAGGTCGCCGCCGACCATGGTGCCGACCTCGCCGCTGCGGTAGAGACCGGCCGCGAGGACCCGTCCGACCCGGTGCGGCACCGGCCGCAGCAGGGTACGCATCAGCGCCTCGGCCACCGAGTTGCTGCGCACCAGGTGCTGCTCCTGGCGCCGGCGGTGGGCCGCCAGCGCCACACCGAGGATGCCGACCAGGCCGGTGGCGACATAGGCGGCGACATGATGGCTCTCCCACAACTCGTGGAGGTTGTGGCCGGTGCAGCACGGGGTGCCGGCCACCACCCCTTCCAGCGTGATTCCCACCACCGTGAACGCCGCCACACCGACCGGGCCGAGCGCGTACGCGGCGACCACCGGCAGCGCGATGAGCAGGAAACTCACCCCCCAGGGCGTGGGGGCGAGGCTTTCCAGCAGCATCACGAACGCGACATAGGCGAACGGCAGCCAGCGCATCCAGGTGGAGGGACAGGGCATTGCCAGGCCGCTGTGGTCGACGATCTCCGCGAGCCTCCCGGCCCGGCGGCCGTGGCGGCCCGGCAGGCGGCCACGACCGGTCCGCTCAAAGATCCGCTCTCCCCACCTGTCCACACGGACTCCTGACACGGCCCTGATCGAGAAGGCACAGCCTGACCCGGCCGGACAGCCCCAACGGGCCATTACGCCGTCAGCGGCATGTCCCCTCTCTTCCCCCGGTGAGGCCGGTGACTGCCCGGCAGGCTGGTAGCTGCCAGGCAGTCCGTGCCGGCCCGGCAGCCCGACGGTGAGTGATTGATGTGCGGGGATCGGCTTCGGCCCGACGCGTGGAGGAAATTCTCGGCATGAACACCTTCGACACCTTCGACACCTTTGACGCCTTTGACGCCTTTGACGCCTTCGACGCGCCTCGGGCCGGAAGGGCCGTACAGACCGTCCGGCCGCCGCGGTTGCGGCCCGGCGATCGGGTGCGGATCGTCTCTCCGGCCAGTACGCCCAGCCGCGAGGGAGTCACCCGTGGCGTCGCACTGCTGACGTCATGGGGACTCCGGGTCGAGTTGGGTGAGCACGTCTTCGACCGATGGGGATACCTGGCCGGCCGGGATGAGGATCGTGCCTCGGACCTGAACACCGCGTTCGCCGATCCGGGAGTCCGCGCCGTGATCGCTGCCCGGGGCGGCAAAGGCGCCTACCGCATCGTCGACGACCTGGACACCGGCACACTGCGACGCGACCCGAAGATCGTCGTCGGCTTCAGCGACATCACCCACCTCCACCTCACCCTGTGGGCGCGATGCCGTCTCGCCTCCCTGCACGGCCCGTTCGCCGGTTGGAGCGATGAAAGGTCCGGGCGGGCATCGGCCGACGCGCTGCGCCGGGCGCTGATGACCACCGACCCCGTCATCCTCCGACGGGACGCCGGCGAGGCCAGCTCGGAGGTCACCGTCGACGGCACCGCGACCGGCGTCCTGGTCGGCGGCAACCTCGACGCGATCCGTACCGAGGCCGGAGCCGGCCTGCCGAGCCTGGAGGGGGCAATCCTCTTTCTCGAACACCGGAAAGGCACAGGGCTGGGGGAAGTCGACCGCGCGCTGACCCAGCTGACCCGCACCGGAGTCCTGGACGGGCTGCGCGGTGTCGCGCTCGGCCAGTTCCTCGGCTTCGGCGAGGATGCGGATGATCCGACGCCGGGAGGATGGGGCATCGCCGATGTCCTGCGCGACCGCCTGACCCGCCTGGGCGTTCCTGTCCTCGGCGGACTCCCCGCAGGACACGGTCCGCACCCTCCGACCCTCCCACTCGGCACCCAGGCCACGATCGACACCACCCGGGGAACCCTGACCGTTCAGCCGGCCGTCGCCTGACGGGTGAAAGGTGCCGGACACCGGGTGCCGGGTGCCGGGTGCCGGGTGCCGGGTGCCGGGTGCCGGAGCCTACGGACCGGAATCCAGCACGCACAGACTCACCTCACCGTCCGTGCTGAAGCAGCCCCTCGGTGAAGTCCTCGGTAGCCGGTTCGTGCCGCGAGGTGTAAGGGCACTTCCAGTCCTCTTCGGTGAACCGGCCCGAGAAGTGCCGCGCGGGCTGCTCGTATTCGTACTCGGTGAAACTCGGATTGACGGAGCCGTTGTTCTTGGCCTCACGCCTGCGGATCGCACCCTGCATCGAGTAGAAATTCTCACCGAGGAACATGAACTGTGCGAGGGAGTTGAAGGCGATTGCCGAGGTCGTGAAGCGCCGACTCGCCCGGGACGAGCCGGGGTGCATCCCCACGACGAAGAAGGCGTGCCCGCCCGCGTGAAATCCGAAATTGGGCCGGTCGGGGTCGGAGGACGCGCCCTTGTCCAGGCCGAAGGTCCGGCTGTCAAGGTCGTGCATGAGTTGCAGATGCCGCCAGATGATCTCCTCGTAGGCACGTTCGTCCACCATGCCGGGCTCGTCGAACGTCGCGACAAAGGTACGGAAGCTCTGACCGGACAGCAGCGGACGGACGGCATCGACGTACTCCACGAGGTCGCGGTGGTTTCCCTCCGCCGAGGCCTCGTCGCCCATACGTCGATAGTGCCGGTGCGTGAGTGCCTGGCGCTTCACTGCGGCACGTGCGCCCAGACAGCTGAACTCCCGCGTCTGTATGAATCGTTCCAGTTCGGTGCGTATCGCGGTGCCGGGTTCATTCATCGTGAGACCTTGGCTTGATCCAATGCTGGCCCCATGACAGTGCGGGGTGCCGGAGCGAGCGGCAAGGCATAAACAGGACGAAGAGCAAAAGACAAAGAGCGAAGAGCGAAACACAGAGAGCAACGGGGAAGAGGGAAGCACGAAAAGCCACAGGGGCTCACGCAGGGCTCAGGCGATGTGGTGCACCAGGATGGGACGGGGTGTGGTGGCGACCGAAGCCGCCACCACAGGTACGTACGCGGTGTGCCGTACGGACCCAGGAATGCCGCCAAAGACTCCCTACGGCAGCGTGAAGAAGATCATCGGGTTGTGGTCGCTGTCCCGTACCGGCTCATCGAGCCCCAATTCCTTCTTGACGGCGGCCAGTTGCTCGGTCACCTGCGGCGCCTTCGCCGTGGACGGAGTGAAGAACTCGATGTTCTGCTCGGCCAGCCACTTCACGATGACCGACCCTTCGCTGAACGGCTTGGGGCGCCGGCCGTGGAACACATCGTGGACGCTGGTGGGCGTCCGCGAAGGCACGGCGGGGAACAGGTTCTCGATGTACCAGTGGGCAAAACGAGACCCGTGGTCCGCGTCGATGAAGAGGTAGTCCGTCTTGGCGGGGACCTTCTCCGGGTGCTGCTGGATGTCGCCCTTCGTGAACGTCCAGCGTTCCGCGGAGAGTTCGGCCGGCACATTGCGTACCACGTTGTCGACGATGTCGAACGAGTGGAGATGGCCGGTTCCGTTGTCACGGAGGGCGCTGAGGATCCACATCGTGGACCAGCCGTAGAAGGTCCCGACCTCCACCACGACCTCGGGGCGCAGATCACGGAGGAGGAGATACGTCATCTCCGCCTCGTAATCGTCGAGCTGCGCCTTCATCGACTTTCCCCGGTCCCGGAGAAACTTCCGCTGAGCGTCACGCACCACCCGCAGGTCGTCCTGGTACTTCGCATACAGACCGCTGACGTGCTCGACAGTTATGGCTTCCATTTTTCCTCCACCGGGATATTGCGTACTGATGAGAACTGATGCGAACGGACACGGTTGCGGGGCATGCGAAGGGTGCGCGGGGATGCAAGCGGTGCAGGGGGATACAGGGGATACAGGAAGATGCACCCGGGCGGAGCGATGCAGAGGAATGCCACAGACAAGGGGCGGGCGTGTCACGCCACCTTGTGTCCGAACGATGGGGGCACGTGCTCCGCACGCCGCACGACCGTGGGCAGCACTCTCTGCGCCATGACGCACGCAGGGGCAGCCCGGGGACGGCGGAGAGACCGGGGCGACGCCGAGGCCGGCGCGGCGCCGAAGCCGGGCCTGCCGCACGGGGCATCGCCGACCGGCCCGGAAGCGGTACCGAGGGGCATCGAACCAAGGCCGTCGCCATGGAGCACGGCGTCGCCGGGCCGGCATGGGAGGCTCTCCCGCAGGGTCCCCTCCCCCACCTCGCAGCGCGCATAGCCGCCGTTCCCCCGCTCCTTGCCCCGAGCCCCGACCGAGGACCACCCTACTTTTCACGGCCGGTAACAGCATCACGCCCAAGAACCATTGGCGCGTAGCTCTCAGGTATGAGGAGCCCCTGGGAAGGTGGCTGGTGCGGCCGCACGCTCCGCCTTCCGCAGCTGCCGGCGCACCACCGCGCCTCCCTGCGCCGGCCGCGTGACTCCGGATTCTCTCACCCTCTCGTCGCAGCCCGGACGACTCCCCTGCAGCGCGCGGCACCCCCGGCTCGCAGCCGGGGCCCGGCCCCGAGCCGCGCCCACTCCAACTCCCCTACTGCTGCTGAACGGCCCCGCATGCCGCGGTCACGGGCACCTGCAAGGACACCGGGAAGGCCTCGGGCGCAGGCAAAGGCGCCGCCACAGGCAAAGGCACAGCTACGGGGATCACCGCTCGGCGAACATCCCCGCGCGGAGCTTGGACAGCGTGCGGGTGAGCAGCCGGGAGACATGCATCTGGGAGACCCCGAGCTCGGCACCGATCTGCGACTGGGTCATCTCCTGGCCGAAGCGCAGCTCGATCAGGCGCCGTTCGCGTGCGTCGAGCGTCTCGAGCAGCGGAGCCAGCACATGCAGGTCTTCGACGGCCTCCAGAGCCGGGTCGTTGTCCCCCAGCACATCGACGAGGGTGCGGCGCTGCTCGGACGGGTCCGGATCGGCGGGGGTGTCGAGCGAGCCGGCGGTGTAGCCGTTGGCAGCGACGATGCCCTCGATGACCTCGTCCTCCGACAGGTCGAGGTGGGCGGCCAGTTCACGGACGGTGGGGTCGCGGTCGAGGGTGGCAGCAAGGTGCTCCTTGGCCTTGGCCAGGTCGCTGCGCAGCTCCTGGAGGCGGCGGGGCACATGGACCGCCCAGCCGGTGTCGCGGAAGAACCGCTTGATCTCCCCGAGGATGTAGGGGACGGCGAAGGTGGAGAACTCCACCTCACGCGAGAGCTCGAACCGGTCGATGGCCTTGATCAGACCGATCGTGCCCACCTGGATGACGTCTTCCATGTCATCACCGCGGTTGCGGTAGCGGCGGGCGACATAGCGCACCATCGACATGTTCATCTCGATGAGGGTGTTGCGCGCGTACTGGTACTCGTGCGTCCCCTCCTCGAGGACCTGAAGCCGGTCGAAGAACTGCTTCGACAACTCCTTCGCGTCGCGCGGGGCCACCTTCTGCGGTTGCGTCACCTCCGGCAGTACGGAGTCCGTGTCGGCGTCCCGCAGCCCGGTCGTGGTCCCGCTCACGATGGTGGTCATCTCGCCTTCCCGCGCGCCCGGCACCCGCGGACGCTGCAGCGGCCGCCTACCCCGATCCCATGCCACCATGCCTACGAACCGGAAGGAGATGCTCTCAGCGTCCAGGCCCGAGAGGTTCGCGGTGTCGCACGCACCCCCAGCGGCCCTTGGGCGCGTCCCGTATCCCGCCGTTTCCCGGTACCTCCGGTACCCCGTTCCCTCGTCTGACGGGGCAATGCGAGTCCGTCGTTTGACGGGTCAGCGCGGGGGCACGCGACAAGTGCCGCCAACGGAAGGACCTCACAATGAGTGCCAGCGAAAAGGTCAAGGCCATCGCCGAGCAGACCATCGGAAAGGTCAAGAAGGAAGCGGGACGCGCGGTCGGCAACGAGAGCGCCACTGCCGAGGGTTCCGCAAAGGAATCCCGGGGAGACCTCCGCGGAGCGAAGGAGAAGGCCAAGGACGCCTTCAAGGACTGACCAGGCCGCACCACGCGGGAGGGGCCACGGCATGTGCTCCGTGGCCCCTCCCGCATGTCCGACCGGCCGGCATCACCTCTGACCGAGCATCCCCCTGCGGAGCTGCTTGATGATGCGGGCCAGCAGGCGCGAGACATGCATCTGGGACACCCCGAGTGCCGCTCCGATCTGGGCCTGCGTCATCTCCTGGCCGAAGCGCAGCTGGATGATGAGGCGGTCGCGGTCGCTGAGCAGCTTCAGGAGTGCGGCCAGGGTGCACCGGTCCTCGACGTTCTCCGTGGCGGGGTCGGTCACGGCAAGGACGTCGGCGAAGGACAGACCGCCGCCCTCCGGCCCCGCATCACTGTCGCAGGACACGTTCAAGGAGATGGCCGAGTAGCCGTTGGCGGCCGTGATGCCCTCGATGACCTCCTCTTCGGTGAGCTGCAGATGCTCGGCCAGCTCTTTGACGGTGGGTTCCCGGTCCAGGACCCTGGACAGTCGCTCCGTTGCCCGGGACAGATCGGCGCGGAGTTCCTGCAGGCGCCGGGGGACGTGGACGGCCCAGCTGGTGTCGCGGAAGAACCGCTTGATCTCCCCGAGGATGTGGGGGATGGCGAAGGCCGCGAACTCCGTGCCGCGTGCGCGGTCGAACCGGTCGATGGCCTTGATCAGGCCGATCGTGCCGACTTGGACGATGTCCTCGATCTGGTCACCGTGACTTCTGTACCGCGAGGCCACATAGCGCACCAAGGACAGATTCATCTCGATGAGCGTATTGCGGGTGTACTGATACTGGGGGGTGCCTTCTTCGAGCTCGCCGAGCCGATCGAAGAACAGCGGCGACAAAGCCTTGGCGTCATGAGGAGCAACGCTCCTGGCATCCTCGACGGGAGGAAGCGTGGTGGAAGTTTCTCCGGCGCGCGATGACGGCCCGTCAGGGGCCCTCTGCAGCTTCAGCTTCCCGTCCGATACGTCCTCGAAAACCGCGTTCATGATTCACCTCCGGAATTCAGGTCGTTTGAGCACGCCCTTTGCCCGAGGCTTCGGTCCTTATGCATACGGGCCGAACAATCACCCCGCGGAGTGGCGCAGCCGGTGTACGGAGGAGCCATCCGCGAATTACCCTGTCCGGGCAGGACACGCCGGCAAGAAATCCCGCCGTCCCGTCGCCGGATCAGATGTCCCAGCGCTGGGTGTACCCCTCCCGCAACGGTCCGCCGATCAGATCGAGGGCCTGCTCCACCGCGGTCGCCATGGGCATCGGGTCGGCGCGTTCGGCGACGGCCTGATGGCCCTCCAACAGCGCCGTGCCTCGCGCCGGGTCTGCGCTCAGCAGTCTGCGGGGAAGCCATTTGCCGATCCCCGTCCATGCACCGTGGTGAGCGGTGACCAGGTGCGCCGCCTCGCGCAGGGCGTGGTCGGCCAGGGAGAGCTGTTCGTACCTGTTGGCCGGCGGGGCGTCGACAAGGTCGTCCAGGTAGCAGGTGAGCACATAGCGACCGTGTGCCCACTCTGCCGGGGTGAGCGGGAGAGGTCCGGTCGCGATGACCGCTCGGGCCTGTTCACGCGTACGGGCCACATGGCCATAGGGGTCGGTCAGAATCAGGCCCTGGTCATAGAGGAACAGGACCGTTCCCCGACGTCGGGCCCTGTCCCATGCGAAGAACTTCGCTATGTCCCCGACGGCGTGCAGGAACAGCTCGACCAGGCGGCCGTCGTGGCGGATCACTTCCCGGCGGCTGGTGTCCGGGTCCGGGAGGAGGACGGCGACGTCCAGATCGCTGGTCAGGGTCGCCCGGCCCTGAGCAGCGGAGCCTCCGAGCATGGCGCCCACAGCGTGCGGAAAGCGCTCGGTGACCAAACGTAAAGCGTGATCCTCGACGGCCTCTTGATCATTCATGGGCGCTCATCGTGCCAGCCCCATGCACGGGTCGCCAGGCAGTATCCGCCGGTGCGGGGCCGCCCGCCTGCGTGGTGCGGGCGGCTCACCCCATGAAACCGTCCAGGCTTGTGGCCGCACTGATCAGCGCGAGGTGGGTGAATGCCTGGGGGAAATTCCCCAGGTGGTCGCCCGTCATCCCGATCTGCTCGGCGTACAGACCGAGGTGGTTGGCGTAGGTGAACATCTTCTCCAGTGCCACCCTGGCCTCGTCGATCCGACCGGTGCGAGCAAGCGCCTCGACCCACCAGAACGAGCAGATCGAGAAGGTCCCCTCGGTACCGTCCAGGCCGTCCGGAGACTCTTTCGGGTCATAGCGGAATACCAGGCTGTCCGTGACGAGACTCTTACCGATCGCGTGCACGGTGGAGCGGAATCGCGGATCCTGGGGCGAGAGGAATTTGACCATCGGAAGCACCAGGAGCGAGGCATCCAGAATGCTCTCGGGCGACTGTTCCGGGTCACCGCTGAGACGTTGGACAAAAGTCTGATCCCGGTCGCTCCAGCCTTGATTCATGATCTGGTGGTAGATCTTGTCGCGTTCGGACATCCAGCGCCCCAGATCACCCGGCAAGCCGCGCCGGCGGGCCATTCTGATCATGCGCTCCACCGCCACCCAGCACATCACCCTTGAATAGGTGTGACGCTGTTGTCCGGCACGGGTCTCCCAGATTCCCGCATCAGGACCGTCCCAGTGCTCCAGGAGCCAGTCGAGGACGGTGCACAGATCCATCCAACTCTCGTGGGAGATCCCGTCGCCGTGTTTGTTGAACAGGTAGATGGAGTCGAACAGTTCACCGTAGATGTCCAGCTGGAGCTGGTCCGCGGCACCATTTCCCACACGGACGGGAGCAGACCCGCGGTAGCCCTCCCAGTGGTCGAGGACCTGCTCGGGCAGCGCGGCATCTCCATCGATCGAATAAAGGACCCGTAGCGGTCCGCGGTCACCGTCGCGGGGCTTACGCAGAACGTCGGTCAGCCAGCTGATGAAGGCCTGTGCCTCACGGGTGAAGCCCAGCCGCAACAGGGCGTGGAGGGAAAAAGCCGCGTCGCGTATCCAGACGTAGCGATAGTCCCAATTCCGTTCACCAACGACCTGTTCGGGGAGTCCGAGGGTCGGTGCGGCGACGATGGCGCCGCTGGGCTCGTGGGTCAGGAGTTTGAGCGTCAGCGCGGAGCGGTGCACCATTTCGCGCCAGCGGCCGGTGTAGGTGGACTGACTCAGCCACTGGCGCCAGAACCGTACGGTGGACTGGAACAGCTCCTCGGCCGCCGGCGCATCGACCAGGTCGACGGTCGGCTCGGCGCGGGTGGGGCCGGCGCAGGTGGGGTCGGTGTAGGTGGAGTCGGCGCAGGTGGGTTCGGTGGACTCCAGCACAAAGAGCGCCGACTGACCTTCAGTCAGGTCGAATTCGCCGACCGCATCCTGGCCCTCGGCGTGGAGGCTCACACTGGCCTGGAGCGAGAGTTCCTGTGCCTCGCTCGTAAAACGCACACCGTGCGGCTGGGATTCCACCTTGTGCGGATCCCGGCCGTAGTTCATCCGGGGCGCAATGACCGCTCGGATACGCGCGCTGCCCCGCACACTGACCACCCGCCGCACCAGCCGCTGCCGGTGATTCCGGTCGCCCTCTGCCCGTATCGGCATGAAGTCCTGAATTTCGACGATGCCGTTCTCGGTCAGCATCCGCGTCATCAGTATGTTGGTGTCGGGAAAGTAGTACTGCTGCCGTTTGGCCACGTCCCCGACGGGGCTGATGCGCCAGTGGCCACCGTTCTGTGCGTCGAGCAGCGAGCCGAAAATACTGGGCGAATCGAAACGCGGGGCACAGAACCAGTTGATCCCGCCGTCGGTCCCGACCAGCGCGGCTGTCCGCAGATCGCCGATCATGCCGTGTTCGGCAATGGGGAGATAGCGCTCGCTCACGGCACCGTAGGCCGGTGTTTGACTGTCGCTCACGCCTCACACACCTGCCGCCGCCGACGTCGTCCGCTTGCGGCCTCCCGCGCAGAGGCCCGTCGGGGGCACGGTGCCGTCAATACCGTTCCACGGGAAACCCGCTCCTCGGGGAGGCAGTTCGATTTCCGCAGGACGGGCACTGCGCCTGTACCTGCCGTGCGGGACGTGCGGGACGTGCGGGTCGCCGTGCGGGAGGTGCGGTGGTCGTCCATTTACTGCCTTCCTCAGCCATACGGCGCTCTGCCCGCTGCTGCTCCACCACAGGGGTGCCCACGGATGGAGGTACTGGCAACCCGGGAGAGGGGCTGGAGAAATTCCCTGGGGCTCCCGGGACGCCTGGGGCGCTGGTCCCTTTCCACCGGCGCGTCTATCACTGATAGGCCGATGGGTCCGCCGGGCCCGCATGCGCCGATTGACGCTGTTTCACGCCAACGTGTCGTTCACCGGTAGGTACGTGTCTCCTCGACGTCGACCACAGGAGCTCCTGGGGCCGGCGGCTGGACCCGGCGCCGCTTGAGGATGCTCACATAGGCCGCCAGGCCGATCACTCCGACGGCCATCATGATGAGCCCGACCAGGTCGAGATTGACGCCGGACAGGTGCCAGTCCACTGCGAACGTCAAGATGGCACCCACCGCGATCAGCCCGATGCATCCGCCGATACCCATAATCATCGTCTCCCTCCGGTAGGCAAAAGCTGCTGAACTCGCGTATGCCCCGACCGAACTCATTCATGAGTCACGGCGGTTGCGGGTGACCGGGATCGCCCTGCCGGCCGCGGGGGACCTCACTGCCCGGTGCATGTGTAGGCGCCTGCTCCGGTACGGATGCAGGTCCTGCTCGGCGCGGATGACCGCCGTACAGCCTGCCGCCATGCCCTTCCATTCCGTGCCACGACCGACGGAACGGAGGGGACGGCAAGCAAGCGACACCGCCCGCCTCGGGACCGAACCACAGCCGGACCGAACCACGGCCTGACAGCACCGAACCATGGCCGGACCGAACACAGTCGGGGCGAACGCAGCCGGTCCGAACCGAACCACGGTCGGACGAAGGCGTCAGAGGGGCAACGTCACACGGATGGTCTTGCCGGTCGCTGTCATGGCGATGTCGATGGTGCGGGCCAGCCGTTGCACCAGGGGCCAGCCGTACCCTCCGGTGGCGCCAGGGGCACGAGGGCCGGCAGTGACGGGGCGGTGCTCGCTTCGGTCCTCGACCGCCAGCTCCAGGTACCCGTCGACGATCCGCGCGGTGAACCCGATGAGCCCGCCGCCATGCCGCTGGGCATTGGTGACCAGCTCCGTGGTCACCAGGAGGGCATCGACAAGGGCCAGGTCATCGACCGGGATACCGGCCCCGTGCAGCAGGTCGTGCACAAAGTTGCGCGCCTCGGCCGCTCTTGCAGGTACTCCCCGCATCACGTCTTCCACCTCAATGCACCGCACCGTGCCGGCGGCGCCATCTCCCTTTCCTTCCCGCCAGGCTGGGGCGGCCGGCCGGGGCAGTTCCCCGCACGGCAGGACGGCAGGACGGCAATACTCTCAGGCCCCGTCGCCGACGCCACGGCGGGTACGGACACAAGGGCGGGACGCAAGAGCGGCACACAGCACACGGCCGACGCAGGCGAGATGCGCGGCGGTGTCACAGCCGCGGTATCACAGCGGCGGCATCACACCGGAGAGGACATCACTGGGCCCAGGCGCGGTGAAAGTGAGGGGAATGGTGACCGTGATGGCCTTGCCGCCCGAGGTGGGAATAATGACGACGCAGGCGGTAAGTTGCTGAATCATCGGCCACCCATACCCACCGACCGAAAATTTTTCGCGCCCGACGGCCGTGGCAGGTTGCCGAAAACTGCGATCGGCGACGGTCACTTCCAGACGATCGGCCACGATCCGGGCGGAGAAACCGGAAAGTCCGTCTCCATGGCGCTGCGCATTGGTGACCAATTCCGAGGTGACCAGCAGGGCGTCAATCATGGAAATTTCGTTGATGGCCGGACGGTGAGCGCTCAGTAGCTCCTGAACCTGGTCCCGGGCCTCCGCCGCCTTGTTCACCGGCGCCTGCTGCGCACCCGTCACACCTCTCACCTCCCGCCTGATCCATCTCCACGCCGCGGAGTCCCACCGCCGCCCCACCCGAGGGCCGCGTAGAAGGCTACTTCGACGAGAGGGTGATCCGACGGCTGCCCCGTATCCGAAGGTTTATGCCCCACCTTCACGATACGACGCGGAGGGACGTCCCGGAGGGGGAACTGATGGCGGGCCAGCCACCCCGGCAGTGACCGGCCCTTTCGGCGCCGAGCACACCTCACACAAGGGGAAATCCACCGAAATAAACTCCCACCTGATGAAGGTAGTCAGGGCTGCTCACGTGCTCGTCCCCTTCAAAAGCGGGCGCGTCCTTGATCTCTTGCCTGGTGCGACCGACGTAGACCTTCTCCTCTTCCTGGTCGATGCCGGTCACCGTGCCGGCCGGCAGCACGATGCGCCTCCCCAGGATCCAGGGCCCGGTGTCGACGACGAGGTGTGCGGAGTCCACCTCATCGGAATGCTTGTCGACCTTGCCGATACTCCCGTCAATGGCTTCGACGCTGTATCCCACCAGAGTCGTGCCCGCCCGGTACCCGGAGTCGGGAAGATATCCCCAGACAGTGGAGCTCATACGAAATCCCTTCGGCGCGACGCGATTGCAAGCATTACTCCGTCTCCGTTTCGCCCCCTGACAAAGGGGAACGGTGACGGGCTCTTTCACCATGTCGGTCATCCCGACAGTGCTCTGCTGCCCCGAGACCTGTATCCAAAACAGCGGCCGAAACGGGTCCGGCACCCATCCAGCACCCATCCGGCTCCCTTTACCGGCAGAGGGAGAGCACGGCCCGGCCGCCTTTCGGTAAACGGATGCTCCGCGCGGAGCAGGTAGCGTCGCGCCCTCTGGTCGCGCCCTTTCGTCCCCCCTTCGCCTCCCCCGTCGTCTCGCCCTTCATCCCGCTCAGAGTGCCCGACGCTGATGCCCGCTCGGTTGCGGATGCCGCGACGCCCCGCCAATGGGCAGACGCTAGAGGAGGGCGCACACCGGCCCGAGGAAGGGCGATGCCTGCGAGGCCACACGCAACGAGTCCCCCGTTCGCAGACATCACCTCAACGGCCCATCATGGAACGTCCATTGCAGACAACCGTCAGGCCCTCACGCCACGCCACGTCGTGTCGTGTCGTGTCGTGTCGTGTCGTGGCGTGGCGTCGCGCTGCGTCGCATGCGGGCTACGACCTTCGGCCGGTGCAAGCACACTGTGCCGACGTCACGCCGTGCTGTGCCTCACCCGAGGGCGCCGATCCGCTCACGGATGTCGCGGACCAGCTCGGCTTCGTGGGGGACGAGGTAGAAGTGCCCCCCGGGAAACGCGCGCGCATCGCAACGGGCCGAGGTCAGCTTCGCCCAAGCCCGGACTTCGTCGGGTGCCGGCCTAGGATCGTCCGTCCCGAAGTAGGCGACGACGGGAATGTCCACAGCAGGCGCCTTGGGCTCCGCCGCGTACGCTTCAAGCAGTCGGTAGTCCGACCGTATCGTCGGCATGAACAGCTCGCGCAGCTCAGGGTCCCGCAGGAGCTCCGCCCCTGGTCCCCCGTGCCCGCCCACCGTGTCGAGCAACTCCTCATCGGTGAGGTCCCCCTCGCTGAGGCGCCGCAGGAGATGGGGAGCAGCCCGGCTGGAGACAAGGAGCGCCGCCGGACCCGCCCCGCGCCCGGCGAGCAGTGCAGCGACCTCATGCGCCACGGAGGCACCCATGCTGTGACCGAAGAAAACCGTGCGGGGCGTCATATGAGGTGCCAACTCGTCGGCCACCCGACCGGCGAGCTCCGCCATGCTCGTGATGCCGGGTTCGGCGATGCGCTCCTCACGGCCCGGATAGCACACCGCACTCACCTCCCAATCAGCCGGGAACCGCTGCGGCCAGGAGCGGAAGAAACTCGCCGAGCCGCCTGCGTGCGGGAAGCAGACGAGCCGCAGCCGAGGTGCGGCCACCGGCCGGTAGTTGCGCAGCCATCGCGTGGAGGGTCGGCCAGAGGAGAGAGACATGCGCAAAAGCTTAGGTGCCAACTCCGGGTGCATGCCGAACGAGATCACCTTCCGCGCAGAAGGTTCCACAATGGCCGCCGCGTCATCTGCCGCTTGCCACTGCCCCGTTCGGCCAACACGCGCGCCCCACCCTGCTGCCCGTGTTCCGCTCGGTTCCGTCGTGTGCGGCAGTGAGGGCGTGCTTCCCGGTACGTCTCGTCCCGACACCTGCGCCGGCTCACCTTCGGTCGCCGGTCGCCGGTCACCGGTCGCCGGACGCCGGACGCCTCGCCGGTCGCCGGTCGCCGGCAGCAGGGTCGCGACTGGCGACCGCCTCGCTGGCCGCGGCCTGCCGCCAGTCAGCCGGTCGCTGTGGTCACCACCATGCCTGCGGTACTCGATGGCGTCACCTCGGCCACCAAGTCGGCATCGCCGCTCGCAGGACCTGCACGATGAGCATCCCGGACGCGTACGGGCGCACCGCCTGGCCACTCAGCTCCTCGGGTCTCGGATCGATCAGCAAGTCCTGCAGCAGCAGCCTCTGCGTGCCCGAACGTGGCGACCACGACCAGGGTCACCGGAGACCGGAACTGGCAACCCCGGACTCAGCACGAAGAACAAGTACGGGGCGACGAGCAGCATGCGCCGCGGAACGGCCAACCAGTCCACCCCCTCGCCTGCCACGGGCATCGGCGCATCGGCCGACCGGTCGTCGGCCTCTACCACCGCACGTCAGCAGCCCAGATAATCCAAATCTGGAACGACGCGCAGCCCTCGCGGTTCGCGTTGCCCTGACGGGTTCTCGCCGACCACGACAAGGACCGCGAGGAAGCGACCGGGACGGCCCTCGCCGGGTACTGCCGCCAAAAGATCAGCAGCCTAGGAGAACCAGGGAGAGGAACAGTGAGGAGGGAACACGGGGGGCGAGCTGCTGTTGCGTAGCTATCGGGGCCGGGCCGGCGTAACGGACTGACCCGGGTCAGGGTCAGCCCCTGCCCCCGGATCGGCCACCCCCGTTTCGAAGGCCAGGACGACCGCCTGGGTGCGATTGCCGACGCCCAACTTGGCCAGCACATTGCCCACATGGGTCTTCACGGTCTCCAGGCTCACCACCATGCGGGCGGCGATGTCCTGGTTGGACAGCCCGCGTGCCATCAGACGCAGCGTCTCTGTCTCACGGCCGGTGAGCGCGGTGGTCACGGAGGCGTCGCGTCGAACGGGCCGGCCCGCGGCCATCCGGCGGACCGCATCCGGGAACAGCACCGAGTCGCCGGTTGCCACCAACCGGATGGCGTGCGCAATCTGCCGTGACGGGGCCCGCTTACGGATAAACCCGCTGGCTCCGGCCCGCAGGGCGTCCCAGACGTACTCGTCATTCTCGAACGTGGTGATCACGACGACCTTCGGCGGGTCGGGCAGCGCCCGCAGCCGCAGGGTGGCCTCGATCCCGTCCACCCGCGGCATGCGCACATCCATCAGCACCACGTCCGGTCGCAGCCGGGTCACCGCGGCAACCACCTCATCGCCGTCGCCGGCCTCGCCCACTACGTCCAGGTCGGGCTTGGCCGACAGCAGCGTCCGCAGACCGGTGCGGGTCAGTTCGTCGTCGTCCACGACGAGCACGGTCACGGGCGGGTCGGCGTCCGGGCCCGGCGCTGCGGAGGCGTTCATGACACCGACCGTAGCGGTATCCGGACCAGGAGCCGCCACCGTGCCTCCCCCGCGGCCCGACCACCCCCGCCGCCCTGGCCGCCCCCAGCACACCCACAGCTCCTGCAGCCCCTGCCATCGCAGCCGTCCCCACCGTCGCAACAGCCGCTACAACCACCGCGACCGCTGCAGTCGCTGCAACCACTCTCCACGACCCCGGCGTGCGTAGTCCCCCGCAGCAGCCGCACCCGGTCCTCGATCCCACGCACCCCCTGGCCCCCGGGCCGCTGCCGGACAGGTATCCCCGTACCCACCGGATTGGTCAGCTCCAACTCCAGCCACCCGCCCCGCACCGTCGTCAGCAGCCGGATCCCAGCTGTGCCCCCGTGCCGCAGGGCATTGGTCAGCCCCTCCTGGACGACCCGGTACGCCTCCCGCGACACCGTGGCCGGCACCCGGGCCAGGTCGCCTTGAACCTCCACTGCCAATTCCGCGCCGGCTCCACGGACTCGCTCCACCAGTGGACCGAGGTCCGCGAGGGTCGGCCGGGGCACGGTGGACGGCCGTTCCTCCCGCAGCATCCCCAGCACATGATCGAGATCGTCCATGGCGGCCCGCGATGTCTCCTCAATGCTGTTCAGGGCGCGCCTGGCCCCCGCCGGGTCACTCTCCATCAGCTCCACCGCCACCGCGGCCTGGATCGTGGACGCCGTCAGCGTGTGGCCGATCGAATCGTGCAACTCCTGTGCCAGCCGGTTCCGTTGCGCCAACAGGTTCATCCGCTCCTCGGCGGCGGCCAGCCGCTCGCCGGGCCCGTGGCCGAGGAGCACCGACGCGAGCCGTCGAAGCAGCACCGCACCGCCGCGTGTGACCCCGGCCGCAAGCGCCAGACATCCCACGGCCGGCAGCAGCGCCCACGTCCCCCGCCAGCCCTCCCCGATCCACAGGGACAGCCCGAAGACGGTCATGCGCTCCGCACCGCCCAGCCAGACCGAGGGAAACGCAACGGCTCCGAACACGGCCAGGCACGAGACCGCCGTCACCACCCCACCAAGCACCATGTGCGGCACCAGCCACACCACGGTGCGCAGCCGGTTGCCCCAGCGCGGCCCCGTCGTGTCCACCGGCGCGGGCAGAACGGCCCCCAGCAGCCCGTTGGCCAGCCGCACACTCGCGCGCCTGGCCGATAGAGGAGCGCCCATGGCCACGGTCACCACGGCGAACGCACACACGAAGCCCAGCACACGGAGCCCCGCCGGCCACCTCGGCGGCGCGAACAGCAGCGCTGCCGTGAGCGGCGGCAGGCCCAAGGCCGCGCCGAGCGCCGCATACACCCAGTCCCGGAACCCCGTCCCGCACGAAAGCGGGCGAATTAATTTATGCACGGTCGGACCGTACCCCGGCGCCACCTCCGGCCGCCTCCCCCGAAAGCGCCAGAACACACCCCGAAATAGAGGGAATAAACATTCACTCTCGACAGCGATGCGACGCTGCCCCGCCCGATGGGAGAGTTGAGAAACCTCCGCAGAAGAAATCGGCGACGGACAGAAGAAATCCCCCACAGGACCGCCACCCCGAACTCATTCCGAACCCACCCCGAACGCGGATAGCAGAAACACCCGAAAGGAATGAAAGGAACGAAAGGAGAACGCTAGTGCTCACCAACCATTCGAAACCCATCACCCGAAGAGGCGTGACGGCCTTCCTCCTCATCTCCTTCACCGGAACCTGGCTCTGGCTGCTGTTCGCTCGAGTGGGCCTGGGCCTGTCCGCGCTCCATCCCCTCCTGCAACTACCCAGTTCTGCATGCCCGGCATCGCCGCAGTGGTGGTCCGCCGCTGGATCACGAAAGAAGGCTTTGCCGACGCCGGCCTGAAACTCCGCCTCAAGACGGCCTGGCGCTACTACGTCGCGGCCTGGCTGGGCCCGCCGCTCATCGCCGCGGCCACCCTCGCACTCGCTGCGGCGCTCGGCCTGTGGGCCCCGGACCTGTCCGGCCCGGGCGGCTTACCCGGAACGAATGAGCTGGCGACCGTCCTGGGCCTCATGATGGCGTCCGTGCTCCTCGCCCCCCTCTATTCAGGCGAGGAATTCGGCTGGACCAGCTACCTCAGGCCGCGCCTTTTCGGCGGCCATACGATGCCATCCACCATCGCCACCGGGCTGATATGGGCAGTGTGGCACTTTCCGCTGGCCTTCATCGGCTACGTCGAGTTCACAAACCTGGAGATCGGCCTGGCGGTGTGGATCCTGTCCTTCCAGCTCCAGGAGATCATTCTCATGTGGCTGTACCAGCGCAGCGGCAGCGTCTGGGTCGCGAGTCTGGGCCACGCCGGAAACAACCTGGTCCTCTTCCTCATCCTCGGCGAAACCCTGGACAAGAGGGCAGGCCTGGGCACAGTCACCCCCATGCTGCTGTCCCTGGCCCCCATGGCCGTCATCTGCCTATGGCTCGTCGGCACCCGAAGACTGCCCCGCAAACGCCAGCCCCCGGGCCCGCCGCTCACACGGCCCGTCGCCCGAACGAACTGAGGGCAACCAGGGGCTCACACCACCGAAGCCAAGCCTTCGCCCACGAAAGCAGATTCGGGCGCGGGCAAGGGCATCCCGGCTGGCACCTGCAGCTGGTCACGTTGCTCCGTACTCGGCTGGGAACATCACCGAGTACGTCAGCACCACACGGCAGCTGAGCGAGGACTCAAGTGGTGACAGCTCTTGTTCAGCGCTTCGGGAGGAGACTCGCACGCTGTGCCGACCGGTCGTGTGACAGCGGGGAGAAGCATCGATGTGACCCGCATCAGCAGGTCGAGGTCGAGATCCGAGAGGCACCATCATGCAGGTCTGCCGGCCTCCCGGGCAGCTGCCCCGGAGCTCGCGGCTCCGTCCTGTCCGCCGCTCCGCGAGCGCCGGGTGGCGGACAGGACGGGGAAGCACCGCAGTACGTCACGCGTCGAGTGCCACGCACTGCCGGAGCAAGGGCTCCAGGCGCAGGTACGTGTCCTCACGGTCAAACACCTGCAGGGCATCGAGGCACGAGAAGACCCACCGGGCCTCCTCCTCGTCCCCGGTCTGATAGGCGATGGCAGTCACGATGGCCTCCGTGTCGACCAGGTCACCACCGAACTCAGCAGCGACGGACCGATATCCCGCGGCGAGCGTCGGATCTGCGAGCACACCGGTCGCGTCGACGAACGCATGGGCCGCCGAACGGTCTGTGAGCATGTCGGCCAGACGCCGCAGGACCTCGTCGGGGTCGCCGAGTTCGCCGTGCAGCTGATGTGCACGGTCGACGAGGAGCGGCCAGCCGCTGGTCAATGCATAGAGCCGGTCCAGGCGTTCGTCCATGTTGAACGCCTCGGCCCGCTGCGCGCAGCCTCGTAGGCTGCGGCGGTCGTGCCGGCGCAGCACCACGGGAACCGCCGATGTCCGTTCCTCGCCCGTCAGCAGGACACGCCACAGGTCCAGTTGTCCGGTGTCCGTCACGAGCACCACGGCGCGCGTCACTCCGGGAGTGCCGGGCAGCAGGGTATCGGCCAGGTCGACGGCTTCGCGGCAGGTCTGCGGCTTCGCGGGGTAGCGGGCGAAGTCGCTGATGATCACGCGACGTTCGCGGGGGCGCCCGCCCATGAGTTCCTGCTTGAAGACGCTGGGTTTGCCGATGGGCGGCAGCTGCCAGTCGGCGAAACGCCCGGCGACCGCGCGCAGTGTGTCGCCGACGCCGGTGATTCCCGTGGCTGGTGTGCCCAGGACGACCCTCGTCTGGTTGGCTCGCTCACCGAGGAGATCATCCAGCTGGGTGATGGTGAGCGGGGCAGACCGGCCGTCGGGCAGCTCCGGCCGCCCCTCCAGCACGATGCTCTCCTCCAGCTTGCAGTCCTGCTCGGCCCTCAGCAGGCGAGCCTCCACCTCATGAGACGTACCGATCATGCGCAGCGCATTCGGACCCCGCAGGTGCCAGCCCTGGCCGTCGTGGTTGGGCGCCAGGACACCCAAACCCACCATCTCGGAGAGATAGGCCCGAAACCCCTCGGTGTCGAGCTGTGTGAAACCCTCCCGCCACCAGGTCTCGCACTCCTCACGCAGCTCGGCGTCACTCAGTCGCACTTCGAGGCCATGGTGACGGGCCTGGTACGCCAGGACGTTGGCGATCACGTCGTAACGGTGGTCGAGGCTCAGCGTGTCCTTGAAGGCTGCCGAGATCCCCGCCCTGAGGGCGGTGTCCGACTCCACGGCCTCGATGTCGGCGACCCGCACCGTGTACGGAGGCCCCTCGGCTCCGCGCCGCGCTCGTTTGCGGTGCATCAGCTCAACCAGCCGGTGGCCGAACATCTGCAGCAGGAATGGCTGGTACGAACAGTAGCCGAGCACCCGGTTCACCAGGTCCACGTCCTCGAACTCGAAGCCCAGCGCCCGCATCGGCTCAACCAGCAGATCGGCCGCGAACTGTGGGGCGAGCGGTCCGATCACCTTCGGGGTCTGGGCGAGGTGACCGAACGGTCCGTTGCTCGCGAGCTTGGAGAAGCGCTGCACGGAGTGCAGGCCGGCGAAGACGACCTTGGCCCGGTCCTTGGTATCGGACCCAAGCGCCTTCAGCTTCTTGGTCTGGTCGAAGCGAGGGGCGTCCGCCTCGAAGAACTGGTCGCACTCGTCGAGCAGAATCAGCAGGCGGCGTCGCGAGTCCCCGTCGAGCCAGCTACGGATTCCCGCACGCACCCGCTCGGAGCGGTCCTGTTGTGACTTGCGGCCCTGGGGCCGGCCCAGCACCTGGGCGTCGGTCAGTTCCCGGTCCAGGACACTCCACAGGGCCTCCGGTCCGAGGGAGCTTCCCTTGCCGATGTTTTCCTGGTCCAGGTTCACGTACACCGGCTGGTGAAATCCGGGGCGCTGGTCCATGAATCGTTCCCCGGCGTCGCTGAGCAGCGCCGACTTGCCCAGGCCGCGGCCGCCGAAGATGACCTGGGTGCCTCGCGGGTCGAGGATGCTTTTGCGTTCCGCGTCTCGCCCGTAAAACATTTCCCACCCAATGCGGCCGCGCTTCTCTCTGATGTACGGGTTGACACCGGAGAACGGCAGCAGGGTCTGCGTAGATGTGCTGACCTGCCGGTTGCCTCGCGCCGCGAGATAGGCCAGGGCCGCATCGTCCACGACCAGCAGATGCTGCAGACGGTCGGGCCGGGCGGCGAGTTCCGCGCGGGCCTCGCGGGCGAGGGTGCCGAAGTAAACGATCAGGAGACTGGTCGCGCTGGGATCCCGGGACGCCAGACTCATGACGACCTCGGCAGGCGGGCGGCCCCAGAGCATCAGCACACGGAGGTTGCCGCCCTGCTCCTTGATCTGCGAGCCGAAAGCCGGGACCTTGGCCCGGCCGTTGACCTCCACGCCGGTCGCTTCGAGGAAGCGGTACTCGCGTCGGTGCGGCGAGAGCTCATCCAGCCACCGGGCGCTCTCGGCGTCGTAGCCCAGGAGTTTCAGGGCCGGGAGCAGCTTCCGCCGGGCGGAGACGTTGGGCCGGTCCTTCGGCTCGGTGACGCCCAGCTCACGCCAATCGTTCAGGGCGTCCGCCGCCAGTGCCGCCTCGTCGCTGGAGAGGTTTCCGTAGTCCAGGACGGGAACGGTCGGGTGCTGCCCGCCGGAGCGGACCATTTCGATGAGTTCGTCGTCGATGCCCTTGGGCAGCCCGTCGGGCACGACGGGGAAGAACTCGGTCAGATGGGGCTCGCCCGCCTCGATCTCCGGGACGGGTTCACCGATCTCCAGGAAGTAGACGAGGTCGGCCGCGGTCGCCAGGCCGCCGGTGTCCAGGTGTCGCAGCACCTGTGCCCGTTCGTCCTCCGTCAGGTCCAGGGCGTCGAGCCGGGCTCGGATCCGGTCGGTTGCTTCCTGCCGGTGGGTAGGCAGATCCGCCCGTACCGTATCCAGCGCCCACCGCACGTCGATCAGGTCACGATGGCCGTTGCCGTCGAGACGCGTGCGGGCATCTGCCAGCAGCTCCTGCATCCGGAGATCCTGATCATCCGTCACGGCGCCGTCTGCCTGCGCCCGGTGCAGTTCCGCGACGAGTTCGTCGTGCCCCGCCCGGAGAGCCGTGCGCCTCGTGGCCTCCAGCTCGTCGATCTCGGCATCTGCCCGCGGGTCGAACGCCGTGCTCTCCGCAGCGGGCAGTGCCCCACGAGCCGCCAGTTCCACCATCGTGCGGGCCGCGGTGAACGCATCTCGATCGAGCCTCTCGCGCAGTGCCTCCTCCCAGCTGCGGTCAACCGCCGGCAGAAGCCGGTCGAGCGAGGGCCGCTCCCCGACGGTGTCGCAGACCTTCAGCAGCTCCACGTCCAACACGAGTTCCGGATCGACGCCGCTGCCGAGACGCACCGTCCCGGTGTCGCCGGACAGCAGGGCGAACAGCTCATCCATGGCACTGCGCGCCGCCCACGCGGCCGCCGCGGCGACAGTTCCGGGGCGCCTCGCCAGCAGTTCGAGTTCCGTCAGTACGGCGTCACGCCGTGCCAGCATCGACTGGCGCAGAGCCGAGACTTCCTTGGCGGCCCGGTTCCCGTCCGACCGCTCGCCCCTGCGCTCCCCGTCAACAGCCAGGCACCAGTCCTTGGCCAGACCCACGGCACGCTCGACGACATGCACCAGGTCGTGCCGTCCGGATCCCTGAAGTGGTTTGCCGCTGGACGAACGGTACTTGCGGTCCATACGGTCGATCTCGCCGTTGATCTCGGACAGTTTTGACAGGCGCTCCGTCGTCTCCCGAACGGTCGGCAACACGCCACGGTCATCATTGATCACGGCCGTGAGCATCGAGCCGAGCAGTCCTTCGCCGGGAGCCAGCCATCGCTTGGCGATGTCCGTCGCCCTGGCGAACCTGAGCCGCTGTTGTGCGATGAGGGCGCTGCACTGTTCGCGAAGCTCCCGTAGCCGGGCCTCGGTCTCGGAGGCGTCGGCGATGACGACCAGCGGGGAGGCAATCATCAGGGCTCCACTGAGCGCACGGTCCGCGACGGTGGTTGCCACTTCCCCCAGCGCATCCGGAAGCCGGGGCACCATGGCCTTGAGCTGAGCACCCGCCAGGTGGTCACCGGTGACCAGAGCCGCACGCAACAGGGCGGGAAACAGGACGAGTTCGTTACCCTCTACGTCACGCCCGACAAAGCCACTCTGCTGCTGAAGCAGGTCGGCGACCAGCCGGGCACCATGGCTGGCGCCGGAGGCGAGGAGCGCTGTCGCACCGGCCAGACGGAGTGCCGTCGCCTGGGGTTCGGGGCGGCCTGCGGCTCGCGCAACATGATGGGCGAGTCCGAAGCGCCGCTCTGCGACCAGCCGTGCCAGGACTTGCTCGGCGGAAGCCCCGTCGTCGCCCTGGTCCGCTTCCTCCTTCGGGGCCTCGGAGCCATGCGTCGTTCCGACGGTGCCCGTAGGCGCAATATGGGTGTCATCCGCGGTGGGAGCGGTGCGCAAGGTCATGGGGCCGGGGGCCGCAGGCAGCGCCTCGCCACCCCCGGAGAGCGGAGCGGGCCGGGGCATAGCTTCCGGCAGGCCGGCCGGAGAAGTTTCGGAGGGAGCCTTCCCCAGCTGGGTGCTGGAAGCCGGATCATGTCCGGCCTCGGAGCCCTCGGCAGACTTCTCGGTGGCATCCCTGGCCGGACGCTCGGTCGCGCCCTTGCCCAAGTCTTCGTTGCGAGCTGCGGCCAGGTGCCCGTCCCTCGCCGAGGTGGTCGCCGGCCCGTCGGCGTCCGTCACGGTGTCGCCGATCTCTTCCGCCTCCACGCTCTCCGAGGCGTCCGGAGCAGAGGCACGGGAGCCGATGGCCTCCCCCGCCTCGCTGTGCGACTGGCCCGGCAGGGCAGCGGGAACACTCGCGCCCGGGGCCGCGTCGGCAGCCTCACCGGGCTCGCCGCCGGAGCGGGCTTCCGTCGCCTCGGGCAACGTCAGCTCGTGTGCCATCACCGCGGCCATGGCACAGGCGGGCAGCACCCTGACGACCTGATCCTGCAGGTTCAAAATCTCCGCCGCGGCATCCGTCTGCCGCCTCAGCCGGACGAGCTCGGAGAGCGCCGTCAGCGCGGTGCTCTCCAGCCGTTCCGCCTCTCCCCAGGCCGGTATGCCGAGGAGCCGCCTGGCGACGGCGCGCACGGCCTCGGCGGCGGAGGCTGCCGGACTGCCCGCCCGACAACCGATGGACAGCAACTCCCGCAGGGTCGCCCGCTCGACGCGGTCGAGGTCGCGTGCCACTCGATGCGACCGCGCGGCCCGCGCCATGTCCGCCAGGCGCAGCGGCCCCGCATCGATGCCCGCCGCGGTGAACACGGACCGAGCGCTGGCGAATCCGGCCGTCAGCCCGGCCAACGTCGTCAGGTCGTCCTCGGCGGGAGGGCGCCCGTCCTCGATCGCGACGATCGCCCGCCGGGCGGCCCGCACCGCCTCCGCAAGGATGATCTCCAGCCTCCGGCAGGCCTCTTCCGGATCCGCGTCGTCCTCGGCCCCGGCCCCCTCGGGGGCCGCTCCGGGCGCCTCCGGGACGTCCGCCTCCGGCGTCGAAGTGCGCGTTGCCGGCTCGTCCGGGATGGGCGTCGCCGACTGCAGTTCTTTCCGATCGGGCTCGCCGAAGGCTTCGGGCGCGCCGGGAATGAAGTCCGGGTTCGCCTCCACGACGGACCGCGCGGCGGCGTGTACGGCATCAAGTCGTTGCGCCTCCTCCGCATCCGCCGCCGCCCCGAACCATCCCTGGTCAGCCGCCCAGACAAGGACACGGGCATCGGCAACCGAAGCGTTGCACCACGCAAATACAGCAGCCCGGACCAGAGCCTCGCCCCACCGGGAAACCGGGTCGGAGACGGTTTCGCCGCCCTCTGCGACGGCGGCCCTCCCGACATCGTTCATCACCGGTTGGGTGAGGGCTACGACACCGCAGGTACACGAGTGCAACCGTGCCTCGCGCTGCAGCCTGGCGAGGACGTCTCGGCATAATGCGCTGCCCGCCCGCCGGGGGGCCGCCATACGGATTCCCGTGCGGCCGAGCAATCTCTGCCGGTTTTTGGGAGGGAGGGAGTTGAAGGCCAGTTCCACCATGTCGACCTTCAGGTCGTCCAGGGCGGCGGCGGTCGGACGTTCCAGTGCGTTGAGTGCTGCGGCCAGAACTCCGAGGCCCTCGGCTGACACGCCCTGCGGAGACAACGGCGGCCCCGCGACGACGTGGTAGCGGTCCTGCATGCGTGAGCGCTCCGTTCGGTGATGCGTCTTGTGTGGGTTCGTTCACCCAGCGTCAACATGGCTGGGCAAGAGTGGTGCAAGCCAGGTGGGTCACATGAGCGGGCTTGATCCGAGGCTCAGAGGCCACGGGTGTGCTGGGTGACGAATGTGTAACCTTCGGGCAGCTCCCAGCCGTCCGCCTTGCCGAGTCTGCGGCAGTGCTCCCGGAAGGCGGTCCGCTGGACTTCGCTCGGAGAGCGCCCCGGCAACAGACGGCGCAGATGGCCGGGTACGTGCTGCACACCGCGCATCCGCCCGGTCTCCGGCCCAGTGGCACCCCAGGGACGTATCACGCGTATCCGGGCGGGGCGGTAGCCGATGAGCGGTATGGTCCGTTCCCCGGGGCGCGCCGGGAAATGCGGCTGTCCTGTCGAGTCACGGCTGCCGACGGCTGGTTCGAGAAGCCGCTCGTTGAGGAGTTCCGCCACCGCCGCTTCGAGGACGGCGGACTGTGTCCGAGCCGGCCGGCGGCCATAGACGGCAAGGGGCAGGCCGCACCGGTCGAGCAGGGCATGGCCCTCCAGTGTGAGCAGCCCGCAACGGCGGACCGTGCGCATCACCAATTGCCGCGGCCCGAGGCCCGCTGCCGTGTCACCACTGCGGTCACTGCCCGGGGCGTCCTCCCGGGTGAGGACGCACGGGTCGTAACAGTGCCCGATCACTCGCCGGCCGACCTGCATCGGCTGCTCGAGCCGCGTCGTGACCACCCGGATCACCCGGCCGCCGCGGGGCCAGTGGAGCTGGAGCACCAGGCCGGGGAAGAACTCGAGGGGCCAGACCACTCCGGTCAGGCGGCCGGCTCCCTCACCGAGTTCTGCGACAGTGTTCTGAACGGCTTCGCCGTAGTCGAGGGTGCCGCCGGGGTGGTCGAGCTCGAGCCGAATCGTGGGCTGCCGCCCGCAGGCCGCCCGCAGTTCCCCGGCAATAGGTGAGCGCAGGGGAAGGCAACCATCGATGAGATGGCCCAGGCGCAGCGGCAGCCGCCAGACAACCTCTTCTCCACCGGTCTGCAGCAGCTCACTCAGTCCAAGGGCAGCATCGTCCGCGAGCGGCGATTCAACCGGCTCCGGCTCTGACTCCGACTCCGACTCCGACTCCGACCAGGGGGTCATTGCCGTGGTGGAGGCCCATCCCCGTCCGGCCGGGGCCAGAGGGTCGCCGGGACCTTCCACGTCACCGGGGTGGTGGGAACGCCAGACGCCCCCGCCTTCGAAGACGTCGTCGAGCACGACCCGGGTGCCGTTCGCGAACAGGCCCTGATTGCTGTCCCGTTGGACCACGTCGGCAAGTGTCACGTTCGCGCGGCACACCGCTGCGGCGTACTCCACTCCCTTGAGCAGGTCCTTGGCTCCGGGCAACGTGCGCAGCCAGGGTCCGACCGCTGTGTAGACCGTGACTGGAGCGGTCAGTCCGTGGCGGCGCCACGACGGGGTGGCCGCGTGTCCCACGGCCGCCGCGAGAGTTCTCAGGTCGTCACCACCAAGCGGTCCGGTGTCACGCCAGCAGGCCGCAAGTGCCTCCCGGGTCATGGCGTACAGACCCCACATACGCAGAAGATCGCTGGAGGCGAGGATGCTTCGCACGGTGTCGAGGAGGCGGAGCAGACCGGCGCGGAGCGCGTCACCATCCGTGCTGCCCACGAGTTCGACGAGCGACACGGGGACACATGGGCTGAGCAGCTGTGCCCGTGCGGTGGTCAAGAGATAGTCCGCATAGGCGGATAAGTCACCACGCCGGGCCGCTTCCCGGGACGGGTAGCAGGCATCGATAACGACATGGCCGTCCTCGTTGATCCAGCGCTGGTGGGTACGCAAGCGGTGGAGCTGGGAGGGCGAAAGGCTCACCCCGGGGCCAAAAGCGTGCGGGTCCGGAACCAAGAGTTCCCGGCGCTGTGGAGAGGTGTCCGCTCCCGGCCTGCCCGGACCTTCGGCACCCGCCGGCGCCCCGGATACCCAGGCCGGTACGTCACCGAGGGTGTCCACGTCCGGGTGGGCACCCTCCTTGTAGAGGATCTCGGCGTAGAGCGGATCCGACCCCGTGGCAACGCACACCATGGCGCCGACAGGGAGGGCGGGGGCGCGCTCGCCGAGCGTGACCACGGGGAAGTCGTCGAGACGAAGAGGGCTACGACCATAGCCCTCGCCGTCGAGGTCATAGCCGAAGTACACGGCGTTGAAGGCGACGGCGGCGTGCACCGGTGTGCGGCGGGCCTCGACGACCGCTTCCAGGTATCGCAGCAACCGGTTCCGCTCCACGGCCGGTACGGCGTCATAGCCCTCGACCATGGCAGAACTCAATAATGCCTGTTCGCCATACGGATCCGGCACCTCGGGCACGGTGTGACGTTCCCGAGACACTGCCATCTCCTCGGCATGTTCCCCGCCCTCCGGATGTCTGGTCGAATTTTTCGGATGCCCTCCGGCCAGTGCCCCGAGTTCCCTGACGGCTGCTGGTCCCTGCGGCTCCCCACCCATGACACCTCCGCCGCACCGTAGGTCGTCCCGACCCACATGCAATGCTTCACGCAGGCTATGCCCGCCTTCGGCTCTCCGACCACGCTTTCGTCACCTTCACAAAGGCCACGGGACGGCGCAGTGGAGCGCGCACCCGGCGCGACACCGCCTGCCTGAACCGACTCCGCAAGGCAGCCGCCGCCGTCGTCCTGGAAGGACCAGATCCCCCTCCGGTTGGGCGCCTCCTGAATCGATGTCATCAATTCAGGAGCGCGGCACTCCTCCGCGGCTCCGCACGTTGCCCCACGAAGACACAGGTTGGTGAGTCGCGAGCAGGCAATTCGGCGGCTTCCTCGGGCGACATGACCACGGCCGGACGACGGCAGAAACCCCATCACGCTCAACGCATGTCTGTACTAGTGTTGTTCACGCTGCGCACCTTCCCGGAGGGTACGTCGGCGGTGTTCGGTCCGATCCTCGGCTGTGACTGACGAGTGGTTTCCACTGCGTGCTGCACGTGGTGTGAGTGCGGATGCCCGGTAGGGCGATCCCTGCCACTTCCAGCTCAGGCCAAGGAGTGGTTACACATGAACCCCGTTGAGTACAAGCCTGCACGTCGTCACCGGGTTCGCGAGATCCTGGTCGACGTCGCCGTCAGTGTCATCGCCAATTTCGTGGTGGCGGCCCTGACCGCGGCAGCGGGCCTGGTCTTCTGACACAGGCATGTGGCGGGCCCGGAGAGCCCGCCACTCCGCATCACCGGCAGGGTCGGTCAGAACAGTCGCAGATCCGGCCCCTGTGCACCCGGCTTGCTCCGATTCTTGCGGGGTCGCTTTCCCCTCCGGGGCCGGGGCAGGTGCGGTATGCGTGCCTCGTGCGGCAGGTTCTCCCAGGTGGGACGCAACCCGTGGAGCTGGAGCTCACCGACGAGTTCCTTCAGGTAGGCCCGTGTCTCCTCATCCGTGGAGTAGAGCACGGTCGCACGGCTGGCCCGGGTCATCAGCACGTGGTAGGCATGGCGGACGAGCCGGGCGAACTCGTCGTCATCGACACTGCCGGCTCTCACCTTCGGGTCGAACGAGCCGGGTACGGCAACGCGCTTGACGCCCGGTTCCAGGCCCTTGCGCTCCTTGCCCCGGCGGAACACCCATCGGTCGTCACGGCGCACCATGTCCTCCCCCATGATCACGCCGCACCAGTCCCACTCGAGACCCTGTGCCGTGTAGACGCAGCCGATCTGGTCGAGGCCGTTCTCGTGCACGGACCAGATCTTCGACGGTGGTGCGTCGTTCTGGCAGAACGTGTCGCTGTCCGCGTTCCATGCCCTGTGCCAGTCACCGATGCGGACGTCGGCCTCCAACCGTTTCTCCTTGCCGAGCGGCTTCGTCCAGGGCCAGCAGTAGCCCGCAACCATGCGTGCCGAGGCACCGGCCAGCGCTTCGGCGCGAATGATGCGTTCGAGCTCCTCCGGGGTATCCGCCGTCTCGATGTGCATCAGACCGTCCGGTGTCCACTGCTCCGGCACACCATCCGTCACCCCGAGGACGGCACGCACCCAGCGGATATAGGCATCGCTGCCGCCGCACCGGAACTGCTCCTGGAGGCCGTAGCGCACGAGTCGGGCGTCGTGCCGCTCCGCCGCATCCTCGATCAGACCGACGGTGCCCACCTCGTTCGGCCGCACGGACTGGCCCTCGTCCAGGAAGAACACCGTCAGGCGGGACGCGTCGAGAAGCTCGTCCACCTGTGGTTGTGTGCCCTGCTGTTCGGGCTTCCAGAAACGGTTGGTCGACCGGTCCCGCAGGCGGTGCGCTTCATCGCAGATCAGCACGTCCAGCGGTGGGTCCGGCGGGGTGACAAAGCTGCTGAAGTAGGTGAAGCTCTCCCTGAACTGCCGGTCACCGTAGCCGACGTGCTCCTGGATCGCGCCGTTGAAGGCCCTGCTACCGCTGGCGTACTTGACCGTCCGGCCCTGGGCCTCCAACTCCGCTTTGATCTGGAGGCCGATGGCACTCTTGCCGGTGCCTGCGCCACCGGTCACCAAGAAGACCACACGTCGCTCGTCCGGGACGAGGGCAGGACGCTGAGGGTCCGGAAGGGCCTGGCAAGCGGTGCCCAGGATCTGGTCAGCGACCGTCTTCTGCCGACCGCGCAGCGTGAAGACGGTGTCGTCTCCACGGGACCGAATCATGGCGTCGAGCAGGGGTGTGTTGCGCAAGCCCATGCTCCGCAGGAGTAGCTCGGCCGCGGAAGCGCCACCTTCATCAGCGAAGTTCCTCCGGAGGTCGGCCAGCAGCTCTTCGCGCCGGTCGCTTGTGTACACCTGTGCGTAGGCGCCGGTCGGCGCATCCACGTCGATCAGTGCCGGCACGGTCGCCTCGGTGGCGTTGTGCAGGTAAGCGAATCCGCCGCATTCGAAGTCGAGCCCGTTCAGCGGCCCACTACTGCTCGTGAAAGCCTCGTAATACTCGCGCAATTGAACGGCAGGGTGCTTCTTTCTGCCCATCCCCGGTACGTGCACCAGATCCGCGGTGGCCTGTTCCACCCTGGTCACCATCGACCAACGCTTCAACTCGACCAGTTGCACGGACAGTCGGCGCTCCTGCGGATGCCGGCCGACGAGAACGACGTCGATGAGTCGGGGGTCACCCGGTCGTTCGGCCTCGTCGAGCGTGGCAGCGCACTCGACGATCATCTCCACCTTCCCGCGACCAGCGGCGACCAGGTCATTGGCGAGGCTCACGAGGCTTTCCGCCCACGCGGAACGTTCAGTCAGCGAGGCGTCAGCCCCTCGGAAGTGTCGCCATCGGGCGGCGAGGTGCGGCACCATACGCCGCCTTGCGTTCAGCGTCAGCAGATCTTCAGCCGCCAACTTCAGCAGCAGCATGGACACGAGGTGGTTCCCCCTGGGCACGAGTGACTCGTGCGGGTGGGGGCATGTCCTCGTGGGAAGCCCGTCGGGCCGCAACCGGTACCGGAGATCCTAGGGATACGGCCGCTTGCCGGGAAAATCGGCACCGCTGTCGGCCAGGGCAGCGGCCATCCTGGCCGGATCACGCTGTCAGTGGCGTGAGGCTTGTTCTGAACGGTGGACGCCAAGGTCCTTCTACCGGTTGTGTGAGCCGACCACGCCCGATGGCGAGCGGAACTCTGGAATGCTCCAGAGGGCATGCGGCCCCCGATGTCTCCGGGTGGAGGGCCGGCATGCGCTGCGATGCCGAACGAGAAACGGCCGTTCCCGTCCTGCCCTCCTGCCCTCCTGCCCTCCTGCCCTCCTGCCCTCCTGCCCTCCTGCCGGACTCTCCGCCGTGCGTTCAGCCCAGGGTGGGTTCCCGCTCCGGGCAGCCACCCACCAGTTCCCGCAGCTTCTCCCGGGTCTCCGGATCCGTTGAGTAAACGATCGTGCCGACCATGCCTCGGGTCAGCAGCACCTTGTAGGCATTGCGGATGAGTCGGTCCACATCGGCCTCCGGGGTGGACTTCTTGAAGACCGGGTCCCTGGACGCCGTGCGGTCCGTGACCCAACGGCCGCCGCGCCAGACCAGGTCGGGGCCGATGATGACGCCGGACCAGTCGTACTCGAAGCCCTGAGCGGTGTAGACGCAGCCGACCTGGCCGAAGCCCGCAGGATCGGTGGCCCACAGCGCGGACGGGGGCGCGCCGGATACGGAGCGGTCGCCTCGCAGGTTCCAGGGGCGGGCCCAGTCTCCGATGACGACGTCGGCCGGGAGTGGTGCGCCGGGCCTGGGCTCCGGGGACCAACGCCAGCAGTAGCCGGCTGACATACGGGCGCTGTCATTCCGGGCCCGCCGGGCGTCCAGAAACGTTTCCATCTCCTGCGGACTGTCGGCGACCAGCAGCCGCATGCGACCGTCCGGCTCCCACGGCACCGGGCCGCCGGGCTCCAGGCCGAGCAGCCGTACCACCCAGCGCAGATAGGCATCGCTGCCGCCGCACCGGAACTGGCTCTCCAGCGGCACGACACGGCAGTCCAAGCCCTTGCCTGCCGCAGCCGCCTTGATTTCATCCAAGGTGCCCATCTCGCCCGGCCGCACCACCTGGTGCTCGTCCAGAAGGAAGACGGGCACACGGGCGACGTCGATGAGTTCGTCGATCTGCCGCCTGCCGGCGCGGTGTGCCGCGGGTGTGTAGCGGTTGGCGGAGGTCTCACGGATGCGGTGGGCCTCGTCGCAGATCAGGACATCGAGGCTGTTCTCCTCTGTGGTCATGAAGCTGTTGAAGTACTTGAACAGCTCCTGCACCTCTCGCTTGCGGGTACCCGCGACCTTCCGCATCGTCTTGGTGAACGACTGGGAGCCGGTGGCGTGCAGGGCCGGAACACCCTGCCGGTACAGCTCGCCGAGCAGGGAAAGCGCGATGACGCTCTTGCCGGTGCCGGGCCCGCCGGTGACCACCACGATCTCCTTGCGGCCGGGCCGCTTCGCCTTGCGCACTGCGTTGAGCACGCATCGGTACGCGACCTGTTGTTCGTCGAGAAGGACGAACTGCTCGCGTTCTCGTACCTCTTGGGCCGCGACTGCCATCAATTGTTTCGAGGGGACGGTCTTACCCGCCTGCAGCGCGTCGGCGGCGCGGGCGCCGGGGTGCTTGTTGCTGAGCCTGGCGCGGAGGTGATCGAGGAACTCTCCACGCCGATCGCCGGTGAACATCTGACCACGGTCGTCGAGCTCAATCGCGCGCAGGCCGCTGACGCCGGCATCGGTGGCATTGTGGAGGAACGCCACTCCGCTGACCCGGCCGGGATGCTCAGCCACCGCGCCATTGAAGTTCACGAGGTACTCGCAGTAGCGCCGCACCTGCTCTATGGGGTTGAGGACCGGATGTGCATACGCGTCGATACGGCACAGAACCGGGTCGTCCTCGTCAGGTACGGCCTGGCTCCACTGCTTGAGCTCCACCACGACGTACGACGGCTCCCCCGTCACCGGATGCACTCCGGCGAGCACGACGTCGGCGCGTTTGCTGTTCAGCGGGAGCGCGTACTCCAGCATGACCTCCACGTCCCCCAGGCCCGCGTCGTTGAGCGCGGCGGCCAGAAGGGGGATGCTGCGCTCCCAGGAACGCACCTCCGAGGTGGTGGGCCGGTAGCCGTGCATGCGGACGAACTGGTCGGTGGGGAACGGGAACAGCGAACCGTCGAGTGCCTTGACGGCGACCGTTTTCGCGGACGCACGGAACAGCAAGGACTTCCCCCAGGCAGCACGAAGTGACTCGTGCGGGTGGGGGCATGTCCTTCGAGACTCCACCGGGGTGGAGCGGAAGCCCGTCGGGCCGCGTTGACGATGTCTCCGAGGGTACCTGGCAGCACAGACAGCCGTGCCGGTGGCCGCAGGCGCATCAGGGACGCCGCTTCCGGTGCCTTCTGCCGCCTCCCGGCCGTGTGTCTCCCGGCCGTGTGTCTCCCGGCCGTGTGTCTCCCGGCCGTGTGCAGGGTTGCGTGAGGGTAATCAGGAACGAGCGCACGGATCTCGCCGAAGCCGGGCAAGGTGCAGGGTGCAGGCCGGGCGTCTCAAGGACCCGCGCAGCGGGGACGGATGGGCCCCGGAACGCAGGAAAGCCCCGCACCATAAGGTGCGGGGCTTTCCCACAATGATTGTTCGGCGGCGTCCTACTCTCCCACAGGGTCCCCCCTGCAGTACCATCGGCGCTGAAAGGCTTAGCTTCCGGGTTCGGAATGTAACCGGGCGTTTCCCTAACGCAATGACCACCGAAACACTATGAAGTTAACCAACCCGGCAAAAACACAGGTCGTTACTTCAGAACCTACACAGTGGACGCGAGCAACTGAGGACAAGCCCTCGGCCTATTAGTACCAGTCAACTCCACCCGTTACCAGGCTTCCATATCTGGCCTATCAACCCAGTCGTCTACTGGGAGCCTTAACCCCTCAAAGGGGGTGGGAGTACTCATCTCGAAGCAGGCTTCCCGCTTAGATGCTTTCAGCGGTTATCCTTTCCGAACGTAGCCAACCAGCCATGCCCTTGGCAGGACAACTGGCACACCAGAGGTTCGTCCGTCCCGGTCCTCTCGTACTAGGGACAGCCCTTCTCAATACTCCTACGCGCACAGCGGATAGGGACCGAACTGTCTCACGACGTTCTAAACCCAGCTCGCGTACCGCTTTAATGGGCGAACAGCCCAACCCTTGGGACCGACTCCAGCCCCAGGATGCGACGAGCCGACATCGAGGTGCCAAACCATCCCGTCGATATGGACTCTTGGGGAAGATCAGCCTGTTATCCCCGGGGTACCTTTTATCCGTTGAGCGACGGCGCTTCCACAAGCCACCGCCGGATCACTAGTCCCTACTTTCGTACCTGCTCGACCCGTCAGTCTCACAGTCAAGCTCCCTTGTGCACTTACACTCAACACCTGATTGCCAACCAGGCTGAGGGAACCTTTGGGCGCCTCCGTTACTCTTTAGGAGGCAACCGCCCCAGTTAAACTACCCACCAGACACTGTCCCTGATCCGGATCACGGACCCAGGTTAGACATCCAGCACGACCAGAGTGGTATTTCAACAATGACTCCACAACCACTGGCGTGGCTGCTTCAAAGTCTCCCACCTATCCTACACAAGCCGAACCGAACACCAATATCAAGCTATAGTAAAGGTCCCGGGGTCTTTCCGTCCTGCTGCGCGAAACGAGCATCTTTACTCGTAATGCAATTTCACCGGGCCTATGGTTGAGACAGTCGAGAAGTCGTTACGCCATTCGTGCAGGTCGGAACTTACCCGACAAGGAATTTCGCTACCTTAGGATGGTTATAGTTACCACCGCCGTTTACTGGCGCTTAAGTTCTCAGCTTCGCCACACCGAAATGTGACTAACCGGTCCCCTTAACGTTCCAGCACCGGGCAGGCGTCAGTCCGTATACATCGCCTTACGGCTTCGCACGGACCTGTGTTTTTAGTAAACAGTCGCTTCTCGCTGGTCTCTGCGGCCACCACCAGCTCAGAGTGCAAGACTCATCACCAGCAATGGCCCCCCTTCTCCCGAAGTTACGGGGGCATTTTGCCGAGTTCCTTAACCATAGTTCACCCGAACGCCTCGGTATTCTCTACCTGACCACCTGAGTCGGTTTAGGGTACGGGCCGCCATGAAACTCGCTAGAGGCTTTTCTCGACAGCATAGGATCATCCACTTCACCACAATCGGCTCGGCATCAGGTCTCAGCCTTAACGTGTGACGGATTTACCTACCACACGGCCTACACCCTTACCCCGGGACAACCACCGCCCGGGCTGGACTACCTTCCTGCGTCACCCCATCGCTTACCTACTACCACCTTGGATCGGCGGCTCCACCACGTCCCTTTGTCCGAAGACTCCAGGCCGGCTTCACGGCCTTAGCATTAATGGATTCGATACTGGGCGTTTCAAAGCGGGTACCGGAATATCAACCGGTTGTCCATCGACTACGCCTGTCGGCCTCGCCTTAGGTCCCGACTTACCCTGGGCAGATCAGCTTGACCCAGGAACCCTTAGTCAATCGGCGCACACGTTTCCCACGTGTGTATCGCTACTCATGCCTGCATTCTCACTCGTGAACCGTCCACAACTCGTTTCCACGGCTGCTTCACCCGGCACACGACGCTCCCCTACCCATCACAGCCTCCGTTGGGAGTATTACTGCAATGACACGACTTCGGCGGTGTGCTTGAGCCCCGCTACATTGTCGGCGCGGAATCACTTGACCAGTGAGCTATTACGCACTCTTTCAAGGGTGGCTGCTTCTAAGCCAACCTCCTGGTTGTCTCTGCGACTCCACATCCTTTCCCACTTAGCACACGCTTAGGGGCCTTAGTCGATGCTCTGGGCTGTTTCCCTCTCGACCATGGAGCTTATCCCCCACAGTCTCACTGCCGCGCTCTCACTTACCGGCATTCGGAGTTTGGCTAAGGTCAGTAACCCGGTAGGGCCCATCGCCTATCCAGTGCTCTACCTCCGGCAAGAAACACACGACGCTGCACCTAAATGCATTTCGGGGAGAACCAGCTATCACGGAGTTTGATTGGCCTTTCACCCCTAACCACAGGTCATCCCCCAGGTTTTCAACCCTGGTGGGTTCGGTCCTCCACGAAGTCTTACCTCCGCTTCAACCTGCCCATGGCTAGATCACTCCGCTTCGGGTCTTGGGCACGCTACTCAACGCCCTATTCGGACTCGCTTTCGCTACGGCTTCCCCACACGGGTTAACCTCGCAACATACCGCAAACTCGCAGGCTCATTCTTCAAAAGGCACGCAGTCACGACTGCATGTGCAAGCACATACAGCGACGCTCCCACGGCTTGTAGGCACACGGTTTCAGGTACTATTTCACTCCGCTCCCGCGGTACTTTTCACCATTCCCTCACGGTACTATCCGCTATCGGTCACCAGGGAATATTTAGGCTTAACGGGTGGTCCCGCCAGATTCACACGGGATTTCTCGGGCCCCGTGCTACTTGGGTGGTTCTCAAACGAGCCGCTAATGTTTCAGCTACGGGGGTCTTACCCTCTACGCCGGACCTTTCGCATGTCCTTCGCCTACATCAACGGTTTCTGACTCGTCTCACAGCCGGCAGACTGCAAAAGAGAACTCCCACAACCCCAACCACGCAACCCCTGCCGGGTATCACACGTGACTGGTTTGGCCTCATCCGGTTTCGCTCGCCACTACTCCCGGAATCACGGTTGTTTTCTCTTCCTGCGGGTACTGAGATGTTTCACTTCCCCGCGTTCCCTCCACACTGCCTATGTGTTCAGCAGCGGGTGACAGCCCATGACGACTGCCGGGTTTCCCCATTCGGACACCCCCGGATCAAAGCTTGGTTGACAGCTCCCCGGGGCCTATCGTGGCCTCCCACGTCCTTCATCGGTTCCTGGTGCCAAGGCATCCACCGTGCGCCCTTAAAAACTTGGCCACAGATGCTCGCGTCCACTGTGCAGTTCTCAAGCAACGACCAGCCACCCACCACCCCAACCCGAAGGCTGAGTTCACTGGGGCCGGCATCGCGAAGGTCCAGACTCAACGGTCCGTACCCTCAGATACCCAACAACGTGCCCGGCCCACTCCATCAATCCCCACGTTCCACGCCGAAGCAGTACTAGTGACAACCAACCGAGTGTGCCGAATAGTCAACGTTCCACCCATGAGCAACCAGCATCAGACATTCGCTGATGTACTGGCCTCTGACCCGGACAAGTCCGAGTAAGAAGTGCTCCTTAGAAAGGAGGTGATCCAGCCGCACCTTCCGGTACGGCTACCTTGTTACGACTTCGTCCCAATCGCCAGTCCCACCTTCGACGATTCCCTCCCACAAGGGGTTGGGCCACCGGCTTCGGGTGTTACCGACTTTCGTGACGTGACGGGCGGTGTGTACAAGGCCCGGGAACGTATTCACCGCAGCAATGCTGATCTGCGATTACTAGCAACTCCGACTTCATGGGGTCGAGTTGCAGACCCCAATCCGAACTGAGACCGGCTTTTTGAGATTCGCTCCACCTCGCGGTATCGCAGCTCATTGTACCGGCCATTGTAGCACGTGTGCAGCCCAAGACATAAGGGGCATGATGACTTGACGTCGTCCCCACCTTCCTCCGAGTTGACCCCGGCAGTCTCCTGTGAGTCCCCATCACCCCGAAGGGCATGCTGGCAACACAGAACAAGGGTTGCGCTCGTTGCGGGACTTAACCCAACATCTCACGACACGAGCTGACGACAGCCATGCACCACCTGTACACCGACCACAAGGGGGCGCCTGTCTCCAGACGTTTCCGGTGTATGTCAAGCCTTGGTAAGGTTCTTCGCGTTGCGTCGAATTAAGCCACATGCTCCGCTGCTTGTGCGGGCCCCCGTCAATTCCTTTGAGTTTTAGCCTTGCGGCCGTACTCCCCAGGCGGGGAACTTAATGCGTTAGCTGCGGCACGGACGACGTGGAATGTCGCCCACACCTAGTTCCCAACGTTTACGGCGTGGACTACCAGGGTATCTAATCCTGTTCGCTCCCCACGCTTTCGCTCCTCAGCGTCAGTATCGGCCCAGAGATCCGCCTTCGCCACCGGTGTTCCTCCTGATATCTGCGCATTTCACCGCTACACCAGGAATTCCGATCTCCCCTACCGAACTCTAGCCTGCCCGTATCGAATGCAGACCCGGGGTTAAGCCCCGGGCTTTCACATCCGACGTGACAAGCCGCCTACGAGCTCTTTACGCCCAATAATTCCGGACAACGCTTGCGCCCTACGTATTACCGCGGCTGCTGGCACGTAGTTAGCCGGCGCTTCTTCTGCAGGTACCGTCACTCTCGCTTCTTCCCTGCTGAAAGAGGTTTACAACCCGAAGGCCGTCATCCCTCACGCGGCGTCGCTGCATCAGGCTTTCGCCCATTGTGCAATATTCCCCACTGCTGCCTCCCGTAGGAGTCTGGGCCGTGTCTCAGTCCCAGTGTGGCCGGTCGCCCTCTCAGGCCGGCTACCCGTCGTCGCCTTGGTAGGCCATCACCCCACCAACAAGCTGATAGGCCGCGGGCTCATCCTTCACCGCCGGAGCTTTCCACCACCAGACCATGCGGTCGGTAGTCGTATCCGGTATTAGACCCCGTTTCCAGGGCTTGTCCCAGAGTGAAGGGCAGATTGCCCACGTGTTACTCACCCGTTCGCCACTAATCCCCTCCCGAAGGAGGTTCATCGTTCGACTTGCATGTGTTAAGCACGCCGCCAGCGTTCGTCCTGAGCCAGGATCAAACTCTCCGTGAATGTTTACCGGTAATCCGGTGAACACACACGAGAGCGGAACAACCAGACGGAATAAGTCCGGTCGTTCACAGCATCCTCGCTGTGTGTGCCACCCCGACCGCATGGGCCGTGGTGGACTTTTTCAAAGGAACCTCATCTCCCGGAAGTTTCCGGTCGACGGGGTATCAACATATCTGGCGTTGACTTTTGGCACGCTGTTGAGTTCTCAAGGAACGGACGCTTCCTTTGTTCCTGTTTCACCAGGATCTCCGGGCGCTTCCCTTCGGTCTTGCGTTTCCGACTCTATCAGATCCTTGCGGGCCCGATTTTCGCCGGTGCGTTTCCGCCTTTCGGCTTCTTCGCGTTTCCAACCTTACCAGATCCGTTTCCGTCTCCGGCCCCGTGTTGGAGCGGGTCGGCCGTCCGGCTTTCGCTTTCCGGCCTTTCCGACTCTAGCAGACCCGATTTCGTTCCGTTGCCGGTCCGAATTCGTTTCCGATTCCCCGTCGGAGGGGGTTCGCCTGGGGTGCGACTTCTTGCGTTGCCGCGCCTTTCGGCGTGATCACTACTTTAGCGGAATTCCTCGTTGACGCATAATCACGTCACGGTCGAATTTCGGCATGCCGAAATTGGTCCCGGTGAGGGGCCGTGCAGTAGTGGTGTGCCGCTGTTGCGGCGGGATGGCTGCCTGGTGCCTGTCGGCTCCGTGGCAACTCGAAAAACCTACACGATCCTATGAGTGCGGCACGACTCGGGGGGGGCCCCATGTCTTTGGCCAAGAGGAACGGGGGGGGCGTGGGGTCGGCGAGCCGGGCGGCAGGGCGGGGTGGCCGACCTGGTGTGGGATGACGTGAAGTGCTTCTTCGACCTTGGCTTGATGGGGTCTTTGCCAGATGTGCGTGTCCCGATTGCCTCCGTGGAGGACTGGCAGGAGGTCCTCGATCCAGTCGAGGAGAGGGGCCGGACGTGCCAGTACTCCGAAGGAGAGACGGTGCTTCCGGTGCCCCGGGCGAAGGCCGTGCTGTCCCGCCCGGGCGAAGGCCATGCTGTCCCGCCCGGCGGATGCCGAGTGTCCGGACCTGCGGGTCTGGCCGACTGCAGATGAGTTGGCGATCTTCCGGTTCCATGCCGACGATGAAGTCGACTTCGGCGTCGATCCGCGGGAGTTGCAGGGCCAGAGCAACTTGATGTGTTCTGCGGCTTCCTCCGGGAGATCGGACCGGCGGGACCGATGGCCAGAAGGCGGGCTTCGCGGGCGAGGCTGCGCAGGCCGCGCCCGCGCGTGCGGAGTGCGTGACGAAGAACGAGGCGTAAGAACGAGCGGCTTCCTGCCCGTCGTCCTGCTACACGGCCTCTCCGGAACGCGCGTGGGTGCTGGAGCCCCGTCCTCGGGCACCTGGTGGCCAAGCGGCGTCCGGCCGGTCGCGACCGACGGGAGCCGCAGGCCGACTCCTTCTCTATGCGCGGCGCCAGTTGAGCAGCAGGACGCCGACCGCCGTGTGCAGAGTCGTTGCGGCCACCCCGTCGCGCAGCTGCGTGGAGAGGCCGAGGAGAAAGCTGTGAATCATGGCGGTCACCCCGTCGACGTCGGCGTCGGCATCGAGTTCGCCCGCGGCGATGCCTCGCTCCACGTAGGCCCTGATGCGCACCCGGTCGGCTTCACGCCGTGCCGCCACGGTCGCGCGCACTGCGGCGTGCTCCTCTCCTGGTGCCCGCATCGTGCCGGACAGGGCGATGAGACAGCCGGTGGGGTGGGACGAGTCGGCCTGCATGTCGATCGAGCGGTGCAGCAGGCCGGCCACGGCCTCTCGCGGGCTGACCGTTTCGTCCTCGGTGATGTCGATCGTGCCGCCCGGCCCCTTCATGTAGTGCTCGACGACCTGCTTGAACAGCCCTTCTTTCGAGCCGAAGGCGCCGTACAGGCTCGCGGAGGACAGCTCGGTGGCGGCTCGCAGCTGTGCCAGCGAGGTCGCTTCGTAACCCTGCTCCCAGAACAGCAGCATCGCGGCCTCTAGTACGGCCTCCATATCGAAGGCGCGGGGACGGCCGGCTGGTGGCATATGGACCTCCTGCATCACAAGACGAGCGTTCCGGCAGGGGGAGCGCTTCCCTGCCTCCCATATTGGACCAACTGCTCCACAAAGCACCAAGTGCCGAAGTGTCCGCACGTCGACGGCGCACAGTAATGCTGATCACTTATGGATCAATCGATCTGAAATCGCTTGACCGGCACGCCGAGTCAAGGCAAGTATTCCGGCATGAACGATCCAGAATTCAGCCAAGACGGGGCCGTCGTCCGCTCCCCGCTGAGCCGCGCGATAGTGCTGTTGCTGGCGGTGACGTGCGGCGCGGCGGTCGCGAACATCTATTACGCGCAGCCGTTGCTGCCCGTTATCTCCAAGGCGCTGGGTGTCTCCGAGGGGGCCGGAGGCCTGATCGTCACCTCCTCGCAGATCGGCTACGCGCTCTCGCTGGCGCTGCTGGTCCCTCTGGGTGATGTGCTGGAACGGCGCCGGCTGGTGAGCGGGCTGCTCGCCCTGAGCGCTGTCGCTCTCCTCGGTGCGGCGGCCTCCCCCTCGCTGGGTGCGCTGTACGCCTCGGTCGCGCTTGTCGGGGGGACCTCCGCCGTGGCGCAGATCGTCGTGCCGATGGCCGCCTCTTTGGCCGGCGATCATGAACGCGGCGCGGTGGTGGGCACGGTCATGAGCGGCCTGCTCATCGGCATCATGCTCGCGCGGACGGTTGCCGGGGTGCTGGCCGAATTCGGGGACTGGCGGCTGGTGTTCGTCTTCGCGGCGGGCGTCATGGTGGTGCTGGCGATCACCCTGCGCCTGGTGCTGCCTCTCGTACCGCCGGCCGCGAAGACGCCCTATCCCCGGCTGCTGCACTCGGTGGTGACTCTGGTGCGCACCGAGTCGCTGCTGCGCAGGCGCATGGCTCTGGCCGCGGTCGGCATGGGCGGCTTCACGGTCCTGTGGACCGCCTCATCGTTCCTGCTGGCCGGCCCCACCTACGGGTACGGTCCGGCGATCATCGGCCTGTTCGGTCTGGTCGGGGTCGTCGGGGCCGCCGCCGCGTCGGTGGCCGGCCGGCTGGCGGACCGCGGTCACGCCCGCCAGGTGACGACCGGCGGACTGATCGTACTGACGGGCAGCTGGGGCGTGCTTGCCCTCGCCGGCCGCGGAGGCCCGCTCGGTCTGAGCGCGCTGATGGTCGGCATCGTGGCGCTCAACCTGGCACAGCAGGCACTGCTGATCAGCCACCAGAGCGTCCTGTACCGCCGCATCCCGCACGCGCGCAGCCGGGTCACCACAGCGCTCATGGTCTCCGCCTTCGCCGGCAGCACTGTTACTTCCGCACTGACAGCCGCGCTGTATCCGCTCGTGGGCTGGGCAGGGGTCTCCGCGCTCGGAGCGGTGATCGCGCTGATCGGCCTCGCGATCTGGTCCCTGGAACTGCTCCGCCCGAGCCCCGCGGAACCGCTCGCCGATCCGTCGGCGGACGAAAACGTCCACGCGGCCCGTACCTCTGGCGCACACGCGGACCGCACCTACGCACACGCCGAGGAGACCGCTCGTGCCTGAGATCCGCCGAGTGGCGACCCTGGACGACTACCAGCGCACGGCACACCGGCACGCCGCCTGGGATTCCCTGCCCGAAGCCGCCCATCTCACCTACTTCTTCGAGCACTTGGGCAGCCCCGAGGAGGTGATCGCCGCGCTGGAGCCGTCCGATGTGGTCGTAGCCATGCGCGAGCGCACCCCCTTCCCCGCCGACGTGCTCGACAGGCTGCCGAACCTGCGCCTGCTGGTGACCACGGGCCCCGCCAACGCGGCCATCAACACGGCCGCGGCCGCGCGACAGGGAATCCTGGTGTCCGGCACCCGCGCCACAGGGCTGGCCTCGACGGCCGAGCTGACATGGGGACTCCTGCACGCCCTGTCCCGCTCGCTCCCCGCCGAGGACCGCAACCTACGCGAGGGCACTTGGCAGCAGACCGTGGGTCGCGGCCTGAACGGCCCCCGCCTGGGGGCGTCATCGGACTGGGCGGCGTGGGAAGTCGCGTGGCCCAGGTCGGAGTCGCCTTCGGCATGGACGTCGTCGCCTGGAGCACTCACCTCGGTCCCGGGCACGCAAAAGCACTGGGCGTCACCCCCGTCAGCAAACGGGAACTGCTGACCACCTCGGACGTCGTGACGCTCCATGTCCGGCTCTCCCCTCGCACCGTCGGCCTCATCGGTACCCGCGAACTCGCCCTCATGCGGCCGGACGCGCTACTGATCAACACCTCCCGCGCACCCGTCGTCGACGAGGAGGCCCTGCCGGCCGCGCTGCACACCGGAACGTTGGGCGGAGCCGCCCTGGACGTCCACTTCACCGAGCCGCTGCCCACCGATTCGCCGTGGCGCGACGCTCCGCGAACCGTCCTCACCCCACGCCTGGGCTACGTCACCGCCGACGCCTACGAGATCTTCTACCGCGACGCACTCGGCGACATCCTCGCCTACGCCGCCGGCGAACCGGTCCGCCTCCTCACGCCATGAGCGGACCACGCCTCAACACCCCCACACACGAACAAGGAAAGGGACCCACCATGACCACCAGCGGGCAGACCACCACCGCCCACCCGCAGCACGAGCCCACCGACGATTCCGGGGGCCGCCTGCCGAATCTGTGGACGCGGACCCTGGGTGACCTCACCCTCACCTATGTCCCCGACGCCGGCGTCCACATGATCCCCACCCGGGTCTATCCCACCTCCGCCGACAAGGACTGGACGGACCACGGTCCCCACATGACGGACGCGGGCCACCTGGCCATGGGATGCGGCGCGCTGCTCGTCGAGCGTCGCGGGAAGCGCCTGCTCCTGGACGCCGGCCACGGCCGGATCTCGGGCGAGGACCCCGAACACTTCCAACACGGCTTCGACCACGTACAGAACCTGCCCGATCATCTGAAAGGCCTGGGCGTCGACCCGGCCACTCTGGAGACGGTCGCCTTCACCCACCTGCACGACGACCACACGGGATGGGCCCGGCCGGACGCCGTCGACGACCCGCGCAGCCTGTTCCCCCACGCGCGCTGGGTCGTCGGGGAAGGAGAACTGCAGGGCCTGAACCCCGCCTCCGGCCCACGGCTCGCCGGACAAAGCGAACGGACCACAGCTGTCGCCGACGGAACAGAGATCGCCGAGGGAGTACGCGCCTGGGCGCTGCCCGGGCACACCACCGGGCACACGGCCTGGATCCTCGACACCGGTGACGGCCGCCGGATCGTGGCCTTCGGCGACGCCCTGCACTCACCCGTCCAGATCCAGCATCCCGACTGGGAAGTCGTCCTCGACCACCACCGTGCCCAGGCCGAGCACTCACGTCGCCGGCTCGTGGAATTCCTGGCCCAGGGCGACGTCTTCGGCTTCGGCGTGCACTTCGCCGACCAGCAACTCGGCACCGTCGACGACACCGGCCACTGGCGCCCTTGGCAGGACGAGACAGACAACCGGTAGGCCTCCCACCCGCAGCGGCCTCGGCATGAAGCGCGAAGGGGAGGCCGCCGGCTTCATGGGCGAGAGCCGGCCCCCGCTTTCGCAGGAGTTCTGGCCTCGCCTGACGGCTCCAGAGGTGCCACGCCGGTAATGAGCACCGTGTGACTGGGCCAGACCTTCAGCTCAAGCGTCATCCGAGCGTCAAGATCTCTGTGCGACACCCTGACAGCGTCGCCGAAGCAGTCACTACTGGGCCGCGGACCCGCAGGTCAGGGCACCTCCAGCAACCAATCGGTCCGCTCGGCCCGTTCCGCGGAGGGAAACTGGTCGAGCCCCCACCCAAGCCACAAACCCACAGGTCAGGCGCCCTTGGCCGCCTTCTCCAGCACCACGACGCACTCCACGTGATGCGTCATCGGAAACAGATCAAACGCCCGCATCCGCCGCGGGGCGTACCCCGCCTCCGCGAAGTACTTGAGGTCGCGGGCGAGGGCTGCCGGGTCGCAGGCGACGTAGGCGATGCGGCGCGGGGTGAGGGAGGCGAGGTGGGTGACGGTCTTTTTGCCGGCGCCGGCGCGGGGCGGGTCGAGGACGACGAGGTCGACGTCGGTGATGCCGGTGCGGGGGAGGATCGCCTCGACCTTGCCGTGTTCGATGCGTACCCGGTCGAGGTCCTGGAGGTTGTGGCGGGCGTCCTCGACTGCGCGCTTGCCGGACTCGATGCCGAGGACCGCGCCCTTGTCGCCGACGCGTTCGGCGAGGGCGCCCGCGAAGAGGCCGACGCCACAGTAGAGGTCGAGGGCCATATCGCCCTTCTTGGGCATCAGGCCCTGCATGACGGCCTCGACGAGGAGGTCGGCGGCCTTCGGGTGGACCTGCCAGAAGCCGCCGTTGCCGACCCGCCAGGTGCGGTCGGCGGCGCGCTCGCGGACGAAGGGGCGACCGTGCACGCGGTGGACGCCGCCGTCCTTCTCGCCGATCCGCAGGACGGAGACCGGCTTGTCGAGTTCGACGATGGGGAGGCGGCCGCCGGGGCGGGGGGTGAGGATGACCTGGCGGTCGTTCGAGCCGGTGGCGGCGATCGCCTCGACGGTCGCCATCTGCGGCCACTCGCGCTTCTCGATGCCGAGTTCGGAGACACCCGGGGCGGCGATCATGCAGTGGGTGACCGGCTCGACGTCGTGCGAGCGGTGCTTGCGCAGGCCCGCGTGGCCGTCGGCGTCGACGGCGTACTGGACGCGGGTGCGCCAGGCGGGGACCTCGCCCTTGGCGACCTTGTCACCCGGGGCGGGCTCGACCGTGCCGTCCCAGTGGGCGTCGTCCGGCGACAGTCCGGCCAGTCGTTCCAGCTGTTCGGCGATGACCGACGCCTTCAGGCGGCGCTGTGCGCCGGGAGCGGCGTGCTGCCAGTCGCAGCCGCCGCACTTCCCGGGGCCGGAGAAGGGGCAGGGGGCTTCGACCCGGTCCTTGGAGGGGGTGAGGATCTCCACCGCGTCGGTACGCAGGAAGCGCGCGCCCTCCTCGCCGTCGGTGACGCGGGCGATCACCCGCTCACCGGGCAGGGCGTGCCGCACGAAGAGGACCTGGCCCTCGTCGGTGCGGGCGATGCAGTGGCCGCCGTGTGCGACCGGGCCGACCTCGACCTCGTACTCCTCGCCGACCAGCGATTTCTTCGGTTCTGCCTGCATGGCGGGAGGACTCCTGTGGTGGGTGGTGCGGGGCGAGACGGGGCAGTACGGGGCGATACGGCGCGCGGTACGGCCGGGTTTACGGCCAGAGGTACGGCGGGATGCCGACCGTCAAGTCTACGTCCCACCGTGTCATGCCCCGGCCCCGTGCTGCGCCCGGGCCGGGCGGGGCGGCCGGGCGGGGCGGGGCGGCCGGGCGGGGCGGCCGGGTGGGGCCGTCCTGCGGACTGCGGACCGCTCCCTCGTCGGGGATGCGGCCCGTCGTTGGATCGCGCGCCTCACGTCGGGACGCGCGGCCCGCCGTCGGGTCGCGCACCTCCTCGGGGCGTGCCGCCCACCACTGGATCGCGCGCCCCGCCGCGGCTGCGGCCCACCACTCCTCGACGTGGCGTCCCGCTGCCCGTACCGCGCCCCAGTGGGCCGCTGCCGTACAGCGCCGCCCCGGTGCCGCTGCCGTAGAACGCCGCCCCGGTGTCCTGTCGGGGCGGCGGCGCCCCTACTTCTTGGTGGGCGCCTTTTCCTTCTTCGGCTGGGAGACCGGGCCGCGGCGGACCGCACCCGGGGCGTTCCACTCGGCGCGCTTGCGGGCGCGCAGCTTGGCGGCCTCGGAGGAGTCCAGCTGCCAGGGCACGGAGGTGACCATGACGCCGGGGGTGAAGAGGAGGCGGCCCTTGAGGCGCAGCGCGGACTGGTTGTGGAGAAGGTGCTCGTACCAGTGGCCGACGACGTATTCGGGGATGTAGACGGAGACGGCGTCGCGCGGGCTCTCCCGGCGCAGCGACTTGACGTAGTCGATGATCGGCCGGGTGATCTCGCGGTACGGGGAGGCCAGGACCTTCAGCGGCACCTCGATGCCGCGGCGCTCCCACTCCTCCCGCAGGGCCTTGGTGTCAGCCTGGTCGACATCCACGCTGACCGCTTCGAGGCTGTCGGAGCGCATCAGCTTGGCGTAGTTCAGGGCGCGCAGGGTGGGCTTGTGCACCTTGGAGACCAGGACGAGGGAGTGCACCCGGGAGGGGCGGACCACATCGTCGTCGGGGGTCTCCTCGGCTGCGATCTCGTCGGCGACCCGGTCGTAGTGGCGGCGGATCGCGGACATCGTCACAAAGAAGATGACCATGCCGAGCAGCGCCACCCACGCGCCGTGGGTGAACTTCGTCAGGAGGACGACGACCAGGACCAGGCCGGTGAAGAAGGCGCCGAAGGCATTGATGGCGCGCGAGCGGTGCATCCGGCGGCGCTTGGCCGGGTCGGTCTCCGAACGCAGATGGCGGTTCCAGTGACGGACCATGCCGATCTGGCTGAGCGTGAAGGAGACGAACACGCCGACGATGTAGAGCTGGATGAGCCGGGTGGAGTCCGCGCCGTAGAGGTAGACGAGGACCACGGCGGCGCCGGCCAGCAGGACGATGCCGTTGGAGAACGCCAGGCGGTCGCCGCGGGTGTGCAGCTGGCGCGGCAGATAGCGGTCCTGGGCGAGGATCGAGCCGAGCAGCGGGAAGCCGTTGTAGGCGGTGTTGGCGGCGAGGAACAGCACCAGCGCGGTGGCGGCGGCCAGGATGACGAAGAGGAAGCTGCCCTTGCCGAAGACCGCCTCGGCCACCTGCGAGATGACCGGGTTCTGGGTGTAGCCGGGGCCGATCGGCTTGCCGTTCTGGAGCAGGTCCGTGGCGGGGACCTCCGCCATCCGGACGTGGGTGGCCATGGCCAGGCCGATGATGCCGCAGAACATGGTGACGGCCAGACCGCCCATGAGGGCCAGGGTGGTCGCGGCGTTCTTGGACTTCGGCTTGCGGAAGGCCGGGACGCCGTTGGAGATCGCCTCGACACCGGTCAGCGCGGCACAGCCGGAAGAGAAGGCGCGCAGCAGGAGGAAGACCAGCGCGAAGCCGGCCAGGCCACCCTGTTCCGCGTGGATGGTGAAGTCGGCGGTGGGGGCCTTCATGGTGTCGCCCAGGGCGACGCCGCGGATCAGACCCCAGGCGATCATGATGAAAACGCCGGCCACGAAGACGTAGGTCGGGATCGCGAAGAGCTTGCCCGATTCCTTGACGCCGCGCAGGTTCATCAGCGTGAGCAGCACGATGATGGCGATCGCGCACAGGGTCTTGTGCTGGACGACGAACGGGATCGCGGAGCCCAGGTTCTCCACCCCGGAGGAGATGGAGACCGCGACGGTCAGCACATAGTCGACAAGCAGTGCGCTGGCGACCGTGAGGCCGGCCTTGGGGCCGAGGTTGGTGTTGGCGACCTCGTAGTCACCGCCGCCGCTCGGGTAGGCGTGCACGTTCTGCCGGTACGACGCGACGACGGTGAACATCAGCACCACGACCGCGACCGCGATCCAGGGGCTGAAGTGGTACGCAGACACACCCGCGACAGACAGGACGAGCAGCACCTCGCCCGGCGCATAGGCCACGGAGGAGAGCGGGTCGGAGGCGAAGACGGGGAGTGCGATGCGCTTGGGAAGCAGGGTCTCCCCGAGCTTGTCGCTGCGCAGTGCGCGCCCGATCAAGATCCGTTTGGGCACGTCGGTCAGTTTGGACACGCAGAGGATGCTAAGCCTTCGTCAAGGTCTGCGCCCACCCGCTACCGGATCGGGTGGCATCGGCGGAGCCCGCGCCGCGGCGAGCGGGGCGCGTCCGCCCTGCTGAGGGGCGCATCGCCGCCGTTCGCCTCCACAGGATTCGCACGTCACGCGCACGGGGCGGCCGCGGAACCCGGTTTCCGTGGCGTTCGTCACGGGGTGAGGTGACCCGTCATGGAGTTGACGCCGTGCGTCACGGGGATGACGCGGTCTGTCACGAAGTGGGGCGGGGGCTGTCATGAAGTGACTCCACTCGTCACGGAGTGTGACGGGCGGAGTCACCCCTGGCGGGCGGCATCGGCCCCCGTGGTCCCGATCTCCGTGGCACCGGCCCCCGTGCCCACCGCCCGGTGGCGCCGGACGTGCAGATCGCCCAGTCCCTGCCGGGTGGCGACCAGCAGCACCCGGTCCTGTGGCCGCAGGACATAGCCGTCGCCGAGCTCGTGCACCAGACGTGCCGGCTCGCGCTCCGCGTCGGGCTGCGGCGCGGCGGCAGCGTCGTCCGTCTCCGGGTCGTCGGGTGCGGAGGTGTCGACCGCCAGCACCCGCAGCCGCCCCGGCCGCAGCACCTCGGCGACCGTACGGCCCTCCAGCGCCTGATGGCCGCGTACCTCGAACCGGGCGACCAGCAGCACCCGGCGCTCGACGGGGATGGCGCCGAGGATCTGGCGGCCCATCATGGCGCCGGCGAAGGCGGGCGCGGCCAGGTAGGTGACGCTCCGGCTGCGGGTCAGCGCCCGCGGATGCGCGGCGCGCAGAGTCCGGTAGACGGCGGTGGCGAAGCGGTCGTCGAACAGCCGCAGGGTCACCCGCAGCCGCGGCTTGACCGAGCGGGCGTAGAGGGCGGCCTCCAGGTTGGTGGTGTCCTCGCTGGTCAGGGCGAGCAGAGTGGCCGCGCGCTCGATCATCGCGGCTTCCAGGACACCTTCTTGGGTGACATCACCCAACACGGTGGGCACCCGCAGGCGGCGGGCCAGCGCGATGCCCCGCGCCTCCGGGTCTCCTTCGATGCACACCACGGGGATACCCATCTCGTGCAGCCGCGCCAGCACCCGGGTGCCGACCTTGCCGAGGCCGAGCAGCACCACGTGGCCCGACAGGCCGCGTGGCGGGCGGCGCAGTGCCGAGGCGCTGCGGAAGGTGCCGAGCCCCTCGAACGCCGCCGCGACCAGCACCGGCAGCAGCAACAGCCCGGTCAGCCCGGACAGCAGCTGCAGCACCTTGCGGGGCGTCGGGTCATGGATCGCCGGGTCGTTGATCGCGAAGAGGTCCAGCAGCGAGAGGTAGGCGGCGTGCACCGGGTCCTCACCGGTGGTCAGCCAGCCGGCGACGGCCAGCGCCAGCACCGCCCCGACGACCCCGGCCAGCGACCAGCGCAGCCGCCGGGAGAAGAGCGAGGCGAGCGGTGCGCCCCGGCCGCGCAGTCCGCGGGGCCGCACCGGCCGCCCCGTATAGGAGACGGTCTCCAGGACGACGGTTCCGCAGCCGACGGCGGCCGAGGCCGCGGCGTCGTCCGGCAGGAGTACGGGGCCCTCGTGTCCTGCCGCCGAACTCGGTGCGTCCTCGGGGTCGTTGGCGGAGGGGGAGAGCAGCGCCAGGGTGCACAGCCCCGGGTTGCCGGGCCGGCCCGGCGGCACCGGCGTGCGCTCCACGGCGCGCAGCAGCAGCCCGTCCGCCTCGATGACCTTGCTGGTCCCGGCGACCGCGGCGGCCGCGAGCGCGGGGGCCACGGTGTCGGCGTCGGACAGCACGGTCGTGGAGGCATCGACGGCCTCCGCGTCCCCGGCGTCGTCGGAGCCCAGGGCGGCGACCGCCGCCGCCTGGTCCAGCAACTCCTCCAGATGCTGGCCGAGTTTGCGGTTGTAGAGGCGGATGACCAGCCGCAGCCGCGGGTTGAGCCGACGGGCCCGCAGCGCGGCGTGGATGTTGAGCTCATCGTCGTCGTAGACCAGCGCCAGGGCGTCCGCCCCGGCGACACCGGCCGCGGCCAGCGCCGCATCGTCCGGCTGGGCCGCCTCCAGGAGCCGTACGGTCTCCTCCTGCGCCTCCGCGCCGTCGTCAAAGCCCTCGGACGGCAGCGGTGTCGTACGCGTCATCGCCGCCGACATCCGGCCCAGCAGCGCGGTCGCGCGGTCCAGCGCTCTGGCCGGCGGCGGGATGCGGGGCCGGTGCGGCTCCCGGGCGGTGGGGACGACGAGTGTCACCCGTTCGCCGTAGACGTCCCGGAGTTCGGCGGCGAGCCGATGCGCCAGCGCATCGTCGCCGCAGACCACCATGTGCGGGGTGCAGTGGCCCTGTTGGGGCTGGAGAGGCAGGTTGGGCACACCTCGTAGCGTGCCTTACGCGCGGCGCGCGGCGCAGCCCGGCGCGAGAGGCGGTCGCGCGGACGGCGCGGATCCGCATCCGACCACGGCCCACCGCGCCCCCTACCAGGAGCGCCATTACGGCTACGGTTGTACCGGACCACGGTGCGCCCAGCGCCCCTGCTGCCGCGCCCGGTCCTGTCACGAGCCGTGGCTCCGTGTCGCCGGTACTGGGAGAAGAAAGTAGTGAGCAGGGTGTTTGTGCAGGTCAGCGCGCTAGTACAGGGCACGGGGTAATCAGCATGCACATCGTCATCATGGGGTGCGGGCGCGTGGGCTCCGCGCTTGCGCAGACCCTGGAGAGCCAGGGTCACACCATCGCCGTGGTGGACCAGGACCCGACGGCGTTCCGTCGCCTGGGTTCGTCCTTCGGCGGCCGCCGGGTGACCGGCGTCGGCTTCGACCAGGACACCCTGCGCGAGGCCGGCATCGAAGAGGCAGGCGCGTTCGCGGCCGTCTCCAGCGGTGACAACTCCAACATCATCGCCGCCCGGGTGGCCCGTGAGATGTTCGGTGTCGAGAATGTCGCGGCCCGTATCTACGACCCGCGCCGCGCCGAGGTCTACCAGCGCCTGGGCATCCCGACCGTCGCCACCGTCCGCTGGACGGCCGACCAGATGCTGCGCCGGCTGCTGCCCTCGGGTGCCGAGCCGCTGTGGCGGGACCCCAGCGGCGGTGTCCAGCTCGCGGAGGTGCACACCTCCCCCTCCTGGGTCGGCCACAAGATCAGCACCCTCCAGGAGGAGACCGGCGTCCGCGTCGCCTTCCTCACCCGGCTGGGCGAGGCGATTCTGCCGACCTCGCAGACCGTGCTGCAGGAAGGCGATCTGGTGCACGTCATGATGCGCACCGACGAGGTCGAGAAGGTGGAGGCGGCATTCGCCACGGGTCCTGAGGGGGCGCACGCATGAGGGTCGCGATCGCAGGCGCGGGCGCGGTGGGCCGTTCCATCGCGGGCGAGCTGCTGGAGAACGGGCACGAGATCCTGCTCATCGACAAGGCGCCGACCGCCATCTCGGTCGAGCGGGTGCCGCTGGCGGAGTGGCTGCTGGCCGACGCCTGCGAGATCACCTCGCTGGACGAGGCGGCGCTGCAGCGCTGCAACGTCGTCATCGCGGCGACCGGCGACGACAAGGTGAACCTCGTCGTGTCGCTGCTCGCCAAGACGGAGTACGGCGTGCCGCGGGTGGTCGCCCGGGCCAACAACCCGAAGAACGAGTGGCTGTTCAACGAGTCCTGGGGCGTCGATGTCGCGGTCTCCACGCCGCGTCTGATGTCGGCCCTGGTCGAGGAGGCGGTGAGCGTCGGCGATCTCGTCCGGCTGCTGCGCTTCAGCCACGGTGACGCCAACCTCGTCGAGCTGACGCTGCCCCCGGAGGCCGCGCTGGCCGGCACCCGGGTCGGCGATGTGGAGTGGCCCGAGGACACCTCGCTGGTGACGATCATCCGCGGTACGCGGGTGCTCACGCCCAACAAGGAGGACGCGCTGGAGGCGGGCGACGAGCTGCTGTTCGTCGCGGCCCAGTCGCGCGAGGAGCAGCTGGAGGATCTGCTGTCGGTGCGGCGCGAGGACGCGTAGCACCGGCCGGTGGTCCATCCGGTGCCTGCCCCGGCGGACGGCCGCCGGGGCAGGCACCACCCGTTGTGGAAACGCCCGGGGCCCGGGAACCAAACGGTTCCCGGGCCCCGGGCGCAGGTGTGTGCGGCGTCGGCCGCGCGTGGCGTCAGCGGCGGTGGCGGGCCCGGCGCGGCGGCTCGTCGGCGGCGTCCGCCGCCGCCTCGGCCGCAACCTCGGACGCCATCCCCTGGTAGAGGTCGTCGGCGACCCCGTCCAGCACCTCGCGCTCGCCGCGGCGCCGCTCCTCCGCCTCCTTTTCGGCCTGCTCCTTGGCCTCCATCTCGGCGAAGACGTCGATCGGCGGCGGAGCCTTCGCCAGGAAGACCCAGGTGAGGTAGACGGCTAGCAGGAAGGGCGGGATCTTCAGCGCGATCAGGATCCAGCCGAGCTGGGCGGTGTCCGCCCACCAGTACAGCGGGAAGAGGATCGCGCACTTCGCGAAGAGGATCAGCCCCCAGGCCCAGCTGGCCTTGGCGTACGCCTTCTTGCGTCCCGGGTTGCGGGTGCGCCAGGAAAGGTTCTCCTTGAACACCGGCCCCAGGATCAGCCCGATCAGCGGGACGCCCGCGACCGTGGTGATCATGTACGCGAGGGCCAGTCCGAGGGTGTAGAGCATCCCCGGCAGGTAGAAGTCCTTGGCGTTGCCCGTCATCATCGCGAAGACCACGCCGAAGGCCACCCCGAAGACGCCGCTGAAGGCGTGCTTGACGGTGTCCTTGCGGATCAGGCGGACCGCGCCCAGCACCAGCGAGACGGCCAGCGCGGCGATCGCCGAGACGTGCAGATCCTTGTTGATGGTGAAGATCGTGACGAACAGCAGGCCGGGGACCACGGTCTCCACCATGCCGCGTACGCCGCCGAACGCCTCGAACAGCGCCGCCTCGGTCACCTGCCTGTTGTCGGCGTCTGTTCGGTCGCCCGGATCGGGCGAGGGGCCTGCGGGGGCGTCAGGGCCGCCCTCCGCGTCAGTGGTCGGTCGGTCGTGAGACGTCACCGGCTACTCCTGTCCGAGCGGTCGGAGTTCGTACTTCGGATTGAAGAGCACCCGGCGTCCGTGGCTCAGGGAGACCCGGCCCGAGGCGATGAGCTTGCGGCCCGGCTCGATCCCGACGATGGAGCGGCGGCCGAGCCACACCACGTCGAGCGCCGCGGAGCCGTCGAACAGCTCCGCCTCCAGCGCGGGCACACCGGCGCGCGGCCGCAGCGTCACATGCCGCAGGGTGCCGGTGACCTTCACTATCTGCCGGTCGTCACAGTCGCAGATACGGGTGCACCCCGCGTCCTGCGCATCCTGCTGCAGCTCGGCGGACTGCAGCTCCTCCTCGGAGGAGGACAGCCTGTCGAGCAGCCGGCGGAAGCGTCCGGCCGGCTTCTCGGAACGGGTCCCAGCACTCATAACCCCAGCGTACCGGTGGCCGGGTCCGCAGATCACGGTCCGCACCCGGACTTCGTACCCGCCTCACAAAGCGTGGCCCCGCCAAGGGGCCCCGGGCGCGGTCACGTCCCGCCGCCTCACTGCTCGAAGCGGTACCCCATCCCCGGCTCCGTGATGAAGTGCTTCGGGTGCGAGGGATCACTCTCCAGCTTGCGGCGGAGCTGGGCCATGTACACCCGCAGGTAGTTGGTCTCGGTGCCGTACGAGGGCCCCCAGACCTCCTGGAGCAGCTGTTTCTGGCTGACCAGCCGGCCGGCGTTGCGAACCAGGACCTCCAGCAGATGCCACTCGGTGGGGGTCAGCCGGATGTCGCGGCCGCCGCGGTTGACCTTCTTCGCAGCGAGGTCGACGGAGAAACCTTCCGTCTCCACGATCACCTCGTCGTCGGCAGGCCCCGTCGGCTCGGCCCTGCGCACCGCCGCCCGCAGCCGGGCCAGCAGTTCGTCCATGCCGAACGGCTTGGTGACGTAGTCGTCCGCGCCGGCGTCCAACGCCTCCACCTTCTCGTCGGAGGTCTGCCGCGCGGAGAGCACCAGGATCGGCACCCGCGTCCAGCCCCGCAGCCCCTTGATCACCTCAACGCCGTCCATATCGGGCAGACCGAGGTCGAGGACGATGACATCGGGGTGGCGGGCGGCCGCGAGCCGGAGCGCGGTGGCCCCGTCGGGGGCGGCGTCGACCTCGTATTTGCGCGCCTTCAGGTTGATCACGAGGGCGCGGACGATCTGCGGCTCGTCATCGACCACAAGCACCCGGTTCACTGGCGTTCTCCTCGTGGTGTCGTCGGCCGGCGGGGCGGGCCCGCCGGGTGGGTGGTGAGGGTGGTCCGTTCGGCCCGGCTCATGTCGTGGCCTGGGCCGGAAGATCGGGCCTGGACGGCGGCCGGCCGGGCGCGGCACGGAGCGTGAGGACCATCGTCATCCCGCCTCCGGGGGTGTCCTCGGCGGCGAGCGTGCCGCCCATCGCCTCCGCGAAACCGCGCGCCACGGCCAGTCCGAGGCCCACGCCGGCACCGCGCGGAGCGTCACCGTAGCGCTGGAAGGGTTCGAAGATCCGGTCCTTGGCGCTGTCCGGCACCCCGGGGCCGCGGTCGGCGATCCGCAGCTCCACGCGGTCGCCGAGCGCGCTGGCCGAGACCAGTACCTGCGTCCCGTCCGGGCTGTATTTCACGGCGTTCTCCACCAGGTTGGCGACCGAGCGCTCCAGCAGCCCCGGGTCGACGGCGACGATCGGCAGCTCCTCGGGGATGTCGAGGGTGACGCTGCCCTCCGGGACGCCGCCGAGCGCCATCGGCACCACCTCGTCGAGGTCGATCTCGCGGAACAGTGGGGTGACCGTGCCGGTCTGCAGGCGGGACATGTCCAGGAGGTTGCCGACCAGGTGGTCGAGCCGGTCGGCGCCCGCCTCGATGCCGGCCAGCAGCTCCGCCTCGTCCTCCTGGGACCAGGCGACGTCGTCGGAGCGCAGGGAGGTGACCGAGGCCTTGATGCTCGCCAGCGGGGTCCGCAGATCGTGGCTGACCGCGGCCAGCAGCGCCGTCCTGATGCGGTTGCCCTCGGCCAGCTCCCTGGCCCGCTCCGCCTCGCCCACCAGCCGCTGCCGGTCCAGTACGACGGCGGCCTGGGCGGCGAACGCGGCCAGCACCCGGCGGTCCTCGGCGGGCAGCACCCGGCCGGTCAGCGCCAGCGCCATGTGGTCGCCCACGGGCATGTCGACATCCGCGTCCTCGGGGCGTATCAGCGGCCTGCCGTGATCGCTTCCGGCGCGGCCCGCGCAGGTCCACGGCTCGACGTCGCCGGCCCGCTCCAGCAGCGCCACCGTCTCCATGCCGAAGGTCTCCCGTACCCGCTCCAGCAGGGCGTCCAGGGTCGTCTCCCCGCGCAGCACACTGCCCGCGAGGAACGACAGGATCTCCGACTCGGCACGCAGCCGGGCCGCCTGGTGGGTGCGGCGGGCGGCGAGGTCCACCACGGAGGCGACCGAGACGGCCACCGCGAAGAAGACCACGATGGCGACGAGGTTCTTGGGATCGCTGACCGTGAGGGTGTGGGTGGGCGGCGTGAAGTAGAAGTTCAGCAGCAGCGAGCCGACCGCGGCCGACGCCAGGGCCGGCAGCTGCCCGCCGAGCAGCGCGGCGACGACCGTCAGGAAGAGGAAGAGCAGGACGTCGTTGGCCAGCCCGGGGCCGTTCGCCATGCCGGTCAGCAGCAGCGAGAGCAGGGCCGGCCCGGCGACGCCGACGAGCCAGCCGGCGATGATCCGGGTGCGCCCCAGCCGCGCACCGCGCGCCACCGGCAGCCCCCGGCCCTTGGCGACCTCGTCGTGGGTGACGATGTGCACATCGAGATCGGGCCCGGATTCGCGGGCGACGGTCGCCCCCACCCCCGGCCCGAAGATGTACTGCCAGGCCTTGCGGCGGCTGGAGCCCAGCACGATCTGGGTGGCGTTGACCCCGCGCGCGAACTCCAGCAGCGCGCTGGGTATGTCGTCCCCGATGACGTGATGAAACGTGCCGCCCAAGTCCTCCACCAGCGTCCGCTGGACGGCGAGTTCCTTGGGCGAGGCCGAGGTCAGCCCGTCGCTGCGGGCGATGTAGACGGCCAGCACCTCGCTGCCCGACCCCTTGGCCGCCATCCGCGCCGCGCGGCGGATCAGCGTACGGCCCTCAGGACCGCCGGTCAGTCCGACGACGATGCGCTCCCGCGCCTGCCAGGTGGAGCGGATCGAGTGCTCCGCCCGGTACTCCTGCAGGTACTCGTCCACCCGGTCGGCGACCCACAGCAGCGCCAGCTCGCGCAGTGCGGTGAGGTTGCCCGGACGGAAGTAGTTGGACAGGGCGGCGTCCACCTTGTCGGGCTGGTAGATGTTGCCGTGCGCCATACGACGGCGGATCGCCTGGGGCGACATGTCGACAAGCTCGATCTGGTCGGCCCTGCGGACGATCTCGTCCGGCACGGTCTCGCGCTGCCGCACGCCCGTTATCGACTCGACGACATCCCCGAGTGACTCCAGATGCTGGATGTTGACGGTCGAGATCACATCGATCCCGGCTTCCAGCAGCTCCTCGACGTCCTGCCAGCGCTTGCCGTGGCGCGAGCCGGGGACGTTGGTGTGGGCCAGCTCGTCGACCAGCGCCACGGCCGGACCGCGTTCCAGGACCGCGTCCACGTCCATTTCGGTGAAGACCGTGCCGCGGTACTCCAGCTCCCGGCGCTGCAACTGCTCCAGCCCGTGCAGCATGACCTCGGTGCGGGGCCTGCCGTGATGTTCCACGAACGCCACGACGGCGTCCGTGCCCCGCTCCACGCGCCGGTGCGCCTCGGACAGCATCGCGTACGTCTTGCCGACGCCCGGTGCCGCGCCGAGATATATCCGTAGCTTGCCGCGTGCCATGGCCCCATTGTCTTACGTGAAAGCCGCCCCCACCGGGCTGAACCTGCTGCGACCCTACCGACCGGACAACTGGACAAAGAGGGCAGTCGGCCACTTGGCGGCCGGTCTTGACGCGACTCTGATACAGCGGGCGGGAGGAGCGGGCGGCCGGGATTCATGAGGGTGGGCGGGCCTTCGGGTGGGTGGGCTCTGGGGCGGAGGGGCCTTCGTATGGGCCGGGCCTTCGAGTGGACGCCTGCGGGCGGCGGTGCCGGAGCAGTGCCGGAGCGGCCGGGCGGGGACGGCGGAGCCGGGGCCGGGACGGCGCGGACACCCCGTACGGCTTCGACGCCCCGGAAGGCCCGGCCGCCTCCATGACACCGGCCGGCCCCTCGGGGCACCAGCCCAACCACCCTTCCCTGACGCCTCACTGACAGGACGGACGCGGAAGGAGCCGGAAGGAGGCGGCCCATGGCCGGAAAAATGCCCTCGCCGGGCCACCCGCCGACTGCGACGATGACCCATATGACCGAGGCACAGCCGACGACGCCCCGCAGGACCGAGGTCCGTCTCGCCCACACCGCCGACCTGGGCCCCGCCACCCTGAAGGCGGCCCGCACCCTCCTCTACGACGTCTTCGACGACATGACCGCGGAGGACTGGGAGCACGCACTCGGCGGTCTGCACGCCCTGGTCTTCGAAGACGGCGCGCTGATCGGGCACGCGTCCGTGGTCCAGCGACGCCTGCTGCACGACGGCCGGGCACTGCGCTGCGGCTATGTGGAGGGGGTCGGCATCCGCGCGGACCGGCGCGGACGCGGACACGGCGCGGCCATGATGGACGCCCTGGAGCGGGTCATCCGCAGCGGCTACGACCTCGGCGCGCTCGGCGCCGCCGACGAGGCCGCGTCCTTCTACGCCGCCCGGGGCTGGCAGCTGTGGCGCGGCCGGTCCTGGACCCTCACCCCGGACGGCATCCGGCGCACCCCCGACGAGGACGGCTGCATCCACGTCCTCCCCGCCCCGGCCACCCCCCTCAACCTCGACACCGACCTCGCCTGCGACTGGCGCGACGGTGACGTCTGGTGAGGCGCGACGCACGCGCCCGTGCGCTCAGGCCCCGGCCCGGCCCTCCACCAGGTCCTTGAGCGCGATGTTCAACTCCAGTACGTTCACCCGCGGTTCCCCCATGAAGCCGAGGATGCGGGTGTCGGTGTGGCGGGTGACCAGCTGCCGCACCGTGCTGCCGGGCAGGTGGTTCTCCTTGGCCACCCGGTCCGCCTGCAACTGGGCGTACGCGGGCGAGATGTCCGGGTCGAGTCCGGAGCCCGACGAGGTGACGGCGTCCGCCGGGACCTTCGACCCGGGGACCCCGTACGTCTCGGAGACCCACTGCTTGCGCTCCTTCACCGCCTTGATGAGGTCGGTGTTGGTGGCGCCCAGGTTGGAGGCGCCGGAAACCTGGAGGTCGTATTGGGTGTTGATGCCGTTGGCCCGGTTGCTGCCCAGGCCCGCCGAGGGGCGCGGCTGGAAGAACTTCAGGTCCGGGACCGGGTTGCCGTTCTTGTCCTTGCCCTTGTCGTAGCGCTGGCCGATCAGCGACGAACCGACGACCTTGCCGTGGGAGCTCACCTCGGACCCGTTGGCCCTGCCGGGGAACGCCGCCTGCGCCACGCCAGTGACCACCAGCGGGTAGATGACGCCGCAGATCACGGTCAGGACGAGCAGGGCGCGCAGGCCGGCCCCGATCAACCGGGCGGTGTTGCGTACGGAGTTGTTCACGGCGGTCACCCGATTCCGGGGAGGAGAGTGAGGAGCAGGTCGATGAGCTTGATGCCGATGAACGGTGCGATCAGACCGCCCAGCCCGTAGACGGCGAGGTTGCGGCGCAGCATCCGGTCGGCGCTGACCGGCCGGTACTGCACGCCCTTGAGGGCGAGGGGCACCAGCGCGACGATGATCAGCGCGTTGAAGATGATCGCCGAGAGGATCGCAGACTGGGGGCTGGACAGCCGCATGATGTTGAGGGTGTCCAGGCCGGGGTAGGCCACGGCGAACATCGCCGGGATGATCGCGAAGTACTTCGCGACGTCGTTGGCGATCGAAAAGGTCGTCAGCGCCCCCCGGGTGATCAGCAACTGCTTGCCGATCTCGACGATCTCGATGAGCTTGGTCGGGTTGGAGTCCAGGTCCACCATGTTCCCGGCCTCCTTGGCGGCCGAGGTGCCGGTGTTCATGGCCACTCCGACGTCCGCCTGTGCCAGCGCGGGGGCGTCGTTGGTGCCGTCGCCGGTCATCGCGACGAGCTTGCCACCGGCCTGCTCCCGCTTGATGAGGGCCATCTTGTCCTCGGGCGTGGCCTCCGCGAGGAAGTCGTCCACGCCGGCCTCATCGGCGATGGCCTTGGCCGTCAGCGGGTTGTCACCCGTGATCATGACGGTCTTGATGCCCATCTTGCGCAGCTCGGTGAAGCGTTCGCGCATCCCTTCCTTGACCACGTCCTTGAGGTGGATGACTCCCAGGACGCGGGGGCCGCTCTCGTCCTCCAGGGCGACCAGCAGCGGGGTGCCGCCGGCCTGCGAGATGGCGTCGGTGAGCTGCTGCGCGTCCTCGGCGACGCTGCCGCCGCGTTCCTCGACCCAGGCGATGACCGAACCTGACGCGCCCTTACGGACCTTGCGCCCGTCGGTGTCCACACCCGACATCCGGGTCTGGGCGGTGAAGGGAACCCACTCGGCGTCGGCCAGCTCCCCCTGGTGCCGCTCGCGCAGTCCGTACTTCTCCTTGGCGAGCACGACGATGGAGCGCCCCTCGGGGGTCTCGTCGGCCAGCGAGGACAGCTGGGCGGCGTCCGCGACCTCGGCCTCGGTGGTGCCGCGGACGGGGACGAACTCGGCGGCCCGGCGGTTGCCGAGGGTGATGGTGCCGGTCTTGTCGAGCAGCAATGTCGATACATCGCCCGCGGCTTCGACGGCGCGCCCTGACATGGCCAGGACGTTGCGCTGCACCAGCCGGTCCATACCGGCGATGCCGATGGCCGAGAGCAGTGCGCCGATGGTCGTCGGGATGAGGCAGACCAGGAGCGCCAGCAGGACGATCATGGTCTGTTCGGCGCCCGCGTAGATCGCGAAGGGCTGGAGGGTGACGACCGCCAGCAGGAAGACGATGGTGAGCGAGGCGAGCAGGATGTTGAGCGCGATCTCGTTGGGGGTCTTCTGCCGTGCGGCCCCCTCGACGAGGTTGATCATCCGGTCGATGAAGGTCTCGCCGGGCTTCGTCGTGATCTTGATGACGATGCGGTCGGAGAGCACCTTGGTGCCGCCTGTCACGGCGGAGCGGTCACCGCCCGACTCACGGATGACCGGAGCCGACTCACCCGTGATGGCGGACTCGTCGACGGATGCCACCCCTTCGACGACATCGCCGTCACCGGGAATGACGTCCCCCGACTCGCACACGACGCGGTCGCCGATGCGCAGTTCGGTGCCGGGCACCTGCTCCTCGCCGCTGCCGCTCAGCCGGCGTGCCACGGTGTCGGTCTTGGCCTTGCGCAGGGTGTCGGCCTGCGCCTTGCCGCGGCCCTCGGCGACCGCCTCGGCCAGGTTGGCGAAGAGCACGGTCAGCCACAGCCAGACGGCGATCGCCCAGCCGAACCAGTCGGAGGGGGCGGTGCAGGCGAAGATCGTGGTCAGCACGGAGCCGACCTCGACCACGAACATCACGGGGGACTTGACCATCACCCGTGGGTCGAGTTTGCGCAGCGCGTCCGGCAGGGACGTGAGCAGTTGCCTTGGATCGAAGAGACCGCCGCCCACACGGCCGTCGCCGGGCTGATGCCCGCTGGGGACGTCCTGGTGCGGAGCGCGGGTCGGAGTGGCGGTGGACATGGAGCCGGGCTCCTCCGGTTTCACAGGGACGGTCATGACAACCCCTCCGCCAGCGGCCCGAGGGCCAGCGCCGGGAAGTAGGTCAGACCGGTGATGATCAGGATCGTGCCGACGAGCAGCCCGGCGAACAGCGGCTTCTCGGTACGGAGGGTGCCCGCGGTCTCCGGGACCGGCTTCTGCTCGGCGAGCGAGCCGGCCAGAGCGAGCACGAACACCATCGGCAGGAAGCGGCCGAGCAGCATCGCCAGGCCGATCGTGGTGTTGTACCAGGGCGTGTTGGCGTTCAGTCCGCCGAAGGCCGAACCGTTGTTGTTGGCGCCCGAGGTGAAGGCGTACAGCACCTCGGAGAAGCCGTGCGAACCGGCACCCAGCGCCTTGGTGTTGAGCATCGAGCCCAGCGCGTCCGGCAGCACCATCGAGACGGCGGTGAAGCCGAGCACCAGCGTCGGGGTGATGAGGATGTAGCAGGCGGCGAGCTTGATCTCGCGGGTGCCGATCTTCTTGCCGAGGTATTCGGGCGTGCGGCCCACCATCAGCCCGGCGATGAAGACCGCGATGATCGCCATGACCAGCATGCCGTAGAGCCCGGATCCGACCCCGCCGGGGGCGATCTCGCCCAGCATCATGCCGAGCAGCTGGATGCCGCCGCCGAAGGCCGTGAAGGAGGAGTGGAAGGAGTCCACCGCGCCGGTGGAGGTGAGGGTGGTGGCCACCGAGAAGATCGAGGAGCCGCCGATGCCGAAGCGGGTCTCCTTGCCTTCCATGGCGGCGCCCGCGGCCTGCAGGGCCGGGCCGCCGTGGGCGAACTCGCTCCACATCATCAGCGCCGTGAAGCCGAGCCAGATGATGCCCATCGTGGCGAGGACGGCGTACCCCTGCTTCACGTTCCCGACCAGCTTGCCGAAGGTGCGGGTGAGCGCGAAGGGGATGACCAGGATCAGGAAGACCTCGAAGAGGTTGGTGAAGGCGTCGGGGTTCTCGAAGGGGTGGGCGGAGTTGGCGTTGAAGTAACCGCCCCCGTTGGTGCCCAGTTCCTTGATGACCTCCTGGGAGGCGACCGCGCCACCGTTGGTCTGCTGGGAGCCGCCCATGAACTGGCCGACCTCATGGATGCCCGAGAAATTCTGGACGGCACCACAGGCGACCAGGACGAGGGCGCCGAGGACCGCGATCGGCACGAGCACCCGTACGGTGCCGCGGACCAGGTCGGCCCAGAAGTTGCCGAGCTCGCCGGTGCGGGACCTGGCGAAGCCGCGGACCAGCGCGATGGCGACGGCCATGCCGGTGGCGGCGGAGACGAAGTTCTGCACGGCGAGACCGGCGGTCTGTACGACGTGGCCCATCGCCTGTTCGCCGCTGTAGGACTGCCAGTTGGTGTTGGCGACGAAGGACGCCGCGGTGTTGAACGCCTGGTCCGGGCTGATCGACGCGAAGCCGAGGGACAGCGGCATACCGCCCTGGACCCGCTGCAGCAGGTAGAGGAAGAGCACCCCCACCGCGGAGAACGCCAGGACGCCGCGCAGATAGGCCGGCCAGCGCATCTGGGTGTCCGCATCGGCGCCTATGCAGCGGTAGACGGCCTTCTCGATGCGGAGGTGCTTGGGGGACGTGTAGACGGCGGCCATGTGGTCGCCGAGGGGGCGGTACGCCAGGGCCAGCGCCGCGATGAGCGCTGTCAGCTGGAGCACGCCCGCGAGAACGGGGCTCATGTGGCCCGCTGCGGCGGCAGCAGTCGACACCTCAGAACCTCTCCGGGAAGACGAGGGCGAGGACCAGGTAGCCGAGCAGGGCGACGGCCACGACCAGGCCGACGATGTTCTCCGCGGTCACAGCTTCGCCACCCCCTTGGCGACGAGAGCCACCAGCGCGAAGACCGCGATCGTGACGACGACGAAGGCCACATCGGCCATCGTGTGCTCCTAGTGAACGGGGCGGACAGGACCCCTAGAGCAAAGCGCCGTTCCGGCCGCCTGTGACCGCTGTTGACGGCTCCCTTACGGCCATTGGCGTTCCCTTGACGACTTTCCTACGCATCGCGACCTGACCTGCACAAACAAAGCGGGCCCGCACCCCCCGAAGGGGAGTACGGGCCCTTGAGACCGTCACGATCCAGCCGTTACCGGGGCGCACTCACGCCGCCCGGCCGCCGGAGGTGTCAGCGGATCTCGGTGATCTCCGGTCCACGCTCCAGACGCTCCACACCACCGCCGAAGCGCGACTGCTCGACCTGGTCCTGCTGCACACCGTCCGGCACCATCTGGGCGTCGTCGGGCAGCTTCAGGACGATCGGATCGCGGGGGGCCATCGGGCCCTCGCCGCGGATGACGACGGTGTCCCGGAAGATGTGTTCCAGCACGCCGGCGGCCTGCGGCTGCACCGCGCCCTGGCCGGAGATCACACCGCGCAGGAACCACCGGGGCCCGTCGACACCGATGAAGCGCACGACCTGCACACCGTTCGTGCCGTCCGGCAGCTGTACGGGTACCTGGGCACGCAGCTCCCAGCCCAGCGGGCCCTCGACCTCGTCGATGACGCCGCCCTGCTGGGTGATGCCGGCCGCGATCTCCTCGCGGACCTCGCCCCAGATGCCCTCGTTCTTGGGGGCGGCGAAGGCCTGCAGCTGTACGGCGCTGTCCTGCAGCACCACGGTCGCGGCGACGATGGCGTCACCAGCGACCTCCACCCGGAGCTCCATGCCCTCGACACCCGGCACGAACAGCCCGCCGAGGTCCACCCGGCCCTCGCCGGGCTCGGAGACCTCCGACACGTCCCAGGGACCGTCGGGGCGCGGCGCGGGCGGAAGATTGAGCCGCTGCTGCGGCGCCTCGTCCTCGTCGGCGTCGCTCACCGCGTGCTCGTCGAGCGTGGTGTCCTCGACCGACTCTTCAGGAGCCTCGTTCTTCTTGCGACGTCCGAACACGTCACTGTCCTTCCCGGTCGGCACCGACCGATGCGTATTCATTCCCGCCCGTGGAGCCGCCCACCGCCGCATGACCGCCGGTGGAACCGAATCCCCCCTCGGCCCGCGCCGAGCCGGGAAGTTCCGCCACCTCGTGGAAGCGCACCTTCTCGACCTGCTGGACGACCAGTTGGGCGATCCGGTCGAACCTCTCGAACCGCACGCTCTCGCGCGGGTCCAGATTGACCACGATCACCTTGATCTCTCCACGGTACCCGGCATCCACCGTCCCGGGGGCATTCACCAGCGCCAGGCCGCAGCGCGCGGCCAGTCCGGACCGCGGGTGCACAAAGGCCGCATACCCGTCGGGCAGCGCGATCGACACCCCGGTGGGCAGCACGGTGCGCTCCCCCGGCGCCAGCTCGGCGGCCTCGGTCGTCACCAGGTCCACGCCCGCGTCGCCGGGATGCCCGTACGCCGGAACGGGCACGTCCGGATCCAGCCGCCGCAGCAGTACGTCCACCGGATTCCGTCCCTGACTCATGGGTTCACCTCGAAGGCACGTGCTCGCTTGGCCTGGTCCGGGTCGGACATCGCCGCCTGGATCTCCTCGGCCCTGCCGTTGTCGATGAAGTGGTCGACCTTCACCTCGATGAAGACGGCCTCGGCGCGCACCGCGACGGGACCGTCCGGACCGCCTATGCGCCCCACGGCCGTCGAGTAGATCTTGCGCCCGTGCACCGCGGTGACCCGCGCGTCCAGGTGCAGCACCGTGCCCAGCGGCACGGGCCGTACGAAATCGGTCTCCAGCCGGCCGGTCACCGCGATCACCCGCAGCAGCCAGTTCAGCGAGCCCAGGGTCTCGTCCAGCGCGGTGGCCAGTACCCCGCCGTGCGCCAGCCCCGGCGCACCCTGGTGGGCCTCCTTGACGGTGAACTCGGCGGACACGCTCACGCCGTCGCCGGCCCGCGCCTCCAGATGCAGGCCGTGCGACTGGCCCGTGCCGCAGCCGAAGCACCGGTCGTAGTGCGCGCCGAGGAGTTCTCCGGGTGCCGGCGCGTCGGCATGCCGGACCGGAGCGACGGCGTCCGCCGGTGGCGTCAGCCGCGCCCTGGGTTCGTCAGTTCCACTCACGAGGTCAGACCCTACCCGCGCGCGTAACGGGCCCGCGCCGCCGTGCCAAGCTGGAGCCATGCAGCCGTACGAAGAACGCCTCACCGCGCCCCGGTCCTGGTGGGTGATCGCCGCAATGGTCGGCGTCGCCTGCGCCCTGATGCTGCTCCCCCTGGGGACGCTGTGGATGCTCGGCGGACTGATCGGCGGAGCGGCGCTGTCCGCGGTGGCGGTGAGCTCGTACGGCTCGGCACGGATCCGGGTGGTGGGCGGCGCCCTGATCGCCGGCGACGCGAAGATCCCGGTGACCGCACTGGGCGAGGCGCGGGCGCTGGACGCGGACGAGGCGCTGGCGTGGCGTACGCACAAGGCCGATGCCCGCGCGTTCATGCTGCTGCGCGGCTACATCCGTACCGCGGTGCGGGTGGAGATCACCGATCCGCAGGACCCGACGCCGTACGCCTACCTCTCGACGCGGACACCGGAGCGCCTGGTGGCGGCGCTGGCGGCCGGACAGGCCTGACCGGCCCGGCAGGGTGACCGGCGCGCGGGGGTGCGGGTCAGCCGTCCGGTGCGGGCGGGGTTTCCCCGGCCGCCCGTTCGCCGCCCGCGGGGGCATCCGGCGCGGAGGGGGGCAGGGCATCCCAGGGGACCTGCTTCGTGCGCAGGTCCTTACGGATTTTTTCCGCAAGCTTTCTGGTGTCCCTGCGGTTCATGAACGCGCCGACGGAGGCGCCGATCATGAACGGGGTGAGGTTGGGGAGGTTGCGCAGCGTGCGCTTCATGATCTGCTGGCGCAGCTCACGCCTCATCTGCACACCGAGGGCGATGTTCAGCGAGGCCGGTTTGGTCAGGTCGACGCCCCGCTCCTCCGTCCAGGACGTCAGATAGGCCATCCCGCGCTGCCGGAAATTCCCGGCGGGCCGCAGGCCGTAGACCTCGTGGAGCTCGGCGATCAGTTTGATCTCGACCGAGGCGACGCCGGTGACCTCGGCGGCCAGCTCGGCCGGCATGGCGGGCGGTACGGGCAGCATCGCTGCCGCGCCGACGCTCGCTCCGACGGCCCCGGTGGCGGTGCAGGCGCCTGCGACCAGCTTGTCGGCCAGGTCCTCGGGGGTCATTCCGGGGAACTGGGCGCGCAGGGTGGCAAGGTCACGGACCGGGATCCGCGGGGCGGTCTCGATGATCCGGTCGGCGATCACGGCGAGCCCGGCCCGTACCCTGCCGCCGGTTCTTCCGGCGCCACGGCCGACCATGGCCGCCAGCGAGGCCGTGCGGCCTCTCCCCCGCTCTCGGCTCTGCTCGAGCGGGAGGTGCCCCCACTGCGGTGGACGGGTCGTCCGCTCCGCGGGAAGGGCGCTCGGGTCGGCGGGCACGGGCGCGGTTTCCTCGCGTGATCGTGCGCCGGCCGCCGAGCCTTCGACGCCCTTGGAGCCCTTGCGGAACGGGTTCACGCCTGCCACGGCGTAGACCGGACTCAGGCCGCGCAGTCGCGGCAGATCGGGTTGCCGTTCTTGTCCTCCGCGGCCAGCTGGCTGCGGTGGTGGACCAGGAAGCAGCTCATGCACGTGAACTCGTCCTGCTGCTTGGGCAGCACGCGCACGGCCAGTTCTTCGTTGGACAGGTCCGCGCCGGGCAGCTCCAGGCCCTCAGCCTGCTCGAACTCGTCGACGTCGACGGCCGAGGCGGACTTGTCGTTCCGCCGCGACTTCAGCTCTTCAATGCTGTCCTCGTTGAGGTCGTCGTCGGTCTTGCGTGGGGTGTCGTAATCCGTAGCCATTTTCGCTCTCCCCCTCTGGGTGTCTGCGGTGTCTCAGCGCTCGTAACGCGTGAGAGGCCGGACTTGTGCCCGACCTGAGGCGGAGATTTTGCCTCACATCAAGGTCTGTTACTCAATCGACACCCAACCGCACCCCTGAAGAAGTGATCGGTTTGGATGGCGATCAGGACCGTACACGGTCCGAATGTCGCACCTCGCGCAGCCCATCACCTCTACTTCCCGTGATCTCACCCCCCGGAAACCCGGACTTCCCCGGCATTCCGACAGGCTTTTTGATCACAGAGCGTAGATGGCCGGAAAATCGCGTCTGTGAGGCATCACACACACGCAGACCGGCGGGCGGACCGGTTCAATTCCGCGCAAAGCGAACTCGGCGAAGGATCCACGCCGACCCCCCTTGTCGTCAAACCGGCAGGCGAGGCGGTGTACGGCCGCGAGACGGGCGATCGTACGCACAGATGTCCGATGACTGCCCAGGGGGGTGCAGAGCGGCTCCAGCGGGCGTACAACCCCCCTGCGGCCTGCATCAGAGAGGCAGCATGACCCTCATGACCAGGCCGCCGTTCTCGCGGGGCTGGGCCGTGATCGTGCCGTCGTGCGCGCGCACCACCGAGCGCACGATGGACAGCCCCAGCCCGACCCCCTTGTCGCTACCGGTGCGCTCGGTACGCAACCGCCGGAACGGCTCGAAAAGGTTCTCCACCTCATAGGCAGGCACCACCGGACCCGTATTGGACACCACCAGCACCGCACACCCCGGCTGCGACTCGGTGGTCACCTCCACCCAGCCCCCCTCCGGCACGTTGTAGCGCACCGCGTTCTGCACCAGATTCAACGCAATCCGCTCCAGAAGCACCCCGTTGCCCTGCACGAACACCTGCCCGCGCACCCCCCGCAACTCCACCCCCTTGCCCTGCGCCTCCTCACGGCTCTGCTCCACCGCCTGCGAAGCCACCTCCGACAAGTCGACCGGCTTCTTGTCCACGACCTTGTTCTCACTACGCGCCAGCAGCAACAGCCCCTCCACCAACTGCTCACTGCGCTCATTGGTCGCCAGCAGCGTCTTGCCCAGCTGCGCCAGCTCCGGCGACGCCCCCGGATCCGCCAGCTGCACCTCCAGCAACGTCCGGTTGATCGCCAACGGCGTCCGCAACTCGTGCGAAGCATTCGACACGAACCGCCGCTGCGACTCGAACGCCCGGTCCAACCGGTCCAGCATCTCGTCAAAGGTGTCCGCAAGCTCCTTCAGCTCGTCATCCGGACCCCCCAGCTCAATCCGCCGGTGCAGATCCGAACCCGCCACCCGCTGAGCCGTCCGCGTAATCCGACCCAACGGCGACAACACCCGCCCCGCCATCGCATAACCGAAAGCGAACGCCACCACCGTCAGACCCAGCAACGCCAGCAGGGAGCGGTTGAGGAGGCTGTTGAGGGCGACCGCGCGCTGGTGCTGCAGACACTGTTCGACGGCCTGCTGGAGCAGCTGCCCGGACGTCTCGGTGGGCAGGTCGCAGATGTCACTGGTCGACTGGAACTTCCCGCCGAGGATCTTCAGCGGCAGCGCACTGCCGTCGTGCAGCGCGTCCGCGGCCAGCATGTAGATGATCGTCAGCAGCACGATGCCGGCCATCAGGAACATGCCGCCGTACAGCAGCGTCAGCCGTATCCGGATCGTGGGCCGCAGCCACGGGAAGGGACGCACATCGACCGGCCTGGGGTCCCAGGTCGGCTTGGGCGGAACGGGCGGCGGCGGATTGGCCGCCTTGGAGAACGAGGGCAGGGAAGGCATCGCCGGTCAGATCCGGTATCCCGAGCCGGGGACCGTGACGATCACCGCGGGCTCGCCGAGCTTGCGGCGCAGCGTCATGACCGTGACCCGCACGACGTTGGTGAACGGGTCGGTGTTCTCGTCCCAGGCCTTCTCCAGAAGCTGCTCCGCCGAGACGACCGTGCCCTCGCTGCGCATCAGGACCTCCAGCACTGCGAACTCCTTCGGGGCGAGCTGGACCTCCTTGCCGTCGCGGAAGACCTCGCGGCGGTTGGGGTCGAGCTTGATGCCGGCCCGCTCCAGGACGGGCGGCAGCGCGACGGTCGTGCGGCGCCCCAGAGCGCGGACCCGGGCGGTCAGCTCGGTGAAGGCGAAGGGCTTGGGAAGGTAGTCGTCCGCGCCGATCTCCAGGCCCTCGACGCGGTCGCTGACGTCGCCGGAGGCGGTGAGCATCAGGACCCGGGTGGGCATCCCCAGCTCGACGATCTTGCGGCAGACATCGTCGCCGTGAACGACCGGAAGGTCACGGTCCAGCACGACGACGTCATAGTCGTTGACCGCGATCCGTTCCAGGGCGGCAGCGCCGTCGTAGACCACGTCGACCGCCATGGCCTCCCGGCGTAGTCCGGTGGCCACCGCATCGGCGAGCAGCTGCTCGTCCTCGACGACGAGAACACGCACGTCGCTAGTCCTTCCTCAGGGCCCTTTCGGGCAGGCACAACAATGTCTTGAGAGCTCTTCCATCCTGCCCCGAAGAGCCATAAACCGGCGGTAAGGGGGGTGCGCAGGGGCGGAGGCCCCCGGGGCGGCACCCGATGGACATGATTCCCGGGCGGGTTGAGGTTTCCCTGAGGTGAGGGGTGGGGAGGACGACTGCACACCCGCGATCACGCCCTGTTTATTTCGGCTACTTGCCTTGAACTGATCCATCGCAGGGACCACGCCGTGATCGAACCGCCCGTCGGCACACCCCCGTGCCCACCGACCCACGACGAGGGGGCGCAATGGACGCGTTCACCGCAGGCATTTTGCAGCGCATAGAGAACACCGAAGCTGATCTGGACCGGGCCCGCGCTGCGGGCGATGACTTCCTCGCCGAGGTCGAGCAGGCAGAACTCGAGGACCTGCAGCGACTGGCGACCGAGCACGGCGTGCGGTACGGAGCGGTCAGCAACGCCTGACCTCTCCCCGGCGTACGACGAGAGCGCCCCGGCATCCAGGGGATGGTGCCGGGGCGCTGTCGTGCCCGGACGCGGGTCCAGCGGGTCCGGTCAGTCGTGCCAGGCGCCGAGCTCCTCCAGGAGCGGCTGCAGCCGCTCGAAGAGGGCCGGGGAGGCGGCGACGGTCAGCTCGTGGGAGGCCTCCCGGCCGGGACGGCCACCGGTGAGCGCGCCGGCCTCACGGGCGATCAGGGCACCGGCCGCCAGGTCCCAGGGGTTCAGACCGCGCTCGTAGTAGGCGTCGAGCCGGCCGCAGGCCACATCGCACAGGTCGATCGCGGCCGAGCCGCCGCGCCTGATGTCGCGGACCTGCGGCAGCAGCGTGCGCACCACCTCCGCCTGGCCGGCCCGGCGCTCGGCGAGGTAGCCGAACCCGGTACCGACGAGGGCCTGGGAGAGCGGCGGGGCGGGCCGGTGGCGGATGCGCTCGCCCTTGTTGAACGCGCCACGGCCCACGACGGCCTGGTAGGTCTCGCCGCGCATCGGGGCGGCGACGACCCCGACGACCACCTCGCCGTCCTTCTCCGCCGCGATGGACACCGACCAGGACGGCAGCCCGTAGAGGTAGTTCACGGTGCCGTCGACGGGGTCGATGACCCAGCGGATGCCGCTGGTGCCGTCGGTGCTGGCGCCCTCCTCCCCCAGGAATCCGTCGTCGGGGCGGTGCTCCCCGAGGAAGCCGGTGATCAGCTTCTCGGAGGCGAGATCCATCTCGGTGACGACGTCGATGGGGCTGGACTTGGTGGCGGCCACACCGAGGTCGGCGGGCCGGCCGTCGCGCAGCAGCGCCCCCGCGCGGCGGGCGGCCTCCAGGGCCAGGTCGAGAAGTTCGTCGTACAGCGCGTCGCTCTGCGCCGGGTCGGTCTGCGCCGGGGTGGTCTCTCGGGCGTCGGGGTGCAGCGGATCGGGCACGATGCTCCTTGCTCGGACGAGCGGTGATCGGGGCGTGGGCGTAGGCGTGAGGGCTTGTGCGGGGGCGTGGGGGGCTTATGCGGGGGCCTGAGCGGCAGGGCCGCGCCAGTCGGCGCCGGCGGCGGCCGGGCGCGGTGCGCGCGCGGGGCAGCAGCCGACGGGGCACAGGTCGTGGCCGGCGCCGAGGGCGCCCAGGGCACAGCGCTCCGGGGTGGCGCCCCGTTCGGCGGCCGCGCGCTCCAGGAGGAGGTCGCGGACGGCGGCCGCGAACCGCGGGTCGGCGCCCACCGTCGCCGACCTGGCGACCGGAAGCCCCAGCTCGGCGGCCTTGGCGGTGGCTTCGGTGTCGAGGTCGTACTTGACCTCCATGTGGTCGGAGACGAAACCGATGGGAGCCATCACGACGGCCGGGACGCCTGCGGCGTGCCGCTCCTCCAGGTGATCGCAGATGTCCGGCTCCAGCCAGGGGATGTGCGGGGCCCCGCTGCGGGACTGGTAGACGAGCCGCCAGGGGTGGTCCACACCGGTCTCCGCCCGGACGGCGTCCGCGATCACCCGCGCCACGTCCAGGTGCTGGGCGACATAGGCGCCGCCCGTGCCGTCCTGTGTGTGGTCGTCGGGCGTGCCGGAGGTGTCGGCCGCCGCGGTGGGGATGGAGTGCGTGGTGAAGGCGAGGTGGGCGCCGTCCCGCACCTCCTGAGGCAGGGCCGCGAGGGAGGCCAGCACGCCGTCGACCATCGGCCGGACGAAGCCGGGGTGGTTGAAGTAGTGCCGCAGCTTGTCGACCCGGGGCAGCTCCAGGCCCTCGGCCTGCAGGGCGGCGAGGGCGTCGGCAAGGTTCTCGCGGTACTGCCGGCAGCCCGAGTACGAGGCGTAGGCGCTGGTCGCCAGGACGGCGATACGGCGGTGGCCGTCGTGGACCATGGTGCGCAGGGTGTCGGTCAGGTAGGGCGCCCAGTTGCGGTTGCCCCAGTAGACGGGCAGGTCCAGGCCGTGCTCGGCGAAGTCCTTGCGCAGTGCGTCCAGCAGTTCCCGGTTCTGGGCGTTGATGGGGCTGACGCCGCCGAACAGGAAGTAGTGCTGCCCCACCTCCTTCAGTCGCTCGCGGGGGATGCCGCGGCCGCGGGTGACGTTCTCCAGGAACGGGACGACGTCATCGGGGCCTTCGGGACCGCCGAAGGACAGCAGCAGCAGGGCGTCATAAGGGCGGGGATCGCACTGTTCGGGCATGCCATCGATCCTGCCACCCTTCCCATGGGTGCGGCGGACTGGTCCCGGCGCCAGGAGGAGCGGTCGCTTTGGCGGGCGGTGCCGGAAATCCGGAGGCGGCCGGCGGCACACCGCCCGTAAGCTGTATCGGCCCCTGTCATTCCTTACCGATCTTTTCGGTCCTCACCGGCGGAGCACCCCCGTTGCCCAGTCCCTACCGCGCCATCTTCGGTCGCCCCGGCACCAAGTCGTTCTCCGCCGCCGGGCTGCTGGGCCGGATGCCGTTGTCGATGCTGGGCATCGGGATCGTCACGATGATCTCCCAGCTGACCGGCCGCTACGGCCTGGCCGGCGCGTTGTCCGCGACCATTGCGCTGTCCGCCGCGGTCCTCGGCCCGCAGATCTCCCGGCTGGTGGACCGGCACGGCCAGAGCCGCGTCCTGCGTCCGGCCACCCTGGTGTCGATCGCTGCGGTCGCCGGACTGCTGCTGAGCGCGCAGCAGCGCTGGGCGGACTGGCTGCTGTTCGTCTTCGCGGCCTGCGCGGGGTGTGTGCCGAGCGTGGGGTCGATGATCCGGGCGCGCTGGGCAGAGCTCTACCGGGGCTCCCCGCGGGAGCTGCACACCGCGTACTCGTGGGAGTCGACCGTCGACGAGATGTGCTTCATCGTCGGGCCGATCCTGTCCATCGGCCTGTCCACCGCCTGGTTCCCCGAGGCCGGGCCACTACTGGCCGCCGTTTTCCTGGCCGCCGGTGTCTTCTGGCTGACGGCGCAGCGGGCGACGGAACCGGTGCCGCATCCGCGCGAACAGCACACCAAGGGGTCCGCGCTGCGTTCACGGGGGCTGCAGGTGCTGGTGGTGACGTTCACGGCCACCGGGGCGATCTTCGGGGCGGTCGACGTGGTGACCGTGGCGTTCGCCGAGGAGGTCGGGCACAAGGCGGCGGCCAGTCTGGTCCTGGCCGTCTATGCGCTCGGCTCGTGTGCGGCCGGCGCGGTCTTCGGCCTGCTCCACCTCAAGGGGCATCCGTCCCGCCGCTGGGTGGCGGGGGTGTGCGTGATGGCCGTGAGCATGGTGCCGCTGCAACTGGTCGGCTCGCTGCCGCTGCTGGCCGTCGCGCTGTTCGTCGCCGGACTGTCCGTCGCCCCCACGATGGTGACCACGATGGCGCTGGTCGAGGAGCATGTGCCGCGGGCGAAGCTGACCGAGGGCATGAGCTGGACCAGCACCGGCCTGGCAGTGGGCGTCGCACTGGGTTCGTCGGCCGCCGGCTGGGTGGTGGACACCGCCGGGGCCGCCCGGGGCTATCTGGTGCCGGGCGCAGCGGGTCTGCTCGCCGCGCTGGTCGCCTTCGCGGGCTACCGCAGGCTCCGCCCGCAGTCCGCGCCCGCGGTGGCAAGCCCGGCCGTGGCGGGAGGCCTGCCCGGCCCGACCGGTCCAGCCGGGCAGGCCACTGAGCGGCAAGACGAGGAGAGCGTCATCTAGGGGCCGCCGTCGGGGCCGGCCTCGCCGGTCCGCGTAACCCCGCAACGCCCGTCACCCCGCCACTCCGCGGAACCCCGCCACGCCGGTCCGCGTGAACCCACCCCGCCCGTCGGCGAGTTACCGGCGGTACGACATGTCCGGGAGCCGGGCGGTTCGGGCCGGCTCCGCGCCGCTGTGATTCCCGTCACCCCGCCCTGACGGGGCGTCGGCGACTGACATCATGCGCTCAACCACGGCGGCCGGACACGGCCCGCCTGCGCGGAGGGAGGGGACGTCACCATGGCAGTCAGCAACGCCGTCGGCGGCTCGGGAGGGCGGGGTCCGACAGCCGGGCCGTGGCGAAACTGGGCGGGCAATGTCACCGCCCGCCCCGCCCGGAGCGTGACCCCGGCGAGCACCGAGGAGGTGGCGGCCGCGGTCCGCGCCGCCGCAGCGGACGGGCTGACGGTCAAGGCCGCCGGCACCGGTCACTCCTTCACCCCCGCGGCGGCCACCGACGGGTTGCTGATCCGTCCCGAGCGGCTGACCGGCGTCCGCTCGGTCGACCGCGAGGCCGGCACGGTGACGGTGGCGGCCGGTACTCCGCTCAAGCACCTCAACGAGACACTGGCCGCACACGGACTGTCGCTGACCAACATGGGCGACATCATGGAGCAGACGGTCTCCGGGGCGACGTCCACGGGCACCCACGGCACCGGCCGGGACTCGGCGTCGATCGCCGCCCAGATCACCGCACTGGAGTTGGTCACGGCCGACGGCTCGGTGCTGTCCTGTTCCGCCGAGGAGAACCCGGAGGTCTTCGCCGCGGCGCGGCTGGGCCTGGGCGCGCTGGGCGTGATCAGCGAGCTGACCTTCGCCGTGGAACCGGAGTTCCTGCTGACCGCCCGCGAGGAGCCGATGCCCTTCGACGAGGTGACGGACCGGTTCGACGAGCTGGTCGCCGAGAACGAACACTTCGAGTTCTACTGGTTCCCGCACACCGGCGGCTGCAACACCAAGCGCAACAACCGCAGCCAGGGCCCGGCGGCACCGCCCGGGAGGGTCAGCGGCTGGGTCGAGGACGAGCTGCTGTCCAACGGGGTCTTCCAGCTCGCCTGCACCATCGGGCGGGCGGTCCCGGCCGCCATACCGGGCATTGCCAAGATCTCCAGCCGCGCCCTGTCGGCCCGTACGTACACCGACATCCCGTACAGGGTGTTCACCTCGCCGCGGCGGGTGCGGTTCGTGGAGATGGAGTACGCGCTGCCCCGGGCGGCCGCGGTGGCGGCGCTGGGTGAACTCAAGGCCCTGGTGGAGCGCTCGGACTTCAAGGTCAGCTTCCCGGTGGAGGTACGGACCGCGCCCGCCGACGACATCCCGCTGTCCACCGCTTCGGGCCGGGACACCGTGTACCTCGCCGTACACATGTACCGCGGGACACCGTACGGAGCGTATTTCGCGGCCGCCGAACGGATCATGACGGCACACGACGGGCGCCCGCACTGGGGGAAGCTGCACACCCGCGACGCCGCCTACCTTGCCGACGCCTATCCGCGGTTCGGGGAGTTCACCGCGCTGCGCGACCGGCTGGACCCGGAACGCCGGTTCGCCAATGCCTATCTGCGGCAGGTCCTGGGGGACTGACCGATAGCGGCTGCGGCCCGGCGCCCTGGTGTGGGCGCCGGGCCGCGGCGGTTACGGTTCCCCCTCGTCCGCACGGTCCTTGCCGGACGGACCGAAGCCGGATCAGGAGGCGCCGGGTTCGGGGGCCGGCCCGCCGGACTGCTGCCCGTTCGGGGCGTCCCCCTCGTCCCCGGTACCGGCCGGACCGTCGCCGGAGCCGGTGTGTCCGTCACCGGCGGAACCGCTCGGGGACGGGTCCGGCGACGAGGGCGAGCCGGGATCCGGCGACGTCTTGCCGTCGGACGGGCTCGGGTCCGGTGACGGCGTGCCACCGCGCTTGTCCGTACCGGTACCGGAATCGGTGTCACCCGAGTTGCCCGGATCCGGGCTCCGGCGGTCTCCGCCACCGTGCCGGCCACCGCCGTCCGGCGAGTGACCGGAACCGGGCGACTGCGGGGAGCGGTGCTGCTGGCGGCCCCCTCCCCCGGTGTGGGTGAGATTGCTCAGTGTGGTGCCCTGCGCGCCGCTCGGCGTCTGCCCGGTGATCAGCTCGGTGCCGGTGACCACGCCCATGGCGAGCGCGAAGACCGCGAGCGCACCGAGCGTCGGACGCTTCCAGCCACGCAGCCGCGTGCCGTACGTCGCGGTGCTCAGCTCCTCGGGCGGGCCGGCCGGATGCCGCGCGGCCGGAACGCCGGTCGGACGGCCGTCCGCCTGACCCAGCGCCATGGTCGGCCGGTCGAGCCGCGGCACCAGTTGTGTCCGGTCGGCGGGCCGCCCCGGGTCGCTCCCGTCCACCGCGCGCAGGGCGCGGGTCGCCTCGGGGCCGGCGGCGCGCAGCAGCCGCGTCGCGTCATCCGCCTGCGGGCCGGGGCGGGCAGCTGCCGGGTCGCGCCGGCGGGTCTGCTCGGCCCGCGGGATCAGCTGCGTACGGGCGGGGCCGGGCGCGGACGTCCTGGCGGCGACGGAGGTGACCTTGTCCTCCGTGCCCTCCTTGTCGAAGGTCGGCAGCACCATCGTGGGCCCGGCCTGCCGGACATCCGGTGTGGTGGATCGAGTGCGGGTGACGGAGGAGCGGCGCGGCTTCGGCCGGGTGGTGACCGTCGCCTCCTTGAGCTGTTCACCGGTGCGCCGGAACAGGTGCTGGAATACCGAGCCGCCGGTAGTGGCCACGACACTGACCACCCCCGCGCCGATGATCGTTCCGTAGACGCCGAGCCGGCCTGCGAGGTACGCGGCGACCGCCGCGGCGAGCGCGCTGCCGGCCACCTGAGCAAGGCTCAGGTCTACCCGCTTCTCCTTCTTCTTCGTGTCGCTTTCGGTTTCTTCGTCCATCTCCAACCTTTGATAGCCCCTTCGATCCATCCTGCATGGAGAAGTGACCATTCGGCGGAGCCAAAAGTTCCGATTTTGGGGAATCTGTGAAACTTGCCACCGACGCGCCAGGTAGAGAGATCGACAAGACGACCCAACTCCGTTGCCCGCCCAGAAGTTCAGCGGCGCGGCGGTCCACCTCAGTGGTCCGAATGGAGTACTGTGGCGAGCCCTGGCCCCGGTTCCCGTCCGGCTGCCCGGAACCCACAGGAGGGGGCCATGAAGGCGGCACTCACACCGGGGCACCGCCGCTCGGTACGGGTGAACGGCGACAGGACAAGCGGCATGGTCACTGAGCGTGGCGAACAGGTAACCGTGTCATAACGGCGTTTCAGGGCCAAGCCCCGACACGCCGGGCAACTCGGCAATGTTGTGGCAGGCTGCACCCGGGCAGGCCACACTCGACTAGCGGAAGCAGCGACGCGAGTGACGTCGGCAGGCACCACCCGGGAGGTCCCCATGCCCGAACTGCGTGTCGTGGCCGTCTCCAACGACGGCACACGGCTGGTGCTCAAAGCTGCGGACAGCACCGAGTACACGCTTCCGATCGACGAACGGCTGCGCGCCGCAGTCCGCAACGACCGTGCACGGCTCGGCCAGATCGAGATCGAGGTCGAGAGTCATCTGCGCCCGCGGGACATCCAGGCCCGTATAAGAGCCGGTGCCTCCGCCGAAGAGGTCGCCCAGCTCGCCGGCATCCCCGTCGACCGGGTGCGGCGCTTCGAGGGCCCGGTGCTCGCCGAGCGCGCCTTCATGGCCGAACGGGCCCGCAAGACCCCGGTGCGGCGCCCCGGCGAGAACACCGGTCCGCAGCTCGGCGAGGCGGTGGCGGAGCGGCTGCTGCTGCGCGGCGCCGACAAGGAGAGCGTGCAGTGGGACTCCTGGCGCCGGGACGACGGCACCTGGGAGGTGCTGCTGGTCTACCGCGTCGCGACCGAACCGCACTCCGCGAGCTGGACGTACGACCCGCCGCGGCGGCTCGTCCAGGCCGTGGACGACGAGGCGCGGGCGCTGATCGGCGAGAGCGACGACACACCCGAGCCGAGCTTCCCGTTCGTGCCGCGGATCGCGCGGCTGCCGCGCGACCGGCCGCTGGACCGCGCATTGGACCGGCAGACGCCCGAGCGCGCCGACCGCACGGCGCCCTCCGGTGACGAGGACGGCGAGCCGCGGGTCGCGGAGGAGGCGGTCGGCGAGCGGGATTCGCTGACCAGCCTGTTGGAGGCGGTGCCGAGCTTCCGCGGCGACATGGTCGTCCCGGAGACCGTGAAGTCGGCGCAGAGCGACGAGGAGTCCCAGGCCGAGGTCGAGGAGCCGCCCGCCCCGGCGGCCAGCGCGGGCGCGGGTTCCGCGTACGCCGATGTGCTGATGCCCCGCGCGGTGGCCGGCCATCGCGACCGGCTGACCGGGACGACGGACCGGCAGGCCGAGGCGGACGGTGTACGGCCCGGTCGCCGCGCCGCCGTGCCCAGCTGGGACGAGATCGTCTTCGGCACCCGGCGCAAGAAGCCGGAGTAACGGGAGGGCCCGTGAGGCCTTTCCCTTCGCGCACCACGCCGTCCGCCCGCTCCCTGCATTCCAGGAGCGGGCGGACGGCGTGGTGCGAGGGCCCGTTACGGGACCTGACGGGGGCTCAGCCGGGCTGCGGGCCGGTGGCGACGGGGCGGGACGGGTCGACCGTCCACTCGCTCCAGGAGCCGACGTACAGGGCGGCGGGGATACCCGCGACCGCGAGGGCCAGCACCTCGTGCGCGGCGGAGACCCCGGAGCCGCAGTACACCCCGACCTCCGCCTTCGCCGTGGCGCCCAGCGACGCGAAACGTTCGGCCAGTTCCGACGCGTCGCGGAAGACGGTGCCGCCCTCGACGACGTTCTCCGTCGTCGGGGCGGACACGGCGCCCGGGATGTGGCCGGCGACCTTGTCGATCGGCTCGACCTCGCCCCGGTAGCGCTCGGCGGCACGCGCGTCCAGCAGGACTCCGCGGCGGGCGAGGGCGGCCGCGTCGTCCGCCCGCAGCAGCGCCAGCCCACCGGGCACGGGGGTGAAATCACCCTCCTGCGGAGTAGGTTGACCGACGCTCAGATCGCCGCCGGCCGCCCGCCAGGCGGCGAGACCGCCGTCCAGGACGCGCACGTCGGGGTGGCCGGTCCAGCGCAGCAGCCACCAGGCGCGGGCGGCCGCCCAGCCCTGGCCACCGTCGTAGACGACCACGGGGCGGTCCGCGCGGACGCCGGCGGCGCGCATGGCTTCGGTGAAGACATCGAGGTCGGGCAGCGGGTGCCGGCCACCGGGACCGGGAGGCGAGGCCAGCTCGCTCTCCAGGTCGACGTAGACCGCGCCGGGCACATGGCCGGCCTCGTACTCGGGGCGGCCGGGCGGGCCGCCCATCTGGTAGCGGACGTCCAGGACTGTCGGCGCGGTGGGCCGGTCCAGCTCGCTCGCGAGTTCGGTAGCGGTGATGATGGCATTCATGGGACTCATCCTTGCGTAGCGACGGCTACGTACAGAAGGTAGGCACCCACCCTCCGTATGACGCAGTTACGTCCTGCCGTAACGCCACTGAGGCGGATCGGAAACGTCAAAGCGGGCATTCTCCCTCGCGAACCGGCGATGGACGGCGCGGCCGGGGCGCACACCAGGTCACCGGGTGCGAGCATCTGCTCGGGACCCGCGCCCGTAGCGCAGATGGTCAGCACCCGACGCTCCGAGGAGAGAGTGACAATGACGACCGAGGCAGCGACCCGGCGGATGCCCGGCGCGCCCTGCTGGGTGAGCCTTCTGGCCCACAGCCTGTCCGCGACGCAGGAATTCTACGGCGCGCTGTTCGGCTGGGAGTTCCGCCCGGGACCGCAGCATTTCGGTCCGTACGCCCGGGCCTTCCTCCACGGCCGGGAAGTCGCCGGGCTCGGCGAACTGGCGCCCGACCGCCATCTCCCGGTCGCCTGGACCACCTACCTGGCGAGCGATGACGCCGACGCGACCGCCGAGCAGATCCGTTCCTGCGGCGGGACGGTGGGCGTCGGGCCCCTGGATGCGGACGACGACGCGGGGCGGATGGCGATCGCCTCCGACCCGCAGGGCGCGATCTTCGGCATCTGGCAGGGCAGATCGGTGGCAGGCACCACGATCACCGGTGAACTGGGCACCCCGGCATGGAACGAGCTGGTCACCCGGGACACGAGCTCCGTCCTGACGTTCTACGAGCATGTCTTCGGCTATGAGGCGGAGCCGGTGATCTCGGCCGGCTTCGACTATCTGACGCTGCATCTCAAAGAGCACCCGGTGGCCGGTATCCACGGTGTGGGCAACGCCCTGCCACGCGACCGGGGTTCCCACTGGATGACGTACTTTGCCGTCTCCGACACGGACGCGGCGGCCCGCCGGGTCAGCGAACTGGGCGGCCAGGTGCTGCAGCCGGCCCGGGACTCCGCGCACGGACGGCTGGCGACGGTCTGCGACAGCGAGGGCGCCGTCTTCACCATCGCCCAGCGGAACTGAGGGGCGGTCACCCGCGGCTCCGCCCGGCGGCCGGGCCTACTTCGCGCTGTCGACCGGCAGTACGTCCGGGGAGAGCGCGGCCGCGCGGGCGGTCGCCGAGGTCTGGCGGCGACGGTGGTGACGCCGGCACAGCACCTCGTAGCCGACCTCGGTGTGCGGGCCGCCGTCCACGTCGCCGACGACATCGCCGACCACGACCTGAGCGCCCTCGACGACCATCCGGCCGTCGACCGTACGGGCGTTGTGCGTGGCCCGGGCGCCACACCAGCACAGCGCCTCGACCTGCAGCACCTCTATGCGGTCGGCCAGTTCGACCAGCCGCTGGGAGCCGGGGAACAGCTTGCTGCGGAAGTCGGTGGTGATGCCGAAGGCGAAGACGTCCAGTTCGAGGTCGTCGACGATGCGGGCGAGCTGGTCGATCTGCTCGGGGACAAGGAACTGCGCCTCGTCGGCGATGACGTAGTCGACCCGGCCGCCGGCGGAGAGACGGTCGACGACATGCGTGTAGAAGTCCATCCCGTGCGCCGCCTCGACGGCCTCGGTCACCAGGCCGAGGCGGGAGGAGAGCTTGCCGCGGCCGGCCCGGTCGTTACGGCTGTAGATCATGCCTTGCAGACCGCGGGAGGAGCGGTTGTGCTCGATCTGCAGAGCGAGTGTCGACTTTCCGCAGTCCATCGTTCCGGAGAAGAACACCAGCTCGGGCATGAGAAGTTGCGGGCCTTTCGGGCTCGTGAGGGGGTGGGGCGGCGTGCGGGCAGCGGGCCGGGCGGATCAGGTGCGGACTTCCAGGAGCGGCACCAGCTGCTCCACCGGGGTCATCGAACCGTGCATCCCGACCATCTCCGATTCACGGGGCTCCCGTTCGGTCGCGATGATCACCATATCGGCGTGCGCGGCCGCGACGACATCGCCGATCCTGCCACGCACCCGGTCGTCGACGGACGGTCCGAACCACCCTGCGGCGATGGCCTCGTCACGGCTCGCCACCCACATCTGCTCACCGACCACCTCGCGCCACACGGCGAGCACATCGGCGGCCGCGCCCGGGTGGGCATACACATGGCGGGCCCGGCCCTCGCCCCCCAACAGGCGTACGCCGGCGCGCAGTTCCCAGTCCTCGTCGAAGTCGATCCGGGACTCGGGATCGAAGGGGATATCGATCATGCCGTGGTCGGCGGTGATGTACAGCGCGCTGCGCGGCGGCAGTTGTTCCGCCAGGCGCTGGGCGAGGCGGTCGACATACATCAACTGGCCGCGCCAGGCGTCGGAGTCGACGCCGTAGCGGTGTCCCTTGCCGTCCACCTCGGAGTAGTACGTGTAGACCAGCGAACGGTCACCGGCGGCAAGCTGCTCGGCCGCGAGGTCCATCCGCTCCTCGCCGGAGAGCCGGCCGTGGAAGGTGCCGCCGCTCAGCGCGACCTGGGTGAGCGGGGTGTGCTGGAAGCTCGGCGCGGAGACCTGGCAGGTGTGGATTCCGGCGGCGTCCGCGCGCTGGAAGACCGTCGGATACGGCTGCCAGACGTACGGGTCGGTCCACGGGTACCAGCGCAGCTGGTTCATCAGGGCGCCGGTGGCCGGGTCCTCGCAGGTGTAGCCGGGCAGGCCGTGGGCGCCCGGCGGCAGGCCGGTGCCGACCGAGGCGAGCGAGGTGGCCGTGGTGGACGGGAAGCCCGCGGTGAGCGGGCGGCCGCTGTCGTTGAACGACGTGCCCAGGAGCGAGGTGAGAAACGGCGCCTCCTCCGGGTGAGCCCGCAGCAGCTCCCAGCCGAGGCCGTCGATCAGGAAGACACAGGCACGGTCGGCGGGCGCCAGCTCCATCGAGGTGGCGAAGCCGGTCATGCCGAGCCCCGTGGCGATGGTGGGCAGCAGATCGGCGAGCGAGCCGGTGCCGTAGCGCGGCACGGGGGCGCCGAGCGGGTCGAGCGGTTCGGGTTCCGGCCAGGCGGGGGCGATGTGGACCATCAGCGGGGGGCCGGGGTGGCCGCGGTGGCCTCGGAGAGCGCCTGGGCGAAGGTGAGCGTCTCGCGCACCGAGTCCGGTCCGTCACCGGCCTCGCTGACCCGCAGCGAGAGGTCGTCGGCGGTGGAGGAGCCCGTGTAGCCGTGGTCCGCCTCGCAGTTGGGGTCGCCGCAGGCAGCGGGCTCCAGGTCCAGGCGGGCGACCGCGCCCCAGCCGATGGTGAGCACGACCTCGCGGGGCAGCCGGCCCGGCGTGTACGACTCGGGGTTGGCGACCACCCGGCTGAGCACCACGGAGGAGATCCGGCTCAGCTTGACGGATTCGGTGGAGGTGGTGGCGTACGGCGACGGGGAGGTGGCGTCGGCGGCCTGCTCGTCGGTGTGGCTGACGATGAAGCGGGTGCCGGTCAGGACCAGGACCGTGACATGGCGGCGGACCTCGTTGGCGTCGAAGGTCGTCTCCTGGTGGACGAGGTACGACGTCACGGGCTCGCCGCCGACCGCGGCCTGCACCGCCTCGGCCACGAGCGTCGGGTAATAGCCGCTGCGCTCGATCGCCGCGCGCAGCCCCTGGGTCGTCGTACCGGTCTTAGCCATGGGGTCCATCTTACGGGGCGTACCGGGCCGCGAGAGCCTCAGTAGACGGGCAGCCGGCGGGGGCCGAGGTCAGTGGTGGCGGGGGCCCGGGCCAGACGTACGGTCGCCCCCAATACGGAGAGGCCGTTGGCGGCGACGACGACCGGTTCGAGGTCGACGCCGACGACCTCGGGGTGGTCGTCGACGAGCCGGGAGACGCGCAGCAGCACCTCGGCCAGTGCCGCGGTGTCCACGGGCTGGGAGCCGCGCCAGCCGAACAGCAGAGGGGCGGCGCGGATCGAGCGGATCTGCTCGGTGACGTCGCGGTCGGTGGCGGGGATGAGGCGGTGGGCGATGTCGCCGAGCAGCTGGGAGGGCGCCCCGGCCAGGCCGAAGGAGAGGACGGCGCCGGCGGCCGGGTCGATGGCGGCACGGATGACCGTGTCGACGCCGCGCGGCACCATCGACTGGACGACCGGGCGCAGCTCCTCCGGAGAGCCGAGGAAATCGGTCAATTCGGCGTAGGTACGGCGGAGTTCGTACTCACCGGCGATATCGAGACGGACCCCGCCGAGGTCGGCACGGTGACGCAGGTGGGGTGCGGTGGTTTTCAGGGCCACCGGATAGCCGAGGTGGGCGGCGGCGCGGACGGCGGTGTCCGGGTCGGGGGCCGGCAGGACGGGCCGGGTGTGGATGCCGTAGCGGGCGAGCAGGGCCTCGGCGTCCTGGAGCGGCACCGGGACGGAGCGGCCCGTGGGGGCGTCGGGGGTGAGCCGGTCGAGCAGGCGCTCGATGTCGGCGCCGGCCGCCGCCTCCTCGATGTCGTCGTATTCGGGCACCCGGCCGGGCTCGGCGGCCTCCCGGCGCCATGCGGCGTAGCGGACGGCCTCGGCCAGGGAGCGCACGGCGCGCTCGGCGGCCGGGTAGGCGGGGATGCGGAGCGGCGCCGGGCGGCGCTGCGGCGGGGTGGCGGCCTCGGCGTCACGGGCCGGGTCCGGTCGGCGAGCGGCGAGGGTGGGTGGCGGGCCTGGGGGGAGCGGGGGGCGTGAGCGGTTCGACGGGCCGTGCGGGGGATACGGGGGCTGCGGGGGATACGGGGGCTGGACGGACCAGGCGGAGGCGGGGATCGGACCAGCGGGGCGGACCGGCTCGTCCCGGGCGGGCGCCACGGGCTCGGGCGACTGCGCCGGTGCCGGTGCCGGTGCCGGTGCCGGTGCCGCAAGTGTCTCGGCCAGATCGTCCATGGCGAGGTGGACGACCGTCACCGGCTTCTCCGGATGCGCCTCGGCCGCCGTCCGCAGCGCGGCGGCAAGTACGGCGCCCTCGCTGTCGGCCGGGGAAACCGCGGCCCCCTCCCCCACCCAGGGGATGGCCGTGACGACCACGGCATCGCAGCCGTCGCCGGACAGCGCCTCGGCGAGCGCGGCCCGGAAGTCGTCCGGTGTCGCCGCGGAGGGCAGTACACGGGGGCCCTGCGGGCGCAGCCCTTCGGTCAGGCAGGCGTCGTAGGCGAGCAGCGCCAGCGACTCGGAGTTGCCGAGGATGGCGATGCGCGGGCCGGCCGGCAGCGGCTGGGAGGCCAGCAGCAGACCGGCGTCGATCAGCTCCGTGACCGTGTCGACGCGGATCACGCCGGCCTGGCGCATCAGGGCGGCGACGGTGCTGTCGGGAACGCGGACCGTGGGCACGGCGTGGCCGGGCGGGGCCGTGCCGTTGTGCCGGGCCCCCTTGGCGACCACCACCGGTTTGACGGCGGCGGTGCGGCGGGCGAGCCGGGCGAATTTGCGCGGGTTGCCGATGGACTCCAGGTAGAGGATGACGACATCGGTGTCCGGGTCGTCGTACCAGTACTGGAGCAGGTCGTTGCCGGAGACATCGGCGCGGTTGCCGGCCGAGACGAAGGTGGAGATTCCGGCGATCCCGCCGTCACCGGGGCCGCGTGCATGCAGTCCGCTGAGCAGGGCGATACCGATGGCACCGGACTGGGTGAACAGGCCGATGTGGCCGGCGCCGGGCATCCGGGGGGCGAGAGAGGCGTTCAGGCGGACGTCGGTGGCGGTGTTGATCAGGCCGAAGGCGTTGGGCCCGATGAGCCGCATACCGTACGAGCGGGCCTGGCGGAGCAGGGCGCGCTGCCGTTCCCGGCCGTCCGGGCCGGCCTCGGCGTAACCGGAGGACAGGATCAGCACGCCCTGGACCCCGTGTTCGCCGCAGTCGCGGACCACGTCGGGGACGCTGTCCGCGGGGACGGCGATGACGGCGAGGTCCACCGGGTCGGCGATCTCCCGCAGCGCGCGGACGGCCGGCACCCCTTCGGGCTGCAGGCGCTGCATGTCTTCGGGGAAGGCGTGGTTGACGGCGTGTACCCGCCCCGTGAAGCCGGATTCCAGGAGGCTGCGCAGCGCGGTACGCCCGAGGCCGCCGGAGGCGCGGCCGGCTCCGATGACGGCGACCGAGCCCGGGGCGAGCAGCCGCTGTACGGAGCGGGCCTCGGCGCGCTGCTCACGGCCACGCATCACGGCCATGGACTGCTCGGTCGGCTCGAGATCGAACTCCAGGCGGACCACACCGTCTTCGAAGGTGCGCTCGTGGGTGTAGCCGGCGTCCGTGAAGACCTTGATCATCTTGGAGTTCGCGGGGAGCACTTCGGCGGCGAACCGGCGGATGCCTCGCTCGCGGGCGACGGCCGCGATGTGCTCCAGGAGGGCGGAGGCCACGCCGCGGCCCTGGTGGGCGTCCTGGACGAGGAAGGCGACCTCGGCCTGGTCGTCCTCGGGGCTCTTGGCGGGCAGCCCCTGCTCGTTGATCCGGTCGTAGCGGACGGTGGCGATGAACTCGCCGCCGACGGTGGCGGCGAGCCCTACCCGGTCGATGTAGTCGTGGTGGGTGAAACGGTGCACATCGCGGTCGGACAGGCGCGGGTAGGGAGCGAAGAAGCGGTAGTACTTCGACTCGTCCGAGACCTGTTCGTAGAAGGAGACCAGCCGCTCGGCGTCGTCGGGGGTGATGGGGCGGATCCGCGCCGTGCCACCGTCACGCAGCACCACGTCGGCTTCCCAGTGGGTCGGGTACGCGTGGTCCTGCGGCTTCTGCATGCGGACAGCGTACGACCGGCCACCGACAACCGGCTCGGCGCGCGTACGCTCGGGGTGCGGGGCAAGCTGAGGATGCCGTACGGACGTACACTCCGGCGCTCCGGGCGGCCTGCCGGACCTCCCCTGGGGAGACCAATGGCCGCAAAAGACCAGGACACAGGACTGCCCAGCACTCCCGGCAGCGTGAGAGACTGGTCTAGACAACAGTCACGACTTTGAAGGGCAACACCATGGCAGAGCGCCGCGTCAATGTCGGTTGGGCCGAGGGCCTGCACGCCCGCCCCGCGTCGATCTTCGTCCGTGCGGCCACCGCCTCCGGCGTCCCCATGACGATCGCCAAGGCTGATGGCAACCCCGTCAACGCGGCCTCTATGCTCGCGGTCCTGGGCCTGGGTGCCCAGGGTGGTGAGGAGATCGTGCTGGCCTCCGACGCCGAGGGCGCCGAGGAAGCACTCGACCGTCTGGCCAAGCTCGTCGCCGAAGGCCTCGAGGAGCTTCCCGAGACCGTCTGAGCCCCCCAGGATTTGAGCTGCGGCGGCCCCGGATTGAGGAGACGGTTCCTTTATATCGGGAGCGCAAGAAAAAGCGTGCGCTATTCCATTCTTCAGACTCCACACCTATGGCAACACGCATGCCGGCGCAGCACCCATGGCGGCACACATGCACACTGAATACCGGCGGGGAGGAATACGCAATCTCACACCCCCGGGATCCCATTCCGCACTTCTTTGTATACGGGGCGATTGTTAAGGGCGGGCACGGGCCGTGTTGACGGGCGGTTTCGGATCCCTCACGCCTGTCTTGGCAGGGCGCCGGAGCCGGTACACCGGGAGTGAGCGCTCGACATGAGCCGCCATCAGGGCACGGGCCCGTTCCGCATCCCCCCGGGCCACCGCGTCCAGCACCGCGCCGTGTTCCTCCCACGACTCACTCGTGCGGGCGGGCAGTTCCACGGCATACATCCACTCGATCTTGCGCCGCAGCTGGGTCAGCAGCGCCGTCAGACTGGGGCTGCCGGCTGCCTGGGCCAGCGTCTCGTGGAACCAGTCGTCCAGTTGGCGCAGATCCGCCGGGCTGCCGTGACGCGCCCGCTCACGGCCGAGCCGTACCAGGCCGCGGAGCACCTTGAGGTGAGCCGGGCTACGGCGGACGGCCGCGCGGGCGGCCCCCAGCGGCTCCAACAGGGCGCGGACGTCGAGGAGATCGGCGGCATCCTGCTCGGTGGGCTCGGCGACGCAGGCGCCCGCGTGGTGGCGGGTGGTGACAAACCCTTCGGACTGCAGGGTTCGCAGCGCTTCACGGACCGGCACCCGGGAGACGCCGTACCGGGCCGCAAGGATCTCTTCGATCAGCCGGCTCCCCGGCGCCAGCGCACCGGAGACAATGTCATCGCGAATCGCCGTGCACACCGCATGAGCGGAAATATGGCCTCGCATCTTCCGTGCCTCCGCCGTAATCCCCTGGAAACGCCGCCGGTCGGCGACTTTTCCGTGACTCTATTCGACGGGAACGCCTTTTCGGCGGGCTCCGCTTATTCATGGAAATTTTTTGGCCGGAAGTTGGCCGGGAGGGGGACGGCGTATCCCTCTGCACACCGACCGCGGCGCCGGATACGCCGAAGCCCCGGCCGTGGGGCCGGGGCTTCGGCGGATGCTCGGTCCGGTGCCGCGCGGCCCGGTGAGGAGCGCGCTCAGGCGAGGCGGAAGGTCAGACGTTGACGCCGTGCGAGTGCAGGTACGCGACCGGGTCGATGTCCGAGCCGTAGTCGGCGCCGGTACGGGCCTCGAAGTGGAGGTGCGGGCCGGTGGCGTTGCCGGTGGCGCCGGAGAGGCCGATCTGCTGGCCCGGGGTGACGTGCTGGCCGACCGAGACGCCGAGCGACGACAGGTGACCGTACTGGGTGTACGTACCGTCGTTCATCTTGATCACGATGTTGTTGCCGTACGAGCCGCCCCAGCCGGCCTCGACGACGGTGCCCGTGCCGACGGCGTGGACGGAGGTGCCGGAGGCGGCGTGAAAGTCGATGCCGGTGTGGCTGCCCGAGGACCACAGGCCGCTGGAGGCCTTGTACGAGGTGGACACGTAGGAGTCGGCCACGGGGGCGACGAAGGTGTTGAGGCGCTTGCGCTCCGCCTCGCGGGCGGCGCGCTCCTTGGCCTTGCGGGCGGCCTCGACGCGCCGCTTGGCCTCCTCGGCCTGCTTCTTGGCCACGGCCTCGGCCTTCGCCTTCGCCGCCGCGGTCTCCGCTTCGGCCTGCTGCGCGTCGGCCTGGGCCGCGACGTGGTTGGCGAGCTCGTCACCGAGCACGACGGCGTGCTGCAGACCGGTGTCCTGGGTGCGGGCCTCGTCCGTGGCCGCCAGCGCCGGCGAGGCCACGGAGGCGACCACGCCGCCGGCCGCGAGGGTGGCTATGCCGGCGATGTGGCGGGTCGTCCGCACGGGGCGGCTCGTACGACGGTGCTTCCCGGTGGCACGGATGAACGCCATGTACTGGCTTGTCCTTTCCCTCCTTCTCGCCTACCGGGTTAGCTGACGGGTTCGGAGCAGGAAGGTCTCCTACGGGCTCCTCCGGAGGGGAGTCCGATTCACCCCAAGGGACTCTGGGTCCCCGGTTCCCCTGGCTCGCGCCGTACGGGGATTCGGCGATGACTGTCCGGTGCCACGGTTGTGGCGGACTTGTGACGAACAGCCGGACCGACGCTAAACGGGGCAACTTTCAATCGGCAAACAGATCCGCTTTTTTGTGCGGGATGCCACAAGAACCGAGGCACCGGCCGCAATAAACCGGACATACAGCAACTCCCGTGGCAGACCATCGCCACGGGAGTTGCTTTGTCGATATGTGACCTTCCGTCACACGGCGGTACTAGCCGCCGACGACTGTCACCTCACCGATGCCCAGCGCCTTGACGGGCTCGGCGATCTGCGCCGCATCGCCCACCAGGACCGTCACCAGCCGGTCCACGGGGAAGGCGTTCACGGCCGCCGCGGTCGCCTCGACCGTGCCGGTCTCCGCGAGGCGGACGTACAGCTGCGCCTGGAAGTCGTCCGGCAGGTGCTGCTCCACCTGGTCGGCGAGGGTGCCGGCAACGGCTGCCGCGGTCTCGTACTTCAGCGGCGCGACCCCGACGAGGTTCTGTACGGCGACATCCCGCTCGTCGTCCGTCAGCCCCTCTGCCGCGAGGGTGCGCAGCACGTTCCACAGGTCGTCGAGCGCCGGGACGGTGGAGGCGGTGTCCACCGACCCGCTGATGGCGAGCAGCGAGGCACCCGTGGCCCCCTCGGGGGACGTGGGAGCGGTGGAACGAAGCACCTGCCCGAAGGCACGCACCCCGTAGGTGTAGCCCTTCTCCTCGCGCAGCACACGGTCCAGACGGGAGGTGAGGGTGCCGCCCAGGCAGTACGTGCCGAGGACCTGCGCGGGCCACACCCGGTCGTGCCGGTCGGCGCCGATACGCCCGATGAGCAGCTGCGTCTGGACGGCGCCGGGGCGGTCCACGATCACCACGCGGCCGGTGTCATCGCCGACGATCGGCGAGGCCTTCAGCGGCTCGGCCGACGAGCCGCTCCACGCACCGAGCGTCTCGGCGAGCACGGCGTCCAGGTCGACCCCGGTGAAGTCACCGACGATGACGGCGGTGGCCGTGGCGGGCCGTACATGGGCGTCGTAGAAGGCGCGGACGGCCGCGGCATCGACGCGTCCGACGGTCTCCTCGGTGCCCTGGCGCGGCCGTGACATACGGGATGTGGCCGGGAACAGTTCCTTGGACAGCGCCATCGCCGCGCGCCGGGCCGGGTTGGCGAGCTCGTGCGGGATCTCGTCGAGACGGTTGCGCACCAGCCGCTCGACCTCGCTCTCCGGGAAGGCGGGCGTACGCAGCGCGTCGGCGAGCAGGACGAGTGCACGCGGCAGCCGGGACGCCGGCACCTCGAGGGAGACCCGTACACCGGGGTGGTCGGCGTGCGCGTCCAGGGTGGCGCCGCAGCGCTCCAGCTCGGCGGCGAACTCCTCCGCGTCGTGCTTGTCGGTGCCCTCGGACAGGGCGCGCGCCATGATCGTGGCGACGCCGTCCAGGCCCTCGGGCTCTGCCTCCAGCGGGGCGACGAGGTTGATCTCTACGGCGACGACCTGCTGGCCGGGGCGGTGGCTGGTCAGGAGGGTGAGCCCGTTGGGCAGTTGGCTGCGGTCGGGGGCCGGGAAGGCCCACGGCCTGGGCGCGCCGCCCTGGGGCTGCGGGTGAAAGTCCATGCTGCTCACGGGGGAATCGGCGTGGGTGGTGGCGTCGCTCACTGGTCCGCCTCCCCTTCCTCGGTGTCGGCGGCGTCGGTCGGCTCGGTGGGCTCGTAGACGAGCACCGCGCGGTTGTCGGGGCGCAGCCGGGCCTTGGCGACCGCCTGCACCTCCTCGGGAGTGATGTCCAGAACGCGCTGCACGGCGGTCAGCGCCAGCTGCGGGTCGCCGAACAGGACAGCGAAGCGGCACAGTTCGTCGGCGCGGCCGCTGACCGTGGCCAGCCGGTCCAGCCATTCGCGCTCCAGCTGGGCCTGTGCCCGCTCCATCTCCTCCGGGGTCGGTCCCTCAGCGGCGAAGCGGGCCAGCTCCTCGTCGACCGCGCGCTCGATGCCGGGGACCTCCACGCCGCCGGACGTCTTCACGTCCAGCCAGCCCAGCGAGGGTGCGCCGGCCAGCCGCAGCAGGCCGAAGCCGGCCGCCACGGCGCTGCGGTCGCGGCGCACCAGCCGGTTGTACAGGCGGGAGGACTCGCCGCCGCCCAGGACGGTCAGCGCGAGGTCGGCGGCGTCCGCCTCACGGGTGCCGTCGTGCGGCAGGCGGTAGGCCGCCATCAGGGCCCGGGCGGGCACGTCCTCCTCGACGACCTCGCGCAGCTCGCCGCCGATGACGTCGGGAAGCGTGCCGTCCCGCGGCGCCTGCTTGCCGTCGTGCGCGGGGATCGAGCCGAAGTACTTCTCGACCCAGGCCAGCGTCTGCTCGGGGTCGATGTCGCCCACGATCGACAGGACGACGTTGTTGGGCGCGTAGTACGTCCGGAAGAACGCCCGCGCGTCCTCCAGGGAGGCCGCGTCCAGATCGGCCATCGACCCGATGGGGGTGTGGTGGTACGGGTGGCCCTCGGGGTACGCCATGGCCGTCAGCTTCTCGAAGGCCGTGCCGTAGGGGACGTTGTCGTAGCGCTGGCGGCGCTCGTTCTTGACGACGTCGCGCTGGTTCTCCATGGACTCGTCGTCGAGCGCGGTCAGCAGCGAGCCCATCCGGTCGGCCTCCAGCCAGAGCGCGAGCTCCAGCTCGTGGGCGGGCATGGTCTCGAAGTAGTTGGTGCGCTCAAAGCTCGTGGTGCCGTTGAGCGAACCGCCGGCGCCCTGCACCAGCTCGAAGTGGCCGTTGCCCTTCACCTGCGCGGAGCCCTGGAACATCAGGTGCTCGAAGAGGTGAGCCAGGCCCGTACGGCCCTTGACCTCGTGGCGGGAGCCGACGTCGTACCACAGGCAGACCGCTGCGACCGGCGTCAGGTGGTCTTCGGAGAGCACCACGCGCAGGCCGTTGGCCAGCCGGTGCTCGGTTGCTGTCAGGCCGCCGGAGCCGGCTTGTTCTGTGGCCGTGTGACCCATGGGCATGTACGTCCCTTCGATCCGCTTGCGAGGAAGTTCTGTCACTGTATGCAAGCGCGTCGGCATCTGGCGAAGTCACCGGGCGGCCGGCCCGGGACGTGTGCCGTGCGCGACCCGCAGGGAGCTGAAAGGGGAGTCGCGGTCGGCGTTGTCAGTGGGGCGGTCCACAATGGTCCGCGTCAGACTCAGACATACTCGCGGGTCGATCCCTCAGCTGGTTGACCCGACTGGTTGACCGTTGTTCGATGCCGCCTCCCCGGCATCGGCAGTAGACGCAGCAGAAGGAGCCGCAGCCGCGATGGCCCGCCGCAGCACGAAGACCCCGCCGCCGGACGACTTCGAGGAGAGGATCCTCGACATCGACGTCGTCGACGAGATGCAGGGTTCCTTCCTCGAGTACGCGTATTCGGTCATCTACTCGCGCGCCCTGCCGGACGCCCGCGACGGTCTCAAGCCGGTGCACCGCCGCATCCTGTACCAGATGAACGAGATGGGGCTCCGGCCCGATCGCGGTTACGTCAAGTGCGCCCGCGTCGTCGGCGAGGTGATGGGTAAGCTCCATCCGCACGGCGACGCGTCGATCTACGACGCCCTGGTGCGTATGGCGCAGCCGTTCTCGATGCGGCTGCCGCTCGTCGACGGTCACGGCAACTTCGGTTCGCTGGGCAATGACGACCCGCCCGCCGCGATGCGGTACACCGAGTGCCGGATGGCGTCCGCGACGTCCCTGATGACGGAGTCCATCGAAGAGGACACCGTCGACTTCGCGCCGAACTACGACGGCCAGGAGCAGGAACCGGCCGCCCTCCCTGCCGCGTATCCGAACCTCCTGGTCAACGGCGCGTCCGGCATCGCCGTCGGTATGGCGACGAACATGCCGCCGCACAACCTGGGCGAGGTCATCGCCGCGGCCCGCCATCTGATCAAGCATCCGAACGCCGATCTCGACACCCTGATGCGCTTCGTGCCGGGTCCGGACCTGCCGACGGGCGGCCGGATCGTGGGCCTCGGCGGCGTACGGGACGCGTACGAGAAGGGCCGCGGCACGTTCAAGATCCGCGCGACGGTCGCGGTGGAGAACGTCACCGCCCGCCGCAAGGGTCTGGTCGTCACCGAACTCCCCTTCACGGTCGGCCCCGAAAAGGTCATCTCCAAGATCAAGGACCTGGTCGGTTCGAAGAAGCTCCAGGGCATCGCGGACGTCAAGGACCTCACCGACCGCGAGCACGGCCTGCGGCTGGTGATCGAGGTCAAGAACGGCTTCAACCCCGAGGCCGTATTGGAGCAGCTCTACAAGCTCACGCCGATGGAGGAGTCCTTCGGCATCAACAACGTCGCGCTGGTGGACGGCCAGCCCCTGACGCTGGGCCTCAAGGAACTGCTGGAGGTCTACGTCGACCACCGCTTCAACGTGGTGCGGCGGCGCAGCGAGTTCCGGCGGACCAAGCGGCGCGACCGCCTCCACCTCGTCGAGGGCCTGCTGACGGCCCTGGTGGACATCGACGAGGTGATCCGGCTCATCCGCTCCAGCGAGAACAGCGCACAGGCCAAGGAGCGGCTGATCGAGCGCTTCTCGTTGAGTGACATCCAGACGCAGTACATCCTCGACACCCCGCTGCGCCGGCTGACCAAGTTCGACCGTATCGAGCTGGAGTCGGAGCGTGACCGGCTGCAGGACGAGATCGAGAAGCTGACGCAGATCCTGGAGTCGGACGCCGAGCTGCGCAAGCTGGTGTCCGGCGAGCTGGCCGCGGTCGCGAAGAAGTACGGCACGGACCGGCGGACGGTCCTGCTGGAGTCGGCGGGCACCTCGGTCGGCGCGGTACCGCTGGAGGTCTCCGACGACCCGTGCCGGGTGCTGCTGTCCTCGACGGGGCTGCTGGCGCGTACGGTCGCCGGGGACGTGGCCTTCGACGCCGACGCCAAGCGCGTCAAGCACGATGTGATCGTCTCGGCGGTGCCGGCGACGACCCGCGGCGAGGTGGGCGCGGTGACGTCCCTGGGACGGCTGCTGCGGATCTCGGTGATCGATCTGCCGCACCTGCCGGAGACCGCGACGGCGCCCAGTCTCTCCGGGGGCGCGCCGCTCGCGGAGTTCCTGACGCTGGAGGACGGCGAGGAGCTGATCTGTCTCACGACGCTGGACGAGTCGTCGCCGGGCCTGGCGCTGGGCACGGAGCAGGGCGTCGTCAAGCGGGTGGTGCCCGACTACCCCGCCCACAAGGAGGAGTTGGAGGTCATCACCCTCAAGGACGGGGACCGCATCGTGGGCGCGGCCGAGCTGCGCACCGGTGAGGAGGACCTGGTCTTCGTCACCAGCGAGGCGCAGTTGCTGCGCTATCAAGCGTCGCAGGTGCGGCCGCAGGGCCGGCCGGCGGGCGGCATGGCGGGCGTCAAGCTGGCGGAGGGCGCAAAGGTGATCGCGTTCGCCGCGGTCGATCCGGCCTCCGAGGCCATGGTGTTCACGGTCGCCGGCTCGCACGGCACGCTGGACGACTCGGTGGCAACGGCCAAGCTCACCCCGTTCGACCAGTATCCGCGCAAGGGGCGGGCGACCGGCGGGGTGCGGTGCCAGCGGTTCTTGAAGGGTGAGGACGTGCTCATCCAGGCGTGGGTGGGGCCGGCTCCGGTGCGTGGCGCGGATGCCAAGGGCACTCCGGTCGAGATGCCGGAGGTGGACCCGCGGCGGGACGGCTCGGGTGTGCCGCTGATGAAGACGGTGACAGCGCTGGCGGGGCCGGTGTAACCCGGCGCGTGACAGATGCGGGTGACGCCGTCGGGCCGGTGGAGGACCGGCCCGGCGGTGTCAGCCGTCTGCGGAGTCCTCGCGCGCTGCCACGTACCGCAGCACGCCCCACATGCTGTTCTGGTCGGCGTCCGACGGTGAGCTTTCGCGGCAGTTGTCCAGTTCCTTGTGCAGGGCCGGTGCGTCGATGCCGCTGCCGATCATGACGAGCTGGGTGCACCGCTCCTCGCCCTTCGGCCACGGTGCAGGGTAGAAGCGCAGGAAGTCACCGACGGCGTGCACCGTGAACTTCTGGCGGTTCTCCGGTACGTCGAAGTGGACGAATCCCTTGATGCGGTAGAGGCCGGCGGGGCGGCTGTCGAGGAAGTCCATGAGGCGGCGCGGGTGCATCGGCTCGACGGAGGTGAACTCCACGCTCTGGTAGGCCGCATGGAAGTGACCTGCGTCGTGGGTGTGGCCGGGGTGGTCGCACTGGCCTTCCGGGCCGTGCGCGGAGTCCTCGTTCGCCGCGGCCTCGCGCAGCAGGTCCTCGAAGGACAGCTGGCGTACGGCCGCGTCGTGGTCGTCACCCGGCCCGTGGTCGAAGAACAGCTCGGGATCGATCCGTCCGTACGCCGTGCAGAGCACGGGCCGGCCAGGAGCGAGATCCACGAGCGTGTCCATGAGGTGCTGCCGTGCCGCGTCACCGATGCGATCGGCCTTGTTGAGCACCACGATGTCGGCGATGCCCACATGCCGGTCCAGCTCCGGATGCCGGGTTCTGGTGTCCTCGAACTCCGCGGCGTCGACGACCTCGATCAGCCCGCCGTAGACGATCCGGTCGTTGTCACTGGCGAGGATCATCCGGATGAGTTCCTGCGGCTCGGCCAGCCCGCTGGCCTCGATGACGATCACATCGATCCGGGCAGCGGGGCGCGCGAGCCGCTCCAGGTAGGTGTCCAGTTCGCTGGTGTCGACCGCACAGCACAGACAGCCGTTGCCGAGCGAGACCATCGAATCCACCTGCCCGGCGACGGTCATGGCGTCGATCTCGATGCTGCCGAAGTCATTGACGATCGCACCGATACGGGTGCCGTCGCCGTTACCGAGGAGGTGGTTGAGCAACGTGGTCTTGCCTGACCCGAGGAAGCCCGCGAGCACGACGACCGGGATCTGTTGCGTGCCCAAGGGGGCGCCTCCATGGTGCGGGTGGCGGGCCGCGCTGACCGGCGGCGGACGAGCTGCCGATCGTAACGGAATGCCCGCGCCGCGAGCCCGGCCCGGCCCGCCCCGCACCCGCACCCGCACCCGCACCCGCACCCGCACCCGCCTACGGCGCTCCCCGCTAGCAGGACGCGACGACGGGCAGCGGCTGCGGCGGAGGCGGACCGACGTACCGGGCCGCGGGGCGAATGATCTTCGAATCCTCGGCCTGCTCCAGGATGTTGGCGCTCCAGCCCACCACGCGGGCCGCGCAGAAGGTGGGCGTGAACATCTCGCGCGGCAGCCCGCACAGCTCCATGACGACCCCCGCGTAGAGCTCCACATTGGTATGCAGCTCACGTCCGGGCTTGAGCTCGGCCAGCAGCTCTTCGACCCTCGCCTCCACCTGGACAGCGAAGTCCACCAGCGGCCCACCGATCTGCTGGGCAATGCCTCGGAGCATCCTGGAGCGCGGGTCCTCGGTGCGGTATACGGAGTGGCCGAAACCCATGATCCGGTCCCCGCTCAGGACGCGGTCGCGGATCCAGGAGTCGATGCGGTCGGGTGTGCCGATGGCGTCGAGCATGTCCAGGGCTCGGCTGGGCGCACCGCCGTGCAGCGGTCCGGAGAGGGCTCCGACGGCACCGACCAGGCAGGCCGCGAGATCGGCGCCGGTGGAGGCGATGACGCGTCCGGTGAAGGTCGATGCGTTGAAGCCATGGTCGATGGTGGAGATCAGATACGCCTCGATCGCCCGGACCCGGTCAGGCTCCGGCTCGTCGCCGGTGAGCATGTAGAGGTAGTTGGCGGCGTAGCTCAGATCCGGGCGGGGCTCGACGGGCTGCAGGCCCCGGCCGAGCCGGTGGAGCGCGGTGACCAGGGTCGGTACGGCGGCGCACGCGGCAAGGGCGTCGGCACGCCGGCGGCCGGCGTCGATGTCGTACAGGGGCCGGAAGCCGGCTGTCGCACCCAGCAGGGACAGGGCCGTGCGCAGCCCGGCAAGAGGGCCGGAGACCACGCCGGCACGGGCGAGGGCGGGCAGCGCATCGCGTACGGCCGCGGGCAGTGGGCGCAGAGCGGCGGTCTCGGCCCTGAAGTTCGCGAGCTGCGCCGCGTCGGGCAGCTCCCCGTGGAACATCAGGTACCAGACGTCCTCGAAGGTGCGGGCCGTCGCCAGCTCGACGGCGGAGTACTGGCGGTAGTGGTAGAAGCCCTCGATGCCCCGGACGTCGCCCAGTTGGGTCTCGGTAACGATGACGCCCGCAAGCCCACGGGGTGCATCGATCGGTGTCTTCGCCTCGGCACTCGGCATTGCTGATCCCCTTGCCCTTCCTCACCTAAATATTGATCAGACTGTCTATGCTTGACTCAAGCATTGTCAATATTGATTGAATCAATGTGGATGAGTCTGGATACGGTGAGCCCATGGCGGATCGAGACACGGCACAGGACACGGGCAGGCACCGACTGAGCACCCGAGAGGCAGCCGACCGGCTGGGCGTGAAGCCGGAGACGGTGTACGCCTATGTCAGCCGCGGCCAGCTGACCAGCCGTCGCGAGCCGGGCGCCCGCGGCAGCACCTTCGACGCGAAGGAGGTCGACGCGCTCGCCCGACGTGCCGGCCGCCGCGACCCCTCCCCCGCCGGCAGCGAGCTGGCGGTCAGAACGGGCGTCACACTGATCGACCGCGACCACTGTTACTTCCGCGGCGTCGACTCATCGGAACTGGCCGCCCACTACAGCTACGAGGAAGTAGCCGAGTGGTTGTGGACCGGCGAGCTGCGCCCCGGCATCCGCTTCACGGCACCCCCGGACGCACTGTCGGCCGCCCACCGTGCCGTAATGGCACTGCCGGCCCACAGCGGACCGATGGACCGGCTACGGGTCGCCGCAATCGCCGCTGCGGCCGCCGACCCGCTCCGATTCGACCTGTCCGAGGACACCGTCGTCGGCACCGCCCGCACCCTCATCCCGACGCTCGTCGACGCGCTGCCGTCGCACGACCCCCGGCAGAGCGCTGCCGGCCCCCTCGCCGCGCGCCTCTGGTCACGGCTGACCGCGGAACCCGGCGACGTCGCGGCACTTCGCGTCCTGGACGCCGCGCTGCTCCTGCTCATCGACCACGACCTCGCCGCCTCGACGTTCGCGGTACGCGTCGCCGCCTCCGCCCGCGCCCATCCGTACGCGATCGTCTCGGCGGGCTTCGGAGCACTGGACGGCGTGCTGCACGGCGCGGCGAGCGGACTCGCCCACCGGATGCTGGTGGAGGTGCGGGACCGGGGCAGCGCTGCTGCCGTGGTCGCCGACCACCTACGGGCCGGCCGCCGGGTCCCGGGTCTCGGTCACCCCCTCTACCCGGGCGAGGACCCCCGGGCCCGCACCCTGTTCCGCCTCCTGGAGGACGTCCCGCGGGCCCGCCCCACCCTCCAGGCCGCCCGGCAAGTGATCACCACCACTGCCCGGCACACGGAGCTGCATGCCAATGTCGATCTAGCGCTGGCCGTACTGACCGTCTCGACAGGTATGCCGACGGAGGCAGGCGAGACCATCTTCGCCATCGCCCGCACCGCCGGCTGGATCGCCCACGCCCTGGAGGAATACGCCGAACCACCCCTCCGTATGCGCCCGAATGGTCACTACCAGGGCCCCCGCCCACCGCAGCCGCTGCCGCTGCCGCTGCCGTGACGGAAAGCTGCGGCAGGGCGCCCCCAGGGTGATGCGAGGACTCCGGCACCATCGGGCGCGGACCGCCGGAATCCTGGCGTCCCGGAGCTCACACGAAGGGGCAGTTGCCCTCGCCCCGGGTCATCCCGCTCCCCATCGCCCGACTGCACACCCACCCGGAACCCGACACGGGGCAGATGAGGTTAGGCTCACCTATGTGAGTACCTGTGCCACCGCTTCTCGTGAATCGGCCGAATCTCTCGCCGGGACCGCGGCCCCTGCCCGGACCTGGCTGCTCATCGAGCAGCCGGGGCCCTGGGGCACCCATGCACTGACGGACAGCCACCTCCACCCTGACGTCGGCCGGGCACTGGAAACCGCGGCAGAGGGAACGGGCGTACGCATCGCCCTGATCCGCCGACCGGGACGCCATGCCGACCGACACGGCACCTCCCGGCGGCGGCTGTTCCTCGCACACACCGCGCCGGGACGTTCCTGGATCCGCACGACCTCCATCACCGACCCGCAGGCGGCCCTCGGGCTGGACTTCGCGGCCCTGGGAGCGGGAGAGCATCACGGCCTCTGGGAGCCGTACATCGGTGAGCCGCTGGTCCTGGTGTGCACCAACGGCAAGCGGGACCGTTGCTGCGCCCTGCTCGGTCGGCCGCTGGCCGCCGAGCTCGCCGCCGGTGGAACCGAGGCCTGGGAGGTCACCCACATCGGGGGGCATCGCTTCTCCCCCACCCTTTTCGTCCTCCCCTACGGCTACGCCTACGGACGGGCCTCGGCCCCCCTCGTCAAGGAGGCCGTGGAGACGGCGCGCGACGGACGGATCACGCTGGACCACGCCCGTGGCCGCTCGGCCTGGGACCGGCCGGCCCAGGCCGCCGACCTTGCGGTCCGTGAACTGATCGGGGAGGACCTGGCGGACGCACTCGACGTCGTACGGACCGACACGGTGTGGCCCGAACCGCGGTCGGCCGACAGCCTGACGCCCGGCAGCGCGACCCTTGCCGGAGCCACCGCCGCCTGGGCGGTCACCGTGGCGCACTCCGACGGCCGCGCCTGGCGGGTCATCGTCGAACAGCGGGCCGATGGTGCTGCGGCGCCCGCCAGCTGTGGTGCGCCGCTCGGTCCACCGGCGCGTATGGCCATTGCCTCCATCAGCGCGGCGAGCAGCATGCCGCACAGGACGGTCCAGGCCGTCGGCAGGTGACTCGGCGGGCTCCCCAAGACGCTCACCGGGTACTTCATCACCCTGCGCTCCCCAGCCCTGCGCTTCCGCCTCAGAGATCAGGCACGGCCCCTCGTACGGACCGATCCGCCGCCCGCCCGGAGGCCGACAGTCACTCCGACCACATGCGGCCCCACCGGTCGCGCGAACCGCACCCAGCAGCGGGCGACTGCTCCACGACCAGGTGAGACGGCAGGACAGACCCACCGACCAGCTGCGCCGGAACCGTCCGCCCGCGCCCCACCTCCCGAGCGGCACATGTCCCTCCCTCCTCCACGACTTGCGCCAGATCCCATGACTGCCCTCCCCCGTCGGCCGCATGATCGCTCCCTTCCGCTCGCCCCATCGCGCACCATGTACTGCCGGGTCGGTTGGCGCCCTGGCGCAAGGCCCACCCACCTGCTCACCGTGCGAGGTTACGCGCGCGCAATCCGCAACCGAAAGGCCTGTGGATAACCGCTCCCGACTGCCTCCCGGCCTCGTTGACGCGTATCTGACGTGGGCCCTTCGTCGCTGAAGTCAGCCCTCTGCCACCGATCGGCTAGACGCCACTTAAGCCACTCACGCCGACACCTCAATGGCCTCCCTCCTGCTGCCGATTGCACGGATGAGCGGAGGCCGAGCGCGACGAGTCGACGAGCGGCCGTGAGTCGCGGCATTGACGTCACCGTCGGCCCAGTCAGCAGTGAGCGTCACGTTCTGCGGCGGCTCGCGACGGGCGACGCACCTCGCGAGTCGCCGCCCCGACACCCTCCGAATTCGTTCCGTCAGGGATTACCGGCCGACCTATCTCCACGCTTACTGTTCGTTCGTATGGGCGAGAAGGAAGCGTCGGTCCCCCGCCCGAGCGCCGCAGAGCCCTCGGGTTCCGCCCCGTTTCCCACCGAGGCAGCCTCCGGAGCCCACGGCAGCGAGCCACGCAGCACCCCGCACACGACTGACGGTCCACCGCACCGGCCGGGAGCTCCCGGCACTCGGGCCCTGGCCGATTACAGCCCTACCGACCACGCAACGCGCCGGACGAGGCCGCGGCTGGGGTGGCCGCGGCGGGTCTTCTCCCAGGTGCTGATGGTGCAGCTGGCCATCGCAGCCGGTGTCACAGCCCTGGCGACCGGCCTGTTCCTTGCCCCGCTCAGTGCACAGCTCGACGACCAGGCGATGCGCCGCGCTCTCGCCATCGCGCAGACCACCGCGGCCGAGCCTCGGCTTGACGATGCCCTGGAGTCCTCCCGTCCGACGCGCCATGGCCCCGTACAGCACGAGGCGGAGCGGATTCGCGCGGCCACCGGCGCCGAGTACGTAGTGATCATGGATAGGCGAGGGGTCCGCTGGTCCCATACCGACCCCGATGAGATCGGCCGCCACGTCTCGACCGATCCGAGCGTCGCGCTCTCCGGCCAGGAGGTGATGCAGATCGACGAGGGCACACTGGGCCGGTCCGCGCGCGGCAAGGTCCCGCTCCGTGACGAGGACGGCAAGGTCGTCGGTGCCGTCTCCGTCGGCATCGCGTACGAAAGCGTGCAGGAACGGCTGCTCTCCACCGTCCCCCAATTGCTCGCCTACGCGGGCGGAGCACTCGCCGTGGGCGCGCTCGCCGCCTATCTCGTCGCCCGCCGGCTCCAGCGCCGTACCCACGACCTGGCGTTCTCCGACATCTCCGCGTTGCTCGTCGAGCGGGAGGCGATGCTGCACGGCATCCGGGAAGGGTTCCTGGCCCTCGACAAGAACGGCCGCATCCGTCTGCTGAACGACGAGGCGCAGCGTCTCCTGGACCTCCATGCCGAGGACACCGGCCGGCCCCTGGACGCGGTCCTGCCGCCCGGCCGTACGACGGACGTCCTGGCAGGCCGCGTTTCCGGGGCGGACCTACTGACTGTCAGCGGGCACCGGGTCCTGGTGGCGAACCACATGCCGACCGACGACGGCGGTGCGGTGGTCACCCTGCGCGACCGTACGGAGCTGGAGCGGCTGGGGCGAGAGCTGGACGGCACCCGTGGCCTCATCGATGCCCTCCGTGCCCAGGACCATGAGCACGCCAACCGGCTGCACACCCTTCTCGGCCTGCTCGAACTCGGGCTGCACGAGGAGGCAGTGGAGTTTGTGACACAGGCCGTGGGCGTGCATCACGCGACCGCCGAGCAGGTCACCGAGCGCATCCACGATCCGCTGCTGGCTGCCCTGCTGGTGGGCAAGGCCACGGTCGCCACCGAGCGTGGCGCCTCCCTGCGCATCTCCCCCCGTACACACCTCCCCGACCGCCTGGTCGACCCGCACAGTCTGGTCACCATCCTGGGCAACCTCGTCGACAACGCACTGGACGCCACCTCGGGTGAGCGTGACGCGCAGTTGGAGGCGGAGGTCCGCGCCGAGGGCCGCACCGCCGTCGTGCGCGTCAGCGACAACGGACCGGGCGTGCCCGAGGAGCGCCGCGGGGAGATCTTCACCGAGGGCTGGACGACGAAGGAACCGCCGGCCCACGGGCAGCGCGGCATCGGCCTCGCGCTCGTACGGCGTCTCGCCGAGCGTTTCGGAGGCAGCGTCGAGGTGGGCGAACGCCCCGGTGGCGGAGCTGTGTTCACCGTGACGGTCCCCGACGCACTGTCCGAAGAGCTTCCCGAAGCGCGTGAAGCAACCCTCCAGGAAGCAGTCACGGGCACTCACGTCACCAGACAGCCCGAAGGGGGCACTCGCCGCCCCGACGGCTCCACGGGGGCCGCCAGATGATCGACGTACTGGTCGTGGACGACGATGCGCAGGTCGCGAAGATCAACGCTGCCTACGTCGCAAAGATCGAGGGCTTCCGTGTCAGTTGCCTCGCGCACTCGGCCGCTGAGGCCCTTGCCGCCCTTGAGACCCACTCCGTCGATCTGATCCTTCTGGACCACTACCTACCCGACAGAACAGGACTCCAACTGGTCGGCGACCTGCGGCGGCGCGGCCTGGTCACCGACGTGATCATGGTGACGGCCGCGCGCGACATCGCCACCGTGCAGGCCGCGATGCGCCACGGTGCGCTGCAGTACCTCGTCAAACCGTTCACCTTCGCAGGCCTGCGCTCCAAGTTGCTGGGATACGCAGCGCTGCACCGTACCTTTGCGGGCGGCGGACAGGCCGAGCAGTCCGAAGTAGACCGGATCTTCGGAGCGTTGGGAGCCGCCAACGCGGGTCCCGCTGAGTTGCCGAAGGGACACTCCACCGCCACGGCCGACCGGGTGCGCTCGGTGCTCCGCTCCGCGGACGCCCCGCTGTCGGCGCAGGACGTCGCCCTCCAGGCAGGGCTGAGCCGGCAGACCGCACAGCGCTACCTCAAGCTCCTGGAACGCGCCGGGCGGGTGCGCCTCACGCTCAAGTACGGCGAGACCGGCCGCCCCGAGCACCGCTACGAGTGGGTCTAGCCGGGAAAATGAACGCCACACCGAGCTGATGGGCACCGGGAAACCGGTGCCCATCAGCTCGGTGTGGCAACCATGCAACACGCGACTGCGGCGCCTGTCCGCTCCAGGGCCAGACCATCGCCGCCCGCCCCGGGGGTATCGGAATATGTCGAACAGGCCTAAGCCGCCCCCGCCCCTGTCAGCGCCCGCACCTCCGTCTCCGCATGCCGTGCCTCATCGGCGGCCTCGGGGGAGAGCACCGTTCCCAGCCACCCCATCAGGAAGCCCAGCGGGATCGATACGACACCGGGGTTGTCGAGCGGGAAGAAGGCAAAGTCCATCCCCGGGAAAAGTGACTCCTGGCTGCCGGAGACCACCGGTGAGAGAACGACCAGGGTGATCGCCGGAATCAGGCCGCCATAGACGGACCAGACCGCGCCCCGGGTTGTGAAGCGGCGCCAGAAGAGCGTGTACAGCAGGGCCGGAAGATCGGCCGATGCGGCAACTGCGAAGGCCAGGCCCACCAGGAAGGCGACGTTGAGGTCCTGGGCCAGCAGGGCGAGGCCGATCGCGACCGCGCCGACGGCCACCGCTGCGATGCGCGCCACGGTCACCTCCGCGCGCTGGGCATCCTGCGCCGTGCCGCGCGGGCGCCGTAGCGAGGCATACAGGTCGTGCGCGACGGAAGCCGACGAGGCGAGCGTGATGCCCGCGACCACGGCCAGGATGGTCGCGAACGCGACTGCGGCCACCACTGCGAAGAGAACCGTGCCGCCGGTCGAACCCGCGCCGCCTCCCAGATCGAGGGCCAGCAGCGGGACTGCGGTGTTGCCGGCCGTATTGGACGTACGGACGGCGTCGCTGCCGAGTACCGCCGCGGCACCGAAGCCGAGCACGATGGTCATCAAGTAGAAGCCACCGATCAGCCCGATGGACCAGACGACGGATCGACGGGCGGAACGTGCCGTCGGGACGGTGTAGAAGCGGGAGAGGATGTGCGGCAGCCCGGCGGTGCCCAGGACGAGCGCGATGCCGAGGCTGATGAAGTCCAGCCGAGAGACCCAGTCCTCACCGTATTTGAGGCCAGGTGCGAGGAAGTCGCGACCGTGGCCGCTGCGTTCGGCGGCGGTGTTCAGCAGGACGTTGAAGTCGCCGTGAAACCGGACGAGTACCAGGACGGTCAGGGCGATGGCGCCACCCATGAGGAGCACGGCTTTGACGATCTGGATCCAGGTTGTGGCACGCATCCCGCCGAAGGCGACGTAGACCACCATCAAGGCGCCGACCCCGATCACCATCCAGGTACGGGCCTGCTGGCCGGCGCCCCCCAGGAGCAGGGCGACCAGACTGCCGGCCCCGACCATCTGCGCCACCAGGTAGAGCACCGACACGGTGACGGAGGCCGCCCCGGCCGCCACACGGACGGGACGTTCCCGCATCCGGGCAGCGACGACATCGGCGAGGGTGAATCTGCCGCAGTTGCGGACCAGTTCGGCGACGAGGAACAGAACCACGAGCCACGCGACGAGGAAGCCGACCGAGTACAACAGGCCGTCGTAACCGAAGAGGGCGATCAGCCCGGAAATCCCGAGGAAGGAGGCGGCGGACATGTAGTCCCCCGCGATGGCGAAACCGTTCTCCATCGGGGAGAAAAGCCTCCCGCCCGCGTAGAACTCTTCGGCGGAGCCGTGTCTGCGACGGCTCACCCAGGTGGTGATCGCCAGGGTGATGGCGATGAACACGCTGAACAGAACCCAGGCAAGAGTCTGGTGGTCGTCGGTCACCGTACGTTCCCTCCGGTGAGCTCCTGGGTTTCCCAGCGGATGTCGAGCGCCGCGCTGTCCCTGCGCCGCCGGGCATGGCGTGCGTACGCCCAGGTCAGCAGGAATGTCGTGGCGAACTGGCCGAGTCCGGCCAGCATCGCGACATTCAGGGCGCCGGCGACGCGATGGGCCATGAGGCCGGGCGCTGCGGTCGCCGCGATCACGTAGGCGAGGTACCAGGCCAGGAAAACCGCCGTGCCGGGCAGGACGAACCGCCGGTAGCGGCGGCGCACCTCCTGGAAGGCCGCGCTTCTTTGCACCGCGAGGTAGACCTCGTCATGCGGCGCGGACCGCTCGTCCTCGGGTACCGGTACCGGCCGGGGTGACTGCCCGCTGCCCCACTCGGCCGCTGCCTCCGCTGGGCCGTCCAGCTCGCCCCACCCGGAGGCGAGAGCGTCGTACCAGGGGTCGTCGAGCCGTACGCCCCCTGATTCACCGGCCGAGCGGCCGTCCTGCTTGTCCACCGAACTCTCCTTGGTGCACGGGGCTGTTGTCCGTGCGACCCAAGGTTGGACAGAAAGGAAGATCCGGGACTCTTCATTCCGAACCCTTCACCCCATCAGGTGATGGGGTATCCGGGCGGTTGTGCCAGGCCGTGGCGGTACGCGTAGTGGATGGCCTGGGCCCGGTCCCGCAGCCCTGCTTTGGCGAAGAGATTGTTGATGTGGGTCTTCACCGTCGCGGTGGAGACGTGCAGCGTCCGTGCGATCTCCGGATTGGACTGCCCCTCGGCGACCAGTCGCAGCACCTCCACCTCGCGGGCGGTCAGGCCGTCCGGCGGCACATCCGGCGGTTGCGGCAGGGACCGTACGGGCTCCGCGACGCGCTCCAGCAGCCTGCGCTGGATCGTGGGCGACAGACCGGCTTCGCCCGAGAGCACACCGTCGATGGCACGGACGATCTCATCGCCGTCCGCGTCCTTGGTCAGATAGCCACGGGCGCCGGCCTGCAGTGCGGGAAAGAGCGAGTCGTCGTCCGCATAGGTGGTGAGCACCACGACCTGAGTACCGGGATGCTCGGTACGGATGCGCCGGGTGGCCTCGACGCCGTCACAGCGTGGCATCCGCAGGTCCATCAGTACGACGTCGGGACGGAGTTCGGCGACGAGGCGGATGGCGGCCGCACCGTCCGCAGCCGATCCGACGACCTCGATGCCCGGCAGCAGTCCCAGCAGCATCACGATTCCCTCGCGCACCACCGTCTGGTCATCGGCGACCACCACCCGTGTCACAGTGCGTGCCGTCATACAGGCACCCGCAGCCGCACCACGAAACCCTCCTCGTCGGGGCCGGAATCCAGCGTTCCACCGAGGAGTTCGGCGCGCTCCCGCATCCCGAGCAGACCGTATCCGGAGCCGCTGTCCCCGAGCTCGCCGGGCTTGTCGCGGCCGCCGAAGTCACGCACCTCCAGCCCTACGCCGTCCGTCCCGTACTCCAGCCGCACCTTCACCCGTGCCCCCGGTGCGTGCTTGCGTACGTTCGTCAGCGCCTCCTGGGCGACCCTGCGGACCGCGAGGCCCGCCTCCGCCGGCAAGGCACGGCCCTCGCCCGCCACCTCCAGCTGAATGCCCTCAGTGGCCGCCAGGCGGCGCAGAAAGCCCTCGACCGGGATCACCTCCCCACGTAGCGCGGAAAGCGCCTCACGCGTACCGTCAAGCCCTTCACGGGCCATTCCCCGGCACGCGACCACCCTGTCCAGGAGCTGATCACGATCCGCCTCGAGGTCGGTGCTGCGCTGGATCAGCTGCCGCGCCGCCTCCAGGTGCACCAGTTGCGCGCTGAGACTGTGGGCAAGGACGTCGTGGATCTCGCGTGCGATCCGCCCTCGTTCGGTGAGCGCCGCCGATTCGGCCTCCGCCCTGCGGGCAGCCCGTTCCTGGGCCAGCAGCCGCTGGGCATTGCCGCGAGCCTCGGCATCCAGCCGGACGACATAGCCCGCCAGCGCCAGACCCACGGTGGTCGCGGTGATCGCGATCCAGTTGCCGTGGTCCAGTACTGCGTACGAGCCGAGAGCTGCAGCGGCGCACGGTACGGCGACGCCCAGCGGAAGACGCTCCAACGCGATGACGGCACCGGCGCACCACAGCACGATCGCCGGCACCCGCGCCCCGGCGAAGTCGAAGCCGTAGGCCGCCGCCACCAGTACTGCGAACAGCCCGAGGGACGGCCACAGACGGCGCGCCAGCGTCATGCGGAAGAAGCCACGGAAGACCAGGACGGTGACGGCCATGCCGGTGCACGCTGCCACCCGCCCCCAGCCGGTGAAGCCCGGCCCCGTCAGGGTGATCCACACCAGGGCGGCGAGCACCACGACACGCACCGCTCGGCCGATCCACATCCGGGCGCCGCTGACTCCCTCACGGGACATTGACTCCCGCAGGGGCCACCTCGTCCAGTAGTTCAGCGGCACGTACGGTCCTTTCGAGGGCTCGCGGGGTCGTCAGCCCGCAACGGGGACACGGTACGTCTGCTGCGAGGCCTGGGCCCGCCAGGTGGTGACACCGGCCCGGGTCAGCAGCATCGCCGCAACGGAGAGCATGGTGGCCGCGCTGCCCTGGTGGACCCCCATGGCCGCCGCAATGCCCATGAGACCGAGCCGCAGCACCATGCCGCACAGCCACACGCCGGCCGCCGCCCAGCCCCCTTTGCTCCAGACCACGCCGTCCGCGTCCGTCCAGATGCGCGTCGTCCACGCCCAGCCGACGCCGCAGGCCAGCCCGATAAGGATCTCCACACCGAGCAGGACGGCGGACTCCGCGTGGTGCCCGGGGTCCAGGAGGCCGGGCTGCCGCACCGCCAGGGCCGTCAGGACGACCGGAATCAGCCACCACTTCTTGCCCTCCGACGTCACACGCTGAGCCGTGAACTGCCGGATGAACACCCATGCAACCGCCGCGGTGATCACGACGATGTTGAGCAAGCCGCTCATGAACTCAGGCCCTTCGTGGGACGGGAAAATCGACGTTCCCGACGCTACTGAGCGGTATCGACGACCGGATCGGAGCCTGGGTGGGGGCCGGGTGGAAATGCCACGGGCGCCCATCCACCCAGGGGTGGAGAGGCGCCCGTCGGAAGCTGCGGCCCGGTCAGGTATCGATGCGCGAACGGTCCAGAGTGGACGCGGAGTTGGTGATGAACTCCTTACGGGGGGCGACTTCGTTGCCCATCAGGAGGTCGAAGGCCTTCTCCGCCGCTTCGAGATCGCTGATGTTGATGCGGCGCAGGGTGCGGTGGCGCGGGTCCATGGTCGTTTCGGCGAGCTGGTCGGCGTCCATCTCACCCAGGCCCTTGTAGCGCTGGATGCTGTCCTTGTAGCGCACCTTCTTGCGCTGGAGCTCGAGCAGCGTCTGGCGCAGCTCGTTGTCCGAGTAGGTGTAGATGTACTTTTCCTGGCCCTTTTTGGGGTTGATCAGTTCGACCCGGTGCAGCGGCGGGACGGCGGAGAAGACCCGGCCCTGCTCGACCATGGGCCGCATGTAGCGCTGGAAGAGCGTCAGCAGCAGACAGCGGATGTGCGCCCCGTCGACGTCCGCGTCGGCCAGGAAGATGACCTTGCCGTAGCGCGCGGTGTCGATGTCGAAGGTGCGACCGGATCCGGCCCCTATGACCTGGATGATGGAGCCGCACTCGGCATTCTTGAGCATGTCCGAAACCGATGACTTCTGGACATTCAGGATCTTGCCGCGGATCGGCAGCAGCGCCTGGAATTCCGAGTTCCGGGCCAGTTTTGCGGTGCCCAGCGCCGAGTCGCCCTCGACGATGAAGAGTTCGCTGCGGTCGACGTCGTCACTGCGGCAGTCCGCGAGCTTGGCCGGCAACGAGGAGGACTCCAGCGCCGTCTTCCGCCGCTGGGCCTCCTTGTGCTGACGGGCGGCGATGCGCGTCCGGGCCGCGGCGACGATCTTCTCCATGACGGCGCGGGCCTGCTGCTTGTCGTCCCGCTTGGTGGAGGTGAGGAACGCCTTGAGTTCCTTGCTCACCACCTGGGCGACGATCCGCGAGGCGGCGGAGGTGCCGAGCACCTCCTTGGTCTGGCCCTCGAACTGCGGCTCCGCGAGCCGTACGGTCACGACGGCGGTGAGGCCCTCCATGGCGTCGTCCTTGTTGACGTCGTCCTCGGCGACGCGCAGCAGCTTGCTCGAGCGCAGCACCTCGTTGACCGTCTTGGCGACCGACCGCTCGAAGCCGGAGACGTGGGTGCCGCCCTTGGGTGTCGCGATGATGTTGACGAAGGACTTGAGCGTCACGTCGTAGCCGGTGCCCCAGCGCAGCGCGATGTCGACGCCCAGTTCCCGGGTGACCTCGGTGGGTGTCATGTGCCCGCGGTCGTCGAGGACCGGCACGGTCTCCTTGAAGGTGCCCTGGCCGGTCAGCCGGAGCACGTCGCAGACGGCCTTGTCCTGCGCGAGGTACTCACAGAACTCACTGATGCCGCCGTCGTAGCGGAACGTCTCTTCTCTCTTGCCGGCGCCGTCGATGCCCCGCTCGTCACGGACGACCAGGGTCAGGCCGGGTACGAGGAACGCGGTCTGACGGGCGCGGGCGTGCAGCGTCTCCAGGGAGAGCCTGGCGTCCTTGAGGAAAATCTGCCGGTCGGCCCAGTAGCGCACCCGGGTGCCGGTCTTCGTCTTGGCGATCCGCTTGCCCTTGAGCAGGCCGTTGCCCGGGTCGAAGGGGGCATCGGGGCCCGATTCGGTGAAAATGCCCGGGACGCCGCGGCGGAAGCTGATCGAGTGTGTCTTGCTGCTGCGGTCCACCTCGACGTCGAGCCGGGCGGAGAGGGCGTTGACGACCGAGGCGCCGACGCCGTGCAGACCGCCGGAGGCCGCGTAGGAGCCGCCGCCGAACTTTCCGCCGGCGTGCAGTTTGGTCATCACGACCTCGACGCCGCTGAGGCCGGTCTTGGGCTCGACGTCCACGGGGATGCCGCGGCCGTTGTCCCTGACCTCCACCGACCCGTCGTCGTGAAGGATCACCTCGATGTGGTCGCAGTAGCCGCCCAGGGCTTCGTCGACGGAGTTGTCGATGATCTCCCACAGGCAGTGCATCAGGCCGCGGCTGTCCGTCGAGCCGATATACATACCGGGGCGCTTCCGGACGGCTTCGAGCCCCTCGAGGACGAGCAGATGCCGCGCGGTGTAGTTGGAACCGTCCCGGTCTGCCCCGGTCAGCACTGCGGTGGACGGCACGGACATCTCGGCGGTCACGCGGTTCGCTCCTCGCTGAATTTCTGGCAGCCCGCATTCCGCGGACTCGGTTGTGGCGGTGTCGCCCGTCAGAGGGTACCGAGGCCTGGTAGAGCCGATGTGACGCCACCCGTAAGCATGCCCATGGTAGTAGAATTTCGCTCGTACGTTCGATCCCTCGATGGGGTGACGTCCGAGTGACGTGCACATCACGTTCCCTTCGAGGCATGAACCATTTAGGCTCCGGGCACGTCCTCATCAACAACCGGCAAGCCAGCCGGGAGGACAACAGATCCAACAACCAACGTGAATCAGACCACCACGCAATACGGCTCATTCGCCGCCACCCGGCAGCACCCGGCCCCCTCCGAGAATTTTTTCGAGGAAAAGGCACGAGCGGGAACGTTTTCGGCCTGGTTGGATGTTGACCCTGGTACGACAGCTCGTCGAGCTAGAGAAGAGGCGACGTGACTACTGTTCTGACACCCGCGAGCCCGCTGACGGCCGCTGACCGCTGCGACCGCTGCGGCGCCCAGGCATACCTGCGCGTCGTCCTGATGTCCGGCGGAGAACTGCTCTTCTGCGCCCACCACGGTCGCAAGTTCGAGCCAGAACTCAAGAAGATCGCCGCGGAAATACAGGACGAGACGGAGCGGCTGACCGCTTCTCCGGCGTCCGCGTCCGATGAGGAACGCTGACACTTCGCATCCACGACGAGCGAGCAGCGGCCCAGCGCCGTATCGCGGGCGGTTCCCCGACACCACCGGGGACACCGCCCGCACTCGTACGCGCACGCATGCCCGTCAGCCTCCCTCCGCCCCGGTCAGCCGGCCCCGTTCGCGGACACCGCCGGGAGAATCGCCGAGGCGCGCGTATAGACCCCGGGACTGCCCGGCCGTCCACAGCCGGTCCCCCACGACACCAGGCCCACCAGCCGTCCGCGCACGACCAGCGGCCCGCCGCTGTCGCCCTGGCAGGCGTCGTGGCCGCCGCGCGGCGCCCCTGCGCACAGCATCGTCCGCGCCTTGTACGTACCGTCGGCACTGCCCGGATACGCCCGCGCACAGACCGCATCGGGCAGCACGGTGACGTGTGCCGCGCGCAGCTGTGACGCGTAGCTGCCTCCGCCCGTGGTGTCCCCCCAGCCGTAGACCGTGGCCGCATTGCCTGCCCGGTAGGCGCTGTCCTGCCGTCCCGCCATCGGGATAGGCCGGTTCGGAACCGGCTTGTCCAGCGTGAGGACGGCCATGTCACCGTCGTTGGTGTAGCTGTCATAGCGCGGGTTGACCCAGACCTTCGCCGGCTTGAGTTCCTGACCGCCGCCACCGCCGATCTTGTCGCGTCCGACGACGATCCTCAGGTCCCGCACTTCCCGCCAGGGGACGCCCAGCACCTCCTTGCTCAGACAGTGCGCCGCCGTCACCACCGTCGAGTGCCCGACGAGCACACCGCCGCAGAACTGCCCGGAGCGCTGGGCCCCGAAGCGCTCATGAGAGGCCAGCGCCACCGCCCAGGGGCTCTGTGACAGCGCTGCGGGCTTACCGCCGATCACCGACTCGTCCGCAGCCGCCGACGCCGGCAGGGCCAGGACCAGCGCGAGGGCGCCGAGGGCGGCGTGTGCGGTCGGGCGCATTCGGACTCCTGACTCTGGGACAGTGCGCGCACACCCAGAGTGACCCAAACGGCGGCCCGGCGCACCCCGGACAAACGCGAGCCCGGCCACTCCAGCGAGGAGTGACCGGGCTCGTGGCGCTCTTGGGCAGCCGGACTAGTCGAGGTAGTCGCGCAGCACCTGGGAACGCGACGGGTGACGCAGCTTCGACATCGTCTTCGACTCGATCTGACGGATCCGCTCACGCGTGACGCCGTAGACCTTGCCGATCTCGTCCAGCGTCTTGGGCTGGCCGTCGGTGAGACCGAAGCGCATGGACACGACGCCGGCCTCACGCTCGGAGAGGGTGTCCAGAACCGAGTGCAGCTGCTCCTGCAGAAGCGTGAAGCTGACCGCGTCGGCCGGGACGACCGCCTCGGAGTCCTCGATGAGGTCACCGAACTCGCTGTCGCCGTCCTCGCCCAGCGGCGTGTGCAGCGAGATCGGCTCGCGGCCGTACTTCTGGACCTCGATGACCTTTTCAGGGGTCATGTCGAGCTCCTTGGCCAGCTCCTCCGGGGTGGGCTCGCGGCCCAGGTCCTGGAGCATCTGGCGCTGGACGCGCGCGAGCTTGTTGATGACCTCGACCATGTGGACGGGGATACGGATCGTACGGGCCTGGTCGGCCATGGCCCGGGTGATGGCCTGACGGATCCACCACGTGGCGTAGGTCGAGAACTTGTAGCCCTTGGTGTAGTCGAACTTCTCGACCGCACGGATCAGCCCGAGGTTGCCCTCCTGGATCAGGTCCAGGAACAGCATGCCGCGGCCCGTGTACCGCTTGGCCAGGGAGACGACCAGACGGAGGTTGGCCTCCAGGAGGTGGTTCTTCGCCCGGCGGCCGTCCTCGGCGATGATCTCCAGCTCGCGCTTGAGCTTGGGTGCGAGCTTGTCGGAGTTCGCCAGCTTGTCCTCGGCGAACAGACCCGCCTCGATGCGCTTGGCGAGCTCCACTTCCTGCTCGGCGTTGAGGAGCGGGACCTTACCGATCTGCTTGAGGTAGTCCTTGACCGGGTCGGCGGTGGCGCCGGCCGCGGCGACCTGCTGTGCCGGGGCGTCGTCCTCGTCGTCGTCGGACAGGACGAAGCCGGCGTTCTCCGCGCCCTCGGCGGCCTCGGGAGCGTCGCCCTTGCCGGGCGCCGGGGCCTCCTCGGTCGCCTCCTCGTCGAGCAACTCGTCGACGTCCTTCTTGGACGCGGTCTTCTTGGCGGTGGCCTTCTTGGCCGTGGCCTTCTTCGCGACCGTCTTCTTGGCGGTCGCCTTCTTCGCCGCTGCCTTCTTCGCAGGCGCGGACTCGGACTCATCGGCCGACGGGTCCGCCACATGGGCGGGGGCCGCGGCGGCGGTGGTCTTCTTGACCGTGGCAGCCTTGGCCGCGACGGTCTTGGTGGCGGTGCGCTTCGCCGGACTCTTCGCTGCGACGCTCTTGCGGGTGCGCTTGGGCGCCTCTGCGGCACTGACCATCAGCGTCACACCCTCCTCGTCGAGGATCTGGTTGAGGCTGCGCAGAACGTTCTTCCACTGGGTTGGCGGAATCTGGTCAGCCTCGAAGGCCCGACGCACGTCATCGCCGGCGATCTGCCCATCTGCCTTTCCCCGCTCGATGAGCGCCATCACAGACTCGGACTCGGCGATCTCCGGCGGGAGCGTACGGGATGTGCTGGCCGACACGAACAACCTCTCGGAACGATGGAAACGGCTTCCGACCCCGTCCAATGTGGATCGGAGCCGACGACCGCCGGTGGGGATGGACCGACGGCGCAGGGGCAACCGGGGAGTTGAACAGCGTCACGAACGCCGCTCGTATTCCCTCCTCGGCTATCACCTCTTAAGTCATCGCGCTTCCCGGAAGAGCGTTACGCCCAAACTGCGTGGCCCGAGTCACACCCCATAACGACCCATTCCCAGTCATATGACATGCAATCCTCCCAAGACCTGTCGCCGGATCCGGTCGGTGACGCGGATCCGGCGATATCTCTGCGTCTCGCCGCGTACGGCATGCGCTGCCCCGAGGGGCGCGCAGGGCACGGGGCCGCGCGGCGCCTACGGTCCGTGCACGGCCGGGTACGGGCTTTCAGTGCTCGCGGGGCGCGGGGACGACATGATCCACGGGCGTCCCGGAGCCCTGGCCGCCGACCTCGCCATGGGCGGCGAGGAGCTGGCGCATCGCGGATTCGGCTGCCGTGGCGTCGCCCGTGCCGATGGCGTCGACGACCCGCATGTGCTGCCCCACGGAGGTCTCGACCGGCCGCTCACAGCCGCCACCGGGGCCGCCGGAGACGTGCAGGGCGGCGGAGACGATGCCCGAGAGGTGCTCGAGCATGCGGTTGCCGGCGAGCTGCAGCAGCAGCGAGTGGAACTCGGCGTCGGCGCGGGAGAAGGTCATGGTGTCGCCCTGGGCCGCGGAGTGCCCCATGATCTCGACCATGTCGGCCAGCCGCTGCTGGATGTCCTCACGGCCGTGGCCGGCGGCGAGCCGGGCGGCGAGGGGCTCGATCGTCCAGCGCAGCTCGCCGAGCTCACGGCGCTGGTCGTCACGCTGAGGTCCGTAGGCCCGCCATTCGATGATGTCGGGGTCGAGGAGGTTCCAGTCGCTGACCGGGCGCACCCGGGTGCCCACGTTCGGGCGAGCGCTGACGAGGCCCTTGGCCTCGAGGACTCGCAGCGACTCGCGGACGACGGTGCGGGAGACCTCGAAGCGCTGGCCGATCTCCTCGGGGACGAGCGGACGGTCGGCGCCGAGATCCCCGGAGACGATCATCTGGCCGAGCTGCTGGACGAGTTGACCGTGCAGGCCGCGGCCACGGCTGCCGGCGGCGCGACGGCCGACCCGGCCGATGTCGGCCTCGGGGCCGTCCCAGACCTGCGAAACGCGCTCGGCACGGTCATGGCCGGCTGCGTTGTTGGCGTTCGCGGCGTTGGCGGCGTTCGCGTAGGGGTAGCGGTCAAGCTCGCCCGGGCCTGCGAGGCCGGTGTCGCCGGGGCGAGCCGCGGTCATCATGGTGTGCGCAAGGGTACTCACGCATCTTTTGTCGGCGACACCCTGAACACCCTTGAGGTCTTTGGTGAAAAGCACACGAAAGGGTGATCGCCCCCCATCCCCGAATTGACGCTTTATCGGAAAGAAATGCGCCCTCCATGGCGAGTTGTGGACAACAGCCGCAACAACAGGGCGCCGAAATATATGCCTTACCCGATCAGCGAAAGAAACCGCACAGCACTGGGAGCACATACCTGCAGACCAGGCCGGTTGTCGTCAACACCGCTGCGCTGCCTACGGGTTGGGGCGCGAACCACATCACGAACAGGTGCGTCTTGGTCAATTGCGAAGGGGTGCTTGACGCGGCCGCCGGTCGGCAGATCGCATCCCCTGTTAAGGACCGTGACCAACCCTGTCGGCAATCCCCGTTGTGACGGAACGAAATGCATCGAAGGTCAACAATCCGGCCTGGACCCAGCCGTTCGGCGACCCCGTTCAACTGGCGGCGAGAACAGGGCACTCGACGCGGCACATGCCATAAGGGCAATCGCGGAACCCTCGGATGCCGTGTCGAAGCCGGGGAGCGGAGAGGTGCACCGGATCACCGGATGGGCGGACAGCCGCGGGACGCGCGGTCACCGCCCGGGCCCGCTGCGGGAGGCTAACGGGGCGGCGGCACGGGGGGACAGCGCTGCGCGAACCGAGGCGCCGACCGGGGACGGACGCCGGCCGCGAAGTCCGCCGGACGGCCCGGCGGCGCGAGGCACCGCACCACTGACGGAGCGTGAGGCCGGTCAGGCACTTCCTGGGACATGAATGGACTCACTCGGCCACAGTACCGCTATATATCCTATTTTCTCGCAATTGAGTCACTTCGGTGGTCTATCGTGTCACTGGGGGTGAAATTCAGCCCCGCGGTGCGTGAACGCTGTCCGGGCTCAGACCTCGGGGCGCAGCATCGGCGGATTGAGCAGCGTCGCCCCACCGGCTCGGAACAACTGTGCGGGACGGCCGCCCTGACGCGTCGTCGTGCCGCCTGTGGGCACCAGGAATCCTGGGGTACCGGTCACCTTGCGGTGGAAATTACGGGGATCCAGGGCGACGGCCCAGACCGCCTCGTACACCCGGCGCAGCTCACCCACGGTGAACTCCGGCGGGCAGAAGGCGGTGGCGAGCGAGGAGTATTCGATCTTCGAGCGGGCGCGCTCCACTCCGTCGGCGAGGATCCGAGCGTGGTCGAAGGCCAGCGGAGCCGCAAGCTCGCCCTCGCGGGAGAGGGAGTCGTCCTGTTCCAGAAGAGTCTCCACGGGCGCCCAGCGCGCGCTGTGGGCGTCGCCGCCGGCCGTGGGCGCGGGCAGGTCGGGGGCGAGTACCAGGTGCGCGACACTGACGACCCGCATCCGGGGGTCCCGTTTGGGGTCGCCGTAGGTGGCAAGCTGTTCGAGGTGTGCGCCGTACACGGGGGACGGGCCGGCCGAGGACTGGGCGTGCAGACCGGTCTCCTCGGCGAGCTCCCGGGCGGCCGCGGCCTCAAGGTCCTCATCGTCCCGGACGAATCCGCCGGGCAGCGCCCAGCGGCCCTGGAACGGCGGCTCACCGCGGCGCACGGCCAGCGCGCACAGGGCGTGGCGGCGCACGGTGAGCACGACCAGATCGACGGTGACGGCGAAGGGCGGGAAGGCCGACGGGTCGTAGGGAGGCATGGGCGTGATCATAGTCGTCCGCTTGACGATAAACAGGCCCCGGAGCACCTCACGACCCCAGTTGCAGGCCCTCTGCCGCCGTCTCCACCATCCCCATGCCGAGTCTGCTGATCCGCACGCCGAACGGCTGCTCGGCGACACACAGACCGGTGAGCTGCATCGCGCCGAGCGGGGCGGTCCCGAGCGGCCGCACGGACACCGTCCCGGCGGGAACGTCCGGGCGCAGGCCCGCGAGTGTGACGAGTATGTGGACCGCGCCGCCCGCCGCCACGGCAGCGGGACGACAGGCCGCCGGATGCGGTACGGGGGCGCCGCCCGCGGTGCGCTGCTCGCCTGCGTACATCTCGGGGAGGCGGTACCCGAAGCTCTCCGCGGCGTCTAGCACTCCTTTGATCAGGGTGCCCGCTGGTTGCTCGTGTCCTGCTGCGGCCAGGCCGGCGACGGCGACCGCCGTCTCGTGGACACGGACCGCGCCGGTGCGGTGGCCGAAGGGGTTGTAGCCGCACTCCTTGGTGCTCAGCCCGCGCAGGCCCCACCCCGAGTCCATGGCCGGGCCGGACAGCAGCCCGGCCAGCTGGTCCGTCTGTGCTGCGTCCAGCAGGCCGGGGGCCGCAGTCCCGCCACCGAGCAGTCCGGTGTCGAGGACGTGGGCCGTGCTGGAGCCGAAGTGCGGGACGGGTCGGCCGTCTGCGGTGAGCAGAGCGGCGGGGCGGCCGCCGGCCGGGTCCTCCAGCCAGAAGTCCGTGCGGAACCGGGTGCGCAGGTCGGCTGCCCAGTCGCGCAGGGCCGCTGCGTCGGACGGCCGGGAGGCATCGAGGAGATCGGCGCCCAGAAGAGCGGCGCGATGGGCATGGGCCTGGGTCTCGCAGCGGTACGGTCCGCCGGGGACGGGATCGGGGACGTAGCCGCTGCGGCCCGCGCCCGATGGGTCGGTGATCCTCCTCAGCCACGTCAGGCAACGCTCCGCGGCGGGCAACAGCTGCTCCGCCTCCCGCGGGGGCAGGCCCCAGCGGCAGGCCTCCGCGAGAACGGCGGGGAACAGAAGGGTTGCCTCGATGCCGGTGCAGCTCGGCGGGGAGTGCGGTCCGGCGTCCCGCAGAGCGCCGGGAATCCGGCCGAAATCCGCTCCTGGCGCGGCTTGTTGGCTACGGGCGAGCACGCGCAGCGTGCCCGCGGCGAGTTTTGTGCCCAGGGGCAGCAGCATCCGGGCGGTCCACAGCGCCTCGACCGGCGCCAGGCCACAGCGCCACGGGAATCCGCCGGCGACGTATCTGTCCGTGGCGGCGGCCGGGTCACGCATCACCAGGCCGTGGAGATCGTCGAGGCTGCTCGCCATGAGGGCGTCGGCCCGGCGGTCGTCGCACTCCAGCCGGGCCGACGTCCAGGGGACCGGTGACCGGTCGCTACGCGCTCGCCGGACGATTGGCCCCGTGCGCGGTGCGGGGATGCGGGCGTCGGCGGCACGCCTGTTGTCGTCCAGGGTTCCGCCAGGTCTGCCCGGCTCGTACTCCAGTGAGGTGCGCAGTTCGATACTGCGGTGGCCACCGGGCGGCAGGTCGAGTGCCCAGCGCAGCAGACCCGCCGAGGCCAGCACGTCCTCGGGCGAGGGCGTCGCGGACGCCACGGCGTGCACACCGGTCCCGGACCAGCGGAGCCCGGCACCGTGGACGATGGCCCGCAGTTCGGGGCCCGGGAGGCCGACGGCAATGGCTCCGAGCTCCGCGAGGTCCGTGCCCAGCCGGATCTCGACCGCCAGCTGGACGGGCCGGGTGGCACTGCTGTGGAACGTGATCTGCTCGGTGCCGTCGGCGGATCGCAGCCGCTCCACGCGGATCTCCGGGTCCGGCCCCCGCTCTCCGGCCCTGCGGATCGTCCCGATGAACCGGGCCCGGCCGGCGCCGGTCAACCGCCCTTGGACGACGAGTGGTTCGTCACCGGCGACCCGCAGTTCGCAGCGGGACAGAACCCGTCGGCCGTCGCGGTAGAAGCCGTCCATGCCGCGTCCGGTCAGCTGCCCCGACGCCGGGGACACGGCAAGGGCCGGGAGGGCCACGCAGACGAGTGAGGAGTGGACGGGTTGGGGCTGCGGGGCCCGGGGCGACGGCGGTCGCCGCTCGCCGGGGAGCCGGTGGGCCGGCCGGGTAGTGGGGACGATGCCTGGCACGTGGTGCGCTCCCTGATGAGGTCGGGGCTCCGTACGGATTGCTCCACTCGGGTGAACGGCCCGGCCGGCGCACAGGTCACGCCGGCCGGGCCACAACGGCACGGTCACCGCCGGCTCCGGTCGCCGTCCCGGCCGGCCCGGCGCCTGCCACGCCCGTCGGTCGTACGGGTGCCGGGGCCCGTGCCGCCGCGCGGTCCGCGGGGGCGGGCGCCCGGTCCGGGCCGGCTCGGACCAGGGCGCTTCGTGGACTGCGGCGTCTTCTTGGCGGAGGGCGCCGGGGCAGCGGGAGCGGCTGCGCTCACCGCCTCTCGGTGCTGCTCACGCAGGCAGCGGCGCAGTGGCTCCGGGTCGAGGCCTTCGTTGATGGCGCGGTGCAGCAGTTGGGCGAAGGTGTAGTCGGGGTCGAGGGCCAAGGCGCAGCTGAGGGCGACGCGCGCCGAGGGCCCGTCCTCGGTGGACCAGCAGACCCAGCCGGCAAGGGTGAGGGGTGCCACCGCGTGTTCGACATAGCCGCCGGCGCAGCGGCGGGCGAGGGCACGCCAGAGCCGAAGGGCCGGCGCTGCGGCGGAGCCGTCCATCCACTCCGCTGCCCGGTCGCGGGTGACCCGGTCCTGGAGGCCGAGGATGAGATCGGCGGCCTCGGCATCGGTGATCAGCGCGTCGTCACAGGCGTCCCTGGCCCGGTTGCTGCCCGAGGGGGTGTCCTGACGGAAGCGGTGGATCATGGCGCCGGCCAGGTCGAGGGTGTCCCGGCGGACGGCCGTTGCACCGTCCCGCCGGAGCATGCGCGGAACCAGCGCGCCGGCGGCCGCGTCCAATACCTTCTCCTGTTCCACGGCGCGCGGCCCGGTACGGGGCGTGAGCCTCGCCTCCATCTCCTTGAGGGAGCCGCGCACCTGCATTCCCGCGTAGGCGGCAGCCGCAGCCATCACGGACGTGCCCGGCATGACCATGGGTGTGCCCTCCGCGGGGCAGCACCGGAAGTCAGGGCAGCAGTAGGACCAGAAGCGGCCGCTGGAGAGGCACAGGGCTTCGAGAACCGGTACGTCGAGCGTGCCGCAGGCGGTGCGCAGCCGCTGGGCGAGCGGGCGGAGGCGGTCTTTGACGTCCTTGCCGCTCTCCGCCGCCGCCGGCTCTTGGCAGAGGTAGACGATGATCGCCGCGGGGCGGGTATCACGCTCCTGGCCTGCGGAGATCAGGCACTCGGCGAGCTGGTCGGCGACGTCCGGCCACTGCGCGGTGTCGGTCGGGATGCCGATCCTGACCCGGCCGCCGAAGCGTCCGCGTTCGCCGTTCAGGGCCACCATGACGATGCTGTCGTCCGGATAGAAGCCCATCAAATACGGCAGGGCGTCGGCGAGCTCGGCGGGGCCGCGCAGGGTGACCTGGGCATCGGCGGACGGGGCCTTGAGTGCGTCGGAATCGGCAGGGGCGGAGGAGTGGGAGGGGCGGGACGGGGTGGACGGGGCCGTGGAGTCGGTGCGGTTGGACGGGGGCGAGATGACGATGGGGTCGGAGGGGGTGGAAGGGGTGGAGAGGTTGGAAGGGCTGGTGGATTCCGCGGGAGCCGCCCGGCCGCCAGATTCGGTGGGGGCGACCGGGTCGGTGGGGTCCGTGGGGCCGGAGGTTGCGGATGCGCTGGTCGGGTCGGTGGGCGCCGTCGGGCCGGAGGTTGCGGATGCGCTGGTCGGGTCGGTAGGCGCCGTCGGGCCGGAGGTTGCGGATGCGCTGGTCGGGTCGGTAGGCGCCGTCGGGCCGGAGGTTGCGGATGCGCTGGTCGGGTCGGTAGGCGCCGTCGGGCCGGAGGTTGCGGATGCGCTGGTCGGGTCGGTAGGCGCCGTCGGGCCGGAGGTTGCGGATGCGCCTGCCGGGTCGGTGGGGGCCTGTGGCTCCGGCGCGCGCGGAGGGAGCGGAGGGGTCGAGGGGTTCGCGGCGGAGGGGTCTGCGGACGCGGGGGTCGAGTGGATGTCGCCGATGCGCTTGCTCGGTTCGCTGTGCGGATTCATGGCTCGAAGATCCCGCGGCCGGCCGCTGCGCCGCGACCCCTGTGGATAACTCTCGGGCGGCGAGGTTATCCACAGCTTCGGGCGGGCGTTCGCGCGTTGTCAGTGGCATCGGGTTGCATGGGGGCATGAGCAACGAAGATCTGCGTGCCGCAGCCGACGCCGTCCTGACCCGCCTCGTCGGGGATCCCGGCGGCGAGGCCAGGCTGCGCGAGGATCAGTGGCGAGCGATCGAGGCACTGGTCGCCGACCATCGCCGTGCGCTGGTCGTCCAGCGCACGGGCTGGGGCAAGTCCGCGGTCTATTTCGTCGCGACGGCGCTGCTGCGCGAGCGCGGCAGCGGACCGACCGTGATCGTCTCCCCGCTGCTCGCGCTGATGCGCAATCAGGTCGAGGCAGCCGCGCGGGCGGGAATCCGTGCCCGCACGATCAACTCTGCCAACACCGAGGAGTGGGACACCGTCCAGGCGGAGGTGGCAGCGGGCGACGTGGATGTCCTGCTGGTCAGCCCCGAGCGGCTGACTCGCATGAGCGGCATTCGGACTCCAGAATTGTCTCGGGCTCGATCAGACACCGCAGCTTGATCTTTGGGGGCAGCGGAGCCGGGAGGGGCGTGCTGCGCTCCTGGGCAAGGGCCTTCATCGCGTGCTCCCAGAAGCCTGACTTCCTCCACCGCGTCCAGTAGGTCTGGAGCGTCGCCGGGCTGCCGAACAACGAGGGGACGTTCTTCCACGGGGTGTCGGTCCGCACCTTGTAGAGGATTCCCGCTAGTACCGTGCGGGGGGCAAGGTTTCGCGACTTCCAGTCGACGAGCGGGGCGACCTTCTCCCATTTTTCGTCGGTCAGTAGGGGAACTTCCAGCCCTCGCTCGGAGAACCAAGCGGCGAGAGCGCAGGGCTGGCCTTTTCGGCCTTGCGGAGCGTCTCCGATGATGGTCACTTCGGATTCGATCAGGACCATGAATTCGTGCTGCTTCTCCAGAGGCATGTCGTGCAGCCGACGTTTGGCCATATTGGCGAGGTTGATGAGCTGTGTGATCCGTTCGCCGGCGGCGTCGGACTCTTTCTGCCAGGAGGCGATGTCGGAGCGGTCCTTCTGGAGCTTGGCCAGCTCTTGCTGAAGTGGGGCGACCACTTCAGCGACCCGCTTCTCGGCTTCCTCCTCCGAGAGCTCTTCGTCCTCCATTGCGATCTGCTTGGCCGTCATACTGATGGTGATGTTGACCGCCTTCTTCTGGGTGGCGATCTGCTTGTCCAGTTCGGCAATGCGCTCGGTGAAGTTGACTCGGGTTCCCGAGCGAACGCCAATCCAGTCGTCGGCCATTGCCTTCAGCTGGTCCAGGTCACCGAGAAGTCCCTTAATCTTCTTCCACGCCTCTTCCTCGACAGGCTCGGCTCGCAGGGATGCACAGTCGCACGTGGGAGCACCCGGGTACGCGGCGATCCGGCCTTGGCAGCGGTACTGTTTTTCGCGGCGTCCCTTTCCTCCTCCGACATAGCGCTTTCCGCAGGGGCTGACGATCTGACCGCTGAGGGTATAGATGCGAGATGTCGACGGCTTGCGGGGAGGTTTCTTGTTGGCGTTCTTTAGTTCCGTGACTTCTTCTGGGGTGAAGATCGGGTCGAGCTTGATGACGACGGGTTCTCCGTAGATGGGGTTGCCGTCGGCGTCGCGCTGTACGTAGCGCGAGCCACGGAAGACCTGGCGGGCTTCCACAACGATGTCACTTAGGATCTGCTGCCGCGCAGAGTGGTAGCTCCACGGCTCTCCATTGCGCTTTCGGTAGCCAGCGGCATTCATCACGATGGCGACGTCTTCCCAGTCGCGCGATTCGACGAATCGCTTGCGGCCTTTTCTGAGGGAGTCCGCTTCGTGCTTTGTGGTGCAATCTGAGTGGCAGTCTGCGCAGTCATCGATGACGAGGTGTGACTCTCCCTTGATCCCCTTGTTGATGACTCGGTAGCCGTAGGGGACCTTGCCGCCGATGTAGCCGCCGTCCTCAGCCTTTTCCTGGAGTCCGCCTTGGGTCCTCTCACGGATGACCTCGCGCTCATCTTCGGCGCGGTCGGCTGCTTTGCGCATCCGCGAGCGGCCGTCGGGGGTTGTGTTGTCGTAGTCGCCCTTTACGATGGCGACGAAGACGCCGAGGTCTTCGAGTTCCCAAACCCACGGCCAGAATGCTCGTCCGGCGCGGCCGATGGCGCGCTCTTCGGGCACGCAGACGACGTCGAAGGGGCGGGGGACCTGCCGGGCCTCTTGCATGAGGCGGTTGAGGTCGGGGCGCTCGTGGGCTTCGAGGCTTCCGCTGAAGCCTTCGTCGGCGTAGGTGCCGACGTGGTCCCACCCCTTGTTGGCTATGTGCTTCTTGGTTCGCTTGCCGGTGTAGGTGATCCCATAACCCTTTACTTGCTCCTCAGTGCTGACGCGGAGGTAGTCGACGGCGCGGAGCCTGGCGGTGGTTGCTCGACGTGCGGTTGTGATGGCCCTTATGAGATTCTTCGACATGTCATTCCCCCAAGACTGGCGAGACCCCGGGGTGGTAGCACACCGCCGGGGTCGTCCATGTGATGGTCATTCTACAGCGTGAGGTTCGAAGAGGATCTCCAATACACGGCGATAGGCGCCCGGGGGAAGTCGGCACTTCAGTAGGGGCTCGGGCAGATCCGAACACTCTGTGCCGTCTGCTGCCTTGAACGCTTCTCGGTCGGGACTCAATCGAACCGCTACTGCCATCGCGCCACCTCGCGATTGCGGATAGACGCGGAGTTGGCGAGCAAGATGGACGCGCCCGCCAGCCCGGGGCGAAAAGGGGCAGGGGGTATCACGGTTCGGCACATGAGGTGGTGTTCCTTGCGAAGGAGCGCGGGGCGACAGAGGGGATCAACAACGCCTAGTCCCTCGCCGATTCGACGGAGGCATCGCTGCATTTCGGCGAACAGGCGCTGCAGACCTCAGGGAAGCTGCAGGCGGGAGCCGCTCATGTCCTCCTTGCGTCTTTGCGGCACTACCCACTGCGTCCGCTACGGCTCCACCGCCAAGCACAGCCGCCTGCGAACACCCTCAATGGTCGTCACGATCGCCGGTTTGGCCAACCGGCGATCGTCGGCTATGTTCCGCTCGCGCCCGGCCGGGATCTGTCCTCGGTTGCCGGCCACGACACCAGCCGATAGGCCCTCAAGTTGTCAGCCCCCACGACAACACGGCTACAAGCTCAGCAGCAGCCGCCCCTACACAAAACTGGCCGGGCGCAGGACCGGACCTCAGGGAGCGCGCTGGGCTACAGAGCGGGATCGATAAAGCCAGGAGCCCACGCCGACTCGGCAAAGGGCATCGCCGTCTATAGCGAATAGGCGCTGCGGATTTCAGGGCAGCAGCAGGCGGGATCCGCTCATTACTTCTTTGGTCTTTGCGGCACTGCCTACTGCGTCCGCCACGACTCCACCGCCAAGCACAGCCGAAATGCGAACACCATCAATACTCTGCACGATCCCCGGTTTCGGTAACCGGGGATCGTCTGCTATGTATCGCCCTGCACGACGAGCGCCTACTCCTCGTCCCGTTTCGGCCTCGGTCAGGAGGCCAGCCGGTAGGACCGGAGCGCGGGGGTCGCCCCGTCGGTGACGAGCACCAGCAGTCCATCGTCGGTGAGGCGGTCCAGGTTGCGGGCCACACGACGGTCGGAGGCGCCGACGGCTCGGGCGACGTGGCGAGTTGCAGCTCCGGGATGCACCGCGATGTGCGCGAGGACGGCTCGGTCGCGGCGGTAGCCGCGTTGCGCCAGGTCCTCGCCGAACAGTCCGGCAGCAGAGACGCAGAGGCACAGTGCCGTGGAGAGGGCGCCGTAGTCGTCACGCTGCTGTGCGGTCCACGCGTTCAGGGCGCCGAGCGCCAAGAGGACGGGGGCAGTGAAGCAGGCGGATCGGAGAGCGACATTCGACAGGTGGGACTCCTTAGGTCGGGGCCTCGGCGACGAGACCGACCAGCGCAGACGTACGGGCTGCCGTCACGGCCGACCTGCTGGTGGTCGACCCGGATCCCCGCGTCCCCTCGCTGACCTGGCGTTTTCCGGGACGTTGTACGTTGACATGGTTCCGGAGGGGGTTCCAGTCCCTTGGGGCTCTATCTCGTCTGCCGTGGGCGAATGCCAGATCAAGAGATTGCGACGGGCTCGCTGAGGGCCGTGAAAGGTGGCGGCTCAGGCTCTGGCTGCGGTCGTTTCGAAGCGCCGGATGCGGTTTGCAGATCGCGGACGACTTTGCGGCAGGTGATGTACCGAGCGGAACTGTACGTGCCGGCCAGCTGGATCGAGGAAGGCGCCCGGTGCACGACGGCGAGAATCCCGCGTCAGCGGGCCATGGAGGTCGTCACAAAGCCGGAGCTGGGCCGGCGGATGGTCGAGCGGTGCCGCCGAGCCAAGATCCCCTTCGGCTGGGTGGCTGCCGACGGCGCCTATGGCCGGGACCGCAAGCTCCGCGCCGCGCTCGAACGCCGCCGCATCCCTTATGTCATGGCGGCCCTCGTGGCCGAGACCGTCTCCACGCCCGGGACCCGTTCGCTGCGGGTCGACGTCCTGGCCGCTCAGGTCCCGCTGGTCTTCGAGCGTCACTCTTTCGGGAGGGGCTCCAAGGGCCAGCGGCGCTACGACTGGGCCTTGGCCGAGGTGACCTGGCCCGGTGGTGTCGACTGCCGACCCCCGCCGCGGCTACACCCACCTGCTACTGATCCACTGCTCCATCGCCGACCCGAGCAAGGTCGCCTACTTCGCAGTGCACGCCCGCACCGGCACCAAGATCAGCGAGATCGCCCGTGTGATGGGCCTGCGCTGGGCGACCGTCCTGACCATCACCGCCACCCACACCGCAGAGCACCAAGAACCCGAGCCCGCGACGACGAGTGCCTCCGCGGAGCAGCCCAGCGGGCCCGAAAAGGGGACCCCGTCCGACGCGTTGTAAAGCTGATCCGCTACACCGCCGAAGAGATCCGCCGGCTCCTCAACCGCCTGGCCCGGGCCCCCGCACCCGCCCGCCCCGGCCGCTCTCATCGTGGCCCAGTCCCTCTGGCGCCGCACCCACCAGGCCCGCGCCCAACGCTGCCACTACACCACCCGCGACCGCAGTGAAAGACTTCGCAACTCACGGCTGTAGTACCGGGCGGAATATCACTGGTGCGAACGCCACGGTCGGCCCGAGGTACGGCACCGTTCCTTGCGGGTCAAGGTGTCGTCGGCTACGCCCGAGAAGGGTAGCTTCGCTCAGGTGGCCGCCAGCGCCGGGGATCGTGTTGTCGACCACGTCGCCGCCAGGGGTCTGCTTGCCTAACTGATCGTTTCAGAATGAGCTGAGCGGCAGGACTTGTGCTGGACGATCTTGCTCGGCAGGGTGTCCGGGTGCGTACTGATCTTGTTCCGGACGATTTGTGGGAGCGGGTGGCACCGCTACTGCCGCCTGCTCCCGAGCGGCGCCACCGTTTCCCGGGGCGGCTGCGTGTTCCGGACCGGGCGGCACTCGCCGGCGTCTTGTATGTGCTGCGGACCGGTGTCGCCTGGCGCGATGTCCCTGCGGAGACTGTGGGCTGCTCCGGCGTGACGGCTTGGCGCCGACTGAGGGACTGGACCGAGGCCGGCGTGTGGCCGCGTCTGCACGCCGCGCTGCTGGCCGAGTTGCGCCGCGCTGACCTGTTGGACTTGGACGACTGTGCTGTGGACGGGTCACACGTCCGGGCGCTCAAAGGGGGGACCACGTCGGCCCCTCGCCCGTCGACCGCGCCCGTCCCGGCTCCAAGCATCACTTGATCGTCGACCGCCACGGCACCCCGCTCGCCGTCACGCTCACGGGCGGCAACCGCCACGACGTCACCCAGCTCCTGCCGCTGCTGGATGCGGTCCCAGCGATCCGAGGCATGCGGGGGCGCCCTCGCCGCAAGCCGCGGCGCCTGTACGCCGACCGGGGCTACGACTTCGACAAGTACCGCCGGCTGCTGTGGAAGCGCGGCATCAAGCCGCTGATCGCCCGACGCGGCGTCGCTCACGGTTCCGGGCTGGGCAAGGTGCGTTGGGTGGTGGAGCGCGCCTTCGCCTGGCTGCACCAGTTCAAGCGACTTCGGATCCGCTATGAACGACGCGCCGACCTCCACCAGGGCCTGCTCGAACTGGCCTGCAGCCTCATCTGTCTCCGTCGCCTGCGCACCGCACAATGAAGCGATCAGTCAGAACAGGATGATCGGATTGGTGAGTGCGGCGACGGTCCCGTCGGGATGGCGGACCTCGATGCGGACGAACGCCGCGTCCTCCGCCGTCGTGTACCACTGCACCACACCTGCTCCATCACCCGGAACGGCCGCGCGGTGAACCTTCCCTCGATCGGTGTGGAAGCTGACGGTCGCCGCCGGCACGCCCTGCACCGCTGCGCGGACCTCGACTTGGCCACCATGCGTTGTGAGTCGCTCTCCCACTCCGGCGATGCGGCCCTCAAAATGGGCCGTGAACGACACCTCCACGGCTGCCGACTCGGCGATCCAGCTCCGGCCCGAGCGGATCCCCGCCAGGATCGCCTCCGTGCTCAACTCCTCGGCGAAGACCACCGTGTGAGGGATGCCGATCTGCCCCTCCAAGTGCGTGTCGCTGTTGCCCATCGCCGGCCGCCACGAACCCGTCTGAATGTCGGCTGCGAGGCTCCGCCCCCATTCGGCCAGGGCGACCTCGTTGTCAGCCTGCCAGGGCTGGTCCGAAGTCCATGGCCCGTTCCATACCTCCACCACATCGAAGCCCTGGAAGGAGTACATGAAGTCGCCCGATGGATAGGGCGCATGCGGGTGCGCCACCACGCACAGGCCCCTCACCCGATGGACCTGGTCCAGACACTGATCGATCAGTCCGTCTCTGACCCCGTAGTTCCAGTCGACGGCCTGGCCGGGACGAAGGCCGAGCGCGAGCCAGTGCCCGGTCTTCGTGGTCACTTCCTGGCCGAGAACAATCAAGAAGTCATCGGCGGCCAGATGCCCCCATGCACCGGGTTCCGCAGCAGCTTTGTGCTCTGTCGTCGCGATGAAGTCGAGCCCGGCAGCGCGGGCTCGGAGCGCCAACTCTTCCGGAGTGAGTTCTCCTCCGGCCGAGCGCACGGAGTGGATATGGCTGTCGCCCCGGTACCAGGTCGCCCCACGTCCGACCGCCCGCACCGGCGGGAAGCTCAAGCTCGACAAGGCTCTTCCCTCTCATAGACCTGTCGAGGCAACGTGCAAGCAGAGCAACCGGTTCCGTGGCATCAACGAGATCTACGTCGCCGAGAAGTCGAGATCACGATCTCATTCTGAAACGATCACTAAGTGGGGAACTCTCCGCACCAGTTGCGCTTGATGAGGACGGCGGGCAGGTACTCGGACTCGACCTCGATGGGCATGCCCGCGTCGTGGGCGATGCAGGCCATAGCGAGGGGGGCAAGGGCGACGAGGCCCGAGATCTGGAGGGCTCGCTCCTCCTGGCTCCAGTACTGCTTGTGCCACTGGAGGGCGTTGTCCAGCGCCTTGTTGAAGCCGTCCTGGTCCTTACGGATGAAGCGGTGGAACATCTCCATTGGGGGGTACAGCAGTTTGCCGACCGTCTCGGGGTCGTCGACGGCTTCCGGGGCAGTGGCGTCGACCGCGGCCACCAGCTTCGGGACGAGGTCCTGGCCTCCGAGCCAATAAGTCTGGAGGGTGTCGATCCAGGCGTAGTCGTACTCTCCGAAGCGTGAGCCGTTCTCCCTCAGCAGAGACAGCGGCACCCGGCACAGGGCCGTGATCCTGTCCTTCTCCCGGCACACCACCGCCAGATAGAAGGCGCTAAGCCAGGATCCCGGGTGCACATACCACTGCGGGCCGGTGGCCCGGAGCGTGCGGTCCTTGTGTGCGATGCGGCACTGCACGTGCTCGTCGGTCGTGGTCGCGGCGGCGAACAGGGCGGAGCTGACCTGCATCGCGTTCACCCAAGCGTCCCATGTGGGGAAGATCGCGGCCCGTGGGTCCATCAGGCAGTGCGCCTCGGCCAGCGTGAGCGTGGTGCCCAGAGCATCGCCCAGATTGGCGGTGCCCGCCTCTAGACCGTCGATCAGTTCCTGCGCGTTCTCCTGGAGCACAGCGAGGCCGTCTTCCGCGTTCCCTGTGGGAAAGGGGTGGCGGGTGATGCTCGAGACCAACGCGTTTCTCCTTAGAAGATCTTGAAATGCTTAAGCGCTGCGCCAGCATACTTACCGGTGTTCTCGGTGGCCTGGACGAGCACGTAGCGCAGGGTCTTGTTCTCGATAGCCGCTCTGATCTCCTTGGCGTATTGGGCGTCTTTCGGCGACGCCAAGGCGCGCTGCTCCATATCGGCACAGATAGTGCGGACGTACTCGATGGTTCCCTGCTTCACCATGGTGCCCCTGTCGAGCGCGCCGTTGCCCTGGCGCCAGTCCAGTCGCGCGTTCGGGCCCTTCGCCTCGACGATGATGAGGTTACCTTCCTTGTCACGCCAGAGCTGGTCGAACCTCTTCGAGCCGTTGGGCGTCTCGGGCAGGTCGGTGACCTCGTGAGCGCCTCCGAACTCCTTCTGCAGGAGCATGTGCTGGCGTGCGGCCTCCTCGCCGAGGGCTTCGCCAAGCTTGGTGTTGTTGGAGACGCCCTCGCCGACCGTCTTGTTGAATTGCTCCTGCGCATCGGCCAGTGCCTGCGCGTTCTCATCGGTCGGGTGGTTCTCGTAGGCCCTTTCAGCGCTGGTCAGGTCCATGCCCGCTACGCGCTTCGCCGAAACGTCATCGAGATGGTTGAGGTGGCCTTGCGTACCAACCGTGTCCCGGCCCCGTCTGAGGTCGTCGAGGTGGTACTTCTCCGGGTTCGCGGAGGGCAGTTCGTCGGCGGCCATCCAGCCGCCACCCGGCTTCTCTACGAGCTTCGGCAGGAGCTGGCCGTCGACCATCGCTTCGGCACTGTTGCGATAGCCGGGCCCCCACTTGTCGTAGTGCTCCGCGCGCCAGACCGGATCCTCGTTGGCGAGCCGAACGTGCTCGCGGGTGATCGCAGCCCGTTCTGCGGGTGTCCGCTCGTCGGCCGGCTTCTCGCAGGCAGCCTCGTACTCTGCGCGGTGTGCCGCGTTGTCCGCGCCGTGGGCCGTGCCGTCCTGGCCGCCCGGATGGACGCCGCCCGTGGGCGGGGGCTCGTGGTGGCCACCGCTCGTGCCTGGGCCGTCGGTGTGGGTGGCGCCTGTCGACGGACCGTCTGAATGGCTAGTGCCAGGGGCATGGTCGGCAGTTGACGGGGCGTCCGGGCGGCTGCCGCCCGTGTGCGGCGTGCTATCACGACCGCCGCGGGAGGCGTTGTCCAGCTCGTTCGTGGGCATGTGGTCGCCCGAGCGGCCACCAGCAGCGTGGCCCGCGGCGCCGCCTGCAGTCGTGTCGGGGTTGCCGGCCGGGAGGTTGTCCGCGGTGCGCACTGGGTCGGAGATGTCCGAGCCGACGCGTGTGAAGTCGTCGCCCCGTCCGCCGACGCCAGCCGGAACCCGCTGTTCCTGGCGGGCCGGGGACTCGATTCGCGGGCTGTCCGCGCCCGAGGCGGGTTGGGCGGGCTTGCCCTTGGGGGCGTCCTTGGCGTCCTGGAGGAGGCTGCCGTCGTCCTTGCTGTAGAGGTGGCCGGCGGCGTCCGTGTAGTTCCCCGTGAAGGGGTCCTTCACCGTGTGCGCGGGGAGGGTGACCGTGCCTTCGGGCAGCTTGATTCTGCCGTCTGGGAGTTTGGTCGCCCCTTCCGGGATGGCGGCGTCCTTGGGCAGCTGGATCGTGCCGTCCGGCATCTTGGCGGCGCCCTCGGGCAGGCTGTAGGCGCCCTCGGAGATCTTCGGGGTCTCGACGTGGCCGAGGCCCTTGAGGTGGGCCATCACGTCGCCGACCTTCGACAGGCCCGCGCCTGCGCCCTTGATGACGTAGGTCATCGGGTCGACGGCGCTGCCCACCTTGCTGACGACGGACAGTCCCTTGGCCAGCGCGCCCGCCTTGCCCGCGCCCTCCACGGCGGCACCGCCACCGCGTGTGAAGACGGCAGTCACGATGTTGAAGGTGACCGCGCCGGCGGCTCGGGAGCCGTTGGTTTCCCACTGGTCCCAGGCCACAAGAGCTTTGCCGGTATCCCGCACTGCGGTACGCGAGTCCCGCAGCCAGGAGGGGAGCATCTTCCCTGGCGCCATCCAGTAGGCGACGTTCAAACCGGGCGTGGTGGTGATCGTCACTGCGGTGGAGAGCTTGGCCAGACCGAGCCAGGCTTGGCCGGCGGCGTCTCCGCCGTGCCCGCCGAACAGGGTGTAAATGCCGTCGATGGTGCCCCCCACGCCGTCGACGATGAAGCCTTTGCCGAAGTCGTAGGCGTGCTCCCACACCTGCCACCAGGGAACGGATTCTTCGACCGCGTCGCCCCAGGGAAGGCTCTTGGATGCCTTGAGGGCTTCGGCGTCGTAGCCGTATCCCTTCTTGTGGGAGGCATCGATCGTGTGGAGTGCCTTGCCGCCTACCAGCGCGACGATCTTGGCGTGGCAGTCGCGTTCGGCTTCCTGGAACGCGGCCCAGACCTCGGCGATCTTGTTGCGGCGATTGAGGTTCTCCTCGGTCAGGTCGCCGTCTTCGCTCCAGTCATCTTCGGCGGCCTCGTTGTCGCGGAAATCGGCGGCTTCCTGCTTGAGCTGCTTCAGCCGGTGGATCAGTGGCCTGATCTCACGGGCGTAGGTGCTCAGAGCCCCGGCGATGACATGCATGTCGTCACTCAGGTCGTGTGCCGTGCGCTCCACCGGCTTGGTGACGCCGAACAGCTGCTCCGCCTCGGGCGCCTTGTAGAAGGCGGCCAGCCCGCCGAAGGACTTGTGGACGTCCGAGCCAGCGGTTTGGACCTTGGAGCCGCCGCGGGACAGCGCCTTCGTCTTGGCTTCCAGAACGTCCAGATCACCGGTGAAGACCGGTACATCGGCCGGGTCGACCGGTCCGCCGCTCACTTCTTCTTCCCCCCGAAGTCCTTGAGAGCATCCAGCCGCACCCCGTGGGCGGCGGTCTGTGCGTTCTTGGCCGCCTCCAGATCGCCCTGGACATACTCATTGGTGGCTTTGGCAGCCCCCAGGACAGCGGCCTGGCAGCGATCGGCCATTGCCTTCATGCGCGGCTTGCGCTTCGTTACGTACTCGACCAGCGCCGCGGCGACCGGACCCGTTGCCTTGTGTGACAACAATTCGGGGGCCACCGGCCCCAACGGCTTGCCCGCCGGGGTCATCGGCCCGCGCATCGGCGTCATGGCGCTCGTGCCCGGCACGGCCGTACCCGCTGCCTGAGCCACTTCCTGCATGTCAGAGAGCAGTGTGTTGAGGACTTTCCCCAGATCTTCGGCATGCGTGCCGACGACCTTCAACTGGCCCTGCACTCCCTGCGGCTGAATGTCCCATGACGCCATGAACGCCCCCCTGCGTACACACTTCTTGCACCGCCGCCGCGACCCGTGCGGCGACGTCCCCACGGCCGGCAACCCGTCCGCGCACTCCGAAGGCTTGCCTTATCTGTCCATGCGCTGAGGCCAGCTCAGCCGATGTTGTTGACCGCAGCCTTCGCGCGCGCAAGCGTCTGGTGCGCGGTGCCGTCGTTCTTCTCCAGCGTCGTCTTCAGCAGCTGGATGATGCTCCTGACCTCCTGCGAGGCGCGGTTCCAGCGCAGTTCCTTGCCGTGGTACTCATCCGCGACACCATCCGCGGCGAAATCCGACATCGCCGCCTTCACCTGCGCATCACGCGCCGCGATCACCTGCTCCAGACGCGCGATCACCGCCTGGATGTTGCCCTGCGCCTCCGCAGACGCACCCGAGTCGTACGAACGACGATCACTACCAGCAGCCATCACAATCACTCCCCCTGAGATCTGAGTACTTGAGCCGCAATCGGGCCGTCAGCGGCCCGAGAAGCGGGCCGCGTCGAAGTTCGCCGCCGACATCTGCGACCGAGCGTTGTCGGCCTGCTCCTGGTCGCCCGAGCCAAATGCCGTCTCCATGCCCGACTGTCCGCCCACAATCGCGGCCAGCGCACTGTTCAACGATGCCGTGATCTCGTCCGCGTGCGACTTGAACGAATCGAACGCCGCCTTGCCCGATCCGTTGAACTTGCCCTCCAACGGCTGGGCTGCCTGGATGAGCTGGCGGATCAACGTCCCCAGCTCCGTGCTCGACGCCTGCGACTTCGACCTCAGGGTCGAGAGCGTCTGCGCCCCCATGTCGAACTTCATCGGGATCCCCCCACCAGACTTGACGATCGTATGTACGGTCATGCCTATCAACTGCGAAGTCATTGGTGCAATCCGCAACACCGATGCTATGACCAAGGTCTGACAACGGCTCAAAACAGCCAGGAGCCCACCCACCTACCCATGCCTGCAGCGTGCTTGGCAGGGAGGTCCACGCGCAGGTCCAGCTGGTCCAAGTGCTCTCACTCGCCTTTCAGATGCCGCATCAGTCGTTCGAAGTCCTGCCAGCCCGACAGGTCCAACGGGTCCCCAGGAAGCGGGTAGTACATCGCAGGGCGGGTCTTCGGACCGAGGGGGACAGGCGGCTGGGCCAGCGGCGTGTTCCGGGCGCGGTCGCCGGGCATCTTACGGACCTCGTCCGCGCCGAGCACGAAGGCGAGTGGGACACCAGGGCCCTCGAAGCGGGGCGGCACGGCCAGATCCCGGCGGGCTTTGCGGATCTGGACGAGCATCGAAAGGAGTCGGTGGCGGGTGGCGAGTACCTCCGCGGCCCTGGGCAGGGAGCCCACCGGCGGCTTCTCGTCGTGGCCGTAGCCGAACATCAGCGTGACGTACTCCTCCACGCCCGCCTTCGTACGGCTGACGCGCACTGTGGCCAGGCCCGGCCGGTCCGGGCTGCCGACCACCACGAACCAGGTCGGCTCGGGCGCCCGCTCGTAGGCGAGGTCGGTCATCTGGCGCGGCGACCAGGGGAGGTTGGCGGGCTCCGCGGTTCCCCACCCCGCCGGGGGCTCACCGGTGAGTTCGCGCCATATCGACTCCAGCGCACCGCCGAGGACCAGACGGTCGTCTGCGGGGTGGATCGTGCGGAAGGTGATGGCCAGCTGCTGCTCGCCGGTGTCCGTGGCCTCCTGGTAGGAGGCGGCTACTGGGGTGCGGGGATCATCTGCGGTCGTGTCGGCCGCCGCTACCGGTGCGAACGTGCCGTCCTGCCAGCGCAGGACAGCTCCGGACTGTCCGTCGTAGTAGCCGTCCCGCTCGTCGCGCACGACCCAGCGTGAGGGCCAGTTGCTCAGGCTGGCGCGTACGGCCGGGGAGAGCGTGGTGCCTGGCGGGGTGACGACCTGGAGGCCCAGCTCTGCGTCTGCGGCGGTCTGGAACGCGTCCTGGAGCCAGGCCGTCATGGCCACCACCGGGCGGTCCTGGATGACGACGGCGACTTTGTCGGTGAGGACGTCGACGGCGGGCTGCGCGGCGGCGGGCGTGGGCGCAACGCTCACACCGTCGGTCTTCACCACCGCCAGGGACCGCGCGGCTTCAGGCGGCCAGGCGGAGCCGTCGGCCAAAGCGGCCAGCCGGGCCGCGAAGGTGCCCGCGAGCCGCTCGGCTTCTTCCACACCAGTGGTCGCGCGGGCCTCTGTCCACCAGTACGGAAGCGGCGGCGGGGTGGCTCCGAGCAGCCGCTCGGCCTCGCCCGCGACTTGCACGAGCAGCGGTGCTTCGACGGAGACGAGGGGGCGTCCCTCGGCGTCGCAGAGTCGTACGACCGCGCCTTCGCCCGCCGTGTCCACCAGCTTGTCGGGGCCTCCGGAGAGCAGTCCCGCGAGCATCGCCGACGGGTCCGGCATGCGCTGGGTGAGGGCGATGACGTCCTTGGTCATGTTGTTCTCGTCCGGTCCTTTGTCGTTCGGGGCATGGATGCCGTGCGTCTCGTCGTCCGCGTGGGCGGGAGAGCTCTCCTGTATGTCACGCGGGGGAGTACACGGTCTGGATCAGGCGGTTGCTCTGGCCCCTGCGGATGAGGACACCGCGGCCCGGCGGCTGCCAGGAGGCGTAGACGCCGGGGAACAGCTGGCCTTCACCGCGGTCGCCTGCCATGAGGAGCGCGGAGGAACCTGACTCGCGCAGGCCCTGCACCAGAGGCTCGTAGATGCCGCGTGAGGCTCCTGCAACGCGGCGGGTGAGGACGAAGTGGAGGCCGATGTCCACCGCGGACGGGATGTACGGCAGGAACGGGGCCAGCGGTTCCTGGCCGGCGGTGGTGAGTACGTCGTAGTCGTCGATGAGGACCACGATCCGCGGACCGCCGCCCCAGCTGCCGGGTTCCAGGTCCTCAAGACCTGCGCCGTCATCGGGTAGCCGCTTGCTCAACTCGGTGCAGACCGCGGTGGCGAGGCCCGCGCACAGCTTGGCGTTGTACGCGTAGCCGCCGTTGAACTCGTCGGGGATCGCGCCGCGCAGACTGCGCCTGGGGTCCATGACGGCGAAGACCAGCTCGTCCTCGCTGTAGCGCTCGATCAGGCCGCCGGCGATGGTCTTCAGGAGGTTCGTCTTGCCGCACTCGCTGTCGCCCATGACCAGTAGGTGCTGGTCGTGCTGGAACAGGTCGAGCAGAACGGGGTCGAGCGCCGTCTGGTCCAGGCCAATGGGCACCCGCCGGGGTTCGGCGACCGGGCCTGGCAGGACGTGGGACTCCAGCCGGTGCGGCAGCACCCGCACCGGCTGGGCGACCTCACCGCTCCAGGTGGCGCGGATCGACCGGGCCGCACGCTCCAGAACCGCGCCCAGGTCCGCGGTGTCAGCAAGCGAGTCCGTACGGGGAAGCGCGACCTGGGCAAAGAGCTTGCCGGCGGTCAGGACGCGACCGGGCTCATCGGGCGAAAGGGTCACTGCCAACTTGCTGTCGATGCTGGACTCACTGGGGTCGTTGAGCCGCAGTTCGACGCGGGTGCCGAAGTTCGACTGGACGGCGATGCGCACGTCGTTCCAGCGGAGCATGCCCGCCACGACGTGGATGCCGTAACCACCACCGCGTTGGAGGATGTCGGCAACGGCGTCCTCCAACTCTTCGAAGTCGTCACGCAGCGCGCCGAAGCCGTCGATAACGAGGACGACCTCGGCGGAGGCCAGCTGGGGCAGCCGGCCCGCCGCGTGCAGGGCACGCAGCTGATCGACGGAGTCGATGCCGTGCTCGCGGAAGAGCTCCTCCCTGGCCGCGAGCATCGTTCGCACCTCGTCGATGGTGCGGGCCACCCGCTCACGGTCGACGCGACCTGCGACACCTCCGACATGAGGCAGGCCCGACAGGGCCGCGAGGCCGCCGCCCACTAGGTCGAGGCCGTAGACGCCGACCTCCTGGGGGGTGTGGGTCAGCGCCAGTGAGAGGACGAGGGTGCGGAGGAGCGTGGTCTTGCCGGACTGCGGGCCGCCGATGACGGCGGCGTGGCCACCCGCCATGGTGAGGTCCAGGTACCACTGGCCCTGCCACTGTCTGGCCGGATCGTCGAGCAGACCGAGAGGTACCTCCAGTGGGGCGCGGCGCCCCGCGAGCTGCATACCGCGTGTGCCGACATCCAGGGGTCCGGCGACCCTGTCCAGGGTGATCGCATCAGGTAGGGGCGGCAGCCAGATGCGGCGCACCGGACCGGCGGCGTTCGCCAGCTGCTCGACCATGACGCCCAGCTCGGTCGGCCCCATCTCGCGGCGCCGCACCGTCTGCTCCGGCGCGCTCGCGTCCTTCGCTCCGGCCGTGGAGTTGAAGGTCTCGTAGGGGAGGGCGAGGGGCCCGGTGTCCTCTTCCTCCCCGCGCTGCACGGGGCCGCGGTAGGCGCCCGAGACATAGCTCGCCTTGAAACGGTCGTAATGGCTGGTGTCGACCTTGAGGTAGCCGAAACCGGGCAGCGGCGGCAGGTGGAAGGCGTCCGTGGTATCCAAGACCGTACGGGATTCGTCGGCGGAGAAGGTGCGCAGGCCGAGCCGGTACGAGAGGTAGGTGTCCAGACCCTTGAGGTTGCCGCCCTCGATGCGCTGGCTGGACAGCAGCAGGTGCACGCCGATGGAGCGCCCGATGCGGCCGATGGACAGGAACAGGTCGATGAAGTCCGGCTTGGCGGTGAGCAGTTCACCGAACTCGTCGATGACGACGAACAGGTGGGGCAGCGGTTCGAGGTCGGGCCGCTGGTGGGCGCGCAGCGCGGCATAGTCACCGATGTCGGCGATGTTGCCCGCGTCCTTGAGGACCTGCTGGCGTCGTTTGACCTCGCCGGCCAAGGAGGCGTGGACGCGTTCGACGAGGCCGGCTTGGTTCTCCAGGTTGGTGATGACTCCGGCGACGTGCGGCAGGTTGGCGAACGGGGCGAAGGTCGCACCGCCCTTGTAGTCGACGAGGACGAGGGCGAGGTCCTCCGGCGGGTGGGTGGCCACCAGGGCGAGGACGAGGGTGCGCAGGAGCTCCGACTTCCCGGAGCCGGTGGCGCCGACGCACAGGCCGTGCGGGCCCATGCCGAGCTCGGAGGACTCCTTCAGGTCGAGCAACACCGGCTCGCGGGAGTCGTTGACGCCGATCGGTACACGCAGGAAGGCACGTTCGCCGCGCGGTGCCCACAGGCGTGGGAGGTCGAGTTGCGCCATGTCGTCGATGCCGAGCAGGTCGGCGAAGTCGACGGGCCCGGTCAGGGGTGCGTCGGTAAGCGATTCGGCGGACAGACGCAGTGGCGCAAGCATCCGGGTCAGGCCCTCGGCGAATGGGATGCCGGCCTCGTCCACAGTGCCGTGGGAGCCGACCGGCTGCTGCCCGCGCAGGTCGTCGATGACGACCTGATCGCCGTCGACGGTGATGCGGACGCCGACGTTTCCGGGCTCCTGGACTCGCTGTTCGAGCAGATGCAGGACGGTGACGCCCATCTCGCGCAGGCCGACCGCCTCGTCGGGACGCGGCAGGTCGACGGCGTCCGCACCGTGGCCGTCGGCGACGACCAGCAGCCGGGAGGTCATGGCCAGGGCGTCATCGCCGGAGAGGCCGCGGCGGACCTCGGCCGCATAGGAGGCGCGGCGGCGCAGTTCGGGGCCGAGCAGCCGGGCGAGTTGGGGCGCGGAGGGTGCGATGCGGCGCGCGGCTACCGGGCCGTCGTACTGCTCGGTGTCGAGCAGGTGCGGCAGCCACTTGGCCCACTCCCAGTCGGCGAGCCGGTCGCCGGGCACGGCGAGGGCCATCGCCACGTCATCGGGAGCGTGCATGGCAGCGGTCTGGACGAGCAGGGTGCGCGCGAGGCGCAAGCAGTCCTCGCGGGGGCCGATGACGCTGATGTCGCCGACACGGTCGAGTGGGACGGTGAGGGGGAGTTCGGTGCCGGTGCGGAAGCGGCTCATCAGCGCCGACGCCTCGTTGAGCATGAAGCGGTCGGGCGGGGTGAGGACCGACGAGCCCTGCTGGGCGATCTCCAGATCCCGTACGGGCATCTCGCCGGTGCCGACGCGCACGTGCAGGAAGTCGCCGTCGACGCGGCGGCGCTCCCATATACGGGCCGGATCGCGCACGATGTCGTAGAGAGCGGCCGGCGGCGGGTTGAGAACCTCGGCGCGCTCGCGTCGCTCGCGCTCCTGGTAGGAGAGCTCCTCGCGCAGGTCCTCCAGATAGGCGAGATACGCCTCACGCTGGGTGCGGCGGGTGCGCTGCGCCTTGCCCCGCTGCGAGAAGACGAGTGCGACGGAGCCGATGACGGTGACCACAAGAATGATCGCGCCGAGCCCCGCGAACTGACTGTTGCGCACGACCGTCATCATCACCACGGACGACATGACACCGGCGACGGGCAACAGCGACATCGCGATATTGCCCGTCTTCCCCTCAGGGAGATTGGGCGGGGCCTCGATGATGCGCGCCTCGGAGGCGGCCGGGGGGCGGGTGGCCCTGGCCGGGCGGTGGATCAGTCGGGTAGTCATCGTCGTCCGTCATTCACGATCGGGCTCGGCATCTGTCAGTGACGCTGCTGGGAGAGGGAGAGCTGGAACACGTCCGCGGCAAGGCGAGCGACGGCTTCCCTGGTCGGGTGAGCCAGCAGTTCGGTATGGAGCCGGCCGCCGGCCGCCAAGTGCCGGTCATACGGCAGAACCTGAACGCTTACCCCGGTGGACTTGAGCATCTGGACGGCCTCGTCCAGATCGAGCCCTGAATGGGGCACCAATTCGGTGAGCACGACAACCGTGCTGGCCATCACATGCCGCGGCAGCCCCTGCATCCACTGCAGCACCGAATACGTACTGCGGATGCCCTCCGGCGTGGCAGGTGTGGTCAGAACACGGCCATGCGCGGCAGCGAGCGCGACCCGGCCGACCTCGGCGGGCAACGTCTCACAGTCGATGACCATCACACCGAAGTAGCGACGCAGCGCCACCACGACCCGCTCGTACGCCCGGCTATCCAGCATCACACCGATCTGACCCTGGCTCGCCGGCAGCAGCCAGGCATTGTTGGGAAGCTGGACGAGATAGCCGGTGACGTCGAGCAGCGACATGTTCGGCTGGACGATGTCCGCGATATCACTGGTCGTCCAGCGCAGAGCCTCGGCGCCGAGCCGCAGCGGCAGCGAGCCAAGTGCCGGATCGGCCTCCAGGACAAGGAGCGGGTCCTGTCGGTAGTGCGCGTACGTGGTGCCGAGCAGCGCGGCGACGGTCGACTTGCCGGATCCACCTCGGATCGAGGTGACGGCGATCTGCCGGCCGGTCGTCACCGGCTGCTGGAGCACCTGTGCCGTGCGGGTAATCTCGGCGACCTCGCGCGCGGCCGACGACGAGAGCGTACGGCGCAGTGCGCGTGCGGCACGCGCGGCGAAGGATTCGCCGTGCTGCGGCTTGAGGCGTACCGCGCCGGCCAGGCCCTTGTCCACCACGGGGCGGGAGCCAGGGGAGCTTGGGGGGTGAGGGCCAGGAGTGTGCGCCACCGGAGCGTGCTCCTTCTGTTCCTGGTGCGCGGCCCGCTGCGGCCATCCGTCCTGAGGGCTGGCCTGCTGCTCCTGCCCCTGGTACGGGTAGGCAGCCTGCCGGGGTGCATCACCCCGAGGGGTGACGTCCTGCGCCTGGGCGCTCTGCGCATGCAGGCCCGGACCCGGCGCGGAAGCGCGGTACGCCTGTCCGCCGGGGCTTTGTGCACCCTGCTCGACGCCGCCCCTCAGGTCACGCAAAACATCACCCTGCCAGCCGTCTCCGCTCGGCATGCCTGTTCCCCCCCTGTGCCGCCCCTCCCGAGCGCCAGCACATCGACTCAGAACTGTCAGAACTGGTTGAGCAGCTGCCCATACACACCGAACACACCAAAGGCGAGCGGGAAGAGCCCCACCATGCCAACGGACTCGACCAGATCGCCCATACGCCGCAGCCGCACCTGCACATGCTCGGGCACCTGCACCGCCAAAACGACCAACGGCAGCACCGCAGCCACGCACAGCACAGCCAGCGGCCCGACACCCCCCGCATGCTCCATCCACCACGTCACCAGGCGCACCACCAGGCACGACGCAGCAGCGAAGAGCGCAACAACCTCAACGACCAGCGGGAACGCTCGCGCCCTCGACACCAGCACCACAACAACGAGGGCTGCCAGCAGCACGGTCCATACGGTCGGCTTCCCGGCCAGCGTAAGCAGCCACCCGGCGGAGGCTGCCGAAAACGCAGTAGCGATCGTCGAGAGGGCAAGGCCGCGGTGCGTCGCCGCCAGCGCAGTCCCTACCTGGTGACGGCTGACAGAGACACCGCCCGAGCGGCGGTCATCGAGCGCGGTGAGCCCCGACGCCATCAGCGCAAGCCGCGGCAGCACACCGAGCACCACCAAAGAGAAGACAGCCATCACGGCACCGAGCCGGGCCGGATCACCCTGAACAGCGGCAACCGCCTCCCACACAATGGCGATCGCGGCCGTGGTCACCGCACCAACCAGCCCTCCCTTGCCCAGCGGAGAGAAGTAACCAAGGAACACAAGCGTCACGACCAGCGCACCCGCCACGGCAGCGAGCCGCGCGGTACCCGGCCAGCCGAACGCATCGGCAGCCGTCCACGCCGTGAGAACACCAAGCCCGCCAGCGGCGAGCAGGAGCGCCGTCGCCAGTCCCCGGTTTCCCCGTCCGATCTTCGCGACAAGCGCACCGGCCGCCAGGAGCACAGGCGATACAGCTGACAGAGCACCCACCAGGGTGCCAAGCGGGAACTCACGACGGGCGAGCAGCGCGGCGATCACCGCGAAGGCGACAGTCGCCACACCCGCAATGGCCCGGCGCGCAGCCGGACGCCAGCGCCAAGACCGCAGATCGAGGTCATCAGCTACCTGATCGGTGACGTCGTGCACAACGGGAGCCGGCGGCGCAGAATGCGTCGTCACCAGCCGGAGCACGGCGCCGTCGGCTACCCCTGCCGACGCCAGCGTGCTGTCGTACGGCAGTACAGAGCCGTCGGACGTCATCAACTGCCGAGCTACCGGCCGCGATGCGGGTCGATCGCCCAGCAACGGCAGCACATCCGGGATCAGCTGCCCTATCGGCGTATCGGAGAGCAGAACGACATCGGCCCGGCGTCGCTCGCCGACCAACGTCACTCGGCTCAGTTGCGCCCGGGAACTCGCTGCTCTGCTCACCACTTACCGAAACCTATCATCGCGGCGTTGACGAACCCTCGGGCCAAACTGCACATGCCCGTGCTGCTGACGTCCATTCCGACTCCGACCTCAGGGAACCGTTCTCCCGCCACGGGGAGCTCTTCGACCATTTCCCAGGAACGCTGCAAACTCTGTCCGAATCTAATCTGTGGACCTCTAGGGTTTCGCCGATCGCGTCGGCTGCTCGTACGGCTGCACCTGCCGCTGCTGCTTCTCCTGCTCAGCCTTCTGCTGCCCCAGCGTGTGCTGAAGGAAGGACCACCCCACGCACCCCGCGCACAGAACAGCCGTGATCGCGATCCCCGCGAACACCTTCCCCAGCCGCTCGTCTGCCGTGCGCCGCACTCGCTGCGCGCCGAACAACAGGGCATCCCTCATCCTGCGGCGGCGTACTGCCACTGACTCCAGCAGCTGACTGTCGTAATCCCGCGCCATTTCCTCGTCCGTCGCCTCAGTCGTCCGTTGTCTCAAGTCATTGTCGGTGCCCCTCGGCCATCGACGGTCACGCGCCCACCGTCAATTTGAGGCACTCCGCGCGCCGGCACCCTTCCGCGTCAGCCGACGCGCTGTCGGTTCGTCGGGCACCATCGTCCACTCCCTTTCGAGACTGTGTGCGAGACCTGATTGGGCGTTACCCATGTAGTCGTCCTCCAGGCGGAAGACGACTCCCTCACCAATGCCAGACCTACTGATGCCGTGCTGGTGGTCAGACTGCGGCGGCCAGGGCGTCGCACTCGTCGTCGGTGAGGGTGATGCGGGCCGCCTGAGTGTTTTCCTCCAGGTGGGCCGTCTGGGAGGTGCCGGGGATGGGGAGCATGACCGGAGAACGGTGCAGTAGCCAGGCGAGGGCGAGCTGGGAGGGGCTGGCGCCGTGCTGTTTGGCAGCAGCGTCGAGCGCGCCACCGGAGCGGGCGAGCTCGCCGGTGGCCATGGGGAACCATGGAATGAAGGCGATGTTCTCGCGCTCGGCGTACTTAAGGACGTCTTCGGCGCTGCGGTTGGCGAGGTTGTAGAGGTTCTGCACGGCGGCGATGTCCGCGAGCGTACGGGCCTCCTTTAGCTGTTGGACGGTCACTTCGGAGACGCCGATGTGGCGGACTTTGCCTTCCTGCTGGAGCAGCACGAGCTCGCCCAGCTGGTCGGCGAGCGGCACCTGCTCGTCGATGCGGTGCAGCTGGTAGAGGTCGATGCGTTCGACGCCGAGGTGGCGCAGGCTCAGCTCGATCTGCTGGCGCAGGTACTCGGGCCGGCCTACGGGGCGCCAGTCGTCGGGGCCAGGGCGGGTCAGCCCGCCCTTCGTAGCGATGAGCAGGTCGTCGGCGTAGGGGTGCAGGGCCTCGCGGATGAGTCGCTCGCTGACGAAGGGGCCGTATGAGTCGGCCGTGTCAATGAAGTTGATGCCCAGCTCGACGGCACGGCGCAGCACCCGGATCGCTTCGGCCGGATCTTTCGGCTCGCCCCACACTCCGGGGCCGGTGAGTTGCATGGCGCCATAGCCGAGGCGGTTGATGGTCAGGTCCCCGCCGAGGGCGAAGGTGCCGGAAGCGTCTGCGGGGCGGGAAGTGTTCTGGTGGCTCATGTGACCCATCTTTTTCACTTGCGAACTGTGTAGTAGCTGCGCGCCGGAACCACGGGGCAGTCAGGCTGGAGTGCCGAAGTCCGACCGCCGTGCCGCTACGGGGTGATGCCTCGCCTGGCGACGGGGCGCGGAAGACAGTGGCGTGATGGTGGCGAAGCGGCTTGTTGTAGAGCGGTGTGGTTGGGAGTTGGTCAGTCCGGGTGTCGTCGGAAGTGCAGTCCGGGTGCACGGTCGAGATCGAGAACGAAGCCGTCCGGCGAGGGCACGCTTTTGTCTGCGGGCGAGGTGGTGAGCGTGAGCGTGTAGCCGTCCGCGGTGTACGTCGCGGGCCCGCTGCGGGTGAGATAGTCGCGGGTTCCCCGACGCCATAGGTACAGCGCCCCCTCGCTGCGGGTCAGGCGGACGGTGCCGGGCACGTCCTCGCAGGCGTACGTGCCAAGCGGCATGTGCGGCGCGTCGAGATTGGGGCGGTTCACCGGTGCGGGCGGTGGCTTGGGGCGCTGTCGAAGCGATCGGCGCAGGACTTCGCCCAGGTCGGCTTCGGGGTGGTGGCTGAGGTTGGCGAGGGTGGTGGCGACGACGTGGTCGGCAGCGATTCCGCTGTGGTTGGACATGCAAATGACGCGGAGCCCTGAGCTGGTGAGGTGGGCGGTGGAGGAGAACCCCTGTTCGTGGCCGTAGTGGAAGACGGCGGTGCGCTTGGGGCGGGGATCGGCGTACAGGCCAGCTCCGTAGGTGAAGGGGTGGTGGTCGCTGGGCTCGTAGCTGATGTGCTGCCCAAACGGGAGCGCAACGTCGGCACGGGCCTGCCACTCGTGCCACAGGTGGTCGAGCCAGCGGTCCAGGTCGGTGGCGGTGCACCAGAGCGAGCCGGGGCCGGGCAAGGTGACCGGGGCCTGCTGGTGGAGCCAGCCGTCGACGGTAGGGCGGTAGGTCGAGGCGGCGCCGGGGATGACCTCGCGCGGATCGCTCTTGAAGCGGGCAGAGGGCATCCCGAGCGGGGTGAAGACCTGTGCGTCGGCGACTTCTTGGAGCCCGGCGGCACCGTGGACGTGCTTGAGCACCTCGCCGAGGAGGAGGTAGCCAGTGTTGCTGTATAGGAAGCTGCCAGGCTCGACGGCGCGGTGTTGCTGGCGGTAGGCGAGTTGCAGCAGGTCGTCGGCGGTGTAGTGGTCGAGGTCGCGGAAGCCGGCCAGTGAGAGCAGGGATTCGGCGTCGCGGATCCCGCCCCGGTGCTGGATGAGGTCGCCGACGGTTACGCCTGCGATGCGGAAGCGCGGCAGGATGTCGCCGACCGGCTGGCCGAGGTGTAGGAGACCGTTGCGCGCTGCGTGCACACACAGGTACGCGGTGATCTGCTTGGCGACAGAGCCGACGTTGAAGGCGGTGTTCTCCCCGATGGGCGCGCTGAGTTCGAGGCTGGCCGCTCCGATGTGCGCCTGTACCGGGCGTTGGCCGGCGGGGTGGATGCGCAGGATGAGGCCAGGCTCGTGTGCTCGGTCAGCGGGGCTGGTAGCCGGTGAAGTGGTGGGGGCGTCGGTGTGGTTCACAGGCTGAGGGCCTCGTGATGGACGGCGTGCAGACGCTGGCGTAGGCCGTTGTCGGGGATGAGGGCGAGCACGCGGGCGTGGTCGTCGGCGGTCGGGGCGAGCAGGCCGCGCTGCTGGTCCAGGTAGGCGGTCAGGAACTGATGCAGGGCGCCGGTGGTCTGGGACAGGACGCGGGCGGTGTAGATCATGGTGAGGGGGAAGGCCCAACAGGCGTGGAGGAAGCCGAAGGCGGGGCGCATCGTCCTCTTCCACGGTGAGTAGAACTGCGCTTCGTCACTGATCTTGCTGGCGGTGGCGGCGAGGGCGTCGTTAAGCCAGTTGTGGCCGGATTCGTGGACGAGGTCGCGGGCCAGGACGATGGGCTCGTCAACGTGATCGCTGAAGACAGTGCCGGGCAGGCGGGTGATGGTCCAGCTGTCGAGTGTGTCGCCGAGCTGCTTGCGCCGGAGCAGGACCAAGACGACGGCATGGGCGGTGAGCAGGGGGCCGAATCCCGTTTGGGCACCGGCGTTGTATGCGGCGGTGGCCAACTCGCGCAGGTCCTTCCGCGCGGCGGTGGTGTCGGGGCCCAGCACGTAGTAGGGGGTCTCGGAAAACGCCGAACGGGGCAGGCGGTCCAGGTCGGGGTTGATCACGATGCGCGGCCCGACGGCCGTGGAGGTGGACAGCGTCGCCGTGTTCGCGTCGGGGTGGGCGCCGTACCAGTCGAAGGTGGTGGTGTCGCGGGCGCGGGCGGCCGCCTCGGCGCCTTCGAGGACATGGTGGGCCAGGCAGTAGTCGGCTCCGGCCGTCACCGAGGCCGCGGCGGTGTCGGCCGGATGCAGGGAGTTGGGCTGGACGACGGCGTGGATCCGCCGGGTGCGGTCGCGGTGCAGGCTCTGGATGGGGGCATACGAGAAGGCGGTGGTGGGCGCGTCCACGAGTCGGGTCCTTCCGTCGGGGCGGGGCCTGGGGCCGGACCGTGGTGGTCCGACCCCAGGAGATGCTCACCGGCGGCCTGCCGCCGGTGTGGTGCGCGGCGGTCAGGCGGCGTCAGTGCCCGTGGCAGCGTCGGTGGTTGCCGGGACCTCGGTCGTAGGCCAGCCCTCGGCGGAGACGCTGGAGGTGTGGGCAGTGGTACGTACGGTCTTGTCGTCGCTGCGGAGGTCGTCCACGGCGGCGAGGAAGTTGCTGATCCGGTCGTTCATGAGTGTGCTCGTCCTTTCCTGAAAGGGGTGTTGGGGCCGTGCACCTTTGGAGCCGGGGGTGAGGCGGCGAACGTGCGGTGTTCACTGCGGTATCCCTCCGAGGGCGTGGTTCAGTGGCCGGGCTTGGTCAGCGAAGCGGCTGCCTGGGACAGGGCGTCGCGGAGTTCGCTCATCGCGGGTCGGTGCTGTGGAGCGGGAGCCAGGGCCGCGGAGATCACCGGTTGGAGGCCGGTGGGGGCAGTACCGAGTCGCGAGTGGCCATGCCGGGGGATGTCCGCGCAGAGGAAGCGGTAGATCAGGACTGCAAGGCTGAAGGCGTCGGCGGCCGGGGTGGCACGGTCGTAGGAGGTCGCGTACTCCGGGGGCCAGTGGACTTCGGGGCCGCGGGCAGCCGGCCCGCGGGGGGTGTGGGTGAGGCGGGCTGCGCCGAGGTCGGTGATCAGCCCGCGGCCGTCGTGGATGAGGATGTTCTCCTGGTAGACGTCGCGGTGCACGATGCCGCGCTCGTGCAGGGCCCGTAGTCCCTCGGCGACGTCAGCCAAGATGCCCAGCCCGGCCGCCACCTGGTCGTGGCCATCGGCCGCTGTCAGGAAGGGCCGGAAGTTGCCGCCAGTACAGAACGGCATGGTGTACCAGTCGAACCGGTCGGTGCTGCCCCCCTCCAGCAGCGGCACTATGTGCTCGGCCCCTGCGGCGGCGCGGATGACGGCGATCTCGTGGCGGAAGTCCTCGCGGGTCAGGGCACGTTCGGCCTCGGTCATTTCCGCGTACCAGTAGAAGCCGTAGGCGGCTTTGCGGCTGTCCTCGTCCAGCTCGGCCAGGACGTGGTTGCTGCCGAAGCCGGCCTTGAGGACCACCGGGGACGCGCCGCCGCGGCTGACGAGCACCAGGGTGCTGGCGCGGGTGAAGGAGAGCAGATCGTGCGCTTGCCACCCGGTGTCACGGAGCTGATCAAGGACCCAGACGGCGGGGTGAAGGGGGTGCAGGTGCATGGGGCGGCTCCTCTAACTTCGCGCCGTACGCGGGGCGGCTGCACGCAGCTGGTCCAGGCAGGCGGCGGTCAGCAGGTCGAGGTCGGGCTCGGCGGTGCACGGGTGCCGCAGCACGGGCAGCCCGGTCGTCTCGGTCCAGGCGGTGGCGGCCTGCTCGTACAGGTCGGCGAGCCGGGCGGCGGTCGGCGGATCCTCACCGAAGCGGCGCGAGGTGGCCCGTTGGGAGAGCCGGGCATGGCACAGCTCGGGCTCGGTGGTCAGCAGGACGGTCAGCTCTGCCCGCGCCGGCGTCACCTCGGCCAAATTCCGGACGTAGTCGGCGACGGGACGGTCGTGCAGCAGGGAGAGCAGGCAGGCGGTCGACAGGGTGAGCCGGTCGGCGACCACCGGGCCCAGGGACAGGGCGGGGGCGAGGTTGTGGCAGGCGTGGAGTTCCAGGTCACGACGGGCGGCGGACAGCGCCTGCTCGCCGGTCGGCGCGGGTCGCCCGCCCCGCAGACCGGTGAGGGCGCGGGTGGCCTCGAGCGACAGCCAGGCGAACTGGCCGATGTGTCCGAGGCGGATGCCCTCGGACATGGCCGCGGACAAGAGCCGGTCACGCAGCGTGCTCTTCCCGGCTCCGGCGATCCCCTCCAGGGCCAGCAGCATGCGGCTCACCCCTCGTGCTTCTCGGCGATCAGCCAGCTGATGAACTTCGCGACCCGGCCGCGGGCCACTGGCTCGGTGCCGTGGGTGAGCTGGGATCCGTACAGTAGGGCGGTGCCTGGGGCAGCACTCACGCTCCAACGGGTGCGGGGCATCTGCCTGAACCAGTCGGCGGAATGGTCGGCCCCGTCGTGGGCTAGCCACATGCCGTCCGCGTAGCCGTGGTCCGCGGCCTGGTCGAGACGGGTGTCCCACAGGCGGTTGCTGGAGGAGCTCTCGACGTAGAAGGCGCCGCCGGCCTCCGCTTCGCTGATCACGACGCTGATTCCGGCAATCTGTCTCGGCCAGGCGATCGGGTCGGGGGAGATGCCGTCGAGGTGGCCGGTGATGTGCTGGCCGGGACCGTACTCGACGTACGTCCACGGTCGGCATGCGGTGATTGACGGCATGACGCGGGACAGGGCGGTGCGGGCACGGTTGAAGGCGTGCTGCAGAACCTGTTCGGCCTCGGCCGGGATCTGCGGTATCTCCACCCGCCCGGCTGGCTCGTACACCGTCATCGCCTGCTTGTGGGAGTGGCCGGGGATCTCGTGGATGGAGGTGGTCCGTTCTGCACCGAAGCGGGCGCGTGCTTCACAGGAGAGGAAGTTATCCATCGCGGTGGCGAGCCGGGTCTGCTCCTCGGAGCCAAGGAATCCCTCGATGCTGCCGACCGCGACGGTCTCGGCGATGTGGATCACGGGTCGGTCCTTCTCGTTTCGAGCACTCGGCAGACGTCGTCCAGGCCGGTGCAGTGGTTGAGCCAACTCGCCACGGGGTGGCGGGTGGTGGCTGTCGGTTCGGCCCACAAAGCCAGCAGTTCGCCGGTCAGCGGCAGCTCCTCGGTATCGGGGAGCGCCTCCGGCACTGTGAGCCGATCCAACGCCGGGCAGTGGGCTGCGTGTTGGGTGGCGAAGACCCGCCCGAGACGGGCTGCCGCCGCGTGGCCACAGTCGCGCAGGAAAGTTTCGGTTGGATTGGCCTGCCGGTAGCTGTGGCACTCGGTCTGTGCCCATCCGGCCGCGACCGCTGTGGCTGCAGAGGCGACGTGGCACGTGGCGCAGCAGGCGCCTGTGGCCTTCGGGCACGGCCGGTGATGTGCCGGGAGGGTGGCCGCCACCTCGACGAGGGCCCTCCAGGCGGAGTCCGGCAGCAGCTCACCGACGGAGAGTTGCCCCGGGGCGGTGGCGTGGTTGCAGCACGCCGGACCCGGCGCGGGCGGCATGCTGGGGCGAAGCTCGGGTTCGATGAACAGGGCGTGGAAGTACACGATCCGCCCAAGTAACTGGTGGATCGTCAGCGTGTCCGAGGCACTGCTCACGCCGATATCTCCTCGGAGGAGGGAGCGGTGGGTTGCGGCACTGGGCAGGAACAGCAGCGGCCAGCTGAAGGGGCCTCGCCGCGCAGCGCGTCCGCGACAGCCTCGGTGGCCGCGTCCACGGCGTCGAAGTACGCCGGCCAGTCATGGCCTGGGGCCAGCCGCAGTGCCAGGTCGAGCACGTGGGTGGTCCGGTTCGTGGCCTCGCAGGTCAGCTCCGCGCGCCCGACGGTCACCTGCACCGCGGCGGGCAAGGTAGGGGCGGCCGCGGTGACCGCGCGGCACAGGGCCGCGGCAGTTTGGGCGTACTCGGCTCGGTTGCGCGGGAGGATGCCGACTCTGCGTTCGGCGGGCTCCAGGTCAAGGCCGGTGTAGGCGTGGCCCTGGCAGCTGTCGTACGTGATCAGTCCCCACATCCGGGTGACGGTGTCGATCAGAGGCCGCACCCCGGGCTCGATCGCCTCGCGCCACTGGGGGTGGGCCGGGTCGAGGTCGTCGGCCTCGTGGATGCCGGGCAAGCCCACAGTGTTGATGTTGCCGTGCGCACTGGTGTGCAGCCGCACAGGCGTCCTGGCCGCGTTGGCGCGGTCCCAGCGGGCGAGGAAGGCAGCAACGTCGCGCATGCTGTTCGGGGTACGGGGGCGCCAACGCATGGTGCGGCACCAGGCGCCCTCCGGGTGGGCGGGTTGGGCGAGGATCGCGGCGATGCCGTCAATCATCCGCATCCGGTAGTCGCAGTAGGCGTCCTGGCACCCAGCTTGGTCATGGCGCCAGCGAGTGGCCACACAGCCGCCGCCGCACGCGGACCGGTAGGCGCAGGTAGTGCACCGCTCCATCAGACCCCTGCCCTGGTTCAGCAGGGGCAGCCGCCGCTGCCCGGCAATGACCGCGTCCTGGTCGGGCACCTGGTCCAGGCGGCCGATCACGGCCTGGGGCCAGGGCAGTTCGTCGCAGCTGCCGAGGCGGCCGTCCGGGTAGAACGTGAAGACATGGTCGCACTTGAGGTTGGAGAAGTGGCAGAAGCCGGTGTCTAGCCCGCGCAGCCGCCGAATGGTGGACACAGCGGGTTCCAGCTTCAGGCGGGTGAAATACCCGGCGCTGATCCACCGGATCGTGGCGGCAAGCACGAACTCGGCATACTCGGCTGGACTGATCGCCCACGCGGGACCAGCATGGCCGCGCACGGCAGTGCGCTGGAGTTGTCGGCTTACCGGAATGCGCAGCCCTGGAGTGGCGGTGGGACGCTGGACGGAGGTGTCGAAGCAGGGCACGAAGCTGACGGCGTTGACCGCCTCGAAGCCGGCGACGTGGTCCAGGACCGCTTCGGCGCGTCCGAGCACGGCCGGGGTGACCGCGGCGATGACTCCGGTCTTCCGGCCGCGATTGGCCAGCAGCCGCAGCGCGGCGGCGACGCGCGGGTAGACCGGCTGGCCGTCGTAGCCGACCCGCCAGGCGTTCCCCGCCGCGTCCCCGTCCAGAGAGATGCCGATCTCAAGGCCCGGGTACAGGGCATCGAAGAGGTCCAGCCACTGTTCGTCCAGCAGCACGCCGTTGGTCTGCATCGAGACACGGACCACTCTGGGCTGGCTGGCCAGTTCGCGCAGGACCTCGGCGACGTGGTCGCGGCCGGCGGTCAGCGGTTCACCGCCGTGAAGCTCCACGGCGAGCGAACGCCCCTGGAAGAGCTCGGCGAGCCGACGAACTTGGCCGGCGTCGATCCGGGCTCCTCCCGGGGCCTCCTTGCGCTTCTCATAGCAGTACAGGCAGTCGATGTCGCAGGTCTCACCGCGTAACTTCAAGATCACTGATACGGCGCTGTCGGTATCCTCGGCGTCCAAGCCGCGGTACATCTGGGCGATCGGATCATGCTCGTGCTGTTCGGTGGTGCGGTGCATCGGCTGCCTCCCGGGGCCGTGACCGGACGGGGATCAGTCGTACAGGCGTCCCAGGAGGGCGCCCTGGCCGGACTGGAGGATGTGGGCGGCTTCCAGCGGAATCCAGAAGCACTCGAAGTGCGTGGGCTCCTGCTCCCCGTCGTGGTCCTCCTGGCTCATCCACCGCTCTGGAGTGGGCTCAGTCAGCTCCAGGTGGAAGACGTGACGGCGCTGGAGTTCGAACCGGTACGGGCTGATGTCGTACTCGGCCTCGCCGAGCTTCCGCACGATCTTGAAGTCCTTCAGGCCGGTCTCTTCGCGGGCCTCCCGCAGGGCCGCCGCATCCGGCGTCTCGCCCTCACGGATGCTGCCGGCCGGGACCTGGATGCCGACCTCTTCGTAGCTGTATTCGGTGTGCCGGAATACCAGCAGCTTTCCGTCGCGCACGACGTAGCACAGCACCTTGTCCTTGGTGACCTTCTCGGGCACGGGAACACCCCTCATTCATTCATCGGAACCGGGCGCCCACCCGGCGGTGCCCTCGGCCGAGGCCAGGGCGTGAAGCGGCGTGCACCCCTGGTGGCGCACGCCCGACGCCGGGCAAACGACCTCGAGTCTAGGCCGGGTGACCAGGCGTCACGACAGCGCGAAAATCGTCGAACTAGCTTGCGGAATCGGTGAGATGGGGCGGTGCAGGTGTGTGCGTCCGTGGCGGGCTTGCATCGCCTCTTCTCGCTGGCGCCGACGGCGGTGCGGCACCGAGTGCAAGCAGATACTTCCACAGCGTGATCGGCGTTCGCGGACAAATTGTCCGCACTTTTTCGTGCGGTGACCCTTGACGGCCGGCCCCGGGCGCCCCTCGCCGGCGCCAAATGATGTCGCGATTGCAGGTATAAGTGCCATTTCTCAATCGCCCCGCAAGGCGTGGGATCACCAAGTAGGGAAGAGTCAGCCCCACCAGGCGATCTTGGTCTAGCCATCCAGTGCCACCAGCCCCGTTAACAGTTGGCGACGGCAGTCGCGCGGAACTGGAATGTCCGTACTCTGAAGCGAGTGCGCCTCATCGCGAAGGGACCGATCTACCGATGAATGAAAACCTCATGCTGGGCGACCGCCTCCGCGTCGCCCGCAGGACGCGGAAGCTGTCCACGGCTCAGCTGGCGCAGAAAGCCTCTGTCTCGCCGAGCTACATCCAGAAGTTGGAATCCGGGGCGCGAAAGGCGCCGCCATCGCTGGTCCTGGCGCTGTCCAAAGCACTGCGCTTCGGGACTGAGGTCCTTACAGGGCAGCCGTACTACGGCGATCCGGAGGCCGAAGATGGCGTTCACGCGGTGATCCCCGAGCTGCGACGGATCATGCTTTGCTATGACACACCCGATGACGTCGAGGCTGCGCCGCGCCCACTCGCGGTACTGGCTTCCGAGGTCGATCAGGTGGCGGCCTTGCGGCGCGACGCCCGCTACGCACCGATGGGCCCACTGCTCCCACCGGTTGTCACGGAACTCACCCACGTAGCTCTGGGGGGCCGTAACGGTGACCGGGCGCAGGCTTTCTTGCATCTCGCCCGTGCCTACCGTGCCGTGAATTCGCTGGCCCACAAGATGGGACATCACGATCTTTCCAACACCGCGCTAGAGCGGGTCCGTTGGGCTGCACAGCACTCCGGCGATCCGCTGATGCAGATCACATCCGGCTACTTGGTGGCCGGCGCGATGCTGCGGCAGGGCGCGTATTCATCGGCTCGGCGCAAGCTGCTGACCTTGCGAGATGAGCTTGAACGACTCCAGCCGGAGCGTTCCTTCACGAACGACGCTCTCGCGGTCGACGGTGCACTGCTGCTGAAGCTGGCCGTGCTGGAAGCTCGCGAGAACAATCCGGGACGTGCGGACACGTATCTGCGGGAGGCGGAAGACGTGGCCAGAATGGCTGGCAACCGCGACTCCCTCGCCTACGAGATGTCGTTTGGTCCAACGAACATTCGCATCCACGAGGTCCACTCCATGATCGACCTGGGTGACACCGAGCAAGCGTTGGCACGACTGACCGAGTGGGCCCCAGTGGCTGGTGGAGAATGGGCTCCTCCGTCGACCACGGTGGGCGAGCGGTCGAGCCACCACTTCATCGACGTGGCCTCCGCGAAGCTCGGCGTGGGCGACCGTGCTGGTGCCTTCGATGCCCTCAAGCGTGCCCGCAAGGTTGCCCCCAACCACACACGCTTCCACCCGTCCGTTCGCGAGACCGTCGCAGCTCTTCTGCGTCAGGATGCGCACCCCTCCAACGAGCTCTCGGCGTTCGGTAGTTGGGCTGGCTTTACCACAACGTGAGCCCCTGTCAAGGGCGTTCGCGTGACCGTGTGCGCACAGTCTGTCCGCGCACTACATCCACAAAGTGAAATGGTCTCCTCAGCGCGGAATGTTGAGGAGGCCATTTCATGTCCGCCATAAATCGTGCAGGACCCATAGTGCCGCCCCGGTGGATGCCCATCGGCAACGAGCCCGAACTCTGCTCCGCTGGTGAATGGTGGGATGCCATTCGCGCGACGGAGGCTATCGGGCGGCGAGCAATTGACATTCTTCGTGCGGAGTCGGTCTCGATCGGAGCTGTGATTTTTCAGCCTGATGGCCCTGAGCCGCGTCTCTACTTTCTCGTTCCCGCCGGTGTCGCTGCGCGCTGGAACGAGCCCGAAACTGTCCCACTTGGGCGCAAGTGCCATGTAGTTGTTCCACCGGCCAGCGCATCAGCTCCCCCTGGCTTGCACTGGCACGTACTTCCCAAGAGCGTACGAGGCTTGACCGATCCTGAAGGGCTGCGCAAAGCGCTCAGTAAGGCTCGGAGAGAGCGACAAGGCCCTTCGGAATAATCGGCTCCCAGACAGAACTGCGCATCTCCGCGCTTCTTCAACTTGGGCCCGTCCGGCATTGGCCCTCAGTGGATCCGCGAAGGCTGTTCCTGTGTTCGGGCAGCGTGCTGTTCGGACTCTGCTCGCGAGAGCGTTCCTCGCTTCGAGCGTTGCACAGCGCGTGATGAGTCTCACGAGCTTGATCAAAACATCAGCCTGTGAGGTAGCGACGGAGATTTGCGAGGAGGTATCTGAGGGTTTTACCTATCACCGAGATCCTCTTTGTGAAGGGTTTCGGTAATTCCCGGCGTTGCGTGGCCGATTCACCGATGAGGTCGCCCTCGGGTCCCCGCACAGAAACCTGGAAATGCATCGAAGGAATCGCGAGAGAGGAATCATCTCAGATGTGCCTGCACCAGCCGCCCTGTCCAGATTCCAACGCGTCTGACTGCGAGGCCGCGCGTCCAGTCGCTCAGCACCCGGAACAAGGGTGGTCGCTCCTGTGCAACGGTGTCCTGCTCCTTAACGACACCGGGGCAATTCGCCCCGACGGTAGCAGTATCGCTCCGCAGCGCATCGGCTACTGCAACCCGAGGTCGCGGTGCCCGGTCTCCTCCGGCCGTCGGTATCCCACCGGATCGAGGGCGTGACGTGTGATGCCTTCGACCACCGTTATGTGGCCTCCATCGACCACTGGAGTCAGAACGACGTATGCCTGGTGGCACCAACTCGACGAGCAGCCACATCCAGATCCGCTGCCAGGCCGGGAATGGGCGGCGCTTTCCGTTCGCCCCATGCTTGGACTCACAGCCCTTGAGGCGCTCATTGCGGTCGGCGCTGACGTAGGTCCAGTTCTCGTGTGCATGCAGCACCGCTGGTTGCACATTCCGGTGGAGCCGGAGGCCGAACGGAGCTTTTTGGGTGAACGCCTAGGCGTGAAGGGGCGATGTCTGTCCTGCGCCTACGACGGCCAGCGCTTGCAGCGAGGCGGGTGTCGCCCCTTTCGTCTCTGGCTCCTTCCGCAAGATCCAACCGTTCTGACCGACTTCCGGGCTCTTGCTGAGCGGCTGGACGCAATGCGGGCGATGAGAGCGGGGCCCGTATCCGCCGTTGCTTGAACGCTCCGTTCACTGCCGTTCAATCTGATGTTTCGAGGAATCTTCATGAGTCGCCTCCAGGGCAACCCGAACGGATACCCGTGCCACGCGCCAAAAGTGCAGGTCGATCACGCACGCACAGATGTGGATAGGAGCGCCAGCCGGCCTGTCTGCGCTGAGATGGGCGACACGACTGGGAATTGCGCCAGCGAGCGGCAGATGAGCATTCCGGGCGGCGTGCTCGATTGGGCCTCGTGTGTGCTCGGCGCCATCACGGGCGTGCTGGACGCCTCACAGGGCCGCGCGAACTCCAAGGTGTGGGAGCTGACCTGTGCGGACGGCACCCGGTTCTTCCTGAAGATTGCGTCGACGAAAGCCTCCTATGACCGCGAAGTCCACGCTTACAGATTCGCGGTACCTGCTCTCGGTCCCGGCCGCGCTCCACGGCTCCAAGCGGCTAATCCCGGCGAGCTGGCGATGCTCCTGACCGCAGTGCCCGGTGAGACGGTGGCACCAGCCGTGCTCGATATGAACGACCTCATCCGGGTGCACCGCCAAGCGGGCTACCTGCTGCGTGAGCTTCATGACACGCTGGTCGCCCCCCGCGCCTCGGTGGATGTGCTGGCAGAGGTGCGTGCACGGACGGCATTCGCGGGGCAGGGCGTAGCTGCGGCCGGTGCCCTCCTCTCGCATGCCGAGCAGAAGATGGTGCTTGGCCTGGTCAGGGAGCTGCCCCAGCTGGAGGCGTGCCCTACGGCATTCGTCCATGGTGACGCGCGGGAACTCAACTTTTTATGGGATGGGCCCAGCGGGTGCGCTGCTCTGCTCGCTTTCGGGCAGGCGCGGCCTGCGGTGGCCGTCGATGATTTCGTGCAGCTGGCTTTCGGACCGTGGGTGCAATCTCCGCGGCTTCGGCGAATGTTTTTCAGCGGATATGGGCGTGAGCTGACGGGTCCGGAGCGAAGGGTGCTGCCGGCCCTGGCCGCGATAGATGCTGTCGACAATCTGGTACAGGGTGTCCGTGTCCGTGATCCCGAGGTCACCGAACGCGCCCGCGCCACCTTGAAGTCGCTGGCGAACGGGGTGCGCTGGTGAACATGCCTAGCGCAGCCTCTCGACGCACCCGTGACCTGTGCCGGCCGTGGCAGCCCCCGCAGCGCCCTGAGGAATCCGCGATCGCGCTTCCTCGGCCCCGCCAGGGCGGATTGGCGTCCGCTTTTGGTCGCCGGAGCGTGCTGGTGGTCTGTTTGGCCTGGCAGATGAACGCGGCCTCAGGCTCCGTGAAGGCCGCCGCAGCCCTGGCCGTCGGGTTGGCGGGTGCCGGACACCGGGCAGTGATCGTCACCGCGGCCCCGCCAATGCTCGGCCCCAGGCTTGAGGGCGTGGTCGTGGAGCAGATCGACTTGCCCGTCAGCCTGCCTTGCCCTCCAGACACGCTCCGGGAAGCAATCAGCGTCGGTGCGTGGGGACTTCAGCGTCAGCTGCGCTCGCTGATCGACCGGCACAACGCCGACACGGTGCTGTGCACCGACGCGCTGTGGGGCCTGGGCCGGCTGCACATGAACCTCCCCGATGGGGTGTGCCGGGTGCTGGCGGTGGACCGACTGCTCGACGACCGCGACGCGATAGCTCTGACACAGGCCGATGTCGTTCTGGCTCCGACGGCAGCGGTCCTCGACGCGGCGCACCAACGTGGCTGGGACACATCGACGTGGTGTGTGGTCCCTCACGCCCTCCTCCATGAACCGCCCGAACCGAATCCCGTCAGTGTGCTGGGCCGACTGCAATCCGGGGACCTCCGGATTCTGGGCGCGGTGGGGGACACCTCCAACGGCATTGTTGCCCTGCTGCGAGCGGCACGGCACCAGGGGACCACCACCAGTTCGTGCGTGTTGCGCGTCGCGGCAGCAACGCACTACCTGCAGTCAGGACCAGCCGGCATGGTCCTGGCGGAGACCTGTCGGCGCCAGGTGGATCTGGCGGCGCACATGAGCTGGTCCGGAGCGCTGCCGTGGCATGCCGTGCCCGCCTGGCTCTCGGGGGCCGCGATCGTGATCACGCCGTCCACCGGCTCACTGGGGATGGTGGCTCTTGAGGCCATGGCCGTGGGAGTCCCCGTCATCGGATACCGGTGCGGAAATCTGCCCTACCTCATCGGTCCAGCGCAGCGAGAACGGGCGTTGCTTGCCGAACCACAACACGGGCCCCGCGCCTTGCTGAACCTCGCCCGCGCTCTCCTCGCGTCTTCCCGCGCCTACTGCGAGGCCGCGCAGGCCGCTTACGAACAAGCCCGCCTGTTCACCAAAGGCCGTGTCACCCGGCGGTTCCTTGCTGCCGTGCCTGCCCGCGGAACGCTCCCGCACGACGATCGGACACAAACCCATGTCTATGCCCATTGAGGACTACGCGCTCATCGGCGATATGCAGACGGCTGCGCTCGTGCGCCGGGACGGCACGGTCGACTGGCTGTGCCTGCCCCGCTTCGACTCGCCGGCGGTCTTCACGGCGCTGCTCGGCACCGAGGAACACGGCTGCTGGTCCATCAGCCCGGCCCATGCTCCCGGCGCCAGCCCCCGACCTGTTGACCGCCGCCGCTACCGAGGCGACAGCTTGGTGTTGGAATCCGAATGGGACACACCAAGTGGCACAGTCCGGGTGATCGACTTCATGCCGCCGCGCGACGGCGCACCCCAGGTGATCCGCATCGTGGAGGGGATCAGCGGGCGGGTCCCGATGCGCTCGCAGCTGCGAATGCGGTTCGCGTACGGCAAGGTCGTGCCTTGGGTCCACTCGGTCGACGGCCGGACCGTCGCGGTTGCCGGCCCCGACTCCGTATGGCTGGACACCCCCGCAAGTGCGACCGCCCGCCACGGAACAGTGGTCTCCGAGTTCTCCGTTTCGCAGAGCGAACGGATCGCCTTCACGATCAGCTGGCAGCCCTCGCACCACCAGCCGCCGGCCGTGGCGGACCCGGAGGGGTCGCTGGAAGCCACCGAGGAATTCTGGCGCGAGTGGGTCGAGCACTGCACGTACCACGGCCCCTACCGCGACGCGGTGGTGCGCTCACTGATCACGCTCAAGGCGCTGACGTACGCGCCGACCGGCGGGATCGTCGCCGCGCCGACCACCTCCCTGCCCGAGTGCATCGGCGGCGTGCGCAACTGGGACTACCGCTTCACCTGGCTCCGGGACGCCGCGATCACCCTCTCCTCCCTCCTGCGCACCGGCTACCGCGAAGAGGCCCGGGCCTGGCGGGAGTGGCTGCTGCGGGCGGTGGCCGGCGACCCGGAGAACCTGCAGATCATGTACGGCATCGCCGGTGAGCGGGAGCTGGGCGAGAACGAGCTCACCTGGTTGCCCGGGTACGAGAATTCGCGTCCGGTGCGGGTCGGCAACGGCGCCGCGGGCCAGCTCCAGCTCGACGTCTACGGCGAGGTCACCGATGCCCTCCACGTCGCGTGCGCCTCCGGCCTGGCACCCGATGACCACGCGGTCAGCCTGCAGCTGAAGCTGATCGCGTGGGTGGAGAAGCACTGGGACGAGCCGGACGAGGGCATCTGGGAGGTGCGCGGGCCGCGCCGGCACTTCGTCCACTCCAAGGTCATGACCTGGGTCGCGGTCGACCGCACCGTCAAGCTGATCGAGTCCGGTGACGTGGACGGTCCGCTGGAGCGCTGGAAGGACCTGCGCGAGACCATCCACCGGGACGTCTGCGAAAAGGGCTACGACAAGGAACGCAACACCTTCACCCAGTCCTACGGCTCCCAGGAGCTGGACGCCTCGCTGCTGCTGATCCCGCAGATGGGCTTCCTGCCCCCGGACGACAAGCGCGTCATCGGCACCATCGAGGCCATCCAGCGGGAGCTGGGCACCGAGGACGGCTTCGTCCTGCGCTATCCGACGGCCGGCGAGGGCGTCGGCGTGGACGGTTTGGAAGGCGACGAGGGGGCGTTCCTGGCCTGCTCGTTTTGGCTCGTCGACGACCTGGCGATGATCGGCCGGGTGGACGAGGCCCGCAAGCTCTTCGAGAAGCTGCTCTCGCTCCGTAACGACCTGGGCCTGCTCGCGGAGGAGTGGGATCCCAAGCTCAAGCGCCAGGTGGGCAACTTCCCGCAGGCGTTCAGCCATATCGGCCTGATCGAGGCAGCACTCAGGATATCGGCCAGCAGGGCGCACGTCTCCGACGCAGGGATGAGATGCCGCGACGTCGCAAGCTGGCGCGAGGGGGGCTGATGTATCCCGTATATCACCCCGCGGGCAGCGATGATGACCTGCGAGTGGCCCTGGTAGAGCTGCAAGCCGGACGGTGGTCGGCCACCCGGAACCTGTTGTCCGCCACGAGGTCTCTGGCGCTGAGGACGTCCCGAACGCAGGTCCTGGCGGTCACCGCTGCCGGGAGCGACGTGATGGATGTGTGGCTGGCCGAGGAACCGGACAGCTACGACGCCCAGGTCATGCGAGCCCGAGTCTTCGTGGAGCGCGCCTTGCGCGCCCACCGCCAACAACACACCGCCGTATCTGAGTTCGAGACCCGTGGCCGACATGCAGCGCAGATGGCGGCACACCGGGCTCCGCACGATCCGGTCCCGTGGGTGTGTCTGCTGGCCCTCGCGCAGATCGATGTGCGTCAACTGCGTCCGGAGCACCGTGTGCCGTCGAAGGAGCCGATGCTGCCGCCGGGGCCGTGGCAGTTGCTGGGCGAGGTGCACCGACGGGATCCGTTCAACCGGGAGGCATTCCACCGGATCCTGCAGGTCCTGCTCTCCCGGGACGCCCCGGCATCTGGAGGGCTGGCTGCGGTCTTCGACTTCGGACGGTGGGTGGCATCGTGGGCGCCCGCCGGATCGCCCTTGCTCCTGCTACCGGCATACGCTCAAGTCGAGCAGTGCCGCCAGCAGATGCAGCGCGGCAGGGTGCACCCGCTGTGGAGACGGCAGTGGGCCGAGGACCCACTGCGCTCCTACACCCGCAACGCCTTCCTCCACTGGTTCAGGGCCTCGGACCCCTCTCTTCGGTCTTTGACCGACCTGAGTCACCTTGCGTATGCGCTGTGGGCCGGTCACCAGTTCGTCGAAGCGGCTCAGGTGTTCACGTCCATGGAGCCCTACGCGACCCGCGAACCGTGGTCCTCGGTGGAGGACCGGCTCCCGGGGGACGACGCAGGTCAGGAGCTGATGCTGCGGGCACGCCGGGAATCGCTGGCCTACGCACACAGGAAGGCTGCACGCGCTGGCCCTCGTCCGTGACCCTGCCGGACATCTCCACATCCCTTGACACGCGCGTTCAGCCCATTCGCCCCTTCTTCAATTCCTGGAGGTTTCGTGTTCCGCTTAGGTCAGCACCGCCGGTCGGATCGCTCCCGGCGTGCCCCGGATGACGCGTACTTGCGCGAACTGGGGTACGAGCCGGTACTCGCCCGCCGGATGGGTCCGTTCGGCAACTTCGCGATCAGCTTCTCCGTCATCAGCGTGCTCTCCGGCTGCATGACGCTGTACGGCTTCGGTCTGACCACCGGTGGCCCGGCGGTGATGATGTGGGGCTGGATCGCCGTCGGTGTGATGGTGATGTTCGTCGGCGCCGGGTTGGCCGAGGTCACCTCCGCCTACCCGACGTCCGGGGCCCTGTATTACCAGGCGGAGAAGCTCGGCGGCCGAAAATGGGGCTGGTACACCGGCTGGCTGAACCTGCTGGGGCTGCTCGGCGCGATCGCCGGCATCGACTACGGAGCCGCGCTGTTCACCGGTGCCTGGCTGAACCTGCAGTTCGGCTTCGAGCCCACTGCGGGCAAGACCATGGTCATCTACCTGATCATCCTCACCCTGCACGCCACGTTGAACCTGTTCGGTGTCCGCCTGGTCAGCATCCTCAACAGCATCAGCGTCTGGTGGCACCTGGCCGGCGTCACCGTGATCGTCGGCGTCCTGGCGATCGTCCCCGCCCACCACCAGGAGCCCGGATTCGTCTTCGGCGAGTTCATCAACCACACCGGCTGGTCCAGCCCCGTGTACGTGACGCTGATCGGCCTGCTGCTCGCGCAGTACACCTTCAGCGGCTACGACGCCTCCGCGCACCTGTCGGAGGAGACCACCAACGCCCAAGTCAGCGCCTCCCGCGGCATCATGCGGGCCATCGGCTGGTCCTGGATCGCTGGGTTCGCGTTGCTGGCCGGTCTCACGTTCGCCATCCAGGACTACGCCGCAACCCGCGCCACCGCCACCGGAGTTCCGCCCGCCCAGATCTTCCTGGACGCCCTGGGAGCGTCCGGCGCGAAGGCGCTACTGCTGATCGTCATCGTCGCCCAGCTGTTCTGCGGCAACGCCGAGACGGCCGCCGCCTCCCGGATGGTGTTCGCGTTCAGCCGGGACGGCGCCCTGCCGGGCTCCGGCCTGTGGCGGCGGGTCCACGCCCGGACCGGTACGCCCCGCCACGCGGTGTGGCTGACCGTCGGCACCGCGGCCCTGCTCGCCGCGCCGAGCCTGTACAGCCCCACCGCCTACGCGGCGATCACCAGCATCAACGTCATCGGCATCACCCCCGCCTACGCCATCCCGATCTTCCTGCGCATCAAGCACCGCCACCGGTTCCGGCCTGGACCGTGGAACCTGGGCCGGTGGGGCGTGGCGGTCGGCACCGTCGCTGTGGCCTGGGTGGCATTCGTCACCGTCCTGTTCTGCCTGCCCCAGACCAGCCCGATCTCCGTCGCCACTTTCAACTACGCACCCCTCGCGCTGCTCGCCGTGCTGTCGCTGGCCTGGCTGTGGTGGCGGGCCGCGGGGAAGCGCACCTACGACATGCCCGCCCAGAGCCTCGACCGCTCTTCCGACCGCTTCGACCAGGAGATCGTGTGAAGTTCTCGGCCAACTCCGGTAACGGCGCCGATGCCCCTGTGGCCGCGCCTCCGGGGCAACGACAGGGGCATGCCGCGTCGGGCCAGCTCACCCTCGACCAGCTGCACCACCTGGTCAGCTCTGGACGGATCGACACGGTGATGCTGGCCATCCCCGACCTACAGGGCCGGCTCAAGGGCAAACGCTACGGCGCGCGGCACTTCCTCGACCGCGCCGCCACGCGCGGGGCGGACATGTGCGCCTACGTATTGGCCACCGACGTCGACATGACCCCCACCAGCGACTTCGCCCTGACCTCATGGGCCACCGGTTACCAGGACCTGGCTGTCACCCCTGCCCTCACGACGCTGTGCCTCGCTCCGTGGATGCCGAAGACCGCCCTGGTCCTCGGCGACGCCGTCGACCACGACGGCAGCCCAGTCGAGGTGGCCCCGCGCCAGATGCTGCGCCGACAGCTGGCCCGCCTGGCCCGCCATGGCCTTCATGTCAAGGCTGGTCTGGAATGCGAGTTCGTAGTCTACCAGGGAACCCCCGAGGAAGCCGCCGAACGTGGCTACCAGGATCTGCGGCCCCTGGCCATGGGGAACCTGGATTACGCCCTGGACCACCCGCCGACCGCGGACCGGTTCTTCCGCCGCCTGCAGGCAGCCCTCGCCGGCGCCGGCCTTCCCGTCGAGGCGGTCAAAACGGAAAGCGCCCCCGGGCAGGTGGAGGTGACCTTCCCCTACGGCGAGGCCCTTGCCGCCTGCGACGGGCACCTGGCGTTCAAACACGCCGTCCGCGCCATCGGCGGCCGGTCAGGTCTCACCCCCACCTTCATGGCAGCCCCCACAACCGGCGTGGGCAACGGCCTCCACCTGCACATCTCGCTGTGGAAGGACGACGCCAACGCGATCACCGGCGCCGACGGCGTCCTGTCCCCACTCGCCCGGCATGCCATTGCCGGAGTGCTCGACGCTCTGCCGCAGATGGCGGTGCTGTACGCGCCGAACATCAACTCCTATAAGCGCTACGTCCCCGACTCCTTTGCGCCCACAACCGCCAGCTGGGGCTACGACAACCGCACCTGCGCCATCCGCGTCGTCGGCCACGGCGAAGGCCGGCACCTGGAGATCCGCGTCCCCGGGGCGGATGCCAACCCCTACCTCGCGCTCGCTGCAGCCGTCGCCGCCATCAACCACGGAGTCGACAACGCGCTCACCCCCGGACCGCCAGAGACAGGCAACGCCTACCGGGAAGGAGGGCCACCCCTCCCGAGCACGCTGAAGCAGGCGCAGGTGGCCCTCCGCAACAGCTCCATCGTCCGCGACGCCCTCGGCCCCGGCGTCGTCGAGCACTACGCCCACCTCGCGCAGCTGGAGATCTCCCACCACCAGCACATTGTCACCGACGCCGAACGCCACCGCTGGCTCACCGGCGCATGACCCTCAAGGAGGCTTCCGTGCAGAGCAGCGTCGACATGGCGAGGTGACCACCCTGCGATGACGCACCACCCCAACTGCCCTGATTGCCTACGCGCGGCGCACATCCACGGGCATACCCCGCCAAAGCCACCAGAACCTGACCCGCCAATACGTGCCGCGACATTCATGCTCCTGTTCCTGGTCTTCGTCGTGATCGCCAGTGGATGGATGGGCCTCATGTGGCTCGTGGCACAGGACGTCGGCTGGCCCTGATCAACTCGTCAGGCACCGCACTCTTCGACAGCGGGCTGTTGCGCAGGCGTGGCTGAAGCGTGGCGGGCACTTCATCCCGCTGGCCAGCTGCTCCGCAGCAACCGCTCAACGGAGCCAGAACGGCTCGCCGGTAAGCGCGGATTGATCGCGCTCGCAACCCGTGCCCGGCTGAGATCACACCCCGTCAATCCTGTTGCTGCAATACCTCAAAGGAGTGATTCGACCTGTTCGAGTACCCGAAGCCACGCGCAGGTCAACGGCCGCACAGTCTGAGTCGGCGATGGGAACTCATGTTCAGTATTTGCCTCCGAAGCACCCGTTACGGGGGTGCGATCGGGGCCGTTCTTAGAGCACCTGTACTCATCAGTGACTCCCCTGGAGGAACCGTGCATCCCGTTGCCATCCCCGTGATGCCCCCTACTGATATCGAACATCGGCAGCTGGAACCCCATCTGTCCATGGGGTTCTTGGGGCGCCTTGTTGACGCTGCCGCCCGCAGCGCCCGCCACTCATCACGCCCTGATTCGGGGTGGGAGGCATGAGCGAACCCACCGATGCATCAGCCGACCGTGTCCCGGGGCCGCGCACCTCCCCTCAGCCGCCTCCGCCCGCCACGAAAACTGCCGGATGGCAGAACGGAAATGACGTCCCCCCTGGAGCCAAGCCGGGCACAGCGGCAGAAGCGACCGATCCGGGGTCGCAGATGCGGTACGTGGACCTGACAGGCAGCCGTGAAGCGGCCGGCCGGTCGATCCGGATGAGCGACATGGCCAGGCGCCTGCCGCAGTTGGTGCGCCGGTCGTTGGCCCTCGCCTGGCGGGTCGACCGGGCAGCGACCGTCGGCCTCCTGCTGTGCCAGGGGGTCGCCGGTGTGATGCAGGCCCTGGGCCTGGTCGCGATCAGCGGGACCCTGACCGCGCTGCTGACCAGCGGGGACGTCTACCACCGGCTTCTGCAGGCGTGGCCGTCGGTCGTCCTGCTCGCCGGCGCATCCGGCGTGCGAGCGCTCCTGGGGATCACCGTCAACTGGCTCTCCTCCCGGCTCGGCCCGCTGATGTCGCGCGAGGCCGAGCAGATGCTGCTGACGGGCTGCGCCGAGGTGGAGCTGTGCGCCTACGACGAGCCCGACTTCAACCGCGACCGCGAGGCCGCCGACCGCGGAGCGCAGGTCACCGGGGACCTGATCGACGAGGGGCAGGACCTGATCGCCTCGGCGGCCTCCTTCTGTGCCGGGGCCGTCGTGCTGGCGGGGGTGCACTGGGTGCTCCTGCCGCTTTTGGTGGCGGCCAGCCTGCCGCAGGCCCTGGCCCAGGTCAGCGCCGCACGCGTGCGCTACCTGGCGAACCTCCGCAGCAACGGCGACAACCGGATGCTGTCGGTGCTGCGCTGGCACATCTACACCCGCGATGCCGCCGACCAGATCCGCGCCGGCACCATGGCCGGCTTCCTGTCCGGCCGGTACCGGCAGACGGTCGCCCGGATCAACCGCGAGGACCGGACCGCAGCCGACAAGGGGGCGCGCATGTCCCTGGTCGGCGCGCTCTGCGGAGGGCTGGGCTCGGCCCTGGTGTGGGCAGCGGTCGTGTGGCTGCTGGCAACCAGCCGCATCAGCGTCGGGCACGCCGGTACGGCCGTCTTTGCCTTGCAGACGGTGGGGCAGTCGGTCCGCGGCCTGGTGGCCATCGGGGCGCGGGCAGTGCGCACGGGTCTGTACATGGACGACTGGAGTGGATTCCTGGACAAGGCCGGCGGGTACCGCATGCGCCGCGGCACGCACCGGCCCAAGCCGCCGCAGAAGATCGAGATCAAGGCGGTCTCCCACCGCTATGCGGGCAAGGACCACGACGCGCTGTCCGATGTCTCGCTCACTCTGCGCCGTGGCGAGGTCACCGCCCTGGTCGGCTTCAACGGCTCGGGCAAGTCGACGCTGTCGAAGCTGGTCAGCGGCCTGTACCTGCCCACGGACGGGCAGGTGCTGTGGGACGGCACCCCTGTCGGCGACGCCGACCCGCAGGAGCTGTGGCAGCAGGTGGCCCTGGTGCCGCAGGACTACGCGCACTGGCCCCTGACCGTGCGCGAGAACGTCACCCTCGGGCAGCCCTCGCCGCGCGGCGATGCGACCGTGCGTGAGGCGTGCGAGGCTGCCGGCGCCGACGAAGTCGTCGACAAGCTTGCTGCCGGGTTGGACACCCTCCTCGCCCGCGAGTGGCTCAACGGCGAAGAGCTGAGCGGTGGCCAGTGGCAACGCATTGCTCTCGCAAGGGCGTTCTTCAAAGAGGCGGGGCTGCTGGTCCTCGACGAGCCGACCGCGAACCTGGACCCGCGAGCGGAGTACCGGATCTTCCAGCGGCTGCGGGACCTGGCACGGGACCGGGTGGTGCTGCTGGTGACCCACCGCATCACCAACGTCGCCGTGGCCGACCGGATCGTGGTCCTCGACGAGGGCAGGGTCGTGCAGGAGGGCACCTACCACCAGCTCTCCCAGCAACCGGGCCTGTTCCAGCAGTTGTTGTCCTACCAGGTCACCTCTGAGGAGCCCCAGTGTGACGGCGAGCACCGCGGGGCTCGCAGGTGAGGCGCCGCGGTGGGCCGGAGACCGAAAGCCGGGTGCAGCAGCCGAGCATGGGAGCCCGGGTGCCGCAGCCGGGCATCACGGTGGATCCGGATGCCGCGCGGGCACTGGATCGACGACAACGGCAAGCCCGACCCCTTCGGCCCCGGCCGCATCGACTCCCCTCGCGCAAACCTCGCCGTTGCCTGCACGGCCCGCACGCACACCACCCACGACGGCTCGCTGGCCAAGAAGGCGTCGGACCACCTCCTGGTGACCGCAGATTTCGCGCTGGACGACATGGCCTTTGGCCGATGAGCAGCGCAGCCGTGCCCCCGCAGACTCGCGTCACGGATACCACCAGTCCACACACGAAAGGAACCGGCCTTGATACGTCTAGCGAACCTGAACACCTACAAGCTCCGCCTCGACCAGCGGGGCACCCCCGAGTGGCAAGCCCGGGTCACCACAATTTGCCAGATCAACGCGGACATCCTCGGACTGCAGGAAATCCGTGTCGACGAGGAGAACGATCCCGACACGTGGAATGAGGAAGCTGCCGAGGCCATCCAGCTCCTCGCAGACGACTGCGGTCTCACTGCCACGGCGATCGACAACCGTGGCCGGGAACGCACCGCAATGGCCAACAACGCCCACCGCGGCTGGTACACAGCCCAGCTGTGGCGGCCCGGAACCGTCAGCTGCATCCGTGGCAGTTACCGCCCTTACGGTGCACCGGACTTCTGGCACGGGGTCACCACCGCGGCATTCGACATCGGCGCCGCCGAGTCGTTCACCACGGCCGTCTACCATGGAGACCCCTTCCGCCCCCAGTTCCGCGCTGACGAAGCTCTGCGCCTGAAGGGCATCTTCCGCCGGACCGGTGGAGCCAAGCCCGGTGCCATCATCGGCGACTTCAACGGACTGTCCGCCGCCAACATCGCCGGGCCCGACGGTCAACTTCACTACTACGATCCCGAGCCCTACCTCGGCCAGGACCACGACGACCTCGAATATCAGCTTCTGCCCGGCACGATCGGCGGTGCACAGCTGGCCGATCGACGGGGGGCTGAAGCCCTGCTGCGCAAGGGATACATGGTCGATGCCGCGGCTCACCTCGACGTGGCCTGGCAGCCCACCGTCGGCCACTGGACTGACGGCGAGGGGGACCCCGATCCTTGGGGCTCCCGCCGGATCGACCTCATCCTCGTCAGCCGCCCCGTCGCACCCGCGTTGATCGCCTATGGGACCAACCGAAGCGCCGCCGCCAGCCGGGCAGCCGATCACTTGCCGATCTATACGGACCTCGACCCTGACCTGATGTCCCGGGAGTTCGCGATTGCGGAAGGGCCAACGGGCCGGAACTCACAGAGCGATGCCGTTGGGGGCCAAGGTTGAGTGCTCGGGTTTTGGAACCCGCGCACTCAACCTTGCCGCTAGGTCGGTGCGCAGTGAGCGCAAGCCCGCCGAGCGCCAGGACCATCCAGGCCCATGCAGTCACGGTCGGCCAGCAGTGTCGCGCCGAGCGGCAAAGCCGCCCAGCGTGGGGGGGGAGCCCGTACCGGAGATGCCGAGGTCATCGACCGGGCCCGCGTCACTCTCACGCTGCTCGGCAACGGAGTGATCCTGTGATCCCGTGCAAGGCGGCGCGCCCTGCTCATGACGGTCTGGCGGGGGCGAGCACCCCTCCGCGTGAGTCTCCCGGCAGAGAACCCCGCAGTGACTTGGCTGTAGGAAGGCTGGCCCGTGAAGGCTCACCGCACGGAGGGGGATGGGGTTTTCAATGGTCTGGTGGTGACGGCGAGAAAATCGGCCAGAATTCTGGACGTCAGTCCCCATGTCGTGGCGCAGCTCGTCGCTGCTGGATATCTGACCGCCGTGCACCGCGGTCAGCCCTGGTACGTCACTCTCACCAGCGTGACGGCGTACGGAAGCCGACGCGGCTACTCCGCTCGAAGTCTTCAGGCCACGCCGCCGCCCCGGGACGCCCCACGCTCTTCGTAGGAGCGCTCCCCGCGCGGCCGTCTCGCGCTGCCTCGATGAGCCCCTCGTCTCCGGTCGGCGGCGAACGTTTGGAGTCGCGCCAAGCAAGCCCGATCTCGCTACCTTCCGCGCTCGCTCGCGGGTGCCCAGTAGTCGGCGAGCATCTCGTTTGGCCAACTTGGCTGCCGCACCTGCCCACGCGGCCCCATCTCTTGGAACCAAGGCCCGATGTCGATAATCGGGGTGCCCTCAACCGCGTCCAGGTCTGTCACGAGCAGGTCGCGGCCATCCACACCCAGCAGACGGGGGTAGGACGTCGCCAACTGGTTGGGGCGCCGGTGGTTTCGGTGGACGAACGTCCCAGTGGCGGGCCACCTCGTATCTCCGCGAGGGCTACGTGCGTGGAGCTCGACGTCAGCTGGCGAGGCCAGGCTGAATCGCCAGATGACGGTGAGGTGGGAAAACTCCTCGATACCCTGGAGCGTTTCGAGCGGGTATTCCTCGTTGACTCGGATGATCGACTCTACGCCGCCCTGGAAGTCGTCGGCGGGCACCGTGTGGCCTCCCACCACTTTCGCAATGGGCTTGACCTCGAACGCCCCAGACATCAACGTCCTCATTCCTACTCGTCCCAGCCAGCAAGGAGGCGGCTGTCGCTGCCGATCCCCGCTGTATCGGCTTGGCTAGCCTATGCCGCGCAGCATGGCACGAGCACGCTGATCCAGGTCAGCGGCGACGGATCCTCCTCGCCCGCGTACCGGGGAAAGCGCCTGGCGCATCCGCACGACCACGTCTCGTGCGCGGCCGGACTGGATGCCGCTCATGGTGTCCAGGGCTTGCTGCCACGTCTTGCAGGCTTCGTCGATCTGGCCCTGTCTGACCTGGACGTCGCCGAGGTATCCGAGGGTGACAGCGTGCGTGCGGGCAGCGAGGGGCAGCGCGCGGGTGCGGACGCTGCGCTTGAACTCGGACTCCGCTCCTTTCAGGTCGCCGAGGTCGCGCAACGTGGCGGCGGTTTCGTGTGCGAGGGATGCTTCGGCGAAGAAGAAGACCCGGGCCGGCTCCTCGTCGCCTGTCTTCGCCTTGCTGAGATCGGACTCGGCAAGGCGAAGAGCTGCGAGAGCGTCGGTCTTCCGTCTGGCCGCGGCCAGGGCACGGGCGTGGACCACGCCGAGCAGTGCTCGCTCCCGAGGGCTCGCGAGGTGGTATCGGGAGCGCCCGACAGATCCTTCCGCGAGTTCAAGGGCGCGCTTCGGGTGACTGAGGTCGACCGCTTGGTGGGCTGCCGCTCGAAGAATGTGGCCGGCGAGTGGTGCGTCGTCGGCCTCGGCTGCCAGGTGAAAGGCAACGCGGAATGCCTTCTGCGCCTTGACGTGGTTCGACGAGTCGAATGCCGTCCATCCGGCAAGGTAGGTCAATTCAGATGCGGCGGAGGCGAAGTCACGGCGTACCTGTTCCGAGGTGAAGCGGCTGCTCAGATAGTCGGTGACATCGGACTTGAGGTACGCGAGCAAAGCAGAGCGGCCGGCTTGCCCACCGAGGCGCTGGTCCTGGCGGGAGTAGAACTGCATGGCCTCGCGCACTGCGTCGACGTGTGCGGAGGAGACGACGAAGCGGGTAGCGGGCCGCCGTGTACGTGCTTGCTCCGCGGTCTTCTCCCACCAACCGGAGGGCGGGAGGGCAGCGCCAACCGCGGAGTACGCGGTAGCCACCAACACGTGCCGACGGTTCATGTCCATGTTGTCTTCGTCTCCGAGGTTCACCAGAGCGGCCACCGTGTCGAAATCCCACGTCGAGGGCGTCACCGACGCCGACTCAGCCGGGGCGAGTCCGATCTGTGCCGGCGTGATGACGCGCCCGAGTCTGCGCGACAGCGTTTCGCAGAGGATATTGGTCGCCACCCCCTCGGGGCGTGTCCCGCTGATCCACATAGCGATGTGCGAGCGCGTCACCGAGCGCAGTTCGTCTGCACCGTTCTCAGCGGCAACCCTCACGACGTGGGCAGCTACCTGGGTCTGTGGCCAGCCGGTTTCCTTGATGACCGATGCCAGCAGGGTGTTGCGTGTGCGCGCCATGGTGCGCCCCTCGGTCTGCAAATGATCTTTGACGGCTTTGACGGCATCCGTGAAGCCAACGGGGTACCTCTGAGCCGCGATTCACGGTTTTCTCATCACGACGATATTCCTCCCCAGCCCAACCTCGCATCGCGAAGCCGCAGTTCACCTGTTCCGGCGGCGTCGCTCATCGCGCTGCGCCGGGGGCAAAGAAATCGTCCCCCTTCACGTTCCTCGACGCCTGGAGGCGACGTCATGCCAGCCACACCCTTCGCAAACGGCCTTTCCCGTTCGCTGCGAGGCACCGTGCTCGCTGGCACCGAGCGCGTGCTCTGTCACGCGCTGGGTGGGAGCAGCAGGATCCGGGCGTCGAGGCAGCTTGCGGACAGGGCCGCGGGCCGCTCCTCGACGAGGTTCGGCCGGCGCCGGAGGCCGCCCGTGCTGAGTATGCGAGCTGCGATTCCTGCGCAGCTCTCGGAGATTTCCGTCGCTCGTCATCAGCTACGCGACCACCTCCACGGCTGGAACCTGGACCCGGTCGTGGACGGGGCAGTCACGGCGACGAGCGAAGTGTTGGCGAACGCCGTAGTTCACGGCTGCCACACGGCAAGCGACATGGTGACGATGACCGCGTGCTGCTTCGGGAGCCAGCTTCTGATCACCGTCGAAGATTCGTCGCATCAACGCCCCCGAGTCCGTCGTGCGCCCTACGAGGCCGAGTCCGGTCGCGGCCTGGAGCTTGTCAGGGCGCTCGCCGACCGGTGGGGCGTGATGCCCGCGCAAGAGGGCATCGGCAAGAGGGTCTGGATGGTCTTCGACCTTCACCACCAGGCGGGGAGGGCGGCCTCGTGAATCGCGTGGTCAAGCCCATCGTGGCGGCGCTGCAGCGGTCGCTCGTGGTTCGCCGCAGTCCTGTCCGATCGGCAACGGATGCTGCAGCAGAGACGGTTGCACTGGTCCTCGACGAATCGGTGCCGCTCCCGGCCAGCCAGACGGATGTTGACGACCTGGTGGCACGGTTACGAGGCCACATCGTGGACTTGGCCAACCTGCTAGTTCCGGGGCGGCTGGGCCACGCACCCGAACAGCTGAGTCGAGCTGTCGCCCGGGCCGACACCCTTCGCCATAGGCCGGCACCACATGACCACGTGGGCTCCCGTATCTACCTCGTGCGCCCGGCGGAGGCGACCCAGGAACTGGCATCCGTCGCTTCCACCTTTGAGGTCTGTTCCGCAGAGCCTCCGCGAGTCCCGGATCCCGAACCCCCACAGGGTCTCCTCCACGCGATCCGCTTCGCCACATCGAAAGGACTTCCGTGACCACGATCGAGGCTGCACACCCGCACACCACAGGTAAAGGAGCCGGGTACGAGCCGACGCAGGCGGAATCCGTCCTGGCCAGGCTGTCCCCCCACTCCCCCCGTCCTCAGAGGAGCAACGCCGAGCTGCAGGCGCTGCGCATGGCCCGCTTCGCCTCGGCAACCAGCCGCACTCCACGCCCCCGTGTCGGCATCTACGCGCTGGTCAACGCCGGCCAGGACCCCGCACCGCGGCTCGCCATGGCCCGGGCCCTGGTCACCCAACACGACTGGCTCCCGGACGACGCAGCAGCCGTCGACTCCACCGGGATGACCGATCCGGCCACGCGCCCTCAGCTCGCCCGCCTGCTCGCCGCCCTCGCACGCGGCGACATTGACGGCATGGTCGCGGCGTCCAAGGCCGATTTCACCCACCTCAACGACTACTACGAAGACGTCCTGCACCAGGTCCACGCCTGCGGCGGCTTCCTCGCCCTCGCCACCCCCGAGACGAGCATCTGACCACCCGCCCGACGTATCCGGCCACAGCATTCTGCGCTTCACGCTGGACGGCGAATGTCTGACGGACGTCCTCAACCAGCGCTCCGCTCCCGCGAACGCGGCCTAGTCCAACGATCTGTCTTGCGGCCTCACGGCCGCCCCCATCGCCGAATCGCAAGGAGGAGTCCATGGACTTCAGCTCGGTGCCGCTCCCTTCCGGCACGCACACCATCGGCAAGATCTTCGACTTCGAGGCTGGGCACCGGCTGCCCAGCCTCCCGGATGGGCACAAATGCTCGCGCCAGCACGGTCACAGCTACGAGGTCGAAGTCATCCTCAGCGCCCCGGCCCTGGAAGCCCCCGGCTTCGTCACCGACTTCGGTGACCTCACGCCGTTCAAGAAGTTCTTGGACGCCGAGCTGGACCACCGCAACCTGCACGAGATCCTGCCAGTCGAGCCGACCTCGGAGCGCCTGGCCCAGTTCCTCGCCGGCTGGTTCATCCACAACATCGAGCCGGACATCCCCGGCGTTCTGGTCGCTGTCCAGGTCCGCGAGACCGAGCGCAGCTGGGCCCGCTTCGGCCTGGAGAAGCGATGACGGCCGCAGACGTCAGGGGGGTGGCGTCCACGAACGATAAGGCGTTCGACCTGATCGTCGCCGAGTGTTTTGGCATCGATCAGCCGACCTTTCAGGGCGAGGGCCCCAGCACTGGCGTGCCAGCCCTGTTCATCCGCCTGTCGCGGTGCAACCTGACGTGCGGCTGGTGCGACACGAAGTACACGTGGGACTGGAAGCGGTTCGACCCCCGCAAGGAGTCGAGGCGACGGACCGTGGTGGACCTGCTCGCGTGGGCGCTCGCGTCGGACGTGGAGCTGGTCGTCATCACCGGTGGTGAGCCGCTGATCCAGCAGAAGAAGCTACTCCCGCTCGTGGCGGGGCTACTGGCCGCCGGCAAAAGGGTGGAGTTCGAGACGAACGGCACCATCGTCCCCGACCCGACGCTGCTGGTCGACGGTGTCCGCTTCAACGTGTCTCCGAAGCTCGCCAACTCAGGTGTCGACGAGGACAAGCGGATCGTATCGGCTGCGCTCGAGGCGTTCGCGGCGAGCAGGAGGGCCGTGTTCAAATTCGTCACCCGCTCCGTGCCCGAGCTGGATGAGATCGCTCTCCTCGTCGGCCGGTACGGCTTGGACCCGGTGTACGTGATGCCCGAGGGCACCACGGTCGAGGGTCTGATCGAGACGACCCGGGTGCTGGCGGACGCCGTGGCGGCCCGTGGCTGGCACTTCACCCAGCGCCTGCACGTCCTGGCCTTCGCCGAGGCCCGCGGACGCTGACCAGGCTCATCTCTCCACCCCAAGTTTCCCCAGCCCCTGGAAGCGAGGCGAAGTCCATGACCAGCACCCTCTACAACCCGGCCTCCGGTGAGAGCCCGGCCCTGCCACAGCAGGGCGGCCTTGCCGCGCCGGAATCGGTCGACACCGGCCGTGTCACCGACCTGATCGGCCAGCTCCTGGCCGCGCTCGGCGAGGATCCCGACCGGGAGGGCCTGGCGGATACGCCGGCCCGCGTCGCGGCCTGGTACCGCGACTTCCTGTCCCCGGACCTGTCGGCCGCCGCGACGTGCTTCACCGAGAACCAGCTGATCGGCCAGCTGGTTGTGGTTGGCGGCATGAGCTTGTGGTCGCTGTGCGAGCACCACATGCTGCCCATGAACCTGCAGGTCGCCGCCGGGTACGTGCCGGACGGCGAGGTCATCGGTTTATCGAAGTTCGGGCGGATCGCGCAGCGGTACGCCGGTCGCCTTCAGGTCCAGGAGCGGTTCACCCGGCAGGTCGCAGAGGAGATCGCCGGTGTGATTGGCAGTAAGGACGTGGCGGTCGCGGTCCGCGGTACGCACCTGTGCATGAGCATGCGGGGGGTGCGGATGGAGGCCGCCCGTACCAGCTCGCTGCAGGCAGGCGGCCGTTTCGAGACCGATCCGGTCCTCTCCCAGCAGTTCCTCGCCCTCGCCGCCGACCAGTGGAGGACTGCCTGATGGCCAAGAGAATCGACGTCTCCGTGATCGCCCCGCCCGCCTATCTGGATGCCTTCGTCGCCCAGGAGCCCGCCCGCGTCCACCACGTGGCCGCCCAGCGGGTCCTCACCGATGCTGCCTACCGCGCGTTCTTCCACCGCGAGGCCGAGCACGGCGCGGAGATCATCGTCGACAACGGCGTCTTCGACCTCGGTCACTCTCTGCCGGCCGCCGACCTGATCGCGGCGGCCCGCGCGGTCGACGCCCGGGAGATCGTCCTCCCGGACGTCATGCGCGACGGGCCCGCCACGATCAGGGCCAGCGACGAAGCCGCCCGCGAGATCCTCGACCTGAGCGACGCCTTCCGCCTATGCGCCGTGGTCCACGCCGCGGACGACGACGAGTGGCTACGCTGCTACGAGCACTTCGCCAGCGCCGACTACGTCGGAACGATCGCCCTGCCCGCCTCCCGGCGCCCCGCCCCCGAGCATCAGCTGTGCCGCACCCGCTGGGCGGCGACCCGCTACCTGGAGGACCACGGACTGGTGGAGGAGCGGATCGTCTACCGTCTCCTGGGTCTGGGCCGGACCGGGCACCTGGAGCTGGTCGAGCAGCGCGAGCACGAGTGGATCGCCTCCGTGGACGGCGCCGCACCGGTCATTCTCGGCGCGATGGGCATCGCCATGCTGCCCGGCGGTCCCCACGAGAAGCCGAGCACGCCCCGCATCGAGAACCTCGGTCCTATCCCCGAGGACCGGTTCGAGCTGATTCGGCGCAACATCGCGGTCGTCCGCGAGGCGGCGGGCAGCACCGTCGGGGTCACGGAGGCCCGCTCATGAGCCTGCGCCCCAACCCGCCTCTCGCAGCAGCAACCGGAACAGTGCTGCGCGCCCGGCCGATCGCGGTCGAGGGGCACACGATGGGCCCGGACAGCCTGCTGCGCTACCTGCAGATCAAGGTCCACCACCTCATCCAGAAGCGGGCCTGGGACAGCATTCGCGTCGTCGGCGGCTACGACCGCCAGGCCGTGGTCTCCGAGCACGAGAAGACCGGCAAGCTGTTCAACGTCGAGCGCCCCACAGCCGAGGCCCACGGCCACGACCTCGTCATCAAGGCGTTCCCTGGCACCGACTACGTCCACCACTACGCGCTGATCATCGCCACCTACCTGGCCATGACCGGCCGGCCGACCGACACGGTCACCTACCAGCTCCCCGAACCCGTCGCCTGCCATCACGCGATCCAGCAGCTCGAACTGGACCTGAACGGCGACCTCGTGGTCGTCGGCTGGGGCCTGACGCACCTCGCCCCGGCCGACGGCGTGTGGACCCGCGGGCCGGGATACGCCTGGCAGCGCACCGTGGTCCACGGCCGCCGGGTGACCTACCTGGGCTTCCTGCACAGCATCTGGGGCGACGTCGCCGGCCGGGTCGTCGGACGCCTGGCGGAACTCGGGGCCTGCGACATCGTCTATGTCGGCAAGGTCGGGGCGCTCGCCCCCGAGATCGAGCCCAACACCATGCTCGCCACCGGCAACGAGAGCCTCCTGGACGGCACGCTCGTGCAGTGGAGGGACTTCTTCGGCGACTTCGTCGCCGCCCAGCCCGGCGTCCACACCGGGATCCACGTCACCTCCCCGTCGATCCTGCTGGAGAACCGGGACTGGCTGACCAAGCACGGCGAGCACGCCTTCGTCGATCCGGAGATCGGCCCCATGGGGGCCGCCGCGCGCCACGCGGGGATCGGATTCGGCTACCTCCACGTCATCTCCAACAACCTCGCCCGCCACTACCCCGCGGACCTGTCCAATGAGCGTCACCGCGACGTCATCCAGCGGCGCGCCGTCCTCGTGAACCAGATCCGCGACATCATCGCGGACCGCCTGGCCGCCAGCCCGATCTGAACACCCACGGAGGAACACGCGCATGACGGCCGCAACACAGCCCACCGCCCCCGCACGGGGGCGGGAGATCACGGTGACCGGCATCGACGGAGCCGGGAAGTCCACCCTCTCCGCACGCCTGCACCAGGCCCTGAACGACGCCGGCCACCCGGCGATCCTGGTCGGCAAGCACAGCACAGAGGTCCCCATGGATCCGGAACTGTCCGCCTACGTCGACCGCCTCAACGAACTCGTCTACCGCCGCGACGCCCGCGTCGCCCAGTCATGCGGCGACCACTACTGGCTGCTGGCGATGGCCTCCTGGTACACCCTCCAGGACACGCTCGTCATCCAGCCCGCGCTCGCCGCCGGCACCCACGTGATCCTCGACAACGCGCACCACAAGATCCTCGCCCGCTACGCCGTCAACGCGAACGTCTCCACGCGCCTAGCCGAACAGGTCTTCGCCCACCTCACCGAACCCGACCTGGTCGTCTTCCTGCGCATCGGCGCCCGCGAAGCCCTGCGCCGCAAAGGCTCGTTCACCTCTTTGGAGACTGGCCACTCCGGCGGCGGCGACGGGGATTTCATCCGCTACCAGAACACCGTCCTGGCCCAGCTGCGCGAGCAGGAGCAGCGCGGCGGATGGCTGTGCCTGGACGTCACCGACATGGACCGCGACGCGGTCTTCAAGAGCGCGTCCGAAGCTCTGTCCGACCGCCTGAAGCTCACCATCTGATCCCCACCACAAGGAACGCATCATGCCAGTGACCCGACCGACCGACGGGGAGTACGTATGCCACGGCATCACCTGGGCGACCGGAGACCCCCGGCTGCTGCTCGCCCCGCTGCCCGGCGGGCCACTGGTCCACGCCGAGATCATGAACCAACGCCTCGGCTTCCGGGCGCTCGGTACCGGCCGGTGGTGCACCGGCCGGTACCAGTTCGCCGACACCATCCGGGTCGAGCCGCTCGCCTGCCCCGACCGCGCGCCGGCCGAGCAGAGCGGCCAGTGCACCCGGTGCGGCGGCCAGGATGACTTCCGCTTCGCCCACCAGGTCCACCAGGGCGGCCACGCCCCCGAGGTGCTGCGTCGGTACATGGAACAGCCGCACTGGCTGTACCTGGCGACCTTCGCCGATGGCACCCCCAAGATCGGCACCGCTGCCGAGCCGCGCAAGCGCTCCCGCCTCGACGAACAGGGCGCTCTGTTCGCCACCTACCTCGCCAAGGCCGACGACGGGCGCACGGTGCGGCACCTCGAGGACGCCCTCACTCGGCGCCTGAACGTGCCCCAGACCGTACGGGCCGCGGCCAAACTTCAGGCCCTGTCCGAGCTGCGCGACCTGTCCACGGCCCAAGCCGCGCACGAGAAGGACGTCACCCGCGCCGCCGAGACCCTGGCCGACATGAACACGGCCGCGGTGTTGGAACAGTGGACAGCGCCTGCCGAGGGAGCCCGCATGCGCAGGGCTGGCATGAAGTGTGCGCTCTACCCCCACGACCTGCGCGAGGGCGAGCACGGCTTCACCCTGGACTCCTTCATCGGCTCCCAGGCCCTTGCCGCCCTCGATCGCGAAGACGACATGGCTTACCTGCTCGACCTCGGCGCGCTTAAGGGTCGCCGCATCGTCCTCGGCCCGTTCAACTCCCGGAAAACGGCCGTCCAATCCGCACTGTTCTGACCCCAGACCGGCTCCGGCCCGCTCGACCTGGCCGGGGCCCTTCCCCGAAGCGAAGGACTTCACGATGGCACCCCATGACGCTGTCCTCGGATGGGACGAGAACACCACCGCCGAGGCGTACGCCGTCTTCACCCGCGACTACCCCATGTACAGCGCTACCAGCCGCGACCTCGCCCACCGCGCCCAGATCACCGGCAGCAACCTGGTGGTCGACCTGTGCGGCGGAGCCGGCGCGACCGCCGAGGCGATCCTCGCGCTCGCACCAGCCCAAGCCCGGGTCATCTCCCTGGACTACGCCGCCGCCATGCAGCGCGTCGGCTGCCGCATGCTGCCCGACCCGCGCCTGACCTGGGTCACCGCCCCGGCCGAGGACCTAACCACCCACGTCCCGACCGGATCCGTCGACGCCGTGGTGTGCAACTCCGCGATCTGGAAGACCGACGTCCCCGCCGTGTTCGCCGCAGTCCACCGCGTCCTACGCCCCGGGGGGCGGTTCGTCTTCAACATCGGCGGCGGCTTCGCCGGCATCCGCCACGACGACGAGAACACCATGCGCACCGGGCTCTCGCTGAATCGCCTCATCCAGCAGATCGCCGCCCGCGATCATGGCTACACCCCGCCCCCGGCCACCTACGCACCGCCCAAGCTGCCCCTGAGCACCGTAGCCGGGGAACTGGCCGCCGCCGGAATGACCGTCCTGGACACCGAGATCACCGCCCAGCACAGCACCATGGCCGAGAAGAAGGCATGGCTGTCCATCCCCGTGTTCGCCCGCCCCGACGGCGACTTCACCCACGAACAGCGCATGGCGATCCTGGAGAAGGCATACGCCCTCACCGCCCCCGACGCCCCGACCGTAACGAGCTGGCTCGTCGTGGTCGCCCAACGTCCCGAAGAGGCGCAGTGACTGCCCCGGGCACCTCCACCTCGGGGGAGAAGATCTGTGACCACGCCAGCGTCGGGGTGCTCATCTCCTCCCCCGACGGCCTCCTCGTGTTCGAGCGGGCGACGCCCCCGGCCGGGATCGCACCGGTCGCCGGTCACATCGATCAGCACGGCGGCCCCGAAGGTGCCGCCCGCGCTGAGGTCGCCGAAGAAGTCGGGCTCGCCGTCAGCCAGCTCCACCTACTGCTGACCGAGTGGCGGCCCAACCGATGCCGTCGCACATCGACCAGCGCCGTTGGCCACCGCTGGTGGATCTACCAGGCCGAGGCATCAGGTCCACTCCGCCCGTCCGCCCGAGAGGTGCGCGCCCCCCGATGGATACACCCCGACCAGCTCCAGCAGTACGCGCTGCGTACCGCCGCTTACGCCGATGGGCGCCTCAGCAATACGGAGTTCACCAAGGAGCCCGGACTCGAGCCTGTGTGGGTCCGCTTCCTGCACGAGCTGCAGCTCGTGACCATGACCGGCGACAGCCTCGCCCGGATCGACACCGTCATTTGACCGGCCGGGGGCGAGAGTCAGTGAGCCGCGACCGAACTCCCCGACTTCAGCCGACGCACGTGCGCGAGGATGCGGTCGCGGTCCTCGGGGAAAACGCTCTCCCACTCCTCATCGAGGCTGATCCATGCCGCCGGCTGGCCCTTTTCACCCAGCGGAACCTCATGGTCGATGACGGCGGCGTACGACAGGCCCAGCGTCGGGGACCAGTCGGAACGATACGAACGGACGGCAACGGCCGCCGGCACGGACAGCAGCTCTGCCCGCAGGCCAGTCTCCTCTTCCAGTTCACGTGCCGCGGCGGCCCGTGGCGTCTCACCTGGCTCGACCTTGCCGCCGGGCGGCACCCAGCCGCGCACCCGGTGCTTCACGAGCAGGACGTGACTGAAGGACGGATCGGTGGCCCAGACGTCGGCCGCCAGCGGCTCCATAGGCGCCTGGCGTGCCTGTTCCAGCCACGCCTGGGCACCGTCGAACACCAGCGCAGCGAGGCGGGCATCGGCGACCGCCGCGTCCAAAATCATCTGTTCAAGTTCACCGTGACTCACTCGTCACACCCTATGCGGACGCCTCGCAGCTGCCTGTCATTCGGCCCACCGGCCGCCCTAATGCGCCCCACGGACGCGGACGCCCTGCTCAACAACGAGACGCACAGACAGCACCACGACGGCGAAGCAGCCAGCAACGAGTATGCCGCCACGGTGTCTGCTTCGGAGAGGAAGTCCAGCCGTGAGCAGTGACGAGACGACCCGATGCACCTGGATCGTCCTGGGCGGAATCCACCTGCTCAACGGGACCGCACCCCGCCGGGCGGACGACCCGATCGTCCTGGTCCGGGTGGCTGCCCAGGAGGTCTGCGTACCGAGCACCACCGTCGTCATCAGGTGGGACACGCTCGGAGAGTGCGACGTCATCGGCCTGACCGCAGAGGGGGGCCGACTCGGAGCAGACCGGATCGAGGGCAGCGGCCTGTTCCCCGACGCCATCGCCGGCCCCGCTCTGCGCGCGCTGGTCGGCCCGTCCGCGGCCCCCGGGCTCGTGCCCCTGTGCTACCTGGCCGAACACCCCGGCGGCTACCACGTGTACGCGCAGATCCGCTTCTACCCCCAGGACGCCTGCTTCGTCCGCACCACCCCCGAGCCGGTCGGTGAAGGCCCGGTGCAGGCCCTGCGCTGGCTGACGCCGGCACTGGCAGCGCACACGGCGTCGTCCATGCAGCTCAACAACCATCTGCGCTACTTCCGCACCCACTTCGCCGGGACGGAGCTGGAGTACAAGTACAACCTCGACCCGGCGCCCGACGTCTGGGCGGTGTCCCTGGAACTGCTGAAGGCACTGCGGATCGGTGAACTGGACGGCTGCCGACCGGAGTACCGGGAGGAGTTCCAGATCCATTTCACCGAGAACTATCTCTTCGACGTCACCGGCCCCGAATCCGAGCGCGGCTACGCCTCCTTCATCCCCACAGTCACCGCCGGGCACGTGCTAAAACGTAAGTGGTTCGAACAAGACGCCTTCGCCCGCCGCGAGCAGCTCTACTCCGGCATCGAGCTCTCGCCGGACGGCTTCGAGGCGTACCTGTGCTCGGAACTGGGCCTCCAGGTCACGGCCATGCCGCCCTTCCGGCGCGTCCGCTACGACGTGCAGTGCGAATCGATGCGAAGCGGCCACGTCTACGGCATCTTCTTCGACCACTGCTCCCTCCTGGCAGCACCCGAGGTGGTGCTCTCGCAGTGCGAGCTGGAATACCGGCGCTCACGCAGCCTCCTGAACCACGACGAGAACGAAGTGCTGTGGGAGATGGAGCGCATCGACCACTGGCTTCTCAGCTACCTGTCCGCGCGCGGACTGACCAAGCAACGCACGTTCTACTCCAAGCGGAGCTTCCTGCGCGATGCCGTCGCCGCCCGGCCCGAGCTGGCCTCTGACCACTAACGCGCCACCTCCCCCGGGGGCGCGGCAGCACACCTGCCCATGAAGCGCCCGGCCAACGGCGACCTGACCGGCAGTCACGTCCAACCACGACAATCCCCCGAAGGAGCGGGTCAACCTGTTCGAGCGAACCCCAAATGCCACAGGCTAGGTCGCACTTGACCTCCGCCAGAATCTAGAACGTGAGTCCACGATCTGCTCCCGCGCGGGCCGTTACGGGCCCTCCCGAGGACCGGCCGCCCCCGGAAGTGGATGAACTCGAAGACCGGGGACCGGTCCGAGTTCAAGGTGCTGTCGGCGACGCCCGATCCAAGGCCCGCGAGCAGGTACTGGTCGACGATCTCCTGCTCGAAGCCCTCGAACTCCTGAGGCGTCTCCAACTGCCGCGGAGCACCGAGCGACCGCACCACCGCCAGAGTCATCGACACCTCCAGATCAGGAGACCCGAACGTGCATCGACATTCCCAGCAGACCATCAGGATTCCCGACGGAACGTCACTATTTGCGCTCGATGAAGTGAACCCGCACCGACCTGGCCTTCGGCCTGACCTTCGAGTCTGCTACTCCGCGGAACCCGCGGGACTTCAGGTGGTGACGTGACGAAAGGGCTGTGCTACCTGCTCGAACGACCAGCGGCCGTAGATGACTTCCCGCAGGTAAACACCCGCCGCGGCCAACCGGTCCCGATCGGCTGCTCCGCGAGGGCCATGCCGCTACATTGGCAGGTATGGGAGCTGAGGAGCACGCTGAGATCGCCAGGAGGATCGACTCCATCGAGGTCGCTGATCGCCTGCCGCCTGAGCCCGAGAGACCACGGGGTCTCGATCCCTCCGCGGTCTACCGCGTTCAGATTGGCACAATCAACGTCCCTCGGGGCGTTCACATCCCCACGGCCGACAGCGTTCTACACGCGACGCTCGACGGCGACTACGTTACTGAATGGATCACAGAGCCACTCGCATGTCCCCTCTGCCAGGTTGACGGCGAGTTGACGCTCCAGGGGCAGTGGGGGGCTCCGGCCAGCGTCCTGTGCCCCTGTGGGTACCAGTGGACACTCGCGCCCAGCCATTCGCAATGGAGCGCCCGGCAGCTCCAAGCCGCGCTCGTGAGCAGCGCCGCGCAGAACAATGGCCTCCCCGCGCCGCCTCCTTCTCAATGAGCTCGGCTCGGCCGAGGCGTGGCTTTGAGGCGCCGAAGGCGTAGTCGCGCCCGGCCTCGTTCGTTCCCCGTACCGCCTCGCCGAACCGTACCCAGCTCCCCTTCTGAAGAAGCGTGTTCGAGCAAAGGAGCGGAGCCCGCCGAAAGGCGAGGCGCGATCGAAGCCTCAGATAGCGATGGTCAACTCCACGCCAGCTTCAGTGGCGCACGTGGTGACTGCCGCCAGGTCCGCTATCACCACATCGGCGTCAAGATCACTCGCGTCATGGGTCGTTGTGACAGCCACCGTTGTCATCCCCGCCGCACGTGCAGACGCTAGTCCCGCCGGAGCGTCTTCGAAGGCCACACAACGCTTGGGGTCGACACCAAGGCGCTGCGCCGCTAGAAGGAATGGCTCTGGGTCGGGCTTGTGATGGGTGATGTCATCCACCGTGACGACATGAGCCGCGCACACCCCTGCGGCTGTCAGGCGCGCGTCGGCGACCCTACGCGTGCCGGAAGTAACCACAGCCCAGCGGTCTGCCGGCAAGGAGGCCAACAGCTCCCGCGAACCAGGGACCGGGACAACTCCTCCGGCGATGGCATCGTCGACCTCTGCCTGCTCCAGGAGAGCCACTGCCGAAGCGACCTCTTCGGCCGGCAGAAGGTCGGCCACGATGGCTGCGGCCGGCCTGCCGTGCGGCTGGACCTCCATGATCTCCGCGATCGTGAGGCCATGAGCGTCCGCCCACTGCGACCAGCAGCGGAAGACCGACTTCATAGACGAAACGAGCGTTTCGTCGCTGTCGAACAAGATGGCATCGGCCGAAAACTTCATGGTGGTTGACGATATCGCGACACTCACCTCACCACTGACAAGGGGATTTGGCCCATTTGCGCACACTCAAGTTCGGACATCGTGGAATCAAGCACCCAATATAGGCGACTGGATGGCACGTGAATCGAGTGAGGCGTAGAGCACATTTCCAGCCACTCGCAGAATCTCGAACGCGCCACAGACCCACCAACTCCCCCCGCGCGAGCGGCGGTCGAGACGCAGAAGGCACCCGACACGACGAAAGTTCACGATGAGTGAGTTCACTCTCGTGATCTATGCTCTTCCACACATCCTGAGGCGGAACCGCGCCTTCCGCTTTTAATTCAAGGCCACATGTGAGTTTGGCCATGGATCTAGCGGAGTCTGACGTTTACATCTGTTGGAGGGAGCAGTGATGGGGCCGTTGCGCCTGGCTGGCGAGATGCGCCTGCTGCGCAAGCGTTGTGAACGCCAGCTGGCCGACCTACCCATCCCATCCCCGTTCAGCCTCACGGGACTCGTCGCCGAAATTGAAGCGGCGCGCGAATGCCAGATTCACCTCGTGCCCGTGTCGGATGCGCATGGGGACATGAGGACAGCTTGCGGTCTGCGCGTCACCGTGGAGCGTTTGAATTCGACGTTCATTCTCTACAGGCCACGCCCCACCCCGAACCAGACTGAGCACACGATCATCCACGAAATAGCTCACTTGTGGTTGGGTCACGGTAAATCCCTCACCCCGGAGGAGGAGAATCGGCTCTTGCCTCCTCTATTCCAAACGTTCCTCGCTGACGTGCGTGGGGACGGTCCGGTGACCCACCAGGCCCGTGCACATTACGACAGTCATGAAGAGCGTCAGGCAGAGTTTTCTGCTTCACTCATAAAGCGCCTGGCGCGCCAGCAAGCAGCACCTGGCAATGATCTCATCAGTTTGATGGAAGCCAGTTTCACGCACCCCGTAGCACCGCCTCGTAGGCGCCTGCCTTAAGAGACTGCCTTGGATTCTCTGATTCTCGCTGTTTCCGTAGCGATGACCGCCGTAGCGCTATGGCGTCTGCCGGGTGCCCGCTATGGCGACCCCCTCCGACGGACCTTGTGGGGCTGCAGCGCCGGCTTCGCCGTCACGCTATGGACCCGCTTCCCCCCGATCAAAGATGCACTGGGACAGGTTGGCATAGTCGACTTCGACGCTCTGGTGAAATATCTGGTCTCGATCGCGGCTTGCCTCTCTCTGCTCAATTACGCCGTTACCAGCTATCTGCTCGTGCTTGCCGGAAAAGACGCCCCGCGACACATCGCCATCTCGCGGAAAGTGGCCCGCATCGCCCGGCTGTCGATTCCCGCCGTCGTGCCCGTAATGATCTTGCTGTTCTTCTTCGCCATCGACCGGAGGCAACCCAGTCGCGACTTCGCCGCCGACCACGCCGGCGAATGGGGAGCGGCAGCCTTCATGGCGTGCTACTACCTCTACCTCGGGGCATCCGCTTGGACCGTCGCCTATCAGTGGACGCACGTCAGCCGCCGGGCCGATTCCCTCGTGCTGCGCATCGGACTGGCGCTGGGTGCTGCCTCCACCTGGCTCTACACCCTCTACGCGGTGCTGCGCCTGACGTACATGTGGGGCGCAATGCTCACCCCCACCCCTGCGAACGTCGATCACTTCGTTGAAAACCTGGGCAACGTATTCAACGTGTTCGCGGCAACTCTGTTCGCTCTCGGAGCCAGTCTGCCCACCACCCATGTAGCGGCCGATCGTTGGCGCACATGGCGCTCTCTGTGGCGTATGCATTCGCTCCGGCGTGACCTGACCAGAGTTTTCCCCGAGGTGACCTTTCAGCCTGCTGGTACCCGGCTTCGAGAGATGACCCGCTGGACTCCCCCAATGGATGTGCGACAGGACGGGTGGATTCAGGAAATCGGCGACGCCGTCGACCTGTTGCGCCATCACGTGACCCCTGAGCTGTGGCCGGCCGCCGAAGAGGCCGCACTCACTCATCGCGACGCCGAGCCGGCCGCGGAGGCCCACTGGATTAAGGCCGCGCTCGTCTCGGCCACTCGTGGCTGCCGCTCGACCGTCCCGGCCGAGCCCCTGCCGGAAAAGCCGTTCGGCACCGCCACCGGTGAAGCTGCGTGGCTGCGTAGAGTGCAGGCCGTCTACGCCGGGATCCGACCACAGGAGACGGAGGAGCTGATTGCCGAAGCCGGCCTGCCTTGCTGGCGTCAGCAGGACAGGTGCGAGGCGCACTCGGCCTGACCAACACCGCAGGACAGGAGCTGCACCGTTTCTGGCCGAGACGCGGCCAGACAGGGGCTATCAGGGTCAGCTGAAACCTGCGCAGGCGCCCGATCTCTTCGCTTCGCGGGGCCCGGCCTGCAGCACCGCGTGGTTTGAGTGCCGACGATGCATTGGGACGTATTCGGCCCGGAGTCGAACCGCCTGTGAGCGATCACGAAATTCCCCAGGTAGGCGGGTTCTGCGTCACGTAATTCCCCACCCCCGCGGTCACGTAATTCCCCATGGGGACGACGGTGGCGGCGGGTAGTAGGTCCTGGCCATCGCGAAGGCGCACGCTTCCTCGATCAGTGGTTCGAGGTCGAAGGAAGCGCACGATGGCAAGGAGAACGTTCAACGTGGTCGATGTGACTGAGATCTACGTCCACTGGTACGCGGGCCGCTCGAAGAGCGAGCTGGCCGCGTCGCTCGGGCTGGACCGCAAGACGATCAGGAAGTATCTGGCGCCGGCGGAGGCCGCCGGGATGGCCCCGGGCGGGGCGGCGATGACCGGGCGGGACTGGGCCGAGCTGATCAAGGGCTGGTTCCCCGAGCTCGCCGACAAGCGGCTGCGGCAGGTGACCTGGCCCGAGATCGATAAGCACCGCGATTACATCAAGGGCCTGCTGGGGACGGTGACCGTCTCCACGATCCACCAACGTCTGCGTGACGAGCACGACTTGAGCGTGTCGGTGTCCTCGCTGCGGCGGTGGATATCGGCGACGCTGCCGGAGGACACGAGGCGGTCGCAGGTCACCGTCCTGCGCGACGAGGTCGAGCCGGGCCTGGAGGCCCAGATCGACTACGGCTTCCTCGGTCAGTGGATCAATCCGCGCTCGGGGAAGCGGCATCGGATCTGGGCGTTCGTGATGATCCTGGCCTGCTCGCGGCACATGTTCGTCCGCCCGGTGATCCATCTGGACCAGCATTCCTGGACCGAGTCGCACGTCGAAGCCTTCAAGTTCTTCGGCGGCATCGCCCAGCGCCTGGTGCCCGACAACCTGAAAACCGGGGTCGACAAGCCCGACCTCTACGACCCGAAAATCAACAAGGCGTATGCTGAACTCGCCTCGCATTACGGCACGTTGGTGGATCCAGCTCGCGCTCTGAGGCCAAAAGACAAGCCACGCGTCGAGCGCCCTATGCCCTATATACGTGATTCGTGGTGGCGGGGTCGGGAGTTCGTCTCCCTCGAGCACATGCAGAGTGACGCCATCCGCTGGTCGCGCGAGGTCGCGGGGCTGCGGCAGTGCCGGCCACTCGGCGGGGCGTCTCCGTTGTCGGTGTACGAGGCCGTCGAGGCCGCCACGCTGCTGCCGTTGCCGAAGACGCCGTTCGTGCTGGCCCGCTGGTCCACGGCGACCGTCGGCCCGGACATCCACATCAAGGTGGGCCGCACCCTTTACTCGGTGCCGTGGAAACTGATCGGCAAGCGGGTCGACGTCCGCTCCACCCAAGCCTTCGTCCAGGTCTTCCACGACGGCGATCTCGTGAAGACCCATGCGGCACTTGAGCAGGGGAAACGCACTCACAACAGCGACTATCCGCCGGAGAAGATCGCTTTCCATATGCGGACCCCGCAGTGGTGCCGCACCCAGTCCGCGCAGGTCGGGACCGCCTGCCGAGAGGTCATCGACGGGCTGCTGGAGGTGAACGCGCTCTATCGGCTCCGCGCCGCCCAGGGCGTGCTCGGTCTGCGCAAGAAGTACGGCGACAGCAGGCTGGAGGCCGCCTGCGCGAAGGCGACCACGGTCGGGGACCCGTCTTATCGCACCGTCAAGGGCATCCTCGTCGCCGGCACCGAGACCGAACCCGCCCCCGAAACCTCCGGCGACGGCGGCGCCTCCGCGTTCCTGCACGGACCCAGGCGGCTCTTCGCGACCGCCGCGACCCCCGACATGACGAACGACGACCGTGATGACCACCGTCACGACGAAGGAGTGGCGTGATGACCATCATGGACACCGCCCTGCGCGACGCGCTTCGCGCGCTGAAGCTCTCCGGCATGCTGGAAACCCTGGACGCCCGCCTCGCACAGGCCCACGGCGGCGAGCTCGGGCACCTGGAATTCCTCCAGACGCTCTGCCAGGATGAGATCACCCGCCGCGAGACCGTTGCCTTCCAACGACGCATGCACCGGGCGAAGTTCGAGCAGCAGGTCACCCTGGAGGAGTTCGACTTCGCAGCTTCTCCGAAGCTGCCCGCGGCCCAGATCCGTGACCTCGCGGCCCTGCGCTGGCTGCACACCGGAGAGTCCGTAATTTTGTTCGGTCCGGTCGGCGTCGGGAAGACACACGTCGCCCAAGCACTCGGGCATCTGGCCATCCGTCAGGGCGCGAACGTCCGCTTTGCCAAGACCAGCCGTGTCCTGGCCGACCTGGCCGGCGGGCACGCGGACCGCACCTGGGACAAGCGGATCCGTGAGTTGGTACGTCCCGACGTGCTCATCCTCGACGACTTCGCGATGCGTCAGCTCACCGCGGCCCAGGCCGACGACCTCTACGAGCTGGTCACCGAGCGGCAGGGCCGGTCGCTGATCCTGACGAGCAACAGGGCGCCGAGCGACTGGTATCCACTCTTCCCCAACCCCGTGGTCGCCGAGTCGCTCCTGGACCGGCTGATCAACACCAGCCACCAGGTCATCATGAACGGCCCCAGCTACCGGCCCAACAAGCGGCCCAGAGGAGGCTCCGAGAAGACAACCAAGCCCTCGATCAAGTAGACATGGACGAGGTCAGGACCTGGGGAATTACGTGACGCCGGGCCCGGGGAATTACGTGATCGTTCACACCGCCGCGAAGGGAACGCTAGCTCTCTTCGCGGCGCGGTGCATTTTCATGGCGTACAAGGACCTCGGACAGCGTTGCCAGCATGGCGGCCGAGACCCCTTCGCCGGCTCCGCGGGCAGCCACGCTTACGCCTTCGCTACGCATGAGGCTCAGGAATCCCAGCCGGTCGAGAATCTGCCGCTCAAGTTCTTCCCCCGGTGCGAAGTGCCACGGCTGGACGCCGAAGGCCGCCCCCAACCCCGCGAAGAGGCTGTCGAGGGGCAGGCTGGCCTGAATTTCAGTGGCATCGCGGCTATCGGTGCGCAGCGCCTCGATACCAGCCGCGTCAACAGCGGGGAAGCCTGCTGCGGCATTGACAGCCTCCGCGATTTCCGCGTCTGAGAGGGGCTTTCGCTGAAGGAAGGCAGTGATCTTCTCCCCGAGGGACTGAGGCCGCTGTTCTTCCGTTTTAGGAGCGGCGGACGTGGTGAAAGATCGCTCTTGCGCCGCCTCCAGAACGTCGCACTCCACCCCATAAAGGTCAGCCACCGGCTCGATGTAATCGGTGTTGAGTCGGCGAGTCCCCGCTTCGGCATTACTGAGGGGAAGACGGCTGATGCCGAGGGCCCGGGCCGCCTCTAGCTGGGTGTACCCGGCATCGCAGCGTAGATCCCGCAGATCCGGTGGCCCGAGCCGGGGGAAAAGGACCTCGGGGTCCTGACCCAAAGCGTCGGCGAGCGCCAGAAAACGCTCGGGGGAAGGGGTGGCATCACACCGCTCCCAGTCGCCAATTGTCGTCTTACTCGCCCCGAGCCGGCGCGCCAACTCCTGTCGCTGGAGTCCTGCGGCTCGCCGCGCGGCCAGCACTCGCTGGCCATCGAATTGGCGACCCGGCACGGCGCACGCTCCTGACCTGTGGTGACTAGTACAGGAGCAGCTTACCTTCGAGGTTGATGCACGGACCGACCTAGCGTAGGTTCTGTGCATCACGGCAGGTGAGGGGCTGCCTCGACCTCTTCTTGACACCCTTCCCCTCGGCCCGCCGGCCGAACCACCCGTCGGTCGGACCGAGCCCATCGAGCACGAACGGAAGAAGAGCGCGTGCATTCCGCTACCCCTCCTCACGCTCTGCAACTAGTACAGAGATTAAGAACCAACTCTGGATCTTGACGCAGCCCCATGCCTATGTTCGTCACCCCGGGGCACACCGCCCGACAGCACGAACGCGAGGAGCACGGCAGGACCGACGACGTTGCAGGTCCGCAAACAGCGGCGGCGCCCGAGAGCGGTAACTCCCGGACGCCGAACGCTTAACGGCATAGCCCGCCCCGGCAAGGGCGGCAAATGCCCACCATCACCACGCTGATCCCATTCCACCGGGCGCTTCAGCGTGGAAACACTGCAAGGGGATTGTTGCATGCCTCCCGCCCTGCGCAAAAGGCCCAAATGCCTGGCCTGCGCGGCAGCCACCCTCGCCTCGGCGCCACTTCGCGCGCCGGAGCCCACCCCCGCGGCCTCGCCGAGCCGCCGGTCCCGCATTAGCGGGAGCGGCCGATGAGCAGCGAAGCCCGCGAGTGGGTGTGGGAGAACTCCTCAAGCCGGGGAAACGCGCGCCTGGTCCTGCTGTCGATCGCCGATCGAGTGGTCGATGAACAGTGCATCGCCTGGGCCTCCCTGACCAGCCTGGAAGAGCGCACGAACGCCTCGCGGTCCGCCGTGCGCGACTCCCTCGACCGGCTGCTCGCCAGCGGTGAGCTGGAGCAGCTCGACGACCTCACCGGCCCTCAGCGCAGCACGGTCTACCGCCTTCCCGTCGCCGCGAAGGCCGCGAAGGACGCGAGGGATCAGGACGACGACAACGCGTCGCCGGACGAGCCCGAGGCGGGGATAGCGCTTCGGATATCGGCTCTGCGGCGGTATGGAATCCGCCCCCGCGAGGTACCGGAATCCTCCGGCACGGTCCGGAATCCGGCCGGTCCGGAATCCGGTACCTCGCGACGGAATCCGGCACAGCGACGTGCCGGAAACCGGCACAGCGGTGTACCGGAAACCGGTCCCCAGAACCGTAGTGAACCGAAGGTGAACCGTAGGTACAGCAGTGGTACCGGCGTCACCCCGGCCAGCGAATGGCAGGTCGACCCAGACACCCACACCTGGGCCCGCCAGCAAGGACACTTCGATCGCCTCGGCCAAGAGGGCCTCGCCGCCGCCGACGCGAAGTGGCGTGCCTACCGCGCCGACTTCAAGCCCCGGTCGGCGGGAGCCTGGGCTGCCGACTGGCGCTCCTGGATCGCCCGAGAGCACGCCCCAGGCCGCCCGAACCTCTACGCCGTGCCCGGCAGCGGCCCCGCCCAGCCGAGCGGGATGACCCGCGCCGAAGCCCACACCGCAGCTCTGCTCGCCGCCCTCGACGAGCCGACCGGATCGGAGTAGCCATGGACCGCCGCGAACTCGCCGCCCTGTTGGCCTACATCGGCCGACTCGACCCCCGCACCATCCGCACCGACAAGGGCGAGGCCCGCGACCAGCTCGCCACGTGGCACGAGCTGCTCGGCGACGTGCCGATGACCACGCCGCACGGCTGGGATGCCCGCGCCGCCGCCCGGCAGCACATCAGGGTCTCGCCCTACCAGGTCCTGCCTGCGGACATCGCCCGCCCGTGGGAGAGCTACCGGCGCGACCGGCTGGCCCGGCACACCGACCCAACGCCGGGGGCTGATCCTGACGACCAGGCGGCCTGGACTGCCGAGCTGGTCGGCACCCGGCGCGCGGTGGCGGCCGGCAGCGCTCAGCCCGCGCAGTACCGGGCAATCACCAGCAGCCAGCTCGCCCCCGAACTGAAGGCGCGGCTGCGGAAGAACGGCTCCTGCATACCGCCAGAGGTCCGAGTCGCACTCGCGCCCTACCGGCCCGCTCGTGCGGCGCGCGAGGCAGCCGTCGCCCAGGGCCGGCCCGATGCCCTCGGCGTCATGTGCGAATGGTGCCGGGCCCAGATCGGCGAGCCATGCCGCCGCCGCCGGGTCGCCCCCGACGGCGGCGCACGCGGAACCGCACCACGTGTCACCCCGCACCCTGGTCGCCTCGACCTCGCCGCCGCCCGGCAGGCCCAAGAGACCGAGCAGGGCCAGCCCGCCCTGGCGTGACCGACCGCGTCGGTGCACCCCATCCGGTGCCCCGACGCGACACCACAATCCCCCGGCTGCGGCGCCCGCCCTGCGCCGCAGCCGGCCCCCGACACCGCGTCCATCCGCCACCGGCCCCCGACCGGCCGACGCGGCAGCACATCGGAGCCCCCCCTTGCGCCACATCACCACCCACGACGCGCCGGCCACCGGCCTGCGCAGCATCAGCGACACCAGCTGGCACACCCGCGGAGCGTGCCACGGCATGGACGTCGAGGACGCCGACGCCGTGTTCTTCCCGCTCCCCCGGGACCACGAAGCCATCGCCGAGGCGAAGGAGCTGTGCGGCTGGTGCCCGGTTCGCCGCGACTGCCTCAACTACGCCTTGGAGAACGACCTCAAGGAGGGCGTCTGGGGCGGGCTGACCGAAGCCGAGCGGCGCCCCTGGCATGACGGACTGCCTCAACGCCTCGACTACAGCCGTGTGATCGCGTTCTTCAACGGACGCGACGTGCACCTGACCGAGTCCGAGCGCCAGGTCGTCATCAACCACGCCTACGTCCGGGGCTGGCACACCGACCGGCTCGCCGCCGCCCTGCAAATCGGCCACAAGCACGCCCGTGACCTACTGCGGCAAGCAGCCCTCAAGGTCTTCGACCGCGACCGAACCCTCGGCGTGCCCCGCCGCAAGAAGAAGCGGACGCCGAGCACCCGGACGGCCAGGCGGCCCACACCCACCAAACCCGACACGAAGCAGCCCGTGTCCGGCCCAGTGACCTCGCCCTCGACGGGCGCCCCTCTCGGAAAGGCCGCATGACCCTGACCCACCTGACCCTCGGTGTCGCCCCGGGCCCTTCCCTCCTCCTCGCCATCGGCCTTCCCGCCGTCGCCCTCGCCCTGGCCCTGACCGGCTGGGCGGCCCGCCGCCGGAAAGCGCGTACGCCGAATCGTTTCGGCAGCCCGGCAGTCAAGGTCGCCGCTCTCGCTGCGGCCGGCTGCACCGCTTACTCTGCCGACACGAGCTGGCGGTTCGCCGCCGACTACCTCGACGTGGCTGGCGTCGGCGAGCGAATCGGCATGTTCGCGGCAGCCGAAATCGGACTGTTCGCGACCGCACTGATGGCCCGGCAGAATCTGGCGGTCCAGAGGGCACCTGGGCTGCCCGGGTCGCTGGTCTGGGTCATCACCGGCGTGCAGGTGATCCCTGCCTATGCCGAGAGCGGCCCCATCGGCGGTACGGTCCGCGCCTTCGTCGGCCCGATCATGGCGGCGATGCTCTGGCATCAGGCAATGGGGATCGAACTGCGCCTGCGCAGCCCAGGCGCCGCATCTAACGGCCTGCTCGCCGTCCTGGGGCGGGAGGCACGCGAAAGGCTGCTGTCCCGCCTTGGCATCGCCGCGCGAGATCGCGACGCTGCGCAGATCACCGCAGACCGCGCCACGGCACGCGCCGTCGCCCTCGTGGTCCGCCTCGCCGAACGGACCCCCAAGCAGCAGCAAGGCTGGCGAGGCCGAGGACTCACGCGGCGACTGTCGAAGGCAATCGGACGGGCAGGAGTCGGCACCGACCCCCGCCAGCGCGCTGAGCTGCTCGACCAGCTCGCCGCCCGCCGGCACGCACTCACGCTCGCCACGGTCCCGCTGCCCTCCCCCTGGTCCCCGCTCCACGACCAAAGGCCCACCGTCACGGTCCCCTCACCGAAGGACCAGCCCACCACGGTCCCCACCGGCAGCCCGCCCAGTGACACCGTATCGATCAGTGACCGGGGACCACGCCGGGACCGCGCCCACCGGGGACCGGGGACCGGAGACCACACGGGGACCGGGGACCAGATCGGGACCGGGGACCACCCGGGGACCGCGCCCACCGGGGACCGGGGACCGGAGACCAACACCGGGACCGGGGACCAAATCGGGACCGGGGACCACCCGGGGACCGCGCCCACCGGGGACCGAGGACCGGAGACCAACACCGGGACCGGGGACCAAATCGGGACCGGGGACCACCCGGGGACCGCGCCCACCGGGGACCGAGGACCGGAGACCAACACCGGGACCGGGGACCAAATCGGGACCGGGGACCACCCGGGGACCGCGCCCACCGGGGACCGAGGACCGGAGACCAACACCGGGACCGGGGACCAGGGACACAAGCGGAAGCCGACCCCCAAGACCACAACCCGTGGTAGCCGGTCCCGCAGTCCGCAGACGCAGCGTCCCCCGCGCGGGCCGGAGCAAACGGTGGAGCAACTCGTCCAGCAGCTTCGCCCCCACGTCCCGCCCCTGCTCAACCGGGACGGCAACGAGACCGTAACCCGGGTCCAGCTGCGGGAAATCCTCCGGCGCGAGGGCCTCGTAGGCGGCCGGAATGACCGACTGAGCCTCGTCCTGCAGCAACTGCGCAGCGAGACGAGCACGACGACAAGGAGCACCATCCGATGAAGACCTGCCCCCAATTCGCTGCCCTTCGCGCCGAGTACGAGCGGGAGATCGGATTCCTGACCGCTCACTCAAAACGCCATGCCGGACGGCCGGCGGCCAAGTCCAGCGCGAAGCACGCCGCATCGACGAAGGCGCGGATGGCCCGGGCTCTCAGCGGCCACGTCGGGCGCTGCCCCGAGTGCGGCTGAAACCGCAAAGCAGCAGCTCAAAGCCCTGACCCGCCAAGGGTGGCCCGGCTCCACACCGGGCCACCGCCCCTTTCCACGAAGGAGATCGCCATGACACACGCAACTGCTCCCGAACAGTTCGAAGACCGCTTGGTCTGGGCGTTCCTGCACACCTTCCTGCGGTACGGACTGATCCACTCGGCAGTCGATGGCCCCGAAGGACAGTGGTTCGTCCAGATAGGACCCGATCACCAGATCCATCACCTGACCGACACGGAGGATGCTTTCGACTTCGTCCTCGAAATCCTGGAGATCATCGACGGCGCACAGGGCGGTGAACAGTGACGAACCCGGACCGGCCCCCCTCCACCCCGGAACCGTCTCGTGATCTCAACTCAGTCTCGGGGCGAGCAAGTTATCCCCCAAGACCGTCTTCCCCGTCGGGGAAGACGGCCTCGGGGCACCCCGCCCCCAGGGTGGCGGGACCGGACCAGCACCGGGGGGCGCAGGTCCGGGCGGCAGCGACCGAGGGCGGATCGCAGCCGGAGGAGCAGCCGTCGCAACGCAAGCGCCGCGACGCCACGAAGACCGTGCGCAAGCGCTCACCGAAGTCCGGCGGCGACAAGCGCGTGCACGTGATCTATGTCCGTCTCAATGACACCGAGAAGTCGGTGCTCACCGCTGCCGCCACCACGACGCGAACCAGCCTGCCCGCCTTCCTCGCCCGCAGCGGTCTCGCCGCCGCGCACGACCTCGACAACACGGCTGCCGCCGTCGCTGGCCATCGCGAGCTGGTCGCTGAGCTGTTCGCCGCGCGCCGGCATCTCGGGCAAGTCGGCAACAACCTCAATCAGGCCGCGAAGGCGCTCAACTCCGGTGTTTGGCCCGCCGAACTCGACGCCGTCCTCGTCGCGACCCACCGTGCTGCGCAGCGCGTCCAGGATGCGACCGATCAACTCCTCCAACAGAACTGAGGCCGACACCGCCATGGTCCCCAGGATCCACAAGCGCGGGAAGCGCACCATCGGTCTCCTCTGCTACCTGTACGGGCCCGGCAAGTTCGAGGAGCACACCGACCCGCACCTGGTGGCCTCCTGGGACCACTGCGCACCCGACCCCGGACGGGATGACACTGCCACCCTCAAGCAGCTCCAACAACTCCTGGATCAGCCGGTCGAGAACGTCGACCAGGCGGAACGACCGAAGCGGCACGTGTGGCACCTGTCCGTCCGCAACGGGCCCGACGACCGGATCCTGACCGACGAGGAGTGGGGGGACGTAGCCCGCCGAATGGTCGCTGCCGCGGGCATCGATGGCCCCGAGGAGGGGGCTGGGTGCCGGTGGGCGGCCGTCCGGCACGCCGACGACCACATCCACATCGTCGCCACCCTCGTACGCGAGGACGGCTACCGCCCCGACCTCAACAACGACGCCAACCGCGTCCAGACCGAAGCTCGTGCCCTGGAAGCCGAGTTGGGAATACGCCGCCTCAACAAGGGCGACGGCACCGCAGCGAAGCGCCCCACCAGCGCGGAGCGCCACAAGGCCGAACGGCAGGGCCGCGAACGCACCGCGCGGGAAGAGCTGCGCGAGACCGTGCGCCGCGCGGTCGCCGGCGCCACAGGCGAGGCCGAGTTCTTCGACCGGCTGGCCGCAGCCGGCCTTCTGATCCGCAAGCGCGTAGCCCCCTCCGGTGACCTGCTCGGCTACAAGGTCGCCCTGCCTGACGACCGCAACAAGGATGACGAGCCCGTGTTCTACCCCGGCGCGCGCCTCGCCCCCGACCTGTCCCTGCCTCGGATCCGGGAACGCTGGTCCGCCGACCACCCCGACCCGGCTCCCTCGACAGATACTCCCGGCCGCGCGACCCCGGACAACCCCTCTGCCGCGCGTCGCCGGACCGCGTCGGCCGCCTGGGCAGCGATCACGATCGTCGAGGATGGCGACGATGCGGTCGCGGCAGCGCACATCGCGGCGACCGGCGAGGTCCTGGACGCGCTGGCGAAGACCTCCGCTGCCCACACCCGCCGTGAACTGCGCGACGCTGCCTTCGAGTTCGAACGAGCCTCCCGCTCTCACATCCGTGCCGAACGCGGGCGCGACCGGGCTCTGCGGCAGGCTGCCCGCGACCTCGTCCGCGGCGGCCCCGCCCTCGGCCGCGGTGAAGACGGCGCCACGACCGCGATGGCGATCGACATGCTGGTCTTCCTCATCACCGCCGCCATGCACTGGCACGCCCAGAAGGGCCACGTTCAGCAGGCCGAGGCCGCCCGCCAGGCCGCCGAGCACCTGCGTGCCGCCTACCAGGCTGCCGCTGCCCACCCCCTTGGCACGCTCTACCAGCGCGGCAGGCGCCTGGGCGGCCCCCTGGTCCAGCGGCAGACGTCGGTGCTGCGCGAAGCGCTGCCGGAGCTGGCGGAACAGATCCTGGCCGAGCCCGGCTGGTACGCGCTCGCAGCCACCCTCGCCGACGCCGAAGCCGCCGGCCACGACCCGGCAAGCCTCCTCGCCGACGCCGCCGGGCGACGGGAACTTGGCACCGCGGACTCCGTCGCGGACGTCCTCGTGTGGCGGCTGCGGCGGACTGCGGACCTGCCCGCCGACACCAGTGACACGGCGAACGACGTGCACGCAGCGGAGCGCTCGCCACACCCTGCAGCACAGCGGACACCGGGACGGCCCGGGCCCCGGCGCGGATGACCGTGACTGTGGACTTTGTGAATTGAAGCAGGTCAGGGACTTGAGGCACGATCATGAAGCGAGCAGGACACGACGAGGGAGGACACCACGGTGTTTCACCGGATACGCCGCCGTGCGGAGACAAACGAGATGCGGCGCCTGCATGACGAGGCATGGGCGCAGCTGGAGGGCCTGGTGCCTCCAGAGGCCGAACGAATGCCGGCCGAACCACAGCCCTGCGAGCCGGCGTCGGTCGTGGACGACTTCCTCCCGCCGGAGCTGCGCATCCCGAGCCACGACCAGCTCGACGGCCGGATGATGCCCTGGGCCCAACCGATCGTCCTCGACGGCGAGATGGTCGCCTGCGCCGAGTGCGGCGCGTACCGGGACTGGCTCATCCTCTCCACCCGCGACCAGATCTGGCTGCGCTGTCGCCAGGGGCACCAGCAGCAGGAGACGCGACTCGACACGGCCTGGTACAACCGTCATGCTGGCCCCGCGGACGCGACACATGCGACGTTCGAGGACTGCCTGCGGCACCTCGGCCACTGACCCCCACTCCTACGACCCCACCGGGCCCACGCGCCCGTACTGACCACCGTCACCTAACACCAAGGGGTCAGTTCCACCATGCGCGTTCGCATCGTCGCCGCCCTCGGCCTCACCGCCGCTGCTCTCCTCGCCCTGCCCGCCTGCTCGGGCAACAGCACCGGGGCCAAGCCGGCCACTCCCTCCTCCGCCCGCAGCGGTAAGCCGGCCCATGCCGGGCACGACGCGCCGTTGTCGTCGGCTGCGCTGAAGACGCGCCTGCTCGACGAGAGCGACCTCGGTAGCGGCTACGCCCGCACGCCCAAGCGTCCCACCCAGCACGACGACGTCTCCGTTCTCGGCTGTCCCGCCTTGAACGCCCTGGGCGGCGATGCGGCCATGGGCGGCTCGCTCAACTTCTCGCACAAGGCGAAGGCCACCTTCACCTACACAGCCAGCAGCAACTCGGAGATCTCCGAGGAGCTTTACAGCGACACCGCAGGGAAGCTCTCGACCGGCACCGGCCGGATCTTCGACGCCATGACCGGATGCCCGCAGTACCAGGTCCTCGTCGGCAGCACGAAGGCCGACGTGACCACGCAGAAGATGATCGCGCCCCAGCTCGGGGACGAGCGGTGGAGTCAGCTCCTCACCTTTTCCTCCGATGGGCGCGACACCGTGGTGAAGCAGACCGCGATCCGTAACGGCGGCGTGCTGGTCATCGTCTCCGGCTCGCCGGCCCTCGTCGACCAGCACCTCGACGAGGCCCTCGCCAAGGCGGCAGCAACCCGCTGACACGCCGTATGCCGGTGCCCCCGACCGCGGGGTCGGGGGCACCGGCGCGCCATCAGGGCACCTGGACGGACATGCCGTCGCCCCCATGACCTGGCCCGGGCCAGTGCACCCCCAAAAGTCGTAAGCCCGGCCGCCCCTATCGGGGTGGCCGGGCTTACGAGCGTCTGATTGACGTATCTGAGACGGGCCGGCACGCCGCCCCTGTCTCAGCTGGCCGGGGCGCGCAGGAGCCGCTCGCGTGTGCTCTCGGGCAGGACCCGGCGCAGGACCGGTGCGATCGAGCTGAGCCCGTTGGCGAACACCGCGACAAGGTCTTGCGGCACGCTGGCGCTGAAGGAGGCGGCCCACAGGATGGGTGCGCCCAGCACGGGCTCGGCCCACGCCTGCCACCCGGCCGGCCTCGCCTCGTCGGCCTGGGCCGTCAGGGCGCGCGGGTCTGCGTCCTGGATGAGGGGTGGCACCTCTCCGAAACTGAGGTGCGAGGCGAAGGTCGGGTCGATCGCTCCCGCGTGAGGCTGGTCGATGTCGCGGAGCCAGCCGTGTGCGGTGACCGCATCGAGGACCAGCTCGGCGCCACCGAGCGGGACATCGGGCTCGTCGCGGGCGTCAAGCGCGATGAGAAAGTCGGCAAGGACTTCCCCCGGGACGTCGGGGGTGAAGTAGGCGGACCACTGTGCGAGCGGGCTGCTCGCATCCGCGCGAGCGGAGACCTGCCAGGCGATCGGCAGCTCCCCCAGGTGGAACGGCTCGTCCGCCAGAACCCACTGGGCCCAGCGAAGAGTGTCGGGGCTGATGTGCAGGACGGTGCTGCGCAGGACCTGGCGGTCCTCCGGTTGATCGTCTGGCTCCTGCCGTCCGCGGACGATCGTCAGGCTCGTCCAGCCGAGGCCGGCGAGCGTGTCGGCGACGGTGTCGTAGAGACGTCCGTCGTCACCGGCCAGGTGCCGGGGACCGACCCAGTACGCGGTCTGAGCCGTGTGCGGGGTGGACGGGTCGAGGGGGTGCTCGGGGTACAGGGGCGCCTCCAAAGGCTAGGTTGCGGTTCTACTTGCGGCCGGCGGTGCGACGGGGGCGGCGCGGGGGCGCTTGGATGGGCGACTGCCAGGCCAGCTCGACGGCAACGTCGGGCGGCAGATGGCCGAACTGTGTGTCCGCGTCCCTCCCCTCAGCGAGATAGACGACGGTCTGGCCCGTCTCGTCCACGGACTGGACGACCTGCGCGAGGCGGTGCGCCATTGGGAAGAACGGGTTCATCGCCTGCCGCACCGGCGCGTCCCGATCGCAGGCCAACAGCAGGCCGATGAGATCGCCGACGGTCAACTCCGGGTCCACGGACAGCCTCCTTCGGTGGGGTGGCGGACTGTGCCGCCGGGGATGGAGACCTCGCGTGGAGGACTTCCGATTCGAGCCTTTGGAGTCAACGGCGCCGGGAGGTCTCCAGCACGCGTGCCACAGCGGCGGCGACCACATCGGCCGGCGTCTCCACGTCGAAGGACATCTGGTAGCCGCGAGCCTTGGCGGTGCCGGTGACGGCGATCTTCCACCCCTCGCCGTCACCGCCGGGGCGGCCGAGCGGGAACCATCCGAGGTAGAGGCGGCCGTCCGTGCTGCTCACATGCACGTCCCCCCGGTCGTCCACGATCAGGTTGAAGTCCTCGGCGGGGAACTGGTCCATGACGAGCGTCGGCTGGCCCGGGCCGAGCTGCCAATCGCGCAGCCGCAGGGCTTCGGCGGTGGTGGAAAAACCGGGGCTGGCAGGAGCCACGGTCACGAGCAATCACCTCTCTGACCTGGGGTTTTCCGGGAAGACTTCTACGTTGACATGCCCCTGCAACCCTTGGCCAGTCTTTCGTGGATCTTTCGCGTCTGCCCCAGGCGAACTGGTGTCCTTGGACAGTTGTGGGATCTCAGCTCCCGTGGCCGAGTCTCACGTCCAATGGGCACCCCTTGGTGCCGAAGGCATCGACCAGGTCGAGGGCCCGCTGCCGGGGGCTCCCTTCGTCGTCCCACTGCAGCAGGAACAGCAGCGGAATGGTGACCTGCCGGCCTTCTCGCGTTGGGCGCGGGGCACGTAACCCGGCGAAGAAGCCGGCGGCCGCGATGCGCGGTTCGACCACCGCCAGCCGAATGCCGATGGCGGTCATCCCCGAGTACCCGATCAGGCCGCCGATCTCGGGCAGCGAAAGGAGGGCATCCAGGGTGGTCCGCCATTCCGGGACCGCCTTTTCGACCAGCGGGCCGGTGAGAGACTCAGAGATCTCGTCGACCGGCTCGCCGACCTGCATCGCCCGGCGGAGGGCGGCGCGGGCCTGCTCATCGACGGCGGAACGAGGCCGGTCGCTGCACCCGGGGGCGTCGATGGCGGCCATCGCGTAGCCGCACGCCGCGGATTGCCGGGCCCGGGCCACCAGCCAGGATTCCCCAGGCCGTTGTTGGGGGCCATCATCAAGGCTGCCGCCCTGCGCCTCGAAGGTGCGCTTGCGCAGGCAGTGGGCATCGACTGTCGGTAGACCTCTCTAGCATGATGGTCATGCCCGCCAATCGCCCCGCAATTCCTAGCGCGTTAGACCGGCGAGTCCGTGTAGAAGCTGGCCATCGCTGCGCCATACCGGTCTGCCGCGTCCCCGTCATCGAGATTGCCCACATCCGACCCTGGGCCCAGGTAAAGCGACATGAGTTCGAGAACCTGATCGCCCTCTGCCCGACCTGCCATACGCTCTTCGATCGAGGCCACATCGACCGCGTGTCCATGCTCCAGTACAAGGCGAACCTGAGCCCGTTCTCTCCGTACGCTCTCGCTGCGCATCCTGATCACATTGACTTTTTGGCGGCCTACCAAAAGTTCCGCGTGTTCATCGAGACGTGGCTCACTGCTGCCCACTCGTTTCAGGCGACGGAGCAGCGAGGCTCCTCAACCAACGAACTCCGGCGGAGCTTTCAAGCGATCGGCCACGCGGCCAAGGAGGCCAGCTACGCACGGCTCTGCTTCTGCGCGGTGTCACCGGTTGGTGTGGGGAAGCTGGCTGATCAGATCTTGAACGCGACTATGAGGAGTGCCTGCAAGGTAGTGGGCAGGTCAGTCCCCACCACCTTCCTGGATGCGGGACCAATCTCTGATGATCTCCCTGCGATGTGGGCAGATCTGCATCACGAGATCCACAAGGTAGTCAACAAGCCTGCCCGAAAGACGCTCAAAGTGATGCCGACACCTCCGATCCTCGTGGACGACCTCGTAGACAAGAACGAGGTCGCGGGCCGTTGCGGTGTCCTCCCCGCAACGCCTCACCTCAGCGGCGAGGAGCACTCCGGCGCCCCCGAACAGGCACGGGATGGCGTCCGCTCCGGTGTACCCGAGCGAGCCTTCGGGGTGGGGGCCGCGCTGCTCGATGTGGTCCCGGAGTCGACCGGGCACCCGCAGAGGCCAGGCGAGGTGCTTAAGCGGCCAACTCGGGCGCTCAGTCACAACAGGCCACCTCGCCCCACCTGCGCGGATGCGCCATAAATCGAACACGTGATGCAATAACTGGTATGCGATGCCCTTCCTTCCCCGAGGACCTTCTCGCCGCGCAATGCGCCTGGGACCGTACGTACCGGGCCCTCGCCGATCCAGCGCGACGAGGAGGGACGACTGCGCTTCGGCGGCGTCTGCTGAAGCTGTCGGTGCAGGTGTGGTGGCACCCGCACTGGTCGTCGCGCGATGCAGGATGCGGCGAGCGGGTGACTCTGCGCGGACGGGCGAGGCATCTGGAGTCCGGAGCGCCGTAGATGGGCGGCGGCGCCAAGGACCAGCCGCCGGCCGGAAGCCGGTCGGCCGAGATCTCCCTGACCTTGCCTGACGGGCAGACCGTACGCGTGCGCCTTCATGAGAGGCGTGAGACGCGGGGGCCGCACCCGTGGCGCTATCTCATCGGGGTGCCGTCCTGGGTGGCAACATCAACTGGCGTGGAGGCGGCGGAGTACAGGGTCTGGGTCACAGCCGACCAGCTCCAGCCGATCGAGGGGGTGGATTTGTCTTCCGTTCCGACGCACCGGCTCCCGGCAGAACTCCCCCCGCCCCCACCGTCGGGATGGGTAGTACGGCCGGATCCCGAGCGGCGGGGCGGCACGGTTGTGCACGACGCCGGCTGCCGGAAGGCGGGCGGCGGGGGGAGGGAGCTGGACGCGATGGAAGCGCTCGATGCACTGATGCGGCCGGGCGCGCGAGCCTGCCACGACTGCGACGCCGCCGCGGTACTCAAGCCCGCGCTGGAACTCGGAACGGGGTACGCCTAGCTCGCTGTCCGCCGGCCCTCACCCGCTCCGGTCTTCGCCGGAGCAGCGCTCTCCTGGGCGGCTTCCGCGGATGGCATCGATGCTGGTCAGTCGGGCGCCGGAATGCGATCACCGCTGCTCGGAGGTGGCATGGAGGCATGGCCGCCATCACGAGACTCCACATCACCTTCGGGCTGGTGTCCATACCCGTTTTGGTTCATTCGGCGACCGAGCGGCGCGCCGTACCGTTGCATCAGGTGCATGCCAAGGATGGCGCCAGAATCCGTCAACGGCGCATCTGCGAGGCTGAAGGTGTCGAGGTGCCGTACGAGGAAGTCGCGCGCGGCTACGAGGCCCCGGATGGCCGCACCGTCGTGCTCAGGGACAGCGATCTGGCAGATCTGCCCCTTCCCAGCGTGAAGGCAATCGAGGTGGTCGGCTTCCTGCCGTCCGACCAGATCGACCCCATCACGTTGGACAGGTCGTACTTCCTGGGAGTCGATGGAGCCGGAGCCCGCCCGTACCGGTTGTTGCGGGACGCGATGAAGCAGAGCGGCCAGGTCGGAATTGCCCGCATGGCTCTGCGCGGCCCGGAACGCCTCGTGGTCCTGCGGGTCCGCGAGGAGGTGATCGTCGCGCAGATGCTGCTGTGGCCAGACGAGATCCGCTCCGCGGAAGCCCTGGTGGCCCCTGCCCCGGAGCCGCGACGCCAGGAGTTGCAGATGGCCCGGACCCTGATGACCTCGCTTTCGGAGGATTTTCGGCTCGATGAGCAGCATGACCACTACCGGACGGCCCTGGACGACGTGGTGACGGCGAAGCTCGCCGGGCAGGAGCCACCGCATGCCCCTGCGACGCCAGTCGGGCCGGTGGTGGACCTGATGGCCATGCTTGAGGAGAGCGTTCGGGCTGCACAGGGCACACGCAGCTCGAAGAAGAGGAGATCGCCTGATCCCGGCCGCAAGAGCGGCTGACGCTGCATTGCCACCATCGCGTCGCGCCGATCCGACCGTACGCAGCAGGCCCCCGGACTTTCTTCCGGGGGCCTGCTGCTCAGGGCGATGGTTCGGGCGGGGGCGGTTCAGCGGGTGCGGCTCGCAGTGCGGGATACCGGCGGTGCCGGAGCCTTCTGGGCGGTGCGGCCGGCGACACGAAACGGTGTGGGAGTTTTCCAGGCTTCGGGGAACCAGACCCCTGTGTATTGCTCGACGGCATCGCGAAGATCGGTAACGACTGCCCCTTCCCAGGGCGGCTGGCCAGGTCGGTGGTAGGTGTTGAAGGTGCCGCACTCGCGGCTGTTCCGCGGCGTGTTCTGGGCTTCATCACGACGGTGGAAGGTGCCGTGATCGACGAAGCTGAGTGCCACGGCGTCGATCTCGCCCCTGTCTGCGTGGACGACCGCCACACGGAGGCCGCCGTACGTATCCGCATAGATCATCTCCGTGAAGCTGATGCGCAGTCGCAGCGCCGCTCCCGCGATAGGGGTGGCGTAGTAGGTGTTCCCGACGACCGTGCTGTCGGTGAAGGGCAGGCACAGCTCGGCGAAGAACTGGCGGGCTTGAAGTGACATGAGCGGCTTCCGGTAGGAGTGGCGCAGGGCCTATCGACGGGGGCCGGGCAGGGCAGGGCGGCTGGTGGTACTCCAGCGCGGGACGCTGGGAGCGGGGAGTACAGCCGGGCCGCGAGAGGCGGCCCGTTGAATGTCGAGTGGGGTGGGGGCCGGGGGGCTCGGCGGAAGGGTGGGGGTGAGCTGGGCCAAGCCCTCGACGTAGCTGTGGGTGTCCTGTCGCCATCGGGGCAGCGGGGCCGGGTCGGAGACGCACTCGGTGACGGCTTTGAGCAGGGCGACGGGGGTGTCGGTGCTGGCGGTGGCGTACCAGGCGGGGCGGTCGAGGGAAGTGCCGGCCCACAGCTGCCAGCGGGCATCGCGGGTGGTCAGCTCGGCTTCCGGATCGAGGTGTCCGGTGGTGAACTCCAGCCCGGCAAGCCCGTCGGCCGACTGGACCGCGAAGACGCCCCACCGGGGGTGTTCGACCTCCCAGCCACGGTTGATGAGCGGCGCTACCGCAAGGAACGGGTCTCGGTCGGTGCGCCCCGGATCCGGCGCCGCGAGGTAGGTATCCGGCCCGTGCTCGTACGCCTCGGCGAGCGCGGTGGTGAAGGCACGGACGAACTCTGTCGGGCTGGAATCGTTGAAGCAGGCGCCCCAAGTGGGCGGGCCGAAGGGGTCCGTATAGGCGTTGATGCGCCAGAGACCGTCGTCCTCGCCTTCGGGGAGGTATCCGAGGCGGACCTTGCGGTCGGGTGCATGGACGTAGACGTTGCCGAGGTCGTCGTGCTGGAGGTCCCAGCCGAGGTCGAGGAGTGGGGCAAGGGCGGGGTCGCCAGTCGTGGTGGAGCGGGCGAGGTAGCGCGGGGAGACATAGACGTCTCCATCTAACGTGCGAAGGTCGTCGTGGGGTGGCACGGGATCCTGAGAGGTTGGGGTTGGTCAGCCGGCGGGCAGCATCGCTGCTTCGAGGTCGGCAGGCCGGCCGGTGTAGTGCAGCGTGCGCAGTCCCAGTCGGCGGGCGGCGCTGCAGTTGTCGCCACGGTCGTCCACGAAGAGCACGCGCTCCGGATGGGCGGCTCCGAGGGTGTTCAGGGCGTGTTGGTAAGTGGCGGGGTCGGGTTTGCACACCTCCAGCCGAGCCGAGTACAGGGCGTGGGTCATCAACCGGCGCCAGTCGTGGGTGTCGAGCACGTCGCTGAGGTGGGCGGGCGCGTTCGACAGGAGCACCATCGGCAGTCCTGTCTGGTGGGCGCGGTGCAGGACACGCAGGACGCGGTCGTCGGTGGTGATCCACATGTTGGTGTCAGCGACACGTAGTTCGCGCAGCAGGCGCCTGCTGGGATGGAAGCCGAGGACCTGAGCCCAGTACGCCTGGTCACTGAGCTGGCCGGCGTCGTAGAGGGGACGCGCGCTCCAAAAGGCGTTCTGGAAGGCGGCGAGGTCTGCCTCCCCGGTGGCAGTGCGGGCGAGGCGGAGCCACTGGGTGGTGGTGGGCTGGACGCCTAGCACGCCGTTGTAGTCGAGGATTACGGCGTCGGGGCCGGTGTGCGTGGTGGTGCGGGGCACGGGGCGGTGTTCTCCAGAGCGCGATGGGACAGGCCGGCAACGGCGGCAGCGAGCAGGGCGGGCAGCAGCAGGGCCGCAGGCAGGGCAGTGGCGCTGGCGAGGGCGCCGATCAAGGCGGGGCCGGCCAGCAGGCCCACGTAGCCGATGACGGCGACCGTGGCCACGGCGCTGGGGCCACCGGCTCCGGCCGCGGTGATCAGCGAGGGGACGGTGGTGGACAGGCCGAGTCCGAAGACCGCCCATCCGGCGAGCGCCCACGGCACACTGGCGGCCAGGACGCCGGTGGCAAGCCCGGCCGCGGCGAGCACCGCGCCGGCCCGGACCACGGCTGTGGCGCCGAAGACGGTGTGGAGACGGTCCCCGGTCAGGCGTCCGAGGGCCATGGCGGCGCTGTAGACGGCGAATGCGGTGGCGCTTACGGCCGTTGTGGCATGCAGGCTGTGCAGGTGGACGGCCGCCCAGTCGGCGGCTGCCCCCTCACCCAGCAGCGATCCCGCGGCCAGCACCCCCAGCAGCCACAACTTCGCGCGGGACAGCGGCGGTCGGCGTTCGTCGGCCCCTCGGCAGGTGGGCGTCGTCGGTTGATCGGCACCGCTCAGGGTCTGGGTCGCCGGTGCGGCGCCGAGCGCAACCACCGCCACAGCCAGGCCGGTTACGAGGAAGAGACTGGTGTGCGCGGTGTGGGCGGTGGCGGCGGTCAGGGCGGCGCCGCCGAGAGCGCCGAGGGAGTAAGCGGCGTGGAAGCCAGACATGATCGATCTGCCGTACGCGTTCTGGCAGCGCACCGCCGCTGCGTTGGCGGCGACGTCCAGTACGCCGTGGGTGGCCCCGAAGGCCAGCGCCGCCGCGAGCAGCGAGGCAAGGCTGTTGCACTGCCCAAGGAGGGCAAGGCAGCCGGCGAGGCCGGCGGCTCCGCCGGTGAGCAGGGTGGGAAGCCGCTCGGGGAGGGCTAGACGGCCTCCGAATTTCAGTCCGGCGACCATGCCGAGCGCGGCGGCCAGCAGCACCAGAGCCAGCTGTGCGGTGGTCAGGTGGGCGGCTTGCTGTACGGCCGGCATCCGGGCGCCCCAGATGGCCATCACCACTCCCATGCCGAGGAAGTAGCCGGTCAGCAGGCCCCGGCTGCGCCGGGCCGAGGCGGCTGTCGGACTCACGCGACCGGCCTGCCCCTCCGTGTCGGCTGCGGCGACGCCCAGGGCGACAGGACGGTCGGGCAAGAACAGGCTCCTCGACGGTCAGAACAGGGTCGGGTGATGGGATGGGGTGTTCACGGGCTGCGTCGGCGGCGAATCTCGATCACGGATGCCCACTGCGGGTGCTCGGCGAGCAGCCGTCTCGCGTACAGCGCGGTGTAGTCGTTGTTGAGACCCCTGACCTCGTGCGGGTGGCGCCATCGCAGAGCCTCGAACAGCGCCTTCGTCCCGACGTTCTTCGCCCCCGCGCCGAGCCTTTCCTCGACGAGCTGCTCCAAGGCACGGTAGATCCAGGGGTGCTGGGCGTCGAAGGCGCGGAACCGGTCGGTGATCGTCGAGGAACGGCGAAGGCCCGGCAGTCGGTCCTGCGTGATGGTGGGCATGAGCGGTGAATCCTCTCTTTGCTGCGGGTCAAGAAGATGCGGCGGGCAGTGTGCGTAGCCGGGTGAAGGTGGTCGCGAGACCGAGGGCTTGCAGGAGGGCAGCAGCGGTGAGGGCGTGTCCGAGCTGGGAGGGCGGAATCGCCGCGACGAGGAGTCCGGCTGCGGGGAAGGGCAGCAGGAGCAGCAGGATCGTCACCGCGAGGGTGCTGCCGAAGACGTCACGTGGGATGAGATGGGAGCGCATGGTGCGCAGGACGACGGTGAGTCCGCCTTCGCCGGCCATCAGGACGGCGATCAGCAGGAGGTAGCCGCGGTAGGAGTCGGCATGGGCGACGGCGAGGGTTGCCGTGGCTGCGATGGCAGCGGAGGCGGTGCCCACCGGCCACAGGCCCCAGCGGTCGATCGCCCGGCGGGCTGAGGTGACGGCGAGCAGGGACGCGAGGGCTGCGGCGGACCAGATGAGTCCGGCATCGGATTTGGAACGCCCGAGTTCGTTGACCACGATCATCGGCATGGCCGCCTGGAGAAGGCCGATGGCCACGTTGGAAACGAGCAGGCCGCCCACCAGCCAAGCGAGCGCCGGCAGCGTACGTAGCGTCCGCCAGCCTGACCCGAGCCCGCTTTTCTCCGGCATAGCACCGATAGGGTGCGAGCGCTGGCGGGGGCTGAGGGCGGCGGCGAGGAGCGAGAAGCCCGCGAGCGTGCTGAGCATCACTGGCGGGCCGCCGTGCTCCAACAGCAGGCCCGACACCGCAGGTCCGGCGAGCATGGCACTCTGGTCGATCCCCAGCAGAACGGACTGCACTCGGTGCGCCCGGCCTCCGGCTGTACGGCTCGCCTCGCCGCCGGCGGTTTCGGCGGCGACGTAACTGAACTCGGTGAGGACGCCAGATGCCGGGGCGAGCACCATGACGATCACCGCCGCGAGCGCCCCGGCATCGTGGACCGTCAGCAGGAGCGCAGCGGTGAGGACGACCAGGGCCCGCAGGACGCACGCGGCGCGGAAGACGCGTGCGGTGCCGTGGCGGTCGACGAGAGTGCCGGCCACCACGAAGGCGCCGAGCCGGGGCAGCCATTCCAGTGCGAAGGCCAACCCCGTTAGCCCCGCAGACCCGGTAGTGGCCAGGACGAGGAGGGGGATGCCGTAGGTGGTCATCGCGAACGCGGCGCCGTCGGCCGCCCGGGGCAGATAGACGCCACGCAGCAAGGTCGGAGCGGTTGTGCCGGGCTGCCGGGGCCAGACGGTGGGGCCCGTCACTCGGCGGACTGGGACGCGCCGCGCTGGACTGCCTGGTTCGCGGCCAGCCACTGATCCAGCAGATCACGTGCCCCGGTCAAGTCGGCGTGAGCGTCCGCGGTCAGCTGGGAGTCGGCTGTTGGGCCACAGAGGCCGCGCTCCTCAGTGAGGGCGGGTGCCGCTGCCAGGAGTGCGAGGGTGCTCTGGATGCGGTTGGTGAAGTCGGAGGTGGTGCTCGGATAGGAGTGGCGGCGGGCCCACCGTGCTGTCGCGTCGTAGAGGTCCGCCAACTCCGATCCGGATGTGGTCAGTCCGAGGCGGCCTTCAGGCCGGACGTGGACGAGGCCGAGGTCGCGGGCCAGATCGGTGGCCCTGCGAAGGCGGTTCTCGGAGAGATCAGCGAGGGTGCCGGCCAGTCGGCGCAGGGGTATGGGTCCGTTGTCGTCGATCTCGGCGATCAGGCGGATCAGGGCCGGATAGGAAAGCGCCGAGCAGGCATCCGGCATGGTGGCCGTGGAGGGGGAGCTGTTCATCGGCGCGGCCCTCCCGCCGCGAGTGCTGCCCCCGAACGAGCGGGTGTGGCATGGGAGAACAGGTCGCGGTGCTGCCACGTCAGTGAGGAGATCTGGTCGTTCGTGCTGGGTGCGGGCGTGGTGGTTGGGGCTGGTAGCCGCGACTGGTTGCTGACCCAGGTCTTCGGAGCGGGCGCGGTGTCCGGGCGTCCCCAGAGCGGGTGCCGGGCGGCCTGGGTGAGGGGCTGCCCGGCCGACCACGCGGACAGAGCGCCGAAGACAGGCCCGAGAGCGTCGCCGGCATCGGACAGGCGGTAGGGCTTCCCGATGCCGGCGGTGTCGACCAAGCCGTCAGCCACGAGCTGCCGCAGGGGCGGGTAGACGTTGGTCCAGTCGCTGTCGGGCATGACCATCTTGGCCAGGGTCCGACCGCCGGTCTGCCCGCGGGACTTCAGTACCCACAGGATCGCGGCGGCGTGGCGCCGGGTGAGGAGGGTGAGGCTGTCCTCGATCTGCTCGATCGCGGGCAGCGGCCGGTCTGCCTTCTCCAGATGTTCCTCCGCCCAGGTGACGATCAGCGGCAGTACCGGCAGCAGGGCGGCGCCGCGATCGGTGTGGCCGTAGGTGACGTGCCGCGGGGTGTGCTCGGTGCGCTGGACGAGGCCGGCTTCGCACAGGGACTGAAGCCGGGGATGGAGCTGGCCGTTTTGCAGCCAGGCAACCTTGTCCGCGACTTCGCTGTAGCGCAGCGGACGGCCCAGCGCCAGCAGGATCCGCACGTGCCATCGCGGAGTGATCATGGCCAGGGCCTCGGAGACGCGGGCGATATCGGCGCCGGTGTCGGAGGGCAGACCGGTGGTAGCCAATGGAGGAACTTCCTGGGTGAGTGAACGGAGCCCGTGGGTCAGCGGCTTGGAGCAGTGCTCGCGGTCGGGACGGGTGAAGCGGGCAGGGCTGGCACGGGGGCGGGTGCCGGCTCGGGTGAGGCGGCGCGCCCCGGGGTCGGGGTGACGCGACCGAGGCTCCTGAGGACGGCGCAAGCCGTCTTGGCCTGGAGGTCGCGCACAGCGACTGCTTCGGCGAGCCGTCGGGCGCAGTCGAGAACGTGCGACACCTCAGGTCCGCCTATCTGCCGATCCGGGTGGACGAGTTGGGCGAGGCGGTCGCGGTGGACGGTGATGCTCTGCTCGGCGACGGCGAGGTCGCAGTGCATGCCGAGAAGGGCGGCGAGCATGCCGGGCGGCTGGTCCTGGCTGTATGCCTCCAGGTCGGCCAGCGGTGCGCCGTACAGGTCCTGGATCTGTCCCGCTATCTCGGGTGACGTGATGTGGTCAGGCAATCGGGGGCTTTCACGGTCGGGCCCGGGCCGCCCCGGCACGCTGCGGTGCCGGGGCGGCGGTGGGGAGGGTGGTGGTGGCCACCGGTTGTGCCATGCGGACGGGCCGGGGTTGCTGGACAGCAGTCGGCATGGTGCGCAGCAGGTCATCAAGCGCGGCTCGATAGCCGTTGCGGGCATCGAGCGCGGCCTCCAGCCACTGCGCGTCAAACCGCAGGTCACCCGCGGACAGCTCGTCCATGTCGCGCTCGGCCGCCATGGCGTGGTGGACTCGGTCGCGGACACGGATGACCTGTTCCTCGGCCAGGGCGAGGAACGAACGCAGCTCCATGGCGCGGGTCACCGCGGCGGGGGCGTCCGGACTGGCGGCTGTCGCGTACAGGTCGGCGATGACGGCGTCGAAGACCTGCTCCAGCCGGCCGTCCAGGGTGCTGGGCTTGAGTCGGACGCTCACCGCAGGAACCTTCGTCCCGATGCCGGTTCCGGTGCAGTCGCTGGCCGGAATGGCGCGCTGGTCTGCACGGCCGGGCCCTGCCGGGCCCCGCGGCTGAGCCGGGCCAGCCGTTCCGCGGCCAGGCCCTGCTTTCCGTACGCGGTGGGGTCGAGGAGCCACTGCACGACCATGGCTCGCCCGTTCCTCGCGGTCACGGCCATATTCACTCGGTGAGCCATTGCCATAGCTCGATCGTCGAGTTCAATCGGCTGGGTTTCGAGCACGGCAACGAGTTCGTCCTCAGCCCTTTCCAGTGCTTTCTGGGACTCTGCGAGCATGCCGTGCCAGCGGACGACCTCTGTGGCCTCACGGTTCGCGTGCGGAGCCGCGGTGACAGCCTTCTGCAGTTCCGCGAGGTTCATATCGAAGCGGGCTTCGATATGCTCGGTGATGACGCCCATGACGTCGTCTACGCCGTCAAGCACAACGGACTCCTTTCATCTGCGGCGGTTCCGTGAGAGGTCGCCGATAGCCATTGATGGCGCGGCGTGGTGTGGCCTTTTAGTGGAGGCAGGTGTAGACGGTCGGGTAGACGTAGACGCCGGAGACCCAGCCCTTTACGCCGGTCTTCTTGTCCGTGATGTAGACCCACCAGCCGGACTTGGTCACCTTGTGGACGGTGAACTTGTGGCTCTTGTAGAGAACCCCGACGGCGGTCGACTTCGACGACGCCTTGGATCGGATGGTCACGGCGCTGGCGTGGACCTTGTACGGCCCGGACTTGTCACACGAGGCAGAGGCAGCGAAAGACGCCGGGGCTGCGGCGTTGGCGGCCGGAGCGGTGACGGCGGGCAGGGCGATGGCCGCGGTCACAGCTGCGGCAGCGGCAATGCGGGAAAGGCGCAAGGAGATTTCCTAACAGTTGAAGGGAGGGAGAGAGGTGGGGCAGGCGGAGGCAGCTAAATCAGTCGAGGCACATGTAGACCTGCCGGCAGACGTAGGTGCCGGAAACCCAGCCCCTTTCACCGGTGGTCGCGTCGGTGATGTAGTGCCAGTTGCCTTGGGTCTTGTGGACGGTGAACTTGTGGCCGCGGTACAGAATCCCGACGGAGGTCGACTTCGACGACGCCTTCGAGCGGATGGTCACGGCCTTCGTGTCGATCACCCACGGACCAGGCCGGTCACATGGCCGGGCGACCTGGGAACTACTCGCCGCAGAAGCTGGGGCGGCCGTAGCCGCCGCAGTCGAGGCAACCGACAGGGCGAGAACGCCGAGCATCGCGGCAGATACCGCAATTCGGGTTGAGCGCATGCGAAATACACCTCCTTACGGAAGGGGGGAATGCGTGGAGCGGCGGCCAGATCTGTCGTCCCGGCAGCCATATAAGAGTCCGGAGAATCGCCGGTTTGGCCAACCGGCGATCGTCGGCTATGTTTCGCCGCGCACGGTCGCTTTGAGGCTCAGCGTGATCGGGCCGGCGGGTGTGGAGCAGGTGACTTCGGTGCGGGAGCGGTCCGGGCGAATGACGTGGCCGGCCTGACGGGTGGGAGCGGTCCTGCCGTGCCGCTGAGACGGTCGTCGCACCACTGGAGGGCTTCTTCGACCGTGTCGAAGCCGCCCTCGCGCAGGCTGTAGGTCCACGCGTTGGAATCGAGTTCCTCGGCCACGACGCGGAACTCGGACGGGGCCTGCTCGTCCAGGGCACGCAGCGCCACCACGATGACCGGGTCGCCCGGGTCGTCGCAGGTGTAGGAGTACCCGAGTGCGAAGTGGTCTCCGTCGGTCATGAGCCGTCGCTCCAGGGCCCGCGTCGCCTCGTCCGCGGGCTTCGGGCCCAGCTCCGGGTTGAGCCCGATGGACTGCGGCGGGCAGCCACGGTGGATCAGCCACGACTGCGCCATCGCGGGCAGTGGCAGCAGAGCTCGCTCGAAGCGGAACGTCTTTGACTCAAGGTCGCGTTGAAGGTGAAGAGCGACGTACTGGGGGTGGCCTGGTACGTCCCAGGTGGCCGAGGAGTCGTGCAGGACGTAGAAGCTGTGGACGCCATCGGCAGTGTGGTGCTCGCCGAGCGGGATGAGGTGGTCCTCGATCAGGACGATCTGACCGTAATAGTCCTGGGTGGTCTTCTCGTCGGCCCCGAAGCCGTCAAGCCGGGCATCCAGCTCAGGCGCGTGCCGACTTCGGTCGTCAGGCGGGTTTGATTCGGTAGCTGACATGGAGCCTTTCGATGGGGAATCGGCGCGGTCAGCGCCGATGAGCTGAGGTGGTGGGCCACGCTCCTGGCCGGGTGACCCTCGTGGCCGCCTCGGTCACCGGCATGCGGCGGGCGGAGACCAGCGCGGTGCGCCCTGCTTCGGTCAGGGCGAGCGGCTGGCCGGCGTGGAGGGGGTGGCTGGTGTCCCGTGAGATGAGCCCGGCCGATTCGAGCCGCTTCAGCTCGGGATAGGGGATGCGGATGCCGGCGGCAGTAGTTGCCGAGATCCGTCCGGTGTGGAGGTGCTGGTAGAGCTTGGCGCCGCCGATGATGGCCAGCAGCGCTGCCTGGTCGGCGGCTGGGATCGGTTCGCTCCTGGCCGCTGGCGCTGTGCGGGCGGCGGACTCGATCGGCTCAAGCGCAGCGATCACCTGCGGAGCGGCGGCGTCGCGTTCGTTGGCGGCGTTCTCCAGCTGTTCCACGGCTCTCTTGATGCGCTCGAACAGGGCTCCATCGATCGGGAACTCGCCGCTGGTCAAGCGGTGGAGGTGGGTGCGGTAGAAGGCCACGGCGGTCTCGGCCTGGGCCAGTTCGCGGTGCCGGTCGACCAGGCGGGCGTGCGGCTCGTCGAGAACGCCGCGGTCGCGGCGGGCTCGCAGGGCATCGACGTCGTGGCCGGTGCTGGACTCGATGCGGTGGTCGAGCTGGGAGACCGCGCGCCGGGCGGGTACCGGCGCGGGATCAGGAGGCATAGGCAAGGCTCCGTGTATTCAACGGGCGTGATGGTGCGAGGGTGCCTGTGGGAGGTGGGGCAGGCCCGGTACCGCGGAAGGCATGGGCGCCGGGCTGCGGGTCGTGAGCTGTGGGGAGCTGGAGCGGGCCGCGTGGGTGCGCGCGCTCAGCGGCCGGCTGGTCATCCCCAGGCGGCGTCCGACGGTGTCGTAGACGTCGTTGCCGGCCCGTGGCCGGACAGCGACGACGTGGATCTCCTGTCGGTAGGTGGATGTCTCGGGCGCCGGGCGGAGGCCGTAGACGACGCGCCAGTCCTTCCGGGAGTCGATAAAAAGTTTGCGGTAGCCCTCCAAGTCACCCGTGAGCCGGAGCCCGAATCGCTCCGCGTTCACCACTTCTTGCAGGTACGCGAGGGTGAGGTCGCGGATGTCGGTGGGGGCTTGGAGGAGGTCAGTGAGGGCACGAGGATCGAAGCTCAGGCCGAAGGCCGGCTGATGCTGCCCCCGGGTCATGACGTCAGCTCGTGCTCACCGGACGCGGATGGCTCCGGCTCGGTCTCTGTCGCCTTCTCGGCTCGCGCCGATGGCGGAGGTCCGGGAAGCACCCGGTGCGCGGGTCGGTCCGGGGAGGTCATGCATGCCGACAGTGGACCGCCTGGCGAGCGGATCGCGGCGATGGTGTGGGTCAGGAAGTCCCGGTGCCATACGAGCATCCCGGACGGGCCCGCTTCTGGGTCCTTGTGCTGCTGGTAGGCGAGCCACAGGGCATGAAGCCAAGCGACGACGTCGGTGTGCTCCTGCCACTGCAGGCACCAGGGGGTCGCCGTGGTGACCTCCGTCCCGTAGGCGGGCAGGAGGAAGTCGTCCACCCAGTCCGAGAGGCCGTCGAGTTCGTCCTCGTACGCCTCGCCCTCCAGCTCCAGGATGGGACGTGGCTCCGGCGGCGCTGCCGGGGCCGGTCCGCCGGGCGCCGGCAGGCCGAACGCCGCGAACGGAGAGGTGCCCCCGGCGGCCGGGGTGGAGGCAAGGTGGTCGAGCTGTTGGGCCTGCTGGGCCGACTGCTCCATCAGCCGCCGGACGCTGGCCTCTATCCCCTCCAATTGGGCATCTGGAATGCGGACCGGTTCCAACTCCCCGTCGACAGGGGGTTCTACGGATTCAGGCATGAAAGGAATGGCCTCCTACGAGCCATGGAAATGGGGAAGCGGGAAGTGTGGTGAGCAATTCCGCCCTCGGACTGTCGGCAGGGCTATGGGGTGCCGCCAGGTCCGCGAAGGGTGTAAAACTCCGCCGCAGGTCGTGCCGTTGTGGCGTCAGGCAGTGAGCGTCACGTCGTCCTGGGTGAGGGTTGTGCGGATTGTCTCCGTCAAACGGTCGGCCGCGATCGAGGCGTAGTGCTGCGTCTTCTCTACGCCGATGAAGTCGCGGCCTTCCAGCAGGGCCGCCACCCCCGTGGAGCCGGAGCCGGCGCAGAAGTCGAGCACTGTGCCGCCCTCGGGGCTGATCTTGACCAGCTCGCGCATCACCTCGACGGGCTTTTGCGTGATGTGCTGGCGCTGTTTGCCCGACGGCTGCGAGGCTGAGTACAGCCCCGGCAGGTAGACCGGGTTACGGGAAGCGTCGATGGCACCGTTGCTAGCCCAGACGATGAACTCGCAGTTCTGGGTGAAGCGGCCCTTCTGGGGCCTGGCCTGCGGCTTGTGCCAGGCCAGCACACCCCGCCACAGCCACCCGGCCGCCTGGATCGCATCTGTTGTGACGGGGAGCTGGCGCCAGTCGGTGAACAGCAGGGCGGTGCCACCCGTCTTGGTCAGCCGGTGCGCCTCGGTCATGATCTGCGTCAGCCAGAAGCCGTAACTGCGCTGGTCCATGTTCTCGCCGGTGAAGTCGGCGAGGCCGTGGCCGGCGTCGGCGGAGGTGTATTTCTGCTTCGCGCTGCGGGTGGTGCGTTCCTTCGCCGTGCGCCCGCCGGAGTTGTACGGCGGGTCGGTGATGACGGAATCGACGCAGTCGTCCGGGAGTTCGGCGAGGACGCTCAGAGCGTCGCCCTGGTGAAGGGAAAAGGGCAAAGAGAACCCCGATTCGTGTGGGAGCTTGAGGTGGAATGTCTCCCCGTCGCACGTGCAAGTCCCCGCGAGCCGAAATTGGGCATACAGAAGCCCAGGGCTACAAGCGGGAGGCGAGGGGAGTCCCAAAACTGTAGAGGCGAATTCGCCGACGACCAAGAAGTGACGCACAGGGGGGTCGGATTCCGACCCCTCGCGTCAACTTTTTGGTCAACTGCCAATCTGGGCCTACTGTTTTTGAACTGCCCGGCGCACACCGCCGCTGGCTGATCCCCCACCCTGCTTGACGGAGGTTCCCCCTGCCCCGGCACCCCTAGCTCACCTCCTGGCCGGCGCGGCGAGCGGCAACTCGCCAAAGCCGACCAACGCCTCGACCGCCCACCCCGGCCGCCGCACCCCATCCACCACCCCAAGCGCACGCGGCACGCCGGAACTGCACCAAAGGACACTCATGACCTCTCGCTACCCACCCCTGCTCGAAAACGGTGATCTGCGAGCGAGCCGCACGGGTTGAAGGCGCTCGCCGCCGGCCTCGGCGTCGTCGTCCTCTCCCCCGCTCTCCTCTTCGGCACGGCCACGATGATGGCTACTGCCAGCCAAGCCGCTCAGAACAGCGGCCGGTTCGGTGATTGCCTCCCCGCGGGTGACACCGGTGCGGTCACGAAGAAGATCACCAAGATCCTCGACGGCGCGGACAGCAAGCACGTCCACATCAAGGACCTCACGCTGCCCGCGACGCAGATCCCCAACGCCCAGACCATCGTCACCACCGGTATCAGCCTCAACGTGCCGGCCCGCGGCCAAGTCGTCGCCCTGGCCACCGCGATGCAGGAATCACGCCTGCGCAACCTGGACAGCGGCGACCGCGACTCGGTCGGGCTGTTCCAGCAGCGGCCCAGCCAGGGCTGGGGCACCGCCCAGCAGCTCCACGACCCCGTCTACGCCACGACGAAGTTCTACAAGGCGCTGGAGAAGGTTCACGGCTGGCAGCAGCTGACCGTCGCCCAGGCCGCCCAAGCCGTCCAGAAGTCCGGCTTCCCCGACGCGTACGCCAAGTGGGAAAGCCTGGCCACCGCGCTGGATAAGGCCATCACCGCGTCCCTCCCCCACTCCGCCCAGGGCAAAGACCCCAAGGGCGCGTCATCGGGCGCCTCCTCAGCGTGTGTCCCGGGCAAGGACGGCTCCAGCTGGGGCCCCATCCCCGAGGGCACCGTCCCGAAGGGCTACAAGATCCCCAAGGACGCCGATCCGAAGGCCCGCAGGGCGATCGAGTGGGCGATGCACCAGCTCGGCACGCTCTACCAGTGGGGCGGCACCTGCACCGCCGCGCACGGACCTGACCCGATGCGCCGCTGCGACTGCAGCTCGCTGATGCAGCAGGCGTACGCGCACACCGGCGTCAAGCTCACCCGCACCACGTACACGCAGGTCCACGAGGGCAAAGCCGTCTCCGCCACGCACCTTCGCCCAGGCGACCTGGTCTTCAGCCGCGGCACTGCCTCCCGGCCCGAGCACGTCGGCATGTTCATGGGCGACGGCCTCGTCATCGAGGCTCCCAGGACCACCAAGCCGGTCCGGATCACGCCGATCACGGACTGGACGATTCTCGCCGCCCGCCGCGTCCTCTGACGCCGCCCGCCCGGCCCATCGCCTCTCCTCCGCCCCCGGAGCGCGGCGCCCCTCCCTCTTCTTTCTTCTCCCCTTCCCGCCGGGCCGGGTCTCACCGGGCCTGCGCATGCAAGGAGCTTTGCCATCACCTCGTCACTCGTAGACCGCGGGGTCGTCTACCTCGCCTACAACCCTGGCATCACACCGCAGGGCGGTGGCCTGCCCGGCCTCTCCGTCCTGAAGTCCGTCGTCAACAGCATCAACCTCTTCGGCATCATCGCCGTAGTCGGCGCCCTCGCCGTCTCGCTCGGCGTGTGGGCCTGGGGCCATCACTCGGGCGGCCACCAGGCCGAGGCGAACGGCAAGAAAGGCGCCACCGTCTCCGCCGGTGCCGCCCTCGGTCTTGGAGCCGCGAACGGAATTGTGGCCTTCTTCAGCTCGCTGGGGTCGCAGATCCACTGATGCCCAAGCCCCCCTCTCCCCGATCCGCGTACGGCTTCGGCTGGCCAGGTAACCGACGCATCGCGATCGTCGCCCTCGCCCTGGCCGTACTGCTGGTCATCGCCGCTGGCGCCGCCTTCCTCACCGGCCGCGGCGAACAGCACCCTGACCACCCCACACCGACGAGCAGTTCGTCTCCACCCGCGCCCGCGTCAGACCGACCGGCGAAGACCGGGTCGGTGCCGAAGCCGCCGCGGACCGCTGAGCCGGTCGCCTACGCCAAGGCCGCCGCGAAGATGCTGTGGTCCTACGACACCCGGAATACCAGCCGTAGCCAGCAACTCGACGGCATGCAGGCGTGGATGACCGGGGAGGCGAAGTACGCCGACTGGACCTCCGTCTCCGGCCAGGTCCCCGATCCGGTGCTGTGGTCGCGTATGGCCGACCAGGACCAGCACGCCACCGGCACGGCCGCCGAGGGCCACTTCCCGAGCACGTTCAAGCAGGCCCTGGCGGACGACCCGTCAGCGATCACCCAGGCGTACGTCTACGTCGTCACCGTCAACGGCAAGCAGAAGATCGCCTGGAAGAAGCATGGCGGCGGTGCCGAGGATCGCGCCATCACGCTCGCCGTGCAGTGCCGGCCCCACCACGACTGCTCGCTGGCCGCCATCGCCCCCCGCGTCGCGCCCTGACCGCCTGATCCCGAAAGGAGGGACACGCTCCCATGGGCTTTTGTGACTTGCCCCTGGCGGACAAGGTCTGCTCGGCCACCGACGCAGCCGGCGACGCGATCGACTTCGCCTCCAACCCCGGCAAGGCGATCGGCAACTGGATCGCCAAGAGCGCCGGCGAACTCGCCGCCGCAGCAGCCGACCTCGCCGCGAAAGCCGTCAACTCCACCACCAATGTCGATCTGAGCGCCGGATGGTTCCGCGACAACTACGAGATGTTGCTGCCGATCGGCCTGATCATCCTGGTCGGGACGTTCTGCGCGCAGCTCATCCGTGCCGCCGTCCGACGCGACGGACAAGCCCTCGCCCAGGCATTCACCGGCACGATGAGTGGCGTGCTGTTCACCTTCGGCGCCGTCGCCGCCACCACCATCGCCATCGAAGTGGTCGACGCCCTGTCCGACGGGCTCTTCAAAGCCTCGCACCAGTCCATCGAGACGGCCGTGCGACGCACCGTGAAGGTCTCGGAGATCGGCGCGCTATCCAGCTTGGGCTGGATGGTCGCCACCGTGGCCAGCCTCGGAGTCGCCCTCGGCGCCGTCCTGTACTGGTGCGTGATGATGGTCCGCAAGGTCGGCATCCTCGTCATGGTCACCCTCGCCGTGTTCGCCGGCGCCGGTGGCGGCTGGGAAGCCGCCCGCCGCTGGCGTAAGGGCTGGATCGAAGCCACCGCCACCCTCGTGGTCTCCAAGCTGCTGATGACGATCATCTTCGTGCTCGGCGTCGCCGCGATGGGCAACACCTCTCCCAAGGGTGGGCTCGGTGCGCTCGCCGACGTCCTCTCCGGCATCGTGATCATGGTCTTGGTCCTGCTCTGCCCCTATGCGGTGTTCAAATTCGTGCACTGGGCGGCCGAGGGCACGGATGGGGAGTCGATCCACCGCGCCGGTGGCGCCGGTGCGCAGATGGCCCGGCAGCACGCCGAGCGTGCCGGACGCAAGGGTGCTTCCATGGCCGCCACTGCCGGAACCGGCGGCGCAGCCGCTGGGGCAGGCGCAGCTCCCCAAGGCCCCGACGCAGGCTCCGGAGAATTCCCCGGCGACATCGCCACCACGTCCTCCGGCGGAGACTCGGGGGGCTCGCCAGGCGGTGACGCCGCCAAGTCGGGTCTGGAGAAAGCCGTCCAACCTCCGCCGACCAATGCCGCCGATGACACCAGCGGTCACGTAGGCGGAAATTCAGCAGCAGACGGCTCCGGACAGGGCGCCGCAGCCGGCCAGGCCGGTGGATGGCAGCCCACGCCACCCACCACAACCCCGCCGCCACAGGGGGCACCGCCCTCCGGCGCACAGCCCGTCAGCGCCTCCCCACCGCCCCCGACCGGCCCCTAACCCCTACCCGATCCCTGGGGGCGGGAGGTCTCCGTCTCCCGCCCCCAGCCCCGCGCCCAGGACCACCGCTCCTTGTCTGATCTCTCCGTCGCCCCGGTCTCGGTGAAGTTTCCGCACCGGTCCCGCCGCGGCATCCTCCTCGGCCTCGCCCTTCCCCAACTCCTTCTGGTCTCATGTGCGTTGGCGCTACTTCTGGTGACGGTCGTGACCACCGGACTGCTCGGCGCCATCGCCCTCGCACCGCTGTGGGCGGCCGTCGCCGCCCTGGTCACGATCCGCCGGTACGGCCGCTCCCTCATCGACTGGGCCCCCATCGTGGGCCGCTACGCAAACCGCCGCCACACCGGGCAGACCCTCTGGCTCGCCCGTCCCATCACCCGACCCCGGCAGGACGGCATCCTCCACCTGCCAGGCACCTCCGCCTCCCTCAAGGTCGTCACCCCTGGCGACTCCGCCACCGGCTCCGCCGCCATCCACGACCCACACCAGCAGACCCTCACCGCCATCGCCCGAGTCAGCAGCCGCGCATTCGCCCTGCTCGACCCCGCGACGCAGAACCACAACGTCAACGGCTGGGGCAGAACGCTGGCGGGCATCGCCCGCACCGGACACGTCGCCACCGTGCAGGTCCTGGAGCGCACCGTCCCCGACAGCGGCGACACCCTCGCCCGGCACTGGACCCAACACGGCCGCCCCGACACCCCGGTCGCCGGGCAGGTCTACTCCGAACTGGTCGCCGCCGCCGGACCCGCGGCAGCACCGCACGAGACGTACCTCGCGATCTCCCTGGACCTCAAAGCCGCCAAACGCCTGATATCGCAGGCCGGTGGCGGGCTGCCCGGCGCCTTCACCGTCATGCAGCAGACCACGGCCAGCGTCGCCCAGGCCGCCCGGAACGCCGGGCTAACGGTCACCGGCTGGCTCAGCGCACGGGAAGTCGCCGCCGTCATCCGCACCGCCTACGACCCCAAAGCCCTGTCGGCCCTGCAACAGTGGTCCGAGACCGGCCGCGCAGAAGCCGACCCCGCCGCCGCCGGACCCGTCGTCCAGGTCGAGGACTGGGACCGACTGGCCACCGATTCCGCCCGCCACGCGACCTACTGGGTGGAGAACTGGCCGCGCATCCAAGTCGGCGCCGGATTCCTCCACGGCCTGATGTTCACCGCCGGGGTCCGCCGCAGCCTGTCCCTGGTGTATGTGCCCCAGGGAATCGAGTCGGCTCTGCGCGACGTCCAGCGCCGCAAGTCGGCGATCATGGCCGACGCCAGCGAACGCGCCCGGCGCGGCCAGGTCGACAGCGAAGAGGACAGCGTCGAATACGCCGACGTCAAGCAGCGCGAGCGGCAGCTCATCGCCGGACACGCCGATGTCGCCCTGACCGGACTGGTCACCGTCACCGCCCAGAGCGACGACCTCCTGGACGCTGCCTGCGCGCAGATCGAGACCGCCGCCGTCACCGCCGGTGTCGACCTGCGACGCCTCAACTACCAGCAGCCCGACGCCTTCGCCGTCTCCGCACTGCCGCTGGCTCGCACCACTCTCTGACCCCCCGCCCTCTCCACTGATACGGCGGCAGCAAGGACCCCCGCACCTTTGAACTCGCCTCCCCACGCCGACGACGCGCACCCCTACCTCCGCGCCGCCACCGCCGGCATCCGCCACCACACCCGCGCACTTGCCCAGACAGCATCGCCGGAGCCGGCAGACCGCGCTCACCTCGACGTGCTCCATGCCCACCTGGCCGCCCTGCACCGGCTACTCGACCAACTCGCCGACACAACGCGCCCTCCGCTTCCCGGCGCGAGCCGGCACCTCTCCGTCGCACACACCCGGTTGTGGCAGGCCATTGCCGAGATCCACTCCGCCTTCCACCTCCTGCCGGCGGCGTCCACCACCTCCACCGAGTGCCGCCCGGAACGGCTACCGGAGGGACCGCCAGTCCTCACGATCTGCCAGCGCCATCTGGCCACCGGGCACAGCGTCCGCCGCAAGACCACTCCGAGCGACCTCAACACCCCGCTGCACGGCCACACCGCCCCCAGCAGCCAGTAACCCATCACCGAAAGGCACCAAATGCGCGCCCTTAAGCGTTCCACCTCCACCGCCGCCATCCTCGCCGCCCTCGCCGGCACCACCGCCCTGGTCACCGCCACACCGGCCTCCGCCGCCAGCTACCACTGCACCACCAGCAGCTACACCGTCGACGACCCGTCGTTCAACCCGGACAGCGACAACTGGGACTTCGACGTGAAGCTGTGCGCCAAGCGGAGCGGCGGCTACATCTACACCACGGCCAAGGTCAACTGGGACGGCCCCTACTCGGCCCCGAAGAACCGTTTCAACAAGGCACGCTTCCACCTGCAGACCAAGCGAAGCGCGAAGGGCACGGACCCGGTCGTGAAGTACGCCAACTACACCGGCCTGAAGCACGCGCTCGCACACAGCAGCAGCAACGGCAACGGCTCGTACGAAACCGGGACCCTCAAGCACCGGGCGGGCTCCAGCCGTTACCTCGCCGACGGCTACATCGAGCTGGACTGGGCGGGCGATGGCAAGGGCTACCGGAAGCCGCTGATTTTCCGCGCCTCCCCGCGCGTCTGACCCCGCACTGCGTCCAGACCGTCGTCACGTGAAAGCCGCCCTGCCATAAGCCACCGACCCGCGCGCCGTGCCCGCCGTGCCAGCGCCAGCCCCCTGTTCACCCCGCACGGCACGGACCGCGCCTCCCGGAAAACCGCCCGTCGGCAGCTCGCCGAGGCAACCGCGAAGGCCCGCGTCGAAGCAGCCGTCTACGCCAGCGGCACCGGTGTGGAGGAGCAGGAGATGCCGGCGCCCCTCTTCCCGCCCGCGGGGCGACCCGGCCCCGCGTCCTCCCGCAACAACAAGCTCAGGCTGCCCGCCCACCGCATGACCACTGCCACCGTCGCGGGAGCGTATCCGTTCCTCGCCGAGGGCGGGCTGGGGGCAGAGGGCATCTACATCGGCCGCGACGTCCACGCCGAAGGCAGTTTCGTGTTCGACCCGTTCGCGCTCTACGGCCGTGTGGAGGGCTTCACGAATCCGAACGTTTTGCTGGCAGGGGTGATCGGCCAGGGCAAGAGCGCGCTGGCCAAGAGCTTCGCCCTCCGGTCGGTCGCCTTCGGCTACCGGGTCTATGTCCCCTGCGATCCCAAGGGTGAGTGGACGCCGGTAGCGCAGGCGCTGGGCGGTACGTCCGTCGCGCTGGGCCCCGGGCTGCCCGGCCGCCTCAACCCCCTGGATGCCGCGCCATGCCCGGAGAGCATCTCCGAGGCCGACTGGGTCGGCGAGATCCGCAAGAGGCGTCTGCTGCTGCTCGGCTCCCTGGCGCGGACCGTCCTCGGCCGGGACCTGCTGCCCATGGAGCACACCGCCCTCGACGTCGCCCTCAACGCCGTGGTCATCCGCGCCCAAGCCGCCGACCGGGCCCCGCTTCTCGGCGACGTCGCCGCCGCCCTCAACGACCCCACCCAGCTCGACGAAGCCGCCGGGATGATGTCCGGACGGCTCGGCGAGGCAGCATCCGACCTCGCCCACGCCATGCGGAGATTGGTCCACGGCGACCTGGCCGGCATGTTCGACGCACCCTCCACCGTGCAATTCGACCCCAGCACACCGATGCTCACGATCGACCTGTCCCGGCTCGGCGGAGGCGGTGACGACACCGCCCTCGTCCTCGCCATGACCTGCGCCTCCGCCTGGATGGAGTCCGCCCTCACCGACCCGCGCGGCGGCCGACGGTGGATCGTCTACGACGAGGCATGGCGTCTGATGGGCCATGTCGGACTGCTGCAACGTATGCAGGCCCAGTGGAAGCTCTCCCGCGGCCTCGGCATCGCGAACTTGATGGTGATCCACCGGCTCAGCGATCTGCTCACCGCAGGCGACGCCGGATCACAAGGCCGGGCGCTGGCCGAGGGCCTCCTCGCCGACTGCTCCACCCGCATCATCTACCGCCAGGAGACCGACCAGCTCCACGCCGCGGCCTCTCTGCTCGGCCTGACCTCCGTCGAGATGGACGCCATCGCGCACCTCAACCGTGGCAGGGGCCTGTGGAAAGTCGCGGGCCGGAGCTTCATCGTGCAGCACCTCCTGCACAGCCACGAGCTAGCGCTCTTCGACACCGACGCCCGCATGCATTGACAACAAGAGGCTCATGAATCCCAATGTCCAGCGCGAACTGATACCTCGCGACGACACTCTCCGTCTTATCGCCGCGTTCGACGACATGAAGGTCAAACTCCTCGACGCCGCGGAGCAGTGGCGGCTGCTGGACGGCACCGGCCATATGCCGGCCGCGCCGTCCTACGCCGAGCTGATCCAGCACGCCGCCGACGCGCAGTCCCTCGCCCGCGACGTCGTCCAGTTCACCGCCGACTTCGCCCAGACCGCCCACAGCACGAACCGAGACGGCAGTGCTGTACTCGCCCGCCTCTCGACGGCTTCCACCATGGCGTGCTTCGCCGCACCGTACTTCGCAGAGACGGCGGAGACCGCCCTCTCCCTGCGCCGGTCCTCCCGCCCGGCCGACAGGCAGCAACTGGAACACCGCATGGTCATCGACCATGCCACGGGGCGCGCCTATCTGCGACGCACGTCGGAATCGCTCCGCGACGCGGCCAAGGAACTCAGCAACCACCTCGACTTCCACCGCTTCTTCCCGGCGCCTTCCCAACGGGAGAGCCCAGCACCTCCACCGCCCAAGCCGAGCACACGCCACCGCTGACCCGAACCGAAACACCTCGGCCCCAAGGAGCCCATGCCCCACCACCGCGCAGACCTGTCCTCCTTCGCCGCCTCCCTCGCCGCCCGCCTGCCCGGCACCTGGACCAGTGAATATCGCCAGCACGGCGCCTACCGCGACCAGTTCCCACTTGCGGAAGAGGTCTGGGACAACGGCCTCGTCAGCTGGGCGTTTTCCGAGTTCGTCCTCCGCCACCACGCGCTGCTCGACGGCCCCGCCGGCCAACGGCTCTGCGTCATCGACCGGCCCCTGCACCGCCACCAGTTCCTCGTCGCACCCCTGCGCGATGGGACCCTCAAGCCGCACCACTTCGATGGTGTGGGCGAGCCCAACGGCATCAAGGTCGGCGGCGACCCACTGCGTGCCGCCGCCGCGGTCACCCGGCGTCTCCTGCCCCACTACAGGTGCGCCCTGATCGACGTACGCCGCAACGCCCGGGAACAGCCTGAGCCGCCACTGCTTCACATCCCGCCCGAGGCCGACCAGGTCGTCACTCTGGTCTGGTACGAGGACGGAGTGCTGGGCACCCCTTATGCCAGCGTGCCCGAGGAGGCACGGATACACCTGTACGCGCACGGCTTCCAGTACCACCCGCACCGAGCCGCTTTCCTCCTCCCCACCGCGTACGGAGAGGCGGATCGTGCACTTCGTATCCAGGCGGTAACCCACCAGCTCGCGACGCAGGGCATCGGCGTGAATCTCCGCCACGCGACACCGGCCACCAACCAGCACCCACCCGCGCCTCCGACGACCGCTCCCGCCACCGCGTTGGGCAGGCCCCGAACCACTGCACGCCGCTGACCCCTCCCGCCCCTCACCGGAGACCGACCTGCCCACTCCCCGCATCACGATCGTCATCGCGACCCGCCTGCACGACGAACGTCTCGACTACCTGACCGCCATGCACGCCAGCCTCACCCGGCAGACCGTGCCGTGGGAAGCAGTGATCGCCATCGACGGCGCCAACCCCGCCCGCCTGCCGGCGCCGCTCGTGACCGACCCCCGCATCCGCACTCTCGCCCTCCCCCGGGCCGTCGGCGCCGCCTGCGCCCGCAACCTCGCCCTCACCCAGGTCCGCACGCGCTATGTGAACTGGGCAGACGATGATGACGAGTTCACCGACGACGCCATGGCGACGCGGCTCAACGCTCTTGAATCAACCGGAGTGGGCTGGTGCGCAGGCTGGAGCGAGGACCGTCACCCCGACGGCTCGACCACCCTGTGGCGCTGTCCCACGCCGCCCGGCCTGCACCAGGCCGGTGATGTGTGGACGTACTGGAAGCGCCCGTCGGACACCATTCCCATCGGCCCCACCACGATCCTGGCTCGCACCGACCTGGTGCGGGCGGCGCCGATGGGCGGCCTCGTCCAGGGCGAGGACTACATGGCCCTCGGCGTGACCAACCTAGCCCCCGGGGTCCTGCTACCCGTCCCGGTTTACCGCTACCGCAAGCACCCGGGCCAGATGACCAAGCAGGCCACGTACGACCAGCTGGAATCCGCGTCCCGCGAGCACGCCTGGAACTACGGCCGCAGCCTGCGCGCCGCCTTCCGGTCCGGGGAGGCACTCGCCCATGGCTGACGCCGAGATCATCCTCACCGACAGTCGGCACAACGGCATCGTCGCCCTCGCCTCCGGCGAGAAGTACCCCTGGGCGCACACCGCTCTGCGAGAGAGCGGATTCCAGCGCGGCGAAGCCGGCATCTACTACCTGCCGGCCAACGAGTCAACCGCTTCCCGCACCACGGTGGCCGGTCTGATCCGGTGCGCCGAGCGGCACAACACCACCGTCAGTGTCAGCAGCCGGCAGTTCATCGGCGACATGGCTGACCACGTCGCCCGCCTGTTGCCCGGCCAGTGGGATGCGCAGGTCGAGATCTACTCCCATCCCCTGTGGCAGGAGGACCTCGTGCCGTGGCTGTGGGACAGCGGCGAGCTCGGACGCGCCGTGCGCACCACCCGCCTCCCGTACGCGGCCACCCTCACCAACGCCACCACCGGCACCGGCCTCCTACTTGCCGAGCGCCCCGGGCACCAACGCGACTACCTGATCGGGGCCTTCGCGCCCATGCCCCTGGAAGGGGGCTTCGCTGACCCGCATGCCCCGCGAAGCGTCGTCCTGCCGCCCTCCCCCGGTCTCGCGGCACGAGCGATCACCGACCGGTACCTTCCGACCTACGACCGCGCCGTCCATGCCCGCAGCACCGACGCCGTCGCCGCGGCGCTCGCCCGCCTCCGCAGCGAACACAGCACCTGGACGGCCATGGTTGCCTCCGGCCAGTACAACGACGCCACCCCGCCCGAGTTCGATGCCCTCGGAAGCTCGACCGAGGATCTCCTGGACAACGCCTGGCGCAACTTCCTCGCCGTGCTCGACCACGCGCCCGCGCTGCTGAACCGCTGCCGTCCCGCCACCACCCCGTGGCCCGAGGACGCCACCGCCCTTGCACGCCTGGCGGGAGCCCTGGCCGACGCCGAGGCCGTCCACGAAGAGCTGGCCTCCGGCGTCCCGCTCACCCGCGGCGAGCGCGCTACCCGAACCTGGACGCCCATCGAGACCTGGCTCACCCACGGCGAGACGTTCCTCCGCCAGGCACACACCTGCACCCCACGTGTGCGAAACGGCATCGCCGCCCCGGCTCCGCCTCTCGCCCTTCCGCCGGGCGCCCCCTCACCGCGCCGCTGAGCACCACGCCCAAAGAACTTCATGACATCCCCCGAACACCCTATGGGCGACGGTTCTTTCCACATCAGCCCGCGGTACCTGGCCGCCAGCTGGCCGGCCCAACACCAGTCGCATCTCGCCAGCTTCGCCAGTACCCAGCAGTGGCCGTCCCGCATGAGCAAAACCACGTTCACGGCGATGAGCCCCTGCGGGCGTATCACCCTGCACCACGACCGCCGGGCCGAAGGCCGCGGGCTGCACCAGGTCATCAGCGCACGCACCGCCGATGGGCCGGCGCCCAGCCCTCCACGCGGGCGCTGCGCCCCTCCCGCCCGCTGAGACAGCCACCCGTCCGTCGGTGCCCGCGCCCAGCCACGAAAGAAAGCTCCGCACTTTGGCCGCATCCACCCACTTCGCCTTCGGCACTCACCCCAACCACGGCTTTGTCGCCACCTTCTCCTCCTCCATGCCCGCGCACCTGGCCCATTGGTTCCTCGTCCGGGAACAGTTCGAGCCCGTCCCCGACCAACCGGGCCTCTTCCGACTTACCGAGCCCGAGCGCGACGGCCCGCGCCGCACCCGGCAGGCCGTCCATGACCTGCGCCGCCACGGCTACGACGTGCAAACCGACGTCGCCCTCGATCCGGCTGCCTCAGCGAGTCCGCCTCGCCCCATCCAGTCCAATGGCCTGTCGGATCGGCGAAGCCGGATCGCACAGGCAGCCGCTGGCCAGTCACCGCAGTACGGCATGACACCGACGGCCTCACTGCCGCCCGCGCGGTCGGCCCTGCCGGAGCCGGGCTACGCGCCCACCGCCCGATTCCCCGACTCTGCCCCCGGCCGGTCGCGATGACGGTCCCGCGCCATCCGATGCGTATCGCCTACGGCGGGGCGCCTTGGTCCACCGGCGCAGACGAAGGACCGTCGCCTGACACGGCCGCCGAGATCACCCTCCACCGCACAGCCCACAGCACTCTTGCCGGCCACGTTTCAGGTGCCAGCCACCAGTGGGCCACGACCGCACTGGAACTCGCCGGCTTTGCCCCAGCTGAAGACGGCATCCATCAGCTGTCCACGGACGATCCCGACCAGACCCGCCAGGCACTGCATCAGCTTCGTCAGTCCGCCCGCGACCTCGACGTCACGGTCACCCTGAGCCCCCAGCCCTACCTCGGCGACATCGCCGTCGATCTCGCGCAACGGCTGCCCGGCCACTGGGAAGTGGACCCCGTGCCGCTGCCCGAAGCAGAGCGCCAAAGAGACCTCCTGCCCTGGGTCTGGAGCCCGGGGCCCCTCACTGCAGCCCTGGAGCGGCACCGCATCCCCTGCGCCGCCCGACTTATCGGCGGCGACACCGAGCTGCTGCTGGTCCAGTCCGACAACGAGTGCGTGATCGGGGCCATGTTGCCCAGCCCGGGCGTCATTGAGACCTTCGTCGCCGGACCCAGCAGTATCAGTGCGGCCAGCACTGACATGGCAGCCAGCCTGATACAAAATCGGCTTCTGCCGCAGTACCAGGAAGCGGTCTTCTCGTCGCGCCTGACCGAGGCCGACGACGACCTGCGCTGGGCCCAGGAAACCTACGAGCCCGGAGACGTTGTCGAGCCCTATTCACGGGAACTGGCCGCGGGTCTTAACCGGTTCCTCGACCACGCCCCCGAGCTGATCGCGCACCTGCGAAGGGCGAAAGATCCCCTCGCAGCTCACGATGCCGCGTTTCTTGACGACTTCGAGGCAGCTCTCGGCCAGGCGCAGAGCGGCGGAGGCGACGCGATGGCCCTCTGGCTCACCGAGGGCGAGGAACTGATCGAACTCACTCAGGCCGTTCCCACTCGCCAGACCACCGTTACACGGCCGGCCACCCCGACCGCCGTTCCCGTCCCGCCGCCGGCGGCGGTGACGAGCACGGCCCGGTCCCGCTGACACCGACCACCAGGAGCAACCGATCCCCATATCCCCCACGCCTTCGACGGCCGAACTTCGCTCCCGTGCAAGTGACTTCCGGCTGCGGATGGCCGTCATCGACCGCGAGGTGGAGACCGTGCTCGACACCACCCGCGACCGCTATGGACGGACCGTCCACCATCACACCGCCACGGCAGCCCGCGCACGCCGGAATCACGCAGCTATCGAGGCTTACGCCATGGATCTTGCCCCGCGCGCCGACGAACTGCTGACCGCCGCCCACCGCGCTCTCGACGAGCTTCCCCCCGCCCGACACACCACCGCGTGGCGAAACGTCCTCGACAGCCTCGCCGCGTCCCATGCCGAGATCATCCGCGTCCTCGATGAGCCCGCCACTCCCGGCTCGGACGCCGAGCGGGAGCAGCACGCAGGGGTATGGCCGCACCTCGCCGCCTGGGCCGACCACGGCTCCATCGCCGCCGACCTCACCGACCAACATCACCAGCCCGCACCCGAACTGACCGCCCAGGAACGTCAGATGTGGAACGAAAGGGCCCGGGCTGCACAGAGGCGTGGTGAGCTGGAGCTGATGGAGTCGTGGTACGCCGCCGACGGTCGACGGATCACGCTCGCCGATCTGGTCGAGGACGACACGTCCACCACGATTGCTCTGGCCGGTGACCCGGATGCGCCGGAGTGTCAGGTGATCGGGCACTACGACAGCGAGTACGCGGCCGGACAGGCGCTACCGCGCCCCGTTCCCCCTGGGGTGCTGCGACCGGACGTCTCGCGCTTCAACCGCCCAGAGCCCGTGCCCGAGGTGTCCTTGCAGGAACTGCGCCGGGATGTCGTCGAGGCCCGCACCGCAGCGGACGTCTCCGAAGCTCTGCTCACCACCACCCAGCACGGCTACGACGCGGGCCCGCTGGTCCGCCTCCAGGAACTCTTGGAAACCGCAGGACAGTTCGCCTTCGCTCTGGAGAGCGTGCAGGGCCGCCAGGTCGCTGCCCGGCTCGCCGCGCTCGGCCGACAGGTCGAATTCCTCACCCGCGAAGTCCACGAGGCAGCCGAAGACCTCGGCGCGACCATCGCCGTCCTGCCGCCCCACCGCACCCCCGCACCTCGGATCCGCCCACGCCCCGCCCTGGACACCACACCGCCCGCACCACCGCCGCGCACCACAGCAACCGCACGCCACCGCTAGAGCGCCGTTCCGCCCCGGTCGACACACCGATGCAGACATGCCTGAGCAGGCACCCCAACTTCCCGCCCCTTGCACGTCTTCAAGGAGATTCACCTATGGCTGTCCGTACACATTGGATCACCGAACACCCCTGTGGCCACTCGGTCACCCACGACCTGTCCGACCGCCCGGCTGACCGGCGGGCCAGCTTCGCCCGCTGGCTCTCAGGGAGGGACTGCACCGACTGTTGGAAGGCGGCGCGTGACGCCGACACCGCGTCCAAGGAGCAGTGGCTCGCCGCCAAGCGCGCCGAGGAGCAGCAGGCCGCCGCCGAATGGGCCGAGAAGTTCGACATGCCGCCGCTAGAGGGCCCGGACAAGGCCCTGGACTGGGGGCAGCGCTCTCGTCACCAGCTGATGGCCGCCGCGCACACCGCGCTGGTCATCGAGGGCGCCTGGGACGAGGCCGACTGGGCGGAGCTGGAGGAGAAGGCCCGCTTGGTAACCCGGGCTGGCTGGTGGATCGACCAGCGTGACGCGGACGGCTCTGACCTGCTCGAACTCCTCGATGCGGCCAGCGAGGCAGACCGTGGGACGGAGAACCCGTTCCGCTAACCGCCACCAGGTCGGGGGCGAATCAGCGGGCGGCTTCTGGGTCCCTGCGCCGCTCTACGCCCTGCGCAGGGCCGTCGACCTCGCAGCGGCAGACATCCACGTCGTCGAGGCTCCTGGGAACGAAGCCGACTAGTCGGAGTGGGGAGGAGACAACCCGCGCGATCACCCGGGCCAGCCGGGCGCAACATAGACGACGATCGCCGGTTAGCCAAACCGGCGATCCTCCGGACCATTGATCCTTCCGCCGCCACCCCTACCGCGTGGAAGGACTCGTATGACATCGCCCTCAACGCCCCCGCCCACACCTGCGTTCGCGCCGACACCTGACCCGCTCACGCCCGCCCGGGACATCACCCACGCCCACTTCGAACCCGGAGACCAGGTCGTGATCCTCAAGGGCGTGGCCGGCGGGGAGCTGTGGGGAGATGCAGTGCACGTCGTCGCTCCCTCCTGGCACACGCCCACCGACGAGGACGGATGGCGTCTGCGCGACGCCACCGGAGGTCCGCAGACGTACATCACAGGCCACCCCCGCTACCTGGTGCATCTCTCGCGCCGATGCCCGGACTGCCTGATCCACCTGCGCGCCATGGAAGACCACCTCCTGCCGAAGTACGCCGACCATGACGCGGTGATCGACTGCGGCTGGTACACCACTACCGCCCTTGGCCAGCTGGTGCACATCGCCGATGCCCGGAGCTGCCGGTGACCCTCCCCGTACGCCGCCCCGGCCGGGCCCGCGCTCTCCTCGACACGGAAGCCCGAGCCGCCGCTCATCCGGCCGACACGTACTGGCCGGTCCGCCTGGCAGGGGATCTGCGCGAACTCGACGCCGACTGGCGCGAATCGGCTGAGGTATGCGCGAATGCCGCATGGGCGGCACGCTCCGCTGGGCACAGCGTTCTTGGTCTGCTGAGCCCGGAGCAGGCCACCGCCGCTGGCCCCGATCCGGTCACCAGCCGCACCTTCCGGCATCTGTACCTGAGCGCCCTTCGGTTCGATTTCCGCTGCCCCACCCTCCAAGCCGTCATCGAACAGCTCCCGAGCACCACGCTCCGGTCGCTGGACTGCTACAGCCGCGCCCTGTACGCCTTCGCGCTGCTGGGCCAGTCCCGTCCCGAGGGCCTGGCATTGATGGACGAGGTGCTCGCGGAGGCAGGGGAGCACGCCAAGACGCTGCACGTTCTGCTGCACGGTCTTTGGCTGGGCCAGGACTTGGAGCAAGGCGCAGAGCGGCTCCTGGCTCTCAGCTCCCGACCGGGCTTTGACACCGACAGAGACCCGATCCTTCTCTTCCGCGTGGCCGGCGCCCTGCGTCGGCTCGGCCGATACGACGAAGGGCTCGCTGCCATCGACCGGGCCCTGGACCTTCTCCCGCCGGGTGACATCACCGTGCACGCCGACCTGGTGCGCGAGCGCTCCCTGATCGCAGCCGCCCGCGATCTGCCCAGTCCCAAGGGAGGAACAGCAGCATGATCCCCCGCATCAACGAACGCACCCACACCCCGCACGACCCGCTCAGCGAGGCGCTGGGATACGCGGTGCCCTTCGTGGGTGGACTGACCGAACATGCCGTCGTCGCCTACTGGCCGGGGCTGGACTCCTACACCCTGGACGACGAACAGGCCACGTGGACAGCCAAACAGTGGGCCGAGCACCTCGAAGACCCACTCCTGGAGCATCCGTTCGCCGCCAGCCCCCAAGACGACCGGCGGGCAATCTTCCACCTCGATGCGCGACTCCACCCCGACGACCGGGAGCTGTCCCGTGCGGAGTGGGCGGAGGCCGCCCACCGTCTCGCCCGCGTCGCCGGCATCGAAACACCAGGGGACTCGAACGACTGCCACTGGATCGCTGTCCAGGGCAAGCACGGACGCCTCGATCTGATCGCCAACCTCATCCGCCTCGACGGCACTTGGCTACACCAGCCAACTGATCTCCTGCGAAGGCTCTCCGACGAGGCCCGCCTCATCGAAGCGGACCTGCGCCTCATTCCTCCACGGGTCACTTCCCAACAGCTGGGCAGCGCTCAGGAAGCGCCGACAGCGTCATCGCAATTCGGCAGGGTTCTCGCCCCGCTCGCCAATGAACAGGATGGCCTGCTGGTCGCGGTGCGTGGCCTCGTCGAACAGACCGCTTACCGCATCGCCCACCAGTCCGGCGCCGCCGGCGCCGACACCGCGCACCGTCTGGAGCTAATCGCCCACCGCCTCTACGGCATCCAGCAGGATCTCCAAGCCGTCGCCACTCACCTGAACGCCCCGCCCCCGCGCACAGCCATTCCGGCACCACCCGCGATCCAGGCAGCCACACGCCAACCACGCTAGGAGAAACTTTTCTTTGCCCCGTGCCGACCGCTTCCTGAGCATCCGACGCGATCCGTTCTCCGATGAAGTCCTCGCCCGGGGCGGCGTCCCAGAGGCCCACAGCCTCCTTCAGCGCACCGGGTTCGTCCCCGTCGTACGAGCCCACGAGACTTACCACCGCGTCCCCGCCAACCTCGCGGAGCACGACGAGGCCCGCCTCGCCACCGAAGCGGTCGGCCGGCTTCGTTCCGCCGGCTACCACGTCGACTGCGACGGTGACTTCGACACCGACCACCGCCCAGTGCACCATCTGCCGCTGGGGGCTTCGGTCGCCCACATCGCCGAACGCATCCGCGAAGCCACTACGACCGACGAGGTGGCCGATGCCCTCACCGATCTGACCGCCGCGCACGACGGTGTCCTCGCCGCCGTGGACGAGGTGCTCGTCGCCCTCGCCGATTTCCACGAGGGGCTCGGTGACCCGGCCGATCCGCATATCGCCCGGCGCCTGCGCTACCTAGTGTCCTGCGCCGGAAATCCTGGCGATATATTTCGCTAATGAGTTGAGGATTTCGTCGGCGCTCTTGGTCCATGTGAACGGTTTGGGGTCCTCGTTCCAGGTCTGGATCCAGGTGCGAATGTCGGCTTCGAGGGCTTGGACCGATCGGTGGGTGCCGCGGCGGATGAGCTTGTCAGTGAGGTGTCCGAACCACCGCTCGACCTGATTGATCCAGCTGGAACCAGTCGGTGTGAAGTGGACGTGGAATCGGGGGTGACGTCCAAGCCAGGCTTTGATCGCGGGCGTCTTGTGGGTGGCGTAATTGTCACAGATCAGGTGGACGTCGAGTTCGGCCGGCACCGCCTTGTCTATCTTGACCAGGAATTTCTTGAACTCCACGGCCCGGTGACGGCGGTGAAGGGAACTGATAACGCTTCCGTCTTCGATGTCGAACGCGGCGAACAGGCTGGTCACGCCGTGCCGTTGGTAGTCGTGAGTGCGCCGTTCCGGCATGCCGGGCATCATCGGCAGGACTGGCTGTGACCGGTCCAGGGCCTGAACCTGGGACTTCTCGTCCACACACAGCACCACCGCCTTCTCCGGGGGTGGTGGTAGAGGCCGACGACATCGACGACCTTCTCCACGAACTGCGGGTCCGTGGACAGTTTGAACGAGTCCTGGATGTGTGGCTTCAGTTCGAACTGCCGCCAGATCCGTCCGATCGTCGACTTCGACAGGCCGGTTCGCTCGGCCATCGACGCCCGCGACCAGTGCGTGGCATCACGCGGCGTCGTCTCAAGTGTGGCGACGACAACCTCCTCGACCCGGTCGAGAAGGATCGACGGTGGCCGGCCCGGCCGCAGTTCGTCGGCCAGACCTTCCAGCCGCAGCTCAACGAACCGGCGTCGCCACCGGGACACCGTGGACACTGAGGTTCCCAGCCGGCTGGCGACCCGCTTGTTCGACGTGTCCTCGGCGCACGCCAGCACGATCCTCGACCGCAACGCCAATGCCTGCGAGGACTTCGCCCGACGGGACCAGCGCGTCAACTGTTCCCGCTCAAGATCACTCAGAGCCAGGCCAGCCTTCGGCCGCCCCGGCCGGTCGGTGTCTGTCAGGCCCTCCAGCCGTGACTCCACGAACCGCTTGCGCCACTTGCCGACCGTCATCGCCGACACACCCAAGTCATCGGCAACCCGCGCATACACAACGTCAGGCTCAGCACACCGCAACACAATGCGCGCCCGCACAGCCAACCTCGACGCCCCCTGCGACCAACGGACCAGCTGATCACGCTCTTCAGCGGTCAACACCAACTCGACGGAAGGACGCCCCGAAAACGACATCCAGAAACCCTAGCAACTTAATGCCGGGATTTCAGGCGCAGGACACTAGCCGACGAGCGCCTGGGCGTCATCACGAGCGACCTCTCCCACACCCGCAACGCCCTCGCCGACCGCCACGCCGCGCACTCCGGCCGCAGCACCTGTACCGAGCAGGTGCCGTCGAACGAGCGGGAGCGCTCCGCCGTGTGCGCCTGCCCTCCCCCGCCGCGCACGGTTCCGGCTCCGCCTCCCCCGCCGGTGGCCGCCTCGATGCGCCGCTGACCCATCCGCCCAAGGACACCATGCACGACCACGAAAGCTCCGAGCGTCTCGCTTCGTACGCCGACGTCCTCGCCAGCGAACTCCCCGACAGCTGGACCAGCACCTATCACCCGTCCGAGCACAAGGACGACCTCGCCGAACTGGTAGACCGGATCTGGGACCTGGACCTCGTCGCCGAGTCCCTCGCCCACCACCCGCCCCAGCAGGCAGCCGTCCTGACCCGACCCGACGGTGCCCAGCTCGCCGTCCTCTACCGTCACGACGAACGCGACGGATTCCTCATCGCCGCCGTCGCCCCCCGCGACCTGCCCGACGAGGCATACCGCGACATCCACGAACCGAACGGCATCGCCCTGACCGACGACCCCTTCCTGGGGGCCGAGCAGGTCGCCGGTGACCTGCTGGCCCGCTACGACATCGCGCTCACGCAGGCCCGACACAACGCTGCCCAGAGTGTTCAGCCGTCGCAGGCAGACCGGGTCGTTTTGACCTGGCAGCCCGACGGCGGCCTCGCCGCCTCCCCCGTCGGTGAGACGGCCGGCACTGTCCTGGCCACCAACGGCTTCGTCCGTGACAGCGCGGGTGTGTACCGCCTCAACGGCGACGACACCCTTGCCCAGGCTCGCGCCGTGCGCGAGACCGGCCGACAGCTCGACGCCCTCGGCATCGACACCGCCCTTCAGCATCCCTCGGGCCGCATCGCACCCGCCGCCACGCCCGCGGTGGCGGCGGCCCCTGCTGTCCGCGCCTCAATGACCAGGACTCGATGAATCTCGTTTTGGAATGGAGAACCTGATGGGCAATAGAGCCGACGAGTACGGCACCGATGTCGAAATCTACCGCAAAGCCCTGACCGACACTATTTACGCCGAAACCCCTTCCAGCGCCCCCGAGCTGCTCCTCGACCTGCTCGACCAGCTTGGCCTGGAACGCCAGGAGGTCCGTACCGCCGGTCCCGTCTACATCTGGCACGAGGTTCCCGGGCACCTCGATGCCGACGAGCAGAAGCGTCTGGCGAGCCGCGCTATACCCGCTCTGCTCGTAGCCGGATACAAGGTCAACTGCACCCCCGACATCTTCAACGAGGCCGCCTACCAGCAGGCCGTGCAGGAGACCCGCTCCCGTCGAGCCCGCCCCTCTGCGGCGCGCCCGGCTCCGGCCGCCCCCTCCTCTCGCCCCGAGCCGTCCCGGCGCACCCCGTAGGAACGATGGTGGCCCCGGCACCGGCTGGGGCCACCAGTGCCTGCACCACACAGCCGACCGGAGAGTTCAGTAACACCCCGCACACCCCCACCGATCACCCACCACCTCAAGCCCAGACTCGCGACCGCACTGCTCCGTCGATATCTGCACGCCTGCGTCGTGCAGGACCGCGGCAGCCCGCTCGCCACCGGCCGGCCCGACGGCGCCCTGGGGGAATCCCGCCGCCTCGGACACCGCCCCTGACCCCCTTGCCCCTGCGCTCCGGGAGGACCATGCCCGACCCCACCCCCTACGCCGTCACCCTCGCCGAGGACATCGCACACGGACTCGACCAGCTGACCGAGCACCTCGCCCAGGCCCCGCCCCGCCAGGCAGCCAAGATCCTGGGAAAGGTCCTCGACGCCGACGAAGGCGTCCTGGGCCGGATGACCGGACTAATGGCTACCGGCTCCCAGATCGCCCAGCACCGCGCCCAGGCAGGCTCCCTCCCGCCTGAGGTCTTCCTCGCCCTGGGCCGGGCCGCCAACGAACTCAACGACATCGCGCTCGACCTCGACGAGCACGCCTACGACATCCACCGCCTCGCCAACCCACCGACTGCCGCACACCCCGCTGTGGCCAAGCCGGTGGCCTCCGACATGGTCATCAGGCGGCACCGGTGAAGAAGCACAAGCAGCCAGCCGGCGGCCCGGTTGAACAGGCCCAGCAGCACTACCTGGTCGAACCGCGGTACCTGGCCGGCGGCGGCGACGTGCGGCATGTCAGCGAATTTCTGCGCGCCTCGGGCTGGAAGGACCGCTCCAAGAGCGGCGGCCCTCTGGCCTTCGACAGCCCCGACCGCACCATCCGCGTCGCGTACGACCCGTTCATCCAACCCGGCGGGTGGATGATCCGCGCCGAGGCCACGCGTGGGCAACCGGCCTGGCACGTGACCTTGGGCCGTCAGACTCCGGTGGAGATCGTCGCCGGGTTCACTGACGCCCTCACCCAGCCCCGCTCCGCCCACGCCCCCAACCCCTGGGCCCCCCTGCACCAGCACGGCTGGACAACCGAACAACGCCGGCACCCCACGGCGACCAGCCCGGACGACAGCAGCTGGATGCAGTTCCATCAGACCGCTCCCGGCACGGCGTTCTGGTGGGCAGGGGCACGCACCGAGCACGGCAGAACGTGGGAGGCCCATCTGTCCCCCACCACCCCGATGCACCTCGTCCAGGCGCTCACCGCAGCTCTGGCCGACCCGCAGCCGGTGATGCGTCCCCGCGGAACCGTTCCGCCCTCCGCCCGTGTCAGCACCATCTCCGTCTCCGTCCTGCCCTCCCAGCTCAGCGCCTGGCAGCAGACCCGCATCACCGCCGCCCGCGCCGCCACCTGGGCCCGCAACTCCTGGACCGCCGCCCAACCCCGCAACCGCACGGCCCGGCCCCACGCGGCGGCCGGAAGTGCCCGCGCCACCCGCTGAACCACCCCGCATCCACGAGGAGATCCATGCCCGCACCCACTCCGGACGACGTCCGCTGCGCCACCGAAACCCTCTACGAGCTCACCGAGCACCTGCGCGAGAACCCCGACCTCGACGAGGCCATCGCCCTGATGGAACCCCTGCTCGACGAGTACACCGGCCTGCCCGTCCAGCTCGGCGACACCCTGCGCGCCCTCGCCCGCGCCGTACTCGCTCACCCGGACATCCCGAACCGCACGGCCGTGCACGCCCTGGTCGACGACCTGCGCACCGCTGCGTGGGAGCTGACAGACCAGCACACCCTCCACTACACCCTCGACAACCTGCGCACCCTTGTGCGGAGTGGGCCTTCCACCGCGGCGGAGTCCTAGGGTGCCGGTGAGCGATCGGCAACTCGCAGCGTTCGCCGACACGCACGCCTGGCGAATCCCGTTCGATACCACTCCCCGCTACCTCGCCGGCCCCGGCGACGGCCGCCACGTCACCCACGGTCTCGCCGCAGCCGGCTGGACCCGCACGTCGGACCCACTCAGCCCCGAAATCGTCCTGACGAGCCCAGACAGGCGCCACCACCTACAGTTCGACCCGCAGTCCGCCACCCACGCCTGGTGGCGGCTGCGGGCCGAGCCCACCGACACCAAGCCGTGGTACGCCGAATTCGGCGAACTCGTCCCCGCCGAGATCCTCAGCGCCTTCACCGACGCCCTCATCGCCCCGCCGCCCGCCGAACAGGCCGACCCTTTCCGAACGTTGGAGTCGTCCGGCTGGCTGATCGACGCAGGGGACGAGGCTGCCTCCCCCGACGCCCTGTGCCACGTAGAGCTGCAGACTGACCGCATCCACGGCGGCACGCCTCACTGGCGCGTCGAAGCGGTCGAGCAGCGCCCCGGCACCCTGGGGGAACGGATCTGGCACGCCTCGTTCGACGGGCACACGCCCGCCCACCTCGTGGACGCCTTCATCACGGCGCTCGCCGACCCTGCCCCGCTCCAGCGCGGCATGTACGAACGCACCGCGCGCCGCAGCGCCGTGCAGAAGCGGCAGAGCCATCCGCTCACCCGGCAGCAGGTCCTCGACGCGCACACCACCCGCCTCGACGCCCTCCGCGTGCAGGCCCGCGCCGCCCGCCGCCAGCAACAACCGGTCACCGCCTCGGCTCCAGCGCCGCCCACAAGCGCGACCGCACCTCTGCGGCGCTGACCATCCAACCACCACCGGCCCGTAGGGCCGCCGCTACGGGCCGGTGAACCGCACTCCGAAAGACCCCTGTGCAGACATCCCCCCACAAGATCCACCAGCACCGCCTGGAACAGCTGGCCGTCTTCCTCCGCGAAAGCGACCAGATCCTCGCCGACTGGGACGCCTACTCCGAGCAGCACACCAACCTCGCCGGCGAGCCCCACGACGTGGGGGCATATGTGCGACGCGCCTACCACCGCGACGCAGAAATCTGGAGGGCATTCAACCGGGTCCGTCCCGGTGCCAAGGCCCTCGTCGCCACCGCTGAGACGCAACTGCAACACCTCCCGGCCGGAACCATCCAGTCCCGGTGGGCCTGGCAGCTCGGGGCCCTCCACAGTGCGCTCGATTACCTGGCCGTCCTCCAGGAGGAATGGCTCGCCACCCGCGACAACCTGCCCCCTTCCGCACGCCCAGGAATCTGGCTCTACGACGACGAACGAGCCCAGCGCAATGCCGAAGCCGGGCCCTACCTCGACGAGTGGGCCTCGGCCGGGGAAGCCATCCTCGAAATCCACTGGGCCGCGCAGCAGACACCCTCACCACTGACAAGCGCGCCTCTGGTGCCAGCCCCCGCACCGCTCGTGTCGGCCAGCCGCACAACCAGGGCCCACCGGTGAGCGCGCCCGACATCGTCGATATGGCACTGGTCGCCCCGCGCTACCTGGCTGGCGGGGGCGATCCCGCGTGGGTCACCGCCCCGTTGCACCGATCCTGCGACTGGAGTTCCCAACCCAACCCGCTGGTACCGCACGTGGTGCTCACCAGTCCCGACAGAAGGGCCGTGCTGCGTCTGGGACCGGACCCCGACGGTCCGTGGTGGAACCTCCAGCACGCAGGTGGCGAGCAGCGGGCCTGGTCGGTGAGCTTCGGCGTCCGCACCCCCGTCGAGATCATCGCCGGATTCACCGACGCCCTCGCCGACCCGGCCACAGCCCAGGCGCCCGCCCCCGATGCGTATGAGCCCCTGCGTCAGGCCGGATGGCTCGAAGGCCACGACCACGACGGCCTCACCTCCCCCGACGGCCTCGCCCATGTGGAGCACTTCACCCACGGCTTCACGGACTGTTGGTTCGCCAGAACCGCGGTCAGTGAGGACCCCGAGGGCCTGATCTGGCGCGCGTACCTCAGCGGTGACACACCGGCGCACCTGATCACCGGCTTCACCCGCGCTCTCGCCGATACGGCCCCGCTGCTCCGAGATGCCTATCCGCTCCGCGTCCCGCTCAACGTCCGACGACAGGCCCACGTGACCATTACGCAACGTCCCGCCGCCGAGGTCGAATTCGCCCTGGAGCGCCGCGTCGCGGCCCTCGCCAATCGGTCCACGCAGCCAGTGTCCGCCCCCGTGCCGACGAAAGCGCCGCCTCCCCGGCGCACCCGCTGACGCCAACCGCACACTCCGACACTCTCTGGAATCCCCCTTTTGCCCAACCCTTCCTCCCCGTCACTGAGTTCGAACGACGGCTACGACATAGCCTTCAAGATCCTCCTCGGCGTTCTCGCCATCGCCGTCCCCCTGGCCAATCTCGCCTGGCTCGGCGGAAACGCTGCCGCCTGGCTGACGGAATCAGCCACACCGGCGCCCTACCAGCCGACCGCCGCCCTGCTCCACCCCGAACGGTTGTGGCCCAAGGCAGGGGAAACGTCCCTGCTGATCGGCACCCGCATCGTCCCCGTTCTCCTCCTGCTGGCCCTCGGGGCAGCGGCTGGTCTCCTGTGGGCCCGGTACAAGAACCGCGGCGGTGGCCGGAAGAAGATCACCGACATGGCTAAGGCCGGGGACATCGAGCCACTGATGGCCAAGGCGATCACCGACAAGGCCCGTTCGCTGCGTCCGAGCCTGAAGGACGCCAAGCGCATCGACGCGAAGGACACCGGCATCCTGCTCGGCAACCTCCAAGGCAGTCGCCATGAGGTGCGGATGGGGTTCGAGGACGTCGCCGTCGCGATCATGGCCCCCCGGTCTGGCAAGACCACATCGCTGGCCATCCCCTCCGTTCTCGCCGCGCCCGGCCCGGTCCTGCTGACCTCGAACAAGGCCGCCGGCGATGCCTTCACCACCGCCTACGACGCCCGGGCGGAGGTGGGGCAGGTGTGGACCATGGACCCGCAGCAGATCGCCCACGCTGCCCGCGAGATGTGGTGGAACCCCCTCGCCAGCGCGAAGACCCTGGACGGCGCGAACAGGCTGGCCGGGCACTTCCTGGCCGCGAGCGTCGACGCGAGCCAGCAGGGCGATTTCTGGTCCAAGGCCGGCAGCAACATCCTGAGCCAACTGCTCCTGGCCGCAGCCCTCGACGAGCGGCCGATCACCGACATCATGGCCTGGCTCGCCTTTCCGGCCGACCGCACCCCGCTCGACATCCTCCGCGACCACGGCTTCGCTGCCGTCGCCGCCCAGCTCAAGGGGACCGTGGAGGGGCCGCCGGAGACGAGGGACGGGATCTACGAGACCGCCCGCCAGTACGCCTCCGCCCTGCTCAACGCAGAGATCGCGGCATGGGTGACACCGCAGAAGGATGTCCCCGAGTTCCGGCCGGCGCAGTTCGTCACCTCCACCGACACGCTCTTCTTGCTCAGCAAGGACGGCGGCGGCGGAGCGAGCGCGCTCATCGCCGCGTGCGCGGATTCGGTGATGCGGGCCGCAACTGCACAGGCCGAGCGGGCGGGAGGACGTCTTGATCCGCCGATGTTGGCGATCTTGGACGAGGCCGCCAACGTGTGCAAAATCAGCGACCTGCCGGACCTGTACTCCCACCTCGGCAGCCGCGGAATCATCCCAATCACGATCCTCCAGAGCTACCGCCAGGGCCAGAAAGTCTGGGGAGACGCCGGCATGGACGCCATGTGGTCCGCCTCCACCGTGAAGGTGATCGGGTCCGGCATCGACGACCCGGACTTCGCCGACAAACTGTCCCGCTTGATCGGCGACCACGACGTGCAGACCACGTCCACCTCGCACTCCGAGTCCGGCAAGTCCACTTCCGTCAGCATGCGGCAGGAGAGGATCCTGCCCGCCGACGCGATCCGCGCCCTCCCCAAGGGCACCGCGTTGTGCTTCGCCACCGGCATGCGCGCCGCGATGCTCGATCTGAGGCCGTGGTACCTGGAGCCCGGCGCCGACGAACTGTCCGCTGCCTCGGCCCGCGCGTCGAAGGCCATCACCACCCGTGCCGTCGCCAAGCACGCTCCCCAGCAGGACGACTACGGCACCGCCGCGTAGCCCTTTGCCCGCTCCCTTGCGTCATCCGGACGTCTTCGCCCTTCCCCTTCCATTTCTTGGAGTTCGAATTGCAGTCCATCGACCTGGCAGAGCAGACCCGCCTCCTCGGCCAGGTGGCGCCCACTTTGGAATCGCTGCGGGCAGACGTGGAACAGGTCAGTGCCGGAGAGATCTCCAAGCCGGTCCGCGAGCTGGCTCCGATCGCCGTACGGACCCAGGAGCTGGCGACGCGGTGCACGCAGCAGCTCGCGGAGCTGTCCACCAGCCAGTACGCGGTCATGAAGGACGGACACGAGAACCTCGCCGAACTCGCCGAAGCCTCAGCCCAGGTGTCGCTCGCCGCCGCCATGTGCACCCTTGCCATCCACACCCGCACCGAAGTGCTCCTGTACGAGGACGCCGATGAGACCCCGGAGGCGAGCCGACGCGTCCTGAACGACGCCGCCGAGAGAATGGATGCCTCCGCCAAGGCATACCGCGCGCTGGCACAACGGCTCTCCCGTCGTCTGGCCTCCGCCGCCGCGCAACGCGAGGACCAGCAGCTCATCGACCGCGCCCTCGTCAGCCCCGGCATCCCGACCACCTCATCCGCAGCGGCACCTACAGCGGTGAACGCCCCGTGCCCGAGCCCCGCAACGCGCGCAGCCGCACCAAGGACACGCTGACCGCGACCGGTTCAACGTCTCCCCCTTACCCTCGCAGCCTCACCCGGAGAAATATGTCCTTTGTGGACCTGCCCGATGTGTTCGTCGGGTCGACGGACGACGCGCACACCTTCGTCGTTTTCAACCGCCCCCGCCACGGCGCCGACCACATCCTGACCGATGCCGGCTTCACTGCCCGCGAGCACAACGGCCGCACCATCTACCTGATCCCGCCGGGGATTCCCCAGGACGCCAACGAACGAGCCGTATGGGCCCTGCACGGGCTTCTGGTCGGCAACAAGGAGTTCGTCGACCTGTCCTGGACGACCTACAGGGACCCCCACGGTCCCCTGCCCGGGTCCCACCTCTGCTTCCGCTTCGCCGACGGCACCGTGACCGCAACCGCCGAGACAGACACGGCCCGATGGATCCTGGAACAGCACGGCTTCACCCCTTCCCCGGACGGCTCATACCTGCCGCCGAGCGGGCTGGACGAACTCGGCCTCCTAGACGCCGTCGAATATGCACACCTGCACGCCTACATCGAGGGGCTTGGCTCACGCGTCGACCTCGGCATCCCCACGCCCGACGCGATCCCGATCGCACCGCGCCAGAAGCCTGCCCGTGCCCAGGCAGCATCACCGGGCCCAGTGCCCGCTCCAGGCAACACAGGCAGAAGGCACCGCTGAACGGATTCGCCCCGAACGGCCTGGTCCTCGTCTCCCCACAACACCTGGCTGGAAGCGGGACGAACAAGCTCAACGATGTGATCGGCCCAAGGGTCCACCTGTTCAACTGGCCCTACGAGCACGACCCGCGCACCGGGCGCATCGACATCGACAGCCCCTGCGGCAGCGTCTTCCTCGACTTCGAGCCTCCCCGGAACGACGGCATCTGGTGGGACATCCGGCACCACGAGCCCTACTGGGCCGCCCAGTTCAGCCGCCAGACACACGCCGTCCCGGCCGCGGACGGACCTCGGGACCGAGCAGATCGCCCTCGCAGTCTGGCAAGCCCACGACAGGACACCCTCATCGAACCCTACGAACTCGACGACATGACGCCCACCGCCGCGCTGGACGCAGTCATCGCCGACGTCCGCTTCCACCCCGTCGGAACCGGCCCCGACGGATTCTTCACCGCCTTGCACCAGATCGACCTGCTCAGCCACCTCGCCCTGCGCTTCGCCGGCGACGCCCACTATCACCTCGACTCTGCCCACGAGACCGGCTCTTCCTGGCGGCCGGTCGAAGCGCTCACCGACGCGGCTGTCCCGCTCAGCAGGGCGCAGTACCACTACGCCCAGGCCATGGTCCCGCTCGCCGCGCTCAGCAAACCGAACCCCGACACGTCCACGGCTGCACGGCTGCACGGCTGCACGACATCGAACATCACTGCGCGCTGCGCATGCACCTGAACGCCGCCGCGCAATCCCTCGACGATGCCCGCACCGCGCTACGCACGCCCACCCCGGCACGGCGTCCGTCCCCCTCTGCCCCGTCCCAGGTGGCGACATCGGAACAGACCGCTTCGCGCCGGACCCGCTGAGCAGCCTCCAACCCTCTCCCCAACCACTCCCTGGACCTCCTTGTCTTTCCTGAACATCCCCGATGTGTTCATCGGCTCCACCGACGACGGGCACACCTTCGTCGTTCTCAACCGCCGTATCCGCGACGCCGACCGCATGCTGGCCGATGCCGGATTCCTCGCCCGTGAGCACCTCGGCCGCACGCTCTACCTGCTCCCACCGGGCACGGCCCGGGACGCCCACGAGAGCGCCGGGGACGCAATGGACGGGCTTCTGACCCGCACCATCGACATTGTCGACCTCTCCTGGACGACGCGCTGGAGCCCCGATACTCCCGAAGCCGATCCGGACCTCCGCTTCCAGTTCGCCAACGGCACCGTGACGGCGACAGCCGCAACCACCGCCGCCCGCTCACTCCTGGAACAGCACGGCTTCACCACCGTGGACGGACCCTCCTACCAACCGCCACCCGGTCTGGAGCAGCACGGCCTGCTCGGCGCCGTCACGGCCGCCGAAACGCACGCCTACACCCACGGCCTCACGGTCCACGTCGGCCTCGGCATCCCCACACCGATGGACATCCCGGCCGCACCCCGCCCTGCATCACCTTCGGCCCCCAGCCCGCCGCCCGGTCCGGCGACGCGTCGTCGCCCGCGCTGACTCCCACACCCGCCGCCCTTCTCAAGGGCATGCCCCGGAGCCCTGTTGACCACCGCCGTCGATCTCCACGAGCAGATCAACCACCTGCGCCACCTCGCCCACGATTTCAAGGCCCTCCACGACCGGGTCCGCGACCTCGCTGTCGCACCAGGAACAGAAGCCCTTCGGCAGCTCACGCCCCTCGTGCTCAAGAGCCAGGAGCTGGTCGGGAAGGCGCTCATGCCGCTGTCCGCCCTCGACGGAAGCCCGTACACAGCCGTCAGCGGCAGCCGACAGTCGCTCAACGCTCTCGGTGCCGTCGTCTCCGGTGCGTCCCTGGCCAGCTCCGGCCTCGCGCACGCGCTGGCCGCCAACCCCCTGGACAGCACCGGTTTCGCTGGACCGCACCAGGACGAGGACAGCATCCGCAACGCCAGGCACGCCCGTGCCGTACCAGAGATGATCGGCTACCTCGCCGACGCCGCCCACCAGCTCGACGTGTGCGAAACCGCCTGCCACTACCTGGTCACCGGCATCACCCGCGACCTCGAACGCGCATCCACCAACAGCCAACAGGCGCCGCACAAGATCAGTCCCACCCAGTACGAAGCGCTGCGCGCGCTGGCGAAGGGCGGGGCCACGATGCAGACACGAGGCCGCGGCTCGACCATCGTCCTCACCCCCGACCACACCCTGATCACCATCAGCACGTTCCAGTCCCTGGACACGCGCGGTTTGGTCCACCTCGACACCTCTGTACCGCTCTACCAGGGGCGGGGCATCACCGTGACCGCCGAAGGGCAGCGCGCGCTGACTCAGTACCGGTCCCGCAGCGGTGTGACCGCGGTGCCGGCAGCCGCGCCAACAGCCACGGCGGTTGCGGTGAAGCGGGAGGTGCGCCGATGAGCCCGTACGCACACGACGACCGGGTCATGGTTTCGCCTCCGTACATGGCAGGCGCCGGCGACCGGGTCGCCGACGTGATCGGCCCCCTCATCCACCTCTTCGGGTGGAAGCACGAGCACGATGCCGCCACCGGGCACGTCGCAATCGACAGCCCCGACGCCAGCCTGTTCGTCGACTTCGCCCCACTGCACCCGCGCGGTCAGTGGCTCACCGTGGCCCACCATGAGCCGTACTGGGAAGCGACGTTCAGCAGGCAGGCGCCCCTGGAGGCGGTCGCCGCCGTCACCCAGGCACTGCCCCAGCTGCTCGGCGACGTCCGTCACGCCGACCGCATCCCGATCACAGACATGCCCCTGGACCAGCTCGCCGAGCTGAACGACTGGTCCGCCGAGGACGGCGCCCTCACCTCGCCCGACCTGTATTGCCGACTGCAGCACACGCCCGGCGAGGAAATCGCCTGGCAGGTCGAGCACGTCTACTTCGAGGGCGCGCCGCTGGCCACCTTCACGCAAGACACCCCAGAGTGCCTCGTCCGCAACTTCTTCGCCCACCTGACCGCGCCAATGGCGGTGGAGCGGGTCTTCTCCGACATCCCCCTCAGCACGCGGCATGGAAACAGCGCCTTGATCACACCGGTCCGCGGGTCCGGAGTGAACCCCCAGATCCATCACGCCCTTGCACAGCTCGACCGTCCCGACCGCCCCGGCCGCCGTCGCTGACTCCCCGATCGCCCTGGAGCCATCCTGACCGAGAAGACCGCCTCCCTTGAGCCCGCCGAACAACTCCTCAATCTGGCGGCCGACTTCACCCGATTCAACGACGCTCACCAGCGGCACGCGCTCAACGGGCCAGCCCCCACCGCCCTGCTGAACGCCCAGACGGAATCTGCACAGCACCTGGCCCGGTCCGCGCTCGCCATCGTGGACACCCTCAATGCCCAGCCGATGTACCACAGCCCCGTGATCCACGCGGTGTACGCACGCGTTCGCCAACTCGCCCATCTCGCTTCCGACGCAGCCGACCATCTCATCGACGCCGTGGACCTCCTCGACCACACCCGCGCGGGGCTGCCCGTTGAGCTGGGCGACGGCTTCCTGGCGGTCGTGACCGAGCAGGAGGCCCGCCGGGGAGCCGGCCGGTGCTTCAGCCTCGTCGCGAGCCTCACCGCCCTGGGCTCCTCAGACGCCCTGGCGACCGCTGAACTCTTCGCTGTCGAACGCCGCCGCCGGGGCTTCGTACCCGAGTACCGGCCGCCCGCCCTGTCTCACATCCAGGACTCCACGCTGCGCGCGGTGGCGCGCGGCGACGTGGCGATCACCAGTGGCAAGCCCTATCTGTGCCGCGAGGACCTCCGCGTCAGCATCAGCACCATCCGCGCCCTGGAGAGCCGCGGCCTGGTGATGCGCGAGGACTGCCCGGACTGGTTCCGCGACGAGCGCGTCCACCTCACCGCAGCTGGGCGCCGCGACCTCGCCGCCTCGTTCGCCTGGCCCCGCTCCACCGCACCCGCCGCAACACGCCCACCAGCCCGACCAGCCGCGACCGCGGCACGAGCCGCGGCCCGTTGACCTCAACTCCCGGAGCCCCACGACGCCTTCCGACACCCCGACAGCACACGATCTCGCCCGGGCTCTCGCTGACCAGCTCTGCCCCGGCGCCGCCCCCCGCGACGTGACCGTCAGCTTCGAAGCTCGCCGACAGGCCCCAGCCGAGTACCGCCACCGCGGCCGAGGCGGACCCGTGACGGTCTTCGCCCAGGCACTGCATGCCGACCTCTTCGGCCTCCCCGCGGACGACGAGCCGCTGCCCACCGCCCTGGACGCGCTCCTGCAGGCCACGCACACCGCGACAGCACCCGAGCAGCAGACCGCGATCCTGCGGCAGGTCGCCGACCAGCTGCGCAACGCCGCCGAGATCATCCAGCGCTACCAGTACCGAGCCCAGTGGGATCGGCTCCCTGACGACGTCGCCGGGCATCTGCGTGACGCCCACGACCAGGCCCAGCAGGTCGCCCTGACCCTCGACCTCGTCGCACCCGCCCTCAGCAGCCCTCCCGCCGCGCCCGAGCCGCCCGGCCCGCAACCGCGACACACCGCAGGCCCGCCCGTGCCCCCGACTCCACCGGCCGGGCGCCGCCGCTGACCTCCGGCGACAGCCCATCCGCCGGGAAAGGCCCCACCCTGACCACTGCCGATCCCCTCCACACCCTCCTCACCCAACCCCGCTGCTCGCTTGGCGTGTTCGTCCCGGCTGGCCTCCATCCGGTATCCGCCGAGCGCCGTCACCTCGACCAGCTCGCGCAGGCAGGTGCCGACCTGTTCGAGGTCGGCCTGGCAACCGAGGACGCCGTTCTCGACGGCCCCGTCATTCAGACCGCGTACCACCGTGCCCTGCGACGCGGAAATGTCCTCGATGCCGCCGTCCGCGCCGTCGAGCATGCCGCCGGCCTCCGGCCGACCGTCGTCATGACCTACTGGGAGCCCGTCCGCCGCCACGGCCCCGAGCACCTGGCCCACCTGTTCGCCTCCGCAGGTGCCGCCGGCGTGATGGTCGTCGACCTGCCCGCCCACCAGGCGGCCCGCTGGCACGAGATCGCGCGGGAAGCGGGCCTTCGCGCCCCACGCCTCATCCCGCGCACCACCCCCGACATCAGCCTCCCCGCCGCGGTCGCCGGCGCCTCCGGATGGCTCTACGCACCCGCCAACACAGCCCCGACCGGCTACCAAGGGCCGCTCGACATCCCGGCGCTCGGCGACTTCACCCGGCGCCTGCGCGGCGCGAGCCCGCTGCCCGTGGTCTCGGGCGTGGGGATCTCGACCCCGGCCCTCGCCGCGCGCGTCGCCCCGGTGGTGGATGCCGTCGTCATCGGCACCCCGGTCGTGCGCGCCCTGGCCACCGCCCCCGGTCGGGCTGGCGAAGTGACTGCCGCGTTCGCCCAGGCCCTGCACACGCCCACCTCCACGGAGACCCGTGCCTAATCACCCCGCACCGGCTCAGATCCTCGACCGGATCACCACCGACGCCCTGGCCCTGCACCGGGCCCTGCGCACCAGCACCACCGACGACGCGTACGCGCTGGCCGCGTGGATCACCGAGACCCAAGACCTCGCCGACACCGCCCTGTATCTGTTCCGCGGCCTCGCACAGCACACGCCGCACACCACGTCCGCGGACCTGCTGATCCTCGAACGGGTCGCGCACATCGCCAAGGCCGCCCAGGACGCGGGCGCCGAACTGGCCGCCGCCCTTGCGCGCGCCGTGGAGAACCGGCGCCGCCGAGCCGACGCCGTGTCACAGCGGGTGGTCCTCATCGGCCCGTCACCGCAGCAGTTCATCGAGTCGGCCACCGACCTCCTCGACCGCATCCCCGCCCTCTGCCACGCCATACACCGTGACCGGCTGGCCCCGCCCAACCTGCCGACGCACCTGCCGCATTGAGGCGTGCCGCCGCTTCCCCATCTCCAGGACAGACCATTTCAGATCAACCCCGATTCCGCGCCCTTTCCCTTGGCGCCGGAGTTCAGTCCAGCACCCTCCTCGCCCTCTCCGCCGAGGGGATCCTTCCGAAGGTCGATTACGCGATCTTCGCTGACACCGGTTGGGAACCGCAGGCCGTCTATGCGCACCTCGACCGCTTGGAGCGGGAGATCGCTGCGCCGGCGGGCATCCCCGTCCTGCGGGTGTCCACCGGCAACATCCGCGACGACGCGCTCGCCCCCCAGCACCGGTTCGCCTCCATGCCGCTCCACATCCTCAACCAGGACGGCAAGGCCGGAATGACCCGGCGGCAGTGCACGGGCGAATACAAGATCAAGCCGATCAAGAAGCAGGTCCGCGAACTCCTCGGCTACCCCTACCCCGCCCGCATCCCGCGCGAGGTGTTCGTCGAGCAGTGGGTCGGGATCTCCACCGACGAGTTCCACCGCGCCAAGGACGCCGACGTGAAGTACATGCGCAACCGGCACCCGCTCATCGACCTCGGCTGGAGCCGGGCCGACTGCGTCCGCTACCTGTCGTCGCTCAACCTCGCGGACACCCCGAAGTCGTCATGCCTCGGGTGCCCGTTCCACGGCAACGCGCAGTGGCGCCACATCCGCGACACCTCGCCTGCCGAGTGGGCGGACGTGGTGGCCTTCGACGCCGCCATCCGCCAGGGCAACGCCCGCGCCAACGCCAGCGGCAACCGCCTGCTGGGCGAGGCATTCCTGCACCGCTCCCGCGTCCCTCTCGGCGAAGCACCGATCGATCACGTCACCCCCGCCGAGCGGGCCGCCCTGCGCATCGGGGCTGACGATGCCGACGAGCTGGAGAACGGCGTCGTGGACGGCTGCTCGCCCTGGGCCTGTCGCGGTGATGCCGAAGCCGCGGTGCAGGACGACTTCGGGCTGGCCGCTTGATCCTCGACCTCTTCGCGGGGCCGGGCGGCTGGAGCAGGGCACTGAGCGTCCTCGGCGCCCAGGACCTTGGCCTGGAATGGGACGAGTGGGCCTGCAAAACACGTACCGCCGCTGGACAATTGACGATCCGGACCGACGTGGCGACGTATCCGACGTGGCCCTTCATCGGCCGAACGCGCGGGCTGATCGCGTCCCCTCCGTGCCAGGCATGGTCGATGGCCGGCAAACGCCTCGGGCTGATCGACCAGCCCCTGGTCCACCAGGCGGTCTCAGACCTCGCCACTGGTCGCGACACCCGCGAAGCGCTCCTCGGCGCCTGCCGGGATGTGCGTTCCTTGTTGGCCGCCGAGCCCATGCGCTACCTCCACGACCTGAATTCGGTCGGAGAGCCGGAGTGGGTCGCCATGGAGGAAGTGCCGGACGTCCTCCCTCTGTGGAAGCAGTACGCGGTGATCCTGCGCCGCTGGGGGTTCTCCGTGTGGACCGGCATCCTCAACGCCGCGGACTACGGGGTGCCCCAGACGAGGAGGAGGGCGATCCTGCTCGCCTCCCGCGTCCGCACCGCCCAGCCGCCCCCGCCGACCCACGCCAAAATCGATGAGCCCGAGGGGCTGTTCGGGCCGGGCCGCACCCGTTGGGTCAGCATGGCGCAGGCCCTGGGGTGGGGAGCGACCGACCGGCCTGTGCCCACCGTCTGCGCCGGCGGCGGGCCCGGCGGCGGCGCCGAGCCCTTCCCCTCCGGCTCGCGGAAGGCGTTGTCCACCGCCCGAGACCGCGGCACCTGGACACCCCACCCGGACACCCCCCGACAGCACTCCAGCCGGGCAGGAACCAAGCCTGCCGACCGGCCCAGCGACCAGGCCGAACAGGCAGCGGGCCGGCCGGTGCCGGTCCCTGACTGGTCGTGGTCCTTGCGGAGCAACAACCAGGCCCACGCCACCATCCGGCCCCTGTCCGAGCCCGCGGGAACGCTGTTCTTCGGGCACCGCTCGAACGAATGCACCTGGGTCGCCGAGCCCGTCGCCTCGCCTGCCGGGGACGCAGAATCGCCCGCCGTCCCGGCGCCCATCCGGATCACCGCCCAGGAAGCCGGAGTTCTACAGACCTTCCCCGCCGACTACCCCTGGGCCGGCAACAAGGGCCAAGTCTTCAGCCAGATCGGCAACGCCGTACCGCCCCGCCTCGCCGCCCACCTCCTCGCCCCGCACCTCGGCAAGACCCTCACCCTCGACGACTTCACCCTGGCCGCCTAATGCCCATCCCCGCCGACCCGTACGAGGGCGACGACCTGGACGACCTGCCACCGCCACGACCCGTGCACTACGCCGAACAAGCCCTGCTCGGCGCCCTCCTGCTCGAACCACACCGGCTGGGCACCATCGGCCGTCTGACGCCAGACAATTTCGGCAATCACGCCCACAGCACTCTGTTCCTCGCCATGCGCACCGTGCCGACCCCCAGCCCGAAGCAGCACGCCAAGGACACGGCATGGCTCAGCGCCGTACTGACCAAGGCGCAACCCGAGGCGCCGGGGCTGACCGCCTCCTACCTGCACACCCTCATCCAGAGCTGCCCCCGGCCCCAGCACGCCGCAGCGTATGCGGGCATGATCCGCGCCGATCACGGCCGCCGGATGCTGCGCGAGCACGCCGACCGGCTGTGCCAGATCGCCACCGACACCACGCTGCCGGACTCGGTCGTGGCCGTCCTTGCGCAGGCCGATGCCCTGGGTCGCTACCTCGACGAACTCACGTCCCAGTTCACCCCGCACCCCGGCTCCCTGCCCCGTACCCCTGCACCGCCACCGCCCCCGCCCGAGGCCGAAGATGAAGCCCTCGACGAGGAGCGACTGCTGCTCGCCACCGCAACCGCCCACCCCAACGAAGTGACGACCATGCGGTGGCTGCAGCCCGACGACTTCACCCACCCTCTGCACGCCGGACTGTGGCAGTGCCTGGTCGCCCTGACACGACGCGACACCCCCGTCGACCCCGTCACGGTCCTGTGGGAGGCGCAGCACCGTGGCCTCCTCAGCACCGGGCCCGAGCCGAGTGAGCTGCTCGACCTCCTCACCGGACCGGTCGGCTCCGCAGAGTGCTGGGGCGAGCGGATCCTCCAGCGCTCCGTCCTCAGCACCGCCCACCACACAGGCCGGCGCATCGAGGCATTCACCGAAGACCCGGCCACCACGCCGTACCAGCTCGTCGTCGGCAGCCGCCGCGCGCTCGCCGACCTGTCCGCCATACGCACCCGGTGGCAACACGCCACCTCACCCGCGCCAGAGAGCAGGCCCGCGACCAGAGGCACGGCGGCGCCCCGGGCCAGTCCACCGCGGACCACGGCTCCGCCCACGGCACGCATCTCCCGCTGACCCAAGCCCGCCGGTGTCCGGCCCCCTTGGCCCGGACACCGGCAGAAAGAGCACTCCTTGGTGACACCCCCGTCCATCGACGCCCACGTCCGCCTCGACACCCACCCCACACACCCCAGCGCTGTGATCGCCACCCTTACCGGCGCCCAGGCCCACATCCCCCACGTTGGTCTGGAAGCCGCCGACTGGCACGTCGTCGCCAAGAACACCCTGGTCCTGGCCCGCATCGACCACGAGGAGCCCTACTGGGCCGAGGAAGCCGCCCGGGAACTGATCACCTCGGGGGTCGCCGTCGAGATCACGCCCCAGCTCCGGGAGGCCATCGACGAGGAATGGACATGGGCCAATTACCCCATGCACTGGTGCACCCGTACTGAGATCCGAGAGGTCTCCGCCGAGGCCCAGAAGATCTACGACGACATCCGTCACGGCCACCTCCTCATCCACGCCCACGCCCACGATGGCCACACCACCGTCGCGGTCGGGACCTACCTCAACACCGGCAAGAGCGTTTACCTCCACGGCGAGAACCACCTGAGGCAGGTCGCCGACACCTTCGACTCACCCGCCCAAGCTCTGGTGACCTTCGAAGGGCTGCACGGCGAGACCATGCGCCCAGGCCCCGCGCCGATGACCGACACCGAACGCGAAACCGCCGAAGCCCGAACCTCCCTCGACGCACCGCCCGCGCAACCTGAGCGTCCCCTATCGGTACAGGAGACCGTGCCCGCCTACGCCGCCGACCCCGGCGACCACGACGCCCTCCTGGACGCGTTCCTCGACGCGCACGGCGACTGGGAGAAGTGGAGGACCTGGTCCGATGAGACGACCCACGCCATCCACGAATCCCAGACCCTGCGCATCGAGCGCATCCACGAAGCGCCCGCCCACGAGAACGCCTGGACCGTGGCCGCCTACGAGACGCCCGTATCCGACCGGATATGGGTCCTCACCGCGACCGGCGCAACCCCTGACCTCGTGCTGGAGGAGCTGCTGGATCACCTGGCCGACGGTGACGGCTGGGACGCGCCCTTCGGCGCACCGGTGGACGAGAAAGCCGTCACCGCCGCCACACAGCCCCTCTCCGACGCCGGATGGAAGCACACCGTGGACGGGCGATGGATCCGCTGGACGTCCCCCGCCGGTGACGCGGGGGTCCAGTTCGATGCCTTCGCCGCCCAGCGTCCGCAGCCGACACTCGCCACCTGGACCATCTGGGCCGGCCCCGGCCCCGACCGCCCCGCCTGGATCCTCACCGCTTCCCCGCACACCCCCAGTTCGCTGCTGGCCGGCCTCTCCGAGAACCTCGCCCACAGAGTCGGCACCCGCCAGACGCGCCCCGCGGGCCACGAACGCAAAACGAGCCTCGGCACCACACCGCTGGCCGTCCCAGCAGTCAGGGCCAGCCCTACACCCAGCCGTACACGCTGATCACCAGCGGGTCAGGGCGGAGCAACATAGCGCGGGATCGCCGGTTAGCCAAACCGGCGATCCCGCGCATCATTGATGGTCCACCGCCACGACCTGCCCTCACGTCGAAGGAGAGCACCCGACGACCACAGACTCAACGCCTGACACTCATGACCAGGGTGTCGTCGGGCGATCAAGCCGCCGCGTAGCTCGCGCGGAACAGATCCTGCGCTCGTTCCACGTCCCTCGGCGTACGGAGCTGCACCTCCAGATCGCCCGTCCCGTGGTGGCCGAGTTCGGACACGTCCCGGGTGAATCCCGGAACGAGGTCGACGTGCTTCGGGTCGACCTTCAGGTAGACGAGGATCTTGCTCCGCTGGGGTGGGCACACGCAGGCGAAGTTCCGCAGACGCCGCGCCTTCTGCCGCGCGGCCCGCGTCCGAGCCGATGGCGCGTCCGCTTCGGGCGGTGATCCCGTCGATCCAGTCACTGTGCTGTGGGAGGCCCAGCACCGCAGTCTTCTCGCCGACGGCATCGCCCCCAGCCACCTAATGTCCCTCATCTCCACGCCCGTCGGCTCACCCGAGTACTGGGGCGAGAAGGTCGTGCAGCGCGCCCTGCTCGCCCGCGCCCACGCCGTCGCCACCCGGATCACCACGTACACCGAGGACCCGGCCAACACCCCCCATCAGCTGATCACTGGCAGCCGCCGTGCCCTGGCCGACCTGACTGCCCTGCGCACCCGCTGGCAACGCGCCACCGCCACCATTCCATCTACAGCAACGCGTATACCGCGCGCCCCGGCGATCCCCCGGGCTGGACCACCACCCCGAACCGCACCGCCCGCAGCCCGCACCCTCCGATGAGCCCTCCCGCACCGGTCGGCCACATGCCGGCCGGAGCGCGAATCTCGAGAACCCACGTGCCGTTGACCGGGCGTCCGTGGTCGGTGCATAGCAGGTTCGCAGCACAGCCCCTCGGACCGGCGCAGCAGCCAGTCCTCCAGCAGGGTCTTCAGCTCCTCGGTTAGAGGCGGCGCCGCGCGGCACTCCGGTGGCGTGATGGTGCGTGCGCGCTCCGGAGTGCTACCAGGTGGTGGGCGGTGACCGGATGGGGCGGAGAGCTCTGTCAGATATGCCTGCTATACAAACCGCATGGCATATGACAGCGATAGGGAACAAGATCCATATTATGTGGATCTTGGCGCCTTTGGTTCAGAGGGTCTGACGGCCGAAGAGCGCGACCTGTTCGCTGATCTTGGGCAACCCGCGACGGACGCACCCGAGTGGCGGGAGCTGGTCCGTGACCCGGGTTTTGTACGCCGACGGATGTCGCTGGCTCTTTCAGGGACGCTCCATGACCTGGCACGGCGCCCGGGGCCCCAGCCCTTCCCGCGGCAGCACTACGACCTTGTCAGTTTCGCGCTGGCGGCGCTGGACGCAGTGGTCTCACGACAGGGGCTGGAGGACGAGGCCACGACCGAGGAAATCGTGCGGTTCCTGACTGGGCTGGCGGCCCGGTCCGCACCGGGCCAGCCTCACGATGAGCATGTGGCGGTGGCCCGGTTCGTGTGGCGGGGGCTGCTCAACGATGACGCCGGCGGGGCTGACTTCACTGTTCCCGTCAGCGACTTCCGGGACGGCCACCAGATGCAGCCGGTGCGGTTCTATCTGGTGCGCGAGGAGCCGCACCGCTCCGGGCACCCCGTTGTCCGGGCCAGCAGCGAGGCGATCAACGTGCTGTTGAGCGGACTGGACCTGGCGGTGGAGGACGCGCAGGCCGCCATGGACACCGTGCTGCGCCGCCAGATCGCACACGGTCAGTGGGGCCGAGCCGAGCAGAGCGCAGCTCAGAGCCTGCGCTTGTCGGTCGCCTACGCCGAGCGGGTGCGCGTGGTGCTGGTGGCCACCGAACGCGACGTGGCATCGGTGGACTGGAACGAGCGGGCACCAGAGCTGCTCCGGGACGCCCGCGAGCACCTAACGGAACGCCTGGCGGCCGAAGGCGACCTCATTGACCGGCTACGCCAGACTTACGGCGGCTTTGGAGACAAGGAGGTACGCGACGCCTGCGGGCGGGTGCTGGATCTGCTGCAGCGGGCCTACACGCGGCACTCCGAACTCCACGGGCAGGTGATGCGTGCCGAGCCGACGTTCTTGGATGCCCAGGCCGCCCAGCGGTTCCGCCCCCCAGCGCAGTTGCACACGGTCGCGATGAAAGACGACGTCTTCACGCCGCTCCTGAACCTGGACTGGCCCGAGGCCCTACAGGTCGCGGAGGCGTTCGCCGAGGCGGTGTGCGGGCCGGTCGTTGGCGCGCTGCCGGTGTTGGCCGAGCTCTATCCGATGCTGCTCACTCCCCCTCGGGAGCAGATGGCGGCCTTCCCCGACGACGAGATGGTGATCATCGACGACCGCCTGGATACGGCACCGACATACGACGGCAGTACCTGGGAGCAGGCCCTTACCGTCCTCACACGGGCACTGGGCGGGCCGGTGCGCCTGTCGCAGCTGCTGGCCGACGCAGCGGGCTTCGGGCCCGTGGTCACCGACCTGGTCGCCCTGAGCGTGCTGCGTGCCTTCGCGCCCAACCCGGAGGACACCGAAACCGACGCCGACGACCCGGATCCAGCGGTCCGGCTGAGGCAGCTGTTGGCCTGCCACCTCGTGCTGCTCGATGACGGCACCCCTCTTGCCACCGGAACCCACCAGGGCAGCGACCTGCTCGCCGTTCCCGCGCCCGCCATGAGCCACCCCGTGGCAGAAGAGGCTGCTTGATGAACACACCCACGCCACGCACCCAGCACATAACCGACGCCGCCCGGTTGGTGCGCTACGCCTGCCAGCCCCGCCGCAAACCGCTGGGCGACGCCGACTACCACGACCTCGTGGAGCGCTACCGATCCTCGCCCGCCTTCCGGGAAATAGTCGATGCCATCGCAGAGGGCATGTCGCTGCACGTCATCACGGCGCACTCCGAGGAAGGTCTGCGCGTATCGGCCGCGACCGGGGGCTTGTTCGCCTTCAAACTCGCCGACCTCCCGGCCAAGATGCGCGACCCCAAGGACCGGCTGGTCTACGGGCTGATTCACGTGGCGATCGCCGCGCACGCCTATCCCACCGCTGCGGATCTGGAAGAGGAGACCATCAAGCGAGTCTCGGTCAAGGAGATTGACGCATTCGTGCGGCACCTGATCCACCGGCTCCGCGAGGACGGCGAGGACGATGCGGGTCTGCTCCCCGCAGTAGCCGCGGCCCGAGCGGCGTGGAACACCTACGACGCGCTCTCCCCGCACCGGCTCACCAAGACCGGGCAGCTGGCCGCGTCCTCCAGCCTCGGAAGGATCAAGTCCGTCCTGGACTGGCTTGTCCTGCAGGGATACGCCCAACAGGCCAAAGCGCTCGGCCCGTTCGAGTACCGGCTGCTGAACAGCTTCCGCCTCCAGGTAGCCGGCGCAGCCGCCCTGCCCGCCTTCCAGAAGATCACCGACGTCCGCCGGCAGCAGACCGCGGACACCAACCACCGTGACGCTGTCGCCGAGGAGAACTGAACATGCTGCGACTGCGCCGGATCCGGCTGGAGAACATCGGCCACAAGGACGCCCGCTTCAACGGAACCCTGCTGGACCTGACCGAGCCCGGAGGCCAGATCAGCGACGCCATCGTCTGGCTGCGCAACGGCGGCGGCAAGTCCAGCCTGCTCGCCCTATTCTTCAACCTGCTGTTGCCCGGCAAGGCCGACTTCATAGGCTACGCGAAGAACAAGGGGCTGATCGACTACGTCCTGGAGGGCAAACCCGCGCACGTCGTCGCGGAATGGGAGGATGACGCCTCCCCATTCGGCGGCCCCGCCCTGATCACGGGCGCCGTCTACCAGTGGCCCGATGGACACCGCCCGGCCAGCGACGACGACGCCTGGGACAAGCTCCAGCGCGCCTGGTACACCCTGCGCCCGGCCGCCGGCACCGACCTCACCACCCTGCCCGTGCACACCTTGGGGGGCTGGCGCAGCAAGGAGGGCTATCTCAAGGCCCTCACTCTCCAGATGGCTGCCGACCACCATCTGGATCTGCAGATCGTGAATGACCGCAATCAAGGCACCTGGGAGAAGATGCTCTCGGACCGCGGGCTCGATCCGCGGCTGCTACAGGTGCAGCGCCGGATGAACCTCGATGAGGGCGCGATCACCGAACTCTTCCAGTTCGACAGCGCCGAGGGCTTCCTGGAACTCCTCATCGACCTGGTTGTCGATCCCACACAGCCCACGACGGTGCGCAACAATCTCAAGAACCAGGCGGTCCGGCTGGCCAAGCGACCCGCGCGGGAACTCGAACTGCGCTTCCTGACCGGGGCGATCACCCGGCTGCGGCCGTTGCAGCAGGCTGTCGCCGATGTGGCAGCCCTCAACGGCGAGATGACATCCGTCCATGCAGCCGGCGAGCTGGCGTGCTCATGGATCAGCGCCCGCCGCGACACACTCACCGCTCAGCAGACCGCAGCGACCACCAGCGCCAGCAGGGCCAAGCAGCAGGCCGAACAGGCCCGTACTCGCGGCGAAGCGCACAGGCTGCGGGCCGATCTGCTCGATCACGCGGCTGCGGTCCTCACCACCCGGGCCCGCCGCGCCGACCAGAAGAAGGCCGAAGCCGAGAACAGCAAGGCCGAAGCGCATCGGACAGCCTGGCAGAGCGTCCACACGTACCTGGAGCGCGAGGGTCTGGCCCGCGAACAAGCCGAGCTGAATGCCCTGCTCACTCGCCGCGCCCACGACATCGCCCCTCTGCGTGAAGCCATGGAGGCCGCTGGCGCGATGCTCCGGGCCAAGCTCACTCAGGTCATAGGCGCGCGCGAAGGCGACGCCGGCCACCTCGCGCAGCAGATCAAGGATGCCGAACGCGAAGGGAAAGCGGCTGACAAGGCCGAGAAGAAGCACTTGGTGGCCGAGGAACAGGCACGCAGCCGCCTCATGTCCCTCCAGCAGTCCCTCAAGAAGATCGACGCCCTAATCGCTCAAGCACGGAAAGACGGCCTCCTGGAGAGGGAGGAGACCCCGCCGGAAGCTCAGGCCCGATGGGCCGCGGACGCCGCACACCTGGAGGATCAGCTCGTCCGTGGTCAGGCACGTCTGAAGGAGCTCGCTGACCAGCTCACCCAGCTTGCAGACGACCGGGATACCGCCGACAGGCACTGGCGGGAGGCAGCAACCGAATACGGCCGGATCTGGGACCGGTGGGACGCACTGCGCGCAGAGCAGCAGCGCCTGGCCCGGCACTCCCGGTTGACCGAGCTCGCCCAGCTCGACGACGAACTCGACGTCACTGGCAGCGGCATGGACCTCGATGTGGCCGGCCGGCCTCTGCTGCAGGTGTTGCAGGACCAGATCACCCGGGCCCGGGACGCCTTGATTGCCGAACAGCTTGCCGCGGCAGCCGACCGGCGTGCCCTGGCCTGCCTGGAGAGCGAGGGGTTCCTGCCCGCTCCTTTGGAGACCGAACGTGCCCTGGCCGCCCTGCAGGCCACCGACAGCACGGTGGACGCGGTCAGCGGCCTGCAGTTCCTGCGCGACTCCCTGCCTCCCTCACGGCACGCCGCCGCGATCGCACAAGCGCCCGACGTCGTGGGTGGCATCGTCGTCCTCGGCTCCGTCGACGACCAGGACCTGCACCGGTCCATCGCCGCCACCGGCATGAGCACCCGCTCAGTGATCTCCGTCTGTGACAGTCACACCGCCCGTGCCCGCCTGACCAGCGCAGGTCCCGGCGATGTGCACGCCGTCTTCCCCATCCAGGCAGCAGCCTTGCAGCGTCGGGCCGCCGATGACGAACTGGTGCGGCTCAGTACCCGGATCGGTGAAAGCCAAGAGCGCTGCCAGCACCTCATCACAGCGCAGGACCGGGACCGGGCCCTGGCCCGGGAGCTGGCCGAACACCTGGACGCCTTCGGGGTCGAGCCGCGCCGACGGCTCCAGGAAAGCCTGGAGCGCGCCGAGACACGCAGGGACACATGGAAGACCCAACTTGACGGACACGACGAGCGTCACCGACAGGCGCAGACTCTCCGCGATCGGATCCAGCAAGAGACCGTCGACGCGACGAGCCGCCTTGGTCAGGTAGTCGCCAGCACCGAACGGTCCCGGCACGTCGCAGAGCAGTCCCAACGCACTGCGGACCTGAGGGAACAGCTCGGTGCCTTCCGGCAGCACCAAGCCGACCAGCAGGAGTCGGCACGCCAGGCTGCCAGCGACAAGCAAGCTGCTCGAAAAGCCGAGCAGCGCCACCGGCGTGACGAAACGGTCTGCAAACAGGACCTGAAACGCCACCGCAGCTCCCTGCGGAAGCTCGCCACACTGGTACCCGAGACCGGCGCAGCGAACCTGGACCAGCGTGCCCTGGAGCGTGCCTCGCTGGACGCTCTGGAGGAACGCTTCACCAACGCCCGGACCGTCCTGGAGTCCGAAGCGGCCGACACCCAGCTGCGCACCGACCTTGCCATCACCGCCAGCCGCCTGGCGCACGCCGACAAAAGCTTGGGTGCCCTGGACGACGCCACGCGCATGCTCTCAGCCGAGCTGGCCACCCGCCCTGAGGCAACCACGCCGGAAGGGCGAGACGAGGCAGTCGAGCGAGCTGGCCGCGAGGCCCAGGAGGCGGCCACCCGAGCTACACGCTGCGCCATGCTGACCGAGCAAGCCGAGGCATCCGAAGCGTCCACCGCCCATCAGGTCAATGACCCGGATGCCTCGACATCGGCGCTCCGGGAGTTCTCCAAGCCCCAGACCGCCGCAGTCGCAGCCGCGGCGGCCCGGCAGGCAGCCGAACAGGCAGACCGCGAGCAAACCACCTGTATCGAGCAACACCACGCCTTCAAGGAGAAGGCCAACACAGCTGCACTGGAGGCGAGTTCTCTGCACCGTGCCCACGATGCGCTCCGTGCCAGCCTCGACGGGCTGGCTGCCCACTGGACACCCGACTTTGCAGCGCCGCTGCCGGACGCCGCCGGGTGGCTCGCAGAGCGCTGCGACATTGTGGAAGCGGACGCGTCGGAGATGACCGAGAAGCAGGCCCACCACCTGCGGGACCTGCTCACCACAGCCATCACCGATGCGCAGCAGACCCTCACCAAGGCCACGCGAAGACTCGCCGCAGCCACCCGCCATGTTCACCAGCTGGCCGCTGATCGGCAATATGCCGACGCCGTCGATGCCCAGCTCGTGGCGCGGCTCACCGAGGACTCGGCGCAGCTCTACGCCTCGCTGGCCACCCTGATTCCGGAGATCGAACTGCGCGAAAAGCGCATCACCACGCTGCTCGATCAGCTCACCGAGGACCAGCTTCTCCTGGTCCAGCAGTGCGCCGCGCTCGCCAAGACCGTCGTGGACTCGCTGCACCAGGTCGCCCGGCACTCCAAACTCCCCGCGGGCTTGGGGGCATGGTCAGGCAAGCCCTTCCTCACCCTCAAGCTCGCCGACTGGGGCAGCGAAGAAACCCTCACCCACCGCATCTCCACCAGTGTGGACACCCTGGTCGCCGGCGTCGCCGTCAAACACTCCAGCAGCGCCAACGTCCTGCCCCCGGCGCTCGACCTGGCCAAGCGCCTGGTACTGGCCGCCCTGGGCGGCAGCGGGAACATCACCGCAAAGGTCCTCAAGCCGCACCCGATCCCAGTCATGGACCCCGTCGACGTCACGAAGATCAAGAAGTTTTCCGGTGGTGAACTCCTGACCGTGTCCGTGCTGCTGTACTGCTGCCTTGCGCAGGTCCGCGCGGCCAACCGCAACCGCGGACTGCCCGGTGGAGTCGGAACCCTGCTGCTGGACAACCCGATGGGCAAGTCCAACTACGTGCCCTTCATCGACCTGCAACGTACAGTCGCCGCCACCCATGGCGTTCAGCTCATCTACACCACCGGCGTGGAAGACCTCGACGCCGTCGGCCGCTTCCCCCTCATCCTGCGACTGCGCAACAACGCCCACGACGCGCGGACTGGCCATCGTCTCGTCCAGCTGGCCGAACGCTACGGAGATGCCGTCAGCGACGGCGTCACCAATGCCCACTCCGACGGCATCCGCGCCGCACGACTGCACCGCTTCCCCCTCACCGAGCCCACCAGCGACCAGACCGGCGAAACACCAGAACCGGCAGACCAGGATGGGGAGGAATAGGCATGACTGCTCTACGCCCGCTCAGCGAGATACTCCGGGAACGGCTGCACGCGCATCCACGCAAACGCATCCTCTTCGACGACCTGGCCGACGCCGCGTACTCCGCTGACCCCGCCCTCCTCACCGCGCCCGAACGCCGCAACCTCCTCGCCGATGCCCTCAACACGCTCCAGACCGCCGGCACCCTTCGATTGCCCGCCACCAAGAAACATTGGGACCACACTGCGCTGCCGCCCCTGCCCCGCTGGGCCGAGCGCATCGACCCGCCTCGCTCCGCCACCCACCGGCCAGCGGCCCGCTCCTGGGCCGCCGAATTGTCCTTCCTCGACGGACGCCGACTCAGCCAGCACGACCACGGCCTCTTCACCGCCCTCAACGACTTCCTCCTAGCCGGCGGAGCAACCAGCGAACCCGTACCGCTGCGCGACCGCGCCTGTCAGCTCTTCGGCGACGAGAAGTACCTCGACGGCATTCACGACTCGAAGTGGGTACTCGAAGGGCTCCTGAGCGTCAGAGACCACCTGCGTGCCTACCTCACCCCCGAGCCCCTGAACGTCATCGAACTCGGGCCAGCGCCCTGGCTACTCATCGTCGAGAACACGGCCGCCTTCGACAACCTCCGCCGCATCCTGCGGCAGTGGCCCCACCGCGACGAAGTCGGCTGGATCGCTTTCGGCGACGGCGACCGCATCGCCGCCAGCATCAGCACTCTCCCCGAGCGCCTCGCAGAAACCGGCCACCGGCTCACCGAAATCCTCTACTACGGGGACCTCGACTTCGACGGTCTCCACTGTGTCGCCCTCGCGAGCCAACGATCCGTCTCGGCCGGCCTTCCGCCGCTCACACCCGCAGGCGGCCTCTACGCCGCACTCCTCAACCGCACGCACAGAAAGGCCGCCGCGGTGAGCGCCGAAGCCGCCCGCAGCGTCTGTTCCTGGCTGACCACCCCGCTCGGCCCCCGCACAACCCACCTGCTCACCAACGGAGCCATCGTCCGACAGGAGGCCCTGCACCTCACCGCTCTGCGGGATCTCCTCACGCCAGGCCACGGAGTCTTGCGGCAACAGCTCGCTGCCGTTCCCGGCGCCACCGCCGCTGAGAAATGCGACGTTCCAGGGGACGGTCCCCTGCCCACCCACCACGCGCCCCCCACAGATGTCGCCCGGGCTAGTCCGGCAACACCTTCGGAGCCGAGCCCGCGAAGGTAACATCACGGCAATCGTCACGTGGCGCGTGACTGATGACCGAGGCCCCGGCTCCGCTCTACAAGCAGTGCCCAAGATGGTTACGTTGAGGCGTGACCAACGCAGCTTGCCAACCGTCTGCCTAATCCACTCCTGCTGGTCGGGACGACCAGCCACTACTCCAGCGCGAAGCCACCTCCGATGTACCAGGAACTGCTGGCCAGCGCCTGGAACATGGCGGTCCTCCAGTGGTTAGGGGATCTCTCGGCTCGGCCCTCAGCTTCGTCCTTGAGATGATCACCGATCACGGACGGGGCCTTGCGTTTCAGTACGTACCGGAGATCGCCCATCTCTCGGGCAGCCTGGGCTGCGTAGAGCTCTGCGAGGTTGAACACTTTGAAATGCCATCGCACCCGAGTTGTCAGAACACTGTCCCAGGTCTTCGGCGGCGTCACGAAGAACGTGACCGCGGCTGGCACTACTTCATGTACTCGGGCAAAGAGCCACTGCTCGTCGCCGATGTCATCGAAATAGGGATGGAGCGTCTGTTTGCCTGCGCTCTCCGGGCCGGTATCACTCTTCAGCGTGTTACAACTGCGACAAGCGGGGACCAGGTTGGTCGGCACCACTGCGAGCAGGGGGTAGTCCGCCTTCGGCAACTGATGGTCGAGCGTCTCCACATCACGGTGGCCGCACAGAGGGCAACGACCAGAAGGGACGTTCCTCAGCTGGTCGTAGTGCACCCTCGCCGGGTGCTTCTTGCTCGACATGCGCTGCGTGTAGTTGTTCCTCAGCTCTTTTCGGACGGCCTTATCGCAGGGCTTGGTCTTGAGGTCACCCAGTGTATGGAGAGCTGCCACGGCAGCTGCGGCTTCAAAACGGTCAGCAGCGTTTACCACATCCTCTTCCAAGGCATGCAGACGCGCCTTGGTCTTCGGCAAAGACTTGCTGATGCACAGCGAATAAACAGTGCGCGGGGAGAGAGCCGGCGCGGGCAGAGACCACATCAGACCTGACCCTCCACCTCGTCTGAATCCCGGATAGTGATGAGAGACCGGACGATGGCCTTCGCCTCGCCGCCCAACTGCCCGTCGAAACGCCCAAGTACGTTCTCGTACGAAAGCCCCTGCCGCACAGCAGCCTTCAGGTCACGGTGAAATCCAGAGTCCGTCACCTCAAGCCCGAACACCTCGTGGGTGAGGACTCCGACGTTTTCACCAAACGTCTCGACAGTCGGCTGGTCGGCGACCAACTGGTTTCCGTAGCGCCGCAGCTTCCACACGCACGACGCGGGAACCTCCTGGAGGACGACGGGCGAGTGGGTGGCAAGGACCGCCAGCCCATTACGGTCGGTGAGCAGATCAGAAAGAGCGCGGATGAATGCAGCCAGCAGGGGCGGGTGCAGATGGGACTCAGGCTCGTCTATAACGACCAGCGACCGCTCAGTGACGTGTTCCACGAGACGGGTCATCGTCAGCAAGACAACCTTGTGCCCCGAGCTGAGACTTGCGAACAGCTGCCGAGCCTTGCGTCGGCGGGCGCTCGCGCTCTGCGTGGACTGGAATTCCTCCACCCAGCGCTCGTCGAGGAAGCCAATGCTCGCATACTGCAAGGTCCGCAGAGCATTGGCCCATCGGTCTGCGCGCTCCCCAGTCAAACAAGCCTCCACGCTATCTGCGAAGTCGCCCATTAGCTGGCTGGGAGTCTTGACGCGCGGCTGGCGAGAGCTAGTTGAAGGAATTTTTAGCCCGACATAGGCGTAGGAGATGGCGACCTCGTCCTCGCTGATGAGCGGGAACTCATCGAAGGCACTGAAAGTCACGCTAACCAGATTCGCGAAGGAACTGCGGGCGCCCCGCGCGCTCTCGACAATGCGACCCACCTCGCGCTGATCAGCTTCGTGATTGGCGACAGCCCGGGCCAGACTATTCAGCAAGAAGGACTTGCCGACGCTGTTGCGGCCGATCAACACATGGATGTTCGTGGAAGGCCGCGAGTTCGGCATCACGCCGAACTGCAGGACCAGCGACTTGCCTCCACCTCCCACAGGAACAGGCGCCTCGTATGCCACCTCGAAGCCTGAGACTCGGGCACCCCCCTGGGCAATTCGGCGGAATTGCTCCTCGACTGCACTCGGCTTCAAGAAACGCATGAGGGACTCGCGCGTTACTTGCTCGTGCTGTGCACGATCGAAGATGCTCTCCCTGAAGGCCATGTCCTTCAAAGCGGACAGCACCGGAACACGAACAACATCTCCAAGCTGCCGCAGGCGCTCATAGTACGAGTCGTCTTGCCCCAGGGAAAAGTGACGTTCCCCGAGCTCTTCGAACTCTCCAGGTACTCGCACCATGCGGCCGGGGCGCTTCAGCGTCTGCTCCTGCCCTCCCTGCATCCCGAACTCGCCGATCTTCACCTCACCAATCCCGTGCCGACGGCCGGCCTCGTCGTAGATCACTAGATGGAACATGGTCACGAAGCCGAAGTCGTTCCACCGGTCTCGTACAAGCAGCGCGTGCGACCGCAGGTCCTTCGGTTGCCGCTCGCCCCGTTCCACAACTGTGAACTGCACGCTTCCTCCACCCCTCCCGCGCCCGCGCTCCCACACGGTCAGTAACCACCGGCATCTGGACTAGGCAAACCACAGCAGGCCCACGTAGCTTCATCCACACATAGCGCCCAGCGTGTTCACTACGGCCTACGCCTAAGCTTGCGCATGGCATGCGCCCAACCCCCAGATGAGACGCTCCATTTCGTGTCGCCAAGCTGTCGCGCCATTCCACGCCACAGACGTGCTGCTGGGGTTCTGGGGAAAGCGAGTCCGGTCCCGGCCGCTGAACAACATGAGGCCCACATGCCACCTGTGCGAGTCTCACCAATCCAACATCTCGGTTCAGAGGTCAACCGTCCGCAGCGCGGGCGAAAGCCCGCGCTGCATGCCTGCACTATCCGTGGGAGACGAAAGACCTTGCATTACTGCGTGTTGATGTCGAGATCCTCCGTGGCTTCTTCGAGGGGCTCCAGGAACCCGTTACGGAAGGAACCTCGATCGAACTCGCCCTCGGCGTGAATGCTGATCTCAATGCGAACGGGGCCTACCTCGCCCCTCAGCCAGGAAAGGGCCCGGTTGAGGTTGAAGACACCAGATCGTTCAATGGTGGCTCTGACGTCGGCCACTCGCACTACATCACTCTGGACTCCGGTTGCCGGACCACCGCCGCCTTGCGTACCCCCTTGCGGTTTGGCGGGCTGCGCTGAAGGGGTGGGCTGAGGTCGGGCCTCAGCTCTGGATTCGGGTTGCTGAGCAGTTGGTTCCGCAGCCGCCTGGACATATTTCTGCGCGTAGTCACGCCACAGGATGGCTGCGTCGTCCGAAAGGTCGATTTCATCGGCCGGCAGCCGATCACCGAAACGAACTTGGCGTGCATCACGAGGAGCGATCTCTGCATCCTCTCGGATTACGCCAACCACGTAGCCGAGTTCGGACTCCGAGACAGCCTTCGCTATGGCGGAGGCGATGGCCTTCTTGCCCCACAGCTTGGTGAAGTCGTAGTAGCTGTAAAACCAGTCCACTAGGTCGCCACACGTGACGGCTTTCCGGTCCGGCCCCAGGCCGGCCAGGGCAACAAGCTTCGCAGGGGTGATGGAGCTGAATACACGCTGACTGAGGGCTTCCACCACGCGTTCGTGAAGGGCGCGGCCAGCCGCGAGCATCGTGCGCAGGTCTGCGGACTCAAGCACGTATGGCGTGTCCCCCGCCCGCGACCGCGTCGGGATGGTCACCGTGCTGTATGCGGCGCTGATAGCGGCGGAGCCATCTCGTCGCGCGTTGCCGGCCTTCTCCCTGAGTTCCTCGATTTGCTCGGGGCCGAAGTTGTACTGCCTGGCTTTCGCCAGGAGTGTTTCAGCAGCCAAACGCAGCCTTACAGCATGGCGGGCAAGGTCGAACTGGCCTTTATCCGGGAGGACCAGGGCCAGTCCGTTGCGATAGCGCCGTGGGCTTCCCTTGCCTACCTGTTCAATGAACTTTGCTTGAGGATCACGGTCTTCGGACCAGTCCGGATGCAGGTAGGCAACTGTGAAGAAGGGCCGTTCGTCAGCGATGCCGCCCGGTGCTTCTGGCCACAGAGCCACTCCCTTGTTGCCCTGCAGTTGCTTCTCAAGGTCGCCTCGAACCTCGGCGAGCACTTCTTTGGAGCTGAGCTTGGTGCCCTCGTCGCGTACGAGTTTCGTCAGGTTGGGAGTTGGCTCGAAGCGGTACCGGCGTCCCGTGTAGTGGAGGTAGAGCTCCTCCTCACGAAGGTCGCGCAACGCGGAAACGACCACGTTTCGAGTCAACCCGGGAACCAGGACGCTTCGGACGAGATCCGTTTCGAGGACACCTCGGTCTTCGCCCTCACGCGCCCCGAAGCTGTACAGCATGATGGCGGAGGCCACACGAGTTCCTATTCGGAGCTGCGCGAGCATCGGGCTATCTGCCCCGAGGGTCCGGTCTACGGTCGCGCATCCCGCACCGTCCGACGTCACATCGCTGGCCAGAACCGATGCGTATCGCTCCCGTTCACCGACCTGGGAGAAGAATGCACCACGAGTTGACTCATCGCTGAAGTCAACATCGCCGGGGCCTACAAGTGGGCTTTGCGCCCCCGACCGCCACAGGGCATGGACGACTGCTGCCAGGAACTGCAGGGCACCGCGGGTGCGTTGGTACGAGACCAGAGACCCCCATCGGTGGTACATGAGGTCCAGCAGTTCGGGGTGGAAGGGATACGCAGCCAGGATCCGCCCCTCCAGGGAGTCGGCCGCTGCATCGGCTTCTCGTCGCGCGTCACCAGTTTCCGCTGTAGCCAGTAGCTGTTTCCGAAGCAGGTCGGAATAGGAGCGTGCGACCTCCTGATGGACGGTCTCGTCGCCGAGTTCCGCGAAGAGCCGCCGCTGCACAACGCGGAGCACCTCGTCGCCAGCGACAGGCTCGCGCTTGGCATCCACTCTCGCGACGAGCTTGTCCAAGTCGCTGAGAAGCCCCTCGGCACCCACGGCCTCACCGACGCTGGCCTGAAGGCTGTAGACCATGGCTGCATTGGGCTGTGCGCTGACCACTTCTGTCAGGGACTGAAGGAACAGCATGGCTTGACGGCCAGCGTTCGATTCTCCCTTCGAAACGACCATGGCCTTCTCGACATAGATCAAGACTTCGTCAAGGAGGATGAGGGTCGGGCTGTCACCAATAACCTGCCGCAGCACATCGCCGCCCGGGGCGGCACCAGCGAGATCGTGCTGTTTCACGAGTTCGTAGCGCCCGAGTTGCGCTGCGAACTCTCCCCACAGGGTGTGCGTCTCGATTCCCGTGGCCGTCATCGGAGTGAGCGCGTCCAGTTCCTCACCAGACAACACAGCGACCCGCACGTCCCCCGGGTCAGCAATGTCCTTCAACTCGGGACAAGCAGCCAGGGAGGCGGCACGGTTGCGAACCAAGTGGAGGAGCGCGACAAGGCTGTGGGTCTTACCGCCACCGAAGGGGGTCCGGAGCTGCAACACGTGAGAGCCGGTTCCTCCGGCCAGAACACTCACGACGTCCGTGAGCAGCTCTCGCATCTTCTCGGTGAGGTACGTCGCCTGATAGAACCTACCGGCATCTGCGTAGACGGGTGAGATACCTTTCCGGCCTCGGAAGACCCCGGAGAGGTTGGCTGCGTACGTCCCCATGTCGAGGACGCCAGCCGCCACATCCTCGTGCGGACGTGCGACCTCTGTCCAGGACGACAGCCGATAGCTCGAACTCACTGCGTTCCAACCCCCTGTACTTCAACGTTGTGGATGGTCAACACCTCAGACCAGTCCTCGTTCCCCGGTGATCGTCCTCCACGACGCCAGCAGACGCTCCGCTGCGCTCGCCTCTCGGCTCCTCGACTCGCTAGAGCTGGAACGCAAGGCCCGGCCTGCCAAGGTCTGGATTACCTGGCGAACGGCGTCGACGTCGACGTTCACCGACAACAGGTAGGAGGGAATCGCAGCTGGACGGTGCTCGGCGCGCCAAAGGACAGCATGGGCAACGTCAATGAGGGGCGGCGCGACTGACGACTCGATCTCGTAGAGCGGCAGTGTCCCACTGGCTTCGGTGTTCGGCTCGCCCAGGCGCGGATCGTCCCCGCGTTCTTCGAAGTCTCTGAGAACAACGGTGGATTTGACCTTGGAAACGAGCGGATTGGGGCCAGCCGTCAGGCCACCGGATCCGTCGAGGTTGGCTCCGGCCATCCGAGCAAGGTTGTTGGCCTCGTCGAACGGAACGGCTGCGTACCCGTACGAGAACTGAGCCGCCAGGTAGTAGCGGGTGACGGGGTCCGTGCCGGCCAAGCCCTCGACGATCTCGTCGAGGACCCGGCTCTGGACCATCTCCAGGAACGTCTCGGCGGGCAGCAGCTCGCCGTTGTCCTGCTCGACACGCTCGTACCGGGTCAAGGCGCGGAGGCCAGCCCCGACGGTGGCAATGACCAGGTCTGCTCCTGTGATGCCGAGCTTCTCCAGGCGCGTGCGGCGTTCCGCGATGATCTGGTCGAGCTCAGCCATGACGTCGGCCTCGCTGCCCACTCCGGCGTCGGGTCTGCGCTTGCGTGCGACGAGAAAGATGGAGGAAGCCAGGCTGGCTGTACCTCGGCCGACAGCTCTCTCCGGCATCTCGGTGTCCAGGGGCCATGCCTCGGTTATGGTGAAGCCTGCGTTCCTGAGGGATTCGACCAGGCTGGACCACCCCGAGGTGGTCTTGTGCGCGTAGACACAGACGAGCGGTGCACCTGGCTTGAGCACCCGATGGGCTTCGGTGAACGCACGCTCCATGAGGTCTTCGTAATGCCGGCGTGCCTCCTCCTTGTTGCCGGCATGACGGTAGGCAGCGACTACTGCCTCCTTCTTCTTCGGCGTCAGCTCTCCACCAAGGTGCGTGGGGTAGAGGAATCCGACCGACCGCTTCAGCCACACGTAGAAGAAGTCAGAGAGGTCCGCGTACGAGATGTTGTCGTAGTAGGGCGGGTCCGTGATGACCGCGTCCTGCGAGTCGTCAGGAAGTGGAAGAGAAGCGGCGGACCCTCGCACGCAGGTAGCAGCATTCGGGAGACTCGACTGCCTCTCGATGAGGTCAGCGGTCTCCTTGAGGTACTTACGCACATCCCCAGAGGCCCCTGCGAACGGGTTAGCCTCATAAAAGTCCCACACCATCGGCAGCGCCTGACGGGCGAAAGTATTCGTTCCGCCCTCATTCTTCGTGTCAAGGCGGCACAGGTTCGACAGCCGGTCTGCGACCCTGTTCAAAGCCATGGCGAACGCGGTAGCCATAGCAGCCGCACGTCCGGGATCCATGTCCTCGGCGCATGCCTTGTCGTACACGGTACGAATGCCAGCAGCCAGGGTGCTCAGCGCGAGCAACTGTCGTGGCGTGAACAGGTCGCTGTACTGAGAGAACCCGTAGACCATGCACGTTCCGCCGGTAATGCGCATGGTGCCGGGAAGGGGCTCATTGAGCGGATCGACCTTCAGCTCGTCCTTCAGCTTCTCAAGGGCCTTCTGGCACTGCGCGTCATCCGGGAGCTCATAGTCGCCAACAGCAAGGTAGTCGCGTCCACGGCGGTTTGGCTTGGCTGCGAGGGCCGCAAGGGGCGCTGTCCCCATACGGCCGGCGCGGGCTTCCGCTTTGACGTACTGGCCCGTGACCGTGGCACCGCAGATACGGCACGCCACTTCACCGCCCCGGGATCCTTCGGCAGGGTCGAACCCGAGATCGGCCTCGGTCGCTGCCTGAACCACCTCATAGCGCAGCGACAGCGACTTCCGGTCGACCACGGGCTTGAGGGCGACGAGCCGGTTCTTCTTCCGGCCGAGCCAGGTCTGGCGCACAAGGTGGGCGTCGTGTTCGGGGGTGGCAGGGTTAGGGCAACGCACCGTGCGTGTCCACAGGTACGCCAGGGGAAGACGTTGCTCAGTCTCGTCGTCGGCGTGGAACGCCTGCTGGCCCGTGCCGCCGTCGACAGGCGGATAGAAAGGAGCCAGGTCACTCCAGGCTGAGTCGAGCCAGGTCTGGCCCCACTTGCGTACGTCGTCGGCGAGCCCGGGGTAGCTCTGCGGAAACTCCAAGAGCATGCGCTCGATGAGGTGAGCCACCGGGTTCAGTTCATTGGCTGTGACCTGGCATCCCAGCCGCAGCGCCTCTAGCGGTATTGCGCCCCCGCCTGAGAAGAGGTCGACAACCTTTGGCGGGCCGTCAGGGCTTGCAGCGAGAACCTCGCTTCGCGCTGTACGGATGGCTTGGTCGTTGCCGCCCCATGTGCACAGCGCATCGAAGAAGTCCGATTCCTGCTCCAGCGTGCGCGTGCGCCCTTCCGCTGGCGCCAGGGCAGCGTAGACAGCGGCGCGGGAGGCCGCGAGCGGTCGGCGAGCCCACCAAAGATGGAGCGACGCAGGGTGGCCGACCCGGCCGCCCACCTTCTCGCTGGCGCTGGTGCGGCTGATGACGTCGATCGGTATGACGTCTTCGATCAGCCGCTTGTCACTGCTGTCGCGCACTCTGTTCCTCTCGCTCCGCAGCTCTTGCCTCTACAACCGCGTGAGCTCGGATGCTAGCTCCCGGTACGCGATAGCCGGTAACCTGCCGGATCTCTGACACGTTGGGCAGCGTGTGGTAGGGGTCTTGCACCCTCATCAGTACAGGGCTCGTCGTCGCGCTGTAGACGACATACAGCCAAAATCCCGCCGCCCATCGCTGGGCCGCGTACCACTCGGTCCGGTACAGGCCCACATCGCCCGCGGCAGCGCTGCGGCCCTTCACCTCGATCCGACGCACCTGCGTGCTGCCGTCGGGAAGCGTCCGTGTCGAGCGAATGTCGAAGCCGCTGCCGTCCATCAGGTGTCCGAGGTATTCCGGTTCCCATCCCTGCTCCACCTCGAAAGCCATCGCGACCGCAACCGCAGCGTCCTCAACTTCCTTGCTGTTGGGGCGCATGACGTCGACGTCAGGATGCTCTGGCGCGCTGGGGGGCACTACAGAGGCAGAGCCGAGGTGCGTGACCTTCCCTGAGCGCACCACGCCGAGGCGGTTGAGGGACTCCAACTTGGACAACCGCCGATGCTTCAGTTCCTTGATCTGCCGAGCTGCGTTGTCCCGTTGGAGCCTGTACGAGTCGTCCCCAGCAGCGACCTTGACGTCGTACGCCTCCCATCGGCTCTCCAAACGCTGCTTCTGCGCATCCATCGCCTCCCCAAGGTAGGAGGCCCGAAGTTTGGCTTGATCAAGTCGACTGTGTCGCTCCGCCCCAGTCCGCGGGAGCTGGACCTGAACGCGCAACCAGTCGGTGGCGGCCTTGATCTGCTCGGGAGCAAGAGACGCCGCCTTCCGCACTTCGTCAGGGGGCGCAGGCGTGAGCGTATGTAGTACATCTGCCGGCCCTCGGTGGAGACCGTCTCTGTCCTCTATCACCGCGACGACCTCTGCGTACGCGAGTTCGGGGGCACCGTGGACGTCCTCACCCACCACCTCATAGGCGAAGAGGTGGACGAAATAGGGGACACGAGTACCTGGGTCTACAAACGCTGCGGCACCCTGGGGGACGTTGTCCGCAGCAAGGTCCCGCTCCAGGGCCTCAGTTAGCGCCGCGAACAGCGGATGGCCGGGAGAGCACAGCACTGCATCCTCGTTCTCTACGCGGTCGCGCTCCTCCTTCCTGAAGGTGAGCTTGCGGTACTCGGTGTCGGGACGCCCCCGGTGCTTGACTGCCATGAGCGTCTCGCTGCGCAGAGCAACAGGGACATGTTCAACGCGGAGCAGCTGATCGGCGCGGCGCTCGACGCGAAGCTGCTGACGATTCGCAGCACGCAGGAAGAACGCCTCTGCGTACTCCGGCATGAGCCGACGTTCTTCGGAGAGGAAGTTCTGGCCACGCACCCAGTCGATGTCTACGTACTTCCTTGCCAGGGCGATACCCGTGGCCTGCTCATACTCCTTCAGCTTGTCCGCGTTGAGTCCATTGATGGCCGCGGCGGCTGCGTGCCGGTTTGCCCGGGTGGGATTGGCCAGGGTTTCCTTTACCAACCGCTCGAAGTCAATGCCGTTGATGGTAAGGAGCTCGCCGATCACGTCATAGACGCGACCCTGGAGGTCGGCCCGCATCGCTTCCAGACGGGCATGAAGGCTAGCCAACAACTGGCCTTCGATCGTGTTGGTGGCGCAGAAGTTGAAGATCCGACAGTCCGCGATCTGGCCGATGCGATGTACTCGCCCCATGCGTTGCTCCAGGCGCACAGGGTTCCAAGGAAGGTCATAGTTGATCATCAGGTGGCAGAATTGGAGGTTGATGCCTTCGCCGGCCGCCTCGGTGGCGATGCAAATCTGCTTGTTCTGCCGGAAGTCGTGCTGGATTCTCTTGCGCTCCGCGGGAGGGTGACCGCCATGAATAGTGCAGACCGAGTAGCCCTGTCGACGGAGGTTCTCTTCCAGGTAGTCCAGGGTGTCGCGGTGCTCGGTGAAGATGAGGAGCTTCCCCCGGCCGTCCCTTAGTTCGTCGAACTCTGCCCTGGCCAAGCACTCGCGGAGGGCCACGAGCTTGCGTTCGTCGCCCTGAGCTCGGACTCGGTCGGCGTGGGCGACCAGCTTCCGGAGTTCGCGCACTTCCGTCCGCAGCTGGGAAATCTGATCTGCACTGCTGACTTCGGTAGCCAGGGCGTCATCGACGAACTCGTCGATATCGTCGGACGCTGCCTCATTATCGTCTTCAAAGTCTGAATCCGCTGGCATGCGCCCGAGCGAGGCCAACCGCCGCTTCTGATCAGCATTGGTCATTGTGGTCAGTTCATCAACCAGATCACTCAAGCGATCGGCTCGCTTAGCCAAGGAAGATCTTATCGCCCCCAGACTTGAAGCGAGACGGCGCTGCAGCACAGTCCGCGCGAGAGCCACGGCGTTACCCCGCGCGCCTCCACGCGAACCCAGATAGGTGTTCACGTAGGCAGTGACGTCCTGGTACAGCTCGTACTCAGCCTGCGAGAGCTGGAATGGCTGCGTGTAGACATGCCGCGCGACGAACAGCGCATTATTCTGCTCATCCACAAGGTCTTCCTTCTGGCGCCGCAGAAAATACGGATTTCCATCGTTCGAAATCTGCTTCTTCACCAGGTCGGGCGTTGAGAACTGGTCAGGGTCGAGTAAACCCAAGAATCGTGTGAACCTATCCTCGTCGCCAGAGTGCGGTGTAGCCGTGAGCAGCAGCAGCCGATCGGCTTGCTGGGCCACACCCTCCACCACAACGTATCGCTTGGTCTTAACTATTCGTTCATCCTTGCCCCGCTTCGTAAAGGCCGACGCCTTGTGGGCCTCATCAACAATGACCAAGTCCCATTGTGCACGGAGCAGCTCGTTGCGTACGTCATCTCTCTTGGTGAAATCAATACTACTGATGACCTGCGGGAATCTGCCCCAGGGGCTCTGTCCGACCTGATTGCGAACCTGCTCACTGGACACAATCTCAAACTGCTCATCAAATTTTTCGAGCAATTCATCTTGCCATTGTGTGGTAAGTGGAGCAGGGCTAAGGATCAGGATTCGCTCGACCGCACCGCGGAGTTTCAATTCCTTCAGCAGAAGCCCGGCCATAATCGTCTTACCGGCGCCGGGGTCATCTGCGAGGACAAAGCGCAACCTGGGCTGCGGTAGCATGTGTCTATAGACGGCCTCGATTTGATGAGGAAGGCCGCGGACACCGCTCATCGAAACAGCAAACAGCGGATCGTGGGCAAAGGCATGCTTAATACGCTGAGACTCCACCCACAGAAAGAGGTCCCGCGCATTGACCAGTTCGGACTTAGGCGCAACCCTTGCGAGGGCAGCCTCAAGCTCAGACTCCAAGACCTGAGTTTCATCAGGCGCGCCATTTGAGTGGCGAACCCTGACGAGGAATACACCAGCGCCGATCGACTCGACGTGCTCCACCCGCACAGGATGCGCGAAGTGGCCATCGAGCATGATCAAGCGATTCTTCGCCCGCTCGCCCACATCACTCACAGGACTCCCCCTCCATCGCTCCCATAGCGGCCAGCCAGTCAAACCTAGCTGACGTCAGTGACACAGCTGCCGGACAGGGGACACGTCAGCCGCCTGGGTCCTGTGGTCTGGCGCACAGACCATCAACGCGACCATCGCTGACGCCACTTGCCGCTGGCAACAGCGACCGGAACCAGACAGCCGCCGACCGCTGGATTCGGCGGTCTGCTCCCACGCAGCCGGGCCGCCACCACAGCCGCCACGTGAGGGTTTTGCACGTCAGATTCGCTACCCCGATGGGCATGACACAAAAACCCGGCAGACAGGCAAACAGCACGCCATTCTGGGTTCATGACTCCACGCGACACCTCACCTGCTCAGGGCACCTCGCAGAAGATCACAGCGGTGACCCGGCGCGACATCTTCGACTTCCTGCGCAGCGCAGAGGGCGGATGGTGGGGGCGGCTCGAAGAAGTCACCTTCCTGGAGAGCCTGTACGACCTGGATGCCTTGCCCTCCACCGACTCGCGTCGGCCGACCGCTCGCGGCGACATCATCCAGCACCGGGTGAGCAACTTCGACTGGGAGGACGACTGGGTTTTCGAGGACGCCCGGTTCCAACTTCTTGAGGGACCCGACGAGTTCCTCCTGGCGTTCCTCGCACGGACGGTCCACCCCGCGGTTCAAGCCGACACCGATCAGTCAGCCAGGCGTGTCGATGAACTGAACCGGCTCCTGGCACCGGACGGCTGGGCCCTACGCGCCCACGCATTCCTGTCGGGCCGGCCGGTCTACACGCCGGTCCCGGAAAACACCGGTGGCCCGCTGATCGCATTGCCGCTGAGGGACGACGACGCCAGCAAACTTGATCTCGTCCTCGGCCAGACCTACCACCTTCTCGACGAAGACGGTGAGGGGCTGGCTCGCGACCTCGTCCGCTCCGCCAAGCTCACCCTGCGCCGCGACGGCGGCATCTTCCATCCGATGCCCAATGACAACTGGACAGCCGACACTTATGAAGCTGTCATCACCGCCGACCGTGCACTCGTACCCGAGTTCACTACGGCAGTGACCGACGTGATCTGGCAGCGGCTGGCAACCGTGCTCAAGCGGCTAGAGCGCGAAGACGTCCAATCGCTCGTTGTCGAGGCCGCCCTCCGCCCCTTCCCCGGCATCACCCAGGATTGGCGGCACCAAGACACTGACCCCCTCACCCCGACCAACCAGGCACGCCGGGAAAGGAAGAGCAACGAGGGATACCCGACAGCAGACGACCTCGTGTTCGCCAGCAGGGCCGAACTCGCTGTCTACCACGTCCTCCAAGAACTCCAGCGCGAGCGCCCCACCCAGAACGGCATGGCCATCCTGCCGCTCGCCTCGGCCAAGCTGCGCGACGCCGGTGTACGCAGCCCCGACTTCACCGTCCTGGGGAACGGCCGGGCCGTCATCATCGAGGTCGACGGCCCGCACCACTACGGCCGAACCCGCAAAGCCGACGACGAAGACCGCGACCGGCACTGGGCCCGCTGTGGTATCCACACGATCCGGATCGCCCACGAACACACCAGCGATCCCGCATCCGTGAAAGAGCGGCTCCGCGAAGACCTCACCCGTACGCTCTTCCCACCCCGTTGACCTCTCCCTAGTGCCCCTTGGCCGCAACAGCCATCTTCGGGAATCCTGCCGCGGCCTATCCGGCCAGAGCCAGGACGAGCGGGAGCACCTGATCGGCACCGGCCTGACGCAGGAGGCGTGCGCCTACCGCCAGGGTCCAGCCGGAGTCGGTGTAGTCATCGATGAGCAGGACCGGGCCGGGAGTGCCGGCCAAAGCGGCGGCGAGTTCGTCGGGCACGGTGAACGAGGCGGCCAGGGCTCGCAGCCGCTGGGCGGAGTTGCTGCGGTGCGCCGCATACTCATCCGCCTGCGAGGTGTAGACCAGGGTGCCCAACAGCGGGAGCCTGCCGACCCTGGCCACGCCCTCAGCCAGTGAGCCGACCAACTGCGGGCGGGTGCGCGACGGCATGGCGACGATCCCCACCGGCCGCGCCACCGCGTCAGAGGAGCCGCTGGCCCAGCCGCCCGGCGAGCGCGCCCAGTCGGCCAGCACCGTCACGACGGCACCCAGCACGTCCTCCGGGACCGGCCCATCCGTGGCCTGCGCCGACAGCAGGGGGCGCAGGCGGTTGCCCCAGCCGATGTCCGACAGCCTGCCCAACGCGCGCCCGGTGACCGCCTGCTGGCCCACGGGAATACGGCCTTTCAGGTCCATGCCGACCGCGGCGAGCCCGGTCGGCCACATCTTGCGTGGTTCGATCTCTGCCCCCGGACGGTCCAGCTCGCCTGCCGCCGCCGCGAGTGCTGAGGAAGAGACCACCGCCTCCAGCCAGTGCCCGGCACAGTTGTCGCAGCGACCGCACGGGACCGCCTTCTCGTCGTCCAGCTGCCGCTGCAAGAACTCCATCCGGCACCCCCTGGTCGCCACATAGTCCCGCATGGCCTGCTGCTCCGCCGCCCGCTGCTTCGCGACCCACGCGTACCGCTCCGCGTCGTACGCCCACGGCTGCCCGGTGGCCGTCCAGCCCCCCTTCACACGCTTGACCGCACCGTCCACGTCCAGGACCTTCAGCATCATCTCCAGGCGCGAGCGCCGAAGATCCACCAGCGGCTCCAGCGCCGGCAGCGACAGTGGACGGCCCGCCTCCTCCAGTACCGCCAGCGTGCGCCGCACCTGCTCCTCGGGCGGGAAGCCCACCGAAGCGAAGTACGCCCAGATCGCCTCGTCCTCCCGCCCCGGCAGCAGCAGCACATCCGCATGATCCACACCACGCCCCGCACGCCCTACCTGCTGGTAATAGGCGATCGGAGACGAGGGTGACCCCAGATGCACTACAAATCCCAGGTCCGGCTTGTCGAAGCCCATCCCCAGCGCGGACGTGGCGACCAGCGCCTTCACCCGGTTCGCCAGCAGATCCTCCTCCGCCTGCAGCCGGTCGGCGTTCTCCGTCTTCCCCGTGTAGGAGGCCACCGGATACCCGCTCTGCCGCAGGAACGCCGCGACCTCCTCGGCCGCCGCGACCGTCAGCGTGTAGATGATCCCGGAACCCGGAAGGTCCCCTAGTCGCTCGCCCAGCCACGCCAGCCGATGCGCCGCATTGGGCAGCTCGAGCACCCCGAGCCGCAGACTTTCCCGGTCCAGCGGCCCCCGCAGCACCAGAGCATCCCCGCCCCCCGTGCCCAGCTGCTCTGCCACATCCGCGGTCACCCGCGCGTTCGCCGTCGCCGTCGTGGCGAGCACAGGCACACCCGCCGACAACTCCGCCAACATCGTGCGCAGGCGGCGGTAATCAGGGCGGAAGTCATGGCCCCAGTCGGAAATACAGTGCGCCTCGTCAACCACCAACAAGCCAGTCGTGGCCGCAAGCTTGGGCAGCACTTGATCGCGAAAATCCACGGAATTGAGGCGTTCCGGACTTACGAGGAGAACGTCAGTCTCGCCGCGCTCGACCTCCCCGTAGATGGTTTCCCACTCCTCCGGATTGGCCGAGTTGATCGTGCGCGCCTGGATCCCGGCCCGCGCCGCCGACTCGACCTGGTTCCGCATCAGCGCCAACAGCGGCGAGATGATCACCGTCGGCCCGGAGCCACGCCGGCGCAGCAGAGCAGTGGCCACAAAGTACACCGCCGACTTGCCCCAGCCAGTACGCTGCACCACCAGCGCCCGTCGGCGCTCCTCCACCAGCGCCGCCACCGCCTGCCACTGATCCTCCCGCAACCGCGCCGAACCCCCGGGGTCACCGACCAGCTCAGCGAGGATGGTGTCGGCTTCAGTGCGGAGCTCCAGATGGTCCATGCCCCCATGCAACCCGATGCCACTGACAATCCACTAACTCACCCAGCGTGACAAGCAGCTTGCGCACGGCCCCTCCCACCACGCATCGATCAAGGATGGCCAGGGCCCAGCGCTCGACCACCTCGCCCCCGATCGGCGCGTTTATGCAGGTCAGGGCTCCAACTCGGCCTGGAATTTGAATGCCTTCCCCGTTCGGCAGCCCCGAACCACTGACTTCTCCAAATGCAAGCGGCAACGGCACATGCGACTCACTGCTCACGTCTGTGGACACCTGCCCGCGGACTACCTGACCGGCGCGTCTGATTGGACCGACGGTCACAGTGCGCGGATGGGCCGAATGAGAGCCTGGTTGTCGTGGAGATTCGCGGCGGAGATGCCGATCGACAGAGGCAGACCGCGGCGGTCGACGATGAGATGGGTTTTCGCCCCCTTCTTGCGCGGTCGGTCGGGTTCGGTCCCGTCAGCGCCCCAGGCCCTGCTGGAGGAGCACCCTTTTGCGAAGGTCCGGAGGTCCCCAACGATCGACACACAGGACGCAGAAGATGCCCTCCTGCTCGAGCCTGTGCTACCCGTCTCGGTGGGTGAGCACGATGCGTGCAGCTGCAGACTTGTCCGCTTCGGCAGCGTGGCTGAACAGGTTCATGAGCGCCGTTCCTGCCCAGGGATGGCCCATTTGCTGAATCAGCGCCTCGTAGTAGCGAGCCAGGGCAGCCATCAGTGGACCGTCACTGCTTTGAACCTCTGCGGCCCCGTTGTGTAGACCTCCTAGGAGGAAGGGCAGTGATGAGTCGGAGACCCAGGGCTGCGTCAGGGCTTGGACGGAAAGCTTCTGCAGGTTGCCGGACCTGTGGGAGGGCAGCGTTGCCCGCCAGAGGCCCGCGTAAGCAGCTGTCAGCCAAGCCGAAGCATGGTCCGGTTCAGAATCGATGGTCTGTGCAACTGCTTTGAGGACCAACCGCACCACGCCCCACGGATCGCTCCAGGCTGTCGGTCGTGCGATCGCGGCAGCTACTCCTCGTGCGTGCCAGCCGTCGGCCTGCGCCGCGAAACCGTACAGGTCACTGGCGAAGGGGATGTCCATGTAGAAATGCCGCAGGAGTTCGGCTCTCAGGACCATCGCCTCCTGTGGTGCCATGGTCTGCTGGCGTTGGCACGCGTCGATCAGGGCGAGCGTTCCGAATGCGGGTACACCCGCCGACCGGGCGAACCTCCGCAGAGCTCGGTCGTCGCACCACAACACCAGGCCGTGCTCCTTGGCATGATCCAGGGCCGTGAGCCATATCTCCGCGCCCCGTCCGGCAGGCAGCCCCGGCAGTGCGCGCAGCTCTGGTCGGGCCACTCGGGGCAGTGACCGCACGATGTCGGCGGCACGCTCAAGGGTGCGACGCAAGGCGCTCACCTGCCCGTCCGGCGCAACGTGAAGAATCGGCCGTGATTCGTCCTCATTCCAGACCAGCGTGGCATCGGACCGCAGGGCGAATGAGTCGACGGCGTGGAAAACATCGCCGACGATTTGGTCGGTTGTCACGATGCTCTGGCAGGAGCCGATGAGCCGTTCGGCGGCGCCCGGCTCCAACACGGCGAGAGACACCGCCGCACTCGTATCCACGACCACCCGCCGGGTGAGCGCGACCTGGATTGCGCCTGCTTCCACCGTGATTGCGGTCGGGTCGGAGGCAAACAGGCCAGGACGTTCTACAGTGAGCCGCACGCACACTTCGGCGTACGACCTGCCACTCATAGGAGCCAGCATCCCGATGGGAAGCTGGCCCTGATTGATCCGCTCTCGGATTTCCCGACGGCCCTCGCCCTCGTGCTCACGGCGTAGGCCCTCGCCGATTTCTTCGAGTACCGCTTGTGGATCGGTGGCATCGAGGGCGCGGAAGTAGACGCTGTTCGGGAAGCGTTCCCGGTAGTCCGAGCTCGCTTCATGCAGCAGCTCGGCCGCCTCTGCACTCATGGGCTGCGTCGTAGTGGTGCGCCAGAGAAGAACGCCCAGGAAAGTCCCCAAGAGTTCTTCATCCTGTGGCCAGTTCTGCATCAGCTCCAGCGCACGCCCGATGAATTGGGGATCAGTAGAGCGACGTGCACCGAGCTGGACCCACAGGAGCGCTTCGTCTCGGCGCCGTGGTGGAGCCGCTTCCCTGAATTCGGTGAGTGTCCGCCATGCTTCGTCGGGCCGTGCCCGTATGACGTAGCACCTCACCAGGGCCCAGCGTGCGTCAAGATTGTGCGGATCCAGTCCCAGGAGGACGATGGCCGCGTCCGTGGCCCGCTCCCAGTTCCCTGCGGCGGATTCCGTCTCAACGAGCAGCTCATACATCGCGCCCTGTGCTGCCCAACCCGGGCCAGCGATCCGCAGCGCACTCTCAGCGCACTCCTTAGCCTTCTCGTAGTCCCTGGCTTGTTGGTAGGTACGGGCTGCCATTGCCATCAGCTGCGCATCGCGCCATTGTGCCGCGGCTTCCTGCAGGGTGGCCGCGGCCGTTTCGCGATCATCGAGTTGCTGATAGCGCTGCGCCAGTTTCAGGGCGATGATCGGACTCTGGTTCGCGTTGGCGCGCAGGACCACCAGATCGCCGCCCATTTTACCGCTGACGGCGCGGGCGAACTTCTCGAGATCCCCTACTGCCTCGGGATAATCGTTCTTCAGGTGAGCGATCTCCGGCAGGTTCCGCCCAGACTCAACCAGCCCCATGGCCGCCATAAGCTGTTCGGGCCCTGGCTCCGCTGCATCCCAGGCGCGTTGCCAGGCTTCAGCTACTCGCTCGTCCTCGCTGTCGCTACCGGCACGGCGTTCTTCGAGCACAGCCAGCACCTGCGCTTTCGCGAACGGGCTTGTCACCACGCTCAAAAGTGCGCGCGCCCGGTGTTCGCGGCCCGTCAGCGCCGCGATCAGGGCACTTTCCTCCTGGACCCGAGGATCCTCCGCTTCTTGCGCGTCAGCGTCTCCTTCTGGAGCCAGCTGCGAGAGAGCCCACGCGGTCGACAGATCCTGGCTGAACACTGCGGCCTGTATTCCCAGGACCACCGCCGCCGCGCTGTCACCGAACCATTCCCGACGTGCGTTACGCACACGGAGGGCGACGGCCAGGGCTTCCTGGGCGTCGGCGAGCTTACTGCGTGTAGCGCGGCGCGTGGCTCGCTGCAGCAGAGCCTGTGCCAGCGCCAGCCCAAGCTGAGGAAAGCGTGCGACATCCGCCTCACGCAGTGCTGGCAGGGCCTGGTCGGTCAAGTCCTGCCCTACGAGGGCGTCCGTTCTCAGGAGAAGCTGCAGAGCATGCGCGCTGTCATCAGGAGCTGTCCACCGGTTGAGGTGGTTCAGGGCCGCGGGCCGGTCGCCGTCCAAAGCAAATTGCAAGGCGCAGACCAGTGGCGAGTCAAGGTCTTGATGGGCGGCCAGGTACGAGCGCGCGCTGCCCTCGGGCATTGTCTCTGCCTGCAGAGCAGCCCGCACGACCAGGAGGTCACGAGGGTATCCGCCGTCGCGTACCGCCCGGTCATAGAAAGAGAAGGATGCGGTGCGAGCATCGTATGTCGACGCCAGGTGGGCTAGCCAAGGAAATGCCTGGACGGGGGCGCTGGCGAGCCATCGTGGCTCGTGCTCGGCCCATTGCTCCAATATCTTCTTGCGTGCAGTCCTACCCGTCGGAAGCTGATTGACGACCGCCTCCACGTCAGGCCAGCGATCACGCAATTGACGTGCTTCTTCTTGGAATACGGGTGGCAGCGTGGCTAGCGCCTGATCGAAGCAGGACCGGCCCGCCCCCAGCGTTGCGCCCCCGTCGGTCACGTACTGCTTCTCAATGTACGTGACCGTGTTGTTGTCACCGATCGCAGAACCTGTGATTGCTCCGCCAGCGACAACCGCACCCGGACCGGCGGACACCGTCCGCGCAGCTTCGACGGGAACTGCTTCACCCTCTGAGGCGGCGATCTTCCCCTTACGGCGAATCCAGGAAAACGGCTTCACCGTTCGCTACCTTCCCCAAGGGCGCTGTCCGTGATGTCACCGCCGGCCGCGATCCCGTCTCGACCAGCTCGCACGTCATCCACGTTCCGCCTCGCTGCAGTGCTACTGGGCGTGGTGTGGGGACCAGTCACCTTTGAGTTGTTCCCGATCGCGGAGCCGGTGATGCTGCCGCCGGCCACGACCGATCCACGGCCGCCGCGCACGCGCCGCCCACCTGTAGACCCGCCACCCGTGTTGCGGAACAGGGCGATCACAGACACCAGCAAGGTCACCAATCCGACGACCGCACCCACCACCCCCACGGTCCGCTCTGTCGTGTCGGGGTCCGCGAAAACAGCGCCCAGGGCCAGCCCGACGGTCGCCAGGCCGGTCAACGCAGCCGTCACCGATATCCACACGCGTGCCGTCCCCGTCATAGCCACCAGCTCACCGATCTGTCGCCAACGCCCGTTCTGCCCAGAAGGAAAGAGAGTGCCATAATCGGCCCTCTGATGAGACCGTGCGGCAAGGTACTGGTCAAATACCCGAACCCTCTTCGAGCGGTCGTGAAGACCGCCAGCTCGCGAAGGCCCCGTCTCGAGCACGGATTCCCGTCACGTCGCCCCACGTGCTGACTGCCGCCTCTGGTCTACGAGCGGGAGGGTCAGCAAGGTAAGCGTTCAAGCGGGGGGAGTCTCGACAGGCCGGGGGCAGCCGCTCGTACCACGAGATCCCGTAGAGGTTGCACGCCTTGCAGAGCAGCCCCCGAACGCACCTTCCGCAGGAACCAGAGTTGGGGCAGTGGGTGTGGTCGTGGTCGATATGCCAGAACGACACCCCCTCTGTGCCTGAGTCCCCTGGGTGTTGACCGCACAGGGCGCACTCGTCGTCCTGTACGCGAAGGATGGCGTTCATCTGCCAGACGGTCAGGCCATGCCTTCGGGCCTGCCGGACGGCAACGCTGCATGCAGAGCAGTGGCCCTTGACCCGGCCCTTCTCGCCATAGTCGATGGGGTCTTCGCAGATCTCGCACCAATACTCGTCATCGAACTCGCAAATCTCGCGTCTACGTGCCACGGGCAGAACCTAGCGCCGAGCACTGACATCAACCCCGACAACCCGGTATTTACTCCCGCCGAAGGGCTCGTAACACGAGCATAACCGAGTACTTTGAGGCGTCGTAGCCGATGTCGGTCAGGGGCTGACGATCACCGTTGACACCTGGTCTCCGATCGCAACGAGCAGTCTCCAGTCGCAACCGGGTCGTGTAGGTTCGCAATTCGGATGTCCCCTTCTCAATGCCGGTGACCCTTGTCCGGCCATGGGACACCGATGTGAGACGAACGCTTTTGTCCTGTGCGCTTGGAGGCGGACCTCGGCGGTCAACTCGTGGTGCGCGCGTCGAAAAGCCGGTCCATGCAGCTCACCGAGTTCGGGCAGCGCGTGGCCCGGGCGGTCCTTCCTCTGGCCCGATCGACTCGGAGTCCTCCCGAAGAAACTGAACTCCTGTACCGCATTCTTCAGTTTGAAGCGGTCGGGGACCTTGAAGCCCGCCGGAGCGCGGGCTAGATCAAGCCAACCGCCGACAACGAAACGCCCACTGCGGCATCGGGCAGAGTGTGACTATGGTCAAGGCTTTTCAGTACAGCCCCGCTGCGAGGAACTTGATCAACATGAAAGGTTGACCAGTTCCGGCACCTTGGGCACGGGCGGCCAATCAGAAATGGACGCAGGAGATGCAGTCCGTGCTCGCGGTCAATCAGATACAGGCTGTCGGGCTCAAGGTCGTTGCGGCTGCTCGACATGATGTTGGTCGGGACTACCGGGTGGTCCCCCATCATGCTCCGGTAGTCCACAGTCGCGGACCCTAGCAACTGATCCCATCGCACGTCCGTGAAGTACGCCAGGCGCAGGTCGGCGAGAAAGCGTGCCCGGTCCAACAGCTTGGATAGATCAGCGTGAGCGCTGCTCAGGGCAGCAGGAAGTTCTACGTGATCGGGGCCGCGGTGGTGCGCCACGGCATTGCGCTGATCGTAGAGCCGCTTGCGTGCTGCTACGGTCTCGGAACCTGAGAGCAGGGAACCGAACTCGTGTAGGGGGTGTTCCGCAGGTAGCGTTCTCCGCTTACGTCCGCTGACGATCTCCTCAAGAACCGCAACCCATTCCCCGAACCCGGGACCTGTGCGCCCCCCTGCCAGTTTCTCCCGGATAGCGCGAACGGAGCTGAGTTCGATGCCCGCCTCACGGGCGAGCGCCGCGACTATCAGGGCACTGTAGCCACACAGGATCTCGGCCGTGGCGAGCACCGCCTCATAGGCTTCCTTCGGTTCGCCGGCGCTCATCCGCACTTCCACTTCTCGCCAACGCGCGGCGATCGGAAATGGGAAACGTGTACGGATGATGTAGCCGAACTCATCCAGCTGCGTCGCTGCTTCGACTCGCAGCCGCAGCGTCTGTCCAGAAGCGATGATCCGCTCACGCGCCTGAACGACGTTGCGGTCACGGAACGCCGACTGGAGTAGCTGAGTAGCGGCACGTTGCCAATCGCTCATCCGCTCTCGGACGATGGCCAGATCGTCCAAGGCCGCAGCTAGAGCGTCATTCAGGGGCGGAATTTCGAGGTTGACCAGATCGCTCCGCTTCACACGGACGATTCCGACTGTTCCGATAGCGATCGCCCGGAGGTCCGACGAGCGCAAGAAGGCAAGAACCCACCGCACGTACCCGGGATCGAGTGGCTCGTGGGAACGCAGCACCAGCACGCTGTCACTCGCAACAGCTGGTAGGTCTGCCTCTGTAACCACTGCGGCCCTGATGCTGCCGTCCGCGGCGAGAACTTCAGTCGCGATCATGTCGCCGGCCTCGAGCCGCGGCAGGCTATCCGGAGGCACCACCCAACTGCTCGTCGGATCGGGGGCGGCAAGTGAACCGTCGTGTCCGATGTCGCGGGGCACCACGATGCGAATCGCTCCTGACGTGCGCGCAGGGACCTTTTCGCGCTTGAATCGAAGCCCGCCCACCTGGCTAAAAAGCGAGCCCAGCGGAGTCCCGCTGGCCTGAACGACTCCATCTGAGTCACTGCTCTGCACGGTGCACCCCCGACATCCCGCCCTACCTGTGGCCAGACTATTCCAGTTGATCGCCGAGCAGGATCAATATGCCCGTGAAACGAGGTCTGACCATGCCGTCTTGGTTTGGCCAGCGCATAGGAGGACCTGGAGACGATCCCACTCCGCATGGTCTGAATAAGACGTGCTGAGAATGCGCAGGTTGCCACAGCGGAACGGGACATTCCGATTGAGGGCCTACAGGTCGAGAAGGGTTTTGGCCGGTGCTCTGGACCGCCCCACCCCTACGGTGCATCTATTGGGAACAGGGCTCCAGCTCTATCCGGAACCTGAACGCCCTCCCCGTACCATGGTCCGGCAGTGAGGTGTTGATGCTCCCCCACTGCGCGCTGCTCAGCAGCTTCCGTGGCTCGATGGAGCACCCGATCCGGGTTTTCATCTCAGGTGATGCAGGCACTGGTGTGCCCTCGGCAGCGGCGAGGGATCGCATGGCGTTCTCCCAGAAGCCGGACTCGCGCCAGCGGGCCGCATAGGTTTGCAACGTCGAGGGACAGCCGAACAGGTCGGGGAGAGCGCTCCAGGATTTGCCGGTGCGGGCCTTGTAGAGGATTCCGGTCATTACCAGCCGGGGACTAACTCCCCGCGGCCGGTGGGTGATCATCGGCTCGATCGTCGCCCAGCCCTCATCGGTCAGCAGCGGGACCAGCAGTCTCCTGTCGGTGAACCACGCAGTCAGCGCGCACAGCTGCCCCTTGCGCCCCTGCTGAGGCGGTTCAAGGAACGTCACCTCAACGTCCAGTGCGGCCATGAGCTCCTTCTGCCGCTTCAGCGGAAGGCCGCTCCACATCCGTCGGGTCATGGCCGCAAGCTCGACCAATTGAGCGGACCGCTCTCGTGCCGCATCCGATTCCGCCAGCCGGGCTTTCAGCTCCCTCCGGGCATCGAGTAGTACGCCGAGTTCAGCCTGCAGCGGCGCGATCTGGCGCACCACCGCCCTCTCCGATTCCTCCAGACCCAGATCGAGCGCGGCGACTTCCTTCGCGGCCACACCGAGGGCGATGGCGAGGGCCTGCCTGTGGATCCTGATCTGCCGGTCGAGTTCGCCCCTGCGCTCCCTCGAGCCGTCACACTGGGCGGCTGATGGCTCGCTCTGGCAGCCAGCGATTCCCTTGAGACGGTCGGCGTCGCCGAGAAGCGTCCTCACTCTTCGCCAGGTCCGCTCCTCGACCGGATCAGCAGCCAGATAGGGGCAGGAGCACGTGGGTGCGCCGGCGTATGCCCTACTCCGACCCTGGCACCGGTATGCCTTCGTCCTCAGGATCGTTCCCCCGCCGATGTAGCGCTTACCGCAGGGGCTGACGATCCGGCCACTGAGGGTGTAGACACGGGCCTTCTGCAATGTGCGAACCGGGCGCCCGCTGGCCGCCCGGAGTTCCTCGACCTCGGCCGGGGTGAAGACCGGCGGTAGCGGGATGACCACCCGCTCGCCGTTCACCGGCCGTCCCTCGTGGTCTCGCCGTACTCCCCCAGAGCCGCGGAACACCTGCCGTGCCTCCAGGACGATGGGGTTAAGCACCTGCTGGCGCAGACTCTGACCGCCCCACAGCCCGCCGTCCCGCCTCCTGTAGCCCTCCGTATTCACCGCGAGCGCCGCCTGGCTCCAGTCCCGCAAGGCGACATACAGCGTCCGGCCCCGCCGCAACGCGCACGCCTCGTGCTTGGCCGCGCAGTCCCTGCCCTTACGGCACTCATCCAGGACGAGGCGACCCGCCCCGACGCAGTAGCCGTAAGGGACCTTGCCGCCAATGTAACCGCCGCTCTCGGCCTTCTCCTGGATTCCGCCCTGGGTCCGCTCGCGGATGATCTCCCGCTCGTCCTCGGCGTAATCGGCGTCCTTGCGCATCTTGCTCTCCCCCTCGGGAGTGCTGTTGTCGTAGTCCCGTTTGACCACGGCGACGAAGATGCCGATTTCCTGGAGTTCCCAGACCCATCTCCAAAAGGCGCGCCCGGTACGGCCGATGGCCCGGCCCTCGTTCACGACGACGATGTCGAAGGGCCGCGGGACCGTCCACGCCCGCTCCATCAGCCGCCGCAGATCCGGGCGCTGGTGGGACTCCAAAGCCCCGGAGACTCCCTCGTCGACAAAAGTGCCGACGTGTTCCCAGCCCTTCTGACTGATGTACCCGGCCGTCTTCTTCCCCGAGTACGCAATGCCGTACCCCTTGGCCTGCTCCTCCGTCGACACACGCAGGTAGTCCACAGCCCGCAATGTCCGCCGGCCCGACCGCAGCCGCGTCGCCACCAGGGCCGCGTGAAAATCCTGCACGTCAGCCCCGTTACCCCAGGATGCAGGCCGTGAAAACCTTCGCAGGGAGCGGACCGTCCCCAACAGTCCATCCGAACACACACGTCTGAAGGCAGCGCCAGGCAGTCCAAGATGAGGCAAGCTGGCTCGCACGATGATCGCTCGCACTACGCTCCGACCGTGGCCTACATCGTGACGCTGCCAGCGAGGCAGATGACAAAGATCCATGATCGACTGCGCTTACAGCTCCGCCTGACCAAGGTCCTCGCAGCGCAGGATCAGCCAGTTGGGCCGAATGTAGGCCCGCCAATGGCCTTGGTCATCAGCGAAGACACGGAGAACAGCGCCGGCCGGCGATCCAGACAGCTGATCTGGATGGGTAGCGTGGCCCGCCACAACACACCCGGCACCGTCGACAAGAGCATCACCATCGATCCGCTGCGTGAGTGCATGGAAGATGTGCCACTCGACGGAGAGGACGGCCTTCTTGCCCTGTTGGAATCTGACTTGCGGAACGAATTCGAACGAGCAAGTCTCATCGGCACAGCCAGATGGTGCAGCGGTGAGGTCTGGCAGGCACTTGAAAGAGGGCTCCGTGCGAAGTTTCCCCGTCTCGTCCCGCTGATCGACTGGTTGCTGGCCCAGGCCAATCCCCCTGTACTAGACAGCCATGACGAAGCAGATCAAGCCTGGCAGGAACAGCAAGACGCGGTCCGGAGCATCTTGCGAATCGCCGATTTCCCTCTGCCTTCACTAAACGCCTGGAAGCGCCCCGAGTCCCGCGACGCGCCTTACACGGCAGGCATCATCCCGCAGCCCTCGGAAAACAGCCTGATCGACCATGATGTGCGCGCCGCAGGACGGGCGTTCGGCCTGGACAGTGACTGGGTGAACGGGAGCGGGGCCAGATGCGACATCAACGTGCTTTGGGATTCGAGCGGGCGACGGCTCGAGGTGACCAACGTAAACGCCCTTCCACTGGAGTCCCGGACCGGAACCGACATGATCTACTATCACGTGCCCACCAAGAGTTTTACACTCGTTCAATACAAGCGCCTAGATCCACGCAAGCGAGAGATACGCGTCGACGAACGGCTACGAAGTCAGCTTGATCGACTCGAAAAAGTGGCACAGCTGAACAGCCCGCCCACGCAACCGCACGAATGGCGTCTGGGAAGCGACCCTTGCTTCCTCAAGCTCGCCCACTGGCCCGAGGACACTCGCAAGAATCCAGTCGAGGGACTCTCGCACGGAATGTACCTTCCGGTTTCCTATGTGCGCATGCTGCTTGAAAACGACTGCACGCTCGGCCCCCAGAAAGGCAGTCAAGCTCGACTGCTGGGCTACGACCGAGTCGAACGTCACCTCGTAGGCGCACAATTTGTCGAATTGGTCAAGGAAGGACTGGTCGGCACTGTCGGCACCACGCGAGAGCAGTTGTGGTCTATGGTCAAGCGCCGCGTCAGTGAAGGTAACAATGTCCTCGTCGCCGAGGAAAACAGTAGCGAGTCTGTGCGCGACCGGCAAAAACGCAATCGGACTCGAACCTCCAAAGATAATTCGTACGTACACAAGGTGTACAGGCAAGAATCGCTCTTCGGCCCTGACTCCGAGCAGTAGACACTTGGTTGGCCTGTGCGAGAGCCAACAGCGTTCGCCTACCCGGCCAACGCAAGGACGAGCGGGAGCACTTGGTCGGCTCCGGCCTGGCACAGGAGGCGTGCGCATACGGCCAGAGTCCAGCCGGAGTCGGTGTAGTCGTCGACGAGCAGGACCGGGCCGGGGGTAGCGGCCAGGGCGGCGGCGAGTTCGTCGGGCACAGTGAACGAGGCAACCAGGGCCCGCAGCCGCTGGGCGGAGTTGCTGCGGTGCGCCGCAAACTCATCCGCTTGCGGGGTGTAGGCAAGGCTGCCGAGCAGCGGGAGCCTGCCGACACGAGCCACGCCCTCGGCCAAGGAGGCGCCCAGTTGGGGGCGGGTGCGGGAGGGCACGGCGACGATGCCCACGGGCCTCGCCACCGCGTCAGGAGAACCACTGGCCCAGCCGCCCGGCGAGCGAGCCCAGTCGGCCATCACCCTCACGACGGCGGCCAGCACGTCGTCCGGGACCGGCCCGTCCGCCGCCTGCGCCGCCAGGACCGGCCGCAGGCGGTTGCCCCAGCCGATATCCGACAGCCTTCCCAGCGCACGCCCAGTGACCGCCTGCTGGCCCCCAGGGATACGGCCTTTAAGATCCATGCCGACCGCGGCGAGCCCGGTCGGCCACATTTTGCGAGGCTCGATCTCGACGCCGGGGCGGTCCAGCTCCCCCGTCGCTGCCGCAAGGGCCGCAGGCGAGATGGCGGGATCGAGCCAGGGCCCGGCACAGTTGTCACAGCGACCGCACTGGACCGCCTTCTCATCATCGAGCTGCCGCTGCAAGAACTCCATCCGGCACCCCGAGGTCGCCACGTAGTCCCGCATGGCCTGCTGCTCCGCCGCCCGCTGCTTCGCGACCCACGCATACCGCTGCGCGTCGTACGCCCACGGCTGCCCCGTCGCGGTCCAGCCGCCCTTCATGCGCTTCACCGCGCCGTCCACGTCCAGGACCTTCAGCATCGTCTCCAGGCGCGAGCGCCGAAGATCCACCAACGGCTCCAACGCCGGCAGCGACAGCGGACGCCCCGCCTCCTCCAGCACCGCCAGAGTGCGCCGGACCTGCTCCTCGGGCGGGAAGCCCACCGAAGCGAAGTACGCCCAGATCGCCTCGTCCTCCTTGCCCGGAAGCAGCAGCACGTCCGCGTGGTCCACGCCGCGCCCCGCACGCCCCACCTGCTGGTAATAGGCAATCGGCGACGAGGGCGACCCCAGATGCACCACAAAGCCGAGGTCAGGCTTGTCGAAGCCCATACCGAGCGCGGAAGTGGCGACCAGCGCCTTCACCCGGTTGGCGAGCAAATCCTCCTCCGCCTGCAACCGGTCGGCGTTCTCCGTCTTCCCCGTGTAGGAAGCCACCGGAAACCCGCGCTGCCGCAGAAACGCCGCGACCTCCTCCGCCGCCGCCACCGTCAGCGTGTAGATGATCCCCGAACCCGGCATATCCTCCAGCCGCTCCCCCAGCCACGCCAGCCGGTGCGCCGCATCCGGCAGCACCAGCACCCCCAGCCGCAGGCTCTCCCGGTCCAGCGGGCCGCGCAGCACCAGTGCATCCCCGCCACCCGTACCCAACTGTTCCGCCACATCCGCCGTGACCCGAGCATTGGCGGTCGCGGTGGTAGCCAGCACCGGCACACCAGCCGGCAGCTCTGCCAGCATGGTGCGCAGCCTGCGGTAGTCAGGGCGGAAGTCGTGCCCCCAGTCGGAAATGCAGTGCGCCTCATCGACCACCAGCAGGCCCGCGGTGGCCGCGAGCTTAGGCAGTACCTGATCGCGGAAGTCCACAGAATTAAGGCGTTCCGGGCTTACGAGGAGAACATCGGTCTCACCACGCTCGACCTCCCCGTAGATCGTTTCCCACTCCTCCGGGTTGGCCGAGTTAACCGTGCGCGCCTGGATCCCCGCCCGCGCCGCCGACTCGACCTGGTTCCGCATGAGCGCCAGCAACGGCGAGATAATCACCGTCGGACCCGAGCCACGCCGACGCAGCAATGCGGTGGCAACGAAGTACACCGCCGACTTACCCCAGCCAGTGCGCTGCACCACCAGAGCACGTCGGCGCTCCTTCACCAGAGCCGCCACCGCCTGCCACTGATCCTCCCGCAGACGCGCCGAACCTCCAGGATCACCGACCAGCTCAGCGAGGACGGCGTCGGCTTCAGTACGCAGCTCCAGATGGTCCATACCCCCATGCAACCCGATGGCACTGACAATCAGCGAATCCACCCAACGCGATAAAGCGATCACAAAGAGTGCGCGTGCCGCCCGCCCATCGAGGACGGCCTGGGCGGAGCCCTCGGCCACGCCAATCCTCGATCGGAGCGTTTGTGCAGGTCAGGGCTCTAGATTCACCTGGAATTTGAATGCCCTCCCCGTTCCATAGCCCCGAGCGGCTCAACAACCCCGACTTCCGCGATCAGGTGCTGCCCAAGCTCGCGACGGCCACCGGTCTGCTGGTGGTCGACGAAGCGCACTGCATCTCCGACTGGGGCCACGATTTCCGGCCGGACTACCGGCGGCTGCGCACCATGCTCGCCGATCTCCCGCCCGGTGTGCCCGTGCTCGCCACCACCGCCACGGCCAACGCGCGGGTGACGGCCGATGTCGCCGAACAACTCGGCACAGGCGAGGGCTCCACCGAGGCGCTGGTGCTGCGCGGGCCGCTGGACCGGGAGAGCCTGAGCCTGGGTGTCCTCCCGCTGCCGGACGCCGCGCACCGGCTCGCCTGGCTTGCCGATCATCTGCACGAGCTGCCGGGCTCGGGGATCATCTATACGCTCACCGTGGCCGCCGCCGAGGAGGTCACGGCCTTCCTGCGCCAGCGGGGGCACACGGTCTCCTCGTACACCGGCAAGACGGAGAACGCCGACCGCCAGCAGGCCGAGGACGATCTGCTCGCCAACCGCGTCAAGGCACTGGTGGCGACCTCGGCGCTGGGTATGGGCTTCGACAAGCCCGACCTGGGTTTCGTGGTGCACATGGGTTCGCCGTCGTCCCCCATTGCCTACTACCAGCAGGTGGGGCGGGCGGGGCGCGGGGTCAAGCACGCCGAGGTGCTGCTGCTTCCCGGGCGGGAGGACGAGGCCATCTGGAAGTACTTCGCCTCGCTGGCTTTTCCGCCCGAGGAGCAGGTGCGGCGGACCCTGGACGTCCTGGCGGCCGCCGGCCGCCCGGTGTCGCTGCCGGCTCTGGAACCACAGGTCGAACTGCGCCGCTCGCGCCTGGAGATCATGCTCAAGGTGCTCGATGTGGACGGGGCCGTGCAGCGCGTCAAGGGCGGCTGGACCTCCACCGGCCGGCCGTGGTCGTACGACGCCGAGCGCTATGCGTGGGTGTCCCGCCAGCGCGAGGCCGAACAACAGGCCATGCGGGAGTACGCCACCACCACGGGCTGCCGGATGGAGTTCCTGCGGCGGCAGTTGGACGACGAGGCGGCCGTGGCCTGCGGCCGCTGCGACAACTGCGCGGAGGCACGGTTCGCCGCCGAGGTGTCCGCCGCATCGCTGGATGCGGCGCGCGGTGAGCTGGGGCGGCCCGGAGTGGAAGTGGAGCCGCGGCGGATGTGGCCGACGGGGCTGCCGGCCGTCGGCGTCGACCTCAAGGGGCGCATCCCGGCAGGCGAGCTCGCGGCGACCGGCCGGGCCCTGGGCCGTCTGTCCGACATCGGGTGGGGCAACCGCCTCCGGCCGATGCTCGCGGCGCAGGCGCCGGACGCCCCGGTCCCCGACGATGTGGCCGCCGCGGTGGTCACCGTGCTCGCCGACTGGGCCAAGGGGCCCGGTGGTTGGGCCTCGGGGGCAGCGGATGCCCCGGCCCGCCCGGTGGGCGTTGTCGCGCTCTCGTCGTGCAGCCGCCCGCAGCTGATCCGATCACTGGCCGAACGGATCGCCACGGTCGGCCGGATGCCGTTCCTGGGGACGGTGAGCTCGGTGGACGACGGTGCCGACGGCAGGATTCCGCGCAGTAACAGTGCCCAGCGGCTGCGGGCGCTGCACGGTTCACTGGGCGTTCCGCCGGAGCTGGCGCAGGCGCTGGCGTCGGCGGCCGGCCCCGTGCTGCTGGTGGACGATTACGCCGATACCGGCTGGACGCTGGCCGTTGCCGCCCGGCTGCTGCGCCGGGCGGGGGCAGCAGAGGTGTTTCCGCTGGTCCTGGCCGTACAGGGCTAGGAGCCGTACGGCATGCGGCGACGGGCAGGGACATTTGCCGCTCCCCGGGTGATTCCGGTCGCGGGCGGGAATTGCTCGTTGCCGCGTGCGGGTACGACCGCGAGAATTGGAATCGCTTCCCCGTAACCGGCCGTCCGTGGCCAGGCAGGGTCATGCCGTGGCGCTCACCCGCGCCACGCCACCGCCCGACGACGCGGACGCGTAGACGATGGGAGGAACGTGTCCTTCGGCTTCGCCCCGCCCCCGCAGGTGTCCCCGCCTCCGTCCGCCGACTCCGCCGCCCGACTGGGCCGGATGCTGGAGCCCGCCGAATGGGCCTCGGCCGGTATCCCGCTGCTGCGCAATCCCCGTGAGGTCGTCACCGGCCTGCACGACCGTCATCGGCCGGTGCCGTCGACGGCCGTCGTCGCGGTGCTCGACACCCATGAGCGGGTGACGGCCAGCGCCTCCTTCGCCGAGTTCACGGCCGCTCCCGACGGCTGGGAGTTCCGCAACGTACTACTGGCACACCTGCGCCGGGTCATCCCGCACGACCTGCGGCTGCGCGCCCCGGTCCGGACCGCCGTGCTGCTCTACTGCCGTGAGGGCGAGCCCCTTTGGACGGAGACGGACGGGGCATGGATGTGGGGGCTGCGGGACGCCTGCACCCTGCACGGGCTCCGCTGCGGGGCGTACATCACGTTGACCCCGGACCGCTGGCAGGTCCTGGGAGAGGGCCGGGGCGGGCGCCGCCCCAGGGCCTCGTCCTGGAACGAGCCGGTCACGGAATCACGCCGTGCAACGGCCGGGCCCCTGGAGAACCGTCGCACGACGGCGCCTCCCGATGCGCCGCACGCGGCCGCGAATCTTCCCGTCGCCCGCGGCCGGCTGGTGCCACGGCGCACGGGAGGCGGCGCCCAGGATGCCCATCGGCACACGGCAGCACGCTGAGCGGACCGGCAGATATCCGTCAGACGTCGGGCTCACGTCGGGTGGCGGAAGCAGGGCACACCCCGTCGGACGCTCCGGCGCACACGGCAGAGCTCCCCACGGGGCGGTCCGGCACACACAGGGCTCGCCCGGCGTTCGGTGCCCGGCAGAAGACGGACCGCCTCGACCGGTACAGCCGCGCCCCTCCCCCACCGAAGCGCCGGGCATCCGTGCCACGTCCGGACCTCGTCGGCGGGAACGCAAGCGAGCCCGACGGCCTCTGGGGCCGACGGGCTGTTGCGAACCGGCAGCGGTCAGGCGGGTGCGCCGAGAACGGTGTTGATCCGCTGCGGGTCGCCGCAAACGATCAGCAGCGTTCCGGCACGGGCCATCGCCGCGGGCAGCGCCTGCGCGGTGACCTCGTCCGTACCGCCGTTGACGGCAACGACCACGACGGGCCGGCCGGTGGCACGCCCTGCATCGGCGTCCGCGTAGAACACATCGTCCGCGGCGTCGTGTTGGGCCCAGTAGGACGCTTCGCCGAAGGACAGTTCATGTGCGGCCCACGGGTGCGTTTCGCCAGTGGTCAGCACCAGGATCTCGCCCGGCGCACGCCCGGAGTCCAGCAGCAGATCGACGGCCTCGTCGGCGGCGTCGACCGCGCCGTCGGCGGGTGCCGGGATCAGCTGGAGCTGTGCTCCCGTGGCGGTGCCGGCCTTGTCGGCGGGCGGCGGCTGCGGGGAGCTGGTGCGCTGCGCCGGCGGAGCGGCGACAGGCCCACGCGGCGGGGCAGCAGGTCCGGGCTTGCCCGGACGGACACTGGCCGCGGGAGCGCCGCGCGGCGGCGCGGGGCGGGGACCGGGACCAGGAACGGGACGGGGGGTCGGCGCGGTACGGCCGGCGGCCGGAGTTGCGCGGGGACCCGGGACACTCTCGTGAATCTGAGGCTCCTCGGGGATGAGAGGCATAAAGGGATGTCTATCAAACGTAAGTGCGGAACACGTCATCGGGTACCGAATTGATGTCCGTACCGCTCAGAAATCGAAGCCGAGTTGGCCACCGGCTTCCAGAGCGGCTGCTTCGGGGGTGATGCGCACCTTCTTCAGATGCCGCCAGCGGGGCAGGGCATCCATGTAGGACCACGACACTCGGTGGTGCGGCGTAGGACCGTACTCCTCCAGGGCAATGCGATGGGTCGGCGAGGGGTAGCCTGCGTTGGCCGCGAAGTCGAAGTCGGCGTACACCAGGCCCAGTTCGGCCATCATCGCGTCGCGTCGCACCTTGGCGATCACGGACGCGGCGGCGACCGCGATACAGGACTGGTCGCCCTTGATGACCGTGCGGACCCGCCATGGCGCGCCCAGGTAGTCGTGCTTGCCGTCGAGAATGATCGCGTCCGGCCGGACCGGCAGCGCCTCCAGGGCGCGTACGGCCGCGAGCCGCAGGGCTGCGGTCATGCCCAGTTCGTCGATCTCCTCCGGCGAGGAGTGCCCCAGGGCGTACGACGTGACCCACGTGTCGAGCACATCACACAGTTCGGTGCGGCGCTTGGGGGTCAGAAGCTTGGAGTCGGTGAGTCCGTCGGGCGGCCGGCGCAGGCCGGTGATGGCTGCGCAGACGCTGACCGGACCGGCCCACGCTCCGCGCCCGACCTCGTCGATACCTGCAACGATCTTGGCGCCCGTCGTGGCGCGCAACGATCGCTCGACGGAATGGGTGGGGGGCTCGTACGGCATGGCGCCAGCAAGGTTACGCCTATTCGACTCAGTCGTCCGCACCGGATCCCCACCTGGCGGCAATCGGTGGGGGCGATGGCGTGAGCAGCACATGAACGGGACCCTTCGCTTCCGCTACCGAGGGGTACACGCCGGCAGACCGAGGCCGGTCGCGGCCGCCAGGGGACACCGTCGTCCCCTCGGCCCGAGCGGGGCCGTGCGGGGCGAAGTGGCCTCCCAGCACCGCCCGTTGGAGGAGGTGGGGACGACCGCGGGAGAAGAGCAGCGGACGGGCGCGGACGAGTCGCAGCGCGGCTGGGAGGCCGCGGCGAGACGGAGCGAGGTGATCAGCCGGCGAGGACGGGTGCCCAGGACGGGAGTGCTTCGGTGCCGTCCAGCCACGCCTCGGGCGGGTTGCCGTCGCGGCCGGCGGCGACGATGCCGCCGACGATGGCGCAGGTGGTGTCCACATCGCCGCCCGCCTGAGCGGTGGTCCAGAACGCCCGCTCGTAGTTGCCCAGATGCCGGGCCGCGGCCCAGAGGGTGAACGGCACGGTGTCGTGGGCACTGGTGCGCCGCCCGCAGCCCAGGACGGCGGCGACAGTGCCGGAGTCGGCGTAGTCGAGCATGTCCCTGGCGCGGCGCAGTCCGGCCTGTACGGCGCTGCGCGGGATCAGCTCCAGCACGCCGTCCAGCAGCTGTTCGGGCCCGGTGTCACGGCTCGGGTCGGCCACCAGGGCAGCAGCGGCAGCGACGGCCATGGCGCCGACCACGGCCTCACGGTGCTGGTGGGTGGTGTAGGCGGAGATCTCCGCCTGGTGGGTGGCCTGCTCGGGGTCGTCGGCGTACCAGGCACCGAGGGGAGCGATGCGCATGGCCGCTCCGTTGCCCCACGAACCCTGGCCGTTGAAGAGCTCCGACGCCAGCTCGCGCCAGTCGCCGCCCTCGCGGATCAGCCGCAGCATGCGGTTGACGGCCGGACCGTAGCCACGGTCGAAGTCATGGTGGTCGGCGAAGGAGCGCGCGAGTGCGTCCTGGTCGACCCGGCCATGGGCGGTGAGCACCGCGAGGACGGAACAGGCCATCTCGGTGTCGTCGGTCCACTGCCAGGGAGAGGGAGGCAGCGTGCGGCGCTTGAGGGAGGGGTAATGGGCGGGGACGAAGAACTGGGATCCGAGCGCATCACCCACGGCAAGGCCGCGCAAGCTCGCCAGAGCTCGCGCACAGCGGTCTGCGTCACGGTGGTCGGGGTTCATCGCTGTGCACTCTAACCGGTGACGCCATAAGGCTCGGGTACACACCAGCGCGCGAACGGCCGGTCGAGGGTGTAGCGGCCGTCCGGGCCGAGCAGCAGGGTGCGCCACTCCGCGTTGCCCGGATTGGACAGCGACTCGAAGTCGGCCACCGTCCAGTGGAACCAGCGCATACAGAACAGGCGCATGGTGAGACCGTGCGTGACGATGAGGACGTTCGGCGGGTGGTCCGGGTCCTCGAAACTGCGCCACAGGCTCTCCAGGAACGCCCCGACACGGTCGTAGACATCCGCGCCGGACTCGCCCTGGGCGAAGCGGTAGAAGAAGTGGCCGTAGGCGTCGCGGTAGGCCTTCTGCCGCCGTACGTCGTCGCGGTCCTGCCAGTTCCCCCAGTCCTGCTCACGCAGCCGGGGCTCCTCGCGCACCCGGACCCTGGCCGGGTCGAGGCCGAGGGCGCGGAAGGTCTGGTGGGTGCGGCGGTAGGGGGAGACATAGCCGGAGATCCGCTCCTCACCGAACATCTCGCGCAGCGGGCCACCGGCCTCCTTCGCCTGCCGCAGCCCGGATTCGGTGAGGGCGAGCGCGTGATCGGGCTCCCGCTCGTACACGGTGTCGTCGATGTTCCCCGCCGACTCTCCGTGGCGGATGAGGACGATACGTCGGGGCCGAGCCATGCCGCCAGCCTAAATCTCCTGCTTTGCGCCTGCCGCACACGACCGGAGAGCACCAGCAGGGCGGTCAGCCCCACCACCACCCCGGCGAGACCGCGGCGACACGCAGCGAGCAGGAGCCACCCGCAGGACCGGGCGGCGGTGTCACGTAATGAGATCCGAGCGAACATTCTCCCTCTCCACGCAAATGCAACCACCGTCGCATTACGATAAGAGTGACACACCGGCCCAGCTAACGCAAGAGGAGTTGCAATTGCCTGACGAGACGGTGCCCGGGAACCGGCGCGAGTCCGACGATCCCGCGCCCACTCCCGGCACCCGGCGCCCCGGCGGCCGCACCGCCCGCACCCGCGCCGCCGTCCGCGACGCCGTGCTGGCCGGGCTCACCGAGCACGGCTATCCGGGCCTGACCGTCGAATACGTCGCGGAGCACTCCGGCGTGCACAAAACGACGCTCTACCGGCGCTGGAAGGACGTCGAGGGCCTGGTGGCGGACGCCCTCGACCTTGCGGGCGAGGACAGCTGGGTCCCGCCCGACACCGGATCCCTGGAGGGCGATCTGCGTGCCCTGGCGCGCGAGGTCGTCGCTTCCTTCACCGACCCGGCGGTGGCCGCATCGGGCTCCGCGATGATCGCCGCCGCCTTCCAGTCGGAACGGGCGGCCGTGGCGCTGCGTGACTACTACACCGAGCGATTCACGCGCTGCGAGGCCCTCGTCGAACGCGCCGTCCGACGCGGCGAATTGCCGGCGGCCCCGGGCACTGTACCGGCCACCCCGGACACCGCTCCGTCGGACACCGCCCCGCCCGGTCCCGCCTCCCCCACCGCCCCGGAAAGCGCCATCGACGCCGGCGCGCTCGTCCGATCCGTCTCCGCTCCGCTCTTCTTCCGCCTGTTCATCACCCGGGAGCCGGTGGACGACTCCGTCGCCGACCAGGCCGTGGCAACCACCCTGGCCGCCGCCCGCGCCGGGGCGTTCACCACCGGCGCCACGGTCGGCTCATCCACCGGCACACCCCCCGGCGCCGCGAAATGACCGCGCCGCCCCTCACACCGTCCACGACGGTTCGAGCTGCACCACATCGCCCGCGATCGCCCGGACATCCGCGGCTATCTGGGCCCGCAGTGCCAGCCGCTCCACCCGTTCAGGCCGGTACTTCCCCCGCTCGGCGGCCGACTGCCACAGCGACAGCACCAGGAACTCCTCCCCCGGCGCCCGCCCCAGCATCCCCCGCAGCATTCCCGGCGAACCCGCCATCGCGGGGTTCCAGACCTTCTCCTGCATCAGCATGAAGTGCTCGACCCGGTCCTGGCGCACCTGGCAGTGCGCCAGCCGCAGCACATCCACATCGCCGAACGACGGGCGGAAGCCCACCTTCACATCAAACTCGTGCTCGAACAGCCGTACTTGGGCGTCCTTGTACGTGCCGACCTGGGCGGCCGCCAGGCGGTCGTGGGAGCGCGCCATGAAGGAGTCGTAAAAGGCCCGGCTCTCCCAGAAGGCCACCAGATGCGCGACGCCCGGCCGCCCCCGGCTCCACCCACCGCCCTGCCCCCGGAATCCCGGCTCACCCAGCAGCCCCGCCCATTTCCGCTGCCCCCGTTCGAACCCTCGACGGTCCACAACGGTGAGGCGAATCCACTTGACCAGCACCGCGCCATCGTACGGCCCGGGAGCCGGGCGGGATCACTGCGCGTCACATTCCGACCGGCCCGAACTTCCTTACGGGCGCGGGTCGATCACCGTCAGGACCGCGCCGCCGCTGCTCCACCGCTTCGGTAGCCCCCGGGACGCCTCCGCACATCTCCGGGCGCAGGCCTTCCCGTAGGAGCGCCGAATCAGCCGCACGCCGTACGGGTGCCCCTGTGCTCCCTCCCCTCTCCCCAGGGTGCTCGCCTCTCCCCCCAGGGGCGCTTTCCAGCCACCCGAACCCGGGGCAAAGCGCAGGTGACCAGGGGCAGTTCACTCCGCGCGGGGGCCGCCGGGCGTGGCACGATGGTCAGTCAACGGGAAGTCCCGGGAAGGCGTGCGCGTGCCCGCGTGGGCCGCGCCGCGTCCCCGGGAGATGACGGGAGGGAAAGTCCGGTGAACACGTTCAACAAAGGGATCGAGAAGGTCGAGGTAACGCTCCAGTGGGACCCCAGCCCCCTCGGGACGCCGGACAATGACCTCGACATCGTCGCGGCGACCTATACAGCCGACGCGCCGCACGGCGACCCGGCCTATCTGGTGCACTTCGACAGCCGGTCGCCCGACGGGACCATCACCCTCAACCGGGACAGCAGGACCGGCCAGGGGTTCGGCTCCGACGAGATCATGACCCTGGAGCTGGACCGGCTGTCCGACACCTACACCCGGGTGATCGTGGGGGTGGCCATCCAGCAGGGCGAGGGCCGCAAGGTCTTCGGCGACATACAGAACACGCTCGTACGGATCCGCGAGGGCTACACCGATCTGGCCGAGAACGACTTCAACGACGTCGCGGGTGCCACCGCGGCGACGGTGGCCGAATTCACCCGGGACGGGACGGGGCAGTGGCGCTTTCGCCCGGCGCTCCGGGGATTCGACACCGACCCGGACGGGTTTGCCTCATTGATGGGCCGCTGACGGGGCGCGGCACCGAAACCGGAACGCGAACCGGAGCAAGATCCCGGGCAATACCCGGAGCAAGAACCGCGGCACGAACGGAAGCACGAGGCCACAGCAAGCCGCAGCACGAAGGGGAGGGGACCGGCGTCGGCCGGTCCCCTCCCCTTCTGCCACGGACTGTCCCAGCCCGAGTTCTGCCTCGGAATGCTCAGCCCGAGGCGCAGGCCCGCGCGGAGGGGAACACCTCCCGCGCGGGCCCGCTCACGCTCAGCTGCAGCCGCTGGTCGACCCGCAGCCCTCGCACAGGTAGCAGCTGCCGGCTCGCTGCATCTTCGTCCCGCAGGAGAAGCACAGCGGCGCGTCGGCGTTGATGCCCAGCTGCATCTCGACGAGTTCGGCGTTGGTGTGCGCCTGCTTGGGCGCAGGAACAGCGGCGTCCTCGACGACCTTCACCGCCGGCGTGGACTCGGTCACCGGCTCCGTCCGCAGGGGCGCGGACTGGGCCAGGCCCTCGACGTCCACCTCGTCCTCGGAGGGCTCGTACGAGCCGGTCTCCAGGTGGCGCTGGCGCTCCTCGACGGAGTGGATGCCGAGCGCCGAACGGGTCTCGAAGGGCAGGAAGTCCAGCGCGAGGCGGCGGAAGATGTAGTCGACGATCGACTGCGCCATCCGCACGTCCGGGTCGTCCGTCATGCCGGCCGGCTCGAAGCGCATGTTGGTGAACTTCGAGACGTAGGTCTCCAGCGGCACGCCGTACTGGAGGCCCACGGACACCGCGATGGAGAAGGCGTCCATCATGCCCGCGAGGGTCGAGCCCTGCTTGGACATCTTCAGGAAGACCTCACCGAGACCGTCGTCCGGGTAGGAGTTGGCGGTCATGTAGCCCTCGGCGCCGCCGACCGTGAAGGAGGTGGTGATGCCGGGACGGCCCTTGGGGAGGCGCCTGCGCACCGGGCGGTACTCGACGACCTTCTTCTCGGCGACCGGCTCGGCCTTCTTCTCCTCCTTCTTCTTGGCGGAGAGCGGCTGGCCGACCTTGCAGTTGTCGCGGTAGATCGCCAAGGCCTTGAGGCCGAGCTTCCAGCCCTGGAAGTAGACCTCCTCGATCTCCTCGACGGTGGCCGTCTCCGGGACGTTGACCGTCTTGGAGATCGCACCGGAGAGGAACGGCTGCGCGGCCGCCATCATGCGCACGTGGCCCATGGCGGAGATCGAGCGCGCGCCCATGGCGCAGTCGAAGACCTCGTAGTGCTCAGCCTTCAGGGCCGGGGCGTCGACGACATTGCCGTGCTCGGCGATGTGGGCGACGATCGCCTCGACCTGCTCGGGCTGGTAGCCGAGCCGCTTGAGCGCCTTGGGGACCGTGTTGTTCACGATCTGCATGGAGCCGCCGCCGACCAGCTTCTTGAACTTGACCAGGGCCAGGTCCGGCTCGACGCCCGTGGTGTCGCAGTCCATCATCAGGCCGATGGTGCCGGTCGGGGCCAGCACGGAGGCCTGCGCGTTGCGGAAGCCGTTCTTCTCTCCGAGGCGCAGCACGTCCTGCCAGGCCTCGGTGGCCGCCGCCCACACCGGGTTGTCCAGGTCGTCCATCCGCACCGCGGTGCCGTTGGCGTCGGAGTGCTGCTTCATGACGCGCTTGTGGGCGTCGGCGTTACGGGCGTAGCCGTCGTACGGGCCGACGACCGCGGCCAGCTCGGCGGAGCGCTTGTAGGAGGTGCCCGTCATCAGGGAGGTGATGGCACCGGCCAGCGCGCGGCCGCCGTCGGAGTCGTAGGCGTGACCGGTGGCCATCAGCAGGGCACCGAGGTTGGCGTAGCCGATGCCCAGCTGGCGGTAGGCGCGGGTGGTCTCGCCGATCTTCTGGGTGGGGAAGTCGGCGAAGCAGATGGAGATATCCATCGCGGTGATGACCAGCTCGACGACCTTGGCGAAGCGCTCGGCGTCGAAGGACTGGTTGCCCAGGTCGTCGTCGCGCAGGAACTTCAGCAGGTTGAGCGAGGCGAGGTTGCACGAGGAGTTGTCCAGGTGCATGTACTCGCTGCAGGGGTTGGACGCGGTGATCCGGCCCGACTCCGGCGAGGTGTGCCAGTGGTTGATGGTGTCGTCGTACTGGATGCCGGGGTCGGCGCAGGCCCATGCGGCGTCCGCCATCTTGCGGAAGAGCCCCTTGGCGTCGACCTCCTCGATGACCTCACCGGTCATCCGGCCGCGCAGCCCGAACTTCGAACCGGTCTCGACGGCCTTCATGAACTCGTCGTTGACCCGGACCGAGTTGTTGGCGTTCTGGTACTGGACGGACGTGATGTCGTCGCCGCCCAGGTCCATGTCGAAGCCCGCGTCGCGCAGTGCGCGGACCTTCTCCTCCTCCTTCACCTTGGTCTCGATGAAGGCCTCGACGTCCGGGTGGTCCACGTCCAGGACGACCATCTTGGCCGCACGGCGGGTGGCGCCGCCCGACTTGATCGTTCCGGCGGAGGCGTCGGCGCCGCGCATGAAGGAGACCGGGCCGGAGGCGTTGCCGCCGGAGGAGAGCAGCTCCTTGGAGGAGCGGATGCGGGAGAGGTTCAGGCCTGCACCGGAGCCGCCCTTGAAGATCATCCCCTCTTCCTTGTACCAGTCGAGGATCGACTCCATGGAGTCGTCGACGGAGAGGATGAAGCAGGCGCTGACCTGCTGCGGCTGCTGGGTGCCGACGTTGAACCACACCGGCGAGTTGAAGCTGAAGACCTGGTGGAGCAGGGCGTACGCCAGCTCGTGCTCAAAGATCTCGGCGTCCGCCGGCGAGGCGAAGTAACCGTTCTCCTCGCCGCTCTTGCGGTACGTCTTGACCACTCGGTCGATGAGCTGCTTGAGGCTCGCCTCACGGGTCGGGGAGCCCACCGCACCACGGAAGTACTTGCTCGTGACGATATTGACCGCGTTCACCGACCAGAATCCGGGGAACTCGACGCCACGCTGCTCGAAGTTGACCGAGCCGTCGCGCCAGTTGGTCATGACGACGTCACGAGACGCCCACTCCACCTCGTCGTACGGATGCACGCCGGGTGTGGTGTGAATGCGCTCGATACGCAGACCCTTGCTCGCCTTGCTGCCCTTGGCGCGGGAGCCTCGTGCCGGGCCGCTCGTCGTCTCTGTCATGCCGCCTCCCTGTATACGGGCAAACGCCCATATGTGCGCACTCATTCCGTGGCACGGTGTATGTCTTTCCGTACCGGGACGCCCTGCTCTCGCCCCGGTAAAGGTTCTGGATGCGCGCCGAGCTCAGTCGGCGGCGGTGGCGGGCACGGGAACGGCCGGGCCGCCGGCCTCCCCGTCAGTCCCGCATTCCTGCCCGGGCGGCCCCTGCTCGCGCTGCTCACGCAGTTCGGCGATGGCCGCCTCGAAGTCCTCGAGTGAATCAAAGGCCCGGTAAACGGACGCGAAGCGCAGGTACGCGACGAGGTCGAGTTCCTGCAGCGGGCCCAGTATGGCGAGCCCGACGTCATGGGTGGAGAGCTCGGCGCTGCCGGTGGCGCGCACCGCCTCCTCGACCCGCTGGCCCAGCTTGGCGAGGGCGTCCTCGGTGACCGGACGGCCCTGGCACGCCTTGCGCACTCCCGCGATGACCTTGTTGCGGCTGAAGGGCTCGGTGACCCCGCTCCGCTTGATCACCATCAGCGACGCCGTCTCGATGGTCGTGAAACGGCGGGAGCAGTCGGGGCACTGGCGGCGCCGGCGGATCGCTGTCCCGTCATCGGTGGTGCGGCTGTCGACGACCCGGCTGTCCGGGTGCCTGCAGAAGGGGCAGTGCATGGCCCCACCCTCCTCACCCTCGATATACGGACGTACGTACGCCAACGAACCCGGCATACGGCGACAGAACTCCGACCGGCCCGTACGGGCCCTTCGGAGCTGTCTCCAGCATAGGCGATTCCCGACCCCCGGAGGGACCAGGGCACCACAACTTCTGGGTGACCGATCGCATCTAACCACTAGATGTGGTGTCGGGGCGCTTACATCCGCCTACCGCGTGTCGCGGCGGCGACGGGCCGCGCGGTCGCCCATGAGAGTACGGGAAGCCACCCGGCCGGCGGCGCGGCGGGGCGGAGATGACAGAATCGGCCGGGTCGCGACGGCCGGTCACCGCCCCCCTTCGCGCATCCCCTCACGACCCCTTCGCGCGTCGACGGCCCGACGCACCGGAGGCCGGGACATCCGGGCGGAAGTGCCCGCCCGGGCCGGAATTACCGCTCGGCCATACACCCAGTCACTCGATCCGGTCAGCCATTCGCCGAATATTTCACTCGAACGTGTGTTTGGCGCAACCTTTCGAAAGCAACTACCGTTGGCTAACTAGGGAGAACATTTCGAGAGGGGCCGACGTGACCACCACCGCAGACAGCGCGACCATCACCGCACAAAGCCACTCCCAGAGCCGGTTCGATCCGCAACAGGCACAGCGGCCGCCGATGGACGACGCCACGTTGGACTCCGAAGAGCAGAAGCCGGCCCGTTCACTGCCCGGCCGGCCACCGGGGATCCGGGCCGACAGTTCCGGACTCACCGACCGCCAGCGCAGGGTGATCGAGGTGATCCGGGATTCGGTGCAGCGGCGCGGCTACCCGCCGTCCATGCGCGAGATCGGCCAGGCCGTCGGACTGTCCAGCACCTCATCCGTCGCCCACCAGCTCATGGCTCTGGAGCGCAAGGGCTTCCTGCGGCGCGACCCGCACCGCCCCCGGGCGTACGAGGTCCGCGGGTCGGACCAGACGACCGCTGCCGCGACGGAGACCGCCGGCAAGCCCGCCGCTTCCTATGTCCCGCTGGTCGGCCGGATCGCCGCCGGTGGCCCGATCCTCGCCGAGGAGTCGGTCGAGGATGTTTTCCCGCTCCCCCGCCAGCTCGTCGGCGACGGCGAACTGTTCGTCCTCAAGGTCGTCGGCGACTCCATGATCGAGGCCGCGATCTGCGACGGCGACTGGGTCACGGTCCGCCGCCAGCCGGTCGCCGAGAACGGCGACATCGTGGCCGCCATGCTGGACGGCGAAGCCACCGTCAAGCGCTTCAAGCGCGAGGACGGCCATGTGTGGCTGCTGCCGCACAACTCCGCGTACCAGCCGATCCCCGGCGACGAGGCGACCATTCTCGGCAAGGTGGTGGCGGTGCTGCGCCGCGTCTGAGCCACTCCTCACGACCGAGCCCCGGAACCACTGCGCCGGTTCCGGGGCTTGGTTTTGCGGTCCCCCGTGGTGTGAGCCGCTTTCGCCGACCCCTTCTGCCGCTCCCCTTTGCCGCGGATTCGCCGCCGGACCTCGCCCGCCCACCCACGCGGGTCGGCCCCTGGCTGCGGGGCGCTCCCCGTGGCTGCGGGTTCGCTCCCCGGCTAGGACACGTCCGCTGCCGGCTGTGCCGCTTCGGGGGAGGCCGCCGCCTTTGCCGCTGCGTCGATGGCGGCGAGGGAGCGGCGGACCTGGTTGCGGTCGGTGGTGTACCAGAAGTCGGGCATCGACTTGCGGAGGAAGGAGCCGTACCGGGCCCGCTCCACCCGGGGGTCGAGGACGGCGACCACGCCTCGGTCGCCGGTGGCGCGGACCAGACGGCCGGCGCCCTGGGCCATCAGCAGCGCGGCATGGGTGGCGGCGACCGCCATGAAGCCATTGCCGCCGGCCTCCTCCACGGCCTTCTGCCGGGCGCTCATCAGCGGGTCGTCCGGGCGCGGGAACGGCACCCGGTCCATCACCACCAGCTGGCAGTTCACACCGGGAACATCGACGCCCTGCCACAGGGACAGCGTGCCGAACAGGCAGGTACGGGCGTCGGAGGCGAAGGTCCGGATCAGCTCGCCCAGCGTCTCCTCGCCCTGGAGCAGGATCGGCACGTCCAGCCGGCCGCGCAGCTCCTCGGCGGCGGCCTGGGCGGCGCGCATGGAGGAGAAGAGACCCAGGGTGCGGCCGCCGGCGGCCTCGATCAGCTCGGTGAGTTCATCGAGCATGTCGGTGCGGCTGCCCTCGCGGCCCGGCTGGGCGAGGTGTTTGGCGACGTAGAGGATGCCCTGCTTCGAGTAGTCGAAGGGGGAGCCGACGTCCAGGCCCTTCCAGGTCGGGACGTCCTCGCCTTCCGTGCCCTCGGGCGCCAGGCCCAGGGAGGCCGCGACCCCGTTGAAGTCGCCGCCCAGCTTGAGGGTGGCGGAGGTGAGGGTGACCGAGCGGTCGTCGAAGAGCTTCTCGCGCAGCAGCCCCGAGACGGACAGCGGGGCCACCCTCAGGGACGCGCCGAAGCGGTCGTGGCGTTCGTACCAGACGACGTCGTACTCGGAGCCGTTCGCGATGCGCTCGGCGACGGCGTGGACGTTCTCCAGCGAGGCGAGGGCCTGCTTGCGGACGGCGTCCTCGTCCTGGACCGACTTGTCGCGGGTCGAGCCGAGCGCCGAGATGACCGTACGGGCCGCGTCCCGCAGTGCCATCAGGCAGTAGCCGAGATCCTCGGGGATCTCTTCGAGGCGGCCGGGCAGGGCCAGCTCCATCAGGCGCTCAAAGGTCTCCGACGCGGTCTGGAGCTGGTCGGCGGCCTTTTCGTTGACGAGCTTGGCGGCCCGGCGGACGGCACGGTTGACCTGGCCGGGGGTGAGCTCGCCGGTGGCGACGCCGGTGACCCGGGAGACCAGCTCATGGGCCTCGTCGACGATCAGGACCTCGTGCGACGGGAGGACCGGCGCGCCCTCGATCGCGTCGATGGCGAGCAGCGCGTGGTTGGTGACGACGACATCGGCGAGCTTGGCGCGCTCCCGGGCGGCCTCGGCGAAGCACTCCGCCCCGTAGGCGCACTTCGAGGCGCCCAGGCACTCCCGGGAGGAGACCGAGACCTGGCCCCAGGCACGGTCGGAGACGCCGGGGGTCAGCGCATCGCGGTCGCCGGTCTCGGTCTCGCCCGCCCAGTCGCGCAGCCGCAGCAGGTCCTTGCCGAGCTTGCTGGTCGGCGTCGCCTGCTCGAACACGTCGAAGAGCCCGTCCTCCTCTTCCTGGGGGACGCCCTCGTTCAGGCGGTGCAGGCACAGGTAATTGGAGCGGCCCTTGAGCATGGCGAACTCGGGGCGGCGGCGCAGCAGCGGATGCAGCGCGTCGACCGTGCGCGGCAGGTCGCGCTCGACGAGCTGGCGCTGCAGCGCCAGGGTGGCCGTGGCGACCACCACTCTCTCGCCGTGCGCGAGCGCCGGCACCAGGTAGCCGAGGGACTTTCCGGTGCCGGTGCCGGCCTGCACCAGCAGATGGGCCTGGTCGTCCACGGCCTCGGCGACGGCCTCGGCCATCGCCACCTGGCCGGGGCGCTCGGTGCCGCCGACGGCGGTGACGGCGGCGTGGAGCAGATCGGGGAGAGAGGGCTTCGTCATAGCGTGGCAAGCCTACGCGGGACCACTGACAGCCGGCCCGGTCACGGGTGGTGGAGCGGATTGGGGACGGTGCCGTGCACGGCCGCGTGCGGGCGGTCACGGCGGTCCCGGTAACCGTCCGCATGCAGACGGTTGCGGTTCAGGCACAGCCGCTCGATGCGCGGGGTGAGCAGGTCGAAGGTCTCGTACCGCTCCTTGAGGGCCGGGAAGCGCTCGTGGTGGCGCAGGATCTCTGCCCGTACGAGTGACCAGAACACGGTCTCGGGGACGTCCAGTTGATCCGCGCACAGCGGCGCGAGGTAGCGGAAGACGCCGACGAACAGGCCGGAGTGGATGAACTGGGTGAGGAAGGAGGGGGGTTCGGTCAGCAGCACCGCCCGTACGTCGTCCGGCATGGAGTCGTGTTCGGGGAGCGGCCGGGAGCTGGTGTTGACGTCGTCGACGAAGTCCTTGACCGCGAGGCGGGTGGGGACGTCGTGCTCGTCGAAGACGACGATGGCGTTCTCGCCGTGCGGGGAGAAGACGGTGCCGTACCGGTAGAGGAAGTGCAGCAGGGGCGGCAGCAGGGCGGCGAACAGCCGTGCCAGCCAGTCGCGCGGGGCCAGCCCCGAGCGGTGCACCAGCTCGGCGGTCAGGGCGCGCCCCTGGGGATCGGTCTGCAGCAGCGCGGCCAGGGTGCGGGCGCGTTCGCCGGGGTCCAGCCGGCCGCTGACCGGCTCGCGCCAGATACAGCCCAGCAGCTCCTTGAACTGGTACGGGACGCCGGGGAGCCGGTCGTAGAGGGGGTGCTCGACGGTGACCGAGGCGGTCTCGCCGAGCAGGATCACCCGGGTCTCGTCGCGGAGATAGGGGTCGGCGTCACGCAGGCCGTGTACCCAGCGGGTGACGGCGGGCGCGGCGAGGGTGCGCTCGGTGGGCAGCCCGCGCCAGACCAGGGTGTTGAGGATGGACAGCGGCAGTTTGACCGTACGGGCCCGGGGGCGGCTGAGGTTGAGGAAGGTACGGATCGACTGCTGCGGCAGGCGGAGGTCGTTGTCAGTGGGCAGCGCGATGATGGATCTGTCGGCGAGCTGCGGAGCGAAGAGCGGGGCGATGGTCTCGTCCCACTGCCAGGGGTGAACGGGGAGGTAGAGGTAGTCGGCGGGGTCGTGGCCCTCGTCGGCGATGGTGCGGGCGAAGGCGTGCCGGGTGGCGGGGGCCAGCTCCTCGCCGTAGAGACGGTCGGGGGTGGCCAGGGTGGGGATGCCGCGGTAGTGGGCGATGCTGTGGTGCGCGGCGAGCCAGGGCAGGCGCTGGGGGGTGCGGGCTTCGGGGGCCCAGGTCGCCGCGTCGTGTGCGGAGAAGCCGAGCCGGCCCTTGTTCGCGACGAGCCAGGGGTGGCCGGTCTGGTGGCCTTCGAGGGAGGCGTAGTCCAGATCGGCGAGGTCGGCGGCGCTGACGGCGGTGGCGTCGAGCCGGGTGTCGGCGGCGAGGGTGGCGGTCAGCTCGCGCACGAGATGGCCGGTGGTGTCGCCGGACAGGCCCAGCACGGTGTCGTGCGCGTGGGTGAGGAAGCGGAAGAGATCGGCGTCGGGGGTGATCGAATCGGGGTCGACGCGCCAGTGGCCGTAGGCGCCGCGGCGGGCGCGGAAGCGGTAGACCAGGCCTTCGGTGACGGGCAGGCGGTATTGCGGGGTGCCGTCGGGTGCGGTGCCGTCGGGCTCGGGGGTGAGGACTTCCTCGTACGCGAACTCCGCCAGGGTCTTGGCGAACAGTCGGCGTGCGGCGTGCTGCCAGGCGCTGTGCGAAGGCTGGGGCTCGGGCGACAAGGCGGGCTCCTCGAAGCGGGGCCACCCCGGCACGTACGGGGGACAACCGGGGCAGCTGGGGTGGACGGCGGGCCGGAGCGGGGCCGTCGGCGGACGGCGCCGGGGTCAGAGCAGGTGGCGGTGGGCGCGGTCGCGGACCATCAACGCCGCGCGCTTGCCGGGCAGTTCGATCTCGTCGCCGTAGCGGAATCCCGCGCTCAGGAAGGCCGCGACGGAGGCGGTGTTGCGCAGATCGGGCTCGGCGAGGACGCGTGTGCACTGCGGCCGGTGGTCGAATACGAGGTCGGCGGCGGCGCGCAGCAGCAGGGCGCCCAGCCCGCGTCCCCGGTCGCCGGCGCCGCCGATGAGCAGGTGAACACCGGTGTCCTGGGGCCGGGCCGGGTAGTAACGGGCGAGGGGGTCCAGGTCGGCCCGGTAGATCTCCCAGTAGCTCATCGGGACACCGGCCAGCACCCCCAGGCAGGGCACGCTGCGGCCGTCGCCGTCGAGCTGGGCGCGCAGATGGGCGGCGGTGGTCTCCGGCGGGCCCGCCAGTTCCCAGAAGGCCGCCACCGCCGGATCGTTCATCCAGCCGGCGATCCGGTCGAGATCGCGGGCCGGCCGGACGGGGACGAGCGCGAACGGCCCCGCGGGGGTGCCGGTCGCTCCCCAGCCCGCCAGGTTGTCGAGCAGCGGGCCGGCGGCCGGGACGTCCGGGGGCACCTGCTGCCCCCGCCCCTCGGCGAACAGCGCGCCGAAATCGGGCGGGAGCTGCAGGTCGAGGGTGTCTTCGGAGCTGGAGCCGAGGCCGGAATCGGTGGGTGGCACGGCGACTCTCCTCTCGTGGCCGCGTGCCGCGTGGCCTGGTGGGTCGCGGGGCGCCGGGGACGGGGGCAAAAGGCTGCTGTCGGAGGGGTGCCGGGGCGGCTACGGGGCGAGGGGGTTGGGCAGGGTCACGTAGACGGACTGGGTTTCGACCGGGCCGACGAGTTCGTCCAGGCCGTGCAGGCGGGTCGCCAGGTTGGCCTTGCAGCGCAGCGTGCGGGCGGCGAGCAGCTGCTCGGGGAGTGGCGAGCGGTGCGCCCGCGGGGCCGCGGCGGCATCGGCGAGGAACCGCCGGAAGGCGGCGAGCAGGATCTCCTCGCGGACCAGACGCTGGGAGCCGAAGGCGCCGATGAGGCCGAGGACGTTGTTGATGCCGAGGTAGTAGGCGAAGCGTTCGTCGGTGACGTCGTCGGGGACGAAGCTGTCGCCGGCCACGCCGATACCGGGCAGCCGCCGCTCCAGCTCGGCGCGGCGGGAGGTGCGGAAGTAGTAGCCCTGGTTGTCGCGGTAGCGGCCGCCGACCGGCCAGCCGTCGGGGTCCAGCAGCACCACGGTGTTCTGCTGGTGGGCCTCGAGCACGACGCCGGCCGTGCCGTCGAGCCACAGCACGGGTCGTACGACTGCTTCCAGGTAGCGCAGGAACCACTCGGTGGCCACCGCCCCCAGGGGACGGCCGGTGCGGGCGCCGAGGGTGACGACGAGGTCTTCGAGCCGGGAGCGCACGCCCGAGCGGCCGGGCCAGGGCCGCGGGGAGGTGAGGCCCGCGATGCACACGGCGTCGTCGGTGGTGCTGAAGGGGTTGTGGCGGATGACGGTGTCGAGGCCCTGGACGGGGGCGCCGTCGAAGCCGTCGACGGCGAGATAGGCCGGGTCGCGGACGATGTCGAAGCCGGGGTGGACGGTCTGCCACTGCTCGGCGAGGCCGGTGCGCAGCAGCCGGTGGACCTCGACGCCGCGGGCCAGTTCCTTGCGGAGGTTTTCCCGGCGGGAATTCGTGATGCGCAGCCCGAGGGAGAGCTTCAGCATGGCGTTCGCGTCGGGGCGGTAGACCGTGCGGACGGAGGAGGTGGGGTGCCAGAGCGGGCCGTGGGCGCCGAGGTCGTACAGCAGGCCGGCCTCGCGGAGGGCGGCGATGTCGGAGCGGTCGGCGAGCTCCCTGGCCTGCCAGGGGTGCACCGGCAAGGGCACGGTGCCGTCGGGGAGCCGGAGGCCGTCCCCGGCGAGGTCCCTGGCAAGCTGCTCGGCCGCTACGGGCTTGCCGCGTTCGGTCCAGGCGGAGTCGGCGGCCAGGACGGAGCGGTGCACGGCCGTCCAGTGGAGCGGGAAGGCGCCGCGGAGTTCGGGCGAATAGGCGCGGGTCTCGGCCTCGGAGAGCCCTTCGCGGCTCTTGGGTGTGGGGTGCAGCGGGTGGCCGAGGAGAAGGGACTGTTCGGCTTCGAGGAAGAGGGCGCCGTGGTCGTCGGCGGGCCGGGCACGCCGGTCGGTGAGGAAGAGGGCGACATTGCGTACGGAGTTGGCGACCCGGCCGATGAGTTCGGCGCCGCCGCCGTCCGGTGCCTGCCGGCGCAGAGCGTCCGGGTCCGGCCGCTCGTCGGTGTCCGCCACCCGGTGCTCGCCGCCGTCGGAGGCACGGCGGTCGCCGTGTGCGGCCTCCCGGCGCAGCAGCGCGGCGAGGGTGACGGCGTCCAGCGGGGCGGCACCGGCCGGGGCGCCTTCGAGGGTGGGGGCGCCGAGACGGTGCCAGCCCGTGGGCGACCAGTAGCGGACGGGGATGCGCAGGGCGCCCGCGGCGGCGCGCAGGGGGATCACCACCTCGCCCTCGGCGGGGTGCGGGGTGCCGCTCTCCCGGAGCCAGCAGCGCAGCAGGTGCTCGATGCCCGCGGCGTCGGCGGCGACCGCCGGGTCCGGGTGGTCGAGGGGGTCGTGGTCACCGGACACCCGGGCGCGGTCGTAGGGGCCGGGGACGGCCTGGTCCGGGGCCTCGTGGGACTGCTGGTGGCAGGCGGCGTCGGGGGCGCGCCGTTGCTGGCGGGGTACTGACTCGATCGTGCCCGCGCCCTGGTGGGCGGGGACGCGCTCGGCGGGCTGGCCGCCGTCGGTGCCGGGGCGTTCGTTCATGGGGTGGTGCCTCGCATGGTCGTGGGGGACGAGCCCGTCGGCCCGGGGGTGGTGCGGACCGCCGCCGTGAGGGCGTCGGCGAGGCGGTCGAGGATGGCGTCCGCCTGTTCGTCGGTGATGGTCAGGGGTGGCAGCAGCCGGACGACGGCGGACTGCCTGCCGCCCAGTTCGACGATCAGGCCGCGGTCCAGGCAGGCGTGCTGGAGGGCCGCCGCGAGCTGCGGGTCGGCGGGGCGGGCGCCCGTGGCGTCGGCGTCGGCGGTGCGGTCGACGAGCTCGATGCCGAGCATCAGTCCGCGGCCGCGGACGTCGCCGATGCAGTCATGGGCGGCGGCGAGGGAGGTGAGGCGGTCGAGCATCCTGGCGCCGAGCTCCGCAGCGCGCCGGGCGAGGCCGTTCGTGCGGACGTAGGCGAGGGTGGCGGCGCCGGCGGCCATGGCGAGCTGGTTGCCGCGGAAGGTGCCGGCGTGTGCGCCGGGCTGCCAGGCGTCGAGCTCCTCGCGGTAGACGATCACGGCGAGCGGCAGGCTGCCGCCGATCGCCTTCGACAGCACGATCACATCGGGCACGATGCCGCTGTGGTCGACCGCCCAGAAGGCGCCGGTGCGGCCGACGCCGGTCTGTACCTCGTCCACGATCAGGGGGATCCGCCGGGCGGCGGTGATCTCCCGCATCCGCCGCAGCCAGCCGTCCGGCGCGGGGATCACCCCGCCCTCGCCCTGGACGGGTTCCAGGATCATCCCGGCCGGCTGGGACACCCCGCTCTTGGGGTCGTCGAGCAGGCTCTCGGTCCAGCGCGCGGCGAGCTCGGCGCCGTGCTCGCCGCCGGTCCGGAAGGGGCACCGGTAGTCGTACGGATAGGGCAGCCGGACCACGCTGGTGTGCTGCGCTCCCCCGGAGGCGGCGAGCGCTTGTGAGGTCATGCCGTGGTAGGCGCCGGAGAACGCCATCAGGCCGTCCCGGCCGGTCGCGGTGCGGACGAGTTTGAAGGCTGCCTCGACGGCGTCCGTGCCGGCCGGGCCGCAGAACTGGATGCGACCCTTTTCGGCCAACTCTCCGGGCAGGGTGGCGAAGAGCTCGGTGGTGAAGGCGTCCTTGACGGGCGTGGCCAGGTCGAGGACGTGCAGCGGCGCGCCGGAGTCGAGGACCGTCCGGATCGCCTCGAGCACCACCGGGTGGTTGTGGCCGAGCGCCAGGGTTCCGGCGCCGGAGAGGCAGTCGAGATAGCGCCTGCCGTCGGCGCCCTCGATGGTCAGCCCGCGGGCGCGCACCGGGACGATGGGCAGCGAGCGCGCGTAGGTACGGGCGGCGGACTCGCGCAGGGACTGCCGCCGCAGAATCCCCTCATGGGCCGGCGGCGCTGCCGCCGGCACGGTTTCGGTCAACACCACGGCAGTTGTGTCCTCCTGCTGGTGAGCTGCGGAATGCCGCGCGGGCTGGGGGCAGCCCGGCCGTCCCCCGTACGTACCAACGACGGCGGCGACCCGGGATCACGGTTGTCAGCAAGATCCTTGGTGGCGTGGAACCGGGGACCCGAGTACCGCCGTCCCCATCGTCACCGGCATAGTGGGGTGCTGCACCGAGATCTTGAGGTTCATGACAAAGACCCGGCCGGTGCACCACCGAACGAGCCACACCGGCTCGGTCCGAATTCTCCAGGGGGAGCTCACCCATGCGATCCATACGTCGGCCAGTCCTGGCCGCCGCCGCCCTCACCGCTGTTGTGGCACTCACCGCCACCGGCTGCGGACCCGAGAGCGACAACGCGGACGCCAAGCCCAGCCAGTCCGCGGCGCAGGACTCCACGGGCGGGGGTGACTTCAAGATTCCTCAGGACATCCAGGACAAGCTCAAGGAGCACGGCTTCGACCTGGACAAGTGGAAGAACGGCGAGTGGAAGAACTGGAACCGGGACAAGTGGCTCCGGGAGGCCGGGGAGTTCATCAACCCGATCATCAAGGACTTCTGGGACAAGGACAAGATCGACAAGGTCAAGCCGCCCCAGGACCCGAGCAAGCCCGAGGACATCTCGGAGGACCAGGGCAAGACCGACCCTGAGCCCGCCGCCGTCCCGGCTCAGGCCGTCAAGACCCCGTACACCTCGACCGCTCCCGGTGTGGGCCTGCTGGTGTTCAGCACCCCCGAGGGCGGCTCGCGTTGCTCCGCCACCGTCGTCAAGGACCCGGCGCACCCCGGTAAGTCCAACCTGGTGTGGACCGCGGCGCACTGTGTGCACGCCGGCAAGAACGGCGGCTGGTACCGCAACATGATGTTCGTGCCGAACTTCAACAGGACCGGCGGCAGCGCCGCCCAGTTGAAGGGCAAGCCCTACGAGGACCGTGTCCCGTCGGGCAAGTGGTGGGCGGACGACATGGCGACGTCCCAGCAGTGGATCAAGGCCGGCGGCGCCGTTCCCGGCGTGCCGATGGCTCCGTACGACTTTGCGCTGATGCATGTGAAGCCCGAGGAGAGCACGGGCGGCAAGTCGCTGGAGGAGGTCGCCGGCGGTGCGTACGCGGTCGACTTCAACGCGCCCGCGATGTCCAAGATCCCGAGCCTGACCGCGCAGGGCTACCCCGCCGAGCCGCCGTTCGACGGTGCGGCAGAGCAGCAGTGCACCGACAAGCCGACCCGTCTGTCGATGGACGCCCAGAAGCCGACCATGTACCGGATCGGCTGCACCATGACCGGTGGTTCGTCCGGCGGTCCCTGGTTCGCCAAGGGCAAGGACGGAAAGCCGGAGCTGATCTCCAACATGTCGATGGGGCCGCGCCCGGCCCGCTGGTCCGCCGGTCCCCACCTGGGTCCCGAGGCCAAGAGCATCTTCGACGCCATGAGCAAGAAGTGGGCCACCAAGCAGTAAGCGGATGAGGCGGGCGGTGCCGGGAACGGTGCCGCCCGCACCGCACCTCGCCTGTGGGCATACGCAAAGGCCCGCCCCCGGTCTCCCGGGGGCGGGCCTTGTGCCGTCCGTGCCGCCCGGCCGCTACGCCGCGGGGACGAAGCGCTGGAGTTCGGCGGCCAGCTCTTCGTGCACCCGCGCCTTGAGGACCGTGCCGTCCGCGGTGTGCTCCTCGGAGATGACCTCGCCCTCGGCGTGGGCCCGTGAGACCAGGGCGCCGTGGGTGTAGGGCACCAGCACCTCGATCTCGACCCGCGGCCGGGGAAGTTCCTCGTCGAGCAGGGCCAGCAGCTCGTCCAGGCCCTGGCCCGTACGGGCCGAGACCGCGAGGGCGTGCTTCTCCTGGCGCAGCAGTCGCTGCAGCACCAGCGGATCGGCCGCATCGGCCTTGTTGACGACCACGATCTCGGGCACGTCCGTCGCGCCCACGTCGCGGATCACCTCGCGCACCGCGGCCAGTTGCTCCTCGGGCACCGGATGCGAGCCGTCGACGACGTGCAGGATCAGGTCGGACTCGCCGACCTCCTCCATCGTGGAGCGGAACGCCTCGACGAGGTGGTGCGGCAGATGCCGGACGAAGCCGACGGTGTCGGCGAGGGTGTAGAGCCGCCCGCTGGGCGTCTCGGCCCGCCGGACGGTGGGGTCCAGGGTGGCGAACAGGGCGTTCTCCACCAGGACACCGGCGCCGGTGAGGCGGTTGAGCAGGGAGGACTTGCCGGCGTTGGTATAGCCGGCGATGGCGACCGAGGGGACCTTGTGGCGCCGGCGTTCCTGGCGCTTGATGTCCCGGCCGGTCTTCATCTCCGCGATCTCCCGGCGCATCTTCGCCATCTTCTCGCGGATCCGCCGCCGGTCGGTCTCGATCTTGGTCTCACCGGGACCACGGGTGGCCATACCGCCGCCCGCCGAACCGGAGCCACCGCCACCCATCTGCCGGGACAGCGACTGGCCCCAGCCGCGGAGCCTGGGGAGCATGTACTGCATCTGTGCCAGCGAGACCTGCGCCTTGCCCTCCCGGGACTTGGCGTGCTGGGCGAAGATGTCGAGGATCAGAGCGGTCCGGTCGACCACCTTGACCTTGACGACGTCCTCGAGGTGAATCAGCTGGCCCGGGGAGAGCTCACCGTCGCAGACCACGGTGTCCGCCCCGGACTCCAGCACGATGTCACGCAGCTCCAGCGCCTTGCCGGAGCCGATGTACGTGGCGGGGTCGGGCTTGTCGCGGCGCTGGATGACGCCGTCGAGCACCATGGCGCCCGCGGTCTCGGCGAGGGCGGAGAGTTCCGCGAGGGAGTTCTCGGCCTCCTGGACCGTGCCGGAGGTCCAGACGCCGACGAGCACCACGCGCTCCAGCCGGAGCTGGCGGTACTCGACCTCGGTGACGTCCTCGAGTTCGGTGGAAAGACCCGCTACACGGCGTAGCGCGGCACGGGCCGAACGGTCGTACTGGTCGCCGTCACGCTCCCCGTCGATCTCGTGGCTCCAGGCGACGTCCTCTTCCATCAGGGCGTTGGCCCGAAGGCTCTCGGGGAGGCGCTGCCGGTCCTGCGGAAGGGAAGAAGAGGAGGTCATTTGATCCTTTGCGTCGTCGGTAAGCCCTCGCGGGGACCTGGTGTTCCCGCCGGGACTGTCGGTGGTGCGGCGACCGCCGCGGCGCTGCCGCGTCCGTCGCTGGTGACAACGTCCGAGCGGTCCGGGAGATTCCCGGGCCGGCCGGTGCCGTCCCGACGATGGTCCCATGGCCCGGGAAGGCCGTCACACGGGTTTTCCGGGGTGTGCGGCGGCTCCCTTGGGCGCGGGGGCCCCGGCGGCTCCCTTGGGTGCGGGACTGGCGGCCGTCCCCTTGGGCCCGGGGCCGGGGCCCGCCCCCTTGGGATGCCCGGGCTTCGCCGCGGCCCCCCTGGGCAGCCACTGCGGATGTCCCGGCATCGGCGGGGTCCGGTCGCCGTAGAGCCAGTCCTGGAAGAAGCCGGTGAGGTCCTGCCCGGCGACCTGGGAGGACAGCTGCACGAAGTCGGAGGTGTCCGCCACGCCGTCGCGGTGCCGTTCGACCCAGGTGCGCTCCAGGCGGTCGAAGGCGGCGGCGCCGATCTTCTGCCGCAGGGCGTACAGCACCAGTGCACTGCCGTCGTAGACGATGGGGCGGAAGATGCCGATCTTCTGTCCCGGGCTGGGGGCCTTGGGCGCGGCGGGCGGCCCGCCCTCCGCGCGCCAGCCGTCGGACTCCTCGTACGCATGACGCATACGGGCCTCCAGGGAGGCCCGGCCGTGGCTCCTCTCCTGGGCGTAGAGGGCTTCGTACCAGGTGGCATGGGCCTCGTTGAGCCAGACGTCGGACCAGCGGCGCGGGCTGACGCTGTTGCCGAACCACTGGTGGGCCAGCTCGTGCAGCATCACCGACTCCACGTACCAGGCGGGCAGCCGGTCGCCGGTGAACATCGCCTTCTCGAAGAGCGAGAGGGTCTGGGTCTCCAGCTCGAAGCCGGTCCTGGCGCTGGCGATCAGCACCCCGTACGCCTCGAAGGGGAAGGGGCCGACCTTGCGCTCCATCCAGGTCACCTGGGCGGGGGTCTTCGCCAGCCAGGGCGCCAGGGCCCGGCGGTCCGCGGTCGGGACCACATCGCGCAGGGGCAGGCCGTGGGGCCCGTGCCGCAGCAGCACACTGGACTTCCCGATGGAGACCTGCGCCAGTTCGGTGGCCATGGGGTGGGTCGTGCGATAGGTCCAGGTGCGGCGCCCCGCGCGGGTGCCGGGGCTCATGGGCAGCCCGTTGGCGACGGCGGTCAGCTCCTGCGGCGCGGTGATGTGGAAGGTGAAGAGCGCCTTGTCGGAGGGGTGGTCGTTGCAGGGGAAGACGCGGTGTGCGGCGTCCGCCTGGTTGGCCATCGCCAGACCGTCGGAGGTACGGAGCCAGCCGCCGTCGCCCTTGCCGCGTGGCTCACTGGTGTGCTCGATGGAGATCTTCACCTCCTGGCCGCTGGAGATGTGGAAGGCCGGGGTGAGCACCAGGTCCTCGCCGTGCTGCTGGTGCCCGGCGGGCAGGCCGGCGATCTTCACGGAGCGTACGGTGCCGCGGGCGAAGTCGAGGTTGACGTGGTCGAGCTCAGTGGTGGCACGGGCGGTGATCACGGTGGTGGCCTTCAGCGGCCGGTCGTTGTGGCCGGAGTAGTCCAGGGAGACGTCGTAGGAGGTGACGTCGTAGCCGGTGTTGCCGAGCAGGGGGAAGAGGCGGTCGCCGAGGCCCTGCGGGCCCAGGGACGGCGGTTCGGCCATGCCGAGGGTGGCGAGCGCGGCCAGCCCGAGGGCGGCGGCCCGGCGGCCGGTCCAACGGAGCCGCCCGCCCGGGTCGCGGGGCAGCGCGCGGGCGGGAGCAGGAGCGGGGCGAACGGGGTCGCGTGAAGGGCGGCGCGGGGGAAGGGACATGCACTACGGCTACCAACGCCGCCCCCTCCCCCGCGGGTGACGCGGCAAACGGCACCCGAACGGGCGGCGGATCGTGCGTCCGTCTTACGCCGCCGGACGGAGCGGTTTCCGACGGGCCGTCACCCTGCGGGCCCACCGGCCCCGTTCACCGGCGCAGCGGCCGCGGCGCACCCTTCAGGGACGCAGGGCCGCCGCCGGGCGGGACCGGCCGGCCCGCAACACGTCGAAGACTCCCGGCACTTGGCGCATGGCCCGCATCAGGGACGGCAGCCCGGCGGCGTTCGGCAAATGCAGGGTGTAGGTGTGGCGGACCCGCTGTTCGCGCGGGGGTTCGACGGCGGCGGACACCACGGCGGCGCCCTGGGAGGCGATCGCTTCGGTGAGGTCGGCCAGGAGCTGCGGCCGGCTGAAGGCCTCGGCCAGGAGGGTGACCCGGCAGCCGTGACCCCCCTGGCCTGCGCCCCGCCAGCGCACCCCGACGGGCTGCCGCCCGGTGGCCGCCATCCGTGCCACGGCGGGGCACAGGGCGCGGTGGACGGTGACCGTGCCGCCCCGTACGGCGAATCCGGTGACGGCGTCCGGCGGCACCGGGGTGCAACAGCCCGCCAGCCGGACCGCGGCGCCCGGCAGATCCGCCACCACGAGGACCGAGGCCGCGACCGGGTCCGCTCCGGGCCGGTCGTCGTCCGCGGCCCTGCGGTCGGCCGGGGGCACCGCGACGGGCCCCTCACCGGCACCGGCCGGACGGGCGCCGGGCTCCTGCGGCCCGGCCAGCCAGCGGGCGATGGCGAGCCGGGCGGCGGGTGTACGGGCGTGGTCGAGCCATTCGGGCGAGGGGCCGGCCGCGGAGTCCGGGGCCATCAGCAGCTGCAGGCTGTCGCCGTCGTGCAGGACGGTGGAGAGGGTGGCGAGCCGGCCGTTGACGCGGGCGCCGATACAGCAGTGCGCCACCTCGCCGTGCCGTTCGTAGGCGGCGTCCACACAACTCGCCCCGGCGGGAAGACCGATGGCGCCGCCAGGGACGCCCGACGAGCCGTCCGAGGGGGCGTCGGTGCAGAAGACGGTGATCTCCCGGTCCTGGGCGAGGTCGTCGCGCAGCGAGGTCCAGAACGTGTCCGGGTCGGGGGTGGTGCGCTGCCACTCCAGCAGCCGGGAGAGCCATCCGGGGCGGGTCGGGTCGGCCCGCTCGCCCTCGGGGGCGTCCGCACCGTCCGTGGGGGCGTACGGGTTGCCCAGCGCGATCACCCCCGCCTCGGCGACCCGGTGCATCTGGTGCGTACGGATCAGCGTCTCGGCGATCTCCCCGGACGGGCCGGTGACCGCCGTGTGCAGCGACTGGTAGAGGTTGAACTTGGGGGCCGCGATGAAGTCCTTGAACTCGGAGACCACCGGGGTGAAGCAGGTGTGGAGCTCGCCGAGGACGGCATAGCAGTCGGCGTCCTCCGCCACCAGCACCAGCAGCCGCCCGAGGTCCGCGCCGGTCAGCTCGCGGCGGGCGAGGCGTACGCGGTGCACCGAGACGAAGTGCCGGGGCCGGACGAGGACTTCGGCGTCGATACCGGCCTCGGCCAGGACGGTGCGCACCCGCTGGGCGAGGGTGGTGAGCGGGTCGGGCCGGGCGGCGTACTCCATGACCAGGGCCCGGGTGGTGGCGTACTCCTCGGGGTGCAGGATCGCGAAGACAAGGTCCTCCAGCTCGGCCTTGAGCGCCTGGACGCCGAGGCGTTCGGCGAGCGGGATCAGCACATCGCGGGTCACCTTGGCGATCCGGGCCTGCTTCTCGGGGCGCATCACCCCGAGGGTGCGCATGTTGTGCAGCCGGTCGGCGAGCTTGATGGACATCACCCGGACGTCGTTGCCGGTCGCCACCAGCATCTTGCGGAAGGTCTCCGGCTCGGCGGCCGCGCCGTAGTCCACCTTCTCCAGCTTGGTGACGCCGTCGACCAGATAGCAGACCTCCGCGCCGAACCGCTCCCGCACCTGATCCAGCGTCACCTCCGTGTCCTCGACGGTGTCGTGGAGCAGCGAGGCGGTCAAGGTCGTGGTCTCCGCGCCGAGTTCGGCGAGGATGAGGGTCACCGCGAGCGGATGGGTGATGTACGGCTCGCCGCTCTTGCGCAGTTGGCCGCGGTGCGAGGACTCGGCGAGCAGATAGGCCCGGGTGAGGGTGTCCAGGTCGGCGTCCGGGTGGTGCCCGCGGTGCACCTTGGCGACGTGCTCCAGGGCGTGCGGGAGGCCGTCGCGCGGGGCGGGGCCGAGCAGCGCGGCCCGGCCGATCCGGCGCAGCCCTCTGAGCTCCAGCCGGCGGCGTCCGCGCTTGCGGCCCGCTGCTCCAGGGTTACCAGGGTTTGTGGCCTCTGCGCTCATGGGCACCTCCGGCAGCGTCGACCGGCGGTGGGACGCGTCAGTTCGGGCGTCCGGGCCGGTGCTTGATGCTACCGACCCCATCACGCAGCGCTGTCCGTCTCTCGCTCAGGGTGAGGCGGATCACCCGTTCGAGCGACCCTTTCGGCCGTAGCCGTTCCTCATGCAGGCCCCGGCCCGGGAGCAGGCGCGTCAGGCGAGCGCGGCGGCCAGCCAGGCGGGGTCGAAGGTGCCCTCGGCGACGATCTCGGCCGGTCCGGTCATCTCGACCGTGCCGTCGGGCAGCTCGGTGATGGAGAGGCTGCCGCCGAGCACATCCACCGTGTAGGTGGCGGGGGCGCCGGTCTCCGTGGGGGCCGGACCGTCCCTGCGGGCGGTGGCGACGGCGACCGCGCAGGCGCCGGTGCCGCAGGAGCGGGTCTCGCCCGAGCCGCGCTCGTGGACCCGCATCGCCACATGGCGCGGTCCGCGGTCGGCGACGAACTCGATGTTCACGCCGTCGGGATAAACCGACGCGGGGCTGAACGGCGGTACGGCCAGCAGGTCACCGGCGTGGGACAGGTCGTCGACGAAGACGACGGCGTGCGGATTGCCCATGCTCACGTTCCGGGCCGGCCAGCTGCGGCCGCCGACGGTGACCATGACGCTCTCCTCGAAGAGCTCGGCGCGGCCCATCGAGACCGTGACATCGCCGGTCTTGGCGACGTGGACACGGCGCACGCCGGCGCGGGTGGCGATGGCGAGGTCACCGGCCTCGACCAGGCCGGCGTGCAGCAGATAGCGTGCGAAGACGCGGACGCCGTTGCCGCACATCTCGGCGATCGAGCCGTCGCCGTTGCGGTAGTCCATGAACCACTCGGCCTCGTCGGCCTGGTCCCGCGCCTCCGGGTGCGCGGCGGACCGGACGACGCGCAGCACGCCGTCGCCGCCGAGTCCGGCCCGCCGGTCGCAGATCCTGGCGACGGCCCTCGCGGGCAGGTCGAGGCGGCCGTCCGGGTCGGGGACGATCACAAAGTCGTTCTCGGTACCGTGGCCCTTGAGGTAGGCGAGGCGCTGTGTGCTGGTCACCCCTGCATCGTACGGGGCCACCCGGGGGTCCGGCCTTACGGGGCCGGGCGCGCGCCCGTTCACGGCACGCAGGGGCCGTCCGTGGAGACGGGAGCCGTCGCGGAGGGGAACCGCGCCGGTTCAGCGCAGCCGGGCCACGCGCCAGATTGCCAGCGAGGCCGGGATCGCCACCACGAGGGCGTAGAGCAGCACCACACGCCAGTCGGCACGGCGGCCGGAGCCCGGTACCGGGAGGCCGGGCCAGGTGTGGCCGACGCGGCGGGCGGCCATCATGCCCCAGCCGGCCGCGCAGCAGCACAGCAGCAGGCCGAGCATCGCGATCATCGCCCCGCCGTCGCCGCCGAGCTCGAAGGCGAGGGGGAAGGCGAACATCAGCGAGCCGAGGACGGCGAGCGCGACGATCGGCGCCAGCTGCCACAGCCGCAGCCGGCGTGGCGGGCGCAGCTCCCGGAAGGACTCGCCGCCCTCACCGGGGCCGTCGGCGCCGGAGTCCGGGGCGTCGGAGTCGTCCAGGGTGTCCGGGTCGGGTGCGGCGCCGGGCAGGCCGTCTTCGGCATCCGGACCATCGTGGGTCAGGGGTGCCGGGTCGGTGCCGCCGTCCGGTTGCTGCGTTCGGTTGCGAGGGCCGGCCTCCATTGCCACGCGCCCTCCCCACTGCAGACTGCACGCCTCGATCGAAGGTCGATGATGACACGCCCTCAGGGGCCCGGATGGCGGCCGGAGCGTCCCGATGCCATGACGTGATCAGGCTGTGACCGGTCGTTCGAGCAACGCCAGCGCCTGCCCGGGAAGTTCCGCCCGGTGCTCGGCGGCGCCGCTGAGCCAGTGGACCCGCGGGTCCCGGCGGAACCACGAGTCCTGGCGGCGCGCGAAGCGCTTGGTGGCGCGCACCGTCTCGTCGCGCGCCTCCTGCTCGGTGCACTCCCCCGCGAGCTGGGCCAGCACCTGCTGATAGCCGAGCGCCCGCGAGGCCGTACGGCCCGCGCGGAGCCCCTGGCCCTCCAGCCGGCGCACCTCGTCGACCAGGCCCGCCTCCCACATGCGGTCGACCCGGCGGGCGATCCGTTCGTCGAGCTCGGGGCGCTCGACGTCGACGCCGATCTGCAGGGTGTCGTAGACCGCTTCGTGGCCGGGGAGGTTCGCGGTGAAGGGGCGGCCGGTGATCTCGATGACCTCCAGGGCGCGCACGATGCGGCGGCCGTTGCTCGCCAGGATCGCGCGGCCCGCCCCGGGGTCGGCGGCGGCCAGCCGGGCGTGGAGGGGGCCGCTGCCGAGTTCGGCCAGTTCGGCCTCCAGGCGGGCGCGCACCTCCGGGTCGGTGCCGGGGAAGTCGAGGGCGTCGATCGCGCCGCGTACATACAGGCCGGAGCCGCCGACGAGGACCGGGGTGCGGCCCTCGGCGAGCAGCTGGTCGATCTCGGCGCGGGCCAGCCGCTGGTACTCGGCGACGCTGGCGGCGCAGGTCACGTCCCAGATGTCCAGGAGGCGGTGCGGGACACCCTGCTGCTCCTCGGGCGTGAGCTTGGCGGTGCCGATGTCCATGCCGCGGTAGAGCTGCATGGAGTCGGCATTGATGACCTCGCCCCCCACATGCTGTGCGAGCGCGACGCCCAGATCGGACTTTCCGGCCGCGGTGGGACCGACGACGGCGATGACCCGCGGAGCGGGAACGACGGTGTTCACCCCGTCAGTCTCGCAAACATCGCACCCCCGTCCCGAACGAGCGACGTGACGGGCAACCGATGGGGTCGTTGCCTGTTGCGAGGTCCCGAGAAGCCGGTGCGCCGTCACCGGCGCCCGCGGGCGGCGCAAGGGACCGTTCCCCCGGCGGCACGGGATGTCGCCATCTGAAGAGCGTAGGAGCAGTTATGGGCGTGTTTTCGCGGTTTCGCCGCCGTAAGTCCGAAGCGTCGGCGGAGGAGCCTGCCGCCGCGGCGGTGACGGCCGGGGCGGAGCAGCCGGCGGAGGCGGAAGAGCCTGTGGAGAAGCCGGCGTCGGCGGTTGTTCCGGCGGCCGCGGAGGCTGCTGATGCGGCCGGGGAGGCTGCCGATGCGGCCGGGGGAGACTCTTGCGCGGACGAGGGCGCCGCCGACCGCGCCGCAGCCCCGGAAGCGTCCGCAGGGCCTGCGGCCGGGACGGCAGCCGGCGACGGGCCGCCGGCGGAGAAGGCCGGTGAGAGCGCCGGGATCCCCCGGCAGCAGTCGGCCGAGGCCGCCGCGGACAGCGAGAGCGCACGGCAGTAGCCCGCCGTGCTCACCGTGCTCGCTGTACGGAGCCCGACGGCCGCGGGGCGAAGTACCTCGCGGCCGTCGGCGTACCCGCCCTCGGTATTGCGCTAAGACCAGGACGCCACGAAGTACCCCACGCCGTACGGGGCCTCCGCGCGCAGCAGCCGTCCGCTCAGGCCCGCGTCCCCGGCCGCGCCCGCCAGCACCTGCCAGCAGGCCCGTCCGGACGCCTGGAGAGCGGCGGCCGGCTCCATGTCCAGGGCGGCCAGCGCCTCGGTGTCGGCGGTGCCCAGGGCGCGGGCCGCGGCGGCGTCGAAGGCCTCGGCCCGCTCGTCGAAGTAGCCGGGCGCCTTCACCGTCCGGCAGGCGCTGCCGTCGCCCATCACCAGCAGTGCCACCCGGGGCGCGGATGCCGCGATCTCCCGGCCCGCCGGCAGTGCACGGTCGCGGGGCAGCGACTCGGCCACCCCCAGCGCCTCCACGGGGGCCCCGGACCACTCGGTACGCAACAGCAGCCAGGCGCCGACCGACAACGACGGCGGGAGTTCCCGCTCCGGCACGGTCTTCGCGGCGCCCAGCCGCACCTCCAGATCCACCCCGAAACCGCGGAACGAGCCCAGGGCGCCCTGCAGATACGGGCCCTGGGCAGCCTCGTCGGCCGGGCCGAGGACGACCAGCCGGTCGGGGCGGGCCGCGGCGAGCACGCCGACCGCGTCCAGGCAGGCGGCGCGCAGCGCATCGAGTTCGGGCGCCGCCCCGGCGGCCACCTCCGGGACGAGGAGCGGCGGGCAGGGGCAGACAGCGGCGGCTACGAGCATGCCACGCAGCGTAACGCCCCGGCTGCGGAGCCGGTCAGGGCGCCCTGCGGGGGCGCCGTGCCAGGCGGTCGGCACCGAGACCGGCGGTCACTGCCGGTCAGTCGGAGTCGCGGCCGGCAGTCACGGCCTATCAGTCGCAGCCGCAGCCGGCAGTCAGGGCGCGGTCAGTCGCAGCCGCAGCCCGCGGTGGGCGCCGGGCTCGGTGCCGGGGCGCCGATGGTGGGCAGGCCCAGCAGCACGCCCTGGGGCTTCTGTGCCGGGGCGGCGTTGCGCTTCTCCCAGGCGTCACCGGCCCGGGTGCGGCGGACCGCCTTGGCCGGGCCCTCCGCCAGGAGGTGGTGCGGAGCGGCGTAGGTGATCTCGACGGTCACCGTGTCGCCGGGGCGGACCGGCTCGTCGGGGCGGGTGAAGTGCACCAGGCGGTTGTCGGGGGCCCGCCCGGACAGACGGTGGGTCGCCTCGTCCTTGCGGCCCTCGCCCTCGGCGACCAGGACCTCCAGGGTGCGGCCGACCTGCTTCTTGTTCTCCTCCCAGGAGATCTCCTCCTGGAGGGCGACCAGGCGCTCGTAGCGCTGCTGGACGACGGCCTTGGGGATCTGCCCTTCCATGTCGGCCGCCGGGGTACCGGGGCGCTTGGAGTACTGGAAGGTGAAGGCCTGGGCGAAGCGGGACGCGCGGACCGTGTGCAGGGTCTGCTCGAAGTCCTCCTCGGTCTCGCCGGGGAAGCCGACGATGATGTCCGTGGAGATGGCGGCCTCCGGCATCGCGGCGCGCACCTTCTCGATGATGCCAAGGAAGCGCTCCTGGCGGTACGAGCGGCGCATCGCCTTGAGCACGGTGTCCGAGCCGGACTGCAGCGGCATGTGGAGCTGGGGCATGACGTTGGGCGTCTCGGCCATGGCGGCGATGACGTCGTCGGTGAAGTCGCGGGGGTGCGGGGAGGTGAAGCGGACCCGCTCCAGGCCCTCGATCCGCCCGCAGGCGCGCAGCAGTTTGCTGAAGGCCTCGCGGTCGCCGATGTCGGAGCCGTAGGCGTTGACGTTCTGGCCGAGCAGGGTGATCTCGCTGACGCCCTCGGCGACCAGTGCCTCGATCTCGGCGAGGATGTCGCCGGGCCGGCGGTCCTTCTCCTTGCCGCGCAGCGCCGGGACGATACAGAAGGTGCAGGTGTTGTTGCAGCCCACCGAGATCGAGACCCAGGCCGCGTACGCGCTCTCGCGCCGGGTGGGCAGGGTCGAGGGGAACGCCTCCAGCGACTCGGCGATCTCGACCTGTGCCTCTTCCTGGATGCGGGCACGCTCCAGCAGCACCGGCAGCTTGCCGATGTTGTGCGTCCCGAAGACCACGTCGACCCAGGGGGCCTTCTTGACGATGGTGTCGCGGTCCTTCTGGGCCAGGCACCCGCCCACGGCGATCTGCATACCGGGGCGCGCGGCCTTCTTCGGGGCGAGCTGGCCGAGGTTGCCGTAGAGCCGGTTGTCGGCGTTCTCCCGCACCGCGCAGGTGTTGAAGACCACCACGTCGGCGCCCTCGCCGTCCTTGGGCGCGGGGACGTATCCGGCCTCTTCCAGCAGGCCCGACAGCCGTTCGGAGTCGTGGACGTTCATCTGGCACCCGTAGGTGCGGATCTCGTAACTCTTGTTCACGCCCACTGCCTGGCTCCGGTCGCTGCTGGTCATGCAACAAGGGTAGGCGGTACGGGAAGTACCTCCCGCCGCGGAGTCTTCGGGCCGGATCCGGCCCCGGGTAGGCGGCGACGCGGGCGGCCCGCCTCACAAAGCCAGCACGATGGCGGCGCCGGCACCGCCCGCCACCAGCGCGAAGGCCGCGCTGCCCAGGCCGCCGTGCCCCCAGCGGAAGGGGCGGTCGAGCGCGAAGCGGCCGGGCCCGGTGGCCGCGACGGCCAGCGCGACGACGGCGATGGTCAGGGGATATTCGATGCCGCCGGTCATCGCCCAGAACCCCTGGGGCGCCGAGGTGGCCATGGCGTTGATCATCACGCCGATGAGTGCGGCAGCCGCGAGGGGCGTGAGCAGTCCCACGGCGAGGCCGAGGCCGCCGAGGAATTCCGAGACCCCGGCGAGACAGGCGAAGACCTGGCCGGGGCGGTAGCCGAGGGCCGCGAAGCCCTTGCCGGTGGCGGCGAGGCCGTGGCCGCCGAAGATCCCGAAGAGCTTCTGGGCACCGTGTCCGGCGAGGATCAGTCCCACGGCCAGGCGCAGGAGGAGCAGGCCGAGGTCGGCGGCGAGCGGAGGTGAGCGGAGGGTGCCGGGCCGGGCATGGGCATCCGTCCGCGGCTCGGTGCGCAATTTCAGCGGTTTCATGGGGACTCGCTTCCCGCACCGGCGCGTCAGGGCTGCGGTGTCGGACACCTGCGCCGGTGCGCTCATGGTGGAGGGGATCGAGTGGGGTGCGCGCCGGCCGGCGCGCGGTGGGAGACCTGCCAGGTCCCCGCTACGTCGGAAGTCGGGAGGATTGAAACCTCCACCATCGATCGTGCTACGCGAAGCGCCGTCTGCAAAGGGCGGTCGCGCACCGGGGCGCCCCGTCCGGGTGCCGCACCTCCCGCCAGGAGGTCCCGCACCTCCCCTCAGGAAGCCCTGCCCCTCCCTTTCCCGCCGCGGTACTGGCAGGATCCCGCCCATGGTCACAGCATTCTCCCGCGCCGGCCGCCGGGCCTTCCAGGCGGCGGTCGCGGCACTGGTCGCCCTCGGGCTGGCGCTGTGGTGGCTGCTGGCGATGGGCGGTGAGCCCACACCCCGTGGCTCGCTGACGCTGGCGACGGGCGTGCCGACCGGCGTGTACGCGCGCTACGGGGAGCTGCTGAAGCAGGATCTGGCCCACGACCTGCCGGACGTCGATCTGCGGCTGGCCCGCACCGAGGGCTCCATCGACAATCTGCGGCAACTGGTCTCCGGGCGCGCGGACTTCGCCATCGCGACGGCCGACGCGGTCGCCACGTACCAGGTCAGGGGCGAGCCGGGCGCGGACCGGCTGCGGGCCTGCGCCCGGCTCTACGACGACTACATGCAGCTGGTGGTGCCGAAGAAGTCCGCGGTGCGCTCGACGAAGGACCTGCGGGGGCTGCGGGTGGGGGTGGGGACCGACGACTCCGGGGTCCAGCTGGTCACCCGGCGGCTGGTGGAGGCGGCCGGGCTGGACTTCCACAAGGACATCGAGCCGGTGCGGGTCGGCATCGACCAGATGCCGAAGCTGCTGGAGCAGCACAAACTGGATGCCTTCTTCTGGTCCGGCGGGCTGCCGACGACGGCCGTGCAGCGCCTGGCAGAGCGCTTCCCGGTGCGGCTGGTCCAGCTCGGTGATCTCAGCCCGGCGCTGCACCGGGAGGGCGAGCGCACCCGCCACTACCGGGCGGCGGTGCTGCCCGCCGATGCCTATCCCCTGGCCCAGGACGGGCAGGCGGTGAAGACGATCGCGGTGGCGAATCTGCTGGTCACGACCGACCGGGAGGATCCGGTGATGACCCAGGGCATCACCCGTACGGTCATCGACAGCCGCGACTGGATCGGGCGCCAGGTCCATGCCGCGCAGAAGGTGGATCTGCGGACGGCGGTGTTCACCGATCCGCTGGAGCTCCATGTGGGCGCCCGGCGCTATTACCTGTCCCAGAAGCCGTGAGCCGGGAGCCGTGAGCCGGAAGCACTGCGGCGCCGAGGCGCAGGCGCTGGGCGGGAAGCGCCGGGGCCGCGGCGTCCGCGAACGGACCGGGGCCCGCACAGGACGAACCGGTGCGGGCCCCGATCACGGGACGCGAGAGCGTCAGGCGGCGACGATGTTCTCCGCCTGCGGGCCCTTCGGGCCCTGGGTCACGTCGAAGGTGACCTTCTGGCCCTCGAGGAGCTCACGGAAGCCCTGGGCAGCGATGTTCGAGTAGTGGGCGAAGACATCGGGGCCGCCGCCGTCCTGCTCGATGAAGCCGAAGCCCTTTTCCGAGTTGAACCACTTGACGGTGCCGGAAGCCATGTTTTTCTCCTTCATGGGGCAAGCCGGAGACCACACTGCGCGGCCTCCTTGTCGCCGAGATGATTGCCCCACACCGGAACAGGTCCGGAAAACAAGGAACGCCCGGGGCATCCAGCCTCCGGGCGCGCACAAAGTTCATCATGGGTACCACAACTGCAACGCCGTTCACGATAGCACAGGTGCCGGGGAGACCCCGCAAACCGTGCCCGCCGCCGCGCGTCCCGTGCGAGCCGCCCCGTCACGGCGCCTCACCACGGCGCCCCGTCACGGTCCGGTGCGCGGCACGGTGACCGTGACCTTCAGCCCGTGCGGCGGGTGCGGGGCGTAGGCGATGGTGGCGCCGCCCGCGGTGAGCAGGGCGCGGGTGATCGAGAGACCGAGCCCGGAGCCGGAGACGTTCTGGTGGCGGCCGCTGCGCCAGAAGCGGTCACCGATCCGGGCGAGTTCGTCCTCGGTCAGGCCGGGTCCGCGGTCCTCGACGGTGACATGGACACACTCGCCCGCCGGTGCGACACCGACGGTGACCGGCCGGCCCTCCGGGGTGAACTTCAGGGCGTTGTCGACGACGGCGTCCAGCGCGCTGGACAGCGCGACCGGGTCGGCCCAGCCGGTGACGGCGCGCTGGCCTTCGTAGGTGAGGAGGACGCCCTTGTCGTCGGCCAGCGGGCGCCAGGAGTCGACGCGCTCGGCGGCCAGCGCCGCGACATCGGTGAGCTGGAGGTCGGCGGCGGTGTGTTCGGCCAGCGCGAGGTCGAGCAGATCGTCCAGGACGCGGGCCAGCCGCTTGCCCTCGGTGCGGACCGAGGCGATCTCCGCGTTGCCGTCGGGGAGTTCGAGGGCCAGCAGCTCGATCCGCAGCAGCAGCGCGGACAGCGGGTTGCGCAGTTGGTGAGAGGCGTCGGCGACGAAGGCGCGCTGCTGCTCCAGGACGTCCTCGACGTGGTCGGCCATCTCGTTGAACGAGCGGGCCAGCCGGCGCAGTTCGGGCGGTCCTGCGGTGGCTGCCACGCGGGCGTTCATCCGGCCGGTGGCGATGTCGTGGCTGGCCGTGTCCAGGACCCGTACCGGCCGCAGCACCCAGCCGGTGAGGCGGAAGGCCGCGGCGACGGCGACGAGCATGGCCGCGCACTCCCCGGCCGCGATCAGCAGCCAGCTGCGCAGCACGCGGGCGCGCAGGTGCCCGGTGGGCGAGTCGGTCGTCACGACGGCGACCACATCGCCGTCGCGGATCACCGGTGAGGCGACCGGAATGCGTCCGGTGTCGTCCCAGGGCCAGATCTGGTGCGGATCGTGGCTGCGGCGGCCCGCCAGCGCCTCGCGGAAGGCCTGGGCGCCCTCGCCGTCGCGGGGCGCCGGCATACCGGCCGGGGCGGCGGCCATCGGGGTGTGATCGCGGTAGAAGACGCCGGCCCGTATGCCGTAGAGGCCGTAGTAGCGCGCGAGCTCGGTACGGAGGGTGGCCAGCCGCTCGTCCTCCTCGGGGGTCTTGTGGTCGGTGGCCGTGGCGGGGCGGGCGGTGACGAACTGGGCGAGGGAGGCGAAGCGCGCGGCGTCGTCGATCCGGTCGACGACCACCCGCTGCTGTTCCACGCCGGCGGTGATGACGCCCAGCGGGATACCCAGCGCAAGCAGCACACCGGCCATGAGGACGATGAGGAGCGGGAGGAGTCGGGTGCGCACCTGGCAGCGGCGGCCTTCAGGAGGCCGGGGAGGCCGGCAGCCGCCGCCCCGCGCCGGCGGCCGGGACGACCAGGCGGTAGCCGACGCCGCGCACCGTCTCGATCAGAGCGGGCATCCGCAGCTTGGCGCGGAGCGAGGCGATATGGACCTCCAGGGTCCGGCCGGTGCCCTCCCAGCTCGTGCGCCACACCTCGCTGATGATCTGTTCCCGGCGGAAGACCACACCGGGCCGCTGGGCGAGCAGCGCCAGCAGGTCGAACTCCTTGCGGGTGAGCGGGATCGCGGCGCCGTCCACGGACACCTGACGGGTGGGGAGTTCGACGGTGACCGCGCCCAGGTACAGCGCCTCGCCGGGGGCGCCTTCGTCGGCGGGCTGCTCGGCGCCGCCGGGCGCGCCTCGCCGGCTCACCGCATGGATACGGGCCAGCAGCTCGCCGGTGTCGTACGGCTTGACGACATAGTCGTCGGCGCCGAGGTTGAGGCCGTGGATGCGGGAGCGCACATCGGAGCGCGCGGTGACCATGATGACGGGGATGGCGCAGAGCTTGCGGATCCGGCCGCACACCTCGAAGCCGTCCTGGTCGGGCAGCCCGAGGTCGAGCAGCACCACCGCGAACGGCTCCGCACCGGCGGGCAGCAGGGCCTTGAGGGCCTCCTCGCCGTTGCGTGCGTGGACGACGGACAGTCCGTGCTTGGCCAGCACCGCGGACAGGGCCGCGGCGACATGATCGTCGTCCTCGACGAGCAGCAGTCTCATGCGGGCCTCCTCTCCGGGGTGCGTGTGCAGGGCCACAGGGCATCTACGGCGATACGAGGCATGCGCGTCAAGAGGAGGCCACCTCCTGGCCGCCATCCGTTACCCAGCCGGTACGCCCGCGGGGCCGGGCCGGCGTCGCCCTGCGCACCACCCGCTTGACGCAGAGTGTCCGTTTGCGGCCGGATCGTTATGCTCAAGTTCCCCTCAGAAGTAATGACGCTGGTCGCAGGGCGTCATTAGGGTCCTCCCAACCGAGGAGGACGGAGCTACACGCCGATGAGCGAAGTATCGGTGACCAAGAACGCCGAGGGTCCCGCGCCCGCAGGGGACCAGCTGGTCGTGCTGGACAACGTGAACAAGCACTTCGGCGCGCTGCACGTGCTCCAGGACATCGACCTGACGATCCACCGCGGCGAGGTCGTCGTCGTGATCGGGCCTTCGGGCTCGGGCAAGTCGACGCTCTGCCGCACGATCAACCGCCTGGAGACCATAGACAGCGGCAGCATCACGATCGACGGGAAGCCGTTGCCGCAGGAGGGACGGGAGCTGGCCCGGCTGCGTGCCGACGTGGGCATGGTCTTCCAGTCCTTCAACCTCTTCGCGCACAAGACGGTGCTCGAGAACGTGATGCTGGGGCAGACCAAGGTCCGCAGGACGGACAGGGCCGAAGCCATGGCGAAGGCCCGCACCCTGCTCGACCGGGTCGGCGTCGGCACCCAGGCGGACAAGTACCCCGCACAGCTCTCCGGCGGTCAGCAGCAGCGGGTGGCGATCGCCCGTGCGCTGGCGATGGACCCGAAGGTGATGCTGTTCGACGAGCCCACGTCTGCGCTCGACCCGGAAATGATCAATGAGGTGCTGGACGTGATGCAGCAGCTCGCCCGGGACGGCATGACGATGATCGTGGTCACCCATGAGATGGGGTTCGCGCGCTCCGCGGCGAACCGGGTCGTCTTCATGGCGGACGGCCGCATCGTCGAAGAGGCTGAGCCGAACCAGTTCTTCAACAACCCGCGCAGCGACCGCGCCAAGGACTTCCTGTCGAAGATCCTCCACCACTGAGGCCGCAGTCGGGCCACCGTCATTGCCAACACTTGCTGAACCAAAGGATGTTCACCATGAGGATTCGTAAAACGGCTGCGGCCGGTGCGGTGGTGCTCGCGCTGGCGGCCACGGCGACTGCGTGCGGCGGGGACAAGGGAACGGCGGGCGACAAGCCGGCCGGCGGCGAGGTCTTCAGCGGCACCTACAAGGTCGCCTCGGCACCGAAGATCGCTTCCCCGGTGCTGAAGAAGGCCCAGAAGGCCAAGAAGATCGTCATCGGTGTGAAGGCCGACCAGCCGTTCCTGGGCTTCAAGGACACCGCCGGCAAATACTCCGGCTTCGACATCGAGATCGCCAAGATGGTCGCCGCCGACCTGGGCTTCTCCGAGAAGCAGATCGAGTACAAGACGATCGACTCCAACGTCCGTGAGACCACCATCTCCCACGGCCAGGTCGACTACTACGTCGGTACCTACACGATCAACGACGAGCGCAAGAAGCAGGTCGGCTTCGCGGGCCCGTACTACACCGCCGGCGCCGACCTCCTGGTGCGCAGGGACGACAAGGCCATCACCGGCCCGGATTCCCTCAAGGGCAAGAAGGTCTGCTCGATCGTCGGCTCGACTCCGCTGCAGGAGATCAAGAAGCCGAAGTACGGCGCGAACACCAGCGAGCAGTCGAAGTACTCGGACTGCGTCAAGAACCTCGTGGACGGCCAGGTGGACGCGGTCACCACCGACGACGCGATCCTCAAGGGCTACGCCGCACAGCGTCCCAGCCAGCTCCGGGTCGTCGGCAAGCCGTTCACCAAGGAGCCCTACGGCGTCGGCATGCGCAAGGACGACAAGGCCCTGCGCACCGCCATCACCACGGCGCTGGAGAACCACATCAAGAACGGCGACTACGAGAAGGCCTACAAGGGCACGCTCGGCAAGTCGGGTTCGCCCTTCAAGGCCCCGGAGACCCCGCTTCCGCGCGACTGAGGCACCCCGCCCACCGGACCGCGCCGCCCCGTACGCCCGCCGCGGCGGGTGTACGGGGCGCGGTGTCTTCCGCGCCGCCCCCTTTTGATCCTGTTCCCGCCGTCGACCCGACCGCTACCGCGGAGACCCCATGAACGTACTCCTCGATTACCTGCCCGAGTTCCGGGACGGGTTCCTCGGAACCCTGGCGATCACCGCGTCCAGCGCGCTGCTCGCCCTGGTCCTCGGCGTTGCCATAGCCGGCTTCCGGGTCTCTCCGGTCCCGCCGCTGCGCGCCTTCGGCACGGCCTGGGTCACGGTGCTGCGCAACACCCCGCTGACGCTGCTCTTCCTGGTCGCGTTCTTCGTCGTCCCCCAGGTGCTCTTCCGCGGCGCCAGCCCGTACATCCTGGCCACCCTGGCCCTCGGCTTCTACACCTCCTCCTTCGTCTGCGAGGCGGTGCGGTCCGGCATCAACACCGTGCCGCTGGGCCAGGCGGAGGCCGCGCGCAGCATCGGCATGACGTTCTCCCAGACGCTGCGCGAGATAGTGCTCCCCCAGGCCACCCGCACCGTACTGGCGCCGCTCAGCAGCATCTTCATCGCGCTGACGAAGAACTCCGCCATCGCCGGAGCGTTCGGCTACGGCGAGCTGTTCAACGTCTCCAAGCTGCTCAACGACAAGGGATACGCGATCGCCTGGATCTTCCTGTGGACGGCGCTCGCCTACCTCGTCATCACCTTCGCCATCAGCGGCGCCTTCCGGGTGCTGGAGCGCCGGATGGGGGTCGTGCGGTGAACGGACGCGGGAGGCCGGACGGGACGACGTGGGTGCCGCGCGCAGGCGGGGCGGAAACTAGTGAGGTAAGGGCATGAGCGGCGCCAGCGTTCTCTACGACGTACCCGGGCCGAAGGCAAGGACACGCAACCGCGTCTACGGCGTCTGCGGTGCGCTCGCGATGCTGGGACTGCTCGCGTTCGCGGTGGTCCGGCTCAACACCAAGGGCCAGCTCGAACCCGAGGTGTGGAACATCTTCAACAACGCCGGAGTGCGGACCAACATCCGCGACGGCATCCTGACGACACTTCAGGTCTTCGCGGTCGCGGCGGTGCTGTCGCTGGTCCTGGGCGTGCTGCTCGCGGTGGCGCGGCTGTCGGACCACAGGCCGGTCCGCTGGCTGGCGACCGGCTTCATCGAGCTGTTCCGCGCCGTCCCGCTGCTGATCACGATCTACGCGCTGTGGGTGGCGCTCCTGACCAACCGTGAAGCTCTCGGCCTCGGTGAGAACGGGCCGCAGTTCTGGGCACTGGTCATCGGTCTGACGGTCTACAACGGTTCGGTCCAGGCCGAAGTGCTCCGGGCCGGCGTCAACTCCGTCCCGGCGGGACAGCGTGAGGCCGCCTACGCACTCGGTATGACCAAGACCCAGGTCATGACGACGGTGCTGCTCCCGCAGGCCGTCCGCGCGATGCTTCCGACGATCATCAGCCAGCTCGTGGTGACCCTGAAGGACACCTCGCTGGGCTACATCATCACCTTCGAGGAACTGCTCTTCACCGCCCGCCAGATGAGCACCAACATCCTCGTCAACGGCAACGACACCTACGTGCCGTTCATCATCGTGACCGGAGCGATCTACGTCGCGATGTGCCTGGCGCTGTCCTCCCTCGCCAACTGGATCGAGCGGCGCGGCAGCCGGGCCAGGACCGGCATCAAGGTTGCCGCGGCCGGCGAGCCGGTGGCGGCCGGCGACGCGATGGAGGTTGCCGACGCGGTACCGGACAAGCCGGCGGCCCCGCAGGACTGAGCTCCGGCCGCTGCGCCCCCCGCGCCGCCCTGACGGCGCGCCGCCGCTGCGCGGCCGAGAGGAGACCGTCCGGAGGCGGTGGCACCGCTGCCACCGCCTCCGTCACTTGACGCGAGCGGCCGCAGTGGGTTGCATACGCTGTGTGATCACGCACCGGGCTCCAACTGCCAGTTTCCGCCTGTCCCGTACGTACCAGCGGCCCCGGGGAGCTGCGCCGTGGACCCGGTGATCGTGGTCGGAGCCGGCCCGGTCGGCCTCTCCCTCTCCCTCGCCCTCGCCCGCCTCGGCGTGCCCAGCGTCGTCCTCGACGAGACCGCCGGCCAGGAGGACACCCGGCCGGCCCGCACCGCCGTGCTCCACCAGGACACCGCCGCCTTCGTCGGCCGGCTCGGCTGTGCCGGCACCCTGGAGAGCGCCGGCACCCGCTGGACTGCCTGGCGCACGATGCGCCGCCGGCGCCTGCTGGAACGCATCGCCTTCGCCCCGCAGCCCCCGGACGGCGCCGCCCCCGCCACCGCTGTCTCCCCGGTCCACCTGCCGCAGCATGCGCTCACCCGCGCGCTGCGCGCCGCACTCGCCGACGAGAAGCTTGCCGAGATCGTCACCGGCAGCCGGCTCGCCGGCCTCGAACAGGACGAGCAGGGCGTCAGCGCCCAGACCCGCGGGCCCAACGGGACATGGTGGCGCGGGAGTTACCTCATCGGCTGCGACGGCCCCCGCTCGACGGTCCGCAAGCTGCTGGACATCCGCTTCCCCGGCCGTACGGCGGTGGAACGGCATGCGGTCGCCGCGCTGCGCTGCGAGCTCCCCTGGCCCGGCGAGGCGCTGCTGCACCGCTCGCCGCCCCGGCACGGCGGCGGACCGGGCAGCGAGGTGTCCGCCCGTCCGCTGCCCGACGGCATCTGGCGGCTGGACTGGCTGCTGCCGCCGGGGCGCGAACTGGTCACACCGGACGCCCTGGTCGCCCGGATCCGCGATTCGCTGGCCGGCTGGACCACCGAGGCCCCGGCGGACGCGGCCGGCGCGGACGGCGGCGCGGCGCCCGCACGGGGGCGCGGCCACGGGCGGCTGGTCCCGCCGTACGAACTCCTCGACACCGGGGTGCACACCGTCCACCACCGGCTGGCCAGGCGCTGGCGCCAGGGCCGCGCCTTCCTCGCCGGGGACGCCGCCCACCTGCTGGGCGCACTCGGCACCCAGGGCCTGGACGAGGGGCTGCGGGACGCCGAGAACCTTGCCTGGAAGCTGGGCCTGGCCTGGCATCACGGCGCCTGTGAGGTGCTGCTCGACAGCTACCAGGCCGAGCGCCGGGGCGCGGTCGCGGCCCGGCTGCGCGCCGCGGACCAGGCGCTGCCGCTGCTGCGCGACGGCCGCTCGGCCCGCTGGCGGACCGTGCTCCCCGGTGCGGTGCGCGGCCGCAGCACCCAGCTCACCGACGGCCATCTGAGCCGCGGCCCGCTGGGCGCGCCGCCGGTGTACGCCCGCACCCCGCTCGCGCCGCCCGTGACCGGGGGCCCCGTCGTCGAGACGGTCCCCGGCGCGGCCGTCACGGATGTGCCGGTGACCGCGTCCGACGGCTCGGTGGTCCGGCTGCGCGACCGGCTCGGGAGGGGCCTCCTGGTGGTGCTGGTGGCGCCCGGTACCGGTGTCTGGGACCGGCGGCACTGGCAGTCGGCGGGCCTGATGCCCCGGCTGACCGACGCGGTCGGCGCCCTGCCGATGGACGCGGAGATCCTGGTCACCGAGGCCTATCCGGGTGCGGCCGCGCACACCGTGCTGCTCGTACGGCCGGACGGCCATCTGGTCACCGCGCTGTCGGGGGTCCGCCCGGCCGAGATGGCCGCCTGTGCGGACGCGGTACGGGGCAGGGCGTACGGGCAGGAGGCGGAGCCCGGCCGGGAGGCCCAGCGGCCCGAGGGGACCGGCGGCTTTGGGGTGTCCTGGGAGGGCGGAGCCGGGCAGGGGGGAGCTGGGGGCGGGGAGCCCGGGGGCGGTGAACCTGGAGCCGGTGAGCCCGGGGCGGGTGGCACCGGTGGGGGCAATGCCGGGACCGGTGGAGATGGTGCGGGTGGCACCGGGGAAGGCGGAGCCGAAGCGAGTGGAGATGGTGCGGGCGGAGCCGGGGAGGGCGGGCCTTCCATGGTTGACCCTCTGCGAACGTCCATGCTTCACTCCGAGAATGACTGAACGCGGCTCGCGATTCTGGCGGAGGGTCCATCTCGACCTGCTCCGCTATGCGGGCTGCATGTGTCGTCCGTCCTGTTGATCCGCAGTTCCTGAAACCGCGCGGCCGCCTGCCCCTCCGGCAGCCGCGCCTCTTCGCGATCACCCAGGACGGTTTCCGTGCCCGACGTACGTACCCCTGCGCGCCCGCGTGCCACCGGCCATGACGGTGGGCCCAGCGCCCGTGAACTTCTCGACTTCGCCCACCGCACCGCCGCGGACCCGGAGCTCATCGCTTCGCTCCCGCTCGACCCCGAAGGCCGTACCTGGATCCGGCTGGACGGGCCGGGCGGCAGCGAGGCCTGGCTGATCGGCTGGCCGCCCGGCACCGGTACGGGCTGGCACGACCACGGCGGCTCGCACGGTGCCTTCGCGACCGCCGCCGGCGAGCTGACGGAACAGTCGCTCACCACTCAGCTCCCCACCGAGGGCTGGAAGACCCTGGAGCTCGCCGACGGCGTGGACCGCGAGCGCAAGCTCAGCGACGGCCGCGGCCGGGCGTTCGGCCCGCACCATGTCCATCAGGTGCTCAACCTGTCCCCGGAAACCCATGCGGTGTCGGTACACGCCTACTACCCACCGCTGCCGTTGATGCGCCGCTACAGCCGCACCGGGCCGGTGCTGCGGCTGGAAGCGGTCGAGCAGCCCGAGGAGTGGACATGAGCGCGGTCGACGAGTTGCTGGCCCGTGCCCGGCGCAAGCTGGGGCACCGGGTGGGTCCGCGGGAGGCCGCCGCCGTCCAGGAGGCCGGCGGGCTGCTGGTGGACATCCGCTACGCGGAGCTGAGGGAGCGCGACGGCATCATCCCCGGCGCACTGATCGTGGAGCGCAACGAGCTGGAGTGGCGGCTCGACCCGACGGGCGAGCACCGCGCCCCGGAAGCGACCCATCACGCCCTGCCGGTCGTGGTCGTCTGCAACGAGGGCTATGCATCGAGCCTCGCGGCACTCTCCCTGCGCGAGCTGGGCCTGCACCGGGCAACCGACCTGGAGGGCGGATTCCAGACTTGGCGAGGGGCGGGGTTGCCGGTGGGGGCGGGCAGGGGTGAGACAGGGGGTGAGAGGTGAGGTGAGGGGGCGGCGGCTTCTTCGCCGTCTCTCCCCCGCCCCTCCCCCTCCCCCGCCCTCCCCACCCCGTGGCCTCGGCTTGCTGTGGCGTCGGCTCGCTGCGGCGTCGGCTCACTGTAGGCCTCGGCTTGCTCAGGTGTCCGGCAGATAGTGCTCCTCCAGGAGTGCCGGATCCTCGCCTTCCTCCTCCAGGGCCTGCCTGGCCACCCGGAGGGCGAGGCCTTCCGGGTAACCCTTGCGGGCCAGCATTCCGGCCAGACGGCGCAGGCGCTTTTCGCGGTCCAGGCCTCGGGTGGAGCGCAGTTTGCGGTCGACCAGCTCGCGGGCGGTGGACTCCTCCTGTTCGGAGTCGAGGCGGCCGACGGCCACATCGATGACGGCGGAGTCCACCCCCTTGGTGCGCAGTTCACGGGCCAGCGCGCGGCGGGCCAGGCCGCGCCCGTGATGGCGGGACTCCACCCAGGCGTCGGCGAAGGCCGCGTCATCGATCAGTCCGACGTCCTCGAAGCGGGAGAGCACTTCCTCCGCCGCCTCCTCGGGGATGCCCCGTTGGTGCAGGGCGTCCCCGAGCTGCTTGCGTGTACGAGGGCTCCCGGTGAGCAGGCGCAGGCAGATGGCCCGTGCCTGCTCCTCGGGCGTACGCGGTGGTCCCGACCCGGCCCTCGACGCGTCGGGGCCACCGCTGCTCTCCCGGCCATGACGGCCTCTGCGGCCCTGACGGGTCTCGGCGTCGCCGGCAGCGCTGCTGGTGTCGTCCTCGCTGCCCGGCCATTCCGTTCGCCGCGTCATGGCGGGCTAGCTCTTGGCCGCGGCGGCCTTGGAACCCTTGGCGCCCTTGGCCGCCGGTGCCGGAGCTGCGACAGCCGGTCCGCCCGCCGCCACCACGGCGTCCGTGCCGGGCTCCGCCGCCGGGTTCTGCGGCTGCACGCCGATACCGAGCTTTTCCTTGATCTTCTTTTCGATCTCGTTGGCGAGATCCGGGTTGTCCTTGAGGAAGTTGCGGGAGTTCTCCTTGCCCTGGCCGAGCTGGTCGCCCTCGTAGGTGTACCAAGCGCCGGACTTGCGGATGAAGCCGTGCTCCACCCCCATGTCGATCAGGCCGCCCTCACGGCTGATGCCCTGGCCGTAGAGGATGTCGAACTCGGCCTGCTTGAAGGGCGGGGCGACCTTGTTCTTGACGACCTTGACGCGGGTGCGGTTGCCGACCGCGTCCGTGCCGTCCTTGAGGGTTTCGATGCGGCGGATGTCGAGGCGCACCGAGGCGTAGAACTTCAGCGCACGGCCACCGGTGGTGGTCTCCGGCGAGCCGAACATCACGCCGATCTTCTCGCGGAGCTGGTTGATGAAGATCGCGGTGGTCTTGGACTGGTTGAGCGCGCTGGTGATCTTGCGCAGCGCCTGGCTCATCAGCCGGGCCTGGAGGCCGACGTGGGAGTCGCCCATCTCGCCCTCGATCTCGGCCCGCGGCACCAGGGCTGCGACGGAGTCGATCACAATGAGGTCGAGGGCGCCGGAGCGGACCAGCATGTCCGTGATCTCCAGGGCCTGCTCGCCGTTGTCCGGCTGGGACAGGATGAGGGCATCGGTGTCCACGCCGAGCTTCTTGGCGTACTCGGGGTCGAGGGCGTGCTCGGCGTCGATGAACGCGACGGAGCCGCCGGCCTTCTGGGCGTTCGCGACGGCGTGCAGGGTCAGGGTCGTCTTACCGGAGGACTCCGGGCCGTAGACCTCGACGACACGGCCGCGGGGGATGCCGCCCACGCCGAGCGCGACGTCAAGCGCGGTGGAGCCGGTGGGAATGACCTCGATGGGTTCGTTCGGCCGCTCCCCCATGCGCATCACGGCGCCCTTGCCGAATTGCCGTTCAATCTGTGCGAGCGCGGCGTCCAACGCCTTCTCGCGGTCGGTGCCTGCCATGGGTTCCACCCGATTTGCTTGAGTCGATCGCTTCACGTCCATGACGCTAACGCCTGCCACTGACAATGCGCCCGGACCCGGCTCCGGCCTGTGGATAACTCCACGGAAAAGCCCGAGGACACAGGCCAGATCTCCCATGAGAATGGATGTTCGATTTTGGTGTCAAGCGGTACCGCCGCGCGTCGCCGACGGGTTGCCGGACCGGCCGGCCCTCCGCTCCCGGCCGCCCACCGCAGCCCCGGAGACCTCCGGGCCGCGCGCAGCAGCCCCTGAGGCTCCCGGCTGTGGGCGGCATCCAGCCCTCTACGGCCTCCCGGTCGTGCGCGGCGGCCCGGGGCCTTGCGCCGCAGGGGGGTCAGCGCACGCCCTCGCCATCCTCCTGGACGCCGCCGGCCGCCTTCCGGTCCTCCAGCGGGGCCGGGGGCTGCTCGTCGTGCAAGGTCCGCCGGAAGCGGGCCAGCACGCCGGCACCGCGCCGGCGCCTGCCGTGGACCCGCAGGTCGTCGGTGACCTCGTACCGCTTGACGTACGCGCCGAGGAACGCCTGCAGCGTCGCCGTGGCCGGGATCGCGATCAGTGCACCCACCGCGCCCATCAGGGCCGTGCCGGCGACGACCGAGCCGAAGGCGACGGCGGGGTGGATGTCCACGGTCTTGGCGGTGATCCGCGGCTGCAGGAGGTAGTTCTCGAACTGCTGGTAGACCACGACGAAACCGAAGACCCACAGGGCGTACCAGGGGTCGACGGTGAACGCGATCAGGATGGGCAGTGCGCCCGCGAGGTAGGTGCCTATGGTCGGGATGAACTGGGAGACCAGCCCCACCCAGATGGCCAGCGCCGGGGCGTAGGGCACTCCCAGGACCTGCAGCAGGACGTAGTGCGTGAAACCGGAGATCAGCGCCATCAGGCCGCGGGAGTAGAGGTAACCGCCGGTCTTGGCGACGGCGATCTCCCAGGCGCGCAGCACCTCCGTCTGGCGGTGCGGCGGGAGCACGGAGCACAGGGCGCGCCGCAGCCGGGGGCCGTCGGCGGCGAAGTAGAACGAGAACAGGGCCACCGTCAGCAGGTTGAACAGGCTGCCCAGCACCGTCGCGGAGACAGCCAGGACGTTGTTGGCGCTGTCCTGGACGTACTTCTGCAGCCAGTCGGACTTCAGCAGGTTGTTCTGCACCTCGACCCGCGAGAGGTGAGTGTGCAGGGTGCTGTTGATCCAGCTGATGACGGAGTCCAGATACTGCGGGAACTCCTCCACCATGTTGGCTATCTGGCCGGCGAGCATGGAGCCCAGGAGCGCGAAGAACCCGGCCGCGACGACGAGGATGCTCACGAAGACCAGGCCCGTGGCCAGGCCGCGCCGCATGCCGCGGGCCGCCATCCAGTCGACGGCCGGTTCGATCGCCAGCGCGAGGAAGAACGCGATCAGCACATTCAGCAGCAGGGTGATCAGCTGGTGGAATCCCCAGGTGGCGAGCTGGAAACAGGCCACCAGAGCGAGCGCCAGCACCATGGCACGCGGAAGCCAGCGCGGCATCCGTGCATCGGACCGGTCCTCGGACCGGCCCTCGGGGCGTGGGATGTCGTTACTGATGATCTCATCTGACTCGGGCACGGAGCCAAGTGTCGCGCACGGCTGCGGTATCCCGGGTCCTGGCCCGTGTTTCCGTCCGCGGCGCCCGGCCGCCGGGGCTCGCTCCTTCCCAGGTCAGAGCCTCGCGCCCGGCCTTCTCAGCGCTTTTCGGGTGGCACGTCCATCACCGCGCAGACCACCCGCCACACCTCTTTGGCGCTCCACCCCGCGTCCAGCGCTTCCTGCACGGTCCGGCCGCCCAGGTCCGCCATCACATGATCGCGCGCGAAGGAGTCGGCATACGCCGCACCGAAGTGATCCGCCATCCGCTGCCAGAAGATCGTCAACCGCATGAGTTCCGCTCCGTACCCGCTTTGACCCGTATATCCGCATGTTCTCCACCCGTACGCCCCCCTTCAGGCGTGACGCAGAGGGATGTACGCAGAGTAAGGCCCGGCGCCCACACCCGGACCGACAACCGGCCCCGGCCCCGACCCCGGACCGACAGCCGAGACGGGATCGACAATCCGGCCCGGGCCGACAGCCACGCCCGGACCGGCAAACCCAGGCATGCCGGGGAATCCCGAGGCGCCCGGAGTGCGGACACCTCCGGGACCGTCGACAGAGGCGCCCGGCGAGTGGAGCAGCGAGAAAAGTCACGGCATTCTCGAATTCCCGACCCCGAGGAGAATGCCGTTTGACCGTTCTCGCACCTCCCGAATAATCCGGACGAATCTTCCGGATCTTTCTTCATCTCCCGTAGGAGGTGTCCGCACACACGGGTGGGGGCCGGACACCGAGGTCCGGCCCCCACCCGCAGGACGGGAATGTCGTGCCATAAATTCACCAGCGGTACCACCGGCCACGCTTACCGCCGGCACCCGCGGAGCGCAGTACGAATCCCAGCAGCCACACGGCGAGCACGATGACCGCCACGATCCACAGGGCCTTCAAGGCGAATCCGGCACCGAAGAGAAGGAGCGCGAGAAGAAGTACGAGAAGCAGGGGAACCATAGTTATCAACCTCCGAGGCATCGTGTGCCCCGCGGCATTTCCCTCAACCTCCCGAACTTATGTGTTTCTTAGCCGGTTCCCGGGGCATCCGGGATTGCTCACCTGGCAAGATCCATTTCGTCGGCGGGCCCGGTGGGGCCTCTTCAGCAGTATCCGGGACGGTCCGGATTCCCTTCGGGAATAAGGGTTTTGGAGCGGCCTGAGCGAATGCAGAGGCTGCGGCCTTCGCGCGGCAGGCCACCGGCCGCCGGCCGCCGGCCGCCGGCCGCGGGCCGCGGGCCGCGGGCCGCGGGCCGTGGAGACGGGGACCCGCAGCCGGACGCCCGGAGGCCTGGCGGTCCTTGAACCCAGCAGCCCTAAAGGTGCCAGCTGAGGGTCCCGCTCCGGGAGGACAGCACCACGAGCAGTACGAGATCGAGGGCGCCGAACGCCAGGCCCAGGTAGGCACGGAGACGGCGGACGGTCCCCCGGTAGAGGGCCGCGGCGCCGAAGAACAGCGCGCACGGACCGAGCACGATGTTGAACGCCAGGGCGCCCAGCAGACCGCAGACGAACCCGGCGACGGCCATCCGGTCGGCCTGGGGGTGCGGTCCGGTCCTGACGGGGATCCGGGCGGAGGTCATCGGCCGCCTCCCTTCGCCGCCTTACGGCGTTCCTTGGCGAAGAAGACCACCAGCCAGGCCACGATGGCGAGAGAGGCGACGACGGTGACGGGCACGGGGACGTGCCCCGCGGTCCCCATCAGTACACCGAAGAGGAACAGTGCTACGACCAGGAAGAGCATGTTGCACCTTTCCCATGTGTAGGACGGCAAGGTAGCGGCGAGCCCTCGCGGGCTCCAACTGCGCCTTTGCGGTGCCGCTTTGGCCCGCGTACCCAGGCCGGCCGCATCCCAACGGGTCGGTTCCGGATGATCCGGGGCGGCCCCGGTGAGGAAGACTGCGGCAGTGGCGGCGACGACGGCGATGGCGGTGTCCGCGAAGGCGCGGGGTCGAACGAACGCGGAGCCGGCCGGTCGCCGGGGCCGCACGGACGCGGAGGCCGGACCCCTGCCGGACCCGATCGGACCGGGCACAGGATGTCGGGTCCGGCACCCCGGCCGCTTCCTAACGTGAGTGCCGAAAGGGAAGGAGGCCGAGGTGCTGGAGCGGCTGAACCAGGCCATGGAACACATCGAGTCGCAGCTCGACCAGGAGATCGACGTGGCCCGTCTCGCGCAGACGGCCGTGACGTCGGAGTACCACTTCCGTCGGCTGTTCTCGGCACTGGCCGGCATCCCGCTGTCGGAGTACATCCGGCGCCGGCGGCTGACCGTGGCGGGCGCCGAGGTGCTCGCCGGTGAGCGGACGCTGCTGGACGTCGCGATGCGCTACGGCTACGGCTCGGGAGAGGCCTTTGCCCGGGCGTTCCGCGGTATGCACGGGGTGGGCCCGGGCGAGGCCCGGCGGACCGGTGCGACCCTGCGCTCCCAGCCCCGGATGTCCTTCCGTCTCATCGTCGAGGGGAGTAGCAGCATGCGATACCGGATCGTGGAGAAGGAAGGGTTCCGTGTGGTCGGCAAGAAGGCCCGCGTCCCGCTGGTGCACGCGGGGGTCAACCCGGCGATCGCCGAGTTCATCCGGGGCATCGGCCCCGAGACGTTGCAGCGCATCACGGCGCTGTCCGACCAGGAGCCGGACGGAATCATCGCGGTGAGCGACCAGCTCGATCCGAGCCGGGCGGAGGGGACGGAACTCGACTACTACCACGGCGTGGTGACAGGCGCCGAGGTGCCCGAGGACATGGATGCCCTCCCCGTCCCGGCAGGGATGTGGGCCGTCTTCGAGAGCTCCGGCTCGTTCCCGCAGGCGCTGCAGTTCATGTGGCGGGACGTGTTCACCCAGTGGTTCCCGTCGAATCCGTACCAGAGCAGGCAGGGGCCTGAGATCCTGCGCACCCGCCTGTCGCAGGACGGGGCGCAGGCAGATGCGGAGCTGTGGATTCCGGTGGAGCGGTCCGCCGCCTGAGCGGCGCCACTACACCACGGCACGGCGGTCCGGGCTCGGCCCCGGGCCGCCGTACCGCCATGCCGCCGTACCGCGCCGAACATGCGCACACCCGGGGGCGCCTCTCTCCCCCCGCCGCCTGCGATGTGCCGGCCCCCCGCCACCTACGACTTGCCGAACCAGTCCACGCACAACACCAAGGAGTCGTCCAGGGGTTCAGCGGCGCGGTACTCGGCCAGGTGACGGAGCACGGCGCGGGGCACGGTGGCGGCGGGCAGCAGCATGCTGGCGTGCAGGGCCCGGGCCAGGGCGCGCTGGGCGTACCCCTCCCCCTGGGGCGAGAGCGCCGCGTACACCCCATCGCTGACGATGAGGAGCCGGTCTCCGGGCAGTACCTCGAATTCCTTCGCCACGTACTGGGTCTCCTCGAACATGCCCAGCGGCATCTGCGGATCGAGGTCGATGAGCTCGACCGTCTTCCCCCGCATCCGCCACAGCTGCGGCGAGCCCGCGTCCACCGCCTGCACCCGGCCGGTCGTGAGATCGAACCGCAACAGCAGGGTGGAGACGTACGCGCTGCCGCGGTATTGGGCGTAGAGGGCCTGGTCGGCCAGTGCCGCCTGGTCCTCGATGCCGATGCCGGCCCGGCGCGCGTTGCGCAGCGCGTTGACGGCGAGGTGGGTGAGCAGCGACGCGTTGACGCCCGTCCCCATGCCGTCGGTGACGGAGAGGGTCAGCTCGTGGGCGTCCGAGGCCCAGTCGTAGTTGTCGCCGTGGATGGCATAGGCCGGCTCCAACTGGGCCCCGATGGCGTACTCGGCAGCGGAACAGGCCCGGGCCGGCAGCAGTTGCCACTGCATCTCGGCGGCCAGCGTGAGCCGGCTGATGCGCCGCGTCCGCTGGTAGACATCGGTGTCGCGCTCGGCCACCAGGAGTTCGTGGCCGAGCAATTCCGCCGCGTAGACCAGGTCGTCGACCGTGTGCGGTACGGACCGCTCGACGGGCAGCCGCACGGTGAGGATGCCGGTGCGCTCCCCGCGGACCGATACCGGCAGGTGGTGTTCGACCACATCGCCCTGCCGGACCTGCCGGCGGGGCTCCTGGCTCCCGAACACCCGGCCCTCGACGCTGTTCGCCACCGGGATCGGTGCGCCGGGCGTGCCCGGCGCATCGAAGGGGGTGAGTGCCGTTGCCCCGTAGTCGGCGAGCAGCAACTGCACACAGAGTGCTCCGTACGATTCGGTGAGCACCTTACGAAGCGTGTCCACCAGAGCGTGCGGGGCCGACGCCCGCAGTGCTCGTTCCACATCACAGCGTTGAGTCACGGTCTCTCAGGCATTCCTTGTCCACGGACGACGCAAAGGCGGGGGCTGGCCGGGGACCGCGGCGGATGACAGAGTGACCGGGTGTGTCCCGTCTCACCGGTTCGGTGCCTGTGCGCGAGCGCGCGGGCGCGGCCGCCCTCACCGCCTCCGAGCCGCCGGGGGGGCCGCGGGGCAACGCCCTGGCCCGGAGCGGTGCGGCAGCGTGCACACGGGTGTCCGCCGTGGATCCCGGGCACCGGGCATCGACGGCCGCCGCCCGGCGTACGGCGGGACGCGGAGCGTTCCACGCGGCGGCCTCCTCCCCCTTCGCAGATGAGGGTGACGGCCCACTACTCGTCGTCGGCGGCCACGCTCGTGTGTCTGACAGCACGTAGCGGGTCTCAGGCCGCTTCTCGTCCCCAAGCCGCGCCGGGCGCGGCCGTCTTGCCAGGTATCGGGAACAGATTGTTGCCTTATGGCGAATGTTGTCAAACGGCAACTATGAATTCTATCCTTGGCGGTGCCGCACCCCGAGGACCTGTCCACTCACGAAGCGTCAGCCCCTACAGCGAGGTTCATCGTGCTGTCCCAGCCCCATGGCGGCCGGCCCCTGCGTATCGACACACGACGGGAGCAGAGGGCGGTGATCCTCACCGTCGCCGGACCGCTCGACCTGGACAACATCGCGCCGCTCGACGCCACCTTGCAGCGGCTGGCGCAGGACGGCGCCGGCCCGGTCGTCATCGACCTGTCGGACGTCGCGTTCGCGGATTCGACGACCGTCAACGTCCTGATCCAGGCGCATGACGCACTGGGCTCCGCGTTGCGCCTCGCGGCCCCCTCCGCCGTTCTGGAACGGCTCTTCACCCTCACCGGACTCGACACGGTGCTGCCGCTGTACGGGTCCGTCCGCGCGGCGCTCGACGCCTGAAGGCCGGCTCCGCGCGGCGCTCGACGCCGGGACGTCAGCTCCGTTCGGAACCGACGGCGGCGACGGCGACGGACAGCTCGCCCAACGCCGCGACCAGTGCGCCCCGTTCGTCCGTCGGCATCCGGCGCAGCACCGCCGCCATCCGCTCCACCCGGGTCGCCCGGAAGCGCTCCAGGAACGCCTCGCCCTCAGGGCTCAGCTGCAGCCCGATCTCGCGCCGGTCGGCAGCCGTCGGGCGGCGGAGCAGCAGACCGGCGGACTCCAGTGCGGCACAGACCCGGCTGGCGCGCGGCAGGCCCAGGCCGACGGCGGCGGCCACCGTGGTCAGGTTCCGCCCGGGACGCACCGAGACGACGGAGAGCACTCTCAGGCCGCCCGGGGAGAGCCGCGGCTCCACCGGGGCGGCCGCGTCCCGCATCAGGGCAGCGATCGCCTCACCGGCGGCGGCAAGTTGTTCCGCGGCCTCCCTCAGTGTCGTTACCGGCCCTTCGGCGCTGTGGCGTTGCATGGACGCATCCCGTTCCCACGGTCCGACGACAGGTGCGGTGCGCGCTGCGGGCAGAGCTCGGGGACCAACCGAGGGGCATCCGCAGGCGCACGGTCCCGGTGCCCTGCCCGCTTCTCCCGGGTTCACACGGCCTCGGCACGTCACGGCCCGGGCAGGTCGACGACCGCCGGCACGTCAACGGCCCGGCGCCGGGGCCGTCTTCAGCGTGCGAGTGCGGCCCGCACGATCTTGCCGCCGCCGGGCCGGGGGCTGACGGTGACCTCACGGGCCAGGGCGCACACCACGGGCCAGCCGAAGCCGCCGTCGCGGCCCGTCAGGTCCGGGCTGCGCTCCGCCGGCCGGGCCGGACTGGCGTCCTCGACGCGTATCCGGATGCTGTCGTGGTCCGCGGAGAGACGCAGCGCCGTGACCGCGCCCGCGTGGCGCAGCGCGTTGGTGACGAGTTCGGACACCAGCAGAAGCAGGTTCTGGGTGGTCCGGGCGGCCGGCGGCGGATGGAGCAGGTCGGCGAATCCTCTGGCGAAGTCGCGGGCCTCTGCAGCCGTTCCCGGACTGCGGAGGTCCTGGGCGGGCGGGGTCGAGGGGTCGTCAGTCGCAAGATGTTGGTGCACAAGATTTCACCCCGGTCAGTGGAACGCCTCGTTCGGCTGGTGTGCAAGCGTCATCAGGTGTTCGTGAGGCGTCTACCCAGCAGAACCCGTGCGGAACAGGGAAGTTGACGGGCCGGTGGGCGGTGCGTTCGGGCGCCCGAGGACGCGGGTGGCCGGCTGCGTCCGGCCCCCTGGGGGCACGCGGAAACAGGCAGGGGGCCGGGCCGGTCACGCGCGCGTCTGCGTGCCCGGCTGCGAGGCGTCCTGCCGGGCCCGGCGGACGGCAAGGGCGAGGGTGTCGTCGGAGTGCAGGATGACGGTGTGCATGTCCTCCGCGACGGCGCCGGGGATTTCGTCCACCGGCCGGTGGGCATGGGCCCGGGCGCTCTTGACCAGGCGCGCCTCGCCTTCGATGGGGTCGCGCCGGCTCTCGGTCAGACCGTCGGTGTAGAGCACCAGGAGGTCGCCCTCGTGCAGGGTGTCCTGCCGTACGGACTCGCTCCCCGGCAGCGGGAACCCGATACCCCGGCCGCGGACCTCCAGATAGTCGCAGGTTCCGTCGGCACGCAGCAGCAGGGCCGGCGGATGACTGCCGTTGGCCAGGCGGAGTTCACCGGTGCCGGGGTGGATACGGGCGAGCTGCACCGTCGCCATGATCTCGGGGTCGAACGGGGCCAGGATGTCGTGGGTACGGGCGACGATGGATTCGAGCGGGTGGCCTTCGAGCGCCAGGGTGCGCACGGCATGCGTGACGTTGAGCGCGCTGCGGGTGCTGCGCACACCGTGTCCCAGCGCATCGACGACGGTGATGTGCACGGTGCCGTCGGGGAGGCTGAGCCAGTCGTAGAAGTCGCCCCCGGTGGGCGCATCGGTGCCGGCCGGCTCGTAGTGGACGGCGAACTCCAGGCCTTCCACGCTGATCGGCGAGGGACGCAGCGCGTCCTCCAGCTCCCGCAGGGTCTGGCCGTGGGCCCGCCGCAGTTGTTCGTCCCGCTCCTCCAGCTGGACGTAGAGGGCGAGCACGCCGCTGTTGGTCTCGGCGAGTTCGTCCTTGAGGCGGTGCAGCTCCGTGGAGAGGGTGTCCGCCCGGGCGAGGGCCGCGGTGAGGTCGCTCTCGAGCGCCGCGATCCGTGCCTCGTACGCCTCGGCGGTCTCCGGCTGGCGCGTCCCGGCCTGGCCGGGCACTCCGCCGTGCGCGGCACCACGCGGAGCGGGCTCGGGCTGCTCCTCGCCGAGGGGCAGGTGCCAGGCGACCACGCCGTCGGGCGTGGCCTGCCCCGGCAGCGGCAGGTGGGCCCAGCTCGGCGGGGCCGGCGTCGGTGCGGCGTGCAGCGTGACGGCCAGCAGGGCGGTGCCGCCCGGAGCGGTCCGCTCGGCGGCTTCGAGGCGGACGGGACCGCCGGCGCGCAGGGCGGCGCCGGCCACCTGGGCCACGGAGAGCACCAGGCGCCCTCCGGTCCGGGAGGGAAGCCGGTGCGCTTCGCAGATCCGCCGTACGGCGCGGCGGAGGGCCGGCAGGTCGTGGAAGGTGTGGGGGGTCACGGAAGTCTCTGGCGGGGACGGGCGGCGAGCACGGTCGCATCGTCGCGGGGGAGGCGGTGGCTGTGGACGAGGGACGCGGCGAGCAGGGACGGGGGCAGGCGGCACACAAAGGCCGAGGGCCCCTGGGCCCAGCGGTGGTCGACGCCGTCGGAGTGGAGCAGGACCGTGCCGCCGGGCGGTACGGGGAAGGCTCGCACCTGCGGTGGCGTCATGTTCAGTCCGGCGATTCCCGGCTGACCGCTGAGCCGGTGGCCCGGGCCGAGCGAGGTCAGCGTCACGACGCGGACGTTGCCGACCCCGCAGTACTCCGCCTGTCCGGGGTGCAGGCGCAGCAGGCCGACGGCCGCCCCGCGGGTGCGGCGCAGCGCCCGGTGCAGACCGGTGAGGATCTCCGGCAGCGGCGCGTCCGGTCCGCGGTGGAAGGTCCGCAGCGCCACTTGGGCGGCCTCGGCGGCGTGCGGGCCGTGGCCGAGGCCGTCCACGACGAGTGCGGTGCGCGCGGAGCCGTGATCGGCGAGGGCGCACCCGTCGCCGCTGGTCTGCTCACGCTCTGCCGGTACGCAGATGGCACCCGCTTCCTGGCCGGCCGACGCGGTCCCGTCGGGTGCGGTGAGGCGGGCGCTGACGAGGGTTCCGTCCCCCGGCGCCGTGCGGATGGTGAGGGTGGTGGCTATCCGTTTCACGGCTCCCAGGCCGGCGCCGAGGGTGCTGCCGGTGGTGTAGCCGTCGGCGAGGCACTGGTGCAGTTCGCCGATGCCGGGCCCGTGGTCCGCAGCGACGATCTCCATGCCGCCGCCCAGGGGCAGGGACTGGATGAACAGCGCTCCGTTGGTCGCATGATTGGCCAGATTGCTGGCCAGTTCCGAGGCGATGACCGCGGCGCGGTCGGGCAGCGCTCCCGGCAGCCCGCACTGCCCGGCGACCGCCCGGGCGGTTTCGGCGGCCAGATGCACGGCGCTGTAGTGGTCCACGGCGATGTGTGCCGTCGGCCGGGGGCAGGGGAGCGTCAACGGCTTGCCCATCGCGTGGCGATCACGGTCGTACCCTGTCCCGGGGCCGAATGGAGTTCGAAGTCGTTCATCAGCCGCCGGGCGCCGCCCAGACCGTGGCCAAGCCCCCCACCGGTGGTGAAGCCGTCGGTCAGTGCGGCGCGGACGTCCGCGATGCCGGGACCGTCGTCGGTGATCGTCAGACGGAGTCCCGTGGTCTCGCGCGACATCAGGCAGTCGATGGTCACGGTGCCCCCTCCGCCGTGGATGTAGGCGTTGCGTGCCAGTTCACTGGCGGCGGTGACCACACGCGTCTGATCGACGATGCTGAAACCGGCCCGCACGGTGGCCGCCCGTACGGCGTGGCGGACGGTCAGCAGGTCTTCTTCGGTCCGCACCTGGTGCACCGATGTGCTGCCCTCCGCGTCGGGGACGTGCCGGGCGGCCGTGGCGAGGCCCACCGCGTGATCACTATTCCGTGCCGGACTCACGCAGCACCCCTTCGGAAGGCTGCAGGCTCTGATACCAGCCCAGCGCGGCCATGCCGTGCTCGGCGTTGAGTGCCGTTTCCACACCGGTCAGCTGCAGCCCCAGCTCGACCAGGGTGATGGCGACCGGCGGCCGCATCCCGGCGACGATCACCCGGGCGCCCAGCAGCCGCGCCATGGTGGTCAGCTCCATCAAAGTACGGGCCACGAAGGAATCGACGATTTCCAGCCGGGAAATGTCGATGAGCACCCCACGCGCCCGGTCGCCCGTGATGCGTGCGGTGAGCTCCTCGGTGAACGCCACGGCCGTCTTGTCGTCGAGCTCGTTGAGGAGCCCGGTGACCAGGACGTCGCCCAGCCGCAGAATCGGCACACCGGCCGACGCGGGGACATTCACCGCTGGGCCAGCGGGGCGGACTTCGACGGCACGGCGTCGGTGAGCTTCACGGCCTCTCCCAGGGCGTCGGCCAGAGTGGCCCGGGTCATGATCGTCGACAGATCGATGCCGAGCTGGGCGATGGTCTGGGCGATCGGCGGCCGGATGCCGCTGATGATGCAGTCCGCGCCCATGAGACGGACCGCGTTGACCGTGTGCATCAGGTGCTGGGCGACGGCGGTGTCGACGGTCGGTACGCCGGTGATGTCGATGATGGCGACCAGCGCCTCGTGCTCCTGGATGGCCTGGAGCACGTTCTCCATCACCACCTGGGTGCGTGCGGTGTCGAGCGTGCCGATCAGCGGGACGGCCAGCACCTGGCGCCACAGCCTGACGACCGGGGTGGACACCTCCAGCAGCTGCTGGCTCTGCCGGCGGATGATCTCTTCGCGGCCCTCCACGAAGATCTCGAAGGAGAGGGCCCCGGCGCTGTCCAGGAGGCGGTTGATCAGCACCGCACTGTGGAAAAGGTCCTCACCGTCACGGGTGTGCCGCTGAACGGCCTTCAGCAGGGCCTCCTTCAGCGACATCACGGCCAGCGACGTCGCGGTGGGCGAGACCCCCCGGCGGGCGCGTCGCAGGGAGATCTCGGATACGGCTTGATGGATCTCCTCGTGGGACGTGACCACGTGTTCCACCGGCAGACCGCGGTCCAGACCGGAGAGCAGGGCGCTGACCAGGGCATCGGCTTCCTCACCCAGTTCCGCGTCGCTCACCTCCCCGTCCAGGGTCGGCTGCGCCAGCTGCAACTGCACCCAACGGTCCGAGATCTCATCGGCCTCTTCGCGCAGCACGCTCATGACGCGCTCGCGTGCGGCAACCTCAGCGGATCCCAACTCGTCGTCCTTTCGGTCGGCCGGCCCGGTGGCTGCCTCGGGCCGGTTCGCCCTGCGGTTGCGGCGGGCCGGCCCGCACACCGTCGTTAACAGTTGTCGCCCGGCAAATGTTAGCGAGCACGATCAAGGGCCGGAACCCGCGGGCCCGCTCTTCACCCACCGGCGGTCGCGAGCGGCCGGGCAGCCGGATTCTTGCGGTCGGCTCACCCGGAGCGGCGGCGACCTCCTGTCCAGGCACAACGCCGGTCATCACGGCCGGCCACGCTCCCGCACAGGGACAGCAATGATCTCCGTTCAGCAGTGACCGTCGCCGACCCAGTCAAGACACAGCACCAAGGCGTCATCCAAGGACTCCGTCACACGGTAATCGGCCACATCGCGCAGGACCTCACGCGGCACCATGGCGGCCGGCAGCAGACCCGTGGCGTGGATGGCGCGCGAGAGCGCCTGCTCGGCGTACCTCTCCCCCCGTGGCGAAAGAGTCTCGTACACCCCGTCGCTGACAAAGATCAGGCGGTCTCCCGGGGCGACCGTGAACTCCTGCGGGGTGTAATGGGACTCCTCGAACATGCCCAGGGGCAGCTGGGCATCGAGATCGATGCGCTCGACCGTCTTGCCCCGCATCCGCCACATCTGCGGCGAGCCCGCGTCGATGGCCTCCACCCGCCCCGTCGCCAGCTCGATGCGCAGCATCAGCGTCGACACATGGGCCGCGCCCCGGTAGTGGTCGTGGACGGCCTGATCGGCCAGTGCCGCCTGGTCCGCGAGGCCGATACCGGCCCGGCGGGCATTGCGCAGGGCGTTGACCGCGAGGTGGGTGAGGAGCGAGGCCTCGATGCCCTCGCCCATCCCGTTGGTGACGGTGAAGATCAGCTCGTCGGCGTCCACGGACCAGTCGAAGTTGTCACCGTGCACGGCGTACGCGGGCTCCAGCTGGGCCCCGAGGGCGAACCGCGCGTCGCGGTAGGCGCGGGCCGGCAGCAGCTGCCACTGCATCTCGGCGGCCAGGGTGAGGCGGCTGACCCTGCGGGCCCGCTGGTAGACGTCCGTGTCGCGCTCGGCGACCAGGATCTCGCGCCCGAGCAGGTCCGCCACGTACCTGAGCTCGTTGGCGGCCTCCGGCGTGGAGCCCTCGTCCGGGAGCCGCACCGTCAGGATGCCGATGCGGTCGCCACGCACCGTCACCGGCAGATGGTGATCAACGGCGTCCCCGTGTGCCACCTGCTGCTCCCGGGGCTCCTGGCTGCCCAGCGCCCGCCCCTCCGGGCTGCCGAAGACGGACAGCGAGACCGCACCGGGCCCCGGCCCGTCGCACGATCTGAGCACCGTCCCGCCGTAGTCCGTCAGCAGCAGCCGCACCTCGGTGGCCCGGTAGGCGGTGGTGAGGACGCCCCGCAGGGCGTCGACCAGGGCATGCGGCGCCGCGGCACGCAGCGCTGTTTCCACGTCGAGGAGTCGAGTCATGGTTTCGCGGACACCCTTCGTCCAGGTCCAAGGGCAGGGTCGGTCTGACAAGGGCACGCACCGGGTGACAGAGTGTTCGTGTGTCCCGTTTCACCGGTCGGCCCCATTCCCACGAGCGCGCAAGCGCGGCGACGCTTGCCACGGCCGAGTTGCTCGAGGTGCTGTGGGGACGCGGGCAGGAAGCGGCACGCTCGGCGGAGGTCTCGCTGTCCCAGCTGCGCGCGCTGCTGGTGATCGAGCGCCGCGAAGGCACCAATCTGCGCACCCTCGCCGAAGCACTCGGCTCCCGTCCGCCGGCGGTCAGCAGGCTCTGCGACCGCCTGGAGGCCATGGGCCTCGCGGAGCGGGGACCCAGTGCGACCAGCCGGCGGGAGGTCGAGCTGCGGCTGAGCCTGCGCGGCCGGGTGCTGCTGGAGCAGTACCGCGTGGCGCGCAGCCGGGAGGTCACGGCCACCCTCGACCGCATGGAACCCGCCGATGTCGCCCGGCTCGCGGCAGGCCTGGAGGCCTTCCACGCCGCGTCCGCCCGGCTCGCGGCGGACCGGGACGACGCAGCCCCCCAGGGCGGCGACGTCGCGGACAGCGCCTAGCGCAGCCTGCCCAGGGCCGGCGGACTCCGCCGCAAGATCCGTCAACCGCATGCCTCCAGTATCCCGCCTGGGAGGGCAGCGGTGCGCGAGCCGGTACCGCCGGGGGATTTCCGCCCTACGGTCAGGCCATGGCCGACAACGCACTTCCTCCTTCGACCCCTCTCGCGCGCGCCGAGCGCTTCGTCTGGCTGACCGCGCGGGTGCTCGAACAGCGGCTTTTCGCGTACCACTTCCTCGGCGGCGGGGCCGATCCGGTCGAGACCGCCCTCGCCGCGTACCGCAATGACGACGACGGCTTCGGCCACGCGCTGGAGCCCGACCTCCGCGGCCCGGTCAGCCAGCCGCTGCACACCGCCCACGCCCTGCACGTCCTCGATCTGATCGGGCGCTGTGACGGCCGCCAGGTGGAGCGCATCTGCCGCTATCTGACGAAGATCTCCACCCCGGAGGGCGCGCTGCCCGCGGTGCACCCCTCACAGCGCGGCTATCCGGCCGCGCCCTGGATCCCGGTGACCGACGACCCGCCGAGCGCGCTGCTGGCCACCGGCCCCGTGGTGGGGGTGCTGCACCGCAACGAGGTCTGGCACGCCTGGCTCTTCCGCGCCACGGACTACTGCTGGGCGACCGTGGAGTCCCTGACCCGGACCCATCCGTACGAGGTCGAGGCGGCGGTGGCCTTCCTGGACGGCGCCCCCGACCGGCCGCGGGCCGCCGCGGCGGCGCAGCGCCTCGGCCGGCTCGTGCGGGAACAGCGGCTGGTGCTGCTGGACCCGGAGCGGGCAGCGGACGTCCCGGTGGCGCCGGGGTACGCCCCCGGGGAGCATCACCTCGCGTACGACTTCGCGCCCGCGCCCGGCTCGCTGGCCCGCGACTGGTTCACCGACGAGGAGATGGACCGGGCGCTGGACCGCCTCAGCGCGCTCCAGCAGGAGGACGGCGGCTGGCCGGTCACCTGGCGGGCGTGGGCGCCCGGGACGGCGCTGGAGAGCCGCCCGGTGGTGACGCTCAAGGCGCTGCTGACCCTACGGGCCTACGGGCGGCGTCTCATCTGAGCGCTCTCCCTGCCCGGGCCCCTCCACCGGCGGTGGGGGCCGCGGCGACGCCGGGGGACGGCCCGGCAGCCCCCGGTCCGCGGCGGGCGGCGCGGCGCCCGGCGACCGCGTTGTCAGTGGTCCGGTGCACGATGGAGGACATGGCCAAGGCAGCGCTCGACTCCTTCTCCCCCGCGACCCGCGGCTGGTTCGCCGGGGCGTTCAGCGCGCCCACCGCGGCGCAGGAAGGGGCCTGGCGGGCGATCGGCGCGGGCTCCGACGTCCTGGTGGTGGCGCCCACCGGCTCCGGCAAGACCCTCGCCGCCTTCCTCGCCTCCCTGGACGCGCTGGCGAGCACTCCCCCGCCCGCCGAGCCGAAGAAGCGCTGCCGGGTGCTGTACGTCTCCCCGATGAAGGCACTGGCCGTCGACGTCGAGCGCAATCTGCGCAGTCCGCTGACGGGCATCCGGCAGGAGTCGGTCCGTCTCGGGCTGCCGGAGCCGGACCTCACGGTCGCGATCCGTTCCGGTGACACCCCGCCCGCCGAGCGCCGCTCGATCGCGAACCGCCCGCCGGACATCCTCATCACGACCCCCGAGTCGCTGTTCCTGATGCTGACGTCCTCGGCCCGGGAGGCGCTGGCGGGCGTCGAGACGGTGATCGTGGACGAGGTCCATGCCGTGGCCGGCACCAAGCGCGGTGCGCATCTGGCGCTCTCCCTGGAGCGGCTGGACGAGCTCCGCTGTGCCGGCCGCCCGGCCCGCCGGATCGGGCTGTCCGCGACGGTGCGGCCGGTGGAGGAGGTGGCGCGCTACCTGTCGCCGCGGCGCCGGGTGGAGATCGTCCAGCCGCCGTCCGGGAAGCGTTTCGACCTGTCGGTGGTCGTCCCGGTGGAGGACATGGGCGAGCTGGGCGGGTCGCCGGTCCAGGAGGGCGAGACCGGCGAGAAGCCGTCCATCTGGCCGCAGGTCGAGGAGAAGATCGCCGATCTTGTCCAGGCCCACCGCTCCACGATCGTCTTCGCCAACTCCCGCAGGCTGGCGGAGCGGCTGTGCAACCGCCTCAACGAGATCGCCTACGAGCGGCAGACCGGTGAAGCGCTGCCCGAGCACCACTCCCCCGCGGAGCTGATGGCCGAGGCCGGGGCGGCCAGGGGCGCCCCGGCGCTGCTGGCCCGCGCCCACCACGGCTCGGTGTCCAAGGAGCAACGCGCCCAGGTGGAGGAGGACTTGAAGGCGGGCCGGCTGCCGGCCGTGGTCGCCACCTCCAGTCTGGAGCTGGGGATCGACATGGGAGCGGTCGATCTGGTGATCCAGGTGGAGTCGCCGCCGTCGGTCGCCTCCGGTCTGCAGCGGGTCGGCCGGGCCGGGCACCAGGTCGGCGCGGTCTCGACGGGCGTCGTCTTCCCCAAGTACCGCGGCGATCTGGTGCAGGCCGCCGTGGTCACCGAGCGGATGCGCTCGGGCGCCATCGAGGCGCTGCGGGTGCCGGCCAATCCGCTGGACGTCCTCGCCCAGCAGCTCGTCGCCATGGCCGCGATGGACACCTGGGACGTCGAGGAGCTGCTGGCCGTCGTCCGGCGGGCGGCCCCGTTCGCCGGGCTTCCCGAGTCGGCGTTCACGGCCGTGCTGGACATGCTCGCCGGCCGCTACCCTTCCGACGCCTTCGCCGAGCTGCGGCCGCGCCTGGTGTGGGACCGCGTGGCGCAGACCGTCACGGGCCGCCCCGGTGCCCAGCGGCTGGCCGTCACCTCCGGCGGCACCATCCCCGACCGCGGCCTGTTCGGGGTGTTCCTGGCGGGCGGCGACTCCGGCAAGGGCGGCCGCCGGGTGGGAGAGCTCGACGAGGAGATGGTCTACGAGTCCCGCGTCGGCGATGTCTTCACGCTCGGCACGACGTCCTGGCGCATCGAGGACATCACCCGCGACCGGGTCCTGGTCACCCCCGCCCCCGGCGTACCGGGGCGGCTCCCCTTCTGGAAGGGCGACCAGCTGGGCCGCCCCCTCGAACTGGGCCGTGCGCTCGGTGCCTTCCTCCGCGAGCTCGGTGCGCTGGGGCCGGACGACGCCCGGGCCCGGCTGGCCGCCGCCGGGCTGGACGACTGGGCGGCGTCCAATGTGCTGAGCTACCTCGCCGAGCAGAAGCAGGCCTGCGGCCACGTCCCCGACGACCGCACGATCGTCGTGGAGCGGTTCCGTGACGAGCTCGGCGACTGGCGGGTGGTCGTCCACTCCCCCTTCGGCGCCCAGGTACACGCCCCGTGGGCGCTGGCCCTCGGCGCCCGCCTCGCCGAGCGCTACGGCATGGACGCCCAGGTGATGCACGCCGACGACGGCATCGTGCTGCGGCTGCCCGACGCCGATCTGCTGGGCCTCGACCTCCTGGACGGCGACGCCGCATTCGATCCGGCCGATCCAGGCCTGGCCGCCCGCGGCGCGGAGTACGACCCCGAGCAGTCCCCCGTGGGGGCGGCCGATGTCGCCTTCGAGCACGGCGAGGTCGACCGGATCGTCACCGACCAGGTGGGCGGCTCCGCGCTGTTCGCCTCCCGGTTCCGGGAGTGCGCCGCCCGCGCGCTGCTGCTGCCACGGCGCAGCCCCGGCAAGCGCACCCCGCTGTGGCAGCAGCGCCAGCGCGCCGCGCAGCTCCTCCAGGTGGCGAGCGAGTTCGGGTCCTTCCCGATCGTGCTGGAGGCCGTCCGCGAGTGCCTGCAGGACGTCTTCGACGTACCGGGCCTGTCGGAGCTGATGGGGGACATCGAGGCGCGCCGGGTCCGGCTGGTGGAGGTCACCACTCCCGAGCCGTCCCCGTTCGCCCGCTCGCTGCTGTTCGGCTATGTCGCCCAGTTCCTGTACGAGGGCGACTCCCCGCTCGCCGAGCGCCGCGCCGCCGCCCTCTCCCTGGACTCCCGGCTGCTGGCCGAGCTGCTGGGCCAGGCCGAGCTGCGCGAACTGCTGGACGCCGAGGTGCTGGCCGGGCTGGAGCGCGAGCTGCAGTGGCTTACGGACGAGAGGCGGGTCAAGGACGTGGAGGGCGTCGCCGACGTCCTGCGGCTGCTGGGGCCGCTGACCGACGCCGAGCTGGCCGAGCGCGGCGCGGATCCGGCCTGGACCAGGGAGCTGGCAGCCGCCCGCCGGGCCATTGCGGTGCGGATCGCCGGGACCGAGCACTGGGCCGCCGTCGAGGACGCCGGCCGGCTCCGCGACGCCCTGGGCACCGCACTGCCGGTCGGCGTCCCCGAGTCGTTCACAGAACCGGTCAAGGACCCGCTGGGCGATCTGCTGTCCCGCTACGCCCGCACCCACGGCCCGTTCACCTCCGAGCAGGCCGCCGCCCGCTTCGGCCTCGGCACGGCCGTCACCGACGGCGCGCTGCATCTCCTCGCCGCGGCCGGCCGGGTCGTCCAGGGAGAGTTCCACCCCGCGGGCATCGGCCAGGAGTGGTGCGACGCCCAGGTGCTGCGCAGGCTGCGCCGCCGCTCGCTCGCCGCGCTGCGCGAGGAGCTGGAGCCGGTGCCGCCCGCCGCGCTCGCCACCTTCCTCCCCCAGTGGCAGCACCTCGGTGCGCCCCGGCCAGCTCCGGCGAGCGGGGTGCCGGCGCCGCTCACCGGCTCGTCGCACGGCCTGCGCGGTATCGACGGTCTGGTGCGCGCCGTCGAGCAGCTTCAGGGCGCCCCCGTGCCCGCCTCCGCCCTGGAGAAGCTGGTGCTGCCCTCCCGCGTCGGCGGTTACACCCCGGCGCTGCTGGACGAACTCACCACCACCGGCGAGGTGGTGTGGGCCGGCGCCGGAGCGCTCCCGGGCAAGGACGGCTGGGTCTGTCTGCATCTCGCCGACTCCGCCCCGCTCCTGCTCCCGCAGCCCCTCCCGCTGGAACTGACCGCGCTGCACGAGTCGTTGCTGACCGCCCTCGCCCCCGGATACGGCCTGTTCTTCCGCCAGCTCGCCGACCAGGTCCGCGCCACCACCCACCCCGAGGCCACCGACTCCCAGCTGGCCGACGCCCTGTGGGACCTGGCCTGGTCGGGCCGGCTGACCAATGACACCCTGGCCCCGCTGCGCGCCCTCCTCGGCTCGGGCCGTACGGCCGGCTCGACCGCCCACCGCGCCCGCCGGGCCGTCCCCCGGGGCCGATACGGCTCGCTGACCGCGGCCGCGGGCCGCAGCGGCCGCCCCACCGCCTCCCGCTCCGGCCCGCCGACCGTGGGCGGCCGCTGGTCGCTGCTGCCCGCCCCCGAACCGGACCCCACCCACCGCGCGCACGCCCTGGCCCGCACCCTCCTGGACCGGCACGGCATCGTCACCCGCGGCGCGGTCGCCGCCGAGGGGGTCGAGGGCGGGTTCTCCGCCGCGTACCGCGTACTGGCCGCCTTCGAGGAGTCCGGCCAGGCCCGCCGCGGCTATGTGGTCGAGGGGCTGGGCGCCGCCCAGTTCGCGATGGACGGCGCGGTGGACCGGCTGCGCGCGGTCAGCACCCAGCGCGAGCGCACCGCCGATGACGCCCTGCCGGACGGCGGCCCGGCGCAGTCCCGGCGCGGCGGCCCGCCGCGCGCGCTCGTGCTGGCCGCCGCCGACCCGGCGAATGCCTACGGCGCCGCCCTGTCCTGGCCCGAGCCGCCGGAGGGCTCGGCCCACAAGCCCGGCCGCAAGGCGGGCTCCCTCGTCGTCCTCGTCGACGGCGAGCTGACGCTCTACCTGGAGCGCGGCGGCAAGACCCTGCTCATCTGGCCGCTCGGCCACGACCCGGCCCCGGCCGCCACGGACCCCCGCCTGCAGCTCGCCGTCGAGGCACTCACGGATGCCGCCCGCGCCGGCGCCCTGGGCACCCTCACCACCGAACGCATCAACGGCACCTCGGCCCTCACCTCCCCCTACGCCCCCGCCCTGGAGTCCGCCGGCTTCCACCCGACCCCGAGGGGACTGCGGCTGAGGGGGTGACGGGCAGCGGCAACCCCACCTCCGCGCCAGGATCCCCGCCCGCGCACACCCGCGCGGCATGATGGTGACATGCCCGAAGGCGACACCGTCTGGCGTCTGGCCCAGCGGCTCGGCGACGCGCTGGCCGGCCACCCGCTGACCCGCTGCGACCTGCGGGTCCCCCGGCTCGCCACGGTGGATCTGACCGGCCGCGAGGTGCTGGAGGTGCGCTCCCGCGGCAAGCACCTCCTCGCCCGCTTCGAGGGCGGCCTCACCCTGCACTCCCATCTGCGGATGGACGGCGCATGGAAGATCTACGCCCCGGCCGAGCGCTGGCGCGGCGGCCCCGCCCATCAGATCAGGGCGGTCCTCGGCACCGCGGCACACACCGCCGTCGGCTACCGCCTCCCCGTCCTCGACCTGCTGCGCACCACCGACGAACCCCGGGTCGTCGGCCATCTGGGACCCGATCTCCTCGGTCCTGACTGGGACCCGGAACAAGCCCTCGCCCTGCTGCTCTCCACCCCCGATCGCCCGCTCGGCGAGGCCCTGCTCGACCAGCGCAATCTCGCCGGCATCGGCAATGTCTACAAGTCCGAGCTGTGCTTTCTGCTGCGCGCCTCCCCCTGGCTCCCCGTAGGGCAACTGCCCCGGCCCGAGCGCCTGCCCGCGCTCGCCAAAAAGCTCCTGGAGGCCAACAAGCACCGCCCCGCCCGCACCACCACCCCCTGGGGCTACCGCCCGCACCCGCTCCAGGGCAGCGGAGGAGCCCGCCCCGACCGCCGGCTGTGGGTCTACGGCCGGGCCGGCCGCCCCTGCCTGTACTGCGGCACCGCGATCCGCACCGCCGACCAGGACCCCGCCGCCGAGGACCGCGTCACCTACTGGTGCCCCGCCTGCCAGCCCGAGCCGCCGGACACGGGGCCCACCGACTGAGCCGTAACGCATCACGTCCCACCAATTGACGCCCCGTCAGATTCCTCCCTACCCTCACCCCATGCCCTTCACGGCGTACGACCTCACGGGCCGCACCGCGATCGTCACCGGCGCGGCAAGCGGTATCGGCCGTGCCACCGCCGTCCTCCTCGCCGAGGCCGGGGCCACCGTCCACTGCGCCGATCTCGACGACCAGGGCGTCACGGCGACCGCGGCGGCGATCACCGCGGCAGGCGGCTCGGCGCACGCCCACCACCTCGATGTCACCCGGCGCGACGAGATCGCCGCCGTCGTCGACGCCGCCCGCAGCGCCACCGGCCGCCTCGACGTGATGGCGAACATCGCCGGGATCATGTACTCCTCCCCCGTCCTGGAGACCGAGGACGCGGAGCTGGACCGGGTCTGGAACACCAACTTCAAGGGCGTGCTCCACGGCTGCCAGGAGGCGGCCCGCGCCATGATCGCCACCGCCACCCGCGGTTCCGTCGTGAACATGGCCTCCGGCGCGATCGACACCGGGGCACCTGGCCTGCTCTGCTACGGCGCCGCCAAGGCCGCCGTCGTCCAGCTCACCAAGACCCTGGCCACGGAGGTGGGCAGGCACGGCATACGCGTCAATGCCGTCGCCCCGGGCTGGATCCGTACGGCGATGACCGAGCGGCACACCGCCCACGCCCAGCAGCAGGCGGAGGGGCCGATGATCCAAATGTCGCCCCTGGGGAGGGTGGGAGAGCCGGAGGACATCGCCCACACCGTGCTGCACCTGGCGTCGGACGCCTCGTCGTTCATGACCGGCCAGATCCTCCGCCCGAACGGCGGCGTCGCCATGCCCTGGTGACCAACGCCCCCCACGCCCCCCACACCCCGCGAAACCCCCTGACCACCCGGACCAGGGCGCGCCGCGGGCCGCCGTCAGGCCGGTCCGGCCGCGGCACACAGTGCACCGGCAGCAGACTGAGCCCCCAGCCGCCCAGCGCCACGACCCCCTCGACCACCCCCGCCGACTGCGGCCACACCACCAGCCGGACCGCCGCCCACCACCACAAGGCCCCGACGACGGCCGCGGATATCCAGCGCCCGGGTACGGCCCGCGGGCGCCGGCCGGCCGACGCACGGGCCGCGACGTCACGCCACCCCATGGCTGCCTCCTCCGGCCGACGCTAGACGGGTCCCACCGCCCTGCGGGAGGGCGCACCGGGGCATTTCCGGCGCGCAGCCCGCCCCACAAGCCCCGCAACGAACCTCGACGCCGCGCACCCCGCAGCGGTCACCGCAGGCCCGCACGGCACGCCCCGGCAAGCCGGCCCCGGCGGGCGCCCCAGCCCCACGGCCGACGCCGCGGCACCTCGGCGAGCGCCCGCGGTCCGTCAGTGGGACTCGGCCTGGAACATCCAGTGGTGCTTCTCCAGGTCGGCGGTCAGCCCGATGAGGATGTCCTGGCTGACCGGGTCCGGGTCCGCGGTGGCCACGATCCGCTCGCGCATCCGCCCGATGACCGCGCCGAGCGCGTTCACCATCGCCCGCACCACATCACCGTCCTTGATCCAGCCATCCGTGATCTCACTGATGCCACTGGTCTTGGCGACGGTGATGGCGCGCCCGTCGGGCGACACCCCGATCGCGGACGCCCGCTCGGCCACCGTGTCGGCATGCTGCCGTGCGCTGGTGACCACCTCGTCGAGCTGCAGGTGTACGGAGCGGAAGCGGGGCCCGACGACGTTCCAGTGCACCTGCTTCGCCACGAGAGACAGGTCCACCAGGTCGACGAGCGCTCCCTGCAGGGCGGTCCCGACCACTTTGCTGTCCTTGTCGGACAGCGTGCTCTTGACGACAGACATCCAGACACTCCTGATTCAGGCGATTTATCCGATTTGGCCATCGTATAAATGAATCGCCCGTTCCGAGCTGCCCGGACGGCCCGTACGGGGCCCTCCCCGGGGTCCCGTTCCGTCCCGCACACCCGCCCGCGCCCGGGCAGCACGGAGCCCCGGCGGGCTGCTGCCCACCGGGGCTCCGGTACGTACGAACAGGGGTGTCAGGCCGCGACGACATCCACGACATCGGCCGGGGACTTGATGGTCACGCGCTCCTCCGGCACACCGGCCAGGGACGTGACGGACACCGAATTGAGCTTCGGCCGCACCGGTGCGGGCACCGGGTCGCTCGCGGCCGCGGACGCTGCCAGCTCGGCGAGTGCCAGCTCATCGCTGACCTCCCGCATGAGCTCGGACATGCGCACGTCCAGCGCGTCACAGATCGATGAGAGCAGTTCGGAGGAAGCCTCCTTCTGCCCCCTCTCCACCTCGGACAAATAGCCGAGCGATACCCGGGCGGAGGAAGAGACCTCGCGCAGGGTTCGGCCCTGGCGCTGACGCTGTCGGCGCAGCACGTCACCCAGCAGGCGACGAAGCAGAATCATCGCTGGCTCCCTCCTCGGACCTCGGATCCGGATCCTTCTCGCCCCACCGTACCGCCTCGGGCTGGAGGCGTGCGGGGTGCAAGTACGTGTTCACTCAGGGCTGCAAACATCCATTCCCCCCGTGTTGTTCCGTATCCTGTGCCCGCGTATTTTCTGTCAGTTCGCTCAACAGCATTGCGAGCACGGCGTCAATGGTGTCCTGGCGGATCCGGTCACGATCGCCCTCCAGCGCCAGCCGCCGCACCTGCCCGGCGCCGTCCGGCCCCTGGACCGCCACGAAAACGGTGCCCACCGGATACCCGTCCTGAGGATCGGGGCCGGCCACCCCCGTCGTGGCCATGCCCCAGTCGGCACCCAGCACCCGCCGCACACCGCGCGCCATCTGCCGCGCGACCTCCCCGTCCACGGCACCGCACGCGGCCAGCAGGGCGGCGTCCACGCCCAGCAGCTCCCGCTTGAGGTCGGTGGCGTACACCGTGACCGAGCCGCGGACCACCCGCGAGGCCCCGGGGACGGCGGTCAGGGCGCCCGCCACCAGCCCGCCGGTCAGTGATTCGGCCACCGCCAGGCTCTGCCCACGCCCGGCGAGCAGTTCCAGCGCCCCGGCCGCGGCAGAACCCGGCCCGCTCACCGTGCCGCGTCCCGCTCGGCCCGCTCCTGCACCAGTCCGGCCCGGCGCAGCACCACGGCCTGCCGGATGTAGTCGAACCCGGTGACCACGGTCAGCGCGACGGCCACCGCCATCACCCACCAGCGGAAGGTCGCCAGGGGGCCGGTCAGCACCAGGACGTACATCCCCACCGCGATGCCCTGTGCCAATGTCTTGATTTTGCCGCCACGACTGGCCGGAATCACTCCGTGCTTGATCACCCAGAACCGCATCAGCGTGATGCCGAGCTCCCGGAAGAGGATCACGCCGGTCACCCACCACGACAGATCACCCAGCACCGACAGGCAGATCAGCGCCGCACCCATGATCGCTTTGTCCGCGATCGGGTCCGCGATCTTGCCGAAGTCGGTGACCAGGTTGTACGTACGCGCCAGATGGCCGTCGAAGACGTCGGTGATCATCGCGACGGCGAAGGCGGCCCAGGCGAAGACGCGCCAGACGGGGTCCGTTCCGTTGTCGTGCATCAGCAGCAGCACGAAGGCCGGGACCAGCACCAGCCGCAGCATCGTCAGAAGGTTGGCGATGTTCCACAGCCCGGCCTGCCGGACGACCGGCGCCGTGCGCGGGCCACCAGATGCGGAAGCCGGGACTCCGCTCATCTGGCCGCCTCCTCGGTACACCCTGTGCCCTCCACCGACAGCACCTCCGCGACGAGGTCCACGCCCTCGCTCGCCACCACCTTTGCTTCGACCATACGACCGGGCTCCAGTTCCCGGTCGGTCGACAGCAGGGTGACGCCGTCGGTCTCCGGCGCCTGGTGTGCGGCCCGCCCGACGAGGCCGTCCTCGTCGTCGTTCCGGTCGACCAGCACCCGCACCGTCTCGCCGATCCGCTCCTCGGCGCGCTGCGCGGTCAGCTCCTCGGCCAGCCGCGAGACCCGCGCCAGCCGCTCGGCGACCACATCGGGATCGACCTTGTCCTCGTACGAGGCGGCCTCGGTGCCGTCCTCGTCGGAGTAGCCGAAGACGCCGATGGCGTCGAGCCGGGCCTCGGTGAGGAAGCGCTCCAGCTCCGCGAGGTCGCTCTCGCTCTCCCCGGGGAAGCCGACGATGAAGTTGGAGCGGGCACCTGCCTGCGGCGCCTTCGTACGGATCGTCTCCAGCAGCTCCAGGAAGCTGTCGGTGCCGCCGAAGCGGCGCATGGAGCGCAGCACCCCGGGCGCCGAGTGCTGGAAGGACAGATCGAAGTACGGCGCCACCTTGTCGGTACCGGTCAGGACGTCGATCAGCCCCGGCCGCATCTCGGCGGGCTGCAGATAGCTGACCCGGATCCGCTCGATGCCGTCGACCGCCGCCAGCTCCGGCAGCAGCGTCTCCAGCAGGCGGATGTCGCCGAGGTCCTTGCCGTAGGAGGTGTTGTTCTCGGAGACCAGCATGATCTCCTTGACGCCCTCCCCGGCCAGCCAGCGCGTCTCACCGAGCACATCGGAGGGCCGGCGCGAGATGAAGGAGCCGCGGAAGGACGGGATGGCGCAGAACGAGCAGCGCCGGTCGCAGCCGGAGGCCAGCTTCACCGAGGCCACGGGGTTGCTGCCGAGCCGGCGGCGCAGCGGCGCACGCGGCCCGGAGGCGGGCGCGATGCCCTCCGGCAGGTCCTCGGGCGGGGCCGCTGCCGGCTCGGCCTGGGCGTGGCCGGGCAGCGCGACACCGGCGGAGCCCTGGCGCTCGGCCGGGCTGATCGGCAGCAGCTTGCGGCGGTCGCGCGGGGTGTGTGCGGCGTGGATGCCGCCGTTCAGGATGGTCTGCAGGCGGTCGGAGATGCTGCTGTAGTCGTCGAAGCCGAGCACGCCGTCGGCCTCGGGCAGCGCCTCGGCGAGCTCCTTGCCGTAGCGCTCGGCCATGCAGCCGACGGCCACCACGGCCTGGGTTCTGCCATGATCCTTCAGATCGTTGGCTTCCAGCAGGGCGTCGACGGAGTCCTTCTTCGCGGCCTCGACGAAACCACAGGTGTTGACGACGGCGACATCGGCTTCGGCGGCTTCCTCGACGAGGTCCCAGCCGTCCGCTGCCAGGCGGCCTGCGAGCTCCTCCGAGTCCACCTCGTTACGGGCGCAGCCAAGAGTGACAAGGGCGACGGTACGGCGTTCGGGCATAGGCCTCAGCCTACTTTGTCCCGGCCACCCCCTTGGCGCGCAGGTCTCCGCCGCCCGTTCCGGGTGCCCGGCACGGGCGGTCGGCACCCGCCGGGGAGGGCTCTCAGCCCGCCTGGGGGTCCCCCGGCGTATAGCTGAGCCGCTCCACCGTGCCCTTGTCGCCGACCTTCTTGACCTCCTTGCCGTTGACGTACAGCTGTACGGCTCCGGCATTGCCGAGGACCAGGTCGATGCGTTCCTTGTCGGTGATGGTCTTGGACTCGCCCTTCTTGAGCAGGCCGTCCTCCAGGAGCTTGCCGTTGGCGTCCTTGGCGGAGATCCAGCTCTGGCCGTCACGGGCGGTCACCTTGATCGTGACCTTGTCCTTCGGCAGTCCGGCGACGGCGCTGTCGGAGGGATCGGGCTTGACGGGCGGCTTGATGGTCGACGGATGGCGGGTGGGCGCCGGCGCCGGCTTGGCATTGGCGTCGCCGCCCGCGATCGGGCCGCTGTCGCTCTTGCCGTTGCCCGTGAAGAGCGTGAAGCCCATGAACCCGACCACCGCGACGATCGCCGCGACCATCGCCGCGGTCCAATTGGGGCGGCGCGGCTCGGAACGGATCCGCTCGGCTTCGTAGAGCGGTGCGGCGGGGGTCGGCGCGGGCCGTCCGCCGTGCTCGGCGTCGAACTGGTCGATCAGCGGTCGGGAATCAAGGGAGACCGCGCGGGCGAGCGCCCGGATGTGCCCCCGGGCGTAGACATCGCCGCCACAGCGGGAGAAGTCGTCCTGCTCGATCGCCTGCACGAGGGGGATGCGCACCCGTGTCGTCGTACTGACCTCTTCGACGGTCAGTCCCGCTCCGATACGGGCCTTCTGGAGGGCAGCGCCGACGGAAGGCCGGTCTGCTTCGGGGGAGTTGCCGATGGACACGGGGGCGCCTTTCGAGCGTGTAGCCACCTGCTGGAAGTTCAGTCTAGGGGTGGAGCGAAAGGGTCGGGCAAGCGGGAGAGCAGGGTTTTACGCCATCGGAACGCCGTCGGCGGTGCCCTGGGGCTCGATGGTGGAGCATCGTTCCCTCATCTCCCTCAACTTGACGTATCGGCAGGCGAAACGGTTGCCTTCTTTTCTCGTCCGTGCGGCCCGGATGTCTGTGCTACTCGGTAGCCTCCCCCCGGATCACCGCCAGCACTCCATCCAGCTCATCAGGCTTCACAAGAACGTCACGAGCCTTGGACCCCTCGCTCGGCCCGACGACGTTGCGTGACTCCATCAGGTCCATCAGCCGGCCCGCCTTGGCGAAGCCCACCCGCAGCTTGCGCTGCAGCATCGAGGTCGACCCGAACTGCGTGGAAACCACCAGCTCAGCGGCCTGGCAGAGCAGATCGAGATCATCACCGATGTCCTCGTCGATCTCCTTCTTCTTCGCCGTGCCGACGGTGACGTCGTCGCGGAAGACCGGCGCCATCTGATCCTTGCAGTGCTGGACCACAGCCGCGACCTCGGCCTCGGTCACGAACGCGCCCTGCATACGGACCGGCTTGTTGGCACCCATCGGCAGGAACAGCCCGTCGCCCTTGCCGATCAGCTTCTCGGCGCCCGGCTGGTCGAGGATGACCCGGCTGTCGGCGAGCGAGGAGGTGGCGAACGCGAGCCGGGAGGGCACATTGGCCTTGATCAGGCCGGTGACCACATCGACGGACGGGCGCTGGGTGGCGAGCACCAGATGGATGCCTGCCGCGCGGGCGAGCTGGGTGATGCGGACGATGGAGTCCTCCACATCGCGCGGCGCGACCATCATCAGGTCCGCCAGCTCGTCGACGATCACCAGCAGGTACGGATAGGGCGCCAGCTCGCGCTCGCTGCCCTCGGGCGAGCTGACCTTGCCGCTGCGCACCGCCTCGTTGAAGTCGTCGATGTGCCGGAAGCCGTACGCCGCGAGATCGTCGTAGCGCAGGTCCATCTCGCGCACCACCCACTGCAGCGCCTCGGCGGCGCGCTTGGGGTTGGTGATGATCGGCGTGATCAGGTGCGGGATGCCTTCGTACGCGGTCAGCTCGACGCGCTTGGGGTCGACCAGCACCATCCGGACGTCCTCCGGCGTGGCCCGCACCATGACCGAGGTGATCAGGCAATTGATGCAGGAGGACTTGCCGGAGCCGGTGGCGCCGGCCACCAGGACGTGCGGCATCTTGGTCATGTTGGCCATGACGTAGCCGCCCTCGACGTCCTTGCCGAGCGCCACCAGCATCGGATGTTCATCGCCCGCGGCATCGGCCAGCCGCAGCACATCGCCGAGGTTGACCATCTCGCGGTCGGTATTGGGGATCTCGATGCCGACCGCGGACTTGCCGGGGATCGGGCTGATGATCCGGACGTCGGGGCTGGCCACGGCGTAGGCGATGTTCTTGGCCAGCGCGGTGATCTTCTCGACCTTGACGGCCGGGCCGAGCTCGACCTCGTAGCGGGTGACCGTCGGGCCGCGGGTGAAGCCGGTGACCGCCGCATCGACCTTGAACTCCTGGAAGACCGTGGTCAGTGCGGTCACTATGGCGTCGTTGGCGGCACTGCGGGTCTTGCCGGGCCCGCCGCGCGCGAGCAGGTCCAGCGAGGGCAGCGAGTAGGTGATGTCACCGGACAGCTGCAGCTGCTCGGCCCGGGCCGGCAGCTCGCCGGACGGCTCCGGCGGCGCCTTGGTGAAGTCCGGTACGGCCGGGGTGTCCTCGGCCGCGGACGGCTTCGGCTCCGCGCCGCGGGCCGGCGGCACCGTGCCGCTCTCCCCCGCGGTGTCCTCGCCGTCCTGCTCCCGGCGTTCCCCGGAGATGCTGCTGCTGAGCCCGGCGACGAGCGGAGAGGGCTGGACACCGTGCAGCACCGCACCGTCCAGCGCTGCGGCCGCCGCCGCGGCCACATCCACCGCGTCCATCGGCCGGTCCGCCGCGGGCTGTGCGGAGGCCCGGCGCGGGCGGCGGCGCTGGGCCAGGGCCGCTTCCTCTATCGCTTCCGGGTCGCTCGCGGCCGGTGCGGCGGCGCGGCGCCGCGGCGCGCGGGCGGGCTGCTCGCGCCACTCCTCCGCGTAGTCCTCGGCCTCGTCGAAGTACTCCTCGGGTTCGTCCGGTTGCACCACGCCCAGCCGGACACCGAGCGCCCGCAGCCGCTGCGGGATGGCGTTCACCGGCGTCGCGGTGACCACCAGCAGCCCGAAGACGGTCAGCAGCGCCAGCAGCGCCACGGCCAGGGTCTGCCCGACGGTGAAGATCAGCGGCTTGGACGCGGTCCACCCCAGATAGCCGCCGGCATCCTGTATGGCGGCCAGACCGTCGTCCCGGCCGGGCGAGCCACAGGCCATGGCGACCTGGCCCAGGACACCGACGACCAGGGCGGACAGCCCGATGACGATCCGGCCGTTGGCCTCCGGCCGCTCGGGGTGCCGGATGAGGCGGATCGCAATGCCGCCGAGCAGTATCGGCACGACCAGGTCGAGCCGGCCGAACGCCCCGGTCACCAGCAGCTCGACGAGGTCACCGACCGGGCCGCTGAGGTTCGACCACGTACCGGCCGCGATGACCAGCGCCAGGCCGAGCAGCAGCAGCGCCAGCCCGTCCTTGCGGTGCGCCGGATCGAGGTTCTTCGCGCCACGGCCCATACCGCGGAACACCGCCCCGATGGTGTGCGCCAGCCCCAGCCAGCAGGCACGGACGAGGCGGTAGACACCGCCGGTGGGTGACGGCGCCGGCTTGGGAGCGGCCTTCTTCGCCGGAGCCCGCTTGGCCGGAGCCTTTTTGGCCGGAGCCTTCTTCGCGGCCGCGGTCTTCTTGACCGGCGGCTTGGCGGGCGCCTTCTTCGCGGCGGTCTTCTTGGCGGCGCCCGCGGTCCGTCCGGCGCGCTGCTTGGAGGGTCCCGCCGTGCTCTGGGTTCCCTTGCCGGACGTACGTGAGGCCATGGCGACGAGATTACAGGCGAACGCGGGCATCACACGAGCGCACAGCGCTTCACCCGAACGTGTCGCGCGCCCGCCTCATGAAAGGGCGTCAGTCACCCCGCGACGCTGCCCGCCCCCGGCTCCAGAGCGTCCAGAGCCCGGCGCAGACCCGTCAGTTTGCGTTCCAGATGGGCGGCCGTGGCGACCGCCGCCGCGTCTGCCGTCTCGTCCAGCTGTTTGGACAGCGCCTCGGCCTGCTCCTCGACCGCGGCCAGCCGCGCGGAGAGCTCGGCGAGCAGCCCCGCGGACTCCCGCGCCTCGTCGGCGCTCGGCCGCCCGCCCTCCAGCTGCAGCCTCAGCAGGGAGGCCTGCTCGCGCAGTTGGCAGTTCTTCATGTACAGCTCGACGAACACCGAGACCTTGGCGCGCAGCACCCAGGGGTCGAACGGCTTGGAGATGTAGTCCACCGCGCCTGCCGCATAGCCGCGGAAGGTGTGGTGCGGGCCGTGGTTGATGGCCGTGAGGAAGATGATCGGGATGTCGCGGGTCCGCTCCCGCCGCTTGATGTGCGCGGCGGTCTCGAACCCGTCCATCCCCGGCATCTGCACATCGAGCAGAATCACCGCGAAGTCGTCCGTGAGCAGTGCTTTGAGCGCTTCCTCCCCGGACGATGCCCGCACCAGTGTCTGATCGAGCGCAGAGAGGATCGCCTCCAGCGCCAGCAGATTCTCCGGCCGGTCATCGACCAGGAGGATCTTGGCCTTCTGCACCATGGCCCGTCCTCCTCGCCCCGGCATGGAACCGGACGCCGCCCCAGGGGACGACTCCGTCATGCCGCCCGTCCTTGTGCCGGTCATGGTAGCTGCACCCCGCCTGTCGCCACACCCTGTCACCGCGATGTCACTGTGCACGTAGCAGAAACGCAGACAGAGACCAGAAGGTTCCCCGAATCCTGCGCTTCCACACGTCCACGGCGACACTGAGTCAACACGCGATGATCCTCTTACGCCTCCATACTGGACGCTCCCTCACTCCGCGCGCATCCATTGCTCCATGACCGACAACAGATGATCGGTATCCACCGGCTTGGTCACATAGTCGGAGGCTCCGGAGTCGATGCTCTTCTCCCTGTCGCCCTTCATCGCCTTCGCGGTCAGCGCGATGATGGGAAGTCCGGCGAACTGCGGCATCCGGCGGATCGCCGCCGTGGTCGCATAGCCGTCCATCTCCGGCATCATGATGTCCATCAGGACCAGCACGATGTCGTCGTGCTGCTCCAGCACCTCGATGCCCTCGCGCCCGTTCTCCGCGTACAGCACCGACAGCCCGTGCTGCTCCAGGACGCTGGTGAGCGCGAAGACATTGCGGATGTCGTCATCGACGATCAGCACCTTCTCGCCATGGAAACCGCCCTCGAAAGCGGGATCCACCAGATCCTGGCCGTTGCCGATCCAGGGCTCCTCGGCGGGCTGCGGCGCGACCGGCTGCGGCGGCGCCTCAGCCGCCTGGGGAGCCTGCGGGGCCCGGGAAGCTTGAAGGGCCTGGGACGGCGCCGGAGACGGCTGCTGGCGTCCCGGAAGCTCGAAGCGGCGCGCAGAGCCCGAAACCGCCCGGCGGCGGCGCCGGTTGAGGCTGCCCCCGGAGTCCAGCTCGCGGCTCTGCTGCTCTTCGGCCTCCAGGCGCCCGACCTCCGTCTCCCGCGCCTCCGCGTCCATCGCGATCCCGCCGGCCACCAGCTGCGGATAGCCCTGCGGCGGCAGGCCGCCCGGGTTGTGCGGGAGGTAGAGCGTGAACGTGGAGCCGCGGTTGGGCTCACTCGCGGCATGGATCTCACCGCCCAGCAGCCGGGCGATCTCCCGGCTGATGGACAGACCCAGGCCCGTGCCGCCGTACTTGCGGCTGGTCGTGCCGTCCGCCTGCTTGAACGCCTCGAAAATGACCCGCATCTTGCTCGACGCGATACCGATACCGGTGTCGGTCACCGAGAAGGCGATCATGTCCGCGTCCGGGTCGCGCAGCGAACCGTGCTCCAGCAGCTGCTCGCGGATGGCCACCGGAACATCCGAACCGGCCGGCCGGATCACCAGCTCGACGGCGCCGCTGTCGGTGAACTTCACCGCGTTGGACAGCAGATTGCGCAGCACCTGCAGCAGCCGCTGCTCGTCGGTGTGCAGTGTCGCCGGGAGCTCCGGGGAGACCCGTACGGAGAAGTCGAGTCCCTTCTCCGCGGTCAGCGGCCGGAACGTGGCCTCCACGTAGTCGACGAGCTGGACCAGCGCGATCCGCGTCGGGCTGACGTCCATCTTTCCGGCCTCGACCTTCGACAGGTCCAGGATGTCGTTGATCAGCTGGAGCAGGTCGCTGCCGGCGCCATGGATGGTTTCGGCGAATTCGACCTGCTTCGGGGAGAGATTCCCCTCGGCGTTGTCGGCCAGCAACTTGGCCAGAATCAGCAGGGAGTTCAGCGGCGTCCGCAGCTCGTGCGACATGTTCGCCAGGAACTCCGACTTGTAGCGCATCGAGACCGCAAGCTGCTCGGCGCGCTCCTCCAGGACCTGCCGCGCCTCCTCGATCTCGGTGTTCTTCACCTCGATGTCGCGGTTCTGCGCCCGCAGCTGCTCGGCCTTCTCCTCCAGCTCGGAGTTGGACAGCTCCAGCGCCTTCTGCCGGCTCTCCAGCTCGCCCGAGCGCTCCTTGAGCTGTTCGGTCAGCTCCTGCGACTGCTTGAGCAGCACCTCGGTCTTGGTGTTGACCGAGATGGTGTTGACGCTGGTCGCGATCATCTCGGCGATCTGGCTGAGGAAGTCCTTCTGGATCTGGGTGAACGGCTGGAAGGACGCCAGCTCGATCACGCCGAGCACCTTGTCCTCGAAGAGCACCGGCAGCACGATCACATTCGCCGGCGGCGCCTCGCCCAGCCCGGAGGCGATCTTGAGATACCCGGACGGGACGTTCTCCACCAGGATGGTGCGCCCCTCCTCCGCGGCCGTGCCGATCAGCGTCTCGCCCGGCCGGAAGGTCGTCGGCATCCCGCCCATGGCGTAGCCGTACGAGCCCATCAGCCGCAGCTCGTACGCGCCCGCCTCGCCGCCGTCCGCCCCGATCTCGTGGCTGTCGGGCTGCGCGGCGAGGAAGAACGCGCCGTGCTGGGCGGAGACCGCGGGCGACAGCTCGCTCATGATCAGGGTGGCGACGTCCTTGAGGTCGCGCCGGCCCTGCATCAGACCGGAGATCCGGGCGAGGTTGCCCTTGAGCCAGTCCTGTTCCTCGTTGGCGAGGGTGGTCTCGCGGAGCGTGGAGATCATCGTGTTGACGTTGTCCTGGAGCTCCAGGATCTCGCCGGCCGCGTCCACGTCGATCCGGACGTTGTGATCGCCGAGGGTGACCGCCGCGGCGACCGCGGCGATGGCCCGCACCTGACGGGTCAGGTTCCCGGCCATCTCGTTCACCGACTCGGTCAGGTCCCGCCAGGTGCCGGCCACGCCGCGCACCTGTGCCTGACCGCCCAGCTGGCCTTCCGTACCCACCTCACGGGCCACTCTGGTGACCTGCTCGGCGAAGGACGACAGCTGGTCGACCATGGTGTTGATGGTGGTCTTCAGCGCCAGGATCTCACCCCGCGCATCGATGTCGATCTTCTTGGTCAGATCGCCCTTGGCGATGGCGGTGGTGACCATGGCGATATTGCGGACCTGGCCGGTCAGGTTGTTGGCCATCGAGTTCACGGACTCGGTGAGGTCCTTCCACGTACCGGCGACGCCGGGGACGCGGGCCTGACCGCCCAGGATGCCGTCGGTGCCCACCTCACGGGCCACCCGGGTGACCTCGTCGGCGAACGACGACAGCGTCGTGACCATCGTGTTGACCGTGTCGGCGAGCTGCGCGACCTCGCCGCGCGCCTCGACCGTGACCTTCTTGGTCAGGTCTCCGTTGGCGACCGCCGCCGAGACCTGGGAGATGTTGCGCACCTGGATGGTCAGGTTGTTGGCCATCAGGTTCACGTTGTCGCTGAGGTCCAGCCAGATCCCGGTCGCGCCCGGCACCCGCGCCTGGCCGCCCAACTGACCCTCGGTGCCCACCTCACGCGCCACCCGGGTCACCTGCTCGGCGAACGACGACAGCTGGTCGACCATCGTGTTGACGGTCGTGACCAGTTCCAGGATCTCGCCCTTGGCATCGACGGTGATCTTCTTGGACAGATCACCGCGGGCCACCGCGGTCGTCACCTCCGCGATGTTGCGCACCTGCGAGGTGAGGTTGTTCGCCATGAAGTTGACGGACTGGGTGAGGTCCTTCCAGGTGCCGCTGACGCCCTGCACCTCGGCCTGGCCGCCCAGGATGCCCTCGGTGCCCACCTCGCGGGCGACCCGGGTGACCTGCTCCGCGAACGAGGAGAGCTGGTCGACCATGGTGTTCAGGGTGTTCTTGAGCTCCAGGATCTCGCCCCGGGCGTCCACGTCGATCTTCTGCGACAGGTCACCGCGGGCCACCGCCGTCGCGACCTGCGCGATATTGCGGACCTGGGCCGTCAGGTTGCCGGCCATGCCGTTCACGGAGTCGGTCAGATCGCGCCAGACGCCCGCGACGCCCGGCACCTGCGCCTGACCGCCCAGCCTGCCGTCCGTACCGACCTCCCGGGCGACCCGGGTGACCTGCTCGGCGAAGGCGGAGAGCTGGTCGACCATCGTGTTGATGGTGTTCTTCAGCTCCAGGATCTCGCCGCGCGCGTCCACGTCGATCTTCTGCGACAGGTCGCCACGCGCGACCGCCGTCGTCACCTGCGCGATCTGCCGCACCTGGGAAGTCAGGTTCCCCGCCATGAAGTTGACGGAGTCGGTCAGTTCCTTCCAGGTGCCGCTGACGCCGTCCACCCGGGCCTGGCCGCCCAGCCGGCCCTCCGTGCCCACGTCCCTGGCCATCCGGGTGACCTGGTCGGCGAACGAGGAGAGCTGATCCACCATGGTGTTCACGGTGTTCTTCAGCTGCAGCATCTCGCCGGAGACATCGACGGTGACCTTCTGCGACAGGTCGCCGTTGGCAACCGCCGTCGTCACCTGCGCGATGTTGCGCACCTGCCCGGTCAGGTTGCGGAAGGCGGTGTTCACGGAGTCCGTGAGGTCCTTCCACGTCCCGGCCGCCCCGGGCACCGCGGCCTGGCCGCCCAGCTCACCCTCGACACCGATCTCCCGCGCAACGCGCGTCACTTCGGCACCGAACGACGACAGCTGACCCACCATCGTGTTGACGGTGTTCTTCAACTCCAGCATCTCACCGGCCACATCGACGGTGACCGTCTGCGACAGATCACCGTTGGCGACCGCCGTCGTCACCTGCGCGATGTCCCGCACCTGCGCCGTGAGGTTGCGGAAGGCGGTGTTCACCGAGTCGGTGAGGTCCTTCCACGTCCCGGCCGCGCCCGGCACCTGCGCCTGACCGCCGAGCTGCCCCTCCGCGCCGACCTCGTTCGCCACCCGCGTCACTTCGTCCGCGAAGGTCCGCAGCGTCTCGGTCATGGTGTTGATCGTGTCGGCCAGCTGCGCGACCTCGCCGCGTGCACTGACCGTAACCTTCTGCGACAGATCGCCATTGGCGACGGCAGTGGTGACCTGGGCGATCCCGCGCACCTGCGCGGTGAGGTTGCCGGCCATGAGGTTGACCGAATCCGTCAGGTCCTTCCACACCCCGGCAACGCCGGGGACCTGCGCCTGACCACCAAGCTCGCCCTCGGTGCCGACCTCCCGGGCGACCCGCGTCACCTCGGAGGCGAACGAGGAGAGCTGGTCCACCATCGTGTTGACGGTGTTCTTCAGCTCCAGCATCTCGCCGGAGACATGGACGGTCACCTTGCGCGACAGATCACCCTTGGCCACCGCCGTGGTGACGAGAGCAATGTCACGGACCTGCGCCGTCAGCCGGGACGCCATGGTGTTGACGGATTCCGTGAGGTCCTTCCACGAACCCGACATTCCGCGCACCCGCGCCTGGCCGCCGAGCTTGCCTTCCGTACCGACCTCACTGGCCACTCTGGTGACCTCGTCGGTGAACGCGGAGAGCTGATCCACCAGTCCGTTGACCGTACGGCCGACCTTCAGGAATTCACCCCGCAGAGGGTGCTCCGAAGAACTGTCCGAACTGCGCGAGCGCAGATCCATCCGCTGTTCCAGGTCGCCCTCGGACACCGCCGACAGCACCCGTCCCACCTCGGAGACGGGCCGTACGAGGTCGTCGACCAGGGCGTTCGAGGCGTCGATCGCCGCGGCCCAGGAGCCCTCGGCGGCGCCGACCTCCAGCCTTTCCGTGAGCTTTCCCTCACGGCCGACGACCCGGCGCACCCGCGTCAGCTCGCCCGTGAGATGCAGATTGCGATCCGCAACCTCGTTGAAGACCGCCGCGATCTCCGACATGACGCCATCGCCGGAAACCGTGAGCCGCTTGCGGAAGTTCCCGTCCCGCATCGCGACCAGAGCGACCAACAGCCGATTCAGCGCAGCCGTATCCACCTCGGTCGTCCCGTTGTTCCGGGAACGTCCGCCTTTCGCGCGCGTGCTTGCGCCCCGCGCCGCTGCGCCAGACTCCACCGTGTCCCTCCCGCAAGGGTCGACCGTTCTACCCGGGCTTTCTCTTGATACGTGCCCAGTGTTTCACCATGGCCCAACCAGGCCATAACAGTTCGGCAGCATCGCACACCGTCCCGGGGCACGATTGGGGCGGAAACACACGTGACCGGCATCCTCGGGTGCGGCGAAGGTAAGTAACCTGGCATACGGCTGTCCATCGTCCCGGCCATCGAGCACGGGCAGTGGTGGAGGCACCACAGGTTTATTCGGAGGGCGCCGCGAGTATGGGGGAGCAGATCACCGACACACGCATGAGGAGACCAGTGATCACCGCGCGGGCCGCCGCAACATTCGAGCCGGTCGGGCGCTCGGTCGCCACTGCCCGTGCCTTCGTCCGCGACACCCTCCAGGGCTGGGGCTGCGCCGACATCGTCGACGACGCCGTGGTGCTGACCAGCGAGCTGGTCACCAACGCCGTGGTGCACGCCGGCACCGCCGCCGATGTGCTGTGTCTGCGCAACGAGGACGGCGTACGGATTACCGTCGCCGACCGCTACCCCGAACGCGAGATCCCGCTCCAGAACGCCGGCCAGGTCGTCGTCCACCCGGACCGCGAGGGCGGCCGCGGCCTGCTGCTGTGCGGCGCGCTCGCCACCCGTTGGGGCGTCGAGTACACCGCCGCACAAAAACACGTATGGTTCCACCTCGACCTCCCCGAGCGGCCGGCCGGCACCCGTTCCGCCGGCCCCGCCCTGCCGGTGGACGCCCTCCCGGTCGCCGAGACCCGCGTCCGCGTCGCGGTGATCCAGATCGACCGCGGAAGCTGCATCAGCTTCTGGAACGAGGACGCCCAGGACCTCTTCGCCTACGACCCCGAGCAGGTCATCGGCAAACCACTCACCGACTTGGCCGCCTGGCCGCACACCCCCGGAACCGGCACGGGCATCGTCGAGGCCCTGCAGCTCTCCCGCTGGGAAGGCTCCTACGGCATCCGCGGCTCCGACGGCCGGGTCGTCCCCGTCTACGCCTCCCACCTGCGCGTCCGCGACGCCGACGGCGAGGCCTCCACGGTCTGCCTCCTGGTGCGCGACCACGAGCGCGCCATCCTGCAGAGCCCCCAGCGCACCCCCGCCCCGGACGCCGCCTCCCAGGCCGGCTCGTCGGAGGGACGCGCCTCCGACCCGTTCGAGGTCTTCATCGGCTCACCGGCCCCCGACGACCTCGACGGCCTGCTCCAGCGCACCGTCGAACGGGCCCGCGACATGCTCGACGGCGACGCCGCCTACCTCCTCCTGGCCACCGACGACGAGACCGAACTGGAGGTCCGCGCCTCCACGGGCCTGCCCTCCGCCCGCCAGCGGTTCGCCCGCGTCCCCGTCGAGGCCGGCTCCGGACGCTACGGCTCCGCCCGGATGCCCGCCGTCCACGAAGACCTCACCGCGGTCCCCGGCGCCGTCCCCCTCCTCAGCGGCACGGGCATGCGCTCGGTCGTCACCGTCCCCCTCAAGGTCGAGGGCCGGCTGACCGGCTCGCTCGGCGTCGCCGCAGAGGGCGCAGGGCGTTACACGAACGAGGAGGCGCTGCGTCTCCAGTTCGCCGCCGACCGCATCGCCCTCGCCGTCGAGCGCGCCCGCCTCACCGAGCTGGAAAAGCTCCGCCGCGGCTCCCTCTCCTTCCTCGTCGAGGCCTCCGACCTGCTGGCCGGGACCCTCGACCGGGACCAGACCCTGGCCCTGATGGCCCAGATGACGGTCCCGACCCTCGCCACGTGGTGCGCGGTCTACACCGTCGCCGACCAGACCTCCGAGCCCGAGCTGTCCTATGTGCTGCACGAGGACGAGGACCGGATCGACGGCCTCAAGACGCTGCTGATGAAGGTCGACCCGCCCGAGCCGGTCCCCACCCCCGGTGCCCGTATCTGGACCGCCCCCGGCGACGCCGCGCACGACGCCGCCCTGCGCACCTCCATGCGCAGCCTGGGCCTGGGCAACGCCGCCCGGCCCTCCACCGGCCCCGGCGCCACCCTCGCCACCGCCTCCGCGGTGGGCGGCGAGACGGTCGTCCTTCCCCTCGTCGCCCGCAACCGCGTCATCGGCATGCTGACCCTGGGCAAGCCCACCGAGGAGCACTTCCGCCAGGAGATCCTGGAGCTCGCCGAAGACCTCTCCCGCCGGGCCGCGCTCGCCCTGGACAACGCGCGCCTCTACTCCGAGCGCACGGCCATCAGCCAGTCCCTGCAACGCAGCCTGCTGCCCCCTGAGCAGCCCGCGATCCCCGGCGTGGAGGTCGAGGTCATCTACCGCGCGGCCGGCGAGGGCAACGAGGTCGGCGGCGACTTCTACGACATCTTCCCGATCCGCGACGGCGCCTACGGCTTCGCCATCGGCGACGTCTGCGGTACGGGCCCGGAAGCGGCCGCCGTCACGGGCCTGGCCCGGCACGCGCTGCGTCTCCTCGCCCGCGAGGGCTTCGGCGGCCCCGCCGTCCTGGAACGCCTCAACGCCGCCATCCTCGACGAGGGCGCCCGCAGCCGCTTCCTGACGCTCCTTTACGGCGAGCTCTGGCCCCAGGCAGACGGCGGCGCCGTCCTCAAGGTCGTCTGCGCCGGCCACCCCCTTCCGCTCCGTCTCCGCCAGGACGGCACCGTCGAGCCGGCCGCCGAACCCCAGCCGCTCCTCGGCGTCATGGACGATCTGGAGCTCTACGAACAGACCGTCAGACTCGACCCCGGCGATGTCCTGCTGTGCGTCACCGACGGCGTCACCGAGCGCCGCGAGGGCACCCGCATGCTCGGCGACGACGGCCTCACCGACCTCCTGACCACCTGTACGGGACTGACGGCCGGCGCCGTCGCCGCCCGCGTGCTGCGCGCCGTGGAACGCTTTGCCGCCGAACCCGCCTCCGACGACATGGCCATCCTCGCCATGCGCATCCCCGAGGCCCAGGCGGACTGACCCTCAGGGAGCGGCCGACGCCCACCACTCACGGCCCCCGGCCGCTCCCCTGCCACCACCGCCCGCCTCATGCGCTGTGCCGCACGACCGACTGCCCTGGCCCGCCCCTTACGGGAAGCCATTCCCGGAGCCGCCCCAACCGCCGCCCACAACACGGCCCATGGCTCCCGCCCTCGGGGCTGATACGACATCACCGGATCGGCACTGCACCGGCACCGGATCGGCATACGACAAAGGCCCCCGCCGAATGGCGGGGGCCTTTATCCTCTGGAGCCCCAATACGGAATCGAACCGTAGACCTTCTCCTTACCATGGAGACGCTCTGCCGACTGAGCTATTGGGGCGCGGCAGCGGAATAGATATTACCCCAACTCGGCGGCAGGTTCGAATCGTCGACCGCCCGGTGCACCGTTACTCGACTAAAAGGCCGGCTGCAGGAGCCCGCCGAGCGCATTGCACGCACCGACCATCTTGTGCAGCTCCCGCCGCGACATCCCCGCGTGCACCGGCAACGCCAGGGTCTCGTCCACCGCCCGCTCGGTCTGCGGCAGAAAGACATCCCGCCGCAGCCCCGGCATCCGGTACACCGGAGCCAGCACGGGCACCCTGCAGGCAACGCCCTTGGCCCGCAGCGCCCGCGCGAACGCATCCCGGTCGGGCCGCCCATTGCCGGGTACCCGCACCACATACTGCTCGTAGCTGTGGCCCGCCGCCGGTGTGGGCGTCCGGACCCCGCTGAGCCTGCCGTCCAGGTACGACGCATGCGCCCGCCGCAGCTCGGCGCCCTCCGGGTCCGCCCCGGGTTCGTTCTCCACGAGCACCAACAGGCCGCGCCGCTGACCCACTTCACGGATCCACCCGGTGTCCGCCTGCCGACCGAACCGGTGGATCGCGACGATCGCAGCCGTCTGGCTGGTCACCACATCCGACACCGCGGCCGGGTCCAGGCAGTAACTGTCGCCGTCCACATCGGCGAACACCGGCACCGCGCCCAACTCCAGCACGGCCCGGGCGACCTCGGCGTTGCCATACGCCGGCACCACGACCTCATCCCCAGCACTGACACCGGCCGACTTGAGCGCTCCTACTGTCCGCATGAAACGGATCCTGCTCAGGTCAGATGAACGTCGAGTTACACCCACCACCCGAAAATCAGAACAAAAAAGCTCCGGTCCCTGAACCACGAAGGTTCAGGGACCGGAGCTGAAAAATTGTTCGGCGGCGTCCTACTCTCCCACAGGGTCCCCCCTGCAGTACCATCGGCGCTGAAAGGCTTAGCTTCCGGGTTCGGAATGTAACCGGGCGTTTCCCTAACGCAATGACCACCGAAACACTATGAAGTTAACCAACCCGGCAAAAACACAGGTCGTTACTTCAGAACCTACACAGTGGACGCGAGCAACTGAGGACAAGCCCTCGGCCTATTAGTACCAGTCAACTCCACCCGTTACCAGGCTTCCATATCTGGCCTATCAACCCAGTCGTCTACTGGGAGCCTTAACCCCTCAAAGGGGGTGGGAGTACTCATCTCGAAGCAGGCTTCCCGCTTAGATGCTTTCAGCGGTTATCCTTTCCGAACGTAGCCAACCAGCCATGCCCTTGGCAGGACAACTGGCACACCAGAGGTTCGTCCGTCCCGGTCCTCTCGTACTAGGGACAGCCCTTCTCAATACTCCTACGCGCACAGCGGATAGGGACCGAACTGTCTCACGACGTTCTAAACCCAGCTCGCGTACCGCTTTAATGGGCGAACAGCCCAACCCTTGGGACCGACTCCAGCCCCAGGATGCGACGAGCCGACATCGAGGTGCCAAACCATCCCGTCGATATGGACTCTTGGGGAAGATCAGCCTGTTATCCCCGGGGTACCTTTTATCCGTTGAGCGACGGCGCTTCCACAAGCCACCGCCGGATCACTAGTCCCTACTTTCGTACCTGCTCGACCCGTCAGTCTCACAGTCAAGCTCCCTTGTGCACTTACACTCAACACCTGATTGCCAACCAGGCTGAGGGAACCTTTGGGCGCCTCCGTTACTCTTTAGGAGGCAACCGCCCCAGTTAAACTACCCACCAGACACTGTCCCTGATCCGGATCACGGACCCAGGTTAGACATCCAGCACGACCAGAGTGGTATTTCAACAATGACTCCACAACCACTGGCGTGGCTGCTTCAAAGTCTCCCACCTATCCTACACAAGCCGAACCGAACACCAATATCAAGCTATAGTAAAGGTCCCGGGGTCTTTCCGTCCTGCTGCGCGAAACGAGCATCTTTACTCGTAATGCAATTTCACCGGGCCTATGGTTGAGACAGTCGAGAAGTCGTTACGCCATTCGTGCAGGTCGGAACTTACCCGACAAGGAATTTCGCTACCTTAGGATGGTTATAGTTACCACCGCCGTTTACTGGCGCTTAAGTTCTCAGCTTCGCCACACCGAAATGTGACTAACCGGTCCCCTTAACGTTCCAGCACCGGGCAGGCGTCAGTCCGTATACATCGCCTTACGGCTTCGCACGGACCTGTGTTTTTAGTAAACAGTCGCTTCTCGCTGGTCTCTGCGGCCACCACCAGCTCAGAGTGCAAGACTCATCACCAGCAATGGCCCCCCTTCTCCCGAAGTTACGGGGGCATTTTGCCGAGTTCCTTAACCATAGTTCACCCGAACGCCTCGGTATTCTCTACCTGACCACCTGAGTCGGTTTAGGGTACGGGCCGCCATGAAACTCGCTAGAGGCTTTTCTCGACAGCATAGGATCATCCACTTCACCACAATCGGCTCGGCATCAGGTCTCAGCCTTAACGTGTGACGGATTTACCTACCACACGGCCTACACCCTTACCCCGGGACAACCACCGCCCGGGCTGGACTACCTTCCTGCGTCACCCCATCGCTTACCTACTACCACCTTGGATCGGCGGCTCCACCACGTCCCTTTGTCCGAAGACTCCAGGCCGGCTTCACGGCCTTAGCATTAATGGATTCGATACTGGGCGTTTCAAAGCGGGTACCGGAATATCAACCGGTTGTCCATCGACTACGCCTGTCGGCCTCGCCTTAGGTCCCGACTTACCCTGGGCAGATCAGCTTGACCCAGGAACCCTTAGTCAATCGGCGCACACGTTTCCCACGTGTGTATCGCTACTCATGCCTGCATTCTCACTCGTGAACCGTCCACAACTCGTTTCCACGGCTGCTTCACCCGGCACACGACGCTCCCCTACCCATCACAGCCTCCGTTGGGAGTATTACTGCAATGACACGACTTCGGCGGTGTGCTTGAGCCCCGCTACATTGTCGGCGCGGAATCACTTGACCAGTGAGCTATTACGCACTCTTTCAAGGGTGGCTGCTTCTAAGCCAACCTCCTGGTTGTCTCTGCGACTCCACATCCTTTCCCACTTAGCACACGCTTAGGGGCCTTAGTCGATGCTCTGGGCTGTTTCCCTCTCGACCATGGAGCTTATCCCCCACAGTCTCACTGCCGCGCTCTCACTTACCGGCATTCGGAGTTTGGCTAAGGTCAGTAACCCGGTAGGGCCCATCGCCTATCCAGTGCTCTACCTCCGGCAAGAAACACACGACGCTGCACCTAAATGCATTTCGGGGAGAACCAGCTATCACGGAGTTTGATTGGCCTTTCACCCCTAACCACAGGTCATCCCCCAGGTTTTCAACCCTGGTGGGTTCGGTCCTCCACGAAGTCTTACCTCCGCTTCAACCTGCCCATGGCTAGATCACTCCGCTTCGGGTCTTGGGCACGCTACTCAACGCCCTATTCGGACTCGCTTTCGCTACGGCTTCCCCACACGGGTTAACCTCGCAACATACCGCAAACTCGCAGGCTCATTCTTCAAAAGGCACGCAGTCACGACTGCATGTGCAAGCACATACAGCGACGCTCCCACGGCTTGTAGGCACACGGTTTCAGGTACTATTTCACTCCGCTCCCGCGGTACTTTTCACCATTCCCTCACGGTACTATCCGCTATCGGTCACCAGGGAATATTTAGGCTTAACGGGTGGTCCCGCCAGATTCACACGGGATTTCTCGGGCCCCGTGCTACTTGGGTGGTTCTCAAACGAGCCGCTAATGTTTCAGCTACGGGGGTCTTACCCTCTACGCCGGACCTTTCGCATGTCCTTCGCCTACATCAACGGTTTCTGACTCGTCTCACAGCCGGCAGACTGCAAAAGAGAACTCCCACAACCCCAACCACGCAACCCCTGCCGGGTATCACACGTGACTGGTTTGGCCTCATCCGGTTTCGCTCGCCACTACTCCCGGAATCACGGTTGTTTTCTCTTCCTGCGGGTACTGAGATGTTTCACTTCCCCGCGTTCCCTCCACACTGCCTATGTGTTCAGCAGCGGGTGACAGCCCATGACGACTGCCGGGTTTCCCCATTCGGACACCCCCGGATCAAAGCTTGGTTGACAGCTCCCCGGGGCCTATCGTGGCCTCCCACGTCCTTCATCGGTTCCTGGTGCCAAGGCATCCACCGTGCGCCCTTAAAAACTTGGCCACAGATGCTCGCGTCCACTGTGCAGTTCTCAAGCAACGACCAGCCACCCACCACCCCAACCCGAAGGCTGAGTTCACTGGGGCCGGCATCGCGAAGGTCCAGACTCAACGGTCCGTACCCTCAGATACCCAACAACGTGCCCGGCCCACTCCATCAATCCCCACGTTCCACGCCGAAGCAGTACTAGTGACAACCAACCGAGTGTGCCGAATAGTCAACGTTCCACCCATGAGCAACCAGCATCAGACATTCGCTGATGTACTGGCCTCTGACCCGGACAAGTCCGAGTAAGAAGTGCTCCTTAGAAAGGAGGTGATCCAGCCGCACCTTCCGGTACGGCTACCTTGTTACGACTTCGTCCCAATCGCCAGTCCCACCTTCGACGATTCCCTCCCACAAGGGGTTGGGCCACCGGCTTCGGGTGTTACCGACTTTCGTGACGTGACGGGCGGTGTGTACAAGGCCCGGGAACGTATTCACCGCAGCAATGCTGATCTGCGATTACTAGCAACTCCGACTTCATGGGGTCGAGTTGCAGACCCCAATCCGAACTGAGACCGGCTTTTTGAGATTCGCTCCACCTCGCGGTATCGCAGCTCATTGTACCGGCCATTGTAGCACGTGTGCAGCCCAAGACATAAGGGGCATGATGACTTGACGTCGTCCCCACCTTCCTCCGAGTTGACCCCGGCAGTCTCCTGTGAGTCCCCATCACCCCGAAGGGCATGCTGGCAACACAGAACAAGGGTTGCGCTCGTTGCGGGACTTAACCCAACATCTCACGACACGAGCTGACGACAGCCATGCACCACCTGTACACCGACCACAAGGGGGCGCCTGTCTCCAGACGTTTCCGGTGTATGTCAAGCCTTGGTAAGGTTCTTCGCGTTGCGTCGAATTAAGCCACATGCTCCGCTGCTTGTGCGGGCCCCCGTCAATTCCTTTGAGTTTTAGCCTTGCGGCCGTACTCCCCAGGCGGGGAACTTAATGCGTTAGCTGCGGCACGGACGACGTGGAATGTCGCCCACACCTAGTTCCCAACGTTTACGGCGTGGACTACCAGGGTATCTAATCCTGTTCGCTCCCCACGCTTTCGCTCCTCAGCGTCAGTATCGGCCCAGAGATCCGCCTTCGCCACCGGTGTTCCTCCTGATATCTGCGCATTTCACCGCTACACCAGGAATTCCGATCTCCCCTACCGAACTCTAGCCTGCCCGTATCGAATGCAGACCCGGGGTTAAGCCCCGGGCTTTCACATCCGACGTGACAAGCCGCCTACGAGCTCTTTACGCCCAATAATTCCGGACAACGCTTGCGCCCTACGTATTACCGCGGCTGCTGGCACGTAGTTAGCCGGCGCTTCTTCTGCAGGTACCGTCACTCTCGCTTCTTCCCTGCTGAAAGAGGTTTACAACCCGAAGGCCGTCATCCCTCACGCGGCGTCGCTGCATCAGGCTTTCGCCCATTGTGCAATATTCCCCACTGCTGCCTCCCGTAGGAGTCTGGGCCGTGTCTCAGTCCCAGTGTGGCCGGTCGCCCTCTCAGGCCGGCTACCCGTCGTCGCCTTGGTAGGCCATCACCCCACCAACAAGCTGATAGGCCGCGGGCTCATCCTTCACCGCCGGAGCTTTCCACCACCAGACCATGCGGTCGGTAGTCGTATCCGGTATTAGACCCCGTTTCCAGGGCTTGTCCCAGAGTGAAGGGCAGATTGCCCACGTGTTACTCACCCGTTCGCCACTAATCCCCTCCCGAAGGAGGTTCATCGTTCGACTTGCATGTGTTAAGCACGCCGCCAGCGTTCGTCCTGAGCCAGGATCAAACTCTCCGTGAATGTTTACCGGTAATCCGGTGAACACACACGAGAGCGGAACAACCAGACGGAATAAGTCCGGTCGTTCACAGCGTCCTCGCTGTGTGTGCCACCCCGACCGCATGGGCCGTGGTGGACTTTTTCAAAGGAACCTCATCTCCCGGAAGTTTCCGGTCGACGGGGTATCAACATATCTGGCGTTGACTTTTGGCACGCTGTTGAGTTCTCAAGGAACGGACGCTTCCTTTGTTCCTGTTTCACCAGGATCTCCGGGCGCTTCCCTTCGGTCTTGCGTTTCCGACTCTATCAGATCCTTGCGGGCCCGATTTTCGCCGGTGCGTTTCCGCCTTTCGGCTTCTTCGCGTTTCCAACCTTACCAGATCCGTTTCCGTCTCCGGCCCCGTGTTGGAGCGGGTCGACCGTCCGGCTTTCGCTTTCCGGCCTTTCCGACTCTAGCAGACCCGATTTCGTTCCGTTGCCGGTTCTTATTCGGTCCGATTTCCCGTCGGAAGGGGTTTGCCTTTCGGCTGATCCGACTTTATCAGATTGCTCTGGGCCGGAATTCCACCTGGTTTTGCGGGGGCGCTCCGTACGCACAGGCGTGCGGCGCTTCCCGTTCAGGAGGAGACGTAAACGTACTGGAGCGGGGCGCCCGGATGCAAATCCGGGCGCCCCGCTCCTACTTGAGTACCTGCCTGCAGCCCTGGGCGTCAGACCTCGACGACCACGGGGAGGATCATCGGGCGGCGGCGGTAGTTGTCCGACACCCACTTGCCGACCGAGCGGCGGATCAGCTGCTGGAGCTGGTGCGCGTCCGCGACACCGTCCTGGGCCGCCTTGGCCAAGGCCTCTTCGATCTTGGGAACCACGCCCGACAGGGTGGAGTCCTCGATGCCGGAGCCGCGCGCATGCAGGTCCGGGCCTCCGACGATCTTGCCGGTGGTGCTGTCCACGACCACGAAGACCGAGATGATGCCCTCGTCACCCAGGATGCGGCGGTCCTTGAGGTGGGTTTCCGTGACATCGCCGACCGAGAGGCCGTCGACGTAGACATAGCCCGCCTGGACCTTGCCGACGATCTTGGCGACACCGCCGACCAGGTCGACCACGACACCGTCTTCGGCGATGACGATCCGTTCCTTCGGGACACCGGTCAGTGCCCCCAGTTCGGCGTTGGCGCGCAAATGGCGCCATTCGCCGTGGACCGGCATGAGGTTCTTCGGCTTGCAGATGTTGTAGAAGTACAGCAGCTCGCCGGCCGAGGCGTGGCCCGAGACGTGGACCTTGGCATTGCCCTTGTGGACGACGTCCGCGCCCCACCGGGTGAGGCCGTTGATCACGCGGTAGACCGCGTTCTCGTTACCCGGGATAAGGGAGGACGCCAGGATCACGGTGTCGCCCTGGACGATCCGGATCTGGTGATCGCGGTTGGCCATCCGGGAGAGGGCGGCCATCGGCTCGCCCTGGGAACCCGTGCAGACCAGCACGACCTCGTCGTCGGGGAGATCGTCGAGCGTCTTGACGTCCACGACCAGGCCGGCGGGGACCTTCAGATAGCCCAGCTCGCGGGCGATGCCCATGTTGCGGACCATCGAACGGCCCACGAAGGCGACCCGGCGGCCGTACTCGTGCGCCGCGTCGAGGATCTGCTGGATGCGGTGCACATGGCTGGCGAAGCTCGCGACGATGATGCGCTTCTGGGCGTTCGCGAAGACCGTGCGCAGGACGTTGGAGATGTCCCGCTCGGGCGGTACGAAGCCCGGGACCTCGGCGTTCGTGGAGTCGGAGAGGAGAAGGTCGATGCCTTCCTCGCCGAGCCGCGCGAAGGCGGGGAGGTCGGTGAGCCGGCGGTCCAGCGGGAGCTGGTCCATCTTGAAGTCGCCGGTGTGGACGACCATGCCCGCAGGGGTGCGGATGGCGACGGCCAGGGCGTCGGGGATGGAGTGGTTGACCGCGACGAACTCGCAGTCGAAGGAGCCGATCCGCTCCGTGTGCCCCTCCTGCACCTCGAGGGTGTAGGGACGGATGCGGTGCTCCTGGAGCTTGGCCTCGATCAGGGCGAGGGTCAGCTTCGAGCCGATGAGGGGGATGTCCGGCTTCTCCCGCAGGAGGTAGGGGACACCGCCGATGTGGTCCTCGTGGCCGTGGGTCAGCACGATGCCGTCGATGTCGTCGAGCCGATTCCTGATGGACGTGAAGTCCGGCAGGATCAGGTCGATTCCGGGCTGCTCCTCTTCGGGGAAGAGCACTCCGCAGTCGACGATCAGCAGTCGGCCGTCGTATTCGAAGACCGTCATGTTGCGGCCGATTTCACCCAGGCCGCCGAGGGGGGTGACGCGCAGGCCACCCTTGGGGAGCTTCGGCGGGGCGCCGAGCTCAGGATGCGGATGACTCAAAAGACTCTCCTCACCACACACGCCACGCTGCCGTCGAGGGCACGTGGCGCGCATGACATTCGTGCACTTGCTATGAGGCGGTTGTTGGTCCGTATTCAGTTGTGAAGTCTGTGATCAGAGCTGTACCCCGCCGGCCGCGAGATCGCGCGTGAGCTGTTCGGTCTCCTCGGGGGAGAGCTCCACGAGCGGCAGCCGCAGCGGTCCGGCGGGCAGACCCTGGAGGCCGAGGGCGGCCTTGGTCGTGATGACACCCTGGGTGCGGAACATACCGGTGAAGACGGGCAGCAGCTTCTGGTGGATCTCGGTGGCCTTGGTGACATCGCCGTTGAGGTGGGCGTCCAGGAGGGCGCGCAGCTCGGGGGTGACGACATGGCCGACCACGGAAACGAAGCCGACGGCACCGACCGAGAGCAGCGGGAGGTTGAGCATGTCGTCGCCGCTGTACCAGGCGAGGCTTGAGCGGGCGATGGCCCAGCTGGCGCGGCCGAGGTCTCCCTTGGCGTCCTTGTTGGCGACGATCCGGGGGTGCTCGGCGAGCCGGACGATGGTCTCGGTGTTGATCGGGACACCGCTGCGGCCCGGGATGTCGTAGAGCATGACCGGCAGGTCGGTGGCGTCGGCGATGGCCGTGAAGTGCCGGAGCAGGCCCTCCTGCGGGGGCTTGCTGTAGTACGGCGTCACCGCGAGCAGACCGTGGGCGCCGGCGTCCTGGGCGGCGCGGGCCAGCTCCAGGCTGTGGCGGGTGTCATTGGTACCGGCTCCGGCAACCACAAAGGCGCGATCGCCGACCGCATCGACCACCGCGCGGACCAGCTGCGCTTTCTCCGCATCGCGGGTGGTCGGGGACTCTCCGGTGGTGCCGTTGACGACGAGGCCGTCGTTGCCGGCGTCCACCAGGTGGGCAGCCAGCCGCTGTGCGCCGTCGAGATCGAGGGCGCCATCCGGCGTGAACGGCGTGACCATGGCGGTCAGCACCCGCCCGAAGGGGGTCTGCGGTGTGGAAGTCGGAGCCATGGGTCCCACGCTACTCGTAGCTCACCGCGGGATGCGCCTCTGGGGAGCAGGGATGTGGACTCCGGCACTGCCTGCTCGGGGGTTCAAGCAGTGCCGGGTCCGTCTGTTCAGCGTAGATGAACTTCTCAAAATGCCGCAATCCGGACACTTCGCACGTCTGTCCTGCGCGCTCCGGTATCCGGCCCGCAACCTGGGCCTTACGGGGCGATCCGGCCGTTCGCATTGAATGCGCCGTACGTGAGCGGCATGAGCTTTGCCCAGTGCGCCTCCATCCGCTCGCCGACCATTTCGATCTCGCGCTGCGGGAAGGACGGCACCTTCGCCTGCTCGTGCTGGGTGCGCAGGCCGAGGAAGTGCATCAGGGAGCGGGCGTTGCAGGTGGCGTACATGGAGGAGAACAGGCCGACCGGGAGCACCGCGCGGGCGACCTCGCGGGCGACGCCGGCGGCGAGCATCTCCTGGTACGCCTCGTAGGCCCGGCGGTAGGAGTCCTCCATGACGCGGCCGGTGAGCTCCTGCTGCGCCTGGGTGCCCTCGACGAATTCGTACTTGCCGGGGCGGCCCTGCTGGACGAGCTTGCGGGACTCTCCGGGGACGTAGAAGACCGGGTCCAGCTGACGGTAGCGGCCGGACTCCTCGTTGTACGACCAGCCGACGCGGTGCCGCATGAACTCGCGGAAGACGAAGATCGGCGCGCTGATGAAGAACGTCATGGAGTTGTGCTCGAAGGGGCTGCCGTGGCGGTCCCGCATGAGGTAGTTGATCAGGCCCTTGGAGCGCTCCGGGTCCTTCTGCAGCTCCTCCAGGGACTGCTCACCGGCCGTGGAGACCCGGGCCGCCCACAGCACGTCGCTGTCCGCGGCGCTGTGCTTGACCAGCTCGACCGTCACCTCGCTCCGGAAGCTGACGGCTGCACTGTCGGGGCTCTCAGTGCTCTCGGCGGGGGTCTGGGACACCGGCGGTTCCTTCCAATCGATCCTCGTGCGCGACCACCCTACGGCCCGCCACCGACAGTCCGGGAAACACCGCGTGATGCCGCGTTAGCCGCAAATCGGGCGCGCCGTAGCAGCGCGCGGAGCGGCCGTTGATATTTTTCACAGAAGTCCCTGAAAACGGGCACCATCTGGACGCCGCAGACGTCTAACCCTGTGACAGTGCCCACTTCGAGGTTCCTAGGAGAGCCCGCTCATGTTCCGCCGGCGAGAGCCCGTCCCGTTCGCCTTCGTTGCCGAGGCAGACCGGTTCCGCAGCAATGTCACTCCCCCGCCGCGGCAGCGCGCCTCGCGCGCGCAGCTCCTCGGCCAGTCTCTCATCACGCTGACAGTCGTGGGCGGCCTGGCCGGCGCCCTGCTGTTCGGCGTTCCCGCACTGCAGCAGGACAGCTCCGGCTCGAGCCGGGTGCATCAGTCCGAGGCATCGCATCGCTGATCGGGCGGGCGGGGCGTGCCGCCAAGTGGTTCCGCTCCGCCCGTCCCGATAGCCTCACCGGTCACAGCTTCCGTGCGTGCCCATGAGTGAGGATCAGCCGTGCCCCTGCCCTTCCTGACGGCCGACCGCGACCTCGATCCCGACACCCGTGCCGAGGATGCGGCCGCGCTCGCGCATGACGAGCCCGACCACTGGCGCCGTCCCTACCGCCCCGGACCGTGGCGGGTAGGGGCGGCGGCGGTGTTTTTGCTGCTCGCCTCGTTCGTGCTGATCTCCGCACTGGTCATCGCGATGGCCGGCTCGCTGCCCGGCGCCGCGGCCTGTGCGGTGGTGGGGGCAGCGATGATCACCCTGGCCCTGCGGCTGTTGCGGGTCGGGGTATGGGTCAGTGCGCAAGGCCTGCGGCAGGTGAATCTGCTGCGTACGACGACCGAGCCGTGGAGCGCGGTCGCCTCCGTGCGGACGCGCCAGCAGCCGGTGCGCTGGCTGGGGCTGCCGCGGACGGTGCAGGGACAGTCGCTGATCATCGAGCGGACGCAGGGCGAACCGCTGCGGTCCCTGCTCACCGACCACAACGGTGACTTTCTGTCCCGCCCGGAGGCGTTCGAGCGGGCCGCGGATGTGCTGGAGACCTGGGCGGCGGAGTACCGCGCCTGAGGTCCGGCGCGGCGGGCCCGCCCGCCGCGCCGGCTCCGTGGAAGACCTCGCAGAACCGCCGGATCCGGCCCCGTGAGGACCGGATCCGTCCGTCCCTGAGCGCCCGTACCCGCCCTACGCGGCCGGTACGGGCTTGTCGTCGTGCAGGGCGATGGCGCGCTGCATTGCCTTCCGGGCGCGCGGGGTGTCCCGGGCGTCGTGGTAGGCGACCGCGAGCCGGAACCACGCACGCCAGTCGCCGGGTGCGTCCTCCGTCTCGGCCTGCCGCCGGGCGAAGACCGCGTCGGCGGCGTCCCGGTCGACCCGGCCGCCGGGGGTCCGGGCCGGCTCGTCGGCCGGCAGGCCGCCCTCGGCCTCCAGGGCGTGCGCCAGCCGGTGGGCGTCGCGTGCGAAGCGGGTGTTGTGCCGGAGGAACCAGGCGCCGATGAACGGCAGCACGAAGGCCACCGCGCCCATGCCCATGGCAGCCGGCTCGCCGGTCATCAGGAGGAGTACCCCCTCCAGCCCCACCACCCCGAAGACGAGGACCAGCACGGTGGCGAGGAAGAAGTACGTGATCTTTCCACCCATACCCGTCAGCCCAGGTCGAGGAAGTTTTCCAGGCCCACGGTCAGGCCCGGAGTGGTGACCACGCGGCGCACACCGAGCAGGATGCCCGGCATGAAGCTGCTGTGGTGGAGGGAGTCGTGGCGGATGGTGAGGGTTTCGCCCTCCCCGCCGAGAAGTACCTCCTGGTGGGCCAGCAGACCGCGCAGCCGTACGGAGTGCACGGGGATGCCGTCCACGTCCGCGCCACGGGCGCCGTCCAGCGCGGTGGTGGTGGCGTCCGGCTGCGGGGCGCAGCCGGCCTCTTCCCGGGCCGCGGCGATCAGCTGGGCGGTGCGGGCGGCGGTGCCGGACGGGGCGTCCGCCTTCTTCGGGTGGTGCAGCTCGACGATCTCGGCCGATTCGAAGAAGCGGGCCGCCTGCTGTGCGAACCGCATGGTCAGCACCGCGCCGATGGAGAAGTTCGGGGCGATGAGCACGCCCGCCCCGGGCGAGGCGGCGAGCGAGGTGCGCAGCTGCGCAAGGCGCTCATCGGTCCAGCCCGTCGTCCCGACCACCGCGTGGATGCCGTGCCGCACACAGAAGTCGAGGTTGCCCATCACGGCACCGGGGTTGGTCAGCTCGACCACGACCTGGGCGCCGGTCTCGACCAGCGTCTCCAGCTTGTCGCCGCGGCCGAGCCCGGCCACCAGCTCCATGTCGTCGGCGGCCTCGACGGCCCGTACGGCCTCGGAGCCGATGCGTCCCTGGGCTCCCAGTACGGCCACGCGCAGCTTGCTCATCGTTTCCCGTCTCTCTCTCGGTGGTGTCGCGGGGGCCTAGGCGACGATGTCGTCCAGCCGGGCCGCCTGCCGGTCCTTCAGGGGGCCGATGACGGACAGCGAGGGCCGGGTGCCCAGCACCTCGCGGGCCACCTCGCGCACCTCGTCCGGGGTGACGGCCGCGATCCGCGTCAGCATCTCGTCGACCGACATCTGTTCGCCCCAGCACAGCTCACTCTTGCCGAGGCGGTGCATCAGCGCTCCGCTGTCCTCCAGGCCGAGGACGGTGGACCCGCGCAGCTGTCCGATCGCGCGGCGGATCTCGTCGTCGGTGAGGCCGTGGGAGGCCACCTGGTCGAGTTCGTCGCGGCAGATCTTGAGGACGTCCTGCACCTGGCTGGGGCGGCAGCCGGCGTAGACGCCGAAGAGCCCGCAGTCGGCGAAGCCGGAGGTGTACGAGTACACGCTGTAGGCCAGGCCGCGCTTCTCGCGGACCTCCTGGAAGAGGCGCGAGCTCATCCCGCCGCCCAGGGCGGTGTTCAGTACGCCCATCGCCCAGCGCCGGTCGTCGGTGCGCGCCAGCCCGGGCATCCCGAGGATCACATGGGCCTGCTCGGTCTTGCGGTTGAGCAGTTCGACGCGGCCGGTGGCCTTGATGGCGCGGGTACCCGAGCGCGGCGCGATCGGGGCGGCGTCCGTACGGTCCAGGGCCCCGGCCTGCTCGAAGGCGCGGCGGACCAGGCGGACGACCTTGGCGTGGTCGATGTTGCCGGCGGCCGTGACGACGAGGTGCGTGGGGTCGTAGTGCTTCTTGTAGAAGCGGCGGATGCGCTCGGGGGTGAGGGCGTTGACGGTGTCGACGGTGCCCAGGACCGGGCGGCCGAGCGGGGTGTCACCGAGCATGGTGTGCGCGAACAGGTCGTGCACGCAGTCGCCCGGGTCGTCCTCGGTCATCGCGATCTCTTCGAGGATGACCCCGCGCTCGGCGTCCACGTCCTCGGCCTCGACCAGCGAGCCGGTGAGCATGTCGCACACCACGTCGATGGCGAGCGGCAGATCGGTGTCCAGCACCCGCGCGTAGTAGCAGGTGTACTCCTTCGCGGTGAAGGCGTTCATCTCGCCGCCGACCTCGTCGATCGCGGCGGAGATGTCCAGGGCGCTGCGCCGCTCGGTGCCCTTGAAGAGCAGGTGCTCGAGGTAGTGCGTGGCGCCGTTGAGCGAGGGGGTCTCGTCGCGGGAGCCGACGTGCGCCCAGATGCCGAAGGTGACGGAGCGGACCGTGGGCAGCGTCTCGGTGACGATCCGCAGACCGCCGGGGAGGGTGGTCCGGCGGACCGTGCCGGCGCCCGCGGTGCCCTTGAGAAGCGTTTGGGTACGGGCGACGGCCCGCCCCTCCGAAGAGGTGCGGGCCGTCGTCGCGTGCGTACGGGACGTCACTTGGCGGCGTCGTCCTTCGTGTCCGCGTCCGCGTCCTCTTCCTCGATCACGGGGATCAGGGAGAGCTTGCCGCGCTGGTCGATCTCGGCGATCTCGACCTGGACCTTGGCGCCCACGCCGAGCACGTCCTCGACGTTCTCCACGCGCTTGCCACCGGCGAGCTTGCGGATCTGCGAGATGTGCAGCAGGCCGTCCTTGCCCGGGAGCAGGGAGACGAACGCACCGAACGTGGTGGTCTTGACGACCGTGCCCAGGTAGCGCTCGCCGACCTCCGGCATGGTCGGGTTGGCGATGCCGTTGATCGTGGCGCGGGCGGCCTCGGCGGCCGGACCGTCGGCGGCACCGATGTAGATCGTGCCGTCGTCCTCGATCGTGATGTCGGCGCCGGTGTCCTCCTGGATCTGGTTGATCATCTTGCCCTTGGGGCCGATGACCTCACCGATCTTGTCCACCGGGATCTTGACGGTGATGATCCGCGGGGCGTTCGGGGACATCTCGTCCGGAACGTCGATGGCCTCGTTCATGACGTCCAGGATGTGCAGACGCGCGTCACGGGCCTGCTTCAGCGCGGCGGCCAGGACCGAGGCGGGGATGCCGTCGAGCTTGGTGTCGAGCTGCAGCGCGGTCACGAACTGCTTGGTGCCGGCGACCTTGAAGTCCATGTCGCCGAAGGCGTCCTCCGCACCGAGGATGTCGGTGAGGGCGACGTAGTGGGTCTGGCCGTCGATCTCCTGGGAGATCAGGCCCATGGCGATACCGGCGACCGGGGCCTTGAGGGGCACACCGGCGTTCAGCAGCGACATGGTCGAGGCGCAGACCGAGCCCATGGACGTCGAGCCGTTGGAGCCCAGCGCCTCGGAGACCTGGCGGATCGCGTAGGGGAACTCCTCGCGGGTCGGCAGCACCGGCACGATGGCGCGCTCGGCGAGCGCACCGTGGCCGATCTCGCGGCGCTTGGGCGCACCCACGCGGCCGGTCTCACCGACGGAGTACGGCGGGAAGTTGTAGTTGTGCATGTAGCGCTTGCGGGTCACCGGGGAGAGGGTGTCCAGCTGCTGCTCCATGCGGAGCATGTTGAGGGTGGTGACGCCCAGAATCTGGGTCTCGCCACGCTCGAACAGCGCGGAACCGTGCACCCGCGGGATGGCCTCGACCTCGGCGGCGAGCGTACGGATGTCCGTGACGCCGCGGCCGTCGATGCGCTTCTTCTCCTTGATGACGCGCTCGCGGACCAGGCTCTTGGTCAGCGAACGGTACGCGGCGGAGATCTCCTTCTCGCGGCCCTCGAACTGCGGGAGCAGCTTCTCGGCGGCGACGGCCTTGAGGCGGTCCAGCTCGGCCTCGCGCTCCTGCTTGCCGGCGATGGTCAGCGCCTGGGAGAGCTCGCCCTTGACCGCGGCGGTGAGCGCCTCCAGGACGTCGTCCTGGTAGTCGAGGAAGACCGGGAACTCACCGACGGGCTTGGCGGCCTTGGCGGCGAGGTCCGACTGGGCCTTGCACAGGACCTTGATGAAGGGCTTGGCGGCCTCGAGACCGGCGGCGACGACCTCTTCGGTCGGGGCCTCGGCGCCGTCCTTGACCAGCTGGATGGTCTTCTCGGTGGCCTCGGCCTCGACCATCATGATCGCGACGTCGCCGTCCGGGAGGACGCGGCCGGCCACGACCATGTCGAAGACGGCGTCCTCGAGCTCGGTGTGGGTCGGGAACGCCACCCACTGGCCGTTGATCAGCGCGACGCGGGTGCCGCCGACCGGGCCGGAGAAGGGCAGGCCGGCGAGCTGCGTGGAGCAGGAGGCGGCGTTGATGGCGACCACGTCGTAGAGGTGGTCGGGGTTGAGCGCCATGATCGTCTCGACGATCTGGATCTCGTTGCGCAGGCCCTTCTTGAAGGAGGGGCGCAGCGGCCGGTCGATCAGCCGGCAGGTGAGGATGGCGTCCTCGGAGGGACGGCCCTCACGGCGGAAGAAGGAACCGGGGATCTTCCCGGCTGCGTACATCCGCTCCTCGACGTCGACGGTCAGCGGGAAGAAGTCCAGCTGGTCCTTCGGCGTCTTGGAAGCGGAGGTGGCCGACAGCACCATGGTGTCGTCGTCCAGGTACGCCACGGCGGAGCCGGCGGCCTGCTTGGCCAGGCGGCCCGTCTCGAAGCGGATGGTGCGGGTGCCGAAGGAACCGTTGTCGATCACGGCTTCGGCGTAGTGGGTCTCGTTCTCCACCAGGAATATCTCCTCGTCTGCGTCCGCTGCCCGTGTGGCAGCGGACCTTCTTCGGTGGAGCGCCGGTGCGGGCCGGTCTTCGATCGAAGCACCCGGAGTGATGACACATGGTGTTCATGGATCGTCCGGGGGCCACTACCGAGGACCGGCGGCCAGGAGGCGCTCCTACCGCGTTCAGTTTTGCGATACGGCACCAGACTACAAAGGTTCCGTCCACCATGAGGTGGCGCCGGTGTCCGGTGCGTATGGCAAAGGGAGCGGCCCCTGGTAGGAACCGCTCCCTCTACGGCGTCTTACTTGGCGCCCGCCGCGCCGCGGCGGATGCCCAGGCGCTCGACCAGCGCACGGAAGCGCGTGATGTCCTTCTTCGCCAGGTACTGCAGCAGGCGGCGGCGCTGGCCGACGAGCAGCAGCAGACCACGGCGGGAGTGGTGGTCGTGCTTGTGGGTCTTGAGGTGCTCGGTCAGGTCCGAGATCCGGCGGGAGAGCATCGCGACCTGGACCTCGGGGGAGCCGGTGTCACCCTCCTTGGTGGCGAACTCGGTCATGATCTGCTTCTTCGTAGCGGCGTCGAGCGACACGCGGTACTCCTCTTGGGTTCCGCCCGGTGAGCGTCCCTGGTTGACATCACAGGGAATCTTGGATGACTCGTCCGGGCCGTCACACAGCGTACCAGTTGAAAACGGCCCCCCGACCGGCTGGTCGGGGGGCCGCTGAGCAGGCCGGTGAGCGGGGGCCTCAGCTGCTGGTGAGGCCGCGCACCTTGCCGTACACGTCCAGGACCGCCAGGCACAGCGGCACCAGGGAGAGCAGGACCAGGCCGTCGAAGATGTCGAAGATCCGGCCCCAGAAGGGGGTGACACCCTTCTGGGGGACGATCAGGCCGACGCTGACCAGGAGGGCGGCGCCCGCCGCGATGCTGCCGGAGAACCAGACGGTGTGGATGTTCAGCGGACCGGCGTCCTGGTAACGGGCCAGATCGACGAACATCTCCGTCGGCGGGTTCAGCGCGATGCCCAGGATGAGCAGGACGACCGTGAGGATGCCGGCGATGGTCAGGCAGGCGACCTGCGCGGTGTAGTCGAAGAGCCGGGCCCGGAGCATGATCGTGATGCCGGCGGCCAGCGCGAGCAGCTGGGCCCACACGTTGTCCGAGAAGCCGAGGACCACACCGGCCGAGCCGACGGTCAGGGCGGCGCAGCCGGCGACGAGGCCGAGCAGCAGCTCGTGACCGCGCTTGGCCTGGTTGCCGATCTTGACGAAGTCGACGGACTCGGTCTCGCCGCCGTTGTCGTAGGAGCCCTTGGCGATCTGGTCGGGCGACTTGTAGCCGATGGGCAGCCGGGCGAAGCGTGCGGAGAGGCCGGGCAGCCAGGCGACCAGGGCGATGGAGACGACGGCGGTGACGGCGGCGACCTCACTGGGCGCGGCGTCGGTGAGGATCGCGGCGAAGACCGCGAGGGTGCCCGTGGCGGCCAGGAACGCGGCGGCGACGAAGGGGGCGTCACCGCGCGGCAGCATGACCACCAGCAGCGCGGAGGCGATCAGTACGGTCACACAGCCGACGAGGAGGTGCAGCCGGCCGGGGTCGGCGCCGGGGTCGACGGGGAAGATGCCGGAGCCGGCGAGCAGGAGGTGCGGCAGCGAGGCCAGGCCCAGCGCGATGGAGGAGCCGTGGTCGTCGTAGACACGGGCGCGGACGCCGGACAGCGCGACCAGCACGATGCCGACGACACCGGCGATGATGCCGGGCAGGCGGTGCATGTCGCGGTGCTCGGGCTCGGAGACCCACAGGGCGAACGCCATCATGACGAGCAGCAGCACACCCGCGGTGAGGCCGACGACGCGCATGAGGTCGTCGCTCCAGCGGCTGCGGTTGCGCTTGACCGCGGAGGCGACGGCGTCGGAGACATCGTCGAAGACCGGGAGCGGCAGCGACTCGGCGAACGGCTTCAGAAGAAGAAGGTCGCCGTCGAGAATCTGCTGCTGCGCCAGCGACTGTCCGGCGTCAAGAACCGTGCCGTCGCGGCGTACTAGGTGATAGCCGGTCGGAGCGCCCTCCGCCTGCGACTGACCGGAGAGCCTCAGAATCTCCGGATAAATGTCGACGAGTGCGACGTCCTCCGGCAGAGCCACGTCAATCCGTGCATCCGGCGCGGCGACTGTGACCCGGCAAAAGCCGGTGCCAGTGCTCGTGCTCACCTGGCGGTTCCCCCTATCCGTTGGGCGTTTTGTCGCGTCACGCGCCCTATATAGAGAGCCGTCACTTCGGGGCTGTGGGCACGCTCGCGAGGCGTCAGCGTACCGTCCAATTCGACGGTCGCCCCACCCACCCCGAGACTTGACGGTTGACAGTAGGATCAACGCCTGGTTCGGGCCAAGCACTTGGTCCGGGGGGACCGTCGAATCCAACGGGGGCGGTCCGAGTCTGCGAGATGCATGAAGGACTGATGCCTCGGTGAGCGTTGTCATCGTCAAGCGCCCGCCCCGCGCGCTGCCACCCGAAGTTCCCTCCGAGGAGGTGACACTCGAGGCACCCCCGGAGCTTCCGCGTGAGGGCGAATCAGAAAACATGCTGATGACCCTTATGCCCATGATGGGTATGGCGTCTTCGGCGGGATTCTTGTTCATGGGCAACCAGCCGTTCATGAAAATCATGGGCGGCTTTATGGTGGCGTCCACCCTGGCAATGGCGATCGTGCAGATCGTCAAAGCCCGCCAAGGGCCTTCCGGGCAAATGCTCCAGGAACGCCAGGATTACCTCAAGTACCTTACGCAGAAGCGGAAAGAGGTACGCCGCACCGCGCGCAAGCAGCGGGACGCGCAGCTGTTCACCCACCCCGACCCGAGCCAGTTGTGGTCGATCGTGGCCGAGGGCAAACGCGTATGGGAGCGCCGGGCGGGCGATCCGGACTTCGGGCAGGTACGGCTGGGGCTGGGGCCGCAGCAGCTGGCCACTCCCCTGCGGGCTCCGGAGACCGCTCCGGTCGACGAGCTGGAACCGCTCACCGCGCATGCGATGAAGGAATTCCTCGACAAGCACGGGCAGCTGGACGATCTGCCGCTAGCGGTCTCGCTGCGCGCCTTCTACCACCTGACCGTCTCCGGCGACCCGGACACGGTCTACGGCGCCTCGCGCGCCATCGTCGCCCAGCTGTGCACCCTGCACTCGCCCGAGGACCTGGTGGTGGCCGTTGTCGCCGCGCCCGGTGCGCAGGCGGAGTGGGAGTGGACCAAGTGGCTGCCGCAGGTGCAGGACAAGACGACGGACGGCGCGGGCAACCGCCGGCTGGTCGTCGGTGACCTCGGTGAGATCGAGGAGCTGCTGGCGGACGAGCTGGAGGGCCGCGGCCGGTTCAACCCGCAGGGCACTCCGGTGACCGACACCCCGCATGTGCTGGTCGTGCTGGACGGCGGCGACGTGCCGATGGATTCGGTGATCGCCGGGGCCGAGGGCCTGCAGGGCGTCACCATCCTGGAGGTCGTCCCGGGCGATCTGGACGAGATCCGCGGTGGCCTGGCCGTCCAGGTGTGGCCGGACAAGCTGGTGCTGGAGTCGGCCGGCGGCGCGGTCTACCACGGTGTCTGCGACACCCTGTCGATCGCCGAGTCGGAGGCGCTGGCGCGCCAGCTGGCCCCGCTGCGGGCGGGCTCCGGCGCGGACGGCGAGGAGCCGCTGCTGTCGAACCTGGACTTCACCGATCTGCTCAACCTCGGTGACGCCGGTTCCGTCGATGTGTCGCGTACCTGGCGGCCGCGCACGCTCCACGAGCGGCTGCGGGTGCCGATCGGTGTCGACAAGGACGGCCAGCCCGTCATGCTCGACATCAAGGAGGCCTCGCAGGAGGGCATGGGCCCGCACGGCCTGTGTGTCGGTGCGACCGGTTCCGGTAAGTCCGAGGTGCTGCGCACCCTGGTGCTGGCGCTCGCGGTCACCCACTCCTCGGAGACCCTCAACTTCATCCTCGCGGACTTCAAGGGTGGCGCCACCTTCACCGGTATGTCGGAGATGCCGCACGTCGCGGCCGTCATCACCAACCTCGGTGAGGACGTCACGCTGATCGACCGCATGCGCGACTCGATCACCGGTGAACTCCAGCGCCGTCAGGAGCTGCTGCGCTCGGCGGGCAACTACGCCAACATCACCGACTACGAGAAGGCGCGTGCCGCGGGTGCCCCGCTGGACCCGCTGCCCTCGCTGGTGATGGTGCTCGACGAGTTCTCCGAGCTGCTGACCGCCAAGCCCGACTTCATCGACATGTTCATCCAGATCGGCCGTATCGGCCGGTCGATGGGTGTGCACATGCTGCTCGCCTCGCAGCGCCTGGAAGAGGGCAAGCTGCGCGGCCTGGACACCTTCCTGTCCTACCGGCTGGGTCTGCGGACCTTCTCCGCGGCGGAGTCGCGGACCGCGATCGGTGTGCCGGACGCCTACCACCTGCCGAACGTCCCGGGTTCCGGCATCCTCAAGTACGACACCGAGACGATGGTCCAGTTCAAGGCCGCGTATGTCTCGGGCCCGTACCGCGGTCCCGGTGCCGGCGGCGGCGGGGGCGGCAGCCGGACGAACCGGCTGCCGGTGCCGTTCACGGCGGCCCCGGTCGTCGAGCAGATCATCGAGGACCCCACGCCGGTCGCGGCGGCCGAGCCGGAGCAGGACGACGCGCTGGCCGACACCGTGCTCGACGTCATCGTCCAGCGCATGCAGGGCCAGGGCCCGCCGGCGCACCAGGTGTGGCTGCCGCCGCTGGACGAGGCGCCGACCGTCAACCAGCTGCTGCCGACGCTCGCGGTCACGCCCGAACGGGGTGTGCACGCGCCGGAGTACACCGCGCTCGGCAAGCTCGTGGTGCCGGTGGCGCTGGTGGACAAGCCGTTCGAGCAGCGGCGTGACGTGATGTACCTGGACTTCTCCGCCGGTGCCGGTCACGGCCTGGTCGTGGGTGGTCCGCAGTCCGGCAAGTCCACGCTGATCCGGTCCGCCATCGCCTCGTTCGCGCTCACCCACACCCCGTCCGAGGTGCAGTTCTACTGCCTCGACTTCGGTGGCGGCGGCATGCTGGCCATGGAGGGCCTGCCGCACGTCGGCGGTGTCGCCTCGCGTCTGGACGCGGAGAAGGTGCGCCGTACGGTCTCCGAGGTCGTCGGCATCCTCAACGAGCGGGAGGAGTTCTTCCGCGCCAACGGCATCGACTCGATCAGCACCTACCGCCAGCGGCGGGCCTCGGGCGCCTACCCCGACCAGAAGTGGGGCGACGTCTTCCTGGTCATCGACGGCTGGGGGACGTTCAAGACCGACTACGAGCAGATGGACCCGGTGATCCTGGACATCGCCGCCCGTGGTCTCGGTTTCGGTGTCCACCTGATCATTGCCGGTGCGCGCTACACCGAGGTGCGGCCCGCGCTGCGCGACCAGCTCCTCAACCGCGTCGAGCTGCGCCTGGGCGACCCGATGGAGTCGGAGTTCGACCGCAAGCGCGCGGAGAACGTCCCGATGGGCAAGCCCGGCCGCGGTATGTCCCCCGAGAAGCTCGACTTCCTGGCGGCGCTGCCGCGGCTGGACGGGATGAGCGACCCGGAGACGCTGAGCGAGGGCATCGCCAACCTGGTGTCGACGGTCAGCGAGCACTGGCAGGGCGAGCCCGCCCCCGCGGTGCGGATGCTCCCGACGATGCTGCACGTCAACGAGCTGCCCAAGGGCAACGACTACCCGGATCACGGCATCGCGATCGGTGTCGACGAGACCACGCTCTCGCCGGCGTTCATCGACTTCGAGACCGACCCGCTGCTGGTCATCTACGGCGAGAGCGAGTCCGGAAAGTCCTCGCTGCTGCGCCTGCTGACCAAGCAGATCGCCGAGCGCTACCCGTCCGACAAGGCACTGATGGTGGTCTCCGACTACCGTCGTGCGCTGCTCGGCGAGGTCCCCGAGAGCCATCTGTACAAGTACTGCGCCGCGGGGCCGCAGTTGCAGGAGGTCATCACCGGCCTCGCCGGTTCGCTGGGCCGGCGGATGCCGGGCCCGGACGTCACGCCGGAGCAGCTGCGCAACCGCAGCTGGTACGACCTGCCGGACGCGTTCGTGATCGTGGACGACTACGACCTGGTGGCGACCAGCAGCGGCAACCCGCTGCAGCCGCTGCTGGAGTACCTGCCGTTCGCCCGTGACCTGGGTCTGCGTCTGATCATCGCGCGCAGCTCCTCGGGCGCCGGACGCTCCTCGTTCGAGCCGGTGATGCAGCGGACGAAGGAGCTCGGTGCGCAGGGTCTGATCCTGTCCGCCGACCCGTCCGAGGGCCCGCTGATGGGCAACGTCAAGGGCCAGAGCCTGACTCCGGGACGGGCCACGTTCATCACGCGTAAGCGGGGTGCGCAGCTGGTCCAGACGGGCTGGCTGCCGGCGAACAGCCGCTGAGCGGTCCGTACGCCCTCACGGCGGTGGGGCGCCTCTCTTGGGAGGGGCGCCCCACCGCTGTTTTGTGTGTGCGTCCGGTGTGCCTGGTGCGTCTGGTGTGCCCGCGCTGTACGTGCGTGCCGGGCGTTCCGGACGTGCCCGGCCGGGTGCGTCAGCCGAAGGCCCCGTGCCGGGTGATGTCGGGTGCGGGGCCGCCGGACGCGGCGGGGGCCTGGGGTTCGGGGGCGGTGGCGGTCGCGGTCGCGACTGGGGCGGCGGGCGCCGCGGCCCGGCCGGCGGGCTCGGTGGTGGGGGCTGCCGCTTCCTTCTTCTGCGGCCGGGCCTTCAGGTCCCGTTCACAGCCCGGCGCCGGATCCGGATCCGTCCCGGGCAGCCCGCTCCGTACGCCCTTGGCGACGCCCTCGCCGCCCCGCCCCGTGGCCCCGCCGCCTTGCTCCGGGCCGAACGGGTCGGGCCCCTGCGCCGCCGAGGAGGTGGCCCATTCGTGCCGTACGGACGGCCGCGAGCCCTGGCCGCCACCACCGCTCCTGCCGAACGCGCCGCCGAGGCCATTGGCGAGCTGGCCGAGCGCCATGAAGCCGTAGGCGATCTCGGGGCCGGACGACGACTGCGCGCCATCGGCGGAGTGGTGCACCGGTGGTGCGCCGTGGTCCTTCTCGCCCCGGTCGTCGGCGGGCTGCGCGGCGGCCGTCTCCAGGTCGGCGGCGGCCAGTTCGAAGACCGGAACGGAATCGTCCACGGACCGCTTGAGGCGGTGCCACTCCCCCGCGAACGCCTCTCCGGCCGGGCCGTGCCAGTTGGCGGCTGCCGCGGTGCCGACGTGCCGGTCCAGATCGCGGACGAGGCCGTCGAGGTGCTTGCCCATCTCCCGCCAGCCGGCCGCCGCTTCCCGCAGGGCCTCGGGGTTGCCTCGCTCGCTCACTGGACGCTCCGCATCATCTCGGCCAGCTCTTCCTCGGCCGCCTGCGCATTCGCGGCGGTCTCCTTGATCCCTCTGCCGACCTCCGCGAGGCGCTGCTGCAGCTGGACGAGCGCCTGCTCGGCCTGCTCGTACCGCTCGCGGTGGGGCCGGGCCGCCTCGTCGCTGCCGAATCCGTCCCGCAGGGCCTCGGCATCCGCCCGCCGCCTGAATGCGGCAAGCTGCCGGCTCAGTTCTTCCGCGCGTATCTCGAAGGTCGCACCGAGTCCCTGCAACTCCTCGGTGCTGAGCCGGACTTCATCGGACATCATTTCTCCCCGTATTGCATGACGGCTGCCTGCCGCCATCGTTTCAGGTCTAGCACACCGGCAATAGGCCCGAAGCCCTCTGCACAGCGGGCGGGCGGAAAACCACGGAATTCGGCATGCCGCAATATCCGGCAATACCGACAACCCCCGCCTTGACGTCCCGTTCACACCCGTCATTAGACTTCGGCACGCCGGTGCCGCACTCGCGGCCTGTGCCATCACGTTCAAGGGGGCAGACATGAGCAATGAGCGGCAGATCCAGGACGAAGACCTGATGGACGTCGCCCAGGATCCCGAGCAGGCGCACCGGCTGCGCAAGGCGCTGAAGGTCCTGGCGGACAACCCCAACGTCGGCGGCAAGCTCCAGGAGATGGCCAAGGAGGTGCTCTCCGGGCGCATCGGCATGAAGGACGCCATCGCGACGCCGGGGTACATGGACGCCCTGGGCGACCGGATGAACGAGATCCGGCGGGCCGCGGAGAACCAGACCATGGCCGAGCGCGAGGAGTCCCGCGAGAAGTTCGCCGCGTGGCAGAAGGAGCAGGAGGCCAAGGAGGACGAGGAGCGCGCCGAGCGTGACGGCCCTTCCGGCACCGTCGTGACCGCCCCTCGGCGCGGCGGCCGGAGCGGCGGGCACCGGAACTGACCGGTGAGCACCGCGGGGCGGTCCGCGGTGCTTGCCTCTCGCCTCTCATCGCCTCTCGCCGAAATCCATTCACACAGCACGGAATCCGCTACGGAAGAAAGCAGATCCACCGCGTCATCATTCGGACGGATCTGCTTTCTTTCCGCACACGGTGATCTCGTTTTCTCCACATCAGGCCCTGGGAGCAACTCACTTCACTCTCCCCTCGCCCGTCTTCGGTGACGATCGCAGCACACCGGCCCCCGCCTGCCGGTTTCAGTTCCGGCACAGCCGCCCCCGCGCCATCCTCCGCGTGCGGCACGGATCATAAGATCGAGCCGGAACACGCAGGAATCCACAAAGGTGGAGGCGGGATTGATCGGGGACGAGGAAGCCATGAGCGCCTCAGGCGAAGGAAAAGCCGCGGCGGCCGGATATGCACCGCATCCGTACGTCGGCGGCCGCACCGCCGTGCTCCGTGCGCTCGCGGCCTGGCGTATGCGGTGGCCGGGCGCGCCGCGCGTCATCGTGCTCACCGGCAACCCGGGCAGCGGACGTTCGCGCCTGGTCACCGGCTTCCTGATGATGTGCGACCCCGGCCACCGCAAGCAGTTGCCGCTGGACGATCTGGACCCGGCGACGGTGCCCCCCGACCTCCCGGAGCCCGCCGTACCGCTCCCCGCGGGGCGCACCGCGGCGCAGCTGTTGTGGCTCATCTCCGATCATTTCGGGCTGAGCGCCGACCGCGACGAGGAGATCTTCACCGAACTCGCCGCTCGTGAAGAGCCGGTGACCCTTGTGGTGCCCGATGTCGACCGTGCCGGTCCGGTACGCGCCGCGAACGAGCCGGCGCGCGTCGTCCGGGATGTCCTCAAACCGCTCGCCGCCACCGAAACGGTGCACCTGCTCGCCGAGGTGCCGCGCGAACTGGCCGCGGAGCTGGCCGGGGCGCTGCCGCCCGGCAAGGCGCAGATCATCGATCTCGACGCGCCCGAGTGGGCCGACCCCAAGGGCTTGGTGCGGCACGCCGAAACCGCGCTCACCCCCGACGCGGGGGCGCCGGAAGTCCCGTACACCACCGATCCGTCGGCCCGCCGGGCGCTCGCCGAAGCCCTCGCCACGCGCGCGGACGGCAACCGGCTGACCCTCCAGCTCGCCGTGCAGTCGCTGATCGTGCAGCCCGCGGGCTTCGACCCGGCGGACCCCTCCCTGCTGCCCGGCAGCGTCGGCGAGGTGCTCGATCTGCATGCGCGCCGGCTGGGCGCCGATCCGCAGACCCTGCGGCTGATGCTGGCGCCGCTGGCGTTCGCCGAGGGCAAGGGGCTGCCCGTCCAGCTGTGGGGTGCGCTGGCGAGCGCCGTCGCCGGACGGGACATGAGCCAGGACCTCGCCGACGGCATGCTGCTGGCCGCGCCGTTCATCGAGCCGGTCGAGCCCTCGCGGGGCGCCGACGGCGACGGGAACGGGGAGGGCGACGGGGACAGGGAGAAGGAGAAGGCAGGGGGAGGGGCGATACCGCGGATGGCGGTGGGGCCGGCCCCAAGGCCGGCGACGGCCGTACGCTGCTGCGCCTGACGCACCCCGGGATCGCCGAGGAGATCCGCTCCGGTCTGCCGGACGTCCGCGACGCCCAGACCAAGATCGCCATGGCGCTGCTGGAAGCGGTGCCCCAGCAGGACTGGGCGCAGGCCGATCCGTACATCCGCGACCACCTGGCGGCGCACACCCTGGAGGCCGGCCTCCTGCCCCAACTCCTCACCGACCCCGGCCTGTTCGCCCACGCCGACCCGGTGACGATGCGCGCCGCCATCGAAGCCGTACCGCCGGAGCAGCTGGGCGCGCCGGCCCGTACGTACCTGCGCACCGCCCCGCTGCTCACCCGCTCCCAGGCACCGGCCGATCTGCGAGCGGCGTTCCTGGAGTCCGCGTTCGTCGAGGACGGGCTGGTGGCCTACGCGGACGCGCTGCACACGCTCGGCTTCACCCTGCCGTGGCGGACGCTGTGGAGCGTGCCGCTGGTCGGCGTCCGCGCCGTGACCACGGGTTCCCTGCCCCCGCAGAGCGGGGACGGTGCGACGGCGGGCTCGCCCGGGGGACCGGACACGACCGGCGGCACAGACGGGACCGGCAGCCCGGACGGGACGCCGGCGGAGACGGCCACGGTCTCCGGCGGCGCGGCTGCCCCGGCCCCGGACGGCAGCGACGCCGGGCCCGTACCGGCGTCCCCCGCCACCGCTCCCCGCCCCGTGGCCGCTTTCCTCGTCCCCGAGGGGACCCCCGGTGCCCGTACGGTGACGGTGCCCGGCCCGGACGGCGACGCGTCCGCTGCCGGCGACCGGGCGCTCCTCGTCCACGATCTGCTGCGTCCGGGGTATATCGACGCCGATCCGGCACAGGTACAGCTGCCCTCCGCACAGGACCGGCAGGCGGCGCCGTTCGGGCTCAGCCGCGGCGCCGACTATCTGCGGGTATGGGCCAGGGCAAGCGAGGAAGTGGTGGCCGCGCTGCTCTCGGACACCCCGTTCACCGGCGCCGATCTCTCACCGGACGGGGTGCTGGTCGTCGCCACCGCGCGCGGTGTGACCGCCCGGCAGATCCTCGCCGCGGCTCCCGCGCCCGCGCCCACCGTGCCGGCCCAGCGCACCGGCACCGCCGACTCCGCTTCGTCCGACGGCCTCGATGGCCGCGACGGCCTCGAAGGAGACCACTCGTGATCACCCAGGCGCAGGCTCACGCCACCGCGGCCCGCTGGCTCAACCCCGAGGGGCATCAGGCCCCGCCGCGGGAGGTGGCCCTGCAGGAGTTCGACCTCGGCTGGGTGGTGTGGGCCGTCCCGCCGCCCCCGGAGGTCGACCCGCACACCGGGCAGCGACGCCCGCCCGCCGAGGTCGGTGCCGCCTGCGGTGTGGTCGACCGGGCGTCCGGCGAACTGACGGTGTGGCCGTCGGTGCCGGTCGACGAGGTCGTCCGGATGTACCGGCAGAAGCACGGCGCCGGTGCCGGAGCGGCCCCCTCGGCGCCCGCCGGGCGTCCGGTCACCGGCCCCGGCAACACCGCCGTCGCGACCTACCACGACCCGGCGACCGGCGAGGAGACCAGCCTCGCCCGGGTCTCGGCTCCCGGGCAGCCGCCCGCCGAGTACCAGCTCCACGACGAGCTGCAGCGGCTGGGCATCAACCCCGCGGACGTCCGCGCCGTCCACACCGATCTGCGGTCGGCCCTGCTGCCCGGCGGCTATCCCGGTGACTTCATCCTCCGCACCTTCACGAACGCCACGTTCTCCTGCACCGAGGGCTACGGCATGCGTCCCGAGGAGCGGGCCGAGGGCGTCGCCGGACTGGTGCGGCACGTCGGGATGATGCACCAGCTGGCGGGGCGGCCCGAGCCGCCGCGGCCGCACCGACTGCCGGTGCCGGAGCGCGTCGAGGCCGCGCCGCCGATGCGGGACGTGGCCCTCGGCAAGCACCTCGTGGAGGTCTTCGGGCCCCAGGGCGTCCACCGCCCGGACGCCGACGACCTCGCCGCGACCCGGCTCCCCGGGACGACGAAGAACACCCTGGTCTGGGCCGGACTGCCCGAGCGGGTGCCGTACTTCTTCACCGCCGACCGGCCCGAAGCGCCCCCCGCCGGCGGCCTGTTCACGGACGTGGCGGCCCACCTGCGGGAAACCGGCACCGAGGCCCGCGAAGAGACCCTGACGACCCTCGCCGGCTACGTCCGGATCGGCACCGACGGGCTCTACACACTCGCCGTGCAGTGCACCGCTCCGGAGCAGAACCAGAGCCTCGTCGGCACCGTCTGGGCGGTCCAGCCGTCCTCGGGCGGCGGCCGGTTCGTCAACCGCACCGCGTCCGCGTACCTGCGCTCGCTCGCCCTGCTGGTCACCACGCGCCGGCAGATGGAGGGCATGGACCCGTACGCGGCGGGTGCGGCGGTCGCCGCCTTCCAGGAACGGATCGCGGCGATCGACTCCTGGGCGCTGGACGACGACGGCAACTGGTGGTCGCTGGTCATCGAGCAGATGTGGCACGGATTGTTCTGAGGGCAGGCGACACCCTCGGGGGCGGGCCGCCTTTACGCCCGGCGCTCGCCCCTCCCCCACCCCTCAGGGCAGCAGCCAGTCGGCCGCCAGTGCGGCCGCCAGGCCGATGCCCAGCAGCCAGGTGCCGAGGCGGGTACGCCCGTTCCGGCTGAGTTCGATCACCACGCCACAGAGCACGAGCGCGGCCCCGTACACCCCGACCACCAGCACCGACGTACGCGACGCCAGGCGCACCACGAGCACCACCGCCATAGCGGCCATCAATACCGAGGCCAGGACCATGCGTATTCGCCTGGCCTGACGGGGCGTCATCCCCACTCGGCTCTCGGGTAGGGGCTCTTCTGCGCCGGCTGCGTCCATGAGCGGGAATGCTACGGGACGAGTGATCACCGGGCCGCGCCGCTCCCCCTGGGTCGCCGCCAACTGGTCGGACAGACAGGGCCGGTTCGGCTACCAACTACTGAGGGCCGACCGCCGACCGCCTGCGCTCGGCACGCGGCACGCGGCACGCGGCACGCGGCACGCGGCACGCGACGGTCGACGTCCGATGCTCGACGTCCGATGCTCGACGGTCGAATTTCCTGCATCCGCTCGCTCTCAACCGTCAACATGTCAGGCCCACCCGTACGACCCACTCCATAAGGCCCCAAGTTGACGTCACAGCCCCCTGCCTCCGGCCTCGAATAATTGACCAACGGCGCACCAATACTTAACCTGCCCTTTCAGCAGCGCCGGGAGGAACCCCCGGGCACGCCCCCTCGCAAGATTCACCAATGCCGCGACCGAGGCCAATTCCCCTGCATTCGCACGAGGTTGAGCCGCAGGATGCCCACGCTCTCTCCACACACCTCGCCTTGACATGCTTGCGCCCAGATCGCCTAATGTGTGATTGGTTGAGGATGCGACAAGTATCTGCGGGCGACGCATGACGGGGGCAAGGATGGCAGGCAAGGCATTTGACGTCGATCCGGATGTACTGCGCAGGCAGGGCGACGCATTCGTCCACATCGGCAGCGATTTCTCCAAGGCGTCGAAGAAGCTTCAAGACGATCTTGAAGGCCTCGGCAGCCCCTGGGAGAACTGCGACTTCGGCGATACCTTCGAAACGATCTACACGCCCATCCGGGACGGCATGTTCGAATCGATGGACTCCCTGGGCGAACGCCTCGAAAGTATCGGCGACAAGCTCCAGAACATGGCCGGCTCGTACACCCAATCCGACGAGCAGGGCATCCACACCATCAGCGCGGTCGGCCGCCCCGCCATCTGACGCCCGGTGGGTATCCCTCCCGTGAACCCGGGCGCCGGGGCATCCGAAAGCCCCGCCGAGGCCCTTCCCGGCCGCATTCCCGCAGCGCCTCGAAGGCGCGGCCGAGCAGCGGCGGGGCCTCCCCACGGGCCACCGCCACCACCCCTCTCACGCTTTCCTTCACCGACGCCATTGCACTCCGCAATCGGCTACCACTGCACGGGGGACGATCACTGTGTCTTTGACGCTGCCAGGCGAGGTTGCTTGGGTCCTGGATTTGCTCGGCTACAACTGGCCGGACGCCGACGAGGACAAGCTCCACGAGTGCGCCCAGACCTGGCGCAACTTCGCCGAGGCGGTCAATCAAACCTCCACCAAGGGCTCTTCGGCAGCCCGTGAGGTCGTCTCCGCCAACTCCGGAGAGGCGATCGAGGGCTTTTCCCACGAATGGGGTTCCTATTCCGGCGGCGGGGACAGTGGCGACCACTACCTTCGTGACGCCGCCGCGGCGGCCGAGGTCATCGCCGTCGCCTTCGATGCCGCCGCCCTCGCCGTTCTCGCCGGCAAGATCGCCGTCATTGTCCAGCTCGTCATGCTCGCCACCGAGCTCATCGCGGCACAGGCCGCTGCGCCATTCACCCTGGGCCTGTCCGAACTCGGTGCCGCGGGCGCCACCCAAGCGACCCGCCTGATCGTCCGCCAGATCCTCGACAAGATCAAACGCGAGGTCATGGAGGCGGCCACCAAAGCCATGGAGCACGCCACCATGGATGCCATCAAGAAGATGGCGAAGAAGGCCGTCTCGAAGGAAGCCCGCAAAATCGCGGCGGACTACGTCAAGAAGACGGTCAAGGAAACCGTCAAGGACAAGGTCATCGATCAGGCGAAGGAAATCGCCAAGGACAAGATCGTCGAAGAGGGCAAGGCAAAGGCCCAAGAGGCCGCCACGGAGATGGCCCAGAACGTCGCGCAGCAGGGCATCGAAAGCCACTTCGGCGCCCGCGACGGAGTCGACTGGGGCGAAACCGCCGACATCGGCAAGGAGAAAGCCGGCGAATACGTCGACGGCATCAAGGAAGGCGCCCAGGAGTACAAGGACGGCGTCACCAGCCTCGCCGACCCCAGCACCTATATCGACCACGCCAAGGAAGACCTCACCAACCGGGGCCTGGACCACGCACAGCGCCATGTCGACCGCCACACGGGCGGCGCGGCCACCCGCCACCAGGACGTCACGGACGAGGTGCGTTCGGTGTTCGGCTGAGCCATTCGGCGCCGGCTCGTCCGTCCCGCTGCCCAGACCACAACAGGGGTGGAACCACAGTCATCAACTGCGGTTCCACCCCTGGCGGCGTTCTGGCTACGCCGACCGGCTCATGCCGGCCGATGAGCTCCCGGGGCGCATACTCCCTACGCCCTCTACATCCGCTACGGCCTCTGCGTCCGATGCATCCTCACTGGCGAGGAGGATAGTTGGGCGGTGCCGACTGGTACCCGCCAGGACCACCCGGCTGCTGGTAGGAACCCGGGTACTGCGGGGGAACCCCCACACCACCGTTCGGACCGCCGAAGCCAGGGCCACCAGGAGGCGGACCATTCCGGCGCTTCTTACTGGCGACGATCACACCGATGACGATCCCCAGCACCACGAACACACCCACGGCGATACCGACAATCGCCAGGGGGGTCACGCCGCTGCTCTTCTCAGCACCACTGCTCGCCGAAGGGCTCCCCCCAGGCGCATCCGCGCCGGCACCGGCGGAAGGCTCCGTGTCCTTCGGCATGATGAGGGGCCCGTTCTTCGAGCCGACGGGAACGTTCTCCGAGAGGGCGCGGTAGGGGCGAATCACCCCGTAGCCGTACTTGGGGTCAGGAGACGAGATGCCCGTCTTGCCGTCGGGAGTGATCGCCGTCTTCGTGAGGCGATTGGCGACCTGCCCCGCGGTGAGATCCGGGTACTTCGAGCGCACGAGGGCTGCGGCGGCCGATACGTAGGCCGTTGAGTCGGAGGTGCCTGTGGCCTGCCGGTACTTCTTCGAAGTGCCGGCAGAATAAATATCCTCGCCGGGAGCAATCAACCGGATGTGGGGACCATAGCTCGACCGGGAAAGAACCTTCCCGTCCTTCCCCACTGCGCCTACAGCCAGAACACCGGGCGCTGCCGCAGGGTAAAGAGGCTTACTGGAGCCATCGTTACCGGAGCCGGCAACCAGCAGCACGTCCTTCTTGAGGGCGTAGCTGACTGCACTCTTTTCTTCGTAGCTCAGAGGGGCACCGGCAAAAGACATGTTGATGATCTTTGCGCCGTGATCAACTGCGTATCGAATCGCGCCGTCGATGAGATTCTCAGAGCCACCGATCGCTTCGCTCCGCTTGATCGGCAGAATCTTCGCATCCGGCGCCAGACCCATGATTCCGTCGGCGTGATGGGGCCCGTGTCCATGGCCCGCAATCAGGGCCGCCATGGCGGTACCGTGATCGTCACCGGTTTCATGATCTGCCGTACCGCCGTCGCCGGCAAAGCTCTTCCCCGGGAGAACATTGCCCTTGAGGTCGACGTGGTCTCCGTTGACACCGGAGTCGATGACCGCCACGGTGACACCCTTGCCGGTCGACTCTTTCCACACCTTCTGTGGATTGAACGCATCAAGCGCCCATTGCCCGTCCCTGATGTAGTCCGCCGAAGCGGTCGGCGCGGCGGTGAAGAGCAGTGCTCCTGCCACCGCCACGCCGCCAACTGCACGCAGCGTCCGCGTGAAGCTCATGCTGCAACACCTCTCCTCAACAGGTTGGGGCCCGCAGCCCGAAGACTGCGGGCCCACCTCGTTTCCGCCGCTGTCACACCCGAAGGCTAGCTACTCAATCACTTTGGGAGCCACATTGCGGTCGGTCGTCCAGGTCTCCTCGTCCTCGACCAGGTAGTCCGGCCGCTCGCCGTTCTGGCCCTTGTCGTTCTTGCCCTTGGCTCCATGCATACCGTGCGCCCCGGGCATCCCGCCCGACCGACGGCTACCGGAAGCCGCGGCGCCCGACTGAGCACCCCCGCGACTTCGGTGGAGACCCGAGCCGCCCTGGGAGCCACCGGCCGCCTTGCCTCCTGGACCAGCGCCGACCACGCCACCCTTCTGGCGAGCGAGGCCAAGACCACGCCCGGCTCCCCCGGCCCCCTTGGCACCGCCCTTGGCGCCTGCCGCACCCGCGCCGCCCATACCTGGCATGCCTGCACGTCCAGCCCCACGCCCGGCAGCCCCGGGGCCCGTGGTCCCGCCAGTACGACCACCAACGCTCCCCGTGGTCCCACCAGAACGACCACCGGCGCCACCGTTCATGCCGCCCGGCACACCGGGAAGCCCCCCGAGGCCGGGGCCGGTGCCGCCGCCAGGGCCGGTGCCACCACTCATGCCTCCGGTGCCGGGGCCGATGCCACCACCGCCTGGGATGGTTCCGCCGCCTCCGCCGGGGCCCACGCCGCCTTGCGGAGGAGTCAGGCTTTCAAGACCCGTGCCCACATGCGGCGTGAGGGAGCCCGGGGCCGGCATCGTGTTGCCGATACCCCCGCTGATCCCTGGCGTCTTCACACCGTCGCCCGAGAACCCTGGCCCCTTCTCCATGGGCTTCATCGAGCCCTTCGACATTCCCTTGGGTTTGGTGACAGCTGCCGGCAGGGGGTAGTGAACCGGCGGGATTCCCGAGTTGTCCGGCGGCGGAATGGAGGTTGGGTCGTCGTCAACCCCTACACGCGTGGGCTTCCCGATAGCTACCGCATTGGTCCGGTAGGCGGCACCCAGGTACTCCATGGTCGCCGCAGCCTTCAGCTGCGTCTCCTTCTGCGCTGACAGGTCGTCTTCATTGTCCTTGACGACCTGAGTCGCGCTCTTCCCACCGGCAAGCTGTGCGTCAGCGTTCTTGTCCTGGCGGTCGATGTGGTCGGTCGCCCAGTCCCAGGCACGGTCGCCCCAGTCAGGCATCTCCATGCCGTCGAGGTGCTGCTTGTACGAACTCAGGGCCTCGTGTGCGCGGCCCATGCCTTCGCTCACGTTCTTGGCGTACAGAGCACCGTTCCCGATGTTCTCGCTGATCTTCTTGGCACGCTCGCGAAACGCCTTCGCGGCGTCGCCGTCCCAGTGCTCCAAGACCTCGTCGATGGCCTTGTCGAAGTAGGCGCGGATGCCACCGCCGCTGTCGACCACCATCGCGTCGTGCACCTGTTTCCAGGCCTGGGAAACGCCGGCAACTGTCTCCGGCTTCGCATCGGCCACCATGGCTTTCAGCGCCATGAAGTCAACCTTGTAGAACTTCGTGGAGTTCTCGATGGCATAGCACTTGTCCTGTGGTGCGTACTTATCGTCCGCGCGACTACCCACGTCCCTACCCCCTCTTCCTCTGTGAGCTCATGACTGCCACTCAGGAGTACTTGTTCTGCGATGAAGACTGACCGTTCTTCATCGCATTGCTCGTGTCCTGCTCCTGGTCCTGATAGGCGCCATGAGCCTTCGAAGTCTTCTTCTGAAGATCACCGATCAAATGCTCGAGCTTACCGAGTACGTCCGACTCGATGAAGGTCTTCATATCGGCATGCTTCTGCCGCAGCTCGCCCTCCTCCTCGAACCCCTTGCCCAGCGAGCCTTCCGGAAGGTGTGTCCCGCTCTTCGCCTTGCCCGAGGCGCTCTGCATGTCCTTGAGCACGTTGTTGAGCTTCTTGACGACGTCATCGAGCCTGTCAAGATCGACGCGGTAGGAATCGTTAGCCATCCTTGGCCTCCCCGTGTTTGCTATGAAGTTTTCCGACGCCAGTCACGAAGTGCGATGGCGCAACCCACCACCGTACCGACGGCCAGAAGCCCGCCGCCGACAATGTAGACGGCCACACGGGCACGCCGGTCCTCGGGGCTCTCGCCGAGTGTGACCGCGACCGGATGGATATCGGAGCCGTCAGCCATGTTCGAGGGCTTGTCCGGCTTGGGTTCGGCAGTGGGCTCGGTGTCGTCGTTGAGAGCCGCCACCGGGTCGACGACGCCCCAGCCGATGAAGTTGTCGCGGTCCTTGCGCACACGCTCGGCGGTCTGTTCGAGATGCCAGATGAGCTGCTGCGGCGACCAGTCCTTGTGCTTGGCCTTGAGAAGGGCTGCGGCTCCCGCTACGTACGGCGCGGAGAAGCTGGTGCCCTGGTCGACGCAGTTGCCGCCGTCGGGGACGGTGGAGACCATGTCGACGCCGGGGGCGGCGATCTGGACGAAGTTTCCGGACTGTGAGAAGGGCGCACGCTCGTTGTTGCGGTCCGAGGCGGCCACTGCCAAGACGTTGGGGTACTTGTTCGAGTACGCGGCGGGGTACATGTTCTTTTCACCGCCGTCGGCACCACCGTTGCCGGCCGAGGCGACCACCAGAATGCCCTTGGCGTTGGCGCGGGCGATCGACTGCTCGAGGGTGGGCAGAAGGCGTCGGTCCGCGCCGGTTCCCTGGGAGATGTTGATGATGTCAACGCCCTCCGCCACGGCCTTGTCCACGGCCTTGGCGAGGCTGTCGGCGGTTCCGGCCTTCTCGGCCGAGGTCTGCTGGAACGGGATGACGGTGGCCTTGGGCGCGATTCCGAAGAAGCCGGAACCCCTGATCGGGCGGGCGGCGATGATGCCGGCGACCTTGGTGCCGTGACCGACCTTGTCCTCGGTCGGCTTGCCCTTGACAAAGGTTTTGCCGCCGCTGCCGATCGCGCTTTTCAGCTGCTGGTTACCGTCGTCGATACCGGTGTCGATGACACCGACACGGATTCCTTGCCCCTTCATTCCGTTGGCCCACAGCTGATTCGTCAGGAGCCGCTGCAGCGACCACGGGGTCTCGGCGATGTTGTCCGTGCCGAACTTGCACTCACCGCTGTTGAGCGGCACGTTCTCGTCCGCGATCGCCGGTGCGGCGGTCACGCTCGTCAAGCCGGCAATGCACACCGCCAGAACCAGTGCGCTCGCCGCTCGGCGACGGTGCCCGGCTCGATGACCAATGGCGCGAGATCCCACGGGTTGTCTGCTCTCCATGTGTGACGGAACGGTCGGGGCGAGGAGTGAGGGGCAAGGAGTGAGGAAACGGCGGAGAAAGGGGCGGTGTGGAGGAGATGGCGGGGGTATTGCGGAGCGGTATCGGACGGCAGAAGGGCGAGCGCACTGATGCAGCGCGCTCGCCCTCATTGACCACTGTGCGAGCCTTCGGGCTGCTCAGCCGGTCGCTATCCGTACCGTTGCTGCCGTGAGGTCAGCCCGCCCAGATACCGGAGTTCTTGTGCTCGGTGGCCTGGTAGTTCTGGGCGGCCTGGTCCAGCGCCTTGGCGATGGCCTCAAGCGTCGAGTGCAGGGAGGCCGCGCGCTGGTCCCACTCGCGCTGGCGGGCCTGGTAGCCCTCCTGCGCGGCACCTTCCCAGCTGGCGGCGATCTTCTTGACGCCCGCCTCGAGGTCGTCGAGCTGCTGGCGGATGTTGTTGGCCGTACCGCGCACGTCGGAACTGGCCTGCGAGATCGTCGCGAAATTGACGAGGATCTGGCCTGACATGGTGTCTCCTCAGGAGTTGCTGAAGCCTGGTCGATGCACGTGCCACAGCGGGCCGGCGGGGACTGCCCGCCCGGCCCGGGCTGAGGCCGCTGAGCCGTTGCGCCGCGGAATGCGGCGCGGCTCCATCATCCGAACGGGGAAGCCGAGGCGGAGATGTGCGAGATCGACTGGGCCTGCTCCTCTTCGGAGGCGGAGTAGTTCTTCGTGGTCGAGTCGATCGCTTCCTTGATCTCACCCAGAAGCTGGTTGAGACGGGTGGCGTCCTCGTTCACCTTGGACTGGAGCTGGTTGTACGAGGAGGCCGCAGCACCCTTCCAACCAGACGTGATGGTGTCGACGACCGTGTTCAGGCGAGAGATCTCGCCCTGGATCGACTGGTTGACCGAGGAGATCTTGCCGCTGAACGCGACCATCTCCTCCTCGGTGGTTGTGTACTGCTGACCAGCCATAGTCAACGTCCCCCATGAGACTTGTACGTCGTACCGCGGCATGCCGCCACAGGCGCTCCCGCGGTAGGCATCTCCTGCTGACGCCATTGGCTACTTTAACCACTCCATAAGCCTGTTCCCAACAGGGGGAGCGTTCTTGTGACGGGATCACAACATCGTCAACTGGCCGCCATGGAAACGCCGTTCAAAGGAACCGGACGAAAGCGATGCTATCGGTCAGGTCCGGGCGCAGGGAAGTAACGAAGATCGCACCCGGAAGGCCGCGGCGACCGCGGTGAATTCTACGGTGCACGGAATGCGGACACCGAAGTCCGCGCCGATTCCCGTGACGGAACGGCGCGGACCTCGTGCACTTCTGAAGCCCAGGCCCTTCAGGACCTGGTACTCCCCTCAGGACGACTGCGGCTTCTTGGCGCTGCGGATGTCCAACGCCGGCCCCTCGGAGAGCAGGGTGGACCAGGCCTTCAGAATCAGCGGCGGGTGCGTGCCGCCGTAGCCGAGGTGAAGCCTCGACTGGTCGACTTCCTGCTTGTCGTTGCCGGCCTTGTCCCCGCCGTCGTTGTTCCGCGGCACGGAGTAGCGCAGCCCCGTGTCGGTGGCCAGGAAAAGGCTGCCGCTCTTCGCCTGGGGCGTGGGCACCTCGGTGTACAGCAGGCCGCTGCCGGGGGTGACGTACGAGCTGGCGCCGCTGGCGAGCTTGGCCGGGTAGTCCTTGCCGACCCAGGTCTGCATGTCCGGCACACCGTTCGGGTAGCCGAGCTGCTTCTCCTCGCCGCCCGGGTACTTGTTGTTGGTGCCGTTGTAGACACTGCAGGACACGCCGCTGCGCGTGGGGGTGACCAGCCCGCCGCCCTGCGAACCGAAGTTGTTGGCCGGGGAGACCGCTTCCTTCGGCCACGGCGAATCGAAGTCGCCGAACGTCTTCCCCAGGTACGTCGTCAGGTTCCCCGAGTCGTCCTTCTTCGGGGAGATGCTGCTGGCGGCGACGGGTACGGGGACGATCGGCGAACCGTCGGAGTGCAGCTTCCTCGCGTTCGAGCCCTGCTCCAGCAGCCTGGCGACGAACTTCGTCACCTGCTCGACGCCGTCCTTCTCCACGACGTACTTCTGGCCGTCGCTGTCCTCGAGGATCGAGCCGACCCGCTTGCCCTTCTCCGGGACCTTGGGGGCATTGGTCATCGTTCCGGCCTGCTCGACCTGCGGCATGCTGATGGAGAGCTGGTCAGGGAGGGTGAGCAGGGTGTCCATGTACTGCTGCGACACCTTCTGCGGCTGGGCGTTGGGGCCGAAGACGATCCGGCGCAGGAGGGCGTCACCGTCCACCCTGCTGCCGGCCCACCCGCCCATCCGGGTGGAGTTGAACCCGAAGGCCATGCCGTGGTTGTCGACCAGCCACTTCTTGCCCTTGGGGTCCTCGACGTACAGCGCCTGATGGACGTCGAGCTTGCCCTTGTCCTCGACGAGCTTCTTGTCCTTGCCGGCCAGGACGAAGACGGCCTGCTGCGGCTTGGAGTTGGTGCCGGTGCCGGGGCGGTTGCACACCGCCCAGGTCTTCGGCTTGTCGGCGTCCTCGGAGCCGGGCAGCCGGTCGGGCGCGTACGGAATACCGAGGGCGGGCCCGTGCGGGAGCTTTCCGTCCAGCTCGGATTCCTTGACCTTGACGACTTTGAACTGCGGGTCGATAAGAAGCCGGGCGGAGGAGAGATTCAGGATGGGGTGCAGCAGTTTCTGGTGGTGGCTTTCCAGGACGATGTAACGCGTGGTCGATTCGTCCCCGACGATGACATTCTTGCCGACCTCGTCCCACCCCTGCGGTGCAACCGGCTTGAGAATGCCGCACGCACCGAATCCCACGAGCATCACGACACCCATGACGATACTCGGCACCACCGCCTTGAGCGGCTTGGGGGCGCTCTCGATCGATCCGTTCGGCAGCGGCTTCAGAAATGCCGCATTCGTGCGCTTTCGAGCAAACGAATACGCATTCAGCTCGTCCCGACGTGATGCCATTGTTGCTTTCTCTCCCCGCCTGTCGGATCTACCTCGACCGCCCCCGGCACTCACGCCGTAGCGCCCTCTACTATGCCGTGTGTCGATCGACCCGTACGGTACGGGTGCCACCTTCCAACGCACCAGTCTCAGCGGGCGACCGACACGTCCAGAGGCCACACCACCAGTAGAGGAGCAGGCCGGGGGATGTCCAGCGCCACCAGGGCTCGACGCCGCAATGGGCGGCAACAGCAGCAACAGCCTTCCGCTGCCCCGCAATACGCGGGAAATGCTGACCAAAACGGTACAGCTTCGGGCAACAGAGGAAATGGCGGCGGGGATTCCGCGGCCCGTCCGGCCGGTCCGGTGGCACCGCGGCTGCGCCAACAGGCCGGAACCATCGGTGGGGTGCGCGTCCAGCAGCTGGCCATCATCGAACTCGCCGCGGCGCTGGTGCTGGTGGGCTGGACGATCCACCCGGCCGCACTGACCGCGGCCATTGTGATCGCGGCTCTTCTGGTCATTTTCGCGCTCGGCCGGCGGCGGAGGATTCCGCTGCCGGAATGGATCACGACCGTGCGCGCCATGAAGCGCCGCGGCAAGGACAGCAACTCCGCGCTCGCGGCGACGCAGGGCGTGGACCCCGCCTTCGCGCCGGTGGTGGAGTGCGAACCGGCCCTGCGGACCTACGAGTTCACCACCGAATCGGACCAGCGCGCCATCGGCTTCGTCGGTGACGGGACGTTCCTGACGGCTCTCGTCCAGGTGGATGCCCGTGACGAGCCGCTGCGGCCGCAGCGCGGCAGCCACATGCTGCCGCTCGAGGTGCTGCACACCGCGCTCGACATCGAGGACATCCACCTCGAATCGGTGCAGTTCGTCCAGTACACCCAGCCCGCGCCGGCCCCGCACCTGCCCGAACAGGCCGTCGCGGCCCGTTCGTATGCGCCGCTGCAGGCCCAGTCGCAGACGCCGGCGCTGCAGCTGACGTGGATCGCCCTGAAGCTCGACCCCGAGCTGTGCTCGGAGGCGATCGAGGCCCGCGGTGGCGGGATGGAGGGCGCCAAGCGTTCGCTGCTGCGCGCCGCCGACCAGCTCGTCAGCCGGCTGACCGCACACGGTGTACGCGCCAAGGTGCTCGCCGAGCGGGAGGTCGTGGCCGCGATCGGCACCGCGGTGTGCGTCAGCCCGCGGGCCGCCAACGGGGCGATGGGGCGCGACGGCCGGGCGGCCCGCCGCACCCAGGAGACAACCCGGGCGATGCGCTGCGACGACCGCTGGCACACCACCTATTGGATCGGCCGGTGGCCCCAACTGGGCCAGGGCGGTGCCCCGTTGGCGGCCGTCACCCAGCTGCTGACCAGCACCAGGGCGATGGCCAGCACCTTCACGCTGGCCGCCACGCACGGCAACGGCCGCGCCCCGGCCATCTCGGGTTACGTCCGTCTTTCCACCCGCAGTGAGAACGAGCTCTCCGCCGCGCAGAGCGAGTTGGAGCGCCGTTCCGGTTCCGTGAAGGTCGGGCTCGTACGGCTCGACCGGGAACAGCTGCCCGGCCTGCTGGCCACGCTTCCCCTCGGAGGTACCCGCTGATGGCCTCTCCCACCTATCAGCCCCGCGTCAACACCAGCGGCAACGGCTGGCGCAATCCCCCCGTCGCGGGCGGCGGCACCGGTGGCGGCGGCCGCCTCTCGCACCAGCCGCGCCCGGACGAAGGGCAGTCGGGTGCGAACGGCCCGCAGCCCCGGCCCGGTTTCGGCCTGCGCGGCCCGCGGCGCAGCCCGCACATCCTGACCGCGGAATCACTCGCCTCGCTGACCCTGCCGGTCGGTGACGACGGCGTGATCATCGGCATCGACCCGCAGAACCAGCCCGCCGTGCTGAGCCTGCTGCGACCGGCGCCCTTGGAGATCGCGCTGGTCGGCAGCATGTGGATGGCGCAGGTGCTGGCGCTGCGTACGGTCGCCACCGGCGCACGGGTCGCGGTCGAGACGGCGCGGCCGCCGGCCTGGGGGCAGATGGCGCAGGCCGCGGGCGGCGGGCAGCAGTGCGTCTCCGTCCACGATGTGCGTCAGATCGCGCCCCAGGGTCCGTCGGTTTCCAGCCCGGTGCTGGTCGTACGGGACATGGGTGCACGGCCGCCGCGCAATCAGCTCGCCCCGAGCCCCTGGCAGTCGGTGCTGACCGTGCTGCCCTTCCTGGGGCCGCGGTCGCCGCAGATGCTCAGCCGTGCCGACCTGGTCGGTCTGCAGCGGCTCTCGCCCGAGGAGACCGAGGTTGTGACGCGAATCATGCGGCTGCCGGAGCAGGTCGGCGCGGTGCTGCCGACGCTCAGCGACAACGCCATGCTGTGGTGCTCGCGCGACGGCCACCAGTTCGTCATGACCCAGCCCACGGACGCGGAGACCAACCTGCTCGGCGGCCCGCGCCGTATGGACTGACCGACCCCGCGGGCCGGTTGCCCTTCGGGGCACCGCGCTCCGCACGTACACCACCGGCCGCAGGCACGGCGTTACGGGCGCACCCACGGGTGCGCCCGTCAGCGTGCCGAGGGGCTTGAAGACGATATGGCACCGACTGCCGCTATGGGCCGAGTCTTGATTAGGCTGTGCAGGAGAGCCGCAGGAGCACAGCACGACGGCAGTCGATACGGGGACGGAGACAGTTAGTGTTGGCGCAACCCCGGGTGGTGTGTTCCGACTTCCGCTACATCCGATCGATCCGCCTGTATCCGGTCCTGCCGTTCAGGTGCGTTGCAGTACACCAGGAGGCACAGTGAACGAGCAGGAGGCTTTCCGTCCGGACGGAAACGATCCTGACGACGACCAGTCCGAGTTCGACCTGACCGGTGAGTTCAAGATCGATTTCGCCGCACCGGCCTGGTACGCGAGCAACGACACCAGTGGTGGGGGCACGAGTGCCGCCTCCCCCGCGACTCCTCCTGCGTCTTCGCCCACCGCTCCGCCCGCCGCCGCCCAGCCCCCGCTCGGCCCGCCCACCGGCCGGCCGCTGCCCGGGCCCGCCCAGGGGGCGCCCGGAATTCCGCCACAGCAGCCGCAGCAGCCGCAGCAGGGTGCGCCCGGGGTTCCGCCGCAGGGTGTGCCGGCGACCCCGCCGCCCGTGGAGGCCGCTCCGCCGAGCTTCCCGACCCTGCGCCCGCAGGACACCGGCAATGACGCACCGGCCGCCGGCATCGGCGCACCGCTGGCCGGCAGTGACGCACCGGCGGCCGGCAATGCCACACCGGCCACCACAACTCCCGGCCCCGAGCCGACCGCGGCGTCTGCACCGGCCACGGACGACGCTGCGGACGCCGCCAATCGCCGCTCGGGCACGGGTGTCGACCCGTCGTTCTCCCTCTGGGGCGACGACGATGACAACGATCCGAAGGCAGCGAGCGCGACCGAGGCCGAGGCCAAGTTCGAGGCCGAGGCGGAAGTAAGGCCCGAGCCCGAGGCCGACGCCGCGCCCGCGGTGACGCCGGAGGCCGCACCCACCACGGTGCCGCAGCCCGAGGCCTCGCAGCCGCCGCACGCCGCCGAGGGCGGAGCTCCCGCCCCTGAGGCGGTCACCCCTCCCCCGCCCGCGCCCGATGCCGCGGTGCAAGGCGGACAGCCCGCCCCGGCCCAGGCGCAGCCACAGCCGCAACCCCAGTCGCAGCCGCAGCCCCAGCCACAACAGGCCGCGCCCCAGCAGGGCGCGCCCCAGCAGGGGGTTCCGCACCAGGGCGTCCCGCAGCAGACGACTCCGCAGGGCGTGCCTCAGCAGGGTGCTCCGTGGGGCGCTGCGGCGGAGGGACAGCAGCAGGGTGTGCCCGGGCAGGGCACCCTGCCGCCACTGCCGGCGGAGTTCCAGCCGGCGGACCCGCGGATGGCGCAGGCGCAGGCGCAGGCCGCCCAGCAGGGCCAGCAGCAGCCGCAGCAGCACGCAGCGGCGCAGCAGCAACAGCAGGCGCAGCAGCCGCAGGCCGGCTACCCGCAGGGACAGCCCGCCCAGCAGGGTGGCTACCCGCAACAGCAGCAGGGCGTCCCAGGCCAGCAGCAGGCCGCGTACGGCTACCCGCAGACCTCCTACGGCTACCCCCAGCAAGGCCAGCAGCAGCCGCAACAGCATGCAGCGGCGCAGCAGTCCGGCTATGGCTACCCCCAGCAGGGCCAGCAGCAGCCGCAGCAGCACGCAGCGGCGCAGCAGTCCGGTTACGGCTATCCGCAGACCGGCGCGCAGGGCTACCCGCAGGCCGGTGCGCAGGGCTACCCGCAGCAGGGCCAGTACCCCCAGCAGGCGCAGGCCGGCTACAGCCAGCAGCAGGCCGCCGCCCAGCAGGCGGCACAAGCCCAGGCTGCGCAGGCCCAAGCAGCACAGGCCCAGGCGGCACAAGCCCAGGCGGCGCAGGCGCAGCAAGCCCAGCAGGCTCAGTACGCTCAGCAGGCCCAGGCGCAGCAGGCCCAGCACGCTCAGCAGGCCCAGGCCCAGCAGGCGCAGCAAACGCAGCAGGGCCAGCAGGCTCAACAGCCCCAGCAGGCCTACCAGCCGCTCCCCGGGCAGCAGGCCGGCGACCCGAACGCGGCGGCGAACTACGCGTCGTACTCGCAGCCGGGTCAGCAGCAGCCGCAGCAGCGGGCCGCTCCCGGCGCGCCGCTCGGCTACAGCGCCGCGGTGGAACTGACCTCCGACCGGCTGCTGCGCAACCAGCCCAAGAAGCGCAAGCCGGGCGCCAATGCCCAGCCGTCCAAGTTCAAGCTGGGCGCGAAGAAGGAAGAGGCGGAGCGCCAGCGCAAGCTGGAGCTGATCCGCACGCCGGTGATGTCCTGTTACCGGATCGCGGTGATCAGCCTCAAGGGCGGCGTCGGCAAGACCACCACGACCACCGCGCTGGGCTCCACCCTCGCGTCCGAGCGGCAGGACAAGATCCTGGCGATCGACGCCAACCCGGACGCCGGCACGCTCGGCCGACGGGTGCGGCGCGAGACCGGTGCGACCATCCGTGACCTGGTGGGTGAGATCCCGCATCTGCACAGCTACATGGACATCCGCCGGTTCACCTCGCAGGCCCCTTCGGGCCTGGAGATCCTCGCCAACGACGTGGACCCCGCGGTCTCCACGACGTTCAACGACGAGGACTACCGACGGGCGATCGACGTCCTCGGCAAGCAGTACCCGATCATCCTCACCGACTCGGGTACGGGTCTGCTCTACAGCGCGATGCGTGGAGTGCTCGACCTCGCCGACCAGTTGATCATCATCTCCACCCCGTCCGTGGACGGTGCGAGCAGCGCGAGCACCACCCTGGACTGGCTGTCCGCGCACGGCTACGCCGACCTGGTGCAGCGGGGTATCACGGTCATCTCGGGTGTCCGCGAGACCGGCAAGATGATCAAGATCGATGACATCGTGTCGCACTTCGAGACCCGCTGCCGCGGTGTGGTGGTCGTCCCCTTCGACGAGCATCTCGCCGCAGGTGCCGAGGTCGACCTGGACATGATGCGGCCCAAGACCCGTGAGGCGTACTTCAACCTCTCCGCCCTGGTGGCCGAGGACTTCGCGCGGGCACAGCAGGCAGCGGGGATGTACCCGCAGCAGCAGATGGGCGGCGACCCGTACGCCCAGCAGCAGTACGCCCAGCAGGGGCAGCCTCAGCAGGGCCAGCCCCCACAGGCACAGCCGCAACAGCAGCCGCAGCAGGGCCAGCCGCCGGCCGGTTACCCGCCCCAGCAAGGCGGTTGGACCCAGCAGGCCGCCCAGCAGCCCGCCCAGCCGCCGGCCCACTGGCAGCAGCAACAGCCCGCTCCGGACGCACCGCAGCCCGAACAACACCCCGGCCTGGCACCGGGATGGCAGCAGCAGCCGCCTCCGCAGTGAGGCGGGCATAGCGCACGGGCGTAACGGCACGAGCATGGCGCACCACGGGGCGGGGCCGGCATCAGTGAGATGCCGGCCCCGCCCTGTAGCACGTCATCCCTCGGACGAGTGAACCCCTCTCGGTCGAACTCCGCATGAAATCAGCCGAGTTGGCGATACCGCAGCTCCACCACCCACCCAACCCGAGTTGGCCAGACCGCACGTCCACAGCCGCCCGACCCGAATTGGCGACACCGCACCTCCGCAGCACCCGCCGAACCCCGAGTTGGCCAGACCGCACCTCCACACCCGCCCACCCCCCGAAGGGGGGTGGGCGGCGGGGAAAAACATACGGGGGGGTGCGCCGGATCAGAACAGGGAGGGAAGGGCCGGTACCCACTGACGGCCGCGGGAGCGGAAGCACCCGTAGCGCGGGAGGCGGGGCCGACACTCGTGAGAGGGCCAGGGGCCGGCAACCCACGGAGGTGAAGGCCTTCGCCGCCGGAAAGGCAGGCCGGGGAAGCCGCCGGAAAGGCAGACCGGGGAAACGGAAGCGGCAGCGAAGGTCCGCCATCGCAGGAAGAAAGGCGGAAGGCCGGCAAGCCGGAACCGGAGGCCCCAGCCGCCGCGATCACCCCCAACCGGTGGCGGTCAGCTCGCCTCCGCGACCAGCCCCCGGGCCAGCTTCACATCGACCGCCATCCGCTCCAGCAACGCGTCGAGCGTGTCGAACTTCTCCTGGCCGCGGATGTAGGCGACGAAGTCCACCCCGACGTGCAGCCCGTACAGATCCAGGCCGATGCGGTCGATGGCATACGCCTCGACGGTCCGTGCCGTGCCGTCGAACTGCGGGTTGGTGCCGACCGAGATGGCCGCCGGCATTGCCTCACCCTCGACCTGCAGCAGGCCGGCGTAGACGCCGTCGGCCGGGATCGCGGTGTGCGGCAGGGTCTCCACATTGGCCGTCGGGAAGCCCAGTTCACGGCCGCGCTGGGCACCGCGTACGACGACGCCCTCGACACGGTGCGGCCGTCCGAGGACCTCCATCGCGCCGGCCACATCGCCCTCGGCGACCAGGCGGCGGGTGAGCGTGGAGGAGAACGGCTCGCCGCCGCCCGCCGCCCCGCGCTCGTAGAGGTCGATGACCTCCACGGTGTAGTCGTAGGTGGTCCCGAGTTCCGCGAGGGTTTCGACATTGCCGGTCGCCTTGTGCCCGAAGCGGAAGTTGGGGCCCTCGACGACGACCTGGGCGTGCAGCTTGTCGACCAGCACCTTGACCACGAAATCGGCCGGCGCCAGCTTCGAGAACTCCTTGGTGAACGGGAGAATGAGCACCGCGTCCACCCCCAGACCGGCCATCAGCTCCGCACGCCGGTCGTGCGGCGCCAGCAGCGGCGGATGGGTACCGGGCCGCACGACCTCGCTCGGGTGCGGGTCGAAGGTGACGACCACCGCGGGGATCCCCAGCTCATGGGCGCGCGCGACGGCCTTGCCGATGATCAGTTGGTGGCCGCGGTGCACTCCGTCGTAGGAGCCGATGGTGACGACGCTGCGTCCCCAGCCCTCAGGGATGTCCTCCAAGCCACGCCAGCGCTGCACAGTGCCCGCTCCTCGCCCGAACCCTTGTCCGTCCATTGCGCCAATTCGGCATGGCGCAGGTCTAAGACTGCCATGCCGCGGGTGATGCTCCGCGCGAAGGGTGGCTCAGGGCAGCCGTCCCGGCCCCGGTGCGGCCCTGATCCCACGGACGGTCCCGCGGGTCACGAAGGGCTCCTCCTCCCCCCGGGCCGCCCGGTGCCCCCGGCCCACACCGCCCGGCCGCCGCAGAGCCCTCTGCCACACCCCCGCAGCCTCCTGCCGCACCCCCGCAGCCCCTTGGCGCGCCCCGACAGCCCCGGCCAACGGTCCCGCCCGTCAGCTGTGACACCCGGCGAGCGTGGCACGGGCGCCGGGGCCCACCACTGCCGCCCACTCCCCCGGCTCGTCCGTCACCCAGTCCTGCACCCGCCGTGCGAAACCCGGCAGCCGCCGCCCCAGTTCCACCAGCCGCCGGTCGAAGCAGGCCGCGCCCGCCGGCGTGCGCACCAGCAGCATCCCGGTGCGGTGCACCAGTTCCCTGGTGCGCTCCGCCGGCCGCCGCTCCGCGCCCTCGGCGGCGGCCTCCAACAGCGCCTCCAGCACACGGGTGTCCCGGCCCCCGCTCTCCTCGTAGGCGCGGCGCGGCACCGCATACGAGGCCTCTTGCGCCAGCAGCGCATCGAGCAGTTCGCGGCGCAACGCAACCGAATCGCCACGCCCCGTCTCGGCCAGCACGGCGGCGAGCGCGCACCGGACCGCTACGGGGAAGCCGGTCAGCAGCTCCACGGCGAGCGGGCGGAGCGCGGCGCGGGCGGCCGGGCCCCGTTCGAGGCGGCGGTCGATGAACTCCGCGACCGGCCGTGCGGCACGCTCCGGACAGTGCCGGGCGCAGTCACGGACGAGGTCGGCGACGCGGGCGACGAGGTCCGGCGCATCGGCACGGGCGAGCATGCGCAGCAGGGCGGCCGCCACCGGTGGCCCCGCGCCGCCGATCAGCCGGGCCCGGAAGGCGGTCAGCACCGGTTCGGGGTGGTCGGCGAGGGCGGCGGTGAAGACCATGGGCGGCAGCTGCGGGTCCCCCGCGACAAAACGGGCCAGCGCCCGGTCCAGGAAGCGGGAGCGCGTGGCCGGGTCACCCATCAGCAGGGCCAGCGCGGAGCCGTGGTGGGCGCTGTCGGCGCTCCGGGCGAGAAGGCAGAGGGCCGCGTAGCGCAGCAGGGCGCGGTCGGCTCCCGCGGTCACGTGCCGGGCGGCCCGCAGACCGTACGACACGGCGGCGGCCCGCCGCTCAGGGCGCACGTCGTGCGCCCACCGGTCCACGGCCCGGCACACCGCGGCCGGCTCGTCCTCGGCGAGCGCGTCCATCAGCTCGTCGCCCCTGGGGTGTGCGGCCTCCACCAGCGCCTCCGTGAGGGCGTCGAGCGCCCGGTGGCGATGGGTGTGCAGCAGCGCCTGCGCGGCGGTGGCCACGGTGATCTCGCCGGGCACAGGCTCTACGGGCCGGCCCGGACCGCCGTCCGCCGCGCCGGGGCGTTGCAGCGGGCGGGCGTCGTCGAACCAGTCGCACAGCAACGGCTGCATCCGCTGCGGATCCGCGCACAGCAGTGTGCCCGCGGCATCGAGAAACCGGGGCGAGCGTGCCGCGGCGGGCCGGGTCCCGGTTGCGGGGGCCGCTGCGGACGCGCTGCCACCGGTGTCCGCCCGGGCGGGGGTGCCCGCCCGCGCGGGGGCGGAGCACGGGCCACCGGTGGCGTCCGGCCGTCCGTCGCCGTCCCGGTCGGACGCCGGGTCGTCGGCGGGGTGGACGCGCACCCGCGGCGGCGGCGCGAAGCGGTGGCCGGCACCCGGACCGTCGGCGGCTACGGCAGGGGGCGACGAATTACCCGGCGCGGGACCGGACGGATCGGGCGGATCGGACGGGCTGGGCGGCCCGGACGGGCCGGACGCCGGCAACCGGTCGGACCACGAGGACGGCCCGGGCGACAGGGACGGACCAGCTGATGGAGATGAACCGGACCACGACGAAGGATGTCCGGACCACGACGAAGGATGGGACGACGAGGAAGGAGGGGACACCGACAACCGGTCGGGCAGCGATGACGAACCGGACGCTGACGGCCACACGGAGCGCGAGGACGGCCCGGTCCCCGACGACCCCGACGGCCACGCGGCCCGCAACGGCGCCCCGTACGCCCCAGCTCCCGTAGCCCCCGCCCCCACCTTCGCAGCCGCCTCGACCTCCACCCCCTCCCCCGCGCACCGCTTCGCACCGGCCGGCCGCCGCCCCGGCCCGCACGGCGGCCCATCGGCCGGCAGCAGGCGGCGCAGCAGGTCCATCCGGTCCTCGTCGGCCAGCGCCAGCCGCTCCCAGAACCACGGTCCGAAGGCCGCCAGCCCCGTCTGCCCGAAGCCGCCCGCCCGGAGGGACCGTTCCGTGATCCGGTCGGCGAGCAGCCGCAAGACGCCCGTGTACGGCCCCGCGTCAGGGACCCGGAGCAGCACACCGGACAGCAGATGAGCGGCCCACCTGCGTC